>NZ_CP150250.1:4800000-7732132 GCF_037975415.1 Paenibacillus sp. FSL M7-0896
GGAGATCGCAGAGCTATGCCTGGAGTATACGAATGGCCGTCTTCCGGCCTGGATCGGCACCGGCAGCAATACCGTTGCTGAGACCCTCCGGCTCTCCCGGCATGCCGCTGAGCATGGAGCTACCGGCATCGTCATTATGAATCCGTATTACTACAAGCTGAGCGGGGACGCCCTGTTCGCCCATTATGCCGCTGTGCTGGAAGCGGTCGATGTACCGCTCATGCTGTACAACTTCCCAGCCATGACCGGCCAGGATCTGACTCCGGCCTTCGTGGCCCGTCTGGCCGCACATTATCCGAATGTACTCGGCATTAAGGATACCGTGGATCAGCTTAGCCATATCCGCCAGATGATCATGCAGGTTAAGGCGGTTAGTCCGGACTTCTCCGTCTTTTGCGGCTTCGACGAATATTTGCTGCCCACGCTGGCTGCCGGAGGAGACGGGGCGATCGCTGCCAGTGCGAACTTCGCTCCAGAGCTGATGCTCGGCGTGTATGACAGCTTCAAGCAGGGGGACTTAGCCGGAGTGCTGTCCTTCCAGCAGCGGCTGATTGAGATTCCGGCGCTGTATGCCATCGATGACCCGTTCATCGCTTCGATCAAGGAAGCCGTCCGCTTGTCCGGCGTACCGGTATCCACCTTCAGTCTGGCTTCGCCTGGTATATGGAGTGCGGAGCATGAAGAGAAGCTGAAGCTGATTTTCAGCCGGGCGGGTATTGCCCAAGGGTAAGCGAAATTTATAGCTCATACTCATCCATTCTTATTTTTCACAATCACCCCTTCTATTAAGGTCAGCCCGTATTGGGGCTGGCTTTTTTTGGTACTGGGCGGTGCTTTGTGCTTTTCCTAGTGCGGCTGCTTCTTGTGCACGGTTCCTTGTAAGGTGCCTATGAGGCTCCTTGCAAGGCTCTTAGTGAGGTTCCTCCTTTCTTCGCGGTGAAGGTTGGTCTATAATTTTGTTCAGATGCACAATGAGTGAAGTAAAGGCAATATTGGCGGTTACCCGCTCAAGACGAGGAGGGCGTTCCGGTTGTTTCAGCTATCGGAGAAACAGGCGCAGGAGATTGTAGACAAGATGATGATGGACATCCCTTATAACATCAACATCATGAATCATGAGGGGATCATCATCGGCAGCGGACATAAGGCAAGGGTCGGCACCGTTCATCAGGGGGCTGTCGAGGCGCTGTCCACCGGGCAGAGGGTCGAAGTCATGGAGGACGGGCGATATGAGAAAAAGGGCACCAACGAACCGATTGTCATCGGCAATACCCGCGTAGGTGTAATCGGAATCTCCGGCAGCCCGGAAGAGGTCCGGCCCTTCTGCAATATCGTAAGAACCACGGTATCGCTGCTCATTGAACAAAGAAACACGCTCGAGCATCTGGCCAGCGAAGCCAGTCGCAAGAAGGCTCTGCTGGAGATGCTCCTTGACCATCAGGGAGCATATTCCCAGAAACTGCGAAAAGAAGCCGCAGCCTATCAGATCGATCTTCTGCTGAAGACCACCGTGCTCTATCTCAAGCATGTGCAGCCGGAGCTGGATGAGGCGAAGCTTCTGTTCCTTCACCCGTCCTTCCAGCTCGACGGGGATACATGGGTAATCCTAGTCCAGAACCGGCCGGACTGCAGCCGACTGATCGGGGAGCTGATGCATAATCAGCCGCAGCTCCTGCTGGCCTCAAGCCGGCTGGAGACCAGCATCGCGGAGGGCTACCGCCAAGCCAAAGCTGCTCTCGGCGTTCTTCTGGCGCTCCGCCCTGCTGCGCAATCGATCCGCTACGAGGATGCGGAATTCCTGGTGAAGCTCAGTCAGGCGAAGCTGTCAGACAAGCCCGGCACGGTGATCAAGCTGGAGGATACCGCCGATCTGCTGGAGACGCTCCGCAGCTTCATCAATCACAATTGCAGCGTCTCGCAGACGGCTGAGCAGTTGAACATCCACCGCAATACGCTGCAATACCGCCTAAAGCGGATCGAGAGCATCACCGGCAAGGACCCGAGGAACCTGCTGCAGCTCTTCGAGCTTACGCATGAGCTGCTGGCGCTGTATAAATAGATACTATAAAAGAAGCACTTGCGATTAGAACCCAAAGCCTGGTCGTCGCTGCGGTGAACATTTGGACTTCCGGCCACATCTCATATAGTTGAAATTTCAGCACGATCATAGGTGGATTAAGTACATCTAATTTCCGGCTGATTTGTACACTAAGGAATTTAATTGGAAAAAGGGCATTTAATTCAGCCCAGCTCCCGCCAAAAGCTGGTTTCCGGCTAAGCAGTTGTACTTTTTCCATCTAAAATCCTCAAGTATAAGATTTCAGAGAAATTAAATGGCCTTTTTCCACTTCTTACATGGGAGTAAGGTTGCGGTACCCCGTCAATAAAAGCAATTGCCCCGGAGGATCATATCCACCGGGGCAAATCTATGCAACGCAACTATTAGCTACATTCCAATATTCACTTACCTCTGCTATTCACTAGGTTCCGCTACATTAAACTCCGCTGCTCCATTCACTTAACTAATCTTACTGCCCGCTAAGCTTCAGCAGCCTGGCGATATTCTCGCAGGTCCGCTCGACATTGGCGGGGCCGTCAGCCAGCAGCTTCTCCAGGCTCGAAGCGCCGGGGACGATGCCGAAGACGGCGTCGATCCCTTCGGCGTAGAGCGTCTCGATTCCCTCGCCGATATAACCGGCCAGGGCGATGACTTTTTTGCCGCTGGCTTTGGCGGTGCGGGCTACGCCGTACGGCGTTTTGCCGAATTTGGTCTGGAAGTCAATCCCGCCTTCTCCGGTGAAGACGAAGTCCGCCTGCTCCAGCTTCTGCTGAAGCCCTGTGTATTCAATCACGATCTCGATTCCCTTCTGCAGCGTGGCCTGCGTAAAGATCATCAGACCCGCGCCCAATCCCCCCGCTGCACCGGCTCCGGGAAGGTCGCGGACATCCTTGTGAAGCTGCTGCTTCACCACCGCCGCATAATGGGCCAGATTGGCGTCAAGCTGCTGCACCATGTCGGGCGTGGCCCCTTTTTGCGGACCGAATACGGCTGAAGCCCCCTGCTCCCCGCAGAGCGGATTAGTCACATCACAGGCAACAATGAGCTGAACCTGCTGCAGTCTCGCATCTAGCCCGCTAACATCTACACTCGCCAGCCGTCCCAGGCTGCCGCCGCCGCGCGGAAGTAAGTCCCCCGCTTCATCCAGGAATCGGGCGCCAAGCGCTTCGGCCATTCCGGCACCACCGTCATTGGTGGCGCTGCCGCCGATGCCGATGATGATTTTGCGGATACCACGGTTCAGACATTCCAGAATCAGCTCGCCCGTGCCGTAGGTGGTGGTGATCAGCGGATTCCGCTCCGCCTTGTCCACTAGCTGAATGCCGCTGGCCGAAGCCATCTCGATTGCCGCCGTCTGGCCGTCGCCGAGAATGCCGAATTGTGCCGTCACCGGCTGTCCCAGCGGTCCTGCAACTTCCAGATAATGAATCTCTCCGCCGGATGCGTCGACAAGGGATTGTACGGTCCCCTCCCCGCCGTCCGCCATCGGAACATGGATGTAGGTTGCTTCAGGGTATATTTTGCGGAGTCCGGCCTCCATCGCTGTACATACTTCTTTCGCGGTCATGCTCTCCTTGAAGGAATCCGGCGCCAGTACAAAGGTTCTCTCTCTCATTTCCACACCTCATCTACAATATTGATCTTAGAGTAAAAATCCGTAAACCAGCGTAGCCACAATCGTCATCGTGCCGCCAACTATGGCCTCATACGGGATGAGCCCCATACGTTGCTTGATCGACATTTTCATACTGTCCGCCGTAACATGGAAGTAAGTGCCCTGCGGCAGCGAGTCGATCACCGTAGCTCCGGTATGAACCATTACAGCTGCAGCCAGCGGAGCCGTGCCCATATTCAGAATGGCCTGTCCGAAGGAGCCGGTAGCGACAATAACACCCGTGGATGTTGAGGCGGTAGCCGCAGCCATCAGTATCCCGGAGATCGGTGCCAGGAACGTCCCGGAAATCCCGGACAGCTCAATCAGATGCACCACCTGGGCGGACAGATCGGAAGCGGAGATCAGACCGGCGATACCGCCTGCTCCGATCAGGATCAGGACGGTTGCAGTCATTTTGCTAAGGCCGGAGGATGTATATTGCAGTACCTTGTTGCCTTGCCCCATCGCCAGCATCCCGATAATCCCCGCCAGCGGCAGAATGTATAGCGCATCCACCTTAAGCTTGGTCAACGCTTCGATCCCGGAGATGGAGCCGATCGGGTTAATCATGAGCAGGACGATGGCCACGAGCGGAGCCACAATAGCTCTGCTAAGCGGCGGGTAAGCGGCCGTATTCGCGTTGTCCGCACCGTTCGCAGCTTCTGCCGTGGTAACCATGACGCCTTTTTTCTTCAGCAGGGTGGCTAAGATAACGGTTACAATTAATCCGCAGATTGCCGGGATTACGCCTGCGAGCATAACATTGCTGAGATCAAGATCAAAGCCGCGCGCAGCAGCAATCGTATTCGGATTCGGTGAAATAATGTTACCTGCCTTCCCCCCGCCCGACAAGGCCAGCAGCAGCGCCAGCTTCGAGATCTCCATTTTGTTGCCTACGGTTAAAGCAATCGGAGCCACAATCAGCACCGCTACCGGGATGAATACGCCCATTGCCGTAATGACCATAGTTGCCAGCGCGAGGGCCAGAATGGCCTTGCTTCCGCCGAACTTTCGGACAATAGCCTGGGCTATGGCTTCAGCCGCACCCGACTCCATCATCACACCAGCGAGCACACCGGCGGCCAGCACCCGCAGCACTGTGCCCATCACACTTTGTGTACCGCTTACAAGAACACTTACGGTCTGTTCGAGATTGGCTCCGCCGATCAGCGCCCCTACAATGGCACCCAGGAACAGAGCGTAGACCGGATTTAATTTTCTAAGGATCAGAATAATGGCAATTGCCAGTCCTGCGAGCGCTCCATACCAACCAATGATTAATCCTTCCATTTCAAATATCCCCCTAACAACTTGTTGAACACGCTCTCATTATAAGGTCTGGGGGGAGGAAAAGAATATTGATGAACGGACGAAATGCATTGTGCAAGTGACCAACGGAATAGGGGGTATATCTCAATTTTGGAATAGGTGCTCTGCAAAGAAATACGAACGGTTCTCTTTAATGATGTCGTCAACCGTATCTGATAGAAGTCAGCAAACCCACTTTTCAACTTCCCTGCCGAGCTCCTGGTGCTGGCCATCTCCTGCCCTCTTCTCCTCCAACTGTCCTAATATCATCATTATATTTCATTACTTCCCTCATCATAAGGCTTCAAAGTTCAGTCAGGGTTGCAGGATTTTTGGTATATTGCGTATAGGGAGGGACAAAAAAAAGCCAACTATGGCTAAAGGACCGTAGTTGACTTGATACACCTATTTCGTCAATTTTTCTTTGACATAAGAATGATCAAGTAAATTAAGCAGGCTCGGGGTTAAATACTTTACCTGGTATTGATTCAAATCGCTATTGATAATTAACTGACCATTCTGTTTTCTAATAAGTTGATCTGAACCATCTTCTAGAAACAAGAGGTTCCCAACATACTGTTTTAATATCTTCCCTATAAACTTAAGCAAAATTTCTAATCCTTGATCAAGGGTGTTTCCAAATAATTGAACTCTAATGCAAATATTCACATCTATTTGATAATGATTTCTTACAAAATTAATATCAGAAATATCCACTAGTTCAAGAGCTAAAGCAAAGTATTCAGTTCCAATAACTATTTCTTCTTCATCATTGTGAACTGACACCTCTTCGTTTAAATCTGTACATATTATTTCTCTAATAACTTCTGACAATGATTCAACATTCAAATCAGATTCTAAAAACAATTCAAAGTTCATGCATATCTATCCCCCATATATCCGCGTGATTTTCCCGTCAACAATAATTAATAACTCTTGCAAGTTTTTCAGATCTCCGTTTGGATTAGCTTTCCTTATAATTTTCCCAGTGATCTCAGTTATTTTTTCTGAAGTGAACCCATCTAGATTAAGTACAATTCTCTCTGCCTGTGATTTTGTCTTTGTTCTAATATTTCTTAAAATATTGTCCACATTTGTATCCATTGTTGGTGCGTAACAATCAAACACTTCACCTTCAATTAAATAATCTGGATTTGATGATTCTTTAACTCCATATCCATTTCCACCATTCACTTCATCTAGAATTTCAATATCATATCCCTGTTCTGCAAAGTTATCTGCAGTTTCGTGCTCTTTCTTAAGACCATGTGAATCACCTTTAGTATAATTCCCTTTAGGTTTTCCGCCTGCCGGCAAAGAAGGCTCAGTCAGTTTAACCTTCCCCGCCCCATCCTCCAACCCATCCATATACCGCTGCTGCACCGGTGTCTTCGGCAAGGCTGGAGTATCGGGAATCTCTCCTATCTTGAAAATAAACCCTTCCGGCGTCTGCACTGCCCGTCCCAGATCCGGGAGCTTTTGCTTAATCCCTTGCAGGGCATCCTTCGCCGCTTGGCTGACGGCGTCTTCTACCTCACCCAACACTTTCCCCACTTTGCCTGCTTTGGTGACCTGGAATCCGGGGACCAGAATCGACGCGACCGAGCCCAGCATTTTCGCCTTCTCTTCGGGTGTACCTTCGTCAAACTGATGATACGCCATCTTTGCCGCTTCCACCAGTACTTCCGGATGCTCCATGAGATATTGAGCTTGCTGCTTTATTTCTGTGGTGGTTTTGACCGGGTCTACCACTAGCTTGAAGGCAAAGGTTGCCGTATCCGCCACGCCCATGACGACCTCTTTCACCAAGCCTTCGGTAAAAGCCAGCACTACATCTCCCGACTGACGGACCTTGCTCTCCCATTTCGTGAGGCCGTACGTCTTATCCAGCCACCCCAGATAACTGGTGTACATGGGGGTGAGATATTCATTCGGCACATAGACTTTCGCCTGATAAAAGTCCCAGGTGGTCTCATTTTCCTTGTTGTCTGCGGTAATTGGCGTGCCGTCCGGCAGCGTAAGCGGCGGCCCGTTCAACCGCCGCTCCGCTTCGATCTGCTCCTGAACCTGCTTAAGAGCCGCTGCGATCTGAATTTCCTGCCGCTTGGCTGCAAGCTGACCCCGCGCATACGCTCCGGCGGCAGTCTTCTCCATCGCCAGCCGCAGCAGCAACAGATATTCTTCGTTATGTAGTAAGGGGACCTTGTCCGCCGTAATGGACGGATCATACTCGCAGGCTGTAACCGCTGGTTGTCTGTAGTGGGCGCTTAGATCCTTGCCGGATTCATAGTAGATCTTGGCTACGCCTAGAGAAACCAGCTTCTGCCGGGCTTCTTCGGCCTGCGCGTGGACAGCCTCCATCTGGGCTTGATTGCCGAACGCCTGATACACTTTGAAGGCCATCTGGGCCTTGGCGATCTGATTCCGCGCCGCGAAGATATCGTTCAGCTTACTTTGTGCAGCGATACTTTCTACGGTCAAGAGGCCGGAGGTTTGAATAACATTCCTGAGCTGCTGCACCACGGGGTCCCTGCTCAGCTCATCTTTTCCCGAAAGAGCGGCAATGGAAGTGATGAGATTCGTCGCACTTCGCTGCACGGATTCGGGGATGGAGAACCGTCCTGTGGCTAATTGCAGCCCGAAGCTGCCGAAGGCTGCGAGCAAAAGACTAAACTGCCCCGCCAGCTTGTCCGCCTGCCGCTTATTCTCTTCCTGCAAGTCCGAGACGCCTCTCAGGGCGACCCGGATAATATCCTCTAATTTCTCCGCTTCTACGGTTAATTCATTGATCAGGACCTGGGCCTTGATCATATGATCGCCCATCGGAATCCCGCCCCAGCCGCTGGACTGGCCCTTCAATTGAAGATATAGCCGATTGGTGTCCTGACTCACTTGGCCGATCTTCGTTTGCAGGCGCCTGACTTCATCTTCGTTAAATACTAGCTTTGTTGATGCCATCTTCACCCTCCCGTCGTACACCATACTTACCTGTATGTTATGTACACAAATTCATAGAATCATGGACTTGCAACTTCTTGCAAATATACGGAGTTCTAAGATAATTCATTAACTCGCTTGAAAGATACTTTTTCTGGTATTGATCCAAGGTTGTATTTATGATTACGTTACCATCCAAGTAGAAGTCACCGGGCCAAATGTATGTGGAAAACCGAATACAATCGGTGCGACCCCCTTATCCCGGAGTCCTCCGTATAAAATCGGTACTTGTCGTAGATATGCTCTTTATTTCGCTTTTTCTCTCGGCCAGAAGAAGCGGGAGCGGTCTTCTAGGGTCAAGACCCATTCCGCAAAGGTAGCTGGCGGCATGTTCCGAAGGCTTGTATGCATTCTGCGATTGTTGTAGAAGTCCATGTACCGGTCCACGGCTTCATAGGCCTCTTCGAACGTGTCGAAGGCTTCTTTGCGGAATAAATCCCGATCGATATTACTGTGGAACGATTCAATAAAAGCATTTAAATCCGGCGTTCGAGGCGGAATGCGTTCATGGGTCATTTCCCAGCTTTCACACATGTCGCCAAACAGATGGCTGACGAACTGTGGGCCGTTGTCGGTGCGGATCACCGGGCGTGCGCTGTCAGGGGCGCAGTGTTGCTCCATGGCGCGTCCCAGCGTCTGGCAGGCGTGCTTGGCCTCACACGACGATCCGCGGTGGTAGCCGACGATGACACGGGTAAACACATCGATAATGCTAAGGACAAAGAAATGCCTATCGCGGCCCGCCACGTAACCGTACTTAATGTCCATCTGCCAGAGCTGGCCCGCCCCTGTAATGACCCGGTTCTCCGGCAGCTTCCGAGGGTGCTTAAAACGCTTGTGACGCTGCGGCTGCAGGATATCCAGCGCCTGACACAGCCGGTAGCTTTTCTTGTGATTGAGCCTCAGCCCGTGCTGGTTCCACAAGCACTTGGCCAGCAGTTTGTACCCGTACACGTGCTCCTCTCCAGCAATTAATTCCAGCAGCCATTCCTGGATTTCCTCGTCGCTAATCTTCTCTCCAGACTCGGTCAGGGAATAGCCGGGTACGGGTCTTCCGCGCCCCTGGGGTACGGCCTGTGCATCCTGCTTCTTGCGTTTCTTACGGTCGTAATACGTAGACTCTGCTAGCCCCACGAGACGTAGTACCAACGCTGCGGTATTCCCCTGCTTAATGAACATGTCGGCTACCTCGATTTTTTCGGATAAGCAGGGGTTGGCTTTTTTAGCAGTTCACGCAGAATCTCGATCTCTAACTCCTTTTCGCCGAGGATCTTGACGGCCTTCTCGTATTTCTGCTCCACGTCCAGGAGGCGCTTCAGTTCCTCCACCTGCTCCTGGGGATACGGATGATCTTGTTCCCCATGGGTCTCTCGGTAGTCCCTCACCCACTGATTCACCGTCGATGGGGTCACCCCATACTTGCGGGCAACCACCGCTGCCTTAATGCCAGACAACACCTCTTGCGCTGCCTTCTCTCTTGTTCCTGTTAAGTGTCCCATACCGTTCATCCTCCTCCTATATCTAGTCTACATTTTTGTGGGGGAGGACTCCAACTTCTTTAGGGGGCTGTGGAGCAATGTGCTTCCGCGAAGGGATTCGGGCCAATGTATGCCAAAAACAGCATACGTTGCGCTGGTGAGCAGGTGTGTGGTCCGAATGTATGCCAAATACAGCACACATTTGCTTGCACACAGGCGCTCGGGCCGAATGTATGCCAAAAACAGCATACATTCGGTTCTGGTGCGCAGGTGTGGCCCGTATGTATGTGGAAAACAGCATACATCTGCTGGCGCGCAGGCTTGTGGCTCGAATGTATACGAAAAACAGCACACATTGTACCGGTGCGCAGGTACATAGGCCAAATGTATGCGATAAACCGAACACAATAGATGGTCCCGCGTACTTCTTCAGAATGGAGTTCCAGCATTCCATCTAAGTATTCAATATTTATCCAATATTGATGTGCAGATCCCTTTATTATCGGAATTCGTTTCCATAAAGTTTATCAAAAAAATATTTTCATGACATATATTGGCTGACGGTTTCGCGCTATACTCTATTGTAAGCGTTATTATAATTGTGCTTACGGAGGCGATTTCATTCGTGTATACCCGTATCATCACCTTCATGAACAACCTGAAGCTCAGGACCAAGCTCTTTCTCTCTTTCGGCAGCGTCGTCCTGATTCCGGTGCTCATTGTGGGGGTGTTCCTGACCAGTGAGCTGCGGAATATGGCGATGAACAATGCGCTGAAGCAGATTACGGCGAATGTCGACCGTGTGAAAAAACGGACCAGTGAGATGCTGAACGTTCCGGTGGATATCGTCTACCGCCTGTCCAATGACAGCCGGCTGGAGGAGGCTGCGAATCACCGGTACGAATCAGTCTATGATGTGGTGCAGGCCTATTGGGATTATCCCGACTTCCGGGATTTCGTCCGCCTGTACAAAGAAATCTCCAGCATCCGGCTGTATATCGACAACCCGACGGTGCTTAACAACTGGGAATTCCTCCAGGCTGATGCCGCAGTTACCCGGGAGCCCTGGTACCAGCTCGCCCTCGCCCAGAAGGGACTCGCGTTCTGGAGTTATATCCCCGACAGCCGCAACGGCCAGTATTATCTCAGCCTGATCCGCAAGGTGGACTTCCTCAAGCAGCGCACAACCGGTGTGCTGGTCGTGAATGTCAATTCGGATCAGCTCAGCAGCATCCTGAAGCAGGAGACCTTCGAGACCTTTATCGTCGATGAGAACGATCATATTGTCGCCTCCAACCGGGCAGGTACCCTCGGCAAGTCGCTGCACGAAATCAACCTGAAGCCGCTGTCCACCCTTGCCGGGCACGGGCCTGCGGATATCACGATCGACGGGCAGTCCTTCAAAATGCTGATCGACGATTGGCATCCTGTGGGCAGCCTGAACAGCCTGCGGATCATCTCTATTTTCTCCGTAGAGAGTATTGTAAGTGAGCCTAACCGGATTATTTCCCTGGCTTCTTCCGTCATTATCTCCTCCCTATTCCTTGCAATCATCCTAATCTACTACTTCTCCCGCCTGCTCACCGGACGCATGCTGCATCTCAGCAAGCATATCTCCAAGGTTGCCTCCGGCAATCTGGAAGCCCGGCTCGTGATCGACGGCAAAGATGAGATCGGCCAGCTGGCCCGGCAGTTCAACCACATGGTCCGCAATGTCAACGAGCTGATGAGCGAGGTGCAGGAGTCCAACCAGCAGAAGAATGCTATCCTGCTGAAGCAGAATGAGATCAAATTCAAAATGATGGCCAGCCAGATCAACCCCCATTTCCTGTTCAATGCCCTGGAGTCGATCCGGATGAAGGCCCACACCCGCGGCCAGACCGATATTGCACAGGTCGTCCGGCTGCTGGGCAAGATGATGCGCAAGAATCTGGAGGTCGGCGGGGGCAGAATTACCCTGCAAAGTGAGCTGGAGACCGTAAACTGTTACCTGGTCATCCAGAAATTCCGCTACAATGACCGGCTCGCCTACGAGCTGTATGTTGATCCGGCAGCGAATACCTTAAAAATTCCGCCGCTTATTATTCAGCCGCTGGTGGAGAATTGTGTCATACACGGCCTGGAGGACCGGATGGACGGCGGAATGGTCCGGGTGGATATCCGGGTGGAGGATGCCCTGCTTAAGGTTCAGGTCTCCGATAACGGAACCGGAATCCCGCCGGCCCGGCTCGCAGAGCTGCGGCAGATGCTGGACAATAACGATGACTATGAGACCCACAGTATCGGAATGCGTAACATCCATCTGCGGCTGAAGCTGACCTACGGCCCGGAATGCGGCCTGGTTCTGTCCAGCCAGAGCGGATACGGCACACAGATCAGCTTCGCCATCCCTATAAGGAGTGATTCCTATGTATAGTGTGTTAATTGTTGATGATGAATTGTCTATCCGCGAAGGGCTTGTTACTCTGTTGGATTGGGAGAGTCTGGGCTACCGGGTAGTGGATACAGCTGCCAACGCGGTTGAAGCCAGGCATAAGGCTATGCTGTATTCTCCGGACCTGATGATTGTCGATATCCGTATGCCCGGGAAGGACGGGCTGGAGCTGATCGGCGAGCTGCGGGAGGATCATGAGGAGCTGCATATTCTCATCCTGAGCGGCTATGCCGACTTCAGCTATGCCAAGCGTGCACTGTCTTACAATATCGATAACTATCTGCTTAAGCCAGTCGATGAAGAGGAATTGCAGCTGTATCTTACGGGCCTATCCACCGTACTGAATGCGCGGCTGACGCACCGCAAGAATCATGAGGCTGTTAAGGTCTGGAGCCGGGAGATGCTGGTTCAGTCCCTGCTGATGGAGAGCAGTCTGCATCCCGCCCCGGCGCTGATGGAGTCGGCGCTGGAAGCAGGGCTGCTCTGGGATGCCTACCAGATCGTGCTGATCCGGCTGCTGCTCCAGGATCATGCGGACAACGGACCTTCCAGCAGCGTCAAGTCCCGGCTGACGTCAAGCTTCGAGGACAATAGCCGGGGCATCGTATTCGCGCTTGATTCTTATCTCGGGGTGCTGCTTCAGCCCTCTTATCAGAAGGAGCTGGTAAGCAAACGGATGGCCCGGCAGATCCGTGAGGCCGCTGCCGCTGAAGGACTGGAGTGCATCATCACCGCCGGGGATATGGTGGACAGTCTGGCGGAGCTGCAGCTCTCCCATCAGTCGGCGCTGGCGCGGATGAAGGATCACTTCTTCTATGATGAGCCGGGGATGATCGGCCCGGATTCGCTCAAGCTGAAGCAGGGGCTGCCTGCGAACCCCCAGGATACGGAGAGCAGGCTCGCCCCTGTGATGGACCGGCTCTATTTCGCCATGGATACCGGCAATCTCAGCGTAATCTCTGACCTGATCCAGGAAGCAGGGGACCTTATGGCTGCTGCGGGATTATCCGAGATGGCGGTGAAATCCTACTATGTCCGGGCCGTTACTACTATGTCCGGCAAGCTCTCCGTTCATTATAAGGAGCTTAGCGCTGCGCAGAGCCTGATGGAGGAGCAGATTCAGCAGATCTACAGGCATACCTCCCTCCCCCAGCTCCAGCGTTATATCTCAGGTCTGCTGGAGGAATACGCTGGCGGGATTATACGCGACGATATGGATGTCCTGATGAAACGGATGGTCGATCTGATCCACCGGCACTATGACGAGAATCTGAAGCTGGAGACGCTGGCCGATGTGTTCACCTATAGCAGTGCCTATCTGGGTAAGCTGTTCAAGAACACCATGGGCTGCTCCTTCAACACTTATCTGGATACGATCCGCATTGAGAAGGCCAAGGAGCTGCTGGATCAAGGCTGCAAAATCCATCAGGCTGCCAGCAGTGTCGGCTTCAGCGATGTCGATTATTTCCGCGAGAAATTCAAAAAAATCGCAGGCATCTCCCCTTCCGCTTACCGGAGAAAGGAGCCGGAGAATGTTTTTTCAGAAAGCGCTTACGAAAAAGACTGATTTTCCCCTGTTTTTACACTCAAATCTTCGGGTGTTTCCCGTCCTGGCGGCAGATTATGATAAAGCTATATCGAAGGAGGGACATAAATGAAAGCGATTACCACCACGATGAAGCCGGAGCCGAAGAAATCTGCTGCAAGCTTCTGGGGGAAATTCCGGCAGCAGAAATACCTCTATATGATGGCTGTTCCTTTTGTCCTCTGGGCCTTTGTCTTCAGCTATCTTCCGTTATGGGGGTGGATGATGGCCTTCCAGAAGTATAAGCCGGGCAAATCCTTTTTCGAGCAAAAATGGGTCGGCCTCCAGTACTTCCGGGAGCTGTTCCAGGATGAGCAATTCTTCAACGCCCTGCGCAATACGCTGGCCATGAGTATTATGGGACTGCTGGCAGGCTTTATCATTCCGATTATCTTCGCCATTCTGCTGAATGAGGTACGGCTGCAGGTGCTGAAGCGCTTTGTTCAGACGGTGTCGTATCTGCCACACTTTGTGTCCTGGGTGGTTGCCGCCGGGATCATTACCAAGATGCTCTCCACGGACAACGGCGCAGTCAATGACCTGCTGATGGGTCTTCATATCATCAGTGAGCCGATCCAGTTCATGGCGAAGGGCAATCTGTTCTGGGGCATTGTTACCGCCTCGGATGTCTGGAAGGAGACGGGCTGGAACACCATTATCTATCTGGCCGCCATCTCGGGCATCGGGCCGGAGCTGTACGAAGCAGCCAGGGTGGACGGAGCCAGCCGGCTCCAGCAGGTGCGTCATATTACTTTTCCGGGCATCCGGGGTACCATCGTGATCCTGCTAATCATGTCCATCGGCCATCTGATCAGCATCGGGTTCGAGAAGCAGTTCCTGCTCGGCAACAATCTGGTGCGTGATTACTCGCAGACTCTCGACCTGTATGCCCTGAATTACGGGCTGGGGATGGGACGGTTCTCCTTCGGGACGGCGATTAATATTTTCAATTCTGTGGTGAGTGTAATTCTGCTCTTTACAGCCAACGGCATCTTCAAAAAAATAACCAAGGAAAGCATCATATAGGAGGCCCTGCTCATGATTAAAAAACTGGCTGCGGCATCCTGGTCGGACCGCATCTTCGATTTGGTTGTCTATCTCGCGATTACGGTGGTTACCGTTGCTACGCTGTACCCTTTTCTGAATGTACTGGCGATCTCCTTCAATGACTCGACGGACAGCATCAAGGGCGGGATTACGATCTATCCCCGGGTGTTCACCTTCAAGAATTATGAGACGATCTTCGCCTTCTCCGGCCTGATTACCGGCTTCAAAATCTCGGTGCTGCGCACGGTTATCGGGACTCTGCTCGGACTGGTCAGTGCCTCCATGCTGGCCTTCACCTTAAGCCGGGTGGACTTCCAGGCCCGCAAGTTCGTCTCTACCTTCCTGGCGCTGACGATGTATGTATCGGGAGGCCTGATCCCCTTTTACATTCTGATTAAAGATCTGCATATGATGGGCACCTTCGGCGTGTATGTTCTGCCCGGTCTGGTGAGCGCCTTCAATGTGTTCGTGATCCGCTCCTTCATCGACGGTCTGCCTTACGCTCTTCAGGAATCCGCTAAGCTGGACGGAGCCAATGACTTCACCATCTACTGGCGAGTTATTCTACCGCTGACCAAGCCTGCGCTGGCAACCATCGCCCTGTTCCTGGCCGTCGGCCAGTGGAATGCGTGGATTGACACCTATCTGTATAACGGCTCGAAGGACTCGCTGACCACGCTGCAATTCGAGCTGATGAAGGTCATTCAGAGCACCACGACCAACGCGGATAATTTCCGCGGACGCAATATGACAGAGGTCATGGCCCAGATCTCCCCGGAATCGGTCAAAATGGCAATCACCATTGTCGTCACCGTTCCCATTCTGATTGTCTATCCGTTCCTGCAGCGCTATTTCGTCAAAGGCATGACGCTGGGTTCGGTCAAAAGCTAATCGGCTTAAGCGGTATCTTCAGGCTGCTGCCTGTGAATACAATATGTTTCTACCAGACAAAGGGAGGGTTTCTATTCATGACAAGAAAGACGGCGAAACCGGTTGTGGCGCTGATGGTGCTAACCTTGCTGCTTAGTGTGCTGGCAGGCTGCGGCGGAGGCAATAATAACGGCAACAAGAATACGGCTGAGAATACCGGGGCCAAGGCTACGAACAGCGGCAATGCCACGGCAACAGCTGAGGCTACGGCGGCGGCTGAGGACCTAAGTCCCCTGACACTATCCTTCTTCGCGGAAGACCCTAATCCGAACTGGAACAATATGAAGGATGAGGTCAGCACTGTCATTACGCAAAAGACCGGTGTCACCCTCGATGCCGAATTCGCTGTCGGTGATCCGCAGCAGAAGATTGCCCTCATTGCAGCGGGCGGGGATTATCCCGACATTATCTCGGCTAAAGGCGACATTGGTAAGCTGGTGGATGCCGGCGCGGTCCTTGATCTGACTGATCTAATCGATAAGCATGCCCCTAACATTAAGCGCGTGCTCGGCGATAATCTGGCCCGGGCCAAGTACACGAATGAAGACCAGTCGATCTACGCTATTCCAACTTGGGCAGCAGTGGATGAGAAGAAATTCGTAGCGGGCGGCGGCTTCGAGCTGCAGCACCGGGTATTGAAGGAAGCCGGGTATCCGGAGATCCGCACGGTGAAGGATTATGAGAACGTAATCAAAGCCTATCTGGAGAAGCACCCTACGGATGAGAACGGCAACAAAAACATCGGCGTCTCCCTCAACGCGGATGACTGGCATATGTACATTTCCGTTACCAACCCTGCGGTAGCTACAACCGGCGGCTCCGATGACGGAGAATATTACGTCGATCAGGAGACGCATGAAGCGATCTACCACTTCCGCCGCCCGGAAGAGAAGGAGTATTTCCGCTGGCTGAACCACATGAACGATATCGGCCTGCTTGACAAGGAGAGCTTCGTGCAGAAATACGACCAGTACAAAGCCAAAGTAGCGACTGGACGCGTGCTTGGCCTAATTGACCAGGACTGGGACTACAACGACGCACAGCAGGCGCTCAAAGCCGCCGGCAAATTCGATCAGACTTACGGACATTATCCGGTCACCTTAACTGAAGAATACAAGGAAACCAGCTTCTGGCCTACCGGCTTCATGGGCGGCTACGGCATCTCTATCTCCACCACTAACCCCGACCCGGTGCGGACGATCAAGTTCCTGGATTACCTGGCCTCCGATGAAGGACAGATCCTGAACAACTGGGGTATTGAAGGCAAGCACTATAAAGTGGAGAACGGCAAACGCGTAGTTCCGCAGGAAGTCCAGGACCGCATCAACAACGACAACACCGCCTTCACGAAGGAAACCGGCATTGGCTTCTACTGGAATATGATGGTCCACTACGGCGACGGGGCCAAGGATTCCACCGGCAACTACTACACCAAGAACTTCCCTGAGCAGCTCGTGCTGGGCTATAGCGATGTAGAGAAGGAGACGCTGGCAGCTTACAAAGCTACTACCTGGAAGGACCTGTTCCCGAAAGAAGAGGAATTCAAGGAGAAAGCCTACGGTGCAGCCTGGAACATTTCCATTCCCGGTGAGGATGAAGTCTCCATTCTGGGCAATAAAATGAAGGATATTACCTGGAAGCGCATCCCGCAGGCCATTCTGGCCAAACCGGCTGAATTCGATAAAATCTGGGATGATTACATGGCCGATCTGGAAAAAGCCGGCGTTAAGAAAATGGAAGCTGGATATACCAAGTATGTGCAGGACCGTGTGGAGCTGTGGAGCAGCAAATAGAGTTTTATGTTGGGTGAGCTCAAATACACAGATCAAAGGAGTAGTCGCCACTGCAGAGATTTTGGACTTCCGGCCGCTGTTGTTTCCAGATTTGCTGATTAGAACCGCTGTTCGCGGTAGAAATCCGGAAACAAAGGCGGACGCTAACACTCCTACAGTTCCAAAATCTCCTCCGTCGCTCCCTCCTTTATCTGAAGATTTATAGTCCAACCTATATTTCACATTAGCAAAGAACACCCGTGCGGGGAAATAGCACGGGTGTTCTTTGCTGCGCTAGAAGGGTAGTTAGTAGCTCATCAGATCTAAACATGTGAAAAATACTATAACTAACGGCTTGCTGAGGGGTTACCTCACCCCGAATCAGGTGCAAGGGGAAGTCTTAATTGTAATTCGTACAACTAAATCGTCCGATGTGCCGCCAAATCTCCGTTTAGATGTAGTTCGTACAATTAAAATGCCCCTATATCTGGATTTTCGCCCATCCGGGCAAATTTAGTTGTACAGACTACAATTAGAAGAGAATGTCCATCCGTTTCACAGTTTTTAGTTGCACAGAATACACTTATCCCTGTTTTTTTGCTATGAACATAGCTTCACTCCTTACTGCACTTATGGAATAAATCACTTGTTTAATTCTGATGGTCTACTAGCTATGCAGCTCGTGGTAAGTTTTGTTAATCATTTCGGTGTATATGGAAGGCGGGTATTCCTTCACCTGATCGTAGGCGTATTGGGACAACCGCAGTGCTTCCTCCTTCATGCCCCGGCGCATACAGATCTGTGCGCGGTAAGCATAAGCTGTCAGCAGGTTGGCGCGGTCAAGCGGGTGGTAGACCTGATCACCCGGCTCGGCCTTGGACAGGCTGATCAGCGCTTCATCGTCCTGGCCGAGATGATACCTGGCGATGCCGGACATGAGCTGGACGCTGGATGCGTAATGCTCATCCTCCTGCGGATACTGCTCCGCCAGCGCAAGAACCTTGCTGTACTCTCCCTTAGCTACCGCAAGTCTGATCTCTCCGATCACCACCAGCTTCAGTGAATCCTCAGATTCGGTGAATTCTGCGAATGCTCTGGCCTTCTTCATGGCCTCCTCTGCCGCCAAGGTCTCTCCTTCGGTCAGCGCCAGGATACCGAGCACCCGGTACAGATGATCCGTCATATAGTAGATTCCCTCTTCCCGTGAAACCTGCAGCGCCGCCAATGCAGCTTCACGGCTTCCCGCATAATCCCCCAGGGCAGACAGACTAATACTCTCAGCATAATGAAGATCGATTTCAAAGATAAAATCATTCCCCACCTTGTTATCCTCATACTCCTTGCGGACCCGGCGGATCAGCTCCAGCCCGTCCGCGTATCTGTTCTGTGCGAAATTCAGGGCATAGGAAATATACTGCACCTTCGCCCGTTCCACGAATAAGCCGAAGCGTTCATAGATCAGCGCTGCCCGCGCAAGCTCCGCTTCCCCGCCTCCGGCACCTGTATAGAAAAGGGAGCTTACATAGAACTCCAGCAGACGCGCAGCATCAATCGTCATCGGAAGCGTACGCTCCGTGAGCGGCTGAAGCCGCTGGATGACCTCCCTGTAATTCTTCGCCTTGAACTCAGCCTCCATCTCCCGGACAAGCGGAGCAAGCTCCGCCTCCTCCTCGCCTTCGAGGAAGTAGCCCGGATCAACTCCCAGCCTGCCGGCCAGAACCTGCAAGCTGTTCATCGAGGGCAAGGCGCGTCCATTCTCGATTTGACTCAGCATGCTCTTGGTCATATGGTCTCCGGCAAGGTCCGTCTGCGTAAGCCCCTTAGCCTTGCGCAATTGCTTGACTTTCTCTCCGATGGTTTGTTTGGTGGTCATCTGCTTGCCAACTTTCCAGGTAGCTTTTCTTTTCAGTATAGCTTACCTATACCCTAAGAGAAAGCTGGAAATACGCTAAAGTTAAATTATATTAAACTTTTTGTTGTATTCTTCAACTTTTACTCATATAATAAGTTTAATTAAACTTAACTTTTTTGATCAAAGGGAGTGCTATTATGTCTCAAATAACATCCGCAGCCCATGATAAGGCAGCGACTAACCGTAACATATTTCTCTTCTTCAGCAGCAAGCTGGTCTCTGTTCTCGGCTCCAGTATGTACACCTTCGTAGCTGGTCTGTTCATTCTGAATGAGACTGGGTCAGGGAGCAGCTTCGCCGTTACACTGCTGTGCGGGCTGCTGCCCGGTATCCTGCTGGCCCCCTTCGCCGGTGTGCTCGCCGACAGAGTTAACCGCCGCAGGCTGCTGATCGGCTCGGACCTGGCCAGTGCCCTGATTATGTCCCTGGCCTTTCTATTCGTCTCGCTGGAGGGAATGTCCCTATGGACTATCTATCTGTCGCTCATTCTATTATCTATCTGCTCTACCTTCTATAGTATCTCAGTCTCCTCCTCGATGATGATGCTTGTAGACAGCGGCTCCGTCCAGCGGGCCGGATCACTGAATCAGATTGCCGGATCGGCTGGGCACCTGCTGGCTCCGATTCTCGCCGGTCTTCTGTATGCCTTCCTTCCCCTTCAGGATTTCATGCTGCTGAACGCGGCAGGCTTCACCGTTTCGACCGTGATGGGCTGCATGCTGAGATACAAGCCGATTCCACGGCTTCATGCTGCCCTTGAACCTGCCGAAGCCGCTGGCCCCCAGCCGCTCCGCGAACGTCTGGGCACTGCTGTTAACGGGGTACGCACGAATCTGAAGGAAGGCTTCGCTTATGTGATCCGCCGTCCGGTCCTCCGCTCCCTGATGGGGATTGTGTTCTGGATTAATTTCTTCGTCGTCGCCCTGAATGTTGTGCTGCCCTACGTTGCAGTACAGACACTCGGACTCTCCTCGAAGCAATATGGAGTCCTCGAAGCGATGCTGGCGGCAGGCGTACTGCTGATGTCGCTGCTGCTTGCTATACTTCCCCAGAGCAAGAGTCCGGTGAGGCCGATCCTCGGAGGCTTAAGCGCGCTGGGAGTGTTATTCCTCACTGGCGGTTCCGCTGCTGCTGCATTTCACTCCGAAGGCCACCTTCCTTCTCTTCCTGCCGCTGCTCCTGCTTGTCGGTATCATGATTATGGTCATCAATATTCCGATCCAGGTATATCTGCAGCAGACCACCGAGGAGGAGTATCGTGGACGCGTATTCGGGCTGGTGGAGGGCATCGCCGGTTCCATCGCTCCGCTCGGAATGCTGCTCTATGGAGTCCTCCTCGACCGGATTCCCGGCTCGTTCATTCTGCTCGTCTCCGGTGCAGCTATTCTGGCGGTCACGCTGGCCGGACAGAGAGGTCTTGTCCGCAGCAGTGCCGCTGATCAACAGGCCGCTCAGGGGAAGACAGAGCAGGCGGGGGCCTGAATGTCTGAATTGACCATAGCTGGCAAGCTGTCCAATTGATACGCTTAACGCAGCAGAATCTAATCAAGGAGGCGGAACGTTATATGTACGCGCACCACAGGCAGACGCTGGAGAAGCTGGCGGAGAAGCTGGAGCAAGACCCTGCTTGTCTGGCGGCAATCACCAGCGGATCTGTAGCCAAGGGAACCGCCAGCGAGTCCTCGGATGTGGATGTTCATCTGGTCTTCACCGATGAAGCCTATGCGGAATATGAGCAGAACGGCAGGCTCTCCTACGTGGACCGGGAAGTCAGCACCTATGAAGGCGGATATGCCGATATCAAGGTGATCAACCGCCGGTTTCTGGAGCTTGCCGCCCGGCGCGGCAATGAGCCGACGAGGTATGCTTTTACCGGTGCAGAGGTATTATTCTCCAGAATCCCGGAGCTGAATGAGCTCGTGGCCCGGATTCCCGTCTATCCCGAGGAGAACCGCGAGCGTAATTTGCGGGAATTCTGCGCCCAGATCTACCTGTACGGGCTGTATTTCGCCAAGGAAGCGGGCCAAAAAAATGACGCCTACCTGCTCGCTCATACGGCGGTCCAACTGGTGTTTTTTAGCGGACGGATGATTCTGGCGTATAACCGCCTGCTTTTTCCAAGCCCTAAAGGTCTGCTGGATGCTGTCGATGCTGCGGAAGCCCAGCCGAAGAATTTCCGTACACTGGCAACAGAGCTGCTGCAATCGCCCAGTGCACATAAGAGTGTGCGCTTCGCCGCGAAGATGCTGACTTTCTATAATCATGGCTTGTCCTTCGAGCAGGCACTCGGGATCTATGTGCTGAACAACGAGCGTGCCTGGATGGAGCAGCCTCCTTCCTTACAGGACCGCTAGTGTAGACAGACATTCATATTCGGCATACTTACTGGAACCTCCAGCGGAATAGTGGAACAGCAAAAAGCGTCCCCCACAAAGGGAGTCGCTGTTTGCTGTTGCTGGAAGCAGCTGCTGTCAATGGTCTCACTCTGCTAGCACAATCGCTATAGTGGAAGCACCTCAGAGACCCGGCGCCGCTGTGCCTCAGCCATGATCCGGGCTTGCAGCTGCACCCGTTCCCAGGTAGCACTCAGGCCCTCGGCCTGCTGCCCGCTCATGATCGCTGCAAAAGCCTCCAGCTGGCCCACATAATAGTTCAGCGGTTCGAATTCGCATAGGGTGGTACGGTTGTCCGGCAGATCATGCCGGATTTTGAGCTTATAGAACCCCTTGATCGGCCGGAAGAAATCGGGGACCGTCAGCACGGTATGGTCGAAATACAGGATATGCGAGGCCCGGAATGGCAGCTCAAAGGAAGTGAGACACTCGGCCCTCAGCCCGTTCTTGTATTGCAACGCCGCCTGAAAGGTCCAATCGCAGCCATCCGGCCCGTCAAAGGCCGACTGCGCCAGGATCTCCTCCGGCTGTAGACCAGCAAGGGTCTGCACGAACTGCAACCAATAGCAGCCAAGATCGGCAAAAGCACCTCCGCCCTTCCCCCTGACACTCCGGTAATTGCCGGCATGCCTGTTCTTGGCAGGAACGGAGATTCGGGTGCTGATCCTGCGCAGCGCGCCGAATTCGCCCGAATCGACGATGCCCTTCAGCGCCTGCTGCCAGGGGTGACAGGCAATCATCAGCCCCTCGGTGAGCTTCGGGGCTGCAGGGTTGTCCTTCGCCAGCCTTAACTGTTCCGCTTCTTCAGGATGGAGACAGATCGGCTTTTCCACCAAGACATGCTTGCCCGCATTCAAGGCCCGGATCGCCCACTGCGTATGAAGCTCATTGCTGAGCGCAATATATACTCCATCCAGATCGTCCAGCTCCAGCAACTCGTCCAGACTAGCCGCCACATAGGGAATTTGGTACGCCTCGGCCATAGCCTCCGCTTTCGCCAAGGTACGGTTGGCAATCGCATTGATCTTCACCTTGTCCACTATCCGTGCCGGCTCCAGCATCGCTGGAACCGCAATACTCGAGGCGCCCAGAATGCCGAGCTTATAGCTTGGCTCCTCTACCACACTGCTCATATCTGAGCCAGCGCAGCATAGGTGTTGAGGTACAGCACATTACATTTGGAGCAGGCCGGGGACAGGCCTTCGTCCAGAATCCGCCGCAGCCGGTCATAGCGCGCTGAATTCCATATTTCGGTGAGCGAGTATTCATTCACATTGCCAATCGCCAGCTCGCCAAAAAATTTACAGGCACTCACCATCCCGTTCGGGGCAATATCCACCCGGGTGCTGAGTGCCAGACATTTGGAGGTACTGCGGGATGCCATCGGCTTCCCGGCCACGAAATCCTCAATCTCATCAAAATCGAGACCCGGCTGGTAGCGGATTCGGGTATTGTGCCAGGTATTGCTGTTAATCCGCCGCAGATCTTCGGTCAGCCTGGTGATATTCTCCGGCTTGATATGGTATTTGAACGCATGCCAGCTGCTCCGGTGATCCGGCGGAAGCTCGGCCAGCCACTGGAAGTGTTCATTGTAGAAGCGGTCCATCGCAAAACTGGTGTCTTCCGAGATATACCATGGGAAGCAGAGCAGGACCAGATCGACGCCTTTTTGCTCAAAAAACTCCACCAGCTCATATAATCTCCCGATCATATTGTCGTTGATCACATTATGCACTGAGATCCGGCCGCGGAAGCGGCCCTGCTCGCGCAGCTCCAGCAAACGGTCAACGGCGTCGATGACCTTCTGGAACGAATTTTTGCCGCGCAGGAAATCATGCTCCTCCTGGAACCCCTCGATCGGGATCAGCAGCTCCAGATTGTCCGAGATTGCACACAGTTCCTCCTCGAACTTAGGGATCATGTAGGCATTGGTACAGATCGTAGTATCGCGGGGATGCTCCTTAAGAAGGTCCAGAATCTCCTTGGCCTGCCGGTGAAACAGCGGCTCGCCTCCCCATAAATACAGGCGGGACTGCGCTTCATCCGTCTCCTCCAGCAGCCTCTGGATCATTCCCAGATCCATATCCAGATTCTGCTCAGCGGTATCCATATCATGATGGTAGCCGGATTCATTCCATTGATAGCAATGCTTGCAGCGCAGATTGCAGCGGTTGGTCAGCTTGAGGGACATAATCTCTGGCATCACTGTCTTGAAGCCGGGATCATGCTTGCGTTCCCTGTGCGGAACCACCACATTCTTGATCGTACGTTTCAATGCCTCGAAGGACTGCTCGTCCAGGCTCACTCTGCTGGTTGGTTGCATTAGCTTCTCCCTCCTGCTGTGGATAATTGTTCGGCATAGCTTGCCGCATAGTCCGGGTATTGACCTCTAGCGGCTCTGAGATTATTCGCCAGCTTGCGAAGTACATCATCATCATATCCTGACTCGGCCCACTCCCCGTAAGTAATACCGTAACCAAGCCCGACCCACAGATCACTGTTGATCTTCTCATGCGGGCCGAAGGGGTCGAGCAGCACCAGCGGTGTGCCCGAAGCCAGGGAATCTATCAAAGCGCCGCCGCCCGGCTTGCTGATGACTGCGGACGCCTGCCGGATGACTCCGTACATCCCTTCCCCGTAGCTCTGACAGGGCGGGAAACGCTCTGTCCGGTTACCGGTTACCTCTGCAAACGGCGGGAAGGTATACTGCCCGCTGTCATCCTTCGTCCAGGTCCGCCACTGCGGATCATTCATATAATAACGTCTGCCGCGGACAGGCCCGCCGATCTCCTCAATGCTGTAAGCGGCAATATCCAGCTCGTACCCCGCCGACTCCAGCGCGTCAAATTTCTCGCGGAAGGTTCCGATTCCCCAGCCGCCCCCATGAACGACCAGCCGCCCGTTCCTCGCCGCAGCAGGCAGTGCTTTCCCAGATCCGGCATCGATGCTGCACAGAATCTCCTGCATCCCGGGATCATACATACTTACTTCATGGTAGCCTTCCGCGTAAGCCGGATTCAGCTTGCGCAGATTCTTCCACGATGGCGACAGGTCAGCGTCAATATACAGCAGGTCAGCATACACGCTTACCCCCGCCAGCTCACGGTACTGGTCCATAACATGCACCCAATGCCCGGACAAGACGATGAAGTGCTGCCGTTCCTCCTGCTTCCATTGCTGCAGCAAATGCTCAACGGCTGCGGGATCAAGGCTGTTTCTTATATCGGACGGTATTTTCTGTGAGGTCAGGGCGACAGCAAAGCTCTGCTGGTATGCCCTGCGGCTGTTGTCTGTCTGCTCCTTTTTGTGGTCAGGCATTAAGGCCTCAAACACTTCAACCTCTGCCTGAAGGCCCATCGCTGTGAACTTCCGTTCCAGCAGCAGACCAGGGACATAGAAGCCCAGGCCAAAGCCTGAGCATAGAATCGTCACGGTGTTATTCATTGGGGGGTTCCTTTCTTTATCGCAGGATAGTATAGCCTGTGCGCATGAGAGACTCATCCAGCGTACGGATGAGGCTCTGCTTGCTGTCTTCACTCCGGTAAGTCAAGGCTGCATACAGCTTGCCCTTCGTGGAACCGGCAGCACGGGAAGGGTCCAGCGGCTGGAGCGCGCTAGAGGTCAAGGGCATCACACCTTCACCTGCCCGCAGCGAGAATAAAATCCCCGTCTCCTCCATCCGCTCCAGCAGCTCCTCATAATGAACCTTGCCCATAGCCGCCAGCGGTACCTGTATCAGGCATGTGTGCATACCTTCCTGCTTGAACCGGCGGTCTACATGATGCTTGATCAGACTCATCGACTTGCGGGCATTGATCTCTACCAGAGGCGCCAGGCTTCCGTCACGCAGCAGCATGGAATCAACACACACCTCACCGTAATATCCGTCAGCGTGCAGCTCCCGGCCTATGCTGTGCATGGTCTCCCAGTAGCCTTCCTTGTCCAGCTTGTCCAGCAGAGACGGCTGCGGGGAGCGGGATTCTCCGAAGGCGAAGCCCTGGTTCACCAGCTGCTGGGCAGACAAAAGGGTGACCCGGCCTTCCGGATCAATCTGAAACTGGCAGGAGAAGTCTGTCTCCCGGTCCAGCAGAGGCTCAAGGACAAACCGGATTCTTTTCCCCTGATTGCGGCTCGATTCCAGATGCCCGGCCATCCGGCGCAGCATACGCTCTGAATCCACCAGCTGATTCCCTTTACCGGATACCCCATACTCATCCTTGATCAGAAAAGCTCCCTTCTCCAGCAGTGCTTGTCCCGATTGCAGCAGCTCCTCCAGACTATCGACCACTAACGCAATATTCGGCAGCCCCAGCCGGTCACGCATCGCTGTAGAATAGCTCTTGGTATTCACCGCCCGTACAATCTCTTCATCAGGCAACGTAGGCAAAAGCTTGTACCGGCTAACCGCCTCCTGTGTCCCGGGAAGCACGGCGAAGGGCTCCAGCAGCGCTCCTTCCGGTATTAAGCGGTCCGGTTCCTGCCCGGCGTCCATCCGGCCCAGCAATTCAAATATATTCAGCGCCGCCTGTGCGGGAACAGACTCCACTGTCTCCAGGCGGAGCGCATCCATATTGGTGCTGAAAGCATAACCGAGCGATTGAAGATAGTCATATTGTGCCCGGTTCATCCCCTGGCGGGTTAAGAGCACATCGCCGCTCCCGCAAAAGACAAACAGCATTTCATCCATCGCCTGCACGATAGCCAGCGCCTTCGCATCGGGAATGGCCGGCAAGGAGGCCAGATCCTCCTCCCGCCAGTACCGCTCCGACTCCAGGCTGCCGCAGTGCACAGCATTCCTCATCATACGGCAAGCCCGGCGACATAAGCGGAGAACCGGTCCACTGATTTCAGATGCTCCAGATCAAAGGTGTCGAAATCTACCTCTATATTGAATTCATCCTCGATTCTCAGAATAAAATTAATGATCTGCAGGGAGTCAAGTGCGGCGTCCAGGGTCAGGTCAGAAGCTCCGCTGAGCGTCTGAAGCAAACCTGGTTCCTCCTTGATTTCGGCAATAATCTCAATGACTTTTTGCTGCATGTGTCTACCCCTTTCAGGTTGCGGAATTGGAATGAATAGCATGAATATACCAAATTTTAAGTTGTTAATATATGGTTGAATGCGCCAAAATATTGAGATATACTAGGGTGGATTCCAGTCATCCAACATAAGGAAGCAGGAAACGGAGGTTTGTTTATGGAAGCTTTTCCGGTATTTACGGGGGATTATTTATTCGACTCCTCTTCACCCGTACAAATGCTCCTGACTCAAAATACGGTCACTTCCGTACGTCATCAGCACGATTTCGTAGAGCTGGCCTACGTGGTTCAAGGGACAGGCATTCATCTGGCAGGTGAGGATAAAATGCAGGTGGTGCAGGGGGATGTTCTAGTGATTCCGCCGGGGATATCCCATGTCTTTCATCCGCAGGATCTGAGCGGTACCGAGCCGCTGCTGATCCTGAATTGTATGCTCAGGCCCGGGCTAGACAGTGTGCTCAGAGAGCTGCCGGGTCCCTTATCCGAAGAGGTCCTCTTGCCGCTGCTTAAGCTTCTGGAGGTGCGGCAATGGTTCGGATACAGGGAGAAGAATAAGGAAATCCTTTTCCTGCTCGGGCGGCTGCAGGGGATGCTGAACTCTGGCCCGCTTATGGATGAGCAGCGGCTATACCCGCCGCTGCTGGAGCTGGCCAAGCTGATTATGCCCGCAGCAGACACTCCCTTCGCCGAACGCCCGGGACCGCAGTATGACCCGCTGCATGATGTCCTCCTATATATGATCAGTAACTATAGTGAGCGGATCACGCTGAATGAGATGAGCCGCCAGCTTGCGGTGAGCTCCCGCCAGTTCCAGCGGCTGCTTAAGAATAAGACCGGCAGGTCCTACATCCAGATCTTCCAGGAGATCCGGATGAAATACAGCTGTATCCTGCTCCTGTTCACGAAGCTTGGCGTCCAGTCCGTGGCCCTTGAGGTCGGCATTTACGACATGAAATACTTCTACCGGCTCTTCCGCCAATTCAGCGGCATGACTCCCGCTTCTTATCGCGACCGGCTGCACAGCCACTTCTGCTCGGCGAAGGAGATGATGAGCAGTGTTGAACATTGCTCCTGTTAAAAGTACCCACTACCCTAAGCTGCGCAGCTGTATTGATGATTGCATCCAGTCTGTAGCACAGTGGCAGGGACTGGACAGCAAAGGCATGTACGGCGATGCCTGGCAGATGTTCCTGGATGAGCCGCAAGCCCCGGACCAGCCTTTGATTGAGCGGATACGGCTGCCCCGGATCAATACCGGCTATCTGTCCGCGTATCATGGCCTTACCTTCAGTTATATAGAACGGACTGAACCGGCAATGGATAGAAGCTATATGCTTGACCTGCTGGAGAATCAGCTGTCCTCAGGCATGCCGGTTCTGGTTGGCTTCGATTCCTATGACTGTCCCTGGTGTGTAGCCTACCGCAGGCTGCATACGAGCCATGCCTGTCTTGCCGTGGGCCTGGACAGGGAGAAGAGTCTGATCTATCTAACGGATGCTTACTATGGTAAGGATCTTGAAGTGATAGATTTCAGCATCCTTGAAGGGGCCTGTCATTTCTATGCCTTATTCGGGCGGTGCGAAGTCTCCCGTTCCTGCTCAGATTGGCAGACGATTCTTCAAGAGGTGCTTACCAGCCCTGCCCAACAGATTCGGCCGGATCAAGTGGGCGTCCAGCTCAGGGCGTATGCCCAGGCCTATCTGGAAATAGGGATACAGCCTGATAACTCACCCGAAGCCAGTTCGGCCTTCAAAATCTATGCCAACGCCTTGCCGATCAGCCGAATCCGGTTCAGCCAATTCCTGCAGCTGCTGGAGCGGGAAGGCCCGGCGCCTGCTCTCTCCCGGGCGGCTGAAGACTACCGTCAGGCAGGCGAGCAGTGGGATCTGATCAATCAGTTCATGATTAAGGGGATGTGCTCGGGCAACAAGCCCGCCGCGCGGGTGAAGCTTCACAGGAATATGTGTGAGATCATCCGCCTGGAAGAACAGCTTCTGGAGGAACTGGTAGATTTGGCTATGACTACGCAGCCTAGCAGATAGCTCCTCTACTATACAAAACAAATAGAGCAGCGGCCCCCAACCGGGAACCGCTGCTCTGCTCTTGTTAACCTAACTATACTGCTACTTGCGCACCGAGAGGACGAATCGCTCCAGCGCGCTTATATCCGTAATGCTCTGATTGCAGCCCTGATTATCCAAACATACGTACTGGCCCACGGAAGCAAAATTATCTGCCGCCGCCAGCTCCGGCTTGGTCTTGACGGTCAGGAAGGCAAGCTCCTGCTGCCGGTTGCAGAACAGGCAGTAGCCCTTCTTATGCATCGGCAGCATCCGGCCTTCCACACCAATGAACTGCCCTTCATGCGGATAGACGATGAACAGCTTGTTCGTGGCGATGTCCGCCCAGGCCAGATACGTGACATAACGGAAATCAAACGACTGCAGGTCAGGCAGCTTCATCTTTTTATTCTTGGGAAACAGCTTCTGAATCTGCTTCAGCGTAATCGGCGGAAACGGCTCCAGATAAGGCTCCAGCCCGCTGGTATACTGCTGGAAGTCCTCGGCCTTCTCGAAGGTGGAGATGGCCCGCAGCATCTGCTCCTGCTCGGCGGTCAGTGAAGCGAAGGCCCCCGTCACGTTGAGCTCGGCGCTGTATCTTACGGTCTCCAGGACACGGCGGTCCGCTACCGAACGCAGTGTTTTCAGCACAAAATCCGCTTGTTTCTTAATATAATTATATTGATGGTTTCTAATAAATGTTGGTTTCACAGCTCTTCAGCCCCTTATTATTATTGATTACAGCAATAAGGTGCAGAGCCTGCGATTAGAAACGATATATCTGTTTGGGCGATCAAGATTGTCCTGCCGCGCCCCACGCAAAGTATCGCCCCGGATCAGGCTCTGCATGAGGACTCCCTAGCTAATGAGCAATTCGTTGCCATCCGTGTAACCCCCTATCAACTAACCTGCCAAAATTATAGCAGGAAATTACGGTCGGAACAATTCCAATTGTTATAGGTGTGCACAGCAGATGCCCTGGGATGACGGCGGATGGTGGAGCCGGTTTTTACTGTTTATTTTATAGCAAAAGGGTATTAAAAGATTCCGCATCCAGCTCCAGCTCGTAATGCGTGCCGTCATTCGAGAGGGTAACCGTCCGCGATTCTTTGAACGGATTGGCAATGACTAGGACCCGTCTGCCCTCCGGCGTCTCGAAGGCGACTGCATTTCCGCTCCATTTGCCCTTGAGGCCGATTCGGCTGGAGCCGGGACCCACGAAATGGGCGAAATGCTTCATGACATAGAACTCGGGATTATGCACTGCCTGAACGCCGCCCGGGTCTACAGTAATCATGGAGTTCTGTTCCCATCCCCACGTACTGCGCCCCTTAGGCAGCAACACCATATTCCAGTAGATATACGCGTTCACACCGTTAGTGAAATAATGCTGATACAGATTAAATACGTATTTGGCATAAAACCAGGTGTTCTCCCCGTCCCCGCATTCGTTCTCCGTCTGCATATAACGCAGTTCAGGATAGGCCTGTACCGTACGCTGGATGCCGTATTTGCCTGCCCACTGGTAGCCGACTCCCTTCACATACTTGTAAGCTTCAGGATCACTTAATACTGTATGGGCATAGGCATCGAAGCTGCTGTCCTTCTTCTTCATCCACTCGTCCCAAGGCTCCGGTGCGTTGATCGTGCCCAGCCAGATCTCCGTAGCAAGTCCATGCTGTTCAAAAGCCGGCCCCAGATAATCCCGGATGAATTCCAGCAGTTGCCCGCCGGTCCATACGCAGGAAGGGAATTTCTGATCGGCCACCACTTCGTTCTGTACATGTACCTGATGAATGGTAATTCCCTCTTCAGCATAAGCCTGGACGAACTTCACAAAGTAGAGCGCATAGGCCTCCAGAATATCCTTCTCCCAGCGCAAGGTGCCGTAATTGTAGACGCGCGGGAATTTCATCCACGTTGGCGGACTCCAGGGGGAGGCGAATAATTTCAGCTCCGGGTTCAGCTTGAGAGCCTCGCGGATATAGGGGATCAGATACTTGCGGTCCCGCTCGATAGAGAAATGCTCCATGGCGTAATCGCCGTCGGTCTCATTCAGGCTGTACCATTCCAGGGCATAGTCGCTGGCCCCGATCGGCAGGCGGCAAATACTGAATCGCTGATCCCCTTCCGGGTGAAAGAGCGAATGCAGCACAGCGCTTCTGTCTTCGTCCGCGAGGAGATTGAGCGCCTCGAACCCCAGCTCATTGAAGCATCCGCCGAACCCTTCGATATTCTGATGCAATTGTCCGGTGAACGCCAGATCCACTGCTTCGGCAGTGGTGGCTTCCAGGGGATGGGATACCCAAGGCTCATTTTCTGTACTCGATATCCATACTTGTCCTGTCACGTCCACGCTTATGCCTCCAATGCTGTAGATGTTTATTATATAAAACACACTTAAGGTTTGGACTGGGAGCTTGGTCGTCACTACGGTGAACATTTGGCCCTCCGGCCGCTGTTGTGTTTGGATTTCCTGATTAGAACCGCTGTTAGCGGTAGAAATTCAAACACAAAGGCGGACGCTATCGCTCCTACAGTTCCAAATTTCCCCTCCGTTCCTTTTCGCTCTTCATTAAGTTCTCCAGTGTTATGTTTATTTAATAATCATTACGCCCCAAGCATCAAGGGTAAGTTCCTCATCCTGTGCCACCGGATTGCCGGACAGCAGTTCCGTTCCGGCTTCGTACGGATATTTGAAGCTGAGCGGCTGGGCTGAGTAGTTGTAGTAGTAACGAATAGTGCGGCCTTGCTGGTTCACACCGGACTTCACGATGAGCGGGAACGACAGCTGCTGGTCTGCTCCCCATAATCCGGCCAGCTGGAGCGTATCGCGCAGGATCTCTGCAAGTGCGGCAGGCCCGGTCATACAACCGATATAGGTGGCTGTTCCTTCGCCGAAGGTATTTCTAGTGACGGCAGCATATTCGCCCCACTGGGGATGATCGTAGCTGGCCAGCACCTCCGCTGAACCGGGAACAATCATCTCCATCCAGGTGCGGACGGTGTGAACGCCTGCTTCGGCTCCCTCAGGGAACAGCTTGCCGGTAAGTCCCGTAACCGCATTCGGTGTGGCAAAATGACTGTAGGCAATCCCGCAGGCCTCATGAATGATCCCGGGTTGTGCGGTATGACGAACCTTCACCTGTTCATCGGTGAACCCGCTCTTGAAGGAATAGACTACATGGCCGCCGCTGCGGACGTAGTCATTCAACTGCTGCAGCGCTTCATCGGAGACGGCGTATAACGCAGGAACCACAACCAGCTCATACTCGCTTAGGCGCGGGCTGCCCGGCTGGATGAAATCGCAGGCGATGTTCATTTTATAGAGCTCATCGTACATCCAGCGGACCACATCATTATAGATCAATCCTCCCGGCAGCTTGAACCATTCGATCGCCGACAGCGCTTCATTGCTGACCATAACGGCCACCTTACTGGTCTTCTTCAGTCCGATCAGCTGGTCGCTTAACCGCTTGAAGTCCGCGCCGATAGTCATAGCTTCCTTATACACCGAGTTAGGCAGGAAGTCATGGCTGAGCAGCCCCTTCCAGTAGGTCTCAAAGGAGTTATGAATCGAATGCCAATGCCAGTAAGCGACCATCGAAGCCCCTGAGCCCAGATGGCTGAATGCCAGCTGCCGCAGCTGTCCTGGATATGGCGTCCACTCCGGGAACGCTTGCGCCTGCGTCTCCAGCACGAAGTAATTATCCTGCTTCAGCGAGCGGATCAGATCTCCCCCGAAGGCAATCTCGGCACCGGTCAGCTGGTCCTGGGACGGATGATAAATATCTGTACCGGCAATGTCAAAAGGCTGCGAAGCCGCAAAGTGGTCTACCGAAGGCTGAACACCGAAGGAATAGCCCCGCCACTCGAAATCGAAGTTATGTGTGGTGAACTGCCCCGGCTGCTTATACTCATTCACAATTCCGACCTGCCACGTCAGGAACTCATTCACCAGTCCCCGCTGGAACCGGGCGAATTCCGCACCCAGACTGCCGTTGATTGTCCCTGTCATGGACGGGAAGTCCTCCCAGCTGTCGATCCGGTTACTCCAATAATCCAGACCGAACTGGTGGTTGATGGCTTCGAGCGTTCCGTAGGTTTCCCTCATGTATTTGACGAAGCTAAGCTGGACGTTCGGTCCGGCTGTCTCATAATGCTTGGTCTCATTATCGATCTGGTAGCCAATCACCGCCGGATGCTTATGTACCACAGCCATTAGCTTGCGGATGATCCGCTCCGCGTAGAACAGATACGCCGGACTGGTGATATCCATAATCTGTCTGGCACCATATTTGCCTTCCCCGTTCACGGTGACCGCCAGCACCTCCGGGTGCTCCTTGACCATCCAGGCCGGAACCGCATAGGTAGGTGTTCCTACAATGACATGAATTCCGGCCTCATGCATCGCATCCAGCACTCTACGTACAGAGGAGAAGTCGAATACCCCGTTCTGCGGCTCATGTGTGCTCCAGGTGGATTCGGCAATCCGGACGGTATTAATGCCCGCATCCTTCATCATTTGGATGTCCTGCGCAAGACGGTCATAAGGCATGTATTCATCATAATAAGCAACGCCGTATAACAAGTGATCCATTATAATCCTCCTAAGAGTTTTGATAGCATACACATCCTGAATCTCTTCGCAAAACTGGCTCGGAAGCATTCGCTTAGAGTTTTGATAGCATACGCTTAGAGTTTGGTCCGCTTTAAGATCAGCCTTTTACCGCGCCCGCAGTAACGCCCTTGGTAATCTGTTCGTTGAAGATAGCGTAGATGACAATAGCCGGGATCGAGGTCAGCACCATGACCGCAAATTGTGAGCCATAGTCTGAGGAATACTGGCCGGCGAAGTTCATGACCGAGAAGGGCAGCGTCTTCAGCGCATCTTTACTGAGGAAGGTCGAGGCCATAATGAATTCATTCCAGCAGTTCAGGAACGTTGTAACGATGACCGTAACCAGTGCAGGCGCGGTAAGCGGTGCAATGATCTGGAAGACAATCCGGTAAATATTCGCGCCGTCTACCACGGCGGACTCTTCCATTGCTCTAGGAATGCTACGCATGAAGCCGGTCAGGATAAAGGTTCCCAGCGGTACAGACACTGCGGTGTATGGCAGGATCAGCCCGAGATAGGAATTCGTCAAGCCCAGCGCCTTGAAGATGGCAAAGTTAGGCAACAGGGTCGCATGAATCGGAATCATAATCCCCAGCAGGATAATGGTGAAGAAGACTGAGCGCAGCTTCCACTGCATCCGGGTAAAGGCATAGCCGAGCGTAAGGGACAGAATCACCGTTAACAGAATGGTTACGGAGGTAACGAAGGCGCTGTTAATGAAGTAGCGCAGGAATTTGCCGTCCACCCAGGCATTGATATAGTTCTGCCACTGGGGGTCACTCGGCCATTTCAGGACGCTGGAGGAGTAGAATTCATTGCTGCTGAGGAATGAGAAATCTACCAGCCAGATGAGCGGGAACAGCTGAACCAGGGCGACGATCAGGAAGAACACCCATAGTATGGTTTTTGTGCTTTTTGTCATGGTGAGTCCTCCTTAGAATTCCGTCGCATCACTGCGGGTCAGTTTGTTACTGAGATAGGTGGCAAGCAGGCAGACAATAATAAACAGAATCGAGATGGCGTTGGCATAACCGTATTGGCTTGCCGAGAACGCCTTGTTATAGAGATACACGGCCAGGAATTGGGTGGAATCGCCGGGACCGCCGTTAGTGGTCAGGAACACGGTCTCCATCTGTTTCAAGGCGGTAATCATAGCCAAAGTAATCTGCACCGTAATAACCGGTGACAGCAGCGGAACGGTAATCCGCCAGTGCAATCGGAAGCCGGAGGCTCCGTCCAGTGAAGCGGCTTCATACATATCATCGGGAATGCCTTTGAGTCCTGCATAATAGAACAGCAATCCCCAGCCGAAGCCGGCCCAGATCAGGATGAATAACATGGAGACGAGCGCAGTGCTGCTGTCCCCCAGCCAAGCGTGCTTAAGGAAGCCGAGTCCCAGGGAATCCAGCATTTTGTTGAAGGCGCCGAAGGTCGGGTCAAGCAGGGATAACCACATTTTTGAAATAACGACTACAGAAATGACACATGGGATGAAGAAAATCGTTCTGAACCACTTCTCTGCCTTACCGCCCAGGCGGTCCAGCATAATGGCAAAAAAGATGGCAATCGGATGTTGGATCAGGATAAAGCCCAAACCGAGCAGTACGGCATTTCTAAGTGCCAGCCAGAACCTGGAATCGTGAAACAGCAGCTCTGTATAGTTGGCGAATCCGATGAATGCCGAGGGTGTTCCCGGAGACAAAGTGTCTCTGAACGAGTAATATGCGCTGAGCACAATTGGCACAAGAAAGGTCAGGGCGAACAGGAGAATCCCCGGAAAGACGAACAGAAAGATTGCCATTTTGTTGTTAAATACTTTTTGCATGGAACTCCAACTCCATCCTTAAGATTAGAGAGGGGCAAGAATGCTTCCCGCCCCGTCTCCTTTCATTCTCTATAGTGGTGATCTGTTATTGTGTTTCCGCAGCCTTTTGAAGATCGGCCAGCAGCTGTTCAGGTGTTGACCCGCCAGCGAAGAACTTGCCGAAGGCATTCTGTGCATCATCCTTGAACTTAGGTGTACCGGAGTCAAGGGCGATAGAACCCGCTGTGCTGGTAGCCCCGGTCAGAACTTCAGTCAGTTGCTTCTGCAGCTCGCTCTCTTTGCCGGTAAGCTCATATTTCTGTGCCGGTACAGCCGCTCCGGTATCCCATACAATCTTGGCCCATTGATCGGCAGACATCATATAATCGAAGAACTTCTTGGCTTCTTCAGGATGCTTCGAGCTGCTCACCAGTGAATATCCTCCGCCATTCCAGGCCAAAAGATCGGTGTCCTTGCCTTTGCCGCCTTCGACAACCGGGAATTTCAGTACATTCACATTGTTGCGGAAGTCTTCCGGCAGCTTGTCATTCGTTGCCATCCCTGCTTCCCAGGAGCCCATATACCACATAGCAGCCCGGCCTTGCGTGAACAGGTTCTGGGAAGCGCCGTAGTCCGCTGTCATGAACGATTCCTGGAACAGCTTGGTGTCTCTGGCCTGGGCCAGCAGCTCAGCAGCTTTGGTGAAATTCTCATCGCCAGTGAAATTCTTCTTCTTCGCTACCGCATCCAGCATCAGGTTCTGATCGCCGGTGAGGCGTACGACAAGATCCTGGAAGAAGGCCGCGAAGCTCCACAGGTCCTTACCGTTCATCGACATCGGCTCAATGCCTTTGGCGCGGAACTGCTTGCCCGCTTCCAGCAGCTCGGCATAGGTGGTAGGAATCTTGATGCCGTTGTCATCGAACAGCTTTTTGTTATAATAGATCACTTCATAGTCACTGTTGCGGGGCAAGCCGTAGAGCTTGTCGTTAAAGGTGAATGATTTGTAGACGCCCGGCAGGAATTTGTAGGTGTCCCCTTCGTATTCTGCAGGGTTCAGCTCTTTCACATAGCCGGCTTGTACCAGCGTATTCAGCTCTGCTCCGCCGTGAACCATGGTCACATCCAGCGCTTCGTTGGAGGCCATGTACGCCTTCAGCTTGTTTTTGAACGGCTCCTCGGCGAGGGTCTCGATATCGATCTTGACATTGGGGTTCGCTTTGATATAGTTGTCGATTACCATTTGCTCTGCCAGCCCCTGGCCGGATTTACGGTCGGGAAGGTTCGAGAACAGACGCAGCGTTACTTCCTTGTCCGCAGAGCCGGTTGTACCGCCGTTCGTGCTGCTGCCTGCATTATTGTTCTTGTCATTGCCGCCTCCGCATGCGCTAAGCACCGAGACTGCCGCAAGGGCCGTAACCAGCAGTATATTACGTGTGGATTTTGAATTCATAACCATGTCATTTCCCCCTAATTGTTATTGATCGTGGGTTGCTTTCTTTGTTTCTGAACACATCGTACCAGAGCACTAGAGTCAGGGTCAGTAGAGAAAAAGAGAGTAATGTTGAAAATTGTCGACTTCGCTTGTCAGCTCCCTTGTGTATATTCGGCATTACGCATAAGATAAAAATCAAAAAGGTTAGTGATCCTGTGCTGCGCTACTACTTGAATATGAACCTGCGATACAAGATAACCATACTGATCTTCCTGCTGATCACCGGGGTGGCCTGCACACTGGGCGCATACTCCTATAAGATCTCCAAGCAGCAGATTATCAATAAGGTGAGCAATTCAAACCAGAGTGTGCTCAAGCAGATCGACAGTAATCTCGCCCGTATGCAAAAGACGTTAGCCGACTGGGTCACGGTATTCAGCCTCGCTCCAGTCGTTCAGGACACTCTGCGGAGCAATACCCCGGATTCGGCGAAGATCGAGAACCAGCTCTATAACGGACCCACCGCGTCGATCATGAACCAGATGCTGGTGACCGGAAGCTTCGACTATCTGGCTCTGTACGGCAGCTTGTCCGAGCCGCTGTTTCAGGTTGCCACCGATGACAGCAGCGGTGCGTATAGTTTGAGCAAAATTACCTCAAATGATACTTATAAACAGACCGTTGCCTTAAACGGTGCCTCCTACTGGTTCCCGCTGACAGAAGAGAATAACGTATTCATTCAGACTAACCGTAATGACAAGCTCGGCATGACCCGGATTATCCGCGATATTGTGAACGGGAACCGGATCGGCTTTGTATTCGTCGGCATTAATCTGGAGACCATCCGCAGAACCTATCTGACGAATCTGTATGACAAGGATCACGGCATCCTCATTCTGAGTGAACAGGGCGCACAGCTGCTGTCGGCAGGCAAAGAGACCTATAGCCCCGAAGCCGTAGACTTCGTGATGAAGCAGGCCAATGCCGGCATTCTCTCCGGCAACACCATCGTCAGCCTGGAGGGCAAGGATACGCTGCTGAATTACAACATCAACGAGGATGGCTGGATCACCCTGTACAGTGTTCCGCTCCGTTCGTTGACCCAAGAGCTTAATTCCATTAAATCGGCAGTGCTTGTGATGGTATTAGCCAGCCTGGTGCTTAGCATTCCCTTGCTGATGTTCTTCTCCTCCTTCCTGACAGCGCCGATCAAGACGCTGCTGCTGTCGATGCGGCGCTTCCAGAACGGGCAGTTCGAGGAGAAGGTGGAGATCAAATATTGGGATGAGATCGGCCAGCTGAGCCGGGGCTACAATAATATGGTCGGCAACATCAAAGCGCTGGTGGACGATGCCTATCTGCTGAAGCTAAAGGAGCAGGAAGCGGAGCTGAAGGCGCTGCAATCGCAGATCAACCCCCATTTTCTGTACAATATGCTCGACACGATCTTCTGGGAGGCGGAGGCGGCAGGGCAGGACAAGATCAGCGAGATGGTGATCAACCTCTCCCGGCTGTTCCGGTTAAGTCTGAACCAGGGCAAGAGCTTCACCAGCGTAGCCAAGGAAAAAGAGCTGATTGAGCTGTATCTGTCGCTCCAGAAGATGCGGTTCCAGGAATCGCTCGAGTATGTGATCGACATTCCTGAGGAGCTGTACGCCTATGTCATCCTGAAACTCAGCCTGCAGCCGTTCATTGAGAACGCGCTGATCCACGGCATTGAACGCAAGCGCGGCGGCGGACGGGTAAGCATCAGCGGACAACGCCGCGGAGAGAAGCTGATCTTCGTGATTGAGGATAACGGGAGCGGCATGAACGAGGAGACGCTGCAAAAGATTCTCAGCATGCCTGATGAGACGGATGTCTACACGGCCCGGGATGTCGGTGGCTATGCGGTGCAGAATGTCCAGGCACGGCTGAAGCATTTTTATAAAGGTGACTATGCCTTGAACTATTCCAGTGTCCCCGGAGAAGGCACGCGGGTGGAGATCGTAGTTCCGGTGATTGTAACTGACATGCAAGAATAGACGAAGCCAGAGCGAATAAACAATACGAATACAGATTGGAGGGGATGTCCCTTGTATAATATGATTATTGTGGATGATGAGGAGCGGGCGCGGGTAGGCATAAGGACCCTGATTGACTGGCATTCGCACGGCATCCATATTGCAGGCGAAGCCAGAGACGGTCTTGAGGCACTTGAACTCCTGGATAGCTATGCCGTCGATATCATGCTAACAGATATCCGGATGCCGCAAATGGACGGCCTGGAGTTAATCAAGGTTGTCTCCGAGAAATACCCCAGCGTCAAATCGGTCATTATGAGCGGATACGATGATTTCGCCTATGCCCAGCAAGCCATAAGATCCGGGGTCAGTAACTATCTGCTGAAGCCGAGCCGCCGGCAGGAGATTCTGAGCACGGTTCTGGCCATCACGGAGCAGATTCAATCCGAGAAGCTGGAGATTACCACGCTTGAGCATCTGCGGCAAGGGTTCCGGGAGAGTCTACCCCTGCTGAAGGAAAAGACGTTAAGCCAGCTCATTCTCACCGAGAGTCCCGCGTATTCCCGGCTGCTGGCTAATCTGAAGATGAACCAGCTGGTTTTCCCCTATTTGCTGTACGGCATCATTCTGCTGCGCATCGACAATTTCCAGCTGCTGCATGAGAAGTATATGCATGAGGATACGGAGCTGCTGAAGTACGGGCTGAAGAATATTTGCGAGGAGTCGCTGCCGGAGGCTGTGCTCTGCGTTGCCTTCGAGCATCAGGACGATATTGTGCTAATTCTCAATATGGACGAGCTGCCGGATCAGGAGGAATTAAGCGGTTATATCCGGATTATTCAGGAGAATATCGCCAGCTTCCTGAAGTTCACCGTATCCGCCGGGATCGGAAGTATTGACAAGAATATTGAGCATCTGCGCCACTCGTTCGTGGAGGCTTGCCAGGCCTTGAATACAACCAACTACACCGGAATTGCTAAAATCGTGGAGTACAGTGGCGAATTCGATGCCGAGTCCTCTCAATCCTCCTATCCCCTGCATGAGGAGCAGGAGGTGCTGAAGGCGGTACGCGGCGGTTCTCCCGGGGACATCGCCGATAAGCTCACGCTGTTCAATGTAGCCCTGCAGCCTGAGACGGTGTCCAGGGACCAGGTGATCAAATCGAGCTTCGCCCTGTTCTTCGCGCTCTATAAATTATGCATCGAGAACAATGTCAACGTGAACAAGGTGTTCGGGCAGAATCTGACCGAGCTGATCCATGTCCTGTCCCGGTCCAGTCTGGATAATCTGTTCCAGTCGCTGTTAGAGACGGCCCAGCGGGTCAGTGAGCATCTGACGTCCAAGAAGAACAGCAACAAGCTGCTCGAAGCGGCCAAGGGCTATATCGGCGAGCACTTCATGAAGGATATCAACCGCGAGATCGTCGCCAGGGAGATCTACATTACCCCGGGATATTTAAGCCTGCTGTTCAAGCAGCAGCTTAAGATCAGCTTCATCGATTATCTGCACAAGGTCCGCATCGAGCATGCCTGCCTGCTATTCAAAGATCCCGGAATGCGGATCGAGGATATCGCGCTGCAGTCCGGGTATAATGATACGAAATATTTCTATCAGGTGTTCAAAAAGTATAAAGGTCTCACGCCCAATCAGTTCCGCAGCAATACGGAGTAAATGGCTAACTGCTCTTACGGCCCGCCCCACTCTCTGCACCGGATGCTTCATATGCGTGCAGGGTGTGGGGCGGGTTTGTTTGGGGAGGTTGGATTGGGTCTGGCTTTTTCTTGTTTCAAGCTCCTCATTGGCTCACACGACGCACCCCGTCCAATTGTGATAGGTTTTTAACATACATTTTGGTCCATGCGCTGCTCCTAGCTCAATTGTGATCGGTTTTTCGATTACATTCGGTCCACTCGCCGCATCCAGTCCAATTGTAATCGGTTTTTCGATTACATTTGCCCCACTCGCCGCATCCAGGCCAATTGTGATCGGTTTTTAACATACATTTTGGTCCACGAGCCTCGAAAGGCCAGCAGCCTCTCCAAAGGAAAGCTGCTGGCCTGCTTGTATGTTGGTGGCACTAAAGAGCCAATGTTGAGTTATTGACCGAAATTGCTGTACTATGACCAAAATGCTGTGTTTTCGCACCATATTTCTGCTCATTGCACCGGAATACTAACCTCAGTCCCGCCGGAGGTTAGCACCGTAATACGCTCTCCATCAAGTTTAACATTGAGCAGCTCTTCAGGAGTCTGTTCCAGAATCAGGCCGAGTTCCTTTGCCCCATCTGCCAGCGGCGCAGATGAAGGGTCGCCGTACACAGCAGAAGCCAGCCAATGCACCCCAGGCTCAAGCGAAGCGGTCAGGGTAGGCAGCACTGTCCGGGGACGAAGCAGGTTCGTATTCGCATTGGGCCAGATCAGCTCGGCCTTGGAGTAGCCCTTCAGCCCCTTGATGCCACTCGTTCCCCATGCTGTAGCTGCCGCTGCGCCCATTCCGCTGAGCTGCTGAGCAGGCTCCGCCTCTTGACCCAGCGCGAATCCGCCCTCGGCGGCATCCAGGGCACGGCCCGTCTCGATCCGGTGAATCCGGATATGCCACGGCAGACCCGCTACCACCCATGTGCGTACCTCAACATCAGCCCAAGGCTTCCAGACGGACCGCAGGACGTTGTCCGTAATCTCTGATTCCAGATTCTGCCGCCGAACGCGGTACAGATTGTCTCCGCCTTCGCTGAGCGCAAGCATGGAATCATAGGCTCCCTGCGGCAATCCCCATTCTGAGCGGGGAACGCTGAACCCGAAGCCTGTGGAATAGACGAATTTCTCGTATTTGGCCGAGGTATGGGTATGCTCATTGGTGGACAGATGCCCGCTGTTGAAGGCGGCCACATGACCGGAAGCCGGTTCGCGGACCAGAACCAGATGCGGCGGATGCTGCACCGTCACAGCCGGAAGCTCCGGCAGCGGCAGCTCCGGTTCGCTCCAGAACGGATGCTCCGCGCCGAGGGCAAGCGGCAGGAAGGTCTTCAGCGCCCAGTAAGGCGAGCCGGGAGCATTATAATTCTCCGCCATGACCAGATTCGGATACGTGTATCCGATGGTCAGCACGCCGGCTGCATCGAAGATAGGCTGGCGGAACCACCAGCGCAGGTTGCGCAGGACGATGCCTTTGACCACACCGGCAGAGAAGCCTTCCACCTCTGCATACGCCAAGGCGCTCCAGAAGGCAGACTGGGCGAACCGGTACGCCAGACTGCGGCCATAGGGAAGCGCAGCGCCGTCCGGGGCGAACCAGCCCATGAATTCAGCCGCGAACAGCCGGGCGCGTTCTTTGAACAGACGGGAACGCTCCGGGTCCTCCCGCTCCATCAGCTTGGCATACAGCAGCGAATAGTAATGGATGGCGAAGGGCCCATAATAATCGCAGTGTCCGCCAACACCGTCACTGTACCAGCCTTCACCCAGATAAAAGGCATCCATCCGCTCCAGATTCCGCTCCAGTTGAATCGCATCATAAGGCCGTCCTACTGTGCGGAAGCCGACATTCACCAGCACATTGAAGAACAGCCAGTTGCAGTCGTAGCAGGGACGGGAATTGATCTGGTTCAGCCAGCTGTACAGATGCTCCTGCTCCTGCGGAGCAAGCGGGGACCAGAGATGCTCCGGCACAGCCGCCAGCGCGAAGCCGAAGGCGGCCATCTCGACCAGACGCTGGTCATAGTCCCTTACATCACCCCAATATTCCTCATGGGCCGGATCGGTGCCGTGCCGGATGCCGTCCAGCACAGTGGCCCATAGTTCACTGTTCCCGCCTCCGGCGAGCAGTGGAATTAGTCCCCAGAGCACCCGGGAGAAGCCCTCCATTCCGGCGGTGGCTGACGGATAGCTCGCTCCCGTAATCCCGATCTCAAGTCTTGCGCTGCCTCTGCTATAGAGCGACCGAAGCGGCTCTGTCAGCTGCTCAAGGGCAGCCAGCAGGTCGTCCCGGGTCTTCAGCGGATTGCTCTGAATCCCCAGCTTGCCCGTCGCCGGATCGCCTGTCCCCAGATTTCCAATTCCCCGAGTCATCTTGTTGTTCGTCATTATCGTACTCCTCCTACTCCCAATAGAACGGGCCTGCTCCCTTAATCCGGGCCAGTGCCTCAACATAGAAGAAATCCCCGTAGATCAGCGGCACATCGATATTCCGGTCTTCAGGATAGTTACTGGTGCCGTGAAGCAGCAGGCCTTGTTCGCCGGGATTGTCCCAAGTTCCGTAATTGCGGTAGAGAGATTCCGTGATTCTAAGCGCCCCGTTCCGGTAGACAGGAGCCTCTGATTCTTCCACCAGCCCGGCCAGCAGCAAGAGACCGCTTGCGGCGCATGAACCGGCCGAAGAATCGCGAATCTCGCCAACATCGCCGGGAGCGCGGAAATCCCAATGCGGCACCTGATCCTCCGGCAGCCGGGTCAGGAAGAAATGCGCAACCTGCTTGGACGCATGCAGGTAGCTAAGCTTGCCCGTATGGTGATAGGCCAGCGCCAGCCCGTATAGTGCCCAAGCCGCGCCGCGCGACCAGGCCGATTCCGGCGCATAGCCCTGTCCGCCCAGCTTCTCTGCCACTTCGCCCGTCTCCGGGTTGAAGTTGACAATATGATAGACGGAGCCGTCCGGCCGGATGAAATGCTCCAGCACCGTATCCATATGTGCCTCCGCGATATGCCGGTAACGCGGGTCTCCCGTGACTTCGGAGGCCCAGAACAGCAGGCTGGTGTTCATGCTGCAGTCAATAATGGCGACCCCGCTGTTGTCCTCGCCTTCTCTCCAGGGATTCCAGGCCCGGATATAGCGGCCCTTCAGGTTGAAGCGGGCGGCCAGATAGTTGGCGGCCTTCAGCCCGCGGACCCTTGATTCTTCTCTGCCCGTCAGCTTGTAATTGGCGACGCTGGTCAGCAGCCACATGAAGCCAAGGTCATGATCCAGCTTCACGTAGCCGTCCAGCACCTCATCCAGCCGCTCTTCGCAGCGCTCGGCTACTGCCTTCAGGCTCTCATCGCCGCTCTCGGCATAGAGCTGCCAGAGCATGCCCGGCCAGAAACCGGCAGTCCACCAGCTTGGCACTTCCAGGACATATTTGCCGCCTTGACTGGCATGCGGGAACTCCGCCCCGATGCTGATACTGTTCGTTCTCGTCTTCTCCAGTGCCTTACTCCAAGCCTCATCTACCCAAGCCTGATCTATGGTTCTGTTCATTTGAATCCCGCCTTTGTGTGAATGTTGTACCCGTGCCGTGCATCTTATATAAACTCAAAAGCAAACACCAATACGCCCTCTGCTCCGGGCTGGAGAACCTGAAAGTCCAGACTATGCCACACCTTGTCCTGGCCATAGTGATCCTGGTACACATGTGCGGTAATCTCAGGCCGGACGATCTGCGGATTATAGGTTACCTCAACGCCGCTCCCCTCAGCAGCTCCCGGCAGCCATACGCTCCCCGGTTCCCGCACCTCCGGTCTGCGCCACGTTACGAACCGTTCCGTCCAGCTTGCCGGAGCTCCGTCATACCGGTAAGTGTCAGTCAGCTCCAGACGGGGCAGCTCCTCCTTATGCCAGACCAGCGAACGGACCAGGGATTGCAGTCCGGCTACCGGGTATGCCCGGGCCAGCTCCAGCATCAGCTCATCCTTCGCCTCCGCTGCCGATGCATACAGCACCGTTGCCTCGAACTCCCGTCCTGCCCCCTGGTACTGGCCGTCAATAATCGGCACGCTATGGCCTTGCGACCCGTTGCAGTCATAGCCGTAACGGCCGGCACCGAAATAGTCCGCCGTGTACTCTCCGCTGCCCAGATCAGCCGCGAAGATCTCCCCCCGGCCGCTCAGAATAAATTGGCCCAGGTCATTATGGTTATGCGGCTCGTCGTTATGGCCGCCCTTGGCCGCGAAGCCGAAAGCGCCCGCCCCAGAGACATGCCGCGATACGAGCCAAGCGGCATCGGGCAGATAGCTGCTGCCCGCCTCCCAGGACTCCTTCTCCTGCCCGGCTCTTGTCCAGATCAGATTGCGCAGAGCCGGTGCGAAGCGGCTGCAGTGATCCTCCGTGAACGGGGCGCGCAGCGCAGACGGCGGGCGCAGGACATCCGGATAGACGTCCGCCAGATAATGAGATAGTCCCATATGTACCCGCACCCGGGGCACTGTATCGGAGAAATTGGCGACATAGCTGCCGTCAATGAAGCATTGCTGCTGGAAGCGGGCGATCTGTGCCACCTTTTCCTGCTTGAACCAATCCAGCCGGCCTCCGCTTCTTGCACGGAGCAGATCGCTGTAATAAGTGAAATAGCCGAACCCGTAATTCCAGTAGCCCAGCCCCTCCTGGCAGGCCCCGTCTGCCCCGAAGCCCTGCAGATAATAATTCATGCTGCTCTCTGTCTTCAGCAAGATTTCCGCCAGCATGTCCTTGTCCTTCACAAGGAGCAGTGCAGCCGCACCCACAGAGCCCGCACAGACCGCCGCCCAATTGTGAGTGGAGGTCTCCCAGAAATAAGGGCCATGCGCAAGGAACGGCCGGAAGATTCTATTCTCCACCTCACTGCGTATCCGGGAGCGGAGCAGCAGCGGGAGACGCTCCCCGACCAGCAGCAGACATTCACTTAAAGTAAAGCCTGTCTCGGCGGAGAACAGATCGATATGGCGGTTGATCTCAGCAGCCTCATGCTTCTCAGGAAGATGGGCGGGAACGCACCATGTGTACTCATCGCAGATCGCCCATAGAATATCTGTCAGTTGCTCCAGAGCTGCTGTGTTCTCCGGCTCCAGCAGACTTAGGAACACATACGTATTCAGCCTTCTTCTCCGTTCAAAATAAGGCCGCTCATACTCCAGTCTCGACCCCGTCTGCCGGAAAAGGGTAAACAGACTGTACGTCAGCAGCGGTATAGGCTGCCCTTCCAGCCTCCGTGCCTCTGCACGAATCTCACTGAGACTGGCTTGTAAAACTTGAGAAGATCCCGCCTCACTCCAAAAAGCGGCCGAATCCCCTTGCGGATAATATAAGCTGAGATCTGCCGGCTTCATGTTCTCTGCGATTGCCTTAAGTTCCTGTATGTTCATGCCTAAGCTCCCTCTCCTGTTCAGTCTGTCTGTATCCCTTAATCCAAAGCATGGTCCCGCATCACATTCTCGCCGTCCGCGATTCTCCGTGCCGTCCATTTCATATCCTCGCCCGACCAGAAGGGATCAGCAGGAAGCAAGCCCAGCGGCAGGAAAACAGCGGCGCACAGATACAGACTGCCTGTATTAATGTAGCTCTCGGCCAGCTCCGGCTGATAGCCGTAGATTCCCGGCTGCAGCCAGCCGTTCTTATCCAGCGTACCCGGATATTGCATAATCCGGCTAATAACAGCGGTCAAAGCGCAGCGCACCTGAGCCGGGGGCAGCGAATCTTCCAGGAAATGCTGGAGCGCCGCCTGTGACAGCAGCTGAAATGCCCCGAACCGGTAGACAATCGAACGCCCGAGGAACGGATACGTTCCATCAGGGGCGATACTGCGCTCCAGCACGGATGCATATCTCTGCGCCCGCTGCAGGACCAAGGGTCTAAGCCGGGCATACTCCTCATTCTCCTGTTCGAAAAGGGTAACAACATCCAACAGCATCGGCTGAATGACAAAGCTGTTGTAATAATCCCAGTGGAAGTCCTTCCCGTCCCCGTAGACTCCGTCACCCTTGTACCAGTCCATGAACATGTGGACCGCATAACCCACGCGCATCCGGTCATACTCCGGATTGCCCAGCAGGTATAACGCTGCTTCCACCATCGCACTGAACAGCAGCCAGTTGCTGCCGCTGGGAGCGGTCCGCCGCGTCTGCTTGAACGCCACAATCAGATTGCCTTTGACCCGTGCGTCCAGCCGGGATGTAACCGTTTTCGGTGCACGCACCAGCGCATGGGCCAGAAATGCAGCATCCACCAGCGGCTGGCCTTCGGTCTTGAATTCCATATAGTCAGGCGATTGCGGATCGACCGCCGCATCAATCGCTTCCAGCATCAGCCCGGCATAACGGGCTCTTAAGCGCTCCTCTTCACCCTCAAGCCCCTGAAGCTCCAGCCAGGGAGCCATTCCGCAAGCCAGCCTTGCAAAAGCTTCCAGATGCGCAAACTGGCTGCGCTCGCTATGAAACTCCGTAGGTAACCACTCTTTCAGTTTCCGTGCGGCGAGCGCCTCCAGGACTGGCGTTCCAATCCGCAGCATCGTATCCAGCCAGTATTTACGCTGTTCTATCCCACTCATCCTAGTTCCACCCTCTCAGGTATTCTTCTTCTCTAGTGTATTGTGGTATTATTGCAATGTCTTTGCGAATAATGATGATTTATTGCGTATATTGTGATCAACAAGAAAGGGGCTGTGACGATGAAGCATGCCCGGTATTATGAAACGTTCGACGGCGATATTCTGGCCGGTATCGGCAATTCTCCGATCTCGCCGACGCGGGATTTCCATATCCATGACCACTATGAAATCTTCCTGTTCCTCGGCGGCAGCGTGAACGGCTTCGTGGACCAGTACAGCTATCCGCTGGTGCGCGGCGACGTCCTGTTATTCAATAATCATGAGATTCATAAAATCATCAACCGCTCCCCCGACCCTTATGAGCGGCTGACCATACATTTCAAAGCACCGCTGGTCTATCCGTTCTGTACGGCAACCACGAATCTGCTGGCCTGCTTCCAGAACCGCCAGCCCGGAGAGAACAACCTGGCCCGGATGGAGGAGCCGCTGCTCTCGGAATATACCGCACTCTCCTCTCAGCTGATTGCCGCCTTGGAACGCAAGCAGTACGGCAGCGAGGTGCTGGCCCTGACGTATCTGATTCAGATTCTGGTGCTGGTCAACGAGCTGTACAGCCGCACCCGTGCCGCCGTGCCCAGCATCATCTCCTCCCATATTCAATCCGCGATGAGCTATATCGACAACCACCTGCACCTGAATCTGTCGCTAGCGCATATTGCCGGGGAGCTGAATCTGGACAAATATTATCTCAGCCATCTGTTCAAGCAGCAGACCGGAGGCACCATCTACCGTTATGTCCTGCTCAAAAAGATCGCGTTATCCAAGCAGCTCTTGTCCGCCGGCAACTCCGTGTCCGATACCTGCTACCTGTCCGGCTTCAATGATTATGCCAATTTCATCCGCACCTTCAAGAACATCACGGGCATCCCGCCGGGAAAATACGGCAAATAAAGACGGCAGCGCCTATCGGCAGCGCTGCCGTAAAATGAACGATATAACTCGAAGCTTCGTCGTCACTGCGGTGAACATTTGGACTTCCAGCCGCTGTTGTATTTAGATTCCTTGATTAGAATCGCTCTTCGCGGTAGAAATCCAAATACAAAGGCGGTCGCTACCGCTCCTTCAGTTCCAAATTTCCCCTCCGCTTCTTTTTGCTTTTTGTTAGTAACCCCGTTCTCCTCCCCTATACTCCGTAGGACTTACACCCATATAGTCCTTGAACACCTTGGAGAAATAATGCTGGTCGCCGAAGGACAGCGCCTCCGACAGCTCCTTCACCTTCAGCTCCGGCTTGGCTGCGATCAGCCGGCAGGCTTCGGCTATCTTCAGCCGCATACTGTAATGCACGAAGGTCTGGTGCGAATAGCGCTTGAAGATCCGGCTGACATAGGACGGGCTGACATGGAACTGAAGCGCCACCTCTGTGATAGAGAGCTGGGAGTAGAGATGCTGCTGCAAATATTGCTCCAATTGCCGGAACAGCTCTTCGCTGCTCTTAGGCCGCTGCTCTGAAGCGGCCAACACCTCCGGCAATCCCTTCCTACTGCCCTCCTGCTCCTGAAGATGGGCGACCAGCCGCTGCATCACCTCAGCCAGCTGTTCCCGCTCCACCGGCTTCAGCAGATAGTCGAATACCTGAAGGTTCAGCGCTTTGCGCGTATACTCGAAATCGCTGTAGCCGCTGATCAGCACCGCCTTGAGCGCCGGATTCACCTGCCTGCACTGCCCGATCAGCGCCAGCCCGTCCAGCTTGGGCATGCGGATATCGGTCAGGAGGATATCCACCGGGTTAGCCTTGATGTATTCCAGGGCATCCAGCCCGTTCGAGGCGGTGGCGGATATACGGATAGGCAACTCCATGGACTGCATAAGCGCCTCGATATTGCGCAGAATCGGCTTGCTGTCCTCGGCAATGATAGCGGTATACATAGCGGTCCCTCCCCGGTTCTAGTAGAAGTCTTTACTCATAGATGCGATAATCTGGACCGTAGCGCCCTTTTCCCCGTCTAAGTGGTTGTAAATATTGAAGAATAGCCGGTTCCTGTACATCAGCTTCAGCCGGTTCACAGTATTCACAATCCCCATATTGCCAATTCCCGTGGTATGATGCTGAAGCTCATAGACCCCGGAATCCGAGTCCTCAATATTGTCCAGAATGTCCCTGATCCGGCCCGGCGCGAAGCCTTCCCCGTTATCCCGGATTTCGATGGCCCACAGGCCGTTATATACCTTCACCCGCACCTCAATCCTCCAAGGAGGGTCCGTATTCTTAAAAGCATGCTCGATACAATTCTCCACGAATGGCTGAATCACCAGCCGGGGCAGCTCAATCCGCTCAAGCGCACCGTCCCCGTCAATCTCCCACTCCAGATCGTCCTCGAAATTATGCTGAATCAGGGACAAATAATGCCGGGTATGCTTCAGTTCCTCCGTCAATGTCACATGCTGATAAGGGGAGGACACAATATAGCGCAGGCTGTCCGACAGATGCTTGCACATCTCGGTCACTACGCTATTCTTCCCTTCCTGGGCGGCAATACTGATCAGATACAGGACATTGTGGATAAAATGGGGTGCGATCTGAGCCTGCAAGGCGGAATTCCGCGACTTCACTTCTTCGTGTAGCGCAAGCTTTTCCCGTTCGATAGATTCCTGTAACCGTTCCAGCAGTTCCTGAAAAGCGCTATTCAGTTGAATCAGCTCATTGTTGTGGGTACGCGGCCCCGCCTTCATATTCAGGTTGCTGTAGTTCATCCGCAGAATCTGGCTGCGCAGCTTGCGGATCGGAAGCAGCAGGTTGCGGGTCGAGAAGTAAATGAAAATGAACGAGAACAGTATCAACGCTGTAATCAGCAGAATGGAGAGGTATTTCACCGAATTGACCGGGCCCAGCACCACATTCCTGGGATTCACCACATAGGTAGTCCAGCCCGTCTCGGCAGAGCGGTGGTAAGCCACATAGTTCTGGCCGCTGCTCAGATAGATTCCGTTAGCCGGTGCAGATTCAGAAGGATACGCTGCAAATTCAGGGACCTTCTCCCCTTCCCGCAATGCCGGGAAGCTTGCGACCAGCCGCTGGTCCTGATCCATAATATAGACCTTGCCGCCCGCCAGGCCCGCAGCAGATCTGTTCAAATACCGCTGGTCGAGCTGCACCGCCAGATAGCCGAACACCTGACCATTCTGGTTCCTGATCGCCCGCACAAAAGAAATGGCCTCCGCCCCCTGCCGGTACAGTGCGTAACCGCTTGCATTCCAGGTCGGCAGGTTGCTGCTCTCTTCCAGGAACGGCCTTAGTGAGGCCGGGCTATCCGCGTATCCGATATAAGAGGCCACCCGCTCCCCTGTCAGATCATAGATCATCATATCCTCAATGTTCAGACTCGGCCCCAGCGCCTGGAACATGATGTCTTTCAGCCGGCGGCTCCGGGTCAGCCCTTCGAGGGTGAGCTGCGAATAATCCCCGGCGGACAACAGGGTGAACACCTCTTTGTTCGACAGAATCCGCTGGGAGAGCTGGTTCTGGTTATTGATATAGAGGTTCAGCTGATCGCTGACCTGGGCAGCAGCCAGCTTCATTTCGTTCTCCGTCTTGTCCTTGAGCGGCTGGATCACCATATAATTCACGTAGACCAGGAAGCAGCCCAGCACAATCAGCAGGAGCAGCATGAAGGTGAAGAAGAATTTCGTTTGCAGACTGGCCTGAACCCTGCCTCCGCGCAATTTCTGAACAATAGTAGCCAAGCCGAGCCCCCCTGAACCTTAGGATGCTGCCTACTTTACAACCAATCGGGCGAATTGACAAGCCGTCCCGGAGTTCAGAATATTACACAGAAAGAGTCAAGTACAAACATGTACCTTGTGCTCTCCTCATTCTATAATGGGCAATGTAAACGGATTCAAAGACGACAGACAATTCTTACTACGGGGGCGATCACATGAATGGCAAAATGAAAAAAATCGCAACAGGCGTACTGGCCGGTGTAATGACCTTAACGCTGGCGGCATGCGGCAATGGCAACTCAGGCTCCGGCAACGCTTCAGCTACTGACAGCGGCGGCAACGGAAACAGCGGCAGCGGCGGCAGCAGCGGCAAAAAGGTAACCATCGAGCTGGCCATCTCCAAAAGCTCGCAGGATTCGGCGTTCGTGGCCCAGGATGTGCTGGATGAATTCGAGCAGAAAACCAATATCAAGGTCAATCTTCAGCTGCTTCCGGCTGAACAGACGGCCACCGTACTCCAGACCAAGCTGGCTGTCGATGAGGTCCCTGACCTGATTCAATACAATCTGGCGAGTGCTACTACCGACCTTAATCTGGAGCGCAATTTCGAGATTCTCGATAACGAGCCTTGGGTAAGCCGGCTGCTGAACAAGGATGTTCTCTCCGCTTACGATCATGTCTACAGCTTCCATTACAGTCAGGATACCGGGATGCAGGGCGTAGTCTACAACAAGGATATCTTCAAGGACCTGGGGCTTGAGATTCCGAAGAATTACGAGGAATTCCTGGCCGTCTGCGAGAAAATCAAGGCCAGCGGCATTACTCCGGTCTTCATGCCATTCAAGGATAACTGGGCGGCTAATATCTGGCCGGCTGCCGCTTTTGCCGACTGGGCCGCGAAGAATGAACCGTCCCTGTTCGAGGACATCAATGCCGGCCGCAAGAAGTGGTCCGATGTTCCCGAATTCGCTACCTTCCTGGAGCAGCAGTACGAAGTCTACAAGAAAGGCTACACCAACACGGACATTCTCAGCGACAGCTACGATATGGCCGTGGGCAAATTCCTGAACAAGGAAACGGCGATGATGTTCATGGGCGACTGGCTGATCGTGAACGTGGCCGAGAAGGATCCGAATGTGCATCTGGGCCTGTTCGCTATCCCGTCTTCTGAAGACGCAAATCTCGGCGCAAGCCCGCTGGGCGGCCAGCTGTTCATTCCGAAGAAAGCCAAGCATATGGATGAAGCGAAGAAATTCCTGGAGTTCCTTGCCACCAAAGAAGTCGCACAGAAAATGGTGGACAGCCAGGGCTCCGTCTCCAACTTCAGCGATGTCACTACACCGAAGCTTCCCGATTACAAGCAGGAGATTGTCGATCAATACATCACACCCAAGAAGACTACGCTGACCACGGATGCCTATATGATCGTGGACCGCAGCGAGCTGTACCGTCTGCTTCAGGATGAATTTGCCGGCGGTCTGGATGCCAAGGGCGTACTCAAGGCCTGGGACGAGAAATTCAGCCAGCTGATGAAGGACAAAGGCGTGGAAGGCTTTTAAACCAAGTATCCAATCGGATCAACCATACAGCAGGCAGAATGAAGTCCATTCCGGGCTTTATTCTGTCCTGGGCTATTATAGGAGTGTGAAGAGATGAACGTATCCAAGAAGCTGTACTCGTATTACCTGATCTGGCCTGCGCTGCTGATCTATTCGATTTTTTTCGTACTGCCTGCGCTGATCGGACTCTTCTATTCCTTCACGGACTGGAGGCTGGACCGGGAAGCGATCAAGTTCATCGGCTGGGATAACTTCGAGCGGATCTTCACGGATAGAACATTGCTGCTTGCGATGAAAAATACGGCGATCTTCGCGATCGTTACTGTACTCGGCAAAAATCTGCTCGGGATCGCGCTGGCGGTCGGCTTGAACATGAAGCTAAAATCCAAAAATCTGCTGCGGGCTATTTTCTATTCTCCGTCGATCTTAAGCGTTTTGGTTATTAGCATTGTGTTCACGCCCATGCTGCGCTCCGACGGAACGATTAACCGCATCTTCGAAGCTGTGGGGCTGCCTTCGCTGAGCCAGGCCTGGCTGACCAATCCGGCGCTGGTCATCTGGACCGTGGCATTTGTGTCCATCTGGCAGCATACCGGCTTCCAGATGGCCATCTATCTGGCCGGGCTCCAGTCGATCTCCAAGGAATATTATGAAGCCGCCACCATCGACGGCGCCGGCTCCTGGCGCAGCTTCCGCAGCATCACCATTCCGCTGCTGCTCCCTGCGATCAACATCAATCTGATGCTTACCCTGATCGGCGGCCTCAAGGTATTCTCCGAGGTGTTCGTGCTCACCGGCGGGGGACCGGGCAATGCCTCCCAGGTAGTCGGCACCATCATCCTCCGTTCCTTCGGGGAAGGCAGCTGGGGGCTGGGCACAGCCGTCAATACCCTGCTGTTCGCTGCTGTAACTGTCATCGCCATTCCCCTGCTGATCTTCATGCGGCGTAAGGAGGTATCGGAATAATGAGCTTTTCCCGTAAAATGGCCTGGCGTAACTATCTGGTGGAGGGGTTCCTGATCCTGGCCTCGCTCCTGATTATCCTGCCGCTCCTGATTATGCTGTTCGGCAGCTTCATGACCAGCTCCGAGGTACTGAAGTTCTCCCTGCGGCTCCCCGAGGAGTGGAAGTTCTCCAACTATACAACCGTCTTCAAGGAAGGCGGTCTGGGACGGGCATTCCTGAACGGGATGCTGATTACCGGCGTCTCTTCCATCCTGAACATCTTCACCTCCTCGGCGGCCTCCTTCATTCTGGTACGCCGGGAGACCAAGTGGTCGAATTTCCTGTACATGTTCTTCTTCATGGGCCTGATTGCCCCAATGTCCACGATCACCACGATCCGTGTCGTGCAGTGGATGGGCTTCTACGGCAGCATCACCAGCGTTATTCTGATCTACGCTTCGCTCAACACGGCGTTCAGTGTGTTCCTGTACAGCGGATTCATCCGTTCCATTCCGAAGGCGCTGGATGAGGTAGCTTTTCTGGAGGGGGCGAATACATTCTCTGTGTTCTTCAGAATCGTCACCCCGCTGATCGTCCCGGTCAACGCCACCGTAGCGATTATGGTCTTCATGTCCGTGTGGAATGATATCACCATACCGCTCTACTTCCTGACCGACAGCTCGGATTGGACGATGCCGCTCTCCGTGTACAATTTCTACGGCAAATACAGCCGGGACTGGAACCTGATCTTCGCGGATCTGGTATTAACCTCCCTTCCCGTGCTAATCCTCTATATCTTCTGCCAGAAGTACATTGTTAGCGGACTTACGGCGGGAGCGGTCAAGGGATAACCTCAGCCCCTTTTGTGGCTTTGTTGGACAAATGGATTATTCGGGCCGGAGCATTCAGACATAACATACAGCAGACAACCTGATGCGGCATCCGGGAGATCCGGCGCGCCTGCCCATCCGGTTGTCTGTCCGCCGGGCCCGGCGAGTCCATGAGCCAGAAGCACATGAAAGGGGTTTTTAATTATGAATACAAAAATAGCAAACCACAGAAGAAATCTAGCATCAAATTTTAATCCTTACGTGTTTGCGAGTTATGAACTTTCCTATTATTTTGGCTACGTCGCTGTCATTGATCCTGTATACAATAAGGTCACCAAACGGATTCCGGTAGGCCTTAACCCTGGTCCTATGTGCTTGAATCCAAGTGAGGATAAGCTCTATGTAGTAAATACGGGCAATGATTCGGTCACTATCATTGATGCATATAACTTTAACGTTATCAAAACCCTTCACATTGGCTCTTCGTCCACCTCTAGCGCTCCTGTTGCTATCTTCGCTGCTGCTAACGTGAACAAAGTCTATGTAGCCCATTCGGGTAACAGGGCCGTTACAATTATTGACTCCGTCACAGATACGGTTATTAAGCAAGTGGATTTGCCTAGCGGAAGCGGCTACCCTTTTGCCTTTGCCGGTAAGGTGAACAGTCTCTTTGTCTTTGTTGCATGTAAGTCTAAAGATAATGATAAAGGCAAGGTTGTCGCCATTTCCGTTGACGATGATACCGCCCATCCGGTTGGGGATGATACTCCGCTTGAATTTGACGGGACCCACAACCCCTTGACCGTGTACCCAGGCGGAGTGGAGCTGGTCACACTTGGGCCGACTGGCATGTTGACTCATTTTGAACCACTTACAATGGGTCCCTCCAAAACTTCAAGTATGCTGGACAATACGGTATCCGGGATCTATCTGGATAACAATATGTTATTTTGCACCTCGCGGGAAGATAGAGCCTATCTGAAAAAATTCAACAACCTGTTCATGGACCAGCAAGGAAACATCACCCATGATCAATTCACAGAAATTCCTAGCTACAAAGGCCAGGATAAAATCCGTGTTTCAAGTGATCAAAGTACTATTTGCATCACCATTCAACCCACCACTTTCCCGACAGGTGGTCTGCAAATTTACGATGTAAACGCTGCTAGTTCACGGTTTGTTCCGCTCCCTTATGTCGGTGATTTAGCACTTTACGATTACATCATTGCCTATGTAGGACAATTGACTTCGATTCAACCGATTGATTTGGGAAATCCAAGTAATCCCATTCCTGCTATTCCGATTGGCACAAGTCCCTCAGACCGCGTCAACGTAAAGAACATTATTTCCGGTTATAGCAATCAATCCTTGTAATGCACATTTAGTATAAAAATTGAGCTGTCGCTTCAAGTCGAACTGGACTTGGGGGCAGCTCTTTTTTTTACCTTACTGGACATTAGGACTATTCGGGCCGGAGCATCCAGACATAACCTACAGCAGACAACCTGATGCGGCATCAAGGCACAGGACCGGTGCGTCTGCCCATCCGCTTGTCCGTCCGCCGGGCCCGGCGAGTCCACTAGCCAGATCTGCATGAAAGGGGATTTTATCTATGAATATGAATCGAACAGCAAACCGTAACCGAAATACACGGAGCGGCCTTTCTTATGTATATGTGTCTTATGTAAGTATTAATAATAATGGATATGTCGCTGTTATTGATCCCACTACCGATCAGATCATCAAACGGATCTCGGCAGGCTATAATCCTGTCGCTATGTGCTTGAGTCCCTCTGGAGATAAGCTTTACGTGGCGGATGGCCTTGCGAATATGGTCTATGTCTATAGTACAGATACCTTTAACCTTATAGGTTCAGTTCCAGTTGACAACAAACCTGTTGCTATCCTCGTAGAGCCTAGCGGCAAAAAAGTCTATGTAGCCAACTATGGATATCCCTGCCTGACGATTTTTGATGCCATTACTCTTAGTTTCATTGGAAATCTTTATTCTGTAGACACGATGTCTTTCGCCATTTCGTGCAATGAGAATAGCCCTTACGTCTACGTTGCCTGCAACGAAATTCATCCAACAAGAGATTCTACTCTTGCCATTAGAATTATTAATAATGGACCTAATGTGGCGCTTGGCCCAGCAGGACCGGGCACTATACATGACTCGACCCGAAACTTCTTGACCGTTCACCCCAATGGACACACACTGGTCGAGCTTGGAAATATTGGAGCCCTTGATTTTCTTAGTCCTGATAATGGTTTAGTTGCAGCAGCACCGACTAGTTCACTGGACAATACGGTATCCGGAATTTATCTGGACAACGGCTTGTTATTCTGCACGATGCGAGAAGAAAGGAACTTTTTGAAATTATTCAAGAATCTGGATATCGATGTGAATTCGAAAATCACCTATGATGATTACAAAGAAATCCCCAGTTACAAAGGTCAGGATAAAATTCGCACTTCGCTTACGCAAAAGTATATTGGCGTCACCATTCAAGCCACGGATCACCCAACGGGCGGGCTGCAAATCTACGATGTAGACCGTGGCACTTCCCGGTTTGTTGAGCTTACTTCCATTGGCGATCTTGCATTCTTCTCAGACACCAAAGCTTATGTAGGAGGATTCACCTCGGTTCAACCCATTGATTTGACCACTGCAAGACCTCTAAATCCGATTCCCATTGGGACAACGTACTTCAAAGTGAAGAATGTTATTTCCGGTTATAGCAATCAAACCTAAGGGTCATGTACGTTAACGTGGAGCTGTCTCTTCAAGTCGAAACTGACTTGAGGACAGCTCTTTTTTTGCCAGAAATGCATTGTTAGCGGACTTACGGCGGGAGGGGTGAAGGGGTAATCTCTGCCCTTTTTGTGGCTTTATTGGACAAATGGATTATTCGGGCCGGAGCATCCAGACATAACATACAGCAGACAACCTGATGCGGCATCCGGACAAAAACGGCGCGCCTGCCCATCCGGTTGTCTGTCCGCCAGGCCCGGCGAGTCCACTATCCAGAAGCACATGAAAGGGGTTTTTCATTCGTGAATACGAATATGGCAAACCGCAGAAGGAATCTATCATCAGATAACCGTTATGTCTATGTGAGCTGTCAAGCTAACGGTTTGGGATATGTAGCTGTCATTGATTCTGTACTAGATAAGGTCATCAGATGGATTCTGGTGGGCAACAAACCTGGTCCTATGTGCATGGACCCTACAGAGAAAAAACTTTACGTGGTTAATAACGGTGATGATTCAGTCACCGTCATTGATACGGACACCTTTACCTCTGTCAAAACCATTACCATTGGCAATCCATTCAAGAGGACCTTTCCTAATGCTATCTTCGCTTCTGCTACAGGCCATAAAGTCTATGTATCCCATGCAGGAGATACGCAAGTTACAATTATTGACTCCCTCACAGATGAGGTTATTGAAACATTGCCAATAGGCACATCCGGAGTTTTCCTCAATTTCGCCTTTGCGGGCAATAAAAATAGTAACTTTGTCTCTCTTGCACGCACATATGATTCGCCAAAGGATAAAATTTTCGCTATCGATATCGACCAAAATGTGGCTTATCCGTATGGAACTGCAGCGGATCTATCCTTTGACGGGTTCCACAACCCCTTCGCCGTTCACCCGGATGGGCACACACAAGCCACGTTTGGATTCTACGGATTTCTCACCTATTTTGACGGCAATGAAGTTGGGATAACCAGAAATTCAATGGTGCTGCAAAATACGGTATCCGGGGTCTACCTGGACAGCAAAGTGCTAGTCTGCACCATGCGGGACGAATATGACTATCTGAAAGTAATTAAGAATCTGTCCATTGATAAGGATGGTGGCGTCAGCTATGAAAATTTTGCGCGATTCCCCAGTTATCGCTGGCAGGATAAAATTCGTCTGTCACGTACGCAAGCCTACATTGGCGTTACCATTCGACCTTTCGGCCCCTATAAGAGCGGTGTGCAAATCATCCACTCAAAGGAAGGCACCAGCACGTTAGTTGAATTGCCTTTTGTCGGTGATCTGGCATTTTCCGGTGACACCAAGGCCTATGTGGGGGAGGAGAGCACGGTTCGTCCGATTGATCTGGCAACTGGAACGGCTCTACCCGCTATCCAGATGGGAGCCAGCGTCGCAAACATTATTTCCGGTTATATCAATCAATCCTTGTAAGGCAAAGGGGATTTCATTCATGGATATGAATAAGGCAAATCACAGCAGAGGTCTGTCATCAGGTCATCCTTATGTGTATGCGAGTTATGAAGTTGGTTTTGATTTCGGATATGTCGCTGTCATCGATCCTGTACAAGATACGATCATCGAACGGATTAGGGTGGGCAGCGAGCCTGGTCCCATGTGCATGGACCCCTCGGAGAAAAAGCTGTACGTCATTAATACCCGTGAGGATTCAGTCAGCATCATTGATATTGATACCTTTAAGGTTCTCAATACCGTTCACATTGGCAATCCGTTCGTCAAGTTCTATCCTAATTCTATCTTCGCTTCTCCTAAGGGTAACAAAATATATGTAGCCCAATCAGGTCCGGGCATTACCATTATTGACTTCCTCACAGATGAGGTTATTAAGGATGTGCAACTGGCAGGAGGGATTAGTTGGCCTTTCGCCTTTGCTGGAAATGAGAACAGCTCCTTTGTCTATGCTGCCTGCCGGAGTAATGATGTTATCGCCATTTCCATTGACGACGACACCGTTCATCCGTATGGAGACACAATGGAGCTTACCTTTAACGGGAGCCGTAATCCCTTGGCCGTTCATCCCGATGGGCATACCCAGATCACATTTGGACCTGCTGGTATGTTAACCTATTTTGACAATGATTCTATTGGGTACTCCAGTACGTCAAGTCTGCTGGACAATACGGTATCCGGGGTCTACACGGACGACAAAAGATTATTCTGCACCATGCGCGAAGACAAAAACTATCTGAAAGTAATCGGTAATCTGGCCATTGATAAGAAAGGAATCGTCACCTATAAGAGTTTTGCGGATTTTCCCAGCTACAAAGGGCAGGATAAAATCCGTCTTTCACGTACGCAAGCCTACATGGGCGTTACCGTTCAACCTACGGATTCCCCATTAGGTGGTGTGCAAATCATTGACTTACATGAAGGCTATACCCACTTGGTTGAACTTCCTTATGTCGGCGACCTGGCGTTCTTCTCAGACACCAAGGCTTATGTGGGGGAAGCAAATGCGATCCGCCCGATTGATCTGGCAACCGCAACGGCACTGCCCGCTATCGTGCTTGGGGTCGTTACGGATAGCCTCAAAGTCAATAATATTATCTCCGGTTATAGCACTCAATCCTTACAGTAAACAATTATACGGGTCATTGACCTAACTTATAGCAGATTCAAACACAGGAAAGGGGGATTTAATTATGAACCCTAACAAGGCAAATGCAAACAACAGAAACTTACCCTCAGGTGATCCTTATATCTTTGTATCTTATGAAGTTGACTATCAATTTGGATATGTCGCAGCTATAGATCCTGTAGAAGATCAGATTGTCAGACGGATTCCGGTAGGCGCCAACCCTGGCCCTATGTGTATGGATGCCGAAGAAAAGAAGCTGTATGTAGTGAATACACGCGGGAATTCGGTCACCGTCATTGATGCATATACACTTAACATTCTCAAAACCGTTCGCGTTGGCGCTGCCGGCAGCACAAATGTCAATCCTGTTGCCATTTTCGCTGCTTCTAAGGTTAATAAAGTCTATGTTGCCAATACCGGAGATCATAGCGTTACGATTATTGATGCCCACACGGATACGGTGATAACAACTGTGGATGTCGGCGTAGGCAGACCTTATGCCTTTGCGGGCAATGAGAATAGCGACTTTGTCTATCTTGCCTGCAAGGTTGCCGATAAAAAAGATTACGTAATCGCCATTACCCTTGACGATGATAATTTTACACAGTTTAACCTGGGATTTGAACTTGCCTTAGACGAAACCCGTAACCCTCTGACCGTTCACCCGGATGGACACACGCAAATCACACTTGGAACGATTGGCATGATTACCTATTTTGGAAATGATGAAATTGGCTTGCCTAACACGTTAAGCTTGCTGGACAATACGGTATCCGGAGTCTACCTGGACAACAATTCGTTATTCTGCACCTCGCAAGGAGAAAAATCCTGTCTTAAACGGTTTACTGACCTGGCCGTTGATTGGGAGAATCACATCACCTATAAAAAATTCATAGAAATCCCCAGTTACAAAGGCCAGGATAAAATTCGTGTGTCGCGTAAACAAGAGTATGTTGGCATCACCATTCAGCCCACTACTCTCCCAACCGGTGGCCTACAAATCTATAATGTAAACAGTGCCAGTTCCTGGCTTGTTCCGCTCTATTATGTCGGCGATCTGGCGTTCTTCTCAGACACCAAGGCTTATGTGGGGGAAGCAAATGCTATCCGTCCGATTGATCTGGCAACCGCTACGGCCTTGCCCGCTATTCTGATTGGGTACCCCAACAATGAACGTATCACCGTCAAGAATATTATTTCCGGTTATAGCAATCAATCCTAGCAAGATGCAACTACAAGAAAAGGGGCATTCGTCCGTGAACACAAACCATGCAAAAACAAAGGCAATGTCAAACACAAGGAGCTCCTCAGGTAATTCTTACGTCTATGTCAGCTATGTGTATGATTATGTTGCCGGGTATATCGCCGTTATTGATCCTGCTAGCGACGAGATCATCAGAACGGTTATCGCCGGCTTCGATCCTGGCCCCATGTGCATGGATATTGAAGAAAAGAGGCTTTATGTACTAAGCAGCCAGGGCAGGTCGGTCACCGTATTTGATACGAATACATTTGACAATCTGGCTACCTATCGCATCGGCGAAACAAATAACTCCTACCCTGTTGCTCTCCTCGCCTCTCCTTTGGGCGGTAAACTCTATGTGGCCGATTCTGGAGAAAAAACAGTTGTGATTATTGATACCACGCATGGCGTTACAAAAGATGTCGATGTAGGCCCAGGCAAGCCCTTTGCCTTTGCGAGCAATAAGAACAGCAACTTTATCTATGCTGCCTGTAAGGTTGCCGATGGTGAAGATTATGTTGTCGCTATTTCCCTTGAGGAAGACATCGCTTTTCCGTATGGCAAGGAGATGGGGTTAACCTTTTACGAGGGCCTCAACCCCCTGGCTGTTCATCCGGATGGGCACACCCAAGTCACAATGGGAACTCCAGGGATGCTTGTTCATACAGATGATAAAATTGGTAAGCCGGTTACGACAAGCTTGCTGGACAATACGGTATCCGGCGTCTATCTGGACAACAAACGGTTACTTTGTACCACAGACGAAGGAAAAAGTATTATTAAACAAATTATTGACCTGGCCGTTGATGAAGAGGGAAACGTAATTTACGATTATTATATAGATATTCAAAGCTACAAGGGCCAGGATAAAATTCGTTATTCTCCTAATCAAGTATATGTTGGCGTCACCGTACAGCCTACTACTACACCGATAGCCGGAGTGCAATTCTATACTTCAACCGGTACCAATTTCCCGTTAGTTAGACTTCCATCTGTCGGCGATCTGGCGTTTTCCTCAGACATCAAGGCCTATGTGGGGCTATTCAAATCAATTCGTCCGATCGACCTGGCAACCGTAAAGCCCCTGCCCGCTATCCCGATGAGTCCCATAAGTACTGATAATATCGAAGTCAGAAACGTGATTTGCGGTTACAGCAATCAATCCTGACAGTACGTGGCGCACACAACAGAGCAGCGGCTCTCCGATAACAGGAGAACCGCTGCTCTGTTTGAATTACAGATCTGAAGCTTGAACCGCCTCGTTAGTGTTACAGATGCTCCAGCAGATTGGAGATGACCTGCGCGCTCTCGGCGCGGGTCATGGTCTCCTGCGGCGCGAATTGCTGATTGCCGCGCCCGTTGATCAGCCCTGCCTGCTCGGCAGCGCTTGCCGCATGCTTCGCCCAGTCACGAATCTGGGAGTAATCACTGAACGGGCTGGCAGCGGAGTCACTGCTGCTGATCATGCTTCCCTTCAAGTGTTCATGCGCCCGGACGATCATGACCGCCATTTCTTCACGGGTAATGCACTCCTCCGGTGCGAAGGCGTCCTTGCTGCGTCCGAGCACGATGCCCGCTTCATTCACTGCCGCTACGGCTTCGGCATACCACAGCCTGGAGTCCACATCAGCAAATGTGGATAGACTGGTCGCCTTAAGGCCAAGCGCACGGGTAATCATCGCGGCGAACTGCGCCCTTGTGACTTCCCCTTGCGGATTAAATTCGGTGCTGGAAATGCCTTCGATAATATGCTTCGCAGCCATAGACTTAATAACACCGCTGGCCCAGCTGCTACTGCTGACATCCGAGAATGTCTTGTCATATTCGAGCACCGCATACTGGCTGAAATGATGCACATCGGCGGTGAATTTACTGTCTGTCAGCGTGCCTCCCATGTATTCCACCGCACCACTGGCAGCAATATAGTAGACGCCGAGTACGCTGCGGTTAGCATTAGGATCAACCGTGAAGGTAAGCGTCAGCGGCTCGTTAAACGTTGTAACCGGTACGGCAGTGCCGTCCGCAGCAACAGCCTCCAGACTGAAGCGGATCACATCGCTTACCGCCGTTAACCGGACGGACCCGTTGACCGCCGGATTATTGATCAGCTGCTCCGCAGCAGCTCTCGCTGTCTTCACGGCGGAGAGTCTGATTGCCGCTGCCTCCGGTTGTCCTCCAGCTCCGGCAATCTTCTCCTGGATGTCCTTCAGCGCCGCCGGACTCAGCTCAACAGCCACTGTGCTCCAGGCAAGACGCAGGGTGTTCTCTCCTGGTATTCCGGCTAAACCGGCCGGAAGCAGCACGGATTCTGTAGCATCGGTAAGCTGAACGGTTATAGCTCCACTAGACGGTGCCGGGAAATCAGCCGGTACAAGAACCTTCTCCGTCTGCGCTGAAGGTGACGGAGCTACGGTTGGCGTTGCAGCCGGTGCCGGTGTCCATACTGGCACTTCCGCAGGTGCTGGTGTTGCTGTCGGCGCCGGAGTTGGCGCCTTGGTTGGAATTACTTCCGGCGGCAGCTCCGCTTTTTTTACAGTGACCGTTCTTGTCACTTCAGCAGCCGCATTGCCCGCTGTATCAGTCACATTATAATGATACACATAGCTGCCGGCCGCCGAAGTATCCAGCGTCAGCACGCTCTCCCCCTCCTGCGTAATCGTTGCAACGATACGGTCTGTAATATCGCCATCCCGGTCATCTGCCGCTGTAGCTCCGGCATCCGTATAGTCTGCATCCTTTTCCAATTCAACGGATGCTTCACCGAGCAAGGTAATTACCGGCTTCGTTACATCCGGGTCCAGCGCAACCACTACCCGTCTTGTCACCTCAGCAGCCGGATTGCCCGCCGTATCACTGACATTATAATGGAAGGTATAGATATCGACCTTGGATGTATCCAGTTCAGTCAAGCCATACACTTCGCTTGTCACCATTGTCGTAATACGGTCAGTTATATCTCCGTCCTGGTCGTCATAAGCGGTAGCTCCCGCATCGGTGTATTCCGCTCCGACCGGCAGATTGACTGTCGCCTCGCCTGTCAGGGTAATAACCGGCGGTACCGTATCCGGTTCCGGTAGCGTGATCGTTCCACTGGCCGAGCTGTCTGCTCTCGCTTCCCCCTTGCTCAGCGTTACTGTGAAGGTGAAGCTGCCGTCAGTATCCTCCGTGGCTTCCTGGAATGCAGTCATGGTAATGTCATCCATGGTAACGCCCGTAGCCTGGAATCCAGGCAATTCGCCTATCGTCTGTTGCAGCCATACCAGGACAGCTTCTTCACCTTTTGCTTGCGCCTTCTTAACGCTGTAAGCCGCTCCCTCAATGATATTCTTCGCCTCAAGTACAGCCTGTTCATTGGCCGCACTGGTTTTATCTCTAGCTACAGTCAGATAACTGATCAGAGCCGCCTGACTGAACGTATTGTTCACCGAATATTTCACCGTACCGCTGACCGGCAACGTGAAATCATGCTGAACCATGACCCCATTCGGGCCTGCAACCAGGCCGGTCTTAACAGTCTCATTCACAGTCTTGCCCTCGGCATCCACATAGCTGAGGGTAATATCCATCGTCCGGCTCCCGTTATTCCACCAGTCCAGATGATAGGAAGTAACCGTATATTTCCCTGCACTCAGAGGCAGGTTGTAGACCAGCGGCGTATTCCTCGTATTCGAGCCGTATACTCCGGTCTGGGCTTTATCGGTAGTGACTACAGCACCTCCAAGCCCTTTGACACTATAGGTAGCGCCCGTATTCGTATGTCCCCATACCGTATCTCCTGTGGACAATTGATCTGCCTTGTGATTCAGCAGGCTGCTGCCTGTGAGATCCCGGATGGCTGTATACGGCGGGGTGTCGCCATCTCCGGCAAGGCCCATGTCCAGGAAGTATACCAGCCCCTCAGGAACCACTTCCACATAGGCAATGGTCTTCAGGCTTCCGTAGTTGCCGGTAACCGCTACCCGTTCATATGGAGTATTGAAGTTAAGCGCATCAAGATTCCACTTCACAGCTACCTGTATGGTCGTTCCGTCTGCGAGCTTAGCCTCGACTTTGGCTGGAAGTTCCGGCAGCTTCCCTGCATAGGTAGCCCTATCGGGGATAGACGCAAGCTCTCGCACATCTCCGAGCAGCAGCAGATTCAGGGCGGAAGACAGACGTTCTACAAGCTGTGACGCCCCTTCCTGGTCCAGCCGGTAGGAAGCCGGATCATTCAGCGCTGTCTGGGCGGTATCCAAAGCATCCGTGAACATCTTCCAGTCCTTCTCCGGGTAGCTCTCTTCCCTGCTGACCTCAAGCGCAGCACTCACCGCCTGCTTAAGGCCTGCCGTATCCGGGCTTCCTGCTCCTTCCCAGCCGATAACCGCAACGGAATCTACAGCGAGAGTCCCGCTCAGCACTTTGAGCTGAACCGTATGCTCACCGTATTTCAGTCCGCGCAGTGTGAAGGTCTGGTACAGCTCCTTCGCTGCATTAGCAGCACCCGAGACTACCAGGGTCTCGCCGTCCACCACGGCTTCCAGCTTGGCAGAGCCGTCGTTCGGCCCCAGAATATCAAGGCCTGTGCCGGTAAAAGTATACTTCAGCACAGCGCCCGCACCCTGGCTGGTAGACAGGGACCGCTGATACACATACATGCCTTTTCCATTCTCATGTGCCCAAGCACCCTCATATACCAGCTTCGCCTCAGGTGCCTGCGCCAGGTCATACATCTCCAGATTATCCAGCTGCTCTGAATAATACGGTGTATAACCGTCCACCTTCTCTACCTTCAGATTGTCGAAGCGGACATGATAGAAGCCGCTCGCGAGCTGCACGCGTCCAGACAGCTTCGGATTCGGATCGGTGTATGCTGCAAGCTTAACATCATCCAGATAGGCAGTAATCTTGTCACCGGCAACCTGAACGGCAATGTTATGCCAGGCATCATGTGCGGTGTCAAATCCGTCGATCTTCACCCCGCCGGAGCCGGTGGCCGCATTGCCGCTGGCGACCACGGTCCCGCTGGACAGCAGCTGCCAGCCGCCATCGAACCAGAACTTGAGCGCATAAGGGGTGCCGTTAATTGTCTGCGGCCCGCCCTGGTATCTGGCTCCAATCGCTGCGTAATTATTCCCGCCATAAGTGCTGTTCTGTTCAAAAGAAACATCGGCGCTAGCCTTATAGTTAGTCCAGCGGTAATCGCCGATCACGGTGACCGGGTCTCCGCCGTTCCAGGCACCGCCCACGCCTGTTGTCACCTGATCCAGCTGCTGCCGCAGCACGTAGTTATCCGTGCCATCGACCAGATAGCCTTCGAACGCTCCGTTGAGGTCCTGGGTATAGCGCGGAGTTACACTCTGCTCACCGCCGCGGGAGCTGACATAACTCTGCTCGCCGGTAATGGCACCGCCCTCCCCGATGACGGCAACGGTTCTGTCCCCGTAATTGAAATCATCCGCGTACAGGATCTGATCCTCCGTATTCTGTACAGACCCGGTGGCATCGGTATCCAGCACCGTACGTTCACCTTCAACCGGAAGCGAGGCACCGAATTCTTCATTCGTGCGGTTATCCAGCGTAGTTACCGTTACAATCGAGAACGGCTTCACACGAATGGTATACTCACCGCTGCCGTCTGCCTGAACATCCCCAAGGTCCTTCATATAATTGCTGTTAAAAGCCTGACCTGTCTCCGCCGCACGGGTCTCCCACATCTCCAGAGACGGATTGCCGGTATAGGCCATATTGACGGCCTGGAGCTTGTAGATCTTCTCTGTCTCGCTATCATTGATGATCACCGTCGAGAAATCCTGCTTGTCAGGTGAAGCCAGGGTCATATAGCTTGGAGTCCCGTTGCGCCCGCTGACCGGGTTCGTGCCGGTTGCTCCGGTGTAGCTCGCCTGGGGAACGGCTCTCCAGATTCCTGCCGTATTGCCTTCGTTCTCCCAGCCTGTCTTGGCAAACCCATTAAAATGCTTCAGGACAAGCAGTCCCGCATCATAATGAATGAAGCCTGACCACGGGTCGCGTGCGCTAAGCAGCTCCTTGAACGAGTACTGCCCGCCTTCATAGAAGGAGCCGATTGCCGGCTGATAGATGAAATGCGTCCGCCGGGAATTCACGAAGCCCTTGATAATGGTATTGCCCATCTCCAGCGGTCCGCCGATGCCGCCGATGCCCGTCCCGGGCTCAGAAGGGTCCTTCATGTTATTGTGGGGACGGAAGGCCGAGTTACTGAAGGTGGCCTGTGCTTCACTGTTCCAGATTTCCTTGTCGAATTCATCGGCAAGCCGTTTGAAATTGCCTTTGCTGTCGTCGTCGGTGTTGTAGTGATATCCGGCAGCCGCTACCGCATCTCGCAGCGACAGATCGCTCACCATGGCATCCCCGAAGGAGCCGATTCCAACCTCGTCGGAAATCACCAGCTGGATGCTGTGGTACAGCTCTTTCTCCTGATCGTTTTCGAAGTCTTCAGTATCCCCCTTGACCCTCTCACCATACTGCTTCGTCCAGGCCAGATCCGGCGCGTGCTCATTGATATGGGGATTCACATAATCCACCATATACCCGTATTCACGGTATGCGGCCAGAATGGTATTTTTGTACCAGGTATAAATCTTGTCGTTATTGTTAGCCCAGGCTGGAGCATTCCAGCGCAGGAAGCTCACCTTGACCGCCGGATTAATAGCCTTGGCATCGGCCGCAAGCTGGAAGCCGGGATGCCGGGCCACATTGGCCGCTTCATCCTCCGTACGCATCGTCGAAGGATCGGGACCGGTAGAGTTATTCCGGTCATTGCCCATCTCGATCTTGACATGGTCGATCAGCGGGCGTTCGCCCCCGAACAGGATCTTCAGCATTTGGGCATACGCCTCCGGCTGCTCGGACTTATAGTCCATCAGCAGGGCGCTCGTACTGTTGCCGCTCAGTACGCCGAAGCCTTTGAAGGTCAGGCCATTGACATTGTCAGCCTTGATATCATTGCCGTCCAGCTGGACTCTGACTGCAGAAGCATCGGTCTCGCTGGCAGAAGCTACAGGCAACCCTAGTGCAGGAAACATTCCGGCTACGAGTGCAGTCGATAACAGCACGGAGAAAAGCCTTTTCTTCACGCGGTTCTTTCTGTTCATTCATTAATCCTCCTCTTTCTCACTTAAGTAAGCGCATTCATCATGTCGTTAGAAGAATGATTGACTTGGACAGACCTTTGTCTAAAATCACAATGCGGGTATACAAATACCTGGCAGACTGCGAAAAACTGCAACTGCCAGGCGGATACTCTACTCACCTCAATCCCCGATTGGGACTGGATAGGATAGTTGTATTACGTGCAAGTGGTTTACACTGCATAAGAAGCACTAAAGAAATTAACAAAAAGCAAAAGAAGCGGAGGGGAAATTTGGAACTGTAGGAGCGGTAGCGACCGCCTTTGTCACCGGATTTCACCCGCGAACAGCGGTTTAAATCAAGAAATCTGGTGACAACAGCGGCCGGAAGTCCAAATGTTCACCGCAGCGACGATGCAGCTTCAAGTTCAAAACTTAAGTGCGTCTTATATAGTTAAAATCTGACTCCACTACCCCTTAATCCCCGAAGCAGCAACGCCCTGCACGAAATACTTCTGAAGCGCCAAGAATACAATCACTACCGGAATGATCGACACCACACTCGCCGCCATAATCAGGCCATACTCCGCAGAATACTGTGAGATGAACATCCGCAGACCGATCTGAATGGTCTTGAGCTTCGTATCGGTCAGATAGATCATTGGCCCGAGGAAGTCATTCCAGGTGGCGACGAAGGTGAAGATGGTCAGCGTGGAGAGCGCCGGCTTGGACAGCGGAAGCATGATTCTTGCCCAAATTCCGTATTCGCTCAGTCCGTCAATCCGGGCCGCTTCACATAATTCATCTGGCACCCCTTGATAGAACTGGCGCATCATGAACACACCGAAGGCCGAGAAAGCCTGTAGCAAAATGATCGCCAGGTGGGTATTGTTCAGTCCCATATAGCGCATCAGAATGAACTGCGGCACCATGTAGGCCTGCCAAGGGATCGCGATCGTGGCGATGTACCCCAGGAAGATCACATTTTTGCCTCTAAAATGCAGCTTGGAGAAAGCATACGCCGCGAAGCTGGAAGTCAGCAGTTGCAGAATGGTAACAATAATCGATAATTTCGCTGTATTGTAGATGAATCGTCCGAGTGGAATCCGTGTCCAGATATCCGCGAAGTTCTCCCAGCGCGGATTCGCCGGAATCCATTGCATCGGGAAGGAGAAGACATCCTTGTTCAGCTTGAGCGATGACGACAGCATCCAGATATACGGCACCAGCATTGCCAGCACGGTCAGAATTAACAGGGCATATACAAGCACCATTAAGCTGATTTTAAGTCCTTTACTTTTACCAACCATATCTTATAGATCCCCCTATTGTCCGTATTTCTTCTCGCCGCGGAACTGGACGATGGTAATGCCGAGTACCAGCAGGAAGAGCACAATCGCCATGGCACTGGCATATCCGTAATCCAGCGAGCGGAACGCCGTGTTGTAGATCTGATAGACCATGACCCGTGTAGCATTATTGAGCTGGTTATCCGCGCCCGCGAACAGGTTGATGAAGATATCGTAGACCTTGAACGAGTTGATGACCAGAATCATCAGGACAAAGAAGGTGGTTGGTGCCAGCTGTGGCACAGTCACGTTGCGGAATCTTCTCCACGGGCCTGCCCCGTCCAGCTCAGCCGCTTCATACAGCTCTGGATTAATGCCCTGGAGACCGGCCAGATAGATGACCATGTAGTAGCCCATATTTTTCCACACGGTGAAAAGCACTACCGTAAACATCGCCCACTGCTTATCCGCCGCCCAGCGGGGCAGGTCCTCCAGCGGAATGCCGGTAATCAAGTGCAGGATGTTGTTCACCGGACCCATGGTCGGGCTGAAGATGAAGTTCCATACCGCCGCAACCGCTACCAGCGAAGCCACGTAAGGGAAGAAGAAGACCGTTCTCATGAAATTACGGCCCATAATCTTCTGATTGAGCAGAATCGCCAGGGCCAGCGCAACGATCATGGTCAGCGGCACGACTCCGACGGTGTAGACAATCGTGTTCCACAAGGCTTTGTGGAAGGTGGTATCCGAGATCAGCCGGGAGAAGTTGTCCAGCCCGATGAACTTCATCGGATTGGCCCCGTCCCATTTCACAAAGGCCAGAATAAAGGCAAAAATCATCGGTACCAGGGTGAACAGGGCAAATCCGATAAAGTTCGGCGCAATAAAGCTATACGCGACCAGGTTATCCCGGAGTCCGCGCGACAACCGGCTTTTTGGGCTCTTATTTGTACGCAATATGGTTTCGTTCTGCATTCGTTCTCCTCCAAACCTTATATAACATCCCCGCAAAGTGGGAATTACATCGATACCTGTTAATGTGAGTGCTGCGATGTCCTCTATTTATATGGAAGGCGGGCCTTCGCCCGCCCCTCCTTCAGGACACTAACATTACAGGTTCACATTAATTGTTCAAAAGCTGGCCTACACGGTCATTCATATCCTTCAAGCCTTCGTCAATCGTAGCGTTCTTAGTCATGATGTTGTCATGCGCTTCATTCAGAATAACCTCAATATCCGCACTCTTCTCATGAATCGGCATTTCCAGGTAAGTCTGAACGGTATTCAGTGCAGCCTTGCTGTTCTCATCTGCCGGGAAGCCGTCGATAGAGGTGATGGAATTGATCACTTCATCATTCTTGATCGCAGGAATCGTACCGGTGGAAGCAATAACCTTGGCGCCTTCTGCCCCGGTTACGAAGTTCATGAAGTCAAGCGCTGCTTCTTTGTGTTTGGACTTCTGGTTTACAGCCAGAGAAGTAATCGTTCCCAGAGTTGTACCGGCTTCAACGCCGTCAGGATGAGGGTATTTCACGATGCCCCATTCCGCAGATTGGGATTCGCCGCTCTTCACCTTCTCAATTTGGGTGGCAATGAACCAGCTGCCCATGTTCATCATGGCTACGGAGTTGTTGTAGAATACGCCGGAGTAATGCGTGCTGGAGGTCTTCAGAGTCGCGTAATCCATAACGATACCGTCTTCCTGCTCCTTCAGAATCCGCTCATAGGTAGGCTTCAGGAAGTCATAGTTGCCGCCGACCACGGTGTTCTTGCCGTCCAGAATGCCGAACAGTTGAACCGCGCTCCGCCAAGTGTGGTAGTGGGCACCGTATACTTTTTCCGAGCCGCTGCCGGAGGTCATCTTGCGGGCCAGCTCATCATATTGGTCGAAGGTCATATCATTAGTCGGATAATCTACACCAGCTTTGTCGAACAAGGCTTTGTTGTAGTAGATCAGCCAGAAGTCACTGCGGAACGGAAGCGCATACACCTCGCCGTTCACTTCAATCTGCTCAACCGTACCGCCGTATACGGAAGGATCGATCGATTTGTCACCCATGTAGGTCTTCAGCGGCTCCAGGTGGTTCTGCTTCACCAGGTTCGAGTAGCCCGGAATGTCTTTGATCGTCAGGACGTCCAGATCCGCTCCGCCCGAGAGCTGTGTGCTGAGCATGGTCATATAGTCGGTGGAGCCAAGATCGACATATTCAATGGTTACGTTAGGATGTGCAGCCTTGTATGCATCGATCAGCGGTTTGTAGTATGCAGTAGCTTCCCAGTCCCACAGCGCCCATTTCAGTGTTACCGGCTCCTGGCTTGGTTCGGAGGAAGCGGTTGCAGCGTTGCCCGAAGCAGGTGCGGCAGTGGCAGCAGCGTCTTTCGTATTGTTATTGCCGGAGCATCCGGCCAGCATGCTCACGGAGAGCGCGGTGGCAAGGGTCATGCCGTAGAATCTTTTCAAGTTCATTCGATTATCCCCTTTATCTTCTGATGATATTTCAGCAGCCGGCATCTGTTGCTCCGGCCTTAGTTCAAATTGTAAGCCTTTTCAGACGCGATGGGGATGCAAAATCAAACACAGTTCATTCACTATTCTGTGCTCTTCTCCGCACATCCTGCCCCAAACCTGTAATTTCTTATCCGAAACCTGTAAAATTCTCAGCTTCTCCCCCTGGCTCTATAATGAAACGCAGGAATATGCTATGGTAGTTGAAAACGCTTTAAATAGGTCCAGTTATAGATGAAGGAGTGTTCACCACGGTACGTAAATCTACTATTAAAAGCCGCATTATTCTGCTCATGACCGCCTTTGCGCTGCTGATTGCGACGCTGCTGTCCTGGTTTAGCTACGAACTGATTACGTATTACCAGCGCAAAACAACGATCCAGGCGACGGAATTCAACCTTCAGCTCGTCTCCCATATTATCGAACAGGATCTGATTGACCTGACTACGCTGGCGATGACCAGCAGCACCAACTCGTCCACGAACACCCTGCTTACCGAATATTTCGGTTCGGCGGAGGCCAGCCCCAAGCAGGCGCTTAATGTGTTCAACGCGATGCAGGACGATGTGCGGATCAACCGCTCCTATAGCTATGTACGCCGCCTGATTGCCACAGATAACAGCGGAAAGTTCCTGCAGGTGGAGAATTTCGGCACCTCCATTCCGCTTACGATCCATAATATCGGTCAAGTGACCGGTCTGACGAATGATGCCCAAGAGCAATGGGACCGCGTCATTAAGGACCCGCTCTCCAATTCCTACGGTATTCCCTTCGTGTTCCCGATCTATGGCCGGGGGGCTACCCGGGTGGGCACCGTCTACCTGCTCGCGAATACCTCCGTCATTACGGACAAGCTGAAGGGCTATGCCCTGCCGGAGCACTCCCGGCTGCTGCTTACGCTCGGCGATCATCATTATCAGCTTAACGGAGATCAGGTCAAAGCTATTGAAGAGCCGTATGAGCCGGTAGCCTATACCAGTGACAAGCCTGTCGGCCCCGATACCGAGCTGTCCATGGTGAAAATGCAAGATGATGGGGAAAGCCATATCGTGGTATCGTATCCGGTACGCAGCGGTGTCATGCTCTCGCAGACCTTATCCAGCGACCAGTTCGCGCCCCGGAGCAATATATGGATTCTCGTCCTGCTCAGCGTCTGTCTGCTCGTGCTTGTCTTAAGCGCGATCATTACGCTGTATTTGACCCGCACGATCAGCCTTCCAGTCGAGAAGCTGAAGAAGCGTATGGACAAGATTGCCCAGGGCAACTTCCTGCTGGACTCGGGTATTGAATGGAACAGCGAGCTGGGCGATGTCGGCCGGGGCATTAACCGCCTGTCCCAGGATATCGTAGCCCTCATGGACAGCCGGCTCGCGGACGAGAAGCAGAAGCAGGAGCTGGAATACCGGATGCTCCAGAACCAGATTAATCCGCATTTCCTCTACAATACCCTGAACTCGATCAAATGGATGGCTACGATCCAGAACGCCACCGGTATTGCAGAGATGACGACCTCCCTATCCCGGCTGCTCCGCAGCATCGCCAAGGACAACCGGCGGCTGATGCCGCTGAAGGATGAGCTGAGCTTGCTGGATGATTATTTCCTGATTCAGAAATACCGCTATGGCAGCACGGTTACCATGGTCACAGAGATTGAAGAGGAAGCGCTGCTTGGCGGGCTTATCCCGCGCTTCACACTCCAGCCCTTGGTCGAGAATGCGATTTTCCACGGCATCGAGCCCAAGGGCCGAGGCGACATTGTTGTCCGGGTCACGAAGAGCGGATTCACGGATCTGCTCATCACGATCGAGGACAACGGGGTAGGGATGACGGAGGAGCAGATTGCCACCATTCTAACCGTTCCCGGGGACGAGGCTAAGGGAATGCTGGAGAATATCGGGCTGCGCAGTGTGAACGAACGGCTGCAGCTCGCTTTTGGCAGAGAGTACGGCTTGTCCATTGAGAGCGAGCCCGGCCGCTATACCTTAATGAAGCTGCTGCTCCCCTTCCGGCAGAGAGAATAGCTAAGAATCCCCCACAAAGTGAGGCCTTAGCTTCGATGAGTACTCAGGTACTTTGCGGGGACCCCAAAAACAATAGCATACTGAGCAAGGATGTGATGAGCTTGATCAAATTATTAATCGCAGATGATGAAGCCCTGGTCTGCATCGGACTCCAGTCCATGCTGAAATGGGAGCAATATAACATTGAGATTGTCGGCATCGCCCACAACGGCGCACAGGAGGAAGAAATGATCGACACCCTCCGCCCGGACATTGTGATCAGCGATATCAAAATGCCGATCAAAAGCGGCCTGGAGGTCGCCGGCTCGGTCCGCCGCAAATACGGGCGGCTTCCGCTATTCATCATGCTGACCAGCTACGAGGAATTCCAGTATGCGCGCGGAGCGATTGAGATCCAGGCTACCGATTACCTGGTGAAGCTGGAGCTGACCCCGGAGGCGCTGGCCGAATCGATCCGCCGGGCCACCAGTATCCTGGAGGAGTACCAGACCATGGAGAGCTATCCGAAGCTGGTCCATCGCGGCAATCTCCAGGCCCAGCGGGATAAATTCTTCATCCGGCTGTTAAGCGGCCTGTTCGAGAACAAGAACCAGTATCTGCTGCAAAAGGAGGATCTAGAGGTGGACCTCTCCGCGCCGGCTTATCTGGTCTGTACCTGCCGCATTCTCGGGCCGGACACCGTCCCGCCGCGCGGGGATAAGCTGGTGGCCTTATGCTCAAGCACCGTGCAGATGGCAAAGGATACACTGGCCTCCAGAAGCGCCTGCTACGTCACCAGCCTGGATCTGCGCAACTTCGCGCTGACCCTGCCTGTGCCGGGCCCGGACCCGCAGCTCTGGATGCAAGACATCCAGAAGCTGCTGGCGGACATGGCCTCCGTACTGCATAATTACTTCAATGTGACCATTATCGGGGCGATCGGCTTCGCGGTGGAAGATCCGTTTTTGCTGCAGGGGAGCTATCTCGCCGCCCGGAAGGCGCTGCCCGCCGCTGTGAAGGAGCGCTCCTTCGTCTTCTTCACGGAAGGCGAAGCCCTCCTGCAGGAGCACCTGCTGTTTGATTTCTCGGAATCGCGGCTGGAGATCCGCAGAGCTTTTGAAGAAATGGATACCCGCGCCCTGCACAGCATCATCTCCCGGATGATCGAGATCTTCGACGGACGGGCCGATCTGCTCGTTCCCGCCACCGATGCCGCCTGCAACATTCTATATATGGCGACCTCCCTGCTCGCGGACGGGGAGAACATGGTGGAGCAGATCTTCGAGCAGGAGCCGGAGGGCTACCGGGCGATCTATCAGATGCATACCATTGAAGAGATTACCGGCTGGCTCGTCCAGTTCCGGGACGGCTGTGTCCGGATGCTCGCCACCCGCAGACAGAGCTATAAGGAGCAGGTGGTGAAGAATGTCCAGGAGTATATCAAAAGAAATCTCGGTACCAAGCTGTCGCTTAATCAAGTCGCGGATGTGTTCAACTTCAGCCCCAACTATCTGAGCCACCTGTTCTCCAAGGTCGCCGGGGTGAACTATGTTGAGTATATCACAGAGACCAAAATCACCGCCGCCAAGGAAATGATGGTCCGCGGCGAAGGCCGGATCTACGAAATCTCCCAGAAGCTGGGCTATGAGAGCGCCTTTTATTTCAGCAAGGTGTTCAAGAAGGTCACCGGGCTCTCTCCCCGGGATTATATGCAGCAGATTGAAGGGAATGCGGGAGGGGAACACACATGATATACCTCTGAAGCGTGCGCGGATCTGATTGTGGGGCATTTATTCGGTGAGCGTACTGTAGAATGATATGGATGAGATGGCGTAATAATGCGGAAAAGTAGACAGGGCTGCCGGTATAGGCAGCCTCTTTTTATTTGCGTACAAACGGAATCATGAGCTGAGGCCTAGCTGTTTCCGAAGAGCAAGAGCCGAACAACAAAGTAAGACTTGCTGTAACCTTGGTACGAACTCCTCCTAGGCTTTTTTGGCATCCAGGGGACTCAGATGACGCTATCACGCGAAAAAACCAACTTTTCTTGTGTTTCCGGACTCAGGAGCGCTTATTTTGCCATTTGCAGCTATAAATGAGGAGTAACGGGTTAGTTAACGCCCTCTGAGTCCGCCTGGCCTGCCTAATGGTGTAATTTGGCGCTGATAAGGTCTTTCCAGTCCGCGAGGATGTTGGGGCGGGGCACCCCCTCCCTAATGTAAGCGCTCCTCAAAATCTGCTTGAAAGAACTCTAAAGAGATGATAGGATGAAGATGAATATTTAGTAAATTTATTAACTAAAAAGGCGTGAGCAGCTTGGCAACGATTAAAGACATCGCCCGCGAGGCCGGCGTATCGGCCGCAACCGTATCAAGAGTACTAAATAATGACCTGTCTCTGGCAGTCAGTGAGGAGACGCGCAGCCGGGTATTCGCTGTGGCCGGGCAGCTTGGCTACAAGCCCTCACGGGTACGGCAGCTGAAGCGGGAGAACGAGCTGGGCAGCAAGACTGTCTCTCTTCTGCTCTGGTGTTCGGCCGAAGAGGAACGGGACGACCCTTATTACGGCTCGATCCGGCGCGGCGTGGAGCTGCGCTGTGAGGAGCTGGGCATCCGGCTCGGCCAGACGCTGCGCGGACACAGCACGCCAGCCCCGCTCCGGCCCACAGGTGACGGGCTTATTGTAGTTGGCGGAAGCTTCCAGCCGGGAGAGCTTGCGAAGCTGCACCCGGATACAAGCACCACCATACTGGTCGACCATTATTCGGAGCGCCCGGAATATGACTCCGTGCGCACGCATTTCCGGCAGGCTGTCGATCAGGTGCTGGGCCATCTGCTGGAGCTGGGTCACCGCGAGATCGCCTTCATCGGAGGCGGCAGCGAGGAGGAGCGCCGCAGGCATCATTACACCCGGATTATGCAGAGCCAGGGTTGCTATGATCCGGCGCTGATCCGCACCGGAAGCTGGACCAGTGCTGACGGCTACCGGATGATGAGCGAGCTGCTGGCAGGGGTAAAGCGGCCTACGGCCTGCTTCGCCGCCAGTGATCCGCTGGCGGTCGGCGCTCTGCGCGCCCTGCATGATCACGGGATACAGGTGCCTGCCGGGATGGCTGTCGTCGGCTTCGATGATATCGAGATGGCGGCCTATGTTCAGCCTCCGCTGACAACGGTCCGCGCCTATCCCGAGCAGATGGGCAAAGCTGCGGTTCAGCTGCTCGCCGAACGGTTCGAAGGGCGCGAAGCCCCTTCACATACGATGATCGGCACGAAGCTGATTGTCCGGGAGACCAGCGGCGGGACAGCGGATTAACCGCAGCCCGGCTACCCAGTAATAGTTGTTTTGCCTGTTCCAAGGGTTCCGCAGGAGCAGCACTCAAGTTGGTCCAGATCATCAAACCTTATCCCATCACACAAGGAGTGTTATGATCATGAACATTTTTGCAGACGAATCACTAGGCTTGTTCCATCTTCAGTCCAAAGACACGAGCTATATCATCCAACTGGTAGAGGGTTACCCTGCTCATGTCTACTGGGGCGCACGTCTCCGTCATGATGACAGTCTGGCCGGAGCACTGGAGCTGCGCGAACGCGCCTCCTTCTCACCAACCCCGGTGCTAACGCGGCCTTCGCTCTCTCTGGATGCCCTGCCTCAGGAGTATCCGCAGTATGGAACGAGCGACTTCCGGCGGCCGGCCTATCAGGTTCAGCTAGCTGACGGCACGCGGATCTCTGAACTCAAATATGCGGGATATACCATTACACCAGGCAAGCCGGCACTCGAAGGACTGCCTGCCGTGTATGCGGAGAATGAAGCAGAAGCACAGACACTGGAGCTTACCCTGAAAGATGACTACGCTGGTCTAACGGTTAGACTGCTCTACACCGTATTCGCCGATCATAACGCGATTACTCGTTCCGTCCGCTTCGAGCATAACGGCGAAGCCCCGCTCCGGCTGGAGCAGGCGCTTAGCGCATCCGTCGATTTCGCCGATTCCTCTTACGATACGCTGCATCTGAGCGGCGCATGGGCCAGAGAGCGCCATGTTCAGCGCCGTCCGCTTACTCCGGGCGCTGCCTTGTCACTGGAGAGCCGCCGCGGCTCAAGCAGCCACCAGACCAATCCGTTCATTGCGCTGCTACGTCACGGCGCAGATGAAGACCAGGGGGATGTCTACGGCTTCAGCCTCGTCTACAGCGGCAGCTTCGCCGCCACTGCCGAGGTTGAGCAGTTCGGACAGACCCGTGTAAGTATCGGGATTAATCCGTTCGACTTCTCCTGGCTGCTGGAGCCGGGCCAATCCTTCCAGACCCCGGAGGCCGTGCTCGTCTATTCCGGTGAAGGTCTCGGCGGCATGTCGCGTACCTATCACCGGCTGTACCGGACCCGGCTCTGCCGTGGTGTTCACCGTGATCAGGCCCGGCCGATTCTGGTCAACAACTGGGAGGCGACTTACTTCGACTTCGATGCGGACAAAATCGCAACCATCGCCAAAGCAGCAGGCCCGCTCGGCATTGAGCTATTCGTCCTTGACGACGGCTGGTTCGGCAGACGCGACAAGGATAACAGCTCACTCGGCGACTGGTTCGAGGACCGCCGCAAGCTGCCTGAAGGTCTGGCGGATCTGGCCGGCCGGGTCAACAAGGAAGGCGTACAGTTCGGTCTATGGGTGGAGCCGGAGATGGTCTCGCCGGACAGTGAGCTGTACCGCAAGCACCCGGACTGGTGCCTGCATGCCGCAGGACGCCGCCGCACGGAAGGCCGCAACCAGCTAATCCTGGACCTCTCCCGTCCAGAAGTCTGCGACTATCTGTATGAGACATTAAGCGCGGTCTTTTCCAGTGCCCCGATTCGCTATATCAAGTGGGACATGAACCGTAATATGACCGAGATAGCTTCTGCCAAAGCCAGCCCTGAGCGGCAAAAAGAAACAGCCCACCGCTATATGCTGGGGCTGTACAATTTGCTGGAGCGCCTGACCTCGCGCTTCCCGGACATTCTGTTCGAGAGCTGCTCCGGCGGCGGCGGCCGGTTCGATCCGGGAATCCTGTTCTATATGCCGCAGACCTGGACCAGTGACAACACCGATGCGGTAGAACGCCTAGCGATTCAATATGGCACCAGTATTGTCTATCCGGCCAGCAGCATGGGCGCACATGTGTCTGATGTTCCGAACCATCAGGTAGACCGCATCACCACCCTAGCTACACGCGGGGATGTGGCGATGAGCGGCAACTTCGGTTATGAGCTGGACCTCACAAAGTTCACCGAAGCGGAGAAGGACCTGGCTACCCGGCAGATTGCCCAGTACAAGGAGATCCGCACACTGGTGCAGCAAGGGGATATGTACCGTCTGCTGAGTCCGTTCGAGGGTAGTGGCGACACCGCCTGGATGTTCGTCAGCGAGGACAAGACCGAAGCCTTCGTCGCTTATTTCCGCGTGCTGGCCATACCGAATCCTCCGATCTCGCGCCTTACGCTCAAAGGACTCAATCCCGAGCTGGATTATGTCATTGAGACGGGGGCAAAAGGCAGCAACGGGCATGTCCACGGCGGCGCAGAAGCCTCTGCACCTGCAGATGGCGTCAGCTCCGCTCCATTCCAGCCCGCCTTTGACGGCACACCGCTGGGCGGTGACCGCCTGATGCGTATCGGTCTTGTGGTCTCCGACCTGCGCGGGGATTACGCCAGCTGCACCTACCGCCTGAGAGCGGTGCAGCGCTGATCTACAGCTTCAGACATACCACAGGCGTCAGCCTCCTTTTGGAGATTGACGCCTGTTTTTTTGTGGAGAGATGCAGTCAGGAAGGGGCTTGCTGCCGTTTCATTAACTACTTACTTCCTCCCCTACTCCTCTTCTACTCCTGTCCATGCTCCTTGTCCCGGCCAAGTAACCCGCTGAGCGCCTCAGTCACGTTCATGCCAGTAAGTGTCTGGGTCAGCTCTGGAACCTGGGCCATGATTTTGGCGATATCACCCGTAATCTTGTTCACGCCTGAGGAAGCCCCGTCCTGGGAGATGACGGTGATCTTATCTACCTTGGCCAGCGGGGAGGCGATTTTCTCAGCCAGCTCGGGCAGGATTTTCAGGAATTCCACGGTCAGGGCGGCTTGAGTGAACTGTTTGTACGCCTCAGCCTTCTTCTGCAGCGCTCCCGCTTCCGCCGCTCCGGCGAGCTGGACGATCTCCGCATTCGCCTTCCCTTTTGCCAATTCCGCCTCCGCTGTTGCCAGTCCGCGCTTGGTCGTCGTAGCGGCTTCGGCTTCCGCCTCCAGAATCTGCCGCTGCTTGGCGGCTTCCGCTCTCATAATTGTCGCCTGATTCTCCGCCTGGGCCGGCTTGATCACTGTCGCCTCCAGCTCCCGCTGTCTCAGCTCCACCTCAATCTCCCGGACCGTCCGGTTGGCCTCGGCCTCCATCTGTGTGATTTTGACCTGTTCGGTAACCAGCGACTGCTTGATCTTATTCTGCTGCAATTCGTACGCCAGATCCGCCTGTGCCTTCTTCACTTCTGTCTCCAGCTTGAAGTCCGCCTGCTTAATGTTCAGCTCCTTCTCGAACAGCGATTCCTTCGCACGGGCAGCGGTTCCTGCTTCAATCGTCGCCTGATGCGCATTGGCTTTGGCAATGGAGGATTCCTTCTCCGCCTCGGCCTGCTTGATCTGAATATCGCGTTCGGCTTCAGCCTTGGCGATGCTGGCATCACGGCGAATCCGCTCAATCTCAGGCACCCCCATATTGTCGATGTACCCTTTGTCGTCGGTAATTTTCTTGATGGTGAAGCTGACCACCTCCAGCCCCATCTTGTCTAGGTCCTCCGAGCAGGTCTCCCGCATCTTGCTGTTGATTTCGTCTGGGGTCTTGAGTATTGATTCTACACTGAGCTGCCCGATCAGGCCGCGCAGATGGCCTTCCACCGAATGCAGAATAATCGTCTCGCGGTCTTCCTCCGGCCGGTCGATAAATTGCTCACTGGCTGTGAGAATAGCGGTTGGATCGCTTTTGATCTTAATCTGGGCGACCGCCTCCAGGTTCAGCTTGATGCCCTGGCGGGAAAACATGGCTTGCGCCGGGATCACATCGAAGCTCATCAGCATCATGGAGATGGTTTTATTGTTCTGGAAGCCGGGGATGACGAATGTCCCGCCGCCCTGAACCACTCTTTTGCCGCCGAGACCGTATACGATCATGGCCTGATTGGGCGGAACCTTTTTATACGCGGTCACAATACTGGTTAACGCCAGCAGAATTACAACAACAATAGCTCCGGTTACATATAAAATTAACATTTGCTCCGACACTCCCCGTTAGTTTTGTTCCATTTCCCTCTCAAACAAAGTGACCGCTGCGATCCCCTTATCCGTCTTCACAATAATCACCCGATCGCCCCGCAATAGCGACTGACCGGATTCGGCACGCACGCCGATGGAGCGCATGGTCCCGTGCAGCACATACTTCATCTCTCCCACGGCCCCATCCGCTGCGGCGATGCTGATATAGCCGAGCTGGCCTGCCGGATCATAATCGAGTTCACTCATACTGCTGTCATACCGGGTCATTACCCGGGCCAGTACCGTGTAGAGCAGGATGCCCGGCAGCAGGGCGATCAAGGTACAGACCAGTACCACGGCGAGCAGCTGCATCCCGCTGTACTTGACAAGCATATACCCTGTGCCGCCCCAGACGGTGACAAACACCATCAGCGGAAGAATCGGGAGAAAGCCCGGCCCCCCGGCATCCCCTCCCCCGACATGCAGGTGGCCTACCAGACCGTGCCCATGAATGCTGCCGCTTAGGATAAGCACGAGGCCAACCCAGAAGCAGACGATAAATACAGTAGCGATGGGAACCCCCTCCTTTCAATGTAATATGGCTATAAGAAAACTGACTGTAGTGGCGATGCGGAAACTGACTATTGTGGTGCATAAAAAGACTATTGCGGCATATAAATGACTAATTAGTGTTGTTATAAGATTAAATTTCGCTACTCCCCGTCACTAATGCACCTAATTTCCACTTCAGGCTGGTTAGTTAGTAGGGGTCAGAGACGCAACTTGGTTCAGAGGCACTTGTGCTCCTCATTTGCTCATTTAGCCAACTTTCCTGAGATTCAGGGGCACTTGTGCTCTTCATTTGCTCGTTTAGCTAACTTTCCTGGAATTCAAGGGCACTTGTGCTCTTCATTTGCTCGTTTAGCCAACATTCCCGGGATTCAGGGGCACTTGTGCTCTTCATTTGCTCGTTTAGCCAACATTCCTGGAATTCAAGGGCACTTGTGCTCTTCATTTGCTCTTTTGGCCAACTTTCCTGAGATTCAGGGGCACTTGTGCTCTTCATTTGCTCATTTGGCCAACTTTCCTGAGATCCAGGGGCACTTGTGCTCTTCATTTGCTCGTTTAGCTAACTTTCCTGGAATTCAGGGGCACTTGTGCTCTTCATTTCCACCTCCAGCCCACTTCCAGCGCAATCTGTGGGATTTATCCCTCTCATTTCCGCATCCAGCCCACTTTCAGCCTATTCAGTGGGATTTATGTCTTTCCTGCACAGCAAAAAGACCACAGCAGCAGCAGGGCTCTCCGTGGTCGGTTACTCGATCATGGCGCTCATCCTCTCTCTTCGAGGCTTACGGGGTTAGCTGACGGATTCGGGCAGCGAGATTGCCCTACCTCACCAGAGCCATAGTAGCACACTGGCAAGGATTCACCCCGGGTACTCAGCAGCCTATCCTTAAGCCGCCTGCACCAGTTGGTTCCCCCGTTCCCGTTACGGAATTCAGCCATTTCAAGAACAGTGTCATTTCATTCGGTTGTTGATTGAATCTTACGCCTGCAGCCATTTAATGTAAAACCTCACGGATGACAAAAGAAGTCAATAATGCTGTCCCTTCGTGAATGAAGGCGCATTCTTCAGCTCTGCTCTTATCCGCCCGGGGATTTGCTCGCGCTATCGTCTGTTTACACCCATCCTACTCACCTACTCACCTACTCACTTACTCACTTACTCACTTACTCTCCTACTCTTACTCCCACTCTAGCTCTCACTCCTCATTTACTCACTTACTTCCCACTCCCTTCCCCACGCCCTCCTAACTTAATCTCCTAACCCCGCACCTTTTTTTCTCAGCCCATTACTCCAAATTTAAAATATTCACATTCCCGTCACTCGATGCTCATTGTGCAATCTTTCCCTTTGAGCAATAATAAAACTATAGATTCTCTAGAACTTATAGATTTCAGGGAAAGGAGGAACATTTACTTTTGAATTCCAAACTGAATCTGCGGGACAAAAAAAAAGAAGCCACCGCCTATGCCTTAGCCGTAGCGGCCTTCGAGCTTGCGCTTGAGCATGGCATGGATGGCTTCATTGTGGATGATGTTGTTCAGAAGGCTGGATATTCCCGGCGGACTTTTGCGAATTACTTCTCCTGTAAGGAGGAGGCAGTCGCCGCCTATTTCATTGGCATTATTGCTGTCCAAGAGAAAGAGAATAACCCGCTGGCTGCTCTGCCGTCGGATGCTACACCGCTCGATGCCCTGTACAATCTGCTGAAGCTGCAATTCACCTCGGAGTTCCTGCATAAGCTGCGGCAGTTCGTCTCCCTGGCGAATCAATATCCGTCCCTGGAGCCTTACATTCTCAATGTCTTCCGGCATTTGCAGATCACCGCCCAGGAGACACTGGAGCAGTTCACCCGTGGACGGTATGCCGATGGATATACCCACCTGCTGGTAGGTGCCGTCTATGGGGCCTTCGTGCCTATCCTGGACGGACGGCTAAACGTCATGCTGCCGGGTGAGCAGCAGAGCGGGGACTCCGGGGCTATGCCGTTTGAACAATACCTGAATTCCATGTTTGCTTATTTACGCAACGGCTTCTAAATTCACAGATAAAGAGGAGAAACCACTACATGTCTACCTTTCTATACCGCTTAGGTAAATCGGCTTATGCCAAGCCCTGGGCCTTCATTGCCGTCTGGATCATTGTACTTGGAGTTGTAGGCACCCTGATTGGAGTCAATGGCATTCAATCCAGCTCCGAGATGAAAATTGAAGGCACAGAGTCGCAAAAGGTGCTGGATAAGCTGACCAAAGAGCTGCCCGCTGCGGCCGGAGGCCAGGCTAGTATCGCCTTCACAGTACCGGACGGGGAGCGTCTTGATACGCCTGAGCGTACAGCACTGCTTCTAAAAGCTATTAATGATGTGTACAACATGGAATATGTCATCAACCCTGCCGAACTGGCAGCACAAGCAGCGGCAGCCGCTGCCGCCGGTCAAGCCGCTACTGATCCTTCCGCTGCCACTGGTCAAGCCGCTGCCGATCCTTCCGCCGCCGCGGGTCAAGCCGCTGCTGATCCTTCCGCTGCGGCCGGTCAAGCCGCTACTGATCCTTCCGCTGCCACTGGTCAAGCCGCTGCCGATCCTTCCGCCGCTGCCGGTCAAGCCGCTGCTGATCCTTCCGCTGCCGCTGGCCAAGCCGCTGCCGATCCTTCCGCCGCTGCTGGCCAAGCCGCTGCCGATCCTTCCGCCGCCGCGGGTCAAGCCGCTGCTGCTCAGGCAGCACCGTTCGGTCCGCTGATTGCCCAAGGCGCTCCGGTTCCCGGCGTGATGCTGTCGGCTAACGGCAGCATTGCCCTGTTCCAGTTCCAGTTCACGGTTCAGCAGACATCTCTGCCATCGGAGGTGCCGGACAACATCATCGATGCCGTGACCAAAGTTGAACAGTCCGGTTCAGGCATTACCGCGATTCCAAGCGACTCGCTCAAAAGCATGCCGGCCATCGGCTCCACGGAAGCGATCGGCGTAGCCGTTGCTGCCATCGTATTGTTCATGACGCTGGGCTCAGTCGTTGCCGCCGGGCTGCCGCTGCTGACCGCACTTCTCGGAGTAGGCATTAGCGTCGGAGGTGCGTTTGCCCTCGGCAGCCTGATCCAGATGAACGATATTACACCGGTTCTTGCCGTGATGATTGGTCTCGCCGTGGGGATCGACTACTCGCTGTTCATTGTGAACCGCCAGCGCCGTCTGATCCTGGATGAGAAATTAAGCGCAGCCGAAGCAGCCAGCCGGGCACTGGGCACCGCAGGCAGCGCGGTATTCTTCGCCGGTCTGACCGTTATTATCGCCTTATGCGGTATGCTCGTTATCGGCATCGGCTTCTTGTCTACTATGGCCCTAGTTGCTGCGGCCAGCGTGCTGATCAATGTCCTGCTGGCCTTGTCCCTGCTGCCTGCGCTGCTCGGCCTGGTCGGTGAACGGATTGTAACCGCCAAAGCCCGGACCAAGCACAGCACCGCTGCCAAAAAATCGCAGCACAGCTTCTCGCACCGTTGGGCGAATGCCACAGTGAAATACCGCTGGGCCATCATTGTGCTGGTGGTGCTGGTGCTGGGCACAGCCGCCATTCCAGTGACCAAGATGGAGCTGGGTATTCCATCCGGCGCCTCGGCGAACCTGGATACTCCGGCCCGCCAGAGCTATGATGTCATCTCCAAAGGGTTCGGCGAAGGCTTCAACGGCCCGCTGCTGCTGGTTGCTGAGACAAAGAATCCGTCTGAGAAAATCTCCATGCCGATCCTGGGCAAGCTGGTTCAGGAGCTGCAAATGCACGATAATGTGACCCTGGTCTCTCCGCTCGGTGTCAGTCCCACCGGCGATATCGCCATTATCAGCCTAATTCCGAAGACAGGGCCCACAGATACCGCAACCAGAGACCTGGTACAGGAGCTGCGTGATCCAGCGTCCAGCCTGAGCACCGGCAACAATATTAATCTTGGCGTGACCGGCTTCACCGCCATCAATATTGATATGTCCTCTAAGCTGTCCGATGCCTTCCCTGTATACATCGGGATCATCGTTATCCTGTCGCTGATCATTCTGCTCCTGGTATTCCGGTCCATTATCGTACCTATCAAAGCAACCGTCGGCTTCGTGTTAAGTATTATTGCCACCTTCGGCGTAACCACCGCCGTCTATCAATGGGGCTGGCTGCATTCGCTGTTCGGCTTCGATACCGGCGGGCCGCTGCTCAGCTTCATGCCGATCCTGGTCACCGGTATTCTGTACGGACTCGCCATGGATTATCAGGTCTTCCTGGTCAGCTCCATGCGTGAAGCTTATGTCCACGGCCGCCATGGCAAGGACAGTGTTATTCACGGCTATGATCTGGCCAGCCGGGTCGTACTGGCCGCAGGTGTGATCATGGTGTCCGTCTTCGCCGGCTTCATCTTCGCCCCTGATGCGATGATTAAGCAGATCGGCTTCGCGCTGGCCTTCGGCATTCTGATCGATGCCTTCATCATCCGGATGACGCTTGTTCCGGCCGTCATGGCCGTCTTCGGCGACAAAGCCTGGTGGCTGCCGAAATGGCTGGACCGCCTGCTGCCGAATCTCGATGTCGAAGGCGATAAGCTGATCGCCAAGCTGAATGCCGAGAGCGGACACAAGCACTAATTCGCCACACACAAAGCGGAGACCTGGCTTCGATGAATAGTCAGGTACTTTGCGGGATCCCAATACATGTACATCTCCCAGGAATAACGTACGGCACTCCCGCCGTTCTCCATGTACAAATAGAGCCTGCGGCATCGTCCGCAGGCTCTATTTTGATATAATGGCTATAATTGAATTCAAATACTAAGGAGGAGTACCCATGAACATCATAGAACTGGACCTTGCTCAGAACCAGCAGGAAATCTCCAGGCTGCTGGAGGAACACAGCCGCCGCATGGACAGCAGCATTCCGCCCTATCAGCGCGAGGTGATCTCCCTGGCGGCCTATGAGAACGGCGTCTTCCTCGGCGGCGTTACCGGGGATATGGTCTGGAATATTCTGAATGTGCACTTGCTGGCTGTGGATCCCGGGTACAGGGGCCATGGACTCGGCAAGGCCCTGCTGGAAGAGCTGGAGCATAGAGCCAGGCAACGCGGCTGTAAGGTAAGCGAGTTGACCACGATGAGCTGGCAGGCGCCGTTTTTTTATCAGAAGCAGGGGTATGAGATCTTCGGCGAGATCAAAGATTGTCCCCGCGAAGGCCAGACGAAATATTATCTTCAAAAAAAATTGCAGCCGTAATTCTCACTCTAAGCAAAAACGGTACCTCCTTTTGACAAGGACAGTACCGTTTCTGTAAGCAAAGCAAGGAGGATTGTTCAAGCCACACTGAAAATCACGTGCTTCCCGCCCGCCAGCGCCTTCCCGTAGAAGTCCAGCAGGCCTGCAAATTCACCCTTCAAAGCTGCCCTCAGCTCCTCCGCTACACCACCCGTCTTCAATTGATCGAAGTCCACCTGCTGCATCGCCGCAATAATGTCCTCCAATTCATCCTGCTCGGTGCACGCGAAGAACCCGTCCTCCTCTTCCACCTCAAACACATGGACCCCGACAACAGCTTCACTTAACGGATCGCCTTCGATAGGTTCACTGGCCGAGACTCCGGTTAGCGCGAGATGCAGCTCCTCCCACAGCTTGTCGATATCGTAATATTCACTTCCGCCTTCAATCAGCTTCTCCAGCGTATTCATCAGCTCTGAACCGTCCATCTCCATCATGCGCTCCAGTGTATCCTCATCCACCATGACATATTGACCCAGCATCCCCATCTGTCATTCCTCCCTCAATAAAATACAGCTGCCCGCGCTCCACTCTCCTTACAGAATAGGCGACAACAGCCGGGAAATCCCCTCTTTCAGCTTGATCACCAGCGAGCGCTGCGCATAACGTTCAACGGTCAGCTCAGAGCACAGTCTGACATCGTTCAGGAAAATGTCCTGGAGCTGTTCGGCAATCGCCCGGTCATACACAATGGCATTCACTTCGAAGTTCAGCCGGAAGCTGCGCGAATCGATATTCATCGTTCCGACAGAAGCAACCTCTCCGTCAGCGACAATCGTTTTGGCGTGCAGGAAGCCATTCTCGTAGAGCAGGATTTTGGCCCCGTAATTCAGCAGATCTCCGGCATACGCCCAGGTGGCCCAATACACGAACGGGTGGTCAGGCTTGTTAGGGATCATGATCTGCAGATCGACTCCGGAGAGCAGGGCGATTTTGCAGGCGTCCATGAAGCTGGTGTCCGGTATGAAGTACGGGGTCTGGATGTACACACTTTTTTTAGCCGATAAAATAAGCTTGATGTACATATTCTTCAGATGCTCAGTGGACGAATTGGGGCCGCTTGTAATAATCTGCACCGGGCTTGTCCCTGTATGGAGCTCCATGTTGAAGACAAATTCCCCGTAATCCCCGCGCTCATGCATCCCCGCCTGATGCCAGTCCAGGATGAATCTGCCCTGAATATGGCTGACAGCGTTACCGGTGATCCGGAGATGGGTGTCCCGCCAATAGCCGAATTTCTTGTCCAGCCCCAGGTACTCATCCCCCACATTGAAGCCGCCGATATAGGCGATGCTTCCGTCAATAATACACAGCTTGCGGTGATTCCTGTTGTTGATCCGGAAGTTCAGCGGCTTGATCAAGGACGGGAAGAACACTTCAACCTCGCCCCCTGCTGCACGTAATTCTCTGAAAAAATGCCGTGAAATCCGCTTCGAGCCGACTTCATCATATAACAGCCGCACCTTCACGCCTTCCATGGCCTTCACGATCAGCATATCCCTCAGCTCCCGGCCCAGACGGTCCGGCTGAATGATATAATACTGAATGTTGATCTCTGCGCGGGCAGTGCGGATATCCTCAAATAACGCGGCGAACTTCTGATGGCCGTCACTGTAAATAACAATCTCATTATCGCTGGACAACAGGCCATGCGACGAACGGATATTCATGTTGATGAGCTGGGCATAGTTCGTCAGCAGCTGCGACCTGTCATCCGCCCCTTCCGCGAAGGCTGCCAGCTGCTTGTCGGCTTCGGCCTGGACATATTCCTGCTCCTCGATGAAGAGCTTGTAGAAATTCTTTTTTTTGAGATTGCGTCCGAAGAAGATATACAAGACAAATCCCAGAATCGGGATGAAAAACAATACCATCAGCCAGGCCCAAGTGTACCCCGCCTCCCTGCGCTCAATGAACAGAAAGCCCAGGGCCAGAATGATGTTAATGAGGGTGACGACTGTGGTTAGACTTGCAAATTCCATGCTCTTTCCCCTTTTCTCTCTGTCTCTCTCTGCTGCCTAAAAGTCCTCCAGCACCTTGGACCTGTCGCCATGGATCCTGTCCAGATGCTCCTCTCCCCAGTAGCATAACAGGTCCAGCGCGGGCTTCAGCCCCCAGCCGTAGGCCGTCAGCTCATACTCCACTCTGGGTGGAATCTCCTGGTAGATGGTCCGCGAGATAATCTCATCGTTCTCCAGCCCTCTTAGCTGGGCAGTCAGCACTTTCTGGGTTAAGCCCGGAATGAGCCGCAGCAGCTCGGAGGTTCGCTTCTGTCCGGTCATAAGATGGTAGATAATTAACGGCTTCCACTTGCCGCCCATCACTTCCAGCGCCGCCTCTACGCCTACTTTGTACTTTTTGGGAACGCTATCGCCATTCTGTTCAGTCATTGCTTCTGCCTCCATTATGTAGGGTACCTCAATGTTCCTATGGAACATACACCTTCCTATAGAACAGCAAAGTGCGTACTTCCGGATTATTTTATTCCTGTTTATAATAGCATCAGCCAAGGAACATGGCTACAAACCTGCTATTAAGAAAGGTAGTGAAGATACAAGCATGAGCGTATTAATCGTCGTATCACACCCAAGACAAGATTCCCTGACCTTCCAGGTCGCCCGCCGTTTCGCAGAGGGATTGAGCCAGGCCGGCCATGATTATGAGATATTGGATTTGCATGGGATAGGATTTGACCCTGTTCTACAGGGGAGAGAGGAACTCAATATGACCGCAGGTGAACAGGAACAGCCCTATTCTCCTGAATTAGAGCGGGAAATGGAGCGGTTGCGGCAGCATGACGGCCTGGCATTTGTTTTTCCGCTGTGGTGGTGGCATCTGCCGGCCATGCTGAAGGGGTATATCGACCGGGTGCTGAACAACAGGGTTGCCTACGGCACAAGTAATCTGCATGATTATCGTGCGCTATGGCTGGCTCTGGCAGGCGTATCGGAGGAGCAGGTGAAGAAACGTAATTATGATGAGGCCACTACGCGTCTGCTGAACGTAGGAATTGCCGATTACTGCGGAATCACAGACTCCAAGGTTGAATTCTTTTACGAGACCCTGGATTCGCCGCCCGCGCATTATGAAGCGCTGCTGGAACAGGCCTATCAGGCGGGATTACATTATGGCAAGGAGGAGAACTGACACATCACAGGAATGAGGGAAATCACAGCATCACATCAAATTCATTCACATAAACTGCATTGCCAGTCACTTCTATAGTGTTGCCGTTGTCCGACACGGACACCTGCACTCTACCGTCCCTGCCGATCTCAAGGCCCTGCTCAATCAGCAGCTCGAAGGAGGAGGCTTGTCCTTGTCCGCCGATGTACCTGGAATAATAAGCACCCATCACCCCGGAGGCGGTGCCAGTCACCGGGTCCTCGGTGGTCCCAGAGAACGGGGAGGAGAAATGGCGGGCGTGCATATGCGCCTCAGGATCATACGTCTCCAGACAGAACGGGTGAATGGACGAGCGGGGCATCTCCTTCAGCACCTCGGGAAACCACTTGTTGTCCGGCTGCATCCGGGTGAAGGCGTCCAGGCTTGTGACCGGGACCAGTAAGGTCCACGTTCCGGTGCTGCCGTACATGGTAGGCAGGGTCTGATCAATATCACCGGGTTCGAGGCCGATCGAGCGGGCCAGGTCTTCAAGTGCTCCGTTGAAGGGTTGAAACTGCGGACTGGCCTGTCTCATCGTCATATAGAGTCCGCCGCTCTCTTCAGTGAAACGGACGGGCAAGACTCCTGCTTTGGTCTCGATGGTCAGCTCGCTGGCGTCTCCAAGCAGACCCGTGGTCTTCATGGCATATAACAACGCCATGGTCCCGTGGCCGCAGAGATTAATCTCATGTCCCGGGGTAAAATAGCGGATTCTGAGATCCGCCAGGTTGGATTTTAACGGAAACGCCGTCTCATTGAAACCCACCTTCGCTGTGACCTCCTGCATTTGCTGCTCAGTGAGACCCTCGCCGTCCAGGACAACCCCTGCCGGGTTCCCCTTGTTCGGAATGCTGCTGAACGCATCGTAATGATAGACTTTGATGTTCTGCACACCTGCACCGCCTGTCTTTTTTGAGTAATATGATAGCATAAATGTATATAATGTGAATTTAAGATATTTAGGCATCATGATATGTTCGGTTTTTCGACTACATTTGGACCACACGTCTCCACCACGCCCAATGTGGTCGGTTTTTCGATCACATTTGGACCACACGCCTCCGTCACGCCCAATATGGTCGGTTTTGCGACTACATTTGGACCACACGCCTCCCGTCACGCCCAATGTGGTCGGTTTTTCGATTACATTTAGCCCGCGCCCCTCGCACTGGCCCATTGTGTTCGGTTTTTCGACTATATTGGGACCACACGTCTCCGTCACGCCCAATATGGTCGGTTTTTCGACTACATTTGGACCACACGTCTCCGTCACGCCCAATGTGGTCGGTTTTTCGACTACATTTGGACCACACGCCTCCGTCACGCCCAATGTGGTCGGTTTTTCGACTACATTGGGACCACACGCCTCCGTCACGCCCAATGTGGTCGGTTTTTCGATTACATTTGGACCACACGTCTCCACCACGCCCAATGTGGTCGGTTTTTCGATTACATTTGGACCACACGTCTCCACCACGCCCAATGTGGTCGGTTTTTCGATTACATTTGGACCACACGCCTCCACCATGCCCAATGTGGTCGGTTTTTCGATTACATTTTTCCCATGAACCCCGCGCTAGGATGGCGTAAAGTAAGTTGTGTACCAAGATTTGGAGCCTAGTCAGGCACCAAAAAAGTAGGGTATCCTCGGGATTGCGAAACCACCAAGGAGGAACCCTACCAATGAATATTTTACCCGAAAGTTCGCTGAATAATCTATTTGAAAAACTTGTTAAAGATTTTGTGAAAGACAACATGGAACGCCTGTTGCGCGCCGAAATCCAGGGGTTTATGGAGAGTGAAGAAGCCGGCGCCAGCAATAGTCGCAATGGCTACTATACGCGAGACTTACACACGAAATACGGCCATATCGAGGATCTTCAGGTGCCCCGGGACCGCCAAAGCCTTTTCCAGACGCAGTTGTTTGAGCCGTACCAGCGGCGGGACGGATGGTTAGAAGAGGCCGTCATCCAAATGTATAAATCGGGCATGGGTACGCGGGATGTGGCCCGGTTCATTGAAAGTATGTTTGGCAGCCACTACTCCCCCACCACGGTCAGCAATATTACGGCTACGGTGCTAGACGATATCCACCAGTGGCAGAAACGGCCACTGAGCAAACGGTACTCCGTCATCTATTTAGATGGGCTGTACGTGAAGCTGAAACGGGGCACGGTTCGTGGTGAAGTGGTCTACTTTGCGATGGGAATTGACGAGGAGGGCCAGCGTCAAATTCTCGGGTTCTACGTGGGTGGCCAAGAGAGTTCGAATGGCTGGCGGGAGGTACTCAAAGACCTGTACGACCGCGGAGCGCAGGAAGTCCTGCTGGGTGTGTTTGACGGGCTACCGGGACTGGATGCGGCGTTTAAAGAGACCTATCCTCAGGCGGATGTACAGCATTGCGTAGTGCACAAAGTGCGGGCCACGTTTCATAAAATTCGGGTGGAGCACAAAACCGATGTCATGGAGGCGTTGAAAACCGTATATACGGCACCGGATGAAGTGGTCGCCCGGGCTAACTTTGATACGGTCAAAGCGAAGTGGAACAAGCTGTATCCGAAGGAAATGAGGTCCTGGGAGGAACAGTTATCCACACTCCTGACGTTCTACAACTATCCGCTGTCGATCCGTAAAGCGATCTACACGTCGAACCCCATCGAGCGGATGAACAAGGAAATCCGCAAGCGTCTGAAACCGATGAACAGTCTGACAAACATGGATGCCGCAGAGAAAATCGTGTACCTGGAGATGCTGGAATACAATGAACGTCATGCAGGGCGGGTCGCCCAAGGCTTTGGAGTGGATGCCGTTAAAAAGAAGCTAAAAGAGCTATTCGAAACACGCTACCCCTCTTTGCCCACACCGGAAGAGGCGTAACAGAGAAATCCAGTTTCTGGGAGTCGGGGTTCCCCCTCCCCCAGAAACACTACATCCCAACCCGTAACCCGGGGGAGGCACTTCTACTCTTTTACACAAACTTCTTGACGCTACCCGCGCTAGCTCATTGTGTTCGGTTTTTCGCATTCACACACAAAAACAGCAACAGATCTCCCCCTAAAGAGGACGATATCCGTTGCTGCAATTATAGAAAGCTATTCGATTTGTCTATTCACCCGCATCTTGCTTCCCCAACCAGGCTAACTCCGCCATCGCCCGCAGCGGGCCGCGGAGGCCTGCGGCCACTTCCGCTTCGGTCTGCGCCTCCGGCTTGTCACTCCAGATGGAGAAGGTAGTGCCGATGAGTTCGCGCGGATAAGCTCCGGTATACTCCTGCTTGGCTTCTCCGGTACGGGCCGGGAACAGGCCGGGATGCCAGGAGGCGCGGATTTTCTCGCCTGTCGGATACTTATAGCCCGCATTTTCGCCCAGCACGTAGTACAAGTAGCCATCGTTGTAGTTAATCACCTGATGTCCCTTGGCGAGAATGTCTTCCACCGGGGCCATCATCGGATGCCACTTCGTCCAATACGTGATTTGAATGGACGGCTTGGGCGCGACCCGCTGGGTCTGATCCGCACGATAGAGGCCATCATTCCAGGCACGGACCGTCCAGCCTCTCGATTCCAGATGCTCAGCAACCTCGTTAAGGTAATCAATATAAGTGTCCACGCCCGTGCCGCCGCTGATGTTCAGCACATTCCGGGCATACTCCGCGAGCTGCGGATACTTATCGAACTCCGCGAAGTTAATGAATTCATCCCCGCCGATATGAAAATAGCGGCTGCCCGCAAATAACTCCGCATATTCGTCAATCAAATCCAGCACGAACCGGCGGGCGGCCGGATTCGTAATATCCAGGGCCCCAGGAGCCGGAGTTCCCGCTGAATCCTTGAGCAGCCACTCGGGATGCGTGCGGAGAGCCTGCCCCAGATGTCCCGGCGAATCCAGTGAAGGAATGATATCCACATGATAACGCTGTGCCTCAAGGATAATCGCCTTCATCTCCTGCTTGGTTAAAGCTTGCTCCGACACCACCTCAGGATGGCTCTCACTCATCAGCCGGAAGCCTTCGTTCTCGGAGAAATGCAGCTGCAGCGTATTCAGCCGCAGCCGGGACATCTCTCTGATCCGCTCCAGAAGCCAATCTTCGCTGTAGAATTTGCGGCCGATATCGATATGCAGCGCACGCTCTCGAATGACAGGCTCATCGGCAATGGTTCCGTAAGGTACGGAGCCGTCATCCGCCAGCTTCTGCAACAGCGTCCGCAGACCATACATCACTGCCCGTTCACTTGATGCGGTGATCTTCGCATAAGTCCCGATGTCAATGACGTAAGCTTCCTTGCTGTCCAGGTCTCCCGCAGCTTCATGATCCGTCAGTTCAATGACGATATCACCCGAAGCGGGTGTCTCCGTTTCCCCATGAACAATAGTCATGATCTGGTCAGCGGGTGTCAGAATGCCCGAGTATTCACCCAGCACAATAAAGGCTGTTTCGTTCAGAACACGGTTATTATCCGATCTGGCATTGTCTACAATCCGGGTTTTGGACCCGGCAGACAGCCGCCATGGCTCCCCGGATGCCGCTGCAATCTGCTGCTGTACACTGGTGAGCGGGCAGGTATCGGAGACGTTCTGATCTAATGGTTCATCCATATTCATATCCATACTCTTCTCACCTCTTCCTTCTTCGCGTGGATCAGCGCAGCCGGAGGCCGACCGTGGTAATCTCATGTCCGCCAAGCGGAAGCTTGAGCGAAGCGGCTTCTTCTGGCTGAAGCTCTTCACCTTCTGCTTCCAGTACATTCGAAGTATAGAAGGCGGTAACCGACAGCACAGATTCCAGTTCCAGCTCGCAAGGCTGTTCCGTAAGGTTGAACCAGCGGAGCAGCACATCGCCGCGCTCTTTGTTCAGCTTCATGGAAGAGAAAGCAGCGGTTCCGCCGTTCCAGCGGACGGCCGAATACACGGAAGGAATCGTTCCCGCGTGAACCTCTGCCTGCGCGCAGGTCCAAGGAATCTGGAACTGGTAAGCAGCCGCAGCGGCACCGGAGGTTACCGCATCCCCGCTATGCGGCAGGAGCAGCATGTCTGCGGTCTGTTCACCCAGGCACTGGGCTTCCGGCGTAGGGAACCAGCCCCAGTCGCCCATCTCGCCTACACTGCGGAGCAGCGTAACGGCAATGGTATTGCGGCCATCCCGCAGAATCTCGTATTCGTGTAATCCGAGGTTCGCAACCGTGAGGCCTGCATTCTCTCCAGCAACATCCACGAAGCACTGCTGATGCTGCGCATTGCTGGGATTCTGCCATTCCGGCGCCGGCTCGTTCGGACGTTCCGCCAGCTCGAACATCGAATCTACGCGGTGCGAGGCTGCGGACAGATCCGCCGGGAACAGCATCCGCAGGCGGTGATCCTTAGCGGTATTACTAATGAAACTCTTCACTTCCAGCCCTTTGCCGCTGCGCTCCAGTCTCAAGACCGTCCGCAGCTTAAGGGTTACTGTAGCGGCACTGCGCTGAGCCTGCCGCTCCGGGTAATAGACCAGCGCCCGCTGTTCTTCTTCCAGCAGGGCATCGGCCGAAGCCGGAATCTCCCATTCATGGGTGATTTCGATGGAAGCCCGGTATGGCGTATCTTCAATAACAGCGATATCCGCGTTAAGGCCCAGAGTCGTCAGCGGCACTTCGCCCGCAGGCGCTCTGTACATATATTCATTCCCGATGTCACCGGTATTCTCGTAGACACCAAGGTCACGATAGATCTTGCCGCTAGGCTTATGCTCCAGTGTGAAGGAGCCATCGGCCATAACCTCGACGCGCAGCGTGTCGTTCTCCAGCACACGTCCGCCGCGAACCAGCGATGAGGCTTCTTGAGCGGAAGCCGCCCCAACAGGGCGGACCCAGGCATAGGTGCGCAGTCCCAGGGCAGGCACATCCGCCGCCTCGAAGGTCAGACGCACCTTGCGGCAGCTATAAGGCTGGCGGAACCGGTCATCCGGCAGATCATAGCCAAAGGACAGGCCAAGATCCTCCACCGTACAAGGAACCGGCTGGCCTTGTGCATCGACCAGGACCCGTCCGGCCAGGTCCACAGCCTTCATAAGCCGGGCATTCTCTTCCAGCGGCAGTCCTTCGCGCAGATACTGGCGGGCCGCATCCAGCTCTATGGTCACCGTACCGGTGCGGCTCCAGCCGCTGGTATTGGTTACAATGAGCGGAAGTGCCTCTTCGCCGTAAGCGGCGAAGCCGGAGGTGTCCACCGCTGCGGTGATCGCCTGCATACTATCCGCCACGATGCCCTCAGCCGTGTGATAGCTTTTGTCGAAGCGGGTGACCATCTCGCGGTGTACCTCATCCACGCTGCAGCCGCAGATGGAATCATGCGGATGGTTCTGCAGCAGCGTCTTCCACGCATAATCCAGCAGATGATGCGGATACTCCCCGCCGTGCAGCTTAGCGATAACGGCCAGCGGCTCGGCCACCTTTTCCAGCATGGCCTGCCCCCGTTGGTTCAGTTGCTTCAGATATACCCGGGCGGAAGCGGTATTGACCAGCGTGCCCCAGCCGTCCGTGCGCTGGCTGCGCAGCTCGCCCTTCACCGTGGACAGACTGCGGCCAGCCAGTGAAGCTTCCACTGCCTTGATATAGTCCGGGAAGTTCGAGTGAACGAAGTTGACCTCCGGGTGCAGCTTCTCCGCCGTGCGGATCGCCTCCGGAAGGTCGGTCTGCAGCGGCTGGTGATCGCAGCCGTTCATGAACAGCAGCTGATCGGTCGCCGCATACTGCCGGGCATCGCCCAGCTTGCGCTCCCAGTAGCGGCGTGCCTCATCAAGCTCGACGGGAACCTCATTCCCGTTAGAATACCAGTTGGCGAACAGGATGCCCAGCACCTGCGAGCCGTCCGGCCCTTCCCAGACCAGCTCCGAGAACGAGGATTCATAGCCGTCATCGGAGACCATATTGTTGAAGCCCGTAGGCTTCACTCCGCGCCCGAAAAAGGCGTTAGTGATGCCGGCCTGCTGCATAAGCTGCGGAATCTGTCCGGTCAGGCCGAAGGTGTCCGGGAAATAACCGATTTTGGACACTTCCCCATAGACTGCCGCATCCTGATGTCCTAGCTGTAAGTTACGTACATTGGCTTCCGGACTGGTGAGATAAGCATCCTGCAGAATGTACCAAGGTCCGATAAATATCCGTCCCTCACGGATATGCCGCGTGAGCCGCTCCCGGTTCTCCGGACGGACCTGGAGATAATCCTCGATGATAATCGTCTGGCCGTCGAAGAAAAAGCTGCGGAAATCCGGGTTCTGCTCCAGCGTGTCCAGCAATGTGTCCACCAGTTGAATCAGCCGGATATGATGGCGCTCATAAGGCAGATACCATTCCCGGTCCCAATGCGTATGCGAGATAATATGTGCCGTCTGTTTAGTAGTCATAACCTGTTACCCCTCAATCTCCAGCGGATATTCATCCATATAGCTGATCAGTTCATCCACGGTCGTGAAGGCCAGTCCTGTCACTGTATCCGCACAGCCGTAGTAGATGGCAATCCGTCCGGTAGCCGCATCAGTCAATGCCGCGCAAGGGAACGTCACGTTCGGCACATCGCCGACACATTCATACAGCTCTTCCGGGCCGAGGATATAGTTGCGCGAGCGGGCTTTTACCTTCCAAGGCTGATCCAGATCCAGCAGCGCGACACCCATGCGGTAGACGAATCCGTTGCAGGTATTGATAACGCCGTGATAGATCAGCAGCCAGCCCTTGTCGGTTTCAATCGGAATCGGTCCGGGACCAATCTTTTTGGACTGCCAAGCAGAAGCGTCACCGTCAACCGTACCCATCACATAGCGGTGCTTGCCCCAGAAGGTCAGGTCAGGACTCTCACTGTAAAAAATATCGCCAAACGGCGTATGCCCGGTATCGCTCGGACGGCTGAGCATCGCATAATTGCCGCCGATTTTGCGCGGGAGCAGCACTCCGTTGCGGTTATACGGCAGGAAGGCATTCTCCAGCTGATGGAAGGTTTTGAAATCGAATGTGTACGCCAGTCCAATCGTTGGGCCATGGTAGCCGTTGCACCAAGAGACATAATAACGGTCGTCAATCTTGCAGACACGCGGATCATAGCGGTACTCGCGCTTGGTGATCTCTTCATCGCCCTCAAATACGATCGGCTCATGGTTGATCTTCCAGTTCACACCGTCTTCACTGAAGCCCGCGAAGATATCCATGCTGACCGACCGCGAATCACAGCGGAACACACCAGCGAAGCCGCCCTCGAAGGGAATGACCGCCGAGTTGAACACACTGTTCGAGTTCGGAATGGCGTTGCGCGGAATGATCGGGTTGGCGGAATATCTCCATACCGGGGAATTCGTGCCCTCAGGCTTCTCCTGCCAAGGGATGTTAGGTAGTGCTTCTCCAATAATTGTACTCATGATCTGGTCTCCTTTATCTGTGAAAAAATAGTATATTACCAGGACCGCCTCTTACGTGCCGGACCGTATGTTTAGAGAATGTCTTCCTTCAGCGCCCGCAAAATCAGCTGCGAGAACAAGCTGTTCGACCAGGCGAACCACTTGCGGGTGAACACAGCCGGATCGTCGGCGTGGAAGCCTTCATGCATATAGCCAGTATCGGCGTCAGTAGCTTCCAGCATGGCGATAACTGCCAGCCGCTCTTCCTTGCTGTCTGCCGTGATGCCCTGCATCGACAGCGCCATATGCCAGATGTAGCCCGGAGGGGTATGCGGACTGCCAATTCCCTTGGCGGCCTTGCCCTCGAAGTAGAACGGATTCTCGCTGCTCAGAGCGAACCGTCTCGTATTCTGATAGACCGGATCGTCATTGTTCAGATAGCCCAGGTACGGAATGGACATCAGGCCCGGTGTTCCGGCGTCATCCATCAGGCTATAGTTACCGTATCCGTCTGTCTCGTATGCGTAGATTGGCCCGAATTCCGGGTGGCGGTAGATGCCGTACAGCTTGATGCCGTGATCGACCTCCTGCTCCAGCTCCTTCAGCTCGGCTAGGAAATCCAAGTCCCGGAAGACCCACTCGGCGAAATCCTGCATCTGCCGCAGCGCCACCACAGCGAACATATTCCCCGGAATGTTGTAATGGAAGTCGCAGGCGTCATCGCTGGAGCGGAAGCCGGACCAGATCATGCCGGTGTAATTGACAGGCATCCCCAGGCCGCCGTTACGGATGGAATCCTCCATAATCCCGTTGTTCCGGGTGAAACGGTACGGTGACTGCTCGGCATGATGCTGCTCGCGCTTGAACAGGTCGGTGATGACGCGGAGCATTTTTTTGAAATCAGAGGTAAAGAAATCGGTCTGCTTCGTCTCTTCCCAGTAAGCATGGGCCAGCCGGATCACGAAGCACAGCGAGTCGATCTCGAATTTGCGCTCCCACACCCACGGCGACATCTCGGTCACATCGGCGGCATTCCAGTGCCAGTCATTGGCCGATTCATTGAACGCGTTGGCGTAAGGATCGATCAGTACATACTCCGTATGGCGCTTGATCAGCCCGCCGATAATCCGCTGCAGATCAGCATCTTCCGCGGCAAAAGGCACATAATGAATGACCTGCTCCACTGAATCGCGCAGCCAGCAGGCGGGGATGTCCCCCGTAATCACAAAGGTGGTGCCGTCATCAAGCAGCTTGGTGGTCGTCTCCAGTGTATTCGGGAAGCAGTTGCGGAACAGCCGTTGCAGCTTGGGCCGGTGGGCCAGCTTCGCTTCGGCGTCGGCCAGCACGGCCTGAATGGATGACGGCAGCGTAAGCTCCGGCATCTCGATGCGGGGAAGTCTGAATTGTTCCAAGGTAGTAGTCTCCTTCTTGCTTGATCTATTGGTATAGCTGAACTTAGGAAATTAACTTGAAGCTTCTCATCACATATGTTTTGGAATTGGCCGTGACTCCAGAGAAGTTTTGGACTTCCGGCCGCTGTTGTCTGCAGATTTCTTGATTTTTTCCGTTTTTAACGGTTGAAATCCGCAGACAAAGGCGGACGCTATCGCTCCTACAGTTCCAAAATTCCCCTACGCCACTTTTCCTTAACTTAAATCTCAAGTTCAATCTATATAGTTGTGTACCTCTATTCAGCATGAATAATCTTAATCGTCTTAATCTCGAACGGATGGAAGTCTATCGTCAACACGCCGTCTTCATCCGGCAAAAGCTCGGTCTCTTCCTCCAGTGCATTGGACAGATAGATAGCAGAGTGCGGCAGCGGCCAGCTGATCCGCACGGTCTCGCGTCCACCGGCAGATTCATATAGCCGCAGGATGCTGCCGCTTCCGTCTTCCGCCAGCTTGACCGTGTCCAACACTACCTGCTTCCCTTCGTAGGGAAGGAAGGAGCCAGTGGACGGATGCTGTCCCTCACTTGCCTCGCAGGCCACAGCATACGAAGCATGGTTCAGCTCAGCGGCCTTGCGCTGGGTATGCGCTGCGCGCCAGTCCCCGGTATGCGGGTAGAGCGAATAGGTGAATTCATGCTCTCCCTGATCGGCCGAATGATCCGGCCAGCGCGGAGCGCGCAGCAGGGACAGACGGATGGTGCTGCCCTGCGTATCATAGCCGTATTTGCAGTCGTTCAGCAGGCTTACGCCGTAATCATGCTCTGACACATCGGCATAGCGGTGTCCGCAGACCTCGTACTGTGCCTGCTCCCAGCTGGTGTTGCGGTGCGTGGTCCGCTCCAGTGCGCCGAACGGAATCTCATACGTGGCCTTGCTGGTCACTACATCAATCGGGAAGCCAACCTTCAGCAGCTTGTGGGCTTCGTGCCACTGGACCTTCGTCTTGAAGTCGATTCGCTTATCGGCGTGATACAGAATCAGCTCCTGCTGGATTTCCGATTGGCCGAGGCTCCAGCGGAAGAACAGTACATCGCAGACAGGACCTGTGGACAGCAGCCGCTTCTCCAGCAGTACCGCTGCTCCGGCGGGCTGCTCTTCATAACGGCTGTCGATATCCCAGGCATCCCAGAGAATCGGACGGTCATGGAAGAAATGCAGCCGGTTCAGCGCTTCGCCGGACTTCACAATCTCACGCCCGGCTTCCTTGTCGTACAAGCTGATGATCTCGCCCAGCTCATTGAACTGGAGCCGGTAGTAGCCGGTCTCCCAGCGATCCTCGAACGTAGCGGAGTTCGCGGCAGAAATTGAGTTATTGCCTGCATCAGATGCATCTGCCCCCGGCTGTTCCTCTTCCCGCAGCCATACGGTTGCATACCCGAATGCCGGAACCTCCGGCACCCGCACACGCAGCACTGCCCGCTTTCCTGCTGTAGTCAGCTCTGCCGGAAGCCGTGTTCCGTTCCGGTCATAGACGGCGACATTGGCAGGCTCCACTTTAGAGGAAAGCTCAAGCTGGGCCACCATATCCCGGGTCCAGCCCAGTCCGTTCAGGATGACATAAGGCTGTCCCTCTCCACGTGTATCAATATCCGCTACGGCAGCCTCCATAACGGACTTCAAGGTACTCTCCCCAAGGACAAAGATGTTCTTGTATTCCTTCTCCGAAGTCTCATAGACCTCGGGAATCGATGAGCCTGGAATAATATCATGGAACTGGTTCAGCAGAATCAGCTTCCAGCCTTCATGCAGAGCCTCACCTACCTCTTCCCGCCGCTGCGGTGTCAGCTGGTGTCCAGCCAGAGTCTGCCATAGCTCCGCTTCCCGGTACAGAATCTCGGCCTTGCGGTTATTGCGCTTGTTCCGCGCATGGGTCGTATAGGTTCCCCGGTGCAGCTCCAGATACAGATCACCCTGCCAGACCGGCAGCTCCGGTGCTGCCTGCTCGATGCCTGCGAAGAAATCCGCCGCCGTGCTGTAGCCGGAGGCAGGCTGACCCACCATCAGCTCCGAGCGCGACAGGTATTCCAGCATCTCCCGCGTCACGCCGCCGCCGCCGTCTCCGTGTCCGTAGAGCAGCATTTGCTCGCTGTGAACGGCTTTTTGGCGATAGGACTGCCAGTGCTCGTGGATATCCTTCGGCAGCGTATTCTCATTCACGCCATGGTTCATATATGATAATAGTGCTGTCCCGTCAATTCCGACCCAGTGGAACAGGTCATACGGGAACAGGTTGGTATCATTCCAGCCCAGCTTCGTGGTCATGAAGTAACGGACCTTGCCGTGCTTCAGGATCTGCGGCAGGGAGGCGCAATAGCCGAAGGTGTCCGGCAGCCATTCAATCTCGGACTGCTGTCCGAATTCCTCCTGGTAGAAGCGCTGCCCGTACAGCATCTGCCGCATCAGCGATTCCCCGCTCGGAATATTCAGATCCGGCTCGACCCACATGCCGCCGACTAGCTCCCAGCGGCCTTCCTGAATCCGCGCCTTCACCTTCGCGTACAGCTCAGGATCATTGTCCTTCAGATAAGCGAACAGCTGCGGCTGGCTCTGGGCATAGCGGTATTCCGGATACTCCTCCATCAGGGCATGTACCGTCGAGAAGGTCCGGCTGGTCTTGCGCACCGTCTCCCGGGTAGGCCATAACCAGGCGATGTCGATATGCGACTGCCCGATCATATGAATGAAGCCCTCGCTGTTGCCGCCGATGGCCTGCACCTTCGCGGCCAGCTCCTGCTCAATCTTCTCTATCTCCTTGCCAGACTGCGAAACGTCAGGCCCCAAATTCACATATGCATCCATCGCCTGATGCAGCACCTCCTGCATGCGGACGCGCCGGAAGTCCTGCTCCGGCAGCAGCAGCATTGAATCCCGGATGACGGTTACTGTGTACATCAGCGACTGCACCGGCAGGTTCACTCTGACAAGCGCTGCGGTAATGGACCGGACCGGCGGCTGAATGACCGCTTGTTTATTGAGCGGATCATCCGGCTCAGGGATCGGATCATAGAGCTCAATCTCAATCTCCGGGTGTCTGCCGCCCGTCTCGGGGTTCAGGGAAGCATAGGTATGATTGCGGTCAATCCCCTGCCGCGAGGCTCCGTTCACACGCAGCAGCCCTTCGCCGCCGGAGTGGAAGATCAGCCCGGTGTCCGCATCGGTCCAATCCGCCGGGATATCGAGAGTAGTGCGGAAGTAATAGGTGGTACCTTGCACGCTCGGAAACAATCCGAACGATTCGCTGCCCGAATAAGGCTGTGCTTCGTCATAGTGGCCCGGCTGCCGGTAGATAGTGGAGAAGACCTTCCAGTCATCAAGCACCCGGTATTCCAGCCACTGCTTCTGTGAGCATTCCCGAATGAACCGGTTAATCCGTTCGATGTTTATCTGCTCCATCTTTAGTCCTCCGTAACCGTAAGATCTATATTCAGCGTATCGTTCACATTCCTGCCGACCCCGATGCGGAAGCTTCCCGGCTCAACCACCAGCTTATAATCCGGCCCGATATAGTTCAGATGCTCTGCACTCAGCGTGAAGGTCACCTTCTGCTTCTCGCCCGGCTCCAGCACGATCTTGCGGAATCCCTTAAGCTCCTTAGCCGGTCTCGTCACCTTGCTGACCAGATCGGAAATATATAGCTGCACGACCTCCGCACCACTGCGGGAGCCTGTATTCTCTACTTCCACTGTAACCTCAGCCGTTCCGTCTGCTGTGATCACTGCCGGCTCTACCTGGAGTCCGCTATAGCTGAATTCTGTGTAACTGAGTCCGAAGCCGAACGGATAACGCGGCTGCGAATTCCCTTCCAGATAGCGCACTCCCCGGGAACGTTTGCCTAAGTAATACACTGGCAGCTGTCCTACATCCTCAGGGAGGGACAGGGTCAGCCGGCCGGACGGATTGACATCGCCGAACAGAATGTCGGCAATGGCGTGGCCGCCTTCCTGCCCCGGATACCAGGCTTCCAGAATGGCATCCGCCTGCTCATCGATCCACGGCTCGGCAATGGGACGGCCGTTGATGTATACGACGACTACCGGCTTGCCAAGCGCCTTCAGCTCCTTCATCAGCTCCAGCTGAACACCGGACAGATGAAGCGACATCCGGTCGATGCCTTCGCCGCAGTCCATATCGCTAAGCGCATTCTCTGTGACCTTCGAGGCTCCGGTCCGCAGATCGATGCTGCCTTCCCCGAAGTCACGGGCACTCGACCCGCCCAGGGCCAGCACAATGATATCCGCATCGGCTGCTACCTCACGCGCAAGCTCGAAGCCCTCGGTGGAGCTGTCTTTGATCCGGCAGCCCGGCGCATAAGCTACACGCTCCGGCTGCGCGGCAAGCTTGGCCCGTATCCCGGCCAGCACCGTAGTTACCCGATCACGCGGCTGCGGCGAGGTGTAATCGCCGAGCTGATTGTAGCCAATATCGGCGTTCGGCCCGATTACCGCAACCTTTCCATGGGCCGCAGACAAGGGAAGCACTCCGTTATTCTTCAGCAGCACAATTCCCTCCGCCGCCACGCTGCGCGCCAGCTCCGCATGCTCCGTACTTCCGATGACCTGCTCTGCCAAATCGGGATCGGCATACGGCTGTTCAAACAGGCCCAGCCGGAACTTCAGCTCCAGCACACGCGCCGCCGCCTGGTCCACCAGCTTCTCATCCAGCCGCCCGGAGCGTAGCGCCGTAAGCAGATATCCGCCAAACATCACGCCGGACATCTCCATATCAATCCCGGCGGTGAGTGCCTGTACGGCTGCATCCTCCCCGCTGTCCGCTGTATCATGACCCGAGGCCAGCATATCGATCGCGCCGCAATCGGTAATCACCATGCCCTCGAAGCCCCATTCACCGCGCAGAATCTCTTCCAACAGCTCCCGGTTCGTGGTACAAGGCACGCCGTCAATCTCGTTATAAGCCGGCATGATGGAGACCGCACCGGCTTCCACCGCTTTGCGGAACGGGTACATATCGACTTCCAGCAGCTCCCGCTTGCCGATATGTGCCGGACCGGCATTCCGGCCGCCCTCCGAGCTGCCATAGGCTACGAAGTGCTTGAGGGTTGCCCCCACACTGGACGCGCTGTCAAGCCGGTCGCCCTGTAGTCCTTCCACAGACGCTACGGCATATTCGCCGATGAGATACGGATCTTCCCCGAAGCATTCCTCGGTCCGGCCCCAGCGCGGATCACGCACCACATCCAGCACAGGGGAATACGTCACGGCTCCGCCTTGAGCACGGGTCTCCCGCGCGACCGCCCGGGACATCTCCCGGTAGAGGTCCACATTCCAGGTGCTGCCGATCAGCAGCGGAACGGGAAATACCGTGGCCCCGATGGCCATATGCCCATGCGAGCATTCCTCGCCGATCAAGAGCGGAATGCCTAGCCTGGAATGCTCCAGCGCATAACGCTGAATCGCATTAACAGCCTCCGCTCCGGCCCGTGCATCCAGCCCGCTCTCCAGCGTAACCCCTGTCCAGGGATCGGCACGCAGGGTTCCGTATAATGCGCCGACACCGCCTTCGCGGATCTGGCGCTTGAAGTCTTCTGTCAATTCTATCTTTCCATCTGTATGATTATAGGTCTGCCACCCGAACAGCTGCACCAGCTGGCCGACCTTCTCTTCCGGCGTCATCAGCCCGAGCAGATGCTTCGTCCGCTCCTTGACGGGCTGTGTACGGTCTCTATATAACATCCTGGCTCCACCCTCTCTCCTTTGATCTTAATCTATATATCCCTACTCCTTAACCGCCCCGACCGTAAGACCCTGAATGAAATAACGCTGGAAGAACGGATACGCGAAAATAATCGGTCCGGTTGCCAGCACCACCATCGCCATACGCGAGGTATCCTGCGGCATGTTGCGGAGGGCCTCCAGGCTTAATGAACTGTTCTGCGAATTCTGAAGAATGAACTGCATACTGGTCTCAATGCGCATCAGCATGGACTGCAGCGGCACCAGATTCGGATTATCAATATAGAGCAGGGCATTGAACCAGTCGTTCCAGTACCCGAGCGTGCTGAACAGCCCGATCGTAGCGAGGCCCGGCAAGGACAGCGGCAGCACGATTTTCAGGAAGGTGCGGAACTCTCCGGCGCCGTCGATTTTGGCCGATTCGATCAGCGCATCCGGCACACTGGTAATATAGAAGGTACGCAGAATCATAATGTAAAAAGCATTCACCGCCAGCGGCAGCACCAGCGCCCAAATGCTGTCCTTCAAGCCCAGCATCTGTGTCACGACAATATAGGTCGGAACCAGCCCGCCGTTAAACAGCATGGTGAAGAAGGAAAAGAACGCGAAGAAATTGCGGTATTTGAAGCTTTTACGTGAAATGGCATACGCATAAAGTGAAATAATCAGCAGGCTGACAATTGTACCAATGACCGTTACCGCAATGGTCACTCCGTAAGAACGGAGCAGCGTGTCCCCTGAGCTAAATACATATTTGTAGGCTTCCAGACTCCATTTGGCCGGAATTAACCGGTAGCCGTCCCGCGCAAGCGCCCCTTCGTCCGTGAACGAGATGAGGACCACGAACAGGAACGGGAAGATACACAGGATGGCAAAGCCTCCGGCGATACAGTTGAAGATGGTATTGAGCACCGGCGACAGCCGATGGAAATCGCGCGATTTCGCAGCATTAGCAGACATTTGGATGACCTCACTTTCCTTCATTTTCCCTAGAATAATGCACTGTCCTTATCGAATTTGCGCACGATGTAATTAGAGGTAAGAACCAGCACGAACCCGACCACTGATTGATACAAGCCCGCAGCCGTACTCATTCCGATCTCGCCGGTAGTCTTAAGTCCACGGTATACATAAGTATCGATGACGTTAGTCACACTGTAGAGCGTCCCCGAATCTCTCGGCACCTGATAGAACAACCCGAAGTCGGCATAGAAAATCTTCCCGATCGCAAGCAGCGTCATAATGATAATGATCGGCTTCAGCATCGGCAGCGTGATACTGCGGATCTGCTGGAGCTTGCTGGCTCCGTCGATCATCGCCGCTTCGTAGAGGGACTTGTCTATGCCCATAATTGCGGCGAGATAGACCACGCTGTTATAGCCGACGGCCTTCCAGAGGAATACGAATATAATAATGAACGGCCAGTATTTCGATTCCGAGTACCAGGAGATATTGCTGCCGAACATGGCATTAAGCAGCCCCCGCTCCGAGCTAAGGAAGCTGAACGCGAAGTATCCCACAACAACCCAGGACAGAAAATACGGCAGGAACATGCCTGTCTGATAGAACTTGGCTAGTTTTTTATTGGCAATCTCGGACAGCACCACCGCCATCAGCACGGACAGAATCAGGCCCAGGCCAATGAAGGCTATATTATATAAAAGGGTATTGCGTGTGATCAGATAGGCATCATTGGTGCTGAACAGAAACTTGAAATTATCCCAGCCGACCCACTTGCTGTTGATGATGCTGGCCCAGAAGCCATCCCGGCTGAAGCGGTACTCCTTAAATGCAATGACCGTACCCACCATCGGCAGGTAAGAGAAGAATAAAAACCACAGTGTGCCCGGCAGAACCATAAACAGCAGCACTTTATTTCTTAATACATCTTTGGCGGACTTTCCTATTTTCCCCATACTTCTAGTTCCTCCTATGCCGGAAAATTCTTATATTTACAAAAAAGATCGGGCCAAGTCTAATCACCCGCCCGATCCTCTAATAGAATGCTACTTATTATTCGCTGCTTTCCAGGCGTCGATCTGCGTTTGAGCTTCGGCAATAATTTTATCCAGACCGGCTGCTTTGAGTTTCTCGTTAGCCTTGGTCAGGTACTCTTCCGAATCTACAGATCCGGTCATCAGAGGTGCCCAGAATTCTTCCTTCACGTTCTGAACAGCGGCGATTTCATTCGTCACCTTGGACGTATCGAAGTTGAAGCCGAGCAGCGGAGCATTGATACCGGCATCGTTGAACTTTTTGAACTCTTCCCATTTGTTCTCAGGGTCGCCTTCGTTCAGATAGTTGATCATGATGTTACCTAGGGAGAACGTAGGCATGTCGTAGTTCTTCGCATCCGGGAGGTTCTTGATCATGTTGTCGCTGATCTTCTCGTAATGTACGCCCTCGATCCCGGAGTCGATCATGTTGCGCAGCTTAGGGTCAGTGTTCAGCAGGTTCAGGAATTCCATCGCTTTCTCAGGGTACTCGGAGTTAGCCGAGATCGCCTGCATGGAGCCCATTACCGACCAGTTATAGATATAAGGCTGACTGGCTGGTGTCGATACTACCGGATACCCATAGCTTGCAGACCACAGGTTGTCGGCCATCGGCTGGGTGGATGCACGGTCAGTGAACCATTTGCCGGCTTTGTACAAATCATCTACCGATGAGGTAGTCGCTACTTCAGGGGAGATGTAACCCGCCTGGTAGAATTTGCGGACGGTCTTAAGCGCTTCCTTAATCTCAGGTGTTTCCAGGATGTTGACCACTTTGTAGTCCTTGGTGTCCATATAGACAGCCATCGGCATCTTCTCGATCACATAGTCAAAAGGCATAATCGGCATGAAGTCCTTCACCATCGCGTAAGGAGTGACTCCAGGCTCGTTTTCCTTAATCGTTTTGAGCAGCGGCTCAAGATCGGCCATCGTCTTCACGCTGGTCAAATCCAGCTTGTATTTGTCGAGCAGCTCTTTATTGAAGCGGAACACCTCTTGAGCCGGAAGCTCTTTGTTGGCCGGTATCGCATAGTTGTGGCCGTCTACCTTGGAGCCTTCCAGGAAGGCCGGATCAATAGTATCCACAATGCCCTTGCCCTGATTCTTCAGCAGATCATCGAGCTGCAGGAAGGCGCCCTTACGTGCATTCTGCACATAATCGAAGGCCCAGGACGAGGTGAACAGGATATCCATAGGCTCACCGGAAGCCGCCATAACCTGCATTTTTTGCGTGTAGTCCCCGAAGTCGAGCATTTTGATATCGAGTGTGGCGTTGATTTTTTCAAGTGTGTATTTATTGACTTCTGTGAGGACCTTGTCCATATCCTTCTGCGGCGGCCCGATCGTATACCAGATCAGTTCCACTGGCTTTTCGGTAGTCTCCGAGGCTTTGTTGCCGCCCGAAGCTGCTTCCCCGCCTGCATTGTTCTTACTGTTTCCCCCGCACGCCGTTAGCGCCAGTGAAACGGTTAAAAGCGTTGTCAACAACAAGGAGAAGTGTTTCTTTTTCTTACTCATTTGCCGTACCCCCTTTTAATTAGCTGTCCGGAAAATTCAGGCCTGCCGGGCATTTCCGGCTGCTGGTTTCCTTGGGCTATAACTTAACTTTATAAGATGAAAGCAGTTTCAAATAGAAGAGAAACTATATATTTTCAGGTATGAAATAAAGAAAAATAACTCCGTACCTAACATATAATTTCTTTTCTTTTCAAAAAGAGCCGCCTTCAAAGGAGCCCCTTGAACTCTGTCGGGGAGATCCCGACATATTTCTTGAACTGCTTGTAGAAGTATCCCATTTCCCAGTATCCCACGCTTCTTGCGATTTCATGCACCTTCAGGTTCGTCGTGCGAAGCTGTTCCTTGGCCTTATCGATCCGGTAGCGGTTCATATATTCCGCAAAGGATTCGCCGGTAGTCTTGTGAAACAGCTGTCCCAGATACACCGGATGAATGTTGAACATGAAGCCCAGCTTCTTCAGCGACAGATCCTCACTGTACGATTTCGCGATATAATTCAGCACCTGATTCACCACCGGGCTCTTCAGCTCCCGGTCCAGCATCCCAATGATGCCAGCCGAGGTCTGCCGGAGCGCAGCGGACAGTGCGGGCAGCGAATTCGCCCGGCGGATCGCCGTCAAGCCCTCGGCAATAGACTCACGCTCCGTTTCACTGCGGATATCCTTGATCAGCACCCGGAAGAACAGAATCCATTCCAGCGAGATCTCCTCCAGCATCGCTGGCGTTAACCCTTCCATACTCGGGGCCGCAAAATATAGCTCCAGCTGCTCCGACAGCCCGGCCACATTCTTGGACATAATGAGCTTGGCGTAATCGCTCCAGTCCTCAGGCAGGACCGATTGCAGATCCTCCTTCCGGTCCCTCAGCTGCTCATAATAGATAATGCTGCGCTCCGGGTGAATCTCCAGGAACTCCTGTGCCTGCTTCGCCTGCTCGTAGCTTGCGGGAGCGGCGTCTACCCCGTAGACAGGCGAGCCCACTGCTGCGCGCAGTTTCTCACCGCCGGTGCATAAGCCTGCAATCTCCTCCAGCATGAACGCCATCTCCTCCGCTCCGGCGGAGGCTTCTTCATAGTTATGTATCAGCACCAGATCATTGTCCGAATCCCAGAACATGAAGAACGAAGTCTCTGCCTCTGCCTCTGCCTCTGCCAGATCGGATACCCTCTTCCTGAAGGTATCCGTTGCCGGCTCGACCTGTAGCAGGGCAACCTGCACATAACGGCTTGTGAGCGGCAGGCCGATCAGATTCAGCCGTTCGGAGCGCTCCTGCGGATCAATCTGCCCCCGCAGCCAGCGCAGAAGCACATTATCCTTCAATACGGAATTCGTATATTCCCACCACTGCATATCCAGCCTGAAGACGTTCAGCTTCTCCACAATCGTCTCCAGCGTCTGCTGGAATTCCTCCAGATTAATCGGCTTCAGCAGATAGTTCTCGATCCCGAGCGACAGACCTTCCTTCACATACATGAATTCATCGAAGCCGCTCAGCACCACCACCTTCAGATCCGGGCGGAATTCCCGGACGGCGCGGATCAGCTCAAGGCCGGTCATCACCGGCATGGAGATATCGGTAATCAGAATATCAGCGGGAATCTCCCGCAGCTGCTCCAGCGCCTCCTGCCCGTTCTCCGCCTGCCCCGCAATCGTGAGGCCCAGCTCCTCCCAGTCCAATATATCCTGCAGGCCGCTAAGAATGAACGGCTCATCATCCACAATAAACACCTTATACATCTGCGTTCTCCTCCTTCGGCGGGTATGGAAAAGTAATCGTAACCACTGTTCCGCTGCCCTCTTCACTCTCTAGCTCTACGCCGTAAGACTTGCCGTACATCAGTCTCAGCCGCTCATGAATACTGCGCAGCCCGAACGACTCGGACCCGGACAATTCGCCGTGATCCTCCAGCACCTCGCGGAGCCGGGCCAGCCGCTCCTCCGCGATCCCTTTGCCGTTATCCGTAACAACCGCGCGGATATTCTCCGGCTCTGCTGTGATCACAATACGGATCACATTATCAGTCTGACCTGTCCGCATGCCGTGCAGAACATAGTTCTCAATGACCGGCTGCAGCGACATTTTGAGCACAGGAAGCTCTTCCAGCTCTGGACTGCATTCGATGGTGTATGCGAACCTGTCCTTATAGCGGATACGGAATAATTCCAGGTACAGACGGCAGGCCTCCAGCTCATCCTTGAACGTATATTTCTGCTTCGGACGGACATACGACTTGAACAGCATGGACAGGCTGTAGATCATTTCCCCCACATCCTTCGCCCCGCTCGAAATCGCCCGCATCCGGATAACCTCTAATGTATTATACAGAAAATGCGGATTCACCCTGGCTTCCAGCGTAGCGATCTCCGTATGCTTCTGTTTGATTTCCGCCTTATAGACCTGGTCGATATACTGGTTCAGTTCATCCAGCATGCTGTTGAAGCTTTTGGCAATCTGGCCTAATTCATCTTCCTTACCGTCCACAATCCGGGTGTTCAGATCCCCGTTCTTGACTTTGCGGGTGAAGCGGATAATGCGGTGGGTCCGTTTGGCAAAATTAGAAATGAACATCGCCGGCAGCAGCACGGCAAACAGAATACAGACGAGTGCGATGGACACAATGGTGCTCCGCGCACTGCTGTAGGTCTCGGCCAGCTCCTGCTTAGAGATCAGGCTGATCACCGTATACCCCGCCTGACTCTGCGTCAGACTCGTGACAACCATTCCCTCTATCGTAAACTCCTCGCCAGCGTTAATCTCTTGCAGCTTCGGCAGCTTCCGGCCGTACCCCTTACCTGATGAATCGAAGATGACTTCATTCTGGGCCGAGAGCACGAGGATATCGCCTTTGAAATCCTGCTTATAGTTATTCATGGCCTGCCAGATCGCCTCGGAGTCGAAGTAGACCAGCAGTTGGCCGATATTGAGCAGTGAGGACTTATTGTTGATCGGCAGCTTCACCGAGAACAGCGGGGCTGTCGGCATCCCTATACTGTTCAGCACCCAGATATTCGGAATAGAGACGACACTCTCCTCACCCAGAACCATCGAATCGGGGACGAAGGAATGCGCCGCATTGGTCGAGATTCGCTCGAACTGCCTGCGGTTGTCGTAATAATACATGACCTGCTGGTTGGCGCTGTACAGGATCAGGCTGCGGATATCGGGATCATCGTCAATCTTGTTCTGGAAATACTGGATGGCGTTCGAGGTGGACTGTTCTCCCAACAGAAAGCGGTCCAGCCGGTGCTCGATATAATCGCTTAACGGATTCTCCAGCAAGAATGTCGTATTACTGGCCAGACTTGCGTCCCTGTACACATCACGGAGCATATCCTGAACAGACTGATATTTGTTCTCCACATAATTGCTGACGCTCTCCATACTCTTGCGCTGGATATCCATCTGACGCTGCACCGCCGAATCCGAGATTAACAGCAGCACCAGATAAGAGAAGGCGATAATGGTGGCTATGAAGATACAGGACACGATCAGCGTGAAGCGCAGGAACATATTGTCTTTAAAATACTTGCGGTACAGCGAAAGGCTTCGCATCATTCACCTCCTAACATAGTTGATAGCCTTGCAGGCGCGGCTAGCCGGGATACACAAGAAGCGCTCCCCCCTGCTAATTTTGCCAGAGGGTGAGCGCTTTGTGTATGTTGTGCAGAATGGGCGGTACTTATTCCTACCCGCGCCTTACGGCGTTGGTTGGCCTTTGAGGTATACAGGCTGCGACTTATTACCGCTGTAATCCTCCATGACCACTGTAACTACTGCTGCGGTAGAGGTGAAGCTCAGCGCAGCCTTAGTCGTGCGGCCGCGGATGATCATCGGCTTCATGCCCGCAGCACCGGACAGATAGGTGACCGGGAACGACCGGTTCTGGCCGTCTTCCTTAATGTACATATACCGCCAGTCCCGGGTGCTTGGCATCGGCAGGTTCAGCGTATTTCCGTTCCAGGACCAGTTCTCTGCATAAGGCTCGGACACCTTGTCGGTGAACGTTCCGTTATAGGTTATTTTATCGGTATTTCCGGCTTGAACGGTAACCGTATACTCATCTCCGTTCACCGGCATATTCTGGAACAAGGCTGAGGTTGCCCCCTGCGGCACGGTCAATTCCTTCGATACCGGCTGCGGCGTGGTAGTCCAGTTCACCGACTTCACTGTTACCTTGATACTTCCCTGGGCTGCGGCGGGATTCGTCCACTTTACCAGGAAGTCTCCATTCGCAGCGGATTCGGCAGTCACCTTGGATACCGCAGCATTCAGGTCGAAGGACAGCGTGGCCGGATCGCCCTCAAGCCCGTCTGCGCCTACAGCCGCCACCTTCAACACGCCGGATTTGGCCGGAAGCTTCTTGATATAGAAGGTCTCATCATACTTCCCGCCCACATAGATATCATTCACGTATACATTGTATTGCTTCACCTTGGAGTAATCGGTGTCCATGCTCCACTTCACGATCATCTCATCTGTGCCGGACAGCGCCTGGGCAATGGAAAGACCAGTAGGAGCGGATGGCTTGACTGCCGAGCCGTCATGAATCCGCAGTTGGCCGATGTTCATCTGGTAATTGGCTGCTTGTGTGGCTCCAGGGGTGAACACCAGGCCGAAGGCCGCGATCTCCCGGCCGGCATAAGCACCAAGATTAAGCTCGGCTGTGGTCCAGCCCGTGGTATGCTTCCCGCTATTTGCAACAGGAACCTTCACTACCTGGGCAGGCTGGTCACGGAAGATCAGTCCGGCACTCAGGACAGAGCCATCATCGGCAGACGGCTTGTTGTAGACGATGGACAGCTTAGAACCAGCTTGTACGGCAAGATCGCTCTTATAGAGACGCAGGAAGTTCTCGCTGTTCAGATTCCCGCTCACTGCCAGCGAGCTTCCGCCGTTGTAACCGCCAAGTTGCTGGTAATTCATACGCGAATTGGCAGTCTGGTCATAACCCGGACCATAATCGAAGTCCACGTTCAGGCGGTTGCCTGTAGTATCCTGCCACCATTGCCAGGTGACCGGAACATCCTGAAGGCTCATATTGGACCACTCAGCTGCGCTGGACACCGCTCCATCCTTGTAATAGGAGAGGCCGTGGCCGGTATTGAAGCTGGTATAGAAGTTGGCATCCTTCACTACCGAGCGCTCGGCAATGACCGAAGCGATCCCCGGCCAGTAGCGGTTATCGGCATACACATCGGCCACCGTATTATTGGAAGACACGGCTGTATTCTTCGGATTTACCCGTGGTCCTGACCACCATAGCTGCTCGCGCAGGTTCGTCATCCATTGGTATTTGTTATCCGTGCGGTTCGAGACCGGCCAGGACTGATTCATATCCTCATCCAGACCAGCATGGACAAAATCCGCGCCCAGTGTCGCCAGGCTGGTCCGTGGAATTCCCCCGGCCAGCTTGCTGCTCAAGGCTGAGCCTTGCACACTCTTGAAGCGGTCGCGCCCGGCTTCCAGCCCCGCGAAGCCGGTCTCAAAGAGATTGTAGCTCGTCCCCTGGGCCGCATTGAAGGTATTCAAGTAATTCGCCGCCGAGGTAATCTGCGAGCTGCCCATACCGTAATCGAAGAAAAACGAATTCGACACCGGCTTGTTGGCCGCTTTATCGTAGAGCATGGAGATATTATTGTTATTGAAGGTTCTGGCGAAGACATTGGCTCCCGTGGCTGTATTCAGGGAATCGTACCACTGCACATACAGCCCGCCATCCTGTAGCGCTTTCATAAAAGCAATATAATCGGGAATATCCGCTGTCGCCACATTCGGATTCTGCTCCTCCTGATTCAGGAAGTACCCGTCATATCCGAAGTATTGGGCCATTTCAATCATTTTCTCAGCTACCGGGAACTTCCCGGCTGCATCCTTGACGATCATCTGCTTATAGGTCTGCTGCCCCCGGTCATTGTTCGAGAAGAACACTCCGGCCAGCGACATAACCCCATTCTTATGCGCGGCATCGGTATATGTCGGATTCGGAATGTTCAGCATACCGAACTCGAACCATTTCTGCTGCCAGTCGGACTGGGCCAGATCGTCGTAATATTCCGGCGGTGTATACGCTGTCGCTGTTCCGTGCCAGTAGGAATAATAGTCAATGTACTGCCAGAAGTTGAAGTGGTACTGGGCGAACTTGTTGGTGTACGGGGCATTCTCGATAAAAGCATTGCCATAATCGCCCGCAACATTCATCATCTGCACCGCCGGATTCAGCGCCGGATTGGCTTGAGTCTGCTGGAAAGGTGCAATCCGCTGCTGCAACGGCACCCTGGAGCGCAGCAGCGCCGCGTCCTGATCTCTCTGCGGACTCCAGTCCGCAATGTGCTGGCTGGTATAGCCGTGTACGCTGGGCTGATTCGCACCGTGTGCGCTTTCACCTTTGAACGGCCAGGTGTCTCCGGCCATGGCTGTCTGCGGCAGTAGGGTCACCAGCAGCGCTGTACCTAATACCGCTGAAGTCAGCTTACGAATTCTGTGTGTCCGGGATGTAGCTACCATTGTTCACTCTCCTCATTCTTCAGATTGATGAGAACGCATTCATAATAACTGGATGAATCTTCCTTCTGGGTAATGGTTATCAAAGTTACTATATAGCAGCACCTGCGAGGACTAATAGAAGCTAAATTAAAGATTCGCTGGTCAAATTAAAGAAAAGTTGTATTTGGTTTTTCGACTACAATCCGCCCGCGCGTCTCCGTCGCCGCCATTGTATTCGGTTTTTCGCACACATCCGACCCACTCGCACCCGCACCTGTCCAATGTGTTCGCTTTTTCGTATACATTCAGCCCGAGCGCCCCGCACCAGCACATTGTGTTCGGTATTTCGCCTACATCTGCCTCACTCGCACCCTTGCCACGCCAAAAAGCAGCCCCTCTAGGAGCTGCTTCATGGTTACCTCATATGTTACTTGCCTTCATTAATTTATCCGCCAGCTTACTCCGCATCCGGATAAGGATTGATACTCTGGATCGTGCCGTCTTCGTTGTATTTCAGCTCGGTGTATTTCACGCAGCGCTTGTGGTTGACGCCTTCCGACAGGGAGCTGTCGTGATAGAACAGATACCATTTGTCTTCCACTTGAACAATGGAGTGGTGAGTCGTCCAGCCGATGACCGGGGACAGAATCTCACCCTTGAACGTGAACGGTCCCATCGGGTTCTTGCCGATTGCATACACGAGCTTATGCGTGGTTCCTGTAGAGTAGGACAGGTAGTAATCGCCGTTATATTTGTGCATCCACGGGCCTTCAAAATATCTGCGCTCTTCATCCCCGGCCAGAATCGGATTCCCGTCTTCATCGACAATCGAGATCTCGGCTGGCTTGCCCTGGAAGGATAGCATGTCATCGCTAAGCAGCGCAACTTGCGGTCCAAGCGCCGGCTGGTCGGCAGCCGGTCCTTCCGCATCCGGCACGAAGCTGCCGGTCTGCCATTTCTCCAGCTGGCCGCCCCAGAGTCCGCCGAAGTAGATATACGCCTGGTTGTCGTCATCTACCAGCACGGCCGGGTCAATACTGAAGCTGCCTTCCATATAATTCGGCTGCGGGGAGAACGGGCCTGCGGGAGACTCCGACGTTGCTACACCAAGACGGAAGATGCCGTCATGGTCGCGGGCCGGGAAGAACAGATAGTAGGAGTTGTTCTTATATGCGGCATCTGGAGCCCAGAGCTGCTTGGAGGCCCATGGAATATCTCTCACATGCAGCGCTTCGCCGTGATCGACCACCGGAGAATCGAAGCTGTCCATCGAGAGAACATGGTAGTCTTCCATTTTATACTGGTCGCCGTTATCATTGCTCGGCTCGTCATGATCTAGATCGTGGGAAGGATAGATATAGATTTTGCCTTCATAGACATGGGCGGACGGGTCCGCTGTATAGATGTGAGTTACGATCGGTTGGTTAGGCTTAGGGGGTTGTTGCTGATTCATAAGGCATCTCCTTTGATATTGGAATAATAGAATCCTTCATAGTAAGCAGGGCTGGCATTCTCTGTACCGTTGCCCGAGGCATGTACGCCGAGGCAGACACCGGTGAAGCCGCCGTTGACCTCCGGGGACAGGACCGATACATGAACCGTCTCCGGGACTTCATGCCAGGACACCCCATCTGCCGAATAGGAGCAGTGGTAGGAATGGCCGTCGCAGCGGAGGCGAAGCTGAACGGCACCTTCACCGTTTACCTCATACTGGTGAACCTGCCGCTCCTCACCGTTCTTCACTACAAGCTCCATCACCCGGCGGCCGCTGCGGCAAGTAAGTCCCCAGAAAAGATATCCACGGTTGTTAAGCCGCGCAGCCAGTCCGGCATGCTCGCCTTCGGTCACCGGCGTGAAGTCAAGGCTGACGCCCAGCGCCATCCGGTGATGCTGCTGGCGGAGGCACGCGAACACGGCGGGCGCTTCATCGTCCAGCGTGTAGGCATTCCCGCGCACGGTCAAACTGCCTTCGCGCTCGGTCCAGGAATACCGTTCCGCTTCATAAGCGCGGAGGAAGGCCCACTCCGGCCCGAAGCCGTCCTCTGGCGTAAAGCGCCGCACCTGTTCCTCCAGGCTGGACTCGTCCGCGGCTACAACGGTGCCTTCATTATTGTCAATCATCGGCCAGCCGTCCTCCGTCCAGGTGACCGGAGCTAGGAAGGTCTCCCGGCCCAGCGGGGAATACCGGCCTTCCACGGGACGCATGCCCAGGAAGACCGCCCACCACTGACCGGATGTATCCTCCACGAGATCGGCATGTCCAAGGCATTGTACCGGGTGGTCCTTCAGTCCCCGGTGGGTCAGGATAGGCTCCGGCTTGTCCTCGAACGGGCCGTAAGGACTGCTGCTGCGGGCAATAATCTCCCGGTGATCACCCGCCGTGCCGCCGGAGGCGGTCATCAGGTAGTAGACGCCCTTGATCTTGTACAGATGCGGGCCTTCGACCCACGGGCCGTCATCTCCGCTCCAGATGTTGACCGGCTCCGACAGCACTTCGCCGGACAACGGATCAATCTCATACTGGATAATATGCGACTCATAGCCTGCACCGTTCTGCACCGTAACATAGGCGCGCCCGTCATCATCGAAGAACAGGGACGGATCAATGCCCCCGTGCGGCAGCAGAATCGGATCAGACCAGGGACCCTCGGGCTTGTCCGCAGTCACATAGAAATTGCCGATGCCCCGTACATCGGTGGTAATCATGTAGAATCGTTCGGCATGATAGCGGATGGTGGCGGCGTAGATACCGGACGAACTCTTGGTGGTCCGCAGATCCAGCTGGGACTGGCGGGTCAGCACATGCCCTATCGGGGTCCAGTCGATCAGGTCCCTGCTATGGAAGATAGGCACACCCGGAAAATATTCAAAGGTACTGTTAATCAGATAGAAATCTTCATTCACACGGACCACACTGGGGTCCGGATAATACCCGGCAATTACGGGATTCCGCACATTCATGGAATGCATCATACCCTCCTCTGGAATGAAAGCAAGCGTTTACAATCGCTAGTGTTATTTTACAAGCCCGAAATGAACTTTCCTATGCGCAGACTAAAGAACTTCCCCCGAAAAAATGTGCAATTTCCGCCTACAACCGATTGTACTGGAAAAACACACCGGTTGCTCGCCATTTTGCTTGGGTTAATGGTCATTTTTTGCGGAGTTTAACGGCTACCCTGTAGTGGTCTCAAAAGTTAACAAAAAGCCGTCCCCCAACCATAATCTGGCTGAGGGACGACCCTGATCTTGCTTATACAATGGTTATGTGATGCTTATACTTACGGATTAATCAGATTCGATTGAATCAGTAATCTTCGGATGGCAGCCGACGCCTCGGCGCGGGTAATATTCTCGTTCGGCGCAAGACGCTGTTCGTCTCTGCCCAGAATAATACCAGCTGCCAGATTCTGCTTCACATTAGCAATCGCCCATTTGGCTACCGAAGCGGAATCTGCGAAGGACTTCAGCAGTTGCTGAGTCTGCTCTTCGCTGCGCGAAGACTTCAGTTCTGTGATGCTCAAGGCTCTGCTGACAATTGCCATGGCCTCCTGTCTGGAGATATTGTTGTCCGGTCTGAAGGTTCCGTCAGGATAACCGGTGATCAGGCCGTTCTCGATGGCAACCTGAAGCTCCAGCCCGTACCATCCGCCTGCGGAGACATCGCTGAACGTAACAGGCTGCTCCCCATGGGTGACAATGCCGAGCGCTCTTGCCAGCATGGCAGTGAATTCAGCCCGTGTGATCGCCCGCTGCGGTTCAAAGACCGCTTCCTTCGTGCCGCTTACCACCAGTCTTGAGCCCATGTCATTGACATCCGGCTTACCCCAGTGCTTCGCTACATCCGGGAATTCCAGCGGATTCCAGATTAAGCCGAATTCTCCGCTCTCCAGGCTGTTGATCGTAGCGTAGTAACGTCCGTCTTTAACGGTTACATATGTCGGCTGATGATAGATTGCACCATCCCGGTATAATACGCCAGTGGTAATCTTCATATCTGCCGGTACTTCAAGCGTGTACTTCGCCCAGCCGTGGCTGGTTACCTGTACCGTCTGTCCCTGATACTTCGCCTTAATAGAGAAGTTCACCAGAGTGTTACCAGGCTGTACCTTCTGCTTCGCGGCCGCAAGCTTGAAGGCTTCCAGGCTGTCAGAAGAGGATGCTGCCAGCTCAGCTGTGATGACAATGCCACCCAGATTGTCATTCTTCAGTCCAAACTGCTTGCTGAGCGCTGCCAGATCGATAGCAGCTGCGTCAAGCTTAATCGTGCCCAGCTTCGACTCGATCACAATTTCACTGCCCTTATTCTGCAATTCCTTCACTTGATCTGCGGTCAGCTCTACACTGGCCGAAGGAACTGTCTCGCCTTTTACCCCAGGGACAGTTGCAGGTGCAGTTGTAGGTGCGGGTTCAGTTTCTTTAACAGGCTCCGCAGCCTTATCTGTAATCCGTACAATCTGGAAGGTACTGAATTTGTTAATCTGAATCTCCAGCGCTACAGGCTCGCCGCCCCGATTATACACAATTTCTGGCGTGTAGATTGTAATCTCGCCATCGCTGTGTTCAACGTACACCCGCAAGCTGTCCAGGAAGGCGTCGCGCACCCCGGAGCTTTGCAACGGAATCTGATCCGCGAACTCTGACAACGGAAGCTGAATCCGCGTATTGATCTTGTCATAGTTAGTCTCAATCTCCCGTGGTGACCCAAGATTCTGAAGTGTCTTGTCACTGGCCAGTGACAGCTTGGAAGAACCGTTCAGGATCGCGTTGCTCTGGACGTTCGCCTTCGCCTGCGGGTCCTTCACCGGTACAATCCGGAAATACAGGTCGGTAGCACTCGCATCAAGCTGTGCCAGGCTGGCTGCATCCAGATGGATCGAGCCGAGTGCAGTTACAATATCCAGTGAAGCCTTGCGCCCGGCAAGAATCGAAACGGCCGTTGATGGAATTTCAACTGCAATTTCATCCGCGCGCGCAGACAGATCATCCACATGGGTGATGGTTACACTCCGGTTGGCTGTATCCGGGTCATTCGGGTTCACGCCTTCCACAAGGTTATACACTTCGTTCTCATCAATCACAATGGTGTCAATCTTCGTTCCGTTAGACAGGTTCGTTCTTAGAATGGTCACGCCCTGCTCCAGCGGCTTGCCGTCATTAGAGGTAGACAGTCCGGCTGTTCTGGACGTTGCTTCACGAACGGCACCTTCCTTGACTACGCCTTTCGCCTTCACAATCAGCAGGTATTGCTTCACTGCACTCTTACCGTTCCGGGTGAAGGTAGCGGTCAGAATAACATTCGTATCCTGGACCGGAGGAGTTACATTTCCCTTGGCCTGGTCCGCATCCTGCTGGACGGCGATTACCGGAGTTTCACTGGAGGTCCAGGTGATCTTCGTATCGTATTTACCGGTCTGAAGCAACAGGAAGGCTTCAGTGACACTCTCCCAGGTATCACCAGGCGCGAAAGTGGCCGCCGTGTTGATTCCGGTGCTTCTTGCCGCATCCTCTGCGGCTTCCTGGTCGCTGAGCTTTTTGACAACAATTGTAAAGGTTTTGACCAGCATCTCGCCCGGACGGTCAGGGTCTGCCAGCTTCACAGTAAGTTCTACCGTCACATCCTGTTCATCTGGTCCCGGCCGCTTGATCCGTCCGGTATTCGTGAGAACATCCGGGTTACTGGAGGTCCAGGTCAGTACAGATCCGGTCTCTCCTGTCTTCGGCAGGAACAGATTCCGGGTCACCGACTCCTCTGAATCTCCCGGAGCATAGGTCACTTGAATATTCAATTCATCCTGAGGAAGATCGACCGTAGCCGTTCCTTTGACCGTAATATAGAAGTCCTGCTCCCGGAAGAAGCCTTCCTTGGTCACACGAGCTGTCAATCTTACCACCGTATCCTTCAGCGGACGCTGAACCTCACCGGTGATGCTGACAATATCGCTGCGGTGGCTCGTCCATACTACATCGGAATCATAGTAGCCCTTGGAGATCAACTCGACATTCTGCGTTACACTCTTGGCCGAATCTTGCCCCTGATAACCGATTCTCAGCAGTCTCATAGCTTCATCAAGCTGTTCATCGATGCTCTCACGCTTGGCCTTAACGGTCACTACGAACTCTTTCTGATAAGTCACACTGCCCTTGGTCACCGTTGCTGTCAGGGTAACCTTCTGGTCTCCATCTGCATAAGCGGGGCGCTTCACAACACCCTCCGGAGTAATAACTGATTCCTGGGAGGAGGTCCAGGTGATCGTGCTGCCGCTGGTACTTTCGGTAATCAAGTCAAGATCCGTCAGGACCTGCTCCTGCTCCTCGTTATCTTCCCGAATCATGTCCCAGTCCAGCTTGGCCAAGGTCTCATTTACAGATTCTTCATCTGTCATTGGACGCTTGATGACCGTAAGCACGAATTCTTTGGTCAGCACGCTGTCTCCCTTACGGATGACCGCTGTTAAGGTTACCGGCTTGTCCCCCTTTGAAAAGGAAGGTGGTGTTACCGTTCCGTCAGTGGCAATCACCTCTTCATCGGAAGAGGTCCAGGTGATCGTGCTGCCATTCGTCCCATTCTTCGGCAAATACACCGCAGAGGTTACGGATTCCTGCTTCACATTCTCCTCGCGGATCGTATTCCAGGTAAGCAGGTAAGTATCTTCGGTTACCGATTGTTTGTCGGTGCCGGCCTGCTTTTTGACAATCAGCTCGAAGGTCTTCGTTAGCTCGGATGCCCCATTCTTCAGCACCGCTGTCAATGTAACCGGCTGATCGCCTGTATTGAACGGCGGTCTTGTCACCGTCCCGTCTGTGGTAACGACCGTTCCATTGGTGGAGGTCCAGGTAATCGTGCTGCCGCCCGCTCCTTTTAGGGGTAAATCTAATCCGCTCAGCACAGAGCTCTGCAGGGTATTGTCCTTGCGGATCAACTCCCAGGTTAAGGCTTCCATATCGCGTTTCACCAACACACCAGCACCCGGTAACTGCAGATCAACGTTATTGGAGGTCACAGGCTTAACCCCGTCTACAATAATAGAAGGATCAACTGTGACTGAAGCAAAGGCAGAAGCCTCGTACTTTCCAGCCGCCTGACCGGTGAAATGAATCTCAAGTACCGTGCCGCTAACCCGCACCACGCTGAAGCTTAAGCCTTCAGGCATATTATTGACGTTTACGCCGCCTTCGACCTCTTCAGTAAATAATCCATTACGCAGAGTCACCGTCAACGTCTCTGCCGCTGAGCCGTCACCCGCATCGTGGATTACATCAGGAGACGCGGCAATCACTGCCGGAGGAGAGCGGAACAGAATAGCGAAGGTCCCCGACGGAATGCCTGCTAGCGTAACCGCTGCCCGGTTCACACTGTCAGCAGTCTTATGGCTGGCAGCCTGGCCGGTAATGGCCACCGTAATCTGGTTCGGAGAATCCACGGTAATCTTGCCCGGCGTAAGGCCCGGCGGCCAATTCACCGCTTCGATGGCATCCATAACCGACTCATCGAAAGAACCGTTCTTCAGTTCAAGAACAAGCACATCCCCGATCGTGCCATCATTCAGATCCGATTCATAGAGCTGCGGTGTCTTGACCACCAGATAAGGCTCTTTGTCCAAGAAATCGAATTTGAAGGTGTTCGTGCTTAAGTCCGCCGGGCTTCCGGCAAGCTTGCCGGAAGCTACGGTTACATAAGCTCCGTAGACATCGCTGGTCACCGTAGCTGCACCGGTGAACTGAAGCGTGAGCTCTGTGTCGGATACTCTTGTCACGCTAGTGCCAAGACCGGCTGGCAGACCATGCACCTGCACATCGGCTGCATCAATCGTTTCATTGAATTTGCCGCCAGTAATCGTCACGCCAAGCGTCTCAGTGATTTCACCCGAGCCATAGACCGCTTCGGATACAATCCCTTTATTCAGGCTAAGCGCCGCAGGATCTCTGAACGTTACACTGAAGGTCTTGGTCGTCAGACCGGAGGAGATCCCCAGCAGATTCTCCTTATCGACCGTAACGGACAGGTTCTTCGTTGTCGCATCCTTGCCGTGATCAACCGCCGCACCAGTCAGTGTGAAGTTAAGCTCCGTATCACTCAGCCGGGTTACTGCGAAATCAAGTCCTTCCGGCAGATTGTTGATACGGATATGGCTTGGATCAATAGATTCAGCAAGGGTCGCACCGACTATTTTCACCTTCTGGTTGCCGGTAACGGTTCCATCATTCGCCTTGGCTTCCACCAGCTCGGTGCTGGCACCTTCATCCAGCTCAATGTCAGAGATGACTTCACTGAAATCCCTCTCATCGAGACTCGTGTAATAGGTGAATTTCTTGCTTGCGTTCGGAGCCAGCGTACCAGAATCCCAGGTCATGGTAATCCCTGCATCAGCCTTGACTTCCACGTTCTTCGCCTTCGGACTGTTGTAAGCTTCCAGCGCATAAGGGTTAGTATTGGTAAACCCGAAGACGGAAGCCTTCGCCCGTTGATCACTGGAATAGAAGAAGATTGGGGCTCTTGAATTAAAGGCCTTGTACAGCGGATCATTATCAGCAATAGTACTCGCCTTCACGACTGCAGCACGATCTTCCTCAATGGTGTGGGTCACAATATTAGAGGTGACATATGCCCCTCCTTGATCCACCGTATTATCCGGGTCCATTGAGCGCATATACCGCGCCCCGTCCCAATTCTTATCTGTAAGATTGGTAATAGTCACATCATTGCGGTAGAATTTCTGGTTCTCCCCAAAGCTGATCACCTGCTTAATCTCCATAGTGTCAGTCCATGTAGATACCGTAGTCGCACTCAGAATTCCTTTATCCGTCTGCGAGGTATTTACAACGGTGGTCGGCATATCCATCGAGTGCATCTGCGCTGAATTGGACTTCGCATATGTATTTCCGGCGATCTGGTATCCTACCGCGAACCGTTCTTCAGGGGTACCCGGCAAATAATAATCGACTGGCAGATCTTTGCCTGTTCCATATCCGTCATGATCCGCACTCATTCCCAGATAAGGTCTGGAATTCGTTCCACGGAAATTAGCGGGCTTACTGCCCATCGTACCGAAATTCCCCCAGTTGCTTATCCCCAGTTCAATGAATTTGCCTCCCAGGAAAAGCTCTGTTCCGCCTTCCCCGCCATAGGCAGCCCTTGCTCCCCAATCTGCTGAATCTGCATGTACAGCCAGGGGCGCTGGAAACATAGACAGGATCATTGTGGGCACCATTAGCAGTGCGAGCAGCTTCTTACGCTTCATTGTCTCACTCCATTCTTCATCATTGAAATGCAAGCCTATCCCTAATAAAAGCAAATCATTCTCACAAAATTCTCACAAATAATCGAAAATTGTCGACAATTCCTACAAAAAGTCATAAAAAAGAAGCAGAACGCACGTTTATACGTGAACGCCCTGCCTTATGGTGCTTCATATTCAGCTATTTCAGGAATGCTCCCTCGCCTGCCTGTGCCTGACCGTTCACCGCCTAACCCTTCTGGCAAAATCCACAAACTGAAATTTGTCCAGCCGGTGCCGGGACTCGGTATATTGGAACAGCACGGTATTCTCAAGATACACATAGTTGCGCACTACGACAATATGCGTATATTGCTTCAGGTCCAGCAGGCGCTGATCCTCCCCGGTTGAGGGCTCAACGGAAATCAGCTTTTTGGCATAACTGATCTTAAGACCCAGCTCAGACTCCAGGTATTCATAAATAGAGCCTTCTGCAATCTCCTTGCTCAGAAATGGGACGATATCTGAGCGGAAATAGTCCTTGTCCAGAATAATCCGTTCGGCTTCAATCTCTCTGGCGCGGATCACCTTCCATACCGGCGTCTCTTCAGTAATGTGCAGTTGCCGGGCCAGCAGAGAGCCTGCCGGCTCCAGGACCGTCTCCTCTACCAGTGTCCGCGAGGTAACCCCGAGCGTCCCTGTCAGCTCCTGGAATGAGATCAGTCCGGTTACGGGAAAATCCATCCGCGTCATATCCAGCACAAAGGAGCCCCTGCCTTTGATTTTGTTGATATAGCCCTCACGGAACAGGAGATTCAGCGCCTTGCGCACCGTCTCCCGCGAAGTCTGGTAAGCCTCCGCCAGCTCACTCTCGGAGGGCAGCTTGCTTCCGGGCGCAAGCTGGCCGGAATGAATACGGTTGCTATATTCCGTATAGATCTGCAAAAATATATTCTCTCTCATCGATCATCACCGCCCTATATTGTAACATGCCCTGGCTGCAGGACAGAGTATATAATTCTATAATTGTAGAAAAACAGCCCCGCAGGGCTGTCCTCCATTCCTTATATTGTATGCCTGATCCGCTCAGATCAACCCTTCAGATGAACCGTCAGAATACTTGTCTGCTTCGCCGTTGCCGGTCCGGTCTTCTCCTCAATCCGCTCCACCATATCCTGCCCTGCGGGGATAATGATTGGAGTGATTAATGGATACCCTGCGGCGCGGATGGCCTCCATATCGAATTCCAGCAAAAGCTCGCCTGCCTTCACTTTATCGCCGATATTGGCACGTGTGGTGAAGCCGCTGCCCTTGAGCGACACGGTGTTGATCCCGACATGGATCAGCACCTGGACTCCGCTGGCATGCTCCAGAATCAGCGCATGCTTGCTCTTAATCACATGGGCCACTGTAGCATCAAACGGAGCATACACCTTACCCTCGGCGGGTTCAATGGCAATCCCTTCACCCATCTGCTTCTCGGCAAATGCAGGATCAGGAACCTGCGCAAGCGGCACTGCCGTTCCGCTGAGCGGCGACGCCAGCTCCAGAATATTTACGGGCTCCTGCTCCTGCGAGCCTTGAACCGAGCTGCGGCTGTTCAGTTCCCCGCTTTTGGACGCAGGCTTAGCATCCGTCAGATCTGTTGCCTCTGACGGGCTTTTCGCTGCACGCTGCACAACTGCCCGGCCATACAGCACCGTGGCAACAAACGGCACAATCAGTACGATCGCCATCCCGATGAAGAATACGCCCCACTGGTTAGGGAAGATCGACAGGAAGCCGGGAATCCCTCCTACCCCAATGGAAGTGGCCCGGACCTGATTCACGGTCAGCAGCACTCCGGCCATCGCGGAGCCGATCATTCCGAAGATGAACGGATAGCGGTAGCGGATATTCACCCCGAAGATCGCCGGCTCGGTGACTCCAAGGAAAGCCGAGACGGAGGAGGTAACAGCCAGCCCCTTCGTCTTCTGTTCTCTAATCACGAACATCATAGCCAGTGCGGCCGCACCCTGGGCAATGTTGGAGAGCGCCAGCATCGGCCAGAGGAACGTGCCTCCTTCGCTGCCGATTAGCTGAACATCCACGGCCAGGAAGGTGTGATGCATGCCCGTAATGACCAGCAGCGAATAGAATCCGCCGTAGATTAAGCCGCCGAGGATGGCGAAATGATCGAAAATATAGATCAGCCCGGAGGTAATGGCATTCGCAATGCCGAACGTAACCGGTCCGATGATGGTGAAGGCCAGGAACCCTGTAATCAGCAGAGTCACGGGTGCGACCACGAGCAATTTGATCGAATCATGGACCCGCTTATCCAGAAATTTCTCAATGCTGGCCAGAATATAGGCCGATACCAGGACCGGCAGGACCTGCCCTTGATAACCGATCCGCTCCAGATGCCAGCCGAACAGATTCCAGGTTGGAACCGTCCCTTCCGTAGAAGCGTTGGCATAGCTGTAAGCACTTAATAAGTCTGGATGAACCAGAATCAGACCCAGCACAATCCCGAGCAGCGGACTGCCCCCGAAGCGGGTCACGGCCGCCCAGCCGATCAGAGCCGGCAAGAAGGTAAACGCCGTACTGGCAATCGTATTGATAATCGCCGCAATATCCTTCCACTGCGGATAGACATCCACCAGTGACTGGCTGAAGAAGATCCCAGGGCCGGTCAGCAGGTTATTGATCCCCAGCAACAGACCCGCAGTTACGATGGCCGGAAGAATGGGAATAAAAATATCGGCCAGCGTCTTGATCGCCCGCTGAAGCGGGTTCTGCTTGCGGGCAGCGGCTGATTTCACCTCATCTTTGGAGGAACGCGCACCGCCGGTCAGCTGAATCATCTCATCATAGACTTTATCTACTGTTCCCGGTCCGATAACAATCTGGAATTGTCCCTGGGAAGAGAATTGTCCCTTCACAAGGTCGTTGCGGTCCAGCGCCGCCGAATCCACCTTGCTCTCGTCATAGAGTGAGAACCTCAGCCGGGTAACACAATGCGTTGCAACCTCAATATTTTCCTTGCCTCCAACCGCCCGGACGATATCTTCAACATTTTTGCGGTCTATAGCCATATTGTCACTCCTCGCGTAGTTGATGAATGCTTACCAGTTGTTGCTTCTCTTAGCGCGCGTTGCTTCTATATTTAAGTACATTTCTCTAGGGCCAGCTTCCTTTAGTCCCGGCTGATTAGCCACAGGTATGAAGCATACGGACTAAGCTGAAGCTCTTGAGTCAGTGAGGGATGCTCATCCGTATTGGCAAGCAGAAGCCTGTCCTTCCCGGCTACATTTAAGTCCGCCCAGTGCTCCTCCGGGAGCCGGAAGCTGACATCCTTGCCGCTGAAGTTCGAGACCACCACCAGCGCCTCGCCGTCCCCCATCCGTGTATAAGCGAATACCTCGGGATGTCCTTCGTCCAGTCTGCGGTAGATGCCGTCGGTGAAGACCGCATGCGCCTTGCGCAGAGCGATCAGCTTGCGGTAGTGATGGAAGATCGAATCCGGCCGCTCCCGCTCCTTCTGCACATTGATGTCCGGGTAACGTTCATCCACCTTCAGCCAAGGAGTACCAGTGGTGAAGCCTGCATTCGCGCTTGTATCCCACTGCATCGGCGTACGGGAGTTGTCCCTTGAACGTTCCTGCAGGATAGCGAGAGCCTCCCCGGGGCTTGCCCCCTGCTCACACAGAATCCGGTACATATTCAGCGACTCGATATCGCGGAACTCCTCAATGCTCTTCCACTTGGGATTCGGCATCCCGATCTCTTCTCCCTGATAGACATACGGCGTGCCTTGAAGTCCATGCAGGGTGGTTGCCAGCAGCTTGGCGCTCTCCTCGCGGTACGCCGTGTCGTCTGTGAACCGGGAGAGGGCGCGAGGCTGATCGTGATTGTTGAAAAATAAAGCGTTCCAGCCCCCGCCCTCCTGCATCCCCGTCTGCCACTCCGAGAACAGCCGTTTCAGCGCCTCAAAATCATAAGGCATCAGCTCCCATTTCCGGCCGTTTGGATAATCCACCTTCAGATGGTGGAAGTTGAACGTCATTGAGAATTCCCGCCGCTCAGGATTGGAGTAACGGATGCAATGTTCAAGTGTTGTAGAGGACATCTCGCCAACCGTAATCAGCTCATGCAAGCCAAACACCTCATCATACATCGACCGGATGTATTCGTGGACCCGTGGACCGTCTGTATAGTACTTCCGCCCGTCTCCGGGCGGCACACTTCCGTCATCATCCGGGAAGCGCTGGTCCTTGGAGATCAGGTTGATGACATCCATCCGGAACCCGTCTACGCCTTTGCGGGCCCAGAACAGCATCATCTCGTTCACCGCGCTGCGGACCTGTCCGTTCTCCCAGTTCAGATCTGCCTGTGTCTTGTCGAACAGGGTAAGGTAGTATTGGCCTGACGCTTCATCCAGTTGCCACGCCGGGCCGCCGAACTTCGACTGCCAGTTGTTCGGTACTCCCCCGCCTGGCCCCGGGTCCTTCCAGATATAATAATCGCGGTAGGGATTCTCCCGGCTGGAGACCGCCTGCTTGAACCACTCATGTTCTGTCGAGGTATGGTTGACTACGATATCCGTCATCAGCTTCATGCCGCGCCGGTGCAGCTCCGCTACCAGCTCGTCGAAGTCCGCCATCGTACCGAATTCCGGGTTGATCCGCTCATAATCCGCCACATCGTAACCGTTATCATGGCCGGGCGAGACATACACCGGCTGCAACCAGACAATATCAATGCCAAGCTCCTGTAAATAATCCAACTTCTCCGTCAGGCCTCTTATATCTCCTGTTCCGCTACCTGTCGTATCCTTGAAGCTCTTCGGATACACCTGATACACGGTAGACCGTCGCCACCATTCTGAATGCCGGGCTTGGCTCAAAGTTAGCACCTCCATGTAGAATTTCTGTGTTGTCCTCAGCAAAAATCGCTTTATTGTCATTCATTACACTTGTATATACAAGTTCAAACACCTCACACAGTGTAAACCTGTATATACAGGTTGTCAATATGGGTTGGCCTAGTAGATGATTTAACGGGTAATTTAGTAATTTAGTAGTTGGAGTAGTAAATGGGTAGTGGGAAGATAGTCGGTGGGTGGGTAGATAGTGGGTGGGTAGGGTAGTTGATAGATAGTGGGTGCCGGGAAGCTCGCGGGTATAAGTAGTAGGTGGAAATTGTACATTTAAATTTCGTCAAATAGGCTTCGGAGGGCATTTAATTGGATAAACAGCATCTACTATGTTCCATTTCCCTGCCTCTGGACATTTCAGGCAGAATTAAATGTACTTTTTCCACTCGTTTTCCTACTTTTGTGATTCTGCATTACAGCAAGTGCCCTTTTTCCACTTGCTTCAAGCAGCAGCAACGGAGCGATGGCGCGGCGAGGGACGCAGCAGATTGCCCTCCCCCTTCTCCATTCGTCTACTTCTGGCGGCATTCGGCATAATGAGGAGCACTAGTGCTCCTCATTAGCATATTTAGCACGCGTCAGGTGAGATCGGGTGCACTCTCATAATTTCCTAAACAATAAAAAAACAGCGCCCCTCCCCGAATACCGGAGACAGGAACGCTGCCTATTACTAGTCCTCTTTACCTCACTGTACCTCTTTATACCTCTTTGAATCTCTCTGTATCTTTCTGTACCTCTTTTATCTCTCTTACTATTAATTATTCCAAATATCCCTTAATCAGTCCCAGCGGCAGCAGCTTCGGCTGCTCGCAGGTGGTGGTCAGCTCGGCATAGCGCTTCGAATCGGAGCTGGTGTGGAAGGCGTGCATGATCTCCAGCACATGATTCGCCAGCTCGCCGTTTGCGCGCGGGGTTTCACCAGTTCCGATGCAGCGGGCCATATCCGCCACGCCGATGCCCCGGCTGTTGCCCTCATAGCTATGGACCACCGGAATCTCCTTGAATTCGGAGCTATGCGCCGGACGCAGGAGGATCGGGCCGCCGAAGGTGTTCGGGTCCGGCACAATCAGGGTGCCCAGCGAGCCATAGATCTCGATGCGCGGCAGTGTGCTGTGCCAGACATCGAAGCTGGTAATCATCGTGGCAACCGCACCGCTGGCGAACTGGATTGTTCCGGCCACATGTGTAGGTACTTCAACCTCGACTACCTTGCCGAACTTCTTCTCACTCGTGATCGTCCGGGTAGGGAACGAGGTCTTTGTCATGCCGCATACCGTAGTTGCTGGGCCCAGCAAGGATACCAGAGCCGTCAGATAATACGGGCCCATATCGAACATCGGGCCGCCTCCGGCCTGATAGTAGAATTCAGGGTCCGGGTGCCAGCTCTCATGCCCGTGGCAGAGCATGAAGGCCGTCGCCGCCACCGGCTCTCCGATGTAGCCGTCCGCGATCAGCTTCGCGCAGGTCTGCAGACCACCCCCAAGGAAGGTGTCCGGTGCGCAGCCGATGAACAGATTCTTTTCTTTTGCCAATGCGACCAGCTCGGTTCCGTTCTCAAGCGACAACGACAGCGGCTTCTCCACATAGACATGCTTGCCTGCGAGCAGCGCCTGCTTACACACCTCGAAGTGATAATTTGGCGTCGTCAGATTCACAACAATCTCAATCTCATCCGAAGCCAGCAGCTCCGCTGTTGTCCAGACATTCGGCACTCCGTACTGCTCTGCCGCCTGCTGCGCCCGCTCCAGATTAAGATCCGAACAGGCGTAGACTTCCGTATTCTTGAAGGTTCCGGTCAAATTTTCAAAATAAATGCCGCTGATATTCCCGCAGCCAACAATCCCAACTTTAACTTTACGCACGCTGTATCCCACCTTGTCCTTCGTTTATTTAGCTGCCCACAAGAAGCCCCGGCGCATCAGTTCCTTGGCCTCCGGGATATCGAACACATCCGCATGATGTCCAAGCGCGTTATAGAATACCTTGCCCTGGCCCCATTTCTTCGTATAGACCACCGGCATCGTGATCACACCATTGGCCGAATGCTCGCCTTCGCTTATTCCAAAAGTGGTGGTAGCCAGTACATTCACCGCCGGATCGACATGCAGATAATACTGCTCAGACTTCACCATGAAGTCCTGCATACCTTCCACAATCGGGCTGGAGCCGGATTTCACGATGTTCACTTCATAATCCACTCCATCGTTGAAGGGATGCGCCACCCATTGCGACCCGGTCAAAAATTGCCATTCCGTATTGGTCCGGAAGGAATCGCACATCCCGCCGTGACAGCCCGCGATGCCTACGCCGGAAGCCACAGCCGCCAGAACCGCCGAGCACTGCTCCCCCTTGATTTCGCCCATGGTCCACACCGGTACAATCAGGTTCAGCGCCTTCAGCGCCTCCGCATCATTGAAGCTGTCCAGCGTATCAGAGACTTCAACCTCGAAGCCTTCATTCGTAAGGATATCTGCAAAAAGCGCCCCTACCTCATTCGGTTCATGCCCGTCCCATCCACCTTTTACAATCAATGCCTTCTTTGCCATATCAAGCCCTCCTTTTTGTCCTATTTATCCAAGTTTGGGTTATAGATTGATTCAGATCAGGTCTTCCTGAAGAAATTGTAATCCATTACGAGCCTTCTTGCTCGTCATTTTGCTTGTGGGAATGGTCATTTTTTGCTAAATTTAAGACTACATTATGCACAAAGCATCTAATCACTGAAACCGCTTCCTGCTGAAAATCCGGGAAGGACGAGAACAGGAGTAACCATGAGAGCTTTTCACGAGAACCGGACGTATGGAACAGCGTTCCCCTTCACTGCCTTTGTGAGCCGCAATATCGATTTCCTGGCCCACTGGCACCATGATCTGGAGATTGTCTATGTACTGGAGGGTTCGATCCGGATGGGGATCAACTCCGAGACTCGGGTGCTGACCGCAGGAGATCTGGCCGTATGCAGCAGCGGAGATATTCATTATTATGACAGCAAGAACAGCGAGTCCAAGCTGCTGCTGGTGATTTTCAATCCTTCACTGATCGGGTTTCCTGCGGGCTGGCCGCTGAATATGCGGCTTACCTCCCCTTTTGTGGACAAGACCCAATCTGACCCGGTTGAAGGCAACCCCCGGCTGCCCGCGATTATGCAGGAGCTGCTTAAGGAGCATCTGGAGAAGCTTCCGCATCACGAACAGCTGGTGACCGGCCTCCTGCACGAGCTGTGTGCGCTCATTCTGCGGCAGATGCCGCTGGATATCGTCAATCCGCACAAGGATAAGCGGCGCATTACCAATATGAAGATTATGCAGGAGGTGCTGGAGTACCTGGATGTCCATTACATGCACCCCATCACCCTGGCCGATGCCGCCCGTCACGCCAATATGAGTCTGTTCTACTTCTCCCGCTTCTTCAAAAGCATCTCAGGCATGAGCTACGTCGCCTACCTGAATAGCATCCGCGTCAACCAGGCGGAGCGGCTGCTGCTTAATACGGACAAAAGTATCCTGGATATCGCGCTGGAATGCGGCTTCACCAATATCCGCACCTTCAACCGTGTGTTCAAGCAGGTCAAGCAGCGGACACCGAGCGAGCTGCGGTAACTTGAAATAGGCTAAAGAAAAAGTAACAGCCTGCACAGGAGAGTATCCTTGCGGGTTTTTTGCGGTTATATGGGGCTTCCTAAGTCCACACCAAACCAGTAAGTCTGAATATTACTATATTAATCATTAAGTGTGCTGCTGATGGAACGAAATTCAATTATACGAACAGGAAGTGATAAGGCAATGGCCTTTTTATCAACAGGACCGATCGAAAATAACCCGGTTAGCGGAGTGAGGCCTACTCAGCAGGTTACCGTTAAAATCGATAATCGCAGCGTGAGCTCGGCGTTCTCTGTATCTATTCAGGGATATTATCTAAATGCGGGAACAAGGGTCTTGTACGTTAGCGAAGTTGTCCAGCTTGCAGCAAATCAAGTCATTACGAAGAATTATTATGCTGATTTTAATGGTTTTGAATTTATATTTGTTACATCTGATAGTGTGACTGAGTTGAGCAATGTCGTTCAAATTTCGGTGTGGGGCAAGAGTAGTACTGGTCAACTGGTCACCGCTCACCGCTTAGTATCTGAAGAACTGCTTGGAGAACATAACGGTGGAGGGACCACGGGGCCAACCGGAGTGACCGGACCTACCGGTCCAGGGGGAGGGGCCACGGGGCCAACCGGAGTCACCGGACCTACGGGGCCTGGGGGAGGGGCAACAGGGCCAACCGGAGTCACCGGACCTACCGGTCCAGGGGGAGGGGCTACGGGGCCAGCCGGAGTGACAGGACCTACCGGTCCAGGGGGAGGGGCCACGGGGCCAACCGGAGTGACAGGACCTACGGGGCCTGGGGGAGGGGCAACAGGGCCGACCGGAGTGACAGGACCTACTGGTCCAGGAGAAGGGGCAACAGGGCCGACCGGAGTGACAGGACCTACTGGTCCAGGAGAAGGGGCAACAGGGCCGACCGGAGTCACCGGAGTCACTGGTGCTACCGGCCTTACCGGAGTCACCGGAACTACCGGATTCACTGGTGCTACCGGCCTTACCGGAGTCACCGGAACTACCGGATTCACTGGGGCTACCGGCCTTACCGGAGTCACCGGAGTCACCGGAGTCACTGGTGCTACCGGCCTTACCGGAGTCACCGGAACCACCGGATTCACTGGGGCTACCGGCCTTACCGGCGCTACTGGCCTCACTGGGGCTACTGGAATCACAGGGCCGAATATATTGGCCACTCATGGACGATTTGTTCCGGTCAATAACACAACAGTAACTAATAACACCACGGTTAATATCCCGTTCAATACGGTATTTGCTCAGGGGATTACCCTTGGAGGTACCGGCGGTAACCAAAGTATAGTGATACCAGAAACAGGCATTTATTTTGTTGCCTACAACATTCGATTGTACATTAGTGATACCTCTGCAAGTGCTGATATTATAACTGTTTTACCTACCTTGAACGGTACAATTACTCCCTTCCCCTCTTATCTGTATAAAGCAGACGGAGGAACTACAGGACCTGGCGGCTTGGCGCTGGCGGCCAGTGGTCTGATAAATGTAACCACGGCCGACTCAGAGCTTATTTTCCCAGTCTTAGCACAAGGAATTACGGGATTAACCTTGCAAATCACAGGACAATCTGATACTTACAGTAATGTAAGCATATTTAGAATCTCTTAAATGTAGGGCTAAAAAATGAGCAAAGGCGGTTCAACCGGTCCAATTCCTCCAAATGCTCGTACAACGCAGGAAAGTTATCATCCCCTGCCTGTGCGGGCTTTCTTTATGTAGGGAGATTGAACAAGTAACCCTTGCCCTTTCACCGTAAAATAACTACAATACACGTATTCCAACACGCAATCTTCCAGGAGGCAATTTACCTTGAAAGCTCAGTCCCGCAACTCTGCAAGCAAACGCAATACCGTTTATATCATGCAACTTGTCACTATCTTCCTGGGCTTTGTCGTCTTTGGCATCTCGGAGAATATTAAAGGGCCCGCTATCCCGCGGATTCAGCTCGCCTTCAACCTTAATGAAGGACAGCTCGGCACGCTGCTCTCCCTGAATGCGCTTGGCTATCTGATCGCCTGCTCCTTCACTGCCATCCTTGTCCGCAAATGGGGCATCAAGGCAGTCACCATTATTTCGTTCGCCTCGATGGTGATCTCGGGCGTGCTGATCTTCCTCTCGCACAGCTATCCGCTATTCGCTTCCTCTTACTTCCTGATGTACATCGGGAACGGGATGCTGGAGATTGGACTGGCGATTCTGGGGGCGCGTATTTTCGTCAAAAACACGGGTATGATGATGAACTTGTCCCATTTTTTCTATGGATTAAGCTCGACCGTTGCACCTCTATTGGCTACCGGGGTGATGTCGCTGAGCATACTCGGGCATACGCTGGACTGGCGGGGGATGTATCTGGTTATGCTGTCGCTGTGTCTGCTGCCGATCCTGTCAGCGCTGCGCAGCACGTTTCCCGGTGATGATCTGCCGAATGAGGACCGTACCTCCTTCCGTACCCTGATGCGTGATCCCGCGCTCTGGATGATGGTGATGATTCTGTCGTTCGGTGTTGTCTCAGAGCTGGCCGTGGGCGGCTGGCTGGTTAATTTTCTGGAAAAAGCCTATGCCTGGGATACCGTCCGCGCTTCCGGCTTATTGTCGGCCTTCTTCCTGCTCTTCTCGCTGGGAAGGCTCCTGATCGGCCCGCTGACAGACAAGATCGGCTTCGTACTCTCGCTGATTATCTTCTCCTGCTTCTCGGCGGTTTGTACCTTCCTCGCGCTGGTCGGCGGAGAGAGTCTTGCCTTTCTGTTCGCCATATCCGGGGCCGGAATTGCTATTATCTATCCTACCGTGATGGCTTTTATTGCCCGCCGTTATCCGAACGGAAGCGATACAGCCATTACCTTTGTCGTCACTTTGATGGGTCTGGGAAGCGTCATCGGCAATTACATCATCGGCTGGGTCATTGAGACCGTCAAAGGAGTATACGGCAGCACTTCAGAGCTTGGCCTGCTGCGCGGTCTTCAGGCGGGGTATGGCTTCATTGGCTTATGCGCAGCGGTGTGCTCCGTGTCGGGCATCGCGCTGTATGTGTATTTGAAGCGGCGGCGGGAATTGATCTGATAGATTTATAAAGAGAGTAATGGCCCTGCAAAGGAGAGTCTCCGCGAAGGGCCGTTACTTTCTTTTATATGCATTTATATCAAATGTCACCAACCCCAAGAGTAGGCCACTATACGTTTCCGCAAGAAACGCTGCGCATATATTGAATAGTGCCCTAATCCTAAGGAGGTGCCTCATGTCCAATCCCAATATCCCAAACATCACGCCCTCAGTCACATTATCAAGGGATGATGTCGTTAGTTTGCTATTCTCTTCCATTGCCATGGAAGAACTTGGATTAGCCCATATTCTAAATGCAGAAGGTGAGAAAATCCAGTTCGCTCTGGGTACATTGCCAGGGCTCACCGGTCCACCTGCCACACTCGCTCAGATCCTTGAAGTAAATGATAGTACGCGAGCCATGCTGAATACCATTTCACGCCAGGAAATGCTGCTGGATTCCAGACTGACAACCGCTGCTAATCTTCAAACACTGTATGGACCTACCGGACCTACAGGTGTTACCGGGCCTGCCGGGGCCGTCACCAGCGTTAACGGCCAGACCGGAGATGTCGTACTTGATGCGGAAGACGGTGTCTTCCCTATTAACAATAAGGAATTTTCCGGAAGTTGGCTGAAAGATTTCAACCAGCCCGGCGTTTACAGCTCGGGTAACTCGGGCGGTCCGTCACCCCAGGACGGCCCGCCAGCCCCAGGAGAACCACCTCTGCCTCACCCCGCTGTCTGGACGATTTATATCTCTCGCGTCGGCGACTTCGTACAGCAGCTCTATATTTCCAATCCAGCGCTCTATTACCGCAGCAGCCAGGATGGCGGTAACAACTACGGGCCATGGATTCCCATCGGTGAACAAGGACCCACAGGCCCGACAGGGGCTGGAACCACGGGAGCTACTGGTTTTACAGGCTTCACTGGATCCACCGGAGAGACCGGCGCTACAGGCCTCACCGGCGAGACCGGCGCTACGGGACTCACTGGAGAGACCGGCGCTACGGGACTCACTGGCGAGACCGGCGCTACGGGACTCACTGGAGAGACCGGCGCTACGGGACTCACTGGAGAGACCGGCGCTACAGGCCTCACTGGGGAGACCGGGGCTACGGGACTCACTGGAGAGACCGGCGCTACAGGCCTCACTGGGGAGACCGGGGCTACGGGACTCACTGGAGAGACCGGCGCTACAGGCCTCACTGGGGAGACCGGGGCTACGGGGCTCACTGGAGAGACCGGCGCTACAGGCCTCACTGGGGAGACCGGCGCTACGGGGCTCACTGGAGAGACCGGCGCTACAGGCCTCACTGGGGAGACCGGGGCTACGGGGCTCACTGGAGAGACCGGCGCTACAGGCCTCACTGGGGAGACCGGCGCTACGGGGCTCACTGGAGAGACCGGCGCTACAGGCCTCACTGGGGAGACCGGCGCTACAGGCCTCACTGGGGAGACCGGGGCTACGGGGCTCACTGGAGAGACCGGCGCTACGGGGCTCACTGGAGAGACCGGCGCTACAGGCCTCACTGGAGAGATCGGCGCTACAGGCCTCACTGGAGAGACCGGCGCTACAGGCCTCACTGGGGAGACCGGGGCTACGGGGCTCACTGGCGTCACCGGACTCACCGGTGTCACTGGCCTTACCGGCGTCACCGGACTCACCGGCGTCACGGGACTCACCGGTGCTACGGGACTCACCGGTGTCTCAGGAACCATGCATCCTCCAATGTTGTATGTAGGATCTAATGGGACTAATAAATATGTGTCTGTTATTAACGCCTTAACGAACGAAATCGTTACAAGCTTTGCAATTACAAGCACGTACTACGGAAGTGCGACTATAGATACTCAGCGTCATCTTCTTTATTACTCTAACGCCACCAACATTATTCAATATGACGAAATTATGAACCAGATCACAGCAACTTATCCTGTTGGAGGACAGCCGCGAGGGATGGCAATTGACACGCTTACGAATACGCTATATGTGGCTAATTCCCAAGCTGCATCAAATAATATTTGGCAAATAGATATTACCACAAGTCAGGTCACAACCATCGCTAATGTCACATCTTTTCCTGTTCAGATTGATATCAATCCACTGAACAATAGAATTTATATTGCGGGTGACTATGTTTCAGTTATTGATGGAAACAACAATACAGTTGTTACGACATTCTCTCTCCCTAGTACCGGCAGACCTCATGGAATTATAATCGATCCCCTGCGTGACCAGCTGTGGGTAGCCAATTATGCAGACCCCGGCATTGTGAATGTTATTAACTCGAATACACATGCCATTATAGGAACAATTACTGTTGGACGGAATTGTTCTAATATTGCCGGGAATTTGCTGACTAACCGCTTCTATATATCCAATTACAGTAGAGATTATGTTAGCGTCATAGACGGAAATGCTCCATATGCCGTCATCGGCACGATAACAGCAGGTACCAATCAAGACTCTCCTGCCGTGAATCCATTCATCACCTTATTGCGGAACAGTGTACAATCTAATCTGGTCTATGTAAGCATTGGTGCGTCTAATAATGTTGCAGTTATTGATCAGAATACCAATAAGTTGCTTGCTACCATTCCGGTTGGTAACACCCCTCTCTGGAGTGTTATTGATCCGTTTATGTCTTAACAGCGGAGGTTAAGGTATGGCATCAATCAGTTTATGTCTAATCGTCAAGAACGAAGAACAGAACCTGGATCATTGCCTCTCTTCCATTGAAGGTATTCCCGATGAGATTATTATCGTCGATACCGGCTCCACAGACCGCACCAAGGAGATTGCAGCGAAGTGGACGCAGCATATCTACGATTTCGAGTGGATTGACGATTTCTCTGCTGCCCGGAACGAATCCTTTAAATATGCTACCCAGGAGTATATTCTGTGGCTGGATGCCGATGATATTTTGACTCCCGAGGACAAGGTCAAGTTGGAGCATTTAAAAAACACGCTCACGGAAGACATAGACGCCGTCTCCATGAATTACGAAATTCCGCAGGACAACAGCCGGAAACTCATCAGTAATACCACGAGGCTGCGGCTACTCAAGCGTACCAAAGGTTTCATCTGGCAAGGCATCGTACATGAGGATTTAGCTACAGATGAGACGTATCATTTTATAAAATCAGATATCACTGTTACCCATACTAAAGTAGTGAACGCTTCAGGTGGCAATTCCTCAAGCAGAAATATGGACATCTATGAACGCCACTTGGCGAAAGGCTACACTTTCAGCACATCTGATATGCTAAATTATGCCAGGGAATGTCATTCCCGCAAGCAATATAAGCAAGCCATCCATTATTATGAGCTGTGCAAGGATCACCCTGAAATAACTCTGGAGAACAGAATTTTCATCCTTCACAAGCTGGCAACCTGTTATGTATACAACAGCCAGACGGAGAAAGAACTCGAACTTACGCTTGAAGCTCTGTCCATGGATGTGCCCTACCCCGCCTTCAGTTGCCGGATGGGAGAGCATTTCCTGAAAGCAGGTAATCTGGAGGCTGCAATATTCTGGTATCGTTCGGCTTATTTGTCCCCGCCGGGTGAACGATACGACTGGTCTGTTGTTGATAACGTCTACCACACCTGGCTTCCCCATCAACAGCTCTCCCTATGCTACCAGGCGCTAGGTGACAAGGCCCAGGCGTTACATCATCAGCAATGGGCTGAATTTTATAGTAAAAGATAGTGCTGTGTGTAAGGCTGTTTAAGTCTTAACACAGCTATAGAGACAATCCCGGAAGCTTAATTATTCCTGGACCTGTCTCTTTTTGTTGTCCATCTCCCCTATATTGCAGTTTCAACCCCTAAGTCCGCACCAAACCGTGAAGTCAGAATATTACTATATTAAACGTTAAGTATGCTGGAACGAAATCCAAATATACGGACAGGAAGTGAAGAATCTTGGCCTTTTTATCAACAGGACCTATCGAGAATAATCCGGTAAGCGGAGTAAGGCCTACTCAACAGGTTACCATTAAAATTGTTAACAGCAGTGGTGGCTCGGCTTCCTCAGTAACCATTAAAGGTTATTATCTACAAGCTGGAACAAGGGTCTTGTATGTCAGCGAAGCACTCAACATTGAAGCAAATCAAGTCATTACAAAGAATTATTACGCTGATTTTAATGGTTTTGAGTTTAATTTCCTTACACCTGATGATTCAACTAGTGTGAGCGATCCAATTCAAATTTCGGTCTGGGGCAAAAATAGTGCAGGTGCGCTGGTAACCGCACACCGTTTGGTCGCTGAAGAGCTGCTTGGAGAACAGGACGGCGGGCAGGCAGGAGCCACAGGGCCAACCGGACCCGCTGGACAACAAGGCCCTCCCGGAGTAACGGGACCGACCGGGCCAGGGGCAGGAGCAACTGGAGCCACCGGACCTACAGGAACGGCGGGGCCTGGTGGTGCGACTGGGCCGACTGGTTCAGGAGCTGGGGGTACGGGACCTACGGGAACGACTGGGCCTCGTGGTGCGACTGGGCCGACTGGTTCAGGAGCTGGAGGTACAGGACCTACGGGAACGACTGGGCCGCGTGGTATGACTGGACCAACCGGTACAGGGTCTGGGGGCACTGGCGCTACCGGCCTTACAGGCGAAACCGGCGCTACGGGCGAAACTGGGGCTACAGGCGAAACCGGCGCTACGGGTGATACTGGGGCTACAGGCGAAACCGGCGCTACGGGCGAAACCGGCGCTACGGGCGAAACCGGCGCTACGGGTGATACTGGGGCTACGGGTGATACTGGGGCTACGGGCGTCACCGGACTCACCGGACTCACCGGACTCACCGGACTCACCGGCGTTACCGGCGTTACCGGCCTTACAGGACTCACTGGTGCCACTGGTCTCACCGGTGCTACGGGCGTCAACATCATTAATAATAATGCCCTGTTTTCTCCAACGGGTACAGTGCCACCAGCTCCAACTGCGACACCATTTGTTGTAGATTTTATCAATGGAACTGGTATCCAATTTAATGCCGGTAACGATACGCAAATTACGCTTTCACCTAACAGTTTATATTTTATTTCTTATACAGTCAGAATTACTTATGCACCCGGAAATGCTGATATTACCGGTGCACAAGCTCTTCTATTCCTCAATGGCAACGCGGTACACTTGTCCGCACTCGACAAATTCGCAGCTCCGACTGGTGCTCCAACAACCCCCACAGCTCTCTCATTAAACAGCAGTGGATTATTGCAAACCGGTACAGGTACTCAAACCTTGAGCTTAAATTGCAATATTAGTTCAGGGACTACTTTAACTAGTCATTATATCAATGCAGATTGGTCCAACTTAAGTATCATTCAAATTATGTAATGGACACGCAAAGGAGCGGTTCTCCGTTCTTGGAGGATCGCCCCTTTGCCTTTTCAGGTCGTGCGCCATCGCTCTTCCCTTTTTACAAATATGCCTTAAGATTATCCAGCACTACCGCATACCCGTTAGCATACATATGCACACCGTCCATCGTATACTCTTCCTTCAGATTCCCTTCCGCGTCGGTCAGTCCCTCATTCACATTAATGAACTCATATCCGTGCCTGAGCGACAGTTCCTCCACGGCACGGTTCGCTTCCAGCAGCGCCGCATTGGTTCTCGTTCTGAAGTAATTCTCTCGCATCTCCTCATCCATTCCGGGGAAGTCGGCCTTGGCATTCACCGGATAATACGCCATGACGTACACCTTGCACTCCGGCAGCCTCTCTCTAATCCGGGTCAGAATCTCATTGTAATTCGCAAGCAGCTTCCCGAGCTCATACTCCCCATCCGCTGAGCTGATGTCGTTGGTGCCTATATTAATGAACAGCCTCGAAGGCGCAAGCGCAAGCACACATACCTCCAGCGCTTCGAGCAATTCCCGGGTCACATAGCCCGCAATCCCGCGGTTATAGATAGCCGTCTGCTTCTCCAGTGTCTGCTGCAATTCATTTACCGGAAAAAACTCCATCAGCGAGGAGCCCGCCAGTACGGTCTGCCCTTTTAGCGCCAAGGTGTTCAGGATGCTGTACTTCTTCACCTTCTCCTCTTTCTCTCTCTGCCACTGAATCTCCATCATCTCGTCAAGCTCTTCCTGATTCAATCTAATCTCCTCCGTTTCTGCTGCTCTGTTATTCTACCATTGTTATCTTTTATCCCTCAGCTTGCAGCCCGCCCAAATTGTGTCAGAAATATGGAAATTGATCTTCATGTAAGGTTTATGTTCTATGCACACGTGTTCTGAATAGGTTAGATATCGGGTGCTGTCAGAGGTGCACATCTGGCTGGTATGCCCGCAAGGGACCGGTGCGCCGGACCTAATTCTACAGTTGAAGGGCGGAATGTTTTTGAAAAAGGTAGTTGGCTTGCTCCTGTCGGTTGCATTGTTGTCTTCGTTCTATGTTGCCAGTCCCCCCGAGGTATCTGCCGCAACGCCCATTGTGGTGAATTCGACGATTGTCGTACCGGCCGGTGAGACGTATAACGGCAATGGCCAAACGTTCGTCGCCAATCCGAATACGCTGGGAGACGGCAGCCAGGCAGAGAACCAGAAACCCATCTTCCGGCTGGAAAAGAATGCTACACTCAAAAATGTAATTATCGGTGCTCCCGGCGCAGACGGGGTGCACTGTTACGGGAATGCTACCATCTCCAATGTGACCTGGCAGGATGTCGGCGAGGATGCCCTGACACTGAAGGCCTCCGGCACAGTCAATATTACAGGCGGAGGTGCGTACAAAGCCTACGATAAAGTGTTCCAGGCGAACGCTGCGGGCACGATCAACATCAAGAATTTCAAAGCGAATGACATCGGCAAGCTGGCCCGCCAGAACGGCGGCACCTCCTATGCCGTGAACTTCACCCTGGACAACTCGGATATCTCGAATGTCAAGGATTCCATCTTCCGCACAGACAGCAGCAGCAGCGCCGCCCGGATCACCAATACCCGCTACCGCAATGTGCCTACCCTGTTCAAGGGTTTTGCCTCGGGTAAGACCAGCCAATCGGGCAACACGCAATATTGAGATAAAATAAAGTCAGGGAAGCTAGTGTGAATACACCAGTCTGATTCCTGCAGCAGACCACCTTTAACAGTAACCGCCTCCATTTCCGGCTCCGCTGGGATGGAGGCGGTTTCAGTTCAGACGGACGGCCAGGCACACATGAACACGATAATATCCGGGACGGAGGAATAGATTTATTTTGGACACATCTGCCTTTCTCAACTCTATCGACATGAACTCACATGATATGTTATTATGATACACTGATAACGTATTAACGAACTAAAGCAACCGATGCGGCAGGCAATCTACTAGGGGGATTAGAGAGATGAAGAGACAGGGAATATGGGTTCTATTAACCATCATGGCTATTGTACTAATTACAGGCTGCTCAGGGTCCGGTTCAGGCGGCAAGGACGGTAAGCTGGTGATCGGCATAGACGACAAGTTCGCCCCGATGGGCTTCCGGGATGATGACAATGAGCTTGTCGGCTTCGATATTGACTATGCGCGAGCGGCTGTCAAGAAGATGGGCAAGGAGGTTACCTTCCAGCCGATTGACTGGTCCGCCAAGGAATCCGAGCTGAACAGCGGGCGCATCGATATGATCTGGAACGGATACACCATCACGGACGAGCGCAAGGAGAAGGTACTGTTCACCAAGCCTTATCTGGAGAATAGCCAGGTGGTAGTCGTGCTGGCGGGTTCATCGCTGTCTGCGCTTAAGGATCTGGCCGGCAAAGAAGTCGGATTGCAAAGCCTCTCCTCTGCCGCCGATGCCCTGGATGCCAGTCCGATCAAGGCGGAGCTTGGCGGCGTGTCTGAATTCACCGACAATGTGCTGGCGCTGACCGACCTCAAGTCGGGCCGTCTGGACGGGGTGGTCATCGATGAGGTTGTCGCCAGATATTACATAGCCAAGGAGCCGGATACGTACAAGCTGATGGAAGAATCATTGGCCCCTGAGCAATATGGCATCGGGATTAAGAAAGGCAATGAAGCTCTGCTCAATGAGCTGCAGAAGGCGCTGGATGAACTAAGCAGTGACGGAACAGCCGCCGAGATCTCAACCAAGTGGTTCGGAGAGAACAAAGTATTGAACTAGGAGCCGGTTAAGCCATGGATATCGATTATATTATTAGAATTTCCGGACCGATGCTGGAAGGCGCCCGGACCACGGTGCTGCTGTTCCTGATCGTGATCGTGCTGTCCATTCCGCTCGGGATGGTGGTCACTCTGATGGCCAAAAGCACGCTAAAGCCGCTGGCCTGGATCGCACACGCTTATATTTACGTCATGCGCGGAACGCCGCTCTTGCTGCAATTGTTCTTCTTCTGCTTCGGTTTGCCGCAGATTCCTGTAATCGGGCAATATCTGGTTATGGACCGTTTTGTAGCGGCCAGCCTGGGCTTTATTCTGAATTACGGCGCTTATTTCGCCGAGATCTTCCGGGGCGGGCTGCTCTCAATCGATAAAGGTCAGCATGAGGCGGCCAAGGTGCTCGGGCTTAGCCGGTGGCAGACGCTGCGCAAGGTCATTCTTGCCCAGATGTTCCGCGTGGCGCTGCCTGCGGTTGCCAATGAGTCGATTACACTGGTCAAGGATACCGCTCTGCTGTATGCCGTGGCCGTACCGGAGCTGCTGAATTTCGCCAAGACGGCGGTGAACCGTGATTTTACCGTCACTCCTTTTGTCGTAGCGGGCGTCATTTATTTGCTGATGACACTGGTGCTGACCTTGTTCTTCAAGCTGCTGGAGAAACGTTTCAAATTTGAGTAGAAGGGCTGTATCGCTATGAGTAGCATGATTGAAGTACGTCAATTGAAGAAAGACTTCGGCAGCCTCAGTGTGCTGAACCAGATTAGCTTTGACGTGAAGCCCGGCGAAGTCGTTGCGGTGATCGGACCCTCGGGCTCCGGCAAAAGCACTATGCTGCGCAGTCTCGTGCATCTGGAGGAGGTCACCGGGGGCAGCATCTCAATCTGCGACAAAACGCTGGTTGAGAACGGACGCTACGCCAGTACGGCGGCAATTAGAGACATCACCTCAAGGATGGGGATGGTGTTTCAGCATTTTAATCTTTTTCCGCATCTCAGTGTGCAGGACAACCTGGAGCTTGCCCCGCGCACCCTGAAGCGGGAGAGTGTGCAGCAGATTACGGCCAAGAGCCGTGAGCTTCTCTCGAAGGTAGGCCTGGCCGACAAAGCCGACGTCTATCCCTCCACGCTATCCGGCGGGCAGAAGCAGCGGGTTGCCATCGCCAGAGCGATGATGCTGAGCCCGGATATTCTCCTGTTCGACGAGCCGACCTCGGCGCTTGATCCTGAATTAACTGGCGAAGTGCTGCGCGTCATCCGCCAGCTCGCCGAGGAGAACATGACGATGATGATCGTCACCCATGAGATGAGCTTCGCCCGCGATGTCGCCGACCGCGTGTTCTTCATGGACAACGGGGACATTGCCGAATCCGGCACACCGGAGGAGATCTTCGGCAGCCCGAAGCTGGAGCGGACGCGGACGTTTTTGATGCGGGAGTAGGCTTACTTCCGCATACATCCGCCCACGTGTCTTCTCGCGAGCACAATGTGATCGGTTTTTCGATTACATTTGCTCCGTGTGCCCTCGCCCAGCACTATGTGATCGGTTTTTCGATTACATTTGCTCCGTGCGCCCTCACCCAGCACAATGTGATCGGTTTTTCGATTACATTTGCTCCGTGCGCCCTCACCCAGCACAATGTAATCGGTTTTTCGATTACATTTGCTCCGCGTGCCCTCACCCAGCACATTGTGATCGGTTTTTCGATTACATTTGCTCCGCGTGCCCTCATCTAGCACAATGTGATCGGTTTTTCGATTACAATTGCTCCTCGTGCCCTCACCCAGCACAATGTGATCGGTTTTTCGATTACATCTGAACCACATGTCTTCACGCGAGCACCAGCATACTGTATCTCATCTTTGCAAACAAAGGACCGGAACGCCACTACGGCGGTTCCGGTCCTTTTCTGGCAGTTCACTGCCCTGTCAATCCCTCATGCCTCCGGCACCTGCTCCGGCTCTACCGGTCCCATCGGCGCTGCCGGCTCCGGCTCCTCCTCATCCCAGCGTTTGCGGAGGAAGAGCTGATAGAGCTTGACGATGATGATCTTGAGCATCATATAGACCGGAATAATGACCAGGATGCCGATGATTCCGCCGAAATCGCCGCCGGCCAGGACGAGAATGATGGTGGTCAGCGGGTGGATATCCATGCTTTTGCCGAAGATATAAGGGGCCACGAGGTTATCCTGAATCTGCTGCGCAACGAGCACGACCACAATCGACCAGACCGCCGTAGACGGGGACTCAATCAGACCGATGATGAAGATTGGCACGGTAGACAGAATGGCTCCGATAAACGGGATAAAGTTCATCAGCACCGCCACCAGCGTCAGCAGCAGCGCATACGGCAGGCCGATGAACAGAAACCCGATGTACATGAGCACGCCGAGCGCCAGATTGACCAGCACTCTGCCGACAATGAAGCTGCCCATCACGTTATCAATCTCGGCAACCACCCCCGCGCCTTCCTCGTGATAGCGTCTCGGGAAAAAGCTCACGAGCTTATCGCCGAACTTTCCACCCTCCTTCAGCATGTAGAACAGCAGGATCGGGAAGGTGAACAGCACAATCGCAAAATTAGAGACAAAAGAGAACAGCCCGGACACATAGCCCGTTGCCAGCGAGAAGCCTGTATTTAAATAGCCTATCAATTGGCTGGACAGGTTCATATTCTCGGGAATCAGTCCCGACAACAACTCCGTGTTCTCCAGCTTGCTAAGCTGCTCCCCCACTGCTCTCAGCACACCCGGCATATTGTTGACCAGGTTCAGCAGCTGACTTTGCAGCGATGGCCAGACGCCTACCGTGAAGCCCAGCAGCAGCACAGCAATGACCAGATAGACCAGCAGGATCGCCAGCGTCCGCTTCATTTTGCGCGAGGATAGGAAGTCAATCAGGGGCCGAAGCAGATAATAGAAGAATACGGCCAGCATTAACGGCACCATCACAACATTGAACAACGAGATAACAGGGGTAAAAATAAAGTCTACCAGTGAGCCGACATAGATAATGCCCAGCACCAGCAGCACAGCAATACACACGCGGATAAACAAATTCAATTTGGCCATAGTGGGCTCCCGTTCCGTTATTTTGAACAGCGTTTCTTGTTCACTTAAATATAGCCGGGGTTTCTTAATTCAGACTAAACCAAGTCTAAAGATAAGCTAAAGATTTGGTCTCCAGGCCGGAATACGGCTATGTTTAATTTCGTCATGAAACGGCTCTGAGATAGACGGGTATGATTTGCCGAAAAGAAAGCTACCGTCCGCGCGGTTAGCCGATAGTTTCGACCACATTGCCTTCCTGGTCTTTGATGTAGGTCTTGCGGATCTGCACCTTCAATTCCTTGGCGGCAGACAGCCGGAGCTCCCCTTCCTTAGGCTGGAGCTTCTCTTCCAATTCCAGGACCACCTCTTCAGTCAAGCCGATGCGGACAAAATCCTCGTTGACCACAGTCCCGTTAGCGGGCTTCCGCTCCAGCATCACTTGCCGCTGCTTGCTGGTCAGTGTCAGCGGCTTCCCCTTCAGCAGACGGCCGCGCAGCAGCTTAGCTATAGTCGGTGCCTGCCTTGCTCCTATGGTCAGGACAGCAGGTGCTGCACTGAACAGGCGGCTTGTACCCGGCTCATAATCCAGTTCATCTACATACAGAATGCCCGTCTGTGATCCGTCACGCTCAATGCCCTGACGTACCGCTTCCTGGATGACAGGTAGCCGGAGCAGCGAATCCCGGGCAAGATCGGTGATGCAGAGAGGGAGCACCTCCTGACTGGCCTCCAGGAAGGCGTTGGTATTCCAGGACATCATCGCTTCCAGCTCATCCGCTGTGATTCCTACCATCTGCAAGAATTCTACACGGCCGTTCGGCGTATCCACAGCCGGAAGCTCCGGGTCATCGGTGAACGCCAGCGCTGTCAGCCGAGTATCCGCCCCCAGGCATATCGGGCCATTGGCATCCAGGTGATGGCCGGAAGCAAAGATATTTCCGCTGGAGAATACATATCTGGCCATGTTCTGCAGCAGATTGATCGCCCAGGCCGGAGGCTCCTGCTCGCCTGCACTGCGTGCCAGACGGAAGGTCAGCTCGAAGCCGTATCCGCTGTACTCAGGATCTTCGGACTCCTTCTCGAACAGCTCGGTGAAGCCGAAGGTTACGAAATGCCAATGCGGATAAGGCTGCTCGGCTGTATAGGCGCTGATTCCGTTCAGCGGGTCATTGCCTCCCAGGCTATACGGCAGCATTGCCGCGTAATGCTTCGGCTCCTGTTGCCCGTACAGTCCCTTCATCTGATCTTCAATGGCATCCCAGCCGATAGCTTCCACTTCTTGCTCACTCATCTTGTTCCCTCCAGGTTCATATTTATGTACAGCCGGAATTCCCGTATCCGGCCCAGAATCTCCCGTTCATTACCCCAATTCCATCATCACAAACCCCAAACCATATAAATTCCGCAAAAAACGGCAAGCTCATCTTACGAGCTTGCCGTTTGGTGTATCTTCATTAATATAGGTATCAGTTAATGCAGACCAGCAGGTCCTTGCGGGCTACGCCGCTCTTAGCTGCCGCTTCGGCTACAGCCATGCGGATTCTCTCTACTACACGCGGATCGAAGGCGTCGGGAATGATATATTTCTCATGCAGCTCAGACGGGTCAATCACTGAGGAGATCGCTTCTGCTGCCGCCAGCTTCATATCTTCATTGATATCCGTAGCTTCACAATCCAGCGCGCCTCTGAATATCCCCGGGAAGCACAGCACATTGTTAATCTGGTTCGGATAGTCGGAACGGCCGGTCGCCATGACTCTTACATGCGGCGCAGCAATGGCAGGATCAATCTCCGGCATCGGGTTCGCCATAGCGAACACAATCGGGTCTGTGGCCATGTTCAGCACATCTTCCAGCTTCAGCACATCCGGTGCAGAGACTCCGATGAACACATCTGCGCCTTTAATCACATCGGACAGACTTCCGGTTTCAAGATAAGGGTTCGTAATCCGGGCGTAATCGCTCCAGTGGCTGCGTTCATAATCCGCCAGCCGGTTAATCGCGCCCTCCCGGTCCACGCCGATGAGGTTGACCGCTCCGGCATGCAGCAGCATTTTGGAGACGGAGATTCCTGCCGCGCCTATGCCGTTCACCACGATTTTGACATCCTTGATATTCTTGCCGCATACCTTAAGCGCGTTCAGTAGTCCCGCAGTAACCACAATCGCCGTCCCATGCTGATCATCATGGAAGACCGGAATGTCCAGTTCGGCTCTTAGTCTGGCTTCAATCTCGAAGCAGCGCGGAGAGGAAATGTCCTCCAGGTTAATGCCGCCGAACGTCGGGGCAAGTGCTTTTACAATCGCAATAATCTCTTCGGTATTCTTGGTGTCCAGGCATATCGGCACGGCGTCGACGTCTGCGAACTGCTTGAACAGCGCCGCTTTGCCCTCCATAACCGGCATGGCCGCCTTCGGCCCGATATCGCCAAGCCCCAGTACAGCCGTACCATCAGATACGACAGCTACGGTATTCTTCTTCGTGGTTAGCTCATAGGCCTGGGACTGATCGTCGGCAATCGCCTGACAGACCTTCGCCACACCCGGCGTGTAGACTTTGGACAGGTCGTCTTTGCACAGAATCGGATGCTTCAGGGTAGTTTCGAGCTTACCGCCTTTATGCAGCAGCATAATTTCTTCTAATAGTTCCATGAATAACTCCTCCATTCAACTGGTTAACCGTTTGCTTGCATCTATTCTCAGATCTTACTATATATAGCGGATATACCTGCATCCGGAACCGTACCAGACCCGTATGCAGGCCCGTCAACTCTGCATTTCATATACTCCCTTAGTCATTCTCCGCGATAATTATCGGATTGGCAAGATAAAAGCTGACACCTGAAAATTGTCCACGATTTAGACACGATTGGATACGATTTCATGTGATTCAGGCGCATCCTCTGCGGATTGAGCGCCTTGATCAGCCACCCCATACAGAGATGAGCAGCGTGGCTACAACTACTGTAATCGCACCGCCGATACGGGTGGAGATCTGTGCGAACGGCATCAGCTCCATGCGTCCCGAGGCAGACAGAATGGCTACATCGCCTGTTCCGCCAAGGCCGCCGCGGCAGCCGGTAACAATGGCCGCTTCAACCGGGTACATATTGACCCATTTGCCGGTAAAATAGCCGGTGATCGTCATCGCCACGATAACAGTAGCGCAGACAATAATATAAGGAAGCGAGATCAGGGCGGCGACATCCTTCAGCGGAATGTACAGCATCCCGAGGCCGACCATCAGCGGCCAGGTTAAAGTACCGGATACCAGCTTGTAGAGCTGATAAGCGCCCTGCTCGATTTTGGACGGGAGCAGCTTGGAAATCTTCAGTAATGCCGCTGCGAAGATCATCAGAATCGGACCCGGAATGCCGACAAACGGCGACAGCAGATGTCCGGTGATGAACAATCCGCAGGCGAACAGCAGGCCCGCGCCCATCAGCAGGAAGTCCGGCTTCGCGCTGTCATACGTGCTGCCCGCCAGCTTCTGGCCGTCCTTCGACTTCACCAGGACACCGTTCCCGGTGATGGACGGATTTTTGTCAGCCATCCGCTTGAGCAGGCCCGCTCCAATAATCGCAAACACGTTGCCGATCACCGCTGCCGGAATCATCTGGGCCACATAGGAGCCGGATTCCCCGCCGAGGATCTGCGAGAACGCGATCGACAACGGGAGAATCCCTTCACCGACACCGCCGCCGATAATAGGCACGATAATGTAGAATAGTGTCCGGTGTGCGCTATAACCAAGCAGCATCCCTACACCCAGGCCCGCAGCCACTGCGGCGAGGGTTCCGGCCATCATCGGAATGAAGATGCGGATGAAGCCGTTAATCAGCGTGGTCCGGTTCATCCCGGTAATACTTCCGGCTACCAGAATCGAGATGTACAGGTACAGGAAGTTCGAGGTCTTCATCAGCGTGTTGACCGATTCAAGCACCGAAGGATCAAGCACATTCCAGAACACCAGGAACGATGGAATCATTAGAGAGAGGATCGCAGGACCGCCGATATTCTTGAGAATCGGAAGCTTGAAGCCCAGATCACTGAGCAGCACCCCCAGTACAATAATTACTGCAAAGCCGCCGATCATGTCGTTTGGCAGTTCACCAAGCACAGAAGCCGCAAAAATAATAAGTGCAAATACCACATACAATGGGAGCGGAATAACGCCTACTTTTAAATGCAGAAGCTTCTGGACGAAACCCTGTTCTCCTTGCTTCAGTACAACAGGCTGCTGTTCCGGTACCGAAAGTGGGGGTTGAATTGCTTTTTGCATGTTAACCTTACCTCCTTAACTCTTTTACAAATTCATCATAGCTGCTTTGAAAGCGCTTTTGTTTTTATGAAAGTAATAAAGGGGTTTTGTAAATTATTAAAGTAAGCGCTATCAGGAGAGGGGCTGGGGGCGCTGGCATTGGTATAGAGGATTGGTACAGAGGATTAGTGAAGGGCAGTGGTAGAGGACATTGTTGGTAAATAATATTGGTAGAGCAGTCTACTTAGTCGATATAGGCGCCGGGGAGGGCGAGTGGTGGAATAGGTGAAGTCAGAAAGAGACAGGTAGTATCAGGGGGAGGCAGGTAACATTAGTTAGTATTAGGAGCTTTTGACGGAGCCAGGTTACTTCAGGTGCATTAGTGCTCTTCATTTGCGCTTACAGCCCACTTTCGGCCAATTCAAAGGGATTTATCCCTTTCCTTTCAGCATCCAGCCCACTTCCGCTGTCTGTGCAACACAAAAAGCTCCGCCGCAGGTTGCGTGGCAGGAGCTCCAATATTAGTTAGTTGTACTCAAATATACTTAGTAATCAATCCCTTACCATTCGGAGCGAGTCTGTATTTCTGTACTGGCCTGCCGATGCTCCCGTAGACCAGATCCATTTCCAGCACTCCCATCTCCGTTAGCCCGATCAGGTATTTGCCGGCGGAGACCCGGGAAATTCCGGATACCGCCGAGATCTCCTCAGCGGAGAACAATTCGCTGCCGCAGGCCTCCACCGCCCGCCAGATGGTCTGGAGCGTCTGACGGGTGAAGCCCTTGGCCAGTTCATGAGATGTCGTCCGTTCCTGCTTGAACCGGGACAGCCGGTCCAGCTCCGACTGGTTCAGCCGCTCCTGGCTGCGGAATAGCTTGTTCTGCTCCCGGTATCCATTAAGCGCCGCCCGGAGCCTGGAGAATTCAAACGGCTTAATCAAGTAGTCCACCGCTCCGTTCTGTAGCGCTTCCTGGATGCTCTCCTTGTCGCTTGCGGCCGAGATGACAATGACATCAATCTTCACGCCTCTGCGCCGGATCTCGGACAGCAGCTCCAGCCCGTTGCTCTCCTTCATGTAAATATCCAGCAGGATCAGGTCATAGGCCTGCTTCTCCAGCATCCCCAGCACTTCTTCCGCCGAGCTGGCCCAGCCATCTGCACGGAAGCCCTCCACCTGCTGCAGATAAAACTTGTTCATCTCCGACACCATGGGATCATCTTCAACGATAAGTACTTTTATCATAATGGCTTATCACCACTCTTCATGGGCTCTCCACCCTTTTCATGATTTATCTTAATTCTTTGCCAAATAAGGAATCTGCACCGTGAATTCAGTGCCTTCCCCTTCCCGGCTGTCATACGTAATCGTTCCGCCCAGCTTATCTACACTTCGCCGCACCAGATACAGCCCCACGCCCCGGTCGCCGCCTTTGGTCGAATAGCCCTGTTCAAACAGGTGGGCTCCATTCTCCGCAGCTATGCCTGTCCCGTTATCGCTAACCTTAAGGGTAAGCTGGTTGTCCTTATGCCTGAATCCAATCTCGATCTGCTTGTTGTCTGCGCCTTGCAGCGCCTCCAGCGCGTTGTCCAGCAGGTTGCCCGCTATCGTGACCAGCTCCCGCGCCACCTCATGATCCGCTACTTCAGGCAGCATACCGTCATCCCGGATCACCAGCCGCACATCGGCCTCCCTGATTCTGCTGAGCTTGCCGAGCAGGAAGCCAACCATCACCGGGTCTTTGACCTGCCGGACCACTGAGTCCGCCTCCGTCTGGATGCTCTGTACAATATCCGTGAGATATTCCTCAAGCCGGTCGTATCTGCGCATAGTATTCAGCCCCATGATGACATGCAGCTTGTTCATGAACTCATGCGTCTGCGCACGCAGTGCCTCGGCGTATAGGGAGATGCCGGAGAGCCGCTCCATCAGAATACTGATCTCGGTCTTGTCCCGGAACGTGGCAATCGCCCCTTCGATGATTCCGTTCACCCGGACCGGAACCACATTCACCAGCAGCGTGATGCCGCTCTGCTCCACTTCCTTATCCTGCAAGGCTTCCCCGGTCTCCAGCACCTTCTCCATCCGCAGCAGCGGCCAGAACTGCCCGGCCTGCCTGCCTACCGGTTCCTGGTTCAAGCCGACACTGCCCATCAGCCGCCGGGCCTCGGCATTCACCAGGGTAATCCGCGAGTCCTTGTCGACGGCCAGAATCCCTTCTTTGGTCGATTGCAGCATGGCGCTGCGCTCCTCCAGCAATTTGGCGATTTCTCCCGGCTCCATGCCGAACATCATCCGCTTGATTTTGCGGGCGAGCAGGATGGCACCGAATATCCCCATCAGCCCGCCGACCAGGATGCCTGAATAGATAATCCAGCGGTTCTGCTGAACGGCGGAACGGACGCTGCCAAGCGATATGCCTACAGCTACTGCTCCAACCTGCTTGCCGTCAGCGGCGAAGATCGGTGAGAACGCTCTCACAGAATAACCGAGCGAGCCTTCAGCCACGGATATGGTCTCCTTGCCATGCAGTGCATCGGTCTCATCCCCGCCCATGAAATGCTTGCCGATCAGGGCCGGATCAGGGTGGGAACGGCGAATGCCGCCCATATCCATCACCACCACAAATTGAACGTCATTAATAGCGCTGATATCGGTTGCATAACGCTGGATGCTGCCGAAATCAGACTCTGCAAGCAGCCCATCCACCACCCCCGGCGTGCGGGATACCGTCCGTGCAATGGTGATGGCCTTGTTCTCCAGAGAAGACCGGGCCTCTTCGGAGAATCGCATGCCGAACATTACATACACAATCAGCAGCACCAGCACGACGATCAGGCAGATCATCAGAGTAATGGTGGTTTGAAGGCGTAATCTTTTTGTACCAATTCTCACAATGCTCCACCTTCAGGAAATTTTTCTCGATTATAACGCAAAAGCCTTCAAAGCGCGATAATCACAATTCTAAGTAAATTCTGCTATGACTCCGTAATCACCGACTGGTTCCGCCCTCTGCTCTTCGCCAGATACAAGGCCTGATCCGCCTTCACGAGCAGTCCCGTAAAGTCCGCAGCATGCGAAGGATAGTGGGCGATCCCCTGTGAAATCGTAAGCTGCGCCGCAATCGGCGCCTGGCTCCGCTCGACAGCAAGACGGATTCGCTCAGCAGCGCTGAAGGCTTCCGCAGGTGTAGTCCGGGCCAGCAGGATAACGAATTCCTCCCCGCCGTAGCGGTAACAGACATCATCCGGGCGAAGCGAGGTCACAATAACCCGGACAACATGCTTTAGAACTTCATCGCCCAGCTTATGGCCGTACGTGTCATTGACAAGCTTGAACTTGTCTACATCCAGCATCACCAGTGAAAAAGGAATACCGGAGCTCATCCGCTGGCTGATCGTATGCTCAAGGGACCTGCGGTTCATCAGACCAGTCAGCACATCCGTTTCGGCTTCATGGGTCAACTGCTCGGTCTGCTGCTGGATATTGGCCAGGGCAAGCGACACGCCGTCTGTCAATAAATAGGCTTCCCTGCTCCAATACCGCTTCGCTTCCTGCAATTCTATCTGCTCCTTGCCCATCTTGCTCACAACATCTGCCAGATAGACGAAGGGGCGCGCAAACTTGCGTGCCAGAAGAATAACCCCCAGCAGCAGGACGATGAACGGCAGGGAGGAATACCCGATTAGGATACGAAAATGGCCCATCAGCTCCTTATGAATCTGGCTGATCGGGGAGACGACCACAATGCCCCAACCATTGGCGGGCACACTGGAGTATCCGGCCAGCATCTCGATGCCCCGGGTGTTCGTGACAGGCTGTTCTCCGCTTTGCTTATTCATCAGACGCTGCACAACCCCATTGCTGCTGACATCTGTGCCGATCCGCGCTTTATCCGGGTGATACACCAGATGTCCTTCGGAATCCACAATATAATAATAAGCCCCCGAATCATCCTCCTGCCCATTGTCAAAAATCTCAGACAGCACGTTATTCTCCTGAAGGTAGATGGTGCCGCTAAGCATTCCGGCGTAGGTACCCGCAGCATCGAAGATGGGCTGGCTCAAAAATACAATTAACCGCTTGGTATTGGCAGTCAGGTATGGAGAAGAGGTATACGGCTTACGGAGCGCTAATGCTTCCTTGCTATTCTCTGAGGTGATGTGCTTGCCTGTAGTCCCTATGCTGGCAGGTGAGACATGGCGGACGAATCCGCTGGCGTCGACCACGGTGATGGAATTGAAGAAATTGCTGCTACTGCGCATCAGATCCAGGGAATCATTCACTTGCTGAGCCGGCATAGCTTCTATGTCAGACAGCCTTGCGGCGTTGTATTTCAGACTCCCGCACATAGACTGAAATAATGAATCCATGGTCCTCGACATACGGTCAGCATTGATGTAATTCAAATGAAGCGTGGTCTCCATTAATGAACGTTTCTTAGACTCATAAGAACCCAGCAGAAGAATACTCGAAGTTAGGAGAACCACCAGTGTCACCAGACCCGTGAGCAGCGTGGTGAGACTCAGCTTTTTACTTTGACTAACCTTACTCTTTAACCCTTTAGACAAAACTGCAATCCTCCTTGGAGCAAGAAACGCAAAGATACACCCATCATACAGCAAATACTGATAATGTTCGACAGCGGATTTACGGCAGTACAGGCGGTGGATATCTCTCGGACATAGCAGAATAAGCCCGCACAAGCGAGGCTCATCTTCAAGCGATAAATCAGGTTCAGGTTAAGGTTAAGATCAGGTTGACCCTACGCCTGCAAAATCTCATCCACCCGTTCCTTGGCACCCTCCCAGGAGGTCATCAGCGGAAAAGAGTATTGCTCACGTGCTCTCAGATTCCACGGATGCGGGATGCAGAGCACCTTCTTCCCTGCCTGAACGGCGGGCAGCAGGTTATGCGGGCCGTCATCAATCAGCAGATCGTAGCCGATCAGATGCTTGCGCCTTGCGGTGAAGAAATTGTCGGCCGGGATATACGGCATATGCTTCTGCAGCCAGTTCCATTTCTCAGCCACCGACTTCGGCGAAGCCGCCGTAACAATGATGACATCATACGCATGGTGAAGCTTCTCCATCTCTTCCACTACATATTCATCGAACAGCTCCAGCTCCTCATATAAGCCGGGTCTCCCGAAAAAAAGCTCCATCGTGCTGTCCGGATGACGCAGGTGGTCCGTGTTCCAATCCATCATGTCCTCATAGCGGAGCGGGTGCGTAGGAAACTCAATGTTATTGTGGTATATCGCACGCTTCACGAGATGGCAGATGGTATCGTCCATATCGACGGCGATGATTGGTTTGCGCATTGAATCTCCTCCATATACATTTTCATTTATTATAGGCAACCGGGGAATAAGTGTCCAGACATCCGCCAGACTGCAAATGAGACACCTCCTTTTTGGTTTATGCGCATGATTTACGTACGACGCTCGGTGAGCACGCTCCGCAAACGGAATGTTGTTCCAATAAACCCTAATTCAAGTGCACTTCTGCTCTTCAATTACGTTCGCTGCCCACCTCCGACGAGATCAGGTGAACTAAACGCAGAATCCAATGTTATTCTTCCTTTCATGGCGGTGCTCCGCCTATCTCTTGCCAATTCTAAGCGTTATTTACTCACCCGCCGCTTGTAAGGGGTAGCATTGTTGCAATTCTTGCAGGATTTCAGCATAGACCGCTTCTATGAGGCACCATTGTTGCACTTCTTACAACAGACGTGAACTATAAATTCCCAAACAATAAAAAAGCACATGCCCTCCTACCGGGGCACATGCATTGCTGCCTAACGCAGCCACTGTGTATTGTGAACACTCAGGTTCACCATTCTGATCATTAGCCGTTATCTCCGCGACCGTCCCTTGACCAGGTTGATCACGAACAGGACCGCTGCGACAAACAGCAGAAGATGAATCATATTGCCCATGAAATTAAAGATGAGGCCTAACAGCCATACCACCACTACAAGTCCGATTAATCCCCACAGCATAAGCTTACCGCCTTTCTCTTCCGGTTTGATTTGTTTGTATTTTACCCTTGTGGAGGGGGATTTAAACGGCTAGTCCTTCAGATCCGGCTATGGAGATAGCTATTTTGAGCGCTCAGGACATTGCTTAATTGCGGCACAGGCTGTTATACTGTTTTTTAAATGATACAATTGTATTATATAAAAGGAGTCGAACCTAGTACCATGACCAACTCTTCCAGTCACCCGAAACCCGCTGCCCAAAAACTGCGGATCAGGCTGCTTAAGCTGCTGCTAATCCTTGTGTCCGCTGTCCTGCTTCTCGCAGGATCAGGGTTCCTGTATGAAGCCATCGCCTCTACCACTGACCGTAAAAACTATCCTGCACCGGGTCAACTGGTGGATGCCGGAGGTTATAACCTCCACATTCGCCAGATAGGAGCGGGAGCACCCACTATCATTCTGGAAGCAGGCAGCGGCGAAACCAGCCTGTCGTGGAGAGATATCCCTGAACAGTTAGCTGCACATGCCACCGTGGTCACTTACGAACGGGCCGGGTATGCCTGGAGCGAGCAGGCGGATACGGAACGCTCAGGCGCCAATATTGTGAACGAGCTGCACACCGCCCTTAAGAATGCAGACATTCCTGGCCCTTACCTGATGGTCGGCCACTCCCTCGGCGGCATGTACGCCCGGCTGTTCACTCAGACTTACCCGGAGGAAGTGACCGGACTGGTACTGATTGATGCCAGACCTGAGAATGACGATCGCGAGACGAAGCCGATTCTGGCCGCCGAGAAGTTTGCCGGCAACCCCAGTGCCTCCCTGCTGAGCCTGCTCAAGCGCTCCGGTGCGCTTCGGCTGTTCCAGAATCAGCTCCTGGAAGGCCTGGTTGCCGAGCAAGACCGCGGGGAATTCATTAACGTCATATCCACGCCAAGCTATTTTGCTGCCAAGGAGCAGGAAGCCGCCCTGGCCAGCTCAACCGAGGATGCAATCCGTGGACAGAGCTTCGGCTCGCTTCCGGTCAAGGTGATCGCCCGGGGCTTGCCCCAAGACTACGTCTCCTTCGGAGTATCCATTGATGCAGGCCGGCGACTGGAAGCGATCTGGCAGGCGGGCCAGCGCAGTATGCTGAGCCTATCTTCCAATAGTGAGCTTATAGTGGCGCAGAAGAGCGGACATATGGTCATTCACGATCAGCCGGAGCTGGTTGTGCAGACGATTCTGGAGATGCTTACAGATTAGCAGCGGGGTTAAGGATACAGCGGCTTGATTACATTCCAGTTAGCGTGCATGTGCAAGGTTACCGGGGAGCAGCCCTTGGGCATCAGAACGCCAAGTCCATAGCTATGCTCGAATTGTACTGCATAGTACTGCATCTGCAGATCTTCCCAGTAGCGGTATACGCCGAAATCGTCTTGCATAACCGCAATATCATGGAACAGAATAACGCCGTTATCCGCCAGCTTCGGCAGCCATGACTCATAATCATGCTTGACCGCCTCATAAGTATGAAGACCGTCAATATGCAAAAGGTCAATGCTTCGGTCTGCAAATTGAAGCAATGCCTCGTCGAAGGTCATGCGCAGCAGATGGGAGATCCCGGGGTAATAGGTGGCCGACGAGGATAGCACAGATTGATAACAGGATTCATCGTACAATCCAGAATGCTGGTCGCCTAGCCACGTATCGACTGCATAACATTCCGTTGCAAGCCCATGATCCTTGACGGCCTGGCAGAAGGCGAAGTGAGAAGCTCCATAATAAGTTCCTAACTCCACCACCCGGTTCGGCTGCATATGACAGACCAAGTCGTAGCCGAATCTGCGATGCCCTTCCCAAGCGGTATTCAGATGTATCCCCCGCTCATCCGTCTCAAACACAGGTCTGCTGCTGTTCCATCCATTCACATAGGTGCCCTCCTAAAATCTCTGTCGGCTCTTGCTATGATAATTTCTTATATAAGTTAGTCTATTCAGAGAGATACGGATTTGATTAAAGCTGATCCGCAAAATCCGTGAATTCCGCTCGCTTTCCGGCCGGAGCAAAAGTGTATTATTTTCACAGGATTGCGGGATAGCCGGCATTCGTATGTAAAAGAGCAAATAAGGTGCCTCCCGCTTGGGACGCCCCTTATTTGCTGTATAACTTTCCTACCGCGCACGCTGCCGTAGCGGACTTCCCTTCTTCGGCTTGAACGAATTCCGCTCTGTTCGGCCTTCCCCTTCGGAATCCTCCTTGCTGGGTCTTACCGCGAAGAAGCTCAACAGCCCGCCGACGGCCCCGACGCCCGCCATGGTGAAGAACAGAGTCCAATGTCCCCGGTTCATCAAGAGGGACACCACCGGCGGGCCCAGCGCGACCCCGATGAATCTCATACTGCTGTAGAGGGAAGTAATCGTGCCCCGGTTCTCCTTCTCGATACCTTCGGTAATCAGCGCATCCATGCAGGGCAGGACCACCCCGATCCCGATTCCGCTTAGACTCAGGAACCCGACCATGTAATAGATGTTCTCATTGAAGCCGGTAATCAGCGTGGCAGCGGTCAGTAAAGCCATGCCTCCGAAGCCGAGCCATTTCATGAGCAGCTTGTTTTTGCCAATGATCTTGCCGCTTCCGTAAGAGGCCAGACATAGCAAAGCAAGCGGAATGGCCAGAACGAAGCCTTTGTAGGCACCGTGCAGGTTATATCTCGATTCGAGGATCTCTGATAAATAGAACAACACCCCGAAGGTGGCGAACATGCAGATGCCTCCGATGGCGAAGATGGCGTACAGCCAGCGGCCCTTCTCATGCAATACGCTCTTAATGCCGCCCAGGAATTCCTTAAGGCTGGTCTTCTCCGCTTCCTCCTCCGCCTTGGGCTTCTTAACAAGGAAGATCACAAGAATACAAGAGATCAGACACAGCACAGGAATGGCGATAAACGGCGCATACCATAGCAGCGTCCCCAGATAAGCACCCAGGATCGGGCTTACCACTTTTCCGAAGGTATTGGAGGTCTCAATAATTCCGAGCCCTTTGCTCACCTCCTTCTCATCCTTGAACAGATCACCCACGAAGGGAATGACGATGGGAAAAGCGCCTGCGGCACCGATCCCTTGGACGAAACGTCCGGCAAGAATGATCCAGTAAGCCGTCACTCCTGTGAAGAACCAGGCAGCGGCTACACATCCGGCACCGCCCAGGGCGGCCAGGATCAGGCTGGGCAGAATCACTTTTTTGCGCCCGAAGCGGTCCGATAAATAGCCGGCGACCGGGATCATCAGGATGGCGATCAGGCCATAGACCGTGATAATCATACTGACCCCAAAAGCGCTCACCCCCAGCTCCTTCGAGATCTGGGGCAGAATCGGCAACAGCATCGAATTGCCCAGTGTCATAATCAGCGGGATGGAGGCGAGCGCGATTAGCGCCCCTTTTGAACCCTTTTCCCCTTGGGATTCTTTTGACCCCTTCATGGACGAACCACCTTCTTTTATATTCGCATCCTGCTTATTGTCGGTCTAACGGCTGTATTTATACCCCTTGGGACCTGCCTTTAATCATCAGATACCAGCCGTAGCACAACGAACAGGCCAGTACATACGATATGGACGTCCAGCCCAGGTTCCAGCCGTGATCATACCTCACTTTGCCGCTAATGACCAAACAGAACTCAAACAAGGTTTTGCCGCACGTAAAGAGCAGGATCAGCAGCAGCGGATTCAGGGATGTCCTCCTCACCGTATAGATGAGCAGACAGGAGATCACCGGAAATACCCCCAGATTATATGGAAGATACGAAATAACTCCAGGTCCGGTCGGGGTGATACTCCACCACTTCATATGGTACCCGATCTCATCGAATGCAAAGGCGATTACACTGGCAATCGGTGCGATATGAAGGATGACTGCGCTGTCTTTTCTGAGAAAATAACTGCCGATACACCAGGGAATGATCCAGCCGATGATCACATTAATAAGCATAAGCTTCTATTCCTCCACCCTGACTTCACATCTGCTTATTATGGCATGACAGTCAGCCTTTTATCCGTGTAAACAAGTTCACAACTTCGCACTGTAATATCTCCGTTTCTTGCGGGACATGCTACTCCATGTTCAAATCCAACCTTAAAGGAGCTTACCTATGACAGGAATTCTAGGCGGCAACCCCAAGGAAGAACCGATGCATTATGGAGAGATCTTCACCCTGTGGGAGACCTCAATGGCAGCAAAGGGTGCTTTATCCGGCTACAGAGCTCATATGTATCACGCCGGGGACAGCGACCTGAAAAAAATTCTGGCCGCCATGATCGACCAGGCGGAGCTGGAGATCAGCGAATGCGACTCGCTGCTGGCGGAGCAGGGCATTGCTGCTGCTCCGGCACTCCCGAATCGGCCTGAAGCGAGACTGGAGGATATTCCGGTGGGCGCACGGTTCACAGACCCAGAGATTGCGGCCATGGTTGCAGCCAGTCTGGCGGTTGGGATGGTAGCGTGCAGCCAGGCTATGGGGCAGTCCATCCGTGAGGATATCGGCGCATTGTTCGCCAAGTATCATCTCACCAAGGCGGCCATCGGCCTGAAGAACCTGCATTTGCTGAAGAAAAAAGGCTGGCTGGTGCCCCCGCCGCTGCTCGTGAAGAGACCTGAAACGGTCCACGCGTAACGCAGCAGCTCCGGTATCTGTACAGCAAGAGGCCCGCGATTCTTCGCGGGCCTTCTTCAGGTCTGGTTGTCCTATTATTGCCTTCTGCGGAATATGCTAATTATAAAAAGGAGGAGGACAACATTAACATATTCATAGGTTATATGGTTCTCGGGTTATCCCTGTCAGCCCCCATCGGGCCTATTAACGCCGCCCAATTGGACAAGGGGCTGCGCGGAGGCTTCCTGCCGGCATGGGTGGTGGGTCTTGGGGCCATCAGCGCCGATATTATCTACATGTTGCTTGTTTATTTCGGCATAATTCATCTGCTGGATGCCCCGTTCGTCAAGGCCTTCCTGTGGCTGTTCGGCTTCTTCGTGCTGGTCTACAGCGGCGTGGAGAGCATCATGCATTCGGGCGAACTCTCAGCAGCAGAGGTGCGCGGAAGCGGAGCTTCGCTGTCCAGATCCTTCGTGTCGGGATTCCTCATGTCGCTGTTTAATCCCCTCTCCATCCTGTTCTGGCTGGGAATCTATGGCTCTATCTTAGCCAAGGCCGTCAATGCGTATCCGATGCAGCAGTTATTGGTCTACAGCGGGGCCATTGTCCTCGGCATTGTGCTCTGGGATGTGACGATGGCGGCAGCCTCCAGCCTGTTCCGCACCTTCCTGACCCGGCGGGTACTGAAGGCGATCTCTGTCTTGTCCGGCCTGTCGCTGGTCGGCTTCGGCTTCTATTTCGGGATTCAGGCGGCCCGGCTGCTGTTCTCTCATTAGATCTTGTTCTTCCGCAGCCGGATGCCCTTAATCCGGAAGCCGGGTCCTCCCGGCAAGGAATGGAAGCTTCCCGTATGCGCTTCTGGGCGCTGTTCATCCCCTGCTCCCTCTTGCTTGTGCTTATTGCGGTAATGCTGGAGTATCCAGTCGCTTAGCGCAATTAAGGCTACGATCAGCAGACTGATATAGAAGCCCGGACGGCTGAGCTTATGGAACAGCGTTCCGCTGACCGCAGCCAGAATCAGTACCAGCCCGCTCCAGCGCTTCACCCCACTTAGCGTACTTGGCTTCAGCAACTTGGCCGAGGAGAGCAGGATGAAGGCCCAGTTATAGAGAATCATCAGCCCGGCGGCGGTGGTGATGTATTCGTACACTTTTCCCGGCAGCAGCAGTGCCATAATTACAGCCCCCGTCAGACCGCCCGCGATCAGGCACAGCGCCAGCAGCGGATACTTGTCCTTCCACTTCCTGGAGAACACCTTGGGCGCATCCCCCTCCTGGGCCAGCGTAAGCATCATCGAGGTAATCGCATACAGCGACGCAGTCATCGTAGAGAACCCTGCAATGATCAGCACGCCGTTGAACAGATGGGGCACGAAGGCCAGATGGTCGCTGCGCAGGGCCAGCACAAACGGACTCTCCTTCGGGTTAAAAGCACTAAGCGGCACCATAATCACCGCCAGTCCAATGGACAAGATGTATACCGTTCCCAGCCCCAGCAGCATCACCTTCCCCGCCTTCGGCGCTTCCTCCGGCTTCTGGAGCCGGTAAGACATAATTCCCAGCACCTCGATCCCGCCATAGGCATAGAAGGCGAAGATGAAGGCGGACCATAACCCGATGCCCCCTGACGGGAACAATGCCTTATAGCTCATTGGCACCTCCGGAGTGAACTTGCCACCGCCAATCCAGCCTGCCAGAAGCAGGGCCGCAATCACCAGGAACATAAGAATAGCCGCCACCTTGATGACGGCCAGCACGTTCTCCACCCGGTCGAAGCCTTTGTTGCCGAAGAATACAATCCCCAGCGCGACCACCGCATACCCGGCTGCAAATATCCACATCGGCACGCCTGCGAACCAGAACCGCGAGAAGATCGACAGCGCCGTAAGCTGGCTGCCCATAATCAGCAGCTCCGAGAACCAGTATAACCAGCCGCTGCCGAACCCCGCCCAGTTGCCGAAGGCCTGCTTGGCATAGGAGCGGAAGGAGCCTTGCTCCGGCTGTGCCGCCGTCATCCGCGCCAGCGCATCGAAGACGGCATACGTTCCCGCCGCCGCAAGCAGATAAGCCAGCAGCACCGCCGGCCCGCCCATAGATATCGCCAGCCCCGAACCGAGGAAGTACCCCGTGCCAATCGTCCCCGCAATACCGAGCAGGCTGAGCTGCCACCACTTCAGTTTCTTCTCATTGCCCGTTGATTCAGAAGTCTGCTTCATGAATTCCGTCCTTATCGTGTTCAGAATTGGAGAGGTCTCTAAGAATTCTATAATTCCCTAAGGGCGGGAATTCATGAATTTAATTTCGGGACAGATGCCTGTAACCGGTCTGTATGCTCTGAAGTGAGGTGTAACGGGGCAGGTAGCCTATTTGGGTGGCACTATGGTTAAGTGAATAATAGTTATTCTTGGAGCCGGTTATCGAGTTATAGGAAGAGTTATCTTCTATTTCATACCTAAGCCCGTAGTGATCTGCAAAGTAATCCAGAATCTCAAACTTCGCCGCAGGCTTCAGTGAAAACACATCATATACCTCATTTCCTGCCTCTTCCCTCATACACAGCTTGATAAGCTGGATCAAATCCTCGGGATGCACATAGTCCCTAACGATGTTGTCCGGTGAGGTGTGCAGTATCTCTCCCTTTCTAAGGTGGTGAATAATATCCGTCAGCAAATAACGGGAGTTCAAATCAATGAACGCGCTAAAAATACCGAAGACCCTTAAGTCCACAATGCGGTGCTGGCTCAGACTTCTGTGTTTGGCCTCCATGTTCAGCTTGGTAATCCCATAAAATTCCTGAGCGGACAGATGGTTGGGATCAAGCTTAAGCCATTTCCCGTCCGTAGCAGGCTGATCAAATTCAGACCCGTATACCGCCCCACTGCTCAGATTGATGTATATAGCAGCCGGATTCTTGTGCAGATAGTCCAGAATCAGATTGTCGTATTGCTCAGTAATCTGAAAGACCTGGAACGGATGTTGAACCAGGTTCTGCGGATCTCCAATTCCCACCCCGTTAATAATGACATCATAGTCCGCCGTTCGTGCAAATTCATTGTATTCACAGAGCTTAACACGCTCCTGAAGCTGGTTCTCCGTCAGGAAAAGGACCATTCTCTCCCTGGACCGTGAGAATAAATACAATTCATATTCCTGCGTCGCTGCAAGACCGAGAATCAGGTTCTTGGCGATATGACCCGTGGCTCCTAGAATGGCAATAGTCTTACGCTTATTGTTTATCATGGCCGCATCACCGAGATCTCCCGCAGCTTCAGCAGGCCATCCTCATAATAATCTTCATTCGCATAATAGTCCGTGTAATACTGCTCAAGGTTAGACACATCACTGGCAAATCTATTTCTAACAATTGTTCCGTACAACGGTAGAATCACATTGTAGAAGCGTTTCTTTTTTTCCTCTTGAATGGTCTCACTCTTCAAGGTACGGCCTTCATAATGGTGTAATGCATCCAGGAAATGTTTAATACATACCTCACCTACGTTGTATCCCTCCGGAGTTATTCCTGCGTAAAGATAAAAATTACGATTGATAATGCAAAACTTAGGATCAAGAATTAGAATTTCATAGAACCAGTAGATTTGATTAATACTTGTATAAGCATATTTGCTTTTATCCTCAATTTGATCCCACACGGATTTTTTCATAGTATTCATGGAAATCTGCATTGCATTATTACTCGTATGAGCCAGGAATAAGTCACCGCCCTCTAAAGTATAAACCCGGTTATCAGGATGAAATGGCATCGTATGAATCAGCGCACAATCCAAATGCTCCAGAAGAATTCCGATGAAATCAATCAGCGCTCCATCCAGCCAGTAATCATCGTCTCCCTGTAGTTTAATGAAGCTGCCATTAGCCAGCGTACTGACATAAGCGATGTTCAAGTCGCCACCGATATTCTGTTCATTGCGGCTGTAACGAAAACTGGAGAATAGGTTAGTGTATACACGGCCTACCTCCTGTGTATTATCTGGCGATGCATTATCTGACACCACTACTTCAACTAGATCCTCATCGGAGACCTGATTATAGATGGATTGCAGATTATTGCCAAGATGATGTACGCGATTGTAGGTCGGAATCACGATCGACAGCAGTGGATGTTCTGTGCGGCGGGCAAGTGCGGACTCTCTCTCCGTATCACTGTTCACTTTAACCCACTCCAGTAACTCAGGAACGAATACTTGTGTAACAACAGCCGGATTACCCGAGACTCTGCAAAAGCTTGGAACATGATCCACAACAACACTGTTAGGCTCAATAATACTGAATTTCCCGATCTTGACCGGTCCGTCAATTACAGCGTGTGCACCGATTACGCTTCCATCGCCCACTATCAGTTCCCCGCTGGTTTTAAGAACATCTGTCGCTTGTGCCCAGCCTGGATAACCTGGTCTGACTGAAGCCGCTACAGAGTCCGTCAAGCTGACATAAGGCCCAATCATCACATTCCGGCCTATATGGACTTTATGGCTGCACTGCACATGCAAACCTGTCTCTAACCGGCTCCCATCCCTGATTGTAAGTTGGGGAGTATTGCCCGAAGCCGGTTCATGAATGTTCCAGTAATACCCGCCTTGCACCGTGACATTTCTACCTATTGAAACGCTGGATGGATTCGATATGTAACCCGTCTCCTTCAGAAGTGATGGTGGATTGTTCAAGAGAATAGCCCCTTTTTCATTAAGACATTTACATATACGTTATTCACTAACTGCACAAGTTATGAGTCCATCTGAACCGTCAGGTCCAGGAGAAAATCCGGATGAAGTGAATCTTATGGACCTATTCCCGCAAAATCCGCATATAAATAGGCTTATCAAGTCAAGTGAAGCCGGCATGCTATGGGTATGGCTGTGTTTCAGGAAGGAGGAAGCATAAATGAGAATGAGGGTTGCGGATTATATCACGCACTCTTTATATGATGAAGGCGGGGAGACCGTATTCCTGGTCACCGGGGGAATGATTATGCATCTGACCGATGCGCTCTACCAGCATGGCAAGCAGGAATATGTCTGCTGTCACCACGAGCAGGCTGCCGCAATGGCCGCTGAGGCTTACGGAAGGATGACCGGCAAGCTTGGCGTCGCTTACGTTACCGCAGGGCCTGGAGCGCTGAATACCATTACAGGCATAACCGGAGCTTATGTCGATTCTTCCCCAATGATTGTAGTTGGTGGGAATTCCAAGGTTGCGCTTGCCCAGGTGAAAGGACCGCGGCAATTCGCTCTGCAAGGCTTCGATTCTCTGGATATTTTTCGCCAGATTACCAAATATGCTGTCAGGCTGGAGGACCTCTCACAAGTCCGTTATGAAGTGGAGAAATGCATCTATCTCGCCAAGAACGGCCGGGTAGGTCCGGTCTATCTGGAGGTGCCGGTGGATCTGCAAGGCGCAGCCTTTGACCCGGATGACTTCCCGGGATTCACAGAACCAATAGCCAAGGTACACGAGATCACAGATGCTGAGCTTGATCAGGTTCTTGCTGCGCTGAAGCGCAGCAAGCGGCCTTGTCTGCTGGCAGGTGCAGGCGTCCGGCATGGAGATGCGGTAGAAGCGCTGCATGCATTCGCGGAAGCTACCGGCATTCCCGTACTGACCTCCCGTCTGGGAATGGACCTGATGGATCATGATCATCCCCTGTTTGTCGGCCGTCCCGGTACATACGGTGACCGGCCAGCGAATTTTACGGTACAGAATTGTGATCTTCTGCTAACCGTGGGCTGCCGGCTTGGGATCGGGCTGGTCGGTTATGATTTTGCCGACTTTGCCAAGAATGCCTTCAAAATCCATGTGGATATTGATGCCAGGGAATTGAATAAGCCCTCGGTTATTCCTGACATTCCGGTGCAGGGAGAAGCCCGCAATTTCTTCATAAGGCTCACTGCGTTATGGGACGGAGAAGCCTCTTATACCGGGTGGGTCCAGCAGACACAATACTGGAAGCAGCGTTACCCTGTTGACTTGCCTGAATATGACGATGACAGCAGCGGCATCAATTCCTACCGCTTCATGACCCGGTTCTCAGAGCTCGCACCAGAGGATGCCCTCTTCGTAGTTGACACCGGCTCCTGCTTCCATGTCCATGCCCAGGCCTTCAAAGTCAAAGCCGGGCAACGGCATATCATCACAGGCGGATTATCCACTATGGGTTATACGCCCGGTGCCATAGGTGCATCGGTAGCCGCTGGCCGAAGAGAGGTCTTCTGTATTACAGGTGACGGATCGTTTCAGATGAATCTGCAGGAATTGCAGACCATCCGTCATCATCGGCTGCCTGTGAAGTTCATTCTGATCAATAATGGCGGTTATCTGCTGATCCGCCATACCCAGTCCAACTTCATGGGCGGGCGTTATCTGGGGGAAGGACCGGATTCCGGGGTAAGCTTCGTTCCATTCGAGCGGCTTGCCGAGACGTTTGACTTAGGCTATCTGAGAATCTCACAGCTTGACCAACTGGATGATCAGCTTAACGAGCTGTTCCGCCACCCGGGGCCGATGATCTGTGAGATTATGACACCAACCGATCAACTGCTCATTCCGCGTGTATCCTCCCGTCAGCTGGAGGATGGAACGATGATATCTACAGCTTACGATGATATGTTCCCTTTTCTGCCGAGGGATGAATACCAATCTAATTGCTTGGAGTGACTGCCATGCGCACGAATCAGCTGAACGTTGCCATCCTGGGAAGCGGCAATATCGGGACAGACCTGCTTATCAAAGTTCTGCGCTCCGAGTCCTTGACATGTTCCCTCTTCTCAGGGAGAAACCCGGATTCCAGAGGACTTCAGCTTGCCAGGGAGCTTGGCGTACAGGTATCCGACAGAGGCATCAATGCCATTCTGGACAATCCCGGATGCTGCGACATTGTTATCGATGCTACCTCTGCCGCCGCCCACATCCGTCATTATCCCTTGCTGAAGGAACTGGGCAAGTTCGTGATCGATATGACACCCTCGCAGCTAGGGACAACGTGTATCCCGGCTGTGAATCTGCAGGAATGTCTGGACAGTAACGATGTAAATATGATCACCTGCGGCGGCCAGGCTTCCGTGCCGCTAGCCTATGCTATTGCCCAGTCCCAAAAGGAGTTATCGTATATAGAGGTTGTATCAAGCATCGCCTCTCTGAGCGCAGGACCTGCCACAAGAATTAACCTGGATGAATATATTGGAGCTACTGAGGATGCTCTTCGCAGCTATACCGGCTGCAGGCGGGCCAAGGCCATCCTTAATCTGAACCCTGCCATTCCCAGTATAGATATGCAGACTACACTCTTCGCCGTTGTTCCTGAACCTGATATGGATAGTCTTAGCAAGGCAGTAGAGGAAATGGTCACCCGAATTCAACACTATGTCCCAGGCTATCAGATTATTGTACCTCCGGTCATTGAGAACGGCAGAATCGCCATGATGGTCAAGGTCCAGGGACTTGGCGACTTCCTTCCCACCTATGCCGGAAATCTGGATATTATCAATTGCGCGGCGATCGCCCTGGCAGAAGAATATGCCAGACGCTCGCTTATTGTGTGCAAAGGAGAATGATCATGCTCCCACTTATCATTAGCGACCCTACGCTTAGGGACGGCTCCCATGCTGTGAAGCATCAGTTGACCCGGGAGAATCTGGATCTTTATTCCCGGATGGCAGAGAAGGCAGGGCTAGCAGTGCTGGAGGTCGGACATGGCAACGGCCTCGGTGCCTCCTCTCTTCAGCTTGGTGAAAGTCTGCTGTCTGATGAAGAGATGCTGTCCATCTGCAGAAGCAATCTCCGGCACACGCTGTTATCGATCCATGTCATTCCAGGGTTCGCTACAATTAACCGCGATCTGCGGGCTGCCCTGGATCTGGGAGTCGATATCGTGCGTGTCGCCTCCCATTGCACAGAGGCAGATCTGACAAAACGCCATATCGAATATGTGCGCGGGCAGAACCGGACCGCTTACGGTGTTCTTATGATGTCTCATATGGCTCCCGCTGAGGTGCTGGGCATCGAAGCTCTTAAGATACAGAGCTACGGAGCACAAGCCGTCATTCTGATGGATTCGGCAGGTGCTTATCTGCCCAAGGATGTCACCGGAAAGATTCAGTATTTGCGCAGCATCCTTGACATCCCTGTGGGCTTCCATGCTCATAACAATCTGGGCCTGGCAATCGGCAACTCACTGGCTGCCGCCGAGGCGGGAGCCTCCATCCTTGACGGCACAGCACGCGGTTTCGGCGCCGGGGCCGGCAATGCGCAGCTGGAGGTGCTGGTTGGAGCGCTTCATCAATCCGGCTGGGACACAGGAATTGAGCTCTATGCGCTGCTTGAGCTGGCAGAGCAAGCAGAGAGTGCCTTCGCCAAAGCGCCCAAACTCGGCAGCATGAGTATCGTAAGCGGTATGGCCGGTGTGTTCTCCGGCTTCGTGAAGCCGGTGGAACGGATTGCCAAGGAGTACAATGTTGATCCCAAGGCGGTCATGGTCGAGCTTGGACGCCGGAAGGTCGTGGCCGGTCAGGAGGATCTGATTCTTGAGGCAGCGCTGACCTTAGCGCGACATGACTTCCCTTGAGCTTCAATAAATACAATAAAGCAGGCAGTTGTAACCCACGGCTGCCTGCTTCTGCATTACTCTGACCTGCCCCGTCTTTCTTCCAGCACCTTCTGCAATTCGCTTCTTTGGCCAAGCAAGACCTGATTACCCGGCAGGTAAGCCAAGGCCTGCTCATTATGCTGCCAGGCCTGCTTCCATTCTCTTGCAGCGGCGCAGCAGCGGCTGACCAAGACATGAGGTAGCCAGGTATAATAAGCTTGGGAGACAGGACGGTTCCCCGGTCCTGCTGTCTGCCGGGCGATCGCCTGGAGATACCAGTAGATTGCACTCTCCCACTCTCTGCGCTCCTCGAAGAATCCGGCGACACCGCAGCAGACATCCGCCTGGGGTAGCCCGTAGCTGAAGGAGCGGAAGAGGCTATTCAGCCTGAGCCCCGCTTCCCCCAGCTCCCGGTAACATTCGGACAGCCGCAGACAAGCTGTAATCCGTTCATCTTTGCAGCCGTTTGGTTCCTTCAGCAACTCTTCATAGGAAGTCGCCGCAGCTTGATAGTCCCGTGTCTCGAAGCATTCATTCGCATAGTGAAAGAGCAGCCTTCCTTCAGCCTTGCCTTCCTCAGCGATCCAGCGCTTCAGAATCTGCAGGTTGCGTTCCGTATGAACAGCGGATGGACGATGGTCCATGTAAATATCCGTGTTCATGGAAGCGCCTGCTCCAATATCCAGCTCCTCGTGGACACGCCCATGCCACTGGAAATGCTGCCCGCTTCTGACAATCCGGGGACGATATTCCGAATGGACCACTACTAAAGCGGAACCCGCTTGGGAGGGCTGTGGAAATAGCCGGCTTCCCATCAAGATCACCTCTACACCGGCTTGTTCCTCCTTCAGTTGCCGTTTCAAGCGGGCCAGTTTCTCCGCTTCAGGTGCGGCCAGAAGCTCATCGGCATCCATCCAGAACACGTAAGGCATCGTCGCCTGTTCAAAGGAATAGTTGCGGGCCGCTGCGAAATCCTCATCCCACGGATAAGTGAACACCTTCTCTGTATACCAGCCTGCCACAGTGACAGTCCTGTCCGTCGATCCCGTATCCACAATAATGATCTCATCCATCAGGTCTCTGACCGAGTCCAGACAACGTCCTAACACAGCTTCTTCGTTCTTCACAATCATACACAGACTGAACAGACCTTCCTGTTCTGCTTCCATCTCCCCGCCTCCTGAGAATGATTCGATATACAAAAATATAAAAAAGAAACCATCCCGCAAAGGATGGCCCTTAAGCTCGCTGCAAAATAAAGCAGGTTCCTTTCAGGATCAGGTTAATCTGTGAACAGACCATACAACACCTGGATCTGTAGCACCTAAATCCAAATTAAGCGCCAATCCATCTGGCTGATAGATGAGGCTGATCACATCATTTGCCGCAAGCTCCACTTCACCTGCTAAGGTAACAGTACCGCTTCTAAGAAGTGTTCTAAGGGTTAAAGTTCCGGCGACAGCCACATCCAGTACCGGTAATAATCCGGTGACCAGATCTATAGCTGGAGCTGGCGTAGTTTTTTGGACCACTAATGACGGATTCACATCTGCACCTAACGCTGTGGTGACCGCAGCATCAAAAGCAAAGTTAATTGTAGCTTCAATAGAGTACCTACCTGCTTCTGGAACGGTGTATTCACCCAAAACTGCATCGAATGCCGCATTGCCGTAATACGGCGACGTTTCTTCCCAGCCAACAAACGTGGCCGTGGTGCCTGTCACCAAGGTTGGCAGAAATACCGAGAAGCCTTCACCTGCTAATACAGGACCAGTCGTTCCTGTGACTCCTGTCATTCCTGTAAGCCCTGTAGCTCCCGTTTCCCCGGTAAGACCCGTGACTCCGGTGGCTCCTGTGGCTCCCGTTTCCCCGGTAAGACCCGTGACTCCGGTAGCTCCTGTGGCTCCCGTTTCCCCAGTAAGACCCGTGACTCCGGTAGCTCCTGTAAGACCTGTGTCTCCCCGAGCTCCTCCTCCGGGCCCTGTGGTTCCTTGGGGGCCTTGGAATCCTGTAGTTCCTGTAGGTCCAGGTTCTCCTGTTGTTCCTGTAGGTCCTGAGGCTCCTGTGGCTCCTGTGGCTCCTGATTCTCCTCCCCCTTGCCCGGTAGGTCCTGTAGGTCCTGCTGGTCCAGCTTCTCCTGGCGCCCCTGGTAATCCTGCCGGGCCTCTCTCTCCTGCCGGGCCTGTTGCTCCCGCCGGACCTGTGGCTCCGCCGCCACTACCACCTCTGTCTGCCCCTAACAATTCTTCCGATACTAAACGGTGTGCCGTTACCAATTGACCCGCTGCGTTCTTGCCCCATAGCGAGATCTGCACCGGCTCAACTTCCTCCGATGAATTCGGTGATGTAATAAATGTGAATTCATAAGCATTGACGTCGGCATAGTAATTCTTCGTGATTACCTGGTTCGCTGCAACATTGAGTAATTCGCTTACGTACATCACTCTCGTTCCGCCGGTCAATTGATAACCCTGAATGGTTAATGAGTACGCAGAAGCCTCGCTGCGGTTATCAATTTTGACTGTAACCTGCTGAGTAGGTCTCACTCCGTTCACAGGATTATTCTCAATAGGTCCTGTTGATAAAAAAGCCATTACATGGTCACATCCTTACAGATTTGGATTTCATTCCAGTATGCGCAGGGAATAATGCTCAACGGACAACCCCGGTCAGCAGCATACTTAATGATTAATATAGTAGTATTCAAGTGTACAGGTTTGGTGTGGACTTAGTGGATGAACTCATCAGAATGGGCTTCATCACCATCCACCAATTCTCCTCTGCTCTGTGAATACCAATATATGCTCCAAGTCCAGAATGTGTCCGTCAGTCAAGCTGGAACATTCTCTTCTTCGCTGTTCATGAATCTCAGCTACCCTCAACAAGAGATTCTTCTGCTATGCTGGACAAGTATTGTCCGTAGGTCAGCTTACGCAGCGGCCGGGCTAGCTCCAGCAGTTGCTCTCTGGTGATGTAGCCTTTATTGAAGGCAATCTCTTCGATGCAGGCCACGTAGAGCCCTTGCCGCTTCTGGACGGTCTCGACCAGATTAGCGGCCTCCAGCAGCGAATCCGGCGTTCCGGTATCCAGCCAAGCCATCCCCCGGCCGAACACCTCCACATTGAGTTGCCCTCTGTTTAAATATTCCTGGTTAACATCCGTAATCTCGATTTCACCGCGCCGCGAAGGCTTAATGTGTCTTGCAATCTCCACGACCTGCCGGTCATAGAAGTACAAGCCCGGCACTGCATAATGAGAACGGGGATACAGCGGCTTCTCTTCCAGTGCAACCACTCGACCCATGTTATCAAATTCCACAACGCCGTAGGCGGAAGGATCCTGCACATGGCAGCCGAAGATCGTGGCACCTTCCCGCCGCCGGACGGTTCTCTCCAGAATAGAGCTGAAGCTCTGTCCATAGAAAATGTTATCCCCCAGAATCATACACACATGATCCGCACCAATGAATTCCTCCCCGATCAGGAATGCCTCTGCAAGCCCCCGCGGCTGTTCCTGCACCGCATATTGAAAGGATAGTCCGAGCTGTTCGCCGGTGCCCAGAAGGTCCTGGAATAATCGGACATCTCTTCCGGTCGAGATGATCAGAATCTCCCGGATGCCTGCCAGCATCAAGACAGATAGCGGATAGTAAATCATAGGTTTGTCGTACACCGGAAGGATCTGCTTGGAGATCGACTTCGTTAACGGATGCAGCCTCGTCCCCGAGCCGCCCGCCAGAATAATTCCTTTCATCTATCCACGCTCCCCAATTCTTAACATTTCTCCCCTTGTCCCCTTGTTATGGAGTGAAGATCAACACCTTGGTTTCCGGAACCGTATGGGTTGATCTTCATTTATGTTATTGAATTTGGACTACACTTCTATTTGCTCTGTGTCTTGTAATGTCCGCTAGAGAAACTGTAATATAGCGGTACGAGAGAAGGATCACTGTCCGGATTATAATTAATGGTCCGAATTGAGAAATCCGCCATGCTAATTATATAAATGTTCTCCCACCCGATATTAACTAGATATTGGCTATCGCCAGTGAAATTCAGTGCACCGAGTTTGAAGATATCTGTCATTGGAATAGTCTGTGTCGTCTGATTGCTGGTTGATATCAGCTTGAGCTCCTGGGTTCCCTGTACACACACCCATCGTTCATCCGGTGACAGAATGATCGTATACTGATTGATAGGCCCCCGCAAACTGTTTAATAAGTTACCATTAATGTCGATACGGCTAACATTCAATGGGATATGGTTGTCAGGAGTTTCCCCATTGTCCATGATATAGGCTTCGCCGGATTTTAACTGACGAATCCCCCACGTGCTGTTATGACCAGCTGCAGGCTTTAAGCCGGTGTTACTGAAATTTCCAATCTCTGCGTAGACGTATAAAGTGTTCTTCATGGACGGTGTCAGCCGCACTTCCATACTGTCAGGCGTAACCACGAGTGGATTGGAGTAAGCCGTTCTTTCCAATGCGACCGAATAAGCTCCAAAAATATTCTCGGTAAGCGTTCCCGTTGCAATCTCATACGCATGAACCGCCGGATTATACTGACCCCCAACGAGTAAGAAAAAAGCATAACGGCTGTCAGGAGACACCGCAGAGTATTGTACAACGGATGTCGTGGAGAAGGTATCAATAATACTTCCATTGGCCAGATCAAAGACAATCGTCTGCACATTTCCAGTCGATATTCCAGTCGATATAAAAAGATGGCGCTGATCAGGGGTTAATAGCAGATCTAATACTTGCGCACCCAGGTTTAAATCCACTGTCCAATCGAGGGCGCGGGATTGAATATTGAACCGGTACAATTTATCTACAACCGCATAGTAAATGTACTTGTCGTCTCCTGAGGCGGCATAAGCTACTTGCCCTAAGAGAAAGTTGATACTAGGATCCACAGGGATTATTTGAATGGTAGCCGACCGGGCATCCAGGATTCCAACCCCACCATCCTTCAGAAAATAAGCCGTTGCCTCGCTGACGACGTAAGGTGTCCCGCTGCCCATTACCTCTGCCGCCAGATACCGGTTCTCCATAATCAGAGAGAGCGCACTCGGAATATTTAAGTCAATTTGCACTTGAACAGAATAGACTCCCGGTCCGGCTTCGGGGATATGCGTCAGGCTGAACGGGAATTGCACACTGGCTCTTTTGCCGGGATCAGCTTCACCGCTGCCATAGCCTTGGACGATGGACCTGAATTCAAATGAGCGGATCACTGCATTATTGTAGAGAACATTGATTGAAAGAGGAATTCGAACAGCTTCTGCCAGCGGGAGATAGGAGACGCGGAGATCCCCTTGTAGTTGTACGCGTTGTCCGGCCTTCGTCTGCAATGTATCCAGGGTGAGAACCGTTTGTAGCTCAGAGGTCAATACCTGTGAATCAGCACGATATTGATATAAGGGAGAGGGCACGGATTCGCCTGTCGCTCCGGTTGCACCGGAAGAACCTGCCGGTCCCGTCGGGCCTTTGCTGCCGGTACCTGTCGGTCCAAGTGCGCCCCGCAGACCTTCCACCCCTTGTGAGCCTTGCGGTCCTTTGACACTATACCCTGTAGTCCCTGTTACGGCTATTCCGGTTGCACCGGTAGGACCAATTCCTGTGAGCCCTGTCATCCCGGTCAGACCAGTCGGACCGTAACCTGCTGTGCCTGTGAAGCTTGCGGGAAGCCCAGGTTCGCCTGTATCTCCTGTCGGACCGGTCACTCCGTACCCTGTTGCCCCTGTCACGCCCTTATTGCCGTAATCACCGCCGCCGCCCCTCGTACCTTGGGTGCCAGTCGTTCCAGTCGGGCCGGTCGGACCGGTATGCCCCGTGGCGGCTCTAACGGCATGAACAGAAGCTATCCCTGCAACGGCTCTGCCTATAGAAGGATCTGCCTTGACGTTAATATAGCTGACGACCCGGGCTCGTATAGTGTACGCATACGTTCCCGGATTCGCCGAATGGTTGACCGTAACTTGTAAGGTTCTGGTAGTCTCTCCCGTTCCGGTATGGGACAGCGTGACCAGTTGAGTCTGCAGTACACTGCCGGAGAGCATCGTTTCCAGCTCAATCCGCAGCAAGGATGGACCGGAAGTCACTGCCTGGAAGATAACAGGAATCTGGAACGTTACATGCGCCTTAGGCTGCGCTGCAACAATGTCAAGTGTCTCTGCCAGGTGAATAGCCGGTCCCGGTGTTCCCAGAGGGAGAGTGGTTAGATTCGACATCACTTCACCGCCTTTGATATTCTCTGCAACATCAGATGCTGTCAGGTATTACCGTTGAAGATAAGGTGCATTGATTAATATAGACATCCCTTTGATCTTGTTCCTCACCAACAACCAATATGGATAACGACAGGGTCGTTGCCGGGCCATCATACATAACGTAAAATGGTAAAACCTGTGCAGTTCGAAATAAATCCGTTTGTTTCTGCCAATAATCTGTATACATATACAATGTGTTCTGGGCAGTATCCGTAAGTGTAATTGTCATTTCCAATCCATTATTCTCTATAATTGAGTTACTCCAATATTCGATTTCTACCATCCCCTCTATTTGGCAACGGCTGCTTCCAGGATTCACCGGGAGAGATGCAATCAAGAAAGGCTCATTATAATTCACTGTGATGGAGGGACTGCTTCTTGTGTAAGTTAATGTTGGAATAAAAACTTCATTCGCTCCCGCTCCTGTAGGCCCTCTGGCACCTTCTGGCCCAGGATCTCCCTGCTCACTGCCTGCCCCGGGCGGACCCGTGAAGCCTGTAGGCCCAGTTCCACCGTCTGGCCCAGTGTCACCTGTTATTCCAGGACCGGTGGCTCCGACAGCCCCCATCCCTGTAACTCCTGTTGCTCCTGTGACTCCTATTCCGGTGGCACCGGTGGCTCCGGTAGGTCCATTGAGTGCTCCCATATAGGTTGTTGCCCCTGTGGGTCCTGTAGGACCTGTCAGGCCGGTCGGGCCTGTAAGCGAGACGCCATCCTCGCCCATTCTCCCCTCGCCACCAGATAGACCGGTACGTCCGGTTAGACCAGTGGGTCCTGTTGGGCCTGGAGGACCTATCGGACCGTTGAATATAACAGGCCCTGGTCCCGTCTGGACTAGAGGGGAGCCGACCCGAATATCCGAGGCGATGTTCTGAACATGCAGCAGTTTCATTCTCAGTTCGTATTGGTGAATACCTGCAGACAGTTCATCGGTGAATCTGACGGTGGCTTCAGTCTGAACAAGGCCAGCGGCCAAGGCTGTTGATTCTATCGATACACCCCGAGTTTCAGCAAGTGCATTAGCTCTCCATAGTTCAACATTTAAATGCAAATGATAATAACCAGGGGACCGTATATCCAGAAGCATTGGAATCGACAACTGCACTTGCGCAGATGCATACGGCTGTTCCACATCCGTCCGGATATCCGTAAGCACAAGCTCATTGCCGCTCTCAAGAGGAAGCGACGAATAGATGTCCATGTATATTCAACTCCTTTATTACTCAGATGCTGTTCTTCTGTACGATTCTTGAACAGATAGTTCAGTTCCCTCTTAGGAATACCTTCGCAGTTGCATTAAAGGATTCATAGCTGATAGTTGTGTTTGGAGTTATCGTACTAGCTGTAGCCGACAATGTGTAGCTGTGAAGACCTAATGGCGGATGATCATCAATGGCATAGAAGAACAGCGATTGTTCGGAAGGAATGGAATTAGATGATGGATCATTCGAATAATTATAGAACAACATCCAATTAAACAAAGCGCCTTCAGGAAGGTTGACTCCATCACGTTGTATCACATAAACAATATTATTGCTGTATTCGTAATCCGGGGGATTCCCGTAGCTGATCTGTAGAGTGCCAGCTACAACTACACATTGATCAGTCGAGGTAACCAGTACTGGCGGAAGTTGGCCTACAAGCTCACTCTCTTCTGGACTGCTCGACAGCAGAGCATCACTCACAACTACCGGCAATGCACGGCTGGGTCCGGTTACACCTGTGGGGCCAGTTGTCCCTGTATTACCGGTAAATCCTGAACCTGGACCTGTGTACCCGGTCTCCCCCCTTGCTCCGGTCGTTCCTGTCGGGCCCTGCAGTCCATACCCGGTCATACCCGTGGCTCCGATTCCTGTCATTCCGGTTGGACCGGCAGGTCCCACCCCGGTAGTTCCCGTAGGGCCCGTTGGTCCGGTTACGCTTCCCGATCCGGTTGCCACAACCACGCCCGTAGCTCCAGTGGGTCCCTTAGGTCCCTTCGTTCCCTTGATCCCAGGGCCGGTTGTACCGGTCGGACCGGTGCTCCCGGTCGGACCGTTAGGCCCACGTGTACCACGTGGACCTTGCGTACCCGTTGGTCCGGTCGGACCGATGTCATCCTCGTCAGCCGCGACTCCTTGTACAGAGACTGTAGGGAGGCCGGCCAGCGGATTCGCCGCAATATTCTGTGAAGACAGAACCCTCAGCTCCACTTCAAAGGATTGCTCCCATTGACCAAAGCTCCCTGTAATACTTGCATTCACATCCGCAATTAGCGCTTCCCCTGCGTTGCCGCTGCCGATATAAGGCTCGGTCAGAGTCTGAAGCATCGTTCCATCTTTCAGAACAGACAGCCCGACGATTAGGTGATAATTCCCGGTCTCCGCCGGCTTGAACGACAGAGGCACACTGAAATCAATTTGGAACGAGGGATGACTCTCTTCCAGCAATACCGGACTTGCCAGCCGGATTGCCGGTCCCGGACTTCCCAGTTGCACCGGAATTAATGATGACATGTGAACACAACCCTTCTGTCACTTTATAATTCGCCTTGTCCGCTTGATGTGAAAACAGATTAATCCCCGTAGTTTCAGAAACCACAGGGATTGACCTAAGCATAACTTGTGCAGCGCGCGTAACCTCGCTTTATTTACTCTGCGTTTTGTAAGCTCCGCTGGAGAGGGTGTAGTTCAGCGGCCGATTAGCTGGTTCTGGCGGAAGGCCAAAGGTTCGGATTGAACGATCCTCTAAGCTTATCGTGTAAATATTTTGAGTCCCTATAACAACTAGAAAACTACTGTCTCTTGTGAAGTTGACTCCTCCCCGGAAGGTTTGATCCGTTATTGCGGGGAATGAACTTCCTGCTAAAGTATTAGAATCAAGTACAGAGAGACCATATGCGCTTTGGATGCAAACAAACTGCTGATCCGGTGATAGAACCAGCGAGTATAATGGAACTCCAAATTGTACCAACAAATAATCTCCACTGGGTCTAAGAAGGTTGACATTAGCATACTGCACCGAATTATTTGGATCTACCCCGTTATCTATGGTTATACAATTTCCGTTATTTAACTGCACAATGCCCCATGACCCGTTACCGGATGTAGTTCTGAGACCCTTGTTATTGAAGTTACCAACCTCCGCGTGAGCATAAAAGACTTGTGCCAGACCTGGAGTAAACCTCACCTCGGTACTGTCAGGTGATACTACCAGCGGGTTGGAGTAGCCTGGATATAACTGAGGCTGAATAGGATACAATCCATTGAAGATATTCCGCTCCAGTGTTCCCAGGGCAATGTTGTAGGCATGAACCTCACCCGTATAGATATAGAAGAAGGCATAGCGGCTGTCTGGAGAAGCGGCGGAGAAGAGAACATTCGATTCCAGCGTCAGCGTTCGGACGGTAACACTGTTCACCAGATCATACACCTGCACCTGGGGACTGGCTTCATCCGAGATGAACAGATATCTCTGGTCAGGCGTAAGCAGCAGATCTGTTGCCTGCATATCCTGATTCAGATCGATTCCCCAGTTCACCACTTGGGCCTTTGTGTCGAACTGGTATAACCTGTCTTGTACCGCATAGTAAATGTCATCACCTGTTGAAGCGGCATAAGCTGCATTCGCGTTGAACTGGATATTGGGATCCATCGGAACCGATTGGGTGGGACCAACCAATGCATTGATGGTTTGCACCCCGCCCGCAGCCAGGAAATAAGCGTAACTGTTCGGGGAGGAGATGGTGCCGACATCGACTGCCTCTGCCACAAGATACCGGTTCTCCGCCGTCAGCGTCACATTATCCTGTGGATTAGAGTTCTGCGACAAAAATACAGTATATGTTCCTGTACCGGGTTCGGGGGCATGCGTCAGGCTAAAAGGAATCTGTACGCTGGCCCGTTGTCCGGGATCAGGCATATCGCTCCCATAGCCCTGGACTATTGTCTGAAAGTTAAACGAGTGGAAGAAGGAATTGATAGAAAAGTTATATGCAAAGCCAATAGTAACAGAAATTCTTGTAGCTACTGAGAGCGGGAGATACGTGATTCGGACATTACCCTGTAATAGAACGCGTTGTCCGGCCATAGTCTGCACGTTCGAGGTTAGAAAAACTCGCGGAGAATCAGTCAACACCATCGGATCAGTACGATATTGATATTGGGCAGGAGACAGCGGTTCGCCGGTTGAGCCGGTTGCACCAGTAGCGCCGGCTGGCCCTCTTGGGCCTGGACCCATCGTCCCTGTTGGTCCCGGCGCTCCTTGCAGACCTTCCTTCCCTGGTGCACCCTGCGTCCCCTTCACACTCGTACCTGTCGCACCTGTCACCGCATTACCGGTTGCACCTGTCGGACCTACTACGGTCAAGCCCGTCGCCCCTGTTGGACCAGTGGGCCCAGTGCCGATTCCGCCAGTGACGCTTGCGGGAGGGCCTGGTTCACCTGTATCTCCTGTCGGACCGGTCGCTCCATATCCTGTAGCTCCTGTCACGCCCTTGTTACCGTAACCGCCGCCGTCTCCCCTTTGGCCTTGGGTGCCGGTCGTTCCAGTAGGGCCGGTCGGACCGGTAATTCCTGTAGCAGCCCGAATTGCCTGAACAGAAGCTATCCCTGCAACAGCTCTGCCTATATAAGGATCGGCCTTGATGTTAATATAACTGACTACCCGAGCTCGTATAGTGTAGGCATACGTTCCCGGATAAGCCGGGTGGTTGACTGTAACTTGTATTGTTCTTGCAGTCTCCTCAGTTCCATTATTGGACAGCGTGACTAATTGAGTCTGCAGCACACTGCCGGAGAGCATCGTCTCCAGTTCAATCCGCAGCAGGGATTCGCCTGGAGAGCTGCTCTGGAAGATAACAGGGATATGAAAGGTCACATGCGCCTGAGGCTGAACTGCAGTGATTTCGAGCGTCTCTGCCAGGTGAATAGCCGGGCCCGGCGCTCCCAAAGGGAGAGTTGTTAGATTCGACATAATTTCACCGCCTTAGATATATTACGTAATGCTAGTTATTCGGAATTACCGTGGAAGTTAAGACAGCTGGAAGAATCACGATAATTAATCGTTCTTGATCATCACCGGTAATTACTTCAGTTAGCGTCAATGTAGTCGGTGGCCCGTCATACATAACGGTAAATGGAAATGTCTGAGCGAATTCAACATATTCAGGACCTTGTTTCTGCCAATAATCAGTATACTGATACAATGTATTTCCAACAGAATCAGTAAGTGTGATGGTTAACCGTATGCCAGAATTTAATCGAGGAGATGGTTTCCAAAACCATAAGCCTACAATCCCCTCTATTTGGCATCGTCCACTTCCAGGATCCACCTGGAGAGATGCAAGCAGTTCGGGCTTATTAATATACCCTACATCCCCTGGTGAAACTTTGTAAGTCAATATTGGAATAGATGCTCCATCCGCTAAGGTTCCTGTATGTCCCCTGGCACCTTGGGGTCCAGTTCCCCCCGTTTCGTTACCTGATCCGGGCGGACCGTTGAAGCCTGTGAGTCCTGTCGGACCATCTGGTCCGGTATCGCCAGTAATTGCTGTACCCGTTGCTCCGGCACTTCCCACACCCGTAGGTCCGGTTGCCCCTGTAACCCCTGTTCCGGTTGCTCCGGTTACACCGGTGGGTCCGGCAAAGTTTCCTACATAGCCGGTTGTCCCTGATGGACCCGTTGCTCCGGTTAGCCCGGTCGGGCCTGTAAGCGAGACGCCATCCTCTCCCATTCTCCCGGCGCCCCCAGATAGACCGGTACGTCCGGTTAGACCAGTGGGTCCTGTTGGACCTTGGGGACCTATAGGACCGTTGAATATGACGGGTCCCGGACCGGTCTGTAACCGGGGGGAGCCCACCCGGATATCCGAAGCGATATTCTGATAATGGAGCAGCTTCATTCTTAGCTCGTATTGATGAATGCCTGCGGGCAGTACATCATTGAATCTGACCGTTGATTCTGTCTGAACCAGTCCGGCAGACAGTGCTGTGGATTCTATGAATACATCACGTATCTCAACAAGAGCGTTAGCCCTCCATAGTTCAACATTTAGGTGCAGATGATAATAACCGGGGGACAGAATATCCAGCAGCAATGGAATCGACAACTGTAATTCCGCAGATGCATACGGCTGCTCCAAGTCTGCACGGATATCCGTGAGCACCAGCACATTGCCGGCTCCAAGGGGAAGCGACGAATAGATGTTCATGCATGTTTCAACTCCTTTATGTCTCAGTTGCCTCTTTGGAATACCTTTGCAGATGCATTGAAGGATCTATAGCTGATTGTTGTATTGTCAGACACATCATAGATATGAACGCGCAACGTATAGTTGTGAAGACCCGGGGGCGGATTCTCATCAATCGCATAGAAGGACAGTAATTCTTCAGAAGGATCGTAATTAGATGCCGGATTAATTGAATAATTGAATATTTTTGACCAAAAAAAGAAACCGTTAGTATCAAGTTCCTGACCATCTCGACGCACTTCATATAGAAGATTGTTATTGTAATGGTGATTAGAGGGATTCCCGTACATTATCTGAAGAGTACCCGATATGACTACACATTGATCTGTCGAATTGATCTGTACCGCCGAAAGTTGCCCCACAATTTCACTTTCGATGGGACTGCTCGACAGCAGAATATTGCTCACAACGAGTGGTAACGCCCGGCCTGGTCCGGTTACACCTGTGGGTCCTGTCGTCCCCGTGTCTCCAGTAATACTGGATCCGGGCCCCGGATTCCCGGTCATGCCAGTGCGTCCGGTCATTCCTGCCGGTCCAGGCACCCCATATCCGGTCATACCGGTGGCTCCAATTCCTGTCGCTCCCGTTGGCCCGGTTACTCCTATCCCGGCAAGACCTGTTGCGCCTGTAGCTCCGGTTCCGCTCCCCTCTCCCGTTGCCACCACTACACCCGTAGCCCCTGTGGGTCCCTTTGGTCCCTTCGTTCCCATGATGCCAGGGCCGGTTATCCCGATCGGACCGGTGGTGCCCGTTGGACCTTTCGTACCTTTCGTACCATAGGGACCTTGTGAACCGGTTGGTCCCGTCGGACCGAATTCATCAGCATCAGCCGCGGATCCTTGTACTGAGACTGCTGGAAGACCAACCAGCGGATTCGCCGCAATATTCTGTGAAGACAGAATACGCAGCTCCAGTTCAAAGGACTGCACGCCTTGCCCGAAGCTCCCCTTAATACTTGCATTCAGATCAGCAACCAGCGCTTCTCCGGCGTTGCTGTTGCCGATATAGGGTTCAGTAAGGCTATGGATGATATTTCCGTCTTTCAGAACAGATAACCCGATGATCAGGTGATAATTGCCGGACACTTCCGGCTTGAACGACAGAGGCACACTGAAATCAATTTGGAAGTAGGGATGACTCTCTTCCAGCAATACCGGACTTGACAGCCTGATTGCCGGTCCCGGACTTCCCAGTTGCACCGGAATTAATGATGACATGTAGACACAACCCTTCTTTCACTTTCATATTTGCTTGCCATTTGCGAACGGCAGAACTATTCAATCAACACCCCCAATACCAGTTTATGCTGCCTATAGATTGTCCAAGTCCATGCTATGCAGAATATTCATGGACCTCTCTGGTCCGGCAGCACATAGTATTCTATGCCGCTGAAGCCATGGGGTCTGGATTATTCGGCCACCAGCTCTAAAAAGGCGGATTCATTAGTCAATTATTAATATCCACACGCAGAAAAGCGCCAGAATTCAATTCTGGCGCATCTCGCTATAAAAAGATCATTTAATTAATCCTGATCAATTGGATGTTGGCATAGAAAGTGCCCTCACCTATAACGTCATTAGTATTATTAACTAACGCCACACCTTGTTCGGCTGTTGTCCCTATGATACCGGCTCCCGCTACGGTTGCAATTGCCGTATTGTTTAGTGTTGAGGATGCTATAGAACCAGTAACACCTTCTATTAGAGCTCCAGACGTCAGATCTACGGTCCACAATTGAAATTCCATGGTGTCCAGGCTATTATTCTGAGCATTGACATAGTATTGGACCAGGACTGTAGAATCAGCAGGCAAAGTAAAAAACTGATTTGTATCATTTATAGTAATAGCACCGCTTTCCGGTCCGGTTACGCTCCAGGTCACCATTTCATCAAACCCAACTTGAAACTCAGTAGAGATCGCAGAGAAGAAATCTGCGAAGAAGGCAAGACCCGTTAAGCCGGTCATCCCGGTCATGCCAGTCAGCCCGGTTAAGCCGGTTACACCGGTCAGCCCAGTTTCACCTGTTAAGCCGGTTAGCCCTGTAGCACCCGTTATGCCGGTGGCACCCGTTATACCGGTTACGCCAGTCTCTCCGGTTAAGCCTGTCAGTCCAGTCAGCCCGGTTAAGCCTGTGGCCCCCGTCTCCCCGGTTAGCCCCGTTAAGCCGGTTACTCCGGTTAGCCCGGTTAACCCCGTAGCTCCGGTTAGTCCAGTCTCTCCTGTCGGCCCCGTTAAGCCAGTCACTCCGGTCAATCCCGTCAGCCCCGTGGCTCCTGTCTCTCCCGTTTGACCAGTTATTCCTGCGGGACCTTGGATACCCTGAATGCCCTGCTCTCCTTGAGGTCCTGGAGGCCCGCCCGGATTCCCCGTAGCCCCCGTTGCACCCGTAGGCCCTACCATTATTGAAGCGTTCAGCACCGTCTCCAGCTTGTTGGTAAGAATGAATTCCTTCTTCACAATATCCCGCATCATATTTCTTACACTGTCGTTCATAGCCAGCACATCGCCAATGGTCGCTTCAGGAGCTGTAACTCCGGGTAAGGTACCCAGGATATATTGCAGCTTCTCTCCTTCGGCATTGATAATGTGGCTGAGTCCCAATTCTTCCATCGCAATGGAGGACAGCAGCAGGTTAACGGCATCATCCCTAGCAATGCTTATGGTTGGGGTGATGTTAGGCAGATTCGCCTGAGACATATGATCAACTCCTCTAGGTTAGTGGGCTTAGAACAATTTAAGAATAGATATCGAGGCATTAACATCTGTAATTGTACCGGCGCCGCTATTAATCATAACTAATGTATTCACTGCTTCACCAGTAACGGTGGGGAAAATACTCCCGCCCACTATAAGATTAGAAGTGGCAGCGACAGCTGTATGATACGATATTGCTTCGCTAGCTGGAAGGGTAGCCCCATTGAGCGTAAGGGCAACGCTAAAATTCTCCCCTGTCGGAGTAGAAGCATTAGCTGAATAATGAACGTAGTAGGTTGCCGGTTCCAAAACGCCTAGAACATCGTTATTTTGCAGATTGAAACCACCTATACTACGGCTGATATTGGAACCAGTGGAATAAGCATCGGCATCAAAGACTATTGGACCTCTTGGACCTATTGGACCTCCTGAAGTAAGGGTGGACAACCACCGGTCAATAGGCGGCTCACCTGTTCCTCCGGTTACTCCGGTCAAGCCGGTTACTCCTGTAACTCCTGTTAGACCCGTTAGGCCAGTAGCCCCCGTCTCTCCCGTTAGCCCCGTAACGCCAGTTACTCCCGTTACTCCTGTTAGTCCCGTGAGTCCGGTAGCTCCCGTCTCTCCGCTTTGCCCTGTTACGCCAGTCTCGCCTGTTTCTCCTGTCAGACCCGTTAACCCGATAGCCCCGGACTCCCCAGTGAGGCCAGTTGCCCCGGTCAATGCGGTCAATCCAGTGGCCCCAGTTATACCTGTAGCCCCTGTTGCCCCTGAAGGTCCCTCTATGCCTGGGAAGCCGCTAACTCCCGTGGTACCGCTCGGGCCATCGTCTCCAGTCTCTCCTATTTCGCCTTGCAGACCTCTTGGACCGATCGGACCCTCGTCTGGTCCTGTTACGCCTGTGGCTCCGATCCCGCCATAATCAACCGGTGCTGCAAGCAGACTCTCTAACTGGCTGGTCTGCAGCCAGGCGCTTTTCACCGTTTCCCCCAGCATACTACGGATACTATCAGTGATGTCCTGAAGATTGGAGATGTTCACCACCGGGGCAGTAACTCCAGGAAGAGTGCCGAGCGCGTACTGCATCTTCTCCCCTTCTGCATTAATTACATGGCTAAGTCCTAACTCTTCCATGGCGATGGCTGCCATCATCATGTTGATGGCATCGCTCCGGGTGAGTGTAATGGTTGGTGTAATGTTAGGCAGATTAGCTTGAGACAAATTAATCCTCTCCTTTCTGGTTTAGAATAGTCCATCATATGCCGCTCTGTACGATTGGTTCGGCAATTCGTCCAGGCTATGTAAGAAAAAACTGATATGTGTTACAGTTCTTATTATGTGAGAAAAGACCAGCCCAAATCAGGCTGGTCTTCATGAGAAACAAATTTAATAATTACAATCAAGGAAAATTCAGCTCAACTGAATTATAGTGACCTTGGCAGGGAAGAAGCCATAATAAACTCCATCCATATCAACAGTTAAAGCAGTCCCTTCATATACAAGCGCAAGTTGAATTGTTACTGGTTCATCCGCTTCTAAAATATAGGTTCCATTAAGATTAGAAGGCAGAGTGTTTATTGGAGCGGTAACTATTGATGTAGATTCTGGTGAACCATTATTAATCAATTCCAGACCTGCTGGTCTTGTATCAGAAGATAGGATGATGGCTTGATACATGATCAAATAATTTCCGGCTTCTACTACAAACTCATTAGTATCAGTAATTCCTGGCCCTATAGAAGTACCATTGCTGGATGTATAAACGATACTAAAGTGTGGAATAGGGAAATGATCACTTGTTGCCACCGTATTTCCCTCTGTGAGAACAAACTGGGCGTAATTCTGGGACAGAGCACCAGTCGGACCTACAAGACCAATACCCGTTGGTCCAGTCGCTCCCGTTAATCCAGTGACGCCAGTCGCTCCTGTTGCCCCTGTGAGACCTGTTGCTCCTGTCTCACCCGTAAGACCCGTTGCACCAGTTTCTCCCGTCAGGCCTGTTGTTCCTGTTGCTCCCGTTAACCCAGTGACGCCAGTCGATCCTGTTACCCCTGTGAGACCCGTTGCTCCGGTATCTCCAGTGAGTCCTGTTGCTCCCGTTGCCCCTGTTAATCCTGTAATCCCTGTTAAACCAGTGTTACCATCCTCACCTTTTGAACCTGGGCCTCCATTTATTCCGTCTTTACCTGCTTTCCCTGTTGTGCCCGTCACTCCCGTCATACCTGTTGGACCTGTTGGACCAGTCAGACCTGTTTGACCCGTCGCACCTGTTTCAACAACACTTAATCCAGTAACTCCTGTTGGACCAGTCACACCTGTAACTCCAGTGGCTCCAGTTTCACCAGTAAACCCTGTCGCTCCCGTTTCTCCGGTAAGCCCAGTCGCTCCAGTCACTCCTGTAAGCCCCGTTGCTCCGGTCTCTCCCGTCAGCCCAGTTGCACCAGTCTCACCTGTGAGCCCTGTCGCTCCAGTCTCTCCGGTCAGCCCTGTCGCTCCGGTCTCACCTGTAAGCCCCGTTGCTCCGGTCTCTCCGGTCAGCCCTGTCGCACCAGTCAGCCCCGTTGCTCCTGTTTCCCCGGTAAGCCCCGTTGCTCCCGTTTCTCCCGTAAGCCCCGTTGCTCCCGTTTCTCCCGTGAGCCCCGTTGCTCCCGTTTCTCCGGTCAGCCCCGTTGCTCCCGTTTCTCCCGTGAGCCCTGTCGCCCCCGTTTCTCCTGTAAGCCCTGTCGCTCCAGTCTCTCCCGTCAGCCCCGTCGCTCCAGTCTCTCCGGTCAGCCCCGTCGCTCCAGTCTCACCAGTCAGTCCTGTCGCTCCAGTCTCTCCCGTCAGCCCCGTCGCTCCAGTCTCTCCGGTCAGCCCCGTCGCTCCAGTCTCTCCGGTCAGCCCCGTCGCTCCAGTCTCACCAGTCAGTCCTGTCGCCCCAGTCTCTCCTGTGAGCCCCGTCGCCCCGGTTTCTCCTGTAAGCCCTGTTGCTCCAGTCTCTCCCGTAAGACCTGTTGCACCCGTTTCACCTGTGAGCCCTGTTGCTCCTGTCTCTCCTGTAAGCCCCGTTGCTCCGGTCTCTCCCGTCAGCCCAGTTGCACCAGTCTCACCTGTGAGCCCTGTCGCTCCAGTCTCTCCGGTCAGCCCTGTCGCTCCCGTTGCTCCGGTCAGCCCAGTCGCTCCAGTCTCACCTGTGAGCCCTGTCGCTCCAGTCTCTCCTGTAAGCCCAGTCTCACCAGTCAGCCCTGTCGCCCCGGTTTCTCCGGTAAGCCCTGTCGCTCCAGTCTCTCCGGTCAGCCCTGTCGCACCAGTCTCGCCAGTCAGCCCCGTTGCTCCGGTCTCGCCCGTGAGTCCTGTCGCTCCCGTTTCTCCTGTGAGCCCTGTCGCTCCAGTCTCTCCGGTCAGCCCCGTCGCACCAGTCTCACCAGTCAGCCCTGTCGCCCCGGTCTCTCCCGTGAGCCCCGTTGCTCCGGTCTCTCCCGTCAGCCCTGTCGCACCAGTCTCGCCAGTCAGCCCCGTCGCACCAGTCAGCCCCGTCGCTCCGGTCTCTCCCGTCAGCCCTGTCGCACCAGTCTCGCCAGTCAGCCCCGTTGCTCCGGTCTCTCCCGTCAGCCCTGTCGCCCCGGTCTCTCCCGTAAGACCCGTTGCTCCGGTTTCTCCCGTAAGCCCTGTTGCACCAGTCTCACCTGTAAGCCCAGTTGCTCCGGTCTCTCCCGTCAGCCCTGTCGCCCCGGTCTCTCCCGTAAGACCCGTTGCTCCGGTTTCTCCCGTCAGCCCTGTCGCACCAGTCTCGCCAGTCAGCCCCGTCGCTCCGGTCTCTCCCGTCAGCCCTGTCGCACCAGTCTCGCCAGTCAGCCCCGTTGCTCCGGTCTCTCCCGTCAGCCCTGTCGCCCCGGTCTCTCCCGTAAGACCCGTTGCTCCGGTTTCTCCCGTAAGCCCTGTTGCACCAGTCTCACCTGTAAGCCCAGTTGCTCCGGTCTCTCCCGTCAGCCCTGTCGCCCCGGTCTCTCCCGTAAGACCCGTTGCTCCGGTTTCTCCCGTCAGCCCCGTCGCTCCAGTCAGTCCTGTCGCACCAGTCTCACCTGTAAGCCCCGTTGCTCCCGTTTCTCCGGTAAGCCCTGTCGCTCCAGTCAGTCCTGTTGCTCCCGTTTCACCTGTGAGCCCTGTTGCTCCCGTTTCACCTGTGAGCCCTGTTGCTCCCGTTTCTCCCGTAAGCCCCGTTGCTCCAGTCTCACCCGTAAGCCCCGTCGCTCCAGTCTCGCCAGTCAGCCCTGTTGCTCCGGTCTCTCCCATCAGCCCCGTTGCTCCGGTCTCACCCGTGAGCCCAGTCGCTCCAGTCTCTCCGGTCAGCCCTGTTGCTCCCGTTTCACCTGTGAGCCCTGTTGCTCCGGTTTCTCCCGTAAGCCCCGTCGCTCCAGTCTCTCCCGTAAGCCCCGTTGCTCCAGTCTCACCCGTAAGCCCCGTCGCTCCAGTCTCACCCGTAAGCCCCGTCGCTCCAGTCTCACCCGTAAGCCCCGTCGCTCCAGTCTCGCCAGTCAGCCCCGTCGCACCAGTCTCTCCGGTGAGCCCCGTCGCTCCAGTCTCTCCCGTAAGCCCTGTTGCACCAGTCTCTCCTGTAAGCCCTGTTGCTCCGGTCTCTCCTGTAAGCCCTGTTGCACCAGTCTCTCCCGTAAGACCCGTTGCTCCGGTTTCTCCAGTCAGCCCCGTCGCTCCGGTCTCACCAGTCAGCCCCGTTGCTCCGGTCTCTCCCGTCAGCCCTGTCGCTCCAGTCTCTCCTGTAAGCCCCGTCGCTCCCGTTTCTCCCGTCAGCCCTGTCGCCCCAGTCTCACCTGTAAGCCCTGTCGCTCCCGTTTCTCCGGTCAGCCCTGTCGCTCCAGTCTCACCTGTAAGCCCAGTTGCTCCGGTCTCTCCTGTAAGCCCTGTTGCACCAGTCTCTCCTGTAAGCCCCGTTGCACCAGTCTCTCCTGTAAGCCCAGTTGCTCCGGTCTCTCCCGTCAACCCTGTCGCACCAGTCTCGCCAGTCAGCCCTGTCGCCCCGGTCTCTCCCGTCAGCCCCGTTGCTCCGGTTTCTCCCGTGAGTCCTGTCGCTCCGGTCTCTCCAGTCAGCCCCGTCGCTCCGGTCTCTCCCGTCAGCCCCGTTGCTCCGGTTTCTCCCGTGAGTCCTGTCGCTCCCGTTTCTCCTGTGAGCCCTGTCGCCCCGGTCTCTCCCGTCAGCCCCGTTGCTCCGGTCTCTCCCGTGAGTCCTGTCGCTCCCGTTTCTCCTGTGAGCCCTGTTGCACCAGTCTCTCCCGTGAGTCCTGTCGCTCCAGTCTCTCCGGTCAGCCCCGTTGCTCCAGTCTCTCCTGTGAGCCCTGTCGCTCCCGTTTCTCCGGTAAGCCCTGTCGCTCCAGTCAGTCCTGTCGCACCAGTCTCACCTGTAAGCCCCGTTGCTCCAGTCTCACCAGTCAGCCCTGTTGCACCAGTCTCACCTGTAAGCCCCGTTGCTCCCGTTTCTCCGGTAAGCCCTGTCGCTCCAGTCAGTCCTGTTGCTCCCGTTTCACCTGTGAGCCCTGTTGCTCCCGTTTCACCTGTGAGCCCTGTTGCTCCCGTTTCTCCCGTAAGCCCCGTTGCTCCAGTCTCTCCCGTAAGCCCCGTCGCTCCAGTCTCGCCAGTCAGCCCCGTTGCTCCGGTCTCTCCCGTGAGCCCCGTCGCTCCCGTTTCTCCCGTAAGCCCTGTCGCTCCAGTCAGTCCTGTTGCTCCCGTTTCACCTGTGAGCCCTGTTGCACCAGTCTCACCAGTCAGCCCCGTTGCACCAGTCTCACCAGTCAGCCCTGTTGCTCCCGTTTCTCCCGTAAGCCCCGTTGCTCCAGTCTCTCCCGTGAGCCCCGTCGCCCCGGTTTCTCCCGTGAGCCCCGTTGCACCAGTCTCACCAGTCAGCCCCGTCGCCCCGGTCTCTCCCGTCAGCCCCGTTGCTCCGGTCTCTCCCGTGAGTCCTGTCGCTCCCGTTTCTCCTGTGAGCCCTGTCGCTCCAGTCTCTCCGGTCAGCCCCGTCGCACCAGTCTCACCAGTCAGCCCTGTCGCCCCGGTCTCTCCCGTCAGCCCTGTCGCTCCAGTCAGTCCTGTTGCTCCCGTTTCACCTGTGAGCCCTGTTGCACCAGTCTCACCAGTCAGCCCCGTTGCACCAGTCTCACCAGTCAGCCCTGTTGCTCCCGTTTCTCCCGTAAGCCCCGTTGCTCCAGTCTCTCCCGTGAGCCCCGTCGCTCCAGTCTCTCCCGTGAGCCCCGTCGCTCCGGTCTCTCCCGTAAGCCCTGTTGCACCAGTCTCACCAGTCAGCCCCGTTGCACCAGTCTCACCTGTAAGCCCTGTTCGGTTTCTCCCGTAAGCCCCGTTGCTCCAGTCTCTCCCGTGAGCCCCGTCGCTCCGGTCTCTCCCGTAAGCCCTGTTGCACCAGTCTCACCAGTCAGCCCCGTTGCACCAGTCTCACCTGTAAGCCCTGTTGCTCCGGTTTCTCCCGTAAGCCCCGTTGCTCCAGTCTCTCCCGTGAGCCCCGTCGCTCCCGTTTCTCCGGTAAGCCCTGTCGCTCCAGTCAGTCCTGTTGCTCCCGTTTCACCTGTGAGCCCTGTTGCTCCCGTTTCTCCCGTAAGCCCCGTCGCTCCAGTCAGTCCTGTTGCTCCCGTTTCACCTGTGAGCCCTGTTGCACCAGTCTCACCAGTCAGCCCCGTTGCACCAGTCTCACCAGTCAGCCCTGTTGCTCCCGTTTCTCCCGTAAGCCCCGTTGCTCCAGTCTCTCCCGTAAGCCCCGTCGCTCCAGTCTCGCCCGTGAGTCCTGTCGCTCCCGTTTCTCCGGTAAGCCCTGTCGCTCCGGTCTCTCCCGTCAGCCCTGTTGCTCCCGTTTCTCCCGTAAGCCCCGTTGCTCCAGTCTCACCCGTAAGCCCCGTCGCACCAGTCTCTCCTGTGAGCCCTGTCGCTCCCGTTTCTCCGGTAAGCCCCGTCGCACCAGTCTCACCCGTGAGCCCTGTCGCACCAGTCTCACCTGTAAGCCCCGTTGCTCCAGTCTCACCAGTCAGCCCTGTTGCACCAGTCTCACCTGTAAGCCCCGTTGCTCCCGTTTCTCCGGTAAGCCCTGTCGCTCCAGTCAGTCCTGTTGCTCCCGTTTCACCTGTGAGCCCTGTTGCTCCCGTTTCACCTGTGAGCCCTGTTGCTCCCGTTTCTCCCGTAAGCCCCGTTGCTCCAGTCTCTCCCGTAAGCCCCGTCGCTCCAGTCTCGCCAGTCAGCCCCGTTGCTCCGGTCTCTCCCGTGAGCCCCGTCGCTCCCGTTTCTCCCGTAAGCCCTGTCGCTCCAGTCAGTCCTGTTGCTCCCGTTTCACCTGTGAGCCCTGTTGCACCAGTCTCACCAGTCAGCCCCGTTGCACCAGTCTCACCAGTCAGCCCTGTTGCTCCCGTTTCTCCCGTAAGCCCCGTTGCTCCAGTCTCTCCCGTGAGCCCCGTCGCCCCGGTTTCTCCCGTGAGCCCCGTTGCACCAGTCTCACCAGTCAGCCCCGTCGCCCCGGTCTCTCCCGTCAGCCCCGTTGCTCCGGTCTCTCCCGTGAGTCCTGTCGCTCCCGTTTCTCCTGTGAGCCCTGTCGCTCCAGTCTCTCCGGTCAGCCCCGTCGCACCAGTCTCTCCTGTGAGCCCTGTCGCCCCGGTCTCTCCCGTCAGCCCTGTCGCTCCAGTCAGTCCTGTTGCTCCCGTTTCACCTGTGAGCCCTGTTGCACCAGTCTCACCAGTCAGCCCCGTTGCACCAGTCTCACCAGTCAGCCCTGTTGCTCCCGTTTCTCCGGTAAGCCCTGTCGCTCCAGTCAGTCCTGTTGCTCCCGTTTCACCTGTGAGCCCTGTTGCTCCCGTTTCACCTGTGAGCCCTGTTGCACCAGTCTCACCAGTCAGCCCCGTTGCTCCAGTCTCACCAGTCAGCCCTGTTGCTCCCGTTTCTCCCGTAAGCCCCGTTGCTCCAGTCTCTCCCGTAAGCCCCGTCGCTCCAGTCTCACCTGTAAGCCCCGTTGCTCCGGTCTCTCCTGTGAGCCCTGTTGCACCAGTCTCTCCGGTCAGCCCTGTCGCCCCGGTCTCTCCCGTCAGCCCTGTTGCTCCCGTTTCTCCCGTAAGCCCCGTTGCTCCAGTCTCACCCGTAAGCCCCGTCGCACCAGTCTCTCCTGTGAGCCCTGTCGCTCCCGTTTCTCCGGTAAGCCCCGTCGCACCAGTCTCACCCGTGAGCCCTGTCGCACCAGTCTCACCAGTCAGCCCTGTCGCCCCGGTCTCTCCCGTCAGCCCCGTTGCTCCAGTCTCGCCCGTGAGTCCTGTCGCTCCCGTTTCTCCCGTAAGCCCCGTCGCACCAGTCTCACCAGTTAGCCCTGTCGCTCCGGTCTCTCCAGTCAGCCCTGTCGCTCCCGTTTCTCCCGTAAGCCCCGTTGCTCCAGTCTCACCCGTAAGCCCCGTCGCTCCCGTTTCTCCGGTCAGCCCTGTTGCTCCAGTCTCTCCCGTGAGCCCGGTTGCTCCAGTCTCACCCGTGAGCCCTGTTGCTCCAGTCTCTCCCGTCAGCCCCGTCGCTCCGGTCTCTCCCGTCAGCCCCGTTGCTCCAGTCTCTCCCGTGAGTCCTGTCGCTCCCGTTTCTCCTGTGAGCCCTGTTGCACCAGTCTCGCCAGTCAGCCCCGTTGCTCCGGTCTCGCCCGTGAGCCCCGTCGCTCCCGTTTCTCCTGTCAGCCCTGTTGCTCCAGTCTCTCCCGTGAGCCCCGTTGCTCCAGTCTCACCCGTGAGCCCCGTCGCTCCCGTTTCTCCGGTCAGCCCCGTCGCTCCAGTCTCACCCGTGAGCCCCGTCGCTCCCGTTTCTCCGGTCAGCCCCGTCGCTCCAGTCTCACCTGTAAGCCCCGTTGCTCCGGTCTCTCCCGTCAGCCCTGTCGCACCAGTCTCGCCAGTCAGCCCCGTCGCTCCGGTCTCTCCCGTCAGCCCTGTCGCCCCAGTCTCTCCTGTGAGCCCTGTCGCTCCCGTTTCTCCGGTAAGCCCCGTCGCTCCAGTCTCACCCGTGAGCCCAGTCGCTCCAGTCTCACCTGTAAGCCCCGTTGCTCCGGTCTCTCCCGTCAGCCCTGTCGCACCAGTCTCACCAGTCAGCCCTGTCGCCCCGGTCTCTCCCGTCAGCCCCGTTGCTCCGGTCTCTCCCGTGAGTCCTGTCGCTCCCGTTTCTCCTGTGAGCCCTGTTGCACCAGTCTCGCCAGTCAGCCCCGTTGCTCCGGTCTCGCCCGTGAGCCCTGTTGCTCCCGTTTCTCCCGTAAGCCCTGTTGCTCCCGTTTCTCCCGTAAGCCCCGTCGCACCAGTCTCACCAGTTAGCCCTGTCGCTCCAGTCTCACCAGTCAGCCCCGTTGCTCCCGTTTCTCCCGTAAGCCCCGTTGCTCCAGTCTCTCCCGTGAGCCCCGTCGCTCCAGTCTCGCCAGTCAGCCCCGTTGCACCAGTCTCTCCCGTGAGCCCCGTTGCTCCGGTCTCTCCCGTAAGCCCCGTTGCTCCGGTCTCGCCAGTCAGCCCCGTCGCTCCAGTCTCTCCGGTCAGCCCTGTCGCTCCAGTCTCTCCCGTCAGCCCCGTTGCACCCGTTTCACCTGTGAGCCCTGTCGCCCCGGTCTCTCCCGTAAGACCCGTTGCTCCGGTTTCTCCCGTCAGCCCCGTCGCTCCGGTCTCACCAGTCAGCCCCGTCGCTCCAGTCTCTCCCGTAAGTCCCGTCGCTCCAGTCTCACCAGTCAGCCCCGTTGCTCCCGTTTCTCCCGTCAGCCCCGTTGCTCCAGTCTCTCCCGTGAGCCCCGTTGCTCCGGTCTCTCCCGTCAGCCCTGTCGCTCCGGTCTCTCCCGTCAGCCCCGTTGCTCCGGTCTCTCCCGTGAGTCCTGTCGCTCCGGTCTCTCCCGTGAGTCCTGTCGCTCCGGTCTCTCCCGTCAGTCCTGTCGCTCCGGTCTCTCCCGTCAGTCCTGTCGCACCGGTCTCGCCAGTCAGCCCTGTCGCACCGGTCTCTCCCGTCAGCCCCGTCGCTCCAGTCTCTCCCGTCAGCCCCGTCGCCCCGGTCTCACCTGTAAGACCTGTTGAACCAGTCTCACCCGTAAGACCTGTCGCTCCAGTCTCTCCTGTGAGTCCAGTACGACCGGTTTGCCCTGTGAAGCCTGTCGATCCAACGCTACCTCTTGTACCTTGACTTCCGCTCCTGCCAAGAGGCCCTGTGGTGCCTGTTGGTCCGGTTGGTCCTGTTACTCCGGTTGGTCCTGTAGCCATTAGTTGTCAACTCCTCGCTGTCATGAATTTCCAATGATATAATAAAATACTCTTAACCTTATTTCTAACTCCCAAGATAGTAAGAAACGGGTACACACCCTTAGATAAGGATGGTATCCGTTTCAAATTTTATTTACTTGAGAGGAAAGTACATTCCGCAATTACATTAAGGCCAAAATAGTCACAGAAGCAGCTACAAAACCATTCGGAGAATTAATAATATCCGTTGATATTCTTGTACCAGCTTCAACGAGTACTACCTGCATATTTTTAGGTCCGTCTAAAGCATCTATAATTACCACCGCAGACACCGGAGTAACGGGTCTGTTACTTCCTGGAACCTCAGCTCCTGAATAAAATACATGAAATGAATCAATACTGCCATCCAATGAAATCGCAATGCCAGGTGACACAGTACTCGTATATTGAACAGAAGCTTGAATTGAGACATGATACATATGCCCTCCAGGCAATGCAAAAGTATCGCCGCCCTGTAACCCGATTGATTCTGCAGGATCAGTTACTAACGCATTAAAAAATCCAATGGGAGTATTAGCGGTACTCGCAACAGTGTACCCATTAACTACATATGTTCCAAAAATAGAAGTGATTGAACCTGTAATCCCGGTCATCCCCGTTTGTCCTGTAACTCCAGTTAACCCGGTTAATCCCGTAACTCCAGTAAAACCGGTTAATCCCGTTAATCCCGTGTTTCCTGCTCCCGTTGCTCCAGTCATTCCCGTGTTCCCTGCTCCCGTTGCTCCAGTCATTCCCGTGTTCCCTGCTCCCGTTGCTCCGGTCATTCCCGTGTTCCCTGCTCCCGTTGCTCCGGTCATTCCCGTGTTCCCTGCTCCTGTTGCTCCGGTCATTCCCGTGTTCCCTGCTCCCGTTGCTCCGGTCAGTTCCCTGCTCCTGTTGCTCCGGTCATCCCCGTTAATCCCGTATTTCCTGCCCCCGTCGCTCCGGTCATCCCCGTTAATCCCGTATTTCCTGCCCCCGTTGCTCCGGTCATCCCCGTGTTCCCTGCTCCCGTTGCTCCGGTATGACCCGTCACTCCAGTTACTCCGGTGCTTCCATCGCTACCTTTTGAACCAGGGCCTCCATTTATTCCACCCTTACCATCTTTCCCCGTAGTCCCTGTTGGTCCTGTTGGTCCTGTAACTCCTATAGGCATAATCTGTAATCCCCTTTCAAATTTCTTGGTTTAAATATCTGTTCTTTCTTGAAGGCTGTCTGTTCTTAAGTATAATAGTACTACTCCGGCTGACATCTCCAGGTAATGCTATAAGCTCTCCAATGATCGGATTGCAGCCAAGAACAGCCTCCCGTACCGCAAGACGATTCCTCTCTACCACCCAGTGTTCCTGTTCTACTTCACCAGCCTGCAAGCATAGATTAAGAGAGAACATGGAATACGGACTGGCTTGTGAAGTCTTCATTGCAGATAGTGCTTCCCTCTCCTCTTCCCTCACTTCTTCGTAGGGATTCAGCCATAGTACGTGGGAAGAGGTAAGGAGCCCTTCCAATCTTCCCCATAGCTGTGACTGTTCTTCCTCGGAGGGGAGAGGAAGAACATGTGCACTTAGTACACTGGCAAGCTTATCAGCGTCTGCGCCTATTCCACCGTCGAGCACGATCCATTGATCGGCGAACGGCTGCCACTTGGCTGCCCATTCCCGCAGAGCAGAGAACGGACCATCTCCCTTGCAGAGCATTACGATTACTGACCAGGCATTAGCAGGAGTCGTATTACAACGAAGGGAATTTTTCCGATGAGAAGGTACAGAGAAGCTGCGCACACCCGAAGGAACCTCTTCCACCGCTTGCAGATCATCTTCCAGATGAGCTAGCTTCTCCGCCGCTTCCTTGAATGAGGGGGAATACTCCAGCGCTCTGCGGTACCAGACTCTGGATTCACCAGACATACCCCTTAGCTCATAACAGTTCCCGATATAATAACAGGGGTAAAAGGTTCCCGCACCCTTGAGAACCATATAATGAAGAGCATTCTCTCCAAGCGTCAGACAATGCTCGAAAGCGGAAGTCGCAGCCTCTACCTGGTCGGTATGCATAAGAATGCAGCCCTTATACAGATGCAGGTCCACATAATCCGGGTAGAGACTGATGGCCTTCTCAATGCCAGGCCAGCCTTCTCTGAAGCTGCCCATCGCCAACAGACAGCCATACTTGAGCTTGTAAAAAAGCGATGGCGGCAATCTTCTCTGCCCCAGCGAAGCGGCAATGGCCTGATTAACCTGCTCGAAAGCAAGTGCATACTTCCCCACCCGCTGATACTCACTTGCTATATGGTAAAGACTCCACGGATCGGGGTTCGGATTGTCTGTTACAGCTTCCTGCAGCAGCTTCAAATTGCGTTCATGTTTCGATTTAAGAGTAGTCACGGACTGGAGATATCCATAATGAAATAGCCGGACTGGAAGCTGGAACGGAGTGCTGGTATCCTCCCGGGTATAGGTGTCGGGCCAGCTCAATTGTTCATGAATGCCTCCAGTGAAATGAACCCCCTCTCCGTTACGGAACAAGCGGCACTGAGCCAGCCGGTAAGCTTCATGCGCCTGAGGCCGGAACAGACCATTGAAATGGATCGTTTCCACAGAGGCCAGTTTGTGTTCCTGAAGAGTGCTCACCATTCGAAGCTTCAGCGCATCATTCACAGCGAGCTCTTCGTCGGCATCCATCCATAGTATCCATTCCCCTCTTGCATGAATGAGGCTATAATTGCGGGCTTCCCCGAAGCTCTCCTTCCAGGGAAATTGAAGAATGGTTGCGCCGAAGCCGCGGGCAATGTCCATCGTCCTGTCACGGGAGCCCGTATCCACAATAATGATCTCATCTACCCCTGCGCGTACGCTTGACAGACAGCGTGCAATCCAGGGCTCTTCATCCTTGACGATCATGCACAGGGAGATTAGTGGGACGGTCGCCCTCGCTGTGTTCTGCCATAACGGGACTGCCTCCTTCCATAATGGATTTACCGGACTATGCGGACGAATCCGGTCAGGTGATACACATTGATTGACATCACCTCTTAACCTTATGACGGTTTCTGCCCGCATAGAACATTGTCGGATAAAGTCGGACAATCTAAATATGAAATCCTTGGGCGTTACCGGCATCAATCGCCGGGAATGTATTCCTTCCGTTTTTCCTGGTCCGATGCTGGAAGCAAATGCTTCAGATGATCTGCTGCATCTTTACGGGCAACCAGAATACCCCCGGGACCCGCCGCTACGATCACATCATCCAGCCCGACAAGTATGACCGGAATATCCAGCTCGTTGACAATCTGGCAATTCAAGGAGTCCGCACTGATGTGGCCCCATCCCAGAACGGAGGAGGCCAATTCTTCAGAGAGCGTGTTCCAGGTCCCCAAGTCCTTCCATCCGTCGTGATAGGGCACACAGATCAGACGGTTGTTGCCTTCCAACACCTCAACATCGAAGCTGCTCTTGGGAAGGAGGTGGTATTGCCTCTGCAGCTCTGCATAATCCCTTGGGAAGCCTGCTGCTTCCAGCCGGTTGAGCTGATCGCATAACCGGAAAGCGAAGATGCCGCAATTCCACATCGCCTGCTGCTCTAGCAGTGCCTCTGCCGCCTGCCTGTCTGGCTTCTCCACGAAGCAATCGACCTGCACATAGGCCGGATTCTCCTGCTTCCCTGCTGAAGAGACAGCGGATAGGGCTGGAACAATGTAACCATATTTCCCTGACGGGCCTTCTGGCCTCGCACCAAGCAAAGCAATTTCCGCACCGGAGTGGCGCAGCGCCTCATCCAGTTCTGTCAGCTTGAAGAAGAATTCGTCGCTCACGTAAGCATCTACCGGCAGCACAATAACCGTCTCCTCGGGTGATATCTTCTCCACCGAGTATAGATAGGCTGAGGCAAGACTGACTGCAGGAAAGGTATCCCTGCGCCGCGGTTCAATAATGACCTTCGGAGCTGTGCGAAGTTGCTTGCGGATCAATGTCTCTTGTCCGCTTGACGTTGCAATATAGACTTCATGGCCGAGGCCTGCAGCCGACAACTGCCGCCAGATCCGCTGAAGCATGGACTCGCGCCCGCCTCCCGGAGCAGGCAGCACCTGAAGGAACTGCTTGCTCCGGATACTGCTGGAGAGCGGCCATAAGCGTGTGCCGGAACCACCGGATAGAAGCACTAGCTTCATGGTTCATTCCTCCTTCCCCTACTGGAAGTCATCTGCAGTCAGATTAACTGCGCTGAACTGCTCTTCGGTATCCCAAAAGGTCAGCATTCCGTACTTTTTGCGGTTATCCAGGTATTGGGGAATTCCCGCCTTTCTCAAACCGTCGCTCATAATGACATATTCGTAGCGGTTGGTGCCGTCACCGTACCGGACATGCTCCAGAATGTCACGGCGCATCACATAGGTGCAATGGATGACGTCAACCTGCACAAGACCTTTCACGTTCTGATATAAGTAATAGAAATACAAGTCGTTGCTCTTGAAGTAACCATCTTCATCCACCATATTATGATAGTTGGAATATAGACTTAACGGAGCCTCAGCCACAGTAAGCAGTGGCCCGACCACCGGCAGATTCGTAGAGAGCAGGCTCTCCAGCGTATCCGGGGCAATGAAATTATCGCAATCTGCTACAAAATAATGGGTATTTCTCGATTTAGCCCATTCAATTGACTCTTGGCGCAGCCTGCCGATTACTCTTAAGCGTTCATAAGTCCATTCATGCGGAGCATAGTCCTGTACAGGCTCTTCCACATCACTGGTATCCAAATGCACCTCATGGTATCTCTCGCCCACCCGTTCGACCCATTCTCTAAGGATCTCTTCAGTCCGGTCATTGTTGTTGTTGGTCCGAATGTACAGTTTGATCCTTGAGGCAGGATACGTCTGCCGCTCTATAAGTTCCAGATAGAGCGGCAGTACATGCGCCTTGTCCTTAGCTAATATAGCAACCGTTACCAGATCTTGTTCCATGATTGCCCTCCTGTTAAAATATTCTTCACCTTCTTATATTTCTATTGCCTGGACGCGGCAGTCTCTCGGTCTGCAGCAGTTAACCGGGTGCTGATGGTAGCATGGCTGACGATACCAAAGAATGGACTCTGCCTTGGCTGCTCAATATCCTCTGGATAGAGCTTGCCGCTATCCTGTCTGATCATATACCGGGCACCTTCCGCACAGCGGAGGGAGACCACTTGATATTGGTGAAAGAGGGACAGCTTAAGACCAATGAATCTCCGGCGCTCATCTGCAGTGAGCACATCACCCTCCTGCAGCCAGAGAATGTAAGGCTCCGTTGCCATATGGACGATCCATTCCCGCAACATCCGCATGTCCAGCTCCCCCTTCACAGTGTAGACCTGCCGTGTATAGCGGGCAGCGGTTTGCGCGATGCGTTCATTGCCGGAAGGGTCCACGACAATTATTTGTTCTGTTACCTCTGCAAACGAAGCGAGTGTCTCTTCCAGTGCGGCTTCATTGCCGGATGCAATAATTCCCACGCATACGCGCACGGGTGGACTATAGATCAGGCTGTGAATATCCGCACCCCATTTCTGAAAAGCCTTCTTCTTGTTCTGCTGCAAAAGCGTTTGAAGATCGAAAGAAGAGGTCTGCCCCATACTGGCATGGCCGATATGGTGGATGAATGAATCCTCCGCAATCAGGAGCTTATACCCATGCTGGATCGCCCGCAGGCACAGGTCGTCATCCTCGTAATTCCCCAGACCGTATCGTTCATCGAACCAGCCAATCTCATCCAGAACACTGCGCTTGACCAACAGACAGAAGCCGATCAGGCGGCGGACCTCCTGTACCTGCCCACGCTTTGCTTCACAGTACTCTGCCGCGAATGTCTCCATATCCTTAAGTTCACTGTAAGTCACCGGAATACGCTGATGTCCGCTGATATAATTCGTAACAGGTCCTGACATGCCGACCGCACTGTCACTGTTCAATGCATGGAGCATGGGAGCCAGCCACCCTGGGGGAACAACAGTATCATTGTTAATGAACAGAACTGCTTCGCCTTCTGACGCTTCTCCCCCTTGATTGCAGCCTTTGGCAAATCCCAGGTTCTCCTTGTTCTCAATCAGCTTCAGTTCAGGATAATGACTGTTCAGGAATGGCACGGTTTCGTCACTTGAGCCATTGTCAACAATAATAATCTCATGTTCTTCGGGAGTATTTCGCTTGATGCTCTCCAGACATTGAACTGTTAAAGACAACTGATTAAGGGTAAGAATGATAATGCTCGTCTTCACTGGAACAACTCCTTTTGTTCTTTTTGTACAGGGCAATTAAACTCTACATGCTTGCCTCCGAGCAGGTTCGTATAATAATCGCGGTTGTATATCGCACTGGGATTTGACGGATAGTGTGCGAAAGAAACCTCATTGCAATAGTCAGCGTATTGGTGGTCTCCCAGTTTATCGTAGCAGACACAGAGCTGCAGATTCGGGAGCCATGTACCGGCGGAATAAGCCTCCGTTCCCGGTTCACTGACCTTAGGGAGGGACGCTGCCATCTTGAACCAGTACACCGCCTGTTCATATTGTTGTAATTCCATGAAATAAAAGCCTATCTTACAGCAGGTTTCCGGACGCGGGAGATCATAGTCGAAAGTACGGCACATGGATAGCAGTTGCTCCTGTTTTTGCCCCAGCGCCGCATGGCTGTCCGCCAACCTCAAGCATGCCTGAATATTATCCTCGACCCAGCCTTCACCTTCTGACAAGAAACGCTCATAGTTCTCCAGCGCCTCATGGTAGTAGCCATGATCGTATAGCTCATTAGAGTAATAGATCCGGTCTCTGGCGGTAAACGGCTTGCCCTTGGCTATCATTTTGCGGAAGATATCAAGGTTACGCTGCGTATATTCCTTGTCTTTCTTATGCGTAACGCATACGTCGCTCTCAAGCACAGGCGGGGTGACTTCAATATATTCATGAACAGCCCCGGTCCACCTGAACCCGCAATCGCGTCTGATCAGACGGTTGCGTCTGAAGCTGTAGAGCGATTTCCCATGTTCATCCGTTATGAGAATATAAGACATAGATACCGCATGATATTCGGAAGTCATTGTAGCCTTCAGAGTCTTGAACCGCTCCCGGTCGATCTCCTCAATGACATCATCTGCATCCAGCCACATGATATACTCACAGGTCGCTTGGGCGAATGCATAATTGCGGGCGGCTGCGAAATCATCGATCCACTCAAAATCATAGATTGTGGCGCCATATACGGCCGCAATCTCTTTGGTACGGTCTGTTGAGCCGGTGTCCACGATGACGATCTCATCCATAATATCCGCGACCGATGACAGGCATCGTCCCAGGCTCTTCTCTTCATTGCGTACAATCATACACAAGCTGATCGTCGGCAAGTCTTCTCCTCCTTCTTGCAGATTCTGAATATCCGGACTTACCGGATTTCTCGTATATGTATATGCCGGCCCTGACGGATCATTCGGCCGGATTTGCCTGCATGAATTCCATTCCGGTTCATAAGCTAGTACAGACACCCCTGCAATGATCTTCTCACCCCAATTGAAGGAGGAGCATATGCATACGATTTCCCCCTCGCTCTACTATCGTTTATATCGTTACGGCACAGGCTCCAGGATTGCCTCGGACGGTGTGTTATCGTTACCAGAACAGACGGCAATCGGTACTAGTGTGCTGGTGCGTGAGGGTTACCGTTGGGATATCCCCTCTCCCGCCAAGAATGGCTCACCCCGTATCGTGATCGGGGACCGTTGTGAATGCAGCCGGTTCCTGACGATCACGGCAACAGGTAGAGTAGAATTGAAGGCCGATGTGATCACAGGTCCGCATGTGTATATTAATGACGCCAGGCAAGATTGGGAGAAGGGAGGTAACCCTTCTGACACGTTAATAATCGGTGAAGGCTCATGGATCGGAGCACACTCCTCTATTCTGGGCCCTGTGAAGATTGGCAAAGGCTGTGTAGTCGGTGCAGGCAGCGTAGTTCTTCGGGATGTGCCGGATTACTGTGTTGTTGCCGGCAACCCTGCTGAATTCCGCCGCATCTATGAGCCGTCTAGCGGAGAGTGGATCAGGGTAGATAGCGAGGCGGAGGCTCGTAGGGTATTGGACCGCAGAAGCAGGGAACCTCTGCTATCCATTTGCATACCCGTACGTAAACAGGCTGTAGAGCTAAGACGCTGTCTGGAGTCAATTTATGCTCAGGTGGATGATGATGGATTAATGGAGGTCTGCGTCCTGGACGACGCTTCGTCCGAGGAGACCGCAGAGGTGGGGCACCACTATGGGCAACTGTACCGCAGCTTCCGGTATCACAGCGACCCAGATCTTGCAGCAGGAGGTTCTCTTGCAAGTCAGGCTGCGGATAGGGGGCACGGGAAATTCATTATGCTGCATGAGCCGGGAGACTCCTTCATGCCTAACTCTCTTCTTCCTTTTCTGAACGTGCTGCATACCCATCCTGACTGTGCGATCATCCTGATTCAGCCCGTGTTCATCCGCAGCACTCCACAGCCTGAACAGCTGAAGGGACTATCTGAATTTGTCAGGCTTACAGCGTCCTCCTCGTCCCCTCCTCTCCCTGTTGTTCTGAACCGAAAGGATTGGGAGCGTACTGCCGATTCTGTACAAGCCACAAATTTTCTGGACCCATGGGTATCCCGGCAACATGCATTATTGCAATTGAATCCGCAGTTCTGCCTGTGCCGGTATACCATGACCGAAGCCGGGCGGCACATCGGATCAGCTCCGTAATTACGGCTATTGCCAAAAAAAAATGATCTTTGACCATTAACCGAATATATATAGACAATGAACAGGCAGAGATCTTAAGGCGTAAACTTCGGGTCCATGAAGTCCGGTAAATGACAGGGATGCCTGGTACTGAGGACAAAGGAGAGGATGTCAGCGACATGGATGAACGTAAAATTTGTTTTATCATGTGTGTGAATAATGAGGAATTAGCGGAACGCAGCCAGAAAAATCTTAAGCAATTACTCAAACCGGATGGATTCACCGTAGATCTGCAAATCGTCAGGAATGCCTCCGGCCTGGCAGCGGGGTACGATCAGGCCATGCGCCAGTCAGATGCCAAGTATAAGGTGTATATTCATCAGGATGTCCATATCCTGAATCCCCAATTTCTTGAAGACATCGTCCGGCTGTTCTCCCGTTATCCGTCACTCGGCATGTTAGGAACCGTCGGCGCTAAGACGCTTCCGTCTTCCGGTATATGGCAGGACGCATCACAGAAGTTCGGTAAAGTGATTGATAGCTATACAGGCGCACTTCAGCCTCTTGAATTGATGCAGCCGGTGGATGAATATGAAGCGGTGGAGACGCTCAGCGGACTGCTGATGGCAACACAGTACGACCTCCCCTGGCGCAAGGATTTGTTCACCGGCTCACACTTCTATGACGCTTCACACAGTCAGGAATTCATCAGCAGCGGCTATGAAGTAGGTGTTCCCAAGCAGCTTCTGCCCTGGTGTCTGCATAACTGCGGTATCCCGGACCGAAGCACTGCTATGGAGAAGGCCCGGCACATTTTCCTTGAATATTACGGCTATGGCAAACACCATGGCCAGCACCGGTTCCACCGGCTCGGCAGCGGCTGCAGCATTCATCCATCCTGCGAATTGTCAGGTACGGCCGGAATTGCTCTGGGCAATGAAGTCAAGCTGCAGGCAGATTGTTCTCTTTCGCTCCCCTATAATAATATTGTCAGCGAACCGCGTATCCAGATTGGTGCAGGAAGCGAGATCGGACGCCGGTGCAGCCTGTCGGCAGTCAACCGGTTAATTATTGGCGCCCAGGTCGCCATATCACCTAATGTGCATATATCCGATCACAATCCTGCTTATGAGAATATTCATCTCCCCGTCATGAAGCAGGGGGTGACTTCCTGGAGCCATACCGTAACCATCGGTGCTGGGAGCTGGATTGGCGCCAACACCGTTATAGCCGGGGAGGTATCCATCGGTAAGGGCTGTGTCATAGGCGCGGGGTCAGTCGTTGTATCCGGCACGGTAATTCCTGACTACTGCGTAGCTGCGGGTACACCTGCCAGAGTAATCAAGCAATTTGATCCCGACTCCAGGAAGTGGCTGAAGACTAACGGATTGCCCAGCGAGGAAGCTGAGCGTCACGCAATAGAGACTGTTCCGCAACCGCTTATAAGTATTTGTATCCCTGCCTATAACTGCGAACAAGAGCTCGACCTTTGCCTGAAGAGTATTTACAGTCAGAATGCCAGACAGGAAGATTTCGAAATCATCGTATCAGATGATGGCTCCACAGATCACACGGAAGAGCTGGTGCGGAAGTATCAGGCCAGCTATCCTAACCTTCACTACTACCGCAATGAACTTAATGAAGGAACTGACCGCAATACCCTGAAATGTGCAGGCTATGCCAAGGGCGAATTCATCAAGCTTCACGGCGGCGATGATTACTGGCTCCCCGGCTCCGTCGAAGCCTTGTATAACCTGATCGAACAGAACCGGAACTGTAGCCTGCTCTTTCTAGATATCCTTAGTAACACCGGAGTGATGAACCGGGGCTCGGGGATCAGCAAGTATGTTGAGCAGGTCTCGATCTATAGTACATTTCTGTCGGGAATCATTATGCGCAGGAAGGAATTCGAACAGATTGCCACGCCTGAGCTTTTCATCGATTCGAATCTTATCCAGGTCTATCTGGAGCTCTCTATTCTAGAGATTACTCCAGATTATTGTGTGTATCACCGCAAGCTGCTGACCAGCAGCGACAAGATTGCAGGAGGTTACAGCTTCGCACGGACATTCATTCAATCATACCTTGGGATTCTTCATTACTTCCTGGATAACGGATTGGAGGCAGCCGTATTGGCAGCCGAGAAGAAGCAAATCTCCCATACCTTCTTGCTCTGGTGGTACAACTACATGCTGGAGAAGAATCTTCAGCAGTTGCAGCCCGAAGATTTCCCGCAGATTTTTGTTGCAGCTTACCAGGATGAATCCTATTATCCAGAACTGCATGAACGGCTGCACAAGATTCAGGTTAAGCATCTAAATATCTGAGGCTACATAGCCGCCGGGCAGGCCGCAGCAGCAGGCTTGTCCGGTCCATTATAAGGAGGCATCAGTGCATGGAAGGTATCAGCCCGGAATTTCAACAACGCTTCAGTACCTTCGGACCCGGCAGTCTGATTGTGCTTAAGACCGATATCAACTGTCCGGAGAAAGTCGCTATCGGTCGCAATGTGCTTATTCAGGAGAATAGCTGGTTCACGGTAGTTCATCCCGGTAAGGAAGAATCGCCGGCCATTTCGATCGGAGACGGCTGCAGCTGCAGCCGCAATCTGATCATTACCGCTGCGAACAGCGTGACTCTGGAAGATAATGTCATCGTCGGGCCAGATGTCTATATTGCCGACACTAACCATCAGTACCGCCAGATCGGCATTCCCATTCGCGACCAGTGGATCACCACTGCCAGCCATCAGGTGAGGATCGGTGCAGGCAGCGAGCTTGGTGCCCACTGCGTCGTTGTGGGTAACGTAACGATTGGCAAGGGCTGCCGGGTTACACCTAACAGTGTGGTAACCCGGGATTTGCCGGATTACTGCATCGCGGCGGGCAATCCCGCCAGAGTGGTGAATGCCTATGATCCCGAAGCGGGAGTATGGCAGCTGCCCGGCGAGGGCTGATGTTGATCGTAGAATAAAAAGCACCTTATAGGGAGTACTTCAGGTTGGACGAGATTCTGATCCCCTGATAGTCAACGGACGGCTGGCTATTCATAGATTGCGTACTCTTCGGCTGCTGCCGTTCCACCGACTTCTTCGGCTGCTGCCGTTCCGCCGTCTTCTTCGGCTGCTGCCGCTCCGACGCTTTCTTCGGCTGCTGCCACTCCGCTGCCTTCTTTGGCTGCTGCCACTCCGCTGCCTTCTTCGGCTGCTGCGGCTCCACTACCCTCTTTGGCTGCTGCGGCTGGATAGCAGGCTTCAGCTGTTGCCGCTGCTGCCGCTTGCGTTCGCTGGCTGCGCGCACTCCTACTGTCCGTCCTCGCTTCTTATGGGACGTCCGCTTGCGCGTGGCCTGCGCGGAGCGCCGCTGGATGAACCGGACGGACTTACCCGTATTATAGAGATATTTGCCCCCGGATACATAGGCATCTGCAGGACGGATTGTCTGCTTGATAACGGTGGATACCTGCTCCCGATGCTCCGGTTCTTGCCTCTCAGCCTCCCGGCCTGTGGACTGAGCTCGTTCAAGCAGCCGTTCTGTCTCGCGCATGAACAGCGCCAGCTCGTCATCCGCATTGACCGAGAGCCGCAGACAAGCCTGCTTCAGCTGCTCCATCTGTCCCATTGTTTTATGAATCGCCTCTACCAATAGCTCATCCTCCGATTTCCGGGCTTCAGCCTTCATACCCATTTACCTCTCGCACCAGCCGTCTGCTGGTTTCCAGCGTCCGGCAGATCATGGCCTGATGCTGGGCCAGGGCCGTGATGATTCTGGCCACCGCCTCCTGCAGGGCGTCAAGCCCCCCCATCTCTAATTCTTCTTCCCAGCCGTATTCATCATCATACATATATTCCAGCTTGCGGATTTCAACTGCAATCAGAGCCGAGACCGCTTCTTCCTCCAGCGCCGCAGCCAGAATAATCGCTTTGATCAACCGTTCCCGCTGTAGCATCGCTTCATCCCCCCCGCTGCCTGCTTTGATTAGTTACTGTTATATATATGTGCTTTTGACTTGTCCCTATCACCATTTGTCCCAGGTATATCGGATTTGGCGGATTTCAGAGAATAACAGGAATAGGACAATCTGTGCCTGAAGTATACATAGCTATGACTAGATAATTAAGCGCAAAGCAACCTTTCACGTTTTGGAGGAGATCTGCATGTCAATGCCCCACATCCCCAATATAACTCCCGATATCTCGCTTACGCGGGAGGAAAGCATCTCTCTCCTGCTCACCTCTATCGCAATCAACGAGATGTCTTTGTCTCACATTATCAACGCAGAAGCAGAAGCGATGCAGGCCTTCGTGCTGTCTAATCCCGGAAATATGAACTTTGTCAACATGATCCAGTTGAATAATACAACCGCCAGATTGCTCGAAGAGATTACCAAGGGCCAGTGGCTTAGTCTCAGCAAGATGGACCGGATTCTGCGTTTGCTGAGTGACTCTGGTGCCTTGTCGGAGCGATTGCTGGAAGAAGAACTAACTACTGAAATTGAGGAAGATGAAGAATAGCGGGCAACCGTCATTCTTTCTCGCGGCTAGAAATGGACAAGCCCTGATCATGAAAGGAGCCGCTCGCAGAATTCTCCCAAGTTTGTGCAGCCTATTGCACCTTCCAGTGATTGAGATGATCCGCAATCCGGATCAGCTCATTGGCCAGGGAGGAGAGCGAGGCCACAAGCTGCTGCTGTCTGTCCGGCTCCGGGGCCTCGGTCATACGGTTTTCCGTTCGCTCTGGTACGGGAAGCTCTTGTTCACTTTTGCTGTACATCGGGAATCCCTCCTCGATCAGCAGGCGCACAATGGTGCTTAGATGGTAGCGTTCCATGCGCAGCTCACTGATCCTTTTTAGCAGTTTCAAAGTTTCATAGGGATAGAGTGTCTGATCTCCTTGCCGGGTCCCCGGTACGAAGTAAGAGAAATATTCCAGCCATCTCTTCACTGTGGTCGGAGGCAATTTCGATAAATTAATGATTTCCAGTTGGGTGTAATGGCGTACCATAACCTCACTCCTTTATTTTAGGTGGACTTATTTACTTTAATGGTATTCATGTGCCTCGCAATAAATGTGTAAAAATACCTATTTATCTAATTATCGTCCCGCAAAATAAATAGACAGGCCCGCTCCGGAGAACGTTGCCTGTCTATTATGCTGCCTTGGAAGCAGCAGATTACCTGCTTAAGAGACTTTAAATAATTCGCTGAAGGAATCACCCAGGAGTTCTTTATAATATTTCCGGTTATGCAGCATACTTGGGTGTGTAGGATAATAGAATAGTGCTGTCTCATTATGATAATTAGCCTTCATGTATTGACCCAGGCGGTCATAGCATACGCACAATTGCAGATGTGGCACCCAGGTGGTAGAGGTCATATCCTGAAGTCCCAGGGTAGATCTTCGCGGCAGCGTAATCGCCTGTTCGAACCAGTAGATCGCCCGCCCGAACTCTCCAGCTTCTACGAATTCACTTCCCAGGCGGCAGCAGAATTCGGAACGGGGGATATCATAGTTCAGGGTACGATACAACGCGCTCATTTTCCCGGACTTGTTGTTCAGATGCCCGTGGCATTCCGCCATCTTCAGGCAGGCCTGATAGTTATCCTCAACCCAGCCCTGGCCGGTCTGCAGGAACTTCTCGTAATATTCCAGCGCTTCTTCATGGATCGCATGATCTCGGAGCTCGTTCGCGAAGTAGTAGAGATCACGCGGCGAGAACTCCTCGCCCTTGGCCAGACGCCCGCGGTAGATTCGCAGGTTGCGGTCCGTATGAACCTTATCCTTCTTATGAGTAATACAGACATCGCTATCTATGGTATTGCCGGCAACCGCCAAATACTCATGCACCGGTCCGATCCACTGGAAGCCGCAGTCCCGGCGGACCAGCCGGTTGCGTCTCAGGCTTGAGGTTACTTTGCCCTCGCTGTCGAAGGCCAGATTGTAGGGCATAGTCACAGACTGGTACTGAGGAGATAATGTCTCCTTCAGCTTTTTGAAGCGCACCCGGTCAATTTCCTCAATGGTATCATCTGCATCCAGCCACAGAATATATTCCTTAGTCGCCTTGCTGAAGGCTTCGTTGCGTGCTGCCGCGAAATCGTCAATCCATTCAAAATCATAAATCACTGCACCATATTCCGCAGCAATCTCCTTAGTCCGGTCCGTGGAGCCTGTGTCGACAATGACGATTTCGTCCGCAATATCCTTCACACCATCCAGGCACCGGCCCAGGCCGTTCTCTTCATCGCGCACAATCATACATAGACTGATAGTAATCATTAGTGCCCTCCTATAGGTTCTGTGTCATATATTCGCGAATCTGCTGCTCGCTGATGTTCCGCATATCCTGCCCTGCATCCAGCGCTCTCTGCCATTCCACCGTCTTCTGCAGAGCCTGCTCAACACTCCAGCGGGAGCGCCAGCCCAGCAGGCGGCGGGCCTTGGTGCTGTCAAGCTGCAGTTCACCAGCCTCATGCAGCCCGGAGATACCGGCGATATCAATACCCGCTCCCTCTCCCCAGAGCGCTGCGAGCCGGACGGCCACCTTCTCGACACTGTGAACGCTCTGCTCCTCAGGGCCGAAATTCCAGGCGGCAGCATACTCCGCCCCCTCCTGCACCAGCTTCTCAGCCAGCAGCAAATAGCCGCTAAGCGGCTCAAGCACATGCTGCCAGGGTCGCGTCGCCGCCGGGCTGCGCAACAGCGGCCTCAAGCCAGCGGCGAATGACCGCAGGCAGTCCGGCACCAGCCGGTCCTGGGAATCATCGCCGCCCCCGATGACATTCCCCGCCCTGGCGGTAGCGACAGCCACGCCATGCTCGGCATAACGCGCCGGTTGGAAGTAGCTGTTGCGATAAGCCTGCGTCACCAGCTCGGAACACGCCTTGCTGGAAGAGTAAGGGTCATAGCCGCCCAGCGGATCGGTCTCGCGGTAACCCCAGATCCATTCACGGTTGTCATAGCACTTATCCGTCGTAACGTTAACGACTGCTTTGACAGGGATCCCGGAATCAACCGAGCTTGCGACCGCCTCCAGCAGATTCACTGTTCCCATCACATTCACCTCGAAGGTATCGGCCGGGAACTGGTAAGAGGTGCGGACCAGCGGCTGGGCAGCCAGATGGAATACCACCTCCGGGGCCGCTTCCCGCAGCGCTGCATCCAGGCGCTGCCGGTTCCGAACATCCCCCCAGACCGTATGGACCTCAGGCGCAGCTCCGATCAGCGGGAAGAGCTTATACTCATCCCGGTCCCAGGCATAACCGCTGACGCTTGCGCCCAGCATCGTCAGCCACCGGGTGAGCCAGCTTCCCTTGAAGCCGGTGTGTCCGGTTACGAAGACACGCCGCCCCTTCCAGAATCTCGCCGCTGTCAGTTCGTTCTCATCCACGGGAGTCCTCCCTCCCGCCACAGCTCCTCCAGATAACGCTTGTCGCGGAGTGTATCCATCGGCTGCCAGAACCCATTATGCTTGTAAGCCCTTAGCTCATCCCGCGCTGCCAGCTCCCGGAGCGGCTCCTGCTCCCAGACGGTGCTGTCACTTTCGATTAGAGAGAATACCTCGGGCTCTAGTACGAAGAAGCCGCCGTTCACCCAGCCTTCGTCCCCTTTGGGCTTCTCTACGAATCCGGTTACCTTGGTATCCTCTGCTAGGTCCAGCGCACCGAAACGCCCCGACGGCTGAACAGCAGTCACAGTCGCCAACTTCCCGTGAGAGCGATGGAAATCCAGTAACTGCTGTATATTAATATCCGCAACACCATCCCCATAGGTCAGCATGAACGGTTCATTTCCGATGTATTTCTGGACTTGCCGGATTCTTCCGCCAGTCATCGCTTCTTTGCCTGTGTCCGCGAGCGTTACCTTCCAGTTTCGCAGCTGACGGTTATGGCGGGTGATCTGGTTGCCATTACCGAAATCGAAAGAAATATCCGAGCTCTGGAGATAGAAGTCGGAGAAATATTGTTTAATGACATGCCCCAAATATCCCAGGCAAATGACAAAATCATCGAAGCCGTAAGCAGCATAATTCTCCATAATATGCACCAGCAGCGGCTTGTCGCCGATCTCAATCATCGGCTTGGGCTTCACATCGGTCTCTTCACTGATCCGGGTCCCGTAGCCCCCGGCCAGAATGACTACCTTCATCTTGTTACCTCCTTACCTTTCAGCAAGCCCAGCAATACCTCGGCAGTATAATCCAGCATCTCTGTCGAAAGTCCCGGATAGATTCCCACCCAGAACGTATCGTTCATGATCCTGTCCGTCTGAATGAGCGGCGCGGCGACACGGTGCGCCACACCGGAGTAGGCAGGCTGCTTGAGCAGATTCCCGGCGAACAAGAGCCGGGTGCCAACCCGCGCCTTCTCCAGCCTGCGCACGATTTCATTGCGCGTGAGGGGCGCATCCTCCCTCACGGTCAGCGGGAATCCGAACCAGCTCGGATCACTGCGCGGCGTCGCCTGTGGAAGAATAAGCCATTCCTCCGCAGGCTCCAGCGCCGCCTTCAGATAGTCAAAGTTACGTCTGCGTGCAGCATGGAACCCTTCGAGCTTCTCCAGTTGGGAGACTCCGATGGCAGCCTGCATATCGGTAGCCTTCAGATTGTAGCCAATGTGGCTATACGTATATTTGTGGTCGTATCCGGCTGGCAGGTCTCCCTTAGTCCAGTCAAACCGCTTGCCGCAGGTATTGTCGGTTCCCGGCTGGCACCAGCAGTCCCTGCCCCAGTCACGGAGCGATTCGACAATTTTTTTGAGCCTGGCACCGGAGGTGAGTACCGCACCGCCCTCGCCCATGGTCAAATGATGGGCAGGGAAGAAGCTGACCGTGGCCAGATCGCCGAAGGAACCTGCCGGCCGGCCTTCATACAGTGATCCGACAGCATCGCAGGTATCCTCAATCAGCCACAGTCCATGCCGGTCCGTGAATGCCTTAACACTGGCCAGATCGAAGGGATTGCCCAGTGTGTGCGCCAGCATGACCGCTTTGGTACGGGGGCTGAGCGCGGCGTCCAGCTGAGCTGTATTTATATTGTAGGTGGGCAGCTCCACATCGACGAATACTGGAATAAGTCCATGCTGTATCAGCGGATTGACCGTGGTCGGAAATCCGGCGGCAACGGTGATCACCTCATCGCCCGGACGCAGCCGGCGTTCGCCGAGCAGCGGCGAGGTAAGTGCTGCGACAGCAAGCAGATTCGCACTCGAACCCGAGTTAACCAGCAGGGTATGCTTTCTCTCCATAATCTGGGAGAACCTGCGCTCGAACTCGCCAGTATATCTGCCCGCTGTCAGGTGGAAATCAAGTGAAGCATCCACCAGACTCATCAATTCTTCGCCATCGAACACCTTGCCGCTTACCGGCACGTAATCGCGTCCAGGTACGAAGGACCGGCCGGGCCAACGAATGTCGTAATATTCTCCTGTCAGCTTCAGAATTTGCTCACGTAAGGTTGCAGCTTCTGTGGGCAAAAGCTCCCCTCCTTTAACTAATGGTTTTCATTTAGTGGTTTTGTCGGACTTGGTACATCATTTATATGCAGACCGGAGGTTAAATACGATTAAGAATTCAATGGAATTTAAATTCCATTTTTGTTCAGTTCTTGTCTATGGGGGTTCACTATAATGGGGCTTGACTTGAAACGAACCGTTATGGAGGGATGCATACATGGGAAGACTCAGAGCCATCAATGAAAGAAAATGCACTATGGACAACTGCAACAGAAGACACTATGCGAAAGGGCTGTGCAAACAGCACTATTGGCCCGCCTGGAAAGCAGGACAAAAGAACGAGTCTGATTCTGACACTAGCCGCCAGGATCATTCACAGAAGTCCCTTCGAATCGTCACAGAATTTATTTAATTTTTTTAGAGGTTCTGACTCTGGTTTGTCGAATTCTTACTGAATGATGAATAAAAATTCCAAATATTACATGAAGCATCTGACATTAATCGTGATATATATGACTCTGCTATTGGGTATGCAACGGGCATGGCAGCAGATCTTTGCGTTGCCGGAGCAGCCCGGCGCGGCGGCGGGCGTACTTGATTTACGGGGCTGGACCTTCAAGCATGCCCATTCGCTTGCCCTTGACGGGACATGGGACTTCTATCCTAACCGTCTGGTAAGCGAAAGTGATATCCGCTCCGGCACTGCCGGAGATGCTGTCCCTGTTCAGGTACCCGGCAACTGGAAGGGGGCCATGTCCGGTTCCTCCCTGGGCTATGGTACCTATGCCCTGCATATTCTGGTCGATCAGCCGCTGGATGAGCCCTACAGCTTCTGGGTCCAGCAGATCCAGGCTTCTTCCCGGATCGAGATTAACGGCCGCCCCCTTCAGGCTATGGGTCAATCCGCAGCGCGCAAGGAGCTGTACTATCCCATGGCCGTTCCCTATGCCGTTCACTACCTCCCCCCGGAAGGGACGAAGGACATGCTTGTCCTGATCCAGACTGCCAATTATGAGCATGGGGAGAAGGCAGGCATTTCCTATTCCATCCGTTTCGGCGCCCAGTCTATGGTTCAGAAGGAGCGCTGGTACTCTACCTCTTTTCAGTTAGCTACGATCATCATCCTTCTTCTGCACGCGCTGTATGTCTGTATTCTGTACCTGCTTGACAAAGAACACCCGTCTCTGCTCTTATTTGCGCTTATGCTGATCATCATAGCCGTCTCCATCGCAGCGGATAATGACGTCCTGCTGTTCCTTGTGCTGCCGCTGAACTATACTTGGGGAATCAAGGTCAAGCTGCTGTCTTATGTATGGATGGTCTTTTTCATGCTGCTGCTTACCTACAAATTCTACAGTGCCCAGGCAGTCAGCCGGGCCTTCAAGGTGTACAGCTTGCTTCTTCTGCTCTATACACTTTGCCTTTGCTTCCTTCCGATTCATATCGTTCTGTCCAATGCCACTATTTATTTCAGCCTCCTGTATATGATCCCCCCCTGCTGGATGTTTGTGCTATTCGGAATTATGGTCTATAAGCAAAAAAAAGACGTCGGGTTCCTTACCTTCATCGGCTCTTCGATTGTATCCGGGGTGATCTGGGGAACCACGGTGAATAGTTACCGGAAGAATCTGCCGTTCTACTCCATAGATATTCTGGCTGCTATCGCTGGATTCTCTGCCTATGCCCTGAAACAGTATATCCGGCGGTCCAATGAGAACAGGCAGCTCTATGAACAGCTGCTGCAAGCGGACAAGCAGAAGGACCGGTTCCTGATGAATACCTCGCATGAGCTGAGGACACCGCTGCACGGCATGATGAGCATTGCCCAGTCGGAATACGACAAGAAGCGGGCAGCCTCCCCGGATGAAGAAGCCGGAGACCTGGAGCTACTGGTACGCATCGGGCGGCAAATGTCCCAGCTGTTGGATGATCTGCTCGATCTCACCCTGTTGCGGGAGAACCGGATGGTCCTTCATCCTGCCCCGCTGTCCGTCCATACCATCGCAGCCGGGGCTGCGGATATGCTCCGTTACTTAACGGACGGCAAGAACCTGACGCTTCATGTAAGCGTATCCGCATCGCTGCCGCGTGTATGGGCCGATGAGAAGCGGCTGATCCAGATTCTCTTCAACCTGATACATAATGCCGTGAAATGGACCGAGCAGGGAAGTATCCTTGTGACTGCCGAAGAAGCGGACGGGAAGCTGCTGATCAGCGTGGCTGACACAGGTGCGGGGATGGAGGAAGAAGCGCTCGCGCGTATCTTCCTTCCTTATGAACAGGCAGGCGGACAGGACCGTGGTGGCCTGGGTCTGGGCCTCGGCATTACCCGGCAGCTGGTGGAGCTGCACGGGGGAAGGCTGACCGTGGAGTCCAGGCTTGGGGAAGGCTCGGTCTTCCGCTTCACCCTGCAGCTGGCTGACGAAGCCTTTTTCACGGATGAGCAGTTCGGCAGGATGGAAGCAGTGGAAGCGCCGGGCGCTGCATACACCGGCCGGAGTGTCCATGTGCGCAATAAGGACGAAGAGCCATTCCTTGCGGGAGTGCCTCCGTCCCCCTCCGGCTTGGATACGGAGGGAGCCGAACTGAAGATACTGGCTGTTGACGATGACCCGGTTAATCTCCGGGTGCTCGCGACCATTTTGCATGAGGATATCTATCAGTTGACCTCTGTGTTAAGCGGGGAGGAAGCCCTGATTCGGCTGGAGGAGGAATCATGGGATCTGCTGATTACCGATGTGATGATGCCCGGCATGTCCGGCTATGAGCTTACCCGCCGGGTAAGGGAGCGTTATCCGGTGTCAGAGTTACCGGTGCTGCTGCTGACGGCACGTGCTATGCGTGAGGAGATCTACTACGGATTTCAGCAGGGGGCTAATGATTATGTGACTAAGCCGGTAGACAGCCTGGAATTGAAATACCGGGTTACCGGGCTGGCGCGGCTGAAGCAGACCGTCGCTCACAGCCTGCGGCTGGAGATGGCTTACCTCCAGGCGCAGATCCGCCCTCATTTCCTTTTCAATGCCCTGAACTCCATCGCCACGCTCAGTACCATTGATCTCTGCCAGATGCAGCAGCTGATTGAAGCCTTCTCCTCCTACCTGCGCTCAAGCTTCGACCTGATGAATACCGGTACACTGATTCATTTGAAGCAGGAGCTATCGTTAGTGGAGGCCTATTTATATATCGAGAAGGTGCGGTTCGGCGAACGGCTGGAGGTCAAGTGGGAACGGAATTATACCGGACTGCTGCGGGTTCCCCCGCTGATCTTGCAACCGCTGGTAGAGAATGCTGTCCGTCACGGGCTGCTCAGTCTTATAGAGGGAGGCCTACTTACTATCCGCATTGAAGAGGAGGAGGAGCATGTCCGGCTTGCGGTGCAAGACAATGGCAGAGGCATGGAGCAGGCGCACATTAACCGCCTGCTGATGAAGCATAAAGACAAGAGCTCCGGTATCGGGATATGGAATACGAACCGGAGGCTGATTGAACGCTATGGGCAAGGCTTGTCCATTCAGAGCCGTCCCGGCTTTGGAACCACCGTCTCCTTTATGATTCCGCTCCGGCGTATCGAGTGAACCATTCTCCATCCGCTATATCCTGTACAAGGAGGTGCTACAATGCTTAGGGTAGTGCTGATCGATGATGAACGACTCGCCCTGATTCAGCTGGAATCGACGCTCAGGGCGCTGGGATCGACCATTGTAACGGCAACCTATACCAACCCCCAGCTGGCTATGAGCGAAGCGGCCGGCTGGGAGGCAGATATTATCTTTCTTGATATTGATATGCCGGGGCTGAACGGCATGGAGGCTGCGAAGCAGCTGGAGGAGAGCTGTCCCGGCTCAGCCATTGTATTCGTCTCCGCCCATAACAGCTTCGCGCTGGAAGCCTTCGAGGTCAGCGCGCAGGATTATCTGCTCAAGCCGGTCTCCAGGGAACGGCTGAGCCGGACCCTCCAGCGAATCAGGAGCCGGAAGATCAACCAGCTTCACACGGACAAGCCGGACTCGCTGCTGATCCGCTGCTTCAATGCCATCCAGTTCGAACGGGGAGGTGTTCCTATCCGGGATTTCCGCTGGCGGACCTCCAAAGCCCAGGAACTGTTCGCCTTCCTGCTGTATCATCATGACCGGATTGTCGTCAAGGACAAGCTGGTCGAGCTGCTCTGGCCCGAGGCATCATTCAAACGTGCCTCCACTCATCTGTATACGGCCATCTACCAGATCAGGCAATCGCTGAAACGGGCCGACATCGGCCTTGTGATCAGCAATGCGAGCGTAGGCGAGGGGTATATGCTGGAGAGCGGCGACGCGCAGATTGATGCGGTGCTGTGGGAGGAAGGTGTCGTCTCCCTGGACCCGGTGGATGATTATAACGCCGCTGAGCATGAGGAGCTACTGAAACTCTATACCGGCGATTACCTGGGGGATTATGATTATCTGTGGGCCGAGAGCGAGCGCCAGCGGCTGCGCAACCTCTCCCTGCAGCACGCCACCGAGCTGGGCGACTATTATACCGCTAAGGATAATATCACCAAGGCCGTCAGCACCTATCAGCGGATTGTCGAGATGCATCCCTACCATGAACCAGGCTATCTGGCGCTCATGGACTTCTACAACCGGCTGGGCGAGCTAAGCTTCGTACAGGAACAGTATGAGAAGCTCCGCAGCTTTCTCTGGCGGGACCTGAAGCTCACTCCGTCCGCCAAGGTCGAGCGCTGGTATGCGAACTGGAAGCGGCTATATACCTGATCCTGAGCCCGGCAATGAATTACAGATTCCATATAAAAACGGTATGCCGCCCCCCGGTCAGGGGTTAGGCATACCGTTTCTTGTTGCACCCGCAGCTTCCATTATAGCGGCAGGACCTGCGCATGCGCGCTGTCCTATCCTTTCAGTGAAAAGAGGCGGGACATGTGAATCCGCTGACATAACCGGTGTACACAGGTTCTCGTGCAGTAGCTACCCATGTCAGGCGGACCCTCACTCTTTCATTGTACCCGTTAGGGAGATCTTAAAACGCCCCTGCGCGAGGTTTAGAAATTCATGTATACCACCTCGTAATCAGAAAAAGGCTCCATCCATTTCACAATCGTCTTCGGCAGCTTGCTGGTGCCGGGAACATTCGTATAGAACCGGACATAGGGGTCAGCGATGTCTTCCAGTTCGTCGCCTTCATCCGAGTCGAGTACGGCTGCCCAGTAATGGCCCTGCTTGTCATACATGATGATGGCTTCCGTAAGGGTGAACAGCCCTCTCACGCCGCCCTGCACCACTCTTGACCCCTTACCATCCAGATCCTTCGGCTCATCCAGCAGTTGCATACTGTACAGGAACAGATCATAATCTTCCCCTACCAGCTTACGGAAGGCTTTGTCCTCCGCTGCCGTCTTGAAGACGCCGGTGTCCTTCAGCGTGTAGACCTTCTCGTTCGGATCTCTTGTATATTCGCCGGTGTAGGTCACATTAGCCCCGGCAGAATACACCGGCGAAGGACTGGTTACGTACAGCTTGCCGTTCAGCAGATAGAAGAAGACCACCGAACCGTCCTCTTCCTTATAGACGGCCATCCGTTTGCGGACCACTGCCGTTTCGTTCTCCAGTTGACCGGAATGGGCACCTTCGTAGGCATCCATAGAGAAAACCAGCTTATCGCTCTTCACATTGCTGAATTCCACATAAGAGCCGTAGAAGGGCGAATTACTTGCCATATACCATTCTCCGCTCCAATCAGCAGCTGCAGGAGCCTTGAGACTGGTTGTGGCTGTGGCCGAGAGCGCCTCTACCGGCAGCTGGCGGGTTCCGTCGGGGCTACTCCATACCCCGGCGAAGCCGGTGCCGGGAATCCACCAGCCCTGGAAATGGCCGGTCTCCTTGCCTTTGGCGTCATACTCATACATATGGGCGATTTTGCCGTTGACATTGCCGGTGAGCCTGATCGTCTGTTTATATTTGTCATAATAATAACTGCCGGTCAGCTTGCCGCCGCTCTCCACCTTAATGGACATATGAATCGGCAGATTTCCGTTGATCGCGCCGGTCAGCGGCACCAGCCCGTTCGTAGCCGGACTCTGGGCGACTGAAGCGGCAGCGGCAACCGTCCCGGCGGGCGCAGCCTTCGCCTGTGCCGGAGCAGCCTCTGCCCCCGGCAGCAACAGGATGGCAGGCAGCAGCAACGCGGCAACCAGCAGGGTACTTATTTTACGGGTAATTCTCACTATAACCCCTCCCTTTCGCAACCATCTATAACAGCTATGTTACACTGTATGCCATCAATTACCCTTTTACAAGCAGGTAGAAAATAGCCCCGCTATATTAATTGCAATTATAATTTCACCAATCGCAGGCTGAGGATATGCCATACCCAAATTATGGTGCAAGCAGTATAGGTACGCTTAATTGTAATTCATACAACTAAATCGTCTGATATGCCGCCAAATCTCCGTTTAGCTGTATTTCGTACAACTAAAAGGCCTCTATACCTGGATTTTCGCCCTTTCGGGCAAATTTAGTTGTATAGACTACAATTAGAAGAGGGAGGCCTTCCGTTTCACCGTTTTTAGTTGCACAGAATACATTTATCCCTGTTTTTTCGCTACAAATGCAGGTCTACTAGTGCCGCCAAATGTTCAACTAGCTGTATTACGTTACAATTAAACTGCCAGCAATACCTGGGGTTCTCACCTTTTAACGAAATGTATTTTCACGAGATACACTACCAACCTTAGGGTAATTCTATATACATATACCAAAATTCACGTAGGAGATGATCCGCTATGCCAGAACATAACTCTACAGGCCGGGAGCAGGACGAATCTATAATTAAGCTCAGCTTCGAGCCGGATGGACTGCTGCCTAATAATCCTCAGCTTCCTGCTGTGCTGTATAAAGGGGTTCTCCGGGACCACCCGGAAGACACCGAACAGGTCTTCAATAACAACGGCTGGCTGAATAGCTGGGTGAATGGCGTCTTCCCCTACCACCACTATCACAGCAACGCGCATGAGGTGCTGGGGGTGATCTCCGGCAGTGCCAAGCTCCAGCTTGGCGGAGATGCCGGATACACAGCCAACGTGGAAGCCGGTGACGTTGTGGTGCTGCCTGCCGGGACGGCACACAAGAAGCTCACGGCCACGCCGGACTTCCGTATTGCAGGCGCATATCCCGGGGGCATGGACTATAACACCCGCCAGGCGGGCCCGGATGACTTCGCTGCAGCGCTCCCCGAGATCCGCGAAGTCCCGCTGCCGGAGCGTGATCCTGTCTATGGCGAGGCGGGGCCGCTGCTGCGGCTGTGGAAGTGACAACCGTTCCTGGGGCATACGCTTAAACAGCGAAGCGGGCGGAACAACCCGCGTAAAAGCGAAGCGTTCACAGTGATTGGAACAACGTTCCATTTGCGTAACGTCCATCCAAGCAAACACGTTCATCCTTCTCCAAACCAAGGATTCGCTTTTGCAGTCCAGGGATTAACTTATGCGTTTGGCCCCCTGATCTGCTCATTCCCTGGACAATACTATATAATGTTGTGTACAAATATCTGCTTAGGCATTGAGCCGGAAGTGAAAGGGGGCCTTTGGATGTATCGGGTAGCGATATGTGAGGATGAAGAACAGCAGCGGGAGCGGGTGAAGAAGATTCTGGTCGGGTTATCCGTCAAGACGGATACCGAATTTGAAATCGAGCTGTTTTCTTCGGGAGAAGACCTAATCTCCCACTATGAACGGGGCGGAGCCCCCTTCCATATCCTGATTCTGGATGTGGAGATGGGCGGCATGAACGGGATTATGGCGGCGCGCCGCTTGAGAAGCCAGAAGCATTTTGACGAACAGATCATATTTCTGACCAGCTATCCAGAATATATGGTGGAGAGCTTCGACGTGATTACCTTCCAGTATCTGATCAAGCCGGTCGCCCCGCAGCTCCTGGAGGAGAAGATCCTTAAGCTGTGTGATTACTTCCAGGCCCAGGATAAGAAATTCATGGTCATCAAGTCCGGTTATGAGGAAGTCGTCTTGCGGCATGATGATATTATCGGGATTGAGGCGGCCAAGAGTCTAACGGTCAAGAGCAAACTGCATGTGATTACCACCACGGGAATCTATGAGACTAGAGGAATTATTGCTGAATACGCTTCAGCCTTACGGGACAGCCATTTTCTGCATATCCACCGTTCGATTATTATCAACCTGCTGCATGTCCACAAGTTCGCGGGCGGCTCCGTGCTGATGTCGGGCGGGCAGGAGTTCCCCATCGGCCGGTCCAAAATCAAAGAGGTTAAGGACTTCTACACCAAATTCATGATCATGAAGGGTAGCTCGTATGACTCACTATAATCTGACCCTTATCGTCTGTGTGCTGCTGGTGATGTGTTTTCAGACCCAGTTCTTCTTCGCCTCGGTATTTGACAAAGCTGCCAGGAAGCCCAACCGGATCATATACTTCCTGATCTACGGGGTACTCTGCTTCCTCTACCTGGTCACCCCGCTGTCCCCTCTATTCTCCTCCGGCGTAGCTTTGCTGATGATCTTCAGTATGGCGCAAGCCTATAAGGTGGAGGTGAAGACCCAGGCGATCTTTTCCCTGCTCTACGCTGTGCTGATGACAGTGGTCAGCTTTATCTCGCTGTATATTTTCTCAATGATAGATTCGGTGGACTATACCAGCATGAACTCGGGTGCGGGGATTGACCGGCCGGCCTTCATCAAGGGGCTGATCCTTAGCTGCATTATTATGTTCCCGGTGATTCAGATCATCCGGCTGATCTCCAAGCGGCGAAGCGTCTCCCTGCCCTACCGGTATTATGTGATGTTCCTGCTCGTCCCGCTCATCAGCACCTATCAGATCAATGTCCTCACCGAAGACTCGAAGAAGGATATCTATTATTTCATTGCGATTCTCGGCTTCCTGTTCCTGAATGTGATGATCGTCTATATCTTCGATACCATTACCGACAAGTTCCAGTTCATGCATGAGAACGCCCAGCTCCAGCACCAGATGAACTATCAGGACGCCAACTATGAGAAGACGGTCCACAGCTTCAAGTCGATCAAAAGAATTATCCACGACACCCATCAGCAGTTCCTCTACATTGAAGAGTGTATCCGGCGGGATGATCCGGCTGCGGCTCTCGAACATATCAAGCTTACGCTGAATAAAGTGGAGGATGCCTACCAGCGGGTCAACACCGGCCATCTGGCGGTGGATGCGCTGGTCACGAACACGCTGAATATCGGACAAGCGAACGGCATCCGCATTGATACCCGGCTTAAGCTGCTGCCCGGTGAGCTTCACATCGACCGTTATGACCTGTGCGTCGTGCTGGGCAACATGCTGGACAATGCCATTGAAGCCTCCAAAAAAGTACGGCTCGCCGAGGACCGCTACATTCTGATCCAGATGCACTCCAGTGAATCCGCGCTGTTCATCCGCATTATGAATCATACCGTCCCGGAGACTGCCCCCTTGCAGAGCCGGAAGCCGGACCCTGAATACCACGGCATCGGCCTGACCAATATCTCCAGAATCTGCGAGAAGTACGGCGGGAATATGACAATTGAAGCCGGGCATCGGGAATTCAACAATATGGTGGTCCTCCCCTTCACGCGCGAAGCTTCTTTATAAAATGCACTAAACATTAAGTTTCGCCGTCACTGCGGTGAACATTTGGACTTCCGGCCGCTGTTGTATTTTGATTTCCTGATTGGACCGCTCTTAGCGGTAGAAATCCAAATACAAAGGCGGTCGCTACCGCTCCTTCAGTTCCAAATTTCCCCTCCGCTTCTTTCACTTTTTGTTACCGTTTTTTGTGCCTTTTAATCTAAATTTCTACGTTAAGGGATCGTTATTAACGTTTCAGGGTTATTCGGGCCACGCTCCTCTCTTCTGCCTGTATGATAACTTCAGGAAGATTATCTAAGAGACACAAGAGGAGGAGTTCAAGATGAACAAGTTAACTTCAGTCGTACTGACGGCCATGCTGGTGATCCCCGCAGCCCAGGCGTCTGCGCAGGAGAAGGAGAGCCCAGTGCAGGAAACGGCCCGCCTGCTGGGCTCGAAGATCGTATCCGACTACGGGGTAAGCGGCATGCAGTATGCTATCAGGGATCAAGGTAAAATTACGGTGTCCGGCGGCTTCGGTCTGTCCGATAAGGCAGCCGGGACTCCCGTCACGAAGGATACCATGTTCGGCATCGGCTCTGTCAGCAAAATGCATGTCTCCGCAGCCACAATGATGCTTGCCGAAGATAAGGTGATTGACATCGATCAGCCGCTGACTACGTATCTGCCGCAGTTCAAGATGGCCGATGAGCGCTACAAGAAGATCACGCCGCGCATGTTAATGAACCATTCCTCAGGCCTGTACGGCAGCCACTACGGGAACAGCATTCTGATGGACGATAGCGATACACAGAATCATGATGGCCTGCTGACCAGTCTTCAGTCCGAACGGCTAAAATCCGATCCGGGAGCCTATTCCGTATACTGCAATGACGGCTTTCAACTGCTGGAGCTGATGATTGAGCAGGTAACCGGCAGCAGCTATACAGAGTTCCTGGACCAGCATATGAGCAGCCCGCTGAAGTTAAGCTCTACCAAAACGCCGCTGGATACCTTTAACCGGCAGCAGCTTGCCAAAACCTACTTCCCTGGACTAACGCAGGCATTGCCCAGCGAGAACGCCAATATCCTCGGAGCAGGCGGCCTCTATTCCACAGCCGAAGATCTGACCACATTCGCCGAGATGCTGAACGGCAAGCACCCGGATGTTCTGTCGAAAGCCTCCGCTACAGCGATGCAGCAGCCCGAATACAAGAACGGGCTCTGGGTGCCTGAAGAGAGAAACAGCTTCAATTATGGCCTGGGCTGGGATGCCGTAGATCTGGCACCGTTCGGTGATTACGGTATCAAGGCCTTATCCAAAGGCGGAGATACCATCATGTATCACGCTGACCTGATTACCCTGCCGGAATCCGATATATCCATCGCGGTGCTCTCGTCAGGCGGAAGCTCAATCTATAACACCATTTTCGCCTCGAATGTGCTGTTGGCCTACCTGAAGGACACCGGGAAGATTAAGAAGATCCTGCCGGACGCCACCTTCACTCCTCCAGTCAAAGCGGCTATGCCTGCCGAGTTGGAAGCCTATTCTGGATTATACGGGACTGTCGGCGCAACCACTGCCATAGCCATTAAGGACGGAGCACTCAACCTGCCTGAGCTGGAGGGCGGACTCATTCCAGCGCAGAAGTATATTTATACCGGCAAGGGACAGTTCACAAGCCCGGACGGCAGTGCAGCCGTGAGCTTCGATCAGCAGAAGAACGGCAAGACTTATCTGAAGCTAAACACCCACTTGACTATCCCCGGTGTCGGTCAAATGCTGATGGTTACTTACGAGTATCAGAAGCTGGACGCAAATCCGCTGAATGCTTCTACGAAGCAGGCCTGGGCGCAGAGGGACGGGAAGCATTACTACGCTGTAGATGAGAAAATCAATTCCTTCTTCTACCTCTCCCCTTCCATCTTGACGAAGACTATTGAAGTTGAACAAGGCTACGCCACCGGGACGCAGATTGTGGACGAGAACACCGCCGTCAATGCGGCTGAAATCCCGGTCATGAACGGCAGAGACGCCTTCGATCTGACCTTCTCCAAGCAGAACGGTGCAGAATATCTAACCATCGACGGCAATGCGTATATCAGCGGCGATGCGGTGAAGCCGATCTACGGAGGCCCGGCCTCAACCAGCACCGTTCCTGCGGGCGGCCAGAGCGTATGGTTCAAGATTGACAAGAAAGCTGCCGGCAAAACCATGACCGTGACAGCTCCTCCAAGCGGCGGATTCGTTGTATATGATGCCGACGGGATGATCGTAAGCCACTCCAGAGTGAGCAAAGACCCTTCAGTCCGGTTGCCGCAGGGCGGAATGGCCGTCTTCGGCGGGCAGGCGGGCGATGTGTTTAAGATTGAGCTGAAATAACGCTTTCATATTTTCATCCAAAATTTCTCCCTTCTCCCAAACTTGCTTAATGGTATATAGGTGTGTTTTAATGTTATCAAATTGAATAATACTCTTATCCAGAGTTCGGTGGAGGGCTTCGCCCGATGATACCGCTGTGACCGGCATGCTATAAGCAGAACGGGCACAGCACTAGAGGCATCCCGGATGCCTTGCAAAGATGAGAGGGTGCTGACAGTTGATGAGACTGCCCCCTTTAATTAGGGGGCTTTTTGTTTGAGAAGGGAGAGAAATGCATGACAGAATGGATCACGGAATTTATACTCTTTTTCAAAGATTTGTCGTATGCAGGCATCGTTATCGCCTTGTCGTTTGAATTCGTACCTGCCGAAATCGTGCTGCCGCTTGCCGGCTATTGGGTGTATCTGGGGGACATGAAGCTCATTCTTACGATTCTGGCCGGGACTGTTGGAGGCACCTTCGGTCCGCTGACATTGTACGCGCTGGGCCGGTTCGGGGGCAGACCTGCGATTGCTAAGTACGGGAAGTATTTTTTCATCCGTCCGCATCATCTGGAGGCCTCCGACCGTTTCTTTGATAAATACGGCAGCGGTGTAGCCTTCTACGGGCGCTTCATCCCCGGTGTGAGAACACTGATCTCCATCCCTTGCGGGATTGCCAAGATGAATGTGTTCAAATTCAGTCTGTACACTTTCCTTGCCATGCTTCCGATCACTTCGATCTATGTCTATCTGGGCTACAAGCTGGGCTCACAATGGGAGCATGTGGACGAAATCGTCAAGCCTTACATTCTTCCGGCGGCAACCCTGTTCCTGCTCGGCTTCGGGCTGTACGTCTTTTCCAAGCGGTACCGGAGACGGCAGGCTTAATTGGATAATTAAGATGTACTTATGACATTAACGGCAAGCGAAGAAGCGGAGGGGAAATTTGGAACTGTAGGAGCGGTAGCGTCCGCCTTTGTCAGCGGATTTCAACCGCCGAAGAGCGGATTAAATCAAGAAATCTGCTGACAACAGCGGCCGGAAGTCCAAATGTTCACCGCAGTGACGATTACGCTTCCAGTCTAAAACTTAAGTACATTTTAATATAGCGCTTCAACTTTAGGAGGAAATTATGGAATCTGTGTTCGATTGGCTGAAATACCTGCTGCTAGGCCTTGTACAGGGAGTGACGGAGCCAATCCCTGTCTCTTCCAGCGGGCACTTGATCATCGTACAACGTCTGCTCGGTATGAAGCAGAATGGACTCTCTTTTGAAATTTTGACGAATACGGCCTCATTGATCGCTATCTGCTTTATTTTCCGTAAAGATATCAAAGACTTGATCATAGGGTTCTTCCGTTACCTGCAAACGCGTGAACCCAAGTACCGGTCAGAGTTCATGTTCTGCATCTACATTGTGATCGGGACGATTCCCGCAGCCGTTGCTGCCGTGTTCTTCAAGGATACGATCGAACGCGTCTTCACCTCTGTACATACCGTATCCATCAGCCTACTTATTACCGGGGTAGCCCTCTGGCTGATCCGCAACCTGCGCGGCCAGAAAAGAGACGGCAACCTCACCGTAAGAGACGCGATCATCGTTGGGCTGGCTCAGGCGGTAGCACTGATTCCCGGCATCAGCCGTTCCGGTTCTACTGTGATTGCCTCCATTGCCGTCGGCATGAAGCAGGAGACCGCCTTGAAGTTCTCGTTCATGCTCTACATCCCGATCAGCATCGGGGGGCTAATCATGGGCGCATCCGATATCGTGCATGACCCTAACCGCGCCGCGCTGGCGATGCCTTACCTGATCGCCTTCCTCACCACGCTGGTCGCCACCTACTATGCCATGCGCTGGTTCATCGGCATTATGGCTAAGGGGAATCTGATTTACTTCTCGTACTACTGCTTCGTAGTGGGCACGCTGCTGCTGATCTTCCTGTAACAGAAACAGGTCGGGGAGAGGAAGGAGCTGGAAAGGTACCTCCTTTCTGCTCCTTCCTCTCCCCGTTCTCACTTAACTGCTATCCTTACTATTCACTCCAAGGCAACAGACGGGGATGCTCGTCAAGGATGGATTGATATTGCTCCTTCCAGCCGTACTTGCCATCCGGGTCCAGTTGCATATAACGTATATACTTCTCCAGCCGAAATTCCTGCTTCGACCAACCGAGATGCTTAATCCGCAGGTTGCTCAATTGATGAGGCAATTCCCAAATATTCTCTGGCAACCGCCCGGAGTGTTGCGGGAGATCATTCCAGAGATAGGTAAAGTCTTGGCGGTAGCGGACCAGGAACGGCCGGTATCTCAGGTGGGCCCGCCAGTACTTATCCTCGCGGTAATGGTTGTCATCCCAGAAATCGTAGAGGCGGAAGCAGAATAAGTCGCAGTCTTCCGTTCTCAGCAGGGAGTCCACTTCTTCGGCAAAACCGGATTCAAACATCTCATCCCCATCCAGATTAAGAATCCATTCCGGTCCGGTCTCAACCACCGCTTCCCACTGCTGCTTGCGCAGCTCGGATTCATTGTTGAAGCGGGAGACCGGATTATGAATCAACTTAAGCGGAATTCCCCCCAGAACCTCCTTAACTAATTCAGCTGTCTCATCTGTGCTGCCATCATCGATAATAACGGCCTCGTCGATATATTTGCGTTGCTCTTCCAGAATCTGCCGCAGGAACCTTGAGGCTTCATTCTTGACGATCATCGTGAGAGTCAGCTTGGGTCGGCGTTGTGCCGCTGCCAGGGTGGTGGCATGCGCCGCATCAGCAGCTTGCAGCTTAATCAGATTAGCTTCTTCGCTCCGCTCTAACTCTTCATCATTCCGTTTCCCGCCATGCTTCCTTGACTCTGTCTCAGACGTTGCTAATGACTCCCGTACGAACTCCTCTACTTTATCAAGATCACTGTCTCTGTATATATGCAACGCTGGATAATGGGTATCTACAAAGAGAGGAATATCAAGTGCCGCTGCACGGATACAGAAATGACGATCCTCTCCCCAATAGGAGAGATTTCGGACCTTCTTGTAACTGACACCGGACTTGATGGCCTTGATGCTGATCAGAGTGCAGGCGCCAAGTCCTCCGACTTCATAGATCCCCGGTTCCCGCATTTTAAGCAGAAATGCATGCAGGCGGCGCTTGATCTCTTCAGGTGAGAGTTTTTCTCCCGGTAGTGCTTCCCATTGGTTATACTCGTCATGCATCCACACCTGCGGCTGTTCCAGCTTGCCCGGCTGCCACTGGGTCCAGAACACTTCAGCGATAATGTCCTTGGCTGAACTGATCAGCTGTTCCAGCGTACTTGGATGAAGAATAAGATCAGAATCAACCAGAAACAGATAATCATAGCCGAAAGCTTCCGCACGCCGGATCATCTGATTTTTGAACTCGGCCACCTTCCAGACAAGGCTGATACGCCAGGCATGAGCATTGTCATCGCGTATATAGTCATCATGGTAGCCAGAGGATTCCAGGAAGACTGTTCTCCCGCTTTGGGCGAACTGCTGCAGAAGTTCACTGGAAGCTGTATCCCCATTATCATCAATCAGATAGTAATGCAGCTCAATATTGTTAAGGTTGAGCCGCTGCAGCGACTTCAGAAAATGCTCCAGAATCTCAGGTTTCTGATGGATCGGGCTGCCAAGCAGCACTCGTTTTATCTTCTGATTCATATGAGCCCACTCCAGAGTAAAGTCATCATTAATACAACACTCCTTAGATTTGAACAAAAGTGATATAGCATAGTATATTAAGAGTAGTATCCAGATAAGCCTATTTTCCTGAAATAACAATCTTAGGACCAGCCGGGTAAATCGACAAACACCCCTTAGAACGAATTTGTTCTAAGGGGTGTTTGCTAGTGGGGATCTATTGTTGTCCCATCAGTATCTTCGCATAAGGCGAATCGATCGGGATCATGATGACCGGCTCATTCTTCAGCGTGGTCACATAACTCTGCAGCGTGCGGTAAAAGCTATAGAACTGGGGAGATTTTCCATAGGCCAAGTTATAGATCTTGGCGGCTTCTCCTTCACCTTCGGCGATGATCTTCTTGGAGTCGGCTTCGGCCTGGGCCATCAGCTCTCTGGAGGCGCGGTCCGCCTTGGAGGTGATCTTCCTGGACTCCTCATCCCCTTCGGACAGATAACGCGCAGCAATGGACTGGCGGTCCGAGATCATCCGGTTGTACACACTCTGCTTGTTCTCTTCCGGCAGGTCGGTACGCTTGATCCGTACGTCAATGACTTCTATGCCGTAGTTATCACGGGTCAACGCAGCTACTACGTCCTTAGTAATCTCATCATTAATATTGCCCCGTCCGGTGTCCTCACTAATAATATTCTCATAATTGACCTCCGACAGCTTGCGGCGTACCGAGTTATATACCGCTTCATCAATACGCTGCACCCCGCCGCTTACCGATTGAACGGTTCTCAGAAACTGTGAGGCGTTGGTAATTCTCCAGACGGTATAGTTATCGACCACAATCGGCTTCTGGTCCTTGGTCAGAATGCTGGTCGGCGAGCTCTCGTACGTCATCTGATACTTGGGAAGCTCCGAGACATTCTCGACAAAAGGAAGCTTGAACTTCAGCCCCGGCTCCTCCACCGCACGCATCGCTTCACCGAAACGGAGAACGACCTTATATTCCCCTTCCTTCACAATATACATAGAGCCGGCCAGCAAAATAATCAGGACGATAGATGATATCAATAGGATGATCGGGTTTCTTTTCACTTGGCATCTCCTCCTTGCGGTGCAGCTGAAGGTGCCGGATTCACAGCGGCAGGAGCAGAGGGGCTATCCTTGGTGCTGCGCATCAGCTCATTCAGCGGCAGATAGTTCACAGTGTCACTGTTAGAGTTCGTAATGAATATTTTGGCGTTAGGCAGGATCGTCTCCAGTGTCTCCAGGACCAGCCGGCTCTCGGTGACGCTCTGATTATTGGCATATTCGGCAAAAATCGCATTGAACCGCGCCACATCCCCCTGCGCATTCAGGATACGTGACTTCTTCTCACCTTCGGCCCGCTCTAAGAGCGCCTGAGCTTCACCGCGCGCCTTAGGAATGATATCGTTCTCATACTTCTTGGCGTTGTTGATCTTCGTATTCTTCTCTTCACGGGCGTTCGTCACCTCGCGGAAGGCTTCCTCCACCTGACCGCTTGGCGGCTCAATATCCTGGAACTTGATATCGATGATCTGAATGCCGGTGTTGTATTTCTTCTGCAGATCCACCAACAGCACGCGGACCTTATCCTGAATGACCGTCTTCCCGTCGGTAATCGCATAATCCAGCTTCTCGGAACCAATGACCGCACGGATCGAGGAGCTGGCCGAGTTACGCAGGAATTTGTCCGGGTCATCAATGTTATACAGGTAATCACGGATATTGCTGATTTTCCACTGGACTACAGCATCGGCAGAGACAATGTTCTCGTCGCCCGTAATCATCATCGCTTCATCATCTACCGGGACAGCTCCGTCAGCCTCCTGGCGGTATCCGATATGAATCCGCTGGGTCAGCTCGGCAGGCACAGTAATGACATCCTGGATGGGATAAGGCCATTTGAAATGGAGTCCGGCCGAGCTCTCATTCGTATACTTGCCGAAGGTCAGAATTGCTGCACGTTCCTGCTCCTGCACCGTATAAAATGAGGTGGAGCCGATATACAGCAATACAGCCGCAGCGGCTACCCCCACCCCTATCCTTTTGTACATGCCCGGCTTCAACTTCGGCAGCTTGAACCCTGGGATATTATCGCCATTCTGGTTCATGAAATTCAAGATGCATCGCTCCTTTTGGCGTATTTTAGTCGTATTAAAGGTTTATATACGTGAATAAATCAAAAAAGTCGCAACTAATTCAGCTTTGTTCAAGCTTTCTGCATTTTGCTGCGATTCTCGCGGATTCGGCTGGATAGTTACTAATTCATCCTGATAAGTGAGTCACGCTGGTGCGTCCTTTATGCGGCACCCGGGTAATCAGAGATGTGATCGGTTTTTCGACTACATTCCACTCACACAAAAACCCCCGGAAAAGCGCAAACCTGCGCCCTCTCCGGGGGTTCTACTATAGTGCTCTTAAATACTCGATTTATTACGGAAATAATTCTGCAGGAATTCCTTGGCGCGCTCGGACTTCGGATGATTGAACACCTCGTCCGGCGTCCCCTCCTCGACGATTTTACCTTTGTCCAAGAACAGCACCTTGTTGGCCACCTCATACACAAAGCTCATCTCATGGGACACGAGAATCATCGTCTGACCGGTAGACGCGGTCTTCTTGATCGTCTGCAGCACCTCGCCCACCAGCTCAGGGTCAAGCGCTGAGGTAGGCTCGTCCAGCAGCAGCAGCTTCGGATTCATCGCCAGCGCGCGGGCAATGCCTACCCGCTGCTGCTGGCCGCCAGACAGATGCTTCGGATAATAATGAGCACGCTCAGCAAGACCTACCTGCTCTAGCTGTTTCTGTGCAATCTGCGCGGCCTCGCGGTCGTTCATCCGCTTCACAATCTTCAGGCCTTCCTTGACATTATCCAGTGCCGTCCGATGCTGGAACAGATTGAACTGCTGGAAGACCATCGCTGTCTGCTTCCGCAGCTCCAGCCGCTGCTTGTTCGTGATCGTGCTGAAATCGACCTTGAAGCCTTCGAGATCCAGCATTCCCTGATCTGCCTGCTCCAGGCAGTTGAGCGAACGCAGGAAGGTGGACTTACCCGCACCGGACGAACCGATGATGGCTACAACATCTCCCTTGTTAATCTCGACGGAGAGATCGTCCAGAATCAGATTACCGTGAAATGACTTGGATAAATTGCTTACCTTTATCATCAGATCTCTCTCCTTCCCCAAGAGAACCAGCCGCGGTTCATGGCCCCGGCAGCGGAGTCCGGAATGGAGAATCTTTTCTCCAGGAATCTCAGAATCTGCTCAATCAGAATTGTCATGATCCAGTAGATGATCGCCAATGCGAGATACACCTCGAAGAACCGGAAGTTGCTGCCGGAGATAATTTTCCCCTTAGCCGTCATTTCGATTACACCTGCTACGAAGGCTAGGGAGGTTCCCTTGAGCAATCCGATCAATGCATTGCCCAGCGGCGGAATCGCCACCACCAGCGCCTGCGGAACGATGACTCTTCTGAGCACCTGAAGATACGTCATCCCCAGGGATTCAGCGGCCTCGATCTGGCCCTTGTTCACCGATTGCAACGCAGCGCGGATCGTCTCCGAGTTGTACGCCGCCTCATTGAATGCGAAGGTGACCAGCACGAAGATCATCGCCGGAATGGCATTGATATTATAATCCGTCCCATACTGCTGATTAATGAATTTGAGTAACAACGGAATTCCGTTATAAGTCAGGTATAGCTGCACAATGATCGGCGTTCCACGGATGAACGAGATGAAGAGTGTGACTAACTGGCTTAGCACGGGAATTCGGCGCATACGGATAATGGCAAATAACAGAGCAAACACAAGGCCGACGATCATTGAGATGACCGTAATCTGCAGACTCACAGGAAGGACCTCTAACAGGCGAGGAATCGCTGAGAACACCGCGTTGATATCAAAAATCTCTCCCATACCGATTGACTTCCTTCCACGTTCAATTTACAGGGCGACAGCCTAACACGGTCTCACGATTAACCGTCTGCCCTCATAGATAATTTCAGTATGATACCGTTCGTTGCTTACCGCGTTCAGCCGCTCCACCAGGGAGGCCGCCGCTTCATCGGATGCCAGTACAGGCAAGCCACGCTTGGTCACTGTCTCATGGGTAAGCCTGAGATCAATCGGAATCAGCTCATAGCTGAACCGCTTGTCCTCCACACTCAGATCAAACATGACCAGGAAGTTCTCCGAGAACTTGCGGTCGCTGTAGAAGCCCTGCCAGTTCCCTGCGCTGTCCTTGGTTCTGTTCTTGTGCAGGGTAGAAGGAGCTTCATTCTCTGCATATCCGTAGGCGGTGAACATCTCTGGAGATACAATTGACTCCCCTGCCTCGAACTCCATAAACAGACTGCCTATGTTATAAAAAATAGGTTGGCCCTTGTACAGCTCCACCCCTCTGGTGAAGTGGGCGCCATGTCCGAAGACACAGCTCGCCCCGGCATCCACCGCCCCCCGCGCGAAGGTCTCGATGAACTCTGCGGGATAATCGGAGTACCAGTTCTCATTCTCCCCTTCATGCGTGTGCAGACTGACAAAAACATAGTCACTGCGCTCCGCGGCATCCTGGATGCTGCGGTAGATTTCCTGCTGATCCTGCTCATGCGCTGCTGTCTTGACGCGGGACTGTTCACCCTTCTCGAAGATTAAATAGCCTTCAAAAAATGAACCGAATTCATAGTAATTCTCCGATTTGCTCTTGAAGGTCTCAATCCGCTTGCCTTCCTCCATGCTGGAAGCGATGCCGATGCGTTCACTGATCTCCTTCAAGGTGCTGAAGTCCTGATCGTTCACGACATACGTACGAGACCAGCGCAGCGGGTTGACCCCCGGACGGGCCGGAACTCCATTCCCCGGATTCGAGGCAGCGAACACCTCGCTTCTCGTCACATCGATAGTGATGATCGCTATCCGGCCGTCCGGCGTATCCACGAACACCGGCTTGCGCGCTTCATGCAGGCTCATCCCCACTCCAAGCGGGGTCAGACCACGGGCTTCTGCCTCTTCGATCGTATCTACAAGACCCTGGGTCCCGTAGTCCCCCGTATGATTATTCGCAAAGCTCACATAACGGATATTAAGCTTCCCGAATTCGTCCAGCGCCTTGGGGCGCACACTGGTCTGGTAGCCGCGGCCTGCCGCCGGAGCGGTATTGAGACGCGGAGTTACAAACTCTGCATTGGTAAAAGCTTCATCGGCCCCTTGCAGCAAAGCCAGCAGCTCCGGGTCCATCGTCTTATATAAATTACTGCTGGAGAATAACGCATCTCCCGAGACTAGAAATTTCATGCGATCACCTTCCCTCAGTTACTCCATTAGCTCTTTCTTAGGCAAATAGTCTCCGCCAAGCTGCTCTTGGCTAATCTTCAGCAGGGTGCCGTCTGCATACATTTCCTTGATTCTCTTGTTAACCGTATCTAGCAAGGTGCTGTCCGCAGACTTGGAGAGCAGGATATAAGATCCTGGATCGCTATTCTCTGTAGAGAAAGCAACCACCTTCAGGTTGGTGAAACCATGCTCCTTGATGGCCTTCTCGGCAGAGACACGGGAAATGATGCGCACATCGTACTTGCCGGCTTCAATACCTTCGAACTGCTTCACGAAATTCTCGTCGGTATAGATAATATCTGCTTTGGCATCCGGGTTCGCTTCATTATAATTCTCCAGCAGTGTGGCACCGGAGTTGCCTACTTCTGTTACGGCTTTATAGCCCTTCAGGTCTTCTACCGCCTTAAGGGTATTATCGTCCTTGCGGACTACGAATACATTCGCATTCTCAATAATCGGGAGTGAGAAATTGTACTTGCCGCGTCTCTCGGGGTTGGAGCTGAAATTGTTCGCCCCCAGCTGGAAACGTCCATTGTCCAGACCGGTCAGAATCCCTTCGAATTCAATCGCTTGAACCTCTAGCTTATATTCCGGAAGGTCTTTGAAGATCGCCTTCATTACTTCCACATCGTAACCTGTCAACTGCCCGTCCTTCTCGTAGCTAAAAGGGTTACTGACCCCGCTCGTAGCAGCAATAATGGTCTTCGTACCTGCTCCAGCACCATTTGTCTCAGCTGAGCCTGCGTTATTCTTATTTCCATTACCGCAGCCTGCAAGGACCAACCCGAGCAACACAATCAGAACGCCTGGCACAAATTTCTTCTTCATTATAACTTCCCCCTCATCTAGTAAAAGCTCTCTCTCGTTGTCCTATGATGTCCAACTTATCATAGTCATTTAGTCTGGAATTATTATGTCATGGGGTATACAGTGTGTCAAGGTAAACGGGTAAAGGATTGACGAATGTTGGCGAAAAAAGTCGATTGGGGCTGGAGGTGTGCTTTAATCTATTTCATCAAAATACGCAGTCTTCCGGCTACCTCCTCAGCCTCTGCCGCCGTACACGAGTTCTGCTGCGCAATCAGTGCAACCCCTTTGGCGCTATGGCTCAATCGCGGAATGAAATGGGCATGGAAATGGGGAACCCCATCGACCATGATTACGGAATAGACCCGTTCCGCCCCCGTTGCCTCCTTAAGCGCCGAACCTAATTTTTTCACCAGAATCCCGTAAGAGCCTGCTTCTTCCTCAGTCATCTCAGAGAAATCGAGCAAATGCCGCTTCGACTCCAGTACCAGTTGCCCTGGAACGGATTGCTCCGCAGGGAAATGACACACCATCCAATGTTCATCCTCATATATGTATCCCCCAGGCGGCTGGGGAGTATTCCCCAGATGCTTCTCACAAATGAAACAAGTCGTCATGCGGATCGCCTCTTTCTGTTAGGATAGTCAACCGTGTGGCTGTGACTGCTAAGAAGACCGCACCACTCTCTTCCGGCGCGCCGGAACCTTGACGCCCTCCTTCTGAAGCTTGCTCCAGTTGCCGGGATTGGTCAGGTCCGGGATACGCTGCTCCAGAATAGCCTGATATTGAAGGGCCTTCTCTTCCAGATGGGCAACACGCTGCTTGGCCTCTTCCAGCTGAAGGAGCGCCGCTTCCCTGTATTCCATCATCATAGCAAAGCGCTGTTCAATCGTCGAATCCCCTTCGAGGCAGAGATCGACGTAGGTTTTGATGCTTTCAATGGGGAGGCCGGTCTGCTTGAGGCACCTAATCCCGTACAGCCAGTTGATCGATTCATCGTCGAACAGTCGGATGTTGTTCTTATCACGCTGAATGCTCGGCACCAGCCCTTTATCCGTATAATAACGCACAGCATGTTCAGTTAGTCCCGTCATGGAAGCCGCTTCTTTGACTGTATACATGTTAATCCTCCTTAAAAAAAGATAATTTAGCTCCGATATCTTCACGGAAACAACTGACTATCTGGAAAATCCACAATGTCCAGCAAATCCGGTATTTTTCAGTATACTCATCATACTTTAGGAACCGGCCCCATATGAATTAGAAGACAGAGCAGCGGGTACGAATCCAGATTTGAAGTATGGAAGGAGAATCAGCCTTGGCCTTATACATTCCGCTTGAATTCTCTGAGCGATTTGCGCATTTCGGAAGCAACACCTTTGTTCAGCAGGGAGGCATATTTGAGTCTCCAGAGCTAATTTCTATAGGAAACAACGTCTCTATTCAAGCTCCATATGCTATCCAGCCGAATGATGTGAATCACGGAATTTCTGGCGATAGTCCAGTTATCTCTATAGGAGACGGTTGTCAAATCAACAGAAGTGTCCAGATCACAGCTCACCCCAGGATTATCTTAGAGCCAAATGTTCTGATCCATTCCAACGTTCTAATGGAAGGGGATATTACCATTGGAGAAGGCTCCTGGATCGGAGCAAACTGCCGCCTATCCGGGAATATACGTATTGGAGCTGGGAGCGTAGTTAAGGCAAACAGCATGGTTTTGGACAATGTTCCCGACTATTGCGTGGTTTCAGGTAATCCCGCATCAATTGTGCAGATTTATGAGACTTCCTCCGGGAGCTGGGTGGATGTGTCTGCTCATGATCAGGCCCAGGCTATTCTTACTGCCCGAAGCCGCCTTCCCCTGTTATCAATCTGTATCCCAACTTACAACCGCGCGCCTTATCTTGACGCTTGCCTCCAGTCGATTTATGCTCAGATCGGAAATAATGAGCTGATCGAAGTGGTAGTATCCGATAACGCCTCCACAGATGCCACGCCAGCGATCATAGACAAGTATATGGCCCTGTACTCCAATATGAAGTCAGTACGCAATGACACGAACATTGGCGGAGATCCTAATATTCTTCATGTATTACAGCTGGGGAGAGGGAAATTTGTAAAAATGCAAGGCGATGATGATTATTTTCTGCCCGGCAAGCTTATGCCCCTGCTTCATGTACTGCACAGCCATCCGGAATGTGGAGTCTTCCATATTAGTCTAATTAACGGAAATAGGCCTCCCCGCCTGGAATCCGGCATGAGTAATTTCCTGGCCGCAACCACCCTTTATGCGGCTTTTATCAGTTCTGTTGTTCTAAGACGTGAGGATTTGGAGAAGATCGAGAACCCGGCGCTATTCATGACCTCTAAATTCAATCAGTTATATCTTCAATATTCTATATTAAAGGATAACCCGAACTTCTGCATCATGTACGATAGTATCTTCGGTTATGGTGGTGCTTACAATCCTAAATACAGTTTTGCTGAAGTTTTTTTTAACGGGTATCCGTCTATCCTTAGCCATTTCTTGGGCACTGGTTTGACTGCTGAAGAAATTTCCAGAGAGAAAAAACAAACATTTTATCACTATACCATTCCATGGTTTCGGAATAATAAGGCAACTGTGACTACTGATGAGTTTGAAGAGATCTACAAAAAATACTATCAAGATGAACCCTATTATGAGGATGGCCTTGCCATCATGAAAGCAATACGCCAATCCTAATTTAGGAAGGAAGTTAATGGGTTATGTCGCACTCTTTAGAGCCTAAACCAGTTTCTAGTTTCTTTTACTGTGGCAAAAGCACAGATATCTCTCCCATCGGACAATTTCATCATCCCGAGTTCGTTCTCATTGGCGACAGGGTAACAATCAAAGATGATTACTGCATACAGTCCACATTACAAGATTCTTTGCCTGTACCCAAAATTATTATAGGAGATGATTGCAGATGTGAGCAAGGACTCACTCTTCAAGCCCTAAACCGTATTGAAATCAAGCCTCGTGTCACTATTGGCAGTAAAGTTAGTATATCAGACGCAAGGCATGAGTATCGTCAGGTAGGATTGCCGGTGTTAGCACAAGGATGGATGGACAGCACTGGAGAAGTTATCATCGGAGAAGGCACACAAATAGGTGATGGAACTGTTATTGCAGGTAATATCCGAATAGGCAAGCACTGTGTAATCCAGCCTGGAAGTGTTGTTGAGCAAGATCTTCCGGATTACTGTGTGGCAGGCGGATCCCCGGCACAAATTCTGCAGCAGGAGACGGCTAAGCTCCAACCGCGAACTGCGGGCTTGAGTTCCGGCACACCGGAATCTACTCCGCTTCTCTCCATTTGCATTCCGACTTATAACCGCGCAATCTACCTTGATCTCTGTCTTTCTTGCATATTCAGTCAATTACAGAACGATAGCCGGGTAGAAGTAATTGTCTGTGACAATGCCTCCACCGACGCTACTCCACAAGTGATTGCACGTTATGCCAGCCGTTATCCTAGCCTCAAATCCTTCAGAAACAGCACGAACATAGGGGGCGACCGCAATATATATCTTGTAGCCCAACTGGCAAGGGGCAAGTTTATAAAATGGCAGGGTGATGATGATTATTTTGTGGAGGATTCAATCCCTTCTCTACTTGATGTCATCCATGATCATATGCAGTGCGGAATTATATATTTGAATGTGCATAACCATGATGGCCAGGTTTATACTGCAGAAGGTGCACCCGCCTATCTTCGAACCTCAGGTATTATGTGTACCTTTATTTCCGGCATCATTCTACGAAGGGAAGATTTTGAACAAATTGAAAAGCCCTTCCGTTATATCGATTTATCGCTAAATCAAGCTTATATGCAGTACGAAATTTTAACCAGAAACCCTAGCTTTTGCGTGGTGAACCGGAGAATGTTTAATTTTTCCGGAAATCCTCCTTCAGGATACAATCTCGGGGAAGTCGTCTTCCGTAGTTATCAGACTATTTTGCATCATTTCATTGGTAAAGGATTAAGCGAGGTAGATGTGCAGCAAGAGAAACTAGCTGCTCTCTACAATTACATTCTCCCTTGGTACACAGGAATCATGCGTGATCACGCCCCTGTTTTTACCGATGACTTTGAGGACCTCTTTAGAGAATTTTATGGAGAAGAGTCCTATTTCGAAGATGTCCTGCTGCGAATTGCAAGTATAAAAGCTCTGGCACAAAGCTAAGGAGGGATTTAGTATGCATAAACCGGACACACTTCAGGCAAACCATCAGCCAGATTCACAGGAATCTCAGATGTCCAATTTAATGAATTATGCCAACTTTCTATATAACCAGAAAAATTATGAGAACGCCGCTGTGTTCTATGAAAAGTTTCTTTTGGAAGCAAAGACGTTGAATGAAGAAACCTATGAGGCCTATGGGAGACTCTCGGATTGTTACATTGCTGCTGGGGATGTAAATAAAGCCTTGTTAGCAGCATTCCAATCCTTTGCTTATGGAATTCCCCATCCCGTGATCTGTTACAAAATCGGCACTGCATTCATGCAGAAAAGCCAATTGAATATGGCTATTTTCTGGTTTGATATGGCTACCCAAGAAACCATTGCACATGAACACATAAACTATGATGCCTCTTTTGCCAACTGGCTCCCCCATTTACAATTATGTGTCTGTTATGAATCATCAGGCGAACACGAGAAGGCCTTTCACCATCATAAAATAGCCCAAAAATATAATCCCGATCATCCAAGTATAGTATACAATCAAAAGTATTTTGAATCTTTGTTCCGCAGAATCGAAGCTCCCTCTTCGAAGGCTCACCCCGAGGCTGAAGTATTGGGGGGACACGACACAAATTCCATAGATATCAACTCCGAAATACTGAATACTGAACAAAACGATGTAATTTTCACAGGAGAACGGGTTGTCATTAACGATGCCGTCAAAAAGAATCACGGAGATGTGCTGGAAGAACATTTGAACAGATACAAATTAGCCCAAAAGTTCGTCAAAGATAAAAGGGTGCTGGATGCTGCCTGTGGGGCAGGGTATGGGAGTAAAATGCTGCAGGTGGCCGGTGCAAGTCATGTCCTTGGCGTAGATATCGATGAAGCCAGCTTATCTAATGCGCGCAAAACATATGGTCATGATCAGATTGATTATGCTTACGGAAATGTCAACAAGCTTGAACTTGAAGACAATAGCTTTGATGTCGTTGTTTCCTTTGAGACCATTGAGCACATCGATGATGGCAGTGTATGGATTAAAGAATCCGCCAGACTTCTCAAGGATGACGGAATCTTTATTGTCTCTACACCTAACCGCAGCATAGCGAACCCTGCTGGCTACTTCGTGGAACAGCCAAGAAATCATTATCACAAATATGAATATACGATTACTGAGCTTGTGGGGGAGTTACTGAAAGAATATGATATCCTGGAGTTGTACGGTCAAACCTTCGTCTCCGATTATTCAGCCTTCCAAGCCCAAGTTGTCAGAAATGCGAGAGCAATGCCTCCTACAACCACGCCTTATGACAATCCCGTCATTAACGGATACGAGCTAATGGATCTCGGAAGAGTTAAGGATATGAATCCTTTGTATGTGGTGGTCGTGTGCAGAAAAAAACGCCCCGTTTCCTTAGAATAGACAGATTAAAGATGGGCACAAATACAGGACCGGCCACTGGGGCTGGTCCTGTATTTGTTTTTGTATTTATTTGATGATGTTACTGCTCCCTGAAAAATATAATAACCCCTGCTTGACTTCGTGTTACACGAAGGCGTTAGGCTCATCATATCACTAAATCATCCTTAGGAGGACAAGACCATGCAGACTGTAACCTTGAATAATGGAGTAAAAATGCCGATCCTCGGCTTTGGTGTCTATCAGATTCCAGATGCTGAAGAATGTGAGAATGCGGTGTATGAAGCACTGAGCGCAGGCTATCGCCTGATCGATACCGCCTCCGGTTACTTGAATGAAGAGGCGGTAGGCCGCGCCATCAAGCGCAGCGGCATACCGCGCGAAGAGCTGTTCATCACCACCAAGCTCTGGATTCAGGATGCCGGATACGAGAGCGCCAAGCTCTCCTTCGCCAAGTCCCTGAAGAAGCTGGGGCTGGACTACTTAGATCTGTACCTCATTCACCAGCCGTTCGGCGACTACTATGGAGCCTGGCGTGCAATGGAAGAGCTGTACCACGAAGGCAAAATCAGAGCGATCGGGGTCAGCAACTTCCTCCCGGACCGCCTGATGGACCTCATCGTCCATAACAAGGTCGTTCCTGCTGTCAATCAGGTGGAGACACATCCGTTCCTTCAGCAGACGGATAACGCTGCTTTTATGAAGGAACAAGGTGTCCAGATTCAGTCCTGGGGACCGTTCGCAGAAGGACGCAACAACTTGTTCAGCAACGGAGTGCTGTCCGAAATTGCCGGTAAGTACAATAAATCCGTTGCGCAAGTTGTGCTGCGCTGGCTGGTTCAGCGCGATATTGTGGTGATTCCGAAGTCCGTGCGTAGAGAGCGGATCGTGGAGAACTTCGATATTTTTGATTTTGAGCTGAGTCCGGCGGACCTCGATCAGATTGCCGCGCTGGATACAGGCGAGAGCCTCTTCTTCTCCCACCAGGACCCGGAAATCGCCAAGCGGCTGGGCAACTGGAAGGTTGAGCTGTAAACCTGGACCAGGCTGGTAATTGACAATATCTTTGCCACTCCTTAATAAGAACGATAATACCTCAGCAAAGGCCCATGCACTGGTTGCATGGGCCTTTTACAGTTTCATACAGACAGGTCAGCAGATACGGCTCTTTACCCTCTCCTGAGCCGGAACACGGAAAGCCTCCCTTACTTACGGATTCCGCACAAATTTGACAGCATCGGCGGCTACATACCCGCTTGTTCCGTCGTTACGGATGGTCACGCTGCCCGAGGTGCCAGCTGTGAAGGTATATGTGCCGATGAAATTCCATACCCCGCCGTTTGAGGTCTGGTCTATACTGTGCGTAGCCGTCCCTGCGGCATGAACGATATCTAAGGGAATCGCAGTGGAGCGGTTGATATGCTGCGGCCACATCATATAGACGCTGTAGGTGGCGGTGGCGGGCAAGTCTGGTGTGAAGGTAACGCTCTTGCTGCCTTTGCCGCTGTTGTCATCATGCAGATAGTTGGCGCCGTACCGGTCAGTCTGCACCGCAGCGGTCTTCCAGCCTCCGGTCTTCAGCACTCCGGTGGTGTCATTATTGTCCACAATCACCTCTTCACCAGGCAAGGTCGGCGGCGTGCCGCTGCCCAGGTCAAAGGATGCTTTGAACGTCCTGCCCTTGGATGCGCTGACATTCACTGTTAATTTAATGGTCGGGCTGAGCTGCGTCACAATAACCCCGGAATCTGCTGTGTACCCGCTTGTTGAACGGTCCAGCTCCACCTCAATCACGCCGGTGCCCGCTTGGGTTGGATCACTGACAGACAGCTCCAATGTATCTCCGGCTTCCCGGGTCATAACCGCCGCTTTCTTGTTAACGGTGATCAGATCGGCGGAGCTTACCCCATCCTCCCAGAAATTCGCTCCGGTGATGCCGAGTTTCGTTTCTTTTACCGCCTGAACACTGGATGAATTCGCAAGCACTTCAATGTCTGGAGCAGCAGCATAAGCGGCTACTTGAGCAGCAGACTTGCCCGGAAGCAGCACATACTGGTACTCCCCGCTCTCTGGATTCACACCATGATCCAGCCATAAGGTCATATAATTGCGGGTGATCGGCGTGGAAGGTGTGACCGGACGGGGGTTGATCTGCTTCCAGTTGCCTGTTCTGGCTTCTCTCTTAGCAGCAAGCGATACCGTCTGCGGAAAATAATATCCCGTATCCGCACCGGCGGTGCTGCCGGACAGATGAGCCCATTCTACCTGGTCCATGGTATCTGACCAAGCCAGCGTGGATGGCTTCACTTCACCATTTACAGTAAGCGTATTGCTGCCCGCCGTGTTCAGCTTCCGGTTCTCGACGTTAGTCTCCACAGCTATATTATCTGTGCTGATGATTCCCGCACCGAGAGCAACCACTTCGTCATCGAACATAAACCAGGATTTCTTGGCTCCAAGCGTTCGGCCTGCGTACTGCAAATCCATACCCGAGCTTCCATATAGATTCTGGATATCGGTTCCGCCAGTCCACTGCTTGGTGCTGGTGTGGCTGCTTGAAGAGGTCTGGGACAGCACCGTTGTTCCCGGCATTCGGTAGCTATCCACAGTAGGCCAGTAGTCATCGCTGTATTGTCCAAGATCACTGTTATATAAGCTGGTCATACCGGCTGAGGTATACCAGGCTTTGGCGTTCTCGCTGTTAATCGCTTCATAGCTGCCGATGCGGCTGGAATACATCGCAAGTCCGAAGCTGTAGCCCGGCCGGTGCTGCACGGCCCGGTCCATCGCCGCGAACTGCTGATAACTCAGAAGCTCAGCCGCCGGCTCAATGAGCGGGGCCCCGTCAATAGTCTTGGCCAGCACGATGGATGGAACAGGAGCGTCTTCATAGAAGGATTTATAGATATCCGACACCATCCAGCCCTTGAGCATCCGCTTGAAGTCGGCCGCTTGCGCAGGCGGTGCGATCTCGGACAGCAGCAGAATGCCCTGCATCGCCCGATGTCCCGCCTCATGATCCTGACTATAATTCCGGGAGATTTCCCGGCCGCGCACCATATCCATCATGGCGCCCTTATACATTACCGGCTGATACGAGTTGTACACCCACTCCCATACATTGGACAGCTTGGGATCGGTAACCTGCCAGGTGGAGCCGTGAAGCATCACCATCAGATCACTGACAGCCAGCAGCAGGTCAATGCCATAACCTCCGGTGTAGGGGATGTTGTTATGCTGAATGAATGAACCATCCCGGTAGAAGCCGTCTCCGCTGAGCGTATAATTGAAAACAGAGGATAGTCCGTCGCGGGCTGCGGCGATCTTGCTCCCGTCTTTGACCAGGATGCCCCGCTCGCCCACCACCATCGCCTTCCAGGTGCGGTTAGCTCCTGTCAAAGTAACGGCGGGCGAGAAGCGCTCCACAGCTGTCATATAATTCGTAACCTGAGCCGGACTTAAAGAGTCATACATCAGCACCGTTATATCATTAAGCTGCAAAGGAATACCGATTTGCCAATCCCACCAGTTACTCGTTCCGCTGGCTACCGGCGTTACCCCCTCATGGTATCTGGTGGCGTACATATAATCGAGGGCAGCCACGATATCGCTCCCGAGCAGGCTGTCTCCATAGAGAGAGGTACCGGAAGTAGCGTAGGCAAGCGCCATTGTCTTCAGCCGTTCATAAGTCACCCGGATATGAATGGAATTCCCGGTCCCGGGATTATCGCTCCATAGATAGGTCCGGCCAGCTGCGGTGTTCATCGTCTGCCAGTAGCCGTTCGCTTCATTCCCTAGCTTGGTAAGGGCTGCGGCAAGATCAGCATCCGCCGTATTCAGAGAGGCCCCTCCGGTCAGCATCACCTTCCGGTTCTCCCGCATCCCGTCGAATTCATCCGCAGCACGGGCACGTTTCGCTACTCCTCCCAAGCCGCTGACCAGCAGCAGTAGCACTAACACCATCAAACCGCTTTTCATGAGTAACCCTCTCGTTAACGTTCCTCTCATTAGCAACCTTCTCATCCATAATCCCCCTTGTCGCCGTATTAAACATTTTCACGCATGGATAGTTTGGCTTTCCATCACACACAAGCTTGCTGTTGCTGCGCTCATGTTGCGGCTTCCCTTCATACAAGCTTGCTTCTCTGCACCAATGTCCCAGCATTCCCCACTCATAAATCCGTCCCTTGTGAAGCGCTTTCATTTAATAGTATAGATAGAGCCCGGTAGTGAAAGAAACTACGTGTATTCGAGAAAAGGTATGACATTTCGAGCATTCCGGCAAAAATGCTCCACATGCACGCCCGCCGCCCACTTTTGACGGATTGAGGTATACTTTTGCTCCTCACTCACGCCTGCCGCACACTTTAGGTCTACTCAAAGGGATTATCCCTCTGAATCTCCGAAAAAAGCCGCAAAACCTTGCGGCCTGCGGCGTGCAGCTTGCGACATACCTCCTACAGCTTGGGGTTACGGGTTACTCCTTGCGCTTTGCAGCCCGCGGGTTACAGCCTGCGGCTTACCACCCACAGCTTACCAGCTTAGTACATTTCATAACTAAGCTGGTCGGCCAGCTCACCTTCATGGTCAAATGCTGCATAGATGCAGAGCTGACCAGCCGGTGTATCCCCGGCATCGTAGCCGATACGGAAGGAGTGGTCTTCGGCAAACGTCAAGTCGGCCAGCACCAGCTCATTCACATCTTCATCAGGATGAGCGTCCGCAATTAGCTGCAATACCCGGTCAAGCAGCCCCTCCAGCCTGGCCCACACTTTCTGAATCTGTGGAGTCAAGCCGCTCATTGCAGCCTTGGTGGGAACTTCCGCTGTAACAGCAAGCTCACTCCCCCTGATTTGAAGCTGCGCCTTATAACAGGTAAAGGTAGTATCATATTGAAAAATCCCTACTCCCTCTACCCTATGATCCGGCTGCGTAATGAGGTTATTGGCATAATCCAGTTGTACAAGCTGCGAATGAAGACTCGTATCCAGTACCGTAAGTTTGTTCTCAGAGCAATACAGTTCGGTCAACTGCAGATTGTGACTGAGGTCCAGACTCATGAGATGATTATTGAAGCATCGCAGACTCGTAAGATCCGGAAGAGCGCTGGTGTCCAAGCGGGTTAAGTGATTATGGTTACAGCGGATTTCCGTCAGCTCTGTACAGCTTGCCATATCCAGCTCAATGATATAGTTGCCGCCGCAATCGACCCGCTCCAGCGCCGTATTGTCACTAAGCTTCAATTCATGCAGCGAGTTATAACTGCAATTCAGTACCTTGAGCCGGGGATTGCTGCTTAACTCCAAGTTGGACAACATATTCTCATGACACTCCAGCTTCTCCAGCGCAGGATTCTGGCTGAGGTCCAGAGTACGGATATGATTCCTGCTACAATCCAGTTCCTTCAACAGCCGATTAGGCTGAGTATTCAGCTCAATCAGCCGGTTGCTCCGGCAGTTCACAGTAACGAGTTCCGCATTCTGGCTAAGGTCAAGCACGGTTAACTCATTATACGAACAATCCAGCTCCTGAAGCGCCGTAAATTGTTCGATCCCCTGTAGACTTGAGAGCTTGCAGCCCTCAAGCTTCAGCGTAGTCACCGTGTCAAGATCGCTCCTGAAGACGGTTTCACGGCCACCGCAGAAGTGATCCCTTACGAACTGCAGGAAACGTTCATCTGCGAAATCATCGGTAATTGAAATCTGCATGGTACTCCCCCTCTAAAATCATTGGGATTATTCTACCATACTCCGCAGAGTCATTCACTTGAAGCGCATTTTCATAGATTCGCCTTAGGTTCCAAGCTCCACCTGGAACGAGGCGCCCCCGGCACCATCAGGGTCGAACAACAGTCTTACCTTCCCTGAGTTTCCGGGGTTTCCAGGGGTCCCGGTGTCTCCATTATCACCGGGTTCACCTAAGTCACCTGTGTCACCAGATCCACCGAGGTCAACCGTGATACGCTCAGACTTGTGGATCACCCTAGTAACAGGCCGATCGAGTTCAAGCTCCACTTCGATTGGACGGCGCTGCAGTTGTGTCGGATCAGCTATAGCTAGACTCCAGCCTGCCGGATTACTACGCAGCACAATAGAGGCTTGACCGCTGCAAGCAATCCTCCCGCTTCTATACCAGCCCGGCTGCCAGAAATGCACAGCGAATAGCCCCAATCCGGTATCTTCCACCGCATGCACCCGTTCATTCAATTCCACAATTCGTATACTTGACGCCCCTGCGAACCCGGCCGTTGCTTCTTCACTCCAGCCAGGCAGCAGCACATAGGCATAGGTATCCCCCTGCGGCGCTGCTCCATGATCGAACCACAACGTCTGGTATAACCGTTCTTCTCTCTCAGAGGAACCGGCATCGTTGATTGCCCTCCAGCTCCCTTGCCGGGCCTCGCGCAAGGCATGGACGCAGCAGCGTTCAGGCAAATAAATCCCCACATCCGCGCCCCCGGTACTTCCCGCCATATGAATCCACTTAGGCTGAATGGTATCTGTGAGTCCCAGCGTCCGGCAAATCTCTGTTCCGTCTGCTGTAATCGTATGGTCGCCTGCCGGGTTCAATTTCCGGTTTTCTATGATCGTTTCCACTTTAGCGGAATTCCGGCTCTGAATACCCGAACCTAAGGCCACGATGCGGTTACCTAATAACAACCAGCTTCTGAGCGCAGCCAGTCCATCGGCTTCGTTAACAACATCCTGAAGCTCCATCGCAATGGCGCCGTATTGGTTATGAAGCACAGCACCGCCAACGTAAGCTCTATGGCTTAAGCGGCCTTGCCCGGCTCCATCCTCCTGCAATGTCTTCGTTACCGTGGTTCCAGGCAGGCGGTATGGATCAACGGTCGGCCAGTAGGCATCCGCATATTGCCCCAAGTCACTATTGTACAGATGGCTCATGCCATACGATGTATACCAGCCCTTCAGATGCTCCCTGTTGATAGATTCATAGCTGTAGATCCGGCTGGAGAACATACTGATCGAGTAGGCAAAACCCGGACCTTGCAGCACCGCCCGGTCCATATGGGCAAACAGCTTGCAGCAGGATTCCTCCGGGGCTGGCGGCATAAGTTCATCGTCCAGCAGTGCTCCGGCCCAGGCTGCGGTATCCGGCGGAGCTTCGGCGATATACGATTTATACGTATCTGCCAACACCCACCCCTTCACCCTGGAGAGCAGCCGTGCCTGATCCGCCTCACCCAGTATGCGCGAGAAACGCAGGCAGGCCGTGATCACGGAATGTCCACTCTCATGATTCTGCGAATCCTCCCGTGAGACTTCTCTGCCGCTCACCATATCCAGCATAGATCCCCTGAACATAAGAGGCACGAATGAATCCTTAATCCACCCGGCCGTCAAACCCCGAGCTTCATCAGGCAATTCCCAGGGGGTACCGTGAAGCCATACCATCAGGCGGACCACATCATGCAGCAGTGAAACCCCATATCCCCCGGTGTAGGCATACTTGTCATGCTGAATAAAGGAGCCGTCTTCATAGAAGCCGTCCCCTTCCTTCGCATACCTGAACAGCGGAAGCAATGCATTCCGGGCGGCGGACAGCTTCTGCCCGTCGCCCCGGATAACGGCAGCTAGGGCAGCCGCCGTAGATTTCCAGACCAGATTCGCTCCCGTTGCAGGCGGAGCCTTCGCTGCGAACCACTGAGCATGAAAGGCCGGATCACCCACGTATTTGTCTACGGGGTGGAGCAGACGCTCTATAAGCTCTGTATCCAGCAGATTCTCCATGAGCAGCAGCGTCTCCAGTAACGCAATCGGCACGCCAATCTCCCAATACCACCAGTTGCCATAGGGCTGACAGGTTTCGTTGTATCTATGCTCAGACAGCCATTCTAATCCATAAATGATCCTTAGCCTTAATGAATAGTCCATATAATAGGTACATTTGGGAGACTTCAGCGCGATGGCCATCTCCTTCAAACGGAGGATGATCTGAAATACATCCGCCGCATTCTCCTGAAACGGGATATCCGCCCACAGCAGCTCCTGATGATAAAGCATCTTATCCCGGGCATCGCGGACCCGCTTCAGCGATTCCGGACGAAGCGTATCTCCCACGAGATATTGCAACCATTTGTTTTTTAAGCTCTGCATGGACATTCTCTCCTTGAGCCTACTGCCCTACCTTGACAGTTGTTTGCCTTGCTCCCGCTCCGCGAGCGGAGAAGGTGGAATAAGGCTTCCCCACTGCCCGGGTTTAGCGCCCAGCTCCAGAAGAAGCGTGCCTCCTCCGGCGATTTCTTCATGGCGGACCCAGGCGCGGTTCAGCTCCTGTCCGTTCAGCGAAGCAGACAGAATATACCTTTTGCCGGAACCGCTGCCTTCTCCTATAGTCTCAATCGTCAGAGGAACCGGGTTCTCCTTCGCTCCCAATAGCAGGGTCGTCCTATTGAACAATGGAGGAACAAGAAAATAAATATCTTGACCCATCAAAGGGTACAAACCCATAGCAGAACAAATGAAGAAGGCACTCTGGCAGCCCATATCCTCGTTATCCCCCAATCCGTCACGTTCAGCCCGGAAGTATTGATCCAGGCATTCCCGTACCCGGTCAGCCGCCCGGTCCGGCCTGCCCGCATAGATATATAGATAAGGAATATGCAGCATCGTTTCCTTGGAGTTATAGAAGCCCCCGTCAAAAAAATAATCTAAATGCCGGACAAAGGCCTCCGCTCCCCCATGCCGTTCAACAAGTCCATAAAAATCATGATGGGTGCTGAACGACCATTGCAGACTGGTGCCCTCGTAGAAATACGGATCATTCCATGAATCCGGCAGACAGGATTCCGGGTCAAATGACGTTACCCATTCCCCGCCGGACAGCCGGGGCGCAAAACACTTCAGATCCTCGCGCCACAGATTCCATAGCTTCTCCGAGCTTGTATAATAGTCCTCTGCCGTCTTCTCCTGCCCAAGCTCCTCGGCCAGACGGCCGATGCACCAGTCCTGATAGGCATATTCCATATGGCGGGACACAGAGTTCTTCTTCACATCCGTGGACAAGTAGCCTAAGGAATGGTAATCCTGCAGATGACGGCCATAGAGCCAGGTGTCCGGGGACTGCACCTCATTATTCTTGCGCATCTGCTTGAGGGCCTTCGCGTAGTCGATGCCCTCCAGCTTCTTCAGCGCCGCTTCACAGAACAGAATATCGGCAGAGCTTCCGCCTTGGATCATGGCGCTATGCCCCATGATCCAGGCGTCCGGCAGCCAGCCGGTATGGTCCGCGATGTCCAGCAGACAATTCAGGATATCTACTTCAAGCTGCGGGTCGAGCAGTGTAATCAACGAATTGGCATTCCGCACACTGTCCCAGAGCGCATACAGGTCGGTGTAATGCCGTACCCCTGATTCCCAGGCGAAATTCTCATCATCTACTCCGAGGTCACTCGGCATACAGAACAGACGGGTCATCAGGGTATAGAACAGCCGGGTATGCTCCCCGCTTCCCCCTTCCACTGTGACTCTGCTGAGCTTATCCTCCCAGATGTCACTGGCCGCCTGGCGGATGTCATCAAATCCGGAAGCTGCCTCCCGTTCTACACTGGCCCTGGCCTTGCCGACACTAACATATGAGATGCCAGTCTTCGCCACCAGGACTCCGCAATCGCCGAAGCTAAGGGAAGCCTTGCAGTTCGCGCCATCTACAGACGGCCCTTGGCGTACTCCGCCCGCATCCATCAGCATATGGCTCTGTATTGGCTGATCGAAGCGGATATAGAAGTACACGGAATAAGGGAATTCGTGTCCCCAGCCCCCGCGCAGGTCGCAGCGGCCTGCCAGCTCATATTCGGACAGAACTTCAATATAACCCCCGGTCGAGACTCCGGTGGTCTTGCCGGGTTCATCCCCGCCAACCTGAATCACCGCCCCGGCATCAATCAGCAGGCCTGCCGATTCATCCACCGGATAGCTGTAACGGTGGACTCCGGTCCGCATCGTGCTGGTCAATTCAGCCTGGATGGCGGCAGGCAGCAGCTTCACGCTGTAATATCCGGCTTCGGCATGTTCATCCCCCTTCTCATAAGGGTCCAACTGAAACCTCGGCATTCCGGTATAGGGGGTGAAGCCGACATTGCCATAACGCCCGCCGCCACCGGTTCCGCTGACATGCGTATGACTGAACCGGATAATCGGCCGCGAGCTGTCGTAGCCGTGGGATAGGTGCGGCGGCAGGGTATCCGGTCCAAGCCTTACGATACTGTTCGGCAGATAAGGCCCGCACAGGCAGTTATTCTCCCCGTCCACCCCGATGAACGGATCGACATGATCCACTCTTCTTTTGCTCAAATTAAGCCCTCCTTCCTTACCATGAATCCGCTCCCTCTACCAAAAGATTTCAGTCTCTCCCTTGAGCTTCAGCAAGGCCTCCAGGAAGAAATAGTCGCCGTAAATGATCGGCACCTCGACTTCGGCACCAGCCGGGAAGCTGCCGGTTCCCTTGGTAATGAGCGCCTCTTCCGCCGGATCTTCCGGCGCGTAGTGGCGGAACAGCGATTCTGTAATGGCACTTCCGAGCTTCAGGTACCGGTCGGCTTCTTCGCCCTCCAGCAGGTAAGCTATCTCCAGCATTCCGCTGGCCGCGCAGGCAGCAGCCGTTGAATCCTTGGCCCATAGCTGATCGGCAGGCGCGCGGAAATCCCAGGGAGGCACCAGATCCTCCGGCAGCGCAGCAACGAAGTAATCCGCTGCCGCTCTAGCGGCATTCATGAACCGGATATCACCTGTATACCGGTACCCGATCGCGAATCCGTAGATCGCCCAGGCCGATCCGCGCGACCAGGCGGAATCCGGACTATACCCTTGTCCGCCCAGCGCCTCAATCCGCTCTCCCGTCTCGGGATCGAAGCGGACGATATGATGCACCGAGCCGTCCTCCCGGATGAATTCCCGCAGCGCCATCTCCGAATGGGCGACAGCGATGTGACGATACCGCGGGTCCTGTAGTTCCCCGCTGGCCCAGTACAGCAGTCCAAGGTTCATCATGCAGTCGATGATCGCCAGACCTTCACTGCCTTCATGCAGCCAGGCACGGATGAAATTCCCCTTGAGATTGAACCGGCTGGCCAGATGACTGGCAGCGATCAGTCCTCTTCTCCGGGACAGCCTGTTACCGGTGAGCTTGTAATCAGCAACCGCTGACAGACTCCAGAGGAAGCCGTTATCGTGGTGGAGCTGTTCATACTCCTGAAGCGGCACATCCAGCTGCTCCTCACAGCTCTCGGCAATGCGCCGGTATTCCTCATCGCCTGTGGCCCGGTAAGCCAGCCACAGAATGCCCGGCCAGAATCCGTTGGTCCAGCAATCCGGGTCACGCGCATCATATTGTCCTCCGTAGGTGGCATTGGGGAAGGTGGCTCCGATCCGGCTCCGTGTACGGCTTAATTTGTGCTGGGCATAGTCCCAGGCTTCGTTGATCCAAGTCTCCATAACTTCTAGGTCTTCCTTTCTCGTCTACAAATTAGAGGGCAGGACGTCCGGAAATAACGGACCTCCTGCCATCCTCGCACTGTCAGTTATTGCGCTGCTTTCCAGGCATCAATCTGGGTCTGCAGTTCGGTCTTGACCTTCTCAATGCCAGCCTTCTTCAACTTCTCATTGCGTTCCGCAAGCATTTTGGCAGGGTCAGGAATAGCACCCGTGCTTGCGGCCCGGTATTCACCGATGACCGAGGTAAGCTGGGTAATCTCGTTCTTCACCGGCGATTCGTCGAAGACGAAGCCTAACAATGGAGAGCGTTTGGCCTCATCATTGAATTGCTTCCAGCTTGTATACAGATCATCCGGCTGGCCCGGCTTCAGATAATTGATCAGCTGATTGCCGACCACCCAGAACAGGGCAGAGCTGCCATACCCGGAATCGGCAATCGGCTCGATCCGGTTCTCGCTGATCTTCTTGTAATGGGTGCCTTCGATGCCGTTAACGAACAGGTTCACAGCATACGGATCAGTATGCAGCGCATTCAAGACCATCATAGCCCGCTCAGGGTCCTTGGAGGTGCGGGAGATGGAGAACATGGATCCGGCCGCAAGATCCGTAGTGACGATAGGCTCCTCAATTACCTTGGACACGAAATCATATTTATTGTCTGAAGCTATCTTCAGTTCAATGTCAGCTCCCGGCTTCCAGACAGCCTGTTGCATCCAGATCTTCCCCTGCTTTCTTAAGTCACCGATCTCCGTCGTTGTAGTCGCCGCATCGCTGTTGATGTAACCCTTCTCGTAATAACTGCGGTTCAGCTCATACTCCGCTTGGGCAATGGAGGAAATCTCCGGATCAATGACTGACTTAATCTGGATGTTATCTGTATTTGTGTAGTCATAGAGGAATAAAGGAATCTTGTTGGGCGTCGGTCCGATGGCGCGGAAGTTCGAACGGGTCTCATACATCATCCCTTCGCCCGACTCCTTAATGAAATCCAGGATCAGCCCCGGCTCCTTCTCCTTCAGCAGCTTGAACCAGGGTTCAAAGTCTGACATTGTCTTAATATCCTCAATCGGAATATTATATTTGTCGATGATATCCTTGCGGTACGTGTAAGCCTTGCCTTGGGTAATCTCTTTGTTGGTTGGAATGCCGTACAGCTTTCCTTTGTAGCGCGGAGCCTCCAGATAGATCGGATTCAGGTTCTCCGAGATGCCCTGCCCGTATTTGGCCAGCAGATCATCCAGATCGAGGAATGCGCCCTTGGCCACATTGCCGAAGAAATTAAGCCAGGAAGCGGTAAATACAAGGTCCATCGGTTCTCCGGCATTGAGCATCAGCTCGGTCTTCTGCTTGTATTCGCTGGAGGCAATCGGCTGAAGATCCACGGTGGCATTGAATTTCTCTTTGAAATATTCACTCAGCTTAGCTTCGACCAGTGCGTCATCCCGCTGCGGCGCCCCAAAGTAGATGATGGATACCTCGTATGGCTTCAGTGCTTCCGCACCACCGGCAGGCTCCGCACTGCTCGTGCTATTCGTAGCGGCCGCGCCGCTTGAAGCTGAAGGTTCGGCAGAACCCCCGTTGTTACCGCCTGAGCACGCTTGCAAGGATAACGCCAGAACCAGAAGAATCGCCGTGAATAGCGGTCTGCGCCCTTTTAACTTTGTCATATTAACCCTCCCCTAGATGATTATGCTTCTATATAGAACGGCAGGCAGCCTGTGCTGATGCCGGTTCCACCACGCTTTAGCCTTTTACTGCCCCGACCGTCAGGCCTTTGACAAAATACTTCTGAAAGAACGGATACGCAATTAGAATGGGTCCCATCCCGATCACCGCCATCGCCATCTGCAGGGATTCGTTCGGAAGATTCTTCATCATATTGGGATTCTGGGCAGCCAGCTCCACATTATTGCGCAGGTACTGCACATCGTTGAGGACACGCATCATCAGATACTGCAGCGGATACTTATCCTCGCTGGTGATATACAGCAGCGCATTGAACCAGTCGTTCCAATAGCCGATGGTACTGAACAGGGCCATGGTCGCCAGGACCGGCAACGAGAGTGGCAAAACGATCCGCAGGAAGATTCTCAGCTCCCCCGCACCGTCAATTCTGGCCGATTCGATCACCGCAGGATGAATGGTCGTCTGGAAGAAGGTCCGCATAATAATGACGTTGAACGGCACAATCAGCATGGGCAGAATCAGCGCCATATACGAATCCTTGATATGCAGCGCTTGTGTATAGATCAGATATCTGCTGACCATTCCTCCATTGAACAGCATCGTGAAGAACAGGAAGAAGGTAAACACATTACGGAACGGATAATCCGCACGCGAGATGGGATAAGCATACATTGCCATGAGCAGCACGCTAAGCGCTGTTCCTACAATAGTGATGGTGATACTCACGCGATATCCCGACACAATCGTCATCCAGTCCTTGAAGATCGACTCATAGGCAATGAAGGACCACTTATTCGGAATGAAGCTGTATCCCTGAGTCAGAATGGACTGCCCGTCTGTGAAGGAGACAATGATCACAAGCAGAACAGGCAAAAAGCAAAGGAGTGAGAGGATCACAAAGGCCAGATTTAAAAGTACATTTGACAATGCGGAGTTTCCGCCGATCGAGCTGCTGGTGTCATTCGCCATGATGATTCTCCTTTGATTAGAATAGTGCCTGTTCCCGGTCAATCCGTCTGACCATACTGTTGGTGGCTATGACCATAATGAAGCCCACCACCGATTGGACCAGCGCCGTTGCCGAGGACATTCCGATATCATTCAATTGCATCAGGGCGCGGTAGACATACGTATCCACGGTATCTGTTACCGGATACAGCGCTCCCGAATTCATGGGCACCTGGAAGAACAGTCCGAAGTCAGAGCTGAAGATGCTGCCCATGGACAGAATCGTCATAATAATGATGACCGGCCGGATAAAAGGGAGCGTGATATGCGTAATCTGCTTCCACTTGGAAGCCCCGTCAATCAGCGCCGCCTCGTAATATTCCGGATCGATTCCGGCAATCGCCGCGATATAGATCACTGCGCCGAACCCCGCATGCTTCCAGGCGTTGACAAACACCAGAATGTAAGGCCAATATTCCTTCTCCGAGTACCAGAAGACAGGGTCTTGCCCGAAGGCCTTAAGCACTGTGGCATTGATGAAGCCGTGATCCGGCTGCAGGAAAGCGTATACGAGATAACTCACCACCACCATGGACAGGAAGTGCGGCAGGATGATGAAGCTCTGGTACACCTTCGCCAGCAGCCGCCGCCGGATCTCATTGATGGCTACCGCAATGGATACCGACAGCACCAGGTTCATAATCATGAAGGTCAAGCTGTACAAAAGCGTGTTTCTTACAATTCTCCACATATCCCCCGAGGAGAACAGGAACTGGAAATTATCGAAGCCTACCCAGGGGCTGCCCCAAATTCCGTCCAGATAATTCACATTCTTGAAGGCAATAAAGATGCCGAACATCGGCAGATAGCTGTGCGCCAGCAGGACAAGCACCGCTGGCAGCAGCATCAGTGTCAGTGCCTTGTACTTCCACATGGCATGGATGAATCTTGAGAATCCGGTGGTTCTGTTCATGTCCATTACTCCTTTCATGGACTAATTATAGAACCATCCTGCCACCGCTTCGATGATGGATTCCCGTAAAAATGTGATCTTTTATCACTCAGTTGCCGGCAGGTTCGGTCTTCGTCCGGCGCAGCGGCAAGGTAATGATCGCCCGTGTCCACCCCACCCCGGTTCGCTCATAGGTTAATCCGTAGGCCTCGCCGTAATGGAGCTGGATACGCTGGTGCACGTTGCGGATGCCGTAGCCTCTTGCACTATGCTCTTCCCGCAGGATGGCGGCAAGCTCCTCCAGATCTACCGGCAGATGCCCGTTGTCCTCGACGATGAAGCGGAGTGTTCCTTCCGCTTGAACAGCAGATACCCGGATTTCTCCTTCTCCGTCCATCCCGCGTACGCCGTGAAGAATGGCATTCTCGATCAGCGGCTGGATAATGACCTTGGGCGTCTCATAGTCCCTCAAGGTATCATCAATCTGCCAACAGACCTCAAAGGTACCCGGATAACGTTTGGTTTGCAGCCGGGTGTACGCCTGGGCATGCTCCAGTTCTTCCCCGGCCGTAATCATGGTCCGGCCCCGGCTAAGTCCGATGCGCAGCAGCATGGACAAGTCCCTGACCATCTCTCCCACCTCGCCGTTTCCGCTATCCAGCGCATACCAGTAAATCGAGTCCAGGGTATTGTACAGATAATGGGGGGTAATCTGGGATTGGAGCATCAGCAGCTCATATTCCTTCTGCTTCAGCTTCATCCCGTAATTTTCTTCAATCGAATGATCCAGCCTGCGGGTCATTTTCACGAATGATCCCTGCAGAATGCCGAATTCATCATGCCGGAGCGACTCCTCGGATAACGGCAGCTTGATGCCGGGCTCATAAATTTTCATCACAGAGACGAGCTTCACGACCGGCTTGACGACAAGTCTTACCAGATAGAGAACAAACATCAGGACAAAAGCCAGAAAAACAAAGGAGATGAGCACCAGCAGCTTTTGAAACCAGACTTGCTTGCCGGTAATGGATGCCAGCGGGATTTTGTACAGTAACCGGGTGTGGAATCTGGAGCTGTCCGAATACGCATAGAGCCACTCCTCCCCGCCTTCCTGGGCGAAGGTATAGCCGTAAGCGGCGTCCGGTTCGGTGTTCTTGCCGATCTCGGCCGCAGAAATGCTGCCTGACCCGGTGGACATCAGCAGCTCCCCGTTATCATTGAATAAGAAGGCGCCGGCCGCAGCAGGCAGCTCCACCGAGACCATATCCCGGGTCAGCATCACCTCAACCTTATGGACGACCAGCAGCCCGATCACCTCGTTATAATTCCGGGGGTTCAGAATACTGCGCATGAAGGAGACCGTCCGCTCGCCCGTCGCTGAAGGAATGACGCGCAGCGCCCCTGCGCCGCTGACATCCATCTGCTTGACCATCACGTCCGGCAATCCGCTGTTCACCTGGTCCAGATATTTGAATCCTTTGGTCTTGTGGGACAGATCGAACGGTGTATCCCTGCGCTCAATGTTCTTCATATATATCGCATATTCCGTGCCGCCGGTAGACCAGCTCTCCAGAATATTGTCAGCCTGCTGGATTTCATTCAGGGTATCAATTCCCGTCCAGAAGCTGTACCCTGCCGGATTGCTAAAAAAATGATTATCCAGCAGCGTGATCGTCCGGTCATTGATCGCCGATATCGTTTTGTCCAGCGTGACATGATTCTGCTTCACCAGCTGCAGGGTGGTACTGCCGACCTCTTCCTTGATCGTGTGAAGCGCCACATACGCTGAAATCCAGCCCACCACCAGGAACGGGAGCACGATGCAGAGCAGGAAGGCGAGGATGACTTTATGTTTGAGCTTGAGTTTAAGTTTGAGTTTAGGCTTCAGCCCGGTCCCCTCCTCTGGCCTGTTTGCGGAATTCTGCCGGAGTGAGGCCCAGCACCCGCTTGAACATCCGGCTGAAGTGCTCCGGTGATTCGTACCCTACCGCATAGGCAACCTCATACCGTTTCTTGTCGGTAGCAATCATAAGGCGCTTGGCCTCTTCCATCCGCAATGCGGTCACATAGTCCCAGAGGTTGGTTTTCATATCACGCTTGAAAATATAACCCAGATGGGCGGCGCTGAAATGCACCTCCTCGGAAATATCCTGGATCTTCAGCGCCGGATTCCGGTAATGGTTCTGGATGTAGCTTGTAATCCGTGAGATTACACTCGGGTCTCCGGCCGGGTCCTGCGGCGGCGGCTGTTGCGCGGAATCCGGCAGCTGCTGCCCTCTGCTGAGATGCTCCTGCATGGCGATATCGCCATAATAGAACACCTTTTGCCCGGGATGAACGCTGCTCCGCCCGGCAGCCGTATCCGCTTCTTCCAGCAGGCCGGGAAGTGTGGAGACCCCCCCGCCAAGAGTGCTGAGTCCGATAATCGCCTCCGCATTCAAATGCTGCTTCAGGTTCATGGCGATCATCTGCCCGATCATCTGGATCTGGGAGTGCACTCTAATCTGGGGATCTCCCATATCTTCAGCGGACAACTGGATGATGCTGATGATCGAATGGCCGAAGCCGTTGAAGGTGATGCCATCCCATTCGGCTAACGTTTCGTTCATAATATTGAGAGCCGCATATTTCAGCAGCTTGCGGTCATGCAGCGTAACCTGCTGGCGGCTGAATCCGGCCTGGCTGTAATCTATACGGATGGAGATCACTCCGAAATAGGGCCCTTGCAGCAGGCCGCCCAATTCGCCGGTGATCTCTTCAATATCCTGCGGCGACAGATTCCGCTCGGTGACCAGCTCCATCAGCCACTCCTCGCGCCGGGAATGCTCCTGGATGTGCTTGTGCTCCCCCTGCGCGCTTTTCCCCGGAAGCTCCTTCTGGGTTAATGCTTTGCGGACTACCCGCAGCAGTTCCGTCCGCTCCACCGGCTTCACCAGATAATCCTTGGCTCCCAGCCGGAGCGATTTTTTGGCGAAATCAAACTTCTCATGGGCCGAAATGACAATCACCGGAACATTCCACTGCTCCATATAGATATTCTCCATTAATTCAATGCCACTCATCCGGCCCATCTGGATATCGGTCAGCACCAGATCGAAATGGTCCATCCGCAAGTAGTCAATCGCTTCAAAGCCATTGATGGCCGTCTCCACCTCCGTGATGTTCAACTCCGAAGTGAGCAGGAAGTTTCGGATCCCTGCACTCACTCTCGGCTCATCATCCACAACGAGAATTTTATACATGATGTCCCCCTCTTTCGATTGCCAATTCATCGCCAGGCAGCTTCAGGTTCTTCTGTGTACCACAGTACACTTGCAATAAATAAGCGTAGATGATCTATTTCCGCTTTTCTGTGATCTATTTCCGCATGTTGTGCTGCCAGCTTCTATTCGTCCCCCGTTTCATAGATATAGCCCCTCTACACCCCTAGTATAGATCACATATTTCCTGTAATTCATCATGGATAAGTGATAGTAACTCTTTTATGCTACCTTTGCAAGCGTTTTCATATAAAAGAAAGGAGAGCCGGGTTAACGATATTTCATTATGAGGAGGTTCTACGATGTTCATCCGAAGTCCATTCCCCCAGAGGTTTAACAAGTTCGTATCTGTAAGCCTCAGTCTGTTGTTAATTCTATGCAGTGTTGCTCTGTCCCCCCGGCCTGCCGCCGCTGCTGTCGCTCCCTTGCCGGGTCCCGCTCACCCTCTCTTGTACGATAATTTCGCCGGCGGAGGCGTGTTCAAGCAGAACTGGACCAACTGGTTCAATCAGAGCGGCGGCAGCGGAACCTTCACCAAGACCACCCAAGGCACCCGCACCATTGGAAAATTCACACAAACCCCAAGCTCCTCCTCCTCCTGGGCCAAGTTTCAGCCAATGAACGAGACCTTCGACCTCTCAGGCTACCGTTATATGAATCTGTCGCTGAACAATGCAGGGTATGCCCAGTCCCTCATTCGTGTCGTGATCAGCGACGGGATTACCAATTACAATCTGACCGGGGGTTATGTTCCCGCCACGGCTGCCTGGACCGATCTGCAGTTCGATCTCGATGCCTTGTCGCCCAAGATTCAGAAGAAGAAGGTGAAGCTGGAAATCTGGCTGCGACAAGGCGGCGGGACTTACGGCGAGATGCTGGTCGATGATATTGTGTTCACTACAGCATCCAGCGGGTCCGCTCCCCAGCTAAGCCCGGCAGGGATGACAGCCAATACGGACGGCAGCTACAACCAGAATACGGATTTTACCTTTGAAGCCGTCTATACCGATGCAGATAATGAAGCCCCCTTCGCTGTTCAGGTCATTATCGATGATACCGCCTATGTAATGCGTGAATCCGACCCAGCAGATGTAACCTATACGGACGGCAAAAAATATAGCTTCCTAACGAAGCTGCCGGCAGGCGCTCATACCTACTATTTTCGCACCACCGATACAACCTCCGATGAAGTCGCTACCAGTGTCCAGGCGCTGAGTGTTGTCCAGGTCTCCTCCGTAATTGATATTGCTGTGAGTCAGGCCGGATATAGCGCAGGTGATATCAAGAACGCGAAATTCATCTCGGACACCACGGTCACAGATGCCACTTATGAAATACTGGATGGAACTAACGTAGTCTACTCCGGCACGATGACCTATGAGGGTCTGCACTGGAACAAGCATGTCTACGCTATCGGCTTCACCCCGCTCACAGCTTCCGGGAACAATTATAGAGTACGGAGCAATCAGGTGTATTCTTATCCTTTTGAGATCGCTCCGAACCTGTGGGATCAATATAAGGATGAGATGACCGCCTTCTACCGGCTGCTGCGCGCCTCGGTCGCGACCAGCGATGCTTATCCTGCGGGGTACAGCAGTGTAGCGCCTTCAGCCAAGCTCTACCACGGGGCAGGCCATCTGGATGATGCGCAGTCTGCGGACGGCCTGACTCATTATGATCTGACCGGCAGCTGGTATGACGCTGGAGATTACGGCAAATACGGCGGCAACCAGTGGGTCGGCGCGGAGATCGCCCTGGCCTATATCCGTTATGCTGACCATAACAGTGTAAAGTATGATAACGACAGCAACGGGATTCCTGACCTGGTGGACGAAGCCGTCTTCGGCAGTGAATATCTGATCAAGTTCGCGGATCAGCTCGGCGGAGAGATGTACAATCTCAGGAATAACGCCTCATTCGTCCATCCTGAGAAATCCACCGACAATGTCTCCGGCACCGCCGATGACCGCAAGCTGACGGACCTGAGTGTCGGCGGCTCGGCCAAGTCAGCAGGTACGCTTGCCGCCACCGCACGCGCGATCCGTACAGCGATTGACGAAGGAGATATCGCATCCGCTCAACTTGCAGAGCTAACGGAATTCGCTGAACAATGTGAGAGCGCGGCGGTAATCTTTTATGAATATGTGGTTGCCCATCCTGACGGACCTATCGGCTCTTATTCCACGAGAGGCGGGATTCCCAATTCCAAGCTGCTGGCGGATGTTGAGCTCTACCTGCTGACCGGCGAAGCCAAATACAAGAATGCTGCCACCGCTACAATTAGCGCACTGACCCTGGGCGACATCTCCTCCACTAACTACTGGGATATGAGTCCGATGTCCATGGCTGAGTTCTATCCGGTTGCCGATGCCGCCACACAATCTCATATTCATAGCCTGCTGAAGGGGCAAGCGGATTACTTCCTCTCCATGACCGATGATACCCCGTACGGGGTGCTGAACCAGTTCAAAAACTTCGGGGTGAACGAGCCTCATGCCTCTTACCTGGGCGATCTGCTGCGGTACTATGAATTATTCGGTGATCCGGCAGCGCTGCAAGGGGTGCTGAAGGGGATGTACTGGGTGTTCGGAGAGAATCCGTGGAATATCAGCTGGGTCTCCGGCATCGGCACCCATCATGTGATGTTCCCGCATACCCGCTACAATGAGGAATCCAATACGCCGGGAGACACCGGGATTATTCTTCCGGGAGCGATGGTCAGCGGGCCTAATATGAAGGACCCCAAGAACAAGAGCAGCATAAGCCCGTGGTATCAGGACCGCTCCCTCTACCTGGATGATACGAACCAGTGGCGGTATAACGAGTTCAGCATCAGCATTCAGGCCGGATTACTCTACACTGTTATGGGCTTGAGCGCTACTCCGGGAACAGGTGCGGATGTTGCCTCTGTGCCGCCGGCCCTGCCGGTCCTCTCGCCTGTGATTGGAGAATGGGTGCGCGGCAATGTAACGGTATTCGCGCGTGCGGGCGAGGAGCTGAGTCAGGTCGAATATGCGGCTACCGGCTTGCCCTATCAGCCGATGACGGTCTCCGGTAACGTGTATTCCACAGTGAGTGGCGCGGTCTACGCTGCGGTCATTGATGAGAGCCAATCCTTGCCTTACACGAATAAAAGAGTCGATGTCCGCGCCAAAGACCCATCCGGCGGGTACACCTACAGCTCCACACATTACACTGTAGCTCCGGCGCTGCCGGACCCTTCCACTCCGCTGCTCTATGATGATTTCGGAGGCGGCGGCTTCTGGGGCGGTTCAGCGGCCAACACCACCTGGGTCAACTGGTATAATCAAAATGGCGGCACGGGAACGTTCACCAAGCTTACTGCCGACGGACGCTCTGCGGGCCAATTCGCCCAGACGCCGGCCAGTGTGAATTCTGCGGCCAAGTTCCAGCCTTGGAACGATGTGGTCGATCTGAGCGGCTATCAATATCTGAATATTACGCTGAAGAATCCTGCCTCTCCTGATCTCAGGACCCGGATTGAGCTCAGTGACGGCAAACGAACCTACAATCTGACCGGCGGCTGGTTCGAGGTTCCATCCACTTGGAGTGATCTGCAATTCGATCTCAATGCCCTGACACCTGCCATCGATAAACGGACGCTCAAGATGTCCATCTGGCTGAAACAAAACACCGTCACTCCAGGCCAAATGCTGGTTGACGAGATTAAAGCGACCAACAAAATCAGCGGAAGCGCACCCACCCTGACCGCAGGCGGCGTAAATCACACTACCGGCACCACACAGACGGACTATACCTTCACTGTCACTTATACGGATGCCGACAATCAGGCCCCGTTCGCTATGGAGTTGATTCTGGACGGCGTCGTCCGCACCATGCAGCCTGCCAATCCAAGTGACAATAATTATGTGGACGGCCGAATCTATCAATATACTACCAAGCTGTCCCCGGGCCAGCATTCCTATTATTTCCACACCACCGACACCTTCACCGATGCAGTAAGCACCGGGGTGCAGAGTGGTCCTGAGGTTAGTGAAGGACAGTAGGAGTTGCGGGGTTCCGCGGAATTAGCGGAGAGCTGTAGGATTAGCGATGAGTACAGATTTAGCGAAGAGCCGTAAGGATATCCCACGCTTCAGCGGGAGAAAATATGCGAGTTTGAAGGCAGAATAGAGAAAGGATATACTATATTCATGTACAGCGGTGCAGTCTGACAGCGAAGTTACCAGGGTGCATCGCTGTAACATCGGGGCTATCACAGCTATAACCCGCAGACTGTTGGCAGGATGTCGGAGATTGGGACGATAGCGGATGAACGGAGGGAGTTCTACTATGGGCGATAAAGATATCATGTGGCTGACTGTTGATGATCCGCTGGCGAAGTCTGTTGTGCAGGCAATTCGTACAGGCGATGTGCCGGGGTTGACTCAATTACTTGCCGGAAAACCGGGGCTGGCTACAGCCCGAATTGCCGGGACTGAAGAGGGACGTGCAAGTAATGAAGGGACCGGCAGCGGGGAGACTAGTGATACTGGGAATAGTAACAGGGGCTTGGGTAACGCTGAGACAGGCGGTGAGGACGTTAGTAACACTGGGGCTGGCGGCGGGAAAACTAGCGAGGCTGGAACTAGTAGCGTGAGCCTTGGTGTTGCTGATAGTGGAGACGCTGGGACAAACGGCGAGAATACTGGCGGAGGCAACGATTGCGGGGACGCTGGGACAAACGGCGATAACACTGACGGCGGTACTAATCGCGGAGACTCTGAGGCAAACGGCCACAACTCTGGCGACGGTACTACTCGCGGAGACGCTGGGGCAAACGGTAAGAACACTGGCGGCGGCACTGATCGCGGGATGTCCCGCACGCTCCTGCATATTGCTACCGACTGGCCGGGGCATTATCCCAACAATGCAGCGGTTGTTACCGCGCTGATTGAGGCAGGCGCGGAGGTAAATGCGCAGTTCAGCGGTCCGCACAGCGAGACGCCGCTGCACTGGGCAGCGAGCTGCGATGACGTCGAGGTACTGGACCTGCTGCTCGATGCCGGGGCCGACATCGAGGCATCGGGTGCGGTTATCGCTGGCGGGACCCCGCTGGACGATGCCGTGGCGTTCGCACAATGGCGGGCGGCGCAGCGGCTGGTGGAACGCGGTGCGCAGCCTGCACTCTGGCACGCGGCGGCACTCGGTCTGCTAGATGCGATGGAGGCACACTTCGCCGGACATCCGCTTCCGCGCCGCTACCCCTGGGGTGCAAGCTCCGCTTCAGCAGCACCGGACGAGATAAACGTAGCGTTCTGGTGCGCCTGCCACGGCGGACAACGCGCCGCCGCCGAATGCCTGTTCGCCCGGGGCGCCGAGTTGAACTGGCCTTCCCCATGGGACGGCCTCACTCCCCTGGACGCCGCCAACCGAAGCCATGCCACTGAACTGGCATCATGGCTTGAGAGCCTGGGTGCCCAGTCCGCCCATCTGTAAGTTATGCTGGGCGCAATCAGGTGCACTAGTGCTCTTCATTTCAGCATATCGCCCGCTTTCAGCGCAATCAGGTGCACTAGTGCTCTTCATTTCAGCATATCGCCCGCTTTCGGCGGAATCAGGTGCACTAGTGCTCCTCATTTACTCATCTCGTCTGCTTTCGGCAGAATCAAGTGCACTAATGCTCCTCATCTACTCTCCTAGCCCACTTTCAGCAAAATCAGGTGCACTAGTGCCAATGTCATTAAGATAAGTTCAAAGATAAGTTTGGAATTAATAAAGAGAATCCAAAACGGTATGGGGAAACGTCCTATGCCGTTTGTTTTTGGTGTAAGGAAGGAAAAAAGCGCATAGCAAACAAAGCGGATGGAAGATCCACTTAAAAAAATGTTCATGCGAACCGAATTATGCTACTCTGTAGACGAAGCTAATGGCGGATTTGCTACGTATTCTGCGTGTATTCCTTTGCCCAGGACGGGTGAGACGAATCGGCAAAATATTTTTGCGAATCAAAGCTTCCACATCAGGCGGGGGTCCATCACCCTTGGAGCGCAGGAAATGTCTACAGACGTGAACGGCTACCGTGAAGTTGACTTGGTAGAGGTGCCGTTTATCCTTTTGGGAAATGACTACGTGCGAGGTAATCATTTCAGCGAAGTTGTAGAGGATCATTCTTGCGAATATCTCTTGGGTAATGGACTCTTGCTTTTTTGCGTGAAAATGGGTCAAACCAATGGTGTATTTCAAAGCCCGGAAAGAGGTCTCAATGCCCCATCGCAGATGATACAGATCCCGGAGTTCATCCGGTGAGAATTCAGCAGTAGACAGATTGGTAATGACGGTTTCATAATCGCCACTGGGCAGGAGGAAACGAACCACCCGAAAGGAAATGGGGTAAAACAAGTTCTCTTGCATGTCCAGAAAATCAAAGCTAGAGGTAGCCGGAAGAACTTTATAGATTTCGGGGCGATTCCTGAACTCTTTTGTTTGTTTTTTAGTCAGCGTCAGGTGAATCTCCTGATCAAACGCTCCGTCCAAGGTCAAGTGCAAACCCGAAAGAATACCATTCGAATGCAAATCCTTGACGCGTATGACGTAATTCCATCCTTTCCGTTCCAGATGTGCGAACGTATTATAGCTTTCAAATCCTCGATCCCCCGTCACAAGGACGTTACCCTGAATGGGGGAGCGATCCACCATTGTGGCCAGTGCCCTTCCTTCGTTGCGGAACTTTCGAGGTTGAACAATGGCATCCACATAAAGCCGGTTACAGAGGTCATAGGCTGCGTTCAAGTGCAGAAGGTTAAAGCCTTTCGAATGTGGCTGACTTTGAGAATAGGTCAACGGGTCCGCAGGATCTGTTGCAATATGCAGATCGGAACCGTCAATGGCCAATAATCGATAGCCTCGATAATCCTTGAATTCTGTATGGGACGCGGTAAAGGTGTGAAACAAAGATTCGACCGCAGACGGCAAAATTTTATTTCTTTGCTGAACAAAAGCAGAAGAAGTTGCGGTGTTAACGTCATAGCCCTGCGATTCCAACAGTTCCTTATAGAGGCTGTTGCCGCCCATAAAGATCAGGGTTTGCATAACCGTTTCAAACGGTAGTTTTTTCGTTCGGGTAAAATCCTTTCCCGGGTTTCTGACGTAAGGCGCGGGGGCAGCCGCCATCTCACGGATGAGAGATGTCAGTCTGTCTTTCAGCGAATTTGCATAAGCATTCATTGGCGTAACCTCCTCGTTTTTTCAAGGGGCTTCGCCACACGTTTTCTACGGATTGTCAAGATTTTTTTTGTGCAAAAAAAGAGCAGGCTATCTTTTCGATAACCTGCCTTTTTTTCTTGTTTTTGGCTCTATATCTTAACTTAATGACATTGGCACTAGTGCTCCTCATTTGCTCACCCGACCCACTTTCAGCTTAACCAAAGGGATTTATCCCTCTCATCTACTCATCTAGCCCATGCCCGCCCTTATACGGCATGGCAGCCCACAACGATACAGGACCAGCCCAAGGCCGGTCCTGTATTCATATTCGCCGGAAGCTTCGACTAGACTGCTTCATAAATCATCATCCCAAAGCTCCGGCACACTATTCATACCTGCTGCAAACCGCAGGTTCTTATTTCCCACCCTCCGCAGGCTTCTCCTTTAGTCCGGCGACGATCTGATCGATCGGGTTCGTGAACAACGCATACAAGATGGCCGCATTCTCCTTCTTGCTCAGCGCGGCTCTGGACTTGTAATCCATAGCGCCCTTGGCATCCGGCTTGAAGTCTGGTCCATACAGGCCCAGAGCGACCGCCATCTTCACGGCCGGAACGGCCCATTTGTCTGTATTGCCGGATAGCTTCACGTTCTGGAACGCTTTATCCGGATATTGCTTATTGTACATTCTCCAGATCATGACTGCCGCTTCCTGGCGGGAGATGACCCGGTCCGGCTGGAACTCTCCGCTAGCCGTTCCTTCAATCATTCCCAGCTCAACAGCCTGCTGGATGTAAGCGGCATCGGGATGGCCCTGCAGATCCGGGAAGGCCAGCTTCTCAGTAGTGCTTCCTTTGAGCCCGCTGCTCTCCATCATCAGTCGCACATACTGGGCGCGCGTAACGCCTGCCTCAGGCTGGAAGCTCAGCGTGGCATCATTCGCCAGATACCCCAGGGACTGGAGCATCTGAACCGGAGTTGCATAAGGATGGCTCGCGGGAACATCGGCATAACCGAGGCCATCCGGCCCCTTTTGCCCGTAGCTGAACGGATTGAGGTAAGGCTCCTTCAGATAAGCGCTTCCTCCGTCATCCTTCATGGTGAAGCCCGTAAATTTGCCGGTCAGCTCATCCTTGAACAGATTATCGTCTACCTGAATCAACTTACGAGGACCCAGAAAAGCATCATTCATCATTAGCGCACCATTCTGCACGGAGACTGTAGACACCAGACTCTTCATACGGAGATCCGCATAGTAGCCAGTGAATGCCTTCAGCGCATCAGCGCTCATCGGCTTGTAAGCATCCAGCTTCACCGGTGCGGCATATTGCGGGAAGAACGTCTGGATAAAGGCCGGGTAGAACAGCTCACGCAGTGTACTTTGCTGATTATAGCCAATGAACACCCCGGTATTCTGCTCGGGAATAAGAAACATATAAGAGCTGAATCCAATCAAATCACCGGCCTTGGTGATAATCTTGGGGCTGCTGCCGGCTCCGGGAAGCTGTATAGGCGCCTCGAAACCATAGGTAGTATTCGGCAGCAAGGGATGGATAGCAGAACGGTATTCCTCCATCGATTGTACGGTATCTGCCTTAAGGATGCGGTTCGTACCCGCTGCTCCCCCGTTCAGAAAAGCCGTCATGAACCTCCCGACATCATCGCCGGTGGACAACATGCCGCCATGCGGCATCACGGTTGGCGTCACGTTGTAGAGATCAACCTCTTTGCCCGTGGCGTCATAGGCTGTAGCAAGATTGTCCTTCAGCTTGCCTTCCAGCAGGAAGCCGCTTGAATCCATCTTCAGCGGGGCGAAGACATGCTTCTCCATATACTGCTCATAAGGCATCCCGCTGGCTTTTTCCACCACCAAACCGAGCAGCAACGAAGCGAAGTTATCATACATGTAAGAGGTGCCCGGCTTACGCACCACAGGCGGCATATGCTTCACCACGTAATCCTCAATCGACACCTTGGTGGTGAAATCCTGGTTGATATCTTCCGGCAGCGGGTCTTGAATGCGGAAGCCGGTGGTGTGGGTCAGCAGATCCCCCACAGTTACCGGAACCCCGAAGGGGTTGTCGAAGGCCATCGGACCGGTATAAGTCTGGAAATCCGCTTTCAAATCCAGCTTGCCTTGCTCAACGAGCTGCATGGCGGCAGTCGCAGTGAAGGTTTTGGATACCGAGGCCAGACGGAAGACTGTTTTGTCAGGGTCTACCTTACTTTTGGCATCCTTATCCGCGAATCCGAAGCCTTCTTCGATAACCGTCTTACCATCCTTCACTACCACAACAACCGCACCGGATAGCTGCGCTTTCACCGCATCCGAACTGAAGAATTGCTTGAGGAAGGCCGCAGCATTCTCTGTTGTCAGCGGCTTGGCCGCTGCAGTGGCAGCTGCCGGAGCGGTAGAAGCAGGGGGAACGGCGGCGGCCTGAACAGCCGGAGCCGTAAGTGTCAGAACCAGTGCAGCCGAAAGCACGGTCCTCGTCCAAAAGGCAGAGCGGCGGCGCAACAATGATAGTTTCATTCAATTCACTCCATTTCCATAGAATAACACGCACAGTGATAATACGTCTTATCCTGGAAATAGGTTCATTTAAATCGCAGCACCTCTTCCATCTTCTTCAGCTTTCTGTAGATTACCGACCGGTCAACGTTCAAGCGCTTGGCCGCCTCCGTCCCGTTCCCGGCACAATCCTGCAGCACTTTTTTGATATAATGGCCCTCCGCCACAGCAGTGAAATCCTTCAGACTTGCGAGCCGATGCTTATTCTTCTCAATGAAGTGGTCGAGAGAGAACCAGTCGCCAATCTGCTCCTCTTCCTGTATGCTCTGGCCCACATGCTCGGTCACCACCAGCCGCTCGATGTAATTCCTTAATTCTCTAACATTCCCATGCCAGGGCTGGTTCAGCATCTTATCGAATTCTTCAGCACTCAGCACATATTTCTTGCCGTACATCTCATTGAAGCTGGTGATGAAGCTGGAGATTAACCCTACCAGGTCCAGCTTCCGGTTGCGCAGCGGCGGAATATGAATCGGAATCACATTAATCCGGTAATACAGATCTTCGCGGAACAGCCCCTTTTTGACCAGACTCCACAAATCACGATTCGTCGCAGAGATCACCCGGCAATTGACCGGGATATTCGTCAGGCCGCCCACCCGCCGCACTTCATTGTTCTCCAGCACCCGCAGCAGCTTGGCCTGCATCTCCAGCGGCAAATCGGCAATCTCATCGAGGAAAAGCACCCCGCCGTTCGCGATCTCAATCATGCCCGCCTTGACCTCGGTCTGACCTTCAAGGACGCCCTTCTCGTACCCGAACAATTCGTATTCGAATAGAGCCGGAGCAATCGCAGCGCAGTTAATCGGAATGAACGGCCCCTTCCACTTCTCGCTCTTCAGATGGATATACTTGGCGATCACCTCTTTGCCCGTCCCGGATTCGCCGTAGATCAGCACCTTGCTGTCGTAAGAAGCAATCTGGTTGCAGACCTTGATAATCTGCTTCATCGCCAGACTCTCGGCCACGATTCCCTTCTTCTTCTCTGTGGCAGCACCGCCTAACTGCTTATGGATCTGCTGGGCCACTGGCACATTCGCTTCATAATAGTTATGCTCCTGGCTGAATTCATTGGAGGTGGTAACTACCAGCTGTACCTCCCCGTCCTTATCCAGAATGGGAATCGCCGACGAGAACACATGGAAGCCTCTGGAGGTATTGACGGTATTGGTTACCTTTTGCTTCGTCGCAATAGCCTCCATCGTGATGGAATGACTGTAATAGCCCGCCTTCACCAGATCCTGGACGTTCGCCTTGAGCAGCTCCTCCAGATGGATGCCGATGGTTAGAGCGGTAAATTCATTGGAGATTAAGATATTCCCGTTCTGATCGGTAACAAATAACGTTGACGGATATTCTTCCACGAATTCGTCGAGTGCGGGTTTCCCTGTATTTTTGTTTTTTTTGGTCACATTCATCAGTCCTATACCATAATATGAACGCTTACATTCCGGCTAGACAAAAAGCCAAACAGCATCATTATTTAAATGATACCACTTGGCTAATGTAGATCAAACTTTAATTAAGCATGAACTACGGTTTCAAAGGTTACTTTGCCCATCTTGTCCATGACTTCCTGCGCCTCAGCGAACATGGTGGTAATCATCTCTTCCACGGTGGTAATCTTGTTGACCATCCCGCAGATCTGTCCGGCCATGACGGAGCCGGTATCGGTATCTCCTTCAAATACGGCTCTGCGCAGGGAGCCCAGGCTTAAGCTCTCCAGCTCCTCACGCGATGCCTTCTCATTCTCCATTCTGAGGAATTCGGCAATCATGCTGTTCTTAATGCTTCTTACCGGACCGCCAAGGCTGCGGCCAGTGACGGTTGTGCTGGTATCATCGGCGTTGATGACCGCCAGCTTGAAGTTCTCGTGTGTTGGGCACTCCACAGTCGCGAGGAACCGGGTTCCCACCTGAACACCCTGTGCTCCGAGGGCAAAAGCAGCGGCAATTCCGCGTCCATCGGCAATCCCGCCGGCCCCGATTACCGGAATCGATACCGCACTGGCGACTTGTGGCAGCAGAGCCATGGTTGTAGTCTCACCCACATGTCCGCCCGCTTCGGTTCCCTCGGCTACAATCGCATCCACACCGAGCGCTTCCATTTTCTTGGCGATTTTGACCGAAGGGACGACCGGAATGACGATAATGCCGTTCTCCTTCAGAATTGGCATATAAGGAGCGGGCGTGCCTGCACCTGTAGTTACAATCTTCACGCCTTCTTCAATAATAACCTGGATCAGCTCAGGGATATTGTTCATCATCAGCATCAGGTTGACGGCAAACGGCTTGTCAGTGCTTGCTTTGGCCTTGCGGATCTCGTCACGGAGCCGGTCGGCGGTGAAGCCGCCGGAGCCGATAATGCCCAGCCCGCCCGCATTGGACACAGCGCCTACCAGTGGAGACACAGCAATCTGAGCCATACCACCCTGGAAAATCGGATATTTAATTCCTAACAGTTGTGTAATCGACATTATAATTACCTCCATATATTAATTAATGTTGTTTATTTGAACTTCCGGACTTTCTTAAGCCGCCTTAGCCACTTCCGGCCCGGGCTTCTGCTTGTTCTCCATCGCTTTGTAGACGAAGGTTAAGGCGAAGCCGACCAGGGAGATGACCAGCGCGATGTAAAAAGCATTCGTGAAGTTGCCGTCATTGGCTGCTGCTACACTACCGGCAATTCTCGGTCCGAAGAAGGCGGCTCCCGAGTAGCCGATGAAGGTGACCCCGTAGTTCACGCCGTAATATTTCATGCCGAATTTCTCACCGACAATGGACGGGAAGATGCCCATCGTTCCGCCGAAGCACAGGCCGATTCCGGCAATGGCGACAGCAAATCCGGCTACAGAAGATGATAGAGCAATCGTAAGCATCATCGCCGAAATGACGAGATAAATCATGAGCAGGCATTTCACGCGGCCGATTCTATCGGACACTGCGCCCCAGAATACACGGCCCAGACAATTGCTCAGTGAGTACAAGCTGACATAGAGCGCTGCGGCGGCTGCGGTTAAGCCGAACATTTTTTGACCGATTACCGATGCATTCGCGGTTACCATCATACCAGACAGGGCACCGATCAGGAACAGGCAGGCAATCACATAGAATAACGGCTTCTTGATCATTTCGTTCCATGGTACATTCACTGCAGCCTTAGCTGCTCCGGTTACCGGAGGGGTCCAGCCTTCAGGAGCATAACCGGCCGGGGCAGGTTTGACGAGCAAGCCAAGCCCGAGAATAATCACCAGGAAAGCAACACCGAGTGTAATTAAGGCAGACTGTACACCATTGCTGGTGATCAGCGCATTAGCGATAGGAGCGATAGCGATGGTGCCGCCGCCATATCCGGCTGTAACAATGCCCGCTGCCAGACCTCTTTTATCCGGAAAGAGCTTCACGCTGTTGCCAATGGTCGAGGAATACACGATTCCCTGGCCAATCCCGGTAATGACGCCATAAGTGATATACAGCATCCAAGGTGCAGTAGCCAGGCCCGAGAGAATGAACCCAATCCCGAACATCGCACCGCCGATAAAGACTGCCTTCTTGGCTCCCCCTTTATCCACCAGCTTACCGCCTAGAATCATCGGAATCGGGGAAATCGCTGCATTAATGGTAAAAGCAATCATAATATCCGGCATGCTCACGCTGAAAACCTTCGTTAATGGCAGTGCAAAAATACTGAAAGCATAAATGGCGCCTACACAGATATTAATGATCGTTGATGCAATCAAGATCCTCCAGCGGTTCAACTGTACGTTCATGGTATCATCCCTCTTTTAGTTGGTTTATAAGTTCAGCTTACGGTACTTACATTAACTACACTTCCTGCAGCACCCGGTTCTTATCGGCGATAATCGACTTCAGCATGCCCCAGTTCTCCTGGAACATGGCCGCATCCATCTCCTTCAGGTCCGGTGAAATGACCGGCTTGAAGTCCATCTGATCCAGAATCTCTGTCTGCAGGTCGATGCCTGGTGCGATTTCGGTTAAGGTCATTTTACCGTTCAGCAGTTCAAAGACGGCGCGTTCCGTAACATACACAACCGGCTGCTTTACCTTGGCGGCATAGGATCCGCTGAAGGTGATCTGCTGTACCTTTGAGATGAATTTCTTGGCTTTGCCCTCTTGAATGATGTGCAGCTTGCCGTTCTCTACCTTAATCTGCAGCCCGCCCGCTGTAAAAGTACCCGCGAACACCAGCTTCTTCGCCGCCTGAGAGATATTGATGAATCCGCCGCAGCCCGCTACCCGTGTGCCGAATTTGCTGACATTCACATTCCCCGACTCATCTGTCTGGGCCAGGCCAAGTACGGACAGGTCAATACCGCCGCCGTCATAGAAGTCAAACTGTGCATCATGATCTACAATCGCCTCGGAGTTGTACGCATGGCCGAAGTCCTTCAGTCCTGCAGGAACCCCGCCGATCGAGCCTGCCTCTGTCGTCAGAATCAGCTGGTCGTCCACGCCCTCTTCAGCGGCAATGTTCGCTACATTCACCGGGATGCCGACTCCAAGATTTAGAATGGTATTCGGCTGAAGCTCTACGGCTGTGCGGCGGGAGATGATTTTGCGCTCATCCAGCGGCAGGATTTCAATCGACTCGACCGGCACTTTGACATGACCCGAGAACGCCGGATTATACTGCGTATTCTCGGTCTGGTAATGATTCTCCGGGGTGGACACGACGAGGTAATCTACCAGAATGCCCGGAACCTTCACATCCTTCGGATTCAAGGTGCCGTTCTTGGCCACGGTCTCTACCTGGGCGATTACGATGCCGCCGGAGTTGCGGACCGCCTGGGCGATTGGCAGAACCTCCATGTGCAGGCCTTCTTTTTCCAGGGTGAGGTTACCGTTCTCGTCTGCCACGGTGCCACGGATCAGGGCAATCTGAATCGGGAAGGTCTTGTAGAACAGCCACTCTTCACCTTCAAGTTCAATCACCTTCACAATGTCCTCCTTGGTAGACGGGGACATCTTGCCGCCCTCCACGCGGGGATCGACGAAGGTCTCCATACCCACCTTGGTAATCACACCCGGGCGCTTGGCGGCAATCTCGCGGTAGAGCTGGGTAATCACACCCTGAGGCAGGTTGTAGGCTTCGCATTTATCCTCTTCAATCAGCTTGGCCAATCCCGGGGAAGCGATCGCGATACCGCCAATCCAGCGTTTGATGAGGCCTTCATGGCCTAGGTGGCTCATGCCCTTGTCGCGGCGGTTGCCGACGGCACTGGCGTGCATCACGGTCAGATTCTTCGGGTGTCCGGTCTGTACGAAGCGCTCTTCAATGGCGATCCCCATCTCTTCTGCCCAGCAGGATAATCCAAATCCGCTTGCCGCTACCGTGTCTCCGTCCTTGATGAGTTCCGCTGCTTTGGCGGCTGAAATTACTTTGCTCATTTCATCTGCTCCTCTTTATGTGAATTATTTCACTACACTTGTTAAAAAAAATAATGGCCCTTCTGTGTGTCTCCTAATTGCTGCTCTATGCGTCTCGTTTTCCTTGTGAAAGTTTTCTCAAGGTCATCGTAATACAGAAAAAAGCACCGGTCAATAGGGCGGAAATGGCTTAAAATCAAGGTTTTTTTGTGTTGTAAATTTGCGACTGGCTCCGCTGGACCGTCTGAAATACCTGCCGTAATGTTCGTCAAAAATTCACAAGCTTGCCCGCATCGCCCCCTGCTCTACACCGAATTTCCCCTGAATCGGAAGCCGGTCACGCGTTGCAAAATATCCACACTATTTGCTTGCGCCCGGCTTGGGCGTTATCCAGACAACCCGCAGGCACACTTCACCAAGCTGCAAATAGTGCAAACCCGTGAAGAACATAGTGCAGACCCGGGAATCTGGCAGAAAAAAATTTTATTTTATTTCTCAGCAGGCGGAATTCGCAGATTTGCAACAGTATATTAGGGCCAAATCAGCCTATCTTGGGACAACGTTCGCTGGGTGGGATTGGAAGAGTTGTATAAATTCAACCTCCTATGCTATATTCGGTTCAACTACATATGGGAGAGAGAGGTAGCGTTATCATGGGGAATTCTTCTAGGAAAGAAACGATTGAGCGGGGAGACACTTCGCTGGGCATTGAACTGGGGTCCACCCGGATCAAGGCGGTGCTGATCGACCGGCATTACCAGGTTATAGCATCCGGTACCTATGAATGGGAGAATCAATTGATCGGAGGATACTGGACTTACGATCTGAAGGAAATGCTTCAGGGCGTGCAGGCAGCCTATGAGCAGTTGAAGCTGGAGGTTCAGGAGCGTTATAACGTAACGCTGCAAAAAATCGGCTCCATCGGCTGCTCGGCCATGATGCAGGGGTATATTGTGCTGGACCAGTACGGCGAACTGCTGGTTCCTTTCCGTACCTGGCGCAATGCCACAACGGCTGAAGCCGCAGCGGAGCTGACTAGCGCTTTTCAATTCAAAATCCCTGAACGTTGGAGCATCGCCCACCTGTATCAGGCAATTCTGAACAATGAGCCGCATGTGGCCGGCATCCGGTATATAACCACCCTGTCGGGCTATGTTCACTGGCTGCTGACCGGGAATAAGGCGCTGGGCATCGGTGACGCCTCCGGGATGTTCCCTGTGGATGAAACGGCGAAGCAGTACAACGAGGATATGATTCAGCAGTTTGACCGCTTGCTGGAAGGTAGAGGCTACCCGTGGACGCTGCAAGAGATTCTGCCCAAGGTGTACACGGCCGGGGAACACGCCGGGAATCTCCATGAGGCGGGCGCCCGGCTGTTGGACCCGTCAGGCAGCTTACAGGCAGGCATTCCGCTATGTCCGCCCGAAGGCGATGCCGGGACCGGCATGGTGGCGACGAACAGTGTCAGGAGACGCACCGGTAATCTATCTGTGGGCACCTCCATTTTTGCCATGTTTGTACTGGAAAAGAATGTTTCCGCCGTCTACCCCGAGATCGACATCGTGGCTACGCCGGAAGGCAGCCCTGTCGCGATGGTTCTTGCCAACAACTGCTCCAGCGATCTGAATGCCTGGATCGGCTTGTTCCGTGAATTTCATGAAGCCATGGGGCTGAAGCCCGACATGAACCAGTTATTCAGCGTCCTGCTGAGCCAGGCGCTGGAAGCGGATGCGGATGGCGGCGGCTTGTTGAGCTACGGCTACTATTCAGGCGAGAATATCACCGGCTTTGCCCAAGGGCGTCCGCTGTTCGTCCGTTCGCCGCAGAGCCGCTTCACGCTGGCTAACTTCATGAGAGTTCATCTGTATAGCGCTTTCGCTGCGTTAAGACTCGGAATGGAGATTCTGACCGGGCAGGAACGGGTAACGATTGACCGTATTTCAGCGCACGGCGGATTGTTCCGCACCCCGCAGGTCGGCCAGCGGATCTGTGCGGCTGCACTGAATGTTCCGGTCTCTGTTCTGTCTACGGCCGGAGAAGGCGGCGCATGGGGCATAGCCATATTGGCCTCTTATATGATGCATAAGGAGCCGAACGAGAGCCTGGCGGATTACTTGACCTCTAAGGTGTTCTGTGACATGGAAGGACAGGAGGTAACGCCTGACCCTACTGATGTGGACGGCTTTGCCCTCTATATGGAGCGTTACACCAGGGGGCTGCCCATCGAGCAGGCGGCGGTAGATCATTTACTGGAGAACCGGAAGAGAGGAGAACTCGGATGAAAATAGATATGGGCAGGCTTACGGTATTGCTTACCTCCCTGCTGCTGATAGCTTCCGCCCCTTCGGCTTATGCTAAAGCGCCGGATGCCAAGGCACTGCTCAAGCAGAAGTTCCCGGGAGAAACGGTACGGTTGCTGAAGACCGCAGACCTGAATAACGATCAGAAGCCGGAGAGCTTCCTGCTCACGGAGTCGGGCAATTTGTATCTAGTGAACTCCAAGGGTGTAGCAGTACTAATTGATAAGCAGATTATGGAGTTCGAAGAGGATGAAGCGGATATGCAAATCTTCGCTGTCTCCCCTACGGAGAAGCATCTGGCAGTTACCGTGGATTATCTGCCCTCGAACACCCAGGTCTCGGTCTACCGCCTGAACTATGGCACTCTGACCAAGAAGCTTCAGTTCATGGGGGATCAAGGAGCCGAGATCGATAAGAAGGGACGCCTGCATCAATACTGGAAGGACTTCAAAGACGAGGGCGGCGGCTGGGACCTGGCCGAGGGGATCTTCACCTGGGATGCCAAGGCAGGGAAGTACAGAGCTACGGGCAATTACGTCTTGCAGTAGTATAAAAGGCAGCCATACTCCCGGTAGCGGAGATGGCTGCCTTTGATTTATGCCAGGCTTGCGGCATAACTGGTCTGGGCTAGGCCGAGCATCATTTGCATTTGACTCTGCGGGATCTGCCCAGCGGACTGAGAGGCGCTTATTCTGCCCAAAAGCCGCTTTTTACGCAGGTTACGGACTCCATGGCCCTTATTGGTGGTAATACCACCGATTAACATCACTTAGTGGACGAATAAGCGCATCTCAGTCCGATAAGCGGTGTAAAAGTAGGTTTTTCCTCAAAATAAGGGCTCTCCAGTCCGTTAGAAGCAGGCCGGAGGGGTCCGGGGGCCACCCGAGGTCAGAATCATTTCACGGAACGATTGTAACTCGCTCCATCCTCACCTCACAAATACACAAACGGCTCCCTCGCATCCACGAATGTAACCGGAACCCCGTCCACCAGCGGCGACAGCCACTCAGCCATATACTTCATGCCCCATTCCTCGGAGCGCTCGTGACCGATCACGATCATCGCCTTGTTCATGCCCAGCATGGCGGCGTCATTGATGTAAGCACATAAGGTCCACTCGGTAATGTCGCCGCAGACCATCACATCCAGACCCTTCTCCTGCATCAGCTCCATCGGCATCTGCTCCCGGCCGAGGCCCAGACTGCCGCCGCCGACAAGGATGCCGATACGGGAGCAGGGCGCTTCCGGGTTGCCGACGATCTGAATCACCTTCATCCCCAGACGCTGCTTCAGGAAGCCGGCCAGCTCACCCACGGTAGTCTCCTCGATCAGATATCCCCAGGCGTCCTTGTCGTCCAGCTTTTTATCTGCCCAATCCAGCTCCTTCAGCAGTCCGTCATAGATCCGGTCCGTATCCGCCAGATGCATATGGTCATGGAAGCGCCAGATCGTAATGCCGTGCTCCTCGATCAGCTTTTTTTTCGCCAGATATACCGGGTCCTGCTGCAGCCAATCCAGCGAATCTCTTCCGGTAAAATAAGTCGGCTCATGGGTAATGATCAGGTTGGCCCCAGCCGCAACGGCTTCCTTGATGACCTCCACCGTCGCCATAAACGTTGTGACAATCCCTGTGACCTCCATCTCTTCACTGCCGCTCGCCAGCACATCACAGGTCTGCTCCAGCCTCCGTCCCCCGCAGCAATCGAGCAGAATCCGGTCAATCACCTCTTGCACTTTCATACGCTCATCTCCTATCATATTTAGCCTTTGACAGCTCCGATAACCACGCCGCGGGTCAGGTACTTCTGCATGAACGGCAGGACGAACAGCACCGGCACAATGCCCAGCACCGCCATCGCCATCCGCACCGCTGTACTTGGCAGCGATACCGTGTCGGCTCCGAGTACATTCCCGGCTTGGCCGGAATTAAGGAACTGGATGTTGCTCATAAGCTGCATCAGCAGATTCTGAATACCGTACAATTGCGGCTTAGATACAAAATATAACGCATTGATCCAGTCATTCCAATAGGCCAGGCCCATAAACATCCCGACCGTTGCCATGACCGGCATGGACAGCGGAAGCATGATGCGGAAGAAGGTCCGCAGCTCCGAGGCACCGTCGATCTGAGCGGCTTCTATAATCTCCAGCGGCACATTATTCTTGAAGTAGTTACGGACCAGCAGGACGTTGAACCCGTTCGCCAGCAGGTTGGGCAGGATTAGCGCCCACAGCGTGTTTTTGATATGGAAGTACTGGGTCCACATGATGTATGAAGGCACAATCCCCCCGCTGAACAGCATGGTGAAGAAGACGACAAACGCCAGCGTATTATGATACTTGAAATCAGACCGGGACATCGGATAAGCAAGCATGCTTGTTATCAGCAGTCCAATCGCGGTTCCCAGGATCGTCACCAGAAAGGACACGCCATAGGCTCTAATGAAAATGTACGCCGAGGACTTAATATACCGGTACGCGTCTAGACTTAGATGCTCCGGGAAAAAGCTGTACCCGTTGCGGATCAGGGTCGTCTCATTGGTGAACGAAGCGATCACAATCAGCAGGAAGGGCAAAAAAGCAAAAACCGTCAGCAGGATCATCACGACCGCAGAAAACACCGTAAACGTTCGTTCTCCTCTTGTTTGGATCATCCGAATTTCCTCCTAGAACAAAGCGTTTTCTGGATTGACCTTCTTGACGATGGCATTGACCGTAAGCACAAGGGCAAAGCCGACCAGCGACTGATACAGACCGGCGGCTGCCGACATTCCAATATCATTGAGCTGCATCAAGGCGCGGTAGACATACGTATCAATCGTCTGGGTAGTGCTGTATAGTGCACCAGAGTTCATTGGAACCTGATAGAACAGGCCGAAGTCAGAGTTGAAAATCCGGCCCATCGACATCAGCACCAGCACAATAATGGTCGGCTTCAGCAGCGGCAGAGTAATCATGCGGATCTGCTTGAGCTTCCCGGCACCGTCGATTTTGGCCGACTCATAGATGCTCTTGTCAATGCCGGCAATCGAGGCAAAATAGACAATTGAGCCGTAGCCTGCCGTCTTCCAGATCTGAATGAGGACCAGCAGGTACGGCCAATATTTCGCCTCCGAATACCAGTTGATCTCCGGTATCCCCAGCGGCCGCAAAATCGAATGATTGACGAACCCGCTGTCGGCGTTCAGAAAGGCGAAGACGAGCAGCGAAAGCACGATCATCGAGATCAGGTTCGGCAGAATCAGTCCGGTCATGAACAGCTTCGAGTACAGCTTGTTCAGCAGCTCCGACATCAGAATGGCAATGATGATCGAAACTACGGTTCCCAGCGCGATAAACGTCAGATTGTACAGCAGGGTGTTGCGGGTCATAATCCAGGCATCACTGGTCTGGAACAGAAAGGTGAAGTTCTTGAAGCCGATCCAGTCGCTGCCGAAGATGCCTTTGGCATAATTGACATCCTTGAACGCGATGAACACCCCGAACATGGGGAAGTAGCTGTTAATGAGAAAATACAGCAGTCCCGGACCCGCGAGAATTAATAAAGGAAGTGTTTTTTTGAGTGGCTTGGATTTAGGTTTGGCAGTCATGCCGGATTCACCTCCATTGCCGGGGGGCAGAGCCTCCATTAGCGGCTCTACCCTCAGCAGGCTTATTCAAATTATTGTTTTTGCGCGGCAAGCCATTGATCCAGTTGTTGCTGCTTGCTGTCTATAATGTCCTGTGCACCCGCATCCTTCAGCGCACTGTTGAATTTCGCAATAATGCTCTCAGGATCTACCGATCCGCTGACCAGTGCCGGCAGGAATTGATTCACTACGTTGTTCACAGCACTCATCTGCGTCTTCACTTGACCCTGGTCGAAGATAAAGCCGAAATACGGCGATCTTTCGGTATCCTTATTCTCCTTCAGCTTCAGTTCCACATCCGACCAGTTGATTCCCTCCATCTGATACTGAAGCGATTCGGAGCCGACGATCCCGGAGCTGAGCATGGAGGTATAAGGTACCGTATTTGCGTCCATGCCCTCAGGGAATTTCACATGATGCTCATCTACCTTGATGTAATCCTCCCCTTCAATTCCGAACAGAATGGTGTTGATCAGCTCTTTGTCGGTGTAGAGCAGGTTCAGGAACTTCACAGCGGCTTCCGTCTCCTTCGAAGTACTAGAGACCATCCAGGTCACCGAGTTCACGGCACTTGTATCGAAATAGAACGGGGCGATGCGCTTGGTCTCAATGTTTTTGCCGACCTGTGCACTCAGCTGCTTGCCAACCTCCATGCCGCTGTAGCCGCCTAGGAAGGAGAAGCCACGCCCCGAGGATACCATCTCCATCGCTGTAATCGTAGTGGTTGCAGTATCCTTCTGCAGATACCCGGCCTCGAACCAGTCTCTCATCATCTGAATTCCGTTCTTGAAGACATCCGATTCATAGAAGTTAACGACCTTGCCGTTGTCACCGATCACGACACCGACTCCGGTGGTATCGGTCAGGTAATCCACCTTGCTCGCACCCTTCATCCAGTTCACAAGTCCGGTATCTGTCGGATTCACATTAATCGGGCCAAACGGAACTACATCCGGCAGCTTCTGCTTCACTGCGCCGAACACCGCAGGCAGATCCTCTACCGATTGGATGGAGTCTGCTGCTACGCCCGCCTCTGCGAGCATATCCGCGTTGTAGATGATATTGGTCGGCAGCGCCATCCCTTTATTCACAGGAATGCCGTAGATATGCCCGTCCATCGTGGTGGTTTTGAGAATATCCGGCCCGAAATCCTTGTCCAGAATGGCTGTCAGCTCTTTGCCGTGTTCGGTAAGCAGCTCTTCGAGCGGAGCCACCTGGCTCTTGGATACATAGTTGGAGAATTGTCCGAGGGTGGTGAAGATATCCATCTTCTCCCCGCTCTGGAGCGCAAGATTGACCTTCTGGGCATAATCTGCCGGGCCGAAGAGTCGGAAGTCCACCTTCACCCCGATTTTCTCCGTTGTGATGGCGTTGATCGCATTCGTCACCTTGCTCAGATCATCGGGAATCCGGTTGAAGGAGGGCAGTGCGAATACAATCTCAGCCACCTTGGCCTTCGCTTCCGTATCCCCGGAATTCTTGGACGATGTATTGGAATTGCCGCCGCAGGCGGAGAGCAGCGAACCGCAGATTACCATGGACAACAGCAGTGAACCTAACCCCTTTTTATTCTTCATGATCATGCCTCCTGTTCTATATTTACATTCTCATTGTACCGGTCCTGGAGGGGGCGGGCTTTCAATAATACGGGCTGTTTTTATAAAAAACCGCACTGGACGGGTGGCGAGGATTCTCGGCTCTGCATAGCTAATTAGCCCCCTGGGGGACGACGGCAGAACGCTGGGCCTTGGCAAACAAACAGGTGGAAAAACGTATTTTAATTTCTCTATTTTCCCCAACGCCACCCCAACAAATGGAAAAACGGCATCTAATATTAGCATTTTCTCTACTTTGCCGGAATTGTGTCTAATTAAGTGTTGTTTATCCAGCTATTCCTCCGCCAGCGTTCACCCCTTCAGCAACAGATGTATAAAATCCAACTAAATTCTACGCAGGAGTAACCTTAAGCCTCCTAGATCCCTTAACTCAGTTTCCAGCACCCTCAGCCAGTCAACCAGCCGGATGCCGCGCACCATAAATACGATTCCTGCCTACGCAGCAAGAAGCCCCGCCTCCGGTAGGAGATGCGGAGCTTCCTAATGGTCATCATTGTCACTATAAGGCGGATTTGTGCCTCAAGCGGTAGGCTGCCGGGGTTTCGCCTGTCCATTTTTTGAACACAGTGGAGAAATAGGAGAGGGTATCGAAGCCGGTATCCATGGCAATCTCCCCGATGCTCGCCGTGCTCTCCACCAGCCTCTGCTTCGCCGCTCTGATCCGGCAGTCGTTCAGGTACTCCTTCACGCTCTGGCCGGTCCCGTGCTTGAACACCTTGGCCAGATAATCCGCGGTCAGATATACGCTTGCGGCAACATCCTCCCGGCTGAGGTCCTGGGTATAGTGCTCCTGAATGAACCGTTTGGCCCGCTCGACCACCCCTTCGGACTGCAGCACCTCCTTAATGGAATCCAGCGTCTTATCCGTCAGCGCCTGCGCCCATTTCATGAAGTCGAACACGCTGCTCTCGGCATCCTGGGCCAATTGCTGGCTGAGCTCGCCCTCGAAGAGGCGGTGGGCTTGAATGTGGTGCCGCGCGAGCAGCGAATAGACCACCTGAAGCAGGTCCTCGCGGATCGAATGGAGTGTTGCCGCATCCAGCTTGTTCAGACTCGTCAGCAGCTCCAGTTCTTTCTTAAGCCGGTTCACAATCTGCGCCTTCTCCTTCTGGACGAACAGCAGGGTGAACAGCTCCGTATCCAGGGTGAAGCGCTCGGTCAGATCTACCTGGAAGGGCTTATTCGGTAAATGCAGCTTCCCCCGGAAAATAATGTTCGCCTCGTCCGCCTGCTCCAGCTCCGTCTTAAGCTGCGCCAGGCGGGAGATCGCCGCAGGCTCACTGAAGTAACAGGTAGCCGTACATTTCAGATACTGTCTGGACAGCCGGATGATCTCTCCGGCGCTCACCTCCAGCTCCTGCATATCCGCCGGACTCTCCACAATGATCGCATTGTAGAATACTTTATCGACCTGATAAGCAATCATCCGGCCGCTGCCCACCCGGCTGCTGAGAATTTCAGAGACCAGGTTCGAGAGGGCATAATGAAAGATGCTCTCATCCCATTCCCGTTCAATCTGGGAGCGGGGAACACTTACCAGCAGCAGCCTGTATTCTGCATGCACCGGGATGGACAGCTCCCGCTTCTGCACCTCACTCTGGATCAGCTGTGACCGGGGAGAGATTGTCGCCGTCAGCACATCGCTCCAGAAGCTGCGTTCTATCAGATCCTGGTTCTTCAGCCACGCATGGCCCAGCTTGCTGTATTCGCCTAACATAATTTTGTTCTTCAGCGTATCCATAGACTTGCGCAGCGCCGCTTCCAGCTCCTGCTTGTCCAGCGGCTTGACCAGATACGAGTCTGCGTCATATGAGATCGCCTGGGAGGCGAAGGTGAAGCTCTCATGACAGGTCAGGAAGATGAATCCGCCTTCATATTGACGCTCTCTGGCCCACTTGATCAACTCAATGCCCGAGCCGCGCGGCATTTCAATATCGCAAATCATCAGATCCGGCTCGCCGTGCTCGAAGAGTTGCTTCGCATCCTGTATATTATGAGCGGTTAGCACTTCCGTAATTCCGAATTCCTCCCAGTTCACAATACCGCGCAACGCTTCAATTGTAGGAATATCATCGTCAATCAGCATACAACGCATATTATCCTCCCTCTAAGCCGGGCTGGCCCCATTCGAGTGGCTTCACAGGAATCCATAGCTCAACCCTCGCACCTGTAGTCTCGATATTCGACAGCTTAAGCAGATCTTCCCGTTTGTAGAGCAGTCTGAGGGTCTTGCGGATATTGGCAATGCCCACTCTGCCTCCGTCCTCCCCTGCCTCTTCGCGCTCCGGCTGATCCAGCCATTCAGAAGCGAAGCCCGCCCCGTTATCTTCAATGACAATGCTGACAAATGGACTATCGTCCCGCAGCTCCATCCGCACCCTGATGAAAATAGACAGCAGCTCCTGAACGAACATAGCATGCTTGAACGTATTCTCCACAAAGGTCTGAATCATGAATTGGGGAACCGGCACCTGCCGCGCTTCCTCCTGCATCTCGATCATGAAAAAAATCTGCTCAGGATAACGGATCTCCTGCATCCGGATATAGTTCTCAGTGTGCCGGATCTCCTCCTCCATCGTCACTTCCATCAGCCCTCCTCTGAACATATACCGGAGATGCTCGGAGAGGCAGTGGATCAGGCGGCGGATCTCCTCGTTTTTATTCTGATAGGTTAGGCTGGTGATCGTAGAGATCGCATTCAGGAAAAAATGGGGCCGGATCTGCATCTGCAGATACTTGATCTCGGCGCGGCTGATTTCGATCTGTTCTTCATAGGACTGAATCTTCAGATCCTTGATCTCACTGACCATGGACTCCAGCGCATGGAACAGCTTCAGGAATTCCAGGGAATACGGGGTATTCTGCGGAATCTGGTATTCCAGCTGCCCCTGCTCGACCGCCTTCGCCGCCTTCACCAGCTCCAGAATCGGCCTCAGCACATCTCTCGTCAGGAATCTCAGCACCAGCGGTACCACGATGACCGAGAGAACCGCCAGCAGGGCGATCCCCCACTGAATCAGCTTCAGGCCTGAGAACAGACTGCCCTTGGCAACCATTTGAGTCATCTGCCCGAACTCGCCGATCGGTTCAGATACAATCAGGTAATCCCGCTGATACTGCCTGCTTAAGCTCTCAAGCGTCGTATCCCCTTCATTAAGAGAGATATTATTCGCTGCCAGGATCATTCCCTCCGAGTCACTCAGCACATAACGGTTCTTATCATTGCCTCCCCTGTCAACCATAGCCAGCAGCGTGTCCGCTTTCACCAGCGTTCCGAAGCTGACTCCTGAATAAGTAATGTATTTGAACAAGTAGGACTCGCCGCGGATCTGGAAGACCTTCCATACCCCGCTATGTTCTGCCGGAGCCGTACTGAATTTATGCATATTGATAAAATCCACCAGAGCCAGCTTATCCTCCGATTGAATCCGGCGGTTGAACTGCTCCAGCACCAGCTCATCCGAGAGCCTGATGAACATGCCGTCGCTCGAATTATCGCCTGCTATTTTTGCCTGCAGGCTATTCTTGAGCTGCTGGACCTTGAAATACCGGCTGTTCTCATCCATCCCCGCCGAATTCACCGCAGTATCCACGTTATGGTCGAACACCTCAATGAGGTCCTTGGAGAAATTGTTGAAGTTATTATGAATATTGGCCTGATAGAGGGCCAGTGTATTACGCGAGCTGGTCAGTGCATTGCTCCGCACCACCTCCAGGGAGTAGATGTTACTCAGAACAAGGATGGACAGCAGGATCGCAAGAATCACTGTCATCTGCAACGCAAATTTGAACACGATACTGTTGGTTCGGATCATCCCCGCCTCTTCCTTTCCCCGGAATTCAGCACGCCCCTGAGCCGATACCTTCTTAGGCCGGACCCAGGGGCGTATAAGTATGCAATTTGCGATTGATTACGTGAAAATTATTAGTATTGGGATAGCCGTGACTCCAGAGAAGTTTTGGACTTCCGGCCGCTGTTGTATACAGATTTCTTAATTATTACCTCTGATCGAGGTGGAAATCCGTATACAAAGGCGGACGCTACCGCTCCTACAGTTCCAAAATTCCCCTCCGCCACTTTTCCCTGTCTGTTTTTATAAAGTTAATCAATAAAGTTAGTTAGCCGCCCAATCCAGCGCAGCTTCAATATGCTTATCCCAGTATGCCCAGTTATGGTCGCCTGGGCCTTCTTCATAGTAATGGGCGGCCTGCTCGCCTTCCAGGAACTGATGGAACCGGCGGTTCACATCCAGCAGCATATCTTCGGTTCCGCATGCCATATACAGCTCCGGCAGGGCAAGTCCCTGCGCCTTCACATCACGCACCAGCTGCTCAGGGTCTTTGTCGCTGCCAAGCAGCCTACTCAGATCGCCGAAGACGCTGGCATAGTAGGAATAACTGGCAATTCCGTCTTTATAGTCTGGGGAAATATTGGCAACTCTATACGGAATTAAGGCCGAGGATAAGGCGATGATCCGGCCGAAGCGCTCCGCGTATTTCAGGCCGTTGCGGATTGCCCCGTAGCCGCCCATGGATAAGCCGCCGATCCAGGTATCCTCTCTGGCTGCTGATAGCGGGAACAGCTTGCGGGTGAAGTCTACCAGCTCCCTGCCGATATACTCACCGTAGTATTCTTCTCTTAGCTCATCATTGACATAGAAGCGGTTCTCCCCGGCCGGCATGAATACTGCCACCTGATGCCTGTCTGCCAGCTCCCTGATCCTGGAGAAGTTCAGCCAGTCGTTCTGGCTGCCGGAGAAGCCGTGCAGCAGATAGAGTGATCTCAAGGGCTGGCCCGACCAGGCCGGCAATCCCCAGCCCTCCGGCAGATCCACCGGCAATATGGCCTGGATCGTGACCTCCCGCTTCAGACTTGCCGAGAACAGGCTGATTTGCATTGTAGCCATCATCATTCCCCCTTAACGAATTAGAATCAGACCCAGTATACCGCTTCTTGTCCCTGCTGATCTATATATTCGATAACAGTCTTATAATTCTGCAGGTTAATATGCAGCCGGCAATATGCTGCTCCTTGCTCCCACATCAGCCTGATTTCATCCGCCTCTGCCTCAAGCACCCGGAAGGTTCCATGGAAGGCGCTATATTCATTCCGGAAGCGGATCAGCTTCATCAGCCGCTGCACGACCTCCCGCTCACTCTCCGCTGCAATCTCCTCCAGCGTATAGTTATGGCGGTTAATCTCCCGGCCTTCCCCCGTCAGGGCGACCTGCTCCAGATCATTTCGGCCAGCCAGCAAGCCTACATAATAGACCTGCGGAATACCCGGTGCGAAGAATTGAATCGCTCTGGCTGCCAGGTACGCGTCGTCATCTTCATTCAGTGCACTGTAATACGTGCAGCGGATCTGATGGACATCGAAGCCATCCGGCGCTTTATGCTCCTCGGACAGAATCAGGCTCAGGTTCGCCCCGCGCTCCACGCAGAGATCCACCAGCTCCCGGGCTTCCTTGGTATCGATCAGATCATCCAGGTCGGGCTTCACCGGAACACCGTCATGACAGTCCAGCATCGTGAACTGCTTAGGCGAACGGGTCCGCAGATAGTCGTACAGCGCCGTATTGGCTCTGCCGGTAAGCGCCTCAAGCACGCGGTAAGGCAGAATGAAATCATAGATCCAGCAGCCGTATTCCGATAGCTTAGTCTGGATACTGTGATGCGCGTGCACCTCCGGCAGCAGTTCTATATCCAGCGAGTCGGCCATCTCTTTGATCCAGTCCAGGAATTCATAGATCTCCGGCTCCACATAGAAACAACTGGTGCCCAGCTTCTTGATCACGTACCCGACCGCATCCAGCCGGACGATCTTGACATTCTGCTCTTTGAAATTCTCGAAGAACTGCCGCAGCAGGTCGCGGGTGAGCGGAGAATGGACATCCAGATCAATCTGCTCGGAAGGATCGGTTTTGCCAAAAGTGGTCCAGACCTTCTCTTCCATTCCTCCGGAGGTAGTGAACGTAGAATAAGGCAGCGGCCGCCGCAGGAACATCTTCTCGATATCCGTACGCACAGGCTCGCCATTCTCCCAGATCTTGTCCAGGGTGATGAACAGATCCGCATATTCCGAAGCCCGGCCATGCTCCAGGAAGTCCTGGAAATACGGCGATTGCCTGGAGATATGATTGACCATCAGATCCACCAGCACATCGAATTCTTCCCCGATGCTGCGGATGTCCTCCCAGCTGCCGAATTCCGGCTCGATCTCCAGATAAGTCAGTGGCGCAAAGCCGCGGTCCCCCGAAGAAGGAAAGGGCGGAAGGACGTGAATCCCCCCGGCAAACAGCCCTGCGAAGGGACCGCGCAGCACCTGATGGAGCTGCTTCAGGTCTCCGCCCAGGGAATCGGGATAGGTAATTAACTGTACTTGATTCTTCAGTGTCATCTTAAGAAGCCTCCTACAGGTTGAATTGTTGCTTAATGACCGCAAGCGCAGGCAGATCGACTACCGCACCGGTGAATTTCAGTTTGTACGCGCTGACAGCAGATCCAAGCTCCAGCGCTTCTGTGAGCGTATACCCTTTGATAATAGCTGTATAGAATCCGGACCAGAAGGCATCTCCTGCTCCCGTCGTATCTTCAATCTGCGTCGCCTTGGTCGCAAACGACATCGTTTCGCTGCCGGTGGAGACGAGTGCCCCGTCCTTGCCCAGCGTCAGAATGACCAGCTTCGCGCCAAGCGCAAGGAATCTGGCGATCTGCTCCTCCGGCGTGCCGGGACCGAACAGACGCTCAGCGTCATCCTCGGAAGGCTTGATGATATCCACCTTCGGGATGATGCTTTTGACATAGGCTACCCCGTCCTCCCCCTTCTGCCAGATCGAGGGATGATAGTTGGGATCGAAGCCGATCAGCACCTTATGCTTCCGCGCCGTCTGGATCACCCGCTCCACCGCCCTACGGGATGGGGTCCTGGAGATCGGCCAGCAGGAGAAGTGGACAATTCTGGAATGAATCAAGGCTTGCTCCAGCGCCTCATTGTACTCCAGCTGGTAATCCGCCGCACGGTAAAAGATTGGAACCGGCGTAGCCTGACTCTTGGTAATCACCACCATACTGGTAGAATCATCGACCTGCTGGATGCCGCTTGTCGCCATTCCGGCGCTCTGCAGCCGGTTGATCAGATAGTTGCCCAGGCTATCCCTGCCCACCGCCGAAGCCACATGCGACCGGATGCCCAGCTTCCCCGCATTAATGGCAATATTTGAAGGCGATCCGCCAAAATAACGGGTATATCCATTACCTACCGTGTCCTCGCCGTACTCATTGGAGATCATATCCACGAGCAGCTCGCCCACTGTTAACACATCGTTCGCCTTATCTTCAAATGGTATTGTATCTCCGAGTTTAAACACCCGCACTCCCCCTTGGTACTCCAGTATCCTTGTGTCATATCCATTCTATGGTCTCTGTGTACACAATACTTTCAAAAACCCGTCCTCTTTTTACAATTTAAGAGTTCAAGGCTCTTGCCAGGGCATGGATGTATCCCTCTCTGGCTCTGCGGCTGACTTCGGCTGCAGGGACAACATGCTCGAAGCCATGATAGCCCCCCGGGTAGAGATGAAATTCCACTTCTACACCGGCCTGTGCCAGCCGGGCCACGTAATCAATCGTCTCATCTCGGAACGGGTCGAGCTGTCCGACGCAGATATACGCGGGCGGAAGTCCCGCCAGTTGATCCGCACGGCCGGGTGCCGCATACTGGGAGGTGTCTGCGCCCCCGGCAGGGCCGCCCAGATACATCTCCCACGCCACCAGGTTGTTCGCCCGGTTCCACACCGCCGGGTGCGTGACCTCATAACTCGAAGGTGTAATGTTGCGGTCATCCAGCATCGGATACAGCGGAAGCTGGAAGCAGAGGGCAGGACCGCCCTTGTCTCTCGCCATCAGGGCCAGAGCCGCTGCCAGACCGCCCCCTGCACTCGCTCCGCCCACGGCAATCCGGGCCAAATCGATGCTCAGCCCATTGTTGATATCGGCCAGCCACACAAGCGCTGCATAAGAGTCCTCAATGGCTGCCGGGTACGGATGCTCCGGGGCAAGGCGGTAATCGGGCGACACGACCACACAGTTGGCCGCGAGGACGAAGCTCTCGCATAACGCATCGTCACCGCTCGGCTGGCCCAGAATATAGCCGCCGCCATGGGTCCAGAGCAGGGCAGGCAGCTTATGTTCACTTCGCTGAGCCGGTTCATAAATTCTGATCCGAACCGGCCCGGAACCGGCAATCAGAACCCGTTCCGTAATGCGGACGCAGTCTGACTGTTCTGTAGGCAACGGGATATTATTCCGGGCTGCGGCCAGATCCTCCGGCAAATGCAGCGGCGGCAGGCCAGCGATCCCTTCCCGTAATTCCGGGGCTACGCGGTAAATGAAATCCATATATATTTCCTCCATATCGTTCGAATGTGAATGAATCCTGCGTGCTTCAAGTGGTCCCCTTCTCCGATAACCGGACGGGAAGAATCGTCTCCAGCGGAACCGGCTCGCCGGCAATCTGCTGAAGCAGATATTGAACAGCCAGCTCACCCATCTTCTTGATCGGCTGGACGATAGTAGTCAGATCCTCCGCCTCCAAGGCAGCAATTCCGTCATAGCCTACGACCTTGACTTGACCGGGCACGGCTCTGCCCAGCCTTCTGCACTGCTTCAGCACCTGTAGCGCCAGCATATCGCTGCTCGCGAATACGCCGTCCAGCTCAGGGCGTTCCTCAAAAAGACTGCTGACCAGCTTCTCGTAATCCTTATACTTAAATCCGTTCAGATCGGTTTGCAGGACGGTATATTCCACATCTTGCCTCTTGACCTGCTCCAGGAAGGCGTCATGCCTTTGCTTGGCCAGCAGATTGAGGCGCAGATTCCCGCTGAGATAGGCGATGCTCCGGCATTTTTTGCGCAGCAGCAGCCGGGTGGCCAGCACTCCCCCCTGATAGTTATCCGAGGCAATAAACGGGATCGTCTTCGAGATCTGCCGGTCCAGCGACACCAGCGGCAGGTTGATTGTCTTATAATCGCTCACGCTCATCGTATGGCTGCCCATAATGATGCCGTCAACCCGGCTGGCCCGCAGCAGATCGATGTATTCTTTCTCTTTTTTCTTATGATGGAGGGAATTGCACAGCATAAGCTTATAGCCTTGTTCATAGGCATAGGCCTCAATATGCTTGGTTACCTCTCCGAAGAACGGATGGGAGATATCCGGCAGAATCAGGCCGATCATATTGGACTTCTTGCGCAGCAAGGAGCGTGCCACCTCACTCGGATGGTAATTCAGCTCCTCCATGGCATCGTTCACCTTTTGCTTCAGACTCTCACTGAGGTATCCCCGGTTATTCAGCACACGGGAGACGGTAGTGACGGAGACGCCGACCTTCTCGGCAACATCTTTGATGGTTACAGCCATCCGTACCTCCTGACCCGGGTCAGCCTTCTTCCTCTGTTCAGCGGAATAGGGCAAGGTTCTATGTTAACCGGTTGATATAATAGGGCAGCAGCAGCTTTAAAACTGTAAGCAAGAACATCGGGCTAACATTAGGCTGATACCGCTACCCGTTGCCGACTTCTACTCTTAGATTCATGTAGGTAATTGTATTTCCTGCAATAGAAAACGCATAGCTGACCGTAAAATGAGATTCTATTGTATTTCATACAGTGGAATATCGTGTTTTGGGAGAAAATTGGCCTTTTGTCAACATTCAAATGTACTGAATACAATAGATTCTATTTTGAAGGCTTTTTTACAGCATTCTAATGTACAAAATGCAGTTGCTATCGTTCCAGCACCTGCAGCATTCGAAAGACTGCTGTGGGAATATTCACAATATTAAACCTGACGCTCTACTAAGGCAGACACTGGCAGAGAAACTGCCAGTCCTGAGTATCAGGTCGTGCCACGCTCCACAGCCGTTACCGGGAACGTGTTCACCATCGCCACCGCCTGGCCCTCGATCTGCCGGACCGCCAGCTCCATAATGGCTTCGCTCATCTCTTGAATCGGCTGCCGTACAGTGCTTAGACGCGGTGAGATCATAGAAGCCAGCTGCACATCATCATAGCCCACAATGCGCATCGCTGAAGGAATCTCCTTGCCGAGCAGGTTGCAGGCATGAATGACCTCGGCGGCAATCACATCACTGCTGGCAAATACGCCGTCGATCTCAGGATGCTCCTGGAGGTAGGCGGCAATGGCGGTGTCCCCTCCGGTATAGCTCCCCTCATTGACCTCCAGCTGCAAGTACAGCGGCGCAAGCCCGGCGCTCTTCAGCTCTTCTTCGTACCCCTGCCTTCTCAGGCCGGCCAGCATGAAGTGATGCTGGGGACCGTCGATCCCCCGCTGGATATAGACCGTGTGCCGGCAGCCCTGGCCGGTTAATAACCGGGCAGCCAGCCGGCCGCCCTCCAGATTATCCGAGGTGACCACGGGGATATCCTCCGAGATTACACGGTCGAAGGAGACGATCGGCAGGTCCAGGTGAAGATAATGCTGCACATCCAGCACGGCACTGCCCATGATGATGGCGTCAACCTGATTTTTTTTGAGCATCTCGATATAATCCACTTCCTTGGAGACGTTGCGGTTGGAATTGCAGAGCAGCAGCTTGTAGCCCTTAAGGTCTGCGTAATATTCGAGATAGGCGGTCAGCTCGGCAAAAAAAGGATGGGAAATCGCCGGGATGATCAGCCCGATCATATTGGATTTTTTGCGGAACAGGGCCCGGGCCATTTCATTCGGCTGATAGTTCATTTCCTTCATCACCCGGTAGACCTTCTCCTTCGTCTTGTCACTGATATACCCTCTATTGTTAAGGACTCTGGACACTGTATTCACAGAAAGTCCTGCCTGCTTCGCAACATCCTTCAGATTCGCCATAGAAACCACCTTGCTTTTTAGTTCCAATTATAGATGAATTTCGCATGGATTTCAGCTATTGAAGCGTAATCGTCACTGCGGTGTACATTGGGACTTCCCCGCTCCCCCTTACTTCAGCGCCCCTTCTGTGATCCCTTTGATGATCTGTTTTTGCAGGAACAGGTAGATGATCAGCACGGGAATGATCGTCATAATCAGCCCGGCCATCAGCGGCGCATAGTCCACAGAATAGGAGGAGAAGAAGGTATACGTGGACAGCGGCAGTGTCTTCTGATCCGGTGACAGCAGCACCAGGCTGGGCAGAAGATAGTCATTCCAGATCCAGAGCACATCGAGTACCAGCAGGGTGACGAACACCGGCTTCAGCAAGGGCAGCACAATACTGAAAAACGTCCGCAGCGTACTGCTCCCTTCGATAAACGCCGATTCTTCCAGCTCATAAGGAATCCCTTTGATAAAGCCGTGGAACGTGAAGACGCCAAACGGCACTCCGAAGCCGAGATACATGAACAAAAGCGTTAGCTTGGTATTCAGCAGCCCCATATTTCCGTACAGCATGACCATTGGAATCATCAGCACCTGGAAGGGCAGAGCCATGGAGGCCAGCATGAGGAAGAAGAGGATGGAATTCACCTTCCATTTGTAACGGACGAATAAGTACCCGGTCATCGCCGAGAAAATAATAATGATAGTAACGGAAATCCCCGTAATGATCAGCGAGTTCATGAACCCCTGCATAAAGTCCATATTGTCAAAAGCGCTGGCATAGTTCTTGAAATTAATCGTTGTCGGCAGCGACAGCGGGCTCTCGAAGAATTGCTGGGTGGTCTTGAAGGAGTTCATAATAATCAGCAGGAACGGTGTTAAAAAGGCCAACAGCAGCAGGTACAGGAATCCTGTCCGCAGGCCCGGGAGGATACGCCGGTTAGCATTCATTAAGATTCCACCTCCAGCTTCTTCAGCAGATAGGATTGCGTCAGGGCGATAATCGCGACGACAGCGAACAGAACGACTGCCTCTGCCTGGCCGACACCGTATTGATTGGACAGGAAGGCTTTTTGCACGATATGGTAGGTGGCCAGCTCCGTTGAATTGAACGGTCCGCCCTTGGTTAACGCCAGGTTGATGTCATACGTTAAGAAGGATCGGGACAGGGAGATGAAAATACAGATGACGATCGCAGGAACCGTCAGCGGCAGGATGATTCTACGGATCACTGAAGTCCGCCCCGCTCCGTCAATGCTCGCCGCCTCCAGTACATCATTCGGAACGCCTGTGAAGCCCGCGATATAAATGATCATCAGATACCCGACCAGCTGCCAGGCGGTCGCAATGATCAGCGCCCAGAATGCCGTCCCCGTATTCGTCAGCCATGAGGTCTGAAACAGCTCCCAGCCGTATTTAGCGCCAAGGTAAGGCAGCACCTGTGAGAAAAGCGTCTGCCACAGGTAGCCGAGTACGATCCCGCCGACCAGATTGGGTGTGAAGAACCCTGTCCGCAGCCATTGTTCCCCTCTCCCGCCTCTCGTCAGGGCGAGTGCGATGAAGAAAGCGAACACATTGGCAATCACCACGGTGAAGAAGACATACTTCAGTGTGAACCACAGCTGCTGAAGGAACACCTTATCCCGGAACACCTCCAGATAATTCGTGAAGCCGATCAGGCTGCTGTCGCCTGTCCGGACATCCCAGTTCGTGAAGGTCAAATATAAGCCGACGATGAACGGTATAATCACAACGGCGGCAAAAGCGAAGATAGAGGGACCTCCGAAGACCAGAAACGTCCCCGCATTCTTCAGTGATAGCTTTTTGTTCATAGTGCTGCCCCCTTTCCTCTTAACAGGCTGAACTGGAGAATTTTTTATGTTTTGGGATTAGCCGCGACTCCAGAGAAGTTTTGGACTTCCGGCCGCTGCCCTTCTGCAGATTTCTTGATTTTAAACCGTTGTTAATGGTTGAAATCCGCACCAAGCATATGCTTCCGATGCGAGCTTTCCTACGGAAAGCTTTCAGGCGGTCGCTATCGCTCCTTCAGTTCCAAAATTCCCCTCCGCCACTTTTCCCTTAACTTAAGTCTTCAAGTTCAATAAATAGAGATTCTCTATTTCCCTGCATACGATTTCCAGTAATCCTGAACCTCCTGCGCCAGCCCCTGGCGGTCGATATTGCCTACCAGATACTTCTGCATCGCAGCGCCGGTCTTGGCCCAATAATCCTGCGGCAGGTAATTGATGACACCGATGTTGATAATCTTCCCTTGCTTCACGTATTCGCTGACAGCGTTAGACATGACGTTCGTGCTCTTCGCCTTAAGATCCTTGTACGGCATGGACAGCCCCATATCGGTAATAATGGCCTTTTGCCCGTCCTCGCTGCTGACCATCCATTCGATGAACGCTTTAGCGGCTTCCTGCTGCTCAGGCGTTGACTTCGAATCATCGATGGCGAACAGCTTAGGCTCGCTGTAGGCGACTTGCGCGTTGCCGAAATCCTCTGGATTATTGCTAATAGGCAGCGGCAGGATACCGAAGTCGGCATCGCGGCCTTCCAGTGTTCCGATGACCGCCCAGCTCCAGTCTCCCATGAAGTAGAAGGCGGCAGCTCCCTTGGCGAAATCCGCGCTGTCGCGGTTATAATCGGCAACGAGCGGGTCACTCTTACGCGCGTTGTATTTTTTCAGCAGATCGAAGGTATCCATCAGTCCGGTGAACTGCGGATTCTCCGTCAGTTGAACCTGCCCGTTCTTCAGCTCCTCCACGAACTTCCGGTTGTCCTCCACCTTCTGCGACCGCAGGGAATACGTCAGTCCCAGATAGTGGGCGCCAAGCGACCAGTCTGCTCCGTGAAGCATGACCGGTGCTTTGCCGGAGGCTTCGATCTTCTTGAAAATCGCTTCGAGATCATCACGGGTCTTCACCGATGCAGGATCAAAAGCACCGCCGATACCCTCTTCTACCGCACGCTTGTTGTACAGCAGACCGTAGCCTTGGGCAGTCCAAGGAATACCCAGGAATTGTCCGTCCAGCAATGCGCCATCGATGGCTCCCGGATTGGTCAGCGCTTCATACTTCGCCTTCTCCGGCTCTAAATCCAGAAAATCATCCTTATATTGAAGTATGGTGCCTGCATCCAAGTTCACGATTGTCGCCGGATTGCCGGAGGCCAGCAGGGATTGGAACTTCTCAAGCTGCGCGCCGCCGATCGGTGTAGGAATCAGTTCAATCGTCACCTGCGGATTCTGCTCATGATACTTCTTGAACAGCTCCTCGAACACTGTGTTCACTTCTGCGGAGGTATTGAAGAACGTGAGCTTAACGTCCTTGGAGGCTTGCTCTGTTTGTTTTCCCTCATTCCCCTTGTCTTCCTTGCCAGCATTGGTTGCTGAATTCCCTTTGGAGCAGCCTGCCAGTAACCCGGTGACCACCGTCAGAGCGATAGCGAAGCTTGCAGCTTTTCTCAATTTCAACTGAATTCCCCCCATACTTATAATTGTTTTGAATGCGCATACATTTCGGATGCAATTTTATGATAACCGGTTAACATATTTATGTCAATCGGTTATCATATTTAAATTTTAGCTAATCAAGAGGAGTCAATATGGCTCTTGCAGCGGGAAAAAAGCATCGGGCCTATACGCCCACATGGCTGCTGATTGTATTCGGTTTTTCGCATACATTTCGCCCTCAGCCCCCGCAGCCGCCGATTGTATTCGGTTTTTGGTATACATCCGGCCCGCGCACCGCTTCCGGTCCAATTGTGGTCGGTTTTTCGATTACATTTAGTCCCCACGCCGCTTCCAGTCCAATTGTAATCGGTTTTTCGACCACATTCCGCCCACGCGTCTCCGCCGCGCCCAATGTAATCGGTTTTTCGACCACATTCCGCCCACGCACCTCCGCCGCGCCCAATGTGGTCGGTTTTTCGACCACATCCGGCCCACGCACCTCCCCCGCTCCATTTGTAATCGGTTTTTCGATTACATTCCGCCCCCCCAGCGCTCGCCGCTGCCTATTGTGTTTGGTTCTAGCAGGCCAGCAGCAAAAAAGGCCCCAGCCCAAATGAGCCGAAGCCTTTCCCCCTACAATTTCCCCCGGTAATCCTGGGGCGTCATGCCGAACTGCTCCTTGAACACTTTGATGAAATATTGGCTGTTGGCGTAGCCTAGCTGCTCAGAGATCTCATAGATCTTCAGCTCGGAGTTGCGGAGGCTGGCTACGGCCTGCTCCATCTTCCTATTCAGGATATACTCGCTGATGCTGATCCCGCTGACCTGCTTGAACAGTCTGGAGACATATGCCGGATGAAGTGAGACCGCGTCCGCAACGAACTGCTGGCTGGCCTCTGCCAGATTAGACGCGATACAGCTCTGCATCTCCTTGACGATGCCCATCCGGTTATTCTGTGTATCCCGTTCGAGCTTGCCCTGCAGGGTATCCACCAGCGCCTCACCCCAGCTGACCAGTTGGGACACGGAACGGAAGAGGGTCTTATCCAGCAGCTCCCGCCCGACCAGATCGGAGAGCAGGCTATGATTCTTATGGGCAATATAGTGAAAGGAGCCGAGAATCATAGTACGGATCTCCTCAATATATTCTTCGTTATACGACGGCAGGTTGTTGCTGAATTCTCTCAACTGCTGCAACCGTTCCTTATACCCCTGCCACTGGCCGGTCTCCAGCAGATGCATCAGTGTCGGGGAAGCATATAAGTCCTTGAGCGGCTGGACCGGCGAGCTCTTCTGCTTGTCCGTCAAGGAGATGAAATAGCCCTGGTCATTGCCCACTTGCTGTCTTAACGCCGACTGGGAATCCTCATACATGGCGCGGATATCCAGCGGGAATTCCCCCGGGTAGGACAGAATAACCGAGATTCCGCCATTCAGATATTCATTCACACTGCTGTGCAGCTGATGGGTATTATGGGTTAGCTGCTTGAGAATCTTGTCCGGGTCAACCGCCCCCGTTTCACTGCTCTTCACAATAAACACCAGGTTCTCGTAAGCATCCCGGCCATGCCACAGCTCGAAGCCCGGGCCCAGCAGCTCGCAGGCAATGTTCGTCACCGCGTATTCAAAGAGCAATTGGCTGTCCGGCCCGAAGTTCGTGAAATGCTCCTCCAGACGGATCAGAATCAGGAAGACCCGGTCGTTCAGCTGAAAATCAATCTGATATCCGCTAAGCTTGTCCTTCAGCCGTTCCTGCGGATAGGATTTGCCCTGAATCAGCTCGGCCAGCAGCTTATCCTTCAGCGCCGGGAGATGCTCCCGGAAGGCCAGCATCGCCTGCTCATAAGATGCCGTCCGGTCGATTTCTTTCTTAATCGTCTTAATCGTGCTCTCCAGAGCAGCACGCAGCTTCTGGTGATCCAGCGGCTTAACAAGATACTCTGCCACCCCATACTGAAGGGCTTCCCTGGCATATTCGAACTCGGCGTAGCCGGTTAGCAGAATACACTTGATCCTCCGGTGGGTCTTCCGCACCTGCTTCACCAGCTCCAGCCCGCTCATCCCGGGCATGGCGATATCCGTAATGACTATATCAACCGGGTATTGCCCGATCATCTGTATGGCCTGGGCGCCGGAGTAGGCTTTATATACTTTTTCAATCCCGAAGTCCTGCCATGGAAAAGCAAGCTCCAGATCATCTACGACATATTGTTCATCATCTACCAGCAGAATTTGCAGAATGAGCTTCTCCCTCCTTTTCAATCCGAATCCGGTAACAGGTGCCTTCGGACAGCACGGAGTCTACGGATAACCCGGAGTCCTTGCCAAAATACAATCGCAGCCGCTGATTTACATTCCTTAGCCCCGTTCCGAGCTGTTCATTGCTGATAATATTATCCTCGATATGGCGGCGGACCGCGCCGAGCCGTTCTTCCGTCATGCCGATTCCGTTATCCTTCACGGTAATCAGAAGATACGAATCATCTTCCTCGGCGGCAACCGAGATGATGCCGGGCCTCAGGCCCGGTTCAATGCCATGCTTAATGCAGTTCTCCACGAGCGGCTGCAGAATCATCCTTGGCAACCGGTATCTGCCCGCCTCCGCTGTGACACCGAATTCGAAGGTTATCTCTCTTTTGCGCAGGTGGACCATGTGCAGATAATGCTCGACGAAATCCAGTTCATCCTGGAGCGTAGAATCCAGCTGTTCAATCTTATGAATGTACCGGCAGTAGGAAGCCAGATGCAGCGTCATCGCGGTGACCGCATGATAATCTTCGATGCTTGCTTTGCTCTGAATGAAATTCAGGCAGTTATAGAGAAAATGCGGATTAATCTGCGCCTGATACTGCTTCAGCTTCGCTTCCTTCACTTCAAGCTCGCCCAGCAGAACCTGCTCGATCAGTGTCTGGGTATTCTCCGCCATCCGGTTAAAGGAATTGCCCAGCACCTTGAACTCATTGACCTGCAGATCGACGGCACGGCTGGAAAAGTCGCCCCGGTCGAACCGGTCGATCGCCTTGCGCAGCATAATCACCGGCTTCTGCACCTGACGGCGAAGAAGCAGCGTGTAGAACATAATACCCACCAGCACCACCAGTACCGCATAGAGGAACAGCCGGTTATTGCGGTTAATCGGTTCGATATACTGGCGCTTGGGATAGGCGTCTATGAAATACAAATCCAGCATGTCCGACTTCATATAGTTAATCAGATACTCTGCACGATTCTCTGTAGCGGAGATGGTTCCCCGGTTCCCGTTAATCCCAGGACTGATCGACTGTAACAGCTCCTGCGGAAATGCTGCCCCCGGCTGAATAAAGGCCCGCTCAGAGGCATCGTACAGCAGCGGCATACCGGAGACATACTGATCCATCATTTTCACCAGATTATCCAGCGAAATCCTGACTTCAATTAACAGCGAGCTGATATGACTGCGCATGATATTGGAGTAATATCCCTTGCCTTCCTTATCCATGTGCAGCACCCAGCGGTTCCGCGCCTGCTCCGGGGGGCTGAAGGTGCTGAAGGAGAAGGAGGAATCAGAGGATACCGTCTCTTTCTCATCCTCATAGTACAGAATAACCGTATTCTTCCAGGAGGTAGAGGCGGTGTTCAGGGCGAGCTTATCGATGATGGTCAGCTTCATCTCATATTTGGAATATTGATCCCCGAACTTCAGAATATAAGGATATCCACGCACAGACTGGTCCTGTGACAAAGTAATGGTATTTGTCAGCACCTGTTCAAATTGCGTGGATAGCTGGGAGGTCATGAATTCAACCTCGTACATTTTATTTTTTCTCAGCTCATTCTGAATGTCCTTCACGTTCAGCCGGTAGATGAGCCAAAACGCACCTACGATAATCAGCAGCATCAGCATCAGAACAAACGACAGCCACTGAAAGATAGACAGACGATATTTCACATTGCCCTCCTCCAAATGAAAGGACGGCCTGGGGGCCGCCCTGATTCTCCGTATCTTTACTTCGATAGAGATTGATACCATTCATTGACCTCTGTGGTCACTTTATCACCGCCTGTAGTTTTCCATTTCTCTACAAAGGTATCGAATTCGTCTACCGGCGCTTTGTCATAAATAATTTTGTTCAGAATTTCCTTCTCCAGCTTCTCCAGCATATCTCCACGGGAGAGCTGAGTTTCAGTAGGCGTACCTGTGAACATCTCAGGCATTACACTGTCCTTCTGATCGACGATGATTTTGGCTGCTAAGATCTGCTCAGGGATACGCTCGGACAGATTCTTCTCATACTGGTTAGCAGGCTCAGCGCCGCCAGCCAGCTTGGCCAGTGTATTCATCATCAGGTTAGGAATGATGGCTCCATCGTAAGTCAGGGTATAACGGATCGCATCCACCCAGCCGCCTGGAATCTTATCCGTATCCTGTTCTTTCAGGACGGTTCCGTCTTCAGCGATATCATAATCGTAGCCTTTGGCGAAGCCGTTCACGAAGGTTGTACTGTCCGGGTTAGCCCAGTTATCAAACAGATAGTTCTGGTAGACGAAGAATGCGTCTTTATGCTCCATATCCTTGTTGATCAATACAGCACCTGAGGCGATCTTCGTGCCGTGTCTGCCTACCTTGCCATCCGGGCCTGCCGGAAGCGGATAAGCCTTATGCACTGCACCTGGAACGTTCTTCTGCAGATCCGGCAGCGGCCAGCCTGTCATCCAGTAAGGGCCGACAATGATACCGGCTTTGCCTGCTGTAAAAGCTTCTGTTGCTTTGTTCTCATCATACAGACCGGATTCGGAGGAGATATAGCCTTCTTTCATCCATTTCTGCATCGTTGCCAGGCCTTCCTTCATCTCCGGCTGGACAGAGCCGTAAGCGAGCTGGTTGTCCGCCGTCTTGTTCCACTGGTTAGGCATGGCGCCGAACATCCCGAAGACCCATCCGGCTTCCGACATCCATGTGTTCAGGTTGTTTTTGAAGCCCACAGCCAGTCCCGTTGTATCCTTCTTGCCGTTGCCGTCAGGGTCCTGGTTCGTGAACGCATCGAGCACGGTTTCCAGCTCAGCCAGATTCGTCGGAGCCTTAAGGTTCAGCTTCTTCAGCCAATCCTCACGGATATACATAACCGGGTCATTATTATAAGCGTTTTCCAGAATCGGGATCCCCATCCGCTTGCCGTCTCTCATGTAGGGATTCCATACGGTTGGCTCTTCGGCCATCGCTTTTTTGTAGATATCGGAAGCATATTTGTCGAACAATTCGCCTGCATCGGTGAACTGGCCGCTGTCAATCAGATCAGAGATCAGGGAAGGGCTTCCACGGAACGAGATGATGTCCGGCATTTTTTCACCTGAGGTCAGCATCAGGCGCAGCTTGGTTTCATAGGCGTTGTTCTGGTCACTTACGGTCCAGAGATACTTGATGTCAATACCCAGCGTATCCTTGGCCCATTTGGTGTGCACGTTATTTTCAATATTTTCGCCATTCTTGAATTTCAGGCTGCTTGCGATGGGAAATACGGTTGAGATGGTTACCGGTTCTATATATTTGCCATTCTCAAAGGGAGCCGAATACATAGCGTCTTCGCTTGCCGCCGGCTTGTTGTCCCCTTCCGCCTTCTTGTTGTCAGCATTTCCGCCGCATCCGGCCAGCAAGCTGCCCAGCATGACTGTGGATAACACTGCCGCCGCAGAGAATTTCATTTTCTTTATCATTTAATCTTGCACCCCTTTAATTAAAATTTAATCATATTAATTATATGAGTCAATCTTTTTCAGCTTTCAGCGCGTGCATCACCCCCTTTAATAGGAAGGACGGCTATTCCTTAACCGCCCCGAGGACAATTCCCTTCACGAAGAAACGCTGCAGGAATGGGTACACGATGAGGATCGGTGCCATCCCGATGAAGATCTGAGCGGCTTTGACCGTTCTTTGCGAGATATTCTCCAGATCCTCCGGCCGTACAGTCACCTTACTGAAGTCCTGCTGGACAATGACCGACTGCAGGAAGGTCGCCAGCGGATAGTTGCGGTGATCCGTCATATACAGCAGTCCGTCGAACCAGGAGTTCCAGTGACCGACAATCGTGAACAGCGACAGTGTAGCAATAGCCGGCATGGATACCGGGAGATACACGCTGAACAGTGTTCTGAAATGACCTGCGCCGTCGATGAAGGCGGCTTCTTCCATTTCTTTGGGTACGGCCCGGAAGAAGTTAAGCAGCAGAATGATATTCCATACCGAGACGGCTCCCGGCAGAATCAGCACCCATAAGGAGTTCATCAGGTGCAGCTTCTGAATCAGAATGTACATCGGCACCAGACCGCCGCTGAACAGCATGGTGAAGACCAGCAGCCAGATATACATGTTCCGGCGTCTGAACCGGGCGTTCTCTTTGGACAGCGCATAGGCAGCCAGAATGACTACCCCCATGCTGAACAGTGTTCCCAGCACCGTGCGCTGCAGCGTCACCCAGATGGACCGGGTGAAATTCTCATTGGCTACGGTCTTGGTGTAGGCGTCCACCGTGAAATCTACCGGCCACAGACCCACCAGATTGGCATTGGCTGCCGATTTCCCGCTGAATGATACAGCAAGAACGTGAATCAGAGGGACAACACACATAATTGAAACTGCGATCATCAGGATATAGTTGAACACGGTGAAAATGCGGTAAGGTTTTGTTTTATGATACATGCCCTATTAGCCTCCATTCTAGAAAATACGGTAGTTAGCAAATTTATACGAAAGGCGGTAAGCTGTTACGATCAAGACAAAGCTGACAACGGATTTGAACAATCCGACCGCTGTGGAGAAGCTGAACTTACCGTCAACAATTCCTAGTCTGTAGACAAATGTATCGATGATGTCCCCTTTATCGAAGACAAGCGCGTTATACAGGTTAAAGATCTGGTCAAAGCCTCCGTTAAGCACGTTACCCAGCGCCAGTGTTCCTACCACGATGGTAATCGGCAGCATGGCCGGCATCGTAATCGACCAGGTCTGCTGCCAGCGTCCTGCTCCGTCTACCTCAGCCGCTTCATAGAGTGCCGGGTTAATTCCCGCCAGGGAGGCCAGGAAGACGATGGTGTTGAAGCCGAACTCTTTCCAGACATCACTCACTACTACGACAAACCGGAACCAATTCCCGTCACCCAGGAAGAAAATCGGCTGGATGCCGAATACACTGACCAGTACCTGGTTGATCAGGCCGCCGTCTCTGGCCAGCAGGTCGGAGAGAATACCGCCCAGGATCACCCATGACAGGAAGTGGGGCATATAGACAATGGTTTGTACCATTTTTTTGAATGCCATCTTGCGGATCTCATTCAGCAGCAGTGCGAACAAGAAAGGAACGATCAGGTTGGCGATCATTTTCAGACCGGCAATAATCAGTGTGTTCCAGATGATCTGAACGTTCTCGGGAATACTGAACAGATATTCAAAATGCTCCAGCCCCACCCACTTGGAGGCGCTAAAGCCTAAGCCCGGCTTGTAATTCTTGAAGGCAATCGCAAGGCCCGTCATTGGAATATAGGCGAAGATCACGGTTAGGATCAAAGCCGGCAGAACCATCAGATCGAGACTAAGGTTCTTGGTCCATTTCGATTTTTTTCGGGGACTCCCCGCATTGACATCCAGTTTCTCGCCTTTTACGCTGGCTGGCGTAACCATGTTTTTCATGCTTCTGCTCCCCTTTGCTGGTCAACGTGTATCCGTTTACTTTGTTTATAAATTAATCATACCTAGCCGGACATGACAGATACATGATAAATACAAAGCATTGATAACAAAATGATAACCACAACAGTTTTGGACGTAGCATTACGGTAGCACTTGGGTGGACGCTCCGCGAACGGACCGTTGTTACAATCGCTGTGGTCTCCAGATTTTATTTATTTCCCTTAGCGGTGAAAATCCGGAGACCAAGGCGACCGCTGCCGCTTTTCCACTATCGTTCCATCCTCTCCGCTGTTTAAGCGGGGGCAAGGTTACTACAAAAGGACAATCCGTTACGGACATGACATCGTGGATTGTAGCTTAGAATAGGTTCAAACAACTTCAAACAGCAATGAGAAACTTCGGCAACTCTGAGGTACCCCGGCAACATCGAGTACCTTCCAGTTGTGCCGCCGTCCAAACGATGGTTGCACAGCCTACTACAGAATTAGTTGGACAAATATATCTTAATTTAGCCGATTTGGAGCATTTGAGGAAATTAGGTGGATTTATGCTATTTATTTTCTAGAAAATCTTCTTTTTGTTCTGATCCCGGCGTAACAAGTGCCTTTTTTCCACCTATTGTCTGGCCGGGTCTCTTCCGCGCGCGAACAAGTGCCCAAAATCCAACTATTTCCTGACGTGAAAGCCGGACTACGCGGGCAATGCAGATAAAACAGTCGCCCAATGCAGACATTGCAGACATGTTACTCCCATCACAAAAAGCAGCGGTTCCCCTTATCGGGAGAACCGCTGCTCGAATCAATGCTATAGACTTGCGGACACTACTCTACTAATTGAGACTGATTATCCGGTAGACTACCACGGCAGCCTGCTCCTTGGTCATCTGGGCCTTCGGCAGGAAGTTGCCGTTCTGTGCGCCTTGGATGACTCCGGCAGCCCGCATCTTCTCTATTGCGCCTGAAGCTTCCGCGCTCAACTGGTTCAGATCCTTGAAGCTATGAACAGCGGCAGAATCGCCCTTCAGTATGATTTGCTCTAGCTGGACGAGCCGGTTCAGCATGACCGCCATTTCCTGACGGCTGAGTGTAGCGTTAGGACTGTAGAGCCCATCTGCTCTACCTTTTACAATACCTAAGGCTCCTGCAATGTTAATAGCCTCGGCATATGGGGAATCCGTACTGACATCCTTGAAGCCTGGAGCGGCTGCTTCAGCCTGAAGGTCAAAAGCATCGACCAGCAGCTGGGCAAACTCCGCCCGGTTTATCAATACCCCGATCTCATAGGAAGCCTCTGCTCCCAGAGGAAGTATTCCTTTTGCAGCCAGAGCTTCAACACTCTCGGCAGCCCATTTGCTGCCCTTGTGATCGGTTAGCTTCACCGTGGCAACCGCATATTGTCCAAGCTCCTTGGTCTTGAAGGAAACATAGCCTGTAGCCGGATCATATTGACAATCCTTCACAACTGTAAGCTTGCCATTCTCCAGCACCCCATATACCGCAAGCTGGTGCGCCCTCTCGCCTGACTTAAGTTCATAAGGCAGCAGCAAGGTAAGCGCCGTTGCGTCAACCGCTGTAATCTTGGCTCCATTTATCGCAAGCGAGAAGTCCAGTACAGCGGCCCCATCCAGGCGGGCCTTCACCGCTGCCGGCCATCCGTCCTGGGCCACACGCTTCACTTGAAGCTGTAGAACATCTCCTGCCTGTGTATCCTGCAATTTCAGCAGCTCTGTATTCAGGCTTAGAACCGCACCGAAGCCGCTTTCAATCTGAATCTCCTTAATCTTCGGCTGTGCGGCGAGACTCTGAAGCGGAAGCCCCAGCCGCAGCGCTTCGGCTCCAGAGGCAGGCTTGACGGCGATCTTCAGAATGCCGCTGTCCAGCGACTGAAGCACGGCCTGGCGGACGGACTCAGGCGTGAGATTCACATGCAGGATTCCTTCCTTATCCGGGGAAGCCTGAACGGTCAGCTTACCGTCTGCGAAGACCGCTGCCGGAGCAGGTGCCTGGGACGATGGAGCAGAGCCAGACGATGGGGACGGGGATGTACCGTCAGTTCCCGCTTGCGGTACCTCTGCTGGTGCCACAAAGGTCAAGATCCCGAAATTCGAGGTATCCCGCCACGTATCCTCTCCCCTGTCATTCCACTTACTCGTACTGCGGGTGCCGTCGCCCCGATCATCATTGATCTGCAGATCAAGCCCGATGGAGCTTCCCGCCTTTGCCTTAATCGTGCCGAAGTCGATCTGCGCTTCCACGCGGTACCCGGTGTCCGTATGGACTACCGCGCTGGTCAATCTGCTATCCGAGGCGCCTCCGCCGAAGGAAGCCACATTATTAATATTAATCCGGTATTGGCCATCATCCCCCTCGTAATAAGGGGTTCTGTTGAAATTCTCATCGATGAAGATTTCCACGGAGTCCTGATCCCATGGATTTACAGCATCTGCCTTCAGAACGGCATCCTTCACGTCTACGATCAGGTAGAGGCTGTCCTCCGACCACATTGATCTGGCTTCTGCGGTGGTGCTGTAAGGCGAGGAAGCCAATTTAACTTCAAAAGGCTTCGCCAGCTCCCATACCGCATCCATCTGCCCGTCAATCTGCACCTGACCCTTCACTGACTCCGCTGAATTAGGCATTGCAGAGAGCTGGAGGACTCCGTAACGGCTGGTATCCGTATCCTGGGATTGGCTTCTATCATTCCAGTAGGCAGGAACAGAACCCGGAACACTGGCGTCACTGACACGGATATCAAGACCCAACTCCGCGCCTGCGGAACCTTTGACGGTTATAAGCGGAATTTTCGCTTCAATGATATAACCGCCCTCACGTTCTGTACTGGTGAAGCTGACTCCTTCGGTCCCGGAGCCCGAACGCGGTAAGCTGATCTTGCGGTCATCCGGCTGATAAGCCGTAGTCTTCCCATTGTTCTCATCCAGGAAAAGCTCAACCTTGTCTTCCGCGTTCCGACTAGCATCGGTAACGTCTGCCTTCACATACAGATTGTTCGTATCCCACAGCGTATGAACCTTGGCAGTTACTGTACTGCCCTGTTCCAGCGGAATCCCTGCTGTTTTGCTCCACAGGGCTTTCCCGGCTGCGCCTGTCTGAGGCGTACCCTCAAGCGATACAGCTACATTATGGATGTCCGGCAGCTTGGAGGGATCAGCCGCTCCCCAGAAAGCAGGCTTCGCCTTCAGCTGCTCATCGAATAACATGGCATGGTTATTGTAGCTTTTCTCATCCTGCACGCCCCAGATGGAGACTGAGGAGATCGTGTCCTTGTATCTCTTGTATAGCTCGAACAGATCATTATAGCGCTTGCCCTGCCGTGCAGCGATATCCGCTGGCAGCGGGGAGGACGGGCTAATGCCCGAATCGACATCCAGCTCGGTGATCTGAATATCCAGCCCCAGCTGGGAGAACTGCTGAATGGTCTTCTCGATCTCCGGAATGGACGGTGAGTACAGGCCATGGTGAGACTGGAGGCCCACGCCGTCAATCAGATTCTTCGCCTTGAGCGTCTTCAGCAGCTTGTAGATATGCTCACGCTTTTCGGGAACCTCGGTGTAATAGTCATTGTAATAGAGCTTCGCTTCCGGATCGGCGGCACGTGCGAATTCGAACGCCTTCTCGATATAATCCGGGCCGATCAGGGTATACCAGGGGGACAGTCTCATGCCGTCCGGACCGCCCCCATTGTCGGCAATCGCTTCGTTCACTACATCCCAGGCATAGATTTTTCCCTTATAGCGGTGCATAACCGTCTCGATATAACTCTGTAGGCGCGTAAGCAGCAGTTCTCTGCTGGCCGGCTGGCCGTCAGGACCCGTGAACATCCACTCCGCAGCATCGACGTGCCAGAGCAGTGCGTGTCCGCGAAGTCCCATCCCGTTTGCCTGGGCAAAATTCACATATTTATCCGCACCGTCGAACACATAAGTGCCCTCGGAAGGCGCAAGGAACTTGGGCTTCATTTCATAGGTGGCTGTGACGCTGTTGAAATGCTTCTTCAGCAGCTCCCCGTAGACCCCTTCCATTTGCCAGGAATACGCTGCGGCTCCGATGGCGAAGCTACCAGCGTAGATGTCTTTTAACGACGGAATATCCTGTTCAATGCTCAGCTCTGTAGCAGGCTGGGCGGTTACATCATCCACATAGAAGGATAAGGTATCGACGGTATCCTCTGTAATATAAGGCGTCTCCACGAACAGGTTCAGCTCGGACGGCTGGTCGCTGTACTGGAAATTCCCCTTCAGCAGATGCCATTGATCCCACTCATCAGCCTTAATGCTAACCTTATCGATCGCATTCCAGCTCTCGGAGCCGGCCTTCTTATACACGGTCATCTGCAGGCTTTTGTCGGCCTCCGGCTTCTCCTTCAGGCGGACATACAGCGAGAACTGGTAGCTCTTACCCGGCCGCAGATGCTCCTTCACACTCAGGCTTGGCCCGTAGAAGCTGCGCTCCCTTCCCTCTACCAGCATACTGTGAGTTCCGGTATTAGCCGTATCCTGACTCACCGACAACGATTCCGGGCCAATCCGGTTCTTCCAGCCCTGAAGCGTTCCGTCTTCAAAATCCGTACGCAGCCCTTCCTCCCCCTCCGGGACGTCAACCGCAGCGGCAGTGATCTTGATATCGTCCACGTAGAATGCGGTTCCTGCTGCGGCTTCTGCATAAATCTCTGTGAAGCCTACCTTATCGCCTGTAATAAAAGTACCTTCCAGATAAGTCCATTCATCCGACCACTGCGTTCCGTTAAATTCTGCTACAGGCTTCCAATCCTCGGCTTCGCCGATTTTGGTATGTACCGTGAATTTGACCGGCGCCGGAGATTTCACCCATGCTCCCACGGTGTAGGCTGTATTCGGAGTCATCTGGTCCGTTAGCAACTGATTGGGCCCTTCCCAATCCTTGGTCCGTCCATCCACATACAGACTGTAGGAGCCTCCATGATAGACTTCCTTCGTTACCGTAAGCTGTTCGTCGCCTTTCTTGGTCCAGCCCTGCGCGGTGCCGTCCTCATAGTCCGAAGCGAGAACAACCGCCGGGCCTCCCTCGGCCGCCGCATGAGCCGGTGTGCGCATAGGCAGCACCGAAGCTGCCAGGACGACCAGCGCCAGCGTGAGGCTCATTATTCGTTTAGGCTTGAGCATCTGTACCCTCCTTAGATTCATCATAATAAAGCGTTTACATAATGGATTATAGCCGATTGGAAATCGTTTACAAATAACAATTTGATAGGATTGATAACAAAATGATAAGCGGGGCTGGGGAAATTAGCGGTTTTCCGCATACACCCGGCCCCCCCTCGCGCCAGCACAATGTAATCGGTTTTTTGATTACATTTGGCCCGCACACTACCACCCAGCGCAATGTAATCGGTTTTTCGATTACATTCGGCCCGCACGGCACCATCCGGCGCAATGTAATCGGTTTTTCGATTACATTCGGCCCGCACACTACCACCCAGCGCAATGTAATCGATTTTTCGATTATATTTGGCCCGCACACTACCACCCAGCGCAATGTAATCGATTTTTCGATTATATTTGCCCCGCACACTACCCCCCAGCGCAATGTGGTCGGTTTTTCGATTACATTTGGCCCGCACACTACCACCCAGCGCAATGTGGTCAGTTTTTCGATTACATTCGGCCCGCACACTACCACCCAGCGCAATGTAATCGATTTTTCGATTACATTTGGCCCGCACACTACCACCCAGCGCAATGTGGTCGGTTTTCCGATTACATTCGGTCCGCACATCACCATCCGGCGCAATGTAATCGGTTTTTCGATTACATTCGGCCCGCACACTACCACCCAGCCGAATGTAATCGGTTTTTCGATTACATGCGCACCTCGCCTGGTCTATGCCCCGGCGGAACCCGGCCGATTTCCTATTTCTACGCAAAAAAGCAGCACACTCCATCCCTCCGAAGTGCGCTGCAAATTATACAGTCTATCATTTACTTTTACTTTGTATACTCTTATCTATTTACTCTATCTTATTACTACTGCTTATTTACCTATCTACGATTCTTTATTTACTCTACCCACTTCACTCCGCATACCTCACCACGACACGTTCCCCCGCCTGCAGCTCAATACTCACCAGACCGTCCGAATCCGGCTTCACCAATAGGCGGTCTTCTCCGCGCGTAATCTCCAGAGGACTTTCTGCCAGAACCCGGCAGACTCCACCAAGATGAGCGGTAACCTCCGCTTGTCCGAGAACGCCAGCGCTCCAGGTCAGGTTCACCTCATAGCCGCCGCGTGCCCGCAGCCCCTTCACTCTTCCTTCGCTCCAGCTTGAAGGCAGGGCGGGCAGAAGCTCCAAATAACCCTGGTGGGATTGCAGCAGCATCTCGGCAATTCCGGCTGTAGCTGCGAAGTTCCCGTCAATCTGGAACGGCGGATGCGCATCGAACAGGTTCGGATAGACACCGCCGCGTTCATTGTTAACAGCCTCCGGCTGAACCAGCGTCAGCAGGTTAGTGATCAGCTGCTTGGCGCGGTCACCCTGTCTGAATCTGGCCCATAGTCCGATTTTCCAGCCCAGGCTCCAGCCGGTTCCGCCGTCTCCGCGAATCTCAAGCGAGGTTCTGGCTGCTTCATACAGCTCGGGAACTAACTTCTCCGTGATCGATCTGCCCGGGTAGACCCCGACCAGATGGGAGACATGGCGGTGATGCACATCCTCATCCTCCACATCTGCCGACCATTCCTGAAGCCGGCCGCCTGCACCAATCTGCAATGGCAGCAGCCGCGCGCGGGCGGCCTCCAGCTCGGCCGCGAACTCGCCGTCCAGCCCAAGCAATCCGGCAGCAAGGCTGCAGTTCGTGAACAGCTCCGCGATCAGCGACAGATCCATGGTTGCCGCTTCGCTGACGGCATACTTCTTGCCGCCGTCTACGATTTTGTGCTCAGGAGAAGTGGATGGTGAGGTAATCAGGTACCCTTCCGGGTTCTCAATCAGCCAATCCAGGCAGAACAAGGCCGCTTCCTTCATTACCGGATAGGCGGTCTCCCGCAGATAGGACAGATCACCGCTGAAGGCATAGTGCTCCCACAGATGCTGGGTAAGCCATACCCCGCCCATCGCCCAGGATGCCCAGACCGGATCTCCGTCGCCGTAGCCGCCAACGGGAGCCGACTGCGCCCAGAGATCGGCGTTATGATGGGCTACCCAGCCGCGTGCGCCATAGTTAATCCGGGCCGTCTCACTGCCGTTGGCCGCCAGCCTCCGGGTATAGTCAATCAGCGGCTGGTGCAGCTCGGACAGATTGCAGACCTCTGCCGGCCAATAATTCATTTCCGCATTGATATTCAGCGTGTAATTGCTGCTCCACGGTGCCCGGGTATCCTGATTCCAGATGCCCTGGAGGTTCGCCGGCTGTGTACCCGGACGGGAGCTGGCAATCAGCAGATAACGGCCGTAATGGAACAGCAGCTCTACCAGCCCCGGATCATTGCTGCCGTAGGCGGCAATTCTCTGATCCGTCGGCATTCCCTCTGGGGCCAGACTCTCTCCCAGATGCAGCTCTACCCGGTCAAACAGCTCCCGGTGGTCGTCAACATGACGGCCCAGCAGCTCGGCATAAGGCTCATTGATGATCCGCTGTACCGCTTGCGCAGTCTGCTGCCTTACATCATAATCCGCCTTCACTGTGCCGGATTCCGCATCGAAGGAGGTTGCCGCACTGAAGTATAAAACCGCTTCCGTTGCGCCAGTAACCTCTATGCCGTCTGCACTAGCTTCCAGGCGGCCTCCAGTCTGGACCGCAGCCAGACGGCCGTGGAACTTCAGACTCTGCGGAGACTCTCCACCGTAACGGACCGGCTGATCGACTTCGTAATAATTCGGCGCCACATATTCAGGAGCATGTCCGGTAATCGTGTATTGCTCTCCGTCTGCTTCCGAACGGTGACGAAGCAGACTGTCCAGCTTCGCCCGGAAGCTGAGCCGGTGCTCCTCGCTGGCCGTTAAGCGGACAATGATCGCCTGGTCCGGGTGAGAGGCGAAGACCTCCCGGGTATACCGGACACCGCCGATTACATAGGAGACGGTACCAACACCCGTGGACAAGTCCAGCTTCCGGCTATATTCCCCGTCTATGGTCTGCCCGTGCTCCATCGTAAGCAGCAGATCCCCGAACGGCAGATAGGATTGGGCGTAGGGGCCCATCATTTTTTTGCATAGTTCATCCGCTTCTTCGTTCCTGCCTTCTGCAATCAGCGCCCTAACCCTAGGAAGAACCTCACGGGCTCCCGGATTATTCCAGTCTGTCTTGTACCCGGACCACAGCGTGTCCTCATTCAGCGCCAGACGTTCCTTCTCGATGCCGCCAAAAATCATAGCCCCCAGCCGTCCGTTCCCGACTGGAAGCGCCTCCACCCAATAAGTGGCGGGGGTATTAAATGAAATATTCATTGCGCAGCTTACCTCCATACACCGTAATTTCTAATCTGGCTGAACCCTTAAGTCCTGATAAATCCTGATAACCCTTTCATTATATAGGCATCAGTCAGGAAAGACGAATCCGCAGGCTATATTCCAGAGGAGTGATGAGTGTTACGATGACTTTCTGGCAGCCTTCGGGATAGCTCATCCCGCGGATATCGGCCAGGTGATGCTCATGACAGCCCTGCTCAAGCTCCATCCAGTCCTCCCCTGCGCTATAGCGGAGTGTTCCGGCGGTCCAGAAGGAAGCCTCGCTCATCCCCGGCACCGGCGTCAGCGCGGAGCCTTCAAGTCTGCCCTCGCTGCCGAAGAGCAGGACGATCTGGGTCAGCACATCTGCCGGAGACGGCGCTGAGAAATGCAACTCCCAGCCTGCTTCCCACTCGCTTATCTTCACGCAGACACTGCTCGTCTGGTTATGAGTAAGCGGCCGCTCTCCATGAGGCAGCAGATACCACGGGCTGGTAGGCAAGCCGGTGCGCGGAGGCAGCTTATCTGCGGGAATAGTGCCGTAATACCCCTTCCCAGCTACAGACTCCAGACGATAGCCGCCCGAAATCTCCGTCAGCGTATCCATCGTAATCAGTCCAGGCTCGAAGCTTGAAGCCAGCTGAACCCCCAGCAGCCTTGCCCGGCCATGCCGCAGCGAGAACAGTGAGGAAGCTTCGGTCATCACGCTTACACTGGTCTCTCTGCTGCGCACACGGGCAACCGGAGCACCGAATTCCGTATGCTGCTTGCTGTGGCGGACAGGCCCGCCGTAGCCGTCCTGACCGATTCGGCCCATCAGCTCCTGACGATTAAACGTGCCATTGATCACCTTGCGGTAGCTGTCCGGCAATTCTCCCGGCGAGACTGAAGCCGCCTGCATCTGCGGATAGAGCAGGAACCCCAGCATAATCTGATTGGGCAGCGAACCCGGATGGATAACCGAGCGGCCTGCCAGCTCCGCAAGAGCAGCGAATTCCGGGTCTCGGTCATGCTCAGCCATCAGCTGGTAGCACAAATAATAGTCAGCCAGCGAGTAGACGCTGCCGAAATCCTGCCGCCCTGAGTAATCGGTGACCACCTCACCATCCGGGTGAACCAGGTATTTCATCATCCGCAGATTCTGGCGGACCGGCTCCAGCAGCTCTGGACGGTTCAGATCCTGCGCGGCGTAATAGAGCATGATGTCGCTGACCGTATTGTAAATTCCGTTACTCCGCTCCGTCCATTCGCCGTCCGGCGTAATGTCCATCCCCTCCTGAAGCCATTCCCCGGCTCTTGCCTGTAACTCCTCCAGGGCAAATATCCGGTACAAAGACCCCAGCGCGGCAGTCAGCACCCAGCGGTGATTGGGGGTATGTACACCCCCGGTCAGCATCGCCGGAATCGTCCGCACAAGGAAGGCTCGAATCTGATCCGTCACCGGCTGCAGCGGCGGCCAGCTCTGCCGCTCCAGCAGCGTGAGGATATTGGCTAATCCGACCACGACGAACGCCGTATCCGGCGGGGAATGATAATTCGTCCAGCCCGGCGAGATCGTGCCGTCCTCATGCTGGAAGCGCAGCATGAATGCCATCCCCTCATGCAGCTGCTCCAGCAGCTCCAGATCCCGGTAATACCGGGACTGCGGATTCACCAGGGCTGCCGCCCATGCCGCCAGATACTGGGCCGTGCCGGTATGATTCGGCCAGGCTACACCGCTCAGCGGATCACGCACGCCCCCGAAGTACCGGCTCTCCCGGTCACGGATCTGCAGCTCCATAGATTCCTCTGTCCATTTGTCATTAATGTCCGTTATCTTCTTGAACATCTGCTCGACTCCCCTATCTGCCAGCCCTGTTAGGGCATGATTTATACTGAACCTGCACTTGCACCAGCCAATACAGTACCAGTCAATAGCCTCAACCCTTCACAGCTCCGGTCATCACACCTGAGACGAAGTATCTTTGCAGCCATGGATAGACGAGCAGAATAGGCACTGTGGCGAACATTACAGTAGCCGCCTTCAGACTCTCCGGCACAACCGTGCTGACCGCGTTCCCCTCCATTCTCATCAGATCGGATACCTGGCTGTTCTGGATCATATGATAGAGCTTAAGCTGGAGCGGATACAGCTCCGGCTTCGTGATATACATCAGCGTATCCTGAAATCCGTTCCATCTGCCGACGGCATAGAACAGGCTTAGGGTAGCAAGCACCGGCATGGATAACGGCAGAATGATACGGATCAGCGTCCCGAACTGGCTGCTGCCGTCAATCTCAGCAGATTCCTTGAGCGCGTCAGGAATACCTGCCAGAAAAGAAATCAGGATAATCATGTAGAAGGGGCTAATAAGTCCAGGGAGAACCAGCGCCCAGATCGTATTGAGCAAATGCAGCTCCCGTGTCAGAATATACTCTGGAATAATACCGCCGCTGAAGAACATGGTGACGACAATGAGGAACATGAAGATTTTACGGCCTTTCAGATCCTTCTTCGACAGGGCATAGCCCGCCGCAACCGTCATCATCATGCACAGCGCTGTGAACAGCACCGTCAGGAATATCGTGAAGCCCAGCGAGCGGATCATCGCGGCATCACTGAACACTTTTTTATACGCCTCAATATTGAAGTCCATAGGGAACAGAGTGACTCTGCCCGAAGCAATCGGGACGGTTCCGCTGAAGGAGACCGCGAGAATATGCACGAACGGAATCAGACATGCCAGCACCGATAAGGTTAAGCAGATCACAATCCATGTATCAAACGCCTTGTTAGCTGCTCTTTCATTCATAATGTACACTCCCGATCCAAAGGTTGATTAGAGGATGCTCTCGTCTGTAAGCTTCTTGGAAATATAGTTCGCCACCAGCAGGAACAGAAGTCCGACCACCGCCTGGAACAATCCTACCACCGTAGCCAGCGTATACTGCCCCGATTCCAGACCGATCCGGTAGACAAAGGTACTCAGCACATCCGAGTATTCCATAACCGCAAGGTTACCGATCACGAACGGCCGCTCGAAGCCAATCGAGATCATGTTGCCCAGATTAATGATCAGCAGCGTAACAATCGTCGGCTTGATCCCCGGAATCGTAATATGCAGAATGCGCTTGATTCTTCCGGCCCCATCGACCTCCGCCGCTTCGAACAGCTCTTTATTAATGCCCGCGAGTGCCGCCAGATAGAGAATCGTCCCCCAGCCTGCGCTCTGCCAGACACCAGTCAGCAGGTACGTGATCAGCCAATAATTTTTGTCAGAGAGAAAAGGAATGGCATCCAGCCCCAGGCTCGTTAACAGGTTGTTAATCATCCCGGACTGCTGGCCAAAGAGCTGGTACACAATCCCGCCGATGATTACCCAGGAAATAAAATGCGGAATATACAGAATCGTCTGAGACAGCTTCTTGAACCAGACCACCTTCAGCTCAAATAGCATAATGGCAATAATCAAGGGGGCGGGAAAAGAAACGATCAGATCCAGAAAGTTCAGCATCAACGTGTTGCGTAAGGTTATATAAAAGTCCTGATTCGCAAATACCTCGCGGAATCCGTCAAGACCAATCCATTCACTGCCACCAATGCCTTTGAAGAAGTTGAAGTCCTTGAACGCAATCTGTACACCATACATTGGACCGTATTTGAAAATAATAAAGAACAGCATGGGTAAGACCAGCAATGCGTACATCTGCCAATTTCTGCGGAAATAACGGGTGTATCCCACAACGATTCCTCCTCCACTGTGCCCCTGAGGCTGTAAGGGGAAGCAGCCAAGACCGGCAGCCCTGCCGCTCCCCTCCCTCACGGACCTCGAATTCAATTATTTCTGCTCGCTGTAGGCAGCCTTGCGTTCATCCAGAATGGCCTGTCCGCCGCTCGACATGTAGTCCTTCAGCATACTCTCATAGGTGACTTCGAATTCACCAGGGGAGACCATTGTAGCTTTCACCATTAGCTGCTTGATTTTATCGCTAAGTGTCGTGCCGTATTTGCTCTCGGCCTCAATCGGACGGCTGGTGAATACCGGCTCAATCGGGTTAGTGGTGGAAATCGTCAGTGATTTCGCGATGATGTCCTGATACTGGGTGCGGAAGCTCTTCACGAAGGCCTCATTATTCTTCTCCTGGCTCTCAAAAATCCGTCCGTTCGCAATAATCCCAATATCCCCGCCGCCAGACAGCTTGTTCGAGGATTCGACAGACAGATCCGGAATGGAGACCGGCACGCCGTCTTCCAGCGTATAATGCTCGCCTTCAATCCCGTTCTGGATATATTGCAGATGACCATCTGTAGACATCCAGTCCAGATACTTGATAGCTTCCACCGCATGCTTGCTGGACTTCGGAATCATAATGTACATCCCGTTCGGAGCAGATACCGGCTTGGCCGTCTTCCCCTCGCTGTTCGTGAACGGATCAATGGCGCTCAGCACAGCCTTCGGGTTATTCTTCGTCAGAACATCATAAGTACCGTCAGGGTAGAAGATCGCATCGTTATCATCGCTGAATGCGCCCACAAGCCCGTTCCCGATATTCTGCGTAAGGGTCTCTTTATTCTCATCCAGGGCAAAGTCCTTGCTGATCAGCCCTTCGTTATACAGCTTGTTCATATATTGAATGGCATCCTTGAATCCGGGCAGCAGAATCGGGTAGTCCCGGGAGCTGAGATTCTGCGTAAGCTCGAAGCGCTCCTGCTCAGTAACCGGCTTGATGAAGGACCAGACCAGCGAATCATACTGCGCCGCTGCAATCGTCATGCCCAGAGGAATCACTTTGCCGCCGGTTTCACCCGGATCTTTGGTCTTGAAGGCGGTCAGTGTATTATATAGCTCCTCTGAGGTAGCCGGAACGGGAAGCCCCAGCTTATCCAGCCAATCCTGACGGATGAAGGAAGCATATTTACCTATCGTAGAGCGTTTGGCGGGAATGCTATACTGGACGCCATCGTATTGACCGTAGCGCAAAGTATCCTCGCCAAGGAACTTGGTCAGGTTCTGTCCGTGTTCTTGCAGCAGCGGAGTCAGATCCGTCAGCCCGCCTTGCTCGGCATATTTGTTGAAGGTCCCGGAATCATAGGTGAAGACGATATCAGGAACATCGGTTCCGCTGGCCATCAGGACATTAAGCTTAGTCACTTCTTCCGAGCGGGGGATAGGAACGAATTCCACATTAATATTGTTAGCCTTTCCGAAATTCTCTTTAACATAATTGGTGAGGAAATTATCGGATGCCGTAACACCGGCCGGCGCATTGCCACGGTCAAAAATTTCGATCTTCAAGCTGCCGGCTGGCGCTGCACCGTTGCCGCTTGCTTCACTGGAATCTTTAGACGAGCATGCAGACAATACCATGGATGACATAAGAACCGCTGAGAGACCGAGAGCCAACTTTCTTTTACCGTTATCATTTGTCATATTTCCTATCACCTATCCCTTTCGATTTCTGATTTCAATCAGCCTGTTGTCTCTGTATGATGCTTACGGCTTGACCATGTGATGAATTATTACATCGTTTGCGGAATTCGACAATATACATGTTTCTTATTGAATTTTCATGAAAAACCCAATGAAATTACAGCATTTTTCATTCTGAATATACAATTATCGCAGGAATGCTTCACGAAAATCGTATCCATAAACCTAAATATCTAACTCATATATAACTAGTCATGTTATGTATTTACTACCCATTGCACCAGACCTCCCACAATAATCAAAAAAAGCGCAAACCCGGAATCAGCTGAAGCCGGATTTACGCATTGCTTATTCATCTTTATGGAGCTTCAATTTGCGGTAATCCCCCGGGGTCATGCCCGTAATACGCTTGAAGACCCGTCCGAAGGTAATGGAATTAGCATATCCAATCTGCAGGGCAATATCCTGTATGCTCTCTGAAGTCGTCTCCAGCAGTTCCTTGGCCTTCATCAGCCGCAGCTCTGCGAGAAAGTCCACGAACTTCATATTGAATTCTTCCTTGAACAGGTAGCTGGCGTATTTCGCAGAGATCTGGAACCGCTCGCTCAGATGATTCAAGGACAGATCAGGATTCGCATAATGCTCTTCTATATAATGCTTAACCTCGGTAATCATCACCCGGTGGCTCTTCAGTTCATTGACCGACACATAGACATGGTAGGTTTCATTCAGCCAGCCGGTCAGCAGCTCCCGGATCTCTTCAAGATTGGTGCTGCCCCGGATGCGTTCCCGCAGACCGCCGCTCCATGCTGCCGCGAGCTGACGGTCCAGCGTCTCCGCTATCCCCTTAAGCTCCTGCTCCAGCGCCTGGAGCAGCACTTCCAGCAGCATATAGATCTCTTCGTCCTTCAGGCGGTCCGTGCGGAAGGAATTGAAGATTTCGTCCAGCCGGATTCGCCAGTTCTCGCCCGACAGGCGGAATTCACGGACCAGCTGGGTGAAGCTTCCGAAGTATTTATAGCTCTGCAATCCGGAATCGTCTTGCTGATCCATTTGGACTGCCGCAATATCTGTTCCCAAGGCCAGCCTGTGACTGAGCACCTCAGCCGCTGCCGCGTAAGAATCCCGGATCTCCCGCCAGTCCCGGACGACCGTACCCACTCCGAAGGTCAGGGATACCCGCAGATTATCCATAATCCAGCGGTGGCAGTCTCTTGCCAGCTCCAGCATCGTATCACTGTCATCCTTCACCGGCTGGAACCGGAAACCAATAATCATCCCCAGCCGCTCCCCGCTGATCCATTCGGCCCAGGCCTGAAGCTGCTTATCTGCCATCAGGTCACCCAGTACATTGGTTAAGGCGAATTTCAGCAGGTTCTGATCCTGAGCAGGCAGCGCATGCCAGTCCTTCTCCCGGTTCAGCTCGGCTGTGAATACAACGAACGCTTCGAACTCCCTGGTGCCCTCGAAGGGGTCCAGCGTCTCCAGCCGCTCTACCACATCCTCCAGCCGCTGCCCGCTGAGGAAATCCTGGAACAGCTCCCGTCGCTGAATGACCAGATTCTCATAACGTTCCCGCTCATAGTCGGTAGTGATCTGCACCAGCCGGTCCAGCGCATTATGCATCAGGGCCAGCTCATCGGAAGCTACGCCAGGTGCGGCATTCTGGGCCGCAGGCTGAAGTCCTTGAATCCGCACCATCAGCTGATGGATGGGCCGGTAATTCCGCCGGGTGATGTAGATGATATACACTACGCCCAGCGCAATCGTCAGCAGCCCGAGAATGAACCAGACGTAGGAGATCACCGAGATCCAATCGAATAAGCGCCCGGCCCGGAGTCCGCTCTCGAAGGTCCAGCCCAGATTCTTCGCCTCGACCTTCGAGAGCGTTCTGTTATTCTCGCCGTCTGCGGCCGGAGCAGAATCATAGATCGGTGTCCCCGAGACATCCTTGATCCGCAGGAAGGACAGTTCTCCACTCGTCAAGCTGTCCACTAGACGCTCTACGCGGTACACACTGACATTAATAACAATATAACCGTCGGAGCCCCAAGGAATCGGCAGCCTGCTGGCCAGGCTGATCACCGGCCGCAAGTCCTTAGAGTTCCTGGGCTGAACCATCCGTACAGCGCTCCACCCCTGTTGCTGCTTATTCTTATTCGCAGAGAGCTGCTGCAAATATTCTGCCTCCAGCCCTTGGCCCTGCCCCGGATTCACGTATCCGCTCTGGCCCAGCATCAGCTTGTCCTTGTTACGGTAGACATAGATTGAATCAATCATGCTGAAGCGTTCGGATAGACGGTTCATACTTTGCACAATTTCATACGAGCTGCCTGCCGGTGAGTCCGTGCCGGAGGGCGCATCCAGGAAGTCATTATAGGAATAGTTATTTCCGATCTCCTGCAGCACCCCCAGCTCTATATCATTCAAGGTCCGCTCCACCGTATCCGCCACATAGCTGGTGGATACGTAGTTAGCCTTCTCCGTCTCGCTGCGGGACAGCTCTGTAATGACCATGAAGGCCAGGAAGATTAGAACAGTGACTACAAGCAGGAAGACAGGGAAGTATGAGAATAGCATCCGACTATACCAACTGCGCTTCATAGAGCTTCCCCCTTCTTCTTATTCAGACTGCTGCTTACGTGAAATTGAGCTTACCTTGTACAGCAGCAATGCGCCGAGCGCGGCGCTGACCGTACAGGAGAAATACATCAGTCCCGGTCCGCCGGTCTCCAGCAGATACCCGTTCAGCAGATTCCCGGCAATGCCACCAAGACCGACAAACACCATATTGAACAGACTTTGTCCTGTGGCTTGCAGCTCTTTACCCGTAATGGAGGCCACATATTCTACGGCTGCAATGTAGAAGAAACCAAAAGACATGCCGTGCAGCGTCTGGACACCTATCATAACACCGGGAACAGGAATGAGCCATTGGATCGCCCAGCGGAGCATGTAGACAACGGAGGCCAGCATCAATGTTTTCTCATAGCCGTACTTCTTCAGGACTCTTGCGGCCACGAGCATTGCCGGAACACTGGTAATGGAAGCAATCATCAGGGCGATGCCTGACCACGCGAAGCTCCCGCCCGCCATCTGAAAGGTCAGCACAAAGAAGGAGTTGAAGGCCGTAAGCGTCTGGTTCACCAGAAAACAACCGGCGAGAAATAGCAGGAAGACCCGGTTACCCAGCAGTTGCCTGATTCCGCTGGTGAACGTTACATGCTGCGCCCGCCGCTGCACATTCACGGGAATGGTCATCACGAGGATAAGAGCAAGCAGGTTGAATAGCAGGAAGGGAATCCACAGCTCGGTGACCCCCATCCAGTTCAGATACAGTCCGCCGAAGTACCCTCCCAGCGCCGTGCCGATACTGCCGAACAGCCGGATGGTCCCGAACGAGGTGCCTGCGGCTGAAGCTGCATTCACTGCATAAGCATCGGCAATCGGCGTCTGGGTGCTCTGAAAAATCGTATACAAGCTGTATACCAGCACAATGATGACAAGCCATTTTACATTGTAGAGATAGACTATGGTGCCGGGAACAATCAGGGTAAGCATTAGTACCAGTCTTGTTCGTTGATAGCGGTCCACCAGAATTCCCCATAACGGCTGAAACAGAATCGCCAGCAAGGTGCCGAATGCCATCATAATTCCAATCCTCTGGCTCGTCATGCCCTGATGAACCAGAAGAGAGGTGACATACGGGTTGAAGCTGCCCCCGGCCAGACCTGTGAACAGATACAGACCGCGCATCTTCAGCAGGACCTCGCTCTCCTTGCTGCCTACAGAGAATCTCATTATACTTGTTCCGCGTCTCATTTTCATACCCTCAATTCTGCCCGGTTCCTGCGCTCAGCCTGCTTCGGGCCGCCGCAGCAGCACCTATCGCTCCCGCCTGATTGCCGAGCACCGCCTGCCGGATGGTTAAGGATTGCTCAGGAGTATACCGGCTGACCCGCGCTGCAACCTCCTGCACATAGCCCGGGTTCTTCTCCACGACACCGCCGCCGAGAATGACCAGCTCCAGATCCAGCGTAATCGCTATATTCTTGACCGCCGCCGCCATCTGTTCATACGCATGATCCAGCAGCGCCAGTGCCGTCTCATCCTGCTGCTGCGCGGCTGCAAATACATGCTCCGCCCGGACCGCATCGCCCTGCGCCAGCTCCCGTATCAATGAACTGCTGTTATTCCCGTGCAGCCTGGCCGCCGCCTTCGCCCCGATTCCCGTGCCGGATACCTCCATCTCAAACGGGCCGAACTCACTATACTCCGGATCGGCAGCAGCATGAACCGCTCCCGGCTCAACGATGAGATAGCCAATCTCACCCGCAGCGAAGCTGGCTCCCCGGTAGAGCTGGCCGTTCAGGAACAAGGCGCTGCCCACACCAGTACCGACCGTGATCATAATGAAATGCTCGGACCCAGCAGCCGAGCCCGCTGCATACTCGCCCATAGCTGCCATATTCACATCATTGTCCAGCACCACCAGTCCGGGATAATAAGCGGCAATTACCGGACGAATATCCATGGTTGCAGGCCAATTGAGCGCCGGTGCGCTGGTCAGTGTTCCGGTACGCTCATTCATGACTCCAGGGAACCCGATGCCCACTCCCTTCAGAGAAGCGAGCGTAGTTCCGTTACGCTTGCAGAGCTGCTCCAGTTCGGCGAATAACCAGCGGAAGAACACCTCCGGCTCCCGGCTCAGCTGCGTTTCCACCTTGTACTGTTCAAGCACCGTTCCTACTTCATCTGTGAGGCATAGCAGTGTCTTGGTGCCGCCAACATCAATTCCGGCAGTTAACATATTCATCTAGGATTCCCCCGTCATTCTATAAAATATAAGCTTATGCTCCTTATGCCCGCATCTCACGAAAAGCCAATTGGACCGCGGTCTGGACCGCTCCAAGTACCACATCCTTGTCCCCGTGGCTGGAAGCAGCCAGCCCGGGCTTCCGGTGAAGCCCCCCGAGCCGGGATTCCAGTCTCTCCAGCAGGATATCCCCATGGCTGCCCAGTTCGCCTCCAAGGACCACAGTCGTTGGAGCCATCACGGTACAAATACTGCCCACCGCCTCTGCAAGCAGATTGCAGTAGGCCTCGATAATAGCCAGTGCAAGAGGGTCGCCTCTGCGCACTGCATCCCATATCTGTGCTGCCGTTCCTCCAGGTGTAGACAGCAGATACGCTGTATCACCTGCGCCTGTATATTCTTTTGCCATCTGGTTGGCCAGTTGCCTTAATCCGTCTGTAGACAACACATCCTCCAGCCTGCCTGCGCTCAGCATCAGATTGGCTAGTTCGCCTGCACCGCCGCCAAGCCCCCGGTAGATCTCCCCATGAATAATGAGGCCGCCCCCGGTTCCTGCGCCGATGGAGAAGTACAGCAGAGAGCCGCTTGCCGCCATCCCCGAAGAGGTATACTCTGCCAGAGCGGCGAGGTTGACATCATTCTCCGTCACGACAGGCACGGGGATCAGCCGGGCCAGATTAGCCCTCGCGAGCACCGCTTCACACCCGTGCAGCGGGGCAACCAGGTCAGACACGCTACCATCTGCCGGGTCCACCACGCCTGGAATGCCGAAGGCCGCCGCCCGCAGCTTCTCCCGGGAGATCCCGGAATCCGCAAGCAGTCCCTCTATACTCTGAACCAGGAAGTCTTGACACACCGCCACTGTCAGCCCGCTATCCGGCATAGACAGCTGCTTGTAATAGCAGATCTCTCCACTCATATCCGCAAGTGCTATCCGCAGGCTGCTCCCCCCCACCTCTGCCCCTAGGGTATAGAAGCATTTCGGGTTGAATTCCACCAGAGTCGCTTTGCGGCCCTGGGTGTTCTCCGCTCTGCCGGTCTCTCTGACCAGTCCCCGTTCTATAAGATGAGCAATGGCCGAGGATACCGTAGGCTTGCTTAAGCCGGTATACCGGCTAAGATCCGCTCTGGATTGCGGTCCGCCACCGATGATCCGGTCCAGAATCAGAAATTCATTCAGATTGCGCATGACCTTGGGGGTCCCGGCCGTTTGAATTCTCACGATTCATACTCCGTTCTATATATAGTTAATTAAGTTTACTAACTTAATGTATAGTCTAATATACAGTCTTTCGGGCGATTTATCCAGCCCCTCTTTCCTCATCTCCCCCTCTCCCAAAACACGAAAATTCCCGATCCTCCTGCGGATCGGGAATGAGTGCCGGGCTAATTCAGCATTTTCTCCATATGCAGCACTTTGTGGAAGCCGGCCTGAGCGGAGAACAAGCGGGTATTCTGTACCTTGAAGGTCCGGAAGCCCACCCGCTCATACAGCTTCTTCGCCAGCGGATTCGTATCGACAACCTCCAGCATCACCTTACTGCGGTCCGCCTCCCGGGACCACGCGAAGACGGCCTCCAGCAGCCGGGTTCCGACGCCCAGCCCTCTGGCCTGCTCGGACACTACAAGCGGATCGATATGCACTGCATTAGAGGGGGTATTGCCATTGAGCAGGCGGTAGAAGCCATAAGCTGCGTAACGCCAAGCGCCGCCGAGCACACCGAAGGTCTGTCTGAGCGAACGGTAGCTCAGCATCATGAAGAAGCCATCGCCTGTCTCCAGACCGGCAAAGCCTACGACCCTTCCCTCATACACCGCGTACAGGGCGTTGTCATAACGCAGGCAGCGGCTCAGCACCTCCACAATATCCTGCTCTTCACGGGAGAAGATCCATATTCCACTGAATTTCAAGGTGAAAGCCTGATAGTATAGCCTGGCGACCTCACGTTTCTGTTCTTCATCCAAGCGGTCTACGATCTCTACTTGCAGTGTTGACATACAGGTTCCTCCTTATTGTTCCACTCCAGATTCTATCCACCTTAGGGAACCAGCCCGCTTCACGGTTACCTGCTGTCCCCTTGCCCTGTTCTGCCAAAGCCTTGGAGGACTGTATTTACCAGAAGCTTCGGAGCGTCATTCTTCGCCAGATTCCCCTTCTGGATCTCCTGCCAGGCAACGAACAACAGATTATACATGACCGTGATGATCCAGTGGGCGGGCATTCCGGTATTCAGCAGACCGCGTGCCTGCCAGCCCTCCACCGCTTCACGCAGCGGCTGCTTGATCCGTGCTTCCTCGGCTACAATATGCGGATTCTCGTCCACTGAGGCTGCAGAGCTGAGAAAAGACACCTTGCCGCCCAAAGGAATCAGCACCTCGAACACTTCCGTCAGGAACGGGAGCATATCATGCTCCTCTGCGGTAACTCCCCCGAGCGCTTCTTCCACCAGCCCGATCGCATTCAGCGCCAGCGCATCCAGCAGCAGCTCCCTGGTAGAGAAATACCGGTGCAGCGTCGCAATACCGATCCCTGCGTGATCCGCGATCTCCTGCAGCGTAGCCGTCGGCTTCATCGCCAGCAGCTCCGTCGATGCATCCAGAATGGCCTTCCGTTTGGTATCTTTAACACTGGTTTTCATGAATATAGGCCTGCCTCTGCTGTAGGATGAGTGATATTTCAGTTAACATAATGATACTTTAATTATTATAATGAGATGTTTATCTATCATTTAAGTTTATTTTATACCGGGAGGTGGGTGGTGTCAAATTGTTCAAGGCCAAAGTAAAAACCCCCTCAAGAAAAGCTGAACGCTTCGTAAGGAGGTGACTTTTTCCTCCACAGGGGAGGTTTGTTATCTATGGATTATCTTCTTTCATTCACACCGAGCTGTTCCTTCAATGCATCCTGCAGAATCCGTGAGTAATTCACGTTATTTGTTGCTGCGAGGTCATCCAGCCATTTGGGAATAGTTAGTGTCTTTTTCACGGAACGTTCTGATATGGAACTCCGGTAAGGTGGCATGAACACCTCGATTAGAGCAGCCATTTTCCCCGTTCCTGCTGTGAGTTTATTGAGCGCATCAATACCAGAGGGAGCAGGAATCAAGTCGCCGTCTTCCTCCATCCCAAATAGGTGCAGCGCGAGACAATCTTTGGCCATTTGGAACGCTTCGTCTATATTTTGACCGCAAGTAATTGCACCAGGAAGATCAGGGAATTCTACAGTAATTCCATCTTCGTCTTGTTCAAAGGTCGCAAAATAACGGTAAAATTTTACTTTATCCTTCATTTGAATGATCTCCTTTCGCTGGAACTATTGAAGTCCTGCCTGCTTGAGGATACTTATGATGGTTTTCTTCGGCAGATCTTTGTTGGGATGTGGAATGGTAACCTTGCCCGACTTGACTGGATGTTTGTATTGATAGTGGTCGCCAGTCGCCCGGATATAATACCACCCGTCTGCTTCGATCATTTTTATCATTTCTCTTGAAGAATAACCCTTCATAGTATAACCATCCTCCTTCATCAAGGATAATACGTATGAAAGCACGTGTCAATGGATGAATATAAGCCTTAATCATATTTAAAAACCCCTTAAAAAGCTCATTAATCTTCTTAAGAGGTTTGATTGTACCACACAGGTTACTTCTCTTGGCACTCCATCCGCAGCACATGGAACGACTTGGGCTCAAGCTCATACACCATCGAGTTCGCGGTCTCAAGCGGCACACTAGAAGGAGCGATGTTGCGCGGAGCCTCAATAGAGTTCACTTCCGCTTCCTGTCCCTGCATGACATAAGCCACTCCGCTTCCGGTCAAGGACAATGCTGTCTCCAGCTCCACCTGAACGGTACGGTCCTGCGTGTTCACCAGCTTCACGTACAGGACTTGCTGCCCCTCATCATAAGAAACAGTGTAAGGAATCTCCTCCTGGTCATGTACGGTCTGCAGCACCTTTGTTCCCATCAGCGTACTGTACATCTGCTGGACATAGTAGCTTGGTGTACCGTAGCTGTTCTCGCCATCGAACCAGATCATATCCGGCGACCACTGGGCGTAGCCAAGTCTGGCGAACAACGGAGCATAAGAGGCCAGCACGACGATGTCGGCATTGCGCTCAAGTCCTGTCAGGAATGCGGCTTCTGCCAGCGCAGCGCCCCAGCTGTTGAAGTGCGGCGAATTCATCCCGTTGCCATAGTGACCCGCATATTCTCCAGCGAACACCTTGATCTCCCTCGGATACTCATCATAGAAATGCACATTCTCGCACAGCCATTCCGGCTTCACATAATAATGCTCATCGATAGCGTAGACGAAGTTCGGATTACCCGCAGCCCGCTTACGGTAATACTCCCACGCCCGGGTATAGTTGTCCGAGCTGACATCCGGCCCCGCAGACCCGATTAGCTGCACAGATGGATACTTGGCATGAATCGCCTGCTCGAACAGATCGTACCGGGTGAAAAAGTCTGCATGCTCCGTCTCCCACTGCTCATTGCCGATTCCAATCATCTCCAGACCGAACGGCTCTGGGTGACCCATCTCACTCCGCAAGTGGCCCCACGGTGAATCCACCGGTCCGTTGGCGAATTCCAGCAGGTCCAGCGCATCCTGGATATACTCCTGGAAATCTTCATCGTGTACGCCCACATGCTCAGTAGACTGGAACTGGCAAGCCAGCCCGACATTCAGCACCGGAATCGGCCGCGCTCCCAGATATTCACACAGCAGAAAATACTCATAAAACCCGATCCCCAGACTCTGATTATAGTGGCTGTACTCGCTCGTGTACTGATTCTCTTCATGATTGCCGTGCAGCGCCCAGCGGCTGCTGTTATTCTTGCGCTGCTCGGCAGCGCCCACACTCCGCTTCCATTGGTAGCGGTTCTCCAGGGTATAGCCCTCAACAATACACCCTCCGGGGAACCGCAGGAAGCCTGGCTTCATCTCCTCCAGCAGCCCGACCAGATCCCGGCGGAACAGACCCAGCACCGCGTCGGAGGGAATCATGGAGACGAAGTCGAAGCAGACCGTACCCGGAGCATCCAGCCGGATGACGAAATCCCCATACGACACAGGCTCATTGCAGCTAAGCTGCGCTGTATAGCGTGTCCACTCTTCCCCTACCGCTGTCGCGATGACAGCCTGCGCCATAACCGTACTATTTTGCTCAACCGAAACTTCAATGCCGCCTGCATAACCCTCCGCTCTGGCATAGAAGGATACCTCATACGATAGTCCCTGCTTCAGAGAGACTCCATCATAGGCCTTATTGGTAAAAGCGTTCTGCATCTCCCCGACGGTAAACGCCAGGTAATGGGGATTGACCTCATTCTGCGGATGCTCCGTCTCAATCTTCAGCGTGGCCCCGCTGGCCTCTGCAGGATATGCCGTCCAGCCATAGAGACCATCATAGCTCTCACTATAGCTTCCCCGGTCGCCCTGCGCTTTCATGAACTCGAAGGACCGGTTCTCAATCATCTCAGCATGCAGCCCGCCGTCCAGACCGTAATTGATATCCTCGAAGAAGAGCCCAATCATCCCCTTGGATATCGATACTCCAGGCTTATCTGTAATTTGTAGTTTCATTTATTTCCCCTCCGCCACTTTTCCTTGTCTGTATATTTTCCAGTTCTCTATTTACCAGCTCATAAATAAGTAATTATCTCAGACGTAATGCTGCTGTCGTAGCGGTCAGAGATGCCGAAGTCCATCTTTTTATACGTCCAGGCGGCCCGGCCGATCTTGTATTGTTCGAACACGCCATGCACATCCTTGTACCAGTTCACCACGCTCTGCGATGGGGCTTGCTCAATGACTCCATATTCGCCGCAGTACAGATATACGTTTCGCTCTGCTGCAACATCAATCGCGTTCTGAATCAGACTGGTCATGTACGCCGGACCCATCTCGTGGATACCTTCTGAATGCAGCCCCGAGCCAAAAGCGCCGATAGCCGCCGAAGTGCTGCGGTAGTTCTCCAGGTCACCCGGATAGTCCATGCTGCTCTTAGGCATCTGCTCTACCCAAGCCGCACGCTGGTGTGTGAACAGGAACGGCTCATAGAAGTGGAAGGTGTAGACGATATTCTCATCAAAAGGCTGATCCAGCAGCTCCAGCGTATGCACGCTGTTCCACTGGATGCCGCCGATAACGATTTTGGTCTCCGGGGCGTGCTTGCGGATCTCGGCAATCGTCCGGTGAGCCAGTGCATTCCAGCGGCTGCTGTCCTGCTCCACAATCTCATTCAATAATTCAAAAGCCACAGTATCCTTATAGCTGGCATACCGGCTGGCAATCGCCTTCCACAGATTCAGGAACCGCTCCTGGAGCGCCGGGTCATCGAACAGGGAATTCTCGGCCACGCTGTTGAAGGAGAACCCGGGCGTTTTATGCAGATCAATAATGAGATTCAGCCCATGGGCAGCACACCAGCGGATACAGTTGTCGATATGCTTGAACCCGGCGTAAGTCTCTGCATTCCCCGTATCCTCTATCACTTCATAATCCACCGGCAGCCGGACATGGTCCAGGCCCCACGAAGCAATCGTCTCGATATCCTTCTCCGTAATGAAGCTATCATAATGGGCATGCTGATAAGGACACTGGGACAGCCAGCCTCCTAGATTCACACCTCTGGTATAACCCGTCCATTCTTTCATCACGATCATCCTCTCCGGCCTCAGCCTTCATTGTAAGCTCTTACTTCTACCTGTCTTAAGCATAGATAAACCCTGGCCGCAGAACAATTACACATCGTGCGTAAGTACTAACATATTGTGCAATCCTCATTTACAAAAGGCACCCTTAGCTTCTACAATAGACCTATCTGCTGCGCAGGAGGTTCATATGAACATACACAATATCGGCTACAACCACAGCCATGACGCGGACTTCATCATTAACCGGCCCCAGGGCTCGGGCGACAATATGCTATTGCTGCTGAAGACCCCGGCCATCTTCACTTTGGAGGGAGAGAGCCGGGTGACAGGGCCGGACTCCTTCATTCTATACAGCGAGCACACCCCTCAGCTCTACCGGGCTTACAGTTCACAGTTCACCAATGACTGGTTCCATTTCCGGCTGGACAACCCGGACGATGAAGCGCTGCTGGACCGGCTGGCGATCCCCAGGGATGAAGTGATCCCGATTGGCGATCTGAACGAGCTGTCGATCATCATTAACCATTTGTGCTATGAGGTGTATTCCGAGAATCCGCATAAGGACGAGACGATTGAATTATATCTGCGGCTATTCTTCATTAAGCTCAGCAACCGGATTCATTCGTCCCAGAAGGAAGTCGGCAACACCCACTACAACAAGATGTCCATTATCCGCACCAAAATCTACAACCAGCCCTTCCTGAACTGGACCATCGATGGGCTGTCCCACGAGTTGACCATGAGCCGCTCCTGCTTCCAGCACCTGTATAAAGATTACTTCGGCGTAAGCCCGATGGCCGACGTTATTGCCAGCCGGATCGAACATGCCAAATACCTGCTCACCACCACAGACATCTCCGTCAAAAAAATCGCAGAAATGAGCGGCTACGCCAGCGAGATCCACTTCATGCGCCAGTTCAAGCAGCAGTTGGGCCAGACGCCCACCCAGTACAGGGAGCACAAAATAAAGCCAGACCGCTGATAAGCAGTCTGGCTTTATTTTTAGTGATATTCCAAGAACTCAAGACGATTACCAAAAGGGTCATTTACATAGAAGCGCTTAACGCCTTCATCCGCCCTCGCTTCATCATCCATTACTTGAATGTCATTCTGCAACAGATGCTCACGTAATTCAATCAAGTGTTGTACATGAAATGCCGGGTGAGCTTTGATCGCAGGAACAAAATCTCGCTGCACCCCGATATGTACTTGATGCGTCCCGCATTGGAACCAAACCCCGCCACGCTTTTGCAGCAATTCTGGTTTGGGTATCTCCATCCAGCCTAACAACCCATTGAAGAATCTCCGGGCCTCAGCTTCACAGCCTTCCGGGGCTGCCAGTTGTACATGGTCTAGACCATAATAATTGTAGGTCATCCATCTTCCTCCTTAGCAGTTTCATCTATTGAAACTTGATTTCATAATATAGTTATATATTATAGTAATTCACAATATAAATCTATAAAATAACCCCACAAAGTGGGGCTTAAGCTTCGATGATGACTCAGGTACTTTGCGGGGACCCCAAAACATATAAATTCTCTTGTAAAAAAACAGCCCCCTCTAAGGCGGACTGCTTCATAACTTAAAGCTTATAGATAGCAGAAGTATAGTGCACAGATAATTTAAATCTTATATAAAGTTACCTCATAGTCTGCAAAAACCTTCCCGATCATCTCCTCCACCACACTCCACTCCCCATTCGCCAGCCCGCAGCCAATGTTGTACGGAAGCGCCACAGACAGACCCTTGGCTTGTGCTTCTATCTTCAGAGTGGTTAACGCTTGCTCCAGCGCAGCATAATCGGTATACCGGATTTTGCTTCTTCCATAGTTAAGCTGGCCGAACAGATTCGCCGTGTACTTCGCGCCCGTCTGCACCAGCTGGCAGTGTCCGAGCAGCTCGTCAGGCGTGTAAGAGTCACAGTATTTTTTATACTCAGGATATAAATTCGGATAGCGGTCCCGCAAAATCTTCGCAATCCCCGACCCCATCACCCCCTGACAATTTACCTGGTGCCCTAGAATATCTTCATTAGCTTCTAATAGATCGCCGTTTACGATTTGGATGGTCATGGTTCTCTCCTCTTATCAAATTCCATAATGTCCCGGAGCTTGTCCACTGTCTCCAGCACAAAGTTATCTACTTCCGCTTCCTTCATATAAACTGGTTCGTAATCTATCGGCACTTCAGTGTTGCAATAAAAGTGAATGATATTCTGTATTTGTTTAAAGGTCTGGCCTTCAGGAAAGAACGGTAAGTATTCAGGATATTGCTGAATATGCTGCACATCAGTCCAAAACACATGATTGCCATGCAGCTTCAAATATTTGAAGTCCAGCCAGTACCAGTCCCGCTTCACCAGCTGATTGTACTCGGGAGTACCTTTTACCGCTTGATGTACCGGCTCCTCCTGCTTGCTCTTAGTTAACTTGATCCATTCGACATCCGTTATAAGATGACAGTAATACCCCCAATAATAGGAACCTGCGCTAGAAGTAAGCTCAACATCCTTCAATGCATACTGCTCCCGGAACAGCTCAGGCTGAATCCCCTGTCCATTCTTAAAGTGGGTAACACTCTTAGGTATACGTTGAAACTATACTCTTATAATACACACTTTACCTACACATACCACTTCCGCTGCGCCTCATACATCGTCCGGTACTCCCCCTCCATGCTCATTAGCTGCTCATGCGTGCCGTCCTGTACGATCCTTCCGTCCTTCATCACGAGGATTCGGTCCGCCAGCTTCACGGAGCCTAGTCTATGCGAGACCAGGATTGCGGTTTTATCCCGGCACAAGGCGGCGAAGTCGTTATACAGACGGGTCTCCTCCAGGGGATCGATGGCCGCCGTGGGTTCATCCAGAATCATCAGGTCGCTGTCCCGGAACAATCCACGCGCAATCGCCACACGCTGCCATTGACCGCCGGACAGATCGGTGCCGCCGAACTCCCGTCCCAGCATCGTATCCAGCCCTTCCTTAACCCCTTCACCGGATAAAAGCACCCCGGCCTCCTCGCACACGGATACTACTGCGGAATCATCTGCTAGTTTAGAATATTGGCTGATCCGCACATTCTCCCGGAAGGTCTCATTATACTTGCGATAATGTTGAAAAACAGCCGAAGTTCGCTCATAGGTAGTCCGTGAGGCCTCCACGTTCCCGTACCATACTTCCCCTGCCGTAGGCAGGTATAAGCCCATAATGATGCGGCACAGCGTGGTCTTCCCGCTTCCATTCTCGCCTACAATTGCCATCGTCTGCTTATTGGGGATGATCAGGTCGATCTCCTCAACCGCATTTCGGGTTGCCAGCGGATAGCGGAACCGGACAGCTTTTAGCTCAATATCACTGTCTGCGGGCCTTGGCAGGTTATTAGTCGCATGAACAGGTTCGTCGATGAAATCCAGAAAATTCTCAGTAGACCCGATATTCTCCGTAGCCCAGGCGATTCTCTCGGTGATCAGCTTGTTCATGAACCGGTACAGACTGCCAATCGAAGCCAGCACCGCCGCAAAAGCTCCAATCGAAATCTCCTGCTTCATCACAGACACAAACAGCATATACACAATCAGGCCGTAGCCCATAACCGTCACTACATTCAGTATGAGCTGAACGAGATGCTTGCGTACCTGCGTCCGAAGTACAATAGTGTTCAACCGTTGCAGGGCAGACGTATACAAATTCTCGAAAAATGCAGCCGCCCCCAGCAGCCGGGTCTCCGAGAGATACGCTTTGTCCGTCAAGCACAGTTCATAGTAGTCACTTTCCCGCCGGATCGGGGCAGATGCCGCCTCCAGATTCTTGAATGCTGACATCAGCACCAATTGAGAGAGCATCACCGGAACGAATACGACGACGATACTTAGCGCAAGCACTGGCTTGAGCGTGAACAGATACCACCCGATGAACACGAAATAAGTCGTATAGTAGAACAGGATGTCCAGTAAAGTTGTTCCGATCCAGATCAGCTTGCCGCTCCCGTTCACAGCCTTGTGGATATAATCCAGCCGCTTCGTGTCCTCGAATTCAGAGACCTGTAACGAATCTACTCTCTTAAAAATCATCTGATTCAGGTGCTTGCCCACGCTTAGCCCGTAAATCTCCTCATAACAGTTCCCGAGTCCGTCCATGACATGATAGAACAGATACATAAGCGCCAGTACGCCCAAGGAAAAGAGAACCATTTTGAAGTCTATTCGATCTGTAGCATAGGCAGCAGCCGCATCCAGAAATCTCTGCATAAATAACACCTGCAGCACCCAGGAGACCGCCTGGAGCAAGGCAATTCCGATGTACGTATAAGACCTCCCGGGATTCACCTGGAATAAAAGCCGCAGGCATCTGACCCCGTTCCTCAGGAACCCCTGCCCCTGTATTCTATCCATGCTGCACCTTACTCTCTGCTTCATACCACGACTTCTGGCTGGCGAACATCTTCCCGTATATCCCATACGGGATTTCCAGCAATTGCTCATGGGAGCCCTGCTCCGCAATCCGCCCGTTACGCACCACCAGGATCTCATCCGAGATTCTCGCAGCGCCCAGCCTGTGGGTGATGTAAATAGTGAACCGGTCTGCGCGGATGCTGCTGAACATTTCATATAGCCGGCTCTCTTCGATGGGGTCCAGGGCAGCGGTAGGCTCGTCCATAATATGGATAGCTGAGCTGGAATACAACAGTCTGGCTATCGCCAACCTTTGCCACTGCCCGCCGGAAAGGTCCAGACTTTTCTCTTTGATTTTGCCGACGTAAGTATCGAGACCGTATTCCAGCCCCTGGACCATTCCGCTCAGATTCATCTTGCTTATGCTATGACGGATTCGCTCTTCATCCTTCCTCAGGATATTCCCCAGCCGGACATTATCTTGGATCGTCAGCGTGTACCTGGCGTAATTCTGGAAGACCACCCCGATGATGCTTTTCAGCTCCGGGTAGCTGTATTCCCGCAGATTCTTCTTATTAATGAAGATTTCGCCCTCATAGTTATCGTACATTCCGGTAAGTAGTTTGATCAGAGTAGACTTACCGGCTCCGTTCTCACCGACAATGGCATAGCTCTTCCCGCTAACCATGGTGAACGAGCATTGATTCAATATGTATCTCTCCGTATCCGGGTAGCGGAAGCTCACCTGCCTGAATTCCAGCGATTGAAAGACGAAGCCGTCTATCTCCACAGGTAGAGCAGCGGCATCCTTCTTCTCACTGAGCCCGGCAAAAGCTGAGAAATCCTTCAGATACTCCTTCATCCGTGCATGCTCCTGCATCGTCTCGGCTAACTGCCAGGACATCCTCTGCACGAGGCTGAAGATCGTGGTCACCAGCGAAATGAACAGGCCAATCGATAGCTCGCCCAAGTGCAGCGCAGGCAACAGCAAGGCCACTATAATAATGCCGATCAGCAGAGCGATGATCGAGCCGCTTTTCAGATGAAGGAAGCTTCGGATCTGTATCTTCTTCTCCACCGCGTACGTCTGATCATACAGCTTGCCGTACCGATCCCTGAGCGCCGGACCATACCCGAATAACGTGCGTTCCTCCGCATCCTCCCGGCTAGTCAAAATATGCGCCAGTTCTGCACTCCTCCTCCGTATCCGCTGCGCATCCATCCCCAGCACATAATTCGCCTTGCCCGTCTTCATGGCAATATAGAACAAAGGCACCGCAACCAGCACAATCACAATCCCTGTAATGAACGTGGACGACATCACAATCACAAGCAGCGAAGCGGTCCCAATCAGCAGATTCAGTCCACTCATCATATTGTTGAACCCGCTCATGAAATGACCCACCGGATCTCCGCACACCCTATGGATTAACTCCGAAGTCTCTTTATTCTCAATATGCTGGTACGCAAGCCGCGCCCGCTTGAGCACCATCTCCCGCTTTAGCCGCACATTCAGCCGATTGCGCCCCGTCAGCTCAACCAGCTGCATCAGGCTGGGAAGCAGATGAGTAACGATCACATAACCCATAATCAGCGCAAGCGGCCTGTAGATTAACGAATACTCCGCCCGGCCATTCACAATATGGGTCGCCGTATTAATGAAATAAGCCATCACCAGCGTCTGATACGCAGGCATCAAGGCATCCACCAGCATATACCCCACCGCCGCCACCGTCTGCACCGGAATCACCCTAAGCGGAATCCCGATCAGATCGAATACTCTATATTTTCTTGAAGTTAGCATGTGGTCTCCTTGTTTGGAATGAATTATGGTAGGGACGAATCACAATAGGAAAGACTCGCAAAGCGTGCCCTAATTCATAGTATCATTTCCATCCGGGAGGAATAACCTGTCAGATTATAGGGGTTGGGTGAGGGAAAATAAAAATGACTGTGCCGGGGTGGGCAGCAGTCATTTTATTAGAGCCGAGTATGCTATTCCCGCTAGGGCTGAATACTTACCTTTGTCGCGTACCACTTCCCGGCTTTCAATTTCAGCGTTAGCTGAACAGGTTCTTTGAATGCAAAATTATCATCTTCATATTTCTGAGTTACATATACTTTTGACTCTGCGAAGTAATGCAGCGGCAATACAAAACCGATTTGATGAGCGCTTGAATTATACTCAAAACCATCAGATGTCATCCCACGTTCAACAGGATTTATTTTGCTGTATACCGAAGGACTCATGTAATTCATATCAGCGTCCTTCTTCATCGCTTCTTCTAATATGATCTTGGTATCATGCGATATCCATGCACCAAACGAGATGTAGGCAATAACAAATAGAAGAATGAATGAAAGGATTAAGTTTCTTTTTTTCATTGGCACCTCCGTTAAAAATTGATGTTGAAAGATTCAGAAAACAATTCCATCGTTCTGTAGAGTATACTACGTGGATTTAACAGTTTATATCTTTTATTGTTAAACACAAAGTACTTACCGATGAAGGAGATGAGCAAGTGGAAAGTATCCTAGAGAGCCTGTATCACGGCAACTTACATCCCGATGAAAATATCATCCCAGATGACCCACAGTACTCTATTTTAAGAAAAAGAGTATCTGACATCATAGAGCTTTGGAAGGACCGCCACTCAGCGGAAGAATTCGACGAGTTAGAAGCGCTGTTAGACTTATACGGTCAAACTCACGGCATGGAGTTAGCATCAAGTTTCAAGTACGGCTTCCGCCTTGGGGCAGGGATTATGGTTGAGATTTTAACCGGGGAGGAGGAGCTTGGTAGTAGGTTAATTAGTGTGGGTGATAAGACTTAGTAATAAACAGAATGAATTCTGCGTGTTTCATAGCTATTGCAATGTTCTGATGAATTTTAATCCCTTCCTATGGCGTAAATTCGGGGAGTTAGAAGAGATTGAGCCAGCGAATGTTATAAAAATCGATCAGATTGTGGAATATGAATGGGACTTTTAAATATTAACTTAGTAATGAATTACTTCCAGTAGACCTGAAAAAAGCAGCTCCTTTATCGTGACCTGCTTTTCAGTAATATCATTGTGTATATTTTTCCAGTACACTTTTCTTCAGTTCGCTATATTGATCATTCGTAGCTTGCATTGTTTTTTCTGCCATATCCGCTCCGGACAATTCAAATTTACCTTGTTCCAGAGAATTAACCCAATATGCACCCTGTTTTTCATTCCACTTTAGAAATAAAACATATTCATTACCTTCTTGCATTAATGTGTAATCTTCATAATTCATTCTAATGTTACCTTCTTTACCTTCAATCACATAGGAAGGTTCGAAGGTTACAAGCTCTGAACCGATTTCCTGTTTTGGTGAATCTTTATATAACTGGACTACTTTAACCTTAGTTTCTGTTCTGCCAGTTGGCCCCCAATCAAAGTTTTCAATGACATTTTTGCTCTCACCAGTTGCAATGACTCTAACTACAGCATCTGATTGAGATTCTGCATCATCGGCATTTATGAAAATTATATGGTCAGCTTCGATTTTATCTGTACTTACTACAGATAGAGCCAATTTTTTAGCGGTTAAATCAACTTTGCTTTGAACATTCTTACTTATTACAGTAGGATTGTTCTGATTATCTTCAGAAGAGCTAGTTGAATATGAGACTATTCCTATCCCGATTCCTAAGGAAGCAACGGTTGTCCATAACATAGTTTTCTTCATGCTTACCACCCCCATTTTGTTCTTACGTGAGATAAATGAGTACTTGTAGGTGAAGTTAGATAATATGCACCTGATTTAATCCAATGGTCACCAGAGTGTGCAGGTGCATTCTCAAAGTGATTTGTTGCTTGCCCCACCTGATATAGAACCTATTTTAATGTGGGCGGTTCCCGTATCAGCGCTTGCCGTTGCTGCCATTAACGATATTGCGACCATCATTGATTTAACGATGTTCTTCCTCCTTTAATTTTTTGTTGAAAATTACAGACCTACTATATAGACGCACAAATAATCTAAATGTATCCAAATTTATATCATTTTTCTCATTTTTTTGTAAAGCTAAGCCTCCCTGTACCTTCCCTGCCAGATCGTATTGAACTTGAAAACCCAACAGATCGAATTATATTTGCGGATGTATTTTTGCCTCCATATTAGGACGTGGCGGCTAATAAATCCTTCACAAAAAATTGTACTATCCCAAAATAGATGAGCGATGCTGGGAATGCAGCAGGATGTTTTCGGACTGATCGCCCGGCTCTTTTAAATCTTGCAATACTGCAATAACACACTTCTTTCAATCCACCACCAACACCCGCGGCGACGCACTTTGAATAGACTTGGAAGCTGCCCAGCTGCCCAGACCTGCGGCGATGATACTTAGAGGGATCATCGAGGCGATGCCTCCACCGTTCATGATTAGCGGAACTTTAACAATCCCGTAGTCGGCTAGGATCACGTTAAGCAGCGGAGGGAGACCTAACAAACCTATAGGAATTCCTACCAGCGCACCGATCCCCGATACGACCAGGATGCCGGTGGTTTCCGACAGTCGGATCTGGCGGGAGGTCATGCCGATGGACTTGTAAATGCCGTAGGTACGGCTCTCTTTCTTCATGTTAATCCGGCAGATGCTGTAGATGATCACGAACGTAATGACGATAAACATCAGCGCCATAACGGACATTGGCAGAACGATGATTTTGATCGCCTGCGAGAATACCTCATCCACTAACGAAGCCTGACTGGCGATCCCAAGTACACTTCCATACCGCTCTTGCAATTCATTTACGAATGAATCAACTGGAGTGCCCGCATTCAGATTAATAAAGGTTGTGCTCATCGCACTTCCATAGCCCGGATTACTAGTTCTGATGACGTCGGCGGTAATCCGCCCCGAATTGGACATGTTCGCGATCGCCTGGTAGATTCCGGTGACGGTCAGCGTATGTTTTGCCCCTTCAATATAAATGTCCAGTGAATCCCCTGCTTGAATGCCCAGCGTTCTTGCCACATTTACCCCAACCGAGATTTCATTGGCAGACACAGGATTCTGTCCCTCCACATTCTCATAGCCTATTTCATCATAGCTCCCATCCGCCACCGTCAGTAAGATCCCCATCGTATCCTGCTTCATGGCAGCCCCATCCTTCTGGGGAACCGGCACAACCGCATTGGCATCCCCGTACCGCGAGTAATCCTTCACCCTTGGATCAGAGAGGACTTCTTCTTGCAGCTGTTTAAAAGTCATTTTAGCCGGATTATCGATTCTTATGGACAGATCGGCTGAATCATATCCCCACTTGGCAATGGTTCCATGGATGGAAGCAATGCTGTATATGAACAGAAATCCGAAGACGAGTACAGCGGTGGACAACGCCGAGATCAGCACAATCAGCAGCGAACCCCGGATATTTTTGGTGACGCTTCTTAGCCCGATAATCATCGAGGTGGGAAGAGCGCCCAGCTGCAGAAGCTTTCTTTTCCATGTTCCATTGCCCACGGATTGGTGGGAGTACTCCTTCTCAGACATGCCGTAACGAACAGCTTGGGCCGGCTCCACATGACGCGCCTTATTCGCGAACAGCAGGGCCGAGAGAAGAATAACCACAACGACAGCCGCGCCAGTCCACAGACCTGTACCTGAGAATACATCGTTCATCCCTGCTGATCCTGTATTGAGATAAGCCATGGAACTGGCAACAATGGTACCGGAGAGAAGATTGCTGACCAGAATCCCCGGAATGACCGATACGAGCGCCAGGAAGGTATATTGTGCAACATAAGCCATAACGACTTTACGGGAAGATAATCCGACAGATTTGATAATCCCAATCGTTCGGTAGTTAGAGAGGATAGCATCGGCAATCGTGAATCCCAAGGTGTACAAGGCTACACAGATCATGACAGCAGCCAGAAAAATCATCACGAAGCTAATCACCTGATTCGCTATCATATAATAGGAAGACAAGCTCTCGAAGTCTTTAACAGACTCCAGGTAGGGGGTCCCGAGAGACTGCTCGAATCTATCCCAGTAGGTCCTATGTTGGCTGTAATCCTCAAATCTTAGTCCGGTCATATACTTATCGCCGCCTGGCAGCAGGGTCATATGCGTGTTATAATCCTCATGATTCAGCCAGATTCTCCCGCTTGTAGCAAAAGGCGAACAGTAGGAAATATCCACAACGACGGCCGCAACGTTCAACCGGATGGTCCCTTCATCTGTCTTGAACTCAACCGAATCGCCCACATGAATATCATTGGGATAAGCCAGCGAGGTGGGAATCCAGACAGTTCCTGCTTCCGGTGAGCTCTGTTCTGCTCCTTCGACGAACTGCAGCCGGTCCACGGGAAAAGGCCCTTCGGGCGCATCCATCATGAACAAGTCCACATTCGGGATCTCTTCTCCAGCGTGCGACATACTGGACAGATAGCGGTAGCGCATCAAATCCGAGACCGTTACCCCTGACTGCTCTTCCCACCATGTATGTACCTGAACCGGATCATGGATGCCATTCTCCAGCTGCAATATTTGATGCGCGCCACGGGACTGGTCATGCATACTCTCATACATCCGGTTGGTGTTGTTCAGAACGGATACGGCCGTTGAGAGGAGCAGGGCTGCCAGCATGATGATGATTGCAATGAAGCTGTTTTGCACTTTTTTATGCTTCAGGTTCGTCCAGCATAGTTTCCATACCGCATACATCCGCTACCTCTCCTCCCCTGACATGAACATGAAAATTTGGTTTTCTCTCGCTTTCAACTGATCCGGTGCATATTTGCCTAGCTCCAGAATCCCATCGATAGTGCCGTCTTTGACCAGGATTAACCGGTCTGCCCTGCACGCAGCCTGGATATCATGCGTCACCATAACGATCGATTGATCATTCTGGTTCATCTCCGTCAACAGATCCAGAATCACTGCGCCCTGCTCCTGGCTTAATGCCCCTGTAGGCTCATCCGCAAAAATCACCTCCGGCGAATTGATGAGCGCCCTGGCAATCGCCGCTCTCTGCTGTTGTCCTCCAGATACCTGGGACGGCAGGCGTCCGGCTTGTGCCCCGATCCCCATCTGGTGCAGCAGGCTTAATGCCTGCTCGTTCACCTCGCTTTTGCTGCGGCCAGCCACGTACCCCGGGAAAGCCACATTCTCCAGCAAAGTGAAATCAGGAACCAGATTGATCGATTGATACACATAGCCGATTTTGTTGGACCGGAAATCCGTTAGCTCTTTCTCTGTGTATGCATCGATTCGCTGTCCCTTGAACATCACTTCTCCGGAAGTAATCCCGTCCAGACCGCTGAGGAGGTAGAGCAGCGTAGACTTCCCCGAGCCCGAACTGCCCATAATCACCGTAAAGTCACCTTGGTATACTTCAAGATTAATGCTTTTGGCTGCGAGAAATTGTTCATTGCCTGAGGAGTATACTTTGCATAAATCAACAGTCTTGATTAGAACCTCTTTGCTAGGATTTTTGGTTATCACCCAAGGCCGCCTCCTAAAATCATCCTATTCTTCTTCCTGACCTTCGCCTTATTGCTGTTACTGTTCGATCTTAAGATTACCAGTGTCTGAAATCAGCTTGACGAGTGGCCCACCCTCACCGATATAACCATCCTTATAACCCGGCAGCGTCACCTGTACGGTTCCAGAATCCGCAGAGAATTGAGTGCGGAGTGCCTTAGGCGCTTCAACTGTCTGGATGGTGATATCTCCAGTATCTGAGGTAGCATGGATATCTTGACGGATGCGCTCAAGCGAGGCCGTGATTTCACCAGTATCCGTCTCCGCATGAATGATCCCCTCCTCTATATCCAGCTTGATAGAACCCGTGTCGCTTATCGCCCGATATTCCTTTGCCAGGATGGGGCCTATGTCAATATTTCCGGTGTCTGTCACAACCTTCAGCTGCTCTAGTTGGATCTCAGGAATCCCTACCGTGAGCTTAAGGTCCGTATAGATGTCAAAAAAGCGGAACTGGTTATCCTGAACAACCTTAATGCTGGTTTGTCCCCCATCCTGAGTGATGTCCAGCTTGTAATCCTTCATTAATGCCTTTGTCGTCTTTCCACCCAAGGTAGCCTTGATTTCATCTCCCTGAATGGGAACCACATCAATTGTCCCCGTCTCTGTTTGAATAAGAACGCTGGTGGTCTGGTCCATCCGGACAGGTTGTTCAATCGATAGCTCATACACATTGAAGGGTGAATTGCCTAACAGATACAGTACTACATTCCCTATGACTCCGGCAGCAATCAGGAGCAGGGCAAGTCTGGTTAGGTTCCGGGATCTATGCTTCAAAAGAGGTCACATCCTTTTTGATGACTGTCAGATTATATTTCAGGTACCGGATCACAAGATGGTAATACAGCCGGGTGAGCTTGAATGTTCCAATGGCAACTAGCAGTCCCCCGCCAACCATGCCCAGCATCAGAAATATGCTATTGATAGACAGCGTAACTGACTGATACTGAAGAATTAAAAGAATCGGAGAAATAAGCAAGCAAATGGCAAAGACGAATACTCCGGCAATCACAGTTAGTGAGGTGACAAAGGGCAGCAGAACAATAAATAAGTTGAATAATCCTAAGCTTACCGTGCCCATAACCGCTTTCGTTACACTTAAGAGCGTTGGGAATTTGTCCGCTTTTTCAATCTGTGACTGGGTCAGTAATTCACGGGCGATCAACCGGGGATGGCCCAGCTTGGAGATCACCTCTGCTTCCGACCGCCCGCTTAATTGGGCACACTCGAAATGCTCCCTGAATTCCCCCATAAGTTCAGCACACTCCTCAGGAGGAAGCAGCTTCAGATACCGTGCCAACTCACCCAGATAGGCCTCTTTATTCACTCCGATCCACCCCCAATAATCTCCTGCACTCCTATGGCAAAAGCATTCCACTCCTCAATCATCCCGCTCATGACTCTCCTTCCCTCATCGGTAATCTTATAGTACTTCCGGGGCGGCCCCTCACCCGATTCAGATAAATAGGTGGAAAATAACCCTTCCGCAGCCAGTCTTCTTAATAACGGATAGATGGTGCCCTCGGCTATGGCGAATTTGTGCGAGATCTGTTCCACCAGCTCATATCCGTAACGGTCTTTCTGTGAGGTTAAAACAAGAACACAAAGCTCCAGCACACCCTTCTTGAACTGAACATTCATTACTCATCACCACGCTTTATTTAGTACTGTGCAATACACAGTAGTTACTAATACAAAGATTACCATCTGCTACTGTTTAATGCAAGGTAGCTGGAGGTAATAGTTATGATTGCGTTCATATCTATTCTCATCATTTATCTCTCGTTACAATTAGGCTTAATTCATTATGAATTTTTTAAGCTATAGGCATATGCCGTGTTGGATATGGGTTATAGTCCATAGACTGTTGACGAGATAGTATTTGAGGAGGTTACCCCATGGAAACGAATTATCAACAAGTTGCCTGGAATTGTATGAATAAATATGTTGGTATTACTACAAGTGATGGTCAGTCTCACGACGGGTTTGTTGCTCACATCGATCAGAACTACGTCACACTTGCCATCCCCACCAATGAAATGGTGGGCCAGATGAACGGAATGCCTGCTAACGCTACAACCTACAGACAATTCGGATACTATCCGGGCTTCTACCCGCGCCGCCGCTTTTATCCAAGACCGATCCCCTTTGGTGCCATTACAGCTTTGTACTTGCTTCCATTTTTTATTTAATAATGATTAGGGAATTCGTTACTGCATGGGCATTAGCATAGGATGATGTATAACCATTTGGGGGCTAACAAAGTACTGAATAATCAAATGTATCCCATGCAGCAACAAATGCCGCAAGCCATCATGGTCTATCCTATTGATCCCTACGTAGTCGAAACCTTAATGTCTGTAAAAGGTAAACAGGTAGTGCTCGAAACCACTCGCGGAGGGATTAGCGGCTGCTTAGTAGAAGTTAAGCCAGACCACGTTGTATTGGATACCAGGGGCCGGAAGTTTTTCGTACGAATCTGCGAGATTGTCTGGATCATGCCAGAATAGATTTCTGTGAAGGAGCTACGATAGTAGAGATCCCCTCAGTGTTACCCTAGCTGGGCGCTGGGCGAGGAAGGCAGCCGACTTGTGATCAGACATGCGCTTGAGGCAGGAATCAACTTCTTCGATACCTCTAATTTGTATTCGCACGGAACCAGCGAGGAAAGCGTCAGCAGGAGAACTTGGCAGTTCGCAAAGGCCCTGCATCTCCAGAAAGAGCACGGTTGGGCCCGCTTCATCTCCATGCAACACAACTACAACCTGATCGCCCGTGAGGAAGAGAACGAGATGCTCCCGCTCTGTGCCGACGAAGGGATTCAGACCATGGTCTTCAGTCCGCTGTCCCGTGGAGTCCTGGCCCGGCCTTGGGGTGCACAAACGGCCCGCTCCGAGACCGAATCCGGTGCTGCCCAATATTATCAGGCAACTGCCGCATCCGACCAAAAAATTGTGGAGGCCATAGGCCAAGTGGCAGAGGAACGCGGGGTTAGCCGTGCCGAAATCTCGCTTGCCTGGCTGTACCGCAATCCCGTCGTTGCCGCCCCAATCGTAGGAGCCCTCAAAACCAGTCACATTGACGATGCCATCAAAGCCCTCTCGATCAAGCTATCCGACGAAGAAGCGGCAAGGCTGGAAGCTGCATACACCCCCCGTATCGACGTAAATGTTAGAAATTCCGATCCGAAGTCGATTGCCCGCATGGCCGCAACTGTTGGGCATGAGGTTGTGCTTCCGGGTGGGGGGAAGTGAATTGAATGGAGTAAGAGGCCCATGGGGGGTTGCATGGGCCTCTTGCTCCGGTCTCTTTAATTAGGGGTCCCGACCCTTGAATACCGATCGGACTAAATTCAAGAAGCTTGCGTCGCATACAATCGTGCATAAATGCCGCCGCTACGCAGCAGTTCCTCATGCGTGCCCATCTCGGCAATCTCTGTGCCCTCCAGCACGACGATCTGGTCGGCATGACGGACCGTGGATAGCCGATGGGCAATCACCAGTGTTGTGCGATCCTTCGATATTTCGTCCAGCGCCTGCTGGATCTCTTGCTCGGTCTTGGTATCCAGCGCTGATGTCGCTTCATCCAGAATGAGGATCGGTGCATTGCGCAGAATCGCCCGTGCGATCGAAATCCGCTGTTTCTGCCCTCCTGACAGCCGTACACCGCGTTCACCAATCACCGTATCGTAGCCTTGCTCCATCTGTGCTATGAAATCATGCGCTTTCGCCGCTTTCGCTGCGGCCATCACATCTTTCCCGGTTGCGTCCGCCCATCCATAAGCGATATTGTCATACACGGAGCCGTCAAACAGGAAGGTGTCCTGCAGCACCATCGAGATATTGTCACGCAGGCTGGAGAGCGTCACATCCCGAATATCAATACCATCCACTCGAATCGAACCGGCCTGAGGGTCGTAGAATCGGTTAACGAGACTGGCCAATGTCGTCTTTCCTACACCGGTTGTACCTACAAGCGCGACCGTCTTTCCGGGATCAATAGTCAGGTTCAGCCGTTCTAGTACAGGCGCACCCTCCTGATATACGAAGGTGACATCTTGAAAAGATATCTGTCCTTGTACACGCGGTAAGCTGACTGCGTCTCGCTTCTCCTGTATATCCTCCTCTTCTTCAAGCACATCGTATACCCGTTTAAGACCTGCGGCGGCTCGCCCGGTCATCTCCACCAGATTGGAGAAGGACTTTACCGGCTGATAGAACATACCCAGGTAGGCGATGAATCCGATGATATCAGCAATGCTGACCTCGCCTGTTGCCATTAATCTGCCGCCTAGAATCACGACAAACACAGTACCCAGCGCAGTGACAAAGGCTAACAACGGCACAGACGTTTCATAGAACAGACTGGCGCGCAAATAGGTCTTCGTATGTTTCATAGCCAGACGAGATACGTTGCCCTGCTCCTCCTCCTGCCGATTAAAAATTTGGATTTCCTTCATGCCCGCCAAGTTCTCCTGCACCTTGCCGGAGATTTCTCCCCGCGTTTTGGAATTCTCTCCCCACAGCGGCGACAAATGCTTGCTCTGCCATATCGTAATCGCAAGCAGTAACGGAATTGTGATCAGACTGATCAGTGCCAGCTTCACATTGATCGTCAAGAGAAGAATGCCTACTCCGATAAAGGTAAGTGCGTTGATGATAAAGTCAGGAATAGCATGGGCAATGAAAATTTCCGCCTCCATCGCATCATTCACAACGCGCCCGGTCAAGTCACCCGTCCGGCTTCGGTGGAAATAGCGCAAGCTCATCTGCTGATATTTGCTATACAATCTTGTTCTTAAATCTGCTACATAATGAAGTGCCGCATAATGGTTCATATAGCCGGCCAGTGATGTTCCGATGGCTTGCAGACAGGTGGCTCCAAGCAGCATCAAACCAATCTTCAGCGCTTCCGCGGCAAACTGGCTGCTGCCTTCGGTAGCCAATTGGGTCAACGACCGAAGCGCCCAGGGCAGATAAAACCCGGCCATTGTGGCCATCACGACACCGGCAAATCCAATCCCTAACTGCAACCAGTATTTCCGTGCGCCCAGCAGGACACGCCATGCGGTTCTCATGTGGCAATCGCCTCCTTCCGCCCCTTAGCCTCTGGGAATCCTTGATCTACTTCTTGGTCTCTACGCTTATCACGCAATAGCTCGTACGTCACATACACCGGCCGCCCTGTTCGCGGTTCCAGCATAATCTCGGCATCAATGGCAAACACCTCACGCAGCGTCTGTACCGTCATTACACGCTCTGGCGAGCCATGCTCCACCACCTGGCCTTCACGAATCGCCACCATATAGTCGGAGAAGCGTGCTGCCAGATTCAGGTCATGCAGCACCATCACAATCGTCACGTGCTGACTGCGATTCAGTTCATAGAGCAGTTCCAGTACTTCGAGCTGATGGGCCAGGTCCAGATAGGTGGTGGGTTCATCCAGCAGGATCAGATCGGTCTGCTGGGTGAGCGCCATCGCAATCCATACGCGCTGACGCTGACCGCCAGATAGCGTATCGACCTCACGATGCTCAAACGCAGTAAGCTGTGTAACCGATAGCGCCCAGGTGACTACTTGCTTATCCTCTTTGGAGAGCTTGCCGAAACCCCGTTGATGAGGAAAACGTCCATAGGCGACTAACTGACCGACCGTCAAACCGCTCGGTGCGGTTGGCGTCTGCGGCAGAATCGCCATCTGCTTGGCGACTTCCTTGGTGGACAGTGTGCGGATATCGGCACCATTCAGATAGACCGTACCATTATTCGTCTTGAGCAGCCGGCCGACTGCCTTGAGTACAGTTGATTTGCCGCATCCATTGGGACCAATAATCGAGGTGATCTGTCCACGCGGAATCTGCAAATCCAGTTCTTTGACGATAAGCGTGTCATTATAGGCAATATCAATTTGCTCTGCTGTAATACTTTCCATGACGTCCTCCTAATTGGCCTTCGCTAGTAAATAAAGAAAGTACGGAACACTGATGACCGTAATGACGATTCCCGTCGGCACATCTCCCCCCAGGTTAACCGTGCGCGTAATCGTGTCTGCCAGCACCACGACTAATCCGCCGGTCAGGCTGGCAGCCGGAATGAGCAATTTGTGATCGGGCCCGACCAGTTTTCTTGCCATATGCGGAGCGATCAAGCCAACGAAGAAGAAGCTTCCGCCAACAGCCACAGCGCCAGAGGATAAAGCAACAGCAGCGATCGACAACCCCACAAACTGCCGCTTCACAGAAAGACCCAGCCCTTCTGCCGTCTGATAGCCCAGATGGAGGGTATTCAGCATCCGGGACTTGTAGAAAATATAGCCGATTAAAATCAAGACCCATGGGGCCAGTACAGCAATATAGCGCCAATCAGCACCCCACAAGCTCCCCGCCAGCCAATTCAGCATGAAGTCCATCTGCGAATCATCCAGCTTGAGTGTCAGGAAGGTGGTCAGCGCCCCATACCCACTTCCGAGTGCGACCCCGGTTAAGATCAGGCCGATTGGCGAGAGGTTTCGCCCGCGGTGATAAGATAATAAGAAGATCAATCCCGCCGCCAGCAGGCCGCCAACAAAGGCCAGCAGCGGCAGGGCAATGAAGGAACTTTTTCCTGCTGATGCGATGAATACTACGAAGAACAGGACAAACAAACCTGATCCTGAACTAATCCCCAGTGTCCCCGGACTAGCCATGTCGTTGCGCAGCAAACTCTGCATCACGACCCCAGCCGCTCCCATTCCCAGACCTACCAAGATCGACAGTACGATTCGTGGCATTCGAAAATCGAACAGGATCAGATTTTGCTTACCGGTGCCGTTACCAAGGAGAACGTTCAGCACTTCCTGTGGTGAAAGATTCATCTTGCCGGAATTCATGCTAATGACAGCAAACATAAGGATGAGCACTAAAAGCACTACATTGACGAGGATACCCCGTTGCACCGTATAACGCTGCTTGATCATTCGAATTCCCTCCTTTGCCTGCGGGCGAGGAAGAGAAAGTACGGCACACCAATGATGGAAAAAATAATGCCAATCGGTGTTTCGAACGGCCTATTGATCAAACGGCCAGCCAGATCGGCCGATACGGTCAGCAACGCGCCATATAGCGCAGCCGCCGGAATAATGTACCGATAGTCGACACCGACCATATATCTCACAATATGCGGGGTAATCAGACCCACAAAACCGATTGGGCCAACCACGACAACAGCCAATCCAGTCAGCACGAGCACGATAATCGTCGATAGCCCCTTGACCAGTCCGCTGCGGATACCGAGTCCACTTGCCACATCTTCTCCCAGACTGAGCAGTGTAACGGAAGGAGCCAGCGCCAGCGCCAGCAGTATACCACCAACAAATAAGGGGGAGATAATCAGTAGTTCCCCCCACTTGGCCCCCGCTGTACTGCCTGCCGTCCAGAATGCCAATGCCCGGCCCAGGTTGTAATTGATCGCCAAATACTGACTGAGTGCGCCAAACAGCATGGAGATGGACAGCCCTGCCAGCACCAGCCGCTGAGGTGTCATCCCGCGCTTGCCCAGTGACGCGATGAAGTACGTGATCCCGGTCGCGAGCGCTGCTCCCAGACAAGCAAACAGCATCATCTGCCCATACGAATACCCCGGTAGAAAGGCCAGGCACAGCGCAATCGCGAATGCTGCCCCGGAGCTGATCCCCATCAGCCCGGAGTCGGCCAGCGGATTGCGGGTTGTCCCCTGCATGATCGCACCACAAACCGCAAGGCTACATCCGACGATCAGATCGGCTACGGTACGCGGAAGACGTAGGGTTTGAATAATTTGATGTTCAGTGAGCGTTGGATCAAATCGGAAAATAGCCTCCCATGCAGTCGCTAACCTCATATCAGCGGCGCCAAAGCTAATCGACGCCGCTGACATGAGAACCGTTAATCCAAGCCCTACCACCATGTACATGGTGAAGTTCACCGCCCCACGGCGATTTTGTTCAGGCTTGTTTTTCATCGTATTTCCAGATCCCCTTATTTAGCTAATGCCAGCAATTGATTGACAATATGATCAATCAACGCACTGGAAGTCATTATATCCGTGGACCAAGATAGCGATGAACCTACCGTTACGATCCGATGATGCTGCACAGCGGGTAGTGATTTCCAAACCGCATGATCAGCAGGAACTTCCGTATCTCCTAAGGCGATCAAATAATCCCCCATGTAAGCGGGCAAGACCTCCATAGAGATTTGTCCCCAATATTTATCTGCGTCAATAATATCAGATTGAACCTTTGACGGTGCCTTCATTTGAAGCTGATTATACACAAGCTCGCCAACCGCATGCTTGGCTCCAGCGATGGAGTTCGTTTTATCACCGAATTCTCCCATCGTAATCGTCACGTCTGCAAGGCCGGCATTCTTAAGGGATAGCTTCGCTTCTTCGATTTTGTTAGCATAAGCACTCAAAACAGCCTCAGCCTCTGTCGGCTTATTCAGAACATTGCCAATAAAATGGATACGCTCTTCTGTAGTCATATCACCATAAGGGACATAAATGGTCGGGGCAATTTTGGATAAATCCTCATAATTCTCTTCACCCCATGCTAATATGATCAGATCAGGCTCAAGAGCCATGACATCTTCCGGCTCCATTTTTATGTTAATTGAATCTTTAATCTCGTTAGAATACACCGCCTCTCTCTCGCCCTTTGTCGCTCTCGCCACACCAAGAGGAGTTACACCCAAAGCTACCACATCACCAACCAGATAATCGACTACAACACGCTGAGGGTTGCCAGGCACCTCAACATCACCCTTTACTGTAGATATCGTTCTGGTCTGCGAGACTGCTTCTGAAGCCTTCGTCTCCTGTACTTCCGGTTGTGTCGTCTGCCCGGTCTCCGCAGACGGATTCACCGTTCCCCTATTATTCGCTGGCGTCCCCGACGTACATGCCGTCAGCAACAGCATCAGGCTCATCGCCGCCACAAAGATCATTTCTTTACTTCGTACTTGTCCAAACATGCTTGATTCCCCATCTCTATAAGACTTGACTAGACTCGCCAGTTCCCTCTCATTGTAATGAAGATGAGAATCATTATCAATACCATCAACCTGCATGGATGGTGCGTTTATTTTCCGGTAATCACTCGGCGTCATCTTGTAATACTTCTTAAACATCCGAAACAGGTTCTTCTCATCAGCAAATCCAGATCCTGTTGCTATCTCTTTAATGGTTGCCTCTGTATACTTCAAGTCATGACAGGCAGCTTCAATTCTTCTCTGAATGAGGTACTCCTGTAAGCTCATCCCTTCCTTCTTTTTGAACAACCGTGTTAATTGCCCGCCACTGATCCCAAACATAGCGGCAATATCCTGGAACATAATCGGCTCCCGGTAATGTTTATCTAGATATATTTTGGCAGAGCTGGCTGGAAAGGGCTGGAGATAGCGAATCTCGCCCCCCTCAAAATCTCTATACACCCTATGGATCAATTGATATAGAAACCCCTTGGCCTGAAGCTGATCCATCGCCTTACCGCGGTTCCAGTCATTCAACATTTGTTGAAACCAGTCGAGCAGCAAAATGGGATTACTTGGTGTATAACCAAACTGTTGAACAAATGGATTGACTTGCTCCAGTAATCGCTGCAGGTGCTTCTTGTGGAAAAGAGGGGATTCCGCTTTATAAAAGACCATAAAGGTCTTCACACTCTCCCTTTTCGGCCAAATACTGAGTTGGCTCCCCTTCCCGCCATGAACTAGACCGAAGCGTTCCATTCCGAATGTGGTTTCATTCAGTTGAATTTGCGCTTCCCCTCCACAGGCATAGATAAACATGCTGCTAGGCATTTTATACTGCTCCAAAGGGTAGGCGGACGCTATATTCTGAAAGCGTACATCTATTAATGTAATGATTGAACGTGTCCAAATGCGGGCCATCGTATCGATCATCTCTGGTGTAAATATCTGCCTTGCTTCTGCTTCTTCTTGCATCAATCCGCGCTCCCTCATCTCACTTGTCCCAATTGATATACCGTCCCTAAAATGATTTTGATTATCATTATCATAATACTCAAGGTAAGTATATCATCATTAAGTGACATTGGGGGAGCAGACAACGGACGTTATGCTTTGGATTCCAAAGCATCTCAGGTAGGTCTGGCGAATTGTTACAAAAGAAATATCCATTTTGTCTACAAATATCCAAATGTTTAAATTGATCGTAATTTGTATTACTGGTAATGTTTGGAGAGAAAGGAGGACATTCTGTTTGTTTTTTGTAAGCGTTTAACTAAATAATGAATGAAATGAAGGAGGATTACTCGAATGCATGTGAATGAATGGAAAAGAGCTAAAGCACCCTTAATTCTGTTTCTGTCCCTTCTGCTGATTGTCCTGTCCTATGGAGGATTTGGCTCCAAGAGCTATGCCGCTCCGCTCAGTCTCCTTAACGGGATTCAGTTCAAGGATACTTCAGGCAATCCGGTTAATGCGCATGGCGGTGGAATGATCAAGTCTGGCAGCTATTATTATTGGGTTGGGGAGAACCGGGATGGAACGAACTATGTATCACTTTACCGTTCAACAGACCTGAAGAACTGGGAATTCCGCGTGAATATACTATCCAAGAGCAGCGCCCCAGAGCTTGCAACCGCCAATATCGAACGCCCCAAGCTTCTTTATAATGCGGCAACCGGAAAATATGTGCTATGGGCGCATAAAGAAAACGGGGTAGATTACGGAGAAGCTAAAGTCGCTGTTGCCTCAGCCTCCAATATCGAAGGTCCATATACGTATCAAGGCAGCTTCAGGCCTCTTAACTACGATTCCCGTGATATGACGGTATATAACGATAACGGCACCGCTTATCTGATATCAGCCACAAGGGTGAATGCCGATCTTAACATTTATCGTCTGACTCCGGATTTTCTGGGCGTGGAATCATTGGTCCAGACCCTGTGGGCAGGCTCATACCGTGAAGCTCCTGCTATGTTCAAGCGGGGCTCTACCTATTTCCTGATCACTTCCGGCGCAACAGGCTGGACTCCTAACCAGCAGAAATACGCAACCGCTTCCAGCATAAGCGGAACCTGGAGCGCCCTCTCCAATTTCGGAGATTCACGCGCTTCCGAGTCACAAGCCGCCTATATCATTCCTGTTGAGGGTAGCTCATCCACGTCCTATCTATATATGGGTGACCGCTGGGCCGGAGCCTGGGAGCGTCCCGCCAATGAATCCAAATACGTATGGCTGCCGTTGACATTCCCTTCATCGACCACCCTCTCCATGTCATGGTACCCGCAGCTTAACATCGACAGTGCAGCAGGAACGGTCGCAGGAACTCCTTTCACGGTAGACAGCAGCCTCACGTATGAGCTGATTAACCGCAAAAGCGAAAAGGCTTTGAACATTAGAGCGAGTGCAACAGCAAATGGTGCAGATGCCGAACAATGGACCGATACTAACTTACCGGGTGAACGTTGGACGCTGATCGACGCTGGCGACGGGTACTATAAGCTTAAGAACACCAACAGCGGATTAATTCTTGGCCCTGAGAATGGCACTACGACCGATGGAACAGTCATCGAACAGTGGTCAGACGGGGGTTGGACCAGCCAGCACTGGCAGCTGATAGATGCGGGCGGCGGCTTCTTCAAGCTGAAGAACCGCGCTACCGGCAAATTGATAGACGTCTCCTCCGGCGCACTCACCGACGGTGCCAATGTGATTCAATGGAGTGACAACAACGGCTTGAATCAACAATGGCAAATCGTCGTGGCCAATTAATAAATGGTACTGCTTCCTTCTCCAGCGTTGTGGTCACTATGATTGATCGCGTGGTAGCGTTCACTGAGCGTCCATTCAAGTCCACACGTTGATCTTTCTCAAAAAAAGGAGGCGTCACAGAAGCCATTACATGGCTTTTGGGACAGCCTCTTCTTTTGGAAAAGCCTTCTGTGGACTCGCTGTTACTGCTTTATCTTTTTGCTCTGCTCCAGCAATTTCTGTTTGCGCCCAGAGATCAGGCTGGCGGCTAACCCAAAGCCGTAGACTACCGCTCCGAATCCATAAGCCACTCCGTAGCCACCGAGATGATCAATCATCCACCCTGTCATTCCCGGACCCAGCATTTGACCTACCGCATAGAATATTGAGATAAATCCGATGGCAGTTGGAACATACCGGGGATTGACTTGTTTCGCAGCCTTCAGCTGAATTAATGTAACCAGACCACCAATACTGGAGCCCCAAAGTACTGATGATAAGACGAACCCCGGAATACTGTGATTTAGAAGCGGGATGATATCCCCTGCCGCGGCGCAAGCCCAAACCAGTATAAACATCCGGTTTACACCAAATCGGTCGGACAGACTGCCCCAGACAGGGCCGCCTGCAATGCTGAAGATGCCAGCTATGGCGTACACCAGACCGGCAGCGCGGTCCGAAATCCCTTCAGCCAGCATGAAACCAGATTGATATAGATTGGGGACAAGATATGCTATACCCACTAGAAAATAGAGTACAGCCACCTGCATCAATGATTTATTTTTTAACCACTTCGGTTTGTCTGTCTCCTTCACGCTCCCTACAATCTCGGGGTTTCTCAGGATCAATAAAGCCGCGATTAGCACAACAAGTGAGATGATACCGAACCCTAACCAGACCGCACGCCAGCCTAGAACGGGGAATTGAGCGATTAGTAAGGGTACTAAAAATCCGCTTAACAGCATCCCGATACCTGCACCACTTAGCAACATCCCGAGGACGATTCCCTTCTTGTCCGGGAACTGGCCCAGCATGAGGGAAATGAGCGGAGTGAACACCAGTGCACTGCCCCCTCCGGCCAGGAACATGAACAGAGCCACCCAAATGAACGAATATGATCCGGAAAGGCCAAACATGCTGATGACAACAGCACCGCCTCCTGCCATAAGAACAGCTTTGCTACCCCAGCGGACAGCGAGTATACCCGATAACCCGACCGATGCCAGGTAACCTAGAAACATGATCGTGCCAAGCATCCCTCCCTGTGAAATTGACAATCCGAGTCCGGCCTGCATATAAGGCAAAACTAGCCCGTAGGCCATTCGCGCAAACCCTGTCGTGGTCACAATCATCAACATCCCGGTCAGTACAAACGGCCAGAAGGATGGGAGAGGGGCTGAATTGAAATTGGAATCAGAACTGTATTTCGAGCGCACCTAGGCACTCTCCCTTCTGTGAAAATATGAAAATAATTATTACTATAGTAAGGTTTTTCTGACGGCACCCTCTACCCCAAGGTGGATTAAAATCCCCGTTTCACGGAATCCATGAGATTCTCTGTAATTTAACCATCCGATTTCATGAAAAAGCCCTTCAGTAGGTTCTGAAGGGCTTTTTCTGTGCCTGGCAAGTTCAGTTGTTTGTGAAGAGAGAGAGTTAACCGGTAAGTTGACAGTCTGTTCTAAATAAAAGCCTGTCATTACCATGTTATATCCGGGAAGAATTTTCACGTAGCAATGCGCTGGGATTTACTCCGAATTTCTTGCGGAACGCCTCGGCAAAATGGCTTGGATTCGAGTAGCCCACTGCGCAAGACACTTCAATGACGTTGGACTTGCCGGCTTGAAGTAGCTTTAAAGCCTGCTCCATCCTCTTCTCTCGCAGGTATCCAAAGATGGTGTTGCCATACATTTCCTTGAAGCCCACCTTGAGCTTGTAATCATTCAAACCGACCATACGCGACAGCTGCAACAATGATGGAGGATTATCCATCTGCTCCAGGATTATTCGGCGCGCTTCGCCGACGCGCAACTGGGTCTCTTGGCTAAGCCCTATCCGTTCCTCTTTTCCTTCAAGAAAAGTGCGGAGCGCCAGTTCCAGGAGTTCTAACACCGTATACTCCAGCTCAATATTATTCATCGTTCCATCTCTTAGGCTTGCTGCAATGTGGTGAAGCGAAGCACTGGCGGAGGCTGGCGGCTTCTCCTGAAGCAACCGATACGACTTTCCTCCAAGAAGGCTGTTAAAGTCAGCCTTTTGCACTCCCCCGATGGAGGTCATAAAATGATGAAACACGCCGACAGACATCCCGATGCCCAACATTCGAAAAGATTGTGCTTGGCCTAGCTCCAATCTCGCTTCCGAGGTATTAATCAGTTGCAAACTCCAATTGGCAGGCATGAACTCCTGACGAGCGCCAGGTACACTTATCTCCCTGCTACCCTCATAACAATACCCAAACTCTACCATTGGCACGAGTGAATCTAGGCGTATATCATGGTCCTGGTACAGCTTATAGTCTGACATAACCATCTCCAACTCAGAGCGTGGGTGCAACCGAAGAATCTGTCCTATTCCTGTCGTAGGATGAAGCATATAGCTTGAACTTCCGGCTTGATGACCTCCTTCAAGCTTGTCAAAGAAATGATTGAAATTATATTGAATCGAATTGTTCATAATTAAGCACTCCATGTGTTCTCTATATGATAATCATTCTCATTGTAAAGAATAATTATCTTTTTTTCGAACTCCCATTCAGAATCGCGTAGTGATGTACGAATCAACCGCATCTTACTTACTAGCCAATATTTCGCTGGCAATCTGCTCTAATACTGCAGGCCTGCCCAACTGTACATTTTCCTGTTTTTTATCCTGTACGCTGTTTCTAACCTGTATGTATAAAAAAGACGCATTCAATTGAATGCGTCTTTCACTACTACTATATATGCCGAGGACGGGGGTTGGACCCGTACGGTACTCACGTACACATCAAAAACCTTTTCGTAAAGTATATTCGACTCAATCTTTAAATGATAGTTTAGTTGGATATTTAAATTCAGATTTAATGACTGAATCCTCAATTAGGACAAAACTTTAGCGATGAGTTCATTTTTAGAAATTATGTTAATATGCAATTACCTATGTATTCTTTTTAATCAATTCACGTAATCTCTCCTTAGCTTTATCCTTATCAGATGTACTTAGATTCTCATTGTTACTTTCATCAGTTAGATTATTTTCTTCTGATAAGTTTTCTACTATCTCTGATACTACCCAGTCAACAAGTTCAGTTTTCTCTCGTGTTTTTCTTTCAAGCTTCATTTTTCTGAAATAATTCATAAGTAAATATAAAATAGATTGTAACATTATTATGGCTACAACTGTCATTATAATAGTTCGAGTAGTTGTGCTAACAACTTCATTGATTGGAATATTCTTGCTTGAGATATCATCAGAATATGAGGCCTGTAAATTCTTATTATCATCACGAAACCATACCTGTAAATACACAATAGCATTCTGCGATAATCTGTCCATGCTAATGTTAATAATTGAATTTGCACTTACTTTACTATCTGTAATTGACTCAGTACTTTCAATCTTATAATCATAGATATCACCATCTAAATTTAATTGAATTCTTAAATTTCTTGATGGGCTTCCAACATTCTTAATCTTAATTATTCTAAATGAATTTACTATTGCTTTATTGGTTGTAAAATATGCATTCGTAACACTTAGTAATCCATCTGGTATAAATTGAGCCGTTTTACTTGATTCAATTCTTACATTAGTAGTTTTACTCAATCTATCGTAAATATTATTTCCAAATAGTAAAACAAGTAGTGAAATCCCAGCACTTATTATTGGAACTATTATTGAAAGTTTACTCTTATCCTTCAAAGATGCCTCCCCCTTGTCTATAAGGCATCTCAAATACAATAAGTTCTCTTGGGATAAAGTTATTAGTTTGACCAAAGCTAATAAATTGAAGCTCCCCCTCGTTAACAATATCAGAAATTTTATTATTAATTTCGCTCGATGAGTGGTATTCATGCATCGACAACACTTCGTCTGTCACTAACAAACCTACTCCATTATTAAATTCTGAGTTATGTAAAGAACGACAGAATGTTAAGCGTAATACAAGATGAATAATATTCCTTTCACCAAATGAAAGAAAATTAAAATTCTTCTGTTTCAGAATTTCTTTAAATGAGATATTATGAAGATTCTTGTTTGACAAGTCAAAACGCTTTAGTGTCTCGTAAAAAAACGACTCCAAGTCAATCATTTTTTCGTTAATATATTCTTCACTAATTCTTTTTTCCTGTTTGTAAACTGAATTTGAATTTTGCAGCAAGTCATAATTTTTTATGGACCGCTCCTTAATTTTTAAATATTCGTATTTTAGAACATCATTTATTTTATTTAAATTAGGAATATCAACAAAATGACCGATAGATTCCTCGACCTCTTTTTTATACTGCTCTACAAACTTCAAACCCTGGCTCTCAAGAGTAACCTCTTCTTCAATGGTTTTAATATCACGTTCAATTTGATTTAAATATTCGGAATTAAAGCCAATAATTTTGTTGTAAGTATCTCTTCTCTCTAAACTGCTCCCTTTAAAATCCAGACCTGAAAAAAAACTATAGCTAAGAATATCAAGTGATGCGCGCTCATTAAATTGCGAAATAAATTTAATATCCAGCAGTTCAGTGTAAATCTCATTTAACTCCACAGACATAGCTCTAGCCTTTTTTTGGATATCTCCTTCAAATATTATTGTACTTGAATCCATTTTTCTTGAAATCTTGACAAACTTATTACCAAATCTACATTCCAACTGCGGGCTTTCTATAAATCGAACATTTGCTAATCTTGAGGAGTTACTCTTCAGACCTAAAATATATTGAATTAAGTTAAACAAAGTTGTTTTACCAGTAGCATTAGCCCCAATAATGTAATTTTGCTTTTCGTTAAATTCTATTACAGTTTTATTATTGATTTGAATTTTCTTTAAAACTATTCTGCTCAAGAGCACACCTACAATCTTATTTTATAATGTTTGATTTAGACCCGAATTTTTAACAGATACAAGCTGATGCAAGTATCTAATCAATGGAAACTTAGATTTTGTAAATAGACATGTTTGCTTATACTGCAACCTTCAATAAGTGCTCACAAAATTTAATACAACAAAATCTGTTTCGGATGGTACAGGTTCCCTTTAATATTTAAATATCTAAACTTTTCCATTCCATTCTGAACTTGTTTAACGTATATTTTTGATTCGTTTATGCGGAATTTAGAATACACCGCTACATTTCCTAAACTTGCATTAGACTGTATATATTCAAGCACTTTGTTGTTATTGATAATTAACTCTACAGTTGGTAAATTGATAACGCCACTTCCATCAGGCTCTACCCAGGGCGATCTTAATTTCAAAACATGAAATTTAAAATTCTCGTTCGGAGGCACAATTCCTTTCAACGCTCCCTCAATGCACATTGGATGGGTCACATCATTTCTTTTAATATATGTATAACATCTACTCAAATCGTCGGACTCAAAATAAAATTTACTCCATTTAATTTTTTGCTTATCATATTGTAATTCTATCAATTCTCTAAGTTCATCATTAGTCTCAGTTAAGGAACGAAGCTCCATTATTCGTTGCATCGTAGAAAAATAAGAATTCAACTTACCTTTATTGACATAGACCTTAGAAGGACGCTTTAAAGCATAAGATGTTTCTTCATTTTCAATCTCATCTTTTTTTGAACTATTTAGCGCTCTCAATGCCTCATCAATTATGTTAAGACGAAAGTTATATTTCCCTTCTTCAATAGCCTTAATAATACTATCATCCGACTCTCTGGCGATAACTTTAACTTGACCCTTTGTGTTGTACTTACAATCTATGTCATGGGAATTCTTCTCACTAGATTCAAGGCGAAAATAAGCATTTACAACGACTGTCTTATCCGCGTACTTTTTCTTATGGGCATCTACAAAGATTACTGGAACTCGACATTTTTCTGTTTTGCACTTTAAAGATCCGTTCATGGCTTTATTGGCATAATTAATTTTAATAACTTTATTTTCTTCCGTGTAATAAGCTTCCGACATCTTCGTTCCCATATTCAACCTCAATTCAGTAATTTATTTCATTAGCGTCGTTAAAAAATTGATGGTATATCTAATAGGATTTTTTTTGATTTTAAAATAGAAACCTCAGTGTCCTCCTTTGTTTCAGTTGTTTTGATTTGATAAAAGTTCTTACTAATATGCGAAGGATTATACCCATTTCTGACATAGCATCATGGAATTCAATATTGTCTAACAGATAATACAAAATTCAGTGCTACTAATTACTTTCCCGTTTTAAGAATCAATTGTATTTAATTTCTTATCATCGAGATACTTTATTCTAAAATCTAAATTAATTTAAAGTGACTAGAAAGTCCGACCATAGACTTTAGAACTATATTAAGATACATAATTCGCCAAAATGTTACTAAAACCTTCCAAACACGAATTCTATTTAAGAGAATTTTGTGAATATGTAGAAAACCCTAAGATTTAATATTTATAAGATAATCAGAAAATACTTTGAAGGAAATCCCTTAATTTTACCATCTCACTACTCCATTGAATAACTTTGAATGCCCAATAAAAAAAGAGTACCCACAAAGGCACTCTTCCACTTACTTACTCCCTAATTACTCCCTACTCCCCCGGAACATACTCCACCAACTCCGACAGCTTACACTGAAACGTATCACATAACCTGACCAGCGTCTCCAGCTTAACAGTCTCCAAGTCGGTCTCCCGATACAGTTTGTTAATCGAATTCCGGCTCAGGCCTGATTTCTCCATTAGCTCGGTGATGTCGTCGATCCGGTGTTTGGCCATTAGGATTCTTAAGTTGCTTCTCAACATGAGGCGTAGCTCCCCTCTAGTTATTATGTATGTATAGTTATGCTCCATTTTTCATTATCCTTATAGAGTTAATTTTTAACTTTACAATATGAATCATAGGGTTATATAATAACCTTATAAGGTTAACGACAGGGAGGTGTATGCTGTGTATAAATCTTTAGAAGCTCTAACCGATGCCTTGATTCGTATCCGGCTGGAAGCGATGTACCGGGAACTGCTGGATATAGATCCTACATATAAAATGCTGCTGCAAGAAAGTGATCAGTACTTCCACCAGCTTAGGAACGCCCTACCCGAGGACCAGCAGGATTCTGCTTTCCAGTATGAAGACACGCAGTTCTCTCTTCAAGTCATTACTGAGCGCTCCATCTACCTGCAAGGCTTCAAGGTTGCGCTCTATCTCTTCAATGAGCTGCGGAGTTCCTCTCCTGCATAATTCTATCTTAATTGCACAATTTCCTGTCTCTATCGTGAACTCTGTTTCTATCCTAAATTCTGTTTTTATCCTGTACTCTTGTTTTCGATATCAGTATGTATAGAAAAGACGCATTCAGCAGAATGCGCCTTTCTCTATTGCTATTTATGCCGAGGACGGGGGTCGAACCCGTACGAAGGTCACCCTTCGCAGGATTTTAAGTCCCAGAAGTCATTTGGACTTTAACCCCCTGCAGTGGAATATAAGGGAACCTACAATCCGCAAAAAACCTTGTAGAATCAAGGGTTTTTGCGGTTTTTCGTGTTTTCCTTAGAGCCACAAGGGTTTCCGGCAACAAGCAACAGAAAGAGCAAATTTAGCCTTTGGAGAGAACTGCGAGAGAACTCGGAGAGAAAAATGAGAGAACCAGCCCGCTCCCTACCATTGACAATATGTTCGGAGCAAACCTCCGGGGAGGTTTTCATAATGAGACAAACAACCGTTATCACCATTGCCAATCAGAAAGGTGGCACAGGCAAGACTACCACCGCCTACAATCTGGCGTGCGCCTTGTCCTATGAAAATAGAAAAGTGCTGCTGGTTGATTTCGACCCACAAGGCAATCTAAGCATGTGCTTTGGAATTGAGAATCCAGATCAGCTTAAGTTTTCAATGTTCAATATTATGAATGCCCTCATGAGCGACGAACCACTGCCGGCTCCTGAAGAATACATTCATAATCATGGCAATATAGACCTCATCCCAAGCAACATTGAACTATCCGTTGCTGAGATTAATTTAAGAGATGAAATGGGTGGGGAAAAAACTCTCACCACATTGCTCGAATCCATGAAGCAAAGATACGACTATATCATTATAGACACAAATCCCTCTCTTGGTCTACTAACGATAAATGCCCTGGCGGCCAGCGATAGTGTGTTGATTCCAGTAAACCCTCAATTGTGGTCAGCGACAGGCCTAACTCAGCTTCTGAAAATTATCATTAAGGTAAAGAAACGAATTAATCCGCGGATTAACATTGCAGGTATTTTAATGACCATGTGTGATACTCGAACCAATTTATATAAAGAAGCCTTTAGGTTGGTAAAAGCATATTACCAGGAAACCGTCCGCATCTTTGATGTTCAGATCCCTCTTTCCGTAAAAGTCGGAGAGGCGAATTTCTACAGTCAAAGTATTATTGAATTCAATCCTAAGTCGAAGGTAGCCACAGCTTATTGCAGTTTAGCAAAGGAGCTGATGCAAGTTGAGCAATAAGCGACCTACGCCTAAACTTTCAAGCATTGATGAGCTTTTACTTTTGTCTCAAGGACCCAACCTTACGACATCATCCCCTGAAAATTCAGGAGTCACTTCTCTTCTACTCTCCAGCCTTATTCCCTTTTATAAACATCCATTTAAGCTCTATGAGGGCAAAAAACTGGATGACCTAATCGAAAGTGTCTTGGAGAACGGTGTTCTAATTCCGGTTATAGTCCGTCCAATGGAACAAGACTCCTATGAAATCCTCTCTGGGCATAATCGCGTCAATGCCGCTAAAGCCGCAGGGTTACTTTATATCCCTTCCATTATTAAAGAACATTTGACGGAAGCAGAAGCTGTAATTATCGTGGTGGACACCAATTTCAATCAACGTTCCATTCAGGATATGTTGCCCAGTGAGCTCGCCCGTGCCCTGCAGATGCAACTTGAAGCTTGCAAGGAGGCTAAGCAGAAGCAGAGTAAAATAACTCAGCTTGAAAACGGCGAGCCCCCTTATAACACAAAGGATTCTGAGTCCACTGTCCCAGTGGGACAGCGAACTTGGAGTGTGGATGAAGTTTCTGAGAAAAACGATATGAGCCCAACCAATATCAAACGATATTTGCGCTTGAATCACCTTCTACCAGAACTCATGGAAAGAGTAGATCAAGGTGAAATCAAGCTTCGCCCGGCCGTCGATCTCTCTTATCTGAAGCGGGAAGAACAACAAACCGTGGAATCCTTAATACATGTACAGGGTTACAAAGTAGATATGAAAAAATCCGAGCTGCTTCGAGCGAAATCAGAAAACCGTAATTTAACTGAGCAAGCCGCATCAGCGATCCTTTCCGGTGTGTCTAGCCGGAAGCCAAAAAATATGGTTCCTGCTCCATTCAAGCTAAAGCATAAAGTATATGCCAAATATTTCTCTCCTGAGAGTAAAGCCGCAGAAGTTGAGGAAATCATCGATAAAGCTTTAACCTTATATTTTTCGCTCCAGTCAGAGCCTGAACAACAAATTGAAGAGGAGGAAATTAAATGATATTCAAAGATCTGGCTCATGAACAGTTTTATGAAGGTAATGTCATTCGTGCTGAGCGTCAACACGATCCTTACCGATCCGCTCTGTTTTATCTATTAGGCCTTACAGAAGATACTCGCCGTCACATTAATGATCTTTATGATTTCAGAGAAGACAGCATTAGGCTAGAGGGCTTAAACAACGGCTGGCAGACAGGAACAACGGTGCGTCTTTCCCGCCTCGCATTTAACCTTTATTCGGGCTATACGGGAAAACATGAAGAAGAGACCCACTCTTTCAGCCCCTATTATCTGTTCGATAATGGACTCATGCCATATTTCTTTGAAGGGATCAAGCTTCGCTATCCAGCCTATGCCGTGGATATTAAACGAGATTGGCTTCCCTTTGTGCCAGACAAAGATATCTATGATGAGTTGGAACAATAAAAGTCACACGATCCACAGGAAGGGAGGATAACCATCGTGGCTCGTGTTGATATGCTCCAGGCAATCTATACATCTGCTGTATCACAAATTTCACACTCACCGAAAAATTGGATGGATTATTTGGAATTCGCTGCTGGAATCTATAAATACTCCTTTGATAATAGTCTGCTGATCTATGCTCAGAAACCAACTGCCACCATGCTGGCTCCTCTCCCTCTTTGGAATCAGATAGGTCGTTATGTGAACAAGGGTGAAAAGAGCATTGCCGTTTGCGATTTTCAGCTGGGGAGTCCTGTGCTGAATCACCTGTTTGATATCACTCAAACTACAGGGAGATCGGCTCCTGCACTCTGGAATCTGGAACAAATTGACCAAGTTGAATTAGCAGGACGCTTGACTTCATATGACACCATGGACCTTACCAATGCCATCTTCGATCTGACCAAAGCATCTGTTGGTTCTGCTTGGAATGAGCTGCTGCAAGACTTCGAGCATGATGTCGAGAATCACTTTCTTGGTACACTCCCCCTGCATGGCTTAGAGCAACATATGGCTGATCTAATAATGGACAGCGTTCGCTATCTTATCCACCGCCGCTGCCGGCTGCCGGAGCCTAATGGAATTGATTTCGCCACCATTACGCATTTGGATACTCTTCCTCTTGTCGCTCGTTTGGGCTATCAGGTAAATGACATCGCCCGCAGCTTGCTTAACGATATTGCCCGCTATATTAAAATCATGGAAAACGAAAGGAGTACCTTTTATGAACAAGAAGGAACATCCGAGTCTAACCTATCACGAGATCGACGGTCTGCTGTATCCCGACCTGCAAATCTCGGGCAATCCGGAAGCGAACCAGCAGCCGCTAGGCAAGTATGGGCGGATGGCGCTGAACCATCTGCGCAACCATCACCCGCAGCGCTTCCTAATTCTTCAAATGCAAGGCAGTCTGATGGAGAAAATACACCAAGTCGAACAGGAAGCACTGGAACGGTTGGAGCAGTTGAGCGAGCAACTGCTTCGACTCCAGCCGATGCCGCAGACCGAGGATACCCTAGTACGAACGCGCCATCTGAATCAGATCAAATCCACAGCAGAGGAACTGGTGCTGAACGAAATCGTGCTGAGACCGAGATAACCGCACCTTCATCTCCCGCAATTCTTAAGCAACCCTCTTCCCCGGAGCCGCCAGCCAGCGGTTCTTTTTTTACGCCTGAAATTAACGACGGTGCAGAAAAACATACTGCCGAGGAAATGCTGGAGTACTTGTTGCGTAGTGATCGGGGGAAATCAGTGATTAAATCACGCATCTACCAATTCGTGACCGAGCAGCATCCCGTTAAACCGGCCGCTCTTGTCCCGACGCTCAAAGTAATCTATGGAATTGGAGGCGCATGGGGCAGCTTTGACAATGACCTGAAGGGATATATGACGAATAGCAAAGGAATGGAATTGGAATGGAAGGAAGCCGATGGCACCCATCGAGAAGGACTTACCTGGAATAGGGTAGCAGCTATGATTTTAAGGCTGATTGGAGAAGGACGTTATGATGAACAATTCTCCCCCTTCCCGCTGGAAGAACCTGAGTGGACTTTATTCGACTTTGCCGAACAACAATCCCATGAAGAAAAACAGGAACTAGACATCAACTCTATGGAGTCAGATAAAATCTTGCCTAAACTGTCTGAAGAAGATGCAGCTACTGTTCCAACACCTCCTACAGAAGCTAAGGTAGAAGCTATTGAGGAAGATACCTTTAACTCAGAGCCCTCTTCTATCGCCGATCCTATCCACGCTGTCAACTATCGCTTTAATCCGGATGCCTCTCCCTATGTGTCCGGACCCAAAAGCAAGTATAAGCGAAATGTAGAAGCAATCCGCTTGCTTAAACATCTTGAAGCCGACCAGCGTCAGGCTACAGCGGAAGAACAACAGATCCTGGCCGGTTATGTGGGCTGGGGTGGATTAGCGAGTGCTTTCCACCCTACGGCATCTGGGTGGGAGGGTGAATATACCGAGTTGAAACAATTACTTGATAATGAAGAGTACGACGCAGCACGTAATTCTACAATTACTGCCTTTTACACCGAACAATCGATTATTCAACCGATTTATACAACCTTACAGCGGTTTGGGCTAACAGATGGAATTGGACGCAAGCTGTTAGAGCCGTCCATGGGTACAGGCAATTTCTTCTCTATACTGCCGCCGGAATGGAATCAAGCCGAGCTTCACGGGGTGGAATTGGATCAACTGACCGGCAGAATTTCTCGACAGTTGTACCCTCAAGCCACAGTTCACCTTCAGGGCTTCGAAACAGTAGATTGGAGAAATACTCGTTTTGATGCGGTATTTTCCAATATTCCGTTCAACAATATTCGCATCTTTGACCAGCACTATCAAAGCAATCATTTAATACACGATTACTTTTTCATTAAAGCTCTAGACCTGTTGAAACCCGGTGGTATTCTCGCCTTCATCGTCAGCAAGGGAACGATGGACAAACAGGATTCTTCGGTTCGAGAAATCCTGGCCCAAAAAGCGGACCTTATCGGTGCTGCTCGCCTGCCTAATACGACCTTTCAAGCTTTGGCTGGAGCTACCGTGACCACGGATATTGTCTTTTTGCAAAAACGGGAGCAGCCGCTTTTACTGAATAAAGAAGACATGCCAGAGTGGGTGTTCATCGGGACAACGTCAGATGGAGTCCCTATAAATCGCTATTACCTCAGTAACCCTGACCAATTGTTGGGTCGGATGATTTGGGATCGTGGGATGTACGGGGTCGAGCAAACGGCTTGCGTGCCGGATGAAAACCAACAATTATACGACGTACTGGAGCACGCGCTGGAAAGATTGCATGCTGTCATCCCTTCTCTTCCACCTTCAGTGAGTGAGTCAAAACCATCGGTGCTTATAGACACGGATGAACCGAAGCGCTTAGAAGCACCAGCGGGCACCAAAAAATTTACCTATATCATCGAACAAGGACAGATCTATTATTGCGAAATGGGTGAGTTGTTACCCCAAAACATTAAAGGAAAAAAAGCAGAACGCATTAAAGGATTATGCGAAATCCGAACTGCGCTGCTGGAAGTAATTTCACTTCAGTCCCGTGAATATGGTTATGAAGAAACTGAACTGACAGCAGCTCAGCACACATTAAACAGTGCATATGACCGCTTTGTCCATTCCTGCGGTTATATTAATGATCGAGCCAATACAGCCGCTTTTGCCGACGACGATCAACTGCCGCTACTCCGTTCCATCGAAGACCTGAATCCAGAGAAAACATGGAGTAAAGCAGCTATCTTTTTTCGCCCTACCATCCGTTCCAACAATCTCCCCGATCACGCAGAGTCTGCGATTGAAGCATTGCAAATCTGTCTGAATCAGCGGCTGAGCATTGACTTGCCCTACATGGCTCATTTGTGCCGTACAACGACAGCCGAAATCCGTGAGGAATTGGGCGAGCGTATCTTTTTAAACCCACAGAACTATACAGGTGATGAAGAAGAAGGTTGGGAGCTGGATGAGGATTACCTATCCGGTAACGTTAAGGACAAGTTAGCCTACGCCATCCTTAAAGCGAAAGAGCTCCCAGATCTGTTTCAGCGCAACGTATCTGCACTAACCGCTGTTCAGCCCGCCCCTCTGCTTCCCGGCGAAATTGATTTTCGCATTGGCAGTCCATGGATTCCGGTACGGTATTACCGGGAATTCATGTATGAAACCTTCGGCACCGCTAAGGTGCTGCAGACCATGCAAACTGTCGATGTAGATTATCTAGAATTCACCAACCTATGGCGTGTATCAGGCAAATCACTGGAGCGTGATTCCATTAAAGCGAACCAAACCTATGGAACACATCGCGCCAGCGCTTATGAGATTTACGAATCCAGCCTGAACCTGCAAAGTATCACCATCCGCGATCCTTTTAGCTTTGTGGACTCTAGTGGCAACGAACAAATCAAGTATGTCGTGAATGCTAAGGAAACGATGATTGCCCGTGCTAAGCAGCAGCAGATGAAGGAAGCCTTTGCTTCCTGGTTATTCAGGAATAAGGACCGCACTGACAATCTGCTAGCGATTTATAACGATAAGTTCAACAATATTCGTCCTCGCCATTACAACGGTGATCATCTCGTATTCGCAGGGATGAATGAGGAAATGCATCTCCGAAAGCATCAAAAAGATGTGGTGGCCCGAATTCTTTACTCCGGTACGGCACTTATGGCCCATGAAGTCGGCGCAGGCAAAACCGCCGCAATGATTACTGCCGGCATGATGTTGAAGCGCATCGGAGCAATTCAAAAACCAATGTACTGTGTACCTAATCACCTCACGGAGCAGTGGGCGAATGAGTTTTTGCGGTTCTTCCCTGCAGCGAACATTCTCGTGACTACGAAAAGGGATTTTGCCTTGGCCAATCGTCAACGCTTTGTCTCACGCATTGCCATGGGAAACTACGATGCAGTTATTATCGGACATAGCCAGTTTGAGAAGATCCCCATTTCCAGTGAACGTCAGGCGCAGCTCCTACAAGATGAAATTCGCAATGTGTCTCAAACCATTGACCAGGTGAAAAAGGAAAAGGGAGACAACTGGAGCATCAAGCAGATGGTGGTGTTTGAAAATAATCTGAAATCCCGTTTAGAGCGTCTGGCGAATGAAGGCAAAAAGGATGATCTGCTCACCTTTGAGCAAATAGGTGTAGATATGCTATTTGTAGATGAGGCTCATGCCTATAAAAACTGTTTTACATTCACGAAAATGAGAAATGTAGCTGGAATCGGCAAAACCAGTAGCCAGCGGGCCACCGATATGCTACTCAAATGCCAGTATCTACAGGAAATGAACAGTGGACGTGGCGTGGTCTTTGCAACAGGTACACCGATCAGCAACAGTATGTCGGAAATGTACGTGATGCAGCGTTTTCTTCAGCCTCATTTGCTGCAAAAGCTGGGTCTCAACTTTTTTGATAACTGGGCGGCGACCTTTGGTGAAGTGGTATCCTCCCTGGAAATCACACCAGAAGGCAGCGGCTACCGGATGAAGTCCCGCTTTGCCAAGTTTCATAACCTGCCGGAACTAATGAATCTATTTCGCTTGGTGGCGGATATTCAAACCGCTGATATGCTGCAATTACCCACACCCAAACTTGAAGGTGACAAAGCTACCGTTATTATCAGTGAGTGTTCTCCGTTTCAGCAGCAGCTAATGGACGAGTTTGTGGTGCGTGCCGAGCAGATCCGAAACAATGATGTGGACGCTTCCGAGGATAACATGCTTAAGCTTACACATGAAGCCAAGCTAATGTCCATTGATCCCAGGTTAGTTCATGAAGACGCTCCCGTTGATTCCGACTCCAAATTAAATCGCTGCATCCATAACCTCTACGAAATTTGGCAGAAAACAGAGACTGAAAAATTGACCCAGGTCGTGTTCTGCGATAGCGGAACACCCAAGCCTGGTATCTTTAACGTGTACGATGAGGTGAAGAGTCAATTGACACTTCGCGGCGTACCTGAGGATGAAATCGCCTTTATCCATGATGCCAAGACGGATGCTCAGCGGGAGGAATTGTTCGAACGGGTGCGCCGCGGCGAAGTCCGGGTTCTGCTCGGTTCCACCTCTAAGCTTGGGACCGGAACCAACATTCAGGATCGTCTCATTGCTGCACATCATACCGATTGTCCTTGGCGACCCTCCGACATTATCCAGCGAGACGGCCGCATCCTGCGTCAGGGCAATCGTAATCCTGTTGTTCAGATTTTCCGTTATGTCACAAAAGGAACTTTTGACTCGTACTTGTGGCAAATTCAGGAGCAGAAGCTGCGCTATATCTCTCAGGTAATGACCGGCAAAAGCATCTCCCGTTCCTGTGAAGATACGGATGAAACAGTTCTATCTGCTGCCGAAGTCAAGGCAGTGGCTACCGGTAATCCCATGCTTGCCGAAAAAATGCAGGTGGATAATGATGTCGCCCGCCTCAAGCTCTTGAAGGCTAATTGGCAAAATGAACAGGTGATGTTAGATCAGCGTATCCATAAGCAGTATCCTTTAATGCTTGGGGTGTGTAAGGAGAAAATGGAAAAACTCCAGACGGATATTCAAGTAGCTGAGCAAAATCGCCCACTGGACTTCTTGATTCAACTAGATGGAATGAACTATGAAGAAAGAACGCAAGCCGGAGAAGTACTTCTTCTGTTAGCCAAACTAACCGAGAGGGATCAACCATCTAAAGTAATTGGTCAGTATCGTGGTTTTCCACTCTCCTTGTTCCGTTCAATTTATGATAACGTCCATATACGGGTCCAAGGAGCAGAAACACACTCCGCAGAGCTTGGGGGTTCAGCACTGGGAAATATCTCTCGTCTCGAAAACCTGATCGAGAAGTTGCCTTCATTGCTTCAAGCTACAATACAGAATCAGGAGGAGACGTTGAATCAGCTCGCTGCAGCACAAAAAGAATTAGGAAAGCCATTTGAGGGAGAGCAGAAACTGCAACAACTGGTCACACGGCAATCTGAGATCAATTCGGCGCTGGAGTTTAAGGAATTGAAAGGACAGGAGATCGTTATGGAGGAACAAACTGGGGCTATGGATCGGGATCGGGGGCCGGAGAAGGAATTGGAACCTGAAATCTAGTTGAAAACCAACTAACATATAGTCCTGGCTTCCAATAAATTCTTTTGTAATGGCTCTCTCCGTGGGTACTGATACATGTCTTTAGAACCAAATAATGATAGTACCATGTAGAAAATTCTGGTATATTATTTAAGAAGGAAGCTCCTCAACCTCCATGTTTAAAAATTGAAGTTCTTCTTCTGTAAATGAATACTGATCAATAAGTTCTCGTTTTGAGGATCGGGCAAGTTCTAACGCCATTTCACCGTTCTCTGCCTTAAATGTTCCAAAGTAATGCCATGTATCTTCATGTTCAATAAATACTTTGAATTGTTTCATACGTATTAGGTCACCGTCCTTTCATATTCTTTATTGTACTTCAATAAACTGAAATTATTCGCGGCGCAAGTTGCTATCTAAGGGGAGAGCATGAGTAATGCTAAAGGTTGAAAAGCTTCAGGTACATTCCGCCATAATCCATCGTCTTGATAACCAAAAGGAGAATAGCACTGGACTCGATTTGTCTGACCTTTCTTTGCAGATGGATGATGAATTAAAAGCACTGTTAGAAACTCATACTAAAAGTGGATTTGAAGACGGGAGAATACGATACGCAAATTTCTTGGACAAAGATATTAACCAGGTATTATCTGAATGCTACAGAGTACTTGATGATCCTGAATATTTGTTTGTCGATGGTTCGAAAATATTGGCTAGGCTGCTATTTTCAGCAATGACTAATAAGTCCATATCCGCTGCGGATATTGCAATTTGTCTGGCTAATTGCAACGATGTTGAGTATCTCTGTTTACTGAAGTTGGACTACAAGGATAACTATATCTCAGAATCAACAGATACTCCACAAGGAAGATATATTGGTATAAAAAAGCTAGGAAGTGGTTGGCCACAATTGGGGACAAAGCTCCAAAAAGCGGCCTTTATTAAGCGGACAAATGACGAGTATGAATTGATTATTTTAGATAGACAGAAAAACAAGACAGACAAAAGCGATATATCTTTATTCTTCCAAAAAAGCTTTCTTAATGTTGAACTTATTGATGATTCTAAACTGAACACAAATGGTTTTATCAAAGGTGTAAAAGAATTTGTTAAAACATCTTCGATAACTCCCGAAAAAAAGCGCTCTATTGTTGATAATGCAATCAATCTGGTAGTAAACACTGAAAATATAAACCTTAGACAATTTGCAGAATCACAATTTAGTGAAGACCTCCCAGAAGAAGAGCGGAAACTATTTATGGACTCCCTTATTACGGAGTTCGAACGAAATGGTGTCAGGCGTTTAGAGTTTGTAAAATCGCAAGATGTAGCTCAAGTATACGCAAAGAAAAGAAGAATAACACTTGATGGAATAAAGCTTGAAATTGATCCTGCAATCTATGCAGATCCCGACAAGTTTATATTCACCCCCCGCTTCAACGCATCTGGTGAAGAAGTAGCGGATATTACGATTAAAGGACTGAAAATAAATAAAATGGACTGATCAATATGGAATGGTTAGAATTCTTAAAAAGAAAAGATTTTTTTCATCGAGATGAAACCCTTAATAATGTTGTTTATTCAAACCAGGTTCAAAAGGTGCTTATTGAAAGACTAGCATCAGAATTTGCAGTTGTGTGGACGACGGACTTTTCTTTGTATATTGACGATGAACATATACTTTCTTTACCCTCAGAAAGCCATTTATTAGCGAATACGATTGATCTTTGTGATGATGAAGTCGAAATAAAAATAGAATTAAAGAAATCTAAAATCATCTCTTCAACTATTCTTGATGAACATAATGTTATCGTCTATTCGCAAGCAAATATACTGTTAAATAATTTGCAAAACCTTAGCCTCTCTGCCCTTGAACGGTTTGTTTTCAGTAATCCTAATCAATTGACCTTTATTATTATTTACGACGATCCAAATTATTCGACAGCCTTTTCAAACAATTTCATCACAATTGGTGATATAAATGCTTTAAGCAATTCTTTTAATGAACCTGAGAAACAATATAAAATAATTAAAGACAGGATTAAAGAACGGAATGAGAATGTCCGCTGGTACAGGGAAACAAGTTTTCTTCCGCCTGATGTATTTTACTTTTATGAGAATAATTCAAATATATTAAGTAGATTTTTGAACAAAAAAGCTGCTTCGATATGTGTTGCATTTACAGCATTGAATACAGATTATTTAGACGAAGATAAATTGTACGAATCAACGTATTCTGGACTTAAACAAACTAAATTTAAACTGATCGTTCCTGATTCAAGCGAAAAAGAACAAATCGATAAAATTTTCTCCCTCTACAACTGGGCATACAGTGAGAAAACAGCTGACAAAATAGGTTTGATCCAGAATATAATAAATTTGCATATCAAGGAAGAAATCAATCTAAATTTAGAGCCACTCCTAAAAAATGCATCTGAGATATTTGAAATGGTTAAAGAGAATTACCGGGTTTACATTCAAAAAAGCGTAAAGTCTTATTTAGACGAAAGAAAGCAAGTAGAGGATTTTATTAGAACAACTTCTAATGAAATTAGCAAACAAATATCGGGTTTGACTGATATTGTAACAAAGAATTTGTTCGGCTTACTTGCTACTGCTATTACTGCAGCTATTGGATTTAATAAACCAGAGAATCAAGCATATATTCCTTGGGTGCTTTATATTTACAGTTTTTTCTCAATTGCACTTACTATATATTACAGTACACTCGCTAACGCCAATAAAAAAGCCATTATTGAAATTTATAATAAACGAGTTACAGATTACAAAAAAATCTTCTTTGAAGACCGTATAGATAAAATCACAGGAAACAGTATTATTATGCAAACAAAAATATTCAGGAGATACCTTCATTGGACTGTTTGGCCGAGCATAGGAATTAGCTTGGCTGCGATTACTTTTGGATTAATGTTACATGGTGTAATTAGTAAGATTTTTTCTATCATCCATCAAATGATAATTTTTATAATAAATGGCATTACATAAGAGAAGCATTTTTCATTAATGAATGCTTCTCTTATTATTTACATTTCACTTTTTCACACATCTGATTTTACTGATGCGGAGGTAGGAGGTAGATGGAAATTATTAAGACTAAGCTCCATACATTTTTCCGTAACCAAGGAGACCAAACGAATTCGCAGACACTTTTACTAAAGGAAACTTTTAAAATAGTCGCCTAACTTTTCAAGAACAACCAATAAACCCCTCTACTCATTTACCAACAACGACGATTCTATCGACTTGTTCAGAACAACCTTTTTATCTTTTCCTTCAGGTTTTTCACAACTTTACTTTCTCTTCTATTTCTTTTCATTACCATCTCTTTAAACATCAACATGAAACCAAACACCACGATTGCTAAAAGTAATGATAATAATGCAAAGCCAATGCTCCACCATTCAGGAACCCATTCAATAGGGATAATCAAATGAGAAATAGTAAAATAGAGAACCAATGCACTAATCCAGAGTATAAACACTGATAAATGATAAAAGATCCTAAAAATATTTGCCAAAACAACAAAAAATGGATTATTAAATGTATCGCTAACAAACTGCTTATAATCTTCATAGATAATATCATGAGCATTCCAATACTCATCCTCAATACTTAGATAGAGCCCTTTTACTTTTTCCAACAACTCACGCTCGTTTGTTCTGTTAATTTCGTTTTTGTAGGTGAAAAAGGCTTCTCTTAGTTTATAAAAGTATTCCAGTATGAATGTAGAACCTATAAAACGAATCTTTGAATTAGTTCCAGAATACTCCTCCATAAAAGAATCAGTTAACTCTAGTTTCCGATTTTTATCTTCTGTTTTATTAATGACTGATAGCAGCTCAAACATCGGAAAATAGACTTCATTATAACTATTGCTCAGTTCCTTCAGGAAAACTTCTCTTTTTTTGGCGCGATGGTTAAATTGGTAGCCTATATAAGCTGTTATCACAGCAATGATAATAATAGATAAGTCAATTCCAAAGATTTTCATATTGCTCTTTCCTCCTCCCACAATTTTTCAATGTAATTAAATATCATTAATATCTGTAATTTCTCTAACATCAACATTTGCATCTTTCAATAATTGGTATAACGATGAAATGTTTACACTGGATTGAGTCCTCACTTGAATATCCCCATAACGTAATGTTTCTCTTGAGTTACTAAATGTAAAGAAGCATTGTGTCTTCGCTCTCGATAATGCAACAAAAAATGTACACATATCAGCAAGTCTCTGTGTTCTAAAAGTCCAAAAAGCATCATCTTCTAATCCTAAGAATATGACTGTGTCATATTCCAAACCTTTACTCTTATGAATTGTCATAATAGGTACACTGAAAAGTCCTAGAATATCAGCTATGGAATTGCTCCAATCTAAATATTTTTCATATGCATCGGCTAATTTCTTGATAGTATCTTTAATTAATTTATTAAAAAATGATCCTTTCGAGTATTTGGGATATAATCGAAATAGCTTTTCAATTCCTATAAAAGATAAAACCCCCTCAACAATCTCACCAATTCTTAGCTCACAAAGTTCCACATCGGTAGATAATTCATTTAAATCGCTTTTCATTTGTGAAATGTGTTCATTAAGTTCTAATTCTATACCTAGTATTTTTTTATGGTCTAGTTCTAAATCATACCCATGCACATAAGTTAACAATTCTGATACCCTTAACCATGACTCACGAGTTTTTTCCATTGTTGCCAGTTTAAAAAAATCAATGATTAGTTGCACACATTCTTCCGCAAGCAAATCTTGGTATTCTTTTTCAATTCTAGCGTGAACGCCTTGTCGTCCAAGTTCTTCAATTACTGCTCTTGCATATACATGTTCTTGTTGCTTTACAAGTATACAAATGTCTCGAGGAGTTATATCCCCATGCTGGATTCTTTTCACGATACTTGAAGCTACAAAAATAGCTTCATCAATATGAGTCTGAAAATTCCAAACTTCACATTTCCCTTCTTGCTCACTGTGTGAGCTTGAAACTCTAGCGTCAGTCGAATTTTCATTTATTATTTTTGCCAAAACATTCTGAATTTCGATAAGTCTGGGTGCAGACCTGTGGTTTTGGGTCAGTTCAATTTGACCTGCATTAAAGTCACATTTGAACTGTTCAAAAGAATCCGAAAGTGCCCCAGCCCAGCCCATGATTCGCTGTTTATCGTCTCCTACACTTGTCAGTATTGAAGAAGTTCCTAAAAAGGTCGTCTTAACTAACTCGTATTGGAGATAGGTTGTGTCTTGGAATTCATCTAGAAAAACATGACTATAAGTCATCTGAAGCGCCTTTTTAATTAAAAGATTATGTTGCAGTAAATAATCGGCAAGTTTTGAAATCATAGGGAATGTCAATGTGCTTGAAAGTCCTTCTCTTCCATGAGCTAGAATATCCCAAATCCTCACTAAAATCCAAGTATAGATGTCTTCCCCATCTTCATAAACAGGCAATCTATCCTCAGACAAGCGTCTAAATAAAATATTAAAATTAATTTCGTGTCGCCAATTAGGACGATTGGGATGTCGCTCTTTTATGTAGCCAGTGACTATATCTTGTATTTCTCTTTGGGAAAATGCTATGTTGTAATCTTTCCCTGGTCGATAGGCTTCTGGGATTCCTAATCTAAAGCGGTCGAGTAGTTGTTTAGCAAATGAATCAAATGTTCTTGATTCGAATCTCGACGCCAGTTCCTTACCACACCTTAACTCCACCCTTTTTTTCAAGTTTTCTGCTGCGTCTGTTTTAAAACTAATTGCCAATATTTTTTGAGGTGATGGACATAAATTTGTTTGAAGTAGATAACATGCGCGTTGAGCAAGTAGCTCCGTTTTCCCCGCACCCGGACCAGCCAAAATAAGATTATTCATCTCAGCTTTAACTGCTATTTCTGCAGCCGGTTCTAATGTAAATCCATCTGCTGGACTCCAGTTTTCCGGACTAATATACAACATGAGTTTATCCATTCCTTTCAAGTAATTCCTTGACTCTCTCAACAAGCTTGGTAAAAACTTCAGGCATAAATATCTGCAAATCATCATTATCTATTTTCAATAGGGCTTCAATATGAGTGCTTGGCTTACTTCTCCCAAGAAATAACGTGTTATACCAAACCATAAGTTCATGCTGTTTTTCTGTATAAGTGTAGCCCGTTGCTTTTTCATTTTTTAATGCTGCAATAATGCCACCTTTTATTTTCTTGCTGTAACCCTCGGGATTATCGGTCCGATTGGGGATACTCGGGCCTCTAGGAACTGTTTTTTTATATGGCTCCGGGAATGTTTCCAGCATAAGAAAGTCCAAATCAAGCGGTGCTGAATAGAACACATTGTACTTATCTTCCATTAATCTTGATATCCATAAATCATTCATTGATTTCAACCAATCAGGTTCCATAGAATATCCGTCAAAGCCTTCAAGTTCAGCATCAGTAAGAATCTGTTCTCTCCATTCATTATTACCTTCTGGATAAAATACCTTTAATAAATCTTCACGATCTCGCCCATTTAACAATAGCTGATTGATGGCATATTTAATTCTACTCCAACCACCGCCCCCCCTCTCGCGATCCAAGTCCAATAATGTTATATGGGGAATATCTAACTCATTGAGCAGTTTCCACATGTGATTAACATGTCTTCCTCCAAGTGGTACTATCGATATTCCATAATCATCAGGATATATTTCGTTAATCTCCAATATTCTCGGTATAACAATTTCTTCCGAATCACCTTCGCCTAAAATAACTAATCTCGAAAAATATAATTCAGGATAGGCTCTCACGGCTTCTTTAATATAAGTGTATGCTTCTGATGTTTTACTAGGTAGGACAATCTTCTTAACAATAGTCGTGAAGCTAGTTTTATCAATTCTCAGGTGGGCTAAATCTTCTGGATCAACTCGCTTGATTATTGAAGCACTATGTGATGTTAATACAACTTGTGCATTTTCTTTTTTTGAAATATCCTTTAAATTCTCCATAACTCTACCGAGTAAGTGTGGAGAGATATGATTCTCTGGTTCTTCAACAGCAAGAAGGGTCAGAGAGGCATTCGACTTTCCAGTGATTTTCACCTCGGCTTCCAACAATGATGAAACCAAAGATAAATAGAACAGAGACCTAAGTCCATCCCCTAATTTATCGACGCTATATTCACCTAAATCGTGAGTTGGAGAAAATGACACCTCAATCTTTTTTAATATTGAAGCTAAAGTTGAGCTATTGAAGTGTAACTTTGCATCTTGATATCGAACATCCTTGTGGTATTTCTTCCATTCATCTCCGATAACACTTCTGATTTGAGCAACCCCATCTATCTCATCGAATAATTCATTAACAGGTTCCATTTTTGTCTTTATGGTATTGTCAATATCTTCTGGCCAAGAAATGTTGTTTAAGATTCTCCAAAGAATTGTACCCGAAGCATTTTTGAGTTGCATTGATGGTTCCCTTACTGCTGGTACGTAGATAACCTGTATTGCTGAACGTTGATGTGGAGTAACAGGTATAAGATCCTCATCAGATTCATCTATTCCTTCGGCTACAGTAACGAAGTGCAGCTTTTGTTCAATTTCTCCTTCTGGTGTATTGCCTACGGTCCATTTAGCAGTTAATCTCACCCGTAAATAAGGTGCCTCTCCCGTTGAACGTACAACGAGTTGATTAAAAAATGGTGGTAAACTATTTTTACTTTGACTATCTAGTGAGCTATCTAATAATTCAGGAAAGTCTATTCTAGCTTCAATTGATAGCCAATGTTCCTTTATCGATTCGATTGTAGTATGAACTGGAATATGAAAATCTGATTTTTCTATTGTGCGATCATGTGAAGATACTCCAAAAAGCTTTACTAAGCCATTTATTAATGCAGTTTTACCTGAAGAGTTTTCTCCTACAAAGCCAGATATTTTATTAAAGGTTATTGTTGTTCCTTCATAGCCAAAACTCCTGAAATTTTTTAAACTCAACTTAGATATTTGCAATATATTTATCCCCCTCAGTATTGTTCTATATTAGCCTTTTAATAATTAGAGAATTTACAAATTCGTGACTTTCATCCCAAATTCGCAAGACTTAAATACTATTTTCGACAATTTCCTAGTTATTCCTTTTTCTATAATTTATTTAATGAAGTTTGTAACGTTTCTTTATGGATTTTATCTATATAGGAGGATAGGCATGAAACAATATACTCTTTCCAAATTAGAAATTGATAAAGCGAACAATACTAACCTAATCGAATTTGCCAGGTCCAATGGCTACATCCTCGAAAATGGTGGCCGCCGCGCTCTTCATGCAAAGCACAGCGGCGGTCTTTACTTTTTCAAAGACAGCAATAAGTACTATCACTTTTCCACTGATACCCACGGCTGCCCAATTGACTTTGTAATGCAATTCTGGAATATGAATTTCAAAGAAGCTATAGCTTTTCTACTGGAGAGCGAAATCCCACGCTTCACTCCTCTGCTCCATTCTCCTCAAACAGCCGGCCAACTCACCCTTCCAGACAAGGCATCCAACTATAGGCGAGTCGCTTGGTATCTCGTACACGTTCGAGGAATTGACTCCGAAATCATGTCCCAACTCATGCACGATAAAAAGCTTTACCAGCAATCCAAAACCGGAAACTGTGTTTTCATCGGATACGATCCTGATGGAATTCCTAAGTACTGTTCGATGAGAGGTTGCAACCCTAATCGCCCTTTTAAGCAGGATCGAATACATTCAGATAAAAGCTACCCCTTTCTCATTCCTGGTAGTAACAACAGTTCGCGGGTTTACGTATGTGAAAGCCCCATCGACGCCATGAGCCATGCCACACTCACCAAGCTGAACGGGCTGGACTGGCGAGCAGATCATCGAATTTCCCTCGGGTGTTTATCAGATAATGCCTTAGAGCGCTTCCTATCCCAACACACTATTCATGAAATCATCTTCTGCTTAGACAATGATTATAACGCCACTTATCGAGATGGCAGCCCGGCTCCCAATTGGGGACAAGAGGCTGCCTTTAAATTTGCCCATACGTATGATGAGTTAGGATATCAGACCAGTATCCAGACACCACATAATAAGGATTTCAATATAGATCTGGTTTCTATGCGTCATGCCCCACTCAAAGCGAAATCACCTATTCATGAGGAGGATTGTGATTATGAACTTTAGACTTTTTTCTCATTGGATAAGAGAACTGCCGTCCCACTACCAGAGGGCACCGCCCGATGGTGGTGGTGTAAAGGCAGGAATAGCAAAATGTCATTTTGCGAGAAAACAGCGTGGAAGCAGAGCTTCCACCGACATTTTTAGTGATTTTCACCCGGCAAACTAATGTCGCTTAAGAGTACCCCAAAGGGAAGGAGATGCCATGGCACAAGCTGAGAAAACCATACAGATCACTGTCAAGCTCCCAAAGAAACAATATGAAGCATTGAAAAAGTATGCAGCTACCAAGCATCTCAGTATGGCAGATATCGTACGTGCCTTTATTCAAAAGGGGATGTCTGTAGATGCCTATACCGAAGAGATTGATTTCATCACTACTATTATCCGCCAGGAGATCACCATTGCCATCAATGGTTTGAGCAATCGGTTAGCTGGACTGGCTAGCAAAGACCTCATCATGTCCGCCGCTTCTTATTACTCCACCATTGCTATCATTGCGGATTTAATCGATGTGAATCGTTACACTACTTTCCGAGAGATTGAGAAGAAGGCTCGGCAGCTTGCGGTGGAATACATGAAGATGAAGCTCACAGATGTGGAGAAGCTTTTCCTCTCCGGAGATGGTTTTGAGCAGGATGCGGAGCGACTGCGCGGAGGCGATACCGATGTCGGCTCTGATCTATAAGCAACGTTTCTTCCATCCCAATAAGCCCAAAACTACAGTCAGCAATTACTGTCATATTGGTTATATCGCCACCCGCCCCGGTGCAGTTCGGCATGATGCGAAATACCATGGTCTATTCGGAAAACTAAAGCCCGGCGAGATGCAGATATTTGACTCCTGGCAAGAAGTGGCGCGAACTGTCCGAGATATTTCGCAGCAAGGCAAAAACATGTTTCGTGGCATTATTTCTTTCCGCAGAGAAACTGCAATGGAACTAGGACTATCAAACTTCACGGCATGGCAGCAGTATATCGAACAGCACATTGCCACACTTGCAGCCCAAAATCAGATTAAAACAGAGAACCTCAGCTGGGCTGCCGCCTTTCATAACGAAATAGATCACCCCCATCTTCATGTAGTGTTCTGGGACAAGAAACAAGAAATCATGAAGAACTACACTTCCCCCGAAGTCCCCAACCGCATTCGCAAACAGCTGATTAAAGACACGTTCGCTTATAAAATCAAACAATTTATTGCCATTCGGGATCAGGCCAAATCTGGAGTATCCGAAATTACCGATCAATTGGTATCTGAATTTGAGAACTATCTGAAGCAGTTGAACCCAAAAGCATTTCGAGCATTCCAGCAGAGGTTCGAAATTGACGATGAAGACTCTCTTCTCCACTTTCCTAAACATCATTTGGTGGAGCCCTCTTCTGTCAAGAAGTTGGCTGAACAGCTTTTTCAATTGCGTCAACAAATGCCAAAATCAGGAAGACTTGCGTACAAGCTGTTACCTCCTGAATCGAAAACACTGCTGGATAAGTTTGTACAGAACATCTTGCAAGAGAATCGTTATCTGGCTCAGATGGTAGATGATTACGTTGAGGCCAAAATGAACCTGGCTATGCTTTATGATTCTAATCCAGATCATTTGAACAGGCAGCGTGCTAAGTATCAGGCTGAAGCAGAGAAACGTATCGCCAACCGCATCCTCTCCACGGTTCGCACCATCATCCAGCTAGAGAAGGATGCCAGCTTTAATATCAAACAAGCTAATTGGCAGTATGCCATGACAGAGCAATTAGTGCTTGAGCTGCTTAACCTGATGGAAGGCTTGGCGATGAATGCCCAAATGGATTACGACGACAAAAGCAAGCTAATGGGAGTTGACTTATCGAAGCAGGCTAAGAAAGAATGGCTCCTACGGAATAAGGATAAAGGATTCGATAGGTAGTGTGAGTCTCCAACCACATCGAAGGGAATGATCAAATGTTTTTTACCAATGGAAAGCTGCAATCGTTTGAGAAACTGATGCGTCAAACTCCACGGAAACATCGACCATCTTCAGAAGACAAACCGAATCAACAACCTCAAGTAATTCCTTCACAAGAGAGTCCATCTCAGCTCAAGGAGCAATCCGCCAGTGGAGATCAATAATCGAATGAAAGAGGTGCTGGAAGCAGAACTCTCCCGTTTGGGTTTGAATATCCAGCGTGAATCGTCCTCCATTCTCTCCGTTCTTCAAAAGAATGACCCTATCGCATTTATTCATGATAATGGTGAAATTCATTATCCAGCTAATTCCGAAGCTGCACTCGCTCATCAGATTCCAAACATTGTCGGAAAGGTATGGGAAATAGAGAGCACCTATCATAATGCTGCCCAACTTGAAATCTCCAGTTTAAACAGTTACCGCAGCATGCTGGAATATAACCATCATGTGTTAGCCGGCCGCTACGATGGGGACGGTGAGTTTCGCTTTGTTACGTGGGAGATGAATAACGAGCGGACTGGATTTGCTATGGGGCATTATTTTTATCGCAATGAATATGAGAAGGCAAAAGACGATTTTCTAATGCGAAGTGGATTCCTCGACAAGGATAGATTGTTTGATAGCGATCAGCTCACTTCTCTTTACGCCGCTCTTCTCTATCGCAGCATCAATGATTCCACATTAGGGTATAACGAAAAACAATCCGTTGACCATCTTCTACAGAAAATCGAGTCATTGGCTCCCCCTTCTCCCAGTCTCCTCTATCCTCAAATACGAGCCGAAGTGGATCACGAACAGTAGCCTTCTTGAAAGGTGTGCCTCAAATGAAAAGTAAAAGCGAATTTTATAAAAGCTTCTTTGCTGCCCTATCCCAGCAAGGGATTGAGGTTCGGCGTTCCACATCTGCGGACTATTTAGCAGATTTGTATCTGAAGGATCAGATCATCGCCTTCTATACTCGGATGGACAGCATTGACCGCAATCCTTTTGTTACTGTCCCAGATCGGCTTATGAGTAGCATTTCGGACCTAGCACGGAAAACAGCTTTGCAGCTGGGCGTTTGTACCGAAAAGCCATACACCGATAAGGATGAGAAGATCACAAACGGTGTCTACAAGCTTAGTGAATACGGGGATGTCATTCTAGCTTGCAAACATCATCCTCTATTCGAATATGTATTTTCGACCTACCGTCTCGCTCCAGAGAATGGAATACCGGTACAACGCCAATATTTTTATGACAGAAATGAGGCGATGGAGAACTTTGCCGTCCGCAGCGGTCTGGTAGATGGTAAGAAACTATTCAGCGAAAATGAGCTTATCCTCATTCATGATGAGATGGTCAAATTCCTCATCAGTCCCAACGACAAGACTATGGAGCAATTCGAACAGGTCCAGATCCTGATCGACCGATTGGAGGAACTACTGCCCGAGCTTAAAGATCGTGAAATCCACCTGAACTACGAACATGAATTTAGTCATGACTTTGACGGTAACTCGGAGACGCTCGAAATTACCGAAGATGCTCGGTAACAACTCATCTTTGTTATAGAAGGAAGTGAGTCCATGCCTCAGCCCGAAAGCTCGATATGGGGTAATATTTTAACCTGCGCGGAAATTGGCCTGCATGTGTACGGCATGATGGCCGAACACAATAGCGGCATTGTTGTGGATGCTGATTATGCCAAAGAAGTACTCAGTGAAGAAGCGTTGCAAGCTGGAGAGTCACAAGGTGATCATATTTATTTCGACGACGCTAAAAGTATCATTCCTGCTTATGAACTACTCAAAAAAGATGCAATTACAGATCCGGAATTTAAAGAATGGTGCGGCTCGCCAGAAAAACTGGCCCAGGATGGAGAGTTTTTTGCTCCGGAGTATTTTGGTGGAATGCCCCCACCAGCAACTACACCTTGGGGAGACATTACGGAGAGCCAAGAGTTCTACAATGGGATCTCCATGGTGAATCATGACGGAGAGTGGGCACTCGCGGTACATCAAACGATCGCAAAGCACTGTCTGTCGGAGATGGCACAGGAAGTAGCAGCTGGTCAAGAAAACTATCTCTTTTATCCACTAGATGCTTGCTCCATTCCGGTTTATGAATTGTCCGCTTCTCACCCCGCTGTACTGGAACAAATTATTAACGAGGATAGTTTGGTGCACACCTTATGTGAGGATCATCCCGTCTATGTAACGATGCATAATCTTCATGTTGAAGAATGGGGCCGTATTTATGATCAGCCGGCACCAAGATCACTTTTTCTACAAATACAGCTGGATCAGGAAGCGCGTTTCCCTGTTACGGAACAATACGAAGAATTCCCACAATTCCATCAAGATTCTATCTCCCTGAGAGAACGACCTGATAATTTTTTTGAACCCACAGAAGAGCCAGAGTGGTGAAAACGAAACAAAAGCTGCTGCTTTGCACGCTTTTAATAACCATCGGTTCCATCTTTAATCTCTTCTTCTCTACGGCCCTGCATGGTGACTTATCCGGTTCAACTTCAACCCTCACCGTCCCCTCCCTAAATGCAAGCCTGGGTAGTCTTATTTCTAGCAGAGTTCACTTTCTGCTTTTTCTTTGTCTTCAAGGATTTACTCTACTCCTGTCCGCTCTCTTTTTCGTCTCCAATAACCGGCCATATCAGAGCAAACTTAAGCAAATCGCCCCCGGGATTGAAACACCTGTAGTGGTGGGACAAAATCAGCATGGTTCTGCACGTTGGCTGTTAGAAGAGGAATGGGCTCATGCCTTCGACTGCGAATTGCTCGATCTGCATCATCCCTATATTCGCTATTTGATTCAATCCGGTTACGACGACCTGCATTTCCGACAAACCGATCTGAAGGAGGACTTTCACCGTGAGAATGCTTCATCCGAAGTCTATTCCGAAAGTGAACACCGCGATTAACCATCCTCGCCCAACTGCAGCACCACCTCTGATCCAATCGGGTGGTATTGTCCTAGGATTACAACAAGCACGAAACCAGGAGCGTCTTTTCTTTATAGGGGACGATGTTCATTCTCTCTGTATCGGCGCGACGCGCAGCGGGAAATCTCGAACAGTGGTCCTTCAATCCATCGGACTCTTGGCATTAGCCGGAGAGTCATTGGTAATCTCTGATCCGAAAGCAGAGCTATTTCATTATAGTAGCGTCCTGCTGGAGAAGCTGGGTTACGAAGTATTTGCTCTCGATTTCCGCCATCCTGAAAAGAGCCACCATTACAATCTGCTTCAGCCTATCATTGACGCGACGCTGGCTGGAGACCAAGAGCAAGCAGAAATGCTCGCTTGGGACATGACGAACGTGCTGGTAGGCAAAGCTCAGGGTGAAAAAATCTGGACCAACGGAGAAATGTCGGTCATCGCCGCCTCGATCCTCAGTGTCGTGTGGGATAACGTCAAGCGCCCGGAGTTTCAAAATATGACCAATGTCTACTGGTTTCTAGCGGAGATGAACAAACAAATCGGCAACAAAACACCGATGCAGGAGTACATTAAGCGGTTGTCTCAGAACCATCCTGCTCGGGCTCTGCTCAGCATCTCCGACATTGCTCCCTCCCGCACCAAAGGTAGTTTCTATACCTCAGCGTTGACCACATTGCGCCTCTTCACCTCCAAATCCATTTATGCCATCACACACAAAAGCGACTTTTCTTTAGCCGACATCGGCAATAAGAAACAGGCGCTTTTTATTATCCTCCCCGATGAGAAGACAACCTTTTATCCTGTGGCTTCGCTTATGGTATCCCAGTTGTACGAACTGTTAACTACCGAAGCAGACAAACGTGGAGGACGCTTAAAACAACGGGTCAATTTTATCCTTGATGAGTTTGGTAACTTTACGCCCATTGCCGATTTCACAAATAAGTTGACGGTCGGCGGAGGGCGTGGAATGCGCTTTAACCTATTTCTACAAAGTTTTGAACAATTGAAAGAAAAATACGACGACCATGTAGCCAGTACGATCAAATCCAATTGTCAGACCTGGATATACCTGCAGGCTGACGATCTTGAGACGTTGCGGGAAGTCAGCGAGAAGCTCGGGACATATACAACGTCCAGTTACCAACTTTCTGCATCGCATGGCAAATATTCGACGCCCAGCACTTCACACAGCTTAAACCTGCTTGAGCGCAAGTTGTTAACGGTAGACGAGGTGCACCGTGTCTCACGCCCTTATCAGATTGTACTTTCTCGTTCTCATCCCGCAATGATGTATTCTCCCGATTTATCCTCCTGGGCATTTAACGCGATGATGGGCCTTGGAGACAAGGAGCACAATCGCAAAGTGAGAGAAGAACGAGAAATGCGGCGAATCGTACGAACGAATACGAATGAGGAGGTGAAACTTTGGAACATTTGGATCTACTATCAGAAAGATATCACCCGGCAGATGGCCGAACAACGGCAACAAGCAGCCGCTCAAAGCGGATTATTCCCTCCGGGTTCAGACGACGATTAAGGTCCGGCCGCTTCTCTTCGGTTATAAGAACTGCAGCAGCCGTACTATTTACGCTTTACTACAATTGGGTTGAATCCGCATCCGTTTATGCTTCCGGCGACATTAAAGGTAGCAAGCTGGTGACCGGGACCGAGAAATTAATTGGTGATGTTACAACTTGGTTGATGATTCTGGCTCCGGTTGTTTCCGGTTTGCTCATTGTTTATTTTAGTATCCGACGCTCAGCTGCGGATGAGATGGACACCAAAAAGTGGAACAACCGTATCATTGTTGCCGTTGTATCCTGCATTGGTGCGGTACTCGGCGCAGCCACCCTTAATATCATTATTGGTTACTACAAGTAAAAGAGCTTGCTGACCACAGCTGGCTCTTTTCTATGCTCACATTGAATTCTGGAGGTTATGAATAATGAAAAAATGGATGAAGGCTGTACCAAAAATATTTGCTCACATGGGGAGGAATGCAAAGAGAGTACTTAGCAACCGAAGCGGGGAAGGTTTCGTGGATACGGCTGTAAAGATCCTGATGGCCGTTGTGATCGGCGCACTTGTGCTAGGCGGTTTGTATCTGCTGTTTGAAGGAACCATCCTGCCCACACTTACTCAGCGGATCAAGGAGATGTTCAACTACAAAGGTTAAGTAGCCTTCAGAGGAAGCGGCGGTCACGCCGCTTCTCTTAGAAAGGAGGAACAGATGGAAAAGATCTTACTGTTGCTCGTCGTTGCTCTGCTTAACGGGGCGCTGATCTACATGGACACCTTATTAAAAGATATCCTCCCCATCTCGTTGTATGCAGAGAAATACATGACCCTTACAACCGGCACGAATCTACTGGAAAGCTTATATGATATTTTGTTTGGCTTTGGAGTTGCAGTGATGATTCTCAAATTTCTGAAAAAGGGCTTTGAGATTTATGTACTTTGGACCGATGGGGATCCGGATGAAGAACCTCTGTTTCTACTGACCAATTTTTTCAGGGCAATGGCTGTTGCCATTTGTTTTCCCACCATCTATACCTGGATCGGTCAAATGGTCGAAGAGCTAACCAATCAGTTACTGGTCGTCATCGGGCAATCGACCGACTACAACTGGCAGGTTTGGGTTAACAGTATCAGCTCACTCGGACTTGTGACCGCACTATTCGGATTGGTCTTCGTGGTTTGTTTCTTCATCCTGTATTTCCAGTTTCTCATGCGCGGACTCGAAATGTTCATCCTTCGTGTTGGCATTCCTCTGGCCTGCGCAGGATTACTGGATAATGACCGAGGTGTGTTCCGGGCGTATACCCAGAAATTTGTGCAATCCATGCTGACGGTAGTCATTCAAATTGCCTTAGCCAAATTAGGTGTAGGGCTGATGCTACAATCCCATGTCTTCTGGGGACTAGCCTGTATGATGCTCGCGATCAAGACACCACGCTTCCTCTCCGATTTTTTAATTACATCAGGTGGCGGTGGCGGGGTTGTAAACAATATCTATCACTCCGTCAAACTCGTAGGGATGGCCCGCAAAATGACGAAAGCCGGGTGACTGGATGGATACACTGGAGGAGTTGGCACAAGCTCTTATCGCCTTAATCCGACTTGGCTGCGCCTGTCGCTTGGTGTATTGCATGGTACGTCTGGCTGGAGCTGACGAGGAAGCGGCGAAATACAAGAAGCGCAGCCGAAACGTGGTACTGTTTTACATTCTTGCCGAAAGCATCTGGCAGGTGAAGGATATCATTCTGCTCTATTACCAGTAGGAGGCATGAGATGACTCAAGAATCGCAAACGTTGTATATTCCGATGGGTGTGAAACCGGAAGCCGAGTGGTTTCCCGGTTTTGGCAAACAGCAATTAGGTCAGACTTTTATCGGTTCACTGCTCACTGTACTTCTGGCGTTACTTCTTTGGCTGATCAATGGCAGTGTGCCGATGGCCTTAGTTACTTTCTTAACCGGTGTTTCCGCCTCAGTGATGATGACCACGAAAGACCGAAATAATTTGTCTGTTCTCGATCAAGTACGCTTCATGGTTCGCTTTGCCAAAAGCCAAAAGGTATACCCCTACAGAACTCTACCTGAATGGCCGTGGCAGGAGGAGCAACTTTGAGTCTGTCCCTAAATATCATCCTTCTGAAAGGTTTACTTCTTACCTTGCTCCTGACTTATGCCAGCATTCAGGATGTGAAAACTCGCCAGATCCCTGATTCTCTTTCCGTAGTTATTACCACTCTAGGATTCATACACTTCTCTCCTCTTTTCTCCTTATCCGGGATGCTCCTTACTGGCATACCGTACCTTGTTGCGGCTGTAATCTCCAAAGGCAAGCTCGGAGGCGGTGATATCAAACTTATGGCGGCCTGTGGCTTTGTACTAGGTCCTGTAGGTGGCATAATTCAAAGCATTATTGGATTAACATTTGTTCTTTTAGCTGCTGCAGGTATCAGTATCAAATCCGGTTATCAATCTGCTAAACAAACGTCTCTGCCGCTGGCTCCCTTTTTATCTGCCGGCGGTCTTTTTGCGTTTATCACGCTCCAACTCTAAACCCTTCCTCAGGAGGTCTTGTCTTTTATGCACAGATTTAAAAATCGTTCTGTATTAGGAGCAGCTTGTATTTTACTCTCTCTCATCATTTGTTTTGGTATTGCACCACTCTTAAACCGTGCAGCCAGCGATACCACTCCAATCATCCGTATTACCAAGGATGTTGCCAAAGGCTCGATAATTCAGTCTGAACAGGTAGAAACCGTTGAGGTAGGAAAGCTCCATTTGCCTGAAGCTGTTCTCAAAGCGACGGAGAGCGTCGTTGGACAATATGCGGCGGTGGATCTCAAAAGCGGCGACTATTTGCTCCCTGCCAAGTTATCTGCTGATCCACTAGATGCTTACCTCAATCGACTGGATGGGCACAAACAAGCCATGTCCGTCACAATTAAGAGCCTTGCAGCAGGCCTATCCGGGAAACTTCAACCTGGAGATATCGTAACCCTTATCGCTTCAGATTACGGAGAAATGCGTACGACTACCATGCCTCCAGAGCTGCAATATGTTGAAGTATTGGCTGTCACTGCAAGCAGCGGACTGGACGCCCAAACAGGTACTAAAGTCACCGCTGAAGACGATGAGGAAAATGAACTCCCTTCGACCCTAACCTTACTTGTCCAACCGCAGCAGGCTCAACTTTTAGCCGATCTTGAGAATAAAGCTAAGCTGCATACGTCCCTCGTGTACCGCGGCGACCCTGCTACCGCCAAAGCTTTTACCGACAAACAAGATGCTTACTTTACAGCCCAGCAAAAGAAAGGAGAGGCAAATGAGTAATAAACCGTTGATCGCTGTTTGGGGCAATCCCGGTAGCGGCAAGACCGTAACGACGATCAAGCTGGCTAAAGCCTTTGCCGCTAAAAAGAAAAATGTTCTGATTCTTTGCTGCGATGCCCTTTGCCCCTCCGCTTCCACAATCCTACCGCAAGCCGCCAAGCAACAACGCTCCCTGGGCGAACTACTTAGTCTGCCTGCGCTAACCCAAGAAGAATTACTACGGTTTGCTCTACCACTGGACGGTTCTCCTCATGTTGCTTTGATTGGTTACAAAAAAGGGGACACCGCTTTTACGTATGCGTCTTACGACAGAGAGCGAGCTGTCGATCTTCTAACGTTGGCAAGACATCTAGCAGATGTGATATTGGTTGACTGCTCCAGCTATCTGTCCGCCGATCCCCTTTCCACGGTAGCACTCGAACTGGCCGATACCGTCTATAGGCTGCATAGTTGTGAGCTGAAAAGCCTCATGTTCTATGCTTCCTATTTACCATTGTTGTCGGATTTACGGTTTCGCCGTTCATTGAATGTCTCTGTACTATCCAATGTTAAAGCAGGGCAAGACGAACGGGAATACAGTCAAGTTTTCGGAGGTATTGAGGTAACCCTTCCCTATGTGACTGAGCTTGAGCAACAAACGGCAGATGCCCGGCTGCTCGATGACCTATCTGGCAAAGAAGCAAAGACCTATCTCAGTGGTGTGGAACATTTGATTCAACTGGCTTTACCGGAAGAACACCCGCATGTAGCGAAGTCAAAAGATAAATCCTCTACAACTCCAATCCATAATTCAACAACTTTAAATCTCCTCAATTGGCTGAAATCATTCCTACCAAAACGCCGAGGTGATGGTCAATGAATCAAGCTTCTTCTCTATTTTTCTCTGCCAATCAGTCTAAGCCCTTTGCGGATGTGCTAAAGGAAGTTCAGACTTATCTTTCTGGGAAATATGCCACACTGATGAGCCGTCATCCTGAAGAACAAAAACAACAGATCATCTCCTATATGAGCCAATATTTGACCGACCAGCGGCTGCATGTGCCAGGGCTTACCTTCGATGAACTGATTGACCGACTGTATGCCGAGATGGTGGAGTATTCCTTTTTGACTAGTTATCTCTTTTCAAGAGATGTCGAAGAAATCAATATCAATAGCTACAATGACGTGAAAATCAGCTATACGGATGGACGCATACTCCCAGCTGAAGAACAGTTTTCTTCACCAGAGCATGCGGTGGATGTCATCCGGCGGCTACTGCATCAGTCTGGTATGATCCTGGATTATTCTCAGCCCATTGTCCGGGGCCATCTGGCCAACAATATTCGCATTACCGTGTTCGGTGCTCCCATTACAGATAAAGATAAAGGGATTGCTGCTTCCATACGGATCATTAACCCTCAGAAGTTAGCCCGAGAGGATTTTATTCAGAATGAAACAGCGACTGCGGAAATGCTGGACTTCCTTAGCATCTGTCTAAGGTATGGGTTATCCATGTGCGTCACTGGAGCCACCGGCAGCGGGAAAACAACCTTGATGAGCTGGCTGCTATCCACGATCCCCTTTGACAAACGTATCTTCACTATTGAGAATGATTGCCGTGAGTTTGATCTGGTCATTACCGACGAAAACGGCCGCGTTCTGAACAATGTGGTGCATACTGTGACACGCTCCAGCGAAGACCCCCGCCAGCATATCGATCAGGAAAAACTTCTGGAATTCGCCCTGACTGCAAACCCCGATATTATTTGTGTCGGAGAAATGAAATCTGCTGAAGCTTTTGCTTCTCAAGAAGCAGCTCGAACTGGTCATACTGTGATCACCACTACCCATGCGAATTCTTGTTTTGCTACCTACTACCGGATGGTGACGCTCTGTACCCAGAAATATGATATGAATGACCAGACCCTGTACAACCTGGTAACAGAAGCTTTTCCACTCATTTTGTTTGTGAAGAAACTTGAGGACAATACTCGCAGGATGATGGAAATCACAGAATGCTGCATACTCCCAGATGGTCAGCGTGTCATTCATACGCTATTCCGGTTTGCCGTCCATGCTACTTACGAAGAAGCCGGTCGTATTTGCATCGACGGCGCTTATGAGAAGGTTAGTGACATTTCCATCGGCCTACAGAAACGGTTGCTCGAAAACGGTTTGCCCTTGTCCTCATTGCAACGTTTGTTATCTGGAGGTGAAGCCTCATGACGTTTATGCTGCTGTTAGCCTCTATCGGTTTAACTGCAGGCTGCATGTTGATCCTTCAACTCACTCCTTACACATTAGCACAAGAACTCTCCGAACTACTCTCCCATTTGTCTATTCGAAATCCATCATTAGCAAAACGGATCCGTGCTGTTCAGCACCCAAAGAAACTTAAAGGCTGGCGAGCTACAGTACATGAAGCCCAAGCCATTCTAGAACAGACGGGTCATAGTCAACGGTTTGGTTTGCTTATCGCCGTTTCCCTATCCTTAGCAATTATCGGAGCTATGCTGGCAATCCTCCTGAACAACTTGTGGTTGTTACCCGTAATGGCTGGGGGTTTTGCCCTCCTCCCTTTTTGGGGTATCTTGTTCAGCTCTACCTTCTACAAGAAGCGACTGGGTAGTGAACTAGAAACGGCGCTCTCCGTCATTACCACCTCCTACCTGCGTAACGAGAACATTCTGGCAGCGATTGAAGAAAATCTCCCTTACTTGAATCCTCCCGTAGCAGATGTGTTTCAAGCATTCCTAGCTGAAACGAAACTGATTCATGCCAACCTCAGACTAGCAACTCAACAGCTTAGAGGCCGAATTAACAACACTGTTTTTCAAGAATGGTGTGATGCCCTGATTGCCTGTCAGGATGATCGAACGTTGAAATCCACACTCATGCCCATTGTCGCCAAATTATCCGATATGCGTGTTGTCTCGGCGGAGCTTGACTATTTACTCTATGAGCCGTTAAAAGAATTTCTAACCATGGCTATCCTACTCGTCGGCAATATTCCCTTACTTTATTTTCTGAATCGCGACTGGTTCCATACATTGACTACCAGCACTCCTGGGCATATCGTGCTTTCAATCTGCGCATTGGCATTGTTTGTCTCACTGGCAGCAGTGATCCGGCTTACACGTCCTCTGGAATATAAACGGTAAGAAAGGAGAATTCAAATGCACGATTCTATTCGGTTACTAGGCAATTTGATTGAGGCATCCCCGCAAGAGCAGATCATCTTACAATCCCTGATTGAGGAATACGGGTTCCATAACTTTTGGGACCGGTTCGAGGAAAAGGATCTGTCTGGCGATTTGAAAAGCAAGCTGCAGGCAGTAAAGAAGATCTTACATGCCTTGGAGCCAGTCCCATCTCCTGAAGGGAGCGAATTCGATGGGCCAAGACTCTCTTGATAAGAAAATGGTCAAGGAATATATCCAATCCCTTCATCTGTTAACGGGAATTCCACTCGATAAATTAGAGAACTATGGAAATACCAATAACCTAATGAATGCTCTGGAGCATCCCCATTCCTTGGAACTCACTTCAATGCAATTACAAAAAGTTGAGCAGCTTAATGAATTCCTCATATCTCACCGTGTTCTGCAGTGGGAAGTGGAGAATACACAGCGAAAAATCACCTCTCCAGAGCTGGCAGGAAGCTACTTCTCCGCATTTTTACATGGGCTACGGGACCGAGAACGCTTCATGGTCGCCTTCTTAGATAATGGTAACCATGTGATTGAAACACGGATTATTTCTGAAGGTGGTCTCACTGAGGCTCCTGTGTACCCCCGCAATATTTTAAAGGCTGCGTTGAATTGTGACTGCACATCCATCATTATGGCACATAACCATCCGGGCGGAAGTCTGAAGCCATCCTGGGAAGATATCGAGATGACCAAACGAATAGTTGCGATCTTCGAACCGCTTCACATTGGTATTTTGGATCACATCATTATTGGTAATGCAGGCTTTACTTCATTGACACAGATGGGGAAATTGCCGAAATCAGCTGAAGAGGCGATTAGTTATGAGGCCATCACCCTCAAAAGTCTGGAGGAAGTCGAACCGTATATTCACGCTCCTTACCCGGAGCCTGCATGGGATGGTGTAGTGCGTGAGGAAGAATGGGAGCGCTAATGGAGGTAATTGTCTATGATGTCCGGATTACTAATGTTCATTGGTTTGTTTTTCGCTGCTGGATCTTATCTCGTTATCACAGACCTGATTAAACTTCCCACACTTGCTGCCTCCAAGGCAATCATTCGGGTCGCACGAACTGGGAAGAAAAACAGTTCTACATTCGATGCTCTCATCTTTCGTATGTCTTCCTGGCTAGCTCCTAAACTTCGATTAAGCGATTACTATAAACGCAAAACTGCTGCGACCCTTCAGTCAGCTGGCATCCCACTAACCCCGCAAGCTTATGTAGCTCATTCCATTGTAAAAGCAGGTCTGATTTTTGGTGGAGGATTAGTAAGTCTTCCAATTTTACCGCTGATTTCACCACTCTTTATATTTTTAGCAATCGCTGTATTCTTCAAAAACATAAGTGCGGCAAGTGAATCCGTTCGCAAAAAAAGAGAAGACATTGAAGCTGAACTCCCCCGGTTTGTGGCCACTATCGCGCAAGAACTTAAAGCAACCAGAGACGTGCTGCGGATGCTTGAGGTCTACGCCAAAAATGCCGGGAGTAGCTTGCAGAGCGAATTATTTATCACTATAGCGGATATAAAAAGCGGCAATCAGGAGACGGCACTGCTGAGGCTCGAGACCCGTATCGGCAGCACGATGTTATCCGATATTGTACGGGGATTGCTAGCCGTATTGCGCGGGGATCAGGGAGTCGTCTATTTTGAAATGCTCGCACATGACTTCAAATTGGTAGAGATTCAGCGTCTCAAGCTTATTGCAATGAAACGTCCAGGCAAAGTACGCAAGTATTCATTCTATATGCTCGGTTGCTTTATGCTGATGTACATTGTCATTTTGGGCATGGAGATCATGCGGGCGATGGGCAAGTTATTCTGATGCATACCATCCAGAAGGAAGGAGGAATGCTTGGTGTCCATCCTCCGAAGTAAGCGAGGAGAAGGTTACGTCGATGTGGTGGTGCTAGTATTGGCCGCTATGTTGTGCGTAGCTTTGGCGATTAAAGTGTTTCCGGTCTTTGTTGTAAAACATCAATTGGATACTTTCGCTGCGGAACTGGTACGAGAAGCTGAGATATCCGGCAGAGTTGGCAATGAGACTACAGAGCGTGCTAGTGAATTACAAACTCAAACTGGCCTATATCCTTCAATTTCGTGGAGTAGTACCCGAGAAATTCACATTAACGAAGAAGTAACTGTAACCTTGAAAACCACTGTTAATATCGGACTATTTGGAGAGTTCGGCTCCTTCCCCATTGAACTCACCGCTAGAGCTCAAGGAAAGTCTGAGGTGTATTGGAAATGAAGTGGCTGACTAACAAATCCGGAAATGGCTTTCCGTTAGTTGTTGCCATTGTGTTGGCAATACTGATGTTTTCCTGTGTAATTTTTGAATATATGCGACTAACAATTATCGCCAGTGGTGTACGAGATGCCGTGCAAAGCTCCATTATTGCCGTGGCGGCTGAAAACTACAGTAATGTATACAGCAGCCTGCGGCAAAGTTACTCCGGCGGTTATTTACGGTCCGGAAACGAATGGCAGGAGCAGGTCTCCACAGGACATATCTATCCTCGGCTACAAGAGAATTTGGGACTGGCCCAACAAGGGACAAGATATACTAAACTGATTGGAGATGAGGTGGAATATAGTTTATCCGGTTTAGTAGTAACTCTTATCAATGCACCGTTCGCTCCTTCTTCTCCGAACACCATAGAGCAATTCACAGCTGAAGCAGTAATACAGCTAGAGGTGCCACTTTCCTTTGGCTGGGGTCATCTACCTTCTATGAAGGCAGAATTACATGTTAAAGCAGTATATATGCCTCGGTTCAGCTCATAAACGCATAAAAAATTATTATGTAAGCTGATTTCATTGGATTTTACAGAATTATACAGTAAAATAGAAGAACGGTATCCTCTTGTAAGAACACAAATATGTTATAAGGAGTCGAGAACGATGAAGCGAAAGATATGGGCTTTTGCCGGAGGTATTGTGATTATCGGACTTATTGTCACTTGGGCGGCATGGCCACATCAAGACAGTAGTCAGATACCTGATTCAACAAATACTATGACTGCAGTAGATCCTTCTAAGATCAATGTTTCTGAAATAGAGCCAAGCCCTACTTATTCCCCTCAGAGTCCAAGTCCATCCCCTATCTCTATTGCCGAAATCACCCCTCAGCCTACTATATCTGAAACTCCTATACTTAAGCCGGAAAAGGAAAAGAAGAATGTTGTAGTACCTATTACCCAACCTGCAAAAACACCAAAACCTACCCAGCCACCTAAGCCCAAAGTTAAGGCATCTACAAAACCACAATCTCCTGCTTATACTCCAGCTTATGAGGAAAAGACAACTCAGCCTAATAAACAAAAAGATGAACCAAAGGCTGGAGCTAAAAATAATGATGGGAAGGTTTACGTTCCTGGCTTTGGATGGGTTGAGGATCAGGGTGACAATAAGGGAAACACCAGTGAATCAGATGGCGATTGGAACAAACAAGTAGGGTCAATGGACTAGTCCAATTTAATCCATGTTAAAGAAGAGTACAGGCGATAATCCTGTACTCTTTTATTTTGGAGGTGAATACTTTGAAACGGTTTCTATTATTTCTTCTTTCTTCAATACTTGCGCTTTCCCTTTTTCAGCTTACTTCTTTTGCTGATGGCACTGGTGATGGAAATATTGATAATGGCGGAGGCGGCATGGGGTCAGGAACGTCCCAAAATAAGTGGGTACCTGGCTACGATGGGGTTAGAGTGACAGTTATTCGTGCATCAGATGAAACGCCAATATCTACTCCTGTGGATTATACAAATAAAAAACCTTCATCGAGCTTAATTCATTTTGGAAAAGTCAGTAAAATGCAATATCGCAATGGAACTAACCTTAGCGTTCGGGTTGGGGGATATGTTTACCAAATACCCGCATTGCCAATGCCTCAGATCATCAGCTCAGGTGGAAGCATAACGAATATCGAGGTTATTAAAAAGTATTTCTGCTCTGAAGGGGCAATAAAAATGATTTCAAATGATACTGGGATAGACTATGCCCTCTTAACGGGTGGCAACTATAAGCTCCTCTTAGAGCCGATAGCCTATTTTACATTTGAAGGTGGCTTTATGGGAATGACAGCTCATGAAGCCGCTTTGTACGATCAAATTCTAAACGGTGGCCTACGTTCCAAAATGGTTAGCCTTAGCCATCAGAATTTACCACTCTCAATGTTCTTAGAGACCTCCGATCTTGGGTTCCCCGCTTGGAATGGTTCTACCAGCAGTCGTGTCAGTAATGATCAAATAATTACTTTCCTTGGTTTGGGCATCGTTCGCTTTAATAACGCCCCTACTATCCCTTCCCCCAGTCAGACGAGCTACCAATACCGAACAGATACCGATGTGATTACCTCCGTACATCTTTTCACCTCTGCTGAAATCACACCTGATAATCCTGCACGCGTTACGTTTGCGATTATGGGCAGCACTTACACAGTGACGAATATCGTCATTCCGGAAGGCGACAGTCAATTGGTTTGGATAAAATGGCACACACCTAGCTCACCACAATCAATCTCTATTCAGGTGCGCTCAACAAACGGATCTCTTAATGTTTCTTCTATAACAGCTTCTATTGTCGATCTAAACCAGAATCCCCCGCCCAATCCTACTGCCACAGATCGTAACGACTCATTTCAACTCCCTACAGTTCCTAACTATCCATCAATAACTACTGCCTCCTGGGGAATCTGGTCGGCTAGTTGGCATGAATACTGGGTCTGGATTTCTAACTGGCAATGGCACAGTACCGGAAAGGACACCGGCTACTGGATAGATTATGGATATTGGAAAGATAAAGGGTGGTGGGATTATATCTGGACTAGCTATTTCGCTTCCCTATCTGCCAACCAAGCAGTCGTACCTGATACTAAATCACCTGCTCTTGCCTCCAATAGGATGAAATCAGGATATGGCATTGAGATAACCAGCAACGGCACTACCTCTTCTAATGCTCCTAGTAGTCACATCACCGGTGCCCAGCACGCCGTCACCTATTTTCCGGAGTTTTCTTATCAAACCTACTGGCGGCTTCATGACCTCAAATCAGGTGGAGTGAACGCCAGCTTTTGGTTGAAGACCAATGAATACTCATCCTACCAAAGTCGAGTTCACTTTACGCCGGTTTGGTTCCCTGACGGTCCCTATATTCCAATTACACGCCTTCTGGATGCCTGGACGCCTGCAGGCATGCTAACCCTTCAATTACAGGGAACGATTACGATCTCCGGGAACCTATTCTCTGATTGGCATATTGCACCGAAAAAAACAAAATAGAAAGTTGGTGCTGCTTTTATGCTGCTGCCCATCATTGTGCTGCTCCTCTGCCTTCTTGGCGGAGGAGTTGTTTTATTACGCCTCATGAAAAGTAAATCAAAATCTAATATCACTACTGATCTTGCCATGCAAACAGCACAAGAATTCGTCCAAGTACAAGACATTCATGGGAACTTCCTTCATACACAAGACGGTTGGCTAATGAGCTATGTACGGATCTTCCCGATTAGCCTGGATTTATTGAGTACCTCTGAAAAGCGGATGCTTATTAGCAAGCTAACAGCCGAACTATCCTCTTTTAACTATCCATTTAAGTTTCTTGCGGTAAGCCGCCCTGTAGATATTTCCCCTCTAATTTCAGAACTCAGTGCCTTACTCTCTACCGCAGACCCTAAGCAGAAAGAACTGCTCCGGCAAGAAATGCTGGAGATGAACACGCTCACTCTCTCAGGTGAAGTAGTTGAGCGACAATTCTATTTAATCCTCTGGCAGCGACAAAATGACGGGACTGAACGGGACCTCTTGGACAAAGCTAAACGGCTTGCCCAGCATTTTGAAGATGGCCAAGTGCAGACCCAACTTTTAAAACAACAAGACATCGTTCAGTTATGCAACCTAGTTAACAATCCCTCCTACACCCACCTCGAAACGACAGAACCTGAAAATGTGATTCCTTTTCTTGCGAAGTGGGAGGTGTAGAATTTGGATCCCTTCACCGTGAAATTACTTTCCAAAATATCCCTGAAAATCGCTTCCGACGAACAAGCTCGTAAACGAATGCTGATACTGATTTTAGCTCCGGCAGCCACCTTGTTAGTTCTCATCGCTATGGTTCTACAACTGCTTACCTCCCCCTTAGAGTCACTCAAAATATGGCTCTCGGCGGATGAAACTCCCATTGTAAATGAAATGCGTACCGATTATGGCTTCACCCAAATTCTACAAAATACCGACGAAGGATACGTGGAAAGTCAGGGACAGCAATATGAGGGAGTAACGTTTAAGGATGGAAGTCGTGAAGTTGTCTACTACAACCAAATGGACTCCCGTTGGGCAGATAAACCCTATGGTCCCAGGGACACCATTGGAGTATCCGGTTGTGGTCCAACCTCCTTATCAATTGTCGTTTCGACCCTCACTAGTAAAAGGATCGATCCAGTCACTATGGCTAATTGGGCATATAACAATGGTTATTTGGCAGAAGGAACCGGTAGCTACCATAGCTTAATTCCTGATGGTGCTCAGCATTTCGGTTTAAATGTTCAAGGTGCTGCTCAAAAAGACCAGCAAACCATCATTAATGCCTTATCTAGTGGAAAACTGGTTGTTGCCATTATGGGTAAAGGTCACTTCACTTCTTCAGGGCATTTCATGGTCCTTCGAGGTGTCACCTCTGAAGGCAAGATTCTTGTCGCCGATCCAGCCAGTCGAAAGCGAAGTGAGCAAGAATGGGATTTCTCCATTATTTTGAACGAAGCCCGAAAGAATGCAGCAGCAGGTGGCCCCTTCTGGATCATAAGCGGAAAGGAGAACTGATATTTTTGAAACCCACATCTCCATCTTTATCTGTGAATCCTTCGCTTCTAAACGCAATCACTCCTATGGGCCTGGAGTTTTCTCGTAACGGCCTTGTGATTGGTGAACAAACAGCTAAAATGTATGGCGTCATTCAGTATCCTCCCAAAGCCGATGTCGGTTGGCTCTCCACTCTAACCAATATGCCATCTACCATGATATCCATTGGTTTTCAACCTATAGATAATAGCGCCTTAATCTCAGCAATATCCAAATCCATTACACAAAATCGCAGCATGGCCGACAGCGCTAAAGACCCTCTCACCCGTCAACGAGCAGACAAGGCGGCTACGGACGGTGAGAATATTATGATGCAGATTGACCAAAACGGTGAAACGGTTGGCCTTATGAATGTAATGGTCATGACATTTGCAGAAGATGACAAGCAGTTCACCCGCGCATGTAGACGTGTTGAAAATACCTTCAGTATGATGCGCTGCAAAATTCGCAACCTGGCCCATCTTCAAAAAGAGGGCTTTCGTCACCTATCCCCCATGTACCCGGCACAAGATCAAATTGGAGATATACTTAACAAAATCATGCCAATGAGTACCTTCGTTGGAGGTTTCCCCTTTGCAAGCTCTGGATTCAACGACGGCACGGGCTATTACTTTGCCAAGGATGCTAGCGGCGGATTGGTTATCGTCGATACATGGAAACGCGGCGGCGACCGAACCAATTCAAACATCGTCATTATGGGCGTGGCCGGCGTAGGTAAATCTACAGCTGTAAAACATGTGGCACTAAGTGAATACATGAAGGGTACCAAGATTATTTTTATTGATCCAGAATCGGAATATAAAGAGCTTTGCCAAAGGCTTAACGGCGACTGGATTAACGCCGGCGGTGGATCAAATGGTAGAATCAATCCTCTTCAAATTCGTCCAGCTCCTCGAGATGACGAAGATGAGCAATTCCCGCTTTATAAAGATGAAGGTCACGGTATGTCCGACATGGCGCTCCATCTGAAGAATCTAGAAATCTTCTTTAACCTCTACATCCCTGACCTGACCATGATGCAAAAAGCTGTCCTTAAGCAATGTTTGATTGAGTTGTATAATCAGTTTGTAATTACGTGGACCACAGATATTACGAAACTAGCCAGCACCGATTTCCCTTCTTTTTCTGACCTCTACGCTCTGATTCATGACAAGGAAAAGAAGCTTGGAGATGAAGTTTATAAAGAGTTGTCCCTACTGTTGCATGATATTGCACATGGTGGGGACTCTTTTTTATGGAATGGTCACAGCACTATCCAAACCCATAGCCGCTGCATTTGCTTGGACACCCATACTCTTCAGAATACTTCTGAGAATATCAAGAGAACCCAATACTTTAACCTCTTATCTTGGTGTTGGGAGCAAATGTCTCAGGACCGGACAGAGCGCGTGCTGCTGATCTGTGATGAGTGTTATTTGATGATCGACCCTAACGTCCCTCAGAGCCTAGTATTCTTAAGAAATGTAGAGAAACGTGCTCGCAAATATGAAGCCGGCCTTGCGATTATCTCTCATAGTGTTGTCGACTTTCTAGCACCTGAAGTCAAGATGTATGGGCAAGCGCTTTTGGATATTCCTTGTATCAAAATACTGATGGGGACAGACGGGAAGAACCTTCAAGAAACACGAGAGCTTTATAACCTAACAGACGCAGAGGAAGAACTTCTGGCCAGCAAGAAGCGGGAACATGCTTTATTGATGATTGGATCTAAAAGGTTGCATGTCCACTTTGATATCCCGGAATATAAGTTTTCTTATATGGGAACTGCAGGAGGACGATGAGCGTGGACAAAAAGAAACAGCTCATAGAGCTTTTCTTCTACATGGGTTTGGTGGTAATAGGGATCATTTTGTTATTCATGAAGGAAGGGTAAAATCATGATTCTATATCTGACGAGTAGTAATAAAGTAAATCTGCTTGATTTTATTGAGAACGAATTGGAATTGCCGGTAAAAAAACTGATCGGGTCATTTTCGCTCAATTCCTTCGTGGTCAAAGATATGCAATTTTATAGCCATGTTCGCTATTTAGCTATTGAGCGTGGAGCGATAAAAGAGACTGATGGAGAAATGTTACAAGCACTTTTATCTTTTCAGATGATGTATGAAATTAGGATCATTATGATTGTGGAAGGACTGCGAGAAAGCAGTCCTTTTCTACAAGAACTGATACAGGCAAACATTCAAAACATTGTTATAGCCACAGATATAGAAAAAATTAAAGATGAGATCCGGACGTGTTTTTCACAAGAGGGGATGCTGCGGGGTAAACCTAATGAAGAAACTGTCACACTTGAGGAAATGCCTCAAATTTCATCTGCGGAGGAATTACCACAATACCGTTTTAATTGCACTAATGTCACTATTGCTATCGGTGGATGTGATCGGCGTATGGGTGTAACCACCACAGCATTTAACCTGGTATGTTGGATTAACGGTCATGGGGGAGAAGCTTGTTATATTGAATCAAATACCAATAATCACTTAGCTCATATCATTCAGTTATTTAAACCAGAGCAAAGTGGATATGCTTATGTAATGAAAGATTCTGATTTTTATTTTACAAAGGAGGTAAATCAGGATTATAACTTTATCGTGTTTGATTGTGGTATGTTAAGAGAAAACAAGCTTCAAGACTCTTTTGTGAACTCACACATTCGGTTACTCTGCAGCTCGGTAATGCCTTACGAACTAGCAGGATTTTATCGTACTATGGCACGATGTAAAGGCATCTCTGTTCAAGCATTAGGCTTGTTTGTACCGGATAATATTAAACCCTATCTATCAATGAACATTAGCAAGGATATCCTTTATTGTAATACGTCCCGTGATCTATTTGATTCAAAGACTAATGGCGAAGTATTTAGTAAATTACTAAATAAATATATCCAACATTGAATGTAAAAAAATATATTCCAAGAGGAAACAGCAAAATCTATATCAAATAAATATATATAAAGAACTGTAATTATTGAAGAGCTGTCTGAAGATGACAGCCCTTCTCTTCATTTAAAAATTACACAATAAAATTTGAAACCATCTTTATTATTTAACAATCTTCTTTTGTAGACTTGAAATCACCATGCAACCTCCAATTGTCTCTAATAATAAAAAATCAAGTGAAATTCCTTTAGCATTTATAATTCTATTCCAACCCATCTGCACAAACTGATTCAACCCAAGTTTAAAAGTTTCTGTCTTTGCTTGTATCAAACCTGGATATTGTATCCTGCACTCAGACAAGCAAAAAACATAAATACCAATAATATTAAAACGTTGAAAAATCACTCTCTTGTCTAACATAAATATTCTCTATTATATTATTTACCTATCTCTTAATTTATCAGATTATTTACCGAAATAGTTAATAAGGATCATCTTTCTAGAAAATGAGGAATGTATTTATGCTAAAAGACCTTAAAACTGCAATTGCAAAGAACCAAACATTAAGTATCCAAACAAAAGATGGAAATATTTTAATGGGGATACCAAAGAAGACAGGAATGAGTGCTGTGGTAAAAATAACCAATGAGGAAGGCGTAGTATACGTTCCTATAGCAGATATACAGCACGTTACGAGGATAATTAAATTCCCTTGATGCCCCCCTGTCACCCCCGCTTACTACAGGGCGATTATGGGATCAAATACTCACCACATATGTCATTGAATGATACAAAAACGGATATCTGACAAACAATAATTCACTTAACCACAAAATTTACAAAATAATCGATATCCATTAGAACCTCATATACAGCTGCACGAATTATTTAATATAAATTACTACTCTACGTTAGGAAAAACACACCACAGATAGTTATCCATACATAAAGTTATGTCCTAAAAACAAAATGGGAACCTCAAGGTCAATGTCATTAAGATAAGCTCAAAGATAAGATAGGGAATAAAACTGGAATCCAAAGCGGCATGGGGAAAAGCCCTGTGCCGTTTGTTTTTTTGTGCAAGCTAGGAAAACGCGCAAAGCAAACAAAGCGGATGGAATATCCGCTTAAAAAAATGTTCATGTGAACCGAATTATGCTACTCTGTAAACGAAGCTAACGACGGATTTGTAACGGATTTTGCGTGTATTCTTTTGCCCTGGGCGAATGGGTCGAATCGGCAAAATGTTTTTGCGAATCAGTGCTTCAACATCAGGCGGAGGTCTATCGTCCCTTGAGCGCAGAAAATGCCTACACACGTGAACGGCAACCGTGAAGTTGACTTGGTAGAGGTGCCGTTTATCTTTTTGTGAAATGACTACGTGCGAGGTAATCATTTCAGCAAAATTGTATAGGATCATTCTTGCGAATATCTCTTGGGTGATGGACTCTTGTTTCTTTGCGTGAAAATTTGTCAGTCCGACCGTATATTTTAATGCCCGGAAAGAGGTTTCAATGCCCCATCGCATGCTGTAAATGGATTGGATTTCATCGGGCGGAAAATCAACAGCAGAAAGATTGGTAATGACGGTTTCGTAAGCGCCACTAGGCAGGCTGAAACGAACAACCCGAAAGGAAATCGGATAAAACAAGTTCTCCTGCAAATCCAGAAAATCAAAGGTGGAAGAGGCGGGGACGAATTTGTAGATCTCGGGATGAGCCTTGATCTTTTTCGTTTGTTTTTTGGTGAGTGTTAGATGAATGTCCTGATCAAACTCTCCGCCTGCGGGCAATCTTAGGCTCGAAAGAATACCACTCGAATCCAAATCCTTTACCCGTATGACATAGTTCCATCCTTTACGTTCAAGATGTGCAAAATTGTTATAGCTTTCATACCCTCGATCCCCGATAGCCAGGGTTTTCCCTTGGATGGGAGAACGATCCACCATCGTAGCCAGAGCCCTTCCTTCGTTACACAACCTTCGTGGCTGAACGATGGCATCCACGTACATTCTGTTGCATAAGTCATAGGCTGCATTCAAATACAGAAGGTTATAGCCTTTCGTATTCGGTTGACTTTGAAAATAGCTGTCCGTGTCCGTAGGATCCGTTGCGATATGTAAATCCGAACCGTCAATAGCGAGTAATCTATAGCCTCGATAGTCCTTGATTTCCGAATAGGACTCTGTAAATTTGTGAAACAAGAACTCGACGGCGGACGGCAGGATTTTATTCCTTTGCTGAACAAAAGCAGAAGTGGTTGCAGTGTTGATATCATAGCCCTGCGATTCTAAGATTTCCTTGTATAGGCTGTTTCCTCCCATGGAAATTAGGAGTTGCATGACCGTTTCAAAGGGTAGCTTTTTCTTTCGAGTAAAATCTTTTTCAGGGTTTTTGACAAAGGGTGTGGGCGCGGCTGACATTTCTCGGATGAGGGATGTCAGCGTTTCTTTTAGCGAATTCGCGTACTCATTCATTGGCGTAACCTCCTCGTTTTTCAAGGGGCTTCGCCACACATTTTCAACCGATTGTCAAGTCTTATTGGTATTTCGTGCAAAAAAAAGAGCGGGCTATCTTTTCGATAACCTGCTCCTTTTTTTGATTTTCTGGTCCTGCGCTTTAACTTAATGACATTGACCTCAAGGTCCCCATTTTTCTGAGAGAGGTTCAAAAAGATCCTCCTTTTACTTCCAAAAGCAATAGGTATAGGTAATCGCTTACCTCAGTACTTCTCTTTGAATTTAATTCCAGCAGCACTCATTTCTCTGTATATTTCTGATTTCACTTCATCTAATTTATTCTCAAATCTAGTATAAACAACGCCTTGTATATCTGATGGTATTTCTACATCTGATTTCATTACTATACAAACATTACTTCTTCCTAATTTCCCATAAAAATAACCAAGTTCAAAAATCACATTTTGTCTAGCTCTTAGGTTAGAGATTGATGTTCCTTCCAAACCACCAAAATCATCAGGAGTTAATAAAACAATGGCGTACAAGACATCAGCATACTTTTCGAACTTATCAATAAGCGTTGCCCCTTGATTTGCTTGAAATGAAAGTATAACAGGTTCGATTCCAATTCTATGTAGTAACAATTCTGCTTCGTTTCTAGTGTATTCATCTCTTCCGTGTACTATAAAAATCTTTTGTTTCACTTCGATGTTACTACTTGTTTCTTTGTCCGTCGTGGATTCGCTTTTATCTATTAAAACCTCTATAATTTCCATATGATCTCTCAAAGCTTCGATTCCTTTTCCATTCAGATCCACTCCACTATTTTTTAGATGATTCGGAGAATGAAAATAGAAATTTCCGATTTCGTATTCTTTCGAGTATGTATTCAAATCTTCAACAAATGGTTCTACCTGTAATAAACTTACGGTATTACTTTCACTGATAATCTTTTTAATTCTTTGAATTGTTTTTATAAGTCTTATATTATTGGCAATATTGTTCATTTTGTCCTCCCATTAAAAATATATACACAGAATTCCACTATATATTACTACGAGTCTTCATGCTAGGGAAAGTGAAGCCAAGTGTCCCTATCATTGAATAGCTACTCAACTTAAGATTCCACAATAATTTAGTATCCATTTATTTCACAAAACTTTTCTAAGGCTACTTCCTCGGCTCTCTTTTTATCTTCATCTTTGTTGTTGGCTAAAAATCCGTTACGGTACACGTAATAAAAATGATTATAATCTATTGATGAATCTGTACCTGGGTAATACCCGGTTATAAGCCGTGGTAACCCAATCTCCGATTCATCTGCCTCATGATTAATTAAAATCATCAAACCAATTTCTGACAGTTTGTTTTCTAAATAGACTAAGTTTCTTTCCAAAATCCCCCGATTAAAATCGAATTCCCCCTCTACTATAACGCCATCTTGAGATAATGTTTTCAATATTTCAGTCCCGCGTTCTCTAACAATTTTGTCGATTGATAGTTGTATATTAAACATATCCACTTGATGAGAACTTAGATATTCAACATCCATATCAAAATCTTCAGTTAATCGAATACAAAGTCGACTACCAGTACTAAAATCTAGAATAATAGATTTTTTATTTTTGTCTATTTCTGCATTTTTAATTATTTTCCCTGCTAGTTCCTCATCAATTTTGCCCATTATATCCCTCGCCTTAGTATTTAATATCAGCTATATTTGAGAATATAATTAATTACTATCGTCAAACATTCTTCCTATATGTCATTATTTATATTCTCTTTGGTTATCTTTACCCAACTGTTTATTCCACGTTTCAAGAATTTTTTCTCAAAGAAAATATCGACATTAATGGAGTACAATGGCTTATTGTATCTTGATTCAAGAGAATCCAATTCCAAGTCTAACTCATGTAATTCTTTTTCTGAGATTATATTATAAAACATATTGAATCGTTTGCGTATTTTGTGCAATTGATTTTCATAGTCTTCTATTTTTTTAGAATAATAATCTTTTTTACGGATCATAAAATCTAATATAATCTTGAATAAACATAAAGAACTAACAATTACCGCCAAGGAAATCCGTGTGAAATTATTAATTGAGATAAAAAGCAACACTATTTGCAAAAATGAGAATATAAATATTGCTATACTAATCGCTTGAAAAAAACCTAATAAGAAAATGTATAAACTATACTTCTCATTTTTTACTCCAATTTCAATATATACTCTAACCAGTTTTTCTAGGATGAACTGTTTATTCATCGTTTTGTTCTCCTAAAAAGATTGAATATGTTTTTTCTAAAAAAAGTTTGATTCTTCCTTTTATAACATTTAAATCTTTAAAATCAATATCAGATTTCAACACACCTTCATCCTTTGATATTTTTTCAATAAAATTATACAAGCTTAAATAATAATCCTTTTTATCGCTATTTCTTTTATAAAATAACTCTGACGCTTCAAATTTAAAATCACCCGAAATATTTCTTAATGTCTCCTCAAGATATTTTAAATAGTATGGGACTAGATTAATATCAATTTTATTCCAGTCCACTGCAAATTCCTCGATCTCCTTTTTGATTTCATCCAAATCACTAAAATATAATCTCTTCACTATTAACTCTTCTTGCTGTTCATTAATGAGTTCAACTATTCCTTTTGAATGCAGAACTCGTATAACATTCCAACCTCGATGTAAATAGATCTGAAATAATTGATAATCGCCACTTTCTCCTTCGTTTTTTCTTTGAGTAAAAGAAAACCCTACTAACAATAGAGGAACTAGCGTTCCTAATATTCTTTCAAAAACCATTATGAATTGTCCTGGCCCTAATATCTTTATATCATTTGGAAATTGTAGATATATGGATGCACTAAAATATAGAAAATCAAGAATGATCCAACCATCACTTTTATATGAGTCAATATCCACCCCTTGGAGGTTTGGAAATTCTCTTATCATCTTAGCAGCTAATTCATGATCATCTTTTGGTAATGTATCAATCGAATTTTGGAAATCATACATATACACAAGAAAATAAAAAAAGGAAAAAAGAATTATCACTCCCATAGATATGAAAATGTATTTTAAAAATAAACTTTTAATTAATTTCTTTGTCTTCTTATTTCGAAGCATGTTGTTTATAATAAACAAAACAAAAGTACTCATAACCGCTATCATTAAAACAACCGCACTAAAGCTAGCACCTTCAGACACTCTTACACTCCCTCTAAATTCAATTAATTAACCCTTATATAAATTTATTATCGTCACCTCTCCAATTTTCACGAACATATGAATCAAAGTTATATCCTTCAATATCTAATCCTCCTACATGATCAGTAACAATAATTTGGGGTTTAAAACCTGCTATTTTCTCTATTAAATCTATTTCTTCTAGAAGCGTTTTATAAATTTCTTCAACTTTTTGGAAATCATGTGGCTTATCTCCTCCTATTAAATTTTTCTCAGGGAAGTAAACTTGACTTGGCTGGTCCAGAAACAAGATTGAAGGTATGGATGATTTTTTTTGTATTGCAAAAAAATGTAGGAAACAAAGAAATAAACTCACGTGACAAGCTAGCCAATTGGCTCCACTCCCCATCTCGCTCAAATAAACTCTTGACTTCGTCCCTTGTTCTAGGTGATACAAATCGAATGTCTCTAAAAGAAAATTAATATTAGCTGGTCGGAATTCTTTTTCAAAATCCAACTTTTCTATTATTCTACTCATGTTAGTATTAAAAAACGTCGTAGCTTGAGCATATGTAACTTTTAAATTGTATCCATTTATTTTTGCATTGAGATTATCGATGTCGGAGTCAGTATCGTTTGAATTTCTCAAGCTCTTAATTTGTTCTTCAATTGTATTACATTCAATATCAATGGCAGCTCTAGCATATATCACTTCATTATCTAATCTTTTTTTATCCTTTAACCGTGCAGTTACGCTCTCTATCTTAAATATCTCACTATTCAACTCTCTAATTTCTTCATTAATATTATTCTTGCGAATCATTAATTTTTGTATCTGAGCATGAAATTCAACACCATGCCCCTTTACACTTTTTATTTCTTTTTTCAACCATTGTTTTGATTCACGCAAAGATACTATTTTATCATTAATTTCGTCAACATTATGACCACATAGAGGACAAGAATAATGTTCTTGAAGATTTATTGAATGATTTAATGTAGCCTGAAGTGAGCTCAAATTTGACGAATAGCTTTCCCCGTACCCATGACTTAATTGTAAATTACTTATACTCGTTTCTACATCATATCTAAGTTGTTTACGTTCTTCTCGTTGCATTTTCAATTCATTATATCTATGTTCCATCTCTTCAGATAAATAACTTTCCCTAGTGAAATCAGGTAGTTCTCTTCTTAATTGTAATAATTTTTGTAAAGAGATGTTATCATCAAGTTTCCCACCAACCAACATATAATAGCGCTTAAAAGTATTTAACAGTCTTGCTTTAATCTTGTCAGTAGCTTGAGTATAAGATTGTTGTAACCTTTCTGTACGTTTTTTCTTTTTTAACAGCTCGTCTAACTCAAGCTTAAGATTATAGTAATGTTGATCCACCCACCCCGCAAATATAGGGAACTGTCCAATTACCTGCTCTCGTTTTATTGAATCTTCAAATCTGTAAAAAAGTGTAAATTTACTAGCAACAAGATTTTGGTGTTGGAACATATATGAAGTCATACTACGCACCGAGGGTCTAGCTTCTTTTCTCAGGGCATCAGTTTCTTCAGTTGTATCCGTAATAGTAACCCCAAATTCTCTACTCAGTTCAATTTTAGCTTGATCTAAACTTAATACATTTTCTTCCGAGAATAATTCGATAGTCAAAAACTCCGGATTTAAGTCTTCGGATGTTCTATATAAATACATTTGCTTTCTTCCTGTGTCTTCAAACCTCTTTCGCCCAATAAACAAAGAATAACTAGGAAACCTAAAGATTAGTGAATAAAATGAACTGAACTTTGTAACTTCGCCTTTAGGAATAGTAGACTTCGAACTGCCTAAACAATAATCAATAATCTCTAGAAGCGCACTTTTCCCACTCTTGGAATCACCGGTAATTACATTTAAACCCTCATTTAATTTTACATATCGCTTCTCACCATAATCATTAAAAACAATAATAGCTTTAATAAATGAATTCATACTAATGTTACCCCCAGTAGACGATAAATATTTGCTAACTCTGTTCTGGAACAAAGCAAACCTAGATAATAGGCTGCCCGACAATAATCTTTAACGTTTTGATTCAAAATACTTTTATAGTCAAATGTTTTTTTTAAAGTTATACCTTCCACATCTAATTTCATTTTCTCATCGTTTACTGCAATGATAAGAGCTTGATTGCTAATTTTCTCGAAATATAATATTCTTTCCTGTAGACCTCCTAAAGAAGTCGCTTTAACCGAATCGTCCACGAAAAGGCTTCGTAGGGAGCTCGTACTTTTAGCTGTAACCAATAAATTTCTGGAAGATCGATAAAATACTAGAGGGAGCACTAGATATATAAGATTTAAAGATGCGTTTTCTTTGTCATATCCAGTAAAAAAGGAATGTAAAAGTCGGCTTGCGAAGAAAGGATTCGTTGTAATATTCTGAATAGGATCTACGTATTTTACTTTTATTTTGTTATCTTCCATGTATATCCTCTTTCTTCAACAATTTTATGAATAATTCCCTTCTGAAAATATGGACGATTTGGATTGATTGTTCCAAAATTTGATACTGGATGTTCCATAGCTTTGTCATAGTGTCTTTTAGATTTAGTAATAATATCTGTGGAATCATTAGTATCGCATTCATCAAGTAAACTTGACTTATACTCGGACAATGAATCTTTTAAGTCCTCTTGAAAATCACCTAAGTCTAATGAAAAAATCGGATTATCCACTGACATATGAATAATGGTTTCTTGTGCTCTATAATAATTTGAGATTGCGGAACTAATCTTTGTTAAGTACTGTATTTCCTTTATCTCTTTAACAAAATTTTTACCGTGATATTCTTGAATATTTTCCGGTGATTCTGGAATATCTCTTGGTAGTGCCAAAGGCTTTGAATCCGTTTTGAATCGATCCCTTAATTCACAAGATATAGATTCAAACTCCTCGCAAGTAATACTCCATGCAGCGGAATCATGAGCAGGGATAGTCAAAATGTGCCCCATTAAATAAGTAATAAAATGATGTCTATCTTCTTTTCTAACATTTTTAAAAAATGAGTTTTTTACTAATTCCTTTTCAATTTGAGAAACATCAACCTGATTTAGATGTAGCTCTGTCTTTTCAATTATTTCAAAAATAACTTCATATTCATTCTTGAAAATTTCATTATATAGAGGTCGAAAGGTTTCCTCTGCGTCTTTTTTTATCGATCCAATTTTTATCAATGCCTCGATCTTTTCGGATCCTTTCATATTATTCCAATTTTGAAAAGAACCCTGAAGCGGATATTCTGACGTTGTGAACAAAATCAATTTCTTAAATTGTTTCATATTTTCATAATATTTAATCCAATTGCGAAGTGTTTTCCAAAAATCTATATTTCGGTCTATTAACTGATGCTTTGTTGTGTGATGCTTAATCTCCCAGTTTTTCGAATCTAGTTTTGATTCAAGAGAGATATCACCATATTTCTCTATATATAGAGTCTCCTTCTCTTGTAGTTCCAAACAGTTTTTAAGTACTATATAATAATGGTAAATATCACCCAATTTTGTTTTTGTGTCATCATTTTTTTGTGGCTTTGGCACTTACTTCACTCCCCTCCAACATAGATCATATTGTATTTTTCGACATGATATTGGAAAATACCTCTAATTACTATAAATTTCTCCTACCTATCGCAAATGTCATTTCTCCTAGATGTGGAAAACTAATTTCTTAATTAAAAGTTCTATTTACACTGAGAGTGTCAATGATTGTTCAGTGTAATCTCATAAGCATGCTTATTCAAAATCTAAAGTTTAAAGAAATGTTGAAAACAGCATTACCTAATAATAGGCAGCACAGACCATAAGACCTTGACTATCACTTTTATAAATTATTGTTATCTTTTATTTATATCCCATGTGTATATTTTATTAACAAGCCGATGTATCATAACAAAACTAAAAGAGGCTGTCCCAAAAGTAGATTTTCTACGGCGGAAGACCGTTCTCTTCATTCTTAATGCTACAAAAAGTGAGCAGAGCAGCGTTTCTCCCGTTATTGGAGGATCGCTGCTCTGCGTTTTTGGTCATTGGCGGCTTGCTTCAGCAGATTATGAGCAAGGGAAAGCCATCCGACCTCAAGCGTCACTTTCTCCATGCCGCGAAGCAGAAATCGCCGGAACCCCCGGTTGTTCTTCAGTTGTCCGAATACACTTTCCGGCTCCGTCATTCGGCGTACGGCCAAGGTGTAACCTTCTTCACTCCGTAGAATTTCGCGCGCCTGTTTCTGGTATCGCAGCCGTTCCAGGCTGACGACCACCTCCCGATTTCCTGCCGCTTTCGTACAGCGCTCCTTTAGGGGGCAGCCTTCACAGGAGCTGCTTCGGTAATGCCGTCTGCGAATGTCATAGCCACTCTCTAGGGTCTCCTTGCTTTCCCTGTGGAAATGCAGCCTGTTCCCAACTGGGCACGTCCAGTGATCCTCAGCTGTATCGTATGTCCAGTTTTCGATTTTACCAACATTCGCTTTCCAGGCTTTAGTCTTTTCCTTGTGGTAGCTGCCGTACTTCACCACCGCCTGTATCTCTTTCTTTTCCAGATAGGCGTAGTTTTCCTCGCTGCCGTAGCCTGCATCCGCAATGACTGTCTTTGGCCATTTTCCTAGGATCTGCTGGGCTTTTTCCAGATGCGGCTCTAAACAGCGGGTGTCGGTTGGTCTTTGATGTATACTGTAGGTTAAAATAAATTGGTTTTCGGTCCCGATTTGCACATTGGTTCCCGGTTTCAGTTGGCCATTTCGCATGTGATCTTCTTTCATCCGCATAAACGTTGCCTCTGGATCGGTCTTGCTAAAACTGTTCCGGTCCCCAAGCAGCTTTTGATAATGTTCGTACTTCTGCAGTCGAGGGAGCAAATCCTTACGCAACTTCCGAACCGTCTTTTTTAGGGGCTTGTCGAGTCATTTGTTCGAGTTTCTCACTGCTGATCTCAGCGGACTCGCCAAGTTCGCTCAGGTCCTGGCCGCGGTGTTCCTGTTCTTCTTGTTTCTCTGCAGCCTCAATGCCCTCAAACAAAGCCTGTATCTTTTCTTGCAGCTTGGACTTATGTTTACTAACGGCTTTGCCCCATACGAAGGTATAGCGATTGGCGTTGGCCTCAATCTTGGTTCCGTCCACAAAGTAATGCTCCAGAGAAACGTATTTTTCGTCAGTCAAAAACTGAAGCACGGCGGTAAATACCGTTTCAAGGACATTCTTCATCCGCTGGGAACGGAAGCGATTCAGCGTACGAAAGTCAGGTCGCTGCCGTCCGGCTAGCCACATGAAGGGAATGCTCTCACGCACCGCTTTGGCGATTTGACGGGAGGAATAGATGCGTTGGGTGTAGGCGTAGATCATGACTTTAGTAAGCATTTTGGGATGGTAGCTGTCGCGGCCGCCGCCGGGATAAGCAGCGTCAAAAATGGCGTTGTCCAGCCGATTGACGGCGGCATTCACGACGCGAACGAGGTGATTTTCCGGGATATCTTCTTCCAGATCCATTGGCAAGCAAAGTTGGTCCATGGTATATTGAATGTACAAAGAAACCCCTCCTTTGAAATGGTTGTGTGGTAACTCCATTTTAATAAAAGAGAGGTTTCTTTTTTTGCGTTTTTATAAATATTGTCGTCTATTTTCGCTTAAACAGCGGAGAGAACGGAACGATTGTGGAAAAGCGGCAGCGGTCGCCTTGGTCTCCGGATTTTCACCGCTAAGGGGAATGAAAAAAATCTGGAGAGCACAGCGATTGGAACAACGGTCCGTTCGCGCAGCGTCCACCCAAGTGCTCACGTTGATTTTACTTCAAAACAAAGGGCTGTCTCAAGCAGCCATTTCATGGCTTTTGGGACAGCCCCTCTCTAATGATAACTTTTCAACTTTTTATCGTTCTTCAAATGTTATATCAATTCGAGACCGACGTAAAACCGGCGGTAACTATATCGAGAGTAGTGATAAGTTCTGGGTTGGGATGCTCTTCCTATCTAGATCCGAAGACTCATTTGTTCAATATTTTTAAGCAGGCTTCGAGCATGACTGGGTTTTGATATACGATAATCGTTATCTCTTGACGTGCTCGTGTAAGCATCTGGTATAACATTTTATCTAACCGGTATTTTGGCGCACCAGATTCGAACTTTGAAATTAATATTCCTTCGCCATTATAGTAAAAATGCTGGTTAATAACAGCTGCTACGCGATCAAATTCCTGTCCTATTACTTTATGCGCATTTTGTGATCCAACCTGGTACTTATCATAAGTAAGAAAATTTCGATTTGAAGAAGTATAATTAATTACTTCCCAGTCATTCTTTCTTAACTGCTTCAGGTAGTCTTCCAAAGCATATGGTGAATTAAAATATCGTAAATGTATATTCTTATATTCAATTCCCGGATTAACATTTCTCTTATTAAACAAATTACTGATAAAGGAAGCGATTTCTTTGTTGGTTCTTATTTTATCAGTAAGCATATATTTTTTGTGATTTAATTGCTCGATAACTCCAGCTGTATTACGAAATATTTCATCGGATGTGAAGATTTGATCGCGGTCGTAGGCAAAGATACAGTTAATGCTATTGGTTGTAACATAATCGACGATATTGTTCAGTTGCCCAGAATATATACGTTGTGTTTCATCAACGATGATTAGGTCGAATTCATTATCTGCTAGTGCAGCGTTTGATTCCTTTGCTGAATAGACGTTCCATCCATGATTGTTAGTTAGAATATCGTGGCCATCTGAGAGCATACCACAATGAATAATCCCAACATTCCATCCATTATCGATGTAATGTTTGGCAATATCAAACGTTAATAATGTTTTACCAGTTCCAGGTTTTCCCTCAATCGCGATGAACGGCAACGTCTTCTGATCAATTATTTTTATAATTTCACTTCTCGCTGATAGTTGACTGCCGTTTAGAAAGTAATTCCCGCCTATGAATTTTTCAGTTGCATTTAGTGGGGACACAAGATATTCGCTTGGTTTAAATAGAGCATCTATTTCCGGAACGATTTTAGGTTGTTGTGTTTTTATCACATTAATCAAATCTGTAATGTTAGACTTAATGAGAGTTTCAGAATTGTCTAAAGTATAGATCTCTTGAGTCTGTGCAACATAAGCGAACGATTTGACAGGTTGACCTAATGCGCGCAAGTAGTACCTGTTTTGAGATAGCTGCTTCTGGATACGCTCCAGGGAGCTGTTATTCTTCACTTCAATGTTGAGTGTAAAGTTGGCCCCGAAACGAAGGAGGTCAAATTCTTTGGATATTTGAGGTATAGTATATCCAATATAAAATTCGCTCATCTGAACAGAAAGAATTTCACTTTCTAGAAGTTCCGAAATCATGACGTTGATATCGTTGCCTTCCTGTTGCTTAACCGAAATCCCAAAGTATAAAAGATATCTATTGAATTGTTCTACTTTCAAAGCCTTAAAAGCGTCAGCATATGAACTTAGATTGATTGCTTTCATAATAATTAATTCGAACCCACTTTCAAATTTTTCTACCACGAAAATTCTTGGCACCTTCATATATTAAATCCATTTCAATATATTGTAAATGCTAATCCCAACTCACAAACCATGGATATATGATTATTTTTTCCTTAAGGGTTTCCATCCATTCAGACTTTAAGGAATCCAATATTTCTTAAAATATATTCACTTCATAAACAAGGAATCGATTAACCAGATGTTTTCGAAAAAAAGCTTTCCTCAATTTATATGACAAAACCCGCGCTAAAGGCATTGTATTACTTTAAATAATTTTTATTACTCCTCCAAGACCCGTCCTTTAATATTCTACTGATTAAGTTTTGATAAGTCTCCTGCAAGATTCGGTACTAATGGATTGACTGGCCGTCACAGTTCCTATGTTTAAATTATATTTAAGATATTCCTTATTTCTATCCATTCTGATTGTTCCCTAATTGTTCTCAATTCAATTCGTTGTAACTGATAATCTGCAGTCATTACAATACCATGTAGCACTCTATCATAATTTTGATAAAAGACTTTCAACCACAAAGGACTGTGATCTTCAATTGACTTACTTATGGCACTTTTTATCAATTGTAACTGATGCGTGGTAAGTTGAGGTTTTGTGCGTAAATTATTTTCTTTATTTAATATAATCTCATCTATTTTTCTTATCATTTATTGTCCTCCTGATAATTTGTACAGTAAGTCCAGAAACTATATCCATTAGTAAGATTAATAAAAGAATGTAGTGAATCATTTTTACCCATAAAAGAACATTTGTTTGTATTATATATATGCGAACTTCTTTTAGCAATAATTAACTCAGCAGAATCACTTCATATCTATAATCAGAGGCAGATTTGTAATAATTGTTAACAAAATTAGTAATTGATTTTGTATCAATAGAAATGACTAAAGGGTTTTTCTAAAGAAAAAAACAAAAACTGCTACTCAATAACGAGTGTACAGTCTTTGTCTTAGCAGCAAGCTTCGCCTATTCGATGGTTCTATACTATAGTATATTCAAAAATTAATAAAATATACGTAATTCAGTAGATTTCAGTGGATATATTAAAAACTTATTATGACTCTCAAGTAAAAACATCAACTTACAAGAAAACAGCGCATAATCATTATTATGTGCTGTTTCTTCAAATAATATTGATTACTTTGTTGTTAATGTAATGCCATTGTTAACATAATAATTCGATCCAAACCCTGTCTCTCGATCGACAATGAACGTCAATTTTACAATATTCATATAAACCGCGCACGGTATCACGATTCTATTTTCTATACCAACAGCGCAAAAGATCCTCTTACCCGTCAACGAGCAGACAGGGCGGCTACAGATGGTGAGAATATGCAGATTGACCAAAACGGTGAAACCGTTAGCTTCATGAATGTAATGGTTATGCCATTTGCAGAAGATGACAAGCAGTTCACCAGCGTATGTAGACAAGTTTAAAAAACTTAAGTATGATTCATTGCCAAATTCGCATCCTGCCCCCTCTCCAACAAGAGAGCTTTCGTCACCTATCCACCACGTACCCTGCTCAAGATCAAACTGGCGATATACTAATAAAATTAAACCTATGAGTGCCTTTGTGGGAGGCTTTCCCTTTGCAAGTTCTGGCTTCACCGTTGGAACCGATTATCACTTCACCAAGGATGCTAGTGGCGGATTGATTATCGCCGTTACACGGAAACGCGGCGGCGACCCAACCAATTCTTACATCGTCATAATGGGCGTAACCGGCGTAGGTAAATCTACAGCTGTGAAACATGTGGCACGTAGTGAATACATGAAAGGTACCAAAATTATTTTTATTGATCCAGAATCGGAATATAAGGAGCTTTGCCAGAGGTTAATCGGTGACTGTATTAACGTCGGCGGTGGATCGAATATAGAATTAATCCTCTGCAAATTCGCCTGCTCTCCGCGATGAAGAAGATGAGGAATTTCCGCTCTATAAAGATGAAGGAAATGGTATGTCCGACATGCACTGCATCTGAAGAATCTTGAAATCTTCTTTAACATCTACATCCCTGACCTGACCGTGATGCAAAAGGCTGTTTTTAAGCAATGCTTGATTAAATTATATGATCAGTTTCAAATTACTTGGACCACTGATATTATGAAACTATCCAGCACCGACTTCCCAACTTTTTCTGACCTCTACGCTTTGATTCATGGTAAGGAAAAGAAACTTGGCGATAAAGTTTATAAAGAGTTTGTCCTTACTGCTGCATGATATTGCACATGGTGGGGACTCTTTTTTATGGAATGGTCACAGCACGATTCAAACCTAAAGCCGCTGCATTTATTTGGATCCCCATACTCATCAGAATACTTCTGAGAATATCAATCGAACCCAGTACTTTAACCTTTTATCCTGGTGTTGGGAACAAATGTCTCAGGATCGAACAGAACGGGTGCTGCTGATCTGTGATGAGTGTTATTTGATGTCGACCCTAACGTCCCACAGAGCCTAGTTTTCCTTCGTAATGTAGAGAAACGTGCCCGTAAATATGAAGCCGGATTGGCAATTATCTCTCAAGTGTCGTCGACTTTCTAGCTCCTGAGGTTAAGATGTACGGGCAAGCGCTGCTGTATATTCCTAGTATCAAAATCTTGATGGGAACAGACCGGGTAAACCTCCAAGAAACTCGAGAGCTTTATAACTTAACAGATGCAAACGAACTTCCTGGCTGGCAAGAAACGCGAACATACTTTGTTGATGATTGGATCTAAAAGGTTGCATGTCCATTTTGATATCCATGAATATAAGTTTGTTTATATGGGAACTACAGGAGGACGATGAGCGTGGACAAAAAGAAACAGCTCAGAGAGCTTTTCTTCTATATGGGTCTGGTGGTCACCGGGATCATTTTGTTAATCATAAAGGAAGGGTAAAATAATGATTCTATATCTGACTAGTATAGCTGGCAACGGAAGCTCGATTCAGTAGTCGACATATCATACGATTATTCCGGCAACAATCAGGAATGAATTTTTCAGATTACTTGCAGTATAAAAGGATAGAACTTGCCTGCCATTTAGTAATCGAAACAGACAATAAAATGGCAACTATATCAAAAAGTGTTGGCTACCAAGACACAGCATATTTCCGGGAGGTATTTCGCAAAAAAATGGGGATAAGCCCAAATGAATACCGTAAGTCATCGTCTTTTCCAACTTCTTAAAGGGTCTATATGAGAAAATCGCCTGAGGTATATATTATCCTCAGGCGGTTCTCCAATTGTGAATACTCTAGAGCCTCTTTATTGTTCGGCTTACAGAAACATAATTTATTCATAAATTTTTATATACGGAAACATTAATTGAAAGTTTACACAATATATTTTGTCCTTATAGGACTGAAGGAACCCCCCGCACAACCGATGGTTTCCTTCAGCAATTATGTTCATTAATGAATAATTAAAGATTAATAGTTTCAAACTTAAGCATTCAACAGTATATCAACAATCCAGTCTGCACCATGGTTGCCGACTTTTTCGTTTTCGTTACAACCACAATGTACATTACCTGGAATTTTATAATATTCTTTATTTTCACTTGAAACCATTTCATAAATATTTTTTGCACCTTCTACGCCTAGAATAGGGTCTTCTTCAGTATGTTGAACAAGAACAGGGCAAGTAATATTTTTTAGAAATGGTCCAATGTTCATCTCAGAGCTAATTTTTTTGGCTATCTCATTATCGTATTCATTAAATTTGAATGTGAAATTTTTTAAATAAAAATCTTCTATACCAGCAATTGGACGACGTGTTAAATCATCTGTTTTTGAAGAACCACCACGGCAAACAAGTGCAGAAATAAAGTCGTTATTAAAGCATGTGGCCCTGGTTGCCAAATATCCACCATAACTTATACCCATAATACCAATCTTATTACCAAGACGAGGATCATTATGGATAAAGTCAATGATTGCTTTTACTGCTCTTTCATAATTATCAACGGTATAATACATATTTCGATAATGTAATGCTTCACCTTGACCCGGTCCATCAAAAATGATCGTAGCTACCCCACGTTCCCAGCATTTTCGAGCATTTAGATAATTTTCCTCTTTGTAACCTGTTGCACCTGGTACGTAAATAACTACAGGAACATTTTTTGGTGCATTATCAGGGATTAATAAATATCCTGGGATTGAATTCCCTTCGAATGGAACTTCAATATTAATAACTTTATCGTAAGATGTAACTGCTTTACTCTTTCTAAAACTATTGTAAATCTTCTTGTTGATGGACATTTTTTCTTCAGTAGGATCTTTAATACCGTAGTCTGCCAAACGATATAATGCGCAAGCGTTAGAAAAATATTGACTTGCAGTTGCCAAGTGTCCCAATTTCTCGTGTTCTTCGGCATATGCATATGCGTCATCACCCAAGCTATCTGCTGCTAATACAAAATCTTCTCCTTCAGAAATTTTTTCCAATGTATCGCAATTTAGTTCGGTACGATTCATTAATTTAATAAAATCTTCTGGCGATAGTCCTTGTCCTAACATTCTACCTATATCCTGAGCGAGTGGTCTTAATCTTTTTTTGGTAATCATTTTCATTCCCCTTTCCAGTACAATGTACTAATACATTTATAGTACATTGTACTGGAATCGTCGTCAATATACCCATTCCATTAGAAAATGACAAAGTTCTGAACATTATTGTATAAAGGAAACGGTTGATGATATTCTATTTAGAGAGCAATAAAACAAATGACAAAAAAGGAATATATAATAATGGCAACTACTAAAGAAAAAATTCTTAGTCAAGCTGAGCGCTTATTTAATGAAGAAGGTTATAATAATGTTTCATTAAGAGATATTGCTGAAGCCGCTGGAACCACAATTGGAAATTTAACTTATCACTTTCCCCAAAAGGAAAATTTGGTCTTTGCAATTCAAAGTGAACTTTATACGGAATTTTTACATAATTTCGTCGATCAACAAGATGGCTTGTTAACATTTGAGAATATGATAAATTCATTTTTGAGAATAAATGAGAATAGAAAAAAAAATGCATTTTTTTATCGAAATATTGTAGAATTATGTCAGGAATCGAGTGCCATTGCCAGTAGTGTGGATACATTCCGTCAAAAAATTTATCAGTACTATTTATCATCTTTCTTAAATCTTCAACAAGAGGAAATATTACGTAATGACATTTCTACAAAACAATATGAAACGCTGGCATATACTGTTGTGTATTTGAGTGGAATGTGGTGGCAAAATACAACACAATATTACGATGAAAGCATACCAAGAATTGAATTACACACGGCATTAAAAGACCTAATATATCCGTATCTTACGAAGAAAGGTATGAGTATTTTCAGTTCATTTTAGAAATGAACTAAGTGCCCTGGATATTGTTGCTAGTCATGACATCCAGTGTTTTATCCCTCATAAGTTCCATGGGCATTTGCTCCCTGCCAAGCCCGAGACTTCAGCCTCTACTAATATTCCTATTCGTGAGCAAACGGTATCTGTATTCCCGACAATCTGAATAACCTTCATACCCGTTCTCTGCTTCAGAAAACTTGCCAGTGCTCCAACCGTTGTGTCTTCAATTAGATACCCACAGGACTCTTGCTCGTCAAGCTTCTTATTCTCCCATTCCAGTTCCTTGAGAAGGCCGCCATAGATCCGGTCTGTATCCGCTAAATGCATAGGGTCGTGAAATTTCCAGATCGCAGTTACATTCTTTTCAATTGACTTAAGCTAGGCCAAATACAGGATCCTCCTGGAGCCAGACCAGTTCGTCCTTGCCGGTAAAGTAGGCAGGTGGGGCGACCTTCTGTATTTGGCCACTATGGCTGGATGACCAGAGTCTGCATGAAGCGGCTGCCATTGACGGGCGGGAAGATCTAAACGAATACTCCATGTGACGATTCCGGGCATTCTTCCAACCTTAATGGTACTCGTTATTTTTGCTGTCAGCGGAATGCTGAATAACAACCTCACACAAATTTATGTTTTGCAAAATACGCTAAATCTGCCTGCCAGATTATCGATACGTATGTTTATCAGACCAGACTGCTGAATTTTCAATTCTCGTCAGCGACCGCTTTTCGATTAACGAAGTCGGTATTTACCCTGATCCTGTAGGTCGGTTCAAACTGGGTTTCCAATAAAATCACAAATACTGGATTCTTTCAAGGAGAAATAGGGGGATGGTGGGCGGAAATCAAGCTGGAAGGCCGGTTTGTACCTGAGGCCAAGTTTCCAAGCGGCATGAAAACGCTGGCTGACTATATTCACGATAGAGGCTTGAAATTTCGGCATGTATTCCTGCGTCGGCACCCACACTTGCGCCAGTTATCTGGGAAGTTTCATGCATGAATTTGCGGATACGCAGCAGTATGCTGAATGGGGCGTAGATTTTCTTAAATACGACTATTGCTTCAAACCGCGGCATATTTCCGTAGTACTGCTGTATAAATGGATGAGCCTGGCTCTTAAAAACTGTGGGCGAAATATTTTCTTCTCGGCATGTAACTGGGGAGAAGATGATGTATATCATTGGATTCGGGAATCAGGCGCACATATGTACCGCTCGACAGCAGATATTCAAGACCAGTGGGATTATAGCTATATATTTAAAACTTGTCTCAAGGACAGTACAGCAATTCCAATGTATCGGCTGTCTGGGCCAAAAACTAAACTGCGGCCGTGAGCCGAAGCTGACCCGTTATTTCAGGGAGCCGGGTATCTGCGTACTGTTCCGGTAATCATTTCAGATAGGAAAGAAGGCAGCATTAAATCCCCTTTGGTGTGATGCTGCCACCGAAGGACACTCATAATGTCCGCCCTAGTTTTTATGTCATGACCAAAGCCTACAAAGCGGAATTTCCATGCTCGATTCATCATCATATTGTAGGATTGCATATCAGAAACGCTGTTACGAAGGCTTTTATCTTTTAAGTTTTAACTTTCCAGTAAGAACGAATCCATCCTTCATGTTTATACTCATTAGGAATAGGTTGACACCACCGCCCACGACTTCAATCAGCTGAACCCACCAAAATTTCGTGCCAAATTCACCTGCTGATGCCCACATATTAAGTAATATTGCAGAAGGTATCATAATTAATATACCGATCAAAGCAATAAATGGCATACGTTTCTTTTTCTTTTCAATAATCTTTCCTTTTCTACCCCTAGATATTCTGAAGCCCGTTGCCCCAGTTAGTGCTATGGCTGGAATCAAAACGATCAATCCTGGTAGAACAATCAAACTTTTAAGTATAGCGATCGTTTCATAACTACAGAATAAATCTACTATAATAGTAGATATTAAAAAACTGGAAATACATAGAAAAGATATAATGCTAGCAAACGCATGTAGTTTCTTCATATATTAATCCCCTCATCTGTAATATAGACGTTGCGGGTACGGATGAAAATAATAAGGATCGATTCCCTTAGATTTGCAACAAGAGAGAGAAAGTGACTTTAAATGAAGCTCCAGCAAATGATACTATACATGCCGCAGATAATCTATTGATACAAGCGGGTGTTTCCTTGATTGATCCATCCACGTGCCATATAGAACATCTACTCGTATGCAAGGTTGTTTTTCTAGAGGTAAATATTCAGTAAATTCATACCCTGGCTTACTTCTTTGAGCTGCCAACGCTATTTTTAGTTCCTCTGCGTCATCAACAATTTTGGCGATTCCCATAAATTGAAATGCCTTTGCCTGCTTTCTATTTTCATATCCTGGCAGATTATATACGGATAATGAAACCTGTGTATTTACATTGATGTTATGCACCTTTCTGGTACCAGGAACAGAAAATAAGTAGAACACAGGTCTGTATTCTTCATCTGCGACTGTGGCAAAATGTACAGCATGAACAAGTGGCCAATGAGTTGGAGTTGCTGTTGCCAGACTAGCAACCTCTTGTACTCTTAAAAACTCCAAAATATCCTGCCTAACTTCATTTTCAATTTCTTGTTTAACTAACTTAGGCATAAGTCCTTTTTGTTCCAATCTGTTTTCAATCCAATACTTTGATTTACTATCGCTCATAATCAAACCTCCAATTAATTAAACTGTACGGTACAGTTTAATTATAACGAGGAAATTACTAACCGTCAATATTTCCATTTTGCTTACGAGCTAGCATTTTCTTATTTGACGATACTGGTTTCAAATTTTATAATGAATTCAGAATTTTCAGATTATATAAGGAGCTGTTTTTTTGAGAACCAAAAGTGAAAACAAGAGAAAAGAAATAATTGATGTAGCATTACAATTGCTAAAAGAAAGTGCTTCACATGACGTATCCATGTCCGAAATTTCTGCGCGTGTAGGCGGTTCTAAAGCAACTTTATATAACTACTTTTCATCAAAACAAGAAGTCTTTGCAGAATTGGTCAAACAGTCCGTTCAACCCGAATTAACAACAATAAAGTCCATATTGACAGAAAATGATGATCTTAAGACAGTGCTACAGATTTTCGGGGAGCATTATTTGCATCAACGATGTAGTCCGGATACGATTGCCATCAACCGGATGCTAATTGGGGAGTCCGCGCGCTCTGACATTGGAATTTTATTCTTTGAAGAGGGACAAAGGAAAGTTCTCGATTTGTTATCCGCGCACTTTGAGAAAGAAATGAATGCTCGAAAGATGAAAATGAGGAATACAGGGATGGTTGTATCACACTATATAGCCTTGATCGAATCAGAGCTAGTGGAAAAATGTCTATTCGGCATGATTGAGGATCCATCCGATGCTCAAATCAGCGGGTGCGTTGAGCGAGGTGTTGGTGTTTTTTTGGATGCATATTTATCTAACTAACTCAACTTTCGTATCTGGTAAGCGTAACCTGGACAGCAAAGGCTGCGCAAAAGACAATATTGTCATCGAGCGCTTCTGGGCTTAGTTTAAAATTCATGAGATTATAGCAACGAGTACAGTAATCCCTGTGAGACACGGCTGGAGATACAGCATATGATTGAACTTTCTATTAGGGAGTGAACTTCGGATAAATATAGATGTACCGACGGAAACCTACAGCAGCGATTGCAAAGAATGCGTTATCGTCGTATATAAGGACACTTATAAAGTTAGGTGAGTTTTAGTTATCTCTATACCTTATTTTATGAACAGTAAACACGATAAGCGGACACGTTCATTTGGACGAAAAGCGCCACAGATAAGCGGATGATCAATAGTTGGACCAGCAAGCCAATAAGGATGGAGGCCCAGGCATCTTTTCCCGAGATCCCGATTAACATAGAGGGAAGAGTAAGTAGAGCACTTCCCCAATAATACAGTGTAAGCAGCATAGTAAACTGTCGAGAGCTCACCTGATTTCCCCTTCCTTCAAATTCATGCTAGCCCAAATTCAGTGCCAAGTGTGAGCTCGGGTACAATATAATTAAAGGTCTCATTAAATCCGGGATTATCCAGTGCTTCATAGACATGATACTGAGACCAAACGCAATGGCATAAAAGCTATACACAATCGTTTTCTCTTGTACCTTTGCCCGCGCCCCCTGATACTGCCGGAATTTCCATGCCCATAGCAGTAGAGGAGTCCGGACCAGAAATAAATTCATTTGACGTCTGCCTTCAGAATTGGACTCACGATTCTTCCCCTTCCCTTGATCTCATAGTGCACATTGACGTCTACTTCCATTTCACTGAATTTCTCATTCCATACATCATGCCATTTTCTCCAGTACACAGGATACTTTTGGTGGAACTTTTTCCCGAACCCAAAAATGTCTGCGCCATACTCTTTCTGCACCGTACGTATTCCCTCTGAAATCAATTTCTGTGTTTTTGTATGGCTAGTTCCTTCATCGCTCTTAAGCCCTCCCTGCTCTCTAAATCAAGATTACATTCTACCTCAGCCACATTGGCCTCAATTCTGATCTCCACAGTAACAGAAGGTTCCCCATCTTTTATATGGGGGGTGATTTTAGACTCTGCATTAAGGACTTCCATTACAAAATCCCCCTTGGCATCTGGACATTCCACTTTTCCAACTGTAGACTTAACCTTTCCTATCACATAGTTGTAGGCTTTACTGTCAGCCTCATTAAGCCAACCTATCAATAATCATACTTAAAAACACCTATGCCTCTAAACTCAAATTTGAGTGGGCTGTTAATAACCTCCACGTTCTCCTTGGTTTTCCCTTTCTCAAGGTTACCTTCTAAATAAAGGCCGGTTAACACCGCTTCTTGTCCTTCTGAATCAAACCATTTCATCAGATCTAACAGCCTCACGGCGGAAGTGGGAGCCCAAAACTTATGTGAGCCGTTTAAAGAATCATACAAATCCCTGGAGGGCAATCGTTCAAGGGGTGTCATAATGGACAAAGCCTCTGAAGCACTTCCGTTTCGGACGATCGCAACATTAAAATCAAGTCTGACCTCATGATCTCTGAACATGAAATCCAGAGGTTTAAGGATACCTGCTTTGGCCGTAGCTTCGTCCAGCAGAAGGATGCTTAAATGTGATAAATAAATCTTGCGCGGCAGCTTCGTCGTCAGTTTGCGCAAGGCTTCCATAACCGTCACCGCCTCCGTTTCCACAACCAGTGCAGGTGATCCCGAGTTCCCCCCTCCAGTGCTGGCAGCAGCCATGCTGGGTGCAACAATCTGCACCGTCACGCGATACCCTTTGTCGGATTTATCAATTCCGAGACCGATTGCTACAGCTAAATCACCTAACTCCTTTCTGCTCCAGCAGCCAGACAATAGTGTTGTCATTAAGGTCAGGACACAGATCATCATTACCGATCTTCTCATCTTAAACTCCATCCTTCGAGCGTTTATTCCGTGAGCTTGACCAATAGGGACTACGGAACATACCGTCTACCTGTTCTTTCTTCGAATACGGCGCATATGGACGCATATATGGGACACCGAGCGACTGCAGACTGCATAAGTGCACGATAAGCAGGAGAAAGCCGATGGTCAAGCCGTAAATCCCAAAGGAGGCGGCTGCACCCATGAACAAAAAACGGATTAGCCGGATTGAGATGGACATATTGTAGTTGGGAATTACAGGAGCGGTTACAACGTAAGCGTGTACTATACGAAATTACCAAAAGGAAATACCGTAATGAAGGATGGCCCATATAAACATACATTTTATATGAGCCTTCTTTCATTAAGTGTTTGAATTTAACTCCGGGGCAAATTGAGCCATCGTTCCGGTGAATGAGAGCCACGTCTCCGCCGTTTTTGAGCCACCCTTCCGGGCGGGATGAGCCACCGAAATGACCTCCTGCTAGAATGAACCTTATGCGTTGTTGCAAGATAACGCTAATCATTCAGAGGAGGTCACTATGACCCAATACCGTGAAATCCTGCGGCTGCACAGCCAAGGAATCAGCCAACGTAACATCGCCCTCAGTTGCGCCTGCTCACGCAACACCGTCTCCAAGATTATTGAACGCGCAAGCGAACTGGGAATCGCCTGGCCGTTAGGAATGGAGCTCACAGATGGAGAGCTTCGAGGGCGCCTCTTTGCCGAGCCAGTCCAATCCTCCAGGCGCAAGCAACCAGATTACGCGTACATCCACAAAGAGATGGCGAAAAGCGGCGTAACGCTTAGTTTGCTCTGGAACGAGTACTGTGAGCAATGCCGGTCCAGCCAAGAGATTCCACTCATGTATTCGCAGTTCTGCTATCACTACCAGCAGTACACCTTAAAATCAAATGATACCATTGTGTTTCATCGGTATAATCACCTCTCTATCCGGATAGGGATCACCGCGGCCATCGATCCGCATAAAATCAATTCCTGAACCAAGACCATTTTTCTCGTTGTAGTGGCACAATTCCCATCTTCTCACCACCTTGTGAATCACGCAATCGCCTCGATCTTCAAAGTAGAGCGGACCGCAGCCAACATGACTTTTTTCTTTTGTCCCTCGTGAGTATCGGTAAAGAAATCTGAATTGTGAGCTACCTCTAATAGAGCCTCACAAGCTGCTTGAATGGAAAGCTCATCATCTTGGGTGTAGTAATAACAGATTTGATAACATAACGCTTCATGTCGTCGTAATATTGATGCTTTGACTTGTATATTCATAGGTTATTCCCCCACTACAAAGCTACTGCTAATACAATTTAGTTGTCTCACATTCCTTCACGCGCTGGTATAAGGGTGAGATTCGTCTGGAGCTGTTTGCCCCATGATCACTGTCTCCCTTATTCGACCTGCCTTACCTGAAAGAAGGCATCATCTACTTGCTGCAGGGTACCCTATAATCTAATTCTCCCTCCGAAGAGCATCTACGATATTTACTTTATTTAACCTGTACATCGGCCAAATCGTTGCGACGAGCGTCGTAATCATCGCACCCGCGAAAGCAATGCCAATACTGTCCAATGGGATCACCCAGGCTGTATCCAAAGCACCTGCGAAGAGAACATGTATTCCATAATTCAGAGCTGTCCCTATGATAATCCCGATCACGGCGGCAAACAGACCATAAAATATGCCTTCTAAAACAATCATTTTCCTCACTTCATGCTGCGTCATGCCGATAGCCTTGAGAACCGCAAACTCTTTCGTACGAAGAATGAGATTCGTACTCACTGTATTCACAATGTTCAAGAAAGCAATTAACACAATGACACCAATAAAACCGTAAAGCAAGATGCTGAAAGTCATTGCGTCGTTTTTGGCTTGGGCTACTTCCGCCACTCGATCATTGTAGTTAAATCCTGCGTCTTTTTCATTTAACGATTTGAGATAGTCTGTTATAGGCTGGTTCGATATATCCGGATTTGCAAGAATGAAGATTCTGGAATATGCGTCGATCCCCATAATCTTGGAATAAACTTCCGACGTCGTAATGAATGAAATAATTTCACTGCTAGTATATCCCTTCATCAACAAATCTTGATCAACGATTCCGGCCACTGTCACGGTTTGGTAAACTTTTCGGTCTCCGTTCGTTGCTCGAATTTTGATGCGATCTCCAACCTTAAAGCGGGTTTGATCGATAATCAGTTGTTTTCCACTTTCCGTATTCGTGCTTACTTTTTGTAGAACGACAACTCCGTTTTCTTGGTTCATTTTCTCCTTGTCGATCTTTCCGGCCGTGAGTTTGAATTGCAGAGCATCCAAGCCATTGTCTCCATAGGACGTAAGGAAATTATTATCTGTTCGATACCCCTCGCCTTCAGCAACGACATATCGACCCTTTCTTAATTCATAATATTTGGGATCAACCTTATCCTTAGGGATGATTGCCTCTACTTGATCATTGTAATACTTGTAAGCTTGTTGAACAGCATCAAGCTTAGCAATATGCTGATACACGGTATCATCTATTCGTTTTGAAGGGCCATCATAGGAAAGCGAATAAGAATACTGAGCACCAGAGATCTGTGTTGCTTGCCGCAGAAAATCAACCAAACCGCTAAATACAATAAACAAAGTAATGCTAATAATCATGGAAAAGGCTGTTATCCGGAACCGTTTTTTGTTCCGCTGCAAGTTCCTGCTGGCGAATTGCCCTACGATGCCAAACAGCTTTTTAACGAACCGGGACTTTTTGACCTTCGTGATATGTTCAACCTTCGTGTTCCCCGTACTTTTTAGCGCTTCCAGAGGTGATACGCGAGCTGCTTGTTTTGCTGGTCCAATGGCGGAAAAAAATACGCTCAGCAAGCCTAATAAACCGGCAGCAATCAGAATCGGTATGGAGATGACCATTCTCATATCGTTTAAGAAACCTAATGTTAACAAGCTGATATTGTAGAACAATAACTTCATAAAAAGGGTCCCCGTAAGAAGCCCGATAGGTATGCCGATCAAGCTCAATAGTCTCGCTTCTTGCATCACAATTTTGCGAATTTGGGTTGGTGTAGCTCCAATACATCTCAGCATGCCAAATTGCAAAATTCGTTCCAGTACAGAAATATGAAAAGTATTATAGATTACAGCAATCGTACAAATCATAATAATCACAATAACTGCGACAAACGCAAGGGTTAGACTGTTGTTTACCCCCTTATAAATACTTTTGCCATACAATTTAAGTAGCTCATTATTGTACTCAATTCTTACATTCTTAATAAAATTATCCTTATCCAGTTGCATAGCAGAACCTTGTTCGGCATTACCCAGCTGTAAAGAGGACATGATGGTTTCCGTTTTCTTTTGGATTCCATTCAAAGATTTCATTTTGACATAAACGAAGTACTTTTTCTTGTTGTCGATGGTCTTGTAATCGTTGAAAGTAATGGCAGGAAAGATGTAACTGGAAGACCAATTCCCCGTTGGCGGCTTCATAAAGCCGACGATGGTATATTCTTTTTGAGATTGAGCTTGGAAAGCTTCGTCAAGATCCCAGCCAAAATCACCAAGTCCGTTAATTTTCTTGTCTTCACCGGTGGACGCCACCTTCCGAATCCCAAGCTTGAGCTCCATCGTATCGCCAAGTTTCGGTTTTTCTGAAAAGAGACTCAAACTCGATGATGAAAGGACAATCTCATTCGGATTTTTAGGCAGCCTGCCTGAGTCGAGCTGTACTTGAAGCATGGATATCGCATTCGCATCATATCCCTTGACATTCAAGTATCGGTAGGGTGCGGCAAACGGATTTTCGTGCATTTCCTTCTCGTTTGTTTCCTTAATGATGGCGTATCCTTCCCTACTGATGACGCCGGCACTTTCCACGGATGCATTGTTTTTTACCTTCGGGACGGCTTCTCCTGAAATGCCATTGATGGAGACGTGGTAATCTCCGTAGTGATTTATGGTTTGTCTGATTAATTTATCCCAATAGCTCATCCCGATCGTTCCAATGGATGTGAGCAACGTAACCGACAAGATAATACCGAAAATCGTAAGCAGCGATCTTTTTTTCTGTCCCTTTAAATATTTCCCGGTAAGACCCATGTAGCTATTCAACGTTCATTCACCTCATTTGGCTGTTGAAGGAGGCCGTCTTCGATTCTTACGACTCGATCTGCGGTTTTGGCAATATTTAGATCATGCGTGATCATAATTAATGTCTGATGATATTTTTTAACGGAGAACGTTAGTAACTCCATGATTTCCTTACTGCTTTTACTATCCAGATTTCCGGTGGGCTCATCCGCTAAAATAATCGAGGGTTTATTGATTAAAGCACGTCCAATAGCTGTTCTTTGCTGTTGTCCGCCTGACAATTCGGATGGAAGATGGTGCCTTCGCTCGGTGAGGCCTAATATCCCCATTAATTCCTGCACATATGTTTCATCACCCTTTTTGTTCTCCAATAATAGCGGCAACTTAATATTTTCCTCCGTAGATAGGACCGGGATCAGGTTGTAGGATTGAAAAATAAATCCAATCTTTCGTCTCCGGAATATAGCGAGCTCCGCTTCTTTTTTGTTATAAATATCCGTACCATCGATGATGACTTGTCCGCCAGACGGGCGGTCCACCCCGCCTAATAGATGCATCAAAGTGCTCTTCCCTGATCCGCTGGCCCCTACGATAGCAACAAATTCTCCCTGTTGAACGGAGAAATTTGCATCTTTTAATGCTTCAACCTTCGCCTCTGCGCTTCCATAGGTTTTGCATAAATTCACGGTTTTTAGTATATCCACCTGTCTACCTCCTAAGCTTATGTTTCACGTTTCTCTTTGTTAGTATAAGCCTCGAAGCTTACGATAAAGTGAAGAGGAAGCTTACTTTTTCGTAAGCTTCCTCTTCACCCGTTTCCTCTAATGAACGAAATCTTGAATTCGGTCCCCTCTCCTGGTTTACTATCAACCGTTATGATCCCGCCTTGTCCTTCAATGATTGACTTGGTTAACGACAATCCAATGCCAATGCTTTGTGGCTTTGTTGCGCTTCTCCCGCTATAAAATCGTTTGAAAATATGAGGCAGGTCTTCCTGGGAAATACCCTCCCCGTTATCGCGAACACTGACCGTAAAAAATAGTGCTTTTTCTTCCAAAACGATCTTGATTTCCCCGTCTCTCTGGGTATGCTCCAGTGCATTTTTGATCAAATTAATAAAAGCTTCTGTCAGCCATTCCGCATCCGCTTTTACGAGCATTTCTTCGCCACCGCTGATACAGATCGTTTGCCTCTTTTGCTCAGATAACAATCGCAACGACTGTACTGCATCTTCGATCAGTTCCCTTAATCGAGTCTCTTCCTTGTGAAACACGATTGCACCCGCTTCGACCCGCGCCAGCTTCAGTAAACTGATAATCAGCCATTCCATTCGTTCAAGTTGCTGTTGGCTCCGTTCTAGAAATTTCATTTTCATTTCATTTTTCATATTTGGACCATTTAGCAAATTCTCATTAAAAACAATTAGCGATGCCAACGGCGTTTTGAGCTGATGCGAAATATCGGAGAGTAAGTTGCGCAGAAATCTTTTTTCTTGTTTCAGTTGTTCGAGACTGTTGTGCAACCTTCCCGCCATGGCGTTGAAGCTGCGTCCTAAAAAACCAAAGTCGCCCTCATCGTTCTCGGGAAGCGGTTTGTCGAAATGATGTTCTACGACCTCCTCCGCGGCAACGGCAACGGTCCTGATCTTGCCAAACAATTTACGATATTCCCATAGCAACAACAGCATGAATGGAATGACAAGAAGAAAAACGAGAGCTGCCGTAATCTTGGGCAATGCGATGCCTGAAAGGGCTGGTTGATCTTCGACTGACATCTCTTCGTTGTAACCATATTGCGCCAATATCCTTTTGCCTTCTGTTACTTCATGTTCTTGGGCTCCCTGAGTGATGTAGTGTATGATTTCATTTTCTAATTGCGGCTCTTTCTTTAAAACGTGACCAATCAGCGCAACATTCTGATTAACTATGGCCTTATTGATATGCCCGACTTGCTGACTCATAAAAACGAACACGAGTACCGCTAACAATACTTGTAATACAATGACTTTACCGGCGATGGACTTCCACTCTGGATTACGGACGACTTCAATCATGGTTTATCGTCCTATGACATCTGCATTCCATTTGTATCCGACTCCTCGATTGGTAATGATATATTTCGGTGCAGCAGGAACATCCTCAATTTTCTCTCTTAACCTTCTGATGTGGACCGAAAGGGTATTGTCATCAATGAATTCTCCTGACATATCCCAAAGACTGTGAAGAAGGGTACTTCTGCTGCAAATTTGTTTCGGGTGAGTTATTAGCATTAATAGTAATCGATATTCCAACCCCGTCAACAAAAGCTCTTGATTGCACTTGAAGACAGTTCCTTCGAGAACTCGGACTTCAATATCGTCGGATATCCATCTATTTACTTCATCCTTAGGTTTATGATTTCGCCTTAATACGGCTTTCATTCTGGATAGAAGTTCTTTGGTCCGGATCGGTTTGGTCATATAATCATCTGCTCCCAAATCAAGCCCTACAACAACATTTGTCTCCTCATCCAAAGCAGTCAAGAATATGATGGGAACCTGAGACGATGCCCGGATTTCCCTACAGAGTTCGTACCCAGAACCATCCGGTAAATTCACATCTAACAAAATTAGATCGACGACATTTGTCTTGAATGCCTTTTTGGCTTCTTCTAAGCTACCAGCAACAACAACGGTATATCCTTCACTCGTTAAGGTATATTCAATACCAAACACCAAATTTTCATCATCTTCAACAAGCAATATTCGATTCATTATGCACCTCATCTTTCATTATTTTCACACGTATAGGGTGGTTCTATTCATTTTAATGTCTTGATTGGGGTGGTTATATCGTCTGGTGAAAAGTGTGAATGCGTAATAAAATCCTAAGGCAATACATGCATTCTATTTCATCCTAGCATTAACTTAATTATAGCGAAACAACTTCTCTGATAGTTAGCTTAAATCAAATAAGCACAGCGGATAACAGCTACCATTTTTCACGGAAATTAGCGGACTGAGGAATCGAACTCTGGTACCTAACGTGACTCGAATAATGCACCTAAGTGTTCCGCGCGGCGGTATTGCTAGCCCCTAAAGTAACTTGCACTTTTTGCCCCGCCAAAAACCATGAGAACCACAGCAAATGATCAATTTTTTCATAGCTCGCAACTTGGGTTGTAGCTTTCGCAGAAGGAAATCCGTTTAACAAGAAGAGTATTAGCAATATGCAAAGAAAGCACGTTATACGTAAAAAGCGTGTAAGCGTAAGCGTCAAATAGCCCCTTATCTTGAATTCGGGATAAGGGGCTTTATCCCGAAGATTATGTTATCCCGAATTTATTGAAACATACCCTCAGAATAACCTTGTTTACTAGGTTTTCTTCGGATTTCGCTTAAGAAACTTCGGGATAATATTTTTCTGTTTTGTCTAAGTTTGAAATTTCCCAACCCAATAATGTTACATTCAAAATGATTAAGTCACCATCCGCCAGGGCACTTAGTTATAATAGCAGGAAATAAAATCCCTGACTTTATAAAGTATGGTGGCAATTCTCTTTGAAAAATTTTGAGTTCTCGGTTCTTTGTGATCAAATTAAAGCGGCTATGGTTACATTCGGTTTCAGTCCTGCAACCTTAGAGTACTATGAAAAAACAGGAATTCAACCAATCCTTTCGTATTTTGCTACCTGTAATCAGGAAAATATTTCAGTTGAGTCCTTGAAATGCTGTGTACTTCAGGCTCGCTAAAATACGAAAATGGTCAGTTATCTTATCATGGTTTCAGTTATCTTCGGAAAGCTACTTCTATGATGGAAGAAGTTTTTATGACTGGAACCCTTGAGTGGAGAGAACTACGCAATTGGAAAATTAATGATCTGAAAACTAACTTCGCGGTAATATTACAAACTTATGTAACCACTAAGAAAAAAGAGGGATGTCTTTCAGACAGTACTGTCGAAATCTATAAAGGAATTAATTTTCAGTTTTTAAAGTATGTTCAAGATATTGGGCATTTGAATTTTTCTACTGTAACACAGAAAACTGCAAGTGGTTTCATCCCCTATATATCCAATAAGCATCCATCTGGGATGCATGGAGTAATGACCGCGTTGCGCTCCTTTTGCAAATTCCTTAAGGAAACATATCTTACAGAGAATAATCTGTTATCAGCCTTCCAGACTGTTGTCGCACCTAGGAGGAAAGTTATTTTTGGATTTACGCGAGACGAAGTTGATGCACTCCTCAATGCAGTAGATAAAGAGGCAGCTATCGGAAAGAGAGATTATGCTATTTTACTGTTGACAAAGAACACCGGTCTTCGTTCCACGGATATTGTAAATCTGAAGTTTACTAACATAGACTGGAAGAACGATGAGATACATATCATTCAACGTAAAACAAACAGACCCTTAATTCTCCCATTAGAAACGGATGTTGGTAATGCCATTTATGATTACGTTCTTCACGGCAGACCTACCTCAGAATCCCTTTATATTTTTCTTCGAATGCGCCCACCATTCACAAAACTGACGAACCATAGTTCATCGATGCATTCTATCATATGTAAGTACATGAATGCAGTCGGTGTATCCCAAAACCAGGTGAAAGGAAAGGGTTTCACAGTTTCCTTCGTAGTCTAGGTACGTGGATGCTAGAGAACGAAGTTCCTTTGGGTACAATTAAGGAAGTACTGGGTCATTCACATATGAATTCTTCCAAACCCTATCTCTCAATAAACCTTGAGAAACTTAAGCTCTGTTCTTTGAGTCTCCAAGGTATTAAAGTGACATCAGAAGATTCGATATGATTAATTGCATTTTCTCGGGGAACTTCAAACTTTACATCGAAGGGCTAATCAAAGAAAAGCAGGCCTTAGGATTTTTGTATGAACATAGTCAGACCCTACTTGCAGCTTTTGAAAGATTCTGTATTGAACACTATTCAGAAGAAACCGAACTTACAAGAGACATGTGCATGCGTTGGGCAGAGCGACGGCCTTCTGAATGTAATGCGACGCTCAGTAATCGAATTATACCGGTTAGGCAGCTAGGGAAATATATGCAAAGAATTGGAATACAGGCATTTGTCATACCCGATGGGCTTACAGGAAGAAGAAATAAATATGTACCCCACTTTTTTACACGTGAGGAATTATATTTGTTTTTTAGGGCTGCCGACCGGCTGAGATACACCCCAAATAGTCCAGCGCGTCATCTTGTGGTCCCTGTTATGTTTCGTCTTTTATATACCTGTGGTCTCCGCCCAATTGAAGCACGTCAGTTAATGGTTTCAGATGTTGATCTTGAAACCGGAACCCTTTATATCAGAGAGTCCAAGGGGCATACAGACCGCGTAATCGTGGTTTCAGATGACATGCGCGCTTTATGTAGGATCTATAGAAAGAAGACGGTTTCCATCTTTTCAGAAAGTGAATATTTCTTCCCGAATCACAAAGGGATGATATATTCTCCTTATCTATTGGACAAAACGTTCAAGCAATGCTGGAATTCTGCAGGCATACCACCGGACAATGTCCCTCACCTCGTGTATATGACATGAGGCATAATTTCGCGACAAACTGCATGTACAACTGGATGGAGGACGGGAGAGACCTCAATGCTTGGTTGCCATATCTGAGTATTTATTTGGGTCATTCTAACCTTTCTTATACAGCTTACTATATTCACTTGGTTCCGGAATTCTTTCCTCAGATGGCTGAGATGGATTTATCGAGGTTCGCAGACCTTATTCCAGATGTGCCATCATGAAGAAACCTTATGATGAAGAACTGTTCACAACAATACGTGATTTCCTTACCGTCTTTCTCCCGAAGCAAAAATGCTGCAGTCCGCTAACTATAAAATCATATCGAGAAACCATTACTCTCCTATTGGAATTTCTTAAGCAGATTAAGAGTATTCCCTATTCAAATGTAACGTTTCAACTTTTTAATAACTCCCTTGTTACCGAGTTTCTTGAATGGATTGAGTGTATTAGGAATTGTTCTACTTCAACAAGGAATCAGCGTTTAGCTGCCCTGAAATCCTTTTTTAAATATGCAGGAATTCGAAACCCAGCACGCATAGCATGCAGTATGGAAATTAACAATATACCGTCAAAGAGAGTGCCAGCTACTATCGTTGAGTTTCTTACTGAGAACGCACTAAAAACTCTGTTCCAGCAACCGGATACTACGAAAAAGCTGAACATACGCGACCAATTCTTCATGATTCTGATGTATGATCTGGCTGGGCGAAATCAAAAGATTTTGGATTTATCTGTTGGTGATGTAACTGTTAGCCCGAAGAATCCATATGTTCGTATTACTGGTAAAGGTTCAAAGCAACGTCTCGTTCCTCTTATGGAAAAGACGATGAAGCATTTTCAAAATTATCTGGAACTGTTCCATCCCGTTGAAAAACGAAGATCGGATGATCCGTTATTCTACACCATCATTCATGGTAAGATACATCGCATGTCACCAGATAACTCTGCTAGCTTCATGATGCGTTACGGTAAATTAGCAAAAAAGATATGCTCTGAAGTTCCAGATCAGGTGCATCCTCATCAACTCAGAAACTCGAGGGCGATTCATCTATACAGAGGCGGTATGCCGATGCCACTGCTCGCGGAATACCTTGGACATGTTGACATTAAAACAACCAGTGTCTATGCTTATGCGGATACGGAGATGAAACGGGCTGCCATTCTTGCAGCAACCAATACGAATCAAAGCTCTGAGCCTGAACTTCCAGTGTGGAGGATGGAGAATGATGAAGAGTTTCTCAAAATATTATTCGGCTTTAAATCTTAATTTCCAAAAAATATTATCCCAATGTTTTTAAGGGAAAATTCAAGAAATCTCAGAAATATTGAGGATTCTAAACATCGACTTTAAAAACTTCGGGATAACATAATCTTCGGGATAAAGCCCACACCTTGACACCAAGATGAGGGCTGTAATTTTAGGATGAGTTTTGGATTTCAATACCCGACAGATCACTGGCAAAGCGGCCGGGCTAGCCTTCAGCTCCCGGCCGCCATACTTCAGCTGGTACGTATCTTAAGTTTCATTCAGCAGCAGTTTTCCGTGTTGTAGAAGAAGATTTGCCCCTGCTTTGTAATCTCAGCCTTGATCTTTCCGTTAACAATTATCGCCTTATGTTCTTCAATCGTAATTCCGGCTTCAACGGGCGGGGCTGGCAGCAGCGCCCAGTCATCATCCTGTACTGCTGCATAAGAGGCGCGGATCCGCAGGGAATTTGCTCCCCAAGGCTCAATCCAGACCTTCTCGTCGTGGTCGTATTCTCTAATCAGTCTTCCATTTTCTGAACGAAACATAGCGGCAATCCTCCAATGGAAATATAATGTGCGTATATGCCAAATTATAGTCAACTATCTCCTGGCAGAGTATCTATAAAAATATGCATTATTCATACGATATTACGATTATAAGCGGAAGAATTTAGAGCTATGGAATCACTTGACGTCCGTGGAGAAAAGAACATACCGAAATTCCTGAATACACATTTCCGGTTAATATTTTTCATATTTATTTCCCCGACAGGTCGATCATACCGCCCCTTTGGCATGACCATCTGGAATGGATCCTGGTTACCAGGGGCAGATTCCATGTGCAGGTAGGGTCCCTTTCCCGGGAGCTCTGTGCAGGAGAATCCGCGTTGGCCTGCGGTCCCCGGATGCATGCTGCTTATCCGAACGAGGAAGGGAGTGAGCTGTACGCTGTCGTCTTTAACGAAGCACTGCTGCATGGAATACACGACTATACGGAAGTTCAGTATATCCGGCCGCTGCTGGCGGGAGAGCTGCTGCTCCAGGCTTTTTATACTGCAGATATTCAGATTACCAGACTGATCAAGAAAGTATTGAGCGAATAATTCTCAGCTATCAGGAGAATGGACCGGGGAGGGAGTTACAGATCAAGGGAGAGTTGCTCTCCTCTCTGGGTTATGCTTTTCAACTGGGCAAATCGAAGCCTTCACGCAGGCAGGCAGAACGTCAAGAAAAGGGCGTACATCCCTAGCTTATACATCTGGGTAATCACTTTAGGAACCGATCACAGTGGACGAGGCTGCCCGTATGTGCTGTGTTACCCCCAATTGTTTTTGTTCCCTGTTCAAGAAAACAACCGGAAAGACATTAATTGAATATATCAATATGCTCCGCGTCTATGAAGCCGGGCGTCTGTTGCAGCTGCGCCGCCACTCCATCCAGGATGTCGCCTATAGGGGCTAACCCAACATAAATCTCCTGCTTGGGTCACCCCTTTTTTATAAATAAAAGCACGATATACGCCATAGCTGAGCGCCGGCCCCCAGACGCCTCAGAGCTGGATACACCTCGCAGATCAAGCTGGCCGGGACGTCTCAGCGGTCGCCTGTCAGCCGCGAATGGCGAATCACTACGCCCGGAAACCACTCGAACGTTGAGGTGGCTATATAATAATCATCGCCTATCTGAATCATCGAAGCGTCGGGGTTAAAGCCGCGCAGCACCGGATTGTGAATTGTTGTCATCGTCATCTCCATCCCTCTTTAACAATATAGCCGGTGCTTCGTTAACACCCGCACTAGGCCTTCAAAATAATAGTAGTCGCCCCAGATGGTCCATTCGTCGATACCCATGCCGCGCGGCTTGTTGTATACGCCATGCTTCAGCACGCCGTTGGATTCCGGCTGATCGCCGGTCGTATACGCAGCGGCCAGTGCCTGCAGAATGGCCAATGCCTCACTCCGGAACAGCGCCTTGTCCGGGTCGCTCCGCCAGCTCCAGCAGGCCGCAGGCAGCCACAGCCGACGCAGACGAGTCCTTCTCCTGCTCCGTTCCCTCGGTGAAGATCAAATCCCAGTACACTACCCCGTCTGCCGGTGTGCGGCCCAGAAAGTAACGGGCTAGCTCCTTTGACAGTTCAACCAGTGAAGCATCGCCGGTATACTTATAGCTTAGCAGGAAGCCGTAAATGCCCCAGGCCTGCCCTCGGGACCAGCAGGAATCATCGGCATAGCCCTGATGGGTGTTCCCATACCTTGGCGCTCCGGTTTCCACATCCATATAATACGTATGATAGGTGCTGTAATCTGGGCGCACCAGATAACGCGCCGCCTGCGCAACATGCGTTCGGGCATACTCCGCGTAGCGCGGATCGCCACCCGTCTCTGTCGCCCAATAGAGCAGCGGCAGATTAAGCAGGCAATCGATGATCATCCGCCCGCATTGCTCGGGATCGCTCAAATCGCCCCAAGCCTGGATAATGCCCGCCTGCGGAAAATATCTTCCGGCCAGCAGATCAGCCGCCTGAAGCGCAGTCGCTCTGGCCAGCGGCTTGCCCGTTATTTTAAATTCGGCTACCGCAGACAACGAGTACAGGAAGCCCAGATCATACGTATCGGTCTGGATCTGCTCCTCAATCCGCTGCTTGTAGCTGGCAAGCTGATGCTCAGCGGCTTGCTGATACAAGGCAAGCGGATTTGTCGTATACATAGTGTTGGTCTCGTTTTGTTTCGAATGATAATGGGTCTTAAGGAGCAGACGGGAAGTTCAGAACGGACTCCGCTTTCCGCCAGAAGTTCCGCAGCTCCGGATTGAACACTTCCGGCACTTCAATACTGCAAAAATGTCGGGCATCCGCAATCTCGGCGGTTGCCGCCTGCGGCACATGGTCGAGCAGCCGCTTCCGCAACAGGCATTCCGGCTCGTGGTGCGTCGGCTATCTGCCTTCCAGTCGGAGATCATGCTCCACTGCCGCTGACAAAAGCCGTTATGATCCGATCCGTAGTGGATAAGCAGCCCCTCGTACCCTTCCCGCTTGAATTATCGACATCGACGGTGGACGTATCTTCCACTCTGGAATCTGGAATGCCGGCGCTGGCTACGGCAAAGGAGCGCACCTTCTCCGGGTATAAGGCCCAATAATCAAGTGCAACGAAGGCACCGAGCGACAAACCCACCAGATGAAACGCTTCAATATTCAATTGCTCCAGCAGCTGTCTCAGGTCCCCGGCATGCAGATAATCCTCGCCCTCGATTATGCTTTTACCCTCTTATATTCTTCCATTGTAATAGGAAGGATAGTAGCGTGCTTGTATCCATGCGGGAATATGAATGTAGTATAATTCCCGGATTCATTGCTTTACTGCAATTCTCAAGTAAGACTAAGTTCAAATGATTCCACAGCTTCTATACCAACTCGGCGCAGAACTTCAAGACGGAAGGCTGTCGGCCATGCTACCAGCCAGTCCGACACGCCGAACGTCTTTGCCCAACGAGTATGGAAGAAGCCTTCACTTTGACTTCCCTCTGGCCGCAACTTCTCATTGATAATCAGACTGCCATCAGAAATACCGATCGTCGCATTCGCCCATACGGCAACCGCTCTCTCCCGCCACATTTTATTCCCTGTAATGGTGGATAGTTCAAGCCAGTCCTCGATAAAGGCTAAAGCATAAGGATCAATATGATGGTGCTGAGTGGATACGGATGTACCGCCAAATGTATCGTAGCCAAGGGCTCCCAATGGATTCTTCTCATCATAAGAAACAGTATGATGCCACTGCCAAGTGGCCAGATACCAAGCGGCAAGCTCTGCCCATTTGAGATACATCTGTTCACCAGTGATCCGGTATAGAGAAAGACCCGCCTTCAACAAGGGAATAGAGGATTCCTTATCAACACAATATGTATCCAGCGCTCCTGCCGTAGTGTAGCCGTTATCAAGCAGTTCCTTTATATAAAAGGAATAACCAGCCTCTGCTCCGCGAAGATATGCCTCGTTTCCTGTAATTTCATATGCCTTAACAAGAGGAGGCACCAAAAAGCATCCGACGGTACCTTCCGGATCGTACGGCGTCCCATCATTTTTCCACGACTTACCAATCCGTCCCTCGGCCGACTGCACAGATAAAGCAAAATCACAAATGCCAAGTGCGGTTTCTAAGTAAATCGGACGTTCAACACCACATTTAAGGGCCAACTTTTCAGCCTCAAACAGGTTTATGGCAGCTGTGCCCAGATTACAGGCATCCTGAACCTCCTCCTCTGCCGGTTTGAATTGAAGCACATAGTCATAGTGGCAATGGATCATTCCGTTCGGCAGCTTGCCGCCAGCTGTCCAACCGTCCAATACGGCTAGACCTCTGCGAAGCGAATCTTCATTGCCGTTATTTAAATAATCCGTTAGCAAAGAATTGGCCAATGACGCATTCTGTCCGCACCATCCAATTTCGTAATGGCGGGCTTGTACCCACTCTTCACCGTTCCATCTCCGGCCAATTGCGAATCCCCGGAACTCTCCATCTTCGGCCCACAAGCCATTTTTGGCATAGGTCATACCAAGTTCCCAGATACGCTTTGGGTCATACCATACCTGTCGTGGACGCATCTGCATCTGCCAAGCCTCTTTAAGCATCGTTCTCCATGAAGTGCGCGGTTCTGTGTAAGAAGTAAGCACCAGAAATGCCCGAGTCGTATACGACTCTCCTGCCGCAAAAAGCATCTCTTCTTCATATCCCTCAGCGTAATGATCACGGTCATCATAAGTCGCTGGCGTCTCAGCCTCCGGCCAGACCAGCCGATGAATGACTTGTCCTTGCGCCGGTGCAAGTGAACAGGAAAATCCTTGCATATCATCAGGAGGTTCACCGAACAGGGCAACGGCAATCCCGCCTCCTTCGGAGTAAGTTGCACCCGGCACTGCTGTTCGATGCCATGCGAATACCCAAGGCTGTCCATCCCTCAGCAACCCCTTCGGCTCCTGACCACTGCCCCAACCATTCCCGTTATACGTGACGGATGGTATCATATAATATTCAGGCTTATAATTGGCAGAAAAATCCATTGAAAGACGGCATCTCTCAGATGATTTACCCAGAAAAGTAAACTTTCGTGTCCACTGCACCAGTCCTTCTTTTGCCTGTTCAAACGTATCCGTTACAGCGAAGCGTTCGTCCGTGAACGGCAATACGTCACCGATATACTTGTTTCCTAATCGAAATTGATAGCCGGTATCCTGCTCATGCTGCTTCCAGTAGATTTTCATAATCGATCACCTTTTTCCAGTTATTAATAATAAATACTTATTCTCTTGTGCAGCTGTGTAGCGCTTACAACCCATATTCTAAAAATTTGCAGACGTCATTACTATCGCAATTATTCAAGGTATGTTACATTTTTTTATAAACATTGTAGAAAATCACTACAGTTAGTTCACATTGACCTTCAAGACTACATTTCTATTATGCGGTGCCAATTCTTCTTCCTGTGTCATATTCAGAATTAACGTGCCGTCGAAGGCAATGTGCGCTGACCTGACCATCGTATGCCGGCATGGATCGTGAAGTCCTCCTGCACCAACTCCTTCATGTGGGTCTGGAACCGGCCTAGCATGATAAACATTAATCGGATTACCATATTCATCTAAAGTAAACGAATTATGACCTGGTCCGCAGTGCGGATTAATCCCAACAATATTTAGAACGTCTTCTGTACTTAGTGCTGCATATGTCGGACGTGTCCAGCTATTAGGATCCATGATGTCTGAGCATGCGTTTGCTGTCATAACCGCTGTACAATAATACTTATCTACCGTAGCCCCTGCATAGCTAAGGTATATTTTATCTCCGTATTGCAGAACCGCAGCCCCTTCTACAATCCCCTGGTCTGTATTGTGAATATTATGCTTGCCATACTCGAAGGGCCATTCGATCCCTTTAATTACTGTGGCTTCGCCAATAAGTCTGGCCGGATTAGCCGGATCTGTTCTCTGGATATGCAGTTGGCATTCGTGTGGCCAAATATAATATCCCGTACCATTAATTTCGGCGAATGTCATATCAAAACCGCATGGTGAGTTTTGAATGGCTTTTGGCTTCCAGTTGTCACGATTCAGCATACCGCCCTGCTGCATTTCCTCCAATGTTCCCGTGTATTTCACGAGAACCATTGTACTGCATCCACGTCTGCCGCTATCAGACTGACCAGCTCCGACTAGAATATACCAGTTTCCATTAATCTTATGGATTTCAGGTGCCCAGAGCACCGGAACGAATCCGTCTTCACCTCGAGGTATCCATACATCGTACTCTTCAGCCAAGCGCAATTCCGCAAGCGTTTTTGCCCGGCGTAACGTTATTCTGTCATAATCTATCTCTTTCATAACAAAATCTGCCCAAGTGGAAGGGTCTGACTCAGGATAATAAGAGCCAGTCACATAGTAATAACCGTCATCTTGATTAAAAGCAATGAACGGGTCGGCTCGTTCTTCAATATAAGGGTAATCAAATACGGATTGAGCGATTGTTCCTCTTATTGTATAACTTCCTGGTTGAGTCACATTGATCGATCGAATATCTTCTTGGTTCCAGTCCACACCTAAAACTTTAGACGAGCCATCACTGTAGAATAGCTTGACACGATCAGTCAGTGATGGCAGGTCATCGCCTGATCTAACAGTTATTTCTTCACATGGCTGGACACCAGTGTTCCTTACAGGCGCATATTTTCGGATGATTCGTTCATATTCCGGCTTAGTCACCTCGAATATAGAGGCTTCGTCCTGCTTCGTATTGGAAGGGAGAAATCCTTTAATCTCGGCAGCTCTAAAGTCATGTTTGACTGGTGCTATGAATGATTGTAAGTGATCATTTGAGACTGAAACATACGTTGCTTCATCGTCACCATTTTCCCAGAACAACTGGTACGCATCCGCCCGCTCATCATAGACCATCTTGGGATTCTTAACGATCAGTCCACTCGTATGGACAGGAACCCGCCTTTGATTTGTGAACGAAATCAGATCAGCTGAATCCCACAAATAGATAGCGCTGCCCTTATTGTTCTCGGAAGCTAACAATCCATAGGTGCCATCCGGTTTGCGAAAGAAGCTGGGTGACCCCATCTGGGCATTCGGAGCGTTATCGACAGACTCTTCCCACTTCACATACACTATGGGTTTGCCTTTATTCAGTACGGTGTATTCATCTTCGAATAGTTCTTTAGCAGCAATGTATAATGCATCCGTTCTTCTCGAGTCTGCGGGAGATAAATATCCTCCATCGCCTTTACTTACATATGTAAGGATTGAGCCAAAGGCTTGTAATGTGTCCTTCACTTCTCCATCATCTCCTTATTTAGCTACTGTTCTACCTGCGGCTCCCTTGAAGGTTTGCCCTGAAATTGGTAGACCACGACCTGAGCAGTATTCTTCACAAAAGAAGCTTAATTCCTCTGGCTTAGTATTCGTTGTTCATATACATCCAATTATTAAAATACTCTTACAACCTATATTGTATGAATCTTTAGATTGCTATTACTATGGTAATATTGATAGATTCCTTATAATTATAAGCTGTCATCGTGCTAGACAAGAGAAATATCCAAATATAAAGCAGCCTCTTCCCAATAAAGAAGGTGATGCGGGTAAAAGAACTCAATGCCGCATCACCTCTTCCTCACTATTTAATTCCTTGTTCTTCCGCTGCCTGAGTCGTTTCCTCAATTGCCTCGTAAAGCCCTTTACCATCTAAATTCTTAATTTCTTTTTTCCACATCTCAATCGGATCCTCTTTACCCATAATGACTTTGAACAAGCTGTCCAAAGCGTCCGTTCTTAAGTTGGCTGCCTTGTCTTTGGCCGGCGTAGACAAGGTCATCACTTCAAAATTAATCGGTGCTGGCTTCGCTTTGGACTTAAGTTCATTGTATTTTTCAATGAACATTTGATCGTATGCGGCATAATTCGGATTAGCGTTCACAACCTGTTTTCCCGAATATAGAAACCCGCCGAACCATGCACCGAGCGGATAAAAGATATTGGTAATCGGATACTTTTTATCAAGCGTCTGCCCATCTTGTAATAGTGAAATGGCTTGGCCGTTCTCGACTTTGTAATCCGTCCCTTCGACTCCATTTCTTGCAAGTTCCGCATATTCATCACTCATCATGTAATCAATCAACTCCAAGGCCCTGGTGTACTTGGCGTCGCTCATCGTATTGCTGAAGTAAATTTCCGACCAAAACGGCGTCTCGGAGAATGTATATTGCTGACCGTCGGCTGCGGGCATCCAGTCCATTAAGCCGTAGGCGTCTTCAATTGAAGTGTCCGGGTTCGCCTTTAAGAACGCTTCAATATTGGCATAGCCGAGTGCGCCAAAGAGAATGAAGGATTGACCGTTTACAAATTTCATTACGCCGTCGCTGTCTTTTTGAATGGCGATATCCTTATCTAAAATACCTTCTGTGTACAGGGTACGCAATTGCTCAACCCCTTCGTACATTCGGGCAGATGCATAGGCTGGAATCCATTTCCCGTCCTCATTCACCCACGATTTATCGTTCGTTTCTTCTGGAAAGCTGCTAAGAAAATGGGTAAGCAGAAAGGATTTCCCCGTTACTGTAATCCCTGCTGCTCCAGGATGCTGCGCTTGAACAGCTTTGATCATCGCAACCAGTTCATCGAAGGTTTGCGGAGCCGTTGTGAATCCAGCTTGAGCCGCCCAGTCCTTGCGATAAGATATCGGTCTGTCCATTACCCAATCACTGGAACTGGAGTAAGTCATCCGCGGAATCATATAGAACTTCCCATCTATCTTAAAGGATTGAATGGAAGAATCGCTCATGACTTTTTGAATATTAGGATACTGGCTTAGATCATCAGGAAGCGCTTTAATTATTCCTTGTTTAGCCCAAGTCTTATAAAGTGCAAGGTTGCCAGCGAGATCATTTGGAAAGATATCGGGAAGCTGTGAGGATGCTGCCCAGACCTTCAGCTTTTCCTGCCAATCGTTCCAGGTTATCTGTACAGGGTCTATCGTTACATTCAGCTTTTGCTGAAGATTGTTAAAGACGGTGTCGTTAGTGGCGCCATTTGCTTTAAATGCATCCTGAATCCCCCAAATTGCTACCTTTATTACCTCGTTTGTGCCTACCGATGCGGTTGACGAAGATACTTCCGAGCTTTCCATAGTCCTGCCAGTATTGTCACCGCCACATGCCGACAGTACAGTGGACAAAAGTGCAATAACCGCTGCTTGACTTATCATTATCCCTTTTTTCATGCTAATTCCCCCTTGTTTGGCTTTTACTTTCATCCTTTAACTGACCCAAGCATAAGACCCTGTGCAAAGAACCGCTGGATAAATGGATAGATAATTAGAATAGGCAATGCAGAAATAATAATGATTGCAGACTTAACGGAATCGGCATATATTCGTGTCGTGCCTTGGGCCATCTGGGTAGCCGTGGCACTCGTCATTAGCGAACTCAGATTAGTGATTGCGTTACGAAGCACCAATTGCAGCGGATAATAGCTGGGATCGTTAATAAACAGCATCGCAAGCCACCATTCATTCCAGCGGTCAACGGCATAGAACAAAGTTATGGTTGCAAGAATAGGGAGTGATACCGGAACTACAACCCGAATCAGGATCGAGATGTCATTCGCCCCATCGATTTTTGCCGACTCCTCCAGCGCCTGGGGAATTGTAGAAAAGAAATTTTTCATCAAAATGAGGTTAAAGGCATTGACAGCAACCGGTAAAATCATTACAAGTAAATTGTTCTGAAAGTGAAGATTCTGCAAGGTGAGAAAATATGGTATCAAACCACCGGAGAAAAACATCGTGAAGATAACACCGTTTAAAATAGCATTGCGCCCAGGCAGTGTCTTTTTCGATATGGCATAAGCACCGGCAGTCGTTACTATCATGTTAACTGCTGTACCAGCCACGGTAACAATAACGGATATCAGCATTCCCCCCGCTACTACACCTTCGCTGAATAAATAACGGTATGATGAAAAATCAAGGGATCGTGGCCAAAGAAAGAGCTGACCGCTCCCTTTATCCCCTAGAGTAGACAGTGAAACAACTAAAGTTTGATAAAAAGGGACGATTGCAAGTATAGCGAATACACCAAGTACGAAGGCGAGAAGAATATTGGTAACATTTAAGTTCTGTCTCATTTATAATCCACCACCATCTGACAGCTTTTTGACTGTTGCATTAGTGCTAAATAAAAAGATAAAGCTGATGACTGATTTCAGAAGCCCTACAGTAGTTGAATATCCGAAGCCCGTTGCATCAATAAACGCAGTTTTATATACATAAGTATCCAATATCTCCGAGTAATCCGAAACAATCGGATTGTACAAGTTGAAAATTTGATCAAACCCACCATTTAACAGGTTACCTACAGCCAGTATCAACAGCACCAGCGCTGCTCCTTTTACAGCAGGCCATGTTATCGCTTTCACTTTATGAAAACGGTTGGCCCCGTCCACAGTGGCTGCCTCGTACAGCTCGGGATTAACACCCGCGATAGCGGCCAAATAGATAATGGCTGACCAGCCCGCTTCCTTCCAAATATTTGAGAGAAAGAGAAGTGCCGCGAACATCCCATTGTTGGTCAGTACTATATTTTTCTCGAAGCCCAATAAAGACAATAACTGATTAATTACTCCTTGATCGCTGAAGAATCCGATTATAATTCCGCTCAATACTACCCAACTTATAAAATGCGGGAAAGTAAGTGCGGTTTGATAGAATGTCTTCATTTTCTTGAATGGAAGCTCGCTTAACAAGATGGCCATTAGAATAGGGATGGGAAACTCGATAACCAATCTGCCAATTCCAATTAAAAAAGTATTGCGGAACGCAGAATGAAAATTCTGGTCTGATAATACAGTCCGAAAGTTCTCGAAGTCGTTCCACGGACTCCCCAGGATACCTTTGGAGTAATCAAATTCTTTAAAGGCAAGGAGTACTCCGTACATGGGAACATAAGAGAAGACAATAAAATAAACGATCATAGGAGCTACAAGTAGATATAAATACTTGTGCTTTTTGAGTTCAGTCCACAATCGTTTCCGCCGGGCATTCCCTGTTAATATTGGGGAAGTTACGTTGTAGGCTGCAATGTTTTTCAATTAACCTTACCTCCTTTCTGTCATGTTTAAATTGTAAGCGTTTACTATAAAGATTCATATCAAGGATTCTTAGCTAATTTTGCACCAGAGTTATCGTTAACGGATGGCGATTAACTTTTCAAACTAACAATTCTGCATAGCTTCTAAGAATTGTACATATTCCCTTTTTGAACAAGAACCCTGCCCTTTGCTATCGTCTGTTTCGGTATGCACTGGGAGTTATTCCTTGGGTCCGTTTAAAAATCCGGCTAAAATAAAAATAATCAGTATACCCGGATTTCTCCGCAACTTCGCTAATCGGCAAGTCTGTCTTTAACAAAATTTCACATGCATGTTTCATTCTTAGCTGGGTCAAATATTCTGTAAATGTACTTCCCGTCACTCTTTTAAATAGCTGACTGATATAATTTCCATTCACACTAAACTGCTTGGCAAGTGAAGGTATCGAAAGCTCTTCGAGATAATGTTCATCTATAAAAGAACGAATGGCCATAAACGTCCGGTTTCCGGGTTGATGCTGACTCCCAGCTTGCCTATACTTATCAGCCAGCAGCTCCTGTAAGTAGGTCAGCATATCCAATGCAGAAGTAAACGAGCCGGTAAGCTGATCAATAGAGAAGATTAATGTATCCGCAAATACCTCTTTTTCATTTTTATAAATAAACCTCATCACTTGATTGTACGCCCATAGTGCATCGGTAATATGCAGACTATTTTTCTTAAAGAAAACTTCAAGTTGCTCAAGAGCAACTCTGACGCCTGCCCAATCATTTTGTGCAATGGCGTTCTCCAACTGGTCTAGCCCTTTCTCCTTCCTGGTTAAATTTGGAACAATAATATTGGAATCACGGTTTGTACCCATTGACCAAAAATCCATTTCTCGTTGATGGGTACGGTCTTGAAGTACAGTTTCTGCCTTCTTAAGAAATGTGATAATTTCTGTCTCGTCGAATGGTTTCAAGCAATATCCGAATGCCCCATAATTGATAGCTTTCTGTGCCAGCGCAAACTCGGCGTACCCGCTTATGACAATTTTCAGTCCTGGGAATGAACGGTCATTCAGTTGCTTTATTAGCTCAAGACCGCTCATTCCAGGCATTCGTATATCCGTAAATACGACATCCGGACTAATATCAACAATTTGAAGCAATGCATCGGTAGCGCACAGAGTGTATCCTGCTACTATGAAACCATGAGAAGCCCAATCCACGCTAGCAATCAAACTTTTTATAACCAGCTCTTCATCGTCAACCAGAAATACACTATACATTGCTTACCTCCTTAATCGGCAAACGAATAACAACCGTTGTCCCCGCCGCTGGCTTGCTTCTAATCGTGATGCCATAAGGGTAGCCATAATACATTTTTATTCTATTATTAACGTTCACAAGACCGATACTCTCTGTATGGATGATTCCGGACGGCTCGGCTGCAGATGATAAGTACTGACTAATTTCCCGAACCTTTACATCCTCCATCCCCATTCCATTATCACTAACCGTTAACAACAGATCAGTACCCGATTGATCTACTGACAGGAGCAGATGTCCTTCTCCCGTTTTTGGTTCAAGGCCATGACAAATTGCATTCTCAATGATCGGCTGCAGAATCATTTTAGGCACTTTATAGGGCAGGATAGCCTCCTGAATTTGATATTCGACGGTAAAACGGTTTGCAAATCGAATAAGCTGGATGTTGAGATAACTTTGCACCATCTTGATTTCTTCCTGAAGCGTTATAGTGTCTGCTGCTTTGACGCTGAAGCGAAACACATACGCCAACGATGTAACCATTTGAAAAATGCGGTCAGATCCTTGCTCTACCGCCAATCCCTTTATGGATTCCAGTGTATTATACAAAAAGTGCGGATTGATTTGACTGTGAAGAAAGGCAAGCTCTGCTTGTTTTTTAAGTATTTCTGCCTTATACAGTTTGGTATTGATCTCTAAAAGTGATCCAGTCAGTTCATCTATCTCATCTAGCATACGATTGAAGTGATTCGCCATGCTGCTGATCTCGGCATAACCTTGGAGATGAATCCGGTTCGACAAATTTTGCGATTTGCCTAATTTAAAACCGTTCATAAAGCTCATAAGACTCTTCAGCGGGCGCAATATATTGTTAACGACCAATGTGAACGGAATGGTCAGTAATACTAAAGAAATGGCTAAAACGAGAAAGGATCGCTTTCGTATATCCTCGATTCCTCTCAGTAACTTGCTTTGCGGAAGTTTAAATACAAGTTGCCCGTCAAGATCTTGTATAGAACCGCTCTGAACAAAATACCTGGCCTGTTTACTGTAATCTATCAAATCAGAATACGGAGTACCCGGTTCTACACTTGTATCGTTGGAAGAAAATACATCCCCATTACGGTCCAGCGCGTAGAGTAGCGCCCCTTCAATACCATTTATGTTACTTGGAGATCCCAACAGGGAGCTTGCTTCCACAACAATCATTAGTGTTCCGATTTGTTTCATATTTTCATTATCCATAATGGAATAGATAGGGCATCCCACAATAAAAACGTTTCGGTTAAAGTTTGAAATCACCATATGATGAACACCGGAATAATAATAAAGTCTCTTCTCTGGAATTTCATCCACAAATGGGAGCAAATGATCAATGTCGCCGTTTAAATTGAATTTTGTACCGTCCGTTCCGAATAAAGCAATATCAAGAATTCCGTCCTTCATACTCATCATGTCTGACAAATAATCTGCCAATCTAGAATAGATCTCATATTTGGTCGTCGGATTTGGCTCACTTATATAGGTTTGAACAATGGTGCGATTATAGGCGGTATTCTCGATAATTCGTTTCAATCCGTCGCTATTGGAGGCAATAGTTTGATTCAATTGAGCAATCAATTCTGTTAAATACTCACTGTTTTTTGCTTCTACCACTAGAGCTGCCTGGGTATAGTTCATGATCAAAATAAAGAAAACAATGACCACAATCATCGCCACGAGCAACGTCAATTGCACTCTTATACGCAGTTTTTTTAAATATCTCATTCAGCCACGACCTTCATGTTGGAATTACCTCTAAATGGAACATCCTGTTTTCCTCTTAGCATGATTGTATTGAGTTGGGCAGTTAAAACCAGGTTAATTCCCGTTTTAACTTCTCCAGTAAACCTATTCCTTGACCGTAACCGTGATTATCTTACTGGATCTCGCCTGCTGCATTGTCCATTTCAAGTCGCTCAAGCTACATAAGCTTGCTGCCGCTGTCCGCACCGAAATCAAAGTCGTAATATTTCCAAGCTCCATTCGTATATCTGATCTCAGGAAATGTTGTAATTTTGACATCTTGCAAGAGAGAGAATTCATTCGTGTCTAGCGTATTATCTGAGCTCGTACTTTGGGCTTCCGCTGCCGGATCCCGAATAACTAAACACCGTAAAAGGCCGGCGTACCATCAGCCAAATTATAATCAATCGAAATCGCTATATATTCCCTCTATATTGTAGAGCGCTTACAATGTACATTGTAAAAATGCACCTTCTGCGTTACAATCGCAATAACGCAAGATTCCTTGTATTTTTCAACCTCTGTGAGCCACCTTTGCTTAATTACCTGAAAGTCAAAAAGGCCGCTCTTCCCCAAGAGCGGCCCAAACTTTTTAACTTTCAGACTCTGGATGCAATTCCAACTCAAACGGTTCGTCACGAGCACATACGAGCACGCCGTCTACCACATCGAGCCGGGCGGCCTGGATCGAAGAACGGCGAGTATTGTAGCTTTCCGGCAGCTCTTCTTGCTCCAGTGTCCTTCCTGGGTGAGTAAAATAAAAAATGTAAGCCTGATCCCCTTGCACGACTACATCGGCATGCAGGCCGATCGTACCATCGTCCTCGCGTTTTCCGGGTTGATCGAGAATTAGCCCGTTCCGTTCCCAGGTGTCTAAATCATCCGAACGGAATACGCCTTGTCCTCTCCATTCGTCGACGATCATCCAATAACTGCCCTTCAACCAGAAGACATTCGGGCCTTCATGCGGGCGATCCGTGTAGACCGGACCGACAACCTCCCAGTGATACAGGTCCTTGCTGTCTGCCGCATAGGTATGCGACCCGTTCTCCTCGTCTTTATACCACATCCGGAACCCCCCGCCCGGAAGCTCATAGATACAAGCATCAATTACCCGGTTCGAGCTGAGCTTAAGCTTGGAATGAAATGTCCAATCCAGCAGATTCGAGCTCGTATAATGCAGCATATCACGGCGGTTGCCGGCCCAACCGGTCGGAACTCCTTGAATATAACTAACGTACATATGGTACAAACCATCATGGTAATAAATCTCAGGGGCCCAGAATGTGTTGCGGCCCCATTCGATATCCAGATCAGGGATCGTTCCACGGTAAAGCCAGCTTTTGCCACCATCTCTTGAGGAAGCAACCCCAAGGTCAGTACCGTGTACCCAGGCAACACTTTCCCCTTCCGCAGTTGCTCTGCGGTTCGTATAGATCATCCACCATTCTTGAACTTCGCGGTTCCATACAATAACCGGATCTGCTGCGCCATCGTATACCGGATCACGGAACAAAGGTGCTTTCACCTGATTCATCCTCTCTTAAATGACCGTCTCGCTATTCAGTATCATTTCGGGCCGGTAGTAAAATTCGCTGAATTGCACTGTTCCATCGCCAGTTGCATCTAGCGCTATACGCAAACTTAGGAAATTACCCAGCACATTATGATGAAAGCCGGACATTTCATAGCCATGATCCAGTTTAACCCACTGTTCAATTGCACTGCTACGGAAATAAATGCTGATCTGATGCTCATCATTAACAAGCCGGAGCGTCACGGTTGCTCCTGACACTGGTATACGTTCGCTGCGGATATGATTGCGGAAGGCATAGACCTCCTTACCGTCAAAGCCGATGCCGTAATGAAAACCCTGTTTATAGAACAATCCAAGTGTGCCTTCCGCACCATCTTCCACAGTTACCGTAACTTCAGCTGTATAGGCATGATGCCCCGGAATACACAGTAGCGGTTCGGAGAGTCCATTGGCAGCGGCTTTCAGCACAACACGGTTATCCTTAACAGCATAATCCCTCAATCGGCTTCCGCCGAAGAAGTGCCAGTGAAGTCCCAATTGTGCAGAGTCCATCCTTACCAATGCCCTGTCAGATAACACTTCAGGCGCTTCATAAGTGCCGGTCACTGTGGCAGTCGAACCGGCTAGACCGGCTGCGGTAAACCAGCCGTCGTTAGTCCACTCAACAGGCTCGATCAGTGTCTGCCGGCCGAGGGTGTAAAACCCTTGTTCATAGGCGTGGTACACCATATACCAATTACCTTCAGGCGTGTCCACCAACGTCCCGTGTCCCTTGGACCACCAGGTTTCACTACGGTGCTTCGTACGGATGATCGGATTGTATGGGGAGTTCTCCCAAGGACCGTCCAGCGAGCTGGCGCGGGCGGAGATAATCATATGGCTGGTTGCGGGTCCGGCGGTCCCCCCTTGTGCGCTGGTCATATAATAATATCCATCTTTATAGGTGAGCTTGGGAGATTCCAGGTAAAATCCTTCCGTTAGCCACTCCTTGGGATATCTCCAGCCCTCGTATATTTGAGTTAATTCGCCAGCAGTAGAGAGACCGTCCGGGGACAGCGGTATACAATATCCTTCGGACAAGAACAGGAAGCGGTTCCCCTGCGGATCAACGGCATGGCCGGGATCAATGTAGCCGACCTTCAGATCGACCGGCTCGCTCCATGGTCCTCTCGGATGCTCCGCGGTAACTACATAATTAGTACCGCCGGCAGGGAAGTAAATATAATAAAGTCCTTCATAATAGATCATATCCGGAGCCATAATAGATCCGCCCACATGTGAGCTTACAGCATGGCCGATCGACTTCCAGTCGGTCAGATTCCGCGAATGCCAGATCAGAAGTCCGGGAGTGTAGTGAAAAGACGAATGGGTCATATAATAATCCTGGCCGACTCTGACAATGGACGGATCAGGATAATCGCCCGCCAGAACGGCTTGAATTCCTTGTATCAGTGACATGATTCACCACCTAAATGAATTTAATGTTGCGGGCATATCCGTTGATTTCAAGTGCGGGATGGTCCCGATTAAGTATACGTTCTTCCCCGATCCGCAGGTTGTCAAACGTAATTCCGTTCACTGTCCGGTCATCGTCAAAGCCGTGAATCCGGGAAGGATTCAGCGTCCCTCCAGGATACTGAATATCTTTAAACAGAACATTTTCAATCCTCCGCCCCGGGTTCGGGTTATAATCCTGATTATGTACTACCCGAATGTCGAATAGCTGTCCCGACTCGATAGTTTCAATGCGGATATTATTAAACACGACATCCCGCACAGTGTTGCTGTCGCCGGCATTTATCGCCATAGCTCCCCAATAATTCGGCTGCGGCTCATGATGCTCCAGAATATCGATGTTATCGAAACGCAGATTTTCAATGATATCGCCGTCCTCCTCATGGTTTCCGTGTATGCCAATCATCATTGGATGCGCCACATCGGCCCACAGAATAGAGTCGCGTACCATCACATCATTTGTTCCGCCACGGTAATCCCAGCGTGAACCGTATACGGCGATGCAATCATCCGAGTTCCGCATGAATACATCCCTGATGTCGATATTTCCGCTAGCCATCATATCAATTCCATCCGACCAGCCTCTTGTGCTGAATGCTTTGAAATTCCTGATTTCGATGCCGTACGATTGGCCGATGAAGATGCTGTAATGCGGCGGATCGACAACCGTTATACCTTCAACTGATATGTTGCTGGAATAGACGATACGAATACCCCGGAAGGCAGAGAAACGGTGAAAATCAGCCAGGTAGAGAACTCCCCGCCCGCGGATCTCAACATTCTGCACATGATCACAAACCAGTGAGCCTACAAGCACTGCTCCACCGGCAAGGTATACCGTCTTACCTGAAGGGATCTGCAGCAACGTCTCTTCGATGTAATGCATACCCGGCGTGAAATAAAGCGTCCCCGGTAAGTTCCGGAGCAGGTCCGGCACACGGTGAATACCCGGGCGAACAACCCGCACATCCGGTGATGAGAGGTCCGGTATATCCTTTTCCAGTGGATTGGCAAAAAGGTGTAGATTACCGAAACGGTCACCGTTGCACTCGACCGATAACTTGAGCGGCCGGTTTAATGTGAACTGGACTGTATCCTGAAAAAGCGAAAATGGAAGCTGTGTAGAAAGAGGCCGGATAACCGCTTCCTTAAGATCGCCATGATACTTGATCTCTACCTCAACCTCACCCTGCATGTCGAAATAAGCCATGGATGCTTCTCTTACGTGGTGCATATCAACCCGCACTTCATAGACCGGGATGTTCTGCCATTCTCCGCCGGGAGTCCGGACCGACACTTTATAATCGTCCCGCAGCACGGCTCCTGCCGGCGCGTCGTAGGTAATTAACTGATTCACTGGACTCTCCCTTTCACATCAACCAATGAGGTATTACTCTTGTCTGAACCGAAGCACGGTAACCGAATGCCGCGGAAAAGTATGCCTGAAATCCGATCCTGCTGAGCTTGTGCTTTTATACACCGGCTTGATTTTCTCTGGCTCCTCGAAGGAATTCACGGCATCCAGCGCATAACCCGAAAGCTCATAAATATCAATTGTATGCTGATCGGCTTTTACATCGGCAAGCTGAAGCTGAGCCTCGACGTCTATCTCCTGTACGTTTACCACTTTGACGATAACGTCACCGGATGCTTCCTCCACACTGGCTGAATAGTAAAGCGGCTCGATTACAGGTACAAGGTGTTCCGTTTCATTGATCTGTGTACCGTTAAGGAAAGTGCGTATCGTTCTTCCTTCAATGCGTACTTCCAAATCATACTCTAAATCCTGCTCAATACTGAGCATACTTTGCGTAAGACAGGAGCGGGAACCGCCAGACATGGCATGAACCAATGATTCCATATTGGAAAAGCTGCCGATTTCCCATTGTGCATAGTTGGCTTCATCCTGATGGCCGAAATACAGGATTAGTCCACGGATACCCTTTTTCTTCGTTGCTTTAGTAAAGAAGGAATAATGCCTCCAATTCGTCTCACCTACAACGATTTTACGGCCAAGCTGAGTGGAATGAAGACGGTCCTCTTCCGATTCGCTAACTTCAACAAGCTCTGCCAACAGCTTCTCTTCGCCGGTCTCATGATTCAAGAGACGGATATCACGATACTCGCACGCATTGAGATTTGCTCCGACAAGCAGCTTCCCATCCAGTCGTTCCCAATTAAATTCCGGCTGCTTTGGAACAGTAAAGCCTTCAGATTCAATACGCAGTAACCGGTCACCCTGGTGGTGCATAAATAATTGCTGCACATAATAATTGGCCGTTCCGAACGCCTGATGATTATTGAACAAGATCATATCTGGCTTCCAGTTTACATAATCGACATTACACAAAAGCGGTGCATAACATGCCAGTCTGACTGCATGGGCATTCTTCTCCAGACCAGTCATGAAAGCCGCTTCAACCAGCGCATTATAGTACGTGTTACCCCAGGATGCATATTCACCCAGGAATACCTTGGGATCTTCCGCTTTAAAAGAATCATAGCGGTGATAGTGAGCCAACATCCAATCGGGAGACATATAATAGTGTTCGTCAACATAATCCGAACGGTTCTCACGGGCTGATTGCCATCCGCGTTCATATTCAGTGCCTGCGGCAACCGGACCGCTCGAATTGATAATCTGGATGTCCGGATATCTGGCTTTGATAGCCTCGTGAAAATAAGGATATCGTTCAAAGAAGGCTTCTCCGACTTCTTCGTTGCCGATTGCAATATATTCAAGCTGAAAAGGCTCCGGATGACCAAGTTGCGCACGTAAGCCTCCCCACGGCGTTGAAATATCACCTCTTGCGAATTCGATGAGATCCAACGCATCATTAATCCATGGTCCGAGTTCATCAATGGGAACTATATGCTGATGGTGAGGGTCAACTCCACCTGGGAGTACTGGAATCGGCTTAGCTCCGATATCTTCGCAAAACTGGAAATACTCGAAATAACCCAGCCCTAAGGTCTGATGATAATTCCAGTTATTTCTACGTGGTGGTCTTTGTTCAACCGGCCCGATCGTATTTTTCCATCTGTACATGGAATCGCGGTCTTCAGTCTTTAAGGAACCGTCATGAATCAGACAGCCCCCAGGAAAACGCATGAATTTAGGCTTTAAATTCGCAAGCAATTCTGCCAGATCCTTACGAAGTCCGCCAGGTCGCCTAAGATATGTCTCTGCCGGGAACAAGGAGATCATATCCAGATACAGACTGCCCGTTCCTTGAGTCACAACTGCAAGCCGTCCGTTATAATCAGTCCCTGAAGAGGAGAGTACAATATCATATTTCTTCCACTCCTGTGAATCCACGATAACTTCCGCTTTGCTGTAGACCATCCCGTCCTTACCTTCAAGCTTGATAACTACTGGCTCGTCGAAGCTTGCGTTACGTCTAGCGAGCATTGAGAATGTGTAAGCTTCTCCCGCCCTGTAAGGTAATCCGGTATTGAAGCCAAGATTCCTAATTCCAACGCCTTCCCCTGAAGTCAGGATCTTAATTGCAGCATAATGTGGATTACGTGGATGGATTGGATTTGCCGATTCGACCGAAAGTGTGCCTCGTCCTTCTCCAAGTTCGATAATCTCCCATGCCGTTAGGCTATGGTATTCGCTGCTGTCAATCGGATCAAACTCGAAGGAACGGTTCCGAACCATCTCCGCATAAAGTCCGCCATCAGCGGCATGATTAATGTCCTCGAAGAATAAGCCATATAGATCGCCAAGCTCTGCCCCTTGCTCTTTGGTGAAAACTGAAATGCTCCCTTGTAAGCTCATTGTTCATCGACTCCTTGCTGTTTAATATTCTGATGGCAGTTTCTTGTATGCTCTCAATCGTTCGTATTCTTCCAGCGTAATAGTCAGAATGGTTCCGTGTTTAAAACCGTAAGGGAAGGTGAAGGCTTGATCCGCCCGGATAAACTCACCGCTTGCCAAACGATCTGCTATAAACGGTACATAACCTTGTCCCTCAGCCGAGCAACCGTAGTAATCTAGGAAAAGACACCATCTTTTATCTTCTAATTTAACCGCTGTAGGAGCCTCATATTTACCTGCTTCAACATGCTCCATACTTTGATCAAAAGCCTCAATTCTGTGAAATGGCCCAGTAATCGTTTCCGATGCCATTAAAATAATTTTGCCCGGATTTTGTTCACTTTTTAGAAAAAGATAATAACGTCCGTCCTCTTCATACATGGCAGAGTCGATGACGCCGCTATCTTCTTTCTTATATAATAGCTGCGGCTTGCTGAAGTTTTCGAAATCCGTAGTCCGGGAGTAATAAATTCCTTTAAACCCGTAATTATTACTGATATGTGGCGATGACCAATGAATGACATAATCATCTTTGGTCTTGTCATAGATAATATCCGGCGCCCATAAACAACCAAAATCCTCGTCACCTAGTTGAACCATTTTCTGCTCGGACCAATTTACAAGATCCTCAGATTGCCACATTGAGAGGCATTTGCTCCCATATCTTGCGGCTTTAGCCCAGGAGTGGTTGTATTGATTTAGCATACCGTAGGACAAGCTGAGATCTGTTGCCAAAATTACAAACTTGCCTTCTTTCGTTCTTATTATGGTAAAGTCCCTGACACCTTTGTCGCCGTAATAGCTCCATAGCACTGGATTACCGCCGTTTACATCCTCCCAATCAAATCCATTGCGGCTAATTCCAAAATATACCTGCTCGCCATCCGGTGTTCTTTTCTCTTTAAAATGTACAAATAAGTAAGCTTGCAACGTTTAACCCTCCACATCATACCTACAAAATAGTTTAAAGCGTTTACAGTTCTATTGTAGGAATTTGCAGTTTGCAATTCTATCCTAATTAAGCTAGATTCCTTGTATTTAAATTGAAAAAGACCGCCCACTAAAGAGGCAGTCTATAGTATTCTCTGATTATTGGAATTTGGATTTACCTACTGGGAACTGATCAAGTTGTCTCTGAATCTCATCAAGAGAACGATCAATGCCTGATTTTCCATGTAAATCTCACATAGATGCACCTCACCTCTGACTGTTACTAGATCTTCTCCTTTATTGAAATCAACTTGTTATAATCTTTCAGCACGTATACCACCTGCTGGATATACGGTTTCTGATGTTGTTCACCCCTTTTGCAGCAGAGTGCGTGTAAGGGACCATGCTGTTAAACACGGCCATTTGTTCCGATATCTTCATTTTGTCTGGCTTTCCGGACAGAATGATGTCCATATCTTTATTGATAATAGTCATGGAGGACAGCTCTTCCAGATGTGAAAACTTTTTGGTGAGAGTGGCCGTTAATATCAGCAATTATTTTCACCGTTTAATTCTTCTTCCTGTACTCTATCGGTGAAAAGTCAGTAGAAGCCTTAAATACTTTGGTAAAGTAGCTGGCGCTTGCATATCCGCAAAGCTCTGCAATCGTGTTCATCTTTAAATGGCCGCTGGTTACCAGTTGCTTGGCTAGTTCCATTCGGTAATCGTTGATATACTGCTTTATCGTCGTGCCGGTTTCCTGTTTGAACAAAAGCCCCAGATGCGCAGTCGATAAGTGCATGTGATTGGCAATCATCCGCAGGTCCAGATCGACATTCCGGTAATTCGCAGCAATATAGTAGATTATATCTTGCACAAGTTTTGAATACTGGTTTACCTTTAGCGTTGCATCGAGCCATACCGCGCAGACGTCTAGCATAAGCTGTTCCAGCCTGCCAATTGTACGACAATCATGCAAGTATTGATAAACATCCTCGATACCGTATTCACTTTCTAAAGTATAGAGCAGCTTGGGATCACTTCCGACCGTATCTTGAATCACAGTCTCAAAAAGGGCAGCCACTCGTTCCTTTGGAGGAAATTCCTTCTCTTTAAATGCTGCACAAGAGTTACGAATCCAATCCGGGAGTTTCTGCGGAGTATTGGCACAAATCTTATAAAACTCGGGCAGAACATGTGACAAAGACTCATTGAAGATTTCGATCTCTTCCTGATTATAAAAACAGCGAACATCCGGATAATAGAATGATCTTGCTACGGCACGCTGAGCTGTACGGAAGCTTGCGGGTAACTCTAAAAGTATACCTGCCCACTTCCCTATGGCAACGTTATAGGAGTTATGCCGTTTAATAAATAAATTATTTAAAAATGAAATTCGCTTATGGTCTTGCCGATCATAGGCAAGGATAATAAAGCACTGTCCAGGATCCAGTTGCTCCCCGATTACCTTTACCCCGTTCTCTAACCAGAAGGATAAAACATTCTCTAGGTTGGCCCTCTCCACACTCCCCTCCAGTCGGTTCCACACAATCATTCCCAAATATCGCCGATTGATTGGAAAACCAATTTCCACACACATTTTCATTACGGCGGCTGGATTGGCGAATTCATCCCGCAGCGATCTTGCAAGATTCTGGCGCAACAGCTCGTTCTTCTGGTTAACTACAACGTGCTGCTCTTGTTTATGCCGCAGTGACCGGATTGTTTTTTCAACCGCTAGTTCCACATCTGCCATCTTGATTGGTTTTTCAATATAATCAACTGCAGACAGTTTTATAGCGCTTCGCAGATACTCCACATCCATATAGCCACTCATAAAAAGGAGCTGACTGTCCGGAGATTTCTCCGCTAATTGCTCGGCAAATTCTATTCCGTTCAGCTTGGGCATACGAATATCGGTGAGAACGATCTCCGGTTTTTTGGATGCTGCCAGACGAAGTGCCACTTCTCCATCTTCAGCCAGCAATATCTCGTTGATTCCGTATCTATGCCAGTCGAAGGATTCACTGAGACCTTCTCTTGTATAATCGTCATCATCAGCAATTAACAATCGCATACTTGCCTCACTTCCTTTAATACAGGTAAAATATGATAACGTTTGCATATTGATTTTCATAATAATTCCAACATTTTCACGACAGAATTCTATCATTAGAATAACAGATATCATCTATTCCAACTATGAAAATATCCGGTTACAACGCATTAATCCCACCTTCATGAAATACAGGAAGGTGGGGCTTGTGAGTTAGCCTTTTATTTGGATGCCTGCGTTCCTGGTATGTTGCTGTTGCTTCGTCGATCATTTCCTGACCGCCGGACTTTATCCTAATAAAGCACGAATACATCATTACAATCTCCTTCGTCTCCTTTACCTCGAGTGCGCTAGCAGTTCTATATAGTTAGTGAATGGACTAAGATGTTTCAAGGCGCAACTTCAACGAAAGTGGCATCACTATTAAATATTGTTCCTGTTCCACTCGCAGCATACATTTGAAATCCGGAATGACGCAGATAACGTGTAGAATCAGTCCACATTTGGTATGAATAGTTGGTAGAATCCGCCAATCCTGGTACCCTGCGGAAGGTGGCATTATTTTTAAAAGCAGTGGTGCTGTCATTCACATCTATCCACACTTCCCCATTCGATCTTACATTGAGGTAACGCCCCGGATAGTTGACAGACTCAAAGGAAAAGCCTTTTGAATCCGCTAACCCCGTAACAATTCTAAATTGAGCATCTACAGCTGGTGTAACATTCGGGTCGATTACAGCCCGAAAACCGGAATGTCTTAAATAACGGGTTGGATTGTTGTAGGATTGAAGGCGTGTTATTGGTGACAAGGTATATAATAATACACTATCTCCGATATAATCCTGGCTTGCGCCTTCCGGATAAATTAAGTTAAATGCTTCTGTCAAGTATTTGGTACTTTCGTTAGTTTCCATATCTGTTCTTTTATCGATATACTTATAATAGCTATAAAGAACACCGAAAACATTATGGAATGCTCCCCGATCTGCTGTAGATGGAGCACTGAAAATTTGCCCTGTCGCCGTTTGGTTCCCATAGGTTGGAATATAGGTGACATCATATCCTAAATTGTATTTAGTTAAATAATTGGCACCGTAAAGAAGTCTGTCATTAAGAAAATTAAAAATATTTACACTGTTTGCTGCAGTTGAGATTGTACCCAAGACAGGATCCACCTTAGTGCCTTGAATATATGAAGTAATCGCAGTGTCCGAAAGCCCCCCAATATCATCATACGCATGGGCCTGATCCCGTGCCATTTCTACTAATTGAAGATTCGCCGGTACCGTTGCCCCTGTTGAAACATCAGTTGTTACGGATCTTATCTGACTAATAATAGATCCATCTCGATTATGAGGGTTGTTTACATCTGCAAAGTCATAACTGCTGCCATCCTCCGGATTAGTTGTAGTACGCTGAACAGCGAGGGCATAATCCGATGCATCATTTCTAAATATAGCCGATCCTATCATTGCCATCGTGTTCATACTATGCTGATTCATAAAATGCCAGAATCGGTCGTACTTGCTTTTCATTAAATTTAAGTAATTGGTAAATGTCGTTGTATCGGCTGCTGTCCAGTTATATTCTGCGTTAGTGCTGGATGAAGAACGTAATAGATCAGCTGTCATAGAGAATTTAAAAACCGCTAAGGACACCCGGATCTGTTCATCATAGATGGAGCCGATGGATGAAGCTTGCATCCAGCGTCTGATGATGCCGATTGAATTTTGCCGATAGGTTTCGTTCCCTGTTACATACCACATAATAAACTGTGCAAATGAAGTATCTGCATCTTGCGCCATGTTTTTAAGAATATTTAATCCCGCTGACGGGTTACCGCCGCTTGGAATATCATAAGGCTCTGTATCACCAATGACACATCTTAATGGATTGGGGGTGGTCAGAGATTTCCCGTAACTGCTGAACTGAACAAAAGCGCTTGCCCATGGCTCATCACCTGCTCTTACATGACTCTGCACATTGTCCAACATAGCTTTTGATAAACCAGTTCCAGGATGAGTGAAGGTTACTGAACCTGAGAGTGTTTTCGTTTCGATAATATTAGGCACATAACTTGTAAGCAGTGCAATGATTGTGTCCTGCACAGTCGAGTTAGCTTTTTGTGCTCCTGCCTGGGGGATTGGCATAAACGTTACAAGCAACACGATAACCAAGCTCGCTGAAATGATTTTTTTAGGATTCAATCTTATATTTTTCATGGTATTCCTCCCTCGTCATATTTTCAAACGATATAAAGCGTTTACATTTTCATTGTAGGAATCATTCCTCCTCAAATCCATCGTAATAAAGCAAGATTTCTTGTACTTCTAACTTAACATAATAGTTCGTTCTATCCTTGAAGTTTGTCTATAGGCCGCTTACGTAGAATCACACGTTTTGGTAAAGAAATTTCCAGATTGGAAACAGTCAATGCCTCCAGTTGGCTGAAAGCCGATGTGATTAAAGCACATAATCCCCTTGATGATGCATAAAGAGCTTCTGGACGTAATAGTTGGCCGTGCCGAACACAGTATGATTATTAAACCAGATCAAATCCGGCTTCCAGTTCACGTAATCGGCATTACAGAGTAGCGGTGCGTAACAGGCAAGTCCAACCACTTGGGCATTGCGTTCAAAACCGGTCATATACGCGGCTTCTGCGAGTGCGTTATAATACGTATTGCCCCAGGAGGCATATTCTCCGATGAATACTTTGGGATCTTCTGAATTAAAGGAATCGTAACGGCGATGATGGGCCAGCATCCATTCCGGCGATTGGTAGTAATGTTCGTCTACAAAGTCGGAGCCGTTCTCGCGGGCGGATCTCCAACCGCGCTCATATTCTTCTCCGGATGCGAACGGACCACTGGAATTAATAATTTGGATATTCGGATATTTCCCCTTAATTGCCCGGTGAAATAAGCATACCTTTCAAAGAACGGTTCACCCACTTCCTCGTTCCCGATGCCAATATACTCCATGTTGAATGGCTCTGGATGACCAAGTTGTACCCGCAATGCCCCCCATGGAGTCGAAGCTTCGCCATTCGCAAATTCGATCAGGTCTAGTGCGTCGTCAATCCAAGGCTGCAGTTCGTTAAAAGGTGCGCTCCACTTATGGTGCGGATCGTAACCCGCCGGCAGGACAGGAATTGGCTTGGCGCCGATATCTTCACAGAACAGAAAATATTCGTAATATCCGAGATCTAGTGTCTGATTGTACTGCCAATTGTTTCTCCGGGCAGGCCGCTCTGTAACATCACCGATGGTCTTCTTCCACCGGTACATCGAATCACGGTCATCCGGATTCAGCGAACCGTCGTGAATGAGACAACCGCCCGGAAACCGCATGAACTTAGGCTTCAGATCGGCAAGAAGTATCGCGATATCCTCACGAAGACCATTAGGCCGATTACGGTAAGTTTGTGAAGGGAACAAAGAAACCATGTCCAGACAGAGTACACCCGATCCTTTCGTAGTAAGAACCAACCTTCCACTGTAATCAGAGGTGGAGGAAGTCAACCGCGCCTCGTATTTGGTCCATTCATTCGATGCGACAACGATGGCTGTTTCTGCGTGTACACTTCCATCGAGTCCCTCTAGGGTAATGTTTACAGGTATATCGAAGATGCTGTCCCTGCGAGCATATAAAGAGAATATATAGCTTTCTCCTTCACTAACCGGAATGCCGGTATTAAAGCCTTAATTCATCAGACCAACGCCATCGCCTGCTATACGAATATCGATTACCGCGTAATTTCTTTTTCTGTTCAGAAGCGACTCACTTTCAATGCGAACCTCGCACTCCCCGCCTACGCGTTCTACCTTCTCCCATGCCATCAATGCATGATAATCGGGGTGATCGATGGGATCAAAATCGAATGAACGGTTCTGTACAAGTTCAGCATAGAGTCCGCCGTCTGCCGCATGGTTCAAATCCTCAAAAAATATACCAAACAGGTCGCCCATAGCAGCTCCTAATTTTTTTGTATTAATAGTTAATTTTCCTTTTAGGCTCATTAGCTCTCATCCTCTCCATTCATAGCCTGAACCCTTCACGGTAGATAAACCTGTTGAAATATACTTTTCCTTCACCAGTTGCATTCAGCGCAATACGAAGACTTAGAAAATCTCCAAGTACATTATGATGGTAGCCGGACATTTCAAAGCCATGATCCAGTTTGCTCCACTGTTCTTCCGAATCACGGAAGTATAAGCTTACCTGATGCTTATCATTGACGATCCGGAGTGTTACATCCCCCCCGGACACTGCTGTCCTTTCACTCGTAATATGATTGCGGAAGGCAAAAGCCTCCTTGCCGTCAAAACCGATTCCATAGTGAAAGCCCGGTTTATAGAATAAGCCGAGTGTCCCTTGTGCATCGCCTTCCACTGTTACCGAAACCTCGGCTGTATACGCATGATGCACCGGAATGCATAGCAGTGGCTCTGAACGTTCAACAGATACTGCTTTTAGCACAAACCCATTCTCTTGGATCGTGTAATTCCCAATGCGTTCTCCTCCGAAGAAATGCCAATGAAACCCCAATTGTTCCTCATCTGCATGCACCAATACTCTTTCCGCAGACCCTGCGTGCATAGCAACTTCTGGAGCGCGAGAAACTCCATCTTCAGTGGCAGTTGTGGTGAACCAGCCGTCAGCTGTCCATTCAATCGGCTCAATCAGGGTTTGACGGCCCAAGGTATAGTAGTCTTTTTCATAGGCATGATACACCACGAACCAATTACCTTCAGGCGTGTCCACCAGTGTCCCGTGTCCTTTGGACCACCATCGTTCCTTACGGTGCTTTGTATGCACAATCGGATTGTGCGGTGAATTCTCCCAAGGCCCTTCCAGCGATCTGGAGCGGGCGGAAACAATCATATGGCTGGTCGCAGGTCCGGCAGTTCCTCCTTGAGCGCTGGTCATATAATAATAGCCATCCTTAAATGTCAGCTTGGGAGACTCCAGATAAAAGCCCTCTGTCAGCCACTCTTTCGGATAGCGCCAGCCCTCGTATACCTTAGTTAATTCTCCTGTTGTAGACAGACCGTCTTTGGACAACGGAATCCGATACCCGTCAGATAAGAACAGGAACCGATTCCCCTCCAAATCTACAGCATGTCCAGGATCAATATATCCAACCTTTAGGTCTATTGGTTTGCTCCAAGGTCCAGCGGGATTCTCCGCTGTTACAACCCAATTCGTTTGTCCCGCCGGGAAATAAATATAATACAGTCCTTCATAATAAATTAAATCAGGCGCCATAATTGAACCGCCCACATACGCGGAAATCGCATGCCCGATTGGCTCCCATTCAATCAAGTTCAATGAATGCCAGAGGAGCAACCCTGGTGTGTAATGAAATGAAGAATGGGTCATATAGTAGTGCAGTCCGACTCTGACAATAGACGGATCTGGATAATCGCCTGCCAAGATTGCTTGAATTCCATGAATCTGTGACATGATAACCTCCAATTATAAAATGGTTGTTCAGTAAGACAGGTGAAAGCGTACAAATAAAGAATATTCGCATAACAATCCGAAGGATTTTAACCTTTGACACCGCTAGAAGCGATTCCCTCTACAAAATACTTTTGGGCAAACGTGAACAGGATAACAGGCAAGAGAACTACGATAGAAGCGCCTGCCATCTGGAGTGAATAATTCGCTCCCGCGATCGATGTGAAATATTGGAGTCCCACTGTCACCAATTGTTTAGCCTGGCTTGAGATGAATATAAACGGACTGGCAAAATCATTCCAGATGTAAACGAATGAGAAAATAACCATTGTCATCAGGGCTGGAACTGCCAACGGAAGAATAATCCGGAAGTACACACGATAATGTGAGCATCCATCTATGATAGCCGCTTCTGTAATCTCTTTTGGAATCCCAACAAAGAACTGCCTTAAGAGAAATAAAAAGAATACATCAAAGATTGCCGGAATAATAATTGCCCAGTGAGTATCCAACAAATGCAGATATTTATACAGTAAATACCGGGCAACAACAGTCGTATCTGACGGGATCGCCAGTGTGGACATTGAGAAGAACAATAGTAGTCCTTTGCCTTTAAAATTCAGTCTGGCAAAAGCATAAGCAGCCATCGTAACAATGAATCCACGCAACAGGATCGTAATTACGACTACCTTAAATGAATTTCCAATCCAGATAAAATAATCAGGCGATGAGAATAAGGTCTTATAGTTCTCCCAATAAATCGTTTTTGGAATGATATGGGCCAACGGGTCATCAAAGGCATCGGCAGTTGTCTTTAGTGAAGCCGAAAGCATGAACACAAATGGAGAAATCATCGTCAGCGCTATGAATATAATGAGGATTGAGTACAAAACTTTCGACAGGTTTTTTCTCATTAATAATGCACCCATTTTTTCTGGCCTCCCCATTGAATTGCCGAAATCAGCAGGATGATCACAAACAAGACGATGGCTTGCGCTGCCGAATAGCTGTAATGATTAAGGGAAAATGCCTCCTCGTACATATTTAGCGAAGCAACCCGGGAAGCAATGCCCGGTCCCCCTCTAGTCAGCGCGTTAAAGATCGTAAAGTTCTGAAAAGAACCGATTGTCGCCGTGATAACCAAGAAGAACGTGGTGGGCGAAACCAATGGGAGCGTAATCCTGCTTAGTTGTTGCCATTTGGTTGCCCCATCAATATCGGCAGCTTCATATAAATCGCGCGGAACACCTTGAAGTGCAGCCAAGTAAACTATCATTTGAAAAGGAAAGTTAGCCCATACAGCGACGAGCGCAGTAGTCAAAATAGCCGTTTTGGTTCCAGCAAACCATAATGGAGGTTGATCTACCCCAAGATTTGTAAGTAAGGTATTAACCAAACCGCCAAAAGGATCAAATAGCATCGTAAACACGATAGAAATAGCTACAATATTTGCTACATAAGGCATTAGAAACAATGACCGGGAAAATGTTTTCCAGTAAAAGGACTTGTTCAACAAAACCGCCGCCAGAAATCCGGCTATTGTCAGTAAAGGCACATATAAAATTGTGTAATAAAAGCTTTTAAAATACGAAGATACAGCTACTGAATCATGAAGAATCGCCTTATAATTGGACAATCCGGTCCATTCCAGTGAATCCAGCGATTTAAACGAATTAAAATCCATAAAACTGATATAAAGCGCGTAGAAAAACGGGGCTAATCCAAAAATGATAAACCCTATAAAGAAAGGCAGAACAAAGAGCAAAGCTGCTCTGGCTTCCTGTTTCTCCAAGCTTAGGCGTCTTCTTTTATTTGATTTAGCCGAGCTTAAGCCAGTTTTAATTTGCTGTAGTATGGACATGCTTCTCACTCCCTAGATCAAAGGCCACTTATCTTCATAAGTGACCTTTTGTTTACTTGCAAAGACAAATTGTCAGTTTACTTTACTGTACTTTGTTTTTGTATTGCTTCATCTGCGCGGGTCTTGATAGACATGATAGTATCATCCAGCGACTTTTGCCCCACCAGATACAACTCGCCTTCTTGCAAAATGATATTTCCGTAATCCGTTGGAATAGAGCCTGTGATTTTTTCCGGTACAACCCCAAGGTTAGGCGTGACTAGAGCAGATTTCAGCTCCTCGGCAGTAATGCCGTCCAAAGTCGGGAACTTAGCGGCCATATCGGTAAACAGTTTGTCCGACTCCTCTTCGTTCAGGTTCACCTGTGCAGTCATTCCACCGCTATACTTATAATTGTTTTCTGCAAACCATTTAATAAAATCAGCTGCTTCCTTCGGATGCTTCGATGCCTTATTTATCGCGACTCCCCCGGAGGTGCTGATACTATTCTTGCCCTGCGGATCTACCGGAATCTGCGTAATTCCGATCTTCCAGTCGCGCGGATAGGTTTTCAAATCCTGCGGTGCAAAAGTATACCAGGAACCAATAAGCTGCATTCCGTATTTGCCGGTCATAAAAGCGTCATAGGGAATTTTTTTTGATTTAATTTCCAGCCAGCTCGGTTGAATTTTTAGCTTATTCCCAAAATCTCCGTACCATTGCAGAGATTCTTTGAATGCTGGATCATCATAATTAGATGTTCCATCCGCCTTATAAGCGTTTACACCCCGTTGTTGCGCCAAGAGATACAGAATAATGTCATAATCCGGCATGGATGATCCGTAAATCCCCTTGCTTGGGTCGGTTAATTTCTTTGCCGTCTCTATATATTGATCCCAGGTCCATTCGCCTGACGGATACGGAACGTTCGCGTCATCGAATATTTTTTTATTGTAGAATACTACCCAGGACACTAGGCTGTCTGGAAGTGTATAAATTGTATCGCCGTTAAATTTGCTCAGGTTCTTGCCGAACTCCGTCTCGTAATCGTAGCTTGCTTCTTTATAGATATCATTTAGCGGTAGAAGCCAATCATTGTTGGCATACTTCGAGAGTACAATCGCATTTTGCATCGTGATCAGGTCCACATCACCTCCGGCTGAGAGATCCACATCGATTTTTTTGTAGATTGCATCCCCGTCACCGGGAATGATTTGCAGCTCAACGTTCACACCCGATTCAGCTTTGTAATCAGCCAGAAGCTGCTGGGTCGACGGCAGATTTCCGTTTCCGGATGTCACATACCATTTAATGGTTACCGGTTCTTCACCTGAATTGGTTGACGCTGCCGAATTGTCAGTTAAATTATTCGTTCCGCCGCAGCCTGCCAGGGAAGTTCCAGCTAACCCAAGCAGCAGTGATGTTAAAATTGCTTTTTTTGTAATCCTCATCCTTCTAACCCCCTACAATATTAGTTATCATTTGTCTGTTTCATGTCTCAAGTATAGAATTCTAAGATTGCTTTTCCCATGCAATATCTTTTTTCTTTTTATATTATCTTTCAAATTATTTTAGAGCGGTTCATCCGAAATGGTCTGATTTAAAGAAAAAATGTACTTTTTTGAGATCAGCAGCATCCCGTAAGTACATTTCATGGTTTATCTATATTTTAGGGGGGACTCGCCTACATTTTTTTTGAACACTTTACTGAAATAGTATTCATCCCCGTAACCGACTTCTCTTGCTATTTCGGCAATCTTCCAATCCGTTGTTTTGAGCAGAAATTTGGCTTGCCCGATTCTGACCTCCGTAACATAGTCGATAAAGTTCTGCCCTGTTTCTTTTTTGAATAAATTGCTCAAATAGGAAGAGGACAGCTGCAAATATTCTGCTACTTTTTCCAGTGACAGTTCATCTTTGTAGTTCTTATTGATAAATTGCTTGGTCAGATAGACTCTCATGCTCTCATTGTTCTCGATCAATTGCGAGGTCATCCGAGTCATTAATTGATTGATCCAGTCGATAAAATCAACCTTCATACTTATTTTGCTTATATTATCGTACATTTCTCTGGTAAGTATTTCCTTTTCAGTCAACTGATAATTCTCCACAAAACTCTGGAATAGATAAAAGATTGTGAAACTGATCCCCATCAGAATCTCTTTCGTCAGTCTGTTATTTCTGCCGACCTCCGCAGTTAACAGTTCCAATGCCTGCTTAATATCACCAATTTCCCCGTCAGCAAACGCCTTTTCGATGCTCTTCATTTCAGCGGACAAGTCATTCGTTTCCTGAGAAGAAATCAAACAGATATCACGGTAATAAATATTTGTCCCACGCGGATAAACAAATGCAAAGCGGATAGCTTCCTTAGCTTCCCTGTAAGCCTGCTGAATATACTCATAACCGTTATGAATCTCACTCATCCCGATACTGACCGAAGTACTTAAATATTTGCGCAAGGTTGTCCGGATATTTCCTGTCAGTTCTTCCAGGCCATCGAAAGCTCTCTCTTCCACCTGATCTCGAAGTGATAACACAGCAATGAACTGACCTACCTGAAGGCTGACTACATGACCATAGGCGTAACTGGTTAATACCTCCTCCAAAATGTTCAGTACTGAATAATCGAGCAGATGCGGGGATTCGCCGTATTTCTGGTATATTGATACATCATCCACTTGCGCGATAAGACAAAACAGCTGCTGCTCGGGAAAGGTTAGCCTGTTCACTTTTAACTGACTACAGATTTCGTCTCTTGTCTTTACCACTCCCAAGAGCATATCCTTGAAGAGCTTTTCTTTGTGCAGGGGCACGTGACTGGCAGGCATTGTAGCAGCAACATACACATTATCGCTTGATGCAGTTAAGATCATCTCTTTTAGGTCCTGTAATATCCGAATGATTTGTTCGGCTTCAAGCTCAAGCTTTAGAATATATTCTTCAGCTCCATTTTTCATAGCCTCTTTTACAAATTTCAGATCATCATGGGCACTTAGAATAACAAACTTGGCCGGATGATTTTCCTGCTTCAATATTTTAAGTAATTCGATTCCTGTCATTATAGGCATTTTGATATCTGTGAGAATAATATCAGGGATATGCTCCCTGGCTATCTCTAGTGCCTTCTTGCCGTTTTCCGCTTCTCCAATGAGTTCCAGCCCCAGCTCTTCCCACGGGATAATCGTTTTGATGCCAATCCGTACCAATGCTTCATCATCAACTATAAGAACCTTTATCATCTTTCATCTCACCTATTCTGAAGAGTCGTCTGTGTCATGTTTGAAATGTAAAGGGAGTATGATATGAACCTTCGTATAGCTTGAGATTCTGCTGTCAATCTGCAAACCAAACTTCTCCCCGCAGATCATTTGAATCCGCTCATTTACATTTTGCACACCGATTCCTTTGCCGCTGTCATCGTCTGGCCGGTGCACTTTTAGAATCTCGGAAATTTGTTCATCAGACATACCCACCCCATTATCCTCTACCGTTACTTTGAGCATGGAATCCTCAGCACTTGCCTTAATTCTTATCACGCCAGGCCCTTCCTTCGGTTCAATCCCATGGAATATCGAATTTTCAACAATCGGCTGCAGGATAAACTTGACACATTCCACAGCATTCAGCTCATCCGCAACCTCATAATACACCTGAAATTTGTCCCTATACCTCGTTTGCTGAATGAATACATAGTCTTTGAGCATATTTATCTCTTCTTCTAACGTAATCATTGCGGTAGGTTGTCTAAATGTATTGCGCAATAATCGGCCAAGCGCATCGACGACCTCTTTAATGCCATCCGCTTTCTGGATGATGGCCATCCAGCGGATCGTATTCAGCGTGTTATAGAGAAAATGAGGATTGATCTGTCCCTGAAGTGCTTTGATTTCGGCGTTCCTTTTTTGTTTTTCTTCCTCCATGACCTGGTTAAACAATCCGTTAATCCGCTGGATCATATAGTTATAAGTTACAGTTAAAAGACCAATTTCATCCGTACTCATCACATTGGCCTTCACCTCTAGATTTGAACCCCTTACGTCTTTCATTGTGGAGATCAGTTGTTTGATGGGGCGTACAATACTTCTTGAAACAAGATACCACAGAATCCCTGACAAGAAGAACGAAATTAGAAACACGAGGACTGTTACTTTGATGATGACTTTATTATCTTTGGTTAGCGCCTCTAAAGGCACAATCTGAATAATTTTCCAGCCGTATTCCCTGATCTCATAAGAAGAAGTGAGAAGAGTTTGTCCATCCTTCTTGATCTCAATCCCGGATTTATCGAGATTATCCGGAAGAATAATTCCTGCTGCCTGTATAGTGGTGGTTGTCTGCTGTTCAGGAAACACGATTCTGCCCTGCTGGTCCACAACGTAAATCTGACTTTGGACTTTTAACGATGCTTTGCTTAATATATCTGTGAATACCTTCGGACTCAGGTTTAAATATATCGCCCCAATATTGTTGTGATCCGTATCATTGATGACTCTGGCGATCGAAAATACCTGGTTTTTTCGGTAAATATTATCATTGTCATGTACTCCAAGCCACAGCACTTTACCGTTTAACTCATACATTTGTTTATACCATGCTGATGTCTTAAGCTTCTCGGGATTAATGGTATAAGCATCATTTCCGTAAGTATACTGGCTGCCATTTTCCCCAAATATAAAGAGTGAAGTGATATAGGAGTAATAGTTAGAGTAGAAAGAAATATTGTTTAGAACCTGATCGACTCTCTTCAGATTCATGTAAAACTCAAGAGCGTTATTATTATCGTTAGTCATTGCACTCCGGACAGTCTCATTGATGTAGATCAGCTCGGTGATTTTCTCAATACCTGCCAGCTCTTTGCTTGTCGAATTTCCAATATACAGCAGATTTTCCTGAAACGAATCACCAACCTTTTCCTTTAAAATTTTGACCGACAAGAAATAGGCACTCATACTTAGTGCTGTAGTGGGAATAATCATGACGAGTAGAAAAGCAATAAAAAATTTACTTTGGATACTTTTTCTAAACAACCGGGATTTTTTCATATTGGAACCCCTTATTCTCTATAACAGTAGCTGTACCACATTATTGTATACAGTCCTGAAGCAAAACATAGCACCTTCTTCCCAGACCGGTCAAGGGATCTTGGGAAGAAAGTGCTGGCTTAATAAACGTCAAACGAAACCTCTTGGACAAACTCATTGATAAGCAGAACTATTTAATGAACCTTTCCTCTGCTGTTTGTATATTATTTCGAGCCGGCTTTCAGCGGATACCGCTCATCGTAAAGCGGTAGGAATAGATCCGGTTCGCGAATAATGTGAATTCCGGATGCGTCTTGGCCGACCAGCTTTCATCCCCGCCCACGCCCATCTGCTTATGCAGAATACGTACCACTGTCTTATCAGACGGCAGAAGCTTATAGGCATGGCTGGCTTCTTCCAGCTCTTCCGCAGTATAAGGCAATACACTGGTTTCCAGTTCGCTGCCTGCAGTAAATAGCAAGCCTCTGCCTACGCCATTATGGACCTTAAGCCAGCGTACCCCAGTTTTATTACCGCATTCCTGCGGCTTCAGATATGGCATAAACTGCTCTTCAGCCTGGCTGTTGTAGACTCCCAGCCGGGCGCTGCGTTCGCGATCCCAATGGCATTCATGCGGACCGCGGCCATACCACTCCAGCTGATCATATTCAGAATCCATCAGAAGAGTCATGCCCACAACAGGCAGCTCAGGCAAGCTGGTTCCCGGAATCAGCGTTTCTTCTAAGGTAATGGAACCATCACCTGATACAATATAGCTCACAGTGCAGCTAGATTCAGCTCCTGTATCCAGCCTGAATTCAGCGGTAATCTCCCATGCGCCGGCCAGCAGGCGTTTGCTCAGCCGGCGGAGTGTCCGCTGCTTTGCAGCCTCGCGCCAGATTCCGGCCTGGATCGGCAGACCGCTGCCCCGGTCATTATCTGTCATAGCCCTCCAGAATACCGGCTCCGGCCCCTGCCGCAGTAGCTCAGTACCTTCAAACCGGTAGGAGATCAGCATTCCGGTCTCTGTATCAAAGGCTGCTTCGAACTGGTTGCCTTTTAGCAGCCACTGACCGGTGCTTTCAATCAGCTCCGGCCTGATCGTCTCAGGGACGTAAGCCTGTGCGGTACCTCCCGCCCGTATCCGTACAGGCAACTGTGTCCATGCCACTTCATGCCCTGCTCGGGCCCAAGACTTATCCTCCTTAAGTTGTAGGCTGACCTCCAGCAGCAGTTCCCCCTCATCCCCCTGCGGCAGCTCCGGCATACGGAGGACAACTTCATTTTCCGTCAGCGGCTCCACAGCAAAGCTATCTTGGAGGGCAGCCCCGTAAGGTCGTCCATTATAAATAAGCTGCCATACCCACTTGAACTCATCCAGCCGGGTAAAAAGGAACTTATTCCTCACCATTACTTCCCCGGTCAATGGATTCCACCCTGTGAAGTCCACATTCTGGTAGCAAGCTTTGACCTCTTCCAGCTTCGGTGAGATTTGCCTGTCTGCGAACAGCAGACCGTTTCCGCAACCGTTGCCATCGTGGGGAGTCTCTCCAAAATCGCCGCCGTAGCCCAGATATGATGTACCCTCGCTTGTTCGAGTAAGGATTGCCTGATCGATCCAATCCCAGATAAAACCGCCCTGAAGTACCGGATACTTGTCGAACAACTCGGTATATTTAAACAGGTTGCCGTTGGAGTTGCCCATCGCATGACTGTACTCACACAAGATGAACGGCTTCTTAGGCTGCTTCAGTGCATATCTTTCCACATCAGCCGGGAAAGTGTACATCTGGCTCTCCACATCCGATACATCTTCGAACAACCGGTTCAGGAAAACACCCTCGTACTGTATAAGACGGGTAGGATCATTCTCCTTCAGATACCTGTACATATGTCGGAAATTCTCTCCACAGGCTGCTTCATTACCCAGGGACCACATTAGGATGCAGGGATGATTTTTATCCCGCTCCAGCATTGAGCGGGCACGGTCTACTACGTTCTCTCGCCATTCCGGCTTACCCGCAGGAACAATATCTTCCTCCGGATAGAAGCGCCACGTGCCGTGGCTCTCCAGATTATTCTCATCAATGACATACAAGCCGTATTCATCACAAAGCTCGTACCATACCGGATGATTCGGATAGTGGGAGGTCCGGACAGCATTAATGTTGTAGGCCTTCATCAGTTGCACATCCCTGATCATTTCATCCAGGCTGACAGAACGTCCCGTATGGCAAGAGAACTCATGACGGTTAGTACCTTTGAAAACAATACGCTTGCCGTTAAGAAGCATCAGCTTGTCCTTGATTTCGAATCTACGGAAGCCGACCTTACAGCTGACCGCCTGAAGGACTCTTCCTTCCTGATCACTAAGGGTTAAGACCAGCGTGTACAGCTCCGGATGCTCGGCGCTCCACTTTCGCGGACATGAGACGGGCGTCTTCAACACCACCGTGCCAAACGATCCGCTATCCATGCGGGTGGCAGCATTAAAGTGTGCGACGGTTACCTGCTGGCCAGAGGTATCCAGCAGCACTCCTTCCACCTGAAGCTCTCGATCTGCACATCCGGTATACCGAAGAAGCTTCACGCAGACCTCAAGCTCAGCATCCTCATATTCCGCATCCAGCTCCGTGCGGACACGAAAGTCATAAATATGCTCCGGTGGCGGCGAAATCAGCAGTACCTCACGGAAAATTCCCGACAGCCGCCAGAAATCCTGATCCTCCAACCAACTGGCATCGCACCACCGATAGACTTCAACTGCTAGCTTATTCTCGCCGTGTTGCAGATAAGAGGTCAAATCAAATTCAGCCGGGGTGAAGCTATCCTCGCTGTAGCCGACCAGTTCTCCATTCAGCCATATATAGAACGCAGATTCCACTCCACGGAAATGAAGATATACCGGATTCCCTGTCCATGACTCCGGAAGGGAAAACACCCGTACATAAGAGCCCACCGGATTATAGATGGTTGGTGCGAACGGCGGTCTGATTTCCTCACGCTCACTCCACGGATACCGGACATTCGTATACTGGGGATAGTCATAGCCTTTTAGTTGCCAGTGGGAAGGGACAGCAATATCATCCCAGCCGGATACATCATACGCTTGCTTATAGAAATCAGCCGGCCGCTGCTGTGGATTCTCAGCCCAGTAAAACTTCCAGGAGCCGTTCAGGGGGAGTATCCGTGAGCACGCTCCGGAATCGTTCTTTACCGCTTCTTCAAAGGTGTCGTAGGGAGTAAAGGACGCGCGTGCCTCCATCCGGTTCAGCTTGAAGATCTCCGGATTGTTATTCCATTCAGGATAACCGTTAGCAGGTGACTGATACTGAAACTTTGTAAACAATTCTCTGACACCATCCTTTTATAGTTTTAATCAGTAGGAATCTTTCATCACTAATTCTATCGATGCGCCTGTATAGGAAATATCATAAATAACCAAGATTTCTTGCAAAAAAGGATGGATTTCTTAGCAATTCATGTATGATCTTATAAAACATGCGGAGTGTGGGCATTGTCTCATACCATGACTAGTTTGCCTTGGGGTAGGTTTATAGGATATCTACTAAATTGCTGGAAGACCGCCGCATCAAACCTTTCCTCTTCTTGATGGGTTTCATAACCTGTCTCTTAGTCATTTTCAGCAATCATTTAGCTCTGATCTTTTTACAAAAAAAGCCAATTCAAGCAGATGAATCTGCTTGAATTGGCCGGCTGCTGTAGTTTGTTCAATTGACATTCACTATTATCGTGCCGCCGCTCGTTTCACCTGTAGCATTCACCAGGACTGCACTGTACTCATAATCCCCCGCTGCCCTGCCGGATATATTCGTAACTGCTTTCTGAGCGTTTGGCGTCGCTGCGATTAGAGATTGTGTATCAATTAGTATCCCATTCTCATAAAGACGGTATTCATCAGCATTCGTTCCCCACCATAAGTTCATGGTCATGCTGTAGTTCCCATCACCATCCCAGTTATTATGAGACAATACCGGCTTGCCCGGAGCCGCATCAGTAACGGTAATGGTCAACGGATCACTTGCAGTAGTACCGAAGTTGTTCGTCAGTTTACCAATGTACGTATAAGTTCCATTCTTTTTGCCGGATATATCTGTTTTAGCTGTCTGTGCCGCCGGAGAATTACGGGTTAGCTTCTGCGATGAGATAAGCGTATCGTTCTCATACAGTCTGAATGTGGTCCCATTTTCTCCCCACCACATATTCATCGTGATGGTATAGCTGCCGTCTTGAAGCCCGGTATCATAACCGTTATTGTCTGCAAGCACCAGTTTGCCTGGAGACTGTATGGCTGCCGCTTCTTTCTGAATCGTGATCTCGTAAAGCTTCTCCGTTCCATCCTCCGCCGTTACCAACACTTGAAGCACAGTTTTATCATCATCAAGCTGAAGGAGCAGCGGGACTCCGCCTGAGGCAGCCATGCCGTTGATCTTCAATTCAGCCGCATCATTACTGGTTACCGCTGTGACGTTGATGTTAGAGACTCCTGCCGCCACAGCTGCTGAATAGTCTGTAATATCTGCCTGAAATTCCGGACTCAGTGAGGCTCCTTCCAGCACCAGACTTGAAAGTGCAGCGTCGGATGATTCAGTCCCGTTGATTTTTCGGAATACTGCCTTCAGATTCCAGTCACGCGTAACATTATAGCTCTTGACTCCACCTAAGTACCCGCCTGCATAGGTTGTTAGATTAAAGAGCGGGTATTCCGTCCATAAATAATCTGCCGTCATTCCATAACTGGTTCCCGGTTCAACCCATTTCACGAACTCATAGCCTGGTGCCGGCTTAGCCACCACCGTAACCGCCGTCTGATCGCCCTGTACCGTTAACGAGGTTCCTTCATTTCCGGTCGGGGCTGGTGCAGGCGGAAGACCATTCGGATTGACATATACCAGGGTCGTTCCAGCTGCAGGATCACTAGCCGTTGTTGTGACCGTATACTCTGGGTCGTAGAGCTTCAGATGGGTGCCAACTTCACCAAACATACGCAGTTCTGAAATGTTTCCATACCAGTTGCCACCGTATATACGGAAATACCGGAAGCCGGATTCTTTGAATTTATCAAGGACTTTGACAGGTTGCCAGATATCGTAGTTGTAGCTCCTCGAGGTCTCTGAAATAGTCCGCCAGTTCACCCCGTCAACAGAGGCACTTACACTCACAGCTCCTGCTCTGGCAGGAAGTCCGTTTCGGTTTAGAATCTCAATACGGTCAAGCTGCATCAGCTTGCTGCTGTTGCTCGCCCCAAAATCAATATTATAGTACCCGTATCCACTTCCGCCGGATCTGACATCAGCGAAAGTGGATATTTTGCCGTCGGACAGATAAGTGATTTCAGCTGCATCCAGTGTATTGTCCGATCCGCTGATCTGGGCTTCGGCTGCAATGTTGATCTCGTTGACAGTATTGGAGATGAGTATTTTGGGGGACAATTGCGTACTATTTGTATTTGTTATCAGCTTTTCCGGATAACTGTATATAGTATCTGCAGGTGTACCGTCGGCCAGAGTATAAGCAAGCGAGAACGCCACGTAGCCCGGCTTCGATCCGGCATGAACAGTATATTCTGCCGTATACGAACCGTCCTGATTATCCGTTACCTGAACCGTCTCTTCTTGTATGGCCGCATGGACATTGCCGATCGCCTGATCGGCTGAGAAAGAAAGTATTACCTTATCCCCAATGACAGCTCTTGAAGGAACCGACAGGCTATCCTGAACCGGTACAGTGTTCAGCAAACTAAAGCGGATATCCCTCACTGCTGTAACCGTCTCATACCGTTCACCAAAAATATGAAGATCCGCGATGGTAAACGGCTGATCCTCCGTATAATCATCCTTGTTCAGTACTCCTGAGGTAATATCCTTCAATCGAATATACCGGAAGCCGGTATTCTTATACTCCTCTTTGACCGTATAATTGAACCAGTCAGTGGTATATTGTGATATATCATCCGAGATGGATACCCAGTTTATATAGTCGTTAGATGCCAGAATAATGGCTCCCTCTGAACGCGCCGGGAATCCGGCGTCAGGCAACATCATGAACTCGCTCGGCTTAACCTTGAAGCCATCCCCGAAGTCGATTGTAAACTGCTTATTGTCGACAATCCAGCGGATCGGAATGCCGGAGGCGTGAAGGTCTACAAGCGAAGCCATGTTAATGCTGCTGCTGTCCGGTGCCCCTACGGCTATGCCCGATAAATCTAGCGCTCCGTCATCAATGAGCGGATTTAACAGCCGCAGCCCCTTGACCGCTTCCTTCAGATCAAGCAGTGCCTGATTCTGGGCGGCAGCATCAACGGAGCCATCGAGCGCCAGCGCAGCTTCATATTTGCTCTGGAAAACAGTATAGCTCGCCGATTCATACTTTTTCGATGGATCATAGGCCTGAATGACATTAGCTATAGCATCTTTATAGAGGCCGGCAACCGTGACGGTAACCTCTAGCAAATTGATCGATGTGTCGTTGGTTGCGGTTACAAAAAAGGAATGTTCACCGGCAGTCAGCGTTGCCGGAAGGTTTCCCGACAGGACTCCTGCGCCGCTTATCGTAATATTGGCCTCCCTCACAAAGCCTGCGTCATCTTCGACAATACCATAGGTAATGCTCTGTCCGGCATTGCCCGCGGCATTGGACACATCATATTGAAGCTGCGCCGACGGATAGACATCCAGATGGAGTGTATTTACCCCTCCCTTGAAGAGCGGCGCTTTCACTGTCGTGCTGTTGACAAGCAGATGATCGAATTCGGCATAATCTCCCGCCCCACCGATCACCTTGAAATATATCATCGAATCCGCCTGAAAAGCGGTACTAGGCAGTCCGGACAGATTGATAACCACATACTTCCATTCACCGCCGGTATCAGGCAGCTGGACCGTCGCAAACGGCTCTTTCCCGAGGTTACCCAGAAGTTCTAGTGCAGTTATGCTATTGCTCTTGATCCGGAACGCAAGATCGCCCCCCCGCCAAATGCCTAGGCCGTACACGGCAAAGGTGGAGCCGGATTCGGCGGCCTCAACACGGATTGCCCCGTCGGTTCGCGTAATCCCACTGTCAAACGGTGTAAACCGCGTTTCCAGCTGGTAAGGCACAGTTCCCCCGTTCTCCTGGACTATCGCGGATGGGGCAGCTGAACCCAATGCACCGTCAGGAATATACAGCCATAAATCATTGACGGTTAACCCATATATTTCCCAGGTCTGATATAATGCCTCGGCAACATACTTGAAGTCGGGATCGTTATCCGTATAGCCCTTGCCATACTTGTAAATGTAGTAATAATCCTCACGCCCACTGAGCCGTCCGCGTCTGTCTGGACTGATCGGAGCATTCAAGCCGTCATTAAAGGGTACATCATAACCCAAATTGTATTTGTAGTAGTAATTGACTCCCTTGATCAGTCGGTCATTCATGAAGGAGTACACGTCCACACCTTCAGGAGCAGTCGTTGCTGTTCCTGTGACCGGATCAAGCTGTGTGCCCTGTGCTGAAATAATGGCGGCCAATACAGCCAGGCCTTCAATGTTATCAAAGGAATGTGGCTGATCGCGCACCATCTCTTTGACAGCAACCATTGGCTCATCCAGTGTGTTCCCGTTGCTGTCCACGGAGAATTCAAACATGGCATTGGCGATTGCACCGTTCTGATAAGGCAGTGTCGTAGTGGCGTTAACTGTAGCCCACTCCAGTACACGTTCATAATCTGACTTGCTGTCCATAAATACATAAGAAGATAATGTTGCCATAACGGAAGTCTGGTGCTGGTTCAGCCAGTTGTTGTTCCGTTCCATCCAGAGTCTTAACGCGGGCTTTTGGAAGTTATCACTATATTTGCGGGAATACTCCTCCTTCCACTTCAATTCTTCATGGCCTGTACTGGTATAGCGCAGCAATTCGGCTGCCGCATTCATCATGTACATAGGCGGTCCCTGATGAATGTGTGCATCCGTTACATACTTCGCAAGCGAAGGATCAAGGCTCCCCCACAGCAGGACAATCCGCATGGCTTTTTCACGGTAAGCAGGATCCCCTGTCATAAAATACATAACCGCTTGATAGTACGCTGCAGTAGCATCCTGAGTCATCTGATTGTTAAAGAGACTGGTGCTATAGTTGTTGTAAGTGTATACCGGTGTAAGATGTTCCATGTCTGCAGTCGGATCGCTGTCATTTCTGATCACATATGACTTGGAAGCAAAGTCACTAGCTGCAAAACTTGTATAATACCCGTACCAAGGCTGCTCCTTGTTCAAAATATGCTGGCGCACCCGCAGCAGATCCTGCGGTGCAACGCTAACAGCCGGATGGACAAGCTGCGTGTCGGTGTTATTAACGAACGTTGGTAAAGGTTCAGCAAGACTCTGGATCGCAGCAAGCAGTGCAGCTGTGATAGCCTCGATTGCGGACGGAGTCGCGGACGGATCTTCCCTTAGCGCTTGGGCCTGCCCGAAAACCTCCAGCAGCATACTCCACGAATCATCCGAGTAATACTGCTGTCCGGCGTTAATAATCGTCTGGGCTTGAGCAATAATTGATTCTGCATCGGAATCTTTATACATAGCTAGGATCTCGTCAGCACCTAAAGCACGATTGTAAATTCGGAATTCATCGATAGAACCGTTAAAGAGGGGGTCGGTAAACTGGCTTTTGCCGATATAGTTCAGGATCGGTTTAAAATCACCTGGCTTGATGGTAACACTCGCAGAGGCCTTGGCCTCGCCGTTCAGATACAGGCTTGCCTTTCCGCTCCCGATTGTAAGTGCCACATGGACCCATTGCCCTACAGGAAGCTGCGCGGTCTGCACGATTTGCTCGCTGCCGCCATTCTTGATAGCGAATCGCATATAACTGCCCGTCTTGGGGGTCAGAAACATATATTGGTTCGTTCCATTACCAAAGTCGAAGATCCGCTGCCAATCCTTACCTCCTTTCCAATTCACCCAGGTGGATACAGTAATCTCTTCCGCACTTGCAGACGGAAGACTTGGCGGGAGGGCCACATAGTTATCGCTGCCGTTCAGACTGAGAGCTTGCCCAACTCTCCCTTCCGCATAGGCTGCTGTGCCGGATACCGTGCCATTGGCCGATCCGTCCGCGCTATTGGCATTTCCGTCGAAGGGATATAATGTTAATAAATCCGTATTATACGCAGCCTCGGTAACAGTTACGCTGGCATCGGATATCCCGCTCTCTGGAGAATCCGAATATGTGGCAACCGTTACCTCCGTAGGCTGAACGGTATCTAGGACATCCGTATCTTCAATAGATTGCTGTAATACTGATGAAGAGCTTCCTGCTGCTTGTGCAGGAACAAGCAGCGTTATCATCATCAATGAAACCGCCAGTGATATCGTTTTGCGCAGAGTGTTATTAATTTTCATCTTTCCCTCCTGAGAATAGTTAATGATGAGTCAAATAAATCAGAAAGCGCTTTCTATTTATTGCTGCCAATTTTAAGCATGATTCTAAGAAGCCCGAAATAAATGATATAATCACCTCCCTGCCGAAATTTAGCCGATAATCTTATCCATAATTCGCGCGAATCCGAAAGTTTGATAACGTTTCCATATAATTCAAAACATACTAGCGGTTTTAGCCATTTGTGCTTATTTACGGACTTATTCTACCACTGCTGCTGATAGCGCATATATCACACATTTGCAAGATTTGTTGTAAATTCAGAAGAGTATTATTCGGTATCTCGGACGGGAAACAGAAAAACCGCCAGAAGCAGGATCAACCCTGCTCCAGGCGGTTTAAATAGCTCATTTTGTTGCTTTGAAAGCATCCACTTGCTTCTGCAATTCGGCCAGATAGGTATCAAATCCAGCATCTTTCAGTTGCTTCTGCACCTTAGCCAGATCGCCATCGATATCATTACTCATCCCTACACTTAATGGCTGGATGTATTGGGTTTTTACCGTTTCCAGATTGGACAGCTCGGTTGCCAATGAACTGGTATCAAAGCTGAAGCCCTCATAAGGATCTGTGCCGCCAGCTTCTGAACGCTTAATCCCTTCTGCTTGGAGCTTATCATAGATCGTCTTCCACTCACCCGGATAATTGACTTGAAGAGCCATGTAGCCATCAGGTAATCCCGTCCAGGAAGGCTTGATATTATCTGTTGGGATACCTTCATAATTGATAAATCCATCAGCATCCTTATTGTAATTCTCTCCCTCCACACCATATGCCAGCAGATTATAGTATGTCTGATCCGTATGCGCCTTCTCAATTAATTTCAATGCCTGTGAAGCATATTGTGAATTGGCCCCTACAGAGATCATCGTAAGTGTACTTGGAGACATTTTAGGCAGATAGAGCGGAGCATCATTATCCAACAAGTAATCATACCAGCCATAGGTTGAATCTGGCAGCGCTTCTTTGAGCTGGCTGATGTAGTTACCGCTGACTGCCCCGAACTGGTTGTTGAATTCAAGCGGCTTTTGGTCAACTTTCATCAATTCCAGTGTTTCGGCGGTGGCATTGCCTTGAGCGGCCAGAACATCGTGATCCACTATGCCATCGTCATACCATTGCTTCGCTTTTACTACTGCTTCTTTGTATTCAGGAGTATCATAAATGCTCATTACCTTATAAGGATCATCATAAGAAGCTACCGCATAATCCGCAGCTACGGTGTAATACTTGCTGGCAATCAATTGTGTATAAATGTTAGTGCCGAAGCGCTTGTCATTCAGCATTGGTGTAGATGGATACTCTTCTTTAGCTTTGTACAGATATTGTTCAGCTGTCTCCAGGCTGTTAATTTCTGGAAGACCCCATTTTTGTCGCAGATCCTCACGGTAGAGCATGCCTTCACCGCCGCCGCCCGGCTTGTTGTATTGGGGAATCCCGAATACCTTGCCGTCAATTTTCACCCGATCCAGCGAACCTTTGTAATGCTCTACAAGGTCAGGCGTATCATTCAGCAGCGGCGTCAGGTCGGCAAAGGCATTTTTGGTGGCAAAATTCGCAAAGTCTGACCATGCCCCGCCAACATACAGATCATACTCTTTCGCAGCTATTGCCCTGCTGATCTGATTCTTCTCATCTCCCCAAGGGATATAGTCGAATCTGACCCGGATACCCAGGTCCTTTTCGGTTAAAGCATCCAGCTGCTTATAGAAGTTATCCAGTCCGCTTTTGGGCTCATTTCCCATCGTAATCGCTTTCAATTCAACGATGTCTTTTGGTGCATCCGTTGCAGCCGTACCCCCGGAATTTGTAGGCTCACCGCCTACATTGTTGTTGCCTGAGTTCGAGCAGGCTGTAGATAATCCTAACAATAATGCCATCGATGCAACTAACATTGTCTTTTTTAAATACTTTCTTTTCAAGCTAACCCCTCCATTGTTATAAACAATTATATGTGCAGTGGAGAAAACAGTAAACGAGTCTCCTCCACCCGACACCAAATCCATAACTACATAAGCATGGCGGTCTTATTATCCCTTTACACTGCCAACGACAAGTCCGCTAACAAAGTAGCGCTGCACGAACGGGTAGAATAGCAGGACAGGTCCGGTAACCAGCATCGCGGTAGCCAGCTTCATGGTTTCACTCGGCAGCTGCTGAATAATAATGACGTCTGAGCCTTTAACTGCATCCGTCACCCTTGACAGCATTCGGTAGAGCAAATACTGGAGCCCCCATTTATCCTTGTCAGTAATCAGATACAAGCTATAGGTGAACCAGTTATTCCAATAACCCAGGGCTGTGAATAAGCCGATTGTAGCCATAGCAGGCTTCGTCAGCGGTATGATAATCTGCCAGTAGATCCGGAAATCTCCCGCACCATCAATTCTCGCTGATTCCATAAGTGCATCGGGAATACCCTTGATGAAGTTCCGGAACAGGAATACATTGAACGCCGACATCAGGCCGCCCAGTACTACGGACCAGAGTGAATGATTCAGATGCAGCACATTAGCTACAACGAGGTAAGTCGGGATCAGTCCTCCGCTGAAGAGGGTAGTGAAATATACGAAGAAGGATACCTTGTCTCTATGTTTGAAATCCGGACGGGATAGAACATATCCACCCATTGATGTACATAACAAGCCAAGGAATGTACCTACTGCCGTTACATAGATAGTAACCATATAAGCCTTGCCGATGGTATTTCCCAAGGAAGTAAAGACGACCCGGTACGCTTCCAGCGTAAAGCCTTTGGGTATAATCGAGTATCCGCTCCGCACTACCTCAGCTTCCGTACTGAAGGAACCGGAGAGCATAATAATAAACGGGATTACGCAGAGCAATGCTCCAATGGATACAATGATTACAGCAATAGTATCAAAAATACGGGTTCCGGCGTCCTTGCGGATTTTACTGCCGGGTTTGTCAACAGCCACAGAACTCACTTTCAATCACAACCCTTTCTAGAATAAAGAATTTTCCCGATCTATTCTTCTGACAATGGTATTCACAGTGAGGATTAGAATCAGACCGAATAAGGATTGATACAAGCCTGCTGCAGTTCCCAGATTAATACTGAAGTTAACGGTCAGGGAACGGTATACATAGGTATCAATAATGTCTGTAGCATTCAGCAGCAACCCGTTGTTGCCGACAATGTTCCAGAAGAGGTCGAATTGCCCCCTCAGGATACCTCCGACGGCGAACAGCAGCAGAATGATTACTGTCGGTTTGATCAGCGGAAGGGTAACATAACGAATGCGCTGCCATTTTGTAGCACCATCTACGTAAGCCGCTTCATAAATGCTCTCGTCGATCCCCATAATTGAAGCAAGATAGATTACAGTTCCATAACCTAAGCTCTTCCAGATCTCAACGACAACAATGATGATGGGCCAGACCCAAGGGGTACGGTAGAAATCGAATTTCTCCATGCCGAGGGAAGTGAACAGATTATTGAATACCCCGTAATTAAAATTGAACAGATTATAGATGATGGAACCGATGATAACCATCGAGACGAAGTAGGGCATAAACATCAGTGTCTGCGATGTCTTCACGAATTTCTTGAAGGCGATTTCCTTCAGCAGCACAGCCATACCAATCTGACAGCAATTGCTAAGTACTATAAATGCTACATTGTAGAGAATTGTATTACGAGTTAATTTCCAGATGATGGAGCTTGCTCCACCTTTGAATAGAAACTCGAAATTCTGCAGACCTACAAACGGACTCAGTATACCTTTACTGAAATCGTAATTGGTAAAAGCGTTGTACAACCCGACAAGCGGTAAATAATTAAAGGCAATAAAATATGCGAACAATGGAATGAGCATAAAATAATAGGTTTTATGTGCTCTGAAGTCCGCAAAAGGCTTGGCTCTCCGTTTAAGCGCTTTCTTATTAAGCGCTTTCGGAGCAGCTGAGGAAACCTGGTTCATGCAATCACTTCTCCTTTCATCATTAATTCTATCGTTGCTTTCCTGCAAAAAATATCAGAAATACAGAAGATTCCTTGCAAAAAACAATGATGTTCATGAAGGAAAGCCATATCTCAACGCAAAAAAAGAAGGCCGATGGCCTTCTTAACTCTGAATTGCTGGAACGTCAATCATAACGGTGGTCCCTTCGCCTTCTTGGCTGGTAAACTGAATGCCTCTGGAATCATCCCCAAAAAATAAATTCAGCCGTTTGTTGATGTTCCCAACTCCGTATCCGCTTCCCTGATACTTGGAGTGCCGTTCCTCCCGCTCCCGTATTCCCGCCCCGTCATCTTCAATACTTACGATCAGCCTGTCCTGCTCAAGACGACCGTTGATCCTTATCGTCCCTCTCCGCCCCTCTGTTTCCATAATCCCGTGCACGATTGCATTCTCTACTAGCGGCTGCAATGTAATCTTAGGAAGCATACAACTTAGAGCTTCGTCATCTACCTTAACTTCAAGCTTAATTCTCTCTTTATAACGGTTCTTCTGAATCTCCATATAAATCTTGCAGAGCCGTACTTCGTCTCCGACAGTAACGAAATCCTTGCCTTTATTGAGTACTAATTTATAGTAGTCCGACAGGGCATGAATCACCTTCTGGATATTCTCTACCTCTTCCTTCTGAGCCATCCAGTTGACCATATCCAGCGTGTTATATAGAAAATGAGGGTTGATCTGTGACTGTAGCGCTTTGAGCTCCGCCCCCTTCTTTTCCTGCCCCAGCCTGAACTGCTCCTCCATCAGCATTTGTACACTGTTGATCATGTAATTATAGCTTGAAATCAGATGACCCAGTTCATCGGTACGCGGTTCAAGGTCAAGTGTATTCAGCCTGCCCTGGCGCACCTGGCTCATCTTGTTCATCAGTAGAAAGATGCGCCGCGTAATCGATCTGGTGATCGGAAAAATAAAGGCAAAGATGAATAGTCCGATTACGGCGTAAATACCCAGCATCTGCCCGCGGATCTTTTGGATGATCGACATGGCTGCACTGGACGGAATCACGGATACCAGAAACAGGTTAGTGGAGTCAATCTGATTCCCGCGTGCCAGATAGGGTCCGCTCTCAAGGTGAAACTCCGAATAACTGGAACCACTGTTCAAAGTATATGGCAGTCTCATCTTGGCCAATTCTTCTTCGCTGCCGCTGCTTGCAACAATCTCTCCTTCAGCAGTCACCACATAGACCAGTTGTCCGGGGACAGACGCCTGCAGTGCCTCAGTAATCTGTCCCAAATCGATGTTGATCATGACGAATCCGACAGGCTCCATATAGTTATTCTCATTCCACAGCGCCCGGCCCAGCGTCAGATACTTTTTCGGATTGAGGAAATTGTATTTGTCTTCGAATATAAGCCAGGTTGACCTTCCCTTTGCCTTCAGAAAGGTTTCCGTCCATTTCTGGCCCTGGACTTGGCTAAGCGGCCGGTACAGAGAGGCCTTGCCTGCCATTATGAACCCATCATTAATGAAGTACATGATATTGTTGAATTGCGAGTCCGACTCCAAAATCGAGGTGTAGGAGGTAACATCCTCGAACATTGAGATTTGCTTCCATATTTCCAGATGATCCGGGTTCATCGAGAAGATGGAATTAATGTCTTTGTTTACAACAATCATTGAAGAGATTTCTTCGATATGTGACATTCTGCTTGTCAGCACAGACAGCGTCTGCTCATATGTCTGATTATTGGCATAGCTTTGCCGGTCGAGTGCGTATTTGAGTATTTCATGCTGGGATACAAAATACGTAATCATCAGTGGAATAATACCCACAACGAGAAACATAAGAATTAGCTTCTTACGGATGGACAGATTCCTGAACAGTAAGAGTGCCTTCATCGGAGCTTCATCTTTCTGAATTCCACCGGTGTTACGGAGGTACATATCCTGAATACCTTTGCAAAATAACTGGGACTGGCAAAGCCGCACAGCTCCGAAATCGCGTTCATTTTATAATGCTCATTCATGATTAGCTTCTTAGCCAGCTCGATCCGGTAATCCCTGATGTATTGGGTGATAGTCGTTCCTGTGTCCTGCTTAAACAGCATGTTAAGATGGGCAGGGGACATGAACATATGCTGACCAATCTCTAGCAGGTCCAAATCTACCTTACCGACATGTGAAGCGATATAGTTCATTACGTTGGTTATGGTATGGGAGTACTTGGAATCCTTATCTATCTCCGTACAATAGATTTTGCAGACTCCTTGAATATACACTCTGATTTCCTCCAGTGTAGTGAACTCGGATATCTGTACATCGACATCATTAATATCGTATATCCCATCCAGTTTAGCTAGCAGCGCACCTTTCTCCTGAATAATCGCCCGGCCCAGAGACGAAAACAGGGAATATACCTGCTCGCGCGGAGGATGTTCCGTAACGGTAAATTGTCTGCATACCGAGTCAATCCATTCCATAAGCCCGGAAGGCTGGCTCTTCATCAGCATATAGAAATCCACAAATAGCTGCGGGCTAATACCGGACTGGGCATTATGCCATTCCTGACTTGGATAATAATGAAGGTCAGGATAATAGAAAAATTGATCCAGTGCCTTTTGCACGTTGGCATAGCTCTGATTGAGCTCAAAAAGGCTTGATACCCGGCTTCCGATCCCTACGTATTGATGCTCACTTCTCTGGATCAGTTGCTTTGCCAAGACTTCGATCCGGTCCATCTTGAGCCTGTTAAGCGCCAGCACGAATACAAACTCCTCCTTGCCGAGATGATCGCCGACAGCATGAACACCCTGCTCGCTCCAGAAGGCTTTCACATATTCCAGCAGTTCCGGCACATGGCCTGCTTGTCTCGGGCTGTATACCAATAAGCATAGATAACTAGAATTCACCGGGAACTTCGCCTCTTCACATTGCTGCCTGATCCATTCCGGATCCACCGTACCTTCAATCAGCAGACGCGCGAGCTTTTGCTGCTGCAGATTCTTTTTGGTGCTGAGGTCGTTTATGAGCCTTTTACTCCTGTGTACAGACTGGACTGTCTTGCGAATGGCTTCCTGCAACTCAGGGAGCTTGATCGGCTTCTCAATATAATCTACCGCGGACAGCCGTATCGCACTCTTCAAATAATCAACATCCAAGTATCCGCTCATGAACAGCAGCTTACTGTCCGGGCAATGCTCACCCAGCTTCTCCGCAAAATCAATCCCATTAAGCTTCGGCATGCGGATATCTGTCAGCACGATTTCGGGCTTATACTGGGTTGCCAGCCGCAGCGCTTCCGCCCCATCCCTGGCTTCGAGGATATTGCTGATCCCGAACTGCTCCCACTCAATTGAATCGATCAAGCCTTCTCTGGTGTAATCATCGTCATCTGCTATTATTATCCGCATGGAAATGAACTCCTTAATTCAAGATTTCTGTAATGTATCAGGACCTGCAGAATAATTGAAAGCGCTTGTAAAACACCTTTGCTTGTGGGGTTAGCCACAAGCGATTCCCCCCTGCATTATCTAACTATTCTAAAAGCATTGTTTTGAGATTACAACCACTCATTATGAGCATTAATAGAAAAATATGAATAAAAAGCTTGCCTTTAGCCTGGATTTACTTTTTAGCAGTCGGGATAGTGTTAATCAAATAATCCTGTACAAGAGCAGAATTATAAGCAATATTTTAAAATTCACTCCTTGTCCAAAAGGCAACTTCGCCGAACTAGTATCGAGCAAGTGTGGGAACATCAGAGTAGTAAACACTGAGATTAACTATAACTATAATCTGATTTTGTTATAAATCCTCGATATTTCTCATTCACTAATTTAATACATATTATTACAATTAGGGTCTGTTAAGGTTTATCGTGATACCTATCTATGTTAAATAATTGAATTATAGTAGTACCTTGTGGTTGCCTCATTACAGGCATCAGTTAGGGGCTTTTCTATTTATGTTATTAATAAAATTTAAATTTTCTAAGACTTGGACACATCACTTAAATAACATTTAACCCTATATCAATTCTTTACATTTCTTTCATAAAGGTAGCATTTTACATCATTTTTCTCCATTTATAAAGAGAAGGAGGACGACAAATGGCTAAAGAAGAATTATATTTATCGGTTGAGAAGGCTTTCAGTAGCTATGTAAAATCGTGTATGACTTTTATGAGTCGTAATTTTTTTAAAATGCATGATCAAGAATTGCATCGTCTAAAATCGTTAGAAGAAATACAGGAGGGAACACTTGAGCAGATTAATTCTGAACATAATGATTACACTCTTATAGATGAGAAAGAATCATTATTCAAAGTTGTTCTGACATTAAGCTCCTTCGAAAAAAAACTTCTTTTCTTAAAGTTTCATGAGGAAAAACCAGATTGGAAAGTTGCAGAAATACTAGGAGTCAGTAGGCAAGCCATAACAAAATCCAAGAAAAAACTATTAATAAAAATAAAAGATATCTTAGATTCATAATCACAAATATTTCAATGGCATCTATTCGAAGTCCCCCAGCCCTTTTATTGAATTGAGCCAATATTTCTCTGAAGGAGGAACAACAATGAGAGAAGTGCTGGAGCTCCTAAAAATGTCCCAATCTGGTGATAAACATGCAGAAATAGAACTTATCAATAGATATGAAGGTCTGATAAATAAATTGTCCTGGCATAACGGAGTATTCAGCGAAGATTGCAAGCAACAATTAACTGAAGAATTTATTATGGCCGTTAGACGCTTCGATCTTAAACGCTATATTGATAAATAATTTGGCAATTGAGTTGCCTTTTTAATTTATTTGCTCATTTTATAACATAGGTGAATACACTCTCACCTCCAGTGCACTTTGAAAATTTTATAAATAAGTATTTCAAATACTTTACTCTGGTATCCGTAAAGCGGAAAGCGACGAAGCAGAAACGCCATGACACCTAATTTATTCGAAGGTTGAGCGATCACTTTCTGGCTTAAATCAATTTATGGTGGATTGATTCGCGATAATTTGCAAGAGTGATAATGATACTTCTGCCTGGCCAACGTAACTGTACTGGGGGCAGCCTGCTCGGATGAGGGGGAGTCTCTGTATTATTACAGAGCTATGATGTTGTTTAACCAACGACAGTTTGGAATACTTCTCTTAACAATTATTCAAATTACTTTCATCCCAATTATCTTTCCATTTGGAACTAAATTGGAGGCTTAAACATGAATCAATCAACTATTACAGTAAGCAATCAACAAGAAGCTTATGATTTGTTTTTTCATAATTATCCAGATATCGTAAATATTGCGGAGATGTGTGAAATGCTGGGAGGTATAAGTAATAAGTCTGCTTATAAATTACTGCATGAGAATAAAATAAGTCATTTTAGAATTGGCAGAACTTATAAAATTCCTAAAATCAATATCTTATTGTATCTAAATTTGTTCACTTTCAATTTTGAACACCCTCACTTTAACGCTTTATCGCATTGAATCACCACTTCCGTACGTGTTATAATTAATTCGTCAATGGTAGGATCAATGCGGGCTGCTATGAAGGAGGAATATTCATGGTAGCAGGCCACCTACAAGAAAAAAAAGGTCTTTTTTATATGGTCTTGAATTGCAAGGATGAAGAAGGCAAGAGAAAAACAAAGTGGATCCCTACTGGTCTTACGGTGAAAGGAAACAAAAAAAGAGCAGAAGCTTTACTATTAGAGACAAGGAGGGAATTTACTCTTCTTTTAAATACTACTGAGGATGAACGGATAGTTGAAGCAATTATCGAAGAAATGCCAACTGAAGAGCCAGTGCCAGTCGATCAAGGACCACTATTTTCTGTCTTCATGCTTCAGTGGCTAGCAATGATGAAACACCAGGTTGAATTTATCACTTACGCTTCGTACCACAATGTCATTACTAATCATGTTGTCCCTTACTTTGAAGAAAAAGGGCTGTTTCTCAAACAGCTATTACCATGTCACATACAAGATTACTACCAGTATGAGCTAGAAAAAAATGGAGTTACAACCAACACGGTTCTACATTATCACGCTAATATTCGCAAAGCGCTAAAACATGCTCTCAAAAATGATTTAATAAACACTAATCCGGCAGATAAGATTGAAAGACCAAAGAAAAATGATTTCATTGGCAGTTTTTACAACAAACAGGAGACTAATATTCTGTTTGAAAAAGTTAAGGGCGAACTGATAGAACTAGCAGTCATTCTTGCCGCTTTCTATGGATTGCGGCGAAGTGAAGTGGTTGGTTTGAAATGGACAGCTATAAATTTTGAAAACAAAACGATTAGTATTAGGCACACTGTAACCCCGGTTTATTTTGAAGGTCAAGAACACATCATTGAAAAGGACCGGGCTAAAAACAAACCAAGTCGCCGCACCTTACCTCTTGTGCCAGCCTTTGAGGAATTACTGCTGGGTTTTCGTGAGATTCAAGCTCTCAATAAAGCCATATGTGGTAAATCCTACTGCACTGATTACGAGGAGTATATCTATCTGGATAAGTTGGGACACCGAATTAAGCCGGGCTATATCACACAGAACTTCACTAGAACTCTTAAAAAACATGGTTTACGTCATATTCGCTATCACGACCTGCGTCATAGTTGTGCAAGCCTCTTACTCGCCAACGGAGTCAGTATGAAAGAAATTCAGGAATGGCTGGGACATAGCAATTATTCTACAACAGCCAACATTTATTCTCATTTGGAGTATAGTTCCAAAGTATCTTCGGCATCAACGATGAGTGGTGTTCTGATCTTTTAATAAAAAAGACCGCATTGCCCTCAATAATACATGAGAGTCATGCGATCTTCTCCTCGTTCTCTCCTACGGAAAAAGGAGAGAACTGCAGGAGAGAACTCGATAAAAAATTCTCTCCCAAGCTGTTTTAAAAACCAAGGTTTTTCGGAAAAAACCCTTATAAATCAAGGATGCCGAGGACGGGGGTCGAACCCGTACGGTACTCACGTACCGCAGGATTTTAAGTCCTGTGCGTCTGCCTGTTCCGCCACCCCGGCATGTTATGATGCGCGAACTAACGCGACAAGAAATATAATATCATGTATCCGGGGGATACGCAATTCCTTTTTTTAATATTGTTGCAGACGCAGCAAACAGCCCGCTCAGCCGAGACTGACACGGGCCTTTTGCTCGTCTTACCGAATCGGATCTGGTCAGATCCGTTCTGCTGTGCGCTGCTCGGACTAGTGGCGGTCACGCTCACCAGTTCTGCTGCGCATGCCGGCCAGACCCAGGAGGCCTAGGAGACCAAGCCAGCCCCAGTTGGAGCGGTTGTCGTTGTTGGTGCCTGTGGTGGTCGTGCTCTGTGCCCGGTAGCGGCCCGTTGTGTTATTGTTGGACAGCGGGGAGACGGAGCTGTTGTCGCCGGTACGGATTTTGTCCTTCATGATGGATTCGGTCTTGTGCATCGAATCTCTGGTCTCATTCATCATGGTGTTGCCCCGGCTATCCATCATACGGTCATCCAGATTGCCCATATTCCCCATGTTGCCCATCCGGCCGTCAGTCGTTGTGCTGTGCATGCCCGGAGCGGTGGTGCTCATAACGCCCGGAGTCGTAGTTGTCATACCGCCCGGCGCTGCTGCGGAGATGTCACCTGCTCCGAGCAGACTCATGGACAGGACCGTACCGCAGGCAAGACTTGTGATCAGCTTGTTCAAAATGTTGTGCCCCCTTCATGGATGTGGTTAATCGCTGATAATTTCCCCATCCGGGACAGCATCTATGCAGAGAAGTTATTCCTTCACAATGTTCACGGTCTTGCTGGACGCATTATACGTGACCTTGGCTCCAAGTGCTTCCGCAATCGCTCGTACAGGCGCATAGGTTACTGCCTCGTCCATGACGCCGGTCGTCAGCTTCTTTCCATTGAGCGTAATATTTACCGGGATATCCTTGTTCACCTCTGGCTCACCTCCGGTTATACGGCTTAGTGCGGCTGCACTCTGCTGGGCAGTGGGCCGTCGGCCTGCCTTCAGGTCCTGGATGCTAAGGCCGAAGCTCATCTGCAGATGAGCGTAATCCTTGAAGGAGGTCCAGTCCCCGCCCCATTCGAATCCCAGCTTCTTCCCCTCCTGCACCACCTCTTGCCAGTCTGCCACCTTGTCGCCATCCCCGTCACGTTTCATATCCCAGGACACATTCCTGCCATCCGGCAGGAGCAGCGCAAAGTCTATTGCCAGTCCGTAATTATGGTAGCTGTCGCCTCCCCGGGCATTGGTTACAATGTCGCCCTTCTTGGTTCGCCCTTGAGCATATAGCTCATTCTGCTGCGCTATCGTGCGCATGCCCTGCGTAATGAGAATCGGTACCCCCCGGTTATAGCTCCGTCTAATCAGCTCGTTCGCCCCGGCCAGTACGGCCGGATGCAGCTTCGCCAGCCTTGCGGCGGACTTCTGCTTGACCTGCTCCAAAGTAAGCATCTACTCACCCCCTGGTATAGTAAATGCCCGCTTAGGCCGGATTGCTTGCACCAATGACCGTTTTTTTCACAAAATAAGCTGTGCAGCGTCCTATCTCCCCGGATGAACTGTGCGCCTACAGGCCAGAATAAGAAGACAGACCGTAAGTCAGGTCATTCAAACGAAAAGGGGGATGAACATGGAGATACACAGCGACAGCTACAGAATAGCCCCGCTTAGCTATCAGGAGGATGTGGTGGAGGTAATCCGCCAGGCGGAATCGGAGATTGCCCGGATGACCGGGAACCCGGAAGTCACGCTGATTGCCTATGAGAAGACGGATGGACACCGCAGCAAGTAAATGAAGCGTGCCCGTGCTGATCCCAGGCAGATAGCTTACCTTTTAGACAATATAAGCCTCCACAATGTCATCTACAAGCAGCCACTTCCATTCCTCCGCCCACTGCAGCTTGAATTCCCGCGAGTGGGTGTGAATGGAGGTCACGAACCCGCTCAGCTTCACCTGCTCCTGAGGATCATACAGCACCAGCGTTACCCGCACATGACTCCGCAGCGATAAGGCCAGCGTATGCTCAATCTCTTCCAGCTTCTGCTCATCCAGAACCGGCCTCAGGCTATGCCAGGTCTCCCGTTCGTCCCTCCTGATCCCGCCCTTATGCTCCGTCAACATGATTCGGCTGCTCTCCCGCAGACCGCCCGCTTCAAGCTTCTTGCCCATTGCTATTCCCCCACTCTGATGTTTATAACCCGGACTACATCATCTTTCCGCTCATGAACCGAACGTATGTTTGTATTATATCCGCGATCCAGCTTGTTAGGCAAGCAGAAATTAATGGGTTGAACTAGCACCACACCTGCATTGAAACAGCCATACTGTGGTTCTAGTAATTTCGCTAATCTGATGCCATCATTAGGGGAAAGGGGTAGAAAGGACGGAGATGATATTTATGATTAGAGCAGCAAATGTGGAGGATCGAGAGGGTATTTCCAGACTATTGACGCAGTTAGGTTATCCGGATACCGAGCTTTATATGAAAGAGAATATAGAAAGACTTCTTGCTGACCCCAATGAGGAGTTAATGGTCTATGAAGCGGAAGGAGGTGTTATCGCCTGTCTTTCCCTGCATTATATCCCGCAACTGGGCCTGAGAGGAGATATCGCCTCCATTAGTTATCTGGTTGTGGACTCCTCAGCTAGAAGTAAGGGAATTGGACAGGAATTAGTGGAATCCGCTTCAGCTTCCGCCACCCGAAGAGGATGTGCCAGTATCCAGGTTCATTGCCATGCCAGAAGAATAGCGGCTCATACATTTTATGAAAGACAAGGTTTCAGGGAGGCCCCAAAGTACTTCTCAAAAAGATTGGACCAATAATTCAATCGGCAGCAAAAAGACGCCTACAGTAATGCTGTACAGCGTCTTCATCTGAATCCTTTGGCGTATAAGAAGTCTTGTCTCTGCTTATTTCACTGACGAAGTCCCTGCGCTTCCAGCACCCGGTTCCTGCTTGGCATCTGTGCCTGCATCTGATACGGTTCCCGGTACGGCTTGCTCCGGTTCAATCAGTCCGGCGGCTTCTCTGGCTTCATTCAGCTTGGAGATGCCGTAGAGCATCGCTATGTCCGCCTGCTCATTCATCGTGTTGAATTCCTCAGCGGTCACATCAGGCGATACTGCGCCCTTGGAAGCCTTCTCCTTGATCTGATAGGCACTCTGGAAAGCGATCACCGAATCTCTAAGCAGCTTCTCGATCGTATCCGGCAGGCCACCCGCAATCTTGATATCGTTCACATGATCTGCAAGCTGAGATGCGGTATCCTGGAAGCTGTCCACAGCCTTCTCGAATTCTTTGTCTGTCGCTTGTCCGGTGGAATAAGAGGTTAGCGTGGTGTTGAAGTTCTCTAGCGAGGATTTGCCCATTTCGTCGAATTTCGACATTTCATTGTAAAAGTTCTGTACCGTCTCCTGTACCTCTTCCGGGGACGCCGGTTCAGCACTGTTATTGCCGCAGGCACTGAGTATCATGACGGCCACTAGCAGTCCTGCAAGTAAAGCTTGTCTCATAGTTAATATCCCTCCACTTAACAGAATAATATCGATTTTTGTTAAGTGCAAATGAAATTAATGTAAAATTCGGCGCAATGAAACATATGTCAGCAGTTAAGCGTATTCATAGGGAGAAACGGCGGGCCATAACCCGTTGATGACTGGCAATTCCTGTTATACTATAATGAATTCATCTGTTCAAGGAGAGGAAGATTATCATGGCTTATTGCACAGCATGTGGTGCGGAATACAAGGAAGGTGCCAAATTCTGCGGGGAATGCGGGGCAGGTACAGAAGAGGCCGGTTCTCCGGCAGCAGCACGCCGTCCGGCGGCTGGCCATAGCTCCGGTCCCGAAAAAGAATTATGGCAGGGCAAGCCTGCCGGCATCTCCGACCGTCTCAAGGGGCTGATCGGACTGAATACCACCAAGTATACGATTACGTCCCAGCGGATTATGGTGAAGAGCGGACTGATCGGCAAGGATGTCGAAGAAATCGAGCTGTTGCGGGTCAATGATTTCTCTGTCACTCAGTCGGTTATGCAGCGTATGCTGGGCATCGGGACGCTGATCATTTTGTCGGATGATGCTTCATCTCCACAGCTCCCCTTCTATAGAATCCGTAAGGTTCAAGCTGTCAAGGATATCCTGCGCCAAGCCGTCCGTGACGAGAAAATCGCCAACAACATCAGCTACCGCGAGCATATCTGACGCTTCGTTACACTTGGTTATGGAAGGTAGAGGGCTCCTGCCGGAATTACGCCTTTGGCCTGGCTGGGGCTCTCCCACATCAGTACCGCCCGCGCATCCCCCTGGTTCTCATAGTACTCCACCTTCAGCTCATGCAGCTTCCCTGCAATCAGACTCACTGTGCCTTGCCGCTCCTGCCCGCTCTGCTTAATCCAGCTGTCAATAATCAGCTTCCCGTCGATCCATATCCGGATTCCGTCATCTGAATACGAGTAGATCGTATAGGTCTCACTGTAGGCAGCGCTTATTCGACCGCTCCAGCGTACGGAGAACAGATCTGCGTGAACGGCCGGATCAGGCGCCGCCTGCCTCCAGACGAAGTTAATATTGGCATCTGTCCGGGTGAGGGCAGGCGTGCCGATAAGTGTAATATTGTTATAATACTGCCCATAGAGGCCCGGCTTGGGGAGTACCCCTCCTGAAGAAGCATACGCCGCAGCCTTGGCCGAATAATCATCTCTGGAGAACACGGCACTATTCTTCATAAAAGCTTGAATTACTGCATCCTTATTGCGCTCGTACAGCATCTTGCCCCAGGTCATCTGGTAGCTCCATTTGTTCTGCGTGCCTGCCAGCACAGCTGGCGGAGGAAGCTCCCCGTTCTCGCCGATGGCGATCAGCTTGCCGCGCCCCAGGTCCCACAGCGTATCATGATGGCTTACCTTGTAATCCCCCTCGAAAATATCTGCTGCCAGCACATCCACTCTGCCGCTGCCCGGATAATACTTCGCCGGCTCCTCACTATTCTTGTTCTTGGCATTCGGACTCCATACCCACAGCAGATTGTGCAGCTTATGATAGACGGTGTACCGCTGGAACATGATCTCCCAGAGGGTGACGAAGGAGGATTTCTGCCCCCACCAGAACCAGCCGCCGTTCATCTCGTGGTAGGGTCTCCAGAGTACGGGAACACCGGCGTCATTGAGCTTTTTCAGGAAAACAGCTACCTTATCCAGCTCAGCAATCATTGCCGTATACTCTGGCGTTCCCGGTGTGATGTACTTGCTGAAATTAGCTTCGCTGAGGCTCATGGAGACATTCGTCCAAGCTGGAGCGCTGCCCGGCAGGTTGGCATGATAGGTCATCGCTACGATCCCCCCGGCCTTGTGCCAGCGGATCGCACTGTCGGTTACGCCCTGCCGCTGGCTGCTGATGAGCTTCTCCGTCTGGTTGCTGATCGGCCCCATCTCATAGCCGTGCAGTCCGGCATAGCTGCCAGCCGTATTCTTAAGCTTGTTGTTGATATCATCCGGGCTCTCCAGGTAATCATGCTGACCGCTGATCATTCCCTGGCCCTGCAGCCAGTACAGCGTCTCCAGCAGCTTCCGTGCAGGCGCCCCCAGCTCCGCGTCAGCGGGAGACATCTGTATTTTGCGAAAAGCCGCTTGCCACTGCACATCACCTATCAGCCGCGAGGCTGAATCCAGCAGGTCCCTGAGGTTGCGCTGTTCCACATTTTCCACCATCCTTTTCCTTGTGTTTGTACATATTATGACGAATTGTGGAACTTCAGCACGGCAAATGCACAGAATTCGGACTGTCGCAATCCGGTATTCTTACGCTATACTATTCAGGGCATAGGCATTATACCCATACCCACTTACAAAGGAGCAGATATGAAAGCCAAAAAGTCCATCATCAGTCTCATCATTATCGCCCTGCTCAGTCTTGCCGCCTACCTGCTGGAGGAGAACGGGCAATGGCTGCCGCAGACCCCTTCTGCGAATCCTTCGGAGGTCGTGAAGCTGAAGTTCCCGGCAGACCGCTACCCGGAGACCGCGAGGCACATCCAGAAGGCCATCCGTAAGGGAGAGTCGGCCATCTGCACGATCAACCGCAAGGAGGCGGAGGAGAACCGCAAGGCGTCTCTGAAGGGAGTCCCCACGAAGAAAGGCTATGACCGGGATGAATGGCCGATGGCCATGTGTGATGAAGGCGGAGCCGGGGCGCATATTGAGTACATAACACCCAGTGATAACCGCGGAGCGGGAAGCTGGGTCGGCAATCAGCTGGAGGCGTTCGCAGACGGTACGCGTGTGGAGTTTATTTTCAAATAGGCCGGCCTGTGGGGGATGTTGTTCAATTTCACTGCGATAAAGCGTAGAATGAAATGGGATAATATAACTTAGATGGAGAGCCGGAAGTGTTCTATATCTGTTATCGGGGCAAACGGCTGTACGGCCCTATGTCCGAAGCTGAAGCCTTACAGGAATGGTTCGCGCTTGCAGGAACAGTCAAGGAGCTCTATATTATTGAAACCGATGCAGCTACAGGCAGAATCAAACGCCAGATCGGGCCAACGGTCCGTGCTCATAAGAAGAAAAAGAAATAGCCCTATCCGGCACAGGCCGGACAGGGCTACACTGGCTATAGGCGGTTCTAGAACAAACAGGCTTTAGTGATGATAACCAGCAGAATGAACAGAACCAGAATGGCACCTGTCGAAGTCCAAGGGCTTACTACCGGAACGATTGGAGGTCCCTGATTCACTCCACCTACGTTATTTCCACAACCGCAACCATACTCTGCTCCCATAATTAATTCCTCCTCTTGAATATTGAATACAGCACAGAATATGTGGAATTCCGCCCCGTTGCATGGGCCAATTGGCAAAGAAATGCCTTTTACCTAACGGACAGGCGTCCAGTAGTCGATATAGAGTATGAAGCAATAGCTTAACAACAAATGAAGGGAGGAATGCCGGATGGATATTGCTGCATTATCCGTAGTGATGAGCCAGTCATCCTTACAGCAGGCCGCAGGGCTGCAGGTGATGAGCCTTGCCAAGGAGCAGGCGCAGAGCAGCGCCCAGGATATGGTTCAGATGCTGAGTCAGGCCACGCACCCCACCTTGGGAAAAACACTTGATATTCGGGCGTAATTCCTTTATGCTTACATACATAGGAACACCCGTTCCATATTTCAGCCGTTGAAGAGTACGTGCTGAACTGCTGCTTAGCCCTTAAGGGCTTTTCTTTTGGCCAATAACACGAACATACGATCTTATATATGGGGTGATTGATTATGCAAGGCTATTATCAGATGACCGCTTTGGAGAAATGGACAGAGGATCTATACCAGCGCATTGGCGTCCGCAAGCCGGCCGATATCTCCATTGATTACATAGCGAAGCAGCTCAATATCTGGGTACACTATCTGGATGTCAGAAGCAAGGCGATTGAGGCTGCGGCCGGAATGTACAGTATGTTCATCGACAACCGCCTCCCTCCCGAGCTGCAGCGGCTGGAATTCCTCCACGAGCTCTGTCATCTGCTGCGGCATGCCGGCAAGTCTACGCTTATGCCCGGAGTGTTCACGCAGGCGCAGAGAGATGAATCCGACCGGTTCATTCTGTATGCCTCCATGCCCTATAGTATGATTTCCGCGAATACGCTGCCCGAGCTTCGTGAGGATGCCGTTGCCGAGCTGGCTGTAGCGTTCCAGGTTCCCGTTCCCCTCGCGCTGCAGCGGATCGACCAGATCCAGAGACGGATTTTCCAGGGGCAATTAATGGCTGTTATGGAACGTAACGAAGACAGAAATATCATCCACAGACATATTCGCTAAGCGCTGCGGGGATAATACGCTATAGACCCGGAGGGCGGAGATTCCCCTCTATAACAGGGTTAGATTCTACTGTAAAGGGGATCAAGATCAACGTGGAAGCCTTGAAAGTCATTCAATTATTGCTGACTCATCCTGAATATAGCGTGGATGCCGTTCATCCTGAAATTCCGGATTTTGTGGGTATCGAGACGATTGAAGTGGACCACGTTACCCAGACCTTCTCCATCCTGCTGCAGGAGCCTAAGGAATACGGCTGAGAGCAGGATTTTACAGTATAACAATTACATAGAACAGCCCCGCTAACACGAACCGGTACAGCGCGAACCACTCCAGGCGGAGCCGCTTGATCAGCTTGATGAACGTGACTACAGCAATCATGGCTACGAGGAAGGACGTCACGAATCCGATCAGCATCAGGGTCAGCGTATCTGTACTGAGTAGATCCCTGCTGTCATACAGGTCCAGGAGGCTTGCTCCGAACATCACCGGCACGGAGATCAGGAAGGTGAAGTCCGCAGCGGCTTTCTGGCTGGTTCCCAGCAGCAGACCGCCTGAGATCGTCGAACCGGATCTGGAGAACCCGGGCCACAGCGCCAGACACTGGAACAGCCCGATGCCGAAGGCTTGCTTGTAGTTTATCCCGTCTACCGTCTCTGACGTTACGGATCTCCTGCTGCGTGCAGCGAAGATCATCAAGAGACCACCGGCAATCAGACCAATGAGGACCGGCTTGGGGCCGAATAACTGGCTCTTGATCGTGTCTTTGAAGAGCAGATACACCACTAGTGCCGGAACCATAGCCAGGAGCATGTGGATGGCGTTCAGTCCCTTGCTCTTGGAGAAATCCAGCTTCAGCATATTGATCCCGATGTTCACATACTTCTTCCAATACAGCAGCAACACGGCCATTACCGCACCTAGCTGGATCACGATTTTGAAGGTAACCGCAGCCTCCCCCTCGAACTTCAGCAGATCCCCTGCCAGGATAAGGTGCCCGGTAGACGAGACCGGCAAAAATTCAGTCAACCCCTCAATAATCCCTAATATAATTGCTTTGATAGCTTCAGTCACTGGTGAATAGCCCCTTTCGGAAGTGAATCAATATATTTCCAGTATAAGAGGCTAAGATGGAATTCCCCATCGAATGAGCTAACAATATGGGAGTTGGTGTGACATAAATGTCATGTGGTTTATTGTGATCACAAAAAAGCCACCAAGCTACTGGTGGCAAAATTTCATTATGCTCTATTCGTAAAATAGCCGCTATGCTAATTGTGTAATAACAAGATGTGCTGAAACGGGTCTTGTTCCTCCCGCAAGAGGAGTAATCGTAAGTGCAGCGGCATTTCCGGCAGGATTGCGAACGGTTAGAATACTGTTAATGACCGTTGTTTGCACGATCGCCATTTCTACGATTTGTGAGGTACCTGTTGCCCGCCCAACTACGGTATAAGCGAGATCTGCACCATTTAAAGTCAAGATTAGTTGTCCGGCTTCGGTCACGCTAACCTGAAACAGCACTTGATACGTCCCAATGGCCGCTAAATTAAAAGAACTCGGCCCGATCCGGGTAATCGTTGTCCCGCTGGTAGGGCCATCTTGAGGAAAGCTTACATCTGTGCCCGGCGCTACCGTTGCCGCATTATCAGGAGGCATCAGAGCAAAGAAATCAGCAAATCCTAATACCCCTCCCGCCGTTCCTGTTGCCCCTGTTGCCCCTGTTGCCCCGGTTGCTCCTGTTGCCCCGGTCGCTCCTGCAGCTCCTGCGGCTCCTGCGGCTCCGGCTGGCCCAGTGGCTCCTGTGGCTCCCGCCGGCCCTGCAGCTCCTGCCGCTCCGGCCGGCCCAGTAGCTCCGGCAATGCCTTGCGGCCCAATCGCTCCCGCCGGACCAGGTTCACCCTGCGGGCCCTGGGGACCTATGAGGCCCTGCGCTCCCGGAACTCCCTGCGCCCCTTGCGGGCCAACGGGCCCCGCTGCTCCCTGGGGGCCTATCGCTCCGGATGGCCCGGGCACACCTTGGGGGCCTTGGGGCCCTGGAGGGCCACCGGCAGGTCCCTGAGGACCTGCTGTTCCCTGGGGGCCTCTTGCCCCCGGGATTCCCGGTATGCCTGGGGAGCCCTGTGCTCCTTGGGGCCCTGTGGGACCAATGACGGTAGGAGTAGTGACATTGACTTCAGGCGGTGGACAGGTTACTTTAACCACCTTTTTAATCACTTTTTTAACAACTTTCCGATGTTCTTTTCTTTTTCTTTTTGAAGGAACAAGGGTGACGATTTTTTTAGGATGACATTTTTTATCGTCTGGACAACTCAATACGGACACCTCCCTAATAAGATAGTGTAGTGTACGCATCCCATCCGATTTAGAAATGGACGAACAACTAGTTTTTACTAGTCAGCCACCTAATTCCAAAAAAACGGGCGTTAGCCATAGTAGTTACGCCCTTGAATACATCACAAAGTCCCACACCAAATTTTATTATTTTTCGTATTTTAGGATTGGACAACTGATACTTCCCTGTCAGATCCGAATTTCTAATTCGGGTCTGTTTTTTGGTTATTCTCCTTCAAACTCATGCTACATCAATTAAGCTGACGTTATAAAAGATGTGCAACTTCAGATGCACAATTCACGTAAAACTGATAAAGGAGTTGGTAAAAATGGTTGTCTTTGCTATTCTATTTGTACTGATTGCAATCCTGAATATCTTCTTCCCGGCCATGGGCTGGTATATGCGTTATGGTTGGATGGTAAAGGGCGATTCCGAACCAAGTGAGGCTTATCTCATGATGAGCAGAATAAGCAGCGTTATTGTACTTATAATCTTTTTCTTGTTCTTCTTACCTTCGATGTTTGGTTAGGGGTGTAAGTTAACAATAAAACAGGAGCTTCTGGCGCTTCCCTGCCAACCACTCCTGTTTTTATTTTCATTTAAAGCTTTTCGCCCTGTTAAGGAATAGCAATATTTTCAACGGTTCCGTGGATAACTATAAAATAATGTATGGGAAAGGTAAAATAATGAAAAATACTACTAAATCGTTTGTTTACATATGTTGGTTCGGGGCGCTTGCTATAAATATTCGGTTGTTAATAAGATCATTTTCAAACAATGAGCCTGTATTCTCTAATATAGTAGGTGTTGCTTTATTGGTAATTGCTATTATTAGCTTACATTTCAGTGAGAAAGCTAAAGAACAAAAGAATGGAAGTAACAAGTTATAAAATTAAACCCTAAGAAATCAGAACATATTTATTAAGTATTTGAAAAAGCTATAAAATAAAACTCGCCGGGCTTAATGCCAGACGGATTTATTATTTGTACAGGCTCAACATGGAATACAGCAGCCGGTGCATATTAAAAACCCCCTTGCTAGGCAAGGGGGTTAAGTGAAGTGGGCCCTACAGGACTCGAACCTGTGACCAATCGGTTATGAGCCGACCGCTCTAACCAACTGAGCTAAGGGCCCGGACTAGGATATCCGTATTATACAAGTGCTGTCCGGTGTAATAAGGTAATTGCGGGGGCAGGATTTGAACCTGCGGCCTTCGGGTTATGAGCCCGACGAGCTACCGGGCTGCTCCACCCCGCGTCAGTTAATAATTATTTAAACAGCGACAATAGATAATATACAATATAGCCATGGATAAAGTCAAGGATGATTTTGGTTTTTCTGGCTAAGGCAGAAAACGAACTCCATAACGGCCCTTGCGCGAACGGTATATTTCGACAAAACGCGGATCATGATACCCATAGATCCAGCCGTCCTGCTCCAGTCTTTTGGCAAGGCAGCCCGCTTGAAATCTGGTCCTGAACAACTTGGCAAAATAGATCCAATTCATGATACCCTCTTCTCCTTCATCGCAATAATATATGTCCCGGTGCTATTTATCATGCCCAGTTTTGCAAGAAAATTAGAGGATTGCTCAGCGGAGCGGATGGCAATTTCTGCCCGTATGCAGCTAATTGTAATGAGCCGTTGAGGGGAAATAGTTGGATTTTATACATTTGCTTGGGCGGAAATCGCCTCTTCAAAGGAAATAAGTGGATTAAGGACATTTAGTTCTGGCAGTATCTGCGTTATTGTCCATTTCAGGTTTCAACAAGTGTATTTTTTCCAACTAAAGCCTCTATAAGTGTGCTGGGCCAGTGAATAGATGCTGTTTTTCCACTTCTTTTCCCTAAGAGCCCAAAAACTAATTAAAGCATTAAAAAAGAAGCCCCATCCCCCGGCAAAGGGGACAAAGCTTCTTCTATGCATTCTATACGCTCTACGTTTACGCTTTATGTTTACGCTCTACGTACTCTTTACGTACCCTCTACTTATTTCCTGCGTCTTCTCCTAGCCCCTACACGCCGAAGGCGGCAGGGTCCTTGCGCCAGGATTGCAGCAGCGCTACATCGCTCTCAGCAATCTTGCCTTGAGCCAGTGCTACGTCAATGAGCGTGCTGTAGTTAGACAAGCTCTGGAGCGGAAGCTCCGCAGCGGCGAAGGCTTCTACGGCGCGGTCCAGCTCGTAGCTGAAGATGGCCAGCACGGCCAGCGGGAGGCCGCCTGCTTCTTGTACGGCTTGCGCGGCCTTGATGGAGCTGCCGCCGGTGGAGATCAGGTCCTCGATCACGACCACCTTCTGGCCGGGTGTGATCAGTCCTTCGACCTGGTTCTGCTTGCCGTGGCCTTTGGCCTTGTCCCGGATGTAAGCCATCGGCAGACCGAGTTTATCGGCCACCCAGGCCGCGTGCGGGATACCGGCGGTTGCTGTCCCGGCAATCACCTCAGCGTCCGGGTAGCTGGTTCTGATCAGCTCTGCGAAGGCCTCCGCAATGTAGTTGCGGACAGCCGGGAAGGCCATGGTCAGACGGTTGTCGCAGTAGATCGGCGATTTGATGCCGGAGGTCCAGGTGAACGGCTCCTGCGGGCGCAGGGCTACCGCTCCGATCTCCAGCAAATGACTTGCGACCTGTTCACTTCGATTCTCTAATATGCTCATGCTTGGCTCATCTCCTCGATAATAGTCAGTGCTGCCGTACGCGGATTTGCCGCTGCTGTAATTGGCCGGCCTACTACCAGGTAGTGGCTGCCTTGGCGGATAGCCTGTCCGGGTGTCATAACCCGGGACTGGTCGTCCAGCGAGGCACCGGCAGGCCGGATACCCGGGGTCACGGTGCGGAACTCTGGTCCGCACGCTTCAGCAATCACCACGGATTCCTGCGGGGATGCTACGACTCCATGCAGGCCTGCTTCCGCGGCAAGCTTGGCGTAACGCACCACTGCATCGGTCACTGTTCCAGCTATGCCGATTTCGCGGTTCATCACTTCCTGGCTGGTGCTGGTAAGCTGGGTTACTGCAATGATCAGCGGCATGTGCAACGAGGGCTTCAGGCTGACCGCCTGAGCCGCTCCTTCCACGGCAGCAGCCATCATGGCAGCTCCTCCGGCGGCATGTACGTTGAACATATCAACGCCAAGCAGAGTCAAGCTCTCTGCCCCGCCCTTTACGGTGTTGGGGATATCGTGCATTTTAACATCGAGGAATACCGAATATCCGCGCTCCTTCAGTTCCCGGATGAAATCAGGTCCGGCTGCATAGAACAGCTGCATTCCCACCTTTATATAACAGGGAATGCCTTCGAGCTGTTCGATCAGCGCCCGCGCCTGGTCTGCATTCGGATAATCCAAGGCGACCATCAGGCGTCCGGCCATTTCATTACGCTTCTCTACCTGTCCGATGTTCTCATGTTCATGCTGCTGTGCTGCTGAAGTCTGCTCCACAAAGTCAACCCTCTCTCATTGTTATCTGGCAACATTTCCAGGTCCCGGGCATAGGTGAACGGTCTGCGCTAACGCAAACCGTTCCTGTAGCAGCCTCTTACAGCTGCCTCACCCTCTATCTTATTGTCCGACAAAAGCAGGCATCGACTGGGACGAGAAGTTAATCGTCTGCAGCATTCTCAGCAGCGCCGTTACCGTATCGAGCGAGGTCATACATACGACGCCATTCTCTACCGCTTCACGGCGGATGCGGAATCCGTCACGCTCAGGCGTTTTGCCCTTGGTCAGTGTATTGAAGACGAAGTTCGCTTGACCGCCGCGGATCAGATCCAGGATGGTCGGCTCGCCTTCATCCAGCTTGTTAACGTTCATCACGTTCAGCCCGGCCTGCTCCAGCGCAGCTGCCGTACCGCCGGTGGCGATGATTTTGTAGCCCATGGCATGGAAGCCCTTCATCAGCTCAACTGCTTCAGCCTTGTCTTTGTCGGCTACAGTTACAATGATTGCCCCGGTAGCCGGGATCTTCATGCCTGCGCCGATTAGCCCCTTGTAGAGCGCCTTGGCATACAGCTTATCGCGGCCCATGACCTCACCGGTGGATTTCATCTCCGGTCCGAGCGTAGGCTCGACTCTGCGCAGCTTGGCAAAAGAGAACACCGGCACTTTGACCGACACATAATCGCTCTCCGGCCACAGGCCTTCAGTGTACCCGTCTTCCTTCAGCTTGCCGCCGAGAATGATCTTGGTCGCCAGGTTCGCCATCGGAATACCGGTCACCTTGCTCAGGAACGGAACCGTACGCGAGGAGCGCGGATTCACTTCAATGACATAGACCTCGTTCTGATAAATGACGAACTGGATGTTCACCAGCCCGATGGTCTTGAGCTCTTTGGCAATCTTGATGGTGATCTCGGCAATCTTCTGCTTCAGACCTTCATCCAGATATTGCGGCGGGTAGACAGCGATGGAGTCGCCGGAGTGAACCCCTGCGCGTTCCACATGCTCCATGATGCCCGGAATGACAACCGTCTCTCCGTCGCAGATAGCGTCCACTTCCACTTCCTTGCCAAGCATGTAACGGTCGATCAGCACCGGATGCTCCGGATTCACTTTTACCGCTTCAACCATGTAGCTCAGCAGCTCTGTGTCGTTGTAGACAATCTCCATGGCGCGTCCGCCCAGGACATACGATGGTCGAACCAGCACCGGATAGCCCAGCGCCTGCGCCGTTTCGACAGCCTCATCAATATTGATTACGGTCTTGCCTTTAGGTTGTGCGATATCCAGACGGGCCAGCAGCGCTTCAAACTTCTTGCGGTTCTCAGCTTCGTCGATGCTCTCAAGGCTGGTACCCAGAATGTTCACGCCCGCAGCAGCAAGCGGTGCAGCCAGGTTAATCGCGGTCTGTCCACCGAACTGTACGATGACTCCGATCGGATTCTCCTGGGCAATCACGTTCATGACATCCTCGAAGAACAGCGGCTCAAAGTACAGACGGTCCGAGGTATTGAAATCCGTCGATACGGTCTCTGGATTGTTATTGATAATTACAGCTTCGTAGCCAGCCTTCTGTATGGCCCATACCGCATGTACCGTAGAGTAGTCGAACTCAATTCCTTGGCCGATACGGATCGGACCGGAGCCGAGTACAATGACCTTCTGCTTATCGGAATGAATGACCTCATTCTCGGTCTCATAGGTGGAGTAATAGTATGGCGTTGAAGCCTCAAATTCTGCAGCGCAGGTATCGACCATTTTGAAGACCGGAACCAGCCCTTGCTGCAGACGCAGTACACGCACTTCCGCCTCCTTGGTGAATGCCCCGCCTGGACGGCCTTCGGCACGGATCTCGGCAATCGCGCGGTCTGTGAAGCCCTTACGTTTGGCCTGATACAGTATGTCAGCAGACAGTGTCTCTTCGGCACGGATCTCGTCCTCGAAGCTCACGAGCCCTTCGATCTTGGAGAGGAACCACCAGTCCACATTCGTAATATCCTGAATCTCCTGCAGCTCATAGCCGCGGCGGAAGGCTTCCGCGATCAGGAACAGGCGCTCATCATCCGGCTTGGCAAGTCTATAGCGCAGCACACTCTCTTCAAGCAGCTCCGCTCCCGGCAAGCGGAAACGGTGGACACCGATCTCCAGCGAGCGGATGGCCTTGTGAATCGACTCTTCAAAGGTACGGCCGATCGCCATCACTTCACCGGTCGCCTTCATCTGTGTACCCAGCTTGCGGTTCGCCGAGATGAACTTGTCGAACGGCCAGCGCGGGATTTTGCTGACGATATAGTCCAGTGTAGGCTCGAAGCAGGCGTAGGTCTGTCCGGTCACCGGATTGACGATTTCATCCAGCGTGTAGCCGAGGGCGATCTTCGCGGCCATCTTGGCAATCGGATAGCCGGTCGCCTTCGACGCCAGCGCCGAGGAGCGGCTGACACGCGGATTCACTTCGATCACATAATACTGGTAGCTCTGCGGGTCCAGGGCGAACTGGACGTTACAGCCGCCTTCAATATTCAGCGCGCGGATAATCTTCAAGGAAGCGCTGCGAAGCATCTGATATTCACGGTCAGACAGCGTCTGGCTCGGGGCCACTACGATACTGTCACCCGTATGTACGCCCACCGGATCAAAGTTCTCCATGTTGCAGACCACGATACAGTTGTCGTTCGCATCACGCATAACCTCATATTCGACTTCCTTCATGCCGGCGATGCTCTTCTCGACCAGACACTGGCCGATCGGGCTGTAACGGATACCGGCCTTGACGGTCTCACGCAGCTCTTCTTCGTTGTCGCAGATTCCGCCCCCTGTTCCGCCCAGCGTGTAGGCAGGACGAACGATCAGCGGATAGCCGATTCCTGCGGCGAAGCCCAGAGCTTCTTCCACACTGGTAATAATCGCACTTTCCGGCACCGGCTGATCCAGCTCGCGCATCAACTCGCGGAACAAATCGCGGTCCTCCGCTTTCTCGATGGATTCAAGCTGTGTACCCAGCAGCTTCACTTTCTCTTGCTCTAGGACTCCGGCACGGGCCAGCTCTACAGCCATGTTCAGGCCGGTCTGTCCGCCGAGTGTCGGCAGCAGTCCGTCCGGGCGTTCCTGACGGATAATGCCAGTAACGAATTCCAGCGTAATCGGCTCGATGTATACTTTGTCAGCCATATTGGTATCGGTCATAATCGTCGCCGGGTTGCTGTTGATCAGCACGACCTCGACGCCCTCTTCTTTAAGAGCCTGGCAGGCCTGAGTGCCTGCATAGTCGAATTCGGCAGCTTGACCAATAACGATCGGGCCGGAGCCGATAACCAGAATTTTTTTGAGTTTGTTGTTCTTAGGCATGTTATAGAGCTCCTTTCACGGCTTCAAGCTGGGGTGCGGATGATTTCGGTGCCGTGATTCTGGCATTCGCTGCAAGCTGCGCCTGACGCGATCCGGCCGGCCGCTGTGCCTTGTGGTCTGCGATCAGCTGCAGGAAGCGGTCGAACAGATAACTGCTGTCAAGCGGTCCCGGCGCCGCTTCCGGATGGTACTGCACCGAAAAAGCGGGGTAGCGGGTATGCTTCAGTCCTTCAACGGTCTTGTCATTGTTATTGATATGGGTAACTTCCAGGTCTGTACTGGCAATGGATTCCTCATTCACAGTGTATCCATGGTTCTGTGAGGTGATGAAGCAGCGTCCGCTCTCCAGCTCTTTCACCGGATGGTTCCCGCCGCGATGGCCGAACTTGAGCTTCTCGGTATCGGCGCCGCAGGCCAGGGCGAACAGCTGGTGTCCCAGGCAGATCCCGAAGATCGGGTATTCGCCGAGCAGCTCGGAGATCGTCTGTACCGCATAAGGCACATCCTTCGGGTCTCCAGGGCCATTCGAGAGCTGAATGCCGTCAGGGTTCAGGCGGCGGATCTCGTCTGCGGTGACATCATGAGGGACAACAACCACATCACAGCCGCGGTTGTTCAGCTCGCGCAGAATACCGGTCTTCGCGCCGTAATCGACCAGCACGATGCGTTCTTTGGTGCCCGGGCTGCTGTAGGCTGCTGTAGTTGAGGTACGTGCAACCTGATTGCGCAGCTCTTCAATGGTCGTGTCACCCATCATCTCCATCAATTCTTCCACACGTTTGTTCGAAGTGGTGAGGATTGCCTTCATGGTGCCATAGTGGCGGATAATGCGGGTAAGCATACGGGTATCAATCTCGCTGATGCCGGGAATGTCATATTCCTTCAGCAGATCGTCTACACTGTATTCAGCACGCCAGTTGCTGGGTACGGATTCGTGACGCCGCACCACAAAGCCGTGTACAAAAGGGCGAACGGACTCGAAGTCATCACGGGTAATACCGTAATTTCCGATCAGCGGATACGTCATGGTGACGATCTGCCCACAGTATGAAGGGTCCGATAGTACCTCCTGATAGCCTGTAATTCCTGTGTTAAAAACAACCTCGCCCGTCTTCTCGCCTTCCGCGCCAAATGCGGTGCCTGTAAACAGTGTTCCGTCCTGAAGCAGCAATCTCGCCTGCATGCCTTCCACTCCTTCTTGTTTCTGTAGTCTGATTCTTATGTCACAGCCATGCAGCCGGGCTGCATGGGCTACTGCTTACTTCTGTTAAGCCTCACTCCATACGGCTCTGCCGTCTACCCAAGTCTTCACCGGCCAGCCCTTAAGCTTCCATCCGGTAAAAGGTGTATTGCGACCCTTGCTCGCAAACGTGGCCGGGTCTACTTCCTTCTCTTCATTCAAGTCAATCAGGGTCAGATCGGCAGGCGCCCCAACGTTAAGGCTGCCTGTATTCAGTCTGAACACCCGGGCCGGATCAGCGGTCATCCGCTGCACCAGCAGGGACAGATCCCATTTGCCTGTGGCCACAAAAGCGGTATACAGCAGCGGGAAGGCCGTCTCAAAGCCGACGATGCCAAACGGTGCAAGCTGCATGCCTTTGGCTTTCTCTTCCTCGCTGTGCGGGGCATGGTCGGTCACGATGATATCCAGCGTGCCGTCCAGCAGCCCTTCAATGCAGGCCTCGACGTCACGGCGCGAGCGCAGCGGCGGGTTCATTTTCCAATTGGCGTCCATGCCCGGAATATCCTCCTCCGAGAGCAGCAGATGATGCGGGCACACCTCGGCGGTCACCTTAATGCCAATTTGCTTCGCCTGGCGGATCAGCCGGACCGATTGCTCGGTGCTAACATGGCACACATGATAGTGAACACCCGTTGCTTCAGACAGCAGAATGTCACGGCCTACATGAATGGCTTCCGACTCGTTCGGAATTCCCTTCAGGCCATGCTTGTCGGCAAAAGTGCCTTCGGCTACCGGCGCTCCTTCCACCAGCGAGTTATCCTCACAGTGGGCAATCACCGGCATATCCAGTCCCTTCGCCAGCTTCATCGCATCCTTCATCATCTGAGCGCTCTGCACGCCTACGCCGTCATCGGTGAAGCCGATCGCTCCCGCTTCCTTCAGTGTCGCAAAATCCGTCAGCTCGCGTCCCAGCTCATTCTTGGTAATGGCCGCGTAAGGCAGCACCTTCACAAGCCCCGCTTCACGTGCCTTGTCCTTCACGAGCTGTACGATCTCTGCACTGTCAGTTACCGGGCGTGTGTTCGGCATGCAGGCAATCGTTGTGAATCCGCCTTTGGCTGCCGAACGTGCACCGGTCTCAATCGTTTCCTTATGCTCGAACCCCGGTTCACGTAAGTGCACATGCATATCGATCAGTCCCGGAATCAGCAGCTTACCATCCGCTTCAACGGTCTCGCCGGCTTCCTCTACCGCCTCGGCGGCATCCTGAATCTTCGAGATAACTCCGTCCTGCACAACAATATGCTTGCGCTCCAGCACGCCTTCTTCGTTCAGTACACTGGCATTTTTGATGATCACGGTTAGGATTCTCCTTTGTGCCTTCCGGCCGCAGCCGTAAGCTCTGTAGTTATTATATAATAAAAATTCATCTTTGTGTATATTTATTAATGCTCTTATGTGAGGTTTTTTTCTGCTATTGCAGCGCCCGCTCCATGACAGCCATCCGTACCGGGACTCCGTTCGCCATCTGCGGGAAAATCCGGGACTGGCTGCTCTCCACCACCGCATCGTCGATCTCCACATTGCGGTTGACCGGCGCCGGGTGCATGATGATCGTTGCCGGGTCTAGCCTCGATGCCCGTTCCTCGGTCAGCCCGAAGTGCTCCCGGTACTGCTCGGCTGATAAAATAATGCCCGAAGCATGCCGCTCCAGCTGCACCCTCAGCATCATGACCACATCCGCTTTCAACGCTTCTTCCATAGACACATATGGAGCGTAGGCCGCAAGCTCAGAAGCCTGCATATTTGCCGGTGCGCAGAACTGCACGCTTGCCCCCATTTTGGTGAGTGCCCAGAGATTGGACCGCGCTACCCGGCTGTGCATAATATCCCCGATTATTGAGACCTTCAGGCCCTTCAATCCGCCAAAATGCTTGCGCATCGTGTACAGGTCCAGCAGCGCCTGCGTCGGATGCTCGTTGTTGCCGTCCCCGGCATTGATGAGCGGAACGCCTACCTTCTCGGCAAGCTGCTGCAGTACCCCGGCTGGCTTCAGCCGGACCACTCCGGCATCGATGCCCATTGACTCCAGTGTGCGCACTGTATCATAGATGGACTCGCCCTTCTCGACACTGGAGGCCGCAGCCGTGAAGTTCAGTACTTGTACACCCAGGCGTTTCTCGGCCATCTCGAAGGAAAAGCGGGTTCTGGTACTATTCTCGAAGAACATATTGGCAACAAAATGGGCTCTCAGCACCGGCGTGAGCTTCTCGCTCTGATTATCCCAGTAGGCTGTTCTGTCTAACAGCTGGGTAATCTCCGACTCCGCCAGCTCCTTCATCCCCAGCAGACTGCGTTCCTTCACCTTAGTTGCCGTCATCATTGTTATCGTTCCTCCCGGTTTGAAATAATGTACACCTCGTCCTTGCCGTCGTATTCGCTCAGGGACACTTCAATCTGCTCATGCCTGGAGGTAGGTACGTTCTTGCCGATATAGTCGGGGCGGATCGGCAGTTCCCGGTGACCGCGGTCAGCCAGTACAGCCAGCTGGATCATCCGGGGCCGTCCGCAATCCATCAGCGCATCCATGGCCGCGCGGATCGTTCTTCCGGTGTACAATACATCGTCGAACAGGATCACTTTCTTGTCCCGGGTGCCGCTGGTGCCCGGAGGCAGGATCAGGTTGCTGTTCACAACCGTCTTGTCCATCGTTTCCCGGTTGTCTCCGTCGCCTTCGCGGTCATCGCGGTAATGGGTAATGTCCAGCTCCCCGTATGGGATGTCCACGCCCTCAATTTCCTTAATGCGCTCCGCGATCCGCTGAGCCAGGTAGATCCCCCGGGTCCGGATGCCGACCAGCAGGCAATTCTCGATACCCTTGTTTTTCTCCAAAATCTCATGTGCAATGCGTGACAGTGCCCGGCGAATCGCCGTTTCGTCCATAATGACATTTTTTTCAGTAACCATCCTCTTTGCCATCCCCCTGCTTGATCGCCTGTTCAAGTTCCCCGGATAAACTAAAAAACTCCTTGCCTAAAGCAGGCAAGGAGTGAAATCCGCAGATTCAAAAAGATGGCGTGTCCGCGCGCATAAAAAGACGCTCCGTACTCATACGGATTCCTTCTTTCATGACGCGAACCTCGATTCACGTTACCTTGCCAGCCTCACGGGACTGAATTAAAGGCGCTATTCAACTATAGGGAATTATGACAGATGGATGGGGGGATGTCAAATTATATTCGCGGAGTGTGGGGGGAAGACGGTAACAGATTGGGAAAAGAAATTTGAGTGAGGACCACAGACATTTAGGTGAAGGGCGCGGCTGCGGTGATTTTGGACTTTCGGCCGCTGTTATGTTTGGATTTCCTGATTATTACCGCAGCAGCGGTAGAAATCCAAACATAAAGGCGGACGCTCCGCTCCTGCAGTTCCAAAATCCCCTCCGCCGCTTCCACCTAAACGGTGCAAGGGACAAGGACTTGCCATCCCCCTTGGGGGAGGGGCAGGCAGTGGGGGCACTATGGTGCTGCGCTGATAGTGCGGATTACACAACTGCGGAATGCAGGAATTGCACTAATGGCACAAGCCACCGCATCAGCGGGAATATGCCGGCTCATTTAAAAAAAGTGACCGCCACAATCAAACTTAGTAACAACACGGGGATACCGTAGACAATCATGTATCCTATATATTTCACGGCTCCGGGAAGGCTGGATAGATCAACTCGCCGAAAAGGCCCCCCGCCTTCGATCACCTGCTGAGGCAGCAATTGTTCATCAATATAGCCGGTACTGCCTTCAGCAATATCAGCTTTCTTACGGGTTTCAGCTTGTGCGGGTGTTGTATTCATCTTCTCTCTCCTAATGGAAATATAATGTCATACAAAATCCAATAGCCCAAGAGTCTGATTATTAGTTCTGCTATTATACCATTTTTTTACACGGGCGATCTACCCTGATTTCGTTCCAGCCCCTGCTCTGTTATGATAAAACTGGAATCAAGCTGGAGGCGAATAAGATCATGAACATGGAGTTTGTTACTATAAAAGAATGGGATGAAGCGTGGTGGGGACGGATAGAGCAGATCTACCATGAGGCTTTTCCGAGCGGGGCTAAGACTAAGGGGATACTGCGCAGTATGCTGAACCGGGGGATTGGTTACTTACATGCGGGGGTGCATCAGGGGGTGGTTGTCGCGATGTCTGTTACGGGTATTGTGGGACAAGCTGCGGACAAGATCCTGATTATCGATTACCTGGCGGTGGATAAGGCATTGCGCGGAGAGGGAACGGGGACCTGGATGCTGGAGCAGATCAAAGCTTGGGCTGTGCAGGAACATGGCATCCGGGGAATCATCATCGAAGCAGAATCGGGGGCTACGGCGTCGCATAAGGAACGTATTCATTTCTGGGAGCGGAACGGGTTCGTCCTGACCTCTTATGTGCATCAATATCGAATGGTACCGGAGCCTTATCAGGCCATGATGCTGCCGCTGGGTGAACCGGGGAATGTGCCGGATGACGGCGAAGCGCTGTTTCGGTACATTAATGCTTTCCATCGGGTTGCTTACCGGAAAGGGTAGGCTGCACTGATGCTTTACTGATGCTCTAATGTTGCACATTATGCAGGAATTCTCCCGCTCCTGTGATGCTGCTGGGCCAATTGTTGCAGTTTTTGCAGGATTCATGCCAAAGATTCATCATCACCGAATGGAATGTTGTAAAAAGTGCAGGATTTGCGTGTCCGGGCTTGGTCTGAGCTGTGCGAGGTTGCAATTTGTGCAACAAATTGGGGCGGGTGGCCAGGCAGGCGGGGCGATCACCATAGTAAATAGACGGCGACAAATAAAAACCGCCGCAGATTGCTCTGCAGCGGCTCCCATTCCAACCAAAACTTAAAATTCAAATTCAACGTCGCTCAGACGTCTTTGGATTTCGGAGATGACACGCTTCTCCTCTTCCTCACCCTTGGCCACGAAGGTCACGGAGAAACGCACGAACGCGCCGGCATCATCCCAAGGCACGGTGGAGATGAGCTTCTCGCGGATCAGGAACTGCGAGAAATCCTCGCCGGATTCGAAGCGGCGTCCGCCCTTGACGCCCTTAGGTGCGGCTACATAAAGGAAGAAGGAGCCCTTCGGCTTCTCGGCCTTGAAGCCCAGGCTGTTCAGCGCATCCACCAGCATGTTGTGGCGGCGGGAGTATTTGGCAGCAATCGCTTCGGTAATCTCAGGATGAGAGAGACCGAACGCGGCAGCTTTTTGAATCGCGATGAACTGGCCGGAATCATTGTTGTCCTTCACATCACTGAACGCCTTCACGATCAGCGGGTTGCCGGCCACGAAGCCGATTCTCCAGCCGGTCATGTTGTAGGACTTGGACAGGGAGTGCAGCTCCACGCCGACATCCTTGGCACCAGGCACGGACAGGAAGCTCAGCGGCTTCACGCCGTCATACGTTAGTGCAGCATAAGGAGCGTCATGGATGACGACTACATCATATTTTTTGGCCCAGGCCACTACTTCGCTGAAGAATTCAGGTGTGGCACTTGCACCGGTAGGGTTGTTAGGATAGTTGAGGTAGAGCAGCTTCGCCTTACGGGCTACCTCTTCAGGAATGGAGTTCAGGTCAGGCAGGAAGTTGTTCTCCTTCTTCAGCTCCACAGAGTAGACTTGTCCTCCCAAATACTTGGTATGGGTGCCCAGCACCGGATAACCCGGAATGGTCATGATCGTGATGTCGCCCGGATTAATGAATACGGATGGCAGCATAGCCAGTGCAGGCTTCGAGCCGATGGAATGCACGATTTCTGTTACAGGGTCAATTCCGTCCACCTGAAAAACTTCCTTAAGATAGACAGCCGCAGCTGCCTTGAATTCAGGAATACCGTTATCGGAGTAGCCGCGGTTCTCTTCCTTGGCCGCTTCCAGCGCAAGTCTGGACACGATGCCTTCATCTGCCATTTCGTCCGGCTCACCGACGCCCATGTCGATCAGTTCAATGTTCGGAAAATCCTGCTTCGCCGAGGCTTTGGCGCGTTTGATTTTCTCAAATTTGTAGATGGAGGTGTCCTTGCCGTATCCTTCGCCGCCGATGCGGTCTGCAAAATTCGTCTGAATGAATGTCGCCTGATATTGTTCAATGCTCATAATCTTCTATTCATCTCCTGGGCCTATATTGTGAAGCTATGCTCTTAATATGACGCAAATCCGGCCTGTGTACCATGGATTTATAATCTATTGATTTGTACTTATCTGCTGCGCAGCGTAAATAGAAGCTCTTCCATATCCGCCGGAATCGGTGCGCTGAACTCCTTGTACTCGCCTGTAGAAGGATGTACAAAACCGAGTACCGCTGCATGAAGGGCTTGTCCGTTCATAGTAGTTCCCTTGCTGCGCCCGTAGACCGGATCACCCACCAGCGGATGGCCGATGAATTTCATGTGAACACGGATCTGGTGCGTGCGTCCTGTCTCAAGCTGAAGCTCCAGCAGTGTGCAGTCACCGAACCGCTCCAACACGGTAAAATGCGTCACGGAGCGCTTGCTGTTCTTCTCGGTTACGGTATACAGCTTGCGGTCATGCGGATCACGGCCGATTGGAGCATCTACGGTTCCCTTGTCATGAGACAGATTGCCGTGCACCACTGCGATATAGCGGCGGGTCACGCTGTGCTCCTTAAGCTGGGCGGACAGCGAAGCATGACTGGCGTCATTCTTGGCCGCCATAATCAGACCAGAGGTATCCTTGTCGATCCGGTGGACAATGCCTGGACGAATCTCGCCGTTAATACCCGACAGATCCTTGCAGTGATACATCAGCGCATTGACCAGAGTGCCGGAGGGATGCCCTACTGCCGGATGCACGACCATGCCGCGCGCCTTGTTCACCACAATCACATCACTGTCTTCATAAGCCACTTCAATTGGGATATCCTGTGCGATCAGGTCTGTAACCTCGGGTTCCGGCACCGTAACGTTTACCTTATCGCCTTCATTCAGCTTGTAGTTCGCTTTGACCGGCGAGCCGTTCACCACAACATGGCCGCTGCCGATCCATAGCTGAACCTGGGAGCGCGAGATCTCGTCTTCCAAGGCCTCTGTAACGTATTTATCAATCCGCTCCCGCGCATTGCCCTCGGCAACGATCCATTCGGTGACGTCTCTTTCTTCCTCGAGGGCGCCTGAATCCGCCAGCTCTGTGACGTCTTTGTTCAAATCATTCATTCCCTTCTTTGACTTCCTGTGATTCCTTCACCTCGGTGACTTCCTGTTCGCCCTTCACTTCCAGCAGCGTGTCCAGAATAATCAGACCCACCCCGACCACGATACAGGAATCGGCCACGTTGAAGATCGGGAACGTATAGCTTCCGAAATTGAACATGAGGAAATCCACAACCTCACCGTTAAGAATCCGGTCCAGGAAGTTGCCGATCGCTCCGCCAAGGACAAGTGCCAGCGCGGTAGGCAGCAGCTTGCGGGTCTTGCGGGCCTTGTTCAGGTACCAGACGATTCCGCATACAACGATTACTGTAATCACAATGAAGAACCACTGCTGCCCCTCCAGAATTCCGAAGGCGGCTCCACGATTGCGGTGCGACGTAATAATGAAGAAATCCTTGATTACCGGAATTTGCTCTGCGAGCTCCAGCCGGGTGGCAATCAGATATTTGGTACCCTGGTCAATCAGAAATACAATTAGCGCAATCAGAAAGTACACCACAGAAGTTGTCACTCCGTTCTTATTTTTCCCGCGGCTTCGCGGTACGAATACTGTATAAAGACTTGTATATTGTAGCACAGGCCTCAAGAACCCGTCTATTGCATGACCAGGTAAGTCGGTTAAGGCAGGGCACTATTTGCCATCGCTAAAAAAGGGCCCCGGAGGCCAAGCTATCCGTACAAGCGGAACCGGCTTTGCCATCCTTTTAAAGGACGGTACCGTTTCAGCGATTAGCTACCGAAAGGAGCTCACAGCAATGAGCCATCTGACACCACAGCAGCTCTCCGGGCTGCGTACTGCTCTCCTGCAGCAGCAGGAGGATATTAAGCACAGGTTGAGCAACAGCGAACAATATGGACTGCAGGAGGCTATGCGGGACAACACCGGCGAGCTGTCCGAAATCGATAACCATCCCGGCGATGCTGCCACAGAGCTGTATAACCGTTCCATGGATATCTCCCTGCTGGAGCGCGATGAGCATGAGCTGGACGATATTGAATCCGCCCTGCGGGCGATGGACGAAGGAACCTACGGCATCTGCATCGCCAGCGGCGAACCGATTCCCTACGAGCGCCTGGCCGCCCTTCCCTCCACCCGCTACACGAAAGAGCATGCTCCCCGCCAGAGTGCTCCATTCACCCGTCCGGCCGAGGAAGAGCTGCTGTCTCCGCCGTTTGGCCGCACCAGTCTGGATGAGCGGGACGGCCAGAACGGCTTCGATGGCGAGGATGCCTGGCAGATCGTGGAGAGCTGGGGCAACTCGGATTCGCCAGCCATGGCAGAAGGGAACAACATCGGCTCCTACAATGATATGGAGATCGAAGCGGACGAAACCGAGGGCTTCGTGGAGCCCTGGGAGAATTTCGTCGCCACCGACATTTCGGGCAATCATCTGATGATTATCAAGGGCAACAGCTACCGTCATTACATGGACGACGAGGAAGGCGACTACCTGCTGGACCCGACTCGAAAAGAACGGAAGTAGCAAAGCTGGGAACGATCCGAAGAGAGAGCTGGAGAGGCTTAATTGCACTTTGTACAACTAAAACATCTGATTCATACGCGATATCCCGTTTAGTTGCATTCCGTACATTTAAAAAGCCTTGTACTCTAAGTTCGGGCCTCTTTAAGCAAATTTAGTTGTACAGATTACAGTTATCCGTTTAAAACAGGCTATTTTGCTGCATTTAGGTGTACATTCTACAACTATCCCTGTGCTTGTCTTGGAACCCTGTTCCAATTCCTACCAATCGCAAGGCCCCACCATTGTGGGGTTATTTCAGGTTCAGCGCCGCTCAGAACGTCTTCAGCTCCAGCTGATGCTGGACAATCCGTACAATGTCCGCGATATAGTCGCCGATGATCGGCAGATTCAGCGCACCCAGCACCTGAAGCACATAAATAATCGTCGCTGCAAAAAAAGTGAACCCGAGCGCAATCCCCAGCCCCCTGGCCGTTCCGGAGAGAATGTTCAGCCAGATCAGCCGGAACGGGGAATGCAGCAGCTCGGTATATTCCGAGATTCGTGACTTCTCCATCTGTTGAGCCAGACTCGTGGTCATCCGGTACAGGGCGTTCAGCTTCTCTTCCGGGGGAAGATCGGCCGGATCGACGGCTGCTGTGACAGTCACTGTAGGCTTAGGATCGGAAGAAGCGGCTGGCTGACTTTTCTCAGGATATTCTGCGCCCGGATCTGTCTTGCCCGATGGTTGGCCTGCTCCAGAATGCATGGGCTGCTGCTCATGCTGTGCTTCCTCCCTGTTATTCCCTCTGTCCGTGGTTCTGATCGAAATTCTTCCCGGCCCGTTCGGCTGCTTCGGCTGCTCCGCAGGAATCTTCCCGTTGTTCCATCCGCCCATGCCCCTGCACCTCCTGTTGTCTGTAAGCCGCAAAACAAACGAGCCCGGTCAAAGAGAATTCTCTCTTCAAGCACAGGGCTCGTCATTTGCATCTAACCCGTGGAATCTTTTCCTTTGCGGCTAGTATATGCCATACATGGACAAGTAATGCAGGAAATGCGCGGCCGCTCCGGAGTTAAGCGCCGATATGAATACCGATACTCTTGCCGCCGGCATCCACGGTCTCATAGGTATACTCTCCGTCAAAATCAACCGTAGTCACCAGTACATTCTCACGCAGCACATGCTCGAATGCAGTCACCGCCGCCTTCAGCTCGTCATCGACATGCAGGGTCAGCGCAACCCGCTTGTCGATCGGCAGATCCAGACGTTTGCGGTAATCCTGCACCGCACGTACGACTTCGCGTACCCAGCCTTCCTGTACCAGCTCCGGCGTGATTTCCGTGTTCAAGGCCACTGTCAGTCCATAGCCGGAAGCGGAGGCAAAGCCTGGTTTGGCCTGCTTCTCAACCAGCAGCTCCTCAGACGTAATCTGCAGCTCTTCTCCGTCCGGTGACACAATGGCGATAACGCCTTCTTGCACTGCTTTGCGGGTAGCGTCACTGTCCATCGCTTTGAGGAAGCCTTGCAGGAAGCCGACGCTCTTGCCGTATTTCTTGCCCGCCACCTTCAGGTTCAGCTTCAGGGTGAAGTCTACGAAGCCGCTGTCGCTGTGCTCGATGACAATATGCTTGACGTTGATCTCTTCTTTGATCAGCTCTTCATAATCCGCCACGTTGAAGTCGTCCGGAGTGGAGGCAATCAGCTCGGACAACGGCTGGCGGGTCTTGATGCCGCTCTCGTTGCGGACGTTACGGGCCAGCTCGACGATGCCGCGGGCGTACTCCATATCTTTTTCCAGAGCAAGGTCGATCAGGTTCTCATCCGCTGCCGGATAGTCTGCCAGATGCACGCTCTCCCCGCCGCCCAGGTTCGTGAAGATATCCTCGGACAGCATCGGGGTGAATGGAGCCATCAGCTTGGCCGTTGTCAGCAGGACATGCGTTAAGGTGCGGTAAGCATCCAGCTTCTCTTCGCCCAGCCCGCTGCCCCAGAACCGGTCACGGGAACGGCGGATGTACCAGTTGCTCAGCTCATCCACGAAGTTCTCAATGGCCTTGGAGGTGTTCACGAAATCATTCACAGCCAGCCCCTTATCCACCAGCACGATCAGGCTGTTCAGGCGGGATAGAATCCAGCGGTCGAGCTTATGCTCAGACACCTTGAACGGGTGATCCGCAGGATCATAGCCGTCGATTCCGGCGTACAGCGTTAGGAAGGCATGCGTGTTCACCAGAGTGTCCACTACCTTGGACTTCGTCTCCCCGACCAGACCGCGCGAGAACCGCTTGTTGTTCCACGGCGCACTGTCAGACAGAATGGCCCAGCGGAAGGCATCCGTGCCGTATTCGTTCATGATCTCCCAAGGGTCGATGACATTGCCTTTGGATTTGGACATCTTCTGGCCGTTCTCATCGAAAATATGGCCGTGGGCAATTACCGCTTTGTAGGGCGCTTTGCCTGTGAATAGTGTCGATACTGCCAGCAGGCTGTAGAACCAGCCGCGGGTCTGGTCGATCCCTTCGCAGATCATATCCGCCGGATACTGGTCCTCGAACCGGTCTTGATTCTCAAACGGGTAATGACTCTGGGCGAACGGCATCGAGCCGCTGTCGAACCAGACGTCGATCACTTCCGGGGTGCGGACCATGACGCCGCCTTCGCTGAACGGGCTGCGCAGCTGGATATTATCCACATACGGCTTATGCAGCTCGATATCCTCAGCGACCTCGCCGATGGCCATCGCTCTCAGCTCGGCGATGCTGTGCGGTGCGAATTCCTTGCCGGTATCCTGGCAGACCCATACGTTAAGCGGTGTACCCCAGTAGCGGTTACGGCTGATATTCCAGTCCACCAGCTCCTCCAGGAACTTGCCGAAGCGGCCTTCGCGCACATGGTCCGGGTACCAGTCCACACTGTTATTGTTGGCAATCAGCTGATCCTTGATTGCTGTCGTCTGGATGAACCAGCTGTCTGTTGCGTAATAGAGCAGCGGGGTGTCGCAGCGCCAGCAGAACGGATAGCTGTGCTCGTATTTCTCTTTGTGGTAGAGCAGTCCGCGTTCAGACAGCACCTTCACGATATCAAGGTCACAGTCCTTCACGAACCGTCCGGCAAAATCACTCACTACATCCGTGTATTTCCCGGAAGCATCCACTACATTCACGAAGCTGATCCCATTCTCGCGGCAGCTCTTATAGTCGTCTTCCCCGTGAGCCGGAGCCATATGTACGATCCCGGTACCGCTGGAGTCCGTTACAAAAGAGGCTCCGACAATCACATTATGCTTCTCTGCCTTGATATAACCGAACGGCGGTGTGTAGCTCTGGCCGATAAAGTCAGCGCCTGTGTGTGTAGACAGGATGGTGTACTCGCCCTTCAATACTTCGTCCACCAGATTCTTAGCCAGTACATGCACGCCGTCTTCCTGCTGCGCACGCACATATTCCATAGCCGGATTCATCGCCAGCGCCATGTGCGCCGGAAGCGTCCAAGGCGTAGTCGTCCAGGCCAGCACATAGTCGCCGCTGCCGTCCAGCTTGAACTTGGCGGTGGCACTCAGATCCTTAACGGTCTTATACCCCTGGGCTACTTCATGGGAGCTGAGGGTCGTCTGGCAGCTCGGGCAGTACGGGCTAACGCGGTGACCCCGGTACATCAGGCCTTTCTCATGAACCGTAGCCAGGATGTTCCACACGCTCTCGATATACGTATTGTCCAGCGTTACATACGGATGATCCAGATCTGTCCAGTAGCCGATCGCTTCTGTGAATTCACGCCACTGCTTCTCATAGCCGAAGACACTTTCCTTACATTCCTTGATGAACTTCTCCACACCGTATTCTTCGATATCCTGCTTGCCGGAGATGCCGAGCTTCTTCTGCACCCCGAGCTCTACCGGCAGGCCGTGCGTATCCCAGCCCGCTTTGCGGATGACGCGGAAGCCCTTCATGGTCTGGTAGCGGCCGATAAAATCCTTGATGACCCGGCCCAGCACGTGCCCGATATGCGGCACCCCGTTCGCGGTCGGCGGCCCTTCATAGAACACATAGTTCGGGCGTCCCTCTCGGTTCTCCATCGAGCGGCGGAATGTGTCCTCCTCACTCCACTTTTTCAAGATCCGGACATCTCTGGCCCGGGCTTTTTCTTTGACGTCTACCTTATGCATGATGGTCAATCCCTTCGTTTAGTCTTAAACTGTATCGGATTACATCCGAGCCTTCTTCTTTTAAAAAAGATTTAAAACTTTAAAAATTTTCGATCCCTCCCAAACCCTCCCTTCGCCAAGGGAGGGCCCCAAGGGCTCTGCCCTCTGGACACCCGAAATAAGTGCATCGTGCGAGGAGCAGTGTCGTGGACGGGAAGGATTACTTCGGCGGAGTCCTCGGCCCTTCTTAGGCTGCCCTACGGGTACGCCTGCGGGGCCTTAACTGAACTAGGGCACCACCGGGCTCCCGCCCGGGGTCCTTGCCGTTGGTTCTTGGGCCACCCGGCCCGCGATCCCGGAGGGCAGCTACTTGGCCGGGGGGCTTGCCGTTGGCTCTTGGGCCCCCGGCCCGCGAACCCGGAGGGCAGCACTGGACGGGGGGCTTGCCGTTAACGCTGTTGAGGCCCCGCAGGCGTACCCGATAGGGGAGCCTAAGAAGGGCCGGTCCTTCCGCCAACAGAGTCCATTCCCTTCCGCCCACGCCACTCTTTCCACGGAGCACTTGTTGCGGGTGTCCAGAGGGCGGCCAGCCCTTGGGGTCCCCCTTGGAAGGGGGATTTAGGGGGATCTCTGACGATTTAGGGGGATGCCCAACACACAAATAAACGCCGCCCCGCCCCCAAAGGGGCGAGACAGCGCTCGCGATACCACCCTAATCTGCACTGCACGCACATCCTAAGGGTGTGGATTCAGTACAATCTCAGTCCGCAGGCAATAGACAACCTGGCGGGTCCGGGATAACGTCCGGCAGACGGCGGAGCCTACGCACGTATATACGCTTCAGCTTAGCTTCTAGGGGAGGATCTTCGGGTAAGGCGTGAACGATCGGCTCGCAGCAAGCACCGACTCTCTGGAGAACGTTACCTTATCGTACTTGTCCCGTCATCGAATTTAGATTCAATGGATACAGATATGTTCTAGTTATAGACGTTTTCTCCCCAATTGTCAAGGCGGATTACAACAGCAGGTCCCAGCTCAGCGGGGTGCCGACGGGCAGATCGGTTCTGAGGCGTTTGCCGAGAAGCAGATCATAATATTTGGGAGCGAGGCCGTAGCCGGGGCGGATGACTTTGATGTTATCCGCAGTGAGCAGGTCTCCGGCCTTGATGTCCTTGGAGGTATAGACAGATCGTCTGAATTGCAGGGATTTCTCTTCTTCAGGGGTGGGACCGATGGAGATACCCCCGAGTGCCCTCCAGGCCGTCTCCGTCTCCCGGACCAGGGAAGCGAATTCTGCCGGCTCCAGGGAGAATGCAGCATCCACGCCGCCTTCCGCACGGTTCAGGGTGAAATGCTTTTCGATCACCGTACTGCCCAGCGCCACGCTTGCCACAGCGGCCCCTACGCCCAGGGTATGGTCGGACAGGCCCACCTGAGCACGGAAGATGTCGCGCAGATACGGAATGGTATTGAGGTTGGTATTCCCGGGTGAAGCCGGATAGCTGCTGGTGCATTTGAGCAGTATATATTCCTGGCAGCCTGCCCCGGTAATGGTGTGGACAGCCTGTTCAATATCGCCAAGCGAGGCCATCCCGGTGGAAATAATCATCGGCTTTCCTTTGGAGGCCACCTTCCGCAATAAGGGAATATCATTATTTTCGAAGGAAGCAATCTTGTAGCAGTCGACACCGAGGGTCTCCAGGAATTCGAGCGAGGACTCATCGAACGGGGTGCTGAATGGAATCATCCCGAACGCCCTGCACGAAGCAAAGATAGGCTCATGCCACTCCCATGGCGTATACGCCTCAGCATACAACTCATACAGCGATTTTCCCTTCCACAGTCCATTCGAATCCCCAATCATGAAATCCTTATTCTGCAGATTAAGCGTCATGGTGTCCGGCGTATAGGTCTGGATTTTGAACGCATGTGCGCCAGCCCGGGCGGCGGCCTTAACGATGTCGAGCGCGCGGTCCAGGGACTTATTATGATTACCGGACATCTCCGCGATGACAAAAGGCGGATGCCCGCTGCCGATGGTGCGGTTACCGATCCTGATTTCCTTCATGGCCTGTCGTTGCCTCCTCTGTCAGCCGTAGACTGTGCTTCTCCCATTGCTCCCGGAACAGGGCCATCAAGACCACATCCACAGGCTGATGATTTCTGATCCGTTGCCTGCCTAGCCTGCCTTCCTCTATGAAGCCTAGCTTGCGGTGATAGGACAAGCTCCGCTGATTGAAATCCAGGATTTGCGCGCACACCTTATTTAGCTGCTCCACCTGGAAAATATGCTCCAGCGCCAAGATTCCCATCATGGTGCCGGAGCCGGGGGGACAGCTCTTGTCCCCTATATAAAAGCCCCATTCACAGGTCTTGTGGACCCTGTCAATCTGTGAGAACTGCACGAAGCCTGCCGGTGTGTCCAGATAGTAACAGATTCGGACCACCCGGCTGGTATCCTCCTCTATAGCATGCATCCAGTTAAGATGCTCTTCCAGCGCAATGATCCCGTCATGATTCATATAGGGGCGGATGTGATCGGCATTGCGCCATTCCCATATGAGCCGGCTATGCTCTTGGCCCAGCTTCTCAAGCCTGTAGTCCCTTAGGTCTGCCATAGTCCCCTCCCATAATCCTGTCTATGACCTCATTCCATTTATCCTCGCCCATCAGGCGGAGCGCTTGCTTAGACATGGCCTGTACCTTGGACGGGTCGGCCAGCATAGCCTTAAGCCCCTGCTCAATGGCTTGAGCGGTCACCTCATTACTCTTCCCCAGGCAAAGTGCAGCCCCCTGCGCATGAACCAAGGCCGTGATCTCCCGCTGATTATCCGCCGTAATAATACATAGTGAAGGCAGGCCTAGGTAACAGCGCTCCCAGGTCGTACTTCCGCCTGCTCCGATGGAGAGGTCTGCCTTCTGCATCAAGTCCGCCATGTAATCAATCTGGCAATGGAAGCTGGCCTGTGGCATCGAGTCACATAACGCTGCGATGTCATTCTTGCGGCAGTTCATTCCGCCTGCTACGACATCCAGCTGCAGGTTAGCGAAGGCGGGACTTTGCAGGGCCTGTAAGGCTTTGAGGGTCTCACCCGTAGGATCTGTGCCGCCAAAAAACACCAGAACCCGGTTTATGCCTCCGTCCCGTTCAGCCAGCCCCAGCTTAGCCGCGCGGAATTCCGGCCGCAGCAGCGTATAGCAGGTGCCTGTCAACTTCGTGCAGTAGGCGGGAAGCAGCCCCTGGTAGCGGTCCAGGGCAGCAGATGGATTGGGGTCCAGCAGCAGATCACACTCATGCGGGCGGTCCGCCAAATCGTCGATGGCCACGATCTTCTTCGCTTTTCCCTGTACCCATGCTTCCCACCGCTTATCAATCCCGTAATGGTCAACAATGAGGCAATCTATAGGAGCAGCCCCCTCCAGCCGCTGAACTGTCTGCAAGGCATCGGTCCGCCAATCCACCTGAAGCCAGAATGCGGCGTACGACGGATCATCCGGCGGCGGCAGCAGCTCCACCGCATAGCCCTGGCCCCTGATATAGTCAGCCAGATTCCCCGGCAGCTCACGGCAAATGAACGTGATCCGCCCGCCTCTGGCAGCGAGCCCGCCTGCAAGTGTCAGGCAGCGCATGATATGGCCCGTGCCCATGGAATACGAGGAATCGGCCCGGATCCATATATTCATTGGATTAGCTGCTGTGCTTACCATGCGGTCCAGCCTCCGTCAACAGAGATATTCTCACCTGTAACATAGCTTGAAGCGGCAGAAGCCAGGAATACCATCACTCCCTTTAGATCTTCAGGGGTGCCGATCCTGCCTAGCGGATTCTTCCTCTCCAGCTGCCGGATGAACTGCGAATCGGCTTGAACCGCTGCATTTGGAAAAGGCCCAGGCGATACCGTATTCGCTCTGATTCCGTGTTGCCCGAAGTGGCAGGCAATGTAACGGGTAAACTGGCCTATTGCCGCTTTACCGGCCCCGTAATTGGCGGGATTATCCATCCCGCTCTCTCCGTAGACCTCCGGGTTCGGCGAGACCAGCCCATACATCGAGGAGACGTTAATGATGGAGCCTCCTTTTTGTTCGACCATATAGGGCAGGACGGACTTGACACATCTGAAGGTTCCGTTGATCGTCCCGTCCAGCCCGGCCAGCCACTGTTCTTCACTCATGACGGCCAGCTTGGCCGCTGAGCTGAACGCGGCATTATTCACCAGGATATCGATGCTTCCGGCCGCTTCGGCGATGCTCTGAATACATGCTCTGACTGATGCTTCATCCCGGATATCCATTGCCTTGCCGAAGCAGGCTGCTCCGGTGGTGCGGGCGATCGCCTCAGCGGTCTCCTTGCAGCGCTGACCACTTGAGCTTACCAGATAGACTGACGCGCCAGCCTCAGCCAGCCCCTCTGCTATAGCTGTGCCCAGATAACCAGCCCCTCCGGTCACAACCGCTGTCCGGCCTTGAAGATTGAATAATTCTTGAAGAGTACGCATCCGGTTACTTCCACCTCCTGGGGTCAATGATCTCTACAGGAATATCCGTAAAGGATTCACCAAGCTTCTGCCTCACTGCCCGGCTTAGAGGGGGCAATGCCATCATCCGCAGGTTCTCCTGCACCTGTTCCACCGTCTCGCAACCAATCACGATCCCGGATATCCCCGGAAGATCCCTCACATAGAGGAAGCACAGCTCTTTAACCGGTATCCCGGTTTCCTCGCTGTATCTGATTAATCGTAACAACGGCTGCTCCGCTTGCTTCAGCCCCGCCGGAAGCTGCTCCGGTGCCATCAGCAGCAGGCCTTGCAGATAGACACTGCGGACGAAGATTTCTGTTCCCCTCCGGGCGAGCCGCTCCAGCATTCCATTCGCCAGCCACCTCTGGTCCAGTATATTCAGCGGAATTTGAATGCTGTCCAGCCCCTCCACGCGCATAAAATTCGCAATATCCTCCGCATCATACACCGATACGCCGATTCTGCGGATCAGCTGCTGCTGCTTCAGCTCCTGCAGCATTCGCAGAATTTCGCCGCCCTGGTAAGTCAGGTCCAGCGGATCATGCAAGAGACAGACATCCAGCGCAGAGCACTTCAGCTGGTTCAGGGAAGAACGGACGGAAGAGGTGACGAACCTCCTCCGCGCTTCCTCCGTGTGCACTCCTAACCGCTGGACGGAAGGGAGCTTCGTCACAATCTGCGGCCGGCTCTGCGGATCTGCACCTTCCAGGCAATCTCCGATGATAGACTCGCTGTCCCCGTATCCCGGTGCGGTATCCAAATAACCGATCCCCGAAGAGAGGGCATATTGGAGCAGCTCATTCCTCTGATGCACAGAGAAATTGACAGCTGCATTCGCAATCCCGTAATTTCCGCCTAACTGGGCTGTACCCAGCACAAACCTGGCTTTATTCATCATCTTCCGAAGCCTCGCTAACGTTAGGGTCTCTTCTTCAGGGTGGTTGCTTCATTCAGCTCCTTGACCAGCTCCGTATCATCCCGCCATTTCACCTGAATGCCCCTGTTGCGCTCAGCCATCTCAGGGTGGCCCTGCAGGAATGCCTTCAATTCTTCGAAGTACAGCGGTCTTGCCCCCACATCCAGTGCCTGGTAGATCGCCTCGAACAGCTCCAGATCCTGAAGCTCATCCATGGTTAACCGCCACTCGGGATGCACCCACTCCGCAGGAAGATCCACAGCATTGATCTTGAAGAGCGTCGGGTTGTTGAAAAAGTAAAAGGAAAGATACTCTGCATGCGTAAGCGGATTGGAATAGTGCAGCAGCCTGCTCAGCGCTTCAACGGTAAACACATCCCCCACCGTCCCCATGGTCGACTCCTTGGCGTAGGTAAAGTCCGCACCGCTTGCCAGATGCCGGTCTATCAGCAACTGAAGCATCTCCGGGGAGATCGCCGGATTGTCGCCGGTGACCCGGACTACAATATCTGCCTGGGCCGCTTCAGCCACGCTCAGCATTCTGGCAGCCACATTGTCCGGGTCGCCGGTTACCACCTTCACCTGATGGTTCAGGGTGAACGTTGTAAGGGGCTGGTCGTCCGGCAGATCCGAGGTGGCCAGCACCACCTCATAGCCGCCCGGCACAGCCAGACAATTCATCAGGCATCTCTCGATGGCTGGAATGCCGTGAATCTCGCGCAGCGCCTTGCGGCGGAGCCGGGTAGATTTCAATCTACAGATGACGGCGATGCAGATTTTGGGTGCTTTTACCTTCCCGGGCGTGATGGGTGTGTTCGCTGGTATTGCTGCCGTTGCAATCACAGGGAATTGCACCGAAGCATTGCGCGCCATGAGGGCATCCGGCATAGAGGAACGCTTATAGCATATATTTGCAGGCGTGATCATTTCACCCGGGCGCAGCTCCGTACGGGAGACGATCTTCAGAGAGGAATCCTCCAGATACCTTCTTTCCGATTCCTTAATTTCGAGGCTGCCCAGTACACACTCTGCCCGGCGCAGCTTATCCACCATCCGCCCAAATTCCTCCGGCTCCAGCGCGGAATAATAGTCAATGCCCTTCTCCGCACGGTTCAGGGTGATATGCTTCTCAATGACACTGGCCCCCAGCAGATAGGCATAGACCGGAAGATCGACCGCCATTTCATGATCAGCATCCTCATGGTCCGCGAAGCCCACCTCCAGCTGATAGGTTTGCTTAATATGGGCGATCCGGCTCAGATTGGAATCCTCCGTCCGGGTCGGATAGCCCTGGAAGCCGTGCATCAGCACGATGGGACCTTTGAAATGACCCCGGATGTAGGCTAATTGGGAATCCATCTCTTCCTCCAGCCAGCCGCTTACACCGATGAGTAACGGCTTATCGAACCTGTGCAGGGCTTCTATCAAGGGGAGCGACTGTAAGACGGTTGTGGGTAATTTCAAGCCGTCTACCTGCGATTCAAGCTCCGCGAGAAGCCCGACACCCCATTCATCATAGAGATCTACCCAGACCTCCAGCCCCGCAGCCTTGGCAAGCTGTACCGCCTCCGCCCATTGCTGCTTGCCGATGAACAAATCGATATACGTCTGATAATGGATGAAATCCGGCACCGCTAGGCTGTCGTAATGGAACCATTGAAATTTCACCCCATCAGCGCCGCTGCGTGCGGCTGCGAGGATCAGCTCCCGCAGCCGGCCGGGGTCGCCCATATGGGCATTGGCAATCTCGGCAATCACTTTTGCCTTGGCCACATTAATCACTCCCTTCTCTATTTTCACTTGGAGTAGTGGCGGATCACCTTCTTGACCGCGGCGACCACATCCATCACATCTTCGGGGTCCATGCCCGCATATAACGGGAGTGTAATGAATTCCTCGTAGCAGCTTTCAGCAACCGGACAGATTCCCTTCCGGAACCCCAAGCTTTCGTAGTACGGATGGAGATAGGCGGGAATGTAATGGACGTTTACTCCGATGTTTTCCTTTTGCAGCGCCTGAAAGACCGTCTTGCGGGTGGCCTTCAGCTTCGATAGCTGAAGTCTGACAATGAACAGGTGCCAGCTCGACTCCGCCTCCGGAAGCTGATGCGGCAGAATAAGCTCTTCAGTCCCGCTCAGCTCTTGCAGATACAAGGCTGCAAGCTGCTTGCGCTTCTCGATGAAGCCCCCGATTCTGCGCAGCTGGGAGATGCCGAGTGAGGTCTGTATATCTGTAATCCGGTAATTGTACCCGAGGAATTGCATCTCATAATACCAGGGTCCGTGGTTCTCCCTTAACTTGCGCTCATCCCTGGTGATGCCGTGGGTGCGGAACTGCAGCAGCTTCTCATAATACACCGGGTTATTGGTCGTAATCATTCCGCCTTCTCCCGTTGTTATATGCTTTACAGGATGGAAGCTGAACATGGTCATGTCCCCGATAGCCCCAATGCTTGTATTCTTATATCTTGCACCAAGCGCATGGGCGGCATCTTCGATCACGATCAGATTATGCTCCCGGGCAATCTGCAGAATCTCATCAAGCTGCGCCGGCTGGCCAGTGAAGTGAACCGGGATAATCGCTTTCGTTCTTGCGGTAATTCTCTCCCTGATCCGCTGCGGATCAAGGTTATACGTCCGCGGATCGATATCGGCGAATACCGGTACGCCCCCCTGATACAGCACACAGTTCGCCGTGGCGGCAAACGTCATGGGAGTCGTAATCACCTCGTCCCCTTCGCCGATCCCGGCGGCATAACAGGCCCCGTGCAGTGCCGCAGTTCCGCTGGAGAAGGCCACTGCATATTTTGCCCCAGTAAACGCTGCGATCTCCGCTTCAAATTGCTCAATGGCCGGCCCGCTGGTCAAGTAATCACTTTGCAGCACCTTGACCACGGACTCAATATCCTCGTCATCGATCATCTGTCTCCCATACGGCAAGTAGTGGGCACGTACAGGCTTCCCGCCGTCAATGGCCAGTTTGCTTTTTCTCATGACTGGTTCGGCTCCTTTCGGTGAAAGGTCTCAAGAATCCATTGCTCTGTCCGCCGGATGCCCTCTTGAATGGTAACCTTAGGCGTCCAGGACAATTGCTTCTCCGCCTTATTGTAATTGCATAACAGCTTCTGGATCTCACTCTGCGGGTGAATATGCGGAACGTGATGGATGGGGGCCTGCCCGTCTGCAATAAGCTCGGCCAATTGATTGACGGTGATATCCTCACCCGTGCCTGCATTGACAATTTCTCCATGCAACTTATCGCTGTAGCCCGCCTCCACCACGAAATCTGCACAGTCCCCCACGTATAATAGATCCCGTGATTGGGTGCCGTCTCCGTAGATATTCAGCGGCTCGCCTTTTAATTTGCTGTGAATGAAGATCGCCACGACGCCGCCTTCGCCCCCGGTTTTCTGATAGGGACCATAGGTGTTGAACGGTCTTACAACGACCACCGGCAGATCATAAGCGTAGAAATAGGACAGGACCATATTCTCCGCTGCAATCTTGGCACCGGCGTAAGGCGAGGCTGGCTTGATGGGGGATTGCTCGTCAATTCCCTGCTCATCCGTAGCTCTGGCATAGACCATGCAGGTACTCATGAAGACCATCTTCACCTGCTGCTTGCGGCATTCCTCGAGCAGATAGAAGGTGGCCAGCGTATCATTATTGAACGTGGTTTCAGGATCATCAATGCTGTCTTGCACGTTTATGCTTGCCGCCAGGTGGTAGCACAACTCGAAGGAGGTCTCGCGGAAAAGCTCCTTCAAGGCTGCTCTGTCCTTGAGGTCCATGATCTGCACCTTCTGCAAATGCTCGTTATCCTCATACTCTTTCAGATTATCCAGGGATGAGTTCGCCAGATTATCGATCACCCAGACACTTTGTCCATCCTTTAACAAACGTCCAACCACCCATCTGCCGATGAACCCTGTACCTCCGGTTACGAGTATATTCATAGTAGCCTCCACTAGATTAGATTTTGTTCCAATGCCAGCTTCCTTACCTGCTCCTTGGTCAGCGGGATCTCTCCTTCGGAGCTGTAGGTACCCGGCTTCGGCCTGCTTGCTTCCCGGTAGGACTGCGGTGCAGCATAGGGGGAAGGGACAATGTATACATCCTTTAATTCATAAGCGGTTAAGGATTCCTCGTGGGTCATCAGCTCTTCGTACCTCTTCTCACCCGGCTTCAGGCCAATCTCCAGAATCTTCACCGCAGACGGGCGGGTCCCGTATTTCTTCGGCGCCTCTTCGGCTACAACTTCAGCCAGATCCTTCAGCCTGATCACCGGCATCTTCAGAATAAAAGTCTCACCACCCTTCGCCAGCTGCAGGGACTGAACGGTGAGCCGGGTCGCCTGCTCCAGGGTCATCATGAACCTTGTCATGGACAGATCTGTTACGGTGATCGCTCTGCCTTCTCTCGCCTGCTTCACAAACAAGGGAATGACAGACCCTCTGGAGCCCATCACATTCCCGAACCGCACAGTGCAGAACACCGTTTGGCCAGGGGCTCCCGAGGTGACGGCAGAGGAAATCAGCTTCTCAGCAGACAGTTTGGTGGCCCCGTAGTTGTTGGTCGGCGAAATGGCCTTATCTGTACTTGTAAAAACGACCTTGCGTACCTTCTGCTGCTTCGCTGCCTGAATCACGTTATGAGTGCCGATAATATTCGTAAGTACAGCCTCGAACGGGTTATATTCACAGAAGGATACATGCTTCATAGCTGCGGTATGGAAAACATAATCTATCCCCTCCATCGCAGCCAGCACACGGTCATAATTACGAACATCGCCAATCAGGTAGCGCAGCCTTGGATTTCCGTTCAGTTCATTCTGCAGCTCAAATTGTTTATATTCATCTCTGCTGAGAATCCGGATGACTTCAGGCTCCTGCTCTGCGATAAGCCTCACAATGCTTTTCCCGATGGTGCCGGTTCCGCCAATGACCAGAATTTTCTTGTTCCTAAAGAACATCTCCTCCTCCCCCCTGTTCATAGCTTGGGTCTTCCCTGGATCAGGCGGTCCATTAATTCGGCAAGTCTCCGGCCGGATTGCTCAATCTGATAGGATTGCTGCAAGAACTTATCCTTCACAGCCTTGTAGTTTACTTTCTCTTTATTGCTGGAGAAATAATGGGCCACCATTCGGGTCAGATCAGCCGGCTCTTTTTGAATATAGGGATCAAGGGCATCATAGTAATCATATTCACGGTTGGCCTGAATGAATTTGTAGACAAATACGGGCTTATCGAACAAAAGGCCTTCGAGGGCAACCGTGGAGAGGGTGGCGACCACAGCGTCCGATTTCATAATCAGCTCACGGGTATCAGCCTTTCTGTCGGTAACCACATGAACATTGCTATATTCTTCTTCATACTCGGTATACAGCGAGATCAGCTTCTTGGACAGCTCCCAGGGATGGGGCTTAATAATCAACTGGAATTGCGGATGTGAGGCCAACTGGGTAAGCAGGGTGCGGATCTTGTATTCATCGAGCGTTGGTCCGGTAGCGATTAGTAAGGTGACTTTATGAGGGTCAAGCTGGTAGGTCTCCCGGAACGAATCTTTGGGGGTATGCGGTGCCGTAAAGATATCATCATAACGCGGGTGGCCGGTGATCACAATTCGCTCCGATTCAAGCCCTCTTCTCGTATACCAGTCGTGTTCGTATTGCCCATAGATTCCGACATGGCTGGAGAATACAGGAATGAATGCTTCCTCTCCCATCAGAATTCCGTGCTGCAGACATACGCTGGGAATCCCCTTAATCCCTGCAACGACGGCAAGTGTCCGGCTGGCAACATCTTCTGTCGTACCTACCATTACAGCGGCTACCGGCAGGTCATTGTAGAGATTAAACACCATTTCAATAGTATCTACAATGGTAGGAATCCGGCTTAGGAAGGTCTGGGTGAAAAATCCATTGCTGAACGCAGGATGTCCTTCGGCCTTAGCGAAGAGGTCTGCCGCCCGCTGGACCAGCTCTTCCGCAGCAGCTTTGGTGTCCTGCTTGTAGCCCAGGCTGTATACATTGGGGATGCCAAATAGCTCATCCGCTCTGGAGCGGGATAGAATCATGGCCGAATCTCCGCTGAAATGCTCGCTGATCGTTTGCTCCGACATTCTGATATAGTCCAAATTAACCAGTATTTTGCCCTTCAGATTGGACTTCACAGACTGATAGAGCGGCGCAACCATCGTTTCAAAAAAAGGCTGAATCTGATCCTGTTCATGAATACCGGAATGCTCCAGCTTCAGCTTAAAATCACTGCTTCCCATCTCGCTTCTAAGCTCATCATTGATTTGCTGATAGAAGTTCGTCATCAGGGCCAGAGGGATATTCCTGTACTTCAGCTCCTGTGCAGCATGGATAAATTCACTGTAGAGCGACCAGTAATTGGACAGATAGATAGACAATCTGTTTCCCTCCTTGTGGTACCTTTCTATGCAGAGCCTTTATTTCTTTTGCTGCTGAATGGATTTCAGCTCTTCTCTCAGCTCCTTGCAGGTTCGCTGCAGGGGAAGCATCTGGATGAACTGGCTCTTCTCCTGGTGCTGCAATTGATAGTGAATGGACAGCTCGGTGATATAGTTATCATCCAGAACCTCATCCACCGGGTAGAAGTCCCAGAACTGGTTGAGCCGCCAGAAGAACCGGCCGTCACCAATTCTATAGAACTCCGGATTCTCATCCCAGTAGGACCCGAACTTGTCATGTATGACAGGAAGAATGGAGCTTCTGTGCAGGATGGAGCAATGATCGATGACGCAAGGGGCCACCGAAACGATTTTTTTGGCCGGTCTTAACTGGCTGCGGGTCACTTCATTGTGTTCATTCAAGTAGTTGACCAGCGATGCAGAGTAGGCAATCATGACCTCGGGGTTCTCCTCCAGATAGTCCACCATCTGCTCAAGTCTAGTATTTCTGTAACAGTTGTCATCCGTAGCATAGGAAATATACTCTCCCTTTGCTTGATACAGGGCTTGATTAATCAGCGCGGAATATCTGACCTTCTCCACTCTCTGTGCCAGTGTCTGAATGTTGCTCTGAATGAAGTGGATGCGCTTATCCTTCAGATAGGGCTCAATCACTTTGAGAGTTTCTTCATTCGAGTTATCGTCCATCAGGTAGAATTCAAAATCTGTAAGCGTCTGATTCAGAATGGATTCAATGGACTTTGCGACATATGCGGCCTTATTGTAGCTGGTCATAATGATCGTAACTTTTGGCAATCGAATACCTCCCTCGCTGTTTACTTGCTATCATATGTATCCTTCTTCGAAACGGTATAGGTTAGAAGACTAAATTTTCAAATGGAGGACAGAATGCTTCTCTGAATCTATGGGCAACCTGAATAAACGCCTAACAGAATAACTGTAAGGCGTCAATCAGGTCCGGTAAATCCGTCTATCAAGCTTGCACGTTCATTAACAAATCATGCACCCGGTGTTCAAAAGTATGAGCGGCCAGCACCTGCTTCCTCGCTGCTTCAGCTATCCGCTTGCGCTCATCATCATGTGCCATATAGTAATGGATCTTCTGCAGTAAATCATGCTTATCCTGATACGAAACCACCTGTTTGCCTTCCTCAAACTGCTGGCGGAGCCCGCTTTTGTAATCCGTCAGTTGGAACGCTTCACAGCTGGCTGCGTCGAAGGTGCGGTTGTTGATGCTTGTGGCGATAATCCCCGCCCGGTTCCGATTGTACTTCTCTGCGGAAGGGCGGTGGATATTCAGCACAATCTTAGCGCCATTATAATAATTCACGGCTGTTTCGGGCTTCACCCAGGCGTTCACCAGCTCTATAGTCTGGCCGGGCTGCTTCACCCATTCATTGTAATACCTGCCCCACCCTCTCCCCACAATTTGAATCCGGTAATCGGCTCTCTGGAGTAAGAATTCGATAAGCTCTATGCGGTTACTGTAGGGTACACCTACTAAACAAATATCACTTTCATACTCTTCAGAGACCTCTGAGGGATGAAACAGGCAGGGATCTGTGCCCAGTGGCAGATGATTGACATGGGGATGACCAAGCTGTCTGTACTGTTCCAATGCGGCTTGATCGATGGTGAAGATGTAATCAAAATAAGGGATGAGCGAAACCGTCCAATCCATATAATAAGGGTCCTCGGTCAGCCATATAGCTGACTTCCCTTTGGTTTGTTGTATGAATTCCAGCACAGGTGTCGTGATTTTGAGGCCGGCCAGGACCAGAATCAGATCCGGCTGCAGGGACTGCTGCTTAAGCTTTAGCGCATCCAAGCCACTCTTTAGCGTGAAAGATTCACAACGATGGCCGGCCTTCGAAAAGGCTTCTATTATACTCTGCTCAAAAAAGTAATAGACGGCCCGGAAACCTGAGGTAATAAATAGAATATTCAAATATATTCCTCCCTTATAAACTCCCAATTTTCCAAAGAATAGGATGTCGCCCCAAGCATAATATCCATGAAAACCATATGATGTGATTATGATCAAATTGGAGGTGAAAATATGGCGCAAACATTAGTTGAATATGCAAGAAGTTTCCATACCAATCTAAGCACCGGAGTTATTATGATTCCAGTCCCTGCCACACCAACTCTGATATTAGAATTCGGTATGGCAATTCCTCCTGCTCCAAGCAATTATGTAGAACTCACTACTACCGTTGGCTGGGAGGTAACGAACGTATTTGCTACTCCGCCCGATCAGCCCAAGCTCCTGCTTGAAGTCCTTGTGGATGGCATCCTGGTCGGCAGTGCCCAGCAATCCTCCATCTCGAACGATGAAGACGAACCACTGCGGATGACCACCATGTTCCAGACCATTCTTACCGATCTGCCCGAAGGATATTATGCGATTCAGGTATTTGCTACTAACCTGGAGGATCTTCAAGGAGATATCACCTTAAGAGGCCCTATCCTCATCACCGGAAAGGTAATCGCCACTGTATAAAGGCTATACAAAAAAACTCCTTGGTAGAAGTCTTATTTGCACTAAAGCAAACAAGATTAACTTCTACTAAGGAGTTTTTGTATGCATCTGAGCGGTTACCTGCTCAGAGCGCGTTCTCACTAACCTCACGACTCTCCAGCGCATTCCAGTCATCCTGGGACAGCAGCTCCAGCTGGGCTTCCAGCAGCGTCCGGAACCGGGTACGGTAGATCGAAGCCTGCTTGCGCAGCTCCTCGGTCTCGATCGCCACCTTGCGGGATTTGGACAACGCTTCGTTGATAATCCGGTCGGCGTTCTTCTCCGCTTCCTTGAGGATCAGCTGGGATTCCTTCTTGGAGTTGTTTTTCACATCATCCGCAGCCTCCTGGGCTACAAGAATGGTCTTGGACAGACTTTCTTCAATATTCACGAAATGATCCAGGCGTTCCTGAAGGGTTAATAACTGGTTGTGCAGTTCCTTGTTCTCCCGGATCACACTCTCGTAATCCTTAATCACCTGATCCAGAAATTCATTGACCTCATCTTCGTCATAACCGCGGATTCTCCGGGAGAATTCCTTGTTATGTATATCGAGCGGTGTTAATGGCATGCTGTGCACCTCCTAGAAATTTCGGTGAAGATTATAGATGAAAGACAATTACCGGCGCACGGCCTGCTAAATGTCCATATTTCCCTGAAGTTATCAATTTCGACAAGCACAGCTGTAATCCTGCAAAGACTTCAGACAAATTTGCCTACCAAAATCCGGTAACGGCCCTTCTTCGTCAAGCTGCCGATCTCCAGCACCTTGAACCGTCCGAAGCCCTGGATCGAGACCATGTCCCCGTCCTTCAGCGAACAGGACGGATCTTCCTCGACCTTCCAATTCACCCGGACGCGCCCGGCCTTGATCGGGGCCAGAATCTTGCTCCGGCTGAGCCGCGTGACATCCGCTGCAATCCCGTCAAGCCGGAGGGAAGCCACTGTGAACTCCATCGTCTCCAGCTTGACTTCACTGCTGCGCAGACCCGATAACGGCAGGATCTCGGTACTGACATTAATCCGGTGTACACCGGTCAAATGGATGGACAGGTAATCCGCGATGTCAGCAGCCACCACTACATGACAGCCGTCTTCCAGCACATGAATATCACCGATCTTGCCTCTTTTGATGCCAAGTCCCAGGATTGCTCCCATATAATCCCCATGCTCCAGCGAGAGAAATTTCTGTTCGCCGGAGGTGATATTCAGCACGCTTAATTCCATATCCTCATCTGTGAGGTCACGATAATCCGGAGCCACCAGCCCCCGCTTCCGTTCGGCATCCGAAGAACCGCCCTCCCAGCGCACAATCACATCAGGGTGGCGGTTCACCAGACTCTGCAGAATATAGGCCTGACGGGGGTCCAGGAATTCGGTCAGCTTCGTCTCATGATACTCTCCGGCATTCGTAACCCACTCCCAGGCCTTGTCCACAAACGGCCGCTCATCCGGGTGGAAATGCCCGTAGATTTCATTCTTCATCGGATTAGCCGAAGACCGAGGCTACGATAGAGTGAAGCCCGACTGCGGCAAAGCGCAGCATGATAATCGCGACAATCGGGGAAATATCCAGCGTTCCAAACAGCGGGGGGATAATCCTCCGGAACGGTGCCAGATACGGCTCCACCAGCTTGCCCAGCAGCTCGCCGATAAAGTTCTCACGCAGATTCGGCAGCCAGGACATCAGAATGTATACGAGGATCATGTAATAGTAAATCTGAAATAGGATGTCTATAATTGAAGATATTTCATTCAAACCCTGCTCACCTCATTCGATTGTAGTCTTGCTCGTCACCCAGGATCTCGGTAATGGAGCCTTGAATCTCCACGGTGTCCGGTGTGCACATAAATATATTGCCCCCAATTTTGGATATTCCTCCACCCAGAGCATAAACAGTTCCGCTGAGAAAATCGATAATCCGCATCGCCTGGTCATTGCGCACCCGCTGCAGGTTAATTACTACCGTGCGGTGTGAACGCAGATGGTCGGCAATCTCCTGCGCCTCGTCATACGAACGCGGCTCGTAGAGAACAACCTTCACATTTTTTTGGGAATGAATGCTGACGACGTTGGCCCTCTGATTCTTGCGTGTTTCTACAGGGGCGGGTTCGTATTCATCCTCATCGCGGGAGATTTGCTCCCGTTCCACAATCTCCTCTTCCTCCTGCAAGCCCAAGAAACTCATAAATCGGTTCATCACGCCCATCATTCTCCCTCCTCATGACCTACTAATACCGTTCCCAGGCGTACCCGGGTGGCTCCTTCCTGTATCGCCACTTCAAAGTCATTCGACATGCCCATCGACAGCTCTTGTATTGGCTCAGGTGTCAAGCCCAGGAGATTCAGCCGGTCACGCAGCTCGCGGAGTCCGCGGAATACCGGCCGGGTTGCCTCGGGGTCTTCCTCGTGAGGAGCCATCGTCATCAGGCCGATGACCTTCACCCGGTCAAGCGGGGCGATCTCCCTCAGGAAGTCCTCCACCGCTTCCGGCGCCAGGCCGAACTTGGTATCCTCGCCTGAAATATTCACCTGCAGGAACACTTTCACATCAAGTCCTGCAGCTTCCGCCTTGTTATGCAGCTCCCTGGCCAGCGACAGCCGGTCCAGAGAGTGAATATATTGAAATTTACCGATAACGTCCTTCACCTTATTCGTCTGCAAATGCCCGATAAAGTGCCAGATTCCCTTATGTCCAAGCGCATTCCATTTCGGCTCCGCATCCTGCCAGCGGCTCTCGGCGATCTCCTCAAGACCTGCCTCCAGCACAGCGGCAACCGTATTCAGCGATACGTATTTCGTTACCGCAATCAGCTTCACTTCACTGGAATCCCGGCCGCTGGCCGCGCAGGCCCGTGCGACACGTTCCCGGGTAGTGGCTATTCTTTCTTGTAGCGAGGCCAAAATGTCAACTCTCCTTTATTCCGATCCAGCTCGTCATTCTCCCAGTGACCCCGTTTTCCTTCCGGTACGAAAAGAACAGATCACTGTTACAGCTTGTACACCAAGTTGTACATTCGATATGAGTCGGCAATATTCCTGCTTTTATCATAATGCGTTGATTCAATTCTTTCAAGTTCAGCATCATTTTGCTGCTGTCTGTCTCCGATGGTCTATATATAGCCCTTGCGCCTTCCGCCGCATCCGGCAGGTTCAGCCTGGCCTCCAGCCGGCGGACAGGGTCCATCACGTAATCATCCACCTCATAGCAGCAGTCTCCGATGGAAGGCCCTATAGCGGCCTGTATGTCCTCTGGACGGGTCCCATACGTCTGTCCCATGCGTTCCACCATCGCCGCCGCGATTTCCGCCACGGTCCCCTTCCAGCCAGCATGCGCCAGCCCTACCACGTGGTTCAGCGGATCATGGAAGAACAGCGGCACACAATCAGCGTAAAAAGAAGTCAGCAGCACCCCGGGCACATTCGTCAGCAGCCCATCAGTGGCCTGAAAGGCAGAGGCCCGGTCCAAGCTGCCCCGGCCGCGTTCCTGTTCTGTAATGACTGCGATCTCTTTGCCGTGGGTTTGTTCCCCGCAGGTCCAGTCGGCCAGCCGGAAGCCCAGACTCGCAGCCAGCAGGCTGCGGTTAGCCAGCACATCCGCCGGATCATCGCCTACATGAAAAGCACAATTGAAGCTGTCATAAGGCTTCGTGCCGCTCCCGCCTGCTCTGCCGGTAAAGCCTGCAGTAATGCCCCTATACGGCTCACGCCACGGCTCCAGATGCAGCAGCATAGGCGCTGCGCCATTTTGCATAAACGGTTCCATCTCTTCACCTCCGCTTAAGTGTACCACAAACTCGTCCCCACAAAGTGGCGTAGCGCTCCGAAGCATATTCAAGTACTTTGCGGGGGCCCCGAAAACATACTTCACAAATTAATCCCCACAAAGTGACGTAGCGCTCCGAAGCATATTCAAGTACTTTGCGGGGGCCCCGAAAACATACTTCACAAACTCAGCCCACGCCGTACATTTCTCAACCCACTCCTATGACTTTACCCATATCCGCAGAAAAAAGACGCACCTCATTAATAAGTGCGCCGTTCACTGCGGTCCGGCCGATCCAGGTACATCATCTCGCGGTCTTCCTGTCCCTGCGGTATGCGGGGCTCCTCCAGCTTCACGAGCACGACATCCGCACCGATCTTCACGATATTCCGCCACGGAATCACCAGATCGGCGCCGCCGCCGAACAGCCCCATGAATCTGGTGTACCCCGGGACAATCACAGCGTCAATGACGCCTCTACGCAAATCCAGCTCCAGATCGCTGATCTGGCCCAGCCGTTTACCGTCAACAATATTGATTACATCTTTGGTTTGAAAATCGGAGATTTTCATCTTCTTCCCCGAAGCTGACGTTTCCTCAATCATCCTGCCACCCCTGTACATTCAGACCTATAGCTTCAGTATATGTCCTTAGGGCTTGGCCGCATGACTGTATTCCAGAGCCTTAGCGCCCCGGACATATAAAAGGATATTCCGGCTAGCCGCTAGTTGCCGCCATCCGGAATATCCTCCGCTCATTTATAGATTGTGGTCAGGACTTTACATGCTTTTGCATTTGCTGGATCGCTGATTTCTCAAGCCGTGAGACCTGGGCCTGTGAGATGCCAATCTCGTCGGCGACCTCCATCTGGGTCTTGCCTTCGAAGAAGCGCATCGACAGAATGCGTTTCTCCCGCTGCCCCAGCCGCTGCATGGCCTCCCGGAGTGCAATCTCCTCAATCCACGAGACATCCTTATTCTTGTCGTCACTGATCTGATCCATCACATAGATCGGGTCCCCGCCGTCATGATAGATCGGCTCGAACAGGGATACCGGGTCCTGAATCGCATCAAGGGCGAAGACAACATCCTCCTTCGGAACGCCGAGCGCTTCAGATATTTCGAAGATCGTCGGCTCCCGCGAATTCTGGTTCGTCAGGCTGTCACGCACCTGCAGCGCCTTATAGGCAATGTCGCGCAGGGAGCGGGATACCCGGATCGGGTTGTTATCCCGCAAGTAGCGGCGGATCTCTCCGATGATCATCGGCACCGCATAGGTGGAGAACTTGACATTCTGCGATAAATCGAAATTATCGATGGCTTTCATGAGTCCGATGCAGCCTACCTGAAACAAATCATCCACGAACTCTCCACGATTATTGAACCTTTGAATCACGCTTAGCACAAGCCTGAGGTTGCCATTTACCAATTTCTCTCTGGCGGATCGCTCGCCCTGCTGCTGCAGCGAAGTGAACAATGCCCGCATTTCCACGTTCGTGAGAACAGGCAGCTTGGCGGTGTCCACACCGCAAATCTCGACTTTATTTCGGGTCATGATGATTAACCTCCCAAGGAGAAACATTACTGTACATTATCTCCCCGGTCCGGCATTTTATTCCTCAGCTTTCATCACTTACACCATCTTGTTGAACTCCTTGCGCAGCCGCTTGATAATTCGTTTCTCCAGGCGCGAAATATAGGATTGGGAGATGCCCAGCAGATCGGCCACATCCTTTTGCGTTTTTTCCTCGCCGCCCCGCAGTCCGAACCGCAGCTCCATAATCAGCCGTTCCCGCTCGCTAAGCTTCTCCAGCGCCTTCTGCAGCAGCTTACGGTCCACCTGCTCTTCGATGTTCCGGTAGATGGTATCGTTCTCCGTACCCAGCACATCCGAGAGCAGCAGCTCGTTGCCGTCCCAGTCAATATTCAGCGGTTCATCAAAAGAAACCTCGCTTCTGGTCTTACTGTTGCGCCGCAGATACATCAGAATCTCATTCTCGATGCAGCGCGAGGCGTAGGTGGCCAGCTTGATTTTTTTCTCCGGATCAAAGGTGTTGACCGCCTTAATGAGTCCAATCGCGCCAATAGATACCAGATCCTCGATGTTAATGCCGGTGTTCTCGAATTTCCGGGCGATGTAGACCACCAGCCGCAGGTTACGCTCAATCAGCATAGCCCGGACCGCCGCATCCCCGCTGGAGAGCCGCTGGAGCAGAAATTCCTCCTCCTCGCGTGTCAGCGGCGGCGGCAGCGCTTCACTTCCCCCGATATAATAAATCTCCTGGCTCTTCAGACCGAGCAGAAACAGCATGCGGTAATACTGCAGTTGCAGCACAAGCTTGAATTTGACCATTATTGTTCCTCCTATAGGTTACTTAGCCCATCACCTTGTCAGCCGGTGCTTCTGGAGCACTCTCTTTATGGGTCAGGTCAGGATGTATGACCGCCCGGTACGCGCCGTCTCCCGACAGTGTCCCGCCATCCAGCCCGATGAGTACCCTTGTGCTGCAAAAGGTATCACCGCCAAGCTCTATCCTCACCTTATCCGGCTTCAGCGCGAGCATGAAGGATGCCCCGCGGTTGACGCCTCTGTACGGCACCAGCCGCACTCTGTCCTGCCAGGCGAACGACTGCCCGTCCGTTTCCAGTACAAGTGTATCTGCACCCGTCTGGGTCAGCCTCCCCTTCCAGGAAGCCGGCAAATGGCCCTCCCACAGCGAGGCTTCCATCACCATCACCGGAATCCTCGTCAGCGGATCGCTGAGCCGATTCCCGGTATCCAGCAGTCCGGGGCAGGTAACCGACACTCCGTCGATCTCCACTGTCACTTCCCCGATATAGGAATCCAGCTGCTCTCTGTGCCGGCGGGAGGACTGGATCAGCTTGAAGAGCAGCAGTACCAGCGGAAGCAGGGCAAGCACGAACCAGAACCCGATCTTCAGCCGGTAAGCTTGGCCTCCCGATGAGGTGAAGATCATGCCCTTCCAGAGGTCACCAGAGCTTTGCAGCAGATAATGAACGCCTATGATCCCTCCCGCCGCCGCAAAATTAATGATATAAAACGCCCCAAATGCCCGAAGATAGCTTTGCAGACTTCTAAATCCAAAGGCTATCCAGATCATCAAAACCGATAAACCGAATTTGACGAGAAAGGTATACAGAAAGGACAGCTCCGGTACGAACATCATGACGACATAGAGTGCACCCGCCAGCGCTGAGAGAGTCAGGCGCCACCAGGATACCTTGTGCTTCACCAGCCAGCTTGTCAGCCACAGCAGGACTCCGTCGATCAGCAGATTGGCGGCAAAAATCAAGTCAATATACACAACCATCGCTCTCACCTGCCTGCAAGCGGATATCTATCCGGAGGCCGGGGTGCAGGCTCTCTTTTTAGACGATAAGATTAGTATAGAAACTCCCGCATCCAAAGTCTGTCTAAACATGGGGGGCGTTCTTGCAGTTTTTTTGTCGAGTTATGGGCCTTGAGAGGAACTTCAGCGCACATGTGGAAACGGTACTGTCCTTTAAAAGGACGGTACCGTTTCAGCGAGAAATAGAAGGATATTGTATAGCGTGGAACATATAAATTCTTATATTTCAACAAAAGCCAGCCTTAAGCGGCTGGCTTCATGCGTATCGTATTTAATTGTTGATAGATTTCAACTCTTCTTCGGAGAGTCCGGTTGCCTTCTGCACTGAAGCACGATCCATTCCCATAGACAGGAGATTCTTTGCTATTACCCGTTTGGCTTCTAGCTCACCTGCCGCCGTACCCTTGGCGAAGCCTTCCCTAAGCGCACCATCCCGCTGCGAGGCTTCGTCCATCAGAAACTTCTGGCGGTCCTCATATTTACGGCGGGCCTCCGAGTCCTGGCTTAGAAATTCCAGCGTCTCCATCGCTTTCTTCAAGGCTGGCTCATTCATTTGCAGCACCTCCCATTCAGAGTAGTCAATCCCTTTCAGAAATAACAGCCAGTTCACAAGGCCGCCCTCGCCGGGCGTAACCGGCTGGTTCAGCTTGGGCAGCTCCAGGAAATGAATCTCGATATCGTCTGTCAGCGGCGCTCCGCTGCTGTCCTCCCGCAAATGAAATACACTGTGTGTATGCTCATTAGGCAGCACTTTATAATTCAGAATGTTGATCGTCACGCACTTCTTGAGATCAATATATTTGCCGTTGACCTGAAGCTGGCCAGCATACCGTTTGCTCCAATAATACAACGTGCGTTTCTCAATATCATATTTGTTGAAAAGCTGCATTTCAATGTTGATCAGCTTGCCGTCAACCGTCTTCGCCCATATATCAAATATCGCCTGCTTATCCAGCGGATCATCCTTATCCGTATAAGGATTAAGCAGCACCACTTCCTCCAGCGGAAGATCGCCCGCATCCAAGAATATCCGGTTCAGAAAAGCGAGCAGTACATCCTTGTTGCCCTCGCTTGCAAAAATCCGCTTAAATACAAAATCCACCCGGGGGTCCAGCATTTCCATGGTATCGTCTCCCGTTAACGTTATTATACAGCCTGGAAAGCAAAAAAACACCATACCCCGCAGTTCAAAGCTGCGTGATACGGTGCTTCCGTAACAGTCTAAGCTATAATCGCTATTAATGGCTCTTAATCATTATTGCCGCGTGTCCGGTTGCGCAGGAAGGTCGGAATATCCAGCTGATCAGAGCTTGTCTGATTCCCGAATGGACGAAGATTCTCACTCTTGCTCTTATTATTATCAGCAGATGGTTCGCTGTTTGCCGCAGGACGGCGTACAGGAGCTATGGGAGAAGGCTTGTGTTCAAAACCGGTCGCAATAACCGTAACCTTGATCTCGTCCTTCATGCTCTCTTCGATAATGGCACCGAAGATCATATTCACTTCAGGGTCCGAAGCAGAGGTAACAATCTCGGCAGCTTCATTCACTTCGTACAGGGAGAGGTTAGAGCCGCCTGTAATGTTCATAATGACGCCGCGCGCGCCTTCGATGGAGGTTTCAAGCAGCGGACTCATAATCGCCTTGCGGGCCGCCTCAGACGCCCGGTTCTCGCCGGTGGCAATCCCGATGCCCATGAGCGCTGAACCGCGCTCGGTCATAATCGTCTTCACATCGGCAAAGTCAAGGTTGATCAGGCCGGGAACCTGAATAAGGTCGGAGATGCCTTGTACCGCCTGACGGAGTACATTGTCCGCTTCACGGAAGGCTTCGAGCATTGGAGTCTTCTTATCCACAATTTCCAGGAGGCGGTCATTTGGAATCACAATCAGCGTATCAACCTTTTCCTTGAGCGCCTCGATTCCGAGCTCTGCCTGGTTGGCACGTTTTCTGCCTTCAAAAGTGAACGGGCGGGTCACGACGCCTACCGTCAATGCTCCGCATTCTCTGGCGATTTCGGCAATGACAGGCGCTGCGCCTGTTCCGGTACCGCCGCCCATGCCTGCGGTAACGAAGACCATATCCGCGCCCTTCAGCGTATTCGAGATCAGATCGCGGGATTCCTCTGCCGCCTTCTTGCCGACCTCAGGATTCGCTCCTGCGCCAAGTCCGCGGGTCAATTTATCCCCGATTTGTAATTTATGCTCCGATTTGGCCATATGCAGCGCTTGGGCGTCTGTATTAACCGTGATGAACTCAACACCCTGAACGCCATTTTCAATCATCCGGTTCACAGCGTTGCTTCCGCCGCCGCCGACGCCGATGACTTTTATTTGCGCCAAACTCTCCATTTCAAAATCAAATTCCAACATATTGTTTCCATCTCCCCCTCGAGTAGTGCTTGGATGGCCAGTCCAAGTATATCTGGATTACACTTATATGAACTCGCTAAACATATTCTTTAGTCGTTCCACCAGACCCGGCTTCTTGGAAGAATCCTGAACCGGCGCTGCACTCTGCTTGCTGCGGTTAATGGTCTTCTTGTTGGCACTTCCGCCGCTGCTCCGTCCGCGGTAGTTACGCACCACATTATGAAGGATGCCTACGCCGCCGGTGAAGCCGGGGTCGCGTACTCCAATATAATCCGGAACAGCGATCCGTACGGAGGCTGCCAGCTCGTTCTGGGCTACCTTAAGCACCCCAGGCATCGATACTGTGCCACCCGTAAGTATATAACCTCCCGGGAGCTCCGTATAACCAAGCCGCTTCACTTCCTGGCGGATCAGGTGGAAGATTTCCTGGACTCTCGGCTCGATAATCGCAGCCAGATCTTCCTGGTTGAATTCCTTCTCTACATTGCTGCCGATACGCAGGACCTTGAAGACGACCTCCGAAGCGGCATCGTCGATCCAGGCACAGCCGTATTTCAGCTTGACCTTCTCGGCCTGGTCGGTAAGTGTCCGAAGTCCGTACGCAATATCATTGGTTATGAATTCTCCTCCGATCGGAATCGTGGAGGTTGCACTAAGGGAACCTTCTTCATATACGGCTATCGTGGCTTGTCCGGCACCTATATCCACCAGTACAGCCCCCATCGATTTCTCATCTTTGGAGAGCGCTAATCCGCCAGCCCCGAGAGACATAAGGACAAGATCTTTAACCTTCAGACCTGATTTCTCCACGCAGCGGAGCAGATTATGTATGGGGGTCTTGGCACCGGTAATGATCGTGGCCTCCACTTCCAGGCGGACGCCAATCATTCCGCGCGGGTCCTGAATGCCTTCTAGGCCGTCGACGATATACTGCTTGGCGACAACATCAATGACCTCGCGTTCCGGCGGGAGTGCAATAACCTCCGCTGCCTTGATTACACGGTCGATGTCATCTTCGCCGATCTCACGGTCCTCATTCTGAACGGCAACTACGCCGTGGCTGGATTGCAGGCCGATATGATTGCCGGATATGCCGACATACACCTCGGATATTTGAATACCGACCATTTGCTCCGCATGCTCTACGGCACTCCTGATCGATTGCACAGTCTGATCGATGTCTACAATCGCACCCTTGCGTATCCCTTCCGAATCAGCAGATCCAACGCCAATAATATTGAAGGTTCCACTAGTAACTTCCCCGATTATTGCCCGAACTTTGGATGTACCGATGTCCAAACTAACAATGATGTCATTGTTGCTCAAGCCCTATGGCACCTCCTGTTATAATCATAATAAACATGTCTTTGATCCCGGTCGCGGGAAACATCTCTGTACATATTCAACATCCCTAATCCTTTCCCTCTTTTTTCAACAAATTTTTTGAGAGGAATAATATGACAAGGTATTCACGTGCAGGCAGACGCTCTCCGCTTAGCGGGATCAGCACCTGACATTCAAACAAGAAAAACAAGAGAACAGCGGCTATATCCTGGATTGCATCTCAAAAAATCCGCAGAAAAAAGAGGGATATTGCTTATTACCCGTAAAACAGATTGTAGCATTTATTCCGCTCTATTAGTAGGGACTATTTACTCTTGTGCATCTGCGTCTTCTCCGGTGTCCCCAGCTTCAGAATGGAAGGGAACATAGGAATCAGCCTCCAGCATTTTGATCAGTCCCGGCTCCTCCGTCTGAATCACCTGATTCAAATAGCCTACTTTATCCTTCAGCAGTGAAATGGCCGTTATGACCTCAAAGCGTGAACGTGTGTAGAGCTTGATCCGGTCAGGAAAAGATAACGTCGGAGAAGGTACAATCTCCGATATATCACTGGTCAGCTCATTCGGAATGCCGGCCAGCGCCTGGCACAGCTTGGTCTTATAAGGATCGTCAGCCTTCCAGTTAGTCAATATCGGCTTCTCTACAGCAATTCCGGTATCCGTCACAGAGACGGCGGCTCCGCTTGACAGAATAGCCTCCAGCACGCCTGCCTGGTCCAGTTCATAAGCAACCGCCGGGTACTCCTTCACAGTGATCGTAACCACACCGGGGAACTTCTTGCTGACCTGCGCCTCCTGAACCGTATTCACCTTCTCCAGTGCCTCCCCCACGGAATCTCCGGAGACTGCGAAGAACTGTCCTCCGATCTTCAGGCCGCTTGCAGCCAGCAGCTGCTCACGGGACGTATATTTATCCCCCTGCATTTCAATGGCTGTAATCTTGCTGATCGACGAACGGAAGAAGATTACAGCCAGCAGCGCAGTAAACAGCAGTGCCAGGATGATAATAATTTTTCGGTTTTTTCTCTTGCTAGGCTTGTCCTCTTTCAAAAGAGGTATTCGCGTTTTTGGCATTCTCATATCTCCGTAATAAGGCCCTGTCTCCTTCCTCACGGCTACGCCGAAGGAGACAGGGAGCTTTAATTGGCCAAATCCAGCGGGTCAGGCACCGGCACCTTGCGGCTAATGCGCGCCCCCAGCTTTTGAAACAATAATTCGATGCCGTCATATCCCCGGTCAATATGATGCGCCTGCTCTACAATAGTCGTTCCCTGAGCAGCCAGCCCGGCGATTACAAGGGCTGCTCCTGCCCGCAGGTCAGTAGCCTCAACCGTTGCCCCATACAACCTCTTAACGCCGCGTATGAATGCCCTATTCAAGTCAATGGAGATATCGGCTCCCATCCGGGCCATCTCCTCCACATGCTTGAAGCGCCCTTCGAAGACCGTTTCCTTAATCACGCTGAATCCTTCCGCCAGGGACAATAGAACCATAACCTGAGACTGCAGGTCCGTAGGAAAGGACGGATACGGAGAGGTAACAATTCGCTCAACCGCACGGGGACGTCCCATACAGCTGATATTAATTATATCATTGCACACTGTAATTTGAACACCGGCGCGCCTCAGGATGTGGATCAGGGAGGTCAAATGTCCTGCATTGGTGTGTGTCAGCGTCACATTGCCCCGCGTGGCGGCGGCGGCAATCATCACGGTCCCGGCAACAATCCGGTCGGGGATCACCTCATAGCTGCAGGCATGGAGCTTGCGGACACCCTGAATGGTGATCGTATCCGTCCCTGCGCCGATAATCTGCGCCCCCATCGCATTGAGGAAGTTCTGCAGGTCCTGGATTTCCGGCTCTCTCGCTGCCCCGGAGATGGTGGTCGTGCCCTCAGCCATGGCGGCGGCCATCATGATATTCTCCGTGGCGCCCACGCTGGGATAATCCAGATGGATATCACAGCCTCTCAAGCTAGCAGCCCGGCAGCAGATCCGGCCGCCCGTCTCCTCAATCTCTGCCCCGAGCAGCTTCAGGCCCTGCAGGTGGAGGTCGATCTTGCGCTCCCCGATGGCACAGCCCCCCGGCTGATAGATCGTCACTTCCCCGAACTTGGCCAAAAGCGGGCCCATCAGGAATATGGAGGATCTCATCTGCCGCATCAGGTCCTCCGGAACATGAGAGGTCAGGAGAAAGGATGTATCGACGGTGACCGTCTCCTCTTCATGTACTGTCCTGCAGCCCAGCCGCTGCAGAATATGCAGCATCGTTTCGATGTCCAGCAGCTTCGGCACATTATGCAGTGAGTGAACTCCTTCGGCCAGCAGGCTGGCTGCCAGAATCGGCAGTGCCGCATTTTTTGCTCCATGGATACGTATGGTGCCTGACAGGGGGTTTCCGCCCTCAATCACCAATTTGTCCAATGTATCACCTCCGAGATTACCGCTCACCCACCGTAAGCACTTCCTGCACCCCGGTCCTGCAGAATCGGCCGGAACGAGCTCCGTTTCCGAATCTCAGACATCAAGAAGCGCTCTGGGTGATTGTCACGATTATAGGATCATCCTATGTTCGGAGCTCCGCGTGTGTGACAATGTCAGCCCGGATTCTAGCGTCCCCGTCCTGCAGCCAGCCTGCGGAGCTCGCTGACAACCAGGGAGGCCGAATCTCTTTTACCGAGGCGTCTAGAGGCCTCCGACATGCTGTGACGCAGCGTATCCGCTCCGATGATCTTCTGAACCGCTGTGAACAGTGCCTCGCCGCTTAAGTCCTTCTCCAGCAGTACCACTGCCGCACCTTCACCTTCCAGCGCTCTGGCGTTGGCTTCCTGATGGTTGTTCGTTACATTGGGAGACGGAATGAGGACAGAGGGTATGCCAAGCGCGGTAATCTCTGCGAGAAAAGAGGCGCCTGCCCGGTTCACGATCAGGGAAGTGCAGGCCAGCACCTCAGGCATATTGTGAACGTAAGGGAGGACATGCAGCCAGTTCGGAATACCGCCCAGCTGCTCGCGTACCGCTTTGCGGGTATCCTCGAAGTAAGACTCTCCGGTGACATACACATAGTGAACACCATTACCCTTACCCACAAAGGGTGCCATTTCAATCATGGCGCGGTTAATCGCCTTGGCTCCCCCGCTTCCTCCGACAACCAGCACCACCGTGCTTCCTTCGGGAATGCCTAGTGAAGCAAAGCCGCGTTGCGGGTTAGCCGTCATGACCGTAGTGGCCCGGGGATTGCCCGTATAGATTACATTCTTGGCCCCGGGAAAAGCCGGCTCTGTGCCTTCAAAGCTTACCGCGACCGTGCTGGCATACCGGCTGAGAAAGCGGTTGGTCAGTCCCGGAATCGCATTCTGTTCATGGATCAGCGTCGGGATGCCGAGCCGGGAGGCTGCATACACTACAGGCCCGCAGACATACCCCCCGGTGCCGACAACCACATCAGGCTTGAACTCGCGCAGCATGGCCTTGGAGGCTTTGACTCCCTTCAGGAACCGCATAACCGTCTTCACATTATCCATCGACAGCTTGCGGCGGAAGCCTGTAATATCAATGGACCGGAAAGGCAGATTCTCCTGGGGAACCAGCTTGCTCTCCAGACCTCGCTTGCCTCCTATATACAGGAAGACAGAATCCGCATCTTCAGATTCCAGTTGTCTGGCTACGGCTACGGCAGGATAGATATGTCCTCCCGTGCCGCCGCCGCTAAGTACAATACGCATGTCTTTCACCTCGCATAACGGGATAAATTAAGCAGAATGCCAAGAGCTGTGAGCATCAGGGTGAGCGATGAGCCGCCGTAGCTGATCAGCGGAAGCGTGATGCCGGTTACTGGAATCAGGCCGATCACCACACCGATGTTGATGACCACCTGAACCGCGACCATACAGACGATGCCTACGGCAAGATAGCTGCCGAAGCGGTCCGGCAGGCTCATGGCAACCTTCATTCCGCGCCAGATCAGCAGCAGGAATAGCAGCAGTACGGCCAGCCCGCCGATGAACCCCAGCTCCTCGGCCAATATGGAGAAAATAAAATCAGTCTGCGGCTCCGGGACATAGCTGTATTTTTGCCGGCTCATCCCGAAGCCCAGTCCGCCAAGCCCGCCAGGACCCACCGCGTAGAGCGACTGAATGATCTGATAACCCGCGCCCAGCGGATCGGACCATGGGTCCAGGAAAGCGGTGATCCGCTGCAGCCGGTAAGGCGCAGCGGCAATGAGTCCGGCGAACCCGGCCAGCCCCAGCGCACCGAGGGAGAGCAGATGCTTCATCCGCGCCCCCGCTGTGAAGACCATCATCATGGCCGCGCCGAACATGACAGTGCCTGTGCCGAGATCAGGCTGCAGCATAATCAGTGCGAACGCGGAGCCGATCAGCGCAAGCGGCGGAAGCAGCCCGCGCATGAAGCTGGAGATGTCATACTCCTCGGTTCCGAGCCACTTGGCCAGGAAGAGGATCATCCCCATCTTCATGAATTCCGAGGGCTGAATGCCGAAGGAGCTGATGCCGAGCCAGCTGCGCGCACCTCCGCGAACCACGCCGATGCCGGGAATCAGCACCAGCACCAGCAGGGCGAAGCACACGAGCAGGAGCGGCCGGGCGAATCTCTTCAGCACCAGGTAATCGGTGTTCGCCGTAATGAACATCGCGATGAGGCCCAGGCCTGCGAACAGCATCTGTCTTTTGACAAAATAAAACGAATCGCCATAATTGCGGAAGCCCAGAACGGACCCGGCACTGTATACCATTACCATACCGATAGCCAGTAAAGCCAGTATCGGAAGCAGCAGCCAGATATCGGGCGCATGACGGGATTTGTTCATCAGGAGCACACCTCTTGCATCCGTAGTAGGGGCTTATCCACCCCCCTACTTAAAGGTTATGCACCGCCTCTTTAAAAATACGCCCGCGCTCCTCATAGGAGGTAAACATATCCCAGCTGGCACAGGCAGGGGACAGGAGAACTACATCCCCAGCTTCCGCCAAGGCGGAAGCCTCCCGCACAGCCTGCTCCAGCACGGCAGCGGCACTCTCCCCATTATCGACGGAGATGACTGTCTTTACTCCTGCCAGCCGGGCTACAGCCGCCAGCTTGTCCCGGGTCTGTCCAAGCGTCACCAGGGCTTTTACATTCTCTCCGAGGACAGGCAGCAGCTCCATATAATCCGAGCCGCGGTCCAGGCCCCCGGCAATCAGAATGACCGGCTTCCGGAAGGAGGTCAGCGCCATGGAGGTAGCTTTGGAATTGGTAGCCTTGGAATTGTTATAATAGGCGGCCCCTGCCTTGTCTGTTACATACTCCAGCCTATGCTCCACCCCGCGGAAGGAGGCCAGCACCGGACCCAGCACCGCCGGGTCCGCTCCTGCGGCAATGGCAATGCCGCAGGCAGCCAGCGCATTCCCCACATTGAAACGGCCGGGAAGTCCGATAGAATCGACATCGGCTATTTCGGTCTCGCTCTCAGTGTAATCACGGTAGATAATGACACGCTTCAGCTCGTCTGCCGTATCCGCCATGTAGGACGGGCGGACGAAGATGCCCTGCACCAGCTCCTCGTTCATGGAGAAGGGCAGAATGCCCGCCTTCAGATAGGGTACCAGCTTGCGGCAGACTGGATCATCCCAGTTCAGCACAGCGGTATCCTCCGGTCCCTGATTGACGAACAGCTTGGACTTGGAGGCTACATAATCCTCCATGCCTCCATGGTAGTCCAGGTGGGTCTCAGCGACATTCAGCAAGGCAGCAATCTTGGGCCGGAACGCTTCCGTGCCCTTCAGCTGGAAGCTGCTTAGCTCGACCACCATCCAGTTGTCCGCGTCAGCCTCCTGTGCAGCCTGAGAGAGCGGCGTTCCTATGTTCCCGGCCACAATGGGGCGCATCCCTGCTGCCTCCAGCATATGGCCCACCCAGGTCGTTGTAGTGGTCTTGCCGTTGGAGCCGGTGATGCCGATCATCGGGGCAGCGCAGAGATGATAAGCTACCTCTACCTCGGTCACCACCTCAATTCCCAGCTCCAGCGCCTGCTGCACCGGAGCGACCGAATAAGGAATCCCCGGATTCTTCACAACCAGCTGCACACCCTCATGGATCAGGCTCTCCGGATGCCCGCCGCATAGAACAGAAATTCCCAAAGATTCCAGTTCGGAAGCTTCGGGACTCTGATCTCTTTCCTTTTTATCATTGACCGTCACCACAGCGCCGTGTTCATGCAGCACCTTGGCCACCTGGACGCCGCTTTTGGCGAGCCCCAGGACGACCACCTCTTGACCACGGTACAGATCCGGATGTTTCATTCGTTACAACCCCTTGATGAGATATAGTCCAGCTGCCGCCAGCACGAGGCCCACCGCCCAGAAGGAGACGACTACACGCCACTCCGACCAGCCGCCCAGCTCAAAGTGATGATGGATCGGGCTCATTCTGAATACCCGTTTGCCGCGCGTCTTAAACGAAGCGACCTGAATAATTACGGACAGCATTTCAACCACGAAGACTCCGCCAATCACCACAAAGAGCAGCTCGGTCTTGGTGACAATAGCAATCGCGCCAATCGCCCCGCCGATCCCGAAGGAGCCGAAATCACCCATGAACACCTTGGCAGGATGGGCATTGAATACGAGAAAGCCAAGCACTGCGCCAATCATCGCAGCGGCACAGACACCAGCGGCAATCGAGGTTGCCTGCATGGCTACCACCGCGAAGGCAGCGAGCGCAATTGCGCTTACGCCTGATAGCAGACCATCCACACCGTCCGTGAAGTTAACTGCATTCGTGACCGCCATCATCATCAGCACAATGAACGGATAATAGAACCAGGGGCCCCAGTCGAAGCTGAAGGAGGTTCCCGGAACGCTGATATTCGTATGATGCCCGGCTGAGATCAGCAGGACGCTGAGCACGACGCCGACCAGCAGCTGACCCAGCAGCTTCTGGCGCGCCGTAAGGCCGAGGGAGCGCTTGAACACAATTTTGATATAATCATCCAGGAATCCAATGAGTCCATAACCCAGTGTAGCGGCCAGCAGTACATAGAAATCCGAATTAATGACCGAGAATTTCAGAAAAGACAGCGTGAACGCGACCATGATAATTACACCGCCCATGGTAGGGGTTCCCGCCTTTTTCAAATGGGTCTGGGGCCCGTCGTCACGAACCTGCTGTCCCAGCTTAAGCCGGCGCAGCAGCGGTATGATCAGCGGAGCGGCAATGACCGCAAGGATAAAGGACACAGCAATAGTCAGCAGAAGTAATTGATAATCCATGGGTACACCCCTCCTTTAGTTAGCATTCGCTTCAGAATGTTCTTTCAAGCGGTGAAGCACTTCTTCCAGCCGCATCCCTCTGGATGCTTTGAACAACACAACATCATCATTGCCGCACATCGCAGTCAAGGCATTGATCAAGGCTTCTTTATCTGTAAAAGCATAGATATGCCCGGCCTCGAACCGCTCCGAGGCCGCCGCCGCAAGCTGCGCCGACAGCGGCCCGAAGGTGAATATATCATCCGTCAGCTCCGGGTCGAGATAGCTGCCGATCTGCCGGTGGAACTGAAGCTCCTCCGGCCCGAGTTCCAGCATGTCCCCCAGCACCGCGATTCTGCGGCCGCTGCATTTCATGGACTGCAACACATCAATCGCCGCTCTCATGGACGTAGGGCTGGCATTATAGGCATCATTCAAGAGCACCAGCCCGCTTGCCGCCTGAACAACCTCAATCCGCATACCGGTCAGCTTGAGGCCGCTTAGTCCTTCTGCCATATTCTCATCGGTCACCTTATAATGACGCGCCACTGCAAGCGCAGCAAGCGCATTAATTACATTATGCTGCCCCGGCAGCGGAAGGGTGAAGGCCCGCTCCCCATGCTGCAGGGAGGTGAAGGTCATTCCCCCGCTGTGCGTCATCAGGCCGGTCGGATAATCATCATTGTCATCCGACTGTCCGAAGCGGAAGGTTAGCAGCCCTTCAGGCGTGCGGAAGCCTGGCTCTGCCAGAACCTCGGCAAGCAGCGGCTCATCCCCGTTATAGATCAGCAGCCCGCCCGGCTGAAGTCCGTCCACAATCTCCAGCTTAGCTCTGGCAATCTCCTTGCGGGAGCCAAGCTGAAGCAGATGGGATTCGCCGACATTGGTAATTACCGCTACGTCAGGAGAAGCGAGCAGAGACAGCAGGGCGATCTCTCCCCGTGAGCTCATGCCCATCTCCAGCACAGCGATCTCAACATCGCTGTCCATGGAGAGAATCGTAAGCGGCAGGCCGATATGATTGTTGAAGTTCCCTTGGGTCTTGTGTACCTTGTACTGCACTTCCAGCAATGCCGTAATCATATCCTTGGTCGTCGTCTTGCCGTTGCTTCCCGTTACGGCAACCACCTGGGGGGCCACCTCGGCCAAATAGGCGGAGGACAGCTTCTGCAGTGCCGTTAAAGTGTCCTCTACCAGAATAACCCCGCCGCCTGCGGGTGCAGGCCCCTTATCCCTCTGCCAGAGGGTAGCGGCAGCTCCTGCAGCCAGCGAAGCGGCCGCATAGTGATGGCCGTCGAAGTTCTCTCCAACGAGCGGGACGAACAGGCAGTCCTGCGATATTTTGCGCGAGTCGGTTACGACTCCCTTAATCTCTATATCCTTAGCTTCGGACGAGGACAGCTCTCCTCCGCACATTTCCGCGACGTTATGCAATGTTCTAATAATCAATAGCTTCGGCCCCTTATCACTTCTTTGGCAACGATGCGGTCATCGAAGTCATGAACGACTCCCTTGATCAGCTGATAGGTCTCATGACCTTTCCCCGCAATCAATACTACATCGCCGGGGCTTGCCATTTCAATAGCTTTTGTGATGGCTTCCCTCCGGTCCGGAATCATCTCATAGCGCTCACGCGCCACGCCATCCTCACGCAGGCCCGCCTCAATATCAGCCAGAATCTGCAGCGGGTCCTCCGTCCGCGGGTTGTCGGAGGTGACCAGCACATGGTCGCTGTATTTCGCAGCTATTTTGCCCATGAGCGGCCGTTTGGTCGTATCGCGGTCCCCGCCGCAGCCGAAGACAGTAAGCACCTTGCCCGCAGCGAATTCACATACCGCCTTCAGTACATTCTCCAGACCGTCCGGCGTATGCGCATAATCAACGATCACCGCGAAATCCTGCCCGGCATCCACCGATTCGACACGGCCGTCCACGCCGGCAACCGACTCCAGACTGGTCTTGATGTCCGCAAGCGGCACATCCTCAAGCAGCGCAGCCGTAATAGCCGCAAGCGCATTATAGACGTTGAACTTGCCGACCATGCGAAGCGAAATATCCGTCTCACCCTTAAACGTCTCCACGTGGAAAAAAGTTCCTTTGGCGGTGATCGATATTTGCGATGCCCGGACATTGGCAGCCTTGTCGATACCATATGTAATGACCTCCGCTGCGGTCTGGGCGGCAAAATAGGCGCTGGCTTCATCGTCAGCATTCAGCACGGCATACTTACGTTCTTCCTTCCACGGGGAGATCACGTTGCCGAGCCGCGAGAAGAACAAGCCCTTCACTGCACGATACTCCTCCATCGTATGGTGGTAATCCAGGTGATCCTGGGTCAGATTCGTAAAGATCGCGGTGCGGTAGTCGGTCCCCTTTACCCGGCCCTGCTGAAGTGCATGGGAGGATACCTCCATTACACAGCACTGGACGCCCTTAAGCGCCATATGATTCAGACTGCGCTGAAGCTCCAGCGATTCCTGTGTCGTACCGGACATCGGATAGCTCTGACCGTCATACCGCATCTGGATTGTACCGATCAGGCCGGTCTTCACCCCATGATCCTGCATGATCCGTTCAATCAGATACGTAGTCGTGGTCTTGCCGTTGGTACCGGTGATGCCGATCAGCTTCATCCGGCTGCTCGGTGAACCGAAGAAAGCATTGGACAGCACAGACATGGCATACCGGCAGTCATCCACCACGATCTGCGGCAGGTCAATGTCCAGCTTCCGTTCGCAGACCAGGGCAGCCGCGCCCTTGGCAGCAGCCTGAGGTGCGTAATCATGTCCGTCCACTGTATGTCCGGGCAGACAGATGAACAGATCGCCCGGACCCACCTTGCGTGAATCGGCCTGCAAATCTGATATTTCTATGTCTCCGTCCCCGTATAGACGGGAAGCAGCCAGACAAGAAGAGAGTTCTTTAATTAACATACCTATCCCTCACTCTGCATAAAATCCTTATATTTTGGGTGAATTATCCATCTTAATCATTATAAGATACGTCTTATTGTTCACTTGACGTACCCATGTAAATCCGGATCGTAGAGCCCTGCTGCACTCTTGCCCCGGCCTTCGGGGCCTGATTGATCACGGTATTGCCGGTGCCGGAACGGACCAGCATGAAATTCATATTCAGATCCTCATAGATATCCTGAACAGTGGCTCCCGTAAGATCAGGGACCGTCACAATCGGGGTCTCGCCGTATTTATAGGTTCTTGGCAGCTGATCCTTACGCTCTGGAACCTTCAGATACAGAAGAGAATCCTCAAGAATATTCTGGACAATCGGAGCGGCTACTACACCCCCGAACTGAATTCCCTTCGGGTTATCGACTGCCGTATAGACCACGATCTGCGGATCATCCGCCGGGGCGAAGCCGATGAAGGAAACGATATGCTCCGTTGGAGAATACCGGCCGTTGATTACTTTCTGTGCTGTCCCTGTTTTGCCGCCCACACGGTAGCCGTCAATAAATGCCGGTCGGCCTGTGCCTTTGGCAACCACGCTCTCAAGGGCAGCCCGCACTTTCTTCGAGGTCTCCTCCGAGATCACCTGCCGCACTTCCTCCGGCTCAGTCTCGGAGACAACATTCCCGGTGTCCGGGTTAATCCAGGCCTTGGCCACATGCGGAGTATACAGCTTGCCGCCATTGATGGCTGCCGATACCGCAGCAATCTGCTGGATTGGCGTGACGGATACCCCCTGGCCGAATGCAGTAGTCGCCAGCTCCACCGGGCCCACCTGGGCCGGCTTGAACAGAATTCCGTTCGCCTCACCGTTCAAATCAATGCCCGTCTTGCTCCCGAAGCCGAAATCCCGGATGTACTTGAACAGCGTATCCTTACCCAGACGCTGTCCCAAGGCTACAAATCCCGGGTTGCAGGAGTTCTCGACCACTTCAAGGAAGGTCTGGCTTCCGTGTCCGCCCTTCTTCCAGCAGCGCAGCTTAGCTCCGCCGACCTCAATGTAGCCCGGATCAAAAAAATGCTCATGCTGCAGATCCACCTTCCCCTCCTGCAAGGCCGCAGCCAGCGTGATGATCTTGAAGGTGGAACCCGGCTCATACGTCATCCAGATCGGAAGATTCCGGTTATATACTTCGGCATCGTATTCCTGGTAAGCCCCCGGCTCATACCCCGGCCGGCTGGCCATCGCCAGAATCTCGCCATTGCGGGGGTCCATGGCAATAGACCAGGCCCCCTGCGCCTGATATTTCACCATGGCCTGATCCAGCTCGCGTTCCATAATAGATTGAATCTGCTTGTCGATAGTCAGCTGCAGGCTAAGTCCATCCTGCGGCTCGGTGTACTTCTCGGAGGACCCGGGCATCAGCCGGCCTCCCGCATCGGAGAGATAGGAGATATTGCCCGCGCTCCCCTGAAGCAGCTTATCATAGATGCTCTCAATTCCGGTAATCCCCTGATTGTCAATTCCGGTGAAGCCCAGAATATGTGCGGCCAGATCCCCGAAGGGATAATACCGTTTGTTATCCTCAGCGACAACGATGCCCGGCAGCTGCAAATTACGGATGCTCGCGGCAAGCTCCATCGTAATTTTGCGGCCGCCGGGCTGCAGTTTCACTGAGGCCTTCTTTTGGGTCAGCAGCTGAACCAGCTTTTCCTCGGTCATGCCGAGCAGCGGAGCCAGCTGCTTCGCGGTCTGTTCCTTCTCCTTCACCTGTACAGGAATGGCATAAATCGTCGGTGAGCTGATGTTGTAAGCCAGCGCCACACCCTCTCTGTCCAGGATCTCGCCGCGTTTGGCGGTGAAGGGGATGTTCCGCCGCCATAAATCCTCGGCCCTCTCGCTCAGCTTCTCACCCTGGGTTAATTGTACATAGGCAAGACGCACAGCCAGCGCGCCGAACAACACGGCCAGTCCCAGCAGCGTCCACAGCATTCTCCGCCGGCTAACGACTTTCGATACCTTCATTGTGTTCTCCCCGCTTTCACTCATAGACATGATCTCTTACCTTCATGACTATTCGGGACAAACAGGGGTTAGAACAAGCCTATATGGGTGTTACTCTGCAGCTTCTTCTTTCTCGGCATCGCCCGCTAAGGCAACAGGAATATTCTCGCCATATTCATTGAGAGGGCTAAGCTTCAGCGCTACCTGCGTTTTTCCCTTATTCTTGGCCTGGCTCTGTTCTGTGACATAGCCTTCTCCCTCAACAGAGATTCCCACCTTCAGCAGGTTCAGAATCTCCAGGGCATCGCGCAGAGACTGGCCGCGCAGATCAGGAAGCGTCACATTCTCTCCCTGCTCGCTTAACAGATAGATCCGCTGCCCGGCGGTCAGGGCGGTGCCTTTCTCAGGGTACTGACTGACCACATTTGCCCCTTGGCCTACAGCTTCGAAATCAAAGCCCTGATTAATGAGCAGCTGTCTCGCCGCCTTCACCGTCTTGCCGGTCAGATCCGGCGCTTTGCGCTGGGTGGCAGCCTCGGCCTTCACCGTCTTCTTGTCGGCAGGACCTGTGACATCCCCCGCTTTGGGCACGCCCATATAAGGAAGCGCCTGGGAGACGATATCTTTGAAGACCGGACCCGCCGCAGCACCGCCGCCGGCCGCATCGGCAGGTTCGTCAATAATGACGAAGACTGCGATCTTAGGGTCATTGGCTGGTGCATAACCGAGGAAGGAGGAGCGAACCTTATCGCGGTCATACCCGCCCTTACCATCCGGCTTAATCGCCGTACCTGTCTTACCTGCTACCCGGTATCCCTCAATGTAGGCATGCCGGCCGGTTCCGTGCTGCTGATCTGCCACTACCTGCTCCAGATAGCTGCCCGTCTCCCTTGCACTTGCTTCGGAGAGCACCTGCCGCACAACCTCCGGTTGGGTGACCGTGGTCTTGCCGGTGTTCGGATCGGTAACCTCCTTCACCACATGCGGCACCAGCAGCTTGCCGCCGTTCGCAATCGCAGCGACGGCTGTGAGCTGTTGAATCGGAGTCACCAGCAGCTTACCGTGTCCATAGGCAAGCGTCGCATTCTCTACCGCCCTGTTCGGATCAGGGTTGACAATACCCTTAACCTCTCCCGGGAGGTCAATGCCTGTCTTTTCCGTGAACCCGAAATCCGTGATATACTGCAGCAGCTTCTCCTTGCCCAGCATCTCATAACCGAGCTTGACGAACGCAACGTTACTCGACCGCTTAACTCCTTCGAGGAAACTAATGGTTCCGTAACCGGCTCTGTTCATATCATAGATAGGCTTGCTGTATCCCTTAATTCGGACGGAACCAGACTTGAAACTGGCATTCGGATTGAACAGCTTCTCCTGCACGGCACCCGCCAGCGGTACAATCTTGAACGTTGAACCCGGCTCGAATCTCGTCATAATAGCATGGTTAAAGAAGCCGGCCGCATCCTGATTCAGATCATAATACTCATTCGGGTTAAAGGTCGGCATATTCGCCAGACCCAGAATTTCCATCGTCTTCGGGTCGGCCGCAATAACACTGATCGACTTCGGCTTATACTCCGCATACGCCTTTTTCATAGCCTCTTCAATGTAGAACTGAATCGTGCTGTCAATCGTCAGCTTGTAGTTGCTTCCATTCACCACAGGCTTGAACGTATCCTTCGAATCGGGCAGCTTGATGCCCCTGCCGTCACTCTGGTAATTCAGCTGGCCGTCCGTACCGGAGAGCTGTTTGTTCAGGAGCTTTTCCAGTCCCATCATCGCTTTGCCGTCCCTGTCGGTATATCCCAGAATATGTGCAGCGAGCGAACCCTTCGGATAATAGCGCTTCTGCTCCCGGACGAGTCCGACTCCGGTCTCCAGCGTATTATGCTCCTTCTTGAGCTTCTCAACGAAAGCCGTCACTTTATCTTTCATTTCCTCATCGATTTTCCAGCCCTCATTACGGATTTCCCGGTTCGTCAGATATTTCCCTTTTTCATTCTTGGCCTCCACCAGCTTCTTCAGCTCATCCACCGGCTTACCAAGCAGCTCATGCAGGCCTTGAATCACCTCTTCACCGATCTTTTTCTCGGCAATGACCTCTGGGTTAACCACCACCGTGTAGGCCGGCACATCGCTGGCCAGAACATTGCCGTTACGGTCTTCGATCACCCCGCGGACAGCCTTGATGGTTGAAGTATGAGCCCACTGCTTAGCTGCGGTCTCCTGCCACTCCTTGCCTTGCAGAACCTGGATCCAGAATACTCTGGCGACTAAAACAAGAAAAAAGAGGGTAATACACCCTCCTATAAACAGCGTGCGAAGTTTGATTCTCTTAACCATAAGGTACCTCACAACCTCTATTATTGCGATTGCCGTTCATCGCTATTTTTTACCGGCTTTGTCAGTAGCCTGGCTGCTAAGCGGAACATAGATAGTAGACTCCTCAGAAGGGACCACAAAGCCCATTTCCTTCGCCCGCGGGACGATTGTCTGCTCCAGCGTCTGCTTCTCCATCTGATAGGTGGCAATTTGCTTTTTGTTCTTAGCGATTTCGCTGTCCAGCTTCTGGGCCTGCATATTCAAATCGTAAATATGGACGTAACGCCAGATCAGGGAGGCTGCTACCAGAATAAAGGCTCCCAGCGTCAGCATGTACAACAGCTTCTCTTGCAGCGGCAGCACTCTGCGCCTGGTGACAACTTTCGTTTTCTCACGGTACAGCGGGTTTGCCTCTTCTTTTCTCTTTGGTTGAACTGCTAAATTTCCGCGGGTATAAGCCATCTCTGATTCTCCTTTATCGTCATCTACAATTTCTCTGCGACACGCAGCTTGGCTGAACGGGCACGCGAGTTAAGCTCCAGCTCTTCTTCCCCCGGCACAATTGGCTTGCGGTTAATTAGCTTCAGGGTGCCTTCGGCACCGCATACACAGTACGGCAGGTCAGGCGGACAAGTGCAACGGCTTAGATAGCTGCTGAAGATCTGCTTGCAGATCCGGTCCTCCAGCGAGTGAAAGGTAATAACGGATACCCTGCCCTCAGGCGCCAGGCAACGTACAGCAGCATGCAGGCCTTCCTCAAAAGCTCCCAGCTCATCATTGACGGCAATCCGCAGCCCCTGAAAGCTCCGCTTCGCCGGATGTCCCCCGGTCCTTCTTGCCGCCGCAGGAATGCCTTCTTTAATCAGTTCGGCCAGCTCTCCGGTGGTCTCCACCGGGCGTTCTTCCCTGCGCTCTACAATCTTCCGGGCAATCCGCCGTGAGAATTTCTCTTCTCCATATTGGAAAAGCACCCTGGCAATGTCCTGCTCACTCCAGGTGTTAATGATATCCGCCGCGCTCAGCTGCGCCGACTGGTCCATCCGCATATCCAGCGGGGCATCATGATTGTAGCTGAAGCCTCGTTCCCCTTCATCAAACTGCGGAGAGGATACACCCAGATCAAAGAGAATCCCGTCTACTTGGGGAACTCCGTCCTTTTGCGGAACAAACGGCAGTCCCTTCAGCACCTGCTCCAGATCGCGGAAGTTGGTCTTGACGGTCACCACCTTGTCGCCGTATCCGGATAATTTCTCCTTCGCATTGTTCAGCGCCCAGTCGTCCTGATCCAGACAGATCAGCCGTCCCCCGCCGCTAAGCTTGGATGCGATAAGGGCGCTGTGCCCGGCTCCCCCGAGCGTACAATCTACATATAGGCCATCCTTCTTGATGTGCAGCCCTTCTGTCGCTTCTTCTTTTAGTACCGTGATGTGGTGAAACAAGCTGCATCCCTCCAAGGCAGTAATTCGAAATGTTATGTTTTATAGATCAAAATTGAAATCCACCAATTTCTCGGCGATTTCGTTGAACGATTCCTCTGACTGTTCGAAGTACTGCTCCCATAGCTCTTTGTTCCAGATCTCCACCCGGTTCGAAACGCCCAGAATAACACAGTCCTTGTCCAGCTTGGCATATTGCCGCAAGTTTCCCGGCAGATTCACTCTGCCTTGCTTGTCCCATACACACTCAGTCGCTCCCGAGAAAAAAAAGCGGCTGAAGGCACGGGCATCCGATTTCATCAGTGAAAGGCTTTTAAGCTTTTGCTCCATGATTCCCCATTCTTCCATGGGATAAACAAACAGGCAGGAGTCCAGGCCGCGGGTCGCCACGAAGGAGGTTCCGAGCATGTCACGGAATTTGGCCGGGATAATGATCCGTCCTTTATCGTCAATGGTATGCTGGTATTCCCCCATAAACATGATCTATTCCCACCTCTACATCCCGATTCCCCACTTTGCCCCACTTTTCACCACCTAAGCATAATAGATTCGCCATTAAAAATCAAAAACCTTTTTCCGGAGCAAGGTAATTTTTTCTTGTTTGTCAAGAGGCTATTCCTGCATCCCCTGCGGACACGCAAAAGCCCGGGCCAATGTGATTGGCTCCGGGCTCGTGCAGATCCATATCCTTAGTCGTTCAGATTCCAGCTGTCCAGATACTCGACTTGCGCCTGTGTCAGGCTGTCGATGGATATCCCCAGACTTTCCAGCTTGTAACGCGCTACCTGCTCATCCAGCTCATAGGGAACATTCTCCACTTTGACACCAATGCTCTTATAATTGTCATTCACATATTTAAGGGACAATGCCTGAAGTGCGAAGGTGGTATCCATAATCTCTGCCGGATGACCATCAGCTGCGCCAAGATTCACCAGACGTCCTTCGGCCAGGAGGTACAGCTTGCGTCCATCCTTCAGCTGATACTCTTCGATGTTCTTGCGCACCGTCCGCTGGGACACCGAGCGCTCGGCCAGTTCCGGCTTGTTGACTTCCACATCGAAATGTCCGGCATTGCAGAGAATCGCGCCATCCTTCATCACATCATAATGCTCACCGCGGATCACATACCGGTTACCTGTGACTGTAACGAAGAAATCACCCTGCTTCGCAGCTTCTAGCATCGGCATGACATGGAATCCGTCCATGTGGGCTTCTACCGCCTTGATCGCATCAACTTCCGTTACAATCACATTCGCTCCAAGACCCTTGGCCCGCATTGCTACACCTTTACCGCACCAGCCGTAGCCCACCACAACTACGGTCTTGCCGGCCACAATCAGGTTGGTGGTGCGGACGATACCGTCCCATGCCGACTGTCCTGTACCGTAACGGTTATCGAACAAATATTTGCAATAAGCGTCATTTACCGCCACCATCGGGAATTTCAGCATGCCCTGCTTCTGCAGCGCCTTCAGTCGGATAATACCGGTCGTTGTCTCCTCAGCTCCCCCGCGGATATTCTCCATCAGGTCGGGGCGCTCGGAGTGCAGCAGAGTGGCGAAATCGCCGCCGTCATCGATAATGAGATCCGGCTTGCTCTCCAGTGCCCGGATGTTCAGTGCCTTGAACTCTTCCGGAGAAGGATTGTACTTGGCAAATACGGTAATGCCATCCTCAACGAGCGCAGCACACACATCATCCTGGGTAGATAACGGGTTGGACCCTGTAATTGTTACCTCAGCGCCACCAGCCTGCACTACCTTGGCCAGATAAGCGGTCTTAGCTTCCAGGTGAAGGGTGATCGATACCTTGAGCCCCTTGAACGGCTGCTCGGCTTCGAACTGCTCACGGATACGGTTCAGTACCGGCATATGCTGGCGAACCCAGTCGATTTTGAGATGCCCCTCGGGTGCAAGCGACATATCGGCAACAATACTGTTTTGCTTAGATAATGAACTCATGGTAGGACCCCCTAGAATAATTTGCTTACATATAAATAATACGGTGTGTTCCGCTGTAGTCAGCAGGCACAGCCATCAATTCCTCCAGCCATTCCAGCCCGTACCGGTTCAGATAATACATCATATTATAGACACGCTCCTGAAGCTTACCCAGCGGCATTAGCGATAGCTCGATCCGTTCCCACTGGCGAAGTGCAGCCTCATTCTGTTTCTCCATCGCATCCAGAGCTTTGCCCTGCAGGAAGGAGATCTGGTCGATAATCTTATCCTTGTTATTGCCACCCAGCTTCAGCAGACCTGCCTGAATGCTGCCAAGCTGCTCGATCAGCGGCTCATACATCCCGGAGAAGGCCGTCTTGATCTCTTCGAATTTGTCTTCGAGCTTCAGCTCATCCTGAGCGTTCAGCCACGCTTTGCGTTTATCATCCAGACCCGTCTGTACATCCGTGAAGGACAAACCGTATTTATCCATATGCTTGCGAAGCGTTCCCTCAATCACTGTAAAAGACATGCGCGGAATAATCAGCGGCATCTGTCCGTCCAGCACCCTGAAGGCTTGATGCGGAATGGCCCAGTAAGCCATCTCCCCTTGTCCAAGCACCGTAGCGAGTACAGGAAGTACATAGTCCTGCATCAGCGGACGGGTTAACACATTGTTGCTGAACCGTTCGGGATGGCTCTCCAGCAGCTCCAGCAGCTCGGAACGGGAGAACGAGACAGTAGCCTTCCGGTCTGTGAACCGTCCCTCCACCTTATGAAGCAGAAGCCGTGCACCCTCATGGATATAGAAAAGATTCGCATTGCCAGGCGTCACATCAGCCTGCAGCTCATATCCGCTGGCCGTAATCCGTTCAGCTGCGGCAAGATAAGCTGCCTCCAGCTCGTCATTCCGCTCAATCATGGAAGCGAACATGGGCGCTTCCAGCCTGCGCAGGGCAGGATCAGCAGAATCCAGCAGAATCAGTCCGAATTTGCCGAACAAAGACCCCATTAGCTTCGCAAACGCCTCCGTCATATTCCCGGCGCCCGTGGATGCAGCCGTAACCAGGTCCATCAGCTGCGGTTTGAATTCACTGTCCTGCAATAAGCCGTCCAGCTGCGTAACCGCCTGAAGCCAGCTCTCGGTATCTACCTGGATCTCGCTGACCGAGGACCGGGGACCTTCGCCTTTATCCAGCTTAATGCGGGTAATTTCGCCTGTCCGGTTCAGCACAAACGTATGATTGACCTCATCCCAGTCATGATCCTCACCCGCAATCCAGAACAGCGGAACGACCGGCCGGCCAAGCTGGGCCGCTGCCTCCCGGGCCGCCTGAATGGTAGTAATGGCCTTATAGACCACGAATAGAGGACCTGTGAACAAGCCGCTCTGCTGGCCGCCTGTCACCACCAGGGTATCCGGCTGTTCCAGCAATTCTATCGAGCGGAGGACGGCTTCATGGGTATTGTGTTTCCCGTTGTAGCTGCGCAGGTACGATACAACCTCTGCGCGGTCTGCCCGCAAGCTTCCTGTACGATCAAGCCACGCTGCTCGTTCAGCCCGGCTCTCCGGGCTGCGGAAGTCCCCGCCATACAAATGTCCTACTGCTTCGTATTGATGTATATAGTCACTGGCGAGCGCAGATCCGCCCGGCAGTGGTTCCGGTACAACGTTCATCGATAATGGCCTCCTTGTTCTGCAATAACCTGCTGCTATATGTAATTCATAAATCGGTAAACCCTTTATGATTGTATCCAAAGTTGAGTGTGGCGTCAAAGTAATATACGCCATCCTTTTGAAGGATATCCGTAAATTGAAAGAATAGGCGAGAGCTGAATGCTCCCGCCTACGTTCCGCCTGCCATTTTAAGTTTAGGCAAATTGCTTGGCTACGAAATGTCCCTTGGACACTTCAACCAGTTCATAATCGCTGTCATTTGTTTTCTCGCCGGCAGCATAAATCGGACTGCCCAGCTCATCATGCAGATGAATGCGTTTTTTGTTCGCTTCAACCTCTGGGTCTGGAACCGGAATCGCCGAGAGCAGAGATTTGGTATATGGATGGATCGGATTAGCATACAATTCTTCGCTTTCCGCCAGCTCTACCATTTTGCCCAGGTACATAACGGCCACACGGTCACTGATATGCTTAACCATGGACAAGTCATGCGCGATGAAGAGATAAGTAAGTCCAAGACGATCCTGCAGCTCCTTGAGCAGGTTAACGACCTGCGCCTGGATGGATACGTCGAGTGCCGAGATCGGCTCGTCACAGACGATGAACTTAGGGTTCACGGCGAGCGAACGGGCAATCCCGATACGTTGGCGTTGTCCGCCGGAGAATTCATGCGGATAACGGGTGGCATGGTCATGGTTAAGTCCAACCATATCGAGCAACTCTTCAATCCGCTTCTTGCGTTCCTGCCGGCTTCCGGCCAGATTGTGAATATCCAGTGCTTCACCGATGATATCAGACACCGTGAACCGCGGGTTAAGCGAGGCATACGGGTCCTGGAAAATCATTTGCATATCACGGCGCATAGCCTTCATCTTGCCGCCGGACAATTTGTAGATATCCGTACCATTGTATTTCACGCTTCCTGCAGTCGGCTCATACAAGCGGAGAACGGTACGGCCAGCAGTAGTCTTGCCGCAGCCGGACTCCCCTACCATCCCCAGGGTTTCGCCTTCGCGGATCGAGAAGCTAATATTATCAACTGCCTTAAGAACTCTTCCTTTGCCCACATTGAAATATTTCTTAAGACCTTCTACTTCAATCAGATTCTTGCTCAGATTCTTACTCAAACGAACTGCACCTCCTTGGCCATCGAATGCAGATTCCAGCAGTGCGCTATAAGCGTATCACTGAACTCTGTGATGCCGGGATCAATCAACTCCTTCACAGGAGGCACTGCTTCGCTGCAGTACACTGTGAACGGATAACTGACCGGCGGCTTAATCAGATCCGGGGAAGTTCCGATGATCGGAATCACCGGCTCGCCCTTCTTCGGGTCTTGTGCTGCAGTGCCGCACAAGACCCTTGGTGTATTACGATAACCGTCCCGGCAACTACGCCGGGGTTCAGTGTATTCAGGATGATGGAGATCCCAAGCGAATTGCTGCACTTCGCCGGAGAATTCGTGGGGATATTGGTTAAAGCGAGCCTACGCTTTCATAATGCCTACTAGCTTCAGCATTTCAACAGCTTAATGATTCGCTTCGGCCGCTAGCATATTCTGATGTTAATCAAAACTTCGGTTATCTGATTGCCCACTTGGATCATTGGGTTCAAAGAAGTCATCGGGTCTTGAAATATCATGCCAATATCTTTGCCGCATGGGTTCCACCATTGTTAATATCTATTTCTTCAGCTTAGGATCAAGCGCATCACGCAGGCCGTCACCAAAAATATTAAAGGAAAGCATCGTTAAACTGATAAGAATCGCAGGGAACAGGAAACGCCACGGATAGTAAAGCCAGCCGGTCAGCGAGTCATTGATCATCGAACCGAGTGAAGCTACCGGGGCCTGTACACCAAGACCGAGGAAGCTCAGGAACGCTTCGGCAAAGATGGCATTCGGCACGGACAGCGTAATCGTTACAATAATCGGTCCTACAGCATTCGGCAAAAGATGCTTGAACAGCAGACGCTTGGACCCTGCACCCATCGAACGCGAAGCCAATACGAACTCACGGTTCTTCAGCTGCATAATCTCCCCGCGCACAATCCAGGACATCGTAATCCAGCCCGTTATCGTCAGCGCCAGGATAATGGTACCAAGGCTTGGTTCAAGTACGACCAGCAGCAGGATAACTACCAGCAGGTATGGAATGGAGTACAGAATTTCAGAGATCTTATTCATGATATTGTCTACACGGCCACCGAAGTAACCCATGATTCCGCCGTAGATGACCCCAATGAAAAGGTCAATGGCAGCAGCGGCAAGGCCGACAATCAGTGAGATTCGTGCGCCGTACCAGGTACGGACAAAGATATCGCGTCCCAGATCATCTGTACCGAACCAGTGGTCGGATGATGGGGGCTTATTCGTGTTGAGCAAATCGTTAGAGTAGTAATTGAACTTTGAGAAGAACGGCGCAATTATTGCAGCCAGTACAATCAGTCCAAGAACCCCCAGAGCTGTCATTGCCATTTTATTCTGGCGCAGACGTTCCCAGGAATCCCGCCAGGCGGACAGACTTTCGCGCTGAATGACTTCAGCCTGCCGTTCATCAACTCCGACCTTACGGAAATCTTCCGGTTTCAGGTTCGCATCCTGCGATACCAAGTTTTTATCAGAAGCCACTCGTTAGCCCTCCTTTCCGCCAGATAGTTTGATACGCGGATCTATAAACACATAAGCAATGTCAGTGATAAACCGCGCTACCATAAGCAGTACACCATAGAAGATGGTAATCCCCATAATAACGGTATAATCACGGACGCCAATCGCTTCGACAAATTGCTTGCCGATCCCGCCGACACCGAAGATCTGCTCAATAACGACCGAACCGGTTACGATGTTAGCCGTCATAGGTCCCATATAGGTTACCACCGGCAGAATTCCGTTACGCAGCACGTGGCGGCTCAAGATGGCTGCCCAGCTTAGGCCTTTCGCCTTAGCTGTCTTGATGTAATCTGCATGCAGGACCTCCAGCATACTGGAGCGCGTCAGCCTCGCTATGAAGGCTATAGGCTGCGCCGATAACGCGGTTACAGGCAAGACATAATACATCGGCCCTTTGAACCCGGAGACCGGGAACATATGAAATTTGTAGGCGAACACATACTGCAGCAGCGAGGCGACTACAAAGCTCGGAACCGCAATCCCCAGCACCGCCAGCACCATTGCTGCACTGTCAATAAACTTGCGGTGATAGAGTGCCGCCATCATGCCGAGGAAGACTCCGACAATAACAGACACAAGAATTGCGATAAGCCCCAGCTTCAGAGACGCCGAGAATGTCTGACCGATCAGATGTGTTACATCCTGATTCAGACGCTTCATGGATACACCCAGATCGCCCTGGGCGATTTCACCCAAATACTTAAAATATTGATGATAGAGCGGCTTGTCCAATCCATATTGCTCGTATAAACGCGCTTTTATTTCTGGTGGAATCTTCTTTTCAGAAGTAAACGGGTCCCCCGGAATAGCTTTCATCAGAAAAAAGGTCGCTGAAATCAGCACAAACAGCGAGACAAGCATATAGAAAAACTTATTGGCAATATAACGAACCATCCCCATCAACACCTCCTTTGACTTTTTTTAAGACACATAATTAGATTTTATGAAAAAAATGGCCATTTGTCTAATTTCTTATTTTGTAAGTTCGTGAAATGTTTAACAAAATGCCCGAAATGCAAAAAAAAGGGATATATATGGAATTCCACATATATATCCCGAAGTGTAAAGCTCCCTTCAGACTATCACTATTCAGTTATATAAGCTGAAGGTTCTGTCATTCTTAGTGCTCGAGCAGGTAAGCGCGAGTGAAGTCAATTGCACCGCTGAAGTCAAGAGTTACACCTTTGAGGTACTCTTTAGTCAGGGAGTTGTTGGTGTAGTAGTAGAACGGAATCAGGATCATGTCATCCTGAATGATCATTTTCTCAGCCTTAGCAAACAATTCTTGGCGTTTTGCCAGATCAGAGCTTGTTTTGGCTTCTTGGATCAGCTTATCGTACTCAGGGTTAGCATAACCAGTATCATTGTTACCGCCGCCTGTTACCCACATATCCAGGAAGGTCATTGGATCATTGTAATCCGCAGTCCAGCCGGCACGTGCGATCTGGTAGTTCAGGTTCTGACGGTTGTCGATGAATACTGCCCACTCCTGGTTCACCGTGTTAACAGTGATATCCAGAGCTTTTTTCCACATATCAGCTACAGCCAAAGCAATTTTCTTGTGGCCTTCACTTGTGTTGTAAGACAATTCAACCGGTGGCAGTGCAGTCAGGCCTTCTTCAGCAAGACCTTCTGCCAGCAATTTTTTAGCTTCTTCTGTATCTTCTTTGAAGTAATCGTCTTTAACTGCAGTACGGTATTCACCGTCAGCGCCCGCGATACCTGGAGGTACATACCCGAATGCCGGAAGTTGTCCGCCCTGTGCTACGTTGTCAATCAGCGATTGACGGTTAACAGTCATAGCCAATGCTTTACGGATTTTAACGTTATTGAACGGTTTTTCGGTGATGTTGAATTCATAGTAGTAGGTACTTGCGATACCTTTTCTCTGGAATTCGTTAGGAAGCTCTTTCTGTACGATTGGCACCTGTTCTTGCGGGATTTCACCGTGAGGTGCACCAGCGCGGTCAAGCTCGCCGTTCTTGTAGCTCAAGAGTTCAGTTGCTCCACTGTTAACCAGGGAGAAGTCGATTTTAGCCAGCTTGATGTTGGCAGCATCCCAGTATTTATCGTTCTTGCTTACTTGCAGGGATTGGCCGGTAGTCCACTCAGTCAGTGTGAACGCGCCGTTAGTGATCATAGTGTCTTTGCTTGTAGCCCATTTAGCATTACCCTCAACGGATTTGTGTACAGGGTAATAAGTATAGAAGGACAGAAGTCCAAGGAAGTAAGGAGTTGGAGCTTTCAGCGTAACTTCAAGAGTTTTCGCATCTACAGCTTTTACGCCCACTTGACTGAAATCTGTAATTTTCTTTCCATAATATTCTTCAGCGTTCTTCAGGTAGTACAATTGATAAGCGTAAGGTGCAGTAGGATCTGTGTTAGGGTCGAGCACGATTTTCCATGCGCGAACGAAGTCAGCAGCCTCTACAGGGTCACCGTTGCTCCACTGCGCATCACGCAGGTGGAACGTATATACCAGTCCGTCAGCGGAAATATCCCACTTCTCGGCAATACCTGGCTCAGCTTGGCCAGTTTCATCATTCATGCGGGTCAAGCCTTCATACATTGTCTTCAGGACGGTGTTGGCTTGGCTGTCCTGAGCTTGTGCAGGGTTAAACGTAGGTGGTTCTGCAGTCAGGTTGACTCTAAGTGTCTGGTCAGCAGCCAGCTTCTCGTCACCTGTTGTTCCTGTGTTCGTGCTGCCCTCTGGTGCAGTCGTCGCCGCTGCATTGGTGCCGCTGTTCGCATTGTTCTTGTTTCCGCCGCAGCCAGCAAGCACTGTGCCGATCACCAGAACTATTGCAATCATGAGCAATAGACTTTTACTCTTCTTCATCTAGCAGTTCCCCCTAAATAGAATGTGGTATATGGTTTATGATTATACAACCAGTGGTCAAAAAAATCTAGAGCAATATTTTCTGAAAACGAGTTTTTTTTAATTCTTTAAAATTTTGTGACGTTGACGCTTCACCGGAGCAATGGAACGTTACATCGCTTGTGATATGTATTGAATGAGGCCTACCACCATAAATAATACGTAACCTACGCCCAGGAAAAAGAAAGAAAGCCGCCACACAGCACGAAGTAACCGTTTTCCGTCCACCCCTCCTTTGAGGCGGTTTTGCGCGCCGCCAATCAGTCCGGCGGATATTAATACAATAAGTAGTATAAGAAAGAATCCAAAGGTTGAGTCAAAAATAATATTAAACAGTCCCGAAACTGACAGCAATAAAAATAAAGTAGTTACGTCCATCGCCAGCATCATCGTTTTCCTCTTATCATGCCTCAGCCCGATTCCTGCGAAATACACAATCAAAAAAGGAACAATCGGAATAACGCTTAACACGCCGAACGAATTCCGGAGAAATTCCAAACAGCCTCACCCCTCCCTCACAGTCATGCCTTCTACCAGTCCGCAGATCCAGCGGTGCAGCGGAGCCTGAACGCCCTGCCGCAGCCCCATATCTACAATGCTTCCGTTAATCCAGCGGATTTCCGTCTCCCTTGCAGCAAGTACATCAGCAAGCATCGATGATGTATTGCCCGAGGTCGCGCGGCACACTTCAAGAATGGCCTCCCAGGCACCGTGCTCCAGGGAAATCCCGCAGGCCTCTAATATCCCGGCTGCCTCTGTATACAGTTCCTTCATAAGCTGTACACGTGCAGCGGAGGCCAGTAATTCGCCGTTCCGGACCCGCCAAATGGCGGTTAGAGGATTAATGACAGCATTGATCAGAAGCTTCCGGTAAATGATGGTATCCACTTCTTTCGACAGAGAAGCGTGAAATCCTGCTGAGGCAAGAGCTTCTATGAAACTAATTATCGCCGCAGGCTCAGATGCCTGCCGGTCAGTTTCATGAATATTTATAGGAGAGCTGCTCTTCCCTATACATATTTCCCCTTTGCCGGCATGAATAACCTCTGTTAATGTTTTCCTCTTTGCCGCCTCTGTCGTTACAGCCGCCCAGATGGATGATTGCGGCAGCAGCCCCCTGAGCAATTCCAGATGTCCGCAGCCGTTCTGAAAGCCTATGATTACAAGCTCTCTGTCTCTGAGCGGCAGGAGAATCTCAGGCAGAGCCTCATGAAGCACCTTCTGCTTGACCGTTAACAGCGTAACCTCCCCGGGCTCGGCGAGCTGACGCTGTGTATATTCTTCTACCGGTGCAGCGGAGAAACTCCCGCCTGGAAGCTGTGTTGCCTCCCTGCCATCTTCATAGCTGACAGTCAGCCCCCGTTCGGATAGTGCCCTGCTCTGCTCTTCCCCCCTGCACCATATCCGTACTTCAGCCCCACCGGCGATCAGCCGCCCTGCAAGCAGCAGCCCCAGTGACCCCGCACCTATCACATCTATTCTCACTAACCCTGCCCCCTGCCATGCTAAGCACCAATAATTTTCCTAATTATATCCTGCTTGTCTCTGCAAAAGCAAAACAAAAAGCCCTGCTAATCCGTTGCTGTTACGCACTCGGACGCAGGGCTTGCTACATAAATCTTCTATTCAATCCGTTCCAGGTTTCCGTTCGCATCCATTTTGAATCGGGGCTTCTCTTCATCCTCTTCATTAAGAAAAGCCAGCCTGCGGGCACGGTCCATAATCTGGATCAGTGCCTTGTAATCATCATTGACCACACGGTAATCGCTCTGGGCAAGATTAACCTCTCTGGATAAGCGTTCATTCTCCACTCTCAGCTCTGAAAGCTCTTCTTCCTTCTCCCGCAGATCGCGCTCCAGCATCTTAAGCTGTCTTCCAGCCTCCTGAAACGTTCCTTTCCATTGCCGCAAAAAGCGGATGACGGCATCGATGGACAAGCTGTTCTCGCTTAATCCTTCGCTGCGGCTGTAGTCTTCCTCAATGTCACCAAGAATCAGTCCGGCTACCTGCGCCCCGCGCGAAGCAGGCTGTTTTTTCAGATAGCTCCGTTTCTGGCGCTGGCCTTTAGCAATACCGATGGCATCCTCGTAGCTTTTGCGCACGCAGCTGTTCCAGCGGAAACCGCAGGCAGCCGACGTTCTGCCGATTTTTTCACCCACCTCTTCAAAAGCAGCAAGCTGTGTGCTGCCCTCGCGGATATGACGCAGCGTTATTTCTGCCAATATCAGATCATCTTCTGCACTCCAAGCATCCTGTCTAACGGCTGTCATAAAGCCTAACCCTCCTAACAACATCATGAAATAACCATCTTCAGAACCGGCAGCTCCGCCGGGTAGTGAATAGGGATAAAAGCTGCTTACTCCATTTCTATGCCTCTATTAGAGTTCATAGAATCTATTTGATACTAATTTGTATTGCCAATTTGTCTGCACCTCATACTACCTTTGCTATAAATTCTCTTTTTCGAAACAAAAGGCTTGTGTCAATAATAAAAATCATATTTTTTATGAAATTTTGTATTTTTTTCAATGAATTCGTTTACAGTGTTTTGGAGAGCCGTTATAATAAAGTTAAAGCAGCTGTTAGCCGGATTCATATTGGAAGGGGGACCCTCTCTTGGACCGCATGTTTCGCGTATTGGGATTTTTTACACTTACCATCGGACTTATGGCTTTTGCCGGCAATCTCACGGAAATGGCCCTGTTATTCTTTTTGCAAACCGCTTTTTTTGTGATTTTGGGGTACATGAAGTTTACGGAAAAGACCTACATCCTGCTCTTTTGGGGGTATATGATCCTGACGTTTACGGGCTTCAGCTATTGGACGATATTTGAGATGGAATTGCCGCTCTAACGCATATATATAGAAATGAACGGATATGGCTTCTTGCTTTAAGGGAGCATTTCCGTTCTTTTTGTTTGCAAAATTGTAGTTCGGGGAGACGCAAAACAGGGTATGATATTTTAACAGGCTGAAACATATTAATAGTACATACCTGTCTAACTCTGTTCAAGGTGGTGGTGCAAGTGTTATCCCGTAATACGGTTCGCCGGTTATTCGCAGCAATATTGATCCTCACCTGCATCGCTATGTCGCCGGCTTCTCCGGTCTATCTGTCCGCCGGTTCCGGCTCCGCTTCAGGAGTCAGCGCTCCGCCGCCCTCTATGCCGGATGACGAAGAGACCCGCAAGCTGCTGGAGCAGACGCTGTCCTCTGCAGAGCTTGAACGTGAGATTGCCCGGATTACTGCAGAGCAACAGACGCTGGAGCACAAAGCCGCTGAGCTGGAGGAGCAAGCTGCTGCCAAACAGAGTAATATCGCGGACCAGCAGGAACGGGCAGGTGCTGTTGTGCGGGCCTATTATATGGGGGAACGGGATGGACTTCTTACCGCATTCCTCTCCGCCAAAAGCATCAGAAGGCTAATCGCTCTATTCGATTATTATGAGATTATTATGGGGCAAGACCGGAAGACGCTCACAGAATATGAGACGCAGTACAAGGATTTGAAAAGCACACTCACGGCCGCCCGGCGCAGCAGTCAGGAGCTGGCAGAGCTCAAAACGGCGCTCGAAGAGCAGCAGAAGCGTGTGCTTGCCTTAGATAAGGAGATTGCAGGCGGGATTCAGGCCAGTACAGATCCTCAGAGTATGGAGCGGCTGCTGGAGGAGTTCAGTAAATATTGGGAGAATATCGGACTGCATGAGGTGAGGAAGTATTTCAAAGCGCTGGCTTCTGCGATGAAGCAGCTGCCGGAGTTCGTTCAGAGCCGGGATGGCGTGCTGGTGCGCAAGGGGATGACCTATAATCTGGCCCTGTCCGAAAAGGATCTGAATGAGTTCCTGGTAACCCAGAACCCGCTGTTTCAGGATTTCCGGTTTGCGTTCAAGGACAATTCAGTCTCGGCAACGGGTAAAAGCGGGGGCTTGTCGCTGTCGCTGACCGGCCGCTATACCATACAGCAGGAGCCTGTCAACGGCTTGATGTTCCATGTTGATCATGTGGTATTCAATGGCCTGGAGCTGCCGGATACCACCCGCCAGGCTCTGGAGGAAGAATTCGATCTCGGCTTCTATCCGGCGAAGATTGTCTCCTTCCTGCAGGCCACCGAGGTCTCAAGCTCGGACGGCATCCTGCATGTGAAGCTGTCCCTCTCATTCTAAAGGAGGCTGTACCACCGCTTCATAAGCGGCGGCATTCAGCTTGCCTGTTAACAAACCAAGCGCCGCCTCCGCCTTCCGGCTCCACTCTGCCTCAGAGCCGGGACCGGGGGTGTTATCCTCTGCAAGGAACCATCCGGCTTCCATTGGCAGCTTCCCAATCTTGGGCTGAGCGGAGCGGTACAGCTCATCCAGTGCCGGCAGACGATCCGTGTTCTCCAGCCATTCCAGCTGGGCCTTGCTTGAAGTCACGTAGGCGAGCCATTTGACCGCTGCTTCCGGACTGCCGGATTGTGCAGGAAGGGCAAAAAAGCGGCTGTGAATAACCTCGTAGCTCGGTATCCCCTCCTGCTTCTTCGGCATCTGCACCGCCAGCGTCGAATTCCCGTGCTTCTCCCACTCCGAGAGCGGCACAGCCGCCACCGCAAGCTTCCCATCCTGCAGCAGCTCCCAGATCTCCTTATTGAACCGGCTGGTCAGATACAAATAGCTGCGCGCCGCTTCTGTCCACTGAGCCTGCTCAAGGCTGGCGGAGCGCAAACTGCTGCCCATGCTATGCAGCACGGCGGCATATCCGTACGGATTCTGCGTATCCATAGCCAGCAGATAACGTTTCTTCTCCGGGTCCTCCTTCAGCCGGCCTAGCAGCATATTCCACTGCTCCAGGCTTGCGGGCACCTCCGCAAAACCCATTCCGGCGAGCCGCTCCGGCGAATAGACAAGGACATAGGGATCGATATCCAGCGGCACTCCCCAGTTATATCCGTTCCACTGCATCTGCGGAATCAGCATCGTAAGCGGCGTGCTCCCGGGAACACTTTGGTAGATATCTACAGGCAGCAAATAGCCCCGGGTCGCCAGATCATAAATGCTGTGGCCGTCCAGCATCACGATATCCGGGCTTGTCCCAATGGTTAGTTCATCACGCACCTGTGCTCCTCCGTCTTCCGCCTCTACATTCTTAAGGATCACGCTGACTCCGCTGGATAAAGCGTACTCTTTGCTAATCTGCTCCAATACGCTGAACTCCTCCGCACTGAGTGAGACGCGGATCTGGAGGCTCTCGATTTCTCCTGCTTCCCCTGAAGGAGGACGCTCTGATTGGTCCAACGGCTGTCTGGGCTGATAGCTTCCATGATCCGTATTCAGCTCCATGCTGGGTGACAGGCTTGTCAGCGCCAGCAGCAGAACTGCAAACAGCAGCCAGTAATTTTTGCGTTTCAGCACATGCGCCCTCTCCTTCAGCGTTTCTTATTCCTCATTTTAGCAGAGATGCAGGCACTTGTCTTGGGTTGTGAAAACGTTCTCTTATATAGAAGGAAAAGGCGGGATTGTTCAGTGCAGGTCTAAACCCAGGTGCGCAAGACGCTGCGTGTGCGGATTATTCTTCCGATCGCTGTTAAAGCCAGATTTCTTATCAGATAACCATTAGAGGTAGAAATCCGTCTTTAAAGGCGAACGCTACGCTTCTCCAGAACAATTCCGCTCCCTCCGCTGAACGCACCTTTTAACTGCACAAAAACTCTCCCGCCCCTTCCGAGGACGGGCAGGAAAAAGCCGGGAGTGGTGATCTCCCGGCTGGAATAATATTTGTTTGTTGTTGCAGGTTACAGCAGATCGGCAGCCAGCTGGGCCAGATGCGAACGCTCACCCTTCTCAAGGGTAATATGTCCGCTAATGCCCTGCTGCTTGAACTTCTCAACGATATAGCTGAGGCCGTTGCTCGCCGCATCCAGATAAGGGTGGTCAATCTGCTCGGGGTCACCCATCAGGATCACCTTACTGCCCTCGCCGGCCCGGGAGACAATCGTCTTCACTTCGTGGCGGGACAGGTTCTGCGCCTCATCAATGATAATGAACTGCGACGGGATGGAGCGGCCGCGGATATAGGTCAGCGCCTCAACCTGGATACTTCCCAGCCCCATCAATATTTTATCGATATCCCCTGCCTTCTTCGTGTCGAACAGGAATTCGAGGTTATCATAAATCGGCTGCATCCATGGACGGAGCTTCTCATCTTTCTCTCCCGGCAGATAGCCGATATCCTTACCCATCGGAACCACCGGGCGGGCAATCAGCAGCTTCTTGTATTTGTGTTCATCCTCTACCTTGAACAATCCCGCCGCTAACGCCAGCAGCGTCTTACCTGTTCCCGCTTTGCCGGTAATGGTCACCAGCGGAATATCATCATTCAGCAGAAGCTCAAGCGCCATCCGCTGCTGCGCATTCCGGGCGCTAATGCCCCATACCGCATCATTGCCCAGATAGAGCGGCTCCAGACGGGAAGCATCGCTGTTGACCTTTAGCAGCGCTGATTTGCCGCTGCCGATCTCATCCTTCAGAATGACGAATTCATGCGGATACAGCGGATAGGAAAGCGCCAGCTGCTTCGTGGGCAGGAAGCGGTGACTGTAATATTCATCAATCAGTGAAGGATGGGCCATCAGCGACTGGCAGCCGGAATAGAGCTCATTCAGATCGCCGGTGCGGTCAGACAAATAATCCTCCGGCGTTATACCAAGCACATCCGCTTTGATGCGGACAAGAACATCTTTACTTACAAGTACCACAGGACTCGGGTCAGCCTTCTCATTCTCCTCATGGAGATAATTGAGCGCTACAGCGAGTATCCGGTTGTCATTGGAGACTTCGCCGAACATCTCCTGTACCTTGACGAAGCTGCGGTGGTTAAGCTCCACCTTCAGCGTGCCTCCGTGGTCCAGTACCACCCCGCTGTGCAGGTGGCCCAGCTCCCGGAGCCCGTCTAACAGACGCGATACGGTGCGGGCGTTACGGCCGATTTCATCGGCATTACGCTTCTTGGAGTCGATTTCTTCCAGGACTACAGCAGGAATGACCACCTCATTCGCCTTGAAAGCAAAAATCGAATTGGGGTCGTGCAACAGCACGTTAGTGTCCAGTACGAATATCTTTTTCATGTTATCCCCTCCACAGCGCCTGGTTTGATTGATCATACATAACTCTTTTCAGCAAGGGCAAGATAAGGTAAATCACTAATTCTCAGGCTGAAAGGAGTACGCACATATGAGAAAATCAATGTGTCTGTTGCTGGTACTGCTGCTGCTGACAAGCTGCGGTATCGCTAATAAAGAGACATCACCCTCTCCTCAGGATAAACAGTCGGCTGAAGCGGTGCACAGCCAGGGGAACCGCGGAGTGCGGACTTTGTCGGAAGATGGTACAGCCGTACAGGAGCCCACCCCGAATTCGGGACAACCTTCAGCAGGCAAGCGCGACAGCGATGTGGCACTCAAGGATCATTTTGAACAATTAGCGCGAAGAGTCCCAGGTGTAGAAGGCGTCCACTGTGTCGTCATGAACAACCTTGCCGTGGTCGGCATTGATGTGGACGGCGCCCTTACCCGTTCGCGGGTCGGAAGCGTGAAATATTCGGTAGCTGAAGCGATCCGCAAGGACCCGAGGGGCGTAAGAGTCCTGGTGACTGCCGACATGGACCTCAGCAGCAGGCTGGCCGAGATGGGCAAGCATATCTCCAAGGGCAACCCGGTCTCGGGCTTCGCCTCCGAGATGGCCGATATTATCGGCCGGATCATTCCGCAGCTGCCGGAGGATATTGAGCCGCAAGGCAATACCCGGTAGGAGCTAATTTCAAAAAAAGCCTAGTGATAGCACACTAGGCTTTTTGCATGGCGGCAAACACTTGTCCGTCCAGCTTCTCGGCCGCACGTGCATCGTATACCTTCGCATATTTCGGAGCAGATTCCAGGTGCGCACCATAGAACAGTGCATTGCGGACCGCTTCAATCTCAATATCAAAACAGCACATCTTAAACGGAACATCCGGCAGCGGGTCCAGCCGAACCGCAGCATGACCGTTAACGGCATGCACCGTCCCTTCGCCAAACACAGTAATCGTTACCCTCGGGTTAACCTTCATGTTGTTCACCAGTCTGGAGCGGTGGTCCACAGCCAGCCGGACAATGGAAGGGCTCACAGCATAGATCCAGGAGATCGCAGTCGACGTAGGTCCGCCGAATTCCGCATCCACAGTGTTAAGAAGAACAAACGTCTCCGATTGCAGCATAGCTAGCAGAGTTTCATTGAGCTGAGCAACGGCTTCAGACATAGTTACAGGCCCCCTATGCGGCAAGAATACATTCAATTTATTATATTATAGCACAGGACGAAACTTGCATTCAATTTACAGATTGTACCCTGCCTGCTGTTCAGGGCTGACCTGAGACCACTGCAGCGGACTCTCCGGATATCCGGTCCTGAAGGCTTTTCTTGGCTGCGTCCAGCTCCTTATCGTTAATATATACATAGGGGCTGCGCCAGGTTCCTGTTACCGGTACATATTCGACATTCTCCTTGGAAATATCCCAATACGTAGCGATCAGGCTCTTAATCTGCGCATTCTCAATATCGCTCTCCAGATTATCGTCCACCGCATCCAGCACCCGGCCGATTTTGAGAACACCGCCCAGCGACTGCATCTGAGAGATTAATGAAGTCAGTACCTCGTTCTGGCGCTTATTGCGTTCAAAATCATCCGAAGGCTTCGTCGCCGGCTTGCAGTTGGACTTGCGGTAACGCACATAATCCAGCGCTTTATCTCCGTTTAGCTTGGCTTCGCCTTTTTTAAGATTAATATTGGTGCCGTCCACACTGTCCGTGTAACACATATTGGCACTAATATTAACGTCTACGCCGCCGAACTCATCCACAATATCCCGGAAGCCCTGGAAATCCAGTACGGTTGCGTAATCGACCTTAATGTCCAGATATTTGCCCATCATCTTCTTCATCTCATCCTCGGCCAGAGTCCCGGAGGTCTTCTCCTTGCTCTTGAAGCGGGAGTAAAAGGCATTGATCTTCGTCTTCTTGTATCCGCCAAGCTCGACATATGTATCACGGGGTAATGAGACCACCGTAGCCGATTTGGTCTCAGGGTTCAAGGCCGCGACCATGATCACATCCGTCAGGTTGGACGGGTGCTTCGGACGGTTGTCCGTTCCAAGCAGCAGCATCGTCAGCGGCTTCTCCGAGGCGGATTGTCCTGCCGCAACCGGCTGGTCCACGCCGAATCCTCCGTGGTCCACCTTCCAGTACAAATATCCTGCGTAACCTAATGCTGCTATAACAGCAATCAGGAGAATGATGAGCAGCACCCTCATCAGCCGGGCGAAGAATCCGCGTTTTTTCGGTTTCCGCGCTTTTTTCTTTGCAGTTGTAGCTGAAGCAGCAGACCTCGGCTGCTGCCGGTTAGTAGTGGTGCTTCCTTGCTGGCTGTTCCTTCTGGGTGGCAAATTGCCCTTGCTTGTATTCATAATCCTTTTAGTTCCTTTTCATTCAACTGGAGTTGAAGTAGATAACTTCGTAATAACTTAGACGAGCCCTGTCATCAAAAGTTGCGCCTACTGCCGTTTTGCAGCCGCTGCAGCCTTCCGCTTCTGCCTGGCCTCCACCAGGTAGCGGACCCGCACAAGCAGCATCAGCCCGACCGCTACCAGCAGGCACTGGATGATCGGCAGCTTGTCATGCTGGAAGATAAGAAGCATGCCTGAGCCTGCCGCCATTATCACATACAGTACGATCTCTTTGCCGATCGGCAGCTTCTGATTGACGCGGAATACTCGGTTATAAACATAAGTGAGTAAGATAAAAATGACAATGTAAGCGATAACTGGATGCTCAGCGAACCAGCTTTGCATAGCCCGTCACTCCTTCCGGATCATAAGTTACGCTTACATTATATCACCCGCAGCCGTTTTATACTGCTATTAATCCCTGCAATTTGAAAGATCCACGCCTGTAAAATGAGAAAAGCCGCCGGAATAATCCGGCGGCTTCATTGTTATCAGCTTACGCTTGGCTGGCTTGCGCCGCCTTACGCTGCTTCTCTACACGCTCGCGCTCGCCCTTATTCAGGATCTTTTTGCGCAGACGTACAGATTTAGGAGTGATCTCACAATATTCATCATCATTCAAGTATTCAAGCGCGCCTTCCAAAGAGAAGGTACGTGGAGTCTTCATTTTCACAGTATCATCTTTGCCTGAGGTACGCATGTTGGTAAGTGCTTTTTCTTTACAAATGTTAACGATAATATCGTTATCACGGGTATGCTCGCCAACAATCATACCTTCATAAATTTCTGTACCTGCATCCAGGAAGAGAATACCACGATCCTCAACACCCACGATTCCGTATTGGGTTGTTGTGCCACTTTCACTTGCTACAAGCACACCCTGATGACGTCCGCCAACTTGGCCGCCAACCAGTGGAGCATAGCTGTCGAAGGCATGGTTCATTACACCGTAGCCGCGTGTCAGCGTCAGGAAATGTGTGTTATAGCCGATCAGGCCGCGTGCCGGAATCAGGAATTCCAGACGGACTTGGCCGGTACCGTGGTTGATCATGTTGACCATCTCGGCTTTACGGCTGCCCAGACTTTCCATAACGGAGCCCATGCTTTCTTCCGGAATGTCAATCATGAGGCGCTCAAGTGGCTCGGATCTGACACCATCGATGTCTTTAATGATTACTTGTGGTTTAGACACTTGCATCTCATAACCTTCACGACGCATATTCTCGATCAGAATACCAAGGTGAAGCTCACCGCGTCCAGAAACGATAAACGCATCAGGACTGTCTGTCTCATCTACACGCAAGCTCACATCCGTTTCCAGTTCTTTGAACAGACGCTCACGAAGCTTACGGGAAGTTACCCATTTACCTTCTTTACCGGCAAACGGACTGTTATTCACAAGGAAAGTCATTTGCATCGTTGGCTCGTCAATCTTAAGAACAGGCAATGCTTCAGGGTGCTGCGGATCAGCAATCGTCTCACCGATGTTGATATCCTTGATACCGGCAATAGCCACGATGTCGCCTGCTCCGGCTTCTTCTGTCTCCACACGCTTCAGACCCTGGAAGCCGAACAGCTTCTCGATACGGGCAGTCTTGCTCTTGCCGTCACGCATAATGACTGTAACGGACTGGCCTTGCTTGATTACACCGCGGTTCACGCGGCCAATGGCGATACGGCCCAGGTATTCGTTGTAGTCCATCAGTGTTACCAGGAACTGCAGCGGTTCTTCAACCTTCTCAGTTGGAGCCGGGATATGCTCAACGATGGTTTCATAAAGTGAAAGCATAGTCTCATCCTGCTTCTCAGCATTCATGCTCGATGTGCCATTAAGCGCAGAAGCATAGACTACAGGGAATTCAAGCTGATCGTCACTGGCTTCAAGCTCAATGAACAAGTCCAGCACTTCATCAATAACTTCCTTCGGACGTGCAGCCGGACGGTCAATCTTGTTCACGACTACGATTGGGGTCAGGTGCTGTTCCAGCGCCTTGCGGAGTACGAATTTGGTCTGCGGCATGCAGCCTTCATAAGCGTCAACAACGAGCAGTACGCCGTCAACCATCTTCATGATCCGTTCTACTTCGCCGCCGAAGTCAGCGTGTCCAGGTGTATCTACGATGTTAATCAGGAACTCTTTATAAGTGATTGCTGTATTTTTAGCTAGGATTGTAATTCCACGTTCCCGTTCGATATCGTTAGAGTCCATGGCGCGTTCTTGAACGTGCTCGTGCGCGCTGAAAATCCCGGACTGCTGGAGAAGCTGATCGACGAGTGTTGTTTTACCATGGTCAACGTGGGCAATGATCGCAATGTTACGGATATCTTTTCTTGAATGCATGATTTGTATCCAAATCCTCTCATTTATCAAATTAAAACTGTTTAAATTCTTAGCATGTCACGGCAGTCTCACAAAAGAAGCGCCAGGCAGAAAGCCGACGCTCCAACATTCCTTAATTTTATAGTGAAAGTACTATGAAAAGCAAGTCTTTTTCTGAAAAAAAACGTTGCCAAGTCCGCTTAAATTTTCTAATTTTGCCTCATGTCCGGCTCAGCGGTCTTGAATTGTCCTATCAGGGCGTGTAGACGATCTGTTCTACCAGCCACCGTTCCACTTCTTGCGGCTTCCCGGTCTGCCTCTTCCCAGCATCAGCCACAGTCCCGCAGCAACCAGCACAGCGCCGAGCAGATAGAGCGCACCAGTACCCAGCAGGGTGAAGATAACCAGCACTACACTAAGCAATCCAAGGATCACAGCGGCTGTAGTTAACCCTCCGGTTCTGCCTGAAGCATACAGCGAATATTCATACAGTCCCACTGCGATCCCCAGCAGAAGAACAGGCCATAAGTATCTCATGAGGTCCCAGCCCCAGGTATTGCATAAGCCGAAGAGCAAGCCGTACACCGATAGTATGCCCGCAGGAATGAGTACAGATGCAGAAGCGCGGCGGGTGAAAAAGAGCACATGCAGGAACAGGCCCGGAACCAGAATGATGAGCGGCCATAAGGCCCGTCCCAGAAAACCGAACACCCCCAGCTTGCCCAGCAGAATCACGAGGCCGGCGGCGGCGATGAACACACCCAGTTTCATGTCATTTTTGGAAGACATCTTTCACCTATCCCTTCAAAATTTCGTGTCTTTTCACCGGTCGGTGCCCCTTCAGCAGGCAAATCCGGCGACAGGTTTTCCTTTATTTTATCTGATAAACGCATAAAACACCATCATTCTTCACACATCCCGGCGGGGCATTCTCGAAAAAAAAAGAAATAAGGCTGCACCAAAGCCTTCCAGCTTTTGGTACAGCCTTATTATTGCCGGTTATCAGCCTGCGGATACTTTCCTGTGCTTCAGCATGCCCGTGACAACCACAATAATGCCCAGCAGCATTGGCAGTATGGTATGAAGCGTCGGCAGCAGGAACGAAATCACCGGGCCGAATTTGGCATCCTGCAGCAGCATGTTCCCGGCGGTATACGCCAGAATATAGGCGCCGATGAAGATCAGCACCGGGAAGCGGTGCAGCCAGCCCACGATGATGCCGCTCCCCCAGACGACAATCGGAATGCTGATCGCAATCCCGATTACAATCAGTGCCAGATCCCCTTTGGCCAGCCCGGCAATCGCCAGTACATTATCCAGGCTCATGATGAAGTCCGCCAGCAGGATGGTGCGTACCGATTTCCATACGCTAGGGCTTCCCTCAATTCTCAGCTCTTCCTCGTCCTCGAGCAGCAGCTTGAAGGAAATCCAGAGCAGCAGCATGGCCCCTCCGGCTTCAATATACGGAATCTTGAGCAGCAGCACTGCGGCGAAGGTCAGGATACAGCGCAGCGCGACTGCTCCAGCGGCCCCCCACCAGACTGCCAGCTTCCTGTGCTTCTCCGGCAGATTCTTGCTGGCCATCGCAATGACCATGGCATTGTCTCCGCTGAGCACCAGATTAATCATTAGAATTTCACCAAGCAGCAATAATGAATCCATCCACCTCAGCCTCCCTGAACTCCATGTATCTACATGTATGCCGGGGGGCGACAAGCTATGCTTCTTGTCCCGCTATTTTAGAAACTGCGCATGTACGGCCGGATTGCAGCGTATATCTATAGTCTCCGGCCAGAATGGCCGCAAGGGGAATGCAAGCCACCAAACCTATAGGAGTGACCCGGGATGAATACATCCGCTGCGGATTTCATATTATCTCTGCTGAATATCGTGTTCCTTGATCTTATTCTGGCGGGCGACAATGCCATCGTCATCGGCCTGGCCGCGCGGAACCTGCAAGGACAACGGCAGAAGCAGGCAATTCTTCTTGGCACAGGCGGAGCGGTAATCCTGCGGATCATCGCCACGATTCTTGTGGTGTGGCTGCTAAAGATTCCATGGCTGCTGGCAATCGGCGGGCTGCTGCTGATCCTTATTGCTTATAAGCTGCTGGCCGGCGGCAGTGCAGAGACGGATATTCAGGCCGGCGGAACGCTGTGGGCGGCTGTTAGGACAATTATTATAGCCGACGCAGCCATGGGACTGGACAACGTCATTGCTGTTGCCGGTGCAGCGAATCATAATATTACGCTGGTCGTACTGGGACTACTGATCAGTGTGCCTATTGTGGTCTGGGGAAGTACCCTGTTTATCCGGTTGATCAACAGATATCCATGGATTATCTATCTCGGGTCAGGCGTACTCGGCTTCACAGCCTCCAGCATGATTTCCGGCGAGAAGGTCATTGCCCCGTACTTCAAGTCACATCCGCTGCTGCATGTTCTGTTCATCGCCGCAGTCATTGCCGGTATTCTGGCTGCGGGACACTGGAAGCGCCGCCGGACACAACTCGCTGTTCAGAACCATTCTTCCTGAAGGCCTGCCTGCGCCGGTACCAACTCCTCCGGCTTCTCGTTGCCATAAGGTGTAATGAGTACGGTCTCGGTTCCGGCAACCGCCGTATCGAGTAAGGCCTGATAGCCCGGCAGCGTCGCTTCAATCTTGTCTACAATCCGCAGATTCGGATTCGTCGTCGGTGATTTGGGCACGAACAGTGTACAGCAATCCTCGTAAGGCAGGATGGACAAGTCATACGTACCGATGGTCTTGGAGAGCTCCACAATCTCACTCTTGTCCATCATCACCAGCGGACGCAGCAGCGGCAGAGCCGTTGCACGCCCGATCACATTCATACTTGGCAGGGTCTGGCTGGCCACCTGGCCCAGACTATCGCCGGTAATCAGCGCAAGCGCCCCCTCCTTCTCCGCAAGGGCGGTAGCAATCCGCAGCATAGCCCGGCGCATGAGTGTAATAATCAGATTATCCTGCCCGATCCCGGTAAAAGAGGTCTGCACCTCCGTAAACGGAACCAGATGCAGCTTGATCACACCAGCATAACGTGACAAGATACGGGTCAAATCTACAACCTTCTGGCGGGCAAGCTCGCTCGTATAAGGATAGCTGTAAAAGTGGACGCACTCTACCTCCAGCCCCCTGCGCATGGATGACCAGCCCGCAACCGGACTGTCGATCCCGCCGGAGAGCAGCAGCATCGCTTTGCCGTTCGTTCCCAGCGGGAAGCCGCCGACTCCGGCAATATTCTCACAGAAAATAAGAGTATGACCTTCTCGAATCTCAATCTTCAGCTCCAGATCGGGAGACTTCACATCTACCAGCAGCCCCGGATAACCCTGGAGCAGCGGTGTAGCTATAAGCTTATTCATCTCTATAGAACCGTAAGGGAAGCCCTTCCACACCCGGCGCGCGCTAACCTTGAAGCTGGTTCCCGCCGCCGGAGCAATAAGGTGGAGGAAGGTCCGGCTGGCCGCAAGAATATCGCCGAATTCCGGCCGGGAGACCTTTACCGGGCTAATCGAGGCGATCCCGAATACTTTTACGAGCGCTTCTGTTAATTCTCCTGCCGGTTCACCGTTCAATTCGACGTAGATCCGCCCGAATTCCCGGGTCAGCTTCACGTTCGGATAAGGCTTCACCATCTCCTTCACATGCCGCAGTACGGTCTTCTCGAACCGGCTGCGGTTCTTTCCTTTCAGAATGAACTCCCCGAAGCGCAGCAGGAGCATATCGGCATAGTCCATGCTGCTTCCGTATCCGCCATTCTGTGCTCCGCTACCTGTCTCTGTTGTTGTCATTGGTTATTTCATGCCTCCTTCTGCAATCTTCAAGGATTGAACGGCTGCCAGCAGCGCCTGCTCCAGCCGGCTCACATCCTGCTGCGTATGACTGTCCCCCAGGCTGATCCGTATGCCGCCAAGCGCAGCAGTGGTATCCCTGCCCATGGACAGCAGAATGCGGCTCGGCTCGGCCAGACGCGAGGAACAGGCGGAGCGTGTGGCGACCGCCATCCCGAGCTCCTCCAGCCTGCGGGCCAGAACCTCCCCCTTCATGCCGGGGTAAGAGAAGTGGACAATATGCGGCGCCCCGTCCTCCATGCTGTTCAGTACAAGCTCCGGTATCCCTGCTATATAATTCTCCAGTTGCGCCTTGAGCGGACGAATCCGGTCGCTGAAGGCCTCCCGCTGTTCTCCGCTCATCCGCATGGCCTTGGCTGAAGCTACAATATTCGGCACATTCTCTGTCCCGGCGCGCTTGCCCTGTTCCTGGGAACCGCCAGTCAACAAGGGAAACAGCGTGACGCCTTCTCTGACATAGAGAATTCCCGTCCCGCGCGGCCCGCGTAATTTATGCGCGGACAGGCTGTACAGATCTGCCTGCCAGTCTTTCAGTGGAGCCTCAAGCTTCCCGTAGCCCTGCACGCCGTCTACATGGAAGAGCGTCCGGCGGTTCACCGCCTTGACCAGTTGTCCTATCTCACGCAGCGGCTGTACCGTGCCGATCTCATTATTCACATGCATCACACTGACCAGCACCGTATCCGGCCGGACCGCAGCGGCAATCCGCGAGGGTTCGACCACCCCCTGAGGGTCAGGGGCTACGAAGGTAACCTCCCAGCCCAGCTTCTGCAGCTGAAGACAGCTCTCGTAGACCGAAGGGTGCTCCAGCTCCGTGGTCACAATATGCCGCCCTCTGCTCTGATACTGCAGCGCAGCTCCTTTGACCGCCAGATTGTTGCTCTCGGTAGCACCCGAGGTGAATATAATTTCCTGCGGCAACACATCAAGCGCAGCTGCGCACACCTCGCGCGCCCGCTTGATCAGCTTGTCCGCCTCTTCTCCCGCCCGGTGCAGGGAAGAGGGGTTGGCGAAGTGCTTCCTCATCACCTGCTCCAGCGTCTGCACAACCTCCTCATAGGGAGGGGCAGCAGCGGCATAATCCCAATACAGCATATATCTGCGTTCTCCTTTGTTGATCAGAATTCATAACTGCTTATATGTTGCAAAAAGGATCAAACGGCCTGCCTCCCAAAAGAAGCAGGGGGCAGATTCCGTTTGATCCTTATATTATACCGCGAATTGCGCGCGGGCGCGTTCTATTTTGGCAATGTAGGCCTGTGTCTCCTTCGGAAGCCCGGAGAGATTCGCCATAAGCTCCGCATCGCTGCTGACTCCAAGCTTGTTCACCCGGCCCGGTCCGGCATTATAGGCGGCCAGCGCCATCTTCTCCTGTCCGTCATACCGCTTAAGCTGGTACGAGAGGTATCGTACGCCGCCGTCAATGCTCTGAGCAGGATCGAAGGGATCAGAGACACCCAGTCCGTTAGCCGTTCCGTCCATTAACTGCATCAGTCCCTTGGCACCGGCAGAAGATACAACATTCGGATTGAAGGAGGATTCCGTATCAATAACCGCCTTGATCAGATCAACCGGAACGCCATATTTCGCGCTGGCAGTCTGAATCAGCTGTTCATAATCCGTCGGCACGGTCTGCGTTATTTCCCCGGAAATGCCGCTATTCGCCTCTGCTGCTTCCCCAAGCTGCTGCCACAGCAGATTATCCAACGAAGAGCTACCTGCAAGAGTAACGTATGTGCTTTTATTGCTGCTGTCAGTGGCTTGAGACGTCCCGGCTGCCTGCTGAAGCATTGCAGTGAACGCCGCTGCCGAGGCACCGGTCACTCCGGGGTTCGATTTGGTATCCTCACGCTTCATGCTTGAGCTTCTCAGGTCTACCCATTTCAACTGACCGCTTGGCGCAGCGGCATTGATTGACATGCATTCATTCCCTCTTTCGCGCGAAGTCTTATATTTGAACTTTACTATTTATTCACAGCAATTACTATATGCCTAAGCGAAAAAACAGACCTCAGACCTGCATAGTTAGGTCTGATAGCCTGTTTTGAAAATCGGATGTGCAGATTCAGCCGGCTCTAACGGGCAAAAGGAATTAAGACAAAATAGCTTAAAGTGGATACAATCCCCAGCCCCATCGACCAGGCCCCGGCTGATTTTTGTCCTCTGGCATACGCATAATACCCCAGAACAGCGGCGATCGGCCCCAATATAATGGACCAGATGAATAAGGATACTACACCGAAGCCCAGGCCGATATAGCCAAGACTCCTGTCCTCTCCCTCTCTTACACGGCCTGATGTCCGCTGAGCTTCGCCGCTCCGTTCCATAGTGTTCTGAAGCTGCGAGGGGAGCGGACTGAGCTCGGCGGCATACTCCTCATTGTGGCTTCGGTCCCGGCGGGGGTAATCGACTCTGCTGCGCGGGCGCAGGATCACCTTTCGGCGGGCGGAACGGTCCACTTTGGGTTCATCATTCGGATTATCCATATGGGCCTCCTTCTCAGGCGTTCGGCTTGAACGTCAGACAACAGGTTGCGGACGAGGTTCCGGCATGATCATGATGATTACCCGCCGTCAGCTCCTCTGCGTATTCCTCCATGTAACGGCTGCCTGCATGCTGATCGATCTCAATGACAATTTCCTCGGCACGGCACAGGTTCTGTTCTCCCCAAAAATGACAGTTGCTTACACTACACTTCACAAGCGGTTTTGTCATAATGATCACCTCGTCATGTATTATGCCCGCTGTGAATTCTGGATATGCGGCTAAGGGCTGCCTGCCTTAAGACGACAAAAAAGACCGCCCCAACCAGCCATATCGGCAGTTGGGACAGTCTTTTACAGAAATAAGATGATAGACCGGACAACGGATTACACCTGATTCTGCATCCGCTTCTCTGTCAAATAATCATTCTCATAATAAGTTAGGTCATCACGCAATTCTTCGTAGACCTTGGTGATCTCCATAATGATATCGCGTGCCGGACGCACAGGCTTCTTACGGAAACGGATCGCATCCTGCCCGGTATAAGCGTAACGTCCATCCTCCGAATAACTCTCATTCTTAGGATAGAAGAAGTTATTAACTCCTAGATGATATACATTATATAGCGCTTTTTGCGCGAAAGGTTCATCGAAGGTAGCGCGGCGCAATGCAAGCCCAAGCTTCTCATAAGACATTTCCGAGAACACCAGCAGATGGCGGAGATCGGACAAGAACCCCCGATAGAAATGCAGCGTTTCTTCATCCTCTTCGGTAACAAGCTGCGGAAGCGCATGCTCATTCAGGAACAGTTCCATTTTGTCGATAACGGATTTAAGCTTCTCTCTCGTCGATTCACACAATTTCTGCACACTTACTGCTGACATGGCGGTTGCTCCCCCTTATTGTTCCTTGCATTAGTAGTTGTTAATGACACTTAGACATTGCAGTTGTACTCTCTTGATAGTATCACAAAATCTCCTAAGCCTCCACCGTACGGATACCGGAAAAGAATCCTTCTTCTAAAAAGAAAAGTACAAGCCCCGGAAGGCGCTTTCTTTTTGATATTAACATAAAACCAAGGACGGCGGTAGCCTTTTCGTAAGATGAATAAAACCAGCTTCAGCTCCGAACCCTAACAGGTATATGAAACGACAAGGAAGGAGCGGAAATCATGTCACGTAAAAATCTAACCGTCGCCGGTATAGTCACTGCCGCGCTGACCATACTGCTGCTCACCTTCGCCCTACGGCCGGAAGGCAGTGGCGGTAACCTTCGGCAAGCGTCTGTGCCTAATCCCTCTCAGGAAAAAGTGATCAAGAAAACCACCCTTGTGCAGGATGTAGCGGCCACTGACAAATTGAACCGAGTCGATGTGCACAGACATCTGAGCACCCTGCTGGCCGATATGCATCATGCTTCCCCTGAAGCTATCTCAGCATATGCCGAGAGCCTTCAGCAGGGGCACGGGCATATTACCATGCTGATGATGGTTGATTTCAACACCCGTAAGACAACCACCTTCAAATCTTCACTGCCGGAAGGAACCGATCAGGAGAATAAGCAGCTGCTTCATTATCTGAACACCGCCAAAGCTGCGATTAAAGGCCACCAATCCTATGAATCCCCCTCGTTCATTATCGGCGACAAAAAGTATTATTTCGTAGCCCAGCGAAACCGGGAGGGACAAGTGGCTGTCATCGCTCTGATTAACCAAAAGATTCTGGACCGCGTTGCGCTGCATCAGCTGAAGAATCTGCGGCTCATTCCGTACCCGAAGGAAGGCAAGTACCGGGTAGAATCCGTCCATGCCGATACCTTGAAGGACATCACGGTCAAGACTGGACATGACAATGAAAATGCCAGCCATTACTACGAGAATGAGATCGTCGTCCGCTTCCCGAACGGACATCCCACGGCCGCACAGCTTCAGACCATTGCCGCTGATATCCGCTGCAAGGAGCCGCGCAAGCTGGGGTATGCCTATATTTTCCGGTCAGACAAGATGAGTTACTCCCAGCTCAAGACTTACTTCGCCAATAAGTGGCATCCGCTGTACGCAGAGCCTCACTATATGTACTTAACCAATGATACGGTCAGTGAAAATACGGGAGCTAATGTGATTACCCCTAACGACCTGCTCTTCTCAACTTACCAGTGGAATCTGCCGGCGATTGAAACCCCGCAGGGCTGGAATCTGTCCAAGGGCAGCAAGGAGATCGTAATCGCCGTTGTGGATACCGGTGTTCAAGCGAACCACCCGGACCTGAAGGGGCAGCTGCTCAAGGGCTACAATGCGATTACCAGCGGCAGCACACCGGATGACGATGTTGGACATGGCACTCATGTGGCCGGCATCATTGGAGCGTTAACCAATAATGAAGAAGGGGTCGCCGGCATCAGCTGGTACAACAAGATCCTTCCGGTAAAAGCGCTGGATAATTCCGGGGCGGGCACCACCTATTCGGTAGCCGAGGGCATTATCTGGGCGGCAGACCAGGGGGCTAAGGTGATTAATCTCAGCCTGGGCAACTATGCCGACTCGCAGTTTCTGCATGATGCGATTAAGTATGCCTATGACCGGGATGTAGTGATTGTCTCCGCTTCCGGCAATGACAATACGGAGCGGCCGGGATATCCCGCAGCCTATGAAGAGGTGATTGCAGTCGCCGCAACGAATGCGGCGGGAGAGCGTGCTTCCTTCTCCAATTACGGGGATTACATCGATGTGGCTGCACCCGGGGAGAGCATTGCCAGCACCTATCCCGATAATCAGTATGCGGCGTTATCCGGCACCTCGATGGCCAGTCCCCATGTAGCGGCGCTGGCCGGACTGGTGCGCTCCTTGAACCCTGCGCTGACGAACAAGGAAGTGACCGCGCTCTTGACCTCTAATGCCATCGATCTGGGCACCGCCGGCCATGATAAGTATTACGGCTGGGGCCAGGTGGATATCTACCGTACCCTGCAGGCGGCAGGAGGAGGCCAGGTTCCGCTCCAGCTGTTCCCGCAGCAGGTCGGCAAACAGCTCGATTCTATACAATAAGCTGCGGCCGTTAGCTGTTAAGAGCGCAGATGCCGTTCCAGCAGCAGCAGGAACCGGCGGAGTCCGCGCTCCATCCCCTCCTGCGTCAGCTGCGAATAGCTCAGCCGGATATGCCTGGAGGGGATATCCCCGGCATAGCAGACATCGCCCGGCAGGAAGGAGATCCCTTCCTGCTCGGCCAGAGCATGCAGCTGCTCAATGCCGGGGGATTCCGGCAGCTGCAGCCACAGATTCAGACCGCCCCCCGGCAGCTGCCAGGTTACCCCGGCCGGAGCATTCTGCTTCAGCAGCCTCGCTGCCGCCTCCTGGCGGACACGCAGCGCTGACCGCAGCTTCGCTGCATACTCGTCATACTGGCGCTCGATGAAGGGCAGCACTGCCCGCTGGGTCAGCAGCGGACTGCCCAGATCACTGGCCGATTTGGCGGCGATCAGCCGGGAGAGAATATTGCCCTCAGCGGCGACACAGGCGATCCGGCAGCCGGGGGCGAGGACTTTGCTGAAGCTCTTCATGTAGACTACATGCCCGGCGGTATCCAGCGATTTAATGGACGCCGGGGGCGGCTGATGGAAATACAGGTCACTGAACGGATCATCCTCCACAATGAGACAGCGGTAGCTGCGGGCAAGCTCCAGCAGACGCTGTCTTCTTGGCATGCTCATCGTGACCCCGCTCGGATTCTGGAAGGTCGGATTGGTATAGATGAGCTTAGGCGGCCTCCGGTCACACATCGCTGTAAGCCGGTCCACCCGCATGCCCTCCCCGTCCATCGGAACGAAGATCATCTCAGCCCCCCGCCCGGCAAAAACATCAATCGCCCCCGTATAGCTGGGCGCCTCCAGATACACCGTATCCCCCGGACCGACAAAGGTCCGGGCGACCAGATCGATCCCCTGCTGTGCACCGCTGGTGATCATCAAATCACCGGCGCCCAGCTGGATTCCCCGGCTCTGCAGGTGCCTGCGCATCACCTCGCGCAGCTCCGGGTCACCCTGGAAATTACCATAGGTGGCCATCAGCTCAGGCTGCTCCTTCACAAGTGCAGCCATGGTCGTGCCAATCGGCCCGAGCGGAAGCAGGCTGCTGTGAATGGAGGCCAGATGAAAGGGATAGTCCACCTCAGAATAATCGAAGTTACGCCAGAGCTGGGCCCGTGGCAGATAGTCATCATAACCGTTCTGCCACCTTGCTTCTACTCCTTGCCTGCTCCGTTCCCGTTCTGCCACATAGCAGCCCTTACCCTGGCTGCACAGAATATGTCCGCGCTGCTCCAGGTCAGCATAAGCCTTGCTTACCGTTACCTGGCTCACCTTTAAGGAGGATGACAGACCTCTAACGGACGGCAGCCGCGTGCCCGGCTGGAGCAGTCCCGAGGTGATCCGCTGCGCGATCGTCTCACTGATCTGCCGGGGCAGCGATTTGTCAACGCTGCGGAGTAAATCAATATGCATGGCCTGTCTCCTCCCAACTGTTATATTTATCGCTTTACTGTTATACCGCTATACCGTTATGATACTACAAAATTCAGAATAGCAGGGAGCATGAATATGAAGATCAACTACGCGGATATGACGAACCACCTGGGGTCCTCCGCAGTCCGCGATATCCTTAAGATCACACAGGGCAAGGACATCATCTCACTTGCCGGCGGGCTGCCTGCCGAGGAACTGTTCCCGGCAGAAGCGATCCGGGATGCTTACAGCCGCGTGCTGAGCGGCGACAGCTCTGCGCTGCAATACGGACTGACAGAAGGCTATCTTCCGCTGCGTGAACAGCTTGCCGCCAGACTGGGGCAACAGGGCATCCCGGTCTCCACCGAGGAAATGATCCTCACTACCGGCTCCCAGCAGGCCATAGATCTGCTCTGCAGAATTCTGCTCGATCCGGGAGACACCGTACTTGTAGAGGCACCGACCTATCTTGCCGCCTTGCAGGTACTGGGCTCTTACCGAGCAGACATCCAGGTTGTAAAGAGCGATGAGGAAGGGCTGCTGCCGGAGCATCTCGAAGAGCAGCTTCGAGTGCACCGCCCTAAGCTGTTGTATGCCGTCCCCACCTTCAACAACCCGTCAGGCGCAACCTGGAGCAAGGTACGCCGTGAACAAGTGGTGGAGTTATGCCGGAAATACGGCGTGCTGATGCTAGAGGATAATCCGTACGGAGAGATTAGGTTCGATGAATCCCCGGAAGCGTATCCGCCAACCCTCGCAGCCATCGACAGGAATCTGGGCGGGGATACCTGCGTAGTCTATACAGGTACTTTCTCCAAGATCGTAGCTCCGGGACTGCGGACAGGCTGGATCATTGGCCCCGCCGGGCTGGTCAGAGTGATCGCCAGAGCCAAGCAAGCCGCCGATTTGCACTCCAGCACCATCGATCAGCGCGCCCTGCATGAGCTGCTGCTGTCCTTCGACCTTGAAGCCCATATCCGGCTGGTCTCCCGGGAATACAAGTCACGAATGCAGCTGCTATCAGCAGAGTTGGTCTCACAGAACTGGCAGGATACATCCTTCCTGGAGCCGCGCGGCGGCATGTTCCTGTGGCTAAGCCTGCCTGCCCGGATACATACCGCCGAGCTGCTGCCGCTTGCTGTGGAGCAAGGGGTTGCCTTCGTTCCGGGGGAAGTCTTCTATTCGGAGCAGCCCATGAAGAACACGATGCGCCTGAATTTCACCCATACGCGGCCGGAGCTGCTCCCGCTCGCAGTGCAGCGCTTGTCCACCGCGCTGTCCCGGTATGAGGAACGCCTGCTTCCTCTGTAACTCCATCCGCCCGCAGCAATTGAAGTATCCATCCTCTCGTTCAATGCTCCGGGTAACCCAACATTTTCTCACAAAAAGGCGGCCCCCATCAGGAGGCCGCCGTCTTATTGTTCATATAGTGTGATTAGTGCAAGGTCTTGTTAAAGTTGTCAGTTAGGAAAGTTTGCCGTAAGCCGGGTTCTGTGCTCGTTGTGGTTCAGCCGGGAACTACCCTCCCACCATAAGCGACAATCATCTATCTAGGCCATACATTACTGCACAGCTCCAGCGACCAACCTAGACACGCCTCAGGCGAAGGCTGCGGCTTCCGTGAAGAAGACGCTGCGTCTCATTAGGTCTTGCTCCAGATGGGGTTTACCAGGAACGAAGTCACCAGCGTTCCTCGGGGTCTCTTACACCTCGGTTCCATCCTTGCCTGTGCCGCCCGAAAGCGGCCATCGGCGGTCCATTTCTGTGGCACTATCCTTCAGCTCGCGCCGACTGGACGTTATCCAGCACCCTGCCTTGTGGAGCCCGGACTTTCCTCCCGCATACGCTCTCACGCATACCGGCGATTGTCTGTCAAACTTTCCGAAACAACATTGTATATTATACAGATATGCCGCCCAGCGCACAAGTGTAAATAATAACAGCCTACAGGAATGTAAAAGGCTCGGTATCCGGCTGCGAGGCATGCACCGCCGTGCCGTACTTATACTCCGTCAGCTTGCCGGCCAGAAACTCCGCTACCTTCACCTTCATGATCTTCTCCGCATTATGGCCCGGATCGATCAGGGCGATTCCCGCGAGGTGCGCATCCTGTGCGGTATGGTAATCGATATCGCCGGTCACCAGCACATCCGCTCCCTTGAAGATAGCGCTGCTGTAGTACTTGGCACCGGACCCGCCCATGACTGCCGCCTTGCGGACCTTGCGGTCCAGATCTCCAACTACCCGCACGCTCTCCACATCCAGCCCGCGTTTGACCGTCTCAATGAACTCACCAAGCGTTGTTGGCTCCTTAAGCTTCCCTACTCTTCCAAGTCCAAGGCTGCGTCCCTTGAGGTCCATGGAATACAGATCATAAGCCACCTCTTCATACGGATGAGCCTTCAGCATGGCCTGTACCACCTTGTTACGGATCGTATGCGGCACAATCGTCTCGATACGGACCTCCTCAGCCCGCTCCAGCTTGCCAGGCGTGCCGAGATACGGGTCTGTGCCCTCCTGCGGAATGAAGGTGCCATAGCCTTCGATATTGAAGCTGCAATGGCTGTAATTGCCGATCCAGCCCGCTCCGGCGTTCAGGATGGCATCCAGCACCTTCTGGTGATGATCCTTCGGCACGAATACCACCAGCTTGGACAGCTGCTCGGTATGAATATCCTTGATCGGTGCACCGTTCTCAATGCCCAGCGCCTCGGCCATCCAGTCGTTCATTCCGCCTTCGGCCACATCCAGATTCGTATGGCTGATATACACGGCAATGTCGTTTTTGATCAGCTTCTCATATAAGCGGCCTGCCGGGGTATCCGTCAGAATCCCTTTGATCGGCCGGAAAATCACCGCATGATGGGCAATAATCAGATTACAGCCCTTGGCAATCGCTTCGTCCACAATGCTCTCATTAACATCCAGCGCCACCAGCACCCCGGTGATTTCCTTCTGGAGACTGCCGACCTGAAGCCCGACATTATCCCATTCCTCAGCCAGATGCTTCGGAGCAAGCTGCTCCATGTATCCAATTACGGTCTGTCCTTTGGCAAACATTCCAGCACCTCCGCAATCCGTTTAATCTGAAGCTTGATTCTGCTGCGCTTCTCCTCAGCTGCCTCCAGCTCCGAACGTGCGAGCGAGGCCAGAATGCTCTCCAGCTTGGAGATTTCACCCTGCCATTTGGCAGCGAATACTTCATTCGGCGCTTGCAGCAGCAGCGGTCCCATCTCCAGCAGCAGCGCCTGATCAAGGGCTACCTTTCCTCTGGTAAGCAGACGTCCGCTGTACAGCTCTTCATTCGTCCCCGCCGCTTCAGCGCCCTCTGGGACAGCGGTCAGGATCTCATAGATTTTGCCGTCTTCCTCCAAAATATGCTCCGAGACCAGCACCCAGCTGTTAGCCAGCAGCCAGCGGCGCAGAATATCTTCGCCTACATTGGGCTGCAGCGCGAGCGTCTTCACCCCGGCCAGCTTGCCGAGCTTCTGCCCGCGGTCCAGAATCGCCGCGATCAGTGAGCCGCCCATCCCGGCAATGGTAATGCAGTCCGTTTCCCCCGGCTCCAGCACCTCCAGCCCGTCTCCGCGCCGCACAGCGATCTTTGCACCGAGTCCTGCTTCCGCAACACCACGACGCGCCGCTTCATAGGGTCCCGGATTTACTTCTCCGGCAATAGCTGAAGGCACCCGGCCGCTCTTCACAGCGGCAACAGGCAGCAGGGCATGATCTGAGCCGATATCGGCAAGTCTGCTGCCCGCAGGGACCTGCTCCAGCAGCAGCTGAAGCCGGTCAGATAATTTTACGTTGTTCATGAGGCCACCCACGTTATCCATTTTTTTCTGAAGAGGAACAGCAGCGCAAGGCCCACTGCAATCTTCAGTATTAATATCAGCGAGGTCCATTCCGGGAATCCCGCTCTGAGCCATAGCGCATCCACCTCCGGCATCAGCCAGAGGGCAGCACCCGCCCCCAGGTACACCCCAGAGACCCCGCTAACCTTGTGATACATCAACCAGCTCATCCAGATCATAAGCACACACAGCGGAAGCCAGAGCAGCTCCAGCTCCAGAAGAGAGGCGTCCGGCCGGACATGTCCGAAGAATCCTGCATAGAGCAGGGCCCAGAAGGCATATCCGCAGAAATGAAGCAGTCCGATGCGCAGAAAAAAACCAAGCACACACCACAGCAGCCCGCAGGCCGCAATCAGCAGCGGTGTCCAAAAATCAGCATCCAGCTTATGCAGCTCAATCAGCCACAGTCCGAATCCCAGCGTTAAAATGCTGCCGATTCCCGCCAGCATCAGACTGATTGTCTTGTTGCGGTTCAGGTAAATCGCTGAATATCCATAACAAATAATTAGGACGCTGAGCGCTGTAGCAAGTTGCAAAGGCCAGGGAAAAACGCTAAAATAAAGACTAATCAAGAAAATCAAGGAAATAATTCCAAAACCAAACAGCCAAATTTTGATGCTTCCCTGCTGGAGATTCCGTAACGATACCGGATTGCTGTCCTTCACCTCTGCCTGATCATCGTACAGGTTAGTCAGGAAGTCACAATATTGCTCGGGCAACAGCTTACTTCTTCTCCAGTATTGAATTTCTCTTAATATAGTATCACGTTTCTCCAGGTTCAACCGGCATCCCTCTTTCCAGAACTTGCCTTCACTTTCATTATAAGCTCCCGCACACAGCGGGGCTCCAGCATTGGTGAATCCCCTTGACAACATAATAGGACCTCCTGCCACCGTGCAGCAGAAGGTCCCGGTTGTAAGGTCTATTCGAGGAAATCCTTCAGCCGCTTACTGCGGCTGGGGTGACGCAGCTTACGAAGCGCTTTGGCTTCGATCTGGCGAATCCGCTCGCGGGTTACGCCGAACACCTTGCCCACTTCCTCAAGTGTTCTCGTCCGTCCGTCATCCAGTCCGAAGCGCAGGCGGAGCACATTCTCTTCACGCTCAGTCAGCGTGTCCAGCACATCCTCCAGCTGTTCCTTCAGCAGCTCATATGCCGCTGCATCCGCAGGCGCCAGCGCCTCCTGGTCCTCAATGAAATCTCCCAGATGCGAATCATCTTCCTCACCAATCGGTGTCTCCAAGGATACCGGCTCCTGGGCAATCTTCATGATCTCTCTAACCTTCTCAACGGTAAGCTCCATCTCCGCTGCAATCTCTTCAGGCGACGGCTCGCGTCCCAGCTCCTGCAGTAATTGGCGGGAGACCCGGATCAGCTTGTTGATGGTTTCAACCATATGCACCGGAATACGGATCGTACGCGCCTGGTCAGCAATTGCACGCGTAATCGCCTGACGAATCCACCAGGTTGCATAAGTACTGAATTTGAAGCCTTTGTTATGGTCAAACTTCTCAACGGCCTTGATCAGACCCATGTTGCCTTCCTGAATCAGATCCAGGAACAGCATGCCGCGTCCGACATAACGCTTGGCGATACTGACCACGAGCCGCAGATTCGCTTCTGCCAGTCTCCGCTTCGCTTCCTCATCACCATTCTTGATCCGCATCGCCAGTTCCACTTCATCGTCAGCCGATAACAGCGGCACGCGGCCGATTTCCTTCAGATACATCCGGACGGGATCGTTGATCTTGATCCCCGGAGGCAGCGACAGATCATCGTCAAAGCTGAAGTCGTCTCCTTCTTTGTCCTCATTGTCTTCGCTTGGACGGAGGCTGTTCACCTCTTCATCGTTCTCATTGACAACCTCGATCCCTAGATCGCTCAGCTGCTCGTAGAATTCCTCCATCTGCTCGGGGTCTTGATCGAATGGCGACAATTTCTCCATGATATCTTTGTAATTAAGTGATGATCTTTTCTTCCCGTGATCAATAAGCTGATCCTTAACCTGATCCAGAGTAAATTCCGCTTCCAGTTCAGTGTGCTGATCGTTCGCCATAATTCGACTCCCTCCTCCCTAGGTACATCCTGTCAACAGCTCATTGTCTCTCTAGGGCTAAAATTTCACTTGCTATTTGTGCTGCACGCAAAAAGTCACCGGATTTCTCCGCCTGAATCATCTCTTCACGCTTGGGTTCAATTTTGCGCTGCAGAGGATACTTCCGCACTTCACGAATACAATCGTCCAGAACCTGGGTATTCCAGTCTGGAGGAGTATCCATCATGGAGATGGCCGTTGCGGTCTTCTCCAGACGGTCGTCCTGAAGCGATGATAGAAACCGGCTGATGCCGGGTGGTTTGCCTTGCGCATAATAAGCATATAGATAAGCGGCGATTGCCGCATGATCATCAATATTGAACTCTTCTCCGAGCCGTTCACCCACATAGGCCGCCGCTTCGGGATCTTGAATCATGAATGATAACAGGCGCCGTTCCGCAACATGGTAAGCAGGCAGTAAGGTAGGTGTCTGCACTTGCCCTTTTTTATGCCTACCATTATTCCACCTATTATCGTTATTATCCCCTTCGGGGTTGTTTTTTTGCATGGAGGCCCGAAGTAAATTACAATCCTGCTTCAGACTGTCGTAGGACAGCTCAAGCTCGGAGGCGATTTCCCGCAGGTACACCTCCCGCTCCGTTGAAGAAGGGAGCCCGGCGATAATCTCCAGAGCCTCCTTGACATAGGCAATTTTGCCGTCTTCCTCTAGGAGTATATGGTTTTTTTTCAGATATATAAGCTTAAATTTGATGGATGACACGGCAGAGTCAATCACCTGTTCCCTGAATCTGTCCCCGCCATGCCGGGAGATGAATTCATCCGGGTCGAGGCCGCTTGGAAGCAGGGCTACCTTGACCCGCAAACCGCTGGCTTCCAGGATAGGAATGGCCTTAAGGGCGGCAGCTTGTCCAGCCTTATCTCCATCATAGGCAAGCACAATCTCATCTCCAAGGCTCTTCATCAGGCCCACGTGACCCTCGGTGAGCGAGGTTCCCATCGTGGCTACCCCGTTCTGTACACCTGCCTCCCAAGCCGAAATGACATCACCGTATCCCTCGAACAGGACGATTTGCCGCGTTTTGCGGATGGATGCTTTGGACTGGTGCAGATTGTACAGAATGCGGCTTTTGTTAAATAACCGGCTCTCGGGAGAGTTCAGGTACTTCGGCTGCCCCTCCCCGAGAATACGTCCGGCGAAGGCGATCGTCTTGCCCATGCGGTTCGCAATCGGAAAAATAACCCGGCCGCGGAAGCGGTCCAGATACCCTTTGCCTTCCCCTCTGGCAGACAATAGTCCGCCCTTCTCCATCTCAGCGAGATCGAAGCTGCGCTTCTCCAGAAACTGCAGCAGCGTATCCCAGCGGTCCGGCGCGTAGCCGATCTGGAATTGGTCAATCATTTTGTCGCTGAAACCCCGGGTTCTTAAGTAATCCATGGCGGCAGTGCCGTATTCCGTGTTTTTCAGCAAAAAATGATAAAACTTCGCCGATAATTCATACGCCTGAATCAGCCGGTCCCGCTCAGGATCGGGGGCAGCCAGCGCCCCGCCTCTCCCCTCAGGAACAGGGATATCACTCTCTTCCGCCATGATTCTGACTGCTTCGGGGAAGGATAATCCTTCGATTTCCATCCTGAATTTGATGGCATTTCCGCCCATACCGCAGCCAAAGCAATGAAAGACTCCCCGGTCAGGGGTGACAGTGAAGGAAGGGGACTTCTCCGAATGGAACGGGCAGAGGCCCCATAAATATTTACCCTGCTTGGACAAATGGACAACCTTGCTGACTGTATCGACAATATCATGCCGCGCCAGCACGTTCTCGATAACTTCTTCGGGAATAGGACCATGTCCGCTAGCCACTTCAACCACCTTCATCTCTTAACAGTTAAATATAATTCGCTATAGCTGGACATTCTCCTGCAAAATTGTTAAAAGTTTTGTCAGTTTATGTTGAAAAAGATTTTTTTCCTCTGCGGTAATCGCTTTGGGACCCTTGGAATAGTGGCCGCGCCTGCGTTCAACCGCCTTGGCATGCCTGCTCTCCAGCATAAAATCCATGGTAGAATTCTCATATTCCTGGCCCCGGTTCGAAAGTGCAAGGCAGCGTTTGCCCAGCGCCAGCGCCGCCAGTCCATAATCCTGCGTAATTACGATATCTCCTGCAGAGATATGATTGGCGATATAGAGGTCGGCACTGTCTGCCCCGCGGTCCACCTGAACCACCGTAACGCCTTCTTCCGCCCGCAGCACATGATCATAGGAGGAGACCATCAGCACCGGAAGCCCGAAAACGCGCGCCACGGTTATAATCTCCTGCTTAACCGGACAAGCATCCCCGTCCACAACAATCTTTCTTAGCCGGGAAGTTCCCAAGCTCACCTCACCAAATTCCTGTGTAATATATATTACGCTCAACCGTTCAAAAATCCTTCTTTGGTAAAGCATAAATACGGAACGAATGTCAACTTACGCATTGGCACCGTTCCGTATATTTATACCCTAAACCCTCGATCTATACCATAAAATCGCAAACATTACTTAAAACCTGCCTGAATTACCACACCAGCTTGCCGAAATCAGCAAACAGCTTGGAGTCGGTATGAATGCCGGCCAGCAATGCGAGACGGTTCGAGCGGACGGCTTCGTCTTCGGCCATAACCATAACCGAATCGAAGAATCCGGTAACGGCTGCTTCAAGTCCCGACAGAATCTGCAGGGCCTCAGCGGCATGTCTGGAAGCAAGGGCTGCGCGGTAAGGCTCATGAATACTCTGCCAAGTCGAGTACAGCTTCTGTTCCGCTTCTTCCTTAAGCAGGGCCGGGTCGATAACTGCACTTTCCGGAGCTTTGGCGGCCAGATTGCTGACACGGGTCAGTGAATCCACAGTAATTTTGAAATCAGCCAGATCGGTTACTGCATTCATCAAAGCCAGACTTCTGCTTACTACATCAACGATATCATCGAATCCTGCTGCAAGCGCTGCATCTACAACATCATAACGTACATTGTTGTCGGCTAACAGGCGTTTGACGCGCAGACCGAAGAACTCGTACAGAGTTATACGCAATTCAGGGGTGAAATGTTTCTCTGTACGGAAACTTTCATGAACTTCCAGTGCCGCTGCAAAAATCTCCTGCAGGCTTAGGCTCAGCTGATGCTCCAGTACGATCTGGACAATTCCTGCCGCCTGACGGCGCAGGGCATAAGGGTCCTGGGAGCCGGTTGGAATGATTCCGATCGAGAAGCAGCCGACAATCGTATCGATTTTATCAGCAAGGCTGACTACCAGGCCTGCCTGCGTAGAAGGAACGGCATCTCCGGCGAAGCGCGGCTGATAATGCTCGAAGACCGCTTTGGACACCTGCTCTGCTTCCCCGGCCTTGCGGGCATAATCCTCACCCATCGTACCCTGCAGCTCAGGGAATTCACCCACCATTTGGGTAACCAGATCGAATTTGCAAATATCCGCTGTACGGCTCACTTCCGCAGCAGCCTCTGAAGACAGCTCAAGCTTCACCGCCAAGCGGTCAGCGATGGCGCGAATGCGGCGCACTTTGTCACCTACACTGCCCAGCTCTTCATGGTAGACGATATTCTCCAGCTTGGCCAGAGCATCGTTAATCTGCAGCTTCTGGTCTTCTTCATAAAAGAATTTGGCATCCGACAAGCGGGCGCGCAGCACCTTCTCGTTCCCCTTGGCGATGACATCCAGCGATACCGCATTCCCGTTACGTACCGTTACGAAGAATGGCAACAGCTTGCCGTCTTCACCAAACACCGGGAAGTAACGCTGATGCTCACGCATCGAGGTGATCAGCACCTCCTGCGGAATATTCAGGAAGGCCGGATCAAACGTACCGAACAGCACAGTCGGCGTCTCTACCAGGAACATGACCTCTTCCAGCAGATCCTCCTTGATCGCAATCTTCCAGTTCTTCTCTTCCGCAAGCTTATGAATACCACTTAGAATCAGCTCTTCGCGCTCCTTCACATCTACCAGCACATGCTGGCTGCGCAGAGCTTCAACGTATGCAGCAGGCTCTGCGATCACAGCTTCTGCACCGAGGAAACGGTGGCCGCGGCTCACATTGCCCGCTTTAACTCCGGTAATCGTAAGGTCAATGATCTCTTGGCCGAAGAGAGCTACCATCCAGCGGATCGGACGGACGAACTTGAAATCATAAGCGCCCCAGCGCATATTTTTCGGGAAGGTCATGCTGTTGACAATTCCAGCCAGGCCTTCGGAGAGCAAGGAGGCTGTCTCGATGCCGGTGCTGCTCTTGGTCACATAGATGTATTCCACGCCAGCCAGTTCCTTGAACGTGAACTGCTCCGGTGAAGCACCCTGACTGCGGGCAAAGCCTAATGCAGCCTTGCTCCATTCGCCGCTGGCATCCAGTGCGATTTTGCGTGACGGGCCTTTGACCTCTTCGCTTACATCCTCTTGGCGCTCTGCGGCATCCTTCACCAGTACGGCAAGGCGGCGCGGTGTTGCATATGCACTGACGCCCTGATGACTGATCCGTGAGGCTTCCAGCCATTTCGCCGTTCTGTCCTTCAGTTGCTCCATCGCCGCCCGGATAAAGCGTGCAGGGATTTCCTCCAGACCGATCTCGAACAGAATATCCTTAGACATGGTCAGCACCTTCTTTCTTCAGCAGCGGGAAGCCCAGCTTCTCGCGTTCCTCCAGATATGTCGCCGCTACGGTGCGGGCCAAATTGCGTACTCTCGTAATGAAGCCTGTGCGTTCCGTTACGCTGATTGCGCCGCGCGCATCCAGCAGATTGAAGGTATGCGAGCATTTCAGCACATAGTCATAAGCCGGGAAGACCAGATGGTTCTCCATCGCTCTGCGTGCTTCCTCTTCATAGGTGTTAAACAGGTTGAACAGCATTTTGACATCCGAGATTTCAAAGGTGTAGGTGGAATGCTCAACCTCCGGCTGATGGAATACATCTCCGTACGTCATGCCGTCTACCCACTCCAGGTCAAATACATTCTCCTTATCCTGAATATAGGAGGCTAGACGCTCCATCCCGTAAGTGATCTCCACCGCTACCGGACTTGCTTCAATTCCGCCAACCTGCTGGAAGTACGTGAACTGGGTAATCTCCATACCGTCCAGCCACACTTCCCAGCCGAGACCCGCACAGCCCAGTGACGGATTCTCCCAGTTGTCTTCGACAAACCGCACATCATGCAGCAGGGGATCTACGCCCAGTGCCTTCAGGCTATCCAGATACAGCTCCTGAATATTGTCCGGGGACGGCTTGATGATCACCTGGAACTGGTGATGCTGATACAGGCGGTTGGGGTTCTCCCCGTAACGGCCGTCGGACGGACGGCGTGAAGGCTCCACATAAGCAACCTTCCACGGCTCCGGCCCCAGGGAACGCAAAAAAGTCATAGGGTTCATCGTGCCCGCCCCTTTTTCCGTATCATACGGCTGGACGAGAATACAGTTCTGGGCGGCCCAGAATTGCTGCAGGGTCAGAATCATCTGCTGAAAGTTCATAACTACCGGCTCCTTCGCTTTACAAGTGTGTACTGCCTCTTGCTTATGACTGGCTCTTGCTGCTGCGCGATGGAGGCGGCACCAGCTTCTATGTACCTGCGGTGTGTGATGGAAGAAGGATCTCCCGCACAGCCACAAGCCAAAAAGCTCCCGCCCCCATGCCTGATGAACAGACATAGGGACGAGAGCTCAAATATGTTCTCCCGCGGTTCCACCCTACTTGATTACGCAAAAATCACGAAATCCACTTTTGATGCTGCCGTTTCCGTACTCCCGGGTGCCCTGTTCATGAACGTCGTCCCGCCAGGCTTCCACTACCCCCGGCTCGCTGCTGCGACAATATCGCCCACTACTTTCCCGATCCACGCACTCTCTCCAGTTCTGGAGCAAACACGGCAATCTTATAAAAGAAACTGAACTTATAGTAACGGATAATTTGCGATTCGTCAAATATTGTATTTGTCGAGCTGGTCCAGGAAGCTCTGGGACTTCAGTCTGAGCCCCAGCTGCATATCCATGAATCCCCGCATGACGGTCTTCAGCTCAACACGGGTCTCCGGCTTCACATCCACATTCCCCAGCCTGGTCAGATCCAGCGCCGCAAAGATCCGCAGCAGCTTCAAGGCACGCGGGGAAATCTCCATGGCCGGAGGATCGTTATGCCGGCAGCTCCGGCAGAGGACTCCCCCCAGACGCGGACTGATTCTGAGCTCCTCATCCGGCTTGTCCTTGCCGCAGACGATACAGGCATCGAGCTGAGGCCCATAACCCGCAGCCTGCAGCACCTTCATTTCAAATACATTATTGATAATGCCAGGCTCTTTGTCTTCCTCCAGTGCATTCAGGCAGGCGGTCAGCTGGCGGTACCAGAAGCTGCCTGTCTCTTCATCATGCAGCACCCGGTCCAGCAGCTCGCAGGCATAGGATGCATACGCCGCCTTGACCAGATCCTCGCGCAGCGGATGATGGGACTTCGTGATCTCTCCGGCATTAAGTGTTCCCAGTCCGCCATTGTTGCGGAAGAACACGAACTCACCTGTTGTGAACAACTGGATCAGGGCAGCATGACGGCTTTTGACCTTCTTGGCGCCCCGCACCAGAACCCCTACTTTACCGGCGTTCTCGGTGCAAAGCGTAATAATGGCGTTCCCTTCACCGTAGTCCATGCTGCGGATGACGATCCCTTCCACCCTGTATAGCATGCCTCTTCCCCCAACCACTCGGCAAGCAACCAGTCCTTATTGTGCTTCTTCATCGATGGCCATCTCTTCCTCCGCCGGCAGCGGTCCGCTGCCCTCGGGCGAATCCCCAGCTTCCCTGTACAGCAAATACGCATCGAGATCTCCAGTCATTGCAAAATACTTCCACGAAAAATTCCGCATACGTATTCATCCTTTCTTCAGAAACACGATGTCTCTTCAGATGTAGGATGTGCGATGCCCCAGGATCTATCCGTGCAATTCCTGCCATGTTGAGGCGGCGTGAGAGATGATCATTCTTTATGGAAGCCCAAATCCCGCAGGACGCGGTCCTGGTTACGCCAGTCTTTTTTCACCTTCACCCATAATTCCAGGAAAATCTTCGAGCCCAGCAGGTTCTCAATATCCGTCCGCGCCCGGCGTCCGACTTCCTTCAGCAGCGCTCCCTGCTTACCGATAATGATCCCCTTCTGGGAATCGCGCTCAACAAAGATAACCGCCGAAATATGCACAACCCCATTCGGTTCCACGCTCATATCCTCAATCGCCACTGCGATGGAATGCGGCACCTCTTCACGGGTCAGATGCAGAATCTTCTCGCGGATCAGCTCCGCGCAGACGAACTGCTCGGGGTGATCGGTAATCTGGTCGTCCGGGTAATACTGTGGACCTTCCGGCAGGTATTTCTGCACCTGCTCCAGCAGCGTGTTGACGTTATTGCCCATCTTGGCAGAAATTGGTACGATTTCGGCGAACTCATGCAGCTTGTTGTATTCCGTAATCATCGGCAGCAGCGCTTCCGGCTCAATCTTGTCAATCTTGTTCATGACCAGAATGACCGGGGTCTTAATGCTGCCAAGCTGTTCCGCGATAAAACGGTCGCCGCCGCCCATACCCTCAGAGGCATCCACGAGGAACAATACCGCTTCCACTTCATGCAAAGTGCTCATCGCCGTCTGATTCATGTAATCACCCAGCTTGGACTGTCTTTTATGGATACCCGGGGTGTCCAAGAATACAATCTGCGAATTATTCGCCGTATATACCCCGTGAATCTTGTTGCGGGTGGTCTGCGGCTTGTCCGACATAATGGCAATCTTCTGGCCGATTACCTGGTTCATGAGCGTTGATTTGCCTACGTTTGGTCTGCCGATAATGGCGACAAACCCTGATTTGAATTTCATATGATCCTCCTATTTATCTTACAACTTGGTCAAAAGCGTTTCGGTCAAAAGCGTTCACCCTTAAAAGCGTTCACCCTTAAAAGCGTTTCGATCCCCCTAAATCCCCCTTCGCCAAAGGGGACCCCAAGGGCCCCGGCCCTCTGGACACCCGGAACTGGCGTGGGCGCAGCACTTGGCGCGGTAAGAGACTTTGGAAGTATGAGCGCTGTTCGTTCCCTGCGGGAACACGCTTGACTGCGGCGCGGTTGATTGGCGGTGACCAGCATGCGGCGCGGGACAGGGAGCTGTGGAGCACGAGCGCTTTTCGTTCCCTGCGGGAACACGCTTGACTGCGGCGCAGTAAGAAACTGGTTACTTTGAACCAAAAAATCGAACGGCCTTGGTAACTATACACCCGATAACATTTTTTAGTTGTATTTTGTACACTTATTCTGCTCAAAATCAGAGGTTTTTGCAGTTTAGATGTAATTTGTACATCTATTTTCCTCAGCAAAGTCACTTTTGGCAATATACCGTGAATTTAGATGTACATTTTACACTTAAACCTTATTTCACCTATCCTCACGGAAATATAGTTGTACCATATACAATTAAAGCTCGGGCTCATACGGTATGCATTTACGATCCTGCTACGGTACAGCAACCGTCTTTACAAGCTTGCCGTTTACTCCGGAGCCTGTCCCTGCGCCAGATCCGCAGGACCGAAGGCGCCGGGGAGCAGGTCACGGACTGTAGTCTCCATAATATCGCCCTTCAGGTTGCCGAGAATGACTGGCATATCGGGGCCGCATAGCTCGACCATCACCTGGCGGCAGACGCCGCAAGGCGATACGGGGCCGTCTGTGTCCGCCACGACTGCGATAGCTTTGAAGGTACCTGGCTTATGGCCGTCCGCAATGGCGCGGAACATGGCCGTCCGCTCGCCGCAGTTGGTGGGACCGTAAGCGGCATTCTCGATGTTGCAGCCATGGTGGACCTTGCCGTCCTGATCCAGAAGGGCTGCCCCTACCCCGAAGCGGGAATAAGGTATATATGCATTGGCTCTTGCCTTGATCGCTTCCTGAAGAAGTAGCGCATAATCCATAATTGTCCTCCTGAAAGTTTTATTGAGCATCCACTACATTGAATCTCCATCGAAATAAAACTCGCTTCGTAAGCATATGCTTAAGTTTTGTAAGCATACGCTTCTTCGATTAGTCTTCGTACAAAACTCACTTCGTAAGCATAAGCCTAGTTTTAATGAGCACTCTCTTCATCGAATCTTCTTCGAAATAAAACTCGCTTCGCAAGCATAACCTTAGTTTTGGGAGCATGGCCCGAAAATATTATCCTAATTAAAGATGACGGAGCGCGCAAAGCGGGTCCGCCTCTTCCACCAGCTGAAGTTGTAAACTGATTATGACATAAGACCTGTGATCCAGTCCATCACGGGATGATAAAAAACATAGATTCCGGCAATCACGGCAAACACCGCCGTAAGCAGCACGGCGCCTGCGGCGGTATCTTTGGCCTTCTTGGCCAAGGGGTGAACCTCAGGCGAAACCAGATCAATCGTTGCTTCAATCGCCGTGTTCAGCAGCTCGGCTGTCAGCACCAGCGTAATGGCCAGCAGCAGCAGCATCCAGCTTGACAAAGGAAGCCTGAAAACAGCTGCGGCAATCACAACGATAACCGCAAGGCCGCTATGCACCTTCATGTTCAGCTCCGACCGGAATGCTGCCGCAATGCCGTGTGCGGCGAAGCGAAAGGAGTGCCAGAATTTTTTGTGGCCCACCGCCGTATTCTTGACCATTAGCGTGTCAACCCGACCTGAGCCAGAGCCTGCTCCTGCTTGGACATCATTTCGGCCTCAGCCTCCGGCTCCTGATGATCATAGCCCAGCAAATGCAGGAACCCGTGGACGAACAGGAAGCCCAGCTCCCGCTCCAGCGAATGGCCGTATTCCTCAGCCTGCTCCTGCGCCCGGGTAACCGAGATGATAATATCCCCAAGCACATTCGGTATTTCCTCCAGCTCTTCGTCCTCATCTGCCAGGCCGTACCGGATCTCCAGTTCATCTTCTCCGGCTTCATTCATCGCGAAGGAGAGCACATCGGTCGGACGGTCAATGCCGCGGTACTCGAGGTTCAGCTCATGAATGCGTTCGTTATTGACGAAGGTCAGATCCACTTCCCCCGAGTCAATCCCTTCCGCTTCCCCTGCTGTCTGCAGAAGCCGCTCCAGCAGCTCGATCAGATCGCCGTTAATTTCATGTTCATCCTGTTCATTGTTCCAAACGACGCTCAGGCTCATTTTTGATGGCCCCTTCCTCTTTTTTGGGCTTGCGCACATCCTCGGGGTATTCAATCCGGGAATGGAATATGCCCATTACCGTCTCTTTCAGTGTCCGCGAAATAATATCCAGCTCCTTGAGCGTCAGGTCGCATTCATCGAACTGATGGTCATCCAGCCGGCTTTTGATAATTTTCTCAATCATGGTCTCCACCTGCACCACGGTTGGCTTGCGGAGCGAACGGACTGCAGCCTCCACACTGTCGGCGATCCCGACAACTGCGGATTCCTTCGACTGTGCCTTCGGGCCGGGATAACGGAAATCCTCCTCCGTGAAGTCCGGCTCTACACCCTTGTCCTCTGCAAGCTTCAATGCCTTATGATAAAAATAATGCAGGAACGTCGTGCCATGATGCTGCTCGGCAATATCGCGGATCGGCTTCGGCAGCTTGTATTCCTTCTGCATCTCCACCCCGTCCCGGGCGTGGGCCACAATGATCGACTTGCTCAGCTTCGGCTCAATCGTATCATGCGGATTCTCCATATTGTTCTGGTTCTCTATGAAATAGAACGGGCGCTTCGTCTTGCCGATGTCATGATAATATGAGCCTACCCGGCACAGCAGGCCGTCCGCACCAATCGCTTCGGCCGCAGCCTCGGACAGATTGCCTACCATCACGCTGTGGTGATAGGTTCCCGGCGTCTCTGTAAGCAGCTTGCGCAGCAGCGGATGGTTCGGGTTAGACAGCTCTACGAGCTTCAGGGCCGACAGAATGCCGAACGTTACCTCGAAGAACGGCATCAGACCGATGACCAGCACTGCAGTAAGCAGCCCCCCGGCAAAGGAGAAGCCCAGAGCATATAACGTATTCGTCTCGTTCCATACGCCGCCGCTTAGCATGGTCAGTATGGCTACGGTCAGGCAGCCGAGCAGAGACACCATAATGCCACCCTTCAGCAGCGTTGAGCGCTGTCCGGCGCGGTGCGTCGAGAAGATGGCAACATAACTTACGATTAGGGCAAAGAAGCCGAAGGTGAAATCAAATATCGTATTCTGCTGGACATTCAGCAGGATACTGGCCAGAATGCTGAACAGAATGGAACAGAAATAAGCTAAGGTCATGTCCAGCAGCATGGAGATCAGCATCGCGCCGAGAGCCACAGGTGCCAGATAGCCTATATATGTCCTCACATCCGTTTGCAGGAAGGCCGTCAGCTTCATCATAACGATGGTAATGATAAAGACCAGAACCAGCATAAGCAGCTGGGAGTTATTGTATTTGAAGCCTGAGGCTCCGCCATTGTAGCGGATGAAGGTCATCAGGCCAAAGGACAGCAGTGCAGAGAGCAACAGGAGGCCGAGCTGCGGCCAGTAATTAATCTCTTTGCTGAGCAGCCCGTTCTCATCCAGCAGCTTATACAGCTCAGGGGTAATCTCCTGATTCTTGGCGACCAGCACATCCCCCTGCTCGATGAATACATCCGGTGTATTCTGACGGGCCTGCACCTTCGCTTCTTTGGTCGCATCCTCGTCATAGAATTTGTTGGCGGTGATCACCAGCCGCACCAGCTCCTGCACCACCTCGCGGGCGGTCCGCTGGCCCAGTGAACTGACACTGACCTGCTCGGCCACTTTGGCGCGCGCGCTCTGGGCGTCGGTAATCTGGTCATTCATCAGCTTCGTGACAATATCCCGGGCCACCGGCTTCATTTCGATGATATCCTGTGAAGTCAGGCGCGGGATCTTGATATAGGTCTCTTCCGGAATGACGTAGGCCTGATCCTTAATGACGGACTGCATTTCATTCAGCAGATGCTCGGAGTACGTCCCCGCCTTTTGGCTGGCAGCCACAAAATTAAGGATAAAATCATTGGCCCGCCGCGGAATCTCTTCCCGGTAAATCTCCGTCTTCTCACTCTGTGAAATCGTATCATCCTGATTCAGCCCGCCGATCCGGTCCAGCAGCAGAGTTACTAGATTCTCCGCCCGGATAGGAATAATGGCATAACGGTTGGTCACATTCTCTGCAGCAGTCTCCTGGGCCTTGAGCTTGGCGTTGGTGTCCAGGATTTGCTTGGGAGCTGTAATCTCCTTGGCACTGCGGGTTCCCTCTTTGATATCATACCTTTTGGGCAGCAGATCAGAGGACAGGCTGAGGTAGAAAACAACCGCGAGTAACAGGAAAAGAGCATAGCGCGACACCGCGCTATACTTCCATCCGCTGCTGCTGTATACAAATCCGCTTAATTTCGATGGTTGCTTTGAGGCCATGAAGACAATCCCCTTTTTTATTGGAGGTTTTCGGCAGAGCGGTCATAGGCAACGATAATTTTCTGCACAAGGGAATGACGGACAACGTCCTGCTCAGCGAAGTAGACAAAGCCAAGCTCCTCAATACCGGAAAGAATCGTTTTGGCTTCGATCAGCCCTGACTTCTTGCCGCGCGGCAAATCGATCTGGGTCACATCGCCCGTGATGACCATCTTGGAGCCGAAGCCCAGACGGGTGAGGAACATTTTCATTTGTTCGGGTGTGGTATTCTGCGCTTCATCAAGGATGATAAAAGCATCCTCCAGCGTACGTCCGCGCATATAGGCAAGCGGTGCAATCTCGATCAGCCCGCGCTCCAGCGCCTTCGCCACCTGATCAGGCCCCATAACGTCGTACAAGGCGTCGTAGAGCGGCCGCAGATACGGATCTACCTTCTCCTGCAAATCTCCCGGGAGGAAGCCCAGGTTCTCCCCGGCCTCTACAGCCGGACGCGTAAGCACGATCCGTTTGACCGAGCCTTCCTTCAGCGCCGTCACCGCGAGAACCACAGCCAGATAGGTCTTGCCGGTGCCCGCCGGGCCGATGCCGAAGACGATATCGCGCTTTTTGATGGTGCTCACATAATGCTTCTGGCCAATCGTTTTGACACGGATCGGCTTGCCGCGGAATGTTGTCGTAATCTCGCCCTTGAACAGGTCCAGCAGCTGGTCGGCACGGAAATCCTTCGCCAGCTCCACGGCATACTGCACATCGCGTTCGCTCAATATATAACCCCCGCGTACGAGTGACAGCAGCACGTTGAAGAGCTGGCCCAGCATGTCCACTTCCCGCTCCGTACCGCGAATCGTGATTTCGGCCTCGCGTGAGTTGATAACTGCCGGAATTTCTTTCTCGATGATTCTCAGGAATCCATCCTGCGGGCCGAACAGGGATTGCGCTTCTCCCGCATTGTGCAAAGATATTTGAATGCTTGCAGTCTGTTCTGACAAGTAGCCTCATTCTCCTCAATTGTTTACTATCGGAAGCTCTTCCGCGATTCTCTCTTCCACCTCAAACAGCACTTTCATATAAACTTTACCATTCTCTTTCTTCTCATGCAAAATTTTTTGACTTTTGATGACGCTATCAGCGCCGTAACGCGCGAAAATATCGCTCTTGGCCCGCGTCAGCCCTTCTGCACGAGCTGCCTCCGAAGTAAGCGCTTCAGTGGTGTATTTAATCTCCAGTTCCTTCTCGGTCATCAGGCCCAGCGGCAGCTGAAAAGAGCGCCACGACAGCATGTCGGGCTCTGAAAGTGTACGTGACTTCGCAAACCCGGAGTCCCCGTAGCCCCACAGCTGAATCGCCCATTTGCCAAGAACGAGATAGGTGCGGTCCTTGCGTTCTCCTGTATATGCACTGCCCGTTCTTTTGAGCGGTACCTCCAGATTATATTCATGCCATACAAGGCCTTTAACCATGCCTTTGGCGACAACGAACTCTGTATTCTCCTCGTCACCCAGCGCACCGGAGATGAGGATGTCCCCTTTTTTAACCCGCGAATTCCGGCTGACCACCGGTCTGCCCTGCTCCGCATAGATTTCGGTCACCACCGCATCGGTCCGGCTGATGAGATGGCGCTGGCTGAGCAGCGGTTTGTTATCCGGGCGGTCAGCTTCGACGACCTGTATGGTAATGCTCGTCCCGTTCCGGTGGAACCCGGCCCAAGTTAAGCCCGGAACCAGGGTGGTCAGCTCCCGGGACAGCTCGTCCGACTCCTGCATGCGCCAAATCCACTGAAACGGATAGACGCCCTCCTTGCGTGCGGCTTCCAGGATGTCCTCGGTCGGAATGCGGGTATTCCCTTCAACCTTGACGCTCCAGATCATCGAGGAGAGCAGCAGCAGGCCTACACCGAAGATCAGCATACCTGCGGCAAAAAACTTCCGTCTCCACAAGCGCGCGAGGCGAAACGGAAGTCCGTGCCTGGCTGTAACATGCATACGGCAGCCTGTCTTTTTGAGGAGCGGGCGAAGCCGGAAAAAGTCATCCAGCAGCAGATTCAAAGAAGCGCCGTCCCCGGCAGGCCTCACATCCCAGATGATGATGCCCGCTCCAGTTACAGCATTAATGAATTTCTCCACCTGCGGTCCGCTCACATGCAGTGTAACGAACCCCCGCAGTGATGACAGAGGCGGTTCTTTCATGGATTCTCCCCACTTTCCTTATATCTGATTTCACCGATTACTCCAATGACGGCAAGCTCCTGGCCCAGAATATTGCGGATGACCAGTCCTTCACCGGAAATCTCCAGCACCCCTTGGGTTAATGCCAGCCTGAGCTGCTCCGAAGAGAAGTGCAGCACGCCGCGGTGGTTCTCAATATACAGCTCCTTATTGCCGATCAGGGTGATCCGGGGCATCTCCTGCAGCACATCCTGCGGAAGATCCAGTATCCCGTTTGTCCATCCCCGCAGCCTGCGGCCGATACGGGTCATAAGTAGACGCTCCCCCTTCCTGCCTTCTGTACACCTTATGCGGCGGGGCGGCCGTTTATGAGAAGAACTCACACCCTTCTGCCAGGGAAAACAGCAAAAAAGCCTGAATCCCTTCCGGTTAGGGAATGGATTCAGGCTTATGTGCAGTATTACATGTTGCTCGGAAAGCGGAGGCAAGGTCTTAGCGCCGCGTGGAATGCGGCTGGCGGGCACGGGGCGGACCCAGCACCTCCGCCCATACCAGACCGCTGCGCAGCGCGTCAGGGTCGCCTGTGAGCGGATGGACAGCATATGCCGATGATGCTGCATCTGCGTCCTCCCCGCCTGCGTCGGAGCCCGCAGACGGGACCGCAGCCGCCATTCCGTCGAAGGCAGCCTTCAGCTTCTCCAGCTCTTGCTGCATGCGTTCTGTGCGGGCCTCCACGCTGTCCAGGTCATCGGCCTGTTCCAGAGACACACCTTCGCCTGTCTCATCACCGGGAGCCGGCTGCCCAGCCTCAGCCCATGCTGGCGAAGGCGGGGCCTCCTGAGCATCCGGCGGCGGGGCAGGCTGGTTTGGGGCCGTCCTTGTCCCGGCAGGCGCCGGAAATCCGCTGCCTCGCTGTTCAACGTGTCCGGCCTTCCGGCGGCGGGGCAGCGGATTGGCGATATCTCCCCCGCCGCCCCCAAAGGTAGGCATCCCCCCGCGCGGGGCCTGTTTGTCTTTGCCCCTCTGTTTGTTCAGATTGGTGATGATCGCTATGGCCGCCAGCACCAGGAAATAGATCACGCCGCTCATGGGAGCTCACATCCCTTTATTTGTGGGGCGGACGGCTGCTGTCGTCCCCATCGTTTAGTTTGCCGAGGGAACCGCGCATCTGCGTATCTGCCTCGATGTTTTTAAGATTCATATAATCCATCACACCAAGCTTGCCGGAGCGCAGGGCTTCGGCCATCGCCAGCGGAACCTGGGATTCAGATTCAACGACCAGCGCCTTCATCTCAACCACGCGTGCCTTCATCTCCTGCTCATGGGCAACCGCCATGGCCCGGCGTTCTTCAGCCTTCGCCTGGGCGATGCGCTTATCCGCTTCCGCCTGCTCGGTCTGCAGGTACGCACCAATGTTCTTGCCTACATCCACATCCGCAATATCAATGGACAGAATTTCAAAGGCAGTCCCTGAGTCCAGACCCTTGGATAATACGGTCCGGGAGATGGAATCCGGATTCTCAAGCACATCCTTATGCGAATTACTGGAGCCGACTGTGGTTACAATCCCCTCGCCGACACGGGCAATAATCGTCTCTTCGCCCGCACCCCCGACCAGCCGGTCGATATTGGCCCGCACCGTTACCCTTGCCTTGACCTTGACTTCAATCCCGTTCTTGGCTACAGCCGCAACAATCGGCGTCTCAATGACACGCGGGTTAACGCTCATCTGAACCGCCAGCAGCACATCGCGTCCGGCCAGATCGATGGCAGCGGCACGTGTGAATTCCAGCGGAATATCCGCTCTCTGGGCGGCAATCAGCGCGTTCACTACCCGGTCCACGTTCCCTCCGGCCAGATAATGGCTCTCCAGCTGATTGATATTCAGCCCCAGCCCGGCCTTGGTCGCCTTAATCAGCGGATTGACAATCCGGCTCGGCGTTACCCGGCGCAGACGCATCGCTACCAGCGTGATAATGCTGATTTTGACCCCGGAGGCCCAGGCAGATATCCACAGCATTACCGGGAAGAAGCTGAAGAAGACGCTTAGTACAATAATCACGGCTACCGCGATCAGCAAAAAAGTAATCATAGATGCTTCTAACATACGCTTACCTACCTCCGATATTTTGATAGACAAAAATTATTTCGCAGCTTCCTTCACTACCACACGGCCGCCCTCAACCTTCACCACGGACACGGCCGTCTGCGCCTCGATGAACCCGCCTTCTGTCACCACATCTATCCGTTCGCCGCCAAAGGTGGCGGTTCCGGCCGGACGCAGTGGGGTAACACTGATACCGGAGGCCCCGATCAGACGCAGCTTCTCCGGAACAGGCACGAATCCCTTCTCTCTGGTAAGGCTATCCTGAAGGATGAACCGGTTCCAGATGCCCCGCTCCTTGAAGACTACGGCTACAATCACAATAACCACAGCCGCCGCCGAAAAAGCAATACCAAGGCTGAACAGAGCATGTGTAAAGCTGTAAGCAGCCCTTACAACACCCGCCACCAGACTGATGGACCCGAGAATTCCCAGAATACCGAAGCTCGGCACGAACAGCTCCAGAATCAGCATCACCAGTCCCAGAATGAACAGCAGCAGCGTCTCCGCCCCGGCGAAGCCGGCCACATAGTTGCCGAAGAAGTAAAGGGCAAATGCCAGCGTACCGACAATTCCGGGCACCCCAAAGCCGGGCACCAGCAGCTCGATGAACACACCGGCGATGCCCACAAAGAGCAGAATCGTCATGACTACCGGATGAGTCAGAAATTGCGACATTTTCTCCGCACCAGTATGCTCAACGCGAAAAATGTCGTCTGTCGAGTAGCCCAGCCAGGTAATCGCCTCCTGCTCTGTTCCAGCAATCTGGTCGGCGTAACCAGCCTGAAGTGCTTCATTGCTGCTCAGAGCGATAATCTCGCCCGCTTGCTTGTTCACGCCCAGCTCCGGGCGGTTAACTACCAGATGGACATCCATCATGCCGGCCGCCACTTCAGGATCACGCCCGTTCAGCGAGGCAGCCCCGATCATTTTGGATTTCCAATAGGATACCATCTTGGCGTCTTCCACGCTCTTCCCGTTCATGTCCACCAGCGAAGCGGCCCCGATCATGCTGCCCGGCTTCATGATAATGGCGTCCGCGCTCAGCGCGATGTAGCTGCCTGCGGAAGCGGCGTTGCCTTTGATATAGGCTACTACCGGGATCTTGCTGTCTCTGACCAGAGTGCCGATTCGTTCGGCGGAATCCACCCGTCCTCCAGGTGTATCGATCTCCAGAATAATCAGAACTGCGCCGTAATTCGCCGCTTCCTGAAAGCCCCGTTCCAGAAAGCTCTGCAGCCCCCGCTCAATCTCCTGATCCACCGGAATAATGAAGACGGGTCCGTTGACCACTGTACCTGAGGCTGCTCCCGGTGCGCGGACCGCTTCATTATCCGCCTGAACCGTCCCCGCCAATGGCAGGAACAGAAGAACCATTAAGGCCGCGAAACAGGAAAATATGATGGTGCGTAACTTATTCAAGCCTGCGCCCCCCCCCCTTTTGTACGTGAACCATTTGCATTCTCAACTTATCATTTTATGTAAGTCTGCATATAATTCTTAGTATACCTTATACGCAGTTCTATCCAAAAAGCTCCACATAATGAAAAACACCCCTTATAAAAGGGGTGCTAGCGTTATATTATTGCAGAAACTGCTGAACCGCCTGGTTCACAAGTTTACCATCGGCGCGACCTTTGACCTTAGGCATCAGTGCGCTCATCACCTTACCCATTTCACTTTTCGAAGAAGCACCGGTTTCCTGGATGGTCTGTTGTACAATTACTTTAATTTCTTCTTCGGTAAGCTGCTCGGGAAGATATTTAATGATAATCTCGATTTCTGCCTTAGTACTCGCGGCAAGCTCATCGCGACCCGCTGCTTCAAATTCTTGGAGGGCATCTTTGCGCTGTTTGATCTCACGACTAAGGATATCAAGCACTTCGTTGTCGTCTAATGTTCTCTTCAAATCTATTTCAAGATACTTTATTGTAGAACGAACCATTCGAATGGTGGAGAGTGTGAACTTGTCCTTACTCTTCATCGCTTGCTTCATATCTTCGTTTAATCGTTCGCTAAGATTCATGCGTGGGTAATCCTCCTAAAACTTTCTCTTACGAGCAGCCTCAGACTTCTTCTTGCGCTTTACGCTTGGCTTCTCATAATGCTTGCGTTTCTTCACCTCAGCCAAGACACCATCCTTAGCAATGGAACGTTTAAAGCGACGAAGTGCAGCATCAATTGTCTCGTTTTTGCGAACTTTCGTTTCAGACACCAGTTTTCCCTCCCTCCGACCAGACCGTCCAAGAGCATAACAACACGGTTCATCACCTTTCATTATAGGTCAAACCTAAATAAGGTGTCAACCTTCGCGTTATTCTTTTTTTAGCCGGGCTGTACATAGTTGCATTGCTTACTTAGGCATGAGAACTGGAGTTCCCCGTAAGGGCACCAAGCTTGGCTCCACCCAGCAGATGATAATGCAGATGCGGCACTGCCATCCCGCTGTCCGGACCGCAATTATTAATCAGCCGGTAGCCGGTATCGGCAATTCCGAGCTCTGCGGCAAGCTGCTGTGCTACGGCATGAATCTCGCCAATCAGCGGCAGATCCTCAGGCGTAACCTCGTTCATAGAAGCGATGTATTTCTTCGGGATAATCAGCACATGCACAGGGGCGGCAGGCTCAATATCGTGGAACGCCAGAATCCGCTCATTCTCGAACACCTTTTTGGACGGGATTACACCTTCGATAATTTTGCTGAATACAGTTTCCATACCACGCTTCCTCCCAAAAAATTTGTAATGCAGAAGCTTGCATCCGGCACTTTCCGCAGCAGAGGCTGAGATAACAGACACGAACCTAACTCTTATTCGTACAACGGCCACCCGCTACTCACAGGCAATGACCGTCAATACAGCTAGAGCTCTGCGGGGCGCACACGCCTGAAGATCATCGGGCTTCCGGCCTGATCGGCTTCGCGACAAATTTCAATTTATGGAACTAATCATACAGGATGTTGAGCAATTACGAAAGGCGGAAGGCTATTTTCTGGTAAAACCAAATGTCTGGCGCGGCTTATGCTGGGATTGTGAGGGAAAGTGGGCGGGCGGCGATGTATGGGGGAACTGGGGTGGGAGCAGCAAGGAGTGTGGGAGCAGGTAAACAGGCAGGGATCAGGGAATAGGGATCAGGATATCAGGTGGAGACGGATCAGTGAAGCAGGGGTGGAAGTATCACGCGAACAGGGCGTTAATATCAGTGGCAGGGAGTGGAGGATCACAATAACAGGGGGTGTAGGTAGGGCAGACTGTATTATAACAGGGTGGGCGGCACAATAAATTCGGTTTATCGTGTACATTTGGTCAACAAACACCTCAACAGCCATATTGTGTTCGGTTTTTCGCATACATTTTGTTCGATTGCCTTAAAGGAGGGTGCTCCCTCCTTGGGGTAGGACCGTTGCTAGTTTTGAGCGTGGACCCAAAAAAAGACAAAAAAAAGAAACACCCTTCACAGCTCATATGAGCTGCTTCGGCGGCGGACGTATGAGAAGGAGTTCATTCCCTGTCATACGTCCGCCGAGGTGTTTCAAATAATGTCGGCTTAGCTGTATTATAACAGGGGGTTGGAGGTGTATCTGTGATTCTCATCACAACCAACCCCGTCTTTCACATTTTTTCCAAAAGAATGGTTGAACCCCCGCCGCCCTGCTCTGCAGGAACCACAATCAGCTTGCGCGGCAGGCGGGCCCGAAGCTCAGGAACATGGCTGATGATGCCCACAGACAATTGGTCATTATGCAGTCTCTCCAGTGAAGTGATGACGGTGTCGAGCAGATCCGGGTCCAGGGTGCCAAAGCCCTCATCCAGGAAAAAGAATTGCAGCGGGTATTGTCCGCGCAGCTGAATCTGGGCTGACAGGGCAAGCGCCAGCGACAGGGAGGTCAGGAAGGTCTCTCCCCCGGATAACGTGGACACAGGACGTCTAACGCCGCCGTTCCCGTCATCCCGGATGACGAAGCCCCCGCCTGAATCCACCTCCAATGCATAACGCTGCTTGCTCAGGAACCGTAGACGCTGTGACGCAGCCTGGCATACCTGCATCAGCTGCTCCTCTGCAATATACTCCACAAAGGCGTTGCCGCGCAGTACGGTCTGCAGCTTGGATAGACGCTCCTGCATCGCCGCATGTCCGGCCCGCTTGTCCTCCAGCTCTACCCAGCGGATATGGCGCTGCTGCAGATCCTCCAGATCCCGTTCTGCCCGTGCACGGGCCTGAAGCGAGGCTTCGTCCTCCTCTTTGCACCTCAGCAGCGTTTCCTGGCTCTCCTGCCATTCTTCACTGCTGAGCACAGCTCCAGCCAGCTTCTCTTCAATACTCCGCAGCTGCAGCAGGCACTCCGCCTCTTCTTCGCGGTAGGACTTCACACGTTCGGCAGCTTCTGCCCGTTCTCCGGTCTCCAGCGATGAGGCCTCCACTTCTGCGGCCGAAGCGAACGGCGAAGACTGCAGACTCTCCTCCCACTGGGCGGCGGCAGCGGTATAATGCTCCTGCGCCGATTCTGCCGCCTGTCGGGCTACCGCAGCTTCACGTGTCTGCTGCTGCGCCTTGTCCGCTGCCCGGCGGTGTTCCTGCCGGCAGCGTTCCAGCGCAGTCTGCAGCTCCAGCAATCTGCGTTCACACCCGGCCAGCAGTTCCCCGGCAGGCCGGCCGCCGGTCCCTTCGCGAAGGCGCTGCTCTTTATCGCGGGCAAGCGCCTCTTTGCCTTCAAGCTGCGCATCCCACTGCGCCAGCTCCTTGTCCAGCCCGGCCAGCTGCTCGTTCAGCGTCTGTACAGCGAGGCTTTTCTCGTCCAGGAACTTGACGCTGATCTCCAGCCGGCTGCGGATCTCCTCGGCGCGTTCATCCTTGCCAAGCATCTCCCGATACGTTATCTCCGCTTCCTCCGGGGCAAGCTCCGGGAAGAGACGGCTCCATTCCTCCCTTAGCTTGCTGGCTGAAGCAGCCAGTTCCTCTGCCTTGGCAGACAGTCCCTGCAGCCAGGTCTTCTCCGCTTCGGCACCTGCCGCCTCCTTGTGGTACACCTGTTCCAGCTCCTGCAGGGAACGCTGCCAGTCTGAGGCTGCACGGCGCAGCTCTGCGGAGCGGCCTCGGAGCGCGGCCAGCTGATCATTCAAGGCAGACAACCGCCCATCCAGCGCGGATAAAGCTTGTTCATCCGGAAGCTGCGCGGTTACCATGGAGTCGTGAGACTCCGAGGCCGGGGTGCTTAAAGAATCAGGTTCGGCGTGGAAGCCGGAACTGTCCAGAGAGTCAGATGCTGTATAAGAGCCGGAACTGCTTGGGAACTTGGAAGCCTCAAGAGACTCCGAAGTGTTTAAGGAATCTGAAGCGGTGTGAGACTCGGAATTGCTGAGAGTGACAGATCCGGCATCCGAACCGGAACTGCTTGAGAGCTTGGGTGCGGGTGCGGCGTAGGAAGTCATGCTTGCCGTCTTGTCCGCAGCCGCCTCTGCCCCGGCGGCGCCAGCGGCGGACTGGTGCAGCGCCTCTTCAGACGCGGCTCCCGCTAGCCCAGCGAGCCACGAGCTGTCCTGCTCCAGCAGGCTGCGCAGCAGATGGCGCGTCTCCAGCGCCTGCCGGGCCTGAGCGCGGACATGGCGGAGCCTATTGTCCAGCTCCTCAGGGTCCCCCTGCTTCTGAACAAGCGCAGGGGAGGGGTGATGCTCGCTGCCGCATACCGGGCAGGGAACCCCTTCCTGGAGTTCACCGGCGAGTGCCTGCGAGAGCCGGTGAACCTCCTGCTCCTTCAGCGCAGCCTCCACCGCGCTGATGTGCCCCTCCAGGCGGCCGGCAGCGTCTCCCGCTGCCCCTTCGGCCGTCCGCAGCTCTTCCTGGTGCAGGGCGGCGGCGGCCAGCAGCTCTCCGCGCCCGGCATCCAGCGCCTGCCGCCGGGACCCGGCGGCGGCCAGCCGCACTTCCGCCGCTGCGAGCACCGCCGCGCGGCTCTGGCGCTCACGTTCTGCCGATTCCCGCTGGGCCTCGGCAGAACGCAGTCCTTGCAGTCTCTGCATGGCTTCCTGCAGAGACTGCCGCTCCTGGGAGCGGACCGCCAGCGGCTGCAGGCTCTGCTGCAGCTCGTGCTGTTTCTTTTGGCCGCGGGCCAAAAGCTCACGCTCCCGGGCCAGGCTCTCCCGCCCGGCGGCCAGGCCCCGGGCGGCTTCCTCGCGGCGCACCTGCAGCGCCGCCCGCTCGCTGTGCAGCGCGCCGAGCTCGGCCTCCAGCTCGAGCGCGCGCCGGTACCGGCCCTCCTCCTCGCGGAGGGCCGGCTCGCCTGCGGACAGCGCGGCCTGGGCCGCTGCTTCCGCTTCCGCCCCGGCTGCCGCCTCCTGCACGGCGGCGGCAGCCAAGACCTCAAGGCCCCCGGCGCGTGCCGCCCGGGCCTTCCAGGCCTCCTCCGCGCTGCGCCAAGCCTTCAGTGCGGGCAATCTACGCTCGGCTTCGTCCGCCTTGCCGAGCTTCTGCTCCAGGAGGAGGATCTGCTCCTCCTGGGCCAGCAGAGCCTGCCGCTGCGACTCGCGGCGGGCCCGTTCCTCCTGCAGCTCGCGGATGCGGGCGAAGCGCTCGGCGCGCTCCGCAGCCTCCGTGAGCCGCCCCCGGCAATCCGCCGCATGACGGATCGCTTCCTGCACACGGACGGCTGCCGCTTCCACATCTGCCTTGCCCGCGCTGCCCAGCCCCTGCTGCTCGGCCTCCAGAGCGCGCAGTGCCGCCTCGTTCTCCTTGACGCGGCGGCTCAGCTTCAGTGCCAGCCCGTCGCCGTACTGTTCCAGATGGAACAGACGCTGGAGCATCTGCCTGCGGTCCACGCCCCGCAGCGACAGGAACTCGGCGAATTTGCCCTGCGGCAGCACAACGGCCCGGGTGAAGTCGTCCATCTTCAGCCCGATGTGCTCTTCGACACAGCGCGTAACGTCCGCCAGCTTGTCGGCCATCACAAGATCCCCGTCCGCCTTGACCTCGATGAACCGGCTGATCGTATTGCTGACCGACTGCTCCCCGGTGCGTTTGAACTTCCGTTCTACGCGATAGCGACGCGTCCCGGAAGAGGAGTTCAGCTCGAAGGTGAAGGCCACGCTGAGCTGGTCCTCGGAATGGTTCATAATCCCCTGGGTTCCGTTCACGGCGCGCTCCACTTTGCCGTACATCGCCAGTGTAATCGCGTCCAGCAGACTGGATTTGCCGCTGCCCGTCGGACCAAAGATCCCGAACAGCCCCGTCTCGGTCAGGCTGGCAAAATCAATCTCCTGCTCCGCCCGGTAACTCTGCAGCCCGGATAATTTCAACAATATCGGCTTCAAATCAGTTCTCCTCCCCTTCCGCTGCTTCATGCCGCTCTTCTTCCGCCAGCTCCAGGAACAGCTCAATCAGGCTGTCATCCGGCTCCGCACCGCCGGTCTGGCGCTGATAGAACCTGCGGAACAGCTCCTGTACCGGCATGCGGGAGCGGGACATCTCTTCCAGCTCCTGCTCCATCTGCGGATAGATTGGCCGGATATGGACGATGCCTTCCCGTGACTTGCGCAGCCGCTGGATATCATTCATCGACATGGCCTCGGTTAAGCGCAGCTCCAGATCAATGAATGCTCCTTCATCCCTGCCCTCATCCAGCCAGCCGTAGACCTCCTGCAATCCGCCCGCAGACTTCCAATTCACCAGCGGCCGCCCGCAGGAGAGATAGATCTCCTCGAACACAGGCTCCCCGCCCGGTGCCACATCAATCATCGCCACCGACTTGGCCTGGCCTGCTTCTGAGAAGCTGTAAGCCAGCGGGGAGCCGCTATAGCGGATCATCCCCTCGCCCTTGACCCGCTGGGCGCGGTGAAGATGCCCAAGTGCCGTATACTGCGCTCCGCAAGAAAGTGCCGAAGGATCAACGGTATAAGCGCCGCCGACCTGAATCGGCCGTTCAGAGTCACTCTCCACGCCGCCCAGCACATAGATATGGCTCATCGCCAGATTGACGGTCTGCGGGGTGAACTCGCGTCCAAGCAGATTCATCAGCCGCCCCACCCGGGCGCTGTAAGCCAGCCTCAGCTCAGCCTCTCCGCTGTCTCCGGCAAGCAGTTCGCCCAACCGGGCTTCGGAGGGGTAAGGGAGCGCAGCGATTTTGGCAACCTCGCCGGTTCTGGCCGCATGCACCGTGACCGGCTCCGAAGTCGGCATTCCGACGAGCGTAATCCCCTGTCTGCGGACAAGCGGGGACACGGAAGCTACGCGCTCCGGCTGGTCGTGATTGCCCGAAATAACCACCAGCGGACGGCCGCCTGCCGTCAGTCTGGCCGCCGCGTCATAGAACAGCTGCTCCGCCGCAGCCGGAGGATTGACCGAATCATAGACATCCCCCGCCATCAGAATCAGATCCGCCCCGGAGGAATCGGCTATCATAACCAGCTCATCCACGAACTGCTCCTGCTCCTTCTGCCGGCTTCGGCCCTCCAGCGTCCGCCCCAGATGCCAGTCTCCCGTATGCAATATGCGCATTTCCGCCTCTTTTCCCCGCCTGTCTGCGGCAATTATAGATTCAAAGAATGTATGCTGTTTTTCACATACATTCGGTTCATACGCCTGCGCGCAAGCACAATGTATGCTGTTTTTCGCATATATTCGGACCATTCACCTGCATACGAGCACCATGTATACTGTTTTTCACATACATTCGGTTCATATGCCTGCGTGCGAGCACCATGTATACTGTTTTTCACATACATTCGGTTCATATGCCTGCGTGCGAGCACCATGTATACTGTTTTTCACATACATTCGGTTCATATGCCTGCACGCAAGCACGATGTATGCTGTTTTTCGCATATATTCGGACCATTCACCTGCGTGCGAGCACCATGTATACTGTTTTTCACATACATTCGGTTCATATGCCTGCGCGCAAGCACCATGCATGTATACTGTTTTTCACATACATTCGGTTCATATGCCTGCGCGCAAGCACAATGTATGCTGTTTTTCGCATATATTCGGATCATTCACCTGCGTGCAAGCACCATGTATGTTGTTTTTTAGATACACTCGGTCCATATGTCGCTGTTCCAGCCGGTTGCATTCGGCTTATAGCATACATTCAGCCTTTAACCGTGAGATTAGATACACTCTTGCTCTTCCCGGCGATCCTTCAGCCACATTCAGCCAGCAAAGCCACTCTACGAATCATTCATAGAACTCTTATCCATAAATATCATTTCAGTCGACAGCCAACGAACTTCAGACCGCAAGCATGTATTAGTCTAAAATACCGCGTAGCACCCTAGATCCGCCTCATCCTCATCCGCCGCAGCTACCGCAATCCTTCCCCGCCAATCACAATCTCACAGCATGTCCGCCGTCGAAAAAGTACAGCCACACCTCGCTGACCGGCTCGCCCAGAATATCCAGCAGCGCCTTACTGTACAGCTCCAGCTGGAAACGGTATTTGTCCGACAGCTGTGTAAGCCCGTCCCCGTGCGGAGGGATATGATCTGTTTTGTAATCCAGCAGAATCAGCCGCCCCTCTTCCCGGAACAGGCAGTCAATCACCCCTTGAATCAGTACCGTCTCTGCAAAATCACCGCCGCCGCGTTCATCCGCAAGTCCGGCAGCCGCTTCGTCCAGATAGTCAAGCCCCCGGTAGGCTTCACCGGCTGGCATCGTGTAACTGAAGGGCTGCTCTCTGGTCTTCCAGGCAGAATGGAACAGTCTGTGTCCCAGCTCACTCAGGCAGAACTGCTCAACTTCCTCCAGCACCACCGCATCCGCCTGTTCCTTGCTAAGGATAGCAAGCCTTTCAAGACGCGCAAGCGTAGCCTCCAGCACAGACCGGTCTACCGGCTCATCCAGGGGGATATGCTGCATCACCGTGTGATAAGCCGTTCCGCGCTCGGCAGGGGTAAGTCCCCGCTGCTCCATGAATTTCGGCCGCTGGAGATGCAGGCTGTCCCTATACCCGCGTTCGTTCCGTTCGTCCGGTCCACCCGGGAGCTTCCGCTCCTCCAGCTGGTCGTAAGACGGCTGCTCCTGCATCGACAATAACCCCTTGAGTTCGGTGACAGAGGTCTTAGCAGGGATGCTTGACGCTGCCGCATACCGGTAAGTCCAGCCCAGTCTCTCCGCTATCTGCGCAGCTGCCGGGGTTTCAGGTGTTGACACCGCCCTGCCCCTGCGGAGCGCCTCCAGCATCACCCGGCGTTGTTCGTTTTTGGCCTGATCGCCGTCCCCGGCAAGAAAAGCGCCCGGGCTAAGCTCCGCTGCACCAGTCACCGTAATGCTCCAGTTCGACTCATCGCCATGCAGCACCGTGGATACCGGTCCCTCACTGCCTGCCAGCTTGCGCAGAATAGCAGCGGCAGGGTGGCGGATCAGCGCCGGTCCCACCCAGTCCAGATAGCTGCGGCCCCGGGCCAGCAGGTGATCCGCCAGCAGCAACTCTTCGCGGCCCTGCATCGCTGCCCAGCCCGAAACCGTGCGCGGCAGATCTCTGACCGTGCCGACCAGAATCATTTTGTCGCGCGGACGGGTCAGTCCGACATAGAGCACGCGCATCTCCTCAGCGAGCAGCTCCAGCCGCGAACGGCGGTTAATCGCCAGATAGGGCAGCGTCGGATAGCTGACCCGGGTCTCCCGCTCCACGAAACGCGGCCCGAAGCCAAGCTCCTTGTGCATCAGGAACGGGGAATGCAGGTCCTGACGGTTGAACATTTTGGCCATACCTGCCAGGAAAACAACAGGGAACTCCAGACCCTTGGATTTGTGGATCGTCATAATTCTGACGCCCCCGGCCTCCTCGCTGCTTCCTCCGGCAACCCCCAGATCGCCGCCATTCTCTCTCAACCGTGAGATGAACACCAGAAAGCGGAACAGCCCTCTGGCCGAGGTCTCGTTCTCGAATTGAACAGCCCGGTCATACAGCGCCTTCAGATTGTTCTGGCGCTGAAAGCCTCCGGGAAGCCCTCCGACCCACTCCAGATACCCGCTCTCCCGGTAGATCCTCCAGATCAGCTCGCTTAAGCTTCCTTGCCGGGCAGCATTTCTCCAGTTCTCCAGCCTATCCAGAAAGGACTTAAGCTTACGCTGCAGCGTAAGCGGAATATCCCGCAGCGCCGCCGAAGCATCGGTTCCGTCAGTTATACCTTCCTGTACACTCTCATTTCCTGACGATGGCGTAAGCTCTGACGCGGCGGCTGTCTCTCCGGCTGTGTCACCGGTACCGGCCCCCTGCCCCGCCAGCAGCGCGGCCTCCCAGAACAGATCCGGCGGATTGTCCCGCAGTGCCTCCCCTGCTTCAGAGGCCGCAACCAGCGTATCGTAGAACGTCCCTCTGCTGCACAGCCGCACCTTCGCCAGCTCCTCCTCGCGAAGATTCACTACCGGTGAGCGCAGTACTCCGGCCAGGGGAATGTCCTGGCGTGGATTATCGACAATCTGCAGCAGGGAGAGGGCAATCTCTACCTCGGTAGCCTGAAAATAACCCTTGTTCTGGTCCCCGTACGCCGGAATACCCTCACCCCGCAGCTCCTCAATCATCAGCGGCGTCCATACCCGGGCCGAACGCAGCAGAATGACAATGTCGCCGTATACTACGGGACGCATGATCCGCAGTCCTTTATCATAGATCAGCAGCGGCTCACCGCCGGTCATTCCCGTCATCTGCGAGATACGACGGGCAATGGCCCGTGCTTCCAGCTGCGCAGTCTCACTCTCGGCAGCCTCCAGCTCCAGAATGGGCAGCTCATCGCCCTCTGCCGCTTCGTCCGCCGGACCCGGGGCTGAGGCTCCCTTGTCGATCAGCAGCAGCTCCGGCGCAAAATAAGTATCCGGACCTTTATCCGCAGCTCCCGGAAAGTTTGCTCCGTACACCAGCTCTGCCCGCTCATCATAACTGATCTCCGCGACATTGCTGTCCATGATCTGCCGGAAGACCATATTCACCGCATTCACCACTTCCAGCCTGCTGCGGAAATTGCGGGCCAGATCGATGACGAGACCATCTTCCCGTTCCTCCTGTCCCGGATCAGCCCCCGCCCGGCCATCTGCCTCAAAGACATGCAGGGTGCTACCTGCACTGTCTCCGTAGGAAGGATCATTACTGAACCTGCGGTATTTATCCAGGAACAGTCCCGGCTCCGCCAGGCGGAACCGGTATATACTCTGCTTCATATCCCCGACCATGAAACGGTTGCCGGGGAATTCCCGGGAGATCAGCCGGACAATCTCCTCCTGCACACTGTTAGTATCCTGATATTCGTCCAGCAGCACTTCGTCGAACTGGCTGCGATACTCCATCGCCGCATCCGACGGGAGCGAATGCCCCGGCTGCGAGTCCGGATGGCGCAGAATCTGCAGGCAGTAATGCTCCAGATCACTGAAGTCCACCAGCCCCCGGCCCGCCTTCTCCAGCCTGTAGCGCTCGCCGAACGCGATTACGGTCTCCGCCAGCTCCTGCATCAGCGGAGCCGCCGTATGTAGTTCACTCAGGAAGGATTCCGCCGGACGGCCGAACAGAGATTTTTGCAGCTCGAGCAGGCTCTTCTTCACCTGATCCCGGATTGCCTTCACGCTCTCCTGAAGCAGCGGATCAGTGGCATCCTTCTTGCAGGGCTTCAGCTTCCCGAAGGAGATCTCCATGAAGATATCATACAATCCGGCCCAGGGCTGTGAGTCCACCGCGTCCAGCAGGCCTTGCGCCATCTCCAGATCGGCAGCAAGATTCTCCGCGTAAGGCGCCGGACCGCCGGGTTGAAGCGCAATGTCACGCCCCTGCTCCAGCTGGCTGATCGCCCCCTTCAGCGTCAGCCTGGCTTCGGCAAGAATGCTCTGCACCCAAGGTGTATGGCTCAGAGCCTCAGCATCCGGCAGCGCAAAGTCGGCTGCGGTATCCCGCAGCCACTGCGCAGGCCAGGGATGGCTGCGCGCGAAATCATGCAGCCGCTGAATCAGCGAATGCACCGCATCATCGCTCCGTTCACCGCTGAACCAGTCTGCGAGCTGCACGAACAGGGTATCTTCCCCGTCCTCGGCAACCTCGCCGTATTTCTCCTCGAGCAACTCTTCCAGCAGCTCCTGGCGCATCATCTCCGCCTCATGCTCATTCAGGATACGGAAGCCGGGATCAATTGGAATAATCTGGTAATACCGGCGGATTACTTCAAGGCAGAAGGAATGCAGCGTGGTAATGGAGGCTCTGCCCAGGAGGGCAAGCTGGCGGCGCAGATATTCATTCCCGCCCTCACTGTCCTCCTCCAGCTTACGCTCCAGCGCTTCCCGGATACGCTGGCGCATCTCGGAGGCGGCAGCCTTGGTAAATGTTGCCACCAGCAGCCGGTCCACACTGAAGCCCGCTTCCTCATTGCTGATTTTGCGGATAATCCGCTCGACAAGGACCGCCGTTTTGCCGGAACCGGCTGCCGCTGCCACGAGAATATCGCTGCCGCTCTCGGCAATGGCGCGCCACTGGTCGTCACTCCACAGACTGCCTTCCGGCTTCGTTTCGGGTACAGGTCTTGTACTCACAGCTTCTCTCCTCCTTTGCGGGACAGCAGATCCCAGATCACTTCTTTGCCCGGCTTACTTAGAATGTTATAGCTATTGCCCTCCACCGCTTCATCGAACTGGCAGACGGGACGGAAGGAGCAGAAGGTACAGGCTGTTTCCTGCTGAATGCGGTAAGGCTGTATTGCCACATCCCCCTCTGTAATGCTAGTCCCGATCTCCGAGATCGTGCTGCGCACTGAGGACCGCAGCTGCCCCCACTGTTCTGGGGTAGCTACGGATGCGCTGCTGTAGAAGCTGCCGTCACTCTTCAGCGCTACCGGAACAATAGAGGAATACCCTTTGTCGAGTGTGGTATCCATCAGCGAGACCACCTCACGGTCGGCGGTCAGCAGGCCCTTCATCTTGAAGCGCTTCATCAGCTCCTGCTCCGCTTGCTCCCGGTTCATTCCGTTGGCTGAGGTCAGGAGCGGATCATGAACGTGGAAATAGAGCGCTCCGGCAGGCAGTGCTTCCTGGCCCAGCCATTGCTCGGAATAGGTCAGCAGCACATCAAGGTAAGTCAGCATCTGTAGCGACAATCCATAGTAGACCTCATGCAGCTTGAGATCCTTCTGGCTTGATTTGTAGTCGATCACCCGCAGCAGAATCCCCTGCTCCCCTTCAGCCTTATCCACCCGGTCAATCCGGCCGACCACCTCCATGACACAGCCGTTCGGCAGTGTGATTCTCAGCGGAGGCAGCTCCTGGCCCGGGCCAAAATCCAGCTCCAGCCCGACCGGCTCAAAACTCCCGCGCCGCGAATGCTCCCCGAGGATGACCGAAGCGCGGCCGACAATATTCTTCAGCTTGCGCGAGATATAGCCGTAGCGCTTGCTGCTCATCAGAATCTCTCCCTGTAACAGCGGAGACAGCTTGTCTACGGTCTTCCCCGCCTCCGTGCGGCATTCCTCCGCAGTCATGCTGCCCCAGCTGCGGCCTTGCTCCTGCAGCCGCTTCGCCATCTCACTGAGGGCCGCATGGAAAAGCTGCCCGATATCCGGGGCCTGGAGCTTGTAGAGCTGGCGCTCCTTCAGCCTCAGCCCATAGGAAGCGAAATGGGAGAAGGAGCAGGCAACGAACCGCTCCATCCGTGACACGCTGCCGCGCAGCGTGGAGCCGCCATACAGGCGCAGGCTGGTCTCCTTCTTCAGCCGTATGCCTTCATTGCGGTAGAACAGCGAGCCGAGCAGCCGCTCCAGCTTCAGCTTCATGGACAGATCCGCATGGCGGTATTCCGCTGCCTGTTCATCCGCAGGCTTGTCTGCACCCTGCTCCGCCGCAAACCAGTTATAGACCTCCCACCACATGCCGGGTATCTCTGCCCCTTGACGCCACTGGCGGAGCTGAAGCAGCAGCATGCGGAGCGTCTGCTCAGGATGGCCGATGAAGTCCATATGGGTAGCGTCGTCATCATTGCCGCTCTGCGGGAAGCCGGAGAGGAATTGTTCATCTAACTGCTGCGGGAACATTCCCTGCAGCTGGCGGATGACCTCCGAAGGCAGCAGCGCTTTGCCCTCATCGTCAGCTACGGCATAGCTGATCCACAGCTTCCTGCTGGCAGTGGTAAGCGCATTGTAGATCAGGAAGCGTTCATCCAGCAGCTTCCGGGATGAGCCCGGTGCAAGCTCCATACCGGACTTCTCCAGCAGGAGGCGCTCCCCTTCGGAGAGAATGCCGTCTTCCTTGAACTGAGCCGGAACCACTCCTTCATTGAAACCGAGCAGGAAGGCGTACTTCACCCCCGACACCCGGGTGCGGTCCATCGTACCTACCAGCACCTGGTCAAGTGCGGGCGGGACGAGCCCCATTTTAAGCTCAGCCAGCCCGGTCTCCAGCACCCCGGCGAACAGGCTGAAATCTATCCGTTCCTTGCCCATCATCTCGGCAATCTGGTCCAGCAGACCCAGAACAGCGCCCCAGAGCTGGCTATGCTCCCGGGCAGCTTCCGGGCGGCCTTGCTTCAGAGACTCCGCTCCCATCCCTTCGAGCTTCCGTGCCGCTTCCGTATCCTCCAGCAGCAGATATACCGCCCGGCATAGCTCCAGACCGCTGCGGCTGGCTTTGATTCTCTGCTCAAATGCCTGCAGCGGTCCTGTAATCGCACTCCGGCAGGCTTCCATTCTGGATAGCATGGCTTCATCTACAGCCTCACTGCCCTCCAGGGAGAGGCGCGGAATCCCCTTCCAGGAGCGCCCGTCCGTCCAGCGATAGCCGTGAATGCCGCAGGCCAGCACATAGTTCTCCAGCTCATCCATATGGGCACGGGTAATGTTTCCGTCCAGCGGGAGCAGCAGCTCTGTCTTCACGCAGCGGAACACATCTTCATAACGCCAGCGGCGGCGGACGACATCGAGAGCGGAGCGGATGAATTCCACCAGCGGATGATGCAGCTCACTCTGCTTCTGGTCCAGGAAGAACGGAACGCCGAAGTCCTGAAATAACGGGGCAATCAGCGGCTCATAATCAGCCATATTGCGCATGAATACCGCCATTTCCCCATATTTAGCCCCCGATTCTCTAGCCAGGGCCTGCATCTCGCGCAGCACGCCCTCCACCTCGGTGCGGCGTGAAGCCCCAGCCCGGATGCTGATGGCTTCCTTCACCTGTTCAGCCGGTCCCGTCCAGGGATGCCGGCGCTGTAATCCGCGCTCCAGATGCGCGAGTACGGGAGCGTCCTTGAACCTTGGCAGGACAGGCGGAGCCAGCAGCTCATCCCATACGGTAAGTCCCATCTCCTCCGCTATTCCCCGGAGCTTAATGTAAGTAACCGCCGCCGGATGGAACAGCTCCAGCTCGTGCGGGGCAACGCCCGGCGGATAGATCCGGTCCAGTGTGAGCGCAATGGTCATTGTGTCCGCGTACTGCATCAGCTCACGCAAGACGATGAATTCCTGATTGCTGAAGCCGTGGAAGCCGTCCACCCAGATCTCAGCGCCGCGGATATAGGCAGAGTCCGCAATATGCTCAGCCAGTTCGGCTAGTCTGTCCTCTTCATCTATATAGAGCTGTGACATCTCCTGGTCCAGCTCGCTAAAGACGAGATGCAGATCATCCAGCTTCCCGGCCAGAATAGGGCTGCCCAGCGTGGCATCCCGCATTCTGCCGATCTGCTCCTCCAGGTCTCCGGCTCCAAGACAGCAGCGCTTAAGCTCCGTGTGCAGACTGCTGAGCCGCTCCACAAATCCCGGCCGGTCCGAGGAAGCCCCGAACAACTTCAGCTCCTCCTTGCGCTTGCTGATAATCTTGTAGATCAGCATCTTCTTGCCTTCTTCACTGATAGGCAGACTTGCGCTGCCGCCGGTCTCCTGCTTCACCCGGTAGGCAAGCCGCGAGAAACTGAGCGTCTGGGCGCGCAGACTTCCCTTCACGCCGCCCGCCGCCAGCAGTCCCCGTTCCGCTCCGAACGATCCCTGCTCGGGAACAAGTATAATGATCGGGGCCCCAAGCGGCTCTGCCTTCAGCCTTGAGGATACCCTCTCCCATACTGTAGTCGTCTTGCCGCTGCCCGAGCGGCCGATGATGAAGTTAACCGTCATTTCAGCAGACTCCTTCCGTTGAACCCTGGCGCTCTATGTGACACCAGAATCTATGAAACTTCTCGTCTCAACAGTATAGCATACCTCCACCGCGTGCTCCAGAACGTACGTTTGCCATTGTTTGCAAATGTTCACTAAGTTGCAGCGCCCGCTCTATCCGCAGCTTGGTAATATACTGAATCAGCGTCATGCCGTTCTCCTTCTTGAAGGCGCCTGCGAAATAGCTCGGGCTTAAGTGAACGACCTGCGCACAGCTGTTAAGGGTCAGATTCTCCTCCAGATGCAGCCGGATATATTCTCTGGCCCGGTTAATGGACTGTGTTACATTGCGGAACTGCATGCTATCGACGAATTCGCAGCCCATGCTGGCGAAGTGATTGATATAGCTTTTCCAGCCGCCAAAAGTTAAAGTGCAGCAGGCGCGGGACTCGGGCTGATATTTGTGCTTAGGTGTATTTGGTACAACTAAAAGCGGCCAAAATAGCTCGTTAACAGGTTTAAGTGTATTCTCTGCAACTAAAAATCAGATTTTCATCTCCACAGTTACTCCGAGCCGATTTTAATTGTACAGAACACACCTATCTCAGCTATTCTGGTTTTGGGCGGTCTTTTAACTGTACCAAATACATCAAAAAAGAGCCTCTATAAAAGAGACTCTTCCCGCAAAACCGGCTATGCAGCCGGGTCTGACAATTCTATTTGCTGCGCACCTCAAAGATGGCGAACTTAAGATAATGCCCCTCGTCCACGCCGAGAATCTGCGGATGATCCTTGCCTGCGGCCCGCCATTCGATCAGTCTCAGCACCTTGCCGGCATCCTTGGCCGCCTCCATGATCGTGTCAAGGAACAGCTGCGGCTGCATGTGGTATGAACAGCTGGCCGTGACCAGATATCCGCCGTCATTCACCAGCTTCATACCCTGCAGATTGATGTCCTTGTAGCCGCGTACGGCCCCTGCCACTGCACTTTTGGTCTTGGCAAAAGCAGGCGGGTCCAGAATCACGACATCCCACGTGCGTCCGCCCCCGGCGGTCATCGGCTTCGCGGTGTCCGCCTTGGCAGCCGGTTTGCTTCCGGTTTTCCCTTCCGCCGCTGTGCCGCCCGTAGCCCGCTCAGTGCGTTCCTCCTGACCCTTGACCTGATTGCGCAGGAAGGCAAATGCATCATCTACCACGAATTCCACCCGGTCGCTGAATCCGTTGATCTCCACATTGGCCTTTGCACTCTCGATGGCATGCGCGGATACATCCAGGCAGGTTACCTTCTTGGCACCGTACTTGCAGGCATGCAATGTGAAGCTTCCCGTATGCGCAAAGCATTCCAGCACAGTCGCACCATCCCAGTACGGGAAGGTGACAGGCTTGCCGCTTTTGTTGACTGGCAGCGTCTGAAGTGAACCATCCTCGGCTGCTACGTTCTGCAGTGTAATTCCGCTGCGCCCGCCCCAGCCCTTCATCAGCGGAGCAATCGATGCTCTATTCTCCCGCTGATCGAAGAAGTAGCCGGTCTTCTGCCCCTCTTCAATATCAACGATGACCTTCAGCCCGTTCTCACTTACAGTAATGTGGCGCGGGCATTCGCCGTAGAGCACACCCGTGGTCTGTTCCAGTCCCTCCAGCTCCCGCACACTGACATCGCTGCGCTCGTAGATGCCACGCGGCGCCAGCACCTGCACCAGCGCCTCCACAATCTCGGAGCGGTGCTGATCCATAGCCAGTGTCAGCAGCTGCACCACAAGGACTTCACCGAAGCGGTCAATGATCAGCCCCGGCAAAAAATCCGCTTCCCCGTAGACCAGACGGTAAGCGTCCGCCCCCGGCAGGAAGCGTTCCCTATGCCGCAGACAGTCCGCGAACCGCTGTGCAAAAAACGCCGTGTCCATCGCCGCCAGCTTATGCTGCGACAGAATTCTCACCCGGATCTGTGAAGCCGGATTATAATACCCGGTAGCCAAGTACCGCCCCTGATGGGTCAGAACATCCACCAGTCCGCCTGGCTGCGGATCTCCGTCTACAGATGCTACTTCACTGGCGAAGACCCATGGATGGCCCTGTTCCAGTCTTTTTTTACGGTTGCGTTCCAGAATTACTGATGCCAATACCTTCAACTCCCTATTCTTGTTGCCAGATTAATATACATGTCCTATGCCTGGCGTTCATATATTGGTACAACCCCCGTAAAATAACCCCACAAAGTGAGGCGTTAGCTTCGAGGATGTCTCAGGTACTTTGCGGGGACCCCGAAACAATATAAGTGGAAACGGCTGTGCTGTCCTCTCAAGGACGGTTCCGTTTCAGCGAGAAATAGAAGGATAAGTTATTGTGTGAAACCAATAATTTCTTATCTTTTCAAAAAGGAGCCTGTCCTTATGATCCGTGAACTGTTATTCCCTGTCCTCTACGGTCTTGTCATATTCCTCGCCGGCATGAAGGTGATGGAAGCCTCGTTGTCGCGGCTGGCCGGTCCGCTGCTGAAGCGCAGCCTGCACAAGGCGACCTCCACACCAGCCAAAGGCCTGATCGTCAGCGCCCTGCTGTCGGCGCTGCTGCAGAGCAGCACCGCTGTAACGGTGCTGACCATCGGCATGGTCAATGCCGGGCTGCTGACCTATGCCCGCACGCTTGGCATTATTCTCGGCAGCAACATCGGCACCTGCCTGACAACGGAGCTGATCAGCCTGCAGATCAGCATGCTGGCCGTGCCGCTGCTGATCGCGGCGCTCTGCCTGTGGGCCGCCGCCGTGATGGCCGGCGAGCTGGCCCCGCAGTCCCAGCGGCTGCTTGAGGTCTGCCGCCGGATCTCGGGACCGCTGCAATTCATCTGCCTCGCGGTCACCGGCTTCGCGCTCGTCCTGTGGGGCATCGCGGTCATACAGTCCATCGGCCCTGCCCTTGAAGGCAGTGCCCTGTTCCGCTGGTTTCTCGGACATGCCGCAACCAGCGCTCTGTGGGGACTAGCCGCCGGGGCTGTGCTGACGGCGATGGTGCACAGCAGCGCCGCAGTCATCGGCATGGCGATGGGCCTCGCTGCCAGCGGCGTGATGCCGCCTGCGCTTGGCATTGCCATCGTCCTCGGCGCGAATATCGGCACCTGCGTCACTGCTGTCATTGCCGCCATTGGCAGTACGCCTTCCGGCGTATTCGTCGCCTGGTCGCATGTGACACTGAATGTCGGCGGCGCCTTACTCTTCCTGCCCTTCATCCAGCCTCTGCAATCCCTGTCCGCCTGGATCGGCGGCGGACCTGCCGCCCAACTCGCCCATGCCCAGACTATTTTCAACGTCGTCTGTTCGCTTGGTGTACTGCCGTTATGCTATCTGCGCGTCTGGTCCAGGCTGGAGCAACGGCTGCAGTCCTGAGTCTTCCAAGAATCGTAATCGCAGTCCTCATTATACTTCAAAAAAGACCTAGGGCGCCATCACCCCAGGTCTATATTTACATCAGCCTTTTAATTTTATCCAGCGGCAACTCAACAGCTTGAGATACCTCTTCCGGAGAAAATCCATGGAGCAGCAATTTCCGGATAAGCTCCGCTTGACCTTCAGCTTTTCCTTCAGCTTTTCCTTCTGCTTTGCCTTCCTCAATTCCTTCCGCTTTGCCCTCTTCGTATCCCCAACGCTTCCAGGCTGGCATCAATTCCATAATGACTTCTCCCTCCTCCGGGTAATGATCGATTAATTCTCTTAGAATCTCCTCATCCTGTATCCGGTCCGGCTTGAAATACAAATCCGCCACTGACATAATCAGCGCCAGCCGTCCCTGATCCAATCGTGTCCTGAGCTTGATGAACATCCGCAGGAATTCCCGCCGTACTTCTCTCGCCTCTCTTGTAGTATACCCCATCTTCGCTAATAACGCAGCAGCCACCGCATTGTCCGAGTCGATGAACCGCCGCCAGTTCTGCTTACGGAGCTCCACCTTAAGGAACTGGAAGCGCAGAATGGAATGCTCCGGAATAGACATCTCCAGCGTGTCCGGCTCTTCCCGGACCTCATCTGAGGTAAAGATCGCAATCGGAATAATCAGCTTATGGTCTTTGCGGTAGCGCTTGAATAGACGGCTGAAGTAAATAAACATTCTCTCACGGAATGCGGTATCCCTATACGATTGCGGTTCCAGGTGAATTAGGATATAACCGTCCAGCCCTTTGTAGCGGGTCTCCAGCAGCAAATCCAGTTCCCTCGCTTCCTCGCCCACAATATCCACGAGCAGCTCCTGCATCAGAAACCGTGTCTCACTATAGTCCAACATGGCATCCAGTTCAGGAAAAAACAGTTCAATAAATTCCTGAAAGAATGTCTCAAGCAGCTTTTTAAACGCTTCATCATGCGGTATGGAAATGCGTTTCCCCTCCTTCTAAGATTGGAACTTGTTCTGTTTAAGCTTATTTTGAGTTATTATATTCCATTTATTTGGGATTGTATATAATAAAAGGAACATACATTCGCGTTTGAATGTGATACCCCTACCTTATTAATTTTGAGCATTCCCATTCCTCACCAAAACAAGAAGACCTGCACACCGCCACATGGACGAATGTACAGGTCTTCTTATTTGCCGCTCAAACCGCAAGCAGCATTACACTATTTCACACTAACATATACCGAGACTGTCTTAGTTCCCAGTTTTCCTTTAATAGATGCGTTCCCCTTGCTCACTGCTGTAATCTGCCCGGTAGCATTCACCTTGGCGACAGCAGGCTTGGAGCTGGTCCAGACCATGCTTCCTGTGACAACTGCAGTGCGGCCGGTATCATACAGCGCGGTTACCACTACGTTTTTGCCTGCGCCCGGTGCAAGACTCAGCCGGTTCTCACTGACTGTAAGCTTCATCAGCTTGGGAACAACCGTTATCTTTACCGTCGCCTGAATGCCCTGGTAAGAACCGGTCAGGGTAGTTGTCCCCTCAGCCAATGCTTTGACGGAAGTTCCCTTAATAGTAGCCACAGCCGGGTTCGAAGATTCCCAGTTCATTACCCCCGAGAAGTTGGCAGATTTGCCGTTTGAAAAGTATCCGGTGGCCTTAATGCTCTTGGAGGCCTTGATGTTCATTTCCAGCGTTGCCGGGTCCACCACCAGCTTCACGACCTTCTGTTCAACCGTTACCGGAACACTGATGGTCTTGTTGGAGTAGGTTCCCTTCAGGGTTGCCGTACCTTTGACCAGTCCCTTGATGGTCTTGGCGGCAGTTGTCTGCTTAAGAACCGCATTGCTGCCGCTCAGCTCCCATTTGATGCTTCCCGACACATCCAGCTCGTCGCCATTCTCCAGCACAGCCTGGACAGCGGGCAGTGGCAGCTCTTCACCAATCACTACTCCCAGAGCAGCATCGGGTCCGATCAGGACAAGCACTTTATTCTGAACCGTTACGTTAAACTGAACGCTCTTGGAGCGGATACTTGCAGCCGAAGCGGAGGTCACTTCGCCAGTCTTGAGCTTCCCGGTCAGGATGGTCGTACCTGCCTTGCCGCCGACAAACTTCCCGTCCTTGATGGAGACAATCTCTTCATTCGCAGAGGTCCACTCCATCTCATCGCTGATATCCAGCTTGGTGCCGTCATACTTGGTTCCGGTCACCTTCGGCAGGCTTACTGCATCCGCCGTGTAGATTTCCTGCTCCGTCTTCTCCAGACCCAGCTCCGTCAGGGTTGGATAGACGGTGATCTTGAAGCTTTTGCTGATGCCCAGATAGCTGGCCTTAATGATTGAAGTTCCTACCGCTTTACCCGTAACAGTGGCATAAGCGTTGCTTGCATCCGCCGTATTGGCGGTTACTGTAGCATTCATCAGGTTATCCGAGGTCCAAACGGCGGACGCTGTTTCGTTCGAGGTTGAATTGACAGCATTCCGCATTGCTGCGGTTACATTCAGACTCTCCCCCAGGAAAAGCGACTGGTCGCCGGAAGGCGTCAGCAGCAGCGCTTCATAAGGCGCACGCACATAGACATCCACCGACTGGGTGACACCCAGATAGCTTGCGGTGATGACCGTTTTACCCACGCCCAGGATGGTAATCTCACCGTCTTTAACAGTAGCTACGCTCTCGCTGGAGCTGCTCCATTCCACCTCATTGCCCAGGGTAATCTCCGGACTTGCCGAAGTGGCTTTGGTCTTGGCGGTCAGCTTGGCCGGATGGTCCCCGACCAGCATTTCCATTTCCTTGACGATGGTGTCATTCTTGTCTTTCAGCACGATAGCGGCATAAGGAAGCTCTACCACCGCTTTGATCGTTTCGGTTAACCCTTTATATTTGGCGGTAATGGTAGCCTTACCTTCACCGACCAGCGTAATCTTGCCCGCAGCAATAGTCAGCACGCCCGTATTCGAGCTGCTCCATTCTGCATCCTTCGTGACATCCTTCTCCGCAGTGGCCGATGTTCCGCCGATGGCGGTGGCCGTAACAGACAGCAATTCCTCTTTGTCGCCTAATTTATAGCTGCCCTCTGTGCTGCGGGTCAATTTCAGTTCCTTGAAGGCATGGGTGACCGACACCTCTACAGAGGCTATCGCATTATTGAGAGTTGCTGTAATTACCGCCGTTCCGGAATTCACCGGTGTAAGCTGGCCATTTAATACTGTAACTACTTCTTTCTTGGAAGAGGTCCATGTTGCGGCTGCCGTCACATCCCGTTTGGAAGCGGAGCCCTCTACATTGGCATATAGCTTAAGCTGCTTCGGTGACTGGCCAACGGTAAGCTCTACCTTGGCTGAGCTGTCGAATTCAATAGAGATAGTGTCTCCAGCAGCGGCAAAGACGTTTACCGGAAAAGCGGCTACAACGAGCAATATCATAATGAGGAGCGTTTTTGTCATTTTCCTGTACACGGTCATCTGTTCTCTCCTTAGACGGTCTGATTATCGGTGGACTTTTTGCCACTCTCTTCCACTATATCGACAAATCCGGCCCAAGTCTTTACCCCATTTTCCATATTTCACGATTCCCGGGCAAATTCAGGTCTTTGTAACTATATAAATTGTATTTAAAAAGCACTTAAGATTAGCAATTGAAGCATGGCCGTCGTTGCGGTGAACATTTGGCCCTCCGGCCGCTGTTGTATTTGGATTTCTTGATTAAAACCGCTTCTCGCGGTAGAAATCCAAATACAAAGGCGGTCGCTATCGCTCCTACAGTTCCAAATTTCCCCTCCACTTCTTTTGCTCTTTTGTTTATTTATATATTTTTTAAGTCCAATTTAAATAGCTAATTACGGGATAACGAAAAAAAGGATGTCTTCCTGCCGTCAAAGGCATAGAAGACATCCTGTAGCAGTCTGTCCGGTCAGAGGGTTGCCACTGCCCGGCTAACACTGACAAGCTCGCCCCGGCATTCATTCACGCCGGCTTCGGTTACCTTCACCTGGCACAGCTCGCCCTGCAGCGAATCGTCGCCGCCAAACAGCACCTGGAGATAGTTGTCGCTGAAGCCGTGCTGTACGCTGCGTCCCGCCGAGCCTTTGGCCGCCCGCTCCGGGATCACGGATAACGTCTTGCCGACGAACCGCCGAGCATAAGCTAGCTGCATCTCTTCAGAGAGGTCAATCAGCTCCTGCACACGCGCATTCTTGATCTCCTCATCGACCTGATTGAGCATCCGTGCAGCCGGGGTTCCGGTCCGTTTGGAATACGGGAAGACATGCATCTCCGAATAGTTGACCGCCTTCATGAAGTCGTAGCCTGCCCGGAACATCTCATCCGTCTCGCCCGGGAAGCCGACGATCACATCAGTTGTGATCCCCACATCCGGCATAGCCTCTCGGATCAACTGCATTTTGGCAAAATACTCTTCCGTCGTATACTTCCGGCGCATCGCCTTCAGCACCTCGTTATGGCCCGCCTGGAGCGGAATATGCAGATGGCGGCACATCTTGGTGCTGCGGTTCAGCACCTCAAGCAGCTTCTCGTCAATCTGGCTCGCTTCAATGGAGCTGATGCGGACACGCTCCAGCCCGTCCACCTTATCCAGCTCCCAGAGCAGGTCAGCGAGGCGGTAGTTGTCCAGATCATCCCCGTACCCGCCGGTATGGATGCCGGTCAGCACGAATTCCTTGTATCCGGCCTCCACCAGCTGATGCGCCTGGGCGACAATCGATTTCGGATCACGGCTGCGCGACAGACCGCGCGACCAGGGAATAATGCAGAAGGTACAGAAGTTGTTGCAGCCGTCCTGTATCTTCATGAACGCCCGCGTCCGGTCAGCGAACCCGGGCACATCCATCTCCTCGAACTCACGCGTCTTCATAATGTTGCGGACCGCATTCACGGGCTGGCGTGACTCCTGAATATTCTTTACATGCGTCATGATCTGTTCACGGTCCTGGTTGCCGATCACCAGATCGACTCCGGGAATATCGAGAATCTCTCCAGGTGAGGTCTGCGCGTAGCAGCCGGTAACCGCTACGATGGCGTCTGGATTGCGGCGCACTGCGCGGCGGATCATCTGCCGGCTTTTTTTGTCGCCCGTATTGGTCACTGTACAGGTGTTAATCAGATAGACATCGGCGGACCCCTCGAAATCTACCTGCTCGTATCCATCATTCTTAAAGAGCTGCCAGATGGCCTCGGTATCATAGAAATTGACTTTGCAGCCCAATGTATAAAAAGCTACAGATGGCATGGTTTAAGCTCCTCCCATTTCTCCGGATTCATATAAAATGCAGGCGGCGGCAACCATGCCTGCGGTTTCACAGCGCAGAATACGCGGCCCCAGCCCGACAGAGACGGCTCCGGCCTCCTCAGCCAGTCGGCATTCCTCCGTACTGAAGCCGCCCTCCGGCCCTACAACAATCATCACTTTAGCCGCAGCTTCCTGCGGAAGCGATGCCAGCCATGGCGCGGCTGCGCTGCGGAGCTGGAGTCCCTCTTCCTTCTCATAGCAGAAATAGACGGCATCATAGCCGTTGAAGCTCTGGAGCAGCTGCTTCCAGCTGAGCGGCGAATGCACCTGCGGAACAATATTCCGGTGCGCCTGTTCGGCAGCCTCCTTACAGATTTTGCGCCAACGCTCTAGCCGCTTACTCTCCTTGCGCTCATCGTACTGCACAATCGTCCGCTCTGAGAGGAACGGCGTGAAGGCTACAGCCCCGATCTCCGTGCATTTCTGAATGACTGTCTCCAGCTTGTCCCCTTTGGGCAGGCTCTGGGCGACAGTAATCTGAATGCGCGCTTCATGAGTCATAGCCAGAGGCTCCAGTATGTTCACGGTAACGAGTCCAATCTCTATGTCAGCAATCTCGGCCAGCGCCTCCCGGGCCACGCCGTCGCTGACGATCAGCTTGTCCCCGGCCTTGCCGCGCATGACCTTGGCGATATGGCGGGCGTCTTCACCGTCAATGCTAACCTTGTCTTGTCCGAACTGTGCCGGAGTTACGAAATAACGCTGCATCTCTCAACCTCATTCTGTCCGTTATTCAGCGTAAAAGCGGCGTAGTCCCCGCCAAATCAGGTCCCGGCCGCCGCTTCACACGTATCATTCATCTACTTAATAATCACATTATATTCTACAACGTTTGCCATGCACTGAACAGCCCCCGTCCTTACTGACGTTCTCAGACCCCGAACAACCTTAGGAACAGCTGGAAGAAATCATTACCCGTACGTGTCGCCCAGTAGCTAAGCGGTTCTATCGTATAGGCGCGCAGACCCGGAATGAAGATGATCAGCAGGAAAAGGAACACCGTATACTGCTCATACTGCTGAAGTCTTCCACGGATCGGACGCGGTGCGATATCCTCTACGATCCGGTAACCGTCCAGCGGCGGCAGCGGAATCAGGTTGAATACGAAGAGGAAGAAGTTGAAGTGAATGAACATCCCGAAGAACCAGATCAGCGCCCGGAGCACCTGCTCGTTCTTGATCGAATCCATCGTGCCTGTTCCCACAAGAATCGCATAGATCAGCGCGCCCAGAATACCCAGCAGCAGATTGCTGATAGGCCCGGCGGCAGATACGATGACACCCATCAGGCGGGGACGGCGGAAGTTATCCCGGTTCACGGGGACCGGGCGCGCCCAGCCGAAGCCCGCAATCAGCAGCAAAATGATACCGAAGAGATCAAAGTGCACCGCCGGATTCAAGGTCATACGGCCCAGCAGGCGTGCTGTAGGGTCCCCGAATTTATTGGCAAAATAGGCGTGGGCGAATTCATGCACCGTAAACGCAATAACAATCGTAATCAGAAAAAACGGAAGCTGCTGTAAAGGATATACTAAAAATTGATCCAGGGAACCCATGTCTACCTCTTTCCGGCTGTGAACGCCACCCAATCTTCTTCGCGGGTTACTTCTAAAATCTCGAAACCGGAGGACTTCAGCGCTTCCGCGACCAGCCCTTCCTTATCCTTATAAATCCCCGAGGTAATATAGATCCCCTCCGGCTGAAGCGCACGGTAGACATCGTCCGTGAACAGCACAATAATCTCGGCCAGAATATTCGCCACGACTACACGGACCGGCAGAGTCACTCCCAGCCCGTCTGCCGCCGGGGCAACAACAGGAACGGCCTCTTGGTCAGCCGTATTGCTTGGCCGGGCTGAAGGCCACATCTCTCCGGCTGCGGTATCCGCCGCCCCCTCACCGCCCAGCAGCGAGAGCAGATCGCTCTCCTTCACGGTGATTGCTGACTCCAGCCGGTTCAGCGCCACATTCTCACGGGCACTCTCTACGGCGACCGGGTCCAGATCCAGCGCCAGGACAGAGGCGGCACCGAGCAGCATCGCTCCGACAGCAAGGATGCCGGAGCCCGTACCTACATCGATGACCTCGTCACCGCTGACAATATGCTTCTCAAGAGCGCGAAGGCACAGCGCCGTTGTCGGATGCGTCCCGGTTCCAAAGGCCATACCGGGGTCAATCTCAATGATTTTCTCATCGGCAGTGGCCGGGGTATATTCTTCCCATGTCGGCTTAATGGTCAGCCGCTCCGAGACGCGCAGCGGCTTAAAGTACTGCTTCCAGGCATGGGCCCAATCCTCCTCATCCACCGTCTTCCAGGAGATCTGTGCCAGCCCGGGGTCGATGCCGAACTCTCTCAACTCTTCCACCCTTGGCGTCACCTCGGACACAACCGCATCCATGTCCACCGATTCCGCATAATATCCTTTAATGACCGCTTCCCCTTCGGGGATGTCATTGAGCGGTTCGTCGTATAGTTCACCGTAACGTGTATCCCGGTTTTTATTCAGCGTCCCGGATTCTTCAATAGAGACTCCGCCCGCTCCGGCCTCAACCAGCAGATTGGATATCATCTCCTGTGCTTCCTCGGTTGTATGTACCGTCAATTCGTGCCATAGCATGGTAATGAATCCTCCTAAAAGTTTGTGAGCGTTACTTCTCTCGATTCTGCTTCGAACAAACTTACTTCGGAAGCATAGACTCAGTTTTGGGAGCATAATGTCCCTCGAAGCTTATCTTAGCTAGTATAGCATTTCTTACCCGTTCAGCGCCAAACTGCGTTCAACTCTCTACGGTAGACGGGGTGCTGCGGCAAAAACAATCCAGCGCATGGTCATCTACCATCCCGGAAGCCTGCATAAATGCATAGCAGATCGTCGAGCCGACGAACTTCATGCCTTTGCGCTTGAGCGCTTTGCTCATCAGATCGGACTGTGGGGTCGTCGCGGGAACCTCGGCTCTGTTCTTCCAATGATTCACCACCGGCGTCCCGCCGACAAAGCTCCACAGATAACCGGCAAAGCCACCCTCTTCCTCCCGGCAGATCTGCTGGTACACCTGTGCATTGGTAATCACTCCCTTAATCTTCAGACGGTTGCGCACAATCCCCACATTTTGCATCAGCTCTTCGACCTTGTCCTCCCCATACAGCACGATTTTCTCCGGATCAAAGCCGTCAAAAGCCTCGCGGAAGCCCTCCCGCTTCTTCAGCACCGTATACCAGCTCAGTCCGGCCTGCATCCCCTCCAGCATCAGCAGCTCGAACAGCTTCAGGTCATCAACCAGCGGCTTGCCCCACTCTTCATCATGATAAGCTATATATACCGGGTCCGAGTTTACCCAGTCGCAGCGCTTAATTTCCATAGTTATTCTCTCCTTTGTCTTATAATTCTGGCAGCTATTCATAGCCATATCTTCTAACTGTATACGAAAAAAAGAGAAGAACACAAGGTTCTTCCCGTTAAAATAATGAAATAATGTTATTATTGTCCTTGGAGCTGTACCCGTGTCTCTTTGTCCGGTTCATTGGTAGAGTAGAAGAACATGTATATTGAAGCTTCTGTGCCTTTGAAATCCTTATATACATCAATGCTGTGATTGTTTCCGTTTCCACGGAAGTTTACAGTTACTATTTTACCCAAGATTCGATCTTTACCTGTGCCAATATGAGTCTGATTCACGCCGCCAAAATTCGGATCATCGCTCTTCGTCTCCACGTAGAGGTCTGCTCCCCGCATATAGTAGGTCCACTGCACCGGATACCCGCCGGTTTGCCGGATTAGCGTCTGCTTCTCACTGGAGATGTTGGTTAATTCCAGTGGCTTCTTGTCATCCTCATGCCGGGTAACCTTATAATTACCTACAAGCGTCATTGGCGTTGTTTTTGTAATCTCAAGATCTACAGGCCGCTCGAAGCGCAGCGTTCTCAGATCCTTGTCCTCCGTTGTCGAATACCACAATCCGCCTTCCAATTTCTGTCCGCCTACCTCAAGAGTATAATTAACATAAGGCAGCTCAGCGAATTTGGCTTTAGTCCGGATGGACACACGGATTTGTGTAGGTGTTATTACCATTTGCTCAATCCGGTTACCGGCGTCTTCCGCTTCCAGCGGCAGATCCAGTGCCGTCTTGATGGTAGCACCCGCCATTTTTTTCTTGCTCAGCTCAAAATCGAACGTCCATGGGCCATCAATATTACGTTCCAGCTTGGTATAGCTGAGTTTATAGGCTGTCTCTGCCCGAGGGACATCTACAGGATTGTAATACTGAATTGAGGTGTATTCCCCGTTATCCCCCGGCTTGCCCATTGCACCTGACTGAGAGTTCTTGACAGGCTCTCCATCTCTATATGCTATGATTTGCGGGTATGCCAAGCTCTTAGCTTCGGGATTATTAAAGATTGCAGCCGTGGACAGCATTAGCTGTTCATTCCCTTCCTTAAAGGGCTGAACACTGAACGACTCCAGCCCATCCCGGTTCACCGGGAAGCTCTGCCGCTCCGGTGAGTCCGTATCCAGCTTCAAATCTACCTCCTGCTGGGAGTAGGATTGAATTCCTGTTGCGGTCAGACTCACCTTGACCGTCTCCTGTCCCGGACTCCAGTTTGTCTCGAAATAACCGTTGTAACGCTGGTTCTTCTCGTCCCACTGCTGGTAGTTGTATTCATTGTCATCGCCGTTCCCATTTGCATCCTTAAGAGACATTCCATTCACATTCCACATTCCATTGCCCTTGTCTCCCCCGACATCCAAGCTGTACAGAATCACCGTCCGGTTCTCATCGGAGAGCGCCGTATGTAGCGTCAGGGTGACTCCATCCTTGGTGATCGTCTGTCCGAGCGGCTGACCCAGATTTTGGGACAGTGCAGCCTGTACACCGCTTCTATGGTTCAGCAGATTACCCCAGTCATACTGCACAGCGGCATACACAGGAACAGCCATCAGCACTACGCTGAAGGAGGCTGCGACAGTGATCTTTCGCCAGTTGCGGTGGCGGACCGGGCTGCCTGCTCCCGCACGGCTGCCGCCTTTGGATGATGCATATCCGGTCTGCTCCATTCTGCCCCACATTTGCTCGAAATCAGGATAATTCAGCTCCTGATCCTCATTTAAGCGACGCTTTAACTGCGCTTCGGTTCTGTCCATATTCATCGTCCTCCTTCGTTATGGGCTGAACGCCCGCTTCTTCCAGAATCCTCTTCATCATCCGTAGTCCCTTATGCTGTCTGGACTTCACAGTTCCCAGCGGGATATCCAGCATCTTGCGGATTTCCTCCAGACTGAAATCATGCATATACCGCAGGGTCAGCACCGCCCTGATCTTCGCCGGGAGCCGGGACATGTATCCCGCCCATTCCAGCTTCGTTTCCTTCTGCTCCACCAGCTTGTCTACCAGCGGCTGCGGATTCTCCCTGAACATATGGAGATGGGCCGTCAGCTTCTGCTGCAGGCTGTTCCTGCGCTTCAGGTGGTTCAGGCAGGTGTTGACGGTGATTTTCATAATCCAAGCCTTCAGATATTCAATGCCCTGCCACTCGCTGCGGAAGAGAGTGATGAATACCTCCTGACACAGATCCTCAGCATCGGCAGCATCGTGCACCATATAATAGCAGGTACGATATACCTCCTTGCTGTAGGTTTGGAATAATTCCCTGTTGCCCACTTGAGCATGCCCTCCTTTCTTGTTTGAATTACCTTTATAACAACCCCGGGCTTCAAAAGGTTCATTTTCAGCAGCATATCCAGCTATATGTACTAAAAAAGCAGCATGTCCACCTGAAAAGCACAGGCTGCATACTGCTTACAATAGATTGTCCGGGAATAACTGCTCAACTTCAGAGCAAGCACAGCTTAGATAATATTCATGACCTCGCGCGCCTGGTTGTCCAGTTCCTGTGCAGAGGTAGCGATCAGCGTGAATTCATCCAGCGCCACTTGAATCTGCCGCTGGCTGAGCTGCACATTATCCTGCACCTGGTTCAATCCCGTTGATATTCTGCCTACCTCTTCCGTAATGGCCTGGACACTGTCCCGGACTTCGGTAATCTGATCCTGCACCATCGCAGACAGCTTTCTTACCTCCTTGGCCACCACATCGAATCCCCGGCCGAATTCTCCGGCATGTGCAGCCTCAATCGCTGCATTCAGGGCAAGCAGATGAGTCTGGGAAGCAATATCACGGATGGTCTGCACTACGCCGCGGATCGCCGCAGCCTGCTTTTGCAGACTTAGCAGTGTTTCGGTATTCTCAGTCGACACCTCGGCAATCCTGTCAATACTCTGCAGCAGCTCCTGACTCCGCTCAATTCCTTTGTCCGCACGCTGATTAAGGCTATCCGCCATGCCCTGCATTAGCTCCACGACATGGCTCATGTTGTTTTGTCTCTCCGTAATGTTAGTGGCCACCTTGGATACGCCGATGACATGAGTATTTGTCTCATCAAACACCGGCATATATGTAGCTTCCAGCCAGACCGAATTCCCCTCTGCGTCCATCCGTTCAATTTTGTCCTGGAAGCTCCGGCCAGCCATTAAATTCTGCCAGAACAACTCATAATCCGGACTGTTCACGAATGAGGGGAAGCACAGCTGGCTGTGCTGCATGCCGTACATGTCCTCCGCTTTGTATTTCACTGACTGGGCAAAGATCTCATTGACATAGGCGACACGCCGATCCAGATCAAAGCGGATCATGGCAAGGTTTTTTTCCAAGGCTTTGACAACCAGTTCGTCTGTAACTGCTTGGTCTGCTAGATTTTCCATGTTGACTGCTCCCTATACATCTCAATTTTTAACTGATATGAGGACGACTCTCGCTTATTTCACTTTACTCTTATTAACGGCTGTTTCGGCTTTTAAAATGATAAGATTTTTTAATTCCCTATCTTAATTCCCCACACGCTGTCCTTCCGGTAGGCAGCCGCTTCCTGCAGCTCTGGAAGTCTCGTATCCTGCGGATAATGCCGCTCCAAATACTGGACGAAGGCCTGGCGCAGTCCGATCTCCTTATCCAGCTTGTTGAATTCATTGGGGTGCTTTTCCATTTCGGAGATGGAAGCTTCCCAGCCTCCCAGATCTGACGTCTCCGACTGTTCTGCTCGAACCTTTTCAGCAAGCATTCTTAGCTCCCGGTAAGCTCGTTTCACTTTCGAGGAATAGACCTGCTTCTGGTTCATGAAGGTCAACAGCGCCACCAGCAGCGCCAGCCCTACCCACATTATCACTGTATTCACTTATGTATCCTCCCGGCCTCGCATATCACTCCATTATACACGCCAAAACACAAAAATACCCCACTTACGCAGGGTATCCGTAGCAACAATTCGTCTGCTCATCTCTTCTTGACTTCACCGAATTATTCTTTCTTCATAATTTCTCCCAGCTGCCGCTTATCAGCCTCACGGGAACGGTCCATGGCCTCTATATCATCCTGATCTGCTTCAGCTGCTGAGAATTCAACATCCTCGGCCTTCGCCTCATAGAGCATTTTCATTTTTTCGGTTTTGGAAAAGATCTTCGAGTTCTCTCTGTCCATAGCTTGCCATCAGCCTCCAATGTATTGATCTGATCTTCAAATCATTCCGCCGGCTTCCTCAATCAGTGACATCGCCTGACCATGAATAGCTGCATCTACAATAACCGTCAGCAGAATATTTCTGCCTGTAGGCCCGCCATCCCCTCCGTGGCTCATCCCGCTCCCGCTCGTATGCGCCGCAGCTAATATGCCCGTATGGTCACTGACGGCTGTCATCGAATCCATGCTCGCCAAATTGCCGGTAACCGGATTTACTCCCGGCTCCTGCCCGCTTCCCCCAAACCTGCTGAACCGGTCAATGGAAATCTCCTCTGCACGCAGTGCCTGCAGCTTACGGGAGACCCCTTCCGCTTCCTCCGGGGTTTTGAAGTAGGCCAGTATACTTTTTTCAGACATGGGAATTCCCCGCTTTCTGCCTGGTGTCCATAACGTACAAGCTTACTTGGCTATTTTGGATTTCCGGACATGATTTTATACATTTATGGTTGGCTGTGACTCCAGCGAAGTTTTGAACTTTCACCCGCTGTTGTCCGCAGATTTCATTATCCAGAAGCCACACTTCTAAATTTCAGCCCTGTTTTTCCAACCAACATTCATGTCAGTATTCATGACGAAAATTGTTTTTTTCTCTGTTATTTTGTATTTTTTTGTCTTTTAATTTCTTCATAGTAGTTTTATAAGTCTATTTGTGTCATATAACATTCCGCAGGAAATGAAAACATTCTCAAAACTCTATAAATTTTGTGTAGATTTTACAAATAACCAGTGGTAAAATCTTCTTAATATTTTTCCTAGTAATCTTGACGGAAATAAACCGGATTAATAGAAAAGGAGAATCCGGCTACTGTCTGTAGCAGGAGAGATGTAAGCCAGAACCAACATCATATTGTGGAGGGGATTACATTTGGAGTGGACAAAATTACCTCGTAAGCTATCATTACTAACTTTATCATTGGGTGTGGCTGCAAGTATGATTCCAGGCGCGGCATTCGCCGCCAGCAGCTTGAAGACACCCGTATCAGGCAATCATCTTCCAGCCTTGATTCCAGTGAATCAGCCTTATATTTCTCCACAGATTAACACCAAATCCTCAAATCTTGTCCGGGTTATCGTTCAGCTCAGCGGCCAGCCTGCTGCCGTCGGCAAGTATGCTGCCAGACAAGGAATTACAGCGCTCGCCAATACAGCGACTGAAGCTGCAGTGAACAGCCAACAGGAAGAAGTACTGGATAAGGCTGAAGCCAAGAAGATTGACCTGACCGTCAATTACAAGTACGACACGATTCTGAACGGCTTTGAAGTCACCGTTCCGGCTGACAAAATCCCTGAGCTGGCGAAGATTTCCGGCGTGTCTTCCATTTATCCGAACAGCACCTGGTATGCTCTCCCTGATCAGACAGTGACCGAAGTGACTTACAGAAACGACAATGCTCCCCTGAAGCAGATTCATGCCGATTGGGCGGCTGACCAAGGCCTCACCGGGGCCGGACTGAAGGTCGGTGTAATTGATACCGGTGTGGACTATACGCACCCGGATATTGCCCCGGCTTATAAGGGCGGCTATGACTCCTTCTATCAGGATAATGATCCTTATGAAGAAGTTCCGCTGACTCCTGAAGAAGATATCGAGTATGGCGTAGGCTATGCGGGAACTTACCACGGTACGCATGTGGCCGGTACCATCATCGGTCAGTATGCAGCCAAAGGTGATGTGGCTCAGAAGGGTGTCGCTCCCGGGGCTGACCTGTATGTCTACAAAGTATTGGGCCGTAATATTGATAAGCCGAACACTTCCTCCGGATCTTCCGCTCAAGTCATAGACGGAATTGAACGTGCGGTCAAGGACGGCATGGATGTCATCAACCTGTCGCTCGGCTCCGATTCCGAGAAGGATGTGAATTCCCCGGATTCCATCGCGATTAATAATGCCGTACTCTCTGGAGTAACTGCTGTAATTGCGAATGGGAATAATGGAGAAGCAGGTTATTTCTCCATGGGTTCTCCTGCTGCCTCCCAACTCGGAATTTCGGTAGGTGCCGTTAATAGCCCTATCAAAGCGTTCTCCGGTGAGTTCAAGGCAGAGATTACGGGTTCAGTCACTTCAGTGACTTATGACACCTATAATCCGTTCCATGTCATGGCCTATGAATTGGGTCAAACAGACTTTGCCGATATTATTGGAACAGAGCCGGTTAAAGTGTTCTACGCTAATTTAGGCGCAAATGAAGATTACCCGGAAGGAAATTTCAGTGAGAAAACTGTTGTTCTGGTATCCCGTGGCGATCTAGCCTTTGTAGACAAGATTGCTAATGCCAAAGCTCACGGTGCCAAAGCTATTGTGATCTTCAATGGTAATTTCCAGACAGTAGACGGTAAGAAAGTAGCTATTCTGGATGAGAGTTATACTGACCGTTCTGACTTTATCGGTTCCAACCTTGGCGATGGATATGACAACATCCCTACGCTGGACCTGAAGGGCTCCCAAGGCCGCGCTTTAGCCAGAGCCATTGTTGCTAACGGCAACAAACCTGCTTACTTTACTTTCAGCTCCGAATATCCGATGGATATGACCGCCGGCGATGAAGTGACCAGCTTCTCCTCACTAGGACCGAACTTCGACGGTAAATTAAGCATTAAGCCGGACATCGTAGCTCCTGGTGACGGAGTGCTGTCTACGTGGCCTGCTTATGGCAAAGGTCATCCAGGAACTGATTATTCCAAAGCATACAATCGTATTAGTGGTACAAGTATGGCAACACCGCATGTAGCAGGCTTGGCACTGCTGATCAAGCAGGCACATCCAACTTATACACCATTAGACATTCGTGCCGCTCTGGCCAACACAGCAGATCCTGTGTTCTACCAGGATGCACCTGAAGATTTCTATCTTCAAGGTCCTGGACGCGCCAATGTAGAAAATGCCATCATCACTCCGGCCTTGCTGCAATCGATAGAGCCGATCTCTATTCTGGACAAGAACTTTATCCCGCAGAATGTAATCAACTACAATCCGTCTACAAGCTTTGGCACCCTGCTTCCCGGTTCTGAAGCTAGCCAAGTGCTGCAATTAAAGAATATGAGCGATACTGCGCTTACCTATTCTGCTTCCGTGGAATGGAACTATGGTGATCCCAAGCATGTATCTGCGACGCTCGACAAATCATCGGTAACTGCCGCCGCAAAAGGTGCCTCCACGTTCAACCTGAAGGTTACCGTCGCTGCTGATACCGTGCCGCAAATGCTGCAAGGTAATGTCGTCCTGGAAGCAGCAGGACAGCCAACTCTGCACTTGCCGTTTGCAATCAATGTAGATAAGACGACCGAACAACCTGATTGGGGCACAGGCATTCAGGAAGCTGCACTGAGCCAGCCGATCGTCTACACCAATTCAAGTGCTATTCTGAACTACAAGCTTAAAGCAAAAGATATTAACTACTATGAAGTGAATCTGATTGGCTTGGATGATATCAAGAAAGGCTCCTTCCAGGTATCCACGACCGGTGCGCCGGATAAGTTCTTCGAGCCTGGGAACTATAGCACGGTTGTATCATCCACCTATCACCCATATGACCACAATGGTGATCCAATCTTGGATGCTTACGGCAACCCTGCGGTGGCCGGTCTGACCGATGGAGTCTACAAGCTTGAGGTTATCGGCATTAAAGCCAAAGATAACACCAAACCGATCAAGATTGACTATAACAATGATGAATACTACAGTAGCTACACCTCATTCCGCTTTATCACTGTCTCTGACAGTGGAAACAATGGCGGCGGTGGTGGAGGTGGCGGTACAGTAGTTACGCCAACACCTGTGGTGGTTCCAGAACCTGTGAAGTCCCTTGTTGAAGAAGGCGTTCAGCAAGTAACGGTAACACCTCTAACCGCATCGAAGGATGGTGTAACGACAGTAACCGTGAGCGACAGCGATCTGAAGGCCGCTCTGGCCAAAGCCGCTACTGTCAAGACAGCCGTTGTTATCTCTCTGATCAGCATCTCAGATAAGTCTGCTGAACTGAGCCTGACTGCTGATCAGGTGAAATTACTGTCCGCCATTCAAGCAGGCAGCACCCTTATCGTGAATGTTGGCGGATCTGCTGTAGCCTTGCCGGTATCCTTATTAGCCGCTTCCCCTGCAGGCCAGAGCTTGAAGCTAGTAATTAAGCAAGAGCCAGACGCAGCCAGCAAGCTGATTGCAGGTACTCCGGGTGCCCAGGTTATCGGAACCCCGGTATCCTATGAAGCTTCATGGACTACAGCTACAGGCAGCACTTACTTGAACGTTCCAACCAACGTGTTCATCAAGCGCACCTTTACTGTACCTGGCAAGATTGAATCCAAGACCGCAGGCGTACTGTTTGAGAAAGACGGACTGGTGACCCCGGTTGCTTCTGTCTTCACACCGCAAGCCGATGGAACAACCCTTGTGACCGTAAGCCGTCCAGGCTTCTCCGTGTATGCAGCAGTCAGCAAACCGGCAGCAGCCTTCACAGACATCGCGAATTCCAAATCAGCGGTTGCCATCCAGACGTTGGCCGACAAACTGATTATCCAGGGAACCTCGGCAACAACTTTTGCGCCGCAGAGCAATCTGACCCGCGCTGAGTTCACAGCACTCTTAACCCGTGCACTGGGTCTGCGTACCGATGCTGGCGTAACCTTCTCCGATGTGAAATCAACGGACTGGTACGCCAAGGATGTCGCCGCAGCCTCCAAGTCTGGTCTGATTCTGGGCATAGGCAACGGCAAGTTTGCACCTACGCAAAAAGTAACCCGTCAGGAGCTCGCCGTCATTCTGGACAGAGCGCTGAAGCTGACAGGCACTGAACTGAAGGCTGTAGCCAATCCTTCGTTCACAACCTACTCCGATAGCGCTAAGGTAGCTCCTTACGCCAAGGACAGTCTGCAAGCCCTGACCAAAGCCGGCATCTTCGCCAGCGAATCAGGCATTGCCTTCAACCCAACAGCTCCGGCAACCCGTGAGACAGCAGCCGCTGCACTCTATGAATTGCTGAGCAAGAGCGGGTTGATTCAGTAGAACGCTCCGCGCAAAGATTAACACATTTAGCCCCTCCACTTCCTGGATAGGAAGTGGAGGGGCTTTACTATTGTTTATGAAGACAGTAGATATTAAGTAATATCTGCAATTCACCCATTAATCCAAAAAGCTCGCTGAGTGCTGCTTCGTTAATCACTTTTTTTCTGAGCGGCACTACTATTTCAATGCTAATCCCATCAAGTGAAGCAATAATTTCTTCCACTCTTTGATCCATAGCTCCTCCTTATTCGTTATAAGGAAAAGGAAGCATTTTATGCTAAAATCTTAATATCCTACATCTATGTATATTGTTTTAACCTAGTAGCTCGTCAGCTCTAGACGTATGAAAATTACTTTAACTAATGGTTTGCTGAGTGGTTACCTCACCCCGATTAGGGGGCAAGGGGGAGGCTTAATTGCAATTCGTACAACTAAATCGTCCGATATGCCTCCAAATCTCCGTTTAAATGTAGTTCGTGCAATTAAAATGCCCCTATACCTGGATTTTCGTCCATCCGGGTAAATGTAGTTGCACAAAATACAATTAGAAGAGGATGTCCATCCGTTTCACTGTTTTTAGTTGTACAGAATACACTTATCCCTGTTTTTTCACTACGAATGCAGCTTCATACCTCACCGCTTTTATGGAATGAAATCGCTTGTTTAATTCTGATGGTCTACTAGAAGATCTAAACACTAGTTTGGGAAGGTAAAGGTGATTAAATAACATGGATAATAAGGTGGTAGCTAGAGTTAGCTGGATTCCAACGGAACAAGGTGGGAAAAAGAGGTTTCCTTTAATAAACTATTCAACAGCTGCACATTTTCATTATGATGTGGCAGATCGGGATTGGAGTGTTGTACTAAATATTATTTCAAACTATGATAATTATGAAACACTCTGTAATATAGAATTTTTGTTTCCTGAGAAGGCACCAGGAAATTTGCTTTTTGTAGGAAGTAAATTTGAACTTTATGAACATAGAAAAGTTGCAGATGGAGAAATAATTGAAATCGAAAAAGAAGAAGTAATGCGTTAAAGTGTTAAACATAAAACTAAGGATAAAGCCCCTTCGTTTCCCATACGGGAAGTGAAGGGGCTTTACTTTTGTATATGAAGATATTAGACAAAACTACTCGTATAACTTCTTAAATTCATCCATAATTTCTTGTAAGTTAGCAAAATCCGAATTATCTATGAGCTGTTGAACTGAAATTCCCTCAGTATCTTGCACCCTCTTGCCAAAGATTTCTCTCATTTTTCTTCTCATTTTGCTAAGATAGACAGTGAATTCATTTTTAACTTCTTCCTCCTTAATATAACCAGCCTGCATATCCAATTGGGTATATATGTGAAATAATTTTTCCACTAATTCTTTCTGTATCCATTTTTCATTAGTAAGTAATTTCTGCAATTCACTCATTAATCCAAAAAGCTCGCTGAATGCAGTTTTATTAATAACTTTTTTCTAAGTGGTACCACTATTTTAATGCTGATAGCATCAAGTGAAGCAATGATTTCTTCCACTCTTTTATCCATAGCTCCTCCTTATTCGTTATTAACAAAAAGCCCCCAATCTCCTCTTCCAGATTGGGGGCTTGCTCTAGTTGCTACACTATAAATTCCTTATCTTTCAGTCTCCCCGGAACGCCCGCTTCACACGGTCGAAGAAAGACTGTTCCTGCTCATGCGTGTTCTCTCCGTTGTGGGAGGCGAACTGGCGGAGCAGGTCCTTCTGCTCATCGCTGAGCTTGCTAGGTGTGACTACGATGACGCGGACATGCTGGTCGCCGACGCCGTTGCCGCGCAGATGCGGAACCCCCTTGCCTTTGAGGCGGAAGAAGGTACCGGTCTGGGTTCCTGCCGGGATCTTGAGCTTCACCTTCTCGGTCAGCGTTGGGATCTCAATCTCGTCACCCAGTGCCGCCTGAGCGAACGTCAAGGGAACCTCGCACATAATATCGTTGTTCTCGCGCTCGAAGAAATCATGATTCTTCACACGGATCACAATGTACAGATCTCCGGCCGGGCCGCCGCGTGTGCCGCCTTCGCCTTCACCAGTCATGCGCAGCTGTGCGCCGTCATCGACACCGGCAGGGATACGCACATGGATCTTGCGCTGTCTCTTTACCTTGCCCTGGCCTGCGCAGGTGGTGCATTTCTCTTTGATGATTTTGCCTGTGCCGCTGCAATGGGAGCAGGGACGGCGGTTACGCATCTGTCCAAGCGGTGTATTCTGCACGAATTCCTGCTGTCCGCTGCCGTGGCAGACGGAACAGGTCTCCGGCTTCGTACCCGGCTTGGCTCCGGAGCCGAAGCAGGTATCGCAGGTCTCCGTGCGCGGAATGGTAATATCGGTCTCTTTGCCGAACACCGCTTCCTTGAACTCAATGGTCATCGTATACTGCAAATCGCCGCCGCGCTGTGGGGCATTCGGATCACGCCGTCCACCGCCTCCGCCGAAGAACATATCGAAGATATCACCAAGACCGCCGAAATCTCCGCCACCGCCGCCAAAGCCGCCGCCCATTCCCTGATTAGGGTCAATATGCCCATATTGGTCATACCGCGCACGCTGTTGCCCGTCACTCAGGACATCATAGGCTTCCTTAACCTCTTTGAACTTGGCCTCAGCATCACTGGCCTTATTCACATCGGGATGGTACTGGCGCGCCAGCTTGCGGTAGGCCTTCTTCACTTCGTCTTCTGAAGCATCTCTTCCGAGGCCCAGAACCTCATAATAATCACGTTTATCTGCCACTGCTTTCACCTCCGTACATCGTTAATTCTCCCCATTTACAAGGTAAAAGGAAAGCCAAAACCCGGGATGCCCCGGTCTTGACCTTCCCTCTCACCACCATAGAACTTATCGTCTAAGGTTACCCTTGATTCTTCTCATCGTCAACCACTTCGTAATCCGCATCTACCACGTTATCCTTCTTGGCATTGCCTTCAGAAGCATCCTGGCCCGCTTCAGCGCCCTGCTGCTCCTGTGCAGCCTGCTCATACAGCTTCACGGACAACTGTTGCACAATCTCATTCAGCGCCTCTGTAGCGGCAGTGATTTCTTCCAGGTTGTCGGTTTCAAGTGCAGCCTTCACCTTGTCCTTGGCTTCATTCGCTTTGTCGATCTCGGAAGCATCGACCTTGTCACCCAGATCCTTAATTACTTTATCTGTGGAGTATACGAGCTGGTCAGCACCGTTCTTGGCTTCGACCAGTTCTTTACGCTTGCGGTCTTCCTCAGCGTGCAGCTCGGCATCCTTCATCATCTGTTCCACTTCTGCGTCGCTCAGACCGCTGGAAGAAGTGATGGTGATCTTCTGGCTCTTGTTGGTGCCTTTATCTGTAGCAGAGACGTTAACGATACCGTTGGCATCGATGTCGAAGGTAACCTCGATCTGCGGTACGCCGCGCGGTGCCGGTGGAATCTCGTTCAGCATGAAGCGTCCCAGTGTCTTGTTGCCGTTCGCCATCTCGCGTTCACCCTGCAATACGTGGATTTCCACGCTAGGCTGGCTGTCTGCGAAGGTCGAGAACACCTGCGATTTGCTTGTAGGGATCGTAGTGTTGCGTTCAATCATCTTCGTGAACACGCCGCCTGCAGTTTCAATACCGAGGGACAGCGGAGTGACGTCGAGCAGAACTACGTCTTTTACATCACCAGTCAGTACGCCCGCTTGAACAGCAGCACCCAGGGCTACTACTTCATCCGGGTTAACGCCCTTGTGAGGCTCTTTGCCGGTAAGCTTCTTGATCGCATCCTGTACGGCAGGAATACGGGTGGAGCCGCCGACCAGTACGATTCTGTTCAGATCCGCAGGGGTCATTCCGGCATCCTTCAGCGCTTGACGTGTAGGTCCCAGCGTGCGCTCAACCAGGCTTGCAGTCAGCTCGTCGAACTTGGCACGGGTCAGGTTGATCTCCAAGTGCTGAGGCACTCCGTCAACTACCGTGATGAACGGAAGCGATACTGTAGTTGTAAGTACGCCGGACAGCTCTTTCTTTGCTTTTTCTGCAGCATCCTTCAGACGTTGAACAGCAGCCTTGTCCTTGCTCAGGTCAATGCCCTGCTCTTTCTTGAATTCAGCTACGAGGTAATCCATCACCAGTTGGTCAAAATCATCCCCGCCCAGACGGTTGTCACCGCTGGTAGCCTTCACTTCAAAGAAGCCGTCGCCCAGTTCAAGGATGGATACGTCGAAGGTACCGCCGCCAAGGTCATAGACCAGGATGGTGTGATCTTCCGATTTCTCCAGACCGTAAGCAAGAGCTGCTGCTGTTGGCTCGTTAACGATACGCAGCACTTCAAGGCCGGCGATTTTGCCTGCATCCTTGGTAGCCTGACGCTGGCTGTCATTGAAATAAGCAGGAACTGTAATAACCGCCTGAGTTACAGGCTGGCCCAGATAGGCTTCAGCATCGGATTTCAGCTTCTGAAGAATCATTGCCGAGATTTCCTGTGCAGAATAGTCTTTGCCGTCAATGCTTTCTTTGTGGCCTGTACCCATGTGGCGTTTGATGGAAGCGATGGTACGGTCCGGGTTCGTAATGGCCTGGCGTTTTGCCGTTTCACCAACGATGCGCTCGCCGTCCTTCTTGAAGCCTACAACCGATGGGGTTGTACGCGCGCCTTCCGGATTCGGGATAACGACGGCTTCGCCGCCTTCCATAACGGCAACGCAAGAGTTCGTGGTTCCTAAGTCAATACCGATAACTTTACTCACAGTAATGTGCCTCCTCAGAAATAATGTGAAGCCCGGGGCTTCATCCATATTTATTATCTTATATAGAACAGATCTACATGCTGACTTTGACCATGGCCGGACGAAGAACCTTATCCTTCAGGAGATAGCCCTTCTGGACCTCTTCCGTCACGATGCCTTCCTCGTACTCCTCGCTCTCCACCTGCATGATCGCCTGATGATATTCAGGGTTAAAAGGCTGCCCTACCACTTCCATAGCTTTAAGCCCTTCAGTCTTAAGGACTCCCTCCAGCTGACGGAAAATCATATTCACGCCTTTGATGAACGCTTCAGCGTCTGCACCTGCTGCAGGAGTCGCCAGTGCGCGTTCAAAGTTATCCATTACCGGGAGCAGCTCAGTTACGAGCTTAGATGTTGCGTACTGCGCCAGCTCTTCCTTTTCTTTCTGGGTCCGGCGGCGGAAGTTATCGAAATCAGCCTGCACACGCAAGGTACGCGCCTGATGTTCATCTGCAAGCTCCTGCAGCTTTCTGTATTCCTCATTGCCTGAAGCCGCCTCGCCGGCCTCTTCAGCCGTGAATGAGCCGCTGTCTGCTGTGGTATCAGTCTCTTCAGCCGCAAGATTGTCATTCATCGAGGGGTCATTCTTCTCATTCATTTCCTGAACCTCTTCCTCTTTCAAGTTGTCTTCACCTCCTTAATATCATTCGCGATGGACTAGTACACTCTGTTCACTTATACCAGTGTGCCAGCATTGCTGTCAAATCCCGGGACAGAATACCCAGAATACCCATTACACGTGCGTACTCCATACGGGTCGGACCCAGGATGCCAATGCTCCCCAGCGGTTTGCCGTCCAGTGAATAAGTGGCGGTAATCAGACTGCAGTTGGCAAAAGCCTCATGCTTATTCTCTGTACCAATGCGCACCTGCATTCCTGCTTCGCTGCTGGCCGGGGTGAGCATCTTGAGCAGCGTAGGCGTCTCCTCCAGCAGATCGAGAATCGTCTTCACCTTGTCGACGTCCTTGAACTCCGGCTGGGTCAGCATATTCGTGGCTCCGCTTAAGTAAATCCGCTGATCATGGTCGCTTTCCAGCGCCTTATCCAGCACCTGCATTAATTCTTCATAATGGGAGATGTGGCGCTGCATTTCTTCGCCCAGCTCGGAATAGAGCTGACTCTTCAGCTTGTAGAGCGGTACATTGACCAGCTTGCTGTTCAGCAGATTCACGACCTTCTCCATCTCGGAGACAGATATCTCCGGAGGAAGACTCACGGTCCGGTTCTCTACCTGCCCGGTGCTGGTAACGATAATCGCCACAGCGGTCTTGTCATCGAGCGGGAGCAGCTGGAAATGGCGCAATGAAGTATGAAAAACCTCCGGTCCCAGCAGGATGGAAGTATAATTCGTCATATTGGACAGGATCATTGCCGCATGTTGGATAACCTGCTCTGTAGCATTCAGCTTCTCGGCGAAAAAAGCGCGGATCGTGCCCAGTTCGGCCGTTTCGGCGGAATTCCACGGTACCAGATGATCCACATAATAGCGGTAGCCCTTATGGGACGGGATTCTCCCTGCCGACGTATGAGGTTGCTCCAGATAACCCAGATCCTCCAGATCGGCCATTTCGTTGCGGATCGTGGCTGGACTGTAGCCCACATCCCCGCGTTTCGAGATACTGCGCGAGCCCACCGGCTCAGCGGAAGAAATATAGTCATCGACAATGGCATTCAGTATCATTCTCTGGCGTTCAGTTAACATGTTATTCCCTCCTATCCGGCTGTGGCTCCGATTCGTTAGCACTCTAGTGAGATGAGTGCTAACCACTAATACAAAAATACCAAACTGACCTCGGCATTGTCAAGTGAGTTCAGCAACTTGATTGCGCCTATTTTAGTCAAAGCAAGATTTTGTATATTTCACCGCAACCATTTCCCGGACAATGCCGTCCAATACTCAGGGAGTGATAAAAATGCGTTTCAAGAAAACAGCATTATGGGCTATAATCGCAGGCCTCTTAACTGCATTAGCACTTACGGGCTGTACTGGTAAAATCTTACCGGTCAAGTGCATCGGTGTGGATGCGAATTATGCATCCATCCTGCAATGGGACGGCGTCATGTACTACGATGATACCGGTCCTGACCCCGCCCCACTGGGCAAAGGCAAGGAGATCGGCAAAATCACATACAGCAAATCCGAGCAGGAGTGTCCACGCGCTGGGCTGCAGGATGGAGATGCGACAACTCTTAAGACAGGCACACCGCTCTACGAGGTAGAAGGCTATAAGACATCGGCGAGACTCTGGGCGGGAGACCGGCTGTATGAAGCACGCAACAACCCTGACGCCAACACCCTTAACGATCTGCTGGATATCGAGGGAAAAATACAAACTGTCCGTTTTGTGAGCGGCAATGACGGTTCTTACCTCATGGACTTTACCCCGGAGGCCAACGCCGTGTTCATCCGCGAATTCCCCAAGCTGGAATACCTCCCGTTCGAGCAGCTCTACAAGCAGACCAAGGGTTGGGTGGGAGACAAATACTGGCTGGAGATTGAGATGACGGACGGGTCCAGCATCGGAATTACTTATAATACACTGTCCCCTTCCTTTAACCCTTCCGCATATGCTACACCGGAGCTTGCCGAACTGGTAGAGCAACAGCGCAAGCTTATCTACGCACAATAAACCTGTATCTGCAAAAAACCACTGTCACCCTGAAGCATCAGCTTCCGGGTGAACAGTGGTTTCTTATTATATAGTTTACTGGGGGCTAGAGCCCGCCGGATTAGTCCAGTCTCTTCAGCACGGCGATCTCGTCGCAGGCATGCTGCTTCTTGCAGTTCACACAATCGGTCCAGACCTTCTCGGGGAAAATCTCCTTCTGCACCACATCGAAGCCGTTCTTAAGGAAGAAGTCCACGGCATAGGTCAGTGCCATAATCTTCGGAATCTGCTGGCGTCTCGCTTCTTCAACCAGCTTCTCCAGGATCATCGTTCCTACACCTTTGCCCTTGCCAGCATCATTCAGGCCAATCGAACGGACCTCAACAAGGTCATTTCCGAGCCGGAACAAGGAACCGCAGCCGACAAACTTGCCGCCGATCTCGGCGATCACGAACTGGTCGATCTGGCGGGTCAGTGCTTGCCTTGAACGGGGCAGCATAATCCCCTGCCTGGCATACTCCTCTATCATCAGATACAGCGGCTCTACATCCTCCACCGTAGCATTTCTGCATATCACTTGCTGCTCTCCTGCTGGAGAAGCCTCTTGGAAATGATCCGTTTTGACAAGCACCTTGACTCACCCCTTGTTGTTAATATGAATAAATATACAACAAGGTGAATTACAATTCAAGAGGTATTTCAAAATTAAACCTCTGTCAAAGCACCGACAAATTCCCCGAAAACATCGTTGCCGAACAGGATTCCCTGCTTGCTCAGACGATAGGTGTCCCCGGCCTGCTCCAGCAGCCCGGCCTTCAGCATTTTATGCAGCGGTCCTGCAAAAACAGCCTCCAGCGGCTTTCCGAATTGTGAGCGGAACGCCGCATCCGAAACCCCTTCGCGCATCCGTAGGCCAACCATCATGAAATCCTCCATCGCCTCCTGCTCGGAGATCTCAAAGCTGTCCAGACGCGGCAGCCCGCTGCGCGAAGCCTCGTTATAAGGGTTCACGCCCTTGATATTCATGTGCCGCTGCCGGCCCACATATCCGTGCGCCCCTGCGCCCAGACCGTAATAATCCTCGTTGCGCCAGTACGTGATGTTGTGGCGGCTCTCCAGCCCCGGCTTGGCAAAATTACTGATCTCATATTGCGTATACCCCGCAGCCTCCATGGTAGACATAAGCAGCAGGTACATCGCCAGCTCATCCTCTTCATTCGGCAGCGGAAGCTTGTTCTTGTTGAACAGGGTGTGGAACAGCGTATTCTCCTCCACTTTCAGACTGTAGATGGAATAATGCGGAAGATCCAGCGCCAGCGCCTTGTCGATACTCTCTCTGAGCATATCCACCGTCTGGTTCGGCAGGCCGAACATCAGATCCAGCGACAGGTTATTAAGCCCGACCGCACGGGCATTCTCCAGACTGCGGTATACGTCATTCACATCATGAATCCGGCCGATTCCGCTCAGCAGCTCATTTTGGAACGCCTGCACCCCGAAGCTGACCCGGTTGACGCCGCCTTCCTTCATGACTCTGAGCTTATCAATATCGGTAGTTCCGGGGTTAGCTTCCATAGAGAACTCAATATTCTCGTCCCACTGCGGAAAATGCCTGCGGACCGATTCCAGGAAATAAGCCATCTCATCAGGCTTGAGGACAGTAGGCGTACCCCCGCCGACAAAAATCGTCTTGATCACACCCGGAGGCGTGTGCTGCACGGTCAGCTCCATCTCGCGGTCAAGCGCATGGAGATAGTCCATCACCGGCTGGTCCTTCAGCACGTAAGAGTTGAAATCACAATAGAAGCATTTATTGGTGCAGAACGGGATGTGAATATATACGGCCTCAGGGGGACGGCCATGGTGTGCAGTGCTCGTAGCTGTATTCATTAGCTGTCTCCTTTGTTCTATTAATATACAGGCCTGCCACACTACCTGCTGCTAAAAAGCAAGAAGAAACGGCTGCACCGCCCTACGTAGGACGGCACCCGTTTCTGCGATAAACCGAAAGCTCCGGGGGGAGCTTATATGCTGCTACTCAATCTGAAGCACGGCCATGAACGCTTCCTGCGGCACCTCGACGCTGCCGACCTGCTTCATGCGCTTCTTCCCTTCCTTCTGCTTCTCCAGCAGCTTCCGCTTACGCGAGATATCGCCGCCGTAGCATTTGGCTAATACGTTCTTGCGCATGGCCTTAACGGTCTCACGCGCAACCACCTTCGTGCCGACGGAAGCCTGAATCGGCACCTCGAACATCTGGCGGGGGATAATACCGCGCAGCTTCTCACAGATGACCCGGCCGCGGTTGTAGGCGCGGTCGCGGTGAACGATGAAGGACAGCGCATCGACCTGCTCATTGTTCAGCAGGATATCCATCTTCACGAGATTGGACTGGCGGTAACCGGAGATCTCGTAATCGTAGGATGCATAACCCTTCGTGCCGGATTTCAACTGGTCGAAGAAGTCGTAGACGATCTCGGACAACGGAATCTCGTACGTAATGGTTACACGGTTGCTGTCCAGATACTCCATGTTGACGAATTCGCCGCGTTTGTTCTGGCACAGCTCCATAACGGTTCCCACGAAGTCGTTAGGCACAATAATGGCTGCTTTGACATACGGCTCTTCGATGAAGTCAATCGTCCCGATCTCCGGATAATGCGACGGATTGTCGATCTGAATGGTCTCCCCGTTCGTCAGCTTAATGCGGTAAATAACGCTCGGCGCGGTAGTAATCAGCGGCAGATTGAACTCGCGTTCGATCCGCTCCTGAATAATCTCCATATGCAGCAGCCCCAGGAAGCCGCACCGGAAGCCAAAACCAAGGGCGCTGGAGCTCTCCGGCTCGAAGCTCAGGGAAGCATCGTTCAGCTGCAGCTTCTCCAGCGCTTCACGAAGGTCATTATAATCAGAGGTCTCAATCGGATAGAGACCGCAATAGACCATCGGATTAATTCTGCGGTAACCCGGCAGCGGCTCAGCAGTCGGACGCTTGGCATCCGTCACGGTATCACCGACACGAGTGTCGCCCACATGCTTAATCCCGGCCACAATGAAGCCGACATCGCCGATGTTCAGCTCGGGTACAATGGTCATACGCGGCATGAATGCCCCCACCTCAATAACCTCAAAGGTTTTATCAGTGGCCATCATTCTGATCTTGGAACCGGCACGGATACTGCCGTCCATTACGCGGACATAGACGATTACGCCCTTGTACGGGTCATAATGGGAGTCGAAGATCAGCGCCTTAAGCGGTTCTTCCGAGTTTCCAGTCGGCGCCGGAACCTGCTTCACGACCTGCTCCAGAATCTCCTTGATGCCAATGCCTGCCTTAGCGGAAGCCAGAACGGCTTCGCTGGCATCCAGCCCGATGACATCCTCAATCTCCTGCTTCACCCGTTCAGGATCTGCATTCGGAAGATCGATCTTGTTGAGTACCGGAAGAATCTCCAGATTGTTGTCAAGCGCCAGATACACGTTGGCCAGCGTCTGGGCCTCAATCCCCTGGGCTGCATCCACTACCAGAAGAGCGCCTTCACAGGCAGCCAGACTGCGGGATACCTCATAGGTGAAATCGACATGCCCCGGTGTGTCAATCAGATTCAAATAATATTCCTGGCCGTCATCGGCACGGTACGTCAGGCGTACGGCCTGCAGCTTGATGGTGATGCCCCGCTCGCGCTCCAGATCCATCTGATCCAGAACCTGCTCCTGCATTTCACGCGAAGTCAGCGCACCCGTATACTCCAGAATGCGGTCAGCCAATGTCGATTTGCCATGGTCTATATGTGCAATAATCGAGAAATTGCGAATTTGTTGTTGTCGTTTCTGAACGTCAGTCATTCCTTACCCCCACAGACAGCCTAATGTTAATCCACTTATTATAACAGTACGGGCTTCACCCATCAATCCCGCCGGACGCTGGAAAAGAAAGAAACCGCCTGAACCCTCTGCAATCGCAGGGTGAATCCTGCAAAAAAACACAAAAACGAGTGCGGACTTCCATCATCCGCAGCCGTTTTTGTGCTAAACCTCGTTCCAGCCCAGCTCCTGCTCACTCCTCCGACGAGTCGAAGAGGGAGACCACCCAGCGGATGCCCTTCTGCGAAGCCTGCTGGAGCAGGCCAGCGGTCTTATCCGCCAGCACATCCACAGTCGGCTTCTGCTCCTCCGGGATCAGAATCTGCTCAGGACTGAGCGCAGAGTAGTCCTTCACCTCCTGCTGCGGGAGGCTGCCCGTGCCGCCAGCCGTCTGCGCCTGTGTACCTGCAACCGGCTGCTTCATGGGCAGCATGGTGTAAGCGCCCGTTACGGGATCAATAGTCACGGGCACATATACATAAGCCTGGCCGCCCGGGGCTGTACTGGCAGCCGGAACGTACGCAGTTCCGGCCGTAACGTTCTGTCCAGGCGCGCTGCTCCCGGCTGGCTTACTCCAGTCCGGCAGTATACCGGAGACTCCCGAACCGCCGCCGCCGAACTGCAGTCCGATCAGCAGCCCCACGCCCGCCCATATTCCGACCATTACCAGCTTTTTACCGAACCGTGTCATATTCTCCGCTCCTTTTCAGCTATAATCCGTTCAGGAACCTGTTGATGTCTCTGCCCCGGTGCCTCCAGATTGCGTACTGCCCTGATCTGGCGCAGCTGCCTTCTCGGCATCCCGGCTGCTCCAGTACACATCAGCGATGGCATCCGCCAGAATATTCGCCGTCCGCTTCAGCTCATCGGCGCTGTTGTCAATTCCGCCTACCTCAATCAGCACACTGTTCGGGGACAACGTCTGGTTATATTCCCCATTATTCCCGTTTCCGGACGATTTCCCCCATATCCCGCGTGAAATTCCAGGATAATTTTTCTCCAGCAGCTGATGGATTTTATTGGCGAAGGCCTCGTTTTGTTTCCAGTTTTTATTCGCATGCCCCAAAATAAAATATACCTGGGCATAATTTTTCCCGTTAATCAAAGCTGTCGTTTTGCCGTGCCGCTGCGAATCACGGTGAATATCAATCAGCTCACTCATGTTCTGATTGGAGGCCATGGCCGATTTCACAGTCATACGTGAATATTTATAAGAGAAGTTCCAGTTGTAGCCCGGTACCTCTGTAGCATAGTCCTCCTGGGCATGGACAGTTCCGATCCCCCGCTCTTCCAGCCTCTTGGCAATATAGGAGCCTACCAGCATGACATTCTTGGAAGGGACTGCCGAGCTGGGGTTGTCGCTCTGTGCGCCAAGCAGCGGATTATAGGCCTCCCGGGGATGGGAATGATAAACGAGAATACGCTTGACCGAAGTATCTCCTGTGCCATTCTCCGCATCTCCGCTTCCGGAGTAGCCCTCGTCAGGTTCTGTACCGGACGGGTCAGGGACAGGCGAAGCCTCGGGCTCTACCACGCCTTCCCCCGGATTGTCATGGCCATTACCAGCCTCAGTACCGTTCCCTGAATCCGGCGGGGCTCCAGGATCGCCCCCTGCTCCGGGATCTTCCCCGGTGGCCAGTTCATCGCCCCCCGGATGATAATCAGCCGGTGCTCCTGTACTTCCCCCTGAGCCTTGCCGCAGCAGGAAGGGATCATCGGCAGCAAGTCCGGGCATCTCACGTGAGACCAGACTCTTGGGATCACCAGGATCAACGCTGGTAAGCAGCCGGAATACGAAGGAGGTCACCTTGTCCCCGGAGAAGGCTGAAGGCTCCTCGCCCTTCGGCAGATGGGGGACCTCCATGCCCAGCAGCTCCATGAAGAATCCACTGGAGAGCGAAGCCGCCAGGCCTTTCATGGAAGGAATGGGCGAAGAATTCAGCTTCTGCCCGGCCAATCCGCCAGCTCCAAGCAGCATGAACAACACAAGCGAACCTCCGGCCAGCAGCAGCATCGTCCTTCCCAGCGACAGAATATCCATCAGCCGTCCGCGCAGCCGCCCTATATTCCATAGCTGAAACCATTTTCTGTTCATGATTGTTATGTCCTCCTCTAAGCCCTCTGTAATCTCTCATACTCCAAATCTATGAGCGGAAGGGTTGTGCTAGAACCACAGAATGAGAGATAGCAGGGAGTAACGATAGAGAAGTGAGGGGGCAACACCAAGTAGAAACGGCTTCGCCGTCCTTTTAAAGGACGGTACCGTTTCAGCGGGAAATAGAAGGATAAGTTATCGTGTGAAACATATAAGTTCTTATATTTATACAAAAAGCCCGCCACCAGTTCTGCGTTATAGCAGACGGTGCGGGCGAGGTGATAAGTGACAGATCAGTGAGTGTAAGCTCCGACATTGCCCGGATCTACCGCTTCATGGAGTGCAGCATTCAGTCCGCTTGCCACAATGTTGGCGATCTCTTCAATGAATTCATCGATCTCTTTGGGGGTCACAATCAGGTCATGCCCCAGCGGCTCAAGCACTTCCTTCACCAGGGCGAGACGCTCCTGCTCAGATATATCATCAAGGAGACCCATAATTTCTTTGGTGTGAGCACCGCCGTCCGCCATCTGCCCGAAATGGGTCCGCATCATCTCCAGCACATTGTTGACGATGGTGGAAGCATAGCAGACCGTTGGGACGCCGATGGCGATGCAGGGTACGCCCAGCACCTCCTTGGTCAGCCCTCTGCGCTTGTTCCCGATCCCTGAGCCGGGATGAATGCCGATGTCCGCAATCTGGATGGTGGTATTGATCCTCTCCAGTGAACGGGAGGCCAGCGCATCAATGGCTATAATGACATCCGGGCTGGTGCGGTCCACAATCCCCTGTACCACTTCGCTGGATTCAATCCCCGTCAGGCCGAGCACTCCGGGAGCAATAGCACTGACATTCCGGTACCCGGGCGAAATCTGGTCGGGCACCAGCTCATAGAACTGGCGGGTAATCAGTGCATTCTCAACGACCAGCGGGCCGAGCGAGTCAGGCGTCACATTCCAGTTGCCCAAGCCTACGATAAGGACCTTGGAATCGCGGTCAATGCCGATTTCATCCAGAAAGTGCTCGAATTCCCGGGCGAACACTGTGGAGACCTTCTGCTGCAGCCCGGTGTCCCCTCCGCGCAGCCCAGGCACCTCCAGGGTCACGTAATTGCCGATAGCGCGTCCAATCGCCTGAGAACCGGCAAGGTCTGCTACAGCAAGTCTCGTGACCTTGATGCCGTCCGCTTCTTCCACTTCCTCATTGACACCCGGGATCGGCGTATTGGCGTGCCGCTCTGCCATTTCCTTCGCTTCCACCGCCAAGTCCGTACGTACCGAATACAGCTGAAGATCCAGTTCCATTCTTAGTTCAGCCTCCTTTTGCATATTGCTGATAGTGTGCGAGAGAAAGCCTCCGTTTATACAAACCGCTCTAAGGGAATTACAAAGCTTTTTATCTTGCTTTTTGCTACCCTTCATGCTAAACTATTTTAAGTTGTGAATCATTTGTTGATTTCGAATGTCTTTCAGGAGGTGAATGCAATGCCAAATATCAAATCCGCGATAAAACGCGTCAAGACGATCGAGAAACGCCGTGCACTGAACGCTTCCCAGAAGTCCGCTCTTCGTACAGCTGTGAAAACTGCTGATGTAGCAGTGACTGGTACGGAAGTTGAAGTAGCTCAGGCTGCTTTCCAAGCGGCTTCCAAAAAGCTGGACAAGGCTGTAACTAAAGGCCTGGTTCATAAAAATGCGGCTGCCCGCAAAAAATCCCGCTTGGCTAAGAAATTGAACGCTCTCAAGGCTCAAGCCTAAGCCAAGGGCGACAATCATAACGAGCACTGAAGAACCTGACCGCTATGCTGCATACGGTTAGGTTTTTTTATGCTCGTTAACTTCCTTCATTAATACCGCTGTACAATCAAAGAGCCTGTCCATCCCATGATACACGCGGGTGGACAGGCTCTTTGATTCGTTCCATGTAAGGCCGCTCTATTCAGGCTCCAAGGCGCAGCATGAACATCTCCAGCCCCAGCACCTTATCGACAGCTCCCGTCTTCATCTGATAGTCCAGATCCGCCAGTATACTCAGGATCTGCCGCAGCCGCTGGCTTCCGAACTTATGAGCCTGCTCTCCGGCAAGCTTCACTGCATACGGATGCAGTCCGAGCTGGGAGGCAATCTGTCCCTGCGAATAGCTAAGGGCTGACAGATCCTTGACCTGCAGGATGATTCTGAACTGCCGGGCAATCAGCGAAGCGATCTTGATCGGCTCCTCCCGCTGCTTGAGCAGCTCATAGAGCGTATTCAGTGCCTTGTCCAGGCGCAGATTCGCAATATCCTCCACCAGCGTGAAGATGTTCTGCTCTGTTCCCCGGTGGACCAGACTTTCCACCGCTGCCGCATCCACCCGCCCGCCAGTACCGGCGAACAGACACAGCTTGTCCATCTCTGCAGACAGACCCTGGAGTCCGGTTCCGCTGCTTGCAATCAGAACCTCCGCTGTCCCCGGCGCAAGGGAGCAGCCGCGTTCGCGGAAGCCCTTCTCCACCCAGCGCAGCAGCTCCTCCGCACCCAGGGGATTGAAGGCCAGCACGGTGCCGGCGGTCTTGATGCTTTTGACGATTTTTTTACGTTCATCCAGCTTGTCGCCGTTCACCATAAATACAATCACACTGAACTCGGCAGGGTGCTGCATATATTCGCTCAGCATCTCCACGTTATGTTCCAGCTTCGCCTTCTCCTTGCCTGCCGTGAACAGAGCCGCATCCCGCACCAGCAGGAGCTTGCGTTCTACCATGAACGGAACCGTCTCCGCCTCTTCAATGACCGCCTGAACCGGAGTTTCGGAGAGATCGAACGGGATCACCGCGAAATCGCGGTCTTCTTTGGGGATCAGGTGTTCCTCCAGCATGGCCGCGAATTCATTCATCCGGAACTTCTCACTGCCGTACAGCAGGTACAGCGGAGAGACCTTTCCTTGCTTGATGTCTTTGGCCGCCGTTTTGGCATCCATCCCGCCACTTCCTTTTTCATTTACTTGCCTGGTCCGTATCAGACACATACATTCGTACATTTTAACAAAAAATCGGCTGAAAACATAGGTATCACCATTATGACTTTGTCCTGACCGGGGCGCAAGCCAAAACGGAGCAACCTCGGCAGCCAGGGCCAAAGTTACTCCGTTTCAGCGGCGCATCTATATAAACGACGGAGGGAGCAGCTCTAGAAACTCTCCCGGCCGCCGGTCATACCGATGATACTCGCATAGCCTGTAATTCATGTCCTCTTGCCTTAGCATATTCCGCAGGCCGGAAGAACGTTCCGGTTATTTATCGGACGTTGCCGCGTCCGGGGTAATAGCCGGGCTGGTGACCGGTGAAGCAGACGCCGCCGGAGAAGCGGTAGGCGCTGAAGAGTTGGCAGGAGCCGGAGAAGCGGATGGAGCAGGTGTTGCGCTCTCTGCCGGAACCGTGTATACCTTCGTCGTCTGCGTACCGTCCTCAAGCTGTAGCACATAAGTGAACTGGGTGCCGTCTTCCGACCACACACCGGAGACCCAGTTCCCCTCCAAAGGAAGCGAAGTTAATACTGTTCGTTGTTGTTCTTCTCCTTCTGCGGTTAAGCTATAGATTACAACATGCTGGCCAGTCATCTCAGCCATATGCTGCCCGTCGGGTGAAGTCCACGAGGAATCTGCGACCATCAGCATGGCTCCTGCCTCGTTAGCGGCTGGAGTCGGCGCTATCCGTGCATCTCCCGCAGCCGCCTTATCATCCGCTATATTCTCTTGTGTTGGCGCACTCGACGTCGTGCTTTGGGGCTCTGCCGACCGGCTATCCGCTTTCTTGGTGCTCTTGGGGCGGTCCGCCGGAGGCGAAGTAGCGGCGCGGTTGCTGATCGGAGCTTCGCTTACCGCAGGCACCTTGTCTGAAGGCATACCACCGCCGGCTGCGGCTGGTTGATCAGCACCCTCACTGGGAGCAGGCGGTGCAGATTTCAAATTAACGTCTGCAGATTCACTAGGCGTGGCCTGATCCATCTTTCGCAGCTCACTGCTGCCGCCGCTGTTATTCTGTCCGTCCGCCTGCGGGGCGTCTGCACTGCTCTCCGTACTCATGCTGGAGTTCGCCGCTCCGCCGCTCATTAATTGGGATGACATATCCAAGTCTGCGCCTGGCAGACTCTTCGGCATATTGAATACGGCGATGAGCAGAATCACCGCTGCCGCCGCAGCACCAATGCCTGTCCGCGCAGCCAGTGAAGGGCCCTTAGACTTCTTGCCCCGGTTATTTGAACGGGAGAAGGGAATAACCTTCGGATCTTCCGGCTCCATTACGGCAGGCTCTTCCGGGACACCGCGGTCCAGCTGTTCAAGCTGAGGCAGGATAGAGTCAACCAGACTGAAGGGGGGCTTCACGTCGGGAAGCTGCTCCAGCTGCTGGGAGAGCAGCGTCAGCCGGTCCAAGACTTCCGCGCAGGAAGGACAATCGTCGATATGACGGAACATTTCAAGCATTTCTTCCTGACTGAGATCATTATCTAAATAGCGGTGCATCCATTCCATCACCTCCGCGCACTTCATCCTGACACACCACCTTTCTGATACTCCTGAAGTCTATTCTGCAGCTGCTGCCGCGCCCGGAACAGGTACGATTTGACCGTGTTCAGAGGCAGATCCAGACAGTCTGCAATCTCGTTGTAAGAAAAATCCTGTAAATAGCGAAGCACGATTACCGTCCGGTGATGCTCCGGAAGCTGGTCGATGGCCTCGCGGATATCCTCCGCCAGATAACCCGACATCACTTCGCGCTCTACGTTATGTTTTTTATCCTGGAACACCATTTCGTGTTCATCGATAGAAACGGTAGGCTTCGTTCTCCGGAATTTGTCTATACATATGTTGGTTACTATTCGCTGAACCCATGTTTTGAACTGCGCCTTCTCCTCATAGGAGCCGATCTTGGTGTACACCCGGATCAACGCTTCCTGGGAGGCATCCAGAGCATCCTGTTCATTATGCAGAATGTAGAAGGCCGTCTTATATACATGCCCTTCAATTTCTCGCAATAGGGTGATTAGAGCGTCGCGATCGCCCGCTTGAGCGGCTCTGATGAGTCCCTGCTCCACCACGAAGGTTCCCCCTCTCTATGCAATCTTACTGACGCGCAAGACTGCGAATTTGTTGCAAGCCTGTAATGATTATTTTAAAAGACAAAAACGATATGCTTCGCGCATAAATGTTCCTTATCTTTCTCGCTGAAACGGTACCGTCCTAAAAAAGGACAGCAAAGCCGTTTCTACTTGTAGTCCACAATCCCTACTAAGCATACAAGGGATGCTGCTATCATTCAAATACTCTTTTTATAGAAGTTAGTTACAGAAATGACATGAGAAGCAGACCGTCCCGTACCTGACTTACGCTACGACCGAGACGGCTCCTCTAATGTATATAATATAGTTGCGCACACCAGGAGCACCGCATAATTCTCCCTGGAGTCATCATCAAGCACATATACTTCCCCCTGCTCAAAAAGTTGCGGATGATTATAGTTACGATACAGCTTATAGATGGCTCCCGCGCTCACCCTGCAGCCGTGGACTGCAGTTAGAATCTCCACATAATCGGCTTCTTCCACTACCAGTGTCGGGTACAGCTTGCTGCGAAGATCGTCGCCAGTCATGGCATCACCTTTCAGGTATACTTCTCAATGTCCGCAGGCGCCTCTGCACTCTGCCTCTATTATAAGTATTGCCCGAAGCGGCAGCAATTCCATCATTTAGGCATATCTACATTCAACAAAAAAATGCCCTGCCCCATAGAGGCAAGACATTCCTGTTGTACATGTATTTCACTTGCCTTGAATCTCCTTGAACTTCGCTACATACTGAGCAGCCAGCTCTGTGATCTGGTCATAGCGGCCTTCCTTGGCCGGTGCGGTCAGGTTGCCGCCGATGCCGACAGCGATGCAGCCGTTCTTGATCCATTTCTCCATATTGTTCAGATCCACGCCGCCGGTAGGCATAATGTTGACATGCGGCATTGGCCCCTTAACCGCCTTGACATAGTCCGGTCCGAACGCACTGCCAGGGAACAGCTTCAGCACATCCACACCCAGCTTCAGGGCTTCCTTCATCTCATTCAGCGTCATGCAGCCCGGCATGTAAGGAATGCCGTACAGATTACACATCTTAGCAGTATCCTCTTCAAAAGACGGGCTGACCACAAATTCCGAACCAGCCAGAATAGCTATTCTTGCCGTCAGCGGATCAAGCACAGTACCGGCACCAATCACGGCGCGGCCCCCGTATTCTTCCACCAAGCGCTTGATCGCCACTTCGGCTCCCGGAGTCGTGAAGGTCACTTCGATATTGTTCAGTCCGCCCTCGATACAAGCCACCGACATGGCATAAGCATCATCGGCATTATCCGCGCGGATAACGGCTACTACGCCAACAGAGGTAATATTCTGTAATACTTTAATTTTCTTCATGATTGTTACTTCCTCTCTGGTTATATATTCATAAGAATAATAATTTAGATAAACTAATTTATCTATTTTACTAACATCAGGCTTTATCCTTCTAAGAAAATAGTAATAACATTGCCGCTAACAGTCAATATATATTTATTCAGGAAGCGTTATCAATCCTTCGAAAATATTCAAAAACGCTTATTTATCAAGGAAAAACGAATGTCTTCCCCTGTTCCTGTACAAAATAAGCCCGCAGAATGAGCATTGCTATATTGTACAAAACCGTTTTATGTGATAATTTCAACTTATATTCTATTCCAAACCATAATAACGTGTTCATTTTAGGAGGAACTATTCATGAATAAACAGCTGGATGCAGTCACCTTCGGGGAGCCGATGGCCATGTTCTACGCCAATGAAGCCGGCCCCCTGCATGAGGTCACTTCCTTCTCCAAGGCGCTGGCAGGTGCGGAGAGCAATGTAGCCACCGGATTATCACGCCTGGAGCATCTGACCGGTTATGTGACCAAGCTTGGCGAAGACAACTTTGGCCAGTTCATCACCTCGGCGCTGAACAAGGAGAAGATCGATACCGCAAGCATCACAACGACCAAGGAATTCTCCACGGGCATGCTGATCAAATCCAAGGTACTCACTGGAGATCCCAAGGTGGAATATTTCCGCAAAAATTCCGCCGCCTCCAAGCTGAGTCTCGCCGACTTCGATGAAGATTACTTCGCTTCCGCAGGCCATCTGCATGTGACCAGCATCTCTTCCGCACTCTCGGCTTCGTGTCACGAGTTCTCGCTGCATGCCATGGAGTTCATGAAGCAGCGCGGCAAGACCGTATCACTGGACCCGAATCTGCGCCCGACCCTGTGGCCAGACACCGAAACTATGGTTAATACGATCAACGATCTGGCTACCCGCTGCGACTGGTTCCTGCCCGGACACGGAGAAGGCAAGATTCTCACCGGTCTTGAGACTCCGGAGGAGATTGCCGGGTACTATCTGGAGCGCGGCGTATCCCTTGTAGTGATCAAGCTTGGTCCTGAGGGCGCTTACTACAAGACCTCTGCTGGTGAAGAGGGTTATGTGGACGGCTTCAAGGTCGAGCAGGTTGTCGATACAGTCGGCGCCGGAGACGGCTTCGCGGTTGGGGTGATCAGCGCCATGCTGGAGAAGCTCAGCGTAGCAGAAGCCGTGAAGCGCGGCAATGCGATCGGCGCACTCGCCGTGATGTCGCCTGGCGATATGGACGGCCTTCCCACCCGCGCCCGGCTGGAGGAGTTCATGAGCGCAGGCGTATAGCCAAAGAACAGGTGCTCTGCTGCCGGCAGCGCCAGGCTTCAGCATGAACACACATTAGCACAGCAAAAAGGGTGTCCCTGAGCCGACAGACGGCTGGGACACCCTTTTGTATATGTAGCGTGAGAGAGGTGTGGCTGAATTGCAGGTAGTACAGCATGGTTATGGCTCACTTATGGCTCAGTTACAGCTCAGTTACGATAAGTCAGTTTCATCCGAGCATTTTTCCTGCGAACCGGCAAGTCGTCATTCCCAGCAGTTCGCGCGGCAAAGTACATAGTCTTGCTCAATGTACATAATCCTGCTCTCAAACTATAGACTTACGGACCGGAGAGCCGTTATTTGGGGAATTGCTGCACTATAGCAAGCCTAACGGACTCAGATGACGTTAAGCCGCACTTCGCGGGCATCTAGCGCCCTAAACAGCAATTTAACGGCTCCTGAGTCCGTAAAACTAACAAAACCCTTCTTTTCCGCACAATAACGGCCCCTGGGTCCGTAAAGCCGTGGATTCCTGAGCAGATTTCCTATAAGTTGTCACCACGATGGACCTTTCGCCGCCCCGACCTGCTCTATTCCGGCTTAGCCGGCGGCTGCACCGACTCCCCCTGCTGCAAGGAAGGCGGGAACCTGTAGGTGATGGGCATCGCGCTGTCCGCATCGTTGATCAAAGAGAGCATGATCTTGGCCGCCTGCATCCCCATCTCGTAAGCCGGCTGGCGGATCGTTGTAATATCAGGATTATAGATCCGGGCGAATTCGGCATCGTCGATGCCGATGACCGACAACTGGCCGGGGATCGCAATGGCATTGCGGTTCGCATATTTAAGAATTTCGCCCAGTACCAGATCATTGGCGGCAAGCAGCGCTGTTGGAGGCTCGGGAAGCTGCAGCAGCTCGTCCAGTGCAGATGCGATGTCTTCGCGTGACACACTTCGCATATACGAACCCAGCAGCGGCAGACCCGCTTCCTCCATCGCTTTTTTGTACCCGCTCATTCGCTCCTTGCGCGGGGTAATCGCATGTACGCCAAGCGGCAGGGATAGAATAGCAATCGCTTCATGGCCGTGGCCGGTCAGCTCCCGGATAGCGGTCTTCACCGCCATCTCGTTATCCAGCAGCAGGCTCTGGGTCGTGATCCCGTCAACCAGCCGGTCCATGAAGACCAGCGGATATTCCGCTTCAATTAATCTGGTGTAAGGCGCAGGCTGATCTCCCGCCGGAAAAATAATCAGGCCATCCACCTGACGGGCGACCAGCGTCTCCACATAAGTATTCTCCTTATCGGCATTCTCGTCCGAGTTGCAGATGATCACCTGAATCCCATGGCGCTGCAGCTCATTCTCGATCGCCCGGATACACTGGATGGATAGCGAATAATCAATATTGGCTACAATAATGCCAACCATATGCGTGCGGTTCTGCTTGAGACTGCGGGCAAGCCCGTTGGGCTGGTAATTCAGCTCATCGATAACCTCGGCAATGCGGTTTTTGGTCGCCTCACTCATATACTTGAACCGTTTATTCAAAAATTGCGAGACTGTGCTTTTCGATACGCCCGCTTTCTTAGCCACATCCTCAATAGTCAGCTTCTTCATTGATCCCGCTCCACTCTTCGATATCGAACTCCAGAAGTAAACACAAATAACGTTTACTTAGAGATATTATCAAAAAGTATAGCTTTTTTTTAGTAAATTATCTATATGATCCACGTAAAATAATTAGGAGCCCGTCACTTCCCTGTCTTAGCAGGATCAATCTGCTGTCCGTATTGGTTATAGTACCATTCATAGTACCACTGCTGGCCGAGATACAGTATGAGTTCCGCACTACGTTTCTTCCCGTTCACTTCATAATTAGCCGTATATTTCAGACCCTGTACATCAATGCCGATCTTGCTTCCTACATCCATTGTTGCCCCTGTAGCAATGTCATACAGGCTGCTATGAACATCGTATCCATTGTTATTATTTTTGCTGTAATAAACAAGCAGCATTTCACTGTTCAATTTATCAAAAGCTACAAAGGATCTGTAATTGGAAAATTCGGTGCTCAGGCTGCTTAAATCCAGCAGTTCCTGCGGGGTTACTGTTTCTCCAGCTGCGGCTGATTTTAAATTTAAAACGGATAACTTTTCAGGTGTCCTTCCTAACCCTTTACCCAAAGTGATCGTTCCGATAGCCAGCACTACATAGTTACCTCCGTCACAGATCCCCGTAAGTTCATAATAACGCTGCGAGCCGCCGGCATATAGCGGTAAGGTATAAATCCGTTTAGCAGTAGCTTCAGATAGCTCAGACTGGCCTATTGGAGACAGATACAATGTGTAAGGCTCCGTAGGATGGGTGTATTTGGGCTTGCTGTAATTGACCATCGGCGGCGGCGGCGACCAAACAATCCCGGCGTTAGTCTCAACAGCACGCGCGCGCGTCTTGTCTCTGTTCATCGGCAGGGGCATGTAATACTTCATTCCGCCAAACTCGAACTCCGCAGAACCAACCGGCGGGCTGTAGGATTGCGGTGACGCTGAAGAAGCTGCGTTCTGCGAAGCCGAAGGAGATGCCGAAGGCTGGACCACAGCCGCTCCCGAACCAGGCTTAAAGACCGCTGCCAGCCTCCCTGCCGGATCGAGCCTGGACCCTGGGCCAAACGGCCAGATCAGCGTGACGAGCAGCAGGATGGCTGCCAATCCGCCAAGGGCGGCCACCCGCCCGAACGGGCGGCGTAGTCCGCTTTTGCCCGATGAGCCTTCTGCCGCAGCCTCTTCAATCCGCGCCATGAGCTGTGGCGTGAATCCCGGCTCTGCAAGCGGGTTCCGCCCGGCTTGCTTATACCAGTCCTTCTCCCCGCTCATCACCTTCACTTGCTCCTGCTCTTGTTTTGTCTTCACAGGTCTTCCTCCTTTATCGCCGTTCTCACTTTCTCTCTGGCCCGTCCGAGCCGGGATTTGACTGTTCCCTGCGCGATCCCGAGCAGAGCGGACATCTCTGCCACCGGCAGGTCCTGCTGAATATCCAGCACCAGCACCTCCCGGTACTTGTCCGGCAGCTCCATGATAATCTCCCAGATGCGGTTAGCGTATTGATTGCCGATGGCCTCTTTCTCCGCAGACAGGGAGGCCCGGGTGTCCTCATGTTTGCCCAGCGGAGCGAACCTCCGCCAGAAGCTGTTACGCCTTAAGCTGAATGCTGTATTGCGTGTGATGGTCAGCAGCCAGGTTTTTAGAGTAGCCTGTCCCCGGTACTTGCCGATGCTCTTGTAGGCCTTAAGAAATACTTCCTGGCTGATATCGCTGGCCTGCTCCCGGCTGCGGGTTAAGAAAAAAGCATAATTCCATACATCCTGTCCGTAAGTCTCCATCATCTCGCGAAGCGATACCGATGAGGCACAGGTCATGCTATACGTTAGTTCTTTACTCTGCATGTTCTCTCCCCTCTCACCTAATAAGACTCCTGCCGGCGGATATGGTTCCCTGTTATTGTAAAACTGAATATGCGGATTGCACTTTCTGCAATAGAATTGCCGATATTTGCCGTTAATCTCCATTCTATTGTATTTCCTGCATTAGAATTTGAAGAATCTGCTCAATTAGCCCCTGTTAGCTGAAATCAAGTGTACAAAATACAACAGATCTGACTTCCTCCTAAATTTAAGGAGCATCTAATGTACGAAGTGCAATGAAATCCAGATCCCCCGAAGGCTAAACGCTTTCAAAAATCACAGCCGTCTTCCCTTCCCGCAAGCCCCTGTCTGCACCATTCCGCAGCCCCGAAAATTGCTTAAAAAAAATACTAATAAATTATAAGAGAATAGAATGCAGGCGGGGCGTGGGATTGGCGGTTTCAAGCTCTGTTTGGAGGGGCCGTAGAGGTCTGTCTGTCTCTTGACTTTTCAATATATGGTATATAAAATGATTAAGCATTACTAAATATAGTGTATATAAGAGCTAAGCCCATAAATCTAGTGATTTCGCCCAAGTTCATTTGTCAAGTAGAAAGAGCTGTAGAATGGGCTACATGTTATAGGAGGTTAGGAGCCATGTTGATTGCTTACGATTCCAAGACCGGCAACGTCAGAAGATTCATTAACAAACTGAAGCTTCCGGCGGTTCAAATCGAAGAGCATATGACGATCGACGAGCCTTACGTGCTTGTTACATACACTACCGGATTTGGACAGATTCCAGAGAAGGTGTCAACATTCCTTGAACGAAACCATTCCAGGCTCAAGGGCATCGCCGCGAGCGGCAACAAAAACTGGGGCGAGCTATACGCGCACAGCGCAGACTTAATTGCACAGCGTTACAACGTACCGGTGGTCGGCAAGTTTGAATTGTCGGGAACCTTCGGAGATGTACAGCGCATAAAACAGGAGGTGGACCGGGTTGCGGCATATTGAATTGAACAACATGTTGATGAAGAGAGACGAAAGCGGCTTTTTCCAATTGGATAAGGACCAGGAAGCAGTAGCCGAGTTCATGCAGGATGTGGAGCGGCGTAGCCTGACCTTCACGGATACGAAAGCCAAGATTGATTATATGATTGCCAATGACTACTACGAGGACCTGTACGACCGCTACTCCGCTGCTGAGATGGAGGATGTCTACCGGATCGCCCATGAATATAATTTCCGCTTCCCTTCCTATATGGCGGCTTCCAAGTTCTATACCGACTATGCCGTCAAAACCAATGACCGTAAGCAGTACCTGGAGCATTATCCGGACCGCGTAGCGGTAGTGGCTCTGCATCTGGGACGGGGTAACGTAGAGACTGCCCGTACACTGGCCCGCTCGATGATGGAACAGCGCCTGCAGCCGGCGACACCAACCTTCCTCAATGCCGGTAAAAGCCGCCGCGGCGAGATGGTCTCCTGCTTCCTGCTGGAGATGGACGACTCGCTCAATTCAATCAACTATGTGCTGAATACCTGCATGCAGCTGTCGAAAATCGGGGGCGGCGTTGCGGTCAATCTGTCCAAGCTGCGCTCGCGCGGCGAGACCATTAAGGGTGTAGAGGATGCGGCCAAAGGCATTATGCCTGTCCTGAAGCTCATGGAAGACGGCTTCTCCTATGCGGACCAGATGGGCCAGCGTAAGGGTTCGGGTGCGGCTTATTATAATATTTTTGGCTGGGACGTACTTGAATTCCTGGACAGCAAGAAGATTAACGCCGACGAACGGACACGCCTGAAGACGTTGTCTATCGGCCTGATCGTGCCTAACCGCTTCTACAAGCTCGCGCAGGACAATCAGCCGCTGCATGTGTTCGCTCCTTACACAGTCTATCAGGCGTACGGTACGCACTTGGATGACATGGATCTGGACGTCATGTATGACACCCTCCTTGCTGATCCGCGCGTGAAGAAAAGAATCGCCATGAGCGCACGCGACATGCTGACCAAGATCGCCATGATCCAGCTTGAATCGGGCTATCCGTATATTATGAATAAGAGTAATGCCAATAACGCGCATGCCCTGCGTAATGTGGGCCAGATCAAGATGTCCAACCTGTGCACCGAGATTTTCCAGTTGCAGGAGACTTCAGAGATTAACGACTACGGTCAGCAGGACGAGATCCGCCGCGATATCAGCTGCAACCTGGCTTCCCTCAACATCGTGAACGTGATGGAGCACGGCAAGATCCGTGAATCCGTACATGAGGGCATGCTGGCACTGACGGCTGTCAGCGATATGACTACTGTCTCCAACGCTCCGGGCGTAGCTAAAGCGAACAAGGAAATGCACTCCGTAGGTCTGGGTGTAATGAACCTGCACGGCTATTTCGCCAAGAACAAGGTGGCTTATGAGAGTGAGCAGGCCCGTGATTTCGCACGCACCTTCTTCATGACTATGAACTATCACTCGATTGAGAAAAGTATGGAGATTGCCGCTGAGACCGACGAGACCTTCTATGGCTTCGAGCAGTCGGACTATGCGAGTGGCGTGTATTTCGACCGTTATATAACTACAGACTACCGTCCGGTTACGACAAAAGCACAGGAACTGTTCGAAGGGATCTACATTCCTACAACTGAGGACTGGAAGCAGCTGCGTGACAAGGTGATGAAGCACGGCCTGTACCATGCTTACCGTCTGGCAATTGCGCCGACCGCAAGCATCTCGTACATCCAGAATGCGACCTCCAGCGTCATGCCGATTGTAGAGCAGATCGAGACCCGCACGTATGCTAACTCGACCACCTACTATCCGATGCCTTACCTGCGTCCGGACAATGTGTTCTATTATAAATCCGCCTACCAGATGGACCAGTTCAAGGTGATTGATCTGATTGCGGAGATTCAGCCTCATATCGACCAGGGTATCTCAACGGTTCTGCATGTGAACAGTGATGTTACAACCCGTGAGCTGGCCCGCTCTTACCTGTATGCGGCGCACAAAGGGCTGAAATCCCTGTACTACACCCGGACCAACAAATTGTCTGTCGAGGAATGCCTGGCCTGCTCCATCTAAGAGGGGCACAGGTACAGAAAGGGAGAATATACGATTATGAGCGCAATCCAAGCCGTGAACTGGAACCGTCCCGACGACGATTTCTCGCTGATGTTCTGGAACCAGAATATTATGCAGTTCTGGACCGACGACGAAATTCCATTATCCGATGACAAAATGTCCTGGCTCACGCTGAGTGAGATTGAAAAGGACTCTTATATGAAGGTGCTGGGCGGACTGACCCTGCTGGATACGATCCAGGGCGGTGTAGGGATGCCACAGATTATGGAGCATGTGGACGGCTTGCAGCGCAAGGCGGTCCTCGGCTTCATGGGCATGATGGAGCAGATTCATGCGAAGTCGTACAGCAGCATTTTCACCACACTGGCTTCCACCGAGCAGATTGACGGGATTTTCCGCTGGGTGGAGGACAATACGTTCCTGCAGTTCAAGGCCCAGACGATCTCGGAGTATTATCAAAAGATTGAGACCAAGAAAGACCTCTATCTGGCGATGTCCGCATCGGTTCTACTGGAGAGCTACCTGTTCTATAGCGGCTTCTTCTACCCGCTCTATCTGGCCGGACAAGGCAAAATGACCTGCAGCGGCGAGATCATCGACCTGATCCTGCGTGATGAGAGCATCCACGGCGTCTATGTCGGCGTGCTGGCCCAGGAGATTTTTGAGGAGCTGTCCGAAGAAGACCAGAGCGATGTCTACGAGACCCTGGTTGGCCTGCTTCGTCTGCTCCACGCGAACGAGGAGCAATACACCGAGCAGATCTACGCACCGATCGGTCTGGTGGAGGAAGTGAAGACCTTCCTGCGCTACAATGCCAACAAGGCGATGATGAACCTCGGCCATGATCCGCTGTTCGATGAGGAAGAGATTAACCCAATCGTCCAGAACGGGATCAGCACCCACACGAAGCAGCATGACTTCTTCTCGAAGAAGGGTAATGGGTATGTGCGGGCTATGAATGTGGAGCCTTTGCGGGATGAGGATTTTAAGTTTTAAGATAAGCTGAATCTAAGAACCCGGCTCTCAGCTCAGCCGTCACTACGGAGGATATTTGGACTTCCGGCCGCTGTTGTATACAGATTTCCTGATTAGACCGCTGTTCGCGGTAGAAATCCGTATACAAAGGCGGACGCTACCGCTCCTACAGTTCCAAAATCCCCCTCCGATCCTTCTTGCTTTTCGTTATATTCTTTGATTCAACTTATAGAGGTTGTATTATAGATAGAGCACCCGGTCGCTTGGACAAGCTGCCGGGGCTTTTTTTTGTGATACACCTTTTCAGTTCCCTCAAAGGTTCTGAATAAATCATCGAAACCCAAGCTTCACTTTTCACTGAAACGGTACCATCCCGAAAAGGAAGGCAAAGCCGGTTCTACTTATGAGACCATATTGTTACTGGGACGTAGGAGTAGGAGTGGCTATTTTACAAGAAAGAGGTGTAACGGGATGGCGATACATATTCAGGAGTACGGAGACCCGGATGGGGCTTGTCTGATGGTCTTCCTGCATGGCGGGGGCGTGAGCGGGTGGATGTGGGAGAAGCAGGTGGCGGCGTTCGCCGGGTATCATTGTCTGGTCCCGGACCTGCCGGGGCACGGGTTCAGCCGGGAGGATACGGAGTTCACGATCCGCAGCAGTGCGGAGGAGCTTCTGTTGCTCATTGAGGAGCGGGCTCAGGGACGAAAGATCGTTGTCACCGGCTTCTCGCTGGGCGCACAGGTGTTGGTTCAGATGCTGGGTTTAAGACCGGAGCTGATCGATTATGCCATCATCAACAGCGCGTTAGTGCGGCCCATTCCCTCCGCCAGCAAGCTGATCGGGCCGGCGGTCAGACTGTCTTTTCCGCTGATTAAGTACAGATGGTTCGCGAAGCTACAGGCTAAGACGCTCTATCTGGGCGAGGAGTACCTGGAACGGTATGTTGAAGAGAGCCGGCAGATGGAGCTGAAGACGCTGATCCTGGTGCTGGAAGAGAATATGTCATTCCGCATTCCAGCCGGGTTCAGTGAGGCCACAGGCAAGATACTGGTTACTGTAGGTGAACGTGAGAAATCTGTCATGAAGCAATCCGCCCGGGATCTGGTTGCCGCAAATCCCCGCTGCATGGGCGTGGTGATTCCCAAGATTGGACATGGCCTCTCTCTGGCGCAGCCGGAGCTGTTCAATAAGCTGGTCGAGGCCTGGATTCAGGGCGGGGAGCTGCCCGGGGAATGCAGAAGAATCTGATTCCCTCAGGCGCGAAATGACGCTAGTTCAGATCCTCCCTGATTTTGTAGCGGACAGCAAGATAACTTAGTATTAGAATCGCTGCAACCGCTACTCCGAATGTATGAATCAGGTCAGCCGTGCTGCCTAGATCCTTGACCCGTACGAGCGTGTTGATCAGCAGATATTGCGTCAGATGAGTGCCTGTGAACTGATTCTCCAGCGCCCCCAGTACCATCCCAATCACATTCAGAGCCAGAACGAAGCCGGCGCTCAAGCTGATGAGCAGGTTCTTAGTCATCATAGAAATGCAGAGAACAAGCAGTGAGAACGCCCAGTGCAGCAGGAATTGGCTGGCCAGCAGAGTAATGAGCATGCCCAAGTCTCCCAGATCCGTCTGACCCATAAACAGTCTCCTGCCGATTCCGTCTGCAATTAACAGGATCAGGAACAGCATTGCCACGAATAGGGCGAGAATCGCCATTTTGGAGAAGACGGAGTGGATTCTTGCCTGTCTCATGGAGATATAATTCTTATGGAAGCCGGAGTTCCATTCGCTCATATAGAAATAAATCGTGAACACGGCGATATAGATCAGCATCCAGGAAGGCGGCTGTGAGATCACAAGCTGGATGAACTCACTCTCCGTTAAGCTGCTGAGCAGCGGACGGCCCCCCACTGGCTGCGCGTATTGCTTCATCATATAGATGCCGAAGATCTGAAAGGCACAGAACAAAAGCAGCAGCAAGTACATAATCTTGTTTCGCGTGAAGCGGTACAGGTCCATCCGCAACAGATTAATCATGGCGTTCACCTGCACTTTCCGTGCGTTCCAGGAAATACTGCTCCAGGCTCTGCTTATGTCTTGAGATGGAATCTACCATTATCCCATGCTGCGCCAGCTCCTGGACGATCTGCCGGATGCGGATATGCTCGTCGTATACATACACCGTACGGCTGTCCACCACTTTATATTGTGTAATCTTCAGCTCGCGCTCCAGCACCGGGAGAGCCTCCCGGGCTTCCTCCACGCTAATCTCGATCCGTTCCTCACAGCGCTGCTGTAATTCTTCCTTGGAGATTACCTCGGCGAATTCCCCCTGATGGATAATGGCATACTTGGTGGCGATTTTGGAGAGCTCCTCCAGAATGTGGCTGGAGATCAGAATCGTCAGACCCGTTGCGTTCAGCTCCAGAATGAGCTCCCTAATCTCTACAATCCCTTGCGGATCAAGCCCGTTAATCGGCTCATCCAGAATCAGCACATCGGGACTTCCAAGCAAGGCCACCGCGATTCCCAGCCGCTGCTTCATACCCATGGAATAGCTTTTGACTTTGGTGGTATTCTTAGGATCCAATCCTACGAGCCTCAGCAATTTCTCTATCGTGGTATCCCTGTCACTTAGACCATATGCGATGGCGAGCAGTTTCAGGTTCTCATAGGCCGAGATGTTCGGATATAACCCGGGCTGCTCAATCAGTACCCCCATCCGCTCGAAAAAAGACTGGTCCCCCGCCGCCGCACGGTTGAAAAAATGCAGCTCTCCCGAGGTCGGATATACGTGTCCGCTGATCATTTTAAGCAGCGTGGATTTGCCCGCACCGTTCTTGCCGATGATGCCGACAATCTCTCCTCTGTAGATTTTGAGATTGGCATTCCTCACCGCTGCTTTCGATCGGTACATCTTGGTCACTCCGCATAGTTCAATGATGCAATCTGTCATGTCTGCCACCTCCTTACCCTAAGTTAACAGGATGAAGACTAATAGTTCGCCAACAAAAGGTTAAGAAAGTTCAAAGTTCATCATGGACTCAGCCGGAAGCCGATGCCCCAGACCGTATCGATATAGGCTTCGCTGTCGTGCGCTTTGATTTTATTGCGGATATTGCTGACATGTACCGTTATCGTCTTGTCCTCGCCCAGATAGATCTCCTCCCAGGCCAGCTCATAGAGATCCTGCTTCGTGAACACGCGTGAGGGATTCCTGACCAGCAGCTCGACAATCCGGTATTCCTGGCGGGTCAGAGCAAGCACGCTGCCATGAATTCTGACACTGTAGGCCGTGCAGTCCAGTACCAGATTTTTATGCCTGAACTCCTTCAACGGCTCACCGGCAGCTGTCCGCTGGATATGGACATGGATGCGGGCAATCAGCTCCTCCAGCTCAAAGGGCTTGGTCACATAATCATCAGCGCCCAGCGTGAACAGATCCAGCTTATGATCCAGCTGATCCTTTGCCGAGAGGACAATAACCGGAATCCGGGACTTCAACTCCTCACGCAAACGGTGCATAAACGCCTCGCCGGACAATCCGGGCAGCATCAGGTCCAGGACAATGAGGTGGTACTCCTGCTCTGCCAGATTCAGCATCCCTTCACTGCCCGAATAGGCCCGGGTACACTGAAAGCCTGCGGCGGTAAGCCCGTCATGCAGAATTGCGTTAATATGCTCGTCATCCTCAACGATGAGAATTCTTTTGCTGTTACTATTGAGAGGGATGCCCATGGGGGTGCTCCTTTCCCGCTTTTGCGAATTCGATATCAATGCTGAAGATGCGGCTGGCGGAATTGGCCGATGCGTCGCCGTTCATTTTCTCCATCAGCGCCTTCACAATCGAGAGTCCAAGACCTGAGGAATGTCGGGTACGCGACGGATCTTCTCTGTAAAAGCGGGTAAAGATCTTCTCCGTATCCACACTGCTGCCTGGCTTAAGCCGATTGGTGAAGCGTATACACAGCATCTCCTGCCTGTCTTCAACCTCTACGGTCAACGGGCCTTCGCCGTGGATGAAATAGTTGCCGATGATATTGGTAAAGATTCGTTCCAGCGCATGGATATCCCCCATCACCCGGGGAGAACGCTCCGGCAGCCGAAGCTCAGGCTCATTCCCGGACCGGGTAAAATCATCAATGAACGTAAACAGGTTCCGCTTCAACACCTCCATAACGTCCAAGTGCTGCAGCTCCAGACTGTATTCGGGATTCTGCAGCTTGGTATAGAGGAACAGCTCGTCCACCAGCTTAATAATCTGCTGTATTCTCGACTGGGCAAGCGCTACGTACCGCCCCTTCTCCTGCTCCGCCTCTGTCTGCAGCGCCAGCTGAAGGTAACCATCCAGCGAAGTGAGCGGCGTGCGGATATCATGCGACAGACTGGTAATCGCCAGATTCATCTCCTGATTCTTGCGGCTGAACTGTTCTCCCATCGCTCGCTGGCGGCGTAACAGGTTATTGCACTCCCGCACCAGCCTGCCGATCTCCCTTGGCTTCAACTGGGTCGCTACCAGCTTACGGGATTGATGCTCCATAATAAAAGACAGCTGGCTGCCAATCTGACCAACCTGTCTCCGGTAGTTCAGCAGGTACACAGTCTGGGCAATCAGCAGCAGCAGGAGTCCTGCCAGAACAATAAGGATACGATCAACTCCTCTCATATGGTTTTATTATATACGATTACAGAGTCTTAGTCCGGGGTGGGGGCGAGCTTGTGGCGTATAGAGATTCCCTCCTTGACCACTCTGAGCTGAATTTCGCCCTGCTGGTCGGTCCGGTAGATCTCAGTATTTGCGTCAGCCAACCGGTCCAGTACACCGCCATTGGGATGCCCGTACATGTTATTCACACCGGCTGAGATTACAGCGGCCCCGGGGTTCCAGAAAGCGAGCCAATCTGCGCTGGTGGCGGTTTTGCTGCCGTGATGGGCGACCTTGAGGACGTCGATGGGTCTGCCTTGCCGAATCCCGGATTGACTTGCGGAATGTAGGATGGCCTCCTCTGCAGCCTGATCCATATCTCCTGTGAAAAGAAAGCTCCGGCCGTTCATCTCCAGCCGGAACACCACCGATTCGTGGTTCTGATCCTCCACTTCCTCTGGCAGGATCTGTCCATCCGCTCGCGGCTCCGGCCAGAGGAAGTTCAGCCGCGTGGCCTCGTCCGGAGCCAGCGACATGCCCTGCTGCACCGGATACAGCCGGACACCCGCGTCCAATGCGGTCGTCATCAGCTTGGTGTACGGCTCTGTGTCGGCTAATGTTCCGTTGAACAGCAGCGCCGATACCGGTATCCCTTCCAGCACCGCCTGGAGCCCTCCGGCATGGTCCTGATCGCCATGCGTCAGAATAACCGCGTCCAGCCGGTGGATACCCCGCTGCTTCAGGAGCGGCAGCAGCGTCTTCGCCCCGACCTCGAACGGGCTGCGGCGGATGCGCCATTCCTCCCGGTTGCCGAAGCTTACAGTACCCCCGCCGTCCACCAGGATATGCGTTCCACCTGGCGTGGTAATCAGACTGCTGTCCCCCTGGCCTATATCCAGGAAGCTGATGGAACCGGAGCCGTCGCGTATAGCCTCAGCGTTATAGCCCTTATAGAGCAGAATGGTCAGGCCTATAGCGCACAGTATCGCTGCGGGATTGCTCCAGCGCGTAGCTCCAGTCGGCGGATAGGCTTGAAAGGCCGGCGCGGCTCTTCTGCTGTTCGCAATGGATAGCAAATCTGGCTGGTTGGTGGTGTTTCCACTTTTACTATTGGCGTTTCTGCCGATCTTCCACCGGCCGTTTCCCTGCGGTTCCGGCCTTTCCAGTTCCGCCAGCGGACGGGTCTCATCATCCATGAACTGGGGAACAAGCCTAGCTTCAGTCCTCCGCTTCAACGCAAGTAACAGACCGTACAGTAGCCCGTAGTAGAGACAAATCCACAGAAAGGAAGGGGAAGCCCAGATCAGCACCCCGGCGGTGAATCCGTTCACCCACTCCACTGCCGCAAAAGTGATATTATTCAGTATCTCTGCAAGCTGTGCCAGCAAAAGTGCTGCTGTATTCCAGATCCGCCCAAGGAGCAGTGCCAGTGTTCCCAGGGGCAGTACCAGGAAGGTGATGAAGGGAACCAGCAGCAGATTGGCAGCAACGGACAACAATGAGAATTGGTTAAAATAATAAATCGTCAGCGGAAACGAGACCAGCTGAGCAATAATCGTTACAGAGAGACTGCTGCCCAGCCAGCCCGGTAACCGCCTGAATAGCGGCGCAGCAAGCGGTGTGTACACCATGAGTCCTGCCGTCACCAGAAAAGACAGCTGAAAACTGACACTAAGCAGCAGATAAGGGTTCCAGACCAGCATCATCAGAGCGGATGCCGCCAGAATGTTCAGTCCATCCTTGAGCATGCCCAGCCTTGCCGCCAGCAGGGCAATCATGCTCATGATCCCGGCGCGGATCACGGACGGTCCGGTCCCGGACAGCAGCACATAGACCGGAACCAGCAGCAGGGTCACCGTCAGTGCGGTTTCTCTGGTTAAGCGGCAGCGGCGCAAGAGAACCAGGATTACTCCGACGTACACCGCCACATGCATCCCCGAGATAGCCAGGATATGAGTGAGCCCGAGCTGAGAGAACTGTCTGAAGGTCTCCGGGTCCAGTTCCTTTTGGATACCAATGACGAGGCCCTTCATATAACCCGCATGAGGCTCCTGAAATAAGCGGCTCATTTCTGCACCGAGCACGGATCTTGCCTTATCATTCCAGCGCAGAATAGTGGACGGCTCCCACGAGACTTGGGGGTTAACCGTTACACTGGCTGTTCCCGTTCCTTTGAGCAGCCAGTGAATCTTTTGGGTGAGCAGATAGGCACGGTAGTCGAATCCGCCGAAGTTGCGCGCTATCTGCGGTTGTATCAATTCCCCCTCAATGACCACCCGGTCTCCCCGCTGCCACAAGGCAGCCTCAGCGATCTCACTCTCCTCCTGGAGCTTGATTTGTACAGTTACACGTTCACCTTCAGCACCTCTCATTCCCGCTCCCGCTGCATCTATCTCTGCGTCTGTCTCTGCGGCAACACCCGGATTGACTTCCGCCTTCACTTCGCCTTCCGTTCCCGCTGCGGCGGCCAGCTCCCCCTGATGCAGCCTGATCCCGGACAGCTTCACGACAAAATCAACCCGGTCCCCGTCCCGCTCCACCGGAGAAGCGATAACGCCTGCGGCTGTTATATATGCTTCATTCAGTTCGCTCACCGGTTGCCCCAACACCTCAGGCAGCAGACTCACATTGCGTACCTCGCTGTATTCCCAGTATAAGGCTGCCACAATCAGTGCTGTCACCAACACCCCAGCCGTCCTCCAGCGTATTCCGCCGCACACCGCCCAGACTACAGGCAGCAACAATAGCCCTGTGAGGCAGAACAGCAGACTGCGGCCAGAGAACAAACATCCTGCGGCACTTCCCGCTACCCAGCAGACCGTAAAGCTTAAGAGCGGCCTTCTGTTCATAATCATCTCTCCTTCCTAATTAGCACTAGACGCCAAAGAACCCCTGCATACGCATACAAATGCGTGTACAGAGGTTCTTCCCCTGAAGCCCGTCACTATTCTTTTCGCGTCTCGTTCAGCCAACTATGTTAAGCCCGTCAGCCCATCCGTAGGTGCTGCTTATTCAGATACTGAAATCATCGTTTCTTTAGGCGGCTCATAGTTCTCCAGTTGACGGAACACGATGCCTTTGGAGGAGAGCATCGCCTGTACCTTCTCCATGTCTTTCTTGTAAGGACGCAGGTAGACAATCTCCACGATCCCGCTGTTAGCCAGCATATTGGCACAGGTCCAGCAGGGTTCATCCGTCACATAGACTGTACTGCCTTCCCGGTCGCTCCGGTCTGTGAACAGCAGCAGATTCTGCTCGGCATGGATCGTACGGATGCAGCGCTGCTTTTTGACCATTGTCTCTACACCGTCTATCATCTCACGCTCGTATTGCTCAGAGACCATGCAGCCTGCTTCCGAGCAGTCAGGAACGCCCATCGGCGCACCGTTATAGGCCGTACCCAGCAGCTTCTTCCCCTGCACCAGCACCGCGCCGACATGGCGGCGGGGACAGCGCGAACGGGTGGAGACCATGCAGGCAATATCCATGAAGTATGTATCCCAGTTCTTGCGGTAAGCCACAGTCATCAGCAATCTCCACTTTCTCTTCAATAGTTGTTCATTATTGTAGCATACCTGTCTGCGTTTTCACTAGGATATTGATAGCCCGCAACAACCTACATTTCGCCTATCCCTCGCTTAGATCTCCCGTCCCGCCACTTCTACACCACATTTGCTCTTCCGTAGAGTGGGGTGTGATTGCACTTCATACAGTAGAAATTGCATTCTCAGCGCCTAAGTAACGTTCTGCTGCACTTCATACAATTGATTCTTTCATTTAGTCTCCAAAGAACCTCTTTTGCAAAATTCTAATGTACGAAGTGCAGCAGATTCAGTTTTCAGGCGGTTTTTGAGCTAATCTAATGTACAGAGTGCAATTGCAGCTTACTGTGCCTCTGTCCATGCTCAGTATGGAGCCCGCTAAGTGGAAAAACTACAACCGTTACTGGTAAAAGCGCCGAATGTAAGCTAGTAGTTGGAAAAATGACACTTAATTTATTGCAAATTGCTGATTCAGCGCATTCAGGCTAATTTAGATGCCCTAAATCCACTTACTGTTCGTCAAGGTAGCATTTAAGATTTATAAAGTGGAGGAAATCCAACTGCTTCCCCGACAGACGTGTTGTTCGGAGACGGAGACATTCAGGACGGCGGCCTTAAAATGCCACCAGCGGCTTCAGCTTCTCCAGCAGCTTGGGGCCGATGCCCTTCACCTTGCCCAGCTCCTTCACGCTGCGGAAGGCTCCCTTACTGGTGCGGTAGTCGATAATCGCCTGTGCTTTCTTCTCTCCGATGCCCGGCAGATCCATAAGGGCTTTGGCATCGGCTGTATTCACATTGATCCGGCCGTCAGCCGCTGCCGGGGCTGCAGTGCCAGCGGCTCCACCAGTTCCAGCTGTTGCAGCCGCCGTTCCACTTGCACCGCCGCTTCCCGCCGCTCCTTCGGGTCCTCCTGAGTCCGCCGCACCCCCTATCCCGGCACTCGCCGCTCCAGCGCCAGCTGTTCCATCACCGGTGGCCGCACCGCCAACAACTCCGCTACCCGCCTCGCCTACAACATTCGCGCCAGCAACTCCATTACCAGTCACACTCCCGCCAGCTCCTGTGTCCACTGTTGCACCACCCGTGGCTGCGTTGCCAGTTACTCCACTACCCACCGTACCGCCACCAGCTAACTCGCCACCTGCCTCTCCGCTACCTGCCGCACCTGCAACACTCCAGCCAACTGCCCCGTCCCCCGCCGCACTCCCGCTAGCCACTCCACTACCCGCCGTACCGCCACCAGCTATCTCGCCACCTGCCTCTCCACTACCCACCGCACCTGCAACACTCCAGCCAACTGCCCCGTCCCCCGCCGCACTCCCTCCAGTTACTCCACTCCCCGCCGTACCGCCACCAGCTACCTCGCCACCTTCCGCTCTGCTCCCTGCTGCACCAGCCACACTCCCGCCATCACCCCCGGCGGCTGCACTGCCACCCTCACCTTCAGCCGCTACACCCAGCGCCTGCGCCATTCCGGCGTTCAGTGTAGACCATCCGGCGATGCCGGCGTCCTGTGCTCTATGGTCTGCGGCCCATACCAGGCCGCCGCCCAGCAGCGCGGCGGTAATGGCGCAGATGATCAATCTTTTATCCATCAGGTTGTCCTCCCTCAATAAATTGGAATTTTATTCAAAACTGCGATGAATACCTGTCATGTGTCCAAGTCTGGCCTGCATACATATAACGAAGAGTATCACTGTAAGCCAGCAGCATAAGAAAGGAGGTACCACAGGATGAAAGTGGGATTTATCGGAACAGGCAGCATGGGAAGTCTGCTGATCGACACCTTCCTTCGGTCGGGAGCCCTTGAGCCATGTGATGTGATGGCCAGCAACCGCAGCCCGGGCAGGCTGATGGAGCTGAAGAAGCTTCATCCCGGAATTACGATATGCTCCGGCAACATCGAAGCCGCCTCGGAGAGCGACCTGGTGTTCCTGTGTGTCAAGCCTTTGCAGTTCAAGCGGGTAACCGATGAGATCGCCCCTTATCTGCGCAGCGACCAGATCGTTGTATCGATTACAAGCCCTGTGCAGCTCTACCATCTGGAATCGGCCCTGCCCTCCAAGGTCGCCAAAATCATTCCCAGCATCACCCATTCCGTTCGAGGCGGGAGTTCGCTGTGCATCTTCGGTAGCCGATTAAATAAAAAAGACAGGCTGCTGCTGCTCCAGTTATTCTCCTGCATTGGTGTTCCGGAGGAGATTCCTGAGGGTCATACGCGGATTGCCTCAGATTTCTCCAGCTGCGGTCCGGCCTTTCTGAGCTATTTCCTGGAGCGGTGGATTGAAGCGGCTGTAGAAGCAACCGGCATCGATGAAGCCCTGGTCACCCGGCTGGCGGGTGAGATGCTGCTGGGTACGGGCAAGCTGCTGACCGAAGGCTCGTTCACCCCGCAGGAGCTGCAGGAACGGGTAGCCGTCCGTGGAGGCATTACCGCGCAAGCGCTGAACCATCTGCAGACGAGTCTTGAAGGGGTGTTTGAACGGCTGATTACCACCACACATGACAAGTATGATGAGGATGTGGAAAAGCTCGACGAGCTGTTCGGCCTCGGCAGCATCGCCCAGAGCCGACTCGACCGCTAGCGAAATGTATCCATTATCAAGGCCATTTCCTCCATAGGGCAATCAGCGGTCCCCTCCACCTCCGCAGAGAGCGCCCTGAAACCAAGAAAGCCCGCAGCACGGAAACCTCCGTTGCTGCGGGCAGAATTGCGTTCTTCGCTTAACCCACTACGATATTTACCAGCTTGCCGGGAACGGCAATGATTTTGCGTACGGTTTTGCCTTCGACGGCCGCCTTCACATTCGGCAGGGCCAGGGCGTGGTCCTGCATTTCTTGCTGGCCCATATCCGCCGGAATCAGCGCGCGCTGGACGATTTTGCCGTTCACCTGCACCACGATTTCAACCTCAGCATCTACAGTCAAGGCTTCATCATAGGCCGGCCAAGCGACATAGCTGATGCTTCCTTCATGGCCCAGCAGCTCCCACAGCTCTTCGGCAATATGCGGTGCCAGCGGGGACAGCATCTGCACGAAATGTTCAGCTGCTTCCTTGGACAGGCTCTCCTGCTTGTAGGCATCATTGATGAAGATCATCAGCTGGCTGATCGCCGTATTGAAGCGCAGCAGCTCGAAATCCTCCGTGACCTTCTTCAGTGTCTTGTGCCAGGTGCGTTTGAATTCATCCGTACCCCCGCCCTCTGTAATCTTCGCGCTGAGGCTGCCGTCTTCATTCACGAACAGGCGCCATACGCGGGAGAGGAAGCGGTGAATGCCTTCGACACCCTTCTCGTTCCAAGGCTTGGTGGCCTCCAGCGGCCCCATGAACATCTCATAGACGCGCAGGGTATCTGCCCCGTAAGCTTCCACGATCTCATCCGGGTTAATGACATTACCGCGCGATTTACTCATCTTCTCGTTGTTGTTCCCCAGGATCATTCCCTGGTTGACCAGCTTGTGGAACGGCTCCTTGGTATCGACTACGCCGATATCATAGAGTACCTTATGCCAGAAGCGGGCATACAGCAGGTGAAGCACCGCATGCTCGGCTCCGCCGATGTACAGGTCAACCGGCAGCCATTCCTTCTGCTTCTCCGGTGAACACAGCTCCTGATCGTTGTGCGGATCGATATAACGCAGGTAGTACCAGCAGCTGCCGGCCCATTGCGGCATGGTGTTGGTCTCGCGGCGGGCTTTCATGCCGGTCTCGGGATCAACCGTCTCGACCCACTCGGTCACATTCGCCAGCGGAGATTCCCCGGTGCCCGAAGGCTTGATAGCATCCACATCCGGCAGAACCAGCGGCAGCTGATCCACAGGCACCGTCTTCATCGTGCCGTCTTCCAGGTGCAGAATCGGAATCGGCTCGCCCCAATAACGCTGGCGGCTGAACAGCCAGTCCCGCAGGCGGTAGGTTACTTTGCCCTTACCGCTGCCCTTCTCTTCCAGCCAGGCGATCATCTGAGCCATCGCTTCAGTATTGGACAGACCGTCGAGGAATCCCGAATTGACATGCGGACCGTCGCCGGAGTAGGCTTCTTCTTCGATATTGCCGCCCTGCACCACTTCGATGATGTTCAGGCCGAACTGCTTGGCGAATTCCCAGTCGCGGGCATCATGGCCCGGAACGGCCATAATTGCTCCGGTTCCGTAGCCGGCCAGCACGTAGTCGGCAATCCAGATCGGCACCTGCGCACCGTTCACCGGATTAATCGCATACGCGCCGGTGAATACACCGCTTTTCTCCTTAGCCAGATCCGTACGTTCCAGATCGCTCTTGCGGGAAGCCTTGTCGCGGTATTCGGCAACGGCTGCCTTCTGCTCATCCGTGGTGATGGCATCCACCAGCTTATGCTCCGGTGCCAGTACGCAATAGCTTGCTCCGAACAGGGTATCGGGACGGGTAGTGAACACTTCAAGCACAGCCTCATGCCCCTCAATCGCAAAGGTCACCTCAGCACCGGTCGATTTGCCGATCCAGTTGCGCTGCATATCCTTGATGCTCTCTTCCCAGTCCAGCTCCTCCAGATCCTCCAGCAGGCGGTCGGCGTATTCCGTAATCTTCAGAATCCACTGGCGCATCGGTCTGCGGACCACGGGATGGCCGCCGCGCTCGCTTTTGCCGTCGATGACTTCTTCATTCGCCAGAACGGTTCCCAGCGCCTCGCACCAGTTCACCGATACTTCGGCCACATAAGCCAGTCCACGGTTGTACAGCTGGATGAAAATCCACTGCGTCCACTTGTAGTACCCCGGATCTGTCGTACTGATCTCGCGGTCCCAGTCGTAGGAGAAGCCCAGCGACTTGATCTGGCGGCGGAAATTGTCAATGTTCTTGAAGGTAATGTCACGCGGATGCTGGCCGGTATCCATTGCATACTGCTCTGCCGGAAGTCCGAAGGCATCCCAGCCCATCGGGTGCAGCACGTTGTAGCCGCGCATCCGTTTGAAGCGGGACACGATGTCGGTGGCGGTATAGCCTTCCGGATGGCCTACGTGCAGCCCTGCGCCGGAAGGATACGGGAACATATCCAGGGCGTAGAATTTCGGCTTGCCTGATTCTTCACTTGTCTTAAAGGTCTTGTTCTCGTCCCAGAATTTCTGCCATTTCGGCTCGATGGTCTGGGCGCGGTAACCAATATTGTCGCTCATCTTGTGCTCCTCCTTGGAGTGTTGCTGTATTAGGTAACTCTATTGTAAAAAAATACTGTAAATAAGGGTCACTGCAGAAAGTTTTGGGCTTCCGCCCGCTGTTATACTCGGATTTCTGAATTATAAGCTTCCAGGTAGAAATCCGAGTATAAAGGCGGCCACTAACGTTGCTACAGCTCCAAAATTTCTTTCCGTTCCTTTATATTTACATAAAATCTGTAATAACCAATTCACTTGCCTAGTGCAACAGCAAAGCCCAAGAGCCGCCCATGATTCGCCGGGCCGTAAAAGCCACGGCAAGGCTATCGGCCATGCTTTGCCGGGCCGGCAGACCCGCTTCCGTTCCACCATTCCCCCAGGTTAACCACAAAAAAACCTCCCATCCCTAGCGTATAATCGCTAGGGACGAGAGGTATGAATTCCCGTGGTACCACCCTAGTTAGCGGCGGACATTCTTTGTCCGGCACTCACTTTGACACCCTGTATCGGGGGTGAGGCGACGGCGGTTCACTCGCCGGTCCCTCTAAGGAACCTGCGGCTCGCGCCATTACTCGGAGGTGAGTTCACTGCGGTCCGTTAACCGGCTCGCACCTGGGGTGCCGGCTCTCTGCAATAACGGTCTCACGAATTAATACTCCTCTTCATCGCACTGCTATGAATGACTCTTCTTATCGTAATATTCACCACATTATAACCAAAAGATACATGTACCGTCAATCCTTTCACCCGAAGTAGCCGCAGGTCCCCTTGTTCCTGCATGTGACGGGATGAATTACGGCTGCTTTATGCCGGTCTTCTGCGGATATAATAGCCGATGATATGCTGAATGACCACCTTGGCGGCAGCGAAGAAAGGAACGGCCAGAATCAGTCCGATCATTCCGGCAATCTCCCCGCCGACCAGCAGCGCGAAGATGATCAGCAGCGGATGCAGATGCAGCTTCCGTCCTACAACCTGCGGAGAGATCACGTTGCTCTCCAGCATTTGGCACAGGGTATTCACCACCGCCACCAGCAGGACAAGGCGCCATGACAAGGTTGTGGCCATTATAATGGCCGGGGCCGCCCCCAGAAACGGACCCATATAAGGAATAATGTTGAATACCGCGACAACACAGGCGAACAACAGCGCATAAGGCATGCCGATAATCGCGTAGCCGATATAAGCGAGCACGCCGATGATGATGCAGACGAGAAACTGTCCGCGGATATAGTTGCCGAGCGCTTCATCAATGTCTTTTAACAGCATCACAATCGACTTGCGGCGCGAACGGGGCAGACAGGATACCACCATCCGTTCGAATACCTCGAAGTCCTTCAGAATATAGAACACGAGAAAAGGCACAATGAATGCGTTGAACAGCACGCCAATGGTCGAAGCGATATTATTAAGGAAGTGGGAGATGCCTTCGGCCAGGCGGTTCTCCAGCTGATAGAACCAGTTATTCATTCCCGTCTCCACCCCGGGCGGAATCAGTCTGGAATTCATGCCCTTCATCAGCCCCTGCGCGTGCAGGGTCATCTCCGGCAAATGCTCGTTAAGCTCCTCCAGCTGTTCAATGAACATCGGGATCAGATTGATCAGAATCACCGCAAGCGAGGTCAGGAACACCGCATAGATCAGCAGGACGGCTACGCTGCGCGGCATTTTTCTCCGGGAGAGCATAGTGACCACCGGATTCAATACATATGAGATAATCATGGCGGCCAGGAACGGGGCCAGAATCGCTTTTAGAAACAGGAATACCCCATTCAGCATCGGACGGAGCAGCCAGACGAAATATAGAATAATCAGTGAGAGCAGCACGCCGATCATCCAGCGGAGCCATTTACTGCGGAACCACTCCTCCATAATCTCCCTCCTGAACGTGTACAGCCCTTAACCATCATGCATATTAGTATGTGTGGGAGGGGAATGAAATACTCCGCTCTGCAAAAAATTGGTTTTTTGTTATTTTAGTTCGCAGGTTGGTATAGTGGCCGGGTTCAAGGTTCGCTACAATCATAGTGTAAAGCGCTTACATTATTGAGGAGGGTATTGTATATGAGGAGAACGCTACACAAGCTATTCGGTGCAGGGATGACCCTGCTGCTTGCCGGTCTGCTGACAGGAGCTCCGTCCGTTTCGGCGGCCACCGTCTTTGATGAGCCACTGACCTACTTCAACCCAGCAACCTGGCAAAAAGCAGACGGCTACTCGAATGGCTCCATGTTCAACTGTACCTGGCGTGCGAATAACATCTCTTTCACCAGTGGCGGACAGCTTCGTCTGGCCCTGACCAGTCCCAGCAATAATAAATTTGACGGCGCGGAGTACCGCTCTGTGTACAAGTACGGCTACGGCAAATACGAGGTCAGTATGAAGCCGGCCAAGAACAGCGGGATTGTCTCCTCCTTCTTCACCTACACCGGGCCTTCAGACGGCACGCCTTGGGATGAGATTGATATTGAGTTCCTCGGCAAGGATACCACCAAGGTCCAATTCAACTATTACACGAACGGCGTTGGCGGTCACGAGAAGATTGTCAATCTCGGCTTCGATGCTTCCCAGAGCTATCATACGTACGCCTTCGACTGGCAGCCGGGTTATATTAAATGGTATGTAGACGGGGTCTTGAAGCATACGGCCACCAGCAACATCCCCTCCCGGCCCGGTAAAATCATGATGAACCTCTGGAACGGAATCGGTGTGGATTCCTGGCTCGGTTCCTATAACGGGGCAAACCCGCTGTACGCCTATTACGATTGGCTGAAATTCACAGGCAACTAACTTGCAGGCAGGAGATGGACCCCGGCGGTGCGCAAGCGGCATCCGCCGGGGTCCTTTTGTCTATGCGGATCATGGCGGCCCATCTTCAATATTTGTTATTCCAATCGCCACATTGGTATGGCGGCTGCTGCCGTCCTTCTGTACGATATATAGCAAGAATACAGCACAGGAGGAACAGATTCGGGTGGGGCCGCCGTTAGGCAAATAGGCAGAAGCACCCAAGCCTATCTACGACAAGAAACCGCCTTATTATAGAGGCGGTTTCTTGTCCCTGCGGTATTTAGCGGCTGCTGCGGTCCCAGGCATTGACTTCCATGGTTTCGGTAAGTCCGCCGTAGGTGTTCCACTTGTGCACGAATTCGTCGAATTCTTCAAGCGGGCTGTCCGCGAAGATGATTTTGATGAAGCTTTTCTGCTCCAGCTTCTTCAGCAGCTCGCCGTCGCGCTTCATCGTCGCTGTCGGAGGTCCCGTGAACTGCTCCTTCCGGGAAGCCTCCTTCTGGCCCAGCAGCACAGGGGCAATGTCCTTCGGAATCTCCCGGATGACCCCGGAGGGAATCCGGGCCCCGTCGAAGGTTAGCGTGTACGAGGCTACCCGGATGCCGCCCAGCGGCAGCGCCGAAGATTGGGCGCTCGGCTGGCCGCCCGCCATGGACCAGTCATAGCCCTCTGCAAGGCCATGGGCGAACTCGCCGGTCGAGGTAGCGTATGAATCGAACAAATAATTCTGATACGTAAAAAAGATTTCAGGGTGCTTCATCTGCTTATTAATCAGAATGGCACCATTGACAGGCAGGGTCCCTCTTCTCATGGTGAGCCCACCTGGCCCCGAAGGGATGGCAATTGCCCGGATGTGCGCCTCAGCGTCACTATTGGTCAGGGAGGACAGCGGCCAGCCGCGCATCCAGTAGGGTCCGGCAATGATGCCTGCCTTGCCGGAGATGAACTGGTTCGCTGCTCCCTCTTCGTCCAGCCAAGCGCTGTCAGCGCTCAGATAACCGCGCTGTACCCATTGCTTCATGAGCTGGACAGCCTTCCTTGCCCCGGGCTGGATGGAGCCGTATTCCAGAGTGCCGTCACTCCGGCGGTTCCACTGCTCAGGAACCGTACCGTAGGCGCCGAACACCCAGCTGCTGTCTCCCATCCAAGTGCTGGGGCCGTTGCGGAATCCGACCGACAGGCCGTAGGTATCCTTGATTCCGTTGCCGTCCGGGTCCCGGTTGACGAAGGCATCCATGACCTGCTCCAGCTCATCCAGGGTCTGCGGGGCTTTCAGATGAAGCTTGTCCAGCCAATCCTGGCGGACCCAGAGCAGCGGATCGGAGTTATATTCATAATCCATAATGGGAATGGCATACCGGTGCGCGCCGCGCATGAAGGGGTTCCATGCCGAAGCATCCTCGGCAACAGCCTTCTTCCACACCTCGGACGCATGCTGCTCGAACAGGTCGCCGACTTCCATGAATTGCCCTGAATCAATCAGCTCCTGGATAATAGCGGCATCTCTGGTCGTTACGATGTCGGGCATATTGCCCTTGGCCAGCTCCAGCCTCAGCTTGTTGGCGTAAGTCTCTGAGGTCCCGGAGATCGTCCAGAGATAACGGATGCGGATGCCAAGCCGCTTCTCGGCCCAGGCCGTATGTACGTTATGCTCCAGGCTCTCCCCTTTGATAAAGTTCAGATTGGGGTTCACGGAGCCTACGGTATACAGGTCTACCGGAGGATCATATTTGCCTTCCTTAACATCGAAGTAAGGGGCTGTACTCTGCGGTGAAGCGGGCGGCTGACTATATTCGGTGCTGTCCCAGGAGCAGCCTGACAACATCAGGAGCATCAGGAGCAGCAGGAACAGCGGTGAACGGACTTTCATGTAACCACCTGCTTTTCGTAGAGTTCATAATCTTATGATACACTTCTCCATATTACAGCAAATGTCTTGCAAAGGATGATCTTTATGGTGGCATGGCGTCCCAACCTGTTCATTAAAATGGTGGCAATCCTGCTCTCGCTGATTGCCGCCACACTCTTATTCTACGGATCATCCTACCGTAAGGATGTCGGAGTCATTACAAGTCAGATCAAAACCACCGACCTGAATCATCTGGAATTTCTGACCCAGCAGATGGATAACAACATCAACCAGCTGGCGGGCAGCATGTATGCCCTGCAGCGAGACCCCACCATCCGCGATTATGAGCAGATTACGCAGCTGGGCCATCTTATTGATCCCGCCCAGACGATTATGACGGTGCTTGAGAAGCTGTCCCTCCAGACCAGCTCCAGTACGTGGGAGAACCGGATTGTCTTGTACAAGCCCTTCAGCGGGGAGACCTTGGGCTCGGATTCCTCGCTGTCCTTCGATGTCTCTGTCCTGCACAAGCCGCTCCCGGCGGGCTGGGAGTATATCTCGGAGGATAGGGCCGGTGCGGAGGCAGGCTTCCGGCTGCTCTTATCGGACCCTGCCGAGGCAACAAGCCGGCCGCGCGAGGCGCAGCTGCTGATGTCCATGTATTTACCGGTCTCCAATATTGAACGGATGTTCGATGCCTACCAGTCGCAGAACACGGGGGACACCTTCCTGTACCATCCGTCATTCGGCGTCATCCTCTCGCGGAGTTCGGACCGGCAGATGGCGGAGCAGGTCACCGCGGCACTGAATATCACGGCCGGGAAGAGTACCTCCGACATCTTCGATCTTAAGCAGGGCAGCTTCCTGGTCAGCTCGGTGCCCTCCTCGGCCATCGACTGGCAGGTCGTGCATTATTCACCGCTGAAGGAGATTCTTGAGCCGATCCGCAGCAGCCGCTCTTCCTTCCTGACAGGATCGGCTATCCTGCTGGTGATGAGCCTGCTTTTCTCCTTGCAGCTCTACCGCCAGGTGCAGCGTCCGGTGAGCCTTCTGCTGCGTTCGCTCAACCGGATGAAGGAAGGGCGCTGGTCTACCCGTATCCATACCCGGACCAACCCGGAGTTCACGCTGCTTAATGAAGAATTTAATGACATGGCCGAGAAAATTCAGTCGCTGATCGAGCAGGTCTATCTGGAGCAGCTCCGGGCCAAGGATGCCCATCTGAAGCAGCTTCAATCACAGATCAATCCGCATTTCCTGTACAACTGCCTGTTCTTCATCAAGAGCAAGGCCGCCATAGGAGATACCGAGTCCGTGGAGGCGATGGCACTCAGCTTAGGCGAATATTACCGCTATATCACCAGGGTCGATCATTCCCTCACCACCCTTCAGGATGAGCTGAAGCTGCTGGAGAATTACCTGAAGATCCAGAACCTGCGGAAGCAGCGTATCTGCTACGAGATGGATATGGAGAGCGAGCTGCTGGACCTGCACATTCCCCGGCTGCTGATTCAGCCGCTAGTAGAGAATAGTATCATTCATGGCATTGAGCGAAAAATCGGCCCGGGCTCCATCCGGATCACCGGCCGCCATACCGAGGAAGCCATTCTCATTACCGTCGAGGACAACGGCGCCGGGATGACAGAGGAAGCCATTGCCGCACTTCAGGCGCGTATCAACGAAACTACGCGTGAGGATGGAGGCTGCGGGCTATGGAATGTCCAGCAGCGTCTCAAATTACATTACGGCGAGGCTTCCGGCCTGATGATTGCCCCTTCACCGGAAGGCGGTCTAATAACAACTCTCCGTATGGAGAAGAAAGAGGAACCTGATGCACCAAATTCTATTGGTTGACGATGAACCCTATGTGGTCGATGATCTGTCCATTTCGATTCCCTGGGCGGAGATGGGCTTCGGACAGGTCCACAAGGCTTATTCCGGGTATGAGGCGCTGGAGCTGCTCCAGCGTCATCCCATCGATATTGTAGTCACAGATATCAATATGCCGGAGCTGTCCGGCACCGAGCTGATTGCCGCCATCCGCAAGCGCTGGAAGCATATCCGGGTGGTCATGCTGACCGGCTATGCGGAGTTTGAATATGCCCGCAAGGCCATTGAGGAGCAGGCCAGTGCCTATCTGCTTAAGCCGATAGCCAATGACCAGCTGATCGCCGTCATCGGTAAGCTGCAGGAGAAGCTGCGCAGTGACTGGGAGGCCTGGTCCTCCCACCAGCGGACGATGCAGACCTTCCGCGAGCATCTGCCCATTCTGCGGGACCGCCTGCTTGGGGAGCTGCTGCAGGGACGGAAGCTGCCCGGGCCGCAGCTTCAGGAGCGCCTGGACCAGTTCGACCTGCCGTTCAGGGCCGGACAGCCGGTCTGTCTGGCCGTGGTCCGTCCCGAGGAGTTCTTCCGCCGCCAGGATATGCACAGCATGCTGCTGTTTGAATATGCAATCATTAATATCGCCCAGGAGCTGTTCCAGGACCGGTTCCTGATCTGGTCCTGCAAGGATGTACATGACTATCTCGTATTCCTGCTGCAGCCCAGGGAGGATCTTGAACATGGCGGCAATCCGGGAAATGAGGTGGCCCAGGCTGCCTATCAGCTGCAGAATCATGTCAGTACCCTGATGGGAGGCGGCCTGTCCGTGGTGACCACCGGCTGGGGAGACTTCCCGGATCAGGTCTACACTCTCTATCAATCCGCCATCTCAGCCATCCGCCAGCATATCGGCAGCGAGACCGGCATCTATCTCGATACTACGGATAACAGCAGCTCCCAGCCCGTGGAGATTCTCCAGCCGCTGTATGAGCCTCCGCTGCTGTTCCACATGTTCGAAGCGAATAACTGGCAGGGGATTGAAGATAAGCTGAACGCTATCGTATCGGAGCTGATCCACAGTCCCGAGCGGTCACTGGAGCATATCCAGGAAGCCCGTCTGCACTTGGAGACGGCCTTCTATTACTTCGCCCACAAGAATAACAAGCTGCTGAGCGAGATTGTCGGCAATCCGCTGCTGGAGCAGGCTCCCTTTCAGACGCCGGACAAGCTGCGGGAGTGGGCCATGGAGGTTATCCTTCTGCTGAGAGAGCATACGGATTCCGAACGGCGGAACAGCCGGACCGTGCTGATCCGCAAGGTACATGAGTACATCAACCGCAATCTGCACTATGTCTCCCTACAGGCCATCGCCGACCATGTCCAGATGCATCCGGTCTATCTCTCCAAAATGTACAAGCTGGAGACCGGCAAGCGGATCAGCGACTACATCAGTCAGGTAAAGATGGAAAAAGCGGCGTATCTGCTTATCCATACGCCGCTCAAAATTTATGAAGTTTCCTCGGAGCTCGGGTACTCCAACGCCCATTATTTCATCAAGCTCTTCAAGGAATATGCGGGGATGACCCCGCATGAATACCGTGACCGGGCGCTGTAATTCCGTCAGCCTGCGAAGGTAAGCTCTACCTCATGGGCGAAGCCATCATCTACGGCCGGTACCAAGCCGTCCTCCAGTACCCGGCCGTCCAGCATCAGGCGGGTTGCCCCATCCTGCATGCGGTGGAAGCCCTCCGGCTTACGGACCTGAATCCGGTAGGAGGAGCTGCCAAGCTTCAAGGTGTAGGTAAGCTCCGTCTGCTCTTCCCGCAGCACCGGACTCAGGGCTATGCCCTGCTCCGTATATTCAATACCCAGCGCTTCCATCAGCGAGAGGGTGAGCCAGGTCGAGGTGCCGCTAAGCATCGGACCGATGTTCTCACCAGTCTCGCTGTTGTTGTATTGGGTGCAGAACCGCGGATTCCCGCAGACGGCAAACGGATCATCCATCGTCTTGAACGGCATAATCCGGTCCAGCAGCCAGTAACCCAGGCGGCAGAGCTCTGCTGCCAGATCCGGGCTGGATACTTCCTTGGCCCCCTTGAACATAGCCGCAGCAGCCATCATACAGGCATGCTTGAATACGCCGCCGTTCTCACGGTCACCCGGGAAGTATTCATCCGATGCCGTGTGCGTGGATACCCGGCCCAGCGCCACCGGCGAGACCAGCTTCATGCCGTAAGGCGTCATCAGATGCGCCTTCATGGTGTCCAGCATCACCGCGATCTGATCCTCATCCGCACAGCCCGCCAGAATGCTCCAGCTGAATGAATTCAGGAAGTACGAGCCGTCCTTCGCCGGATCGGAGGACATCCCGTCCCCGGCAGCGCCGAGATACGTGTATTCTCCGTTCGCATAGCGGTTGAACAGCACACGGGCGAAGAAATCCCCCTTCCAGGCATGCTCCTGGATGCGTTGACGCAGCTTGGCTCCGAAGCCGGTCAGCTCATCTGCATACGTCTGCTCGCCTTTGCGGGCGGCCAGGGCGGACAATTCAACGACCGCCACCTTCAGCAGGAAGGCGTTCATGACGCTCTCCGAATAATCACTCTCCAGCGAATCCCCGAAGACACCGCCGGCCTCCAGCTGCTTCCGGTAGAGTGCTTCCTTGGCCGGGCCGTTCAGGTAGGTGTCATCGAGCTTCAGACAGTCGTTCCAGTCTGCGAAGTCGAGCAGCGGCAGGCCGTGGCGTCCGATCGAGATCTGTCCGGAATAGACAATAATGGCCTTCAGGGTCTCGAATACCGGCCGTTCTGTGTCCGTGCCTGCTACCGGACAAGACTCATCGAGGAACTCCGAATCTCCGGTCAGCATGACATAACGGTAGACAGCCTGGATCAGCCATAGCGCATCATCGGACCATTTGCCCGGCTCTTTGCCGGCCCAGAAGAAATTGTGATACGCATACCCCAGCTCGAAGACCATGCTGGTCCATTCTTTCAGCAAGCTCTTGACGAGGCCGCCCCGGCCCATCCCGACGAAATAATACATCGAGGCATACATATCCTGAATTTCACGGAAGCCGATCTCCCGGTAGCCCTTCTGGGTCTGACAGAAGGAACGGGAGACAAAGCTCTGGTAGAGCACCTGAAAAGGCAGATTACGGTTCACGAACTGGTCGAAATCCGCGTCCCCGGAGGATACCTGCAGGAACCTGGAGTAATTCCGCACGAACTTCAGGGATTGTGCCAAGGCTTCTTCCGCCGAGCTGCGGCTTGTGAAGCGGGCGATCAGCGCACCTACCTCTTCCTCCAGTACCGTATCGCTCCAGGATGCACCGCTCTTGTCGGAGACAAGGCCCGTCAGCTGGTCAACTGCTGCCGTGGCTCCGGCAGCAACCTGAATCTCCCCCGCTACCGCGAAGAAGCCCGGCCCCTTGCGGTGCAGAATGCTGCTTAGCTTCAACGCGCCGGATGGGCGGTGAAGCGAGCCGGTGCCGACGAACTCATTGTAGCTGACGCAATATTCGCGGGGCAGCACGGGTCCGTCTTCCACGTGGATGATCATCGTGTGGAAGCGCAGATCATGACGCCCGCCTTCCGGGTAATAGTCAGGGCTGATTGCAGCCACGGCACCATCAGCGTCCTGCAATACGCCGCCTTGCATAATAACATTGCTATACAGCACATCCTCGAACAGAGCGCCCGGTGCTGCCGAACCGAACATGCCAGTGTACACCAGACGAAGCTGGCGGCTGCTCTCTCCATGGTTCGTAATCGTAACGCGCTGCATCTCGGTCGCCAGCGGCAGACCCTCAGCATGCGGCAGAATGAAGATGGTGCGCGTAATCTCAAGTCCGCCGGACAGGCGGTACGTGATGATGGTTACATTCTGTGAATGGCGGCAGACCGCCGATTCAATACCTTCTCCGCCCGGATCAGCGGAATAGAAGATCTGCTTCCCGTCCTCAAACAGATAGAATTGACGGTTGGCCGGGAAGCCGTTCTCCTCCTGGCGCATATCCCAGCGGGTCGCCAGCACCTGGGTAGCCGCATGGGAACGGAAGCTGCCGCCGCCAAGGCGGTCTACCACGCTCTTCGGTGTAGTCTGGAGCGGATGAGGGAACTCCAGCCGGTTGCCCAGCAGCAGATTGACCGCGAAGTGCGGACCCGGAACGGGGGAACGCAGGTCAATCACATGCTCGCCTTCAGCGTTAAGGGCACCAGCCCAGCCCGGTGCAGCCTGAAGCTGCGCCAGTGCCGCGTTTGCAGCCGCCTCCGGTATAGCTATTGCCTGTTCCTGTCTTCCGGCATGGCGGATATGCAGGGATAGCTCCGTACCTGTATCATTCACGGTGAACAGCGCCGATGCGCCAGTCTCCTTCGGCAGCAGCGCTGCCACCTCCGGGAGCTTAAGCAGCTCCTGAATGGCAGGCAGCCGAAGCGGAAGGCCCGCTACGCCAACAGCCCCGATGCACCTGGAATCCGTGAAGACGGCGCTTAGCTGGCCGCCCTCGTCTATCCGGTCTGCGAATGCCTGTCTCAGGATATCTTCAGGCGAAGCAGCCGCTGCTCTTGCGGTATTGAATTTCAGCATCATGAATGGTTCTCCTCTTTTCCTGTTTTCTATTGGATGATACTCATTCCCTGTTATGTATACTCATTGGGCCGAAGAATTGGGGAAGGTTCTGGACAAGCATGAAGAACGGTTGCCCGTTCTCCATGTAATGATTATAGAAGTGTATGCGGCCAGTCTAAATACCAAATCGTAAGCCTGAATAACAAAATCCAAAGCATGTTCAAGGTGCTTAAGGTGCAGCTGCTGTCCCGTTATTCGTGAGCACAATATCATCCACGTCCACCGTCAAATGTCCGGTGCCGCCATCCTTGATATCCCCCAGCTCGAAGGAAATGCGGCCGATGGAGGTGCTGCCCCCGGCAACATCGAATTCTACGGTATATTCCTGATATTCACTGCCCAGATCAACAATTTTGCTCGTATACCCGTGCCAGTTGTAATTGTCTGCTACATCCAGCCAGCCGATGCTGATATTCATTTTGCGTTCAGACGATGCCTTGGCCTTGAAGGTAAGTGTATAATGATTGCCTTCGTTGTAAGCGACTCCCTCATAAAAGACCTGCCGGTCCCAGGTGTTCGTGCCGGTGGAGCCCACCTTGATCTGCAGCGCTCCATCCACATTGTCAATGGCTAACTCCCCGCTGTCGGAGGAGTAGCTGCTCCAGCCCTTAAGCGGCTCTGAGAAATCTCCATTCGGAATCAGATTCTCCCCGTAAGCCTCACCGTCCAGCACCGGGCTTACCTGAAGCAAGGAGATATTGCTCAGGTTGACCGTGTGCGCTCCCAGCTCTTCGGTGATCTTGCCCAGACTGAACTGGAGCACGGCTGCAGGATCGGTTGCCGGGGCAGTGAACAGATATTCATAATGTCCCCCGGCTTCGCTGAGTCTCACTTCCTGTTCCAGATAAGGAGTCCAGTTGCCATCATCAGTCCCGTCATGCTGAACCAGCGCTTTAATATCCCGGCCTACCGAAGCATCCGCATCGAAGCGCAGCAGATATTTCTTGCCCTGCTCTACCGGGATGCCCGCTTGCTTCACCTGTGCATGCCAAGCCTCCGTTCCAGTTCCGCCGAGGCTAACCTGCAGTTCTCCATACACAGCCTTCATTACAGTGCTCTTCCCCGGGTCATTGTCATCCCAGTCCTTCTTGTATAGCGTCCAGTTGTCGGTGGAAGCGTCCTTGAAGCTGCCGTTCACCACCAGCTCGCGGGACAGATCCAGCCAGGCCAGATTGTAGCCGCTGCCGCCAAGACGGATGTAATAGCTTCCCGCAGGCAACTCCAGTGGTGCTCCCACGATCGCCCGGTAGGACTGAAGCCCTCCGGTATCGCCTACTGCCGTGCTGTAGACAGATTCCGTCACCACCTTCTGCTTGCCGGCATCCAGTACTGACAGCGTTAGCTCCGAATCCGCGCGCACACTGGATACACGGGTTACCGGAACAATGCTGCCTGCCTGTGGCAGTACCACTTTGTATTCCACATAGTCGCCCTTATCCATGTCCGTAATATCCTTGCCGCCTTCACCGCTCGGAATCAGGCCGGTTCCTGAGGCTCTCCAGAACTGGTCTCCGCGCAGATGCAGGTAGTTAGTGAGCATTGGCGGATCGGTCATCCGTACCAGACGCACATTGTCAAGCTCGGTCTGTCCCGCAGCCGCGCCCAGAAGGAACGATAACGCAGCTTCCGTGCCGGACCCGCCGGACAGCTCAATTTCTGCTGTATAGCTCTTCCACTCCGGTGTCAACGTGAAGGTGGTTCCGTCAGGATAGACCGTCTGTCCACCGCTGCTTGCGAGCTTAATGCCAAGCGGCTGCGCCTCGGCCGATCTCGCATCGAAGGCAAGCTGGTAGACGGCTGCCGCCGACACAGGAATTCCTGCCTGGGTCAGCGTCACATCCTCCGGCGATCCTCCGGCCTTCTGCACGTCCGCCCGGAATTCCCGCTTCATCATCGGCAGGGCAAGTGTATTGGTTACACTAGCCTTCGCCGCTGCTTCCGAGCCCTGCCTAACGGCAAAGCTCCAGTATCCGAGCCGCGCTTCTCCCAGATCGAAGCCTCCGTTATAGATCAGGTTGCCGTCAGCAAGCGGGGTGCGTACTACCGGCGGTGCTTCTGTCTCTACCACTCTTACATTCGCGAAGTAGGCGGAAATGTTGTTCAGACCCAGATTGAATTCAAAGCGGGCATTATTGTCCGAAGCCTTGGCCATCGTGAAGCTGTACTCATACGGCTGCCAGTCCGGTGTAAGCTGGAAATTGCGCTCCCCGGAGTACGCCGTCCATCCGCCGCCGAATTCGGTCAGCTTGCTCATCAGCGGCCGGGCTGCATCCGCTTTGGCATCGAAGGTTACCTTATAGGCTTTGCCCCGCTCCAGCAGCAGCGGCTTCTGCGCAAGCTGAATGGAATAATTCTGTTTGCCGGCCTCATGGACGGCAACCTTCACCGCCTTGCCCTTATCCTGATCATCAATAACGGAGGCTGTTCCGCTCCCGCCTTCATTCTCAATTAATTCCCAATATTCCGGCTGACCCTGGGCTGCTACAGTACCCTTGAAGTCCCCGTTGTAGATCTGATTCCCGTCTGCCAGGGCAGGACGCTGCGGGGCCGAGTGCCCCGGATCGATCGGCCGCTTGCCTGTTACATCCGGCCATTGGTCCAGGTTCTTGTACTTGTAGACCCTTACATAGTCCACATACATCTTATCCGACTTGAAGTCGGCCTTCGGATCACCCGGCCAGTCGCCGCCCACGGCCAGATTCAGAATCATATAGAACGGCCGGTCAAACGGAGCAGGATACGTATAGTAATCCGGCTGGCCTTTGGCCATCGTTCCCCAGTCTTTGGTTTCAAAATACATTTCATCGTCCACATAATACCGGATCAGGCCCGGAAGCCATTCCAGCGTGAAGTCGTGATAATCATCCGCGAAGGTCTGGCCCTCCGGCAGTACATAGGTTTTGGTCTGGGATGCGTGCGGAATGTCGTAGTGAATCGAGCCATGGACCGTTCTTGGATAGAGATCCGCCTCTGCCTTGCCGGCAACCGGTCCCGTCAATTCCATAATGTCCATCTCGCCGCTTCCCGGCCAAGGTCCATACTGCGTCTCGTCATCGGTCGGCATCATCCAGATGGCTGGCCACATGCCCTGCTGAACCGGCAGCTTGGCCCGCACGGTAAATTTGCCGTAGGTCCAGTCGCCCTTCATCTTCGAGGTCAGCTTGGCTGAAGTATAATTCTTCCCGCCGTAAGCCTGCTTCCGGGCCTCCAGCTCCAGTACGCTCTGCCCGCTCTCTGTCGTAAGCGAAGCGTTGTCCGGGTGATAATATTCCAGCTCGTTATTGTACACCGTGCCGGTATCCTGTACATTCCATTTGCCCTCATCAATGGCCTGGCCGTCGAATTCGTCATTCCACACCAGCTCCCATGGATTGTTCTGGGTTGGCGGAGTCGGGGCCGGCGTTGGGGTTGGTGTGGCAGCAGGCGCCGCTGTCGGCACCGGCGTCGCTGGTGAAGGTGTTGAGCTTGGCGCTGGTGTGACACCGCCTGCACTTCCGCCGCCCGCTTGGGCCGGGGCAGTGGTAGCCTTGGCACTTGCCTGCGCTGTAGCTCCCGTGCCGGACAAGTCCCGAAGCGTCTCGCCGGACTTGAATGCCTGGCCGTTGAGCAGCACACGATCTGCCTGGTTCTCAAGCCGGCCGATCTGCCCCCGGCTCACGATCTCTGATCCTGCAGCGCCTGCGCCGATGAGCACAGTCTCTGCGCGTGAGCCCGCTCCGATCTCCACCTTCGCCGGCTTAAGCAATTCAATGCGCGCTGCGGTGCTGCCATCCTCCAGTACCATCCTTACCAGGGTGGTAAGCTTATTCAGCTTGATCTGTCCCAGGGTAGATTGGCGGAACACCACCGAATGGTCACCGCCTCCTGAGATATGTGCCGTTCCCTGCACCTTAATGCCCGAGAACGAGACTTCCCCTTCCCCTGCTCCGGCTGTGACGTAGAGATTGCCGCTGACCGGGCCGCCTTCGAGCTGCACATTCGCCCGGTTGACAATCACATTGCCGGACACGGCTCCAAGCTTCTGGCTTCCCTCGCCTGAGCTGATCCACCCGACCATCCGGCTCAGCAGCTCGGCCAGCTCGGCCCGGGTCATCTGCGCCTTGGGATTCAGCTTGCCGTCCGCATCGCCGCGCAGGTAACCGGCGTCCAGCATCGCACTCACGGCTTCCCGGGCATAGCCGCTGACCACTGCCGCATCTGACTGTGCAGCCAGCGCACCCGGGGAGCCCGCCTCCAGCGTGAATGCCCGGCTCAGCATGGTTACAGCTTCCTGGCGGGTGACCGCCGATCCCGGCTGGAACCGGCCGTCCGCGTAGCCTTGAATAACGCCTGCGGCATTCACGCGGCTTACATCCTTGCCATACCAGGAAGAAGCGCTTACATCACTGAATACAGTGCTGCCCGAATCCGAATAACGGAACACGCGGCTGATGATGGCGGCCATCTCTGCCCGTGAGACCGCTTGTCCCGGTCTGAACTGTCCTGCCTCGTCCCCTTGCAGAATTCCTGCGGCTGACAGCCTGTTCACTGCAGCCGACGCCCAGTGCTGCTTCATATCGGTGAACCCTGCCGCCCGGGCTGCATCTGCCTGTCCTGTACTTGCAGACAGCCTGTCTGCGTCTTTCCCGTTATCTGCCTGCGCTATTCCTGTAGTTCCCGGAAGCTGAATTCCTGACAGCAGCAATCCGGCAATCAGAAGCTTCGATATTCCTTTGCGGTACATCTGAACATTCCCCCTCGTGTAGAACCTTGTTGAATTCTGGCCCCGTGCCAGTCGATTTCAGTATAGGGTCCGTGTCCCGGAGACGACATACCAATTCCTTAGCCCTTATAACAAAGATGCAACTTTGTCCGGAGCTCCCTGTAAACGCCGCTCGCGCCAGTCCAATGTAATCGGTTTTTCGATTACATCCAGCCCGCACGACCTCACTTGGCGAAATGTAATCGGTTTTTCGATTACATCCAGCCCGCACGACCTCACTTGGCGAAATGTAATCGGTTTTTCGATTACATTCAGCCCGCACGACCTCACTTGGCGAAATGTAATCGGTTTTTCGATTACATCCAGCTCGCACGACCTCACTTGGCGAAATGTAATCGGTTTTTCGATTACATTTCGCCCGCACACCCCACACCTGCCCTTTGTAGTCGGTTTTCTACATACATCCGGCCCACACATCCGTTCGCCCGCTCAGTATGTTCTTTTTTTCACATAAATTCAACTTCGCCTCCTTATTCACACCGTTTCAGCGAGAAATAGAAGGATAGTTTATAGCGTAAAACATATAAATTCTTATATTTCAAAAAAGCCCAAATACCAGGCGGCTTCAAGAGCCGCCCGGTATTTGGGCACGGCGAATCTATGTAACTGTTAGCCGGTTATGAATCAGGCAATGCTCAAGAGGAGGCGTGGATTTGCGGGAAATCCTGTGCAACCTCTTCACCCGAGAACAGATCGTCAAGCGAGCTGAGCGTGCCATCCTCTTCAACCTGATACACCGACATTTTCTCGCCGTTGACCGTTAGTTCGATGAAACAGCCCCAGCAATAGAACTGGTGGGAGCCGATCTTGCCGATATCCTTGGAGTTGCAGTTTGGACACTTCATATAATACATTCCACCTATCCGTTAACAATATTAATGGCATTTTGGAGCCGTTCTTCACTCATCGCGGGAACCAGTACAGAATCCTCTCCGATAGTCATCTCTTCAGAACAAGGCAGCCATTTGCGGCCTTCGATCAAATCAGTTACAAGCCCGTCACTGATTTCCAGCGCTACTATTGTGTTTCCCAACTTTTGGTCAAAATAAACATCCGATATTCGCCCAAGCACCGTTCCCGATGCTGTAAGCACCTGCCTGTCCTTCAATTTGTTCTTTCCCAAGAGGAAAGTGTAGGATATATGGTCAGCGTCAACCTTAACAATCGACTCTTTATTGCGGATCATGACAGCATCTTCGCCATAAGCGGCAATATTATCCCATGCCACAACTTTCACAAGCCTTCCAAAAAAAGATTTACTTTCCAGTTCAATACCCGTAATATTCCAGTTTGAATCCAGTCCAATGTCGATTATTTCACCGACTTCCGTACCTTCTTCAACTTCATATACAGTGAGGCCAATCATATCTTGAAGCTTCATGGTATCCAAAGTCCCCTCACCTTAAGTATTGCATACGGGTCCCATGGGCCAAAGACCTCCCGAACGTCTGCCAGACTGCACGAAAACCTAGTCTTTTGTACGCAGCCGGTTCAAAACGGTTCCAACTTTCTGGGCCACAACCTGCATTTCTTCATTAGTATTACCCAAACCTGTACTAAAGCGAATCGCAGAGTTCAAAAGTTCTTCCGGAAGCTTCATCGCCTGCAGAACATGCGAGATTTCCAGAGATCCTGATGTACAGGCTGAGCCGCTGGCTGCCGCAATCCGTTCCATGTCCAGGTTCATCAGCAGCACATCTGTCTTGGCCCCGGGGAAGCTGATATTCAGAATTCCAGGCACCGTATGCTGTTCATTTCCGTTGACGACATATCTCTCTGCTCCGACCTGCTTGTCCAGCTCTTTCAGCAGTGTTCTGCGGAGCTCCAGAGCCTGCTCATGATGACCCGGCAGCCCTTGTACAACCAGTTCAACGGCTCTGGCGAACCCGGCGGTATGAGCCAGACTCTCCGTGCCCGCCCGCCGGCCGCGCTCCTGAAGTCCGCCATGCTGTCTTGGCATTAGCGGCGCCCCCCGCCGGACGTACAAGCCTCCAATCCCCTGAGGACCTCCGATCTTGTGGGCCGAGAAGCTCATATAGTCTACCGGCAGATCGCGGAGCACCAGGGGCAGCGTTCCCAGAGCTTGTACAGCATCTACATGCACAAGCACACCCCGTTCGGCCGCTAATCTGCCAATCTCTTCTATAGGCTGTACAGTTCCCACTTCATTATTCACATACATTATGCTAATCAGTACTGTATCCTCGCGCAGAGCCGATTCTACATCCTCCAAAGAGACACGGCCGGTAGAATCGACAGGAAGATAGGTGACCTCGAAGCCCTGCCCTTCCAGTTCCGCGCAGGTATGCAGCACTGCATGATGCTCAACCGCTGTAGTAATGATATGTCTACCCTTGGAAGCAGAAGCATAGGCCGCCCCGAACAGGGCGAGATTATCGCTCTCCGTGCCTCCGCTTGTGAACACCCACTCCTCAGGGGAACAGCCCAAAAAGCCCGCGATTCTATCGCGCGCCCCATTTATAATTCTCTTGGCAGACCGTCCGAACTGGTGCACACTGGACGCATTGCCGTACTCGTTCAACAGCATATGATACATAACCGCTGCCACCTCCGGATGAACCGGTGTTGAGGCGGCGTGGTCCAAATAGATGGGTTTCATAACGAAATTCTCCACTTCTTGAAATTCAGGATTTTCTTAAAATATAAGAATTTATTTGTTTCACACGATAATTTATCCTTCTATTTCTCGCTGAAACGGTACCGTCCTTGAAAGGACGGCAATGCCGTTTCCACTTACAGGACTACTAGATTATACTGCTGAACTGCCTGTTTTACCACCTGTTAATAAACACAATATTGTAACATTTGTCCATGGTTGGCGCTCCCGATCAGCCCTCTAATTCCGGCAACCGCGCGGCAAGCTGCTCCTCGGAGATCACTTCAATACCATGCAGCCGCAAGAGGGCTGTGGTCACCCCTTCTCCGGGGATTTTCCCGCCCGCAAATTCTCCGTTATAGATCCTTGAGCTGCCGCAGGAAGGGCTGTTCTCCTTAAGGACAACAAGCGTGGCAGCTAAGCTGCGTGCCTGCTCCAGCGCGGCATGCGCGCCTTCTATATACATTGCGGTTACATCATTCCCTGTTCTGTCAACCACCCGGGCCTGCCCCTCCAGCACATCTCTGCCGCTGCCGCCTATAATCTCTGCCGGTTCTCTCGGGGTAGAGAAGCCGCCCAGCAGCTCGGGGCATACTGCAACCGCCTGCCGGCTGTCCAGCAATTGCCGGATGCCCTGCTCCAGACAATCGGTTCCATTATATCTGACCTTCATTCCTGCCAGGCAGGAGCTTACGATAATCATGTGCTGCCGTCCCCCTTCGCAATCTTCAGTCTCATCTTATATAATTCTAATATAATGCTAAGACAAGCTGTTCGGTCTGTAAACCGTTAACTACCCAGGGAGGCATAGATAAAATGTGCGGAAGATATACGATTACGGTAACGCTGGAGGAGCTGATCGCCAAGTATTTCATCCGGGAGCATCCGCTCATCCAATATGCGCCAAGGTATAACGCGGCTCCGATGCAGCATATTGCTGCGGTTATTCATGACGGCACACAGAATAAGCTCGGAGAACTCCGCTGGGGGCTGCTCCCTTCCTGGTCCAAGGAGGACAAGAACGCTGCCAAGCTAATCAATGCACGCAGTGAGACGCTGCTGGAGAAGGCTTCATTCAAAGGGCTGGTGGCCTCCCGCCGCTGTGTAATTCCCGCAGACGGCTTCTATGACTGGAAGACCCTGGAAGGCGGCAAGCAGCCGATGCGGATCACGATGCGGGACGGTAAGCTGTTCTCCATGGCTGCACTGTATGATATCTGGACCAGTCCGGACGGCGGCAGAATCTCCACCTGCACGATCATCACCACCGCTCCGAACACTCTCATGAAAGACATCCATGACCGGATGCCGGTCATTCTGGATGCAGACGGGGAAGCGCAGTGGCTGGAGCGCAGCAACCGGAATATTCCCGGCCTGATGAAGCTGCTGCGGCCTTACGATGCGGAACAGATGATGGCTTATCCCGTCTCCCCAGCCGTAGGCAATGCTCGGAGTGACTACCCGGAGCTGATCCGCAGAGCCGGGCCGGAGCCGGTGCAGGGCACCCTATTTTGACTGCTGCCTGGTGAAATATCTGCTGTTTGAAACCTCCGGTCCCAGGGTATTAACTAAAGCTCATACCTCATAATATCCATCCACAATACGTATCCCAGGAGGAATTTCATATGGCTCCCAGCAGACAAGCAGTGTCCTTAAGCGCATCCGGCGCCTCCATCGAGCTGGAATGTCTCTATCATTCAACGCAGGGGCGATGGGCGTATGCCTATAACAAGGACACCTACCACTTAAGAATCCGCAGCAAAAAAAACAATGTAGACCGGGTATTTGCCCTGATCGGCGATAAATACGACTGGGAGCAGCATCATCAGGAGCTGAGCATGCGCAAGGTGGCTACCGACAGCTTCTTCGATTACTGGGAAGCAGAAATCTTCCCTGAGTTCAAACGCTTCTCCTACGGCTTCCGGCTGGAAACCGATCAGGAAACCGTATGGATGCTAGAATCCGGCTTCTTTACAGACGGACTGCCCGAGCCTGCCGGAGGCTACTACGAAATGCCTTACCTTCATGAGGCCGACCTGCTCCAGGTTCCCGAATGGGCGAAATCTGCGGTCTTCTATCAGATTATGCCGGACCGGTTCGCTAACGGAGATCGGGCGAATGACCCCGAAGGGACGCTCGAATGGGGGGCACCGCCCACCCACGACAGCTATTTTGGCGGAGACTTGCAGGGGATGATTGACCATCTGGATTATATTGCCGAGCTTGGCGTAACGGCGCTGTATCTGACCCCGATCTTCAAGGCTCCCAGCAACCATAAATATGACACCGTTGACTACGGAACGATTGACGCCAGCTTCGGGGATCTTGATAAGCTCAAGCAACTGGTTGATCTCGCCCATTCCAAAGGGCTTAAGGTGGTCCTCGATGCCGTCTTCAATCATACCAGCTCCGAGTTCGCACCGTTCAAGGATGTGCTGGAGCATGGAGCGGATTCCAAATACGCAGGCTGGTTCCATGTCCATGATTATCCCGTTCAGGTGCTGGACGGCAAGGCCAACTATGATACCTTCGGCTTCTTCAGCGGAATGCCCAAGCTCAACACTGCCCATCCGGAAGCCAGAGATTATCTGCTGGATATCACCAAATTCTGGCTCAAGGAGGTACACATCGACGGCTGGCGGCTGGATGTAGCCAATGAGGTGGACCATGTATTCTGGCGGGATTTCCGCAAGGCGGTCAAAGAAATTAACCCGGAAGCGTTCATCATCGGCGAGGTGTGGAGCGACTCCCTCAGCTGGCTGCAGGGCGACCAGTTCGATTCGGTAATGAACTATCCCTTCTCTGACCGGCTGCTGAAGTTCTTCGGGACCGACGAGGAGGTTGATCCCGGAACCTTCGCTGCTCAAATCTACGGGCTGCTCATGCGTTATCCCCGGCAGGCGAATGAGGTGCTGTTCAATCTTCTGGCAAGCCATGATACCCCGAGAGTGCTCACCCGGCTGGGCGGAGACAAGGGGCGGCTGAAGCTGGCCATCACCTTCCTGTTCACATTCACCGGTACGCCGTGTATTTTCTATGGAGATGAGATCGGGATTACCGGCGGAGACGACCCGGACTGCCGCAAATGTATGATCTGGGAAGAGGACCGGCAGGACCGTGAGCTGCTGCGCTTTTATCAGAGCCTCATTGCCCTGCGCAAAGAGCACGAGGTGCTGCGCACCGGCCAGTTCCGCTTCCTGCGGAGTGATCCGGGCAGCCGGGCCCTAGTGTATGAACGCTGGAATGAGCACACCCGCTTCACAGTCTGGATGAATAATTCCGCTGAACCGCTGACGCTTACGCAATCCCTGGGTGAGGGCACTTGGCAGGATGCCTTGAGCGGCGAGCCTGTGGAGCAGGATGGGGAGAAAATCCGCATGACGCTGGAGCCGCTAGGATACCGCATACTGTATAGTGGACAAGCTGGCGGCGAAGCCTGATTACCTGCGCACCACCACAATGTATGCTGTTTTTGGCATACATTCGGGCCATGCGCCTGCGCACCACCACAATGTATGCTGTTTTTGGCATACATTCGAGCCATGCGCCTGCGCACCAGCACAATGTATGCTATTTTTGGCATACATTCGGGCCATGCGCCTGCGCACCAGCAGAATGTATGCTGTTTTTGGCATACATTTGGGCCATGTGCCTGCGCACCGGCACAATGTATGCTGTTTTTGGCATACATTCGGGCCAATCAAAGACAAGCCCCGGGAAGGGGCTTGTTTGTTTATAGCTGTTTGTTACACCGAACCAGACAACCAGAGGTGGTAGACTTTTGTAAGGACAATCGTTCTTCACACACTATACAATGACAGGAGAATCGCCCTATGAACATCAGAACCGCAACTGAAGCCGATTATGATTATCTCGCAAGCCGTGACCGCCATATCCTGAACTCACTTCTTCTCTCTAAAATAAACCAGCAGGAGATTTACATTCTGAGCGAGGGTAGCCTGGACATTGGCTGGCTGCGGTACGGGTATTTCTGGGACCAGATCCCCTTCATGAATCTGCTGTGGATTGATGAGCCTTATCGCGGCGCAGGCTTCGGCAGACAGGCGGTGCAGCACTGGGAGCAAGCGATGCATGCCATGGGCCATAAGCAGGTTATGACCTCCTCGATGGCGAGTGAAGAGGCACAGCATTTCTACCGGAAACTGGGCTACCGGGACTCAGGCTGCCTGCTGCCGGATAATGAGCCGCTAGAGATTTTCTTCACCAAAGCACTGTAGCTGATACTAACTGCTCAAATGCTGGTTTTTCAGACCGGCTCCAAGCTCCGCCGTGTACCTGGTCAGCCGCAGGCTGATCTCGGTGCGCATCACATCCCGGGTAAGTCCGAAGCGTTCCTGATAGCCCCGGCAAAAGATTTTGTAATACACAAGGAACTCCTCCTGCTCATCGGCCAGCACCCGGATATTATGCTGCTTCAGCTCCTTCTGGAGCTGGTAGGTATCCTGCATAATACGCTGCTGAATCGCCTGGCCGGCGAGCATGAAAGCCCGCTTAAGAATACTATTGGACAGCTCAAGCTCCTTCAGACTTTTGCTGACCATCGTATCGAGGTAAGGAAGCAGAATGAGGTCACGCACCATTGTCCGCTCCTCTACCGTAATCATTTTCCTGCCCTCTGTCCCCTGCTTCTGCTCATACTGCTGGACATGCTCTGTCATTAACATTTTGGATTTCCACCGCTCGTTTCCGTCTAGCTTGCTCATTTATAGTGCCCCCCAATCTGCTGCGCCCGTTCCAGAGCAACCCCAGACTCCAGCAAAGAAGACGCGCGGATCAGCGCCCCGCTTCCGTACCGGTTCTTGATCTGATCAATAGCCCGTTCTCTGCTACTGCTTCGTATCCGGTCGTCGAACAAGGTCAGCTGCATCACGCTGTCATCCGTGAGCTGGGATATAGAGATAGCCAACCGGCTAATCGGCAAGCCGCTCCAATGATCTACGAATAGACGGTAGGCAGCCGCTGCCACCTCATGGGTTAACGACGAAGGCTCCGGCAGTGTCGTCTGCCGGCTGTAGGCATTCGAGGTGTTGCCGTCTGTCTCCACTACCGCAACGGACACCACAGCTCCCATGTATCGGTACTTCCGCGCCCGCCGGCAGACCTCAATCACCAGCTCCAGCAGCACCACCTCAATCTCTGGCAGCCGGGTATACAGATTCCAGCGCAGCGCCTTCCCGTGGCCGACGGACTTCATCTCATGGCGTATCCCGGTCACCACCGGGCTGGGATCGATGGTATCAGCAAAATAGTGTGCATAATTAAATTGTACATATTTAATTCACTGGATATTTTATATTCAGCATCGTTGCTGTATAACTTTTGCAATTTTGTAGGGATCGGCGGTAGGCAACTCAGCAGCAAATCCTTAGGAGTATCTTTTAACAGGTGAGATGAAGAATTCACCCTTCGAATCATGTTATAATCAACTTTGAATTTACTTAATTATCATAAGGAAATCGATGTGAGGGTGAATATAAGTGAAGCTTTTTATATTGGGAAATGGGTTTGACAGAGGACATGGATTACCCACAAATTATTGGGATTTCAGAACTTATTTAGAGAATGTAGAACCTCATTTCCTTCATTCATTTGAGGAGCATTACTACATTTATCCAAGAAATGATATAAACGCAAAGCAGGAAATGCTTTGGAATGAACTTGAGACAAACCTTGCTAACATTGACCAGGATGACATAATTGACAATGCTGTCAATATAGAGATGGGTTTGGAAAGCGGTGATGTGGGCATTGAAGACACCTTGCATGACTACTTTACAAACCAATATCAATACATTGATCAGTTAGCGACACATTTAAAGCGGTGGGTAAGAACTATTCGAATCAGAGATGTTCAACCTAGAACTACTTTTATTGAAAAAGACAATGACGCAATGTATACAGGCGTGTTGATTACCCATATTATGGGATGACAAAAACACCTAAATGTTCTTTACGCCTGAGCTGATTAAGCTGAACCTGCCACTCCAGCGGAAGATTAAATATACGCCAGTACTGCATAAATTCCCATAGAGTCAGCTTAGCAAAGACCGGTACCTTCGGATGAATTTCATCAAAAATGTATTTCAGAAGCACATACGCGGTAAGGGCCACAAACAATTGGCTATACACTGCATTTTCGGTGGTTCCAAACAGACAAGGGACATTCAAATGCTGTTTCACCCAGCGGAAAAAGACTTCAATCTCCCAGCGTGCTTTGTAAATTTCAGCAATCACGTGAGCGGACTCTTTTCTCAAATCAGTGACGACCCGTACGACTTCGCCCCGGTCATTTTCAAATTCAACGACGCGGTGGCGCTGGGCGGATCGGTGTTTCCCTTGACCGATATAACAGGTGATATCGCGTACAATTTTGCTGTCTCCCTCTGCCGGTCGCTGACGTTTTCGCGGCAACACCAAGTGGAGATTGTCTTTCAAACGAATCACAAAGGACTGACCTTGCTGCACATATTGATCCAATCGACCGATTTTTCCATATGCCCGATCCTGGACTAGAAGGTAGTCCTTATCGGCCAAGACTTCTCCAAATGGAGCGTCATTGCGCCGGGCAATCGATTCGACCACCTTCACGGGTGAATGCTGTCCATGCGAGAAGGCCACATGCAGCTTGATACCTCCTCTGAATTTTTTATACGGAGCCCAAGACATACGGGAGTTTGCCGCCGTAACCGTCGTAGAGTCAATAAGCAGAAGATCTTTAGGCAGATTCAGGTGCCGCCGGGTTTGCCGGTTACATTTCTGGACGAGCATTTGAAACAAACGCTTGAAGATATCGTAAGGCACTTCACCGGCTTTGCCCGAAAGAGTGGAGTAATGAACCTTGGGCAAATCGTAGTTCGAGCCCACCCGAGCACTTTGACGAAAGCCATCCCATTTGTGGTAGCAGGCTTGGATAAAGTAGTCGAACAACACACCGACAGTCATTTTGATTCCTGTATCCTCGTAGTTCTTGGTTTGCCCAGTCACCATTTCGACTTCTTCCGGAGTTAATACTTGTTTGAACACGGCCAGGAATGGGGTATTATTATTCATGAGGTCGCCTCATTTCGGTTTGGTTTGGTCGTACTTACCATTACCCGAAATGGCGGCCTTTCTTGTCCCTTTTTTTGGGAAATCAACACGCTTACAATGTATATAACATTCAACTACACAGCTGTATTAGAAACGGTTTACAAGGTGAGCAACCATAAAATAATACATATCCACGGATCTTTACGACAACATGATGATGAACCTGTATTAGGGCATGGTAATAAAATGAGAATTAATGATATCCAGGAAAAACGCGAGGAAGCAGAACGGGTATTTGATGAAAAAGGAATTAGTATTTGCAGGGTTGTGGAACAATATTACAACCAAACCTTTAAAGATATAAATTTATATATGTATAAACTGCGCCGTTTGATGGAAAAAGAGATCGATGAAATTATTATCTTGGGTCACTCTCTTGCAGGCGTTGATATTCCTTATTTCCAAAGTATTGATACTCTTACAAAGGGAAATGCGAAATGGAAGGTATATTATTTCAATAAATACGAGTTGCAACCAATGTTAGAAAGATTAGTTAGCTGTGAAATTGATTCTGAAAGAATTGAAATGATTCATGCACCTGAGTTCTACAATAAATAAAATCTCCATGAAGTTAGTTCAATACCACGTCTGCTCTTCTAATTGTTCTTTTCTCTCCTATTTAAACCAGAAATAATAGACTGTTGCAACAGCTAGTGATTCCAAATTTGCCGAGCGTTTCGAACGACTTTGCGACTGACGGAGTTTAGGCACACAAAAATTGATGTTCATTTCAAGTAAATAATCTACTCACTATAGTAATATTCATGTTGACCCTAAAAGTGCAACTGTAAAGGAGGTTGTCAGATGAGTAAAAAAATCGGCAGAAACGAACCTTGCCCCTGTAAATCCGGACAGAAATATAAAAATTGCCATGGAACAATGAAGGATACACCGATTCTTGATCCACAAATCCCCTTAGAATCAGCAATGAACAAGAGAATGAATGAAGCACGAATAAAACATTGTATCCATCCCAATCAAGCGGAGTGTTCCGGCAAGATAATCAAAGCTCATGCGATCCAAAATAATAGAATCTTAAGCCACATTAGTGATAATGGTGTAGTGTACATGGTAAAATCTATAGGAAACAAAACAAGACTGCAGTACATCTTTAAACGTGTCGGACGAGCAGCTGCAACAACATTTACCGGCTTCTGTGGTACACATGACACCAACCTGTTCTTGCCAATTGAAACTGTAAGCTACAACGGAACGGATCAACAGAAATTCATGTTTGCTTATCGGGCCTTTTCTTTTGAATACCACAAAAAACTTGAGGCTCAAAATGTCTATAAGAAACTCGCTGATGTCAAACCAAGTTTACTAAAGAGTAACCAACACTTAGAACGCGGGGAAGGATACGAACTCGGATTGAACGATATTACACGACATAAAGCAATCCTGGATGATGCACTCCTTACCAATAATTATGACATAATTGAAACCGTTGAATTGTCATTTGACGGACAGGCTAATATCGCATTATGTTCCGGTTTCTTTCTTGAATACGATATTGAAGGAAATCAAGTGAATCCAATTGATGATCCAGCGATAATCATGAAAATCCTTTTGTTGAATTTATTTCCACAAGACGATAAGTTGTATGTATTATTCAGTTGGCTTAGAGAAGATGCACCAACATATCAAGGGTTCAAGTATCAGTTGCTTTCCCTTTCCAAAATTGCACAATTACAGGTTCTCAATAATATGATACCCGTCTATTCGGAAAACACCGTCTATAATCCATCATTTATAGATGCTTGGAGCGAACGAGAAAAGCGACAATACTTGTGGATATTTGAAGGCTCGGCAACAGGACTTATCTCTGATACACATATAAGAGCATCTTTACTAAATAAGACGAGATATAATCTTTTCCCAGACCTTCAAACTTAAACGAACAGCGGCAAAGAAGAATTGATATCTTCATTTGCCGCTGTTCGTTTGTTTTATAGATGAGAAGAGAGGCCACATTGCGAGAAGGCGCTTCCATTATTATGAAAAAATAGAGTGTTAGACTGAATAATAAAGTAGTAGACTCAAATCGCTCCCACTCCTTATAAAATTGGTTACAATTCTCTATTAATGCTCCTACCCCAGCTTAAAACCGTGTAGCTTAGTGACTGCTTTCAAAGCGTCTACTAAGTTAGAGTTCTGTGCGGCTGTGAATCAACATTATTTTAATTCACCAAAGCTTCAGCGAGGTAAGAATGGATATGAATTAGTTCAAAAGTTTTAGGTGTCACCGCTACGGTTCTGTGAAAAAAAATAGTAACCCTGACGCTAGAGATTCATTTGACTGCCAAAATGCATTTTCAACACCAAGAGTATGCACAGTTGCTACTTTATCTGACACAACATCCTACAACTTTATTTTCTCAATTTGCTTCATTTTTTCTTCTGGCAATTATCTACTTGATCTTACTTAATTCCTTGGCGTTGATAAAGTAGCATAAAGAAAGAAAACAGCGACTAACTTAGGATACTTCCCCAAGTTGGTCGCTGTTGTTTTTCTCGGTTTCCAGTTTCATGACTATTATTGTTATACATATTCCAATTCAAAAAAAATCAGAACAAACGATCTCAAAATCTATTGAAATGTGGAGCACCAAATGGGTATAATGGATATAGTTGGCACTCAAGGAACGCAAGTGCTAACAACCTTTATGAAAGGAGGAATTATATAAAAAGATAACTCATTGGGGACCTATCATATCAAAGTCGGCCTAACTTTCATTCAAACCCGAAAAAGAAGGTTTGAGTTGTGATCGTGGGGATCACAACTCAAGATATATGTATAGCTCCATAACTATATTATATAAGATACGTCATCAGCGATGTATATCCTTCTATTTTCCAAAAAAATTTTAAAAGAAGGATGATCCTATGAACTCTCATTTATTGTTAAACGTATCAGCGCTATTAGACGAAATTGCATCTAGACTAGACCTTTCACCTTCCAAATACAAACAAGCTGTTGAACGGTATACGGCTGTAAGCAGTTGGATTGCTGAAGGCCAAATAGAGGGCATTGAGGAGATTAATTTTTATCCTCAGGGATCCTTCAGATTTGGAACGGTAATTCGACCGATCCGCGGTGGAAAGGATGCGGAATACGATATTGATTTAGTGTGTGAAGCCCAGATTAGAAAGTCAGACACCACACCTCAAGTAATTAAGCAGGCAATCGGACACCAAATTATGGAGAATAAAAAATATCTTAAAATGCTCGATGAGGAAGGAAGACGATGCTGGACTTTACTGTACGCAGAAGAGGACGGGGTAGGATTTCATTTAGATGTTCTGCCCGCCGTACCTGAAGAGTTCTCGGCGACCAATCCCCCAGCCCGTCCGGAATATAAACAAACAGCGATTGCGATTACCCACAAAAATGAGGATCGGACCTACAAATGGTGTTCCAGCAATCCAAGCGGATATGCTCAGTGGTTCAGCGACACAAATAAAACTGCGTTTGAGCAAGTGAAGTCAACCCAACAACGCAGTATCTTCGAAAACAATCAGGACATTTATGCACGCATTGAAGAAGTTCCTGATGCCCTCATCAAGACCCCCTTGCAACGAGCTATTCAAATCCTGAAACGGCATCGTGATGTTCGTTTTATCAACCACAAGTTTCCTTTTGATAAACCCATCTCCATGATTATTACCACTCTTGCTGCCCAACTTTACAATGGCGAAAACAACGTCTATGCTGCACTATCTAATATTGTAGATCAATTAGATGCGCTTGGTGGACTCTTACAGCCTAGCTACAAACAAAATATTTCTCTTATGCAACAAGACCTAATCTCACGAAATGATGATGGAACTTGGTCAATCTTAAATCCTGTAAATCCAGAAGAAAACTTTGCAGATCGCTGGCATGAAAATGATCACCGCAAAGCCATGCTCTTTTTTCAGTGGACACAATGGGTCAAGAAAGATCTTATTCAAATTACAGGAACAAACGATATTGGGAAAGTCGTCAAGTCCTTCGAATCCACGCTTGGTCAAATTTCCAATACAGCGGCAAAATCTTTGGGGTTTGCCACGGCACCTGCGTCTATTGTTGTTCCAACCGTTCAGTTATCTAATCCAAATCGGCCATGGGGCTCTCTATAATGGAAAGCTCTCTGATATGGGAACATTTTTACGAGCTGTCCGATGATTTTCCGGATCTTATACTGACCCCTGAAGAAAATAAGTTCTTTATTCGAGGGAATATACATTTTCGAGCCCAATACTCTGGACATGAATCCATCGAAGATATATTTCATATCGAAATTGAGATACCCGAAACTTACCCATCTGTTCCTCCCGTTGCAAGAGATCTGGGGGAACGGATTCCTCAATCATTTCACACTTTCGTAGACGGAAGTTTTTGTCTTGGAGCACCACTTGCAGTGAAGATGACATTTGCAAACAATCCCACCTTATTGGGGTTTGTTAACTCACTTCTAATTCCTTATTTATACACCTTCTCCTTTAAAATAACTCATCAAGGAAATTTGCCGTACGGAGAACTCTCACATGGTGGAAGTGGCCTCATGAATTATTACATGGGGCTATTTGAAACCAGCCAACCAGTAGCAGTTCTAAATTTTTTGAAAATCTTGGCTTTTCGAAAATACCGCGGACACATACCATGCCCATGTGGAAGTGGCAATAAATTAAGAAGCTGCCACGGTTCTTCTCTCTTGGAAATACAAGGGTATCAAACTCCAGAAGAATTTCAATCTGATTTAATTGATTGTCATCTATTTTACAAAAACCATATTAAGGAGCGAAGATTTCATGTCTAAAACCTCAGTTCCTCCACATATCATTCATATGCTTTGGGGAAAAACAGCCGGCCGTTGCCAATACAGAGGCTGCAATGAGCCCCTGCATATTGACCTCACAACAAAAAAGCTGATGAACCGTTCTTACGTCGCGCATATCATTGCAGATAGTCCGAATGGACCGAGAGGGGATGAAGAACTTTCGCCAAAATTAGCAAAAGCGATTGAAAACTTAATGCTATTATGCGATGCACATCATCGAATGATTGACGTGACGGATGTCGCCGGCCACCCTACCTCGCTCCTTCAAAAAATGAAAAAAGAACATGAAGAACGCATAGAACTGGTTACAAGTATACAACCCGAACAGCAAAGCTTGGTGGTGCTATACGGTTCCAATATTGGTGAGCACAATTATCCTATTTCCTTTGAACAGGTAGTTCCTGCGCTATTTCCACATCGCTATCCGGCTGAATCGAGGGCTATTGAATTGAGTTGGAAGAACAGTTCATTTTACGATTACGAAGAGGACTTTTGGAAAATGGAACATGAGAATCTCAAGCGGCAAGTAAAGTTGCAACTCATGCCTCATCTAAGTTCCGGAAAATACAAACATGCCTCACTTTTCGCACTCGCTCCTCAGCCTTTGTTAACCTTCTTGGGAACTATGTTATCGGATATATTTCCTATGGATGTTTACCAACTTCAAAGGGAACCTGAACAAAGGTGGGGCTGGGTGGCCGATGATACTTTACTTGATTTCAATATATATCCACCGCAAAAAATATACCCGACTGTTGCGTTAAACTTGTCTTTAAGTGGTTCTATTGAGCCCTCCAGGATCATTGAAATTCTGGGCGAAGAAACATCTATTTGGACAGTGACAATGACTATACCCAACAATGACTTCATAAAGACAAAAGAACAGCTTATGTTGTTCCGGCAAACGCTGAGAGGGTTATTTGATCAAATTAAACTGACTCATGGACAAGATAATTGTATTCATGTTTTTCCAGTAACAGCCGCTTCTACTGCTGTTGAATTAGGAAGAGTTTGGATGCCAAAAGCCGATTTACCGCTTGTGCTATATGATCAAAGTAAAAAAACAAATAAGTTTATTAAAACAATTGAAATCAAAAAGGAAATTGCGTTGGTTCCTTAGTAACCACAATCCTTGAGTGACAAAGAACAAATGCTTCCTTTCATCGAGGAAGCATTTGTTCTTTGAGATCAATGGCAAGTGTTCTGGAGCCACTCATGCCTTTCAAATATCTCAACGCTCCTTGCGCAGACCAGTCCACAGAAAGCTTTTGAATATATTTTGGAATGGCTGAAAGATCAACGTGCTTTTTCCCTTCCTTCATGCACTTGAGGAGTACTTCATGGCCAGCCATAGAAAGTGCATCAAGACAAACAATATGCGTCAATCGATATTCCTTATAATCCGACCATTCATCTGAAAATCTCTTCTGGATTGCCTCGTAATAGGTTAACGCAATAATGAGTTTTTCTTCCTTTGACAGACTGGATATCCGGTAGTCAGCAGTTAACAAATGAAGAGTTCGGTATAGATTTTGTAGCGTCACATGTCGCCCTTTGCTCCGCTTACCAATAATCGTCCCGATGCTGTAAAATGGGCTCTCTTTACGTACCATTAGTTCCGTTGCAATCCAACTTATATCATCAGAATCTCGTCTCAAAAATTTACTAAGGGATGGGCCAATCCCTTTAGCCTTTGTATTAATTGTATCAAACAACTTGATTTCTTCATCTTCATCCAAAGAATGAAATGCCAGGAAAGGAATATTGAGATCCGATTGAGTCTCCCCGATATACTTCTGGATTCCACCCATCCGGTGTTGCCCATCCATTAATGAAGCCTTCCCTTTACAAAGAAGTCGCCCATATGTAGGACGTTGACTATCATAGGGGGCGAACTCCCACTGCGATGCTGCATTGAGCAAAATCGGAGTAAATAGGGCATCTTGCCCTTTAGATAAATACAATGCAAAGTCGTCGCATCTTTTGGAATCTACTGGACGCTGATATCCTTTTCCAGAGGGCAGATCAAACGGCTTTACATAAGTTAGCTGCACCCCGATAGAAGCCGGAAAATAACTTTGATAGGCAACTCGGCCGCGCATTTTGCACTGGAGTACATTTTCAATAACAACTTGATTCGGTAGCATATTCATGGTGTATAAATCTCCTCAACAAAATGGTCATGTATATAAATATAGTTCCTTTAAGATCTAATTACAAATGGAAATATATATGCTTTAAGTATATTCAACTTTAGTGTTTATTTGCCTAATCTTTTAAAGAGGTGATAAACACTTGCCTAAATTAGCCGTTTATGTAGGTTCGAATGTAAGAGTCTATCGAAAAAAAAGAGGTTTATCTCAGGAGCAACTTGGGGAACGTGTTCAACAGCCGCAGTCTTATATTGGTGGGATTGAAAGAGGAGAAAAGAACATTTCTTTAGATACACTTGAAAAGTTCTGTTTAGCTTTAGGGATTAAACCTGGTGATTTACTGGAAGCCCCTTTTCCAGTAGAGCAAAATGAAAAAGACAAGTTAATTGAATCGATTAGTATTTCCCTTCAAAAACGATCGACAAATGAAATTAGGGCTCTCTCAAAATTAATTGGGAATCTGATTAAGATGCTCGACTCTGATTTGAGATAAGAAGCAGCTTCAATGGGCTGCTTCTTACTCCGCTCAAAACCTCCTGTAGGCTTCTAGAGCGATTCTAAAGACCTCCAGGACCGCTTCATGCAACAACAGTCCTCTGCCTCACTAAGCAGTATTCAAGCGCCTCTTGAAGTACAGCAGCTTCCTTCTCTTTCTGGACTTCTTCGAATTTCACTACTCAGTAATTCTATATTCCACTCGGATTTTCGAGTTGCCGTACCGGCAGTCTCCTTATTAGTTTTAGACTAATCCTTGAAATTGAAACTGCGACTGCCATGGACAAGAAAATAAAATCCTAGACTGTCGCTGTTTTCTTTAAACTAACGTTTCCTGTTGGCGTAATGACTTATCAAAATGCTCATATGAGTAACGTCTCGCATTCACAAATGCTCACTGGCTTAATCCTAAGAGGCGGCTGTTCTTTCGCAGTTTGATGTGCAGGATTGTCCGCTACGGCGTAGATAGTAAAATTATGTAATATAACATTTCTGTATTCACTACATACGACGAAGTCGAATGTATCTGGTTTTACTCTTCCGAAATTCACCTGTCAAACCGAGGGTTTATGCATAATTCTGGATATTATAGGGAGCAGATTAACCTTATGGCCTCTTCTCATTGTATTAATATCTTGTTTAATTCACTTCTATATATTGGGTCATTAATTCTGGCAACTATCTCATTTCTTAAATCTTGACGATATGTTTGATCAAGATTTTCAAAACTCAATATCTGATACGCTATTAAGTATTTTGAAAGTGGATAGACTTCGTAATCAGTTTGACCATGCAAAATAAAAAGTTTATCAGCGCTACTTAAGGGTTGATTCGAACAAAGTTCATTTAAATTATCTAATACTCTTAAAGCATCTAATTGACCACAATCACTTATTGTCTTCTTAAAAATATCGTATTGCCCAACTATACTTTTTATTCTTGGTAAGACTGCAGCAACTTGACGTGAAAGAAAACTTGAATTTTTCCATATGTTTGAGTATCTATTAATATAGGAGGCTAATTCTTGAGAACTTCCGTATTTGGCTATTATCCAAAGACCTGCAATAAAATTAGTTGCTGATTTTCCAGCAGTGCTTTGAGCTAAATGTACAAATTCTCTTCTCATACTATGACCAGGTGTTAGCTTCCAATCAACAAGGACCTTAGCGACTCCAAAAATAGATGGATCATCAAAGCAATCTTGGCTTCTTAAGAATTCCGACAGATGTTGAAAGCTTTTTTTACCTGGACCAAGTCTCTTATAATATCTAAATATTTGATTTCTTAATCCTGGCTGATTACATAACAGATCAGGCACAAGTTTTTGCAAAAAATTATCATTGGTGATTGATGATAATGAGAAGTATCTACCTAAGATTTTATCCCAACGTCCAACCTTCTGTTTTTTATTAAAGTCTCTAAATCTTCTCCTAATTCTTCTTTTTTCATCATCAATTGAATTTCCCGTTTCAATAAGACGTTTTACTCTATTGCTCATTATTGTGATATACCTGTTCTCGTTTGGTATAAAATATTTTTCTGCTTCAGCCATATTAAGCACTTTAGTTTTGCCCATATTAAGTCGTATACCACGGGTCAGCAATAATTCATCGAGGCCTCTTAATATTTCTTTTGCTTCATGAATATGATCAACACCAAAATCAATGTCATCCATCCATCTGACAAAATTGCCATTTGTTTTTTCATGTAGATATTTATCTATTTCGAATAAAAAAGAATGCCCCAGTAGTCTTGGCGCATCATAATTTAATTGTGGTAAACCCATACCTGACAATGGTAAGTAGTCAGGCCGCCAAACAAAAGCTTCTACTATGTAAAAAAGAAAGTCTAATAATGTTTCCTCAATTTTACCGTAACTCGCTAAAACATTTCTAAGCTGCCTAAAAATAATATTGTCGAAGTAATTAGAAATGTCAGTAATAACCACATAGTCAAATGTTCGTGTGAACTCGTAGATTTGCTCTTGAAATCTCGGCCAAAGTTCCCACCATGCATACGGAAAGGTTTCATCAATATCAGCTTCAGATTTTGGAGCTGCATGACTTCTGCTATAATAAGCCCGATCCGATGGTTGTGCGTTACTAATAATAGGTGAAATACTTTCGACGATTGATTGTAGGACTACAGCATCCTCAGGAGAAGGTATTAGCTGATGTCTGCTCACTCCTAACTTTTTTTCTACAACAATTTCGTAGTATGATTTAGGTCGATACATACCTTCACTTATTTGATTACTTATACTTCTAAGAATTTGAGTCTTATGTCTGTGAAAATCAAAATAATCATGTAAATCAAGTAAAGCTTGCCCTCTCATGCCTTCCTTTACATATTTTTTCCATGCAGTTTCCATTTTCCTTGCTTCAAAGCACTCTTCGAAAGTAAGAATTCTATCATTTAATCTGGGTGTATTTACACGCCTCATTTAAATCCCTCCTAAAGTGAAAAAAGATTTCTGGGTATGTTAATGTTTTTTAATTATTACATGTATTTACTATAAACTATAACATCTTATTTATGAACTTCGTAGAATTCGCAATCTAAAGCATATTTGTGAATTTTTTTGTACTACCCTGCTCGTTCGCTTAACGGCCTCGACAGACTAGTTCTTTATTTTCTTAGTCTACAACTTTATTTTACTAATACTTTGTTTTCTTCTGACAGCAGCAAACGGTATTCCAAACTAGATCAGCCTTTACTCCCAGAAATCATCGCAAACAGTTAATATATGTTTCGACAGTAAATAACTTTTTATGATATCATGCGATTGATTATGGTGGGAGGAGGTATTATTGTGGTTGAAGTCAGTTCTATTACAAACCCTAAGCATACTGTTCAATTTTGCGTACGATGTACTTATGCCAAGCTAAATGAGTTAACGAATGGAACTCCTATCATCAAGCAACATGCTATCATTTCCCTAAAAAATATAAGGAACAATAAGTTTGTTATTCACCCCTTAACATCCTTCATCTTCTCAAACTGGAAGCACAGGGCCTACAATACACAAAGGCATCATGCAAATAATGTTGTTTCATTTTTAAATTTTTTGTTAGTTCATCCCAAAGTTAAAATTAACTCTTTCTCCCAACTAACCTTTGAACATGCCTCATTATTTTTAAATTTCCTTACGAAAGAGAGTAGATCCAGGTCTACCATTAAAGGAATTCAGCGAACACTCACCTTGTTTTATGAATATTTAGCCAAAAAGCAGCTCTTACTTGCAGTGACTCCCGACCAGTTTGATCGAAGATCTAACCCACATGATCCCTATAAAACATATACGACCTCTCCATTTAAAGGCATCATTCTTCCCGGCAGAGACCTGCCTCATCAAGCTCACATGTTACCTGAAGAATACATTATCCCTTTTATTGAAACTGCAGTTCGAGTCGCTAATCCCATCGCGTTAGGTATTTATTTTCAATGTTTTGGTGGCATTCGCGTCGGAGGGCTTGTAAATATCCGTCGAGATGATGTCGCTTCAATAGGTGCTTATGGGGCTCATGGAATGATTATCAAACTCCAAAAAAAAATAATGAGACCGGATGTAGTAGACCTCGAGGGGTCTACTTACGTTAAAAAACCAAGGAAACAAGTGGTCTACCCAATAAAAAACTGGCTTCAAATCCTTTATAAAGAGCATCTGAAGAGTTACTCTCCCCTTGATGGTTCTAACGCACTTTTTGTCACAACTGAGGGGAAAGCAATGACCGGAAGTTCATACCGTTATTACTTCTCAAAAGCTAAAAAGGAATTTCTTCTTCGGCTTAGACAGTCTACAAACCCTATTGATCGAGTAAATGCATCGAAACTTGAAGAATTTAAATGGTCAACACATATTGGGCGTGGTATTTTCACAAATCTATTGGCTGAAGAAGCATCGAATGTTTATGATATTGCTTTGCCTAGAGGGGATTCAAACTTATCCTCATCCCTTGTGTATCAGGGGAATACGCTCCGGATGAAACATAAACTTGAGGCTCATCTGGATGACCTCTACAAAGACTACCTTCCAAAGCTCAATAATAGATAGAGGGGACTTAAATGGGATATTATTCGACGCGTGAAGCAAGTCTAATTTTAAACTTTTCAACTACTGCAATCATTGGGATGATTAAAAAAGGGGAATTCCAAGGGGCTGTTCAGGGGATTCGTAGAACATGGTTAATACCTAAACAAGAAGTGGATCAAATGGCTAGTATTCCTTATTCTGATTATTACAAAGCATCTGAAGCAGCAAACTTAATACAGCACAATAAACAAAAAGTCCTTAAGATGATCCATTCCGGGGAGCTCAAAACAGCAGTATTTCGTACCCCGCAATGGTGGATACACAAAAAGGAGATTGATGATCTAGCGGACCAATATAAAAAATGGGAGACTGAGTATTTGACTACCTCTAAAGTTGCTGAACAACTCGATCACCACACCAGATATATCCTACTTTTGATCAATTCTAATATGTTTCCTAATGCAGTTTTCTTTAAGAAAGCATGGAGAATTCCACTCTCCGATGTTGATGACTATCAAAAGACTTGTACTCCTGAAGGATTTCTAACTAGTCAAGAAGCAGCTGAAATTCTTGGCTTGACTATTAGTGGTGTGAATACAAATGCTGCTTTAGGGAAATTTTCGGGTGCGTATAAAAAAGGAAAGAAGTGGCTTTACCCCGAACATTCTGTAAACCAAGTACTGGAGCAAAGACGAGTAGAATCTCAAGTTTTAAGCTCCGTAGAGCTTTTTCAAAAAGAAGCCTCAAATTTTGAGAATCCACCTCACTTAAGAAAAACACTGTTGCTGTTTAAAGAATTTGCCCTTACTAAACTATCCGCAAGCAAAGCCTCGGAAGAAAATCAATTATCTTCCGCCCGGCAACTCGCTGCTCTATTAAAAACATTAATTCCGTTATTAAACAAAGAGATTGTGAATTTATCAGATCATGAAATTGTTGAGATTTTGAAAAGAACCACTTTAAATCACTTAAAAAAAGTTTTTCTTTCTCAGTTTCTTCAGTATTGTTCGGGTACTACTTCTTGTAAGTTTAAAAATCAATACCGTGAAGTTCGCAATAAACAAGAAGAACAAGAAATTTATTCGCCCGACATCTTCTTCTCTTATTACAACTACGTCCGTGATTTTCAGTACCACTTAGATCACGCTATTACAGATCGTAGATATGCCGTTACTTGGCTTTACATATTGATACATATGATTGATGCTTGGCGTAAAAGTGACATCCTCAACTTTCCACCTGTTCCCATTGAAGTGGTACAAATTGAATCATTTCATGACTTCAGTAGCTTTACCTTTACCCATGCTAGCGCGCAAGCTCTTTTAAACCAAATCGCTTCAAGAATTGAGCGAATGTATGTATCCAAAACGGGAGCTCTCGGACATTTTATCGTCAACGAGGATATGCAAATCCCAACAGCTATCGCATTAACAATCTGTGAGCTTCATCGAAGAAAAGAGGAAGATCCTTTTTTATTGCGCTTTGGATTTATAAAGACCAAAAATATAAATCAAGTGAAACATTATCATTTTAAGAACTTCTTTAAGAATAAGCCTGAGCTAATCCATTTCTCCAGCTTAAAAATGAATCGAAGTTTATTGACTTATTTTTTCCACAGCATTACAGAAGGTAAAGATAATGCTGATATTTCATACTACTTAGCTCAGCGACTGCGAAGTCATCTTTCAGAAGATACAACTGCAACCTATATCCAATCAATTAATAATGATGGTTCTCTGGATCGGGTCTCCATCAATCTCTTTAATCGTGGCCATTTTGGTTGGCTTTATAATTTCATGCTTCGCTTATGCATCACAACTCCTTTAAGCATGGAGCAGCAGACTCTTCTAATTTCTCAGTTGCAGTTGGAGTATACCCCACCTCAGCTCGAAGGACTTGCATATTTTCTAAAAAAACAACATAGCGAAAAACACTCCTTAGCCCTAAAAATCGCCCAACTTCCCAAAGACGAACTGTATAGCAAAGTATTGAAAATTTTCAAAGGCGAACTACCAGCAAAAATTAAAAATGCTCAATGCTTTACTTATCCTAAGTGCTCCTATCCAACCGCAATATCATGCATGCATTGTGATTATATTATTCCTAAGACTTATTTAATGATCTCCATTGCTGAAGAGATACACAAACGTATTCACTCCCTTACGTGTACTCCATTTCCTGCAGTAAGAATCAGGGAATCCACCATGCTTTATAAGGTGCTTGATCTACTGCTCCAAGCTAAACAAGAGTTGGGACAAGACTATATCGAACAGTTCATTCACCTGGAGGATCTCGAATCCAAACTGATCTTCATAGATCGATTATTGCTCACGGAGGAATCGGAATGAAAGAAACTTTAGTTCAAAGAGAACTTGTGACCCATACGATAAAAAATCGCTTTATTGAATCCATCGGTTTCATTTCCTACTCTCCGAAAACGTTAGAGATTTTTAATCGTTTATTTGAAGAACTGAAGGATAGGGGAATCATCGCACCCGAATCAACTTTCAATGGGCGTGAGTTAAAGATACGAAATAAGGATTCATACGGAAACTTTATTTTCGACTTGGATATGTATCCAGATTTACAGCAGGCACTACGGTGTTGGGTCTTGTTGAAAAAGTCTGCCTCCCTTAGCACATCATTTATCTTAGGCGCTTTTAACAAACTTAAATCGGCAATTTTTTTAACTACTGCCTTTAAATCAGATGAAAATACTTTGGCTTCTTTAGATCAATACCTTAGTAATTTGACTCCTCGTGTTAGCAAAAACATGGCCGAACCACTACTTGAATTTTTATCCTTTTTGAATCATTCTAGTTTTGAACGGTATCATGAAGTTTGCAGCCCATATATTTACCGTATGGTTACCGTAAGAGAACTTCCCCCTTATAAAGATATTTTAATTTTTGATGATATCTTAAATCGATTCGTTAATGTGTGTAATGAGCAAGAAAAACTACGGTTTTTCCCAATTGTCTTATGGTGGAAGATCACTCGAATCATTCCGATGCGCCCTTCAGAGTTTTGCTCCATACAAAGGGATTGTCTTTCTGTTGCACATGGCGGTAAATATTTCATTATTATACCCAGAGAAAAAAGAAAACCACGCAACTCCTGTGAAATAGAACTCACAGATACTCTACAAATCAATGCAGAAACGTATCTACTTATTCAGGAATATATAGACCTGACTTCTCAGTTCCCTCCAACACCATTTCTGTTGTCCTATATGGCTTACCGCGAGTTTTTAAGGTACTCGCCCGATTCCAAAATTAATCCTGAGCGATTTTCGCTTAATCAATTTTCGCTTTTGCTTGATCATTTCTATTCTAAAGTTATTATTAAAAAATTTCATAGATCTAACTTAGCAAGAATTACTCCAGGCGACACTCGTCATTTTGCATTCTGCAATATGATGCTTCAGGGATTTAACATGCTAAGTATTGCCCGTATGGGAGGTCATCATAGCCTTCATAGCCAAATGCATTATCACGGACATTTAGATCACTTTGCTGAATCTTATGTATACACTTTGGCTCAATCCCACCGAATGGATCGAATCACTTTCTCTAATTATGATGCCAACTTTAACTTCAGAGAATTAGTGACCAAGGGGAAATTATACGACTTAAGCAATTTTAATGAGTTTCATGAAGTAGACTACGGATATTGTACAGATCATCCTGCCAGATGCGAGATAGGTGACTGCAGATTCTGTAAACATTTCTTTATCCCTCGCCAAGACCTGCAACACGCAATGAAGTGGTTAAAGGATAGTTCTGACTCTCTGGGTACTCGCATCAAAGAACAGCTCAATTTTATTAAACGTTTGGTTAAAGATATGGTTTATAACCTAAAAACACTGGAATATCAATATTCCGCCCAAGAGAATTTATCCTCTGCAGCAAATGAACTAAAAAGGATGTTAGATCAAAAATCGCTCGTTGACTCTTGGATGGAGGATGAACAATAATGCCACAAGAAAGACCAGGTCGGCCTGAGATTTACAGCGATCAGCAACTTAAGGATATCTTATTACGCTTTGCTGTTGAAAACCCCGGTAAAAAAATCAGCCCGTTTCAGTTAGAAAAAGAAACCGGTATAAAAAGGCACGTGTGGTCAAGACGGATGAAGCACATCATTGACGATCTCAGTACACCTGTAGAAAAGGAATTTGGAGGAAAGGACGGTTCACTTCCCCTTCCGAATATTGCCGAATTAGTTGAGCTGAATTGGGATAACAAAAACAAACTGATACATTCCTTATCTCATATCAACGAATTGCTGCAATCGATGTATGAGCAGGCACTGCTGTATCATAACAAGTGCTCCGAATACGAAGAGCTTGAGCAAAAATTCAATCAGCTTGCACACGAGAACCATCAGTTAAAAGACAGAGTAAATTATTTTGAAAAAAAGTACATGGAAGTTGTAGTCCAATCCACATATAGCTCCATTCAAAAAGAACAGGGCCTAAAAAACGTAATTCAATTAAAAAGTAAAAGTATAGAGCAACCTGGATTGAGCACCAACTTTTCAAAAGACTTTAAGGACCTATTTGAATAAAACATCGAAATTACTAAAAAGCCCTTATTGACTTCTTACATCTTAGTTAAATGGATTGATCTGCTTTTAATTGTGTAAGAATATTTGCTGCGTATTTGGTAAATAGGATACTAATCTCAGATCGTAATACTTCTCTGACAATTCCAAATCGGTCTTCATAACCACGACAAATATAACGATGATAAATAATTCCGTCATGAGTTTCATCGCTAAAAATCTTGATATTTCGTTGTCTTAATTCTCGGTTGATTTTGGACATATCCTTAGTAATGTAATCCATTATGACCAGAATCACTTGTTCAAATAGTTGCTTAAATAAATGCCTTGAGCTCCGAAGGTCCTGTAAACTCTTGTCGCACATGGTTAGCATATGAGGGAACATAATGGCGTCTCGAATCATGGTCAGTTCTTCCGTCGTTATTCTCCCCGTCTGCAAACTTTTATTTCTGTTCTCATATTGCTCTTGATGTTCCGTTAAAAGCATCTTTGATTTCCATCTCTCATTCCCGTCGAGTTTGCTCATTTGAAATGCCCCCCAATTTGACTTGCTCGTTCTCGCGCTACACCGGCTTCCAGCAAAGATGAAGCCCGCATGATGGCATCACTGCCGTATCGTTCCTTAATGTAGTCTGTAGCTCGCTCAACCGCGTATGCAGCATTTCTGTCTTCAAATAGGGTCAACTGATAGATACTGTCGTCCGAAAGCTGTGTTAGCGAAATATGTAAATTGCTTACCGGTAACCCTTTCCAGTGATCAATAAACAGTTTTCGCGCTGCCTGTGCAACCTCATGCGTCAAGGACGTAGGTTGTTGCAGCGTTACCTGACGGCCAAATGAAGAAGCTTTTTCTCCATCCGTTTCTACAGCTCCTACAGACACCACCTGGCCTTGGTAGCCATTCCTGCGTGCTCGCCGACAAACCTCCACCACTAGTTCAAGCAGGACGACCTCAATATCCTCTAAGCATCTGTATAAACTGCTCCTTAAAGTTTTTCCATGGCTTATGGATTTAAGTGCACCTCGAATGGAGGATACTACGGGACTTGAGTCCTTTCCATTAGCAATCTGCCAGTAATATTCCGATTGGATATCCGATTGTTTTCGAAACTCTCTGCGCATCCTTTGCTTAAATTCGCCTAACTCCAAACGTGCAACATCACCTATGGTCGGTAAACCCATCCGGAGAAAATGCATCGTCATCCTGGAGCCAACCATAAACATTTGATGAACGGGTAACGGCCAAAGATCCTTTTCCATATTCTCAAATCCCAGCTTAAATACACCATCGTTTCTTTTTTTCGCAAAATTATCAGTTGCCATTTTAGCTAAAATTTTTGTGGGGCCAATTCCGACCCTAGACCATACGCCAGTCGATAACTTCACTCGTGACTGTATTAAATGGGCAATTTCATCTTCGGCTCCAAATAGAGCGGTAGAACCTGTTACATCCAGAAATTGTTCATCGATGCTGTAGGGCTCGACTTGATCTGTTATTGATTCAAAAATCTTCGTAATTAATAAGGATATCGTGATATATCGCCCCATTCTGGGACGAATGACTACGAGATCAGGGCAGAGAGCCAAGGCCTCTCCTACACGCGAGGCAGTTGTAACACCCTTGGCTTTGGCAAGAGGGCAGGCGGCCAAAATAATCCCTGATTTACGTAACGGATCGCCGACGGCTACCGGTTTGTTTTGATACTCTGGATGAGCTGCTTTTTCGACGGAGGCATAAAAAGATTGTCCGTCCACGAGAAAAATGACTTTAGACATATCCAAATCACCAGCTTTGTAGTATTGGATTCCTTTCGATAATAATTTTGCACATAATTATTTATGTACAAAACGTCTTGATACTTTAAAAGGCCAAAACACTGAGTTATTTTGGCAATTCAAATTATGCACATAAAAAATGTTGCAGATATTCGATGCCGCGTGCGGTCTGCCAATAATATTCCGCTTGAATATCGCTCTGCTTACCCAGCGTGGTGCGCATTCTCCGCTTCAGCTCACCCAGCTCCATCCGGGCAATGTCTCCAATGGTCGAAATACCCATGCGGTAGAAATTCTTGGTCATCCGGCCCGCCACCATGAACATTTCATGCACTGGGCGCGGCCATAGCTCTGTGTCCAGATTATCGTAATCCAGCCGGAAGGTTCCGCCTGTCTTCTTCTTGGCGAAATTATTGGCCATTTTAGCGAGGATTTTGGACGGGCCGATGCCCACCCGGGTCCACACTCCGGTAGATAACAGAACATGCTGCTGGATCGAGTGAATCAGCTCCGGCAAATCCCCTCCGAACACGCGCAGAGAACCGGTCACATCCAGGAACTGCTCATCAATGCTGAACGCCTCCACCAGATCGGTATACCCCTGGTAGATCTCTGAGATCAGCAGCGAGACCTGAATATACGTCCCCATCCGCGGCCGGATGACCACGAGATCCCGGCATTTCGTCAGGGCTTCGCCCACGCGTGATGCGGTAGTTACGCCATAGGATTTCGCAAGCGGGCAGGCGGCCAGCACAATCCCGTTCATCCGCGACGGATCACCCACAGCGACAGGCTGATCCGCATATTCGGGATGGGCCGCCTTCTCGACGCTGGCATAGAAGGACTGGCAGTCCGAGAGCAGAATAATCCGGTCCTTAGGCATACCTCCGCCCCCGTAACGGATGCCACGACAGAATATTGGCGGTCAGGAATACACGGGGCTGGCCGGTACTCAGACAGGTGGCACGTATGCGGCCGTCACGAATGCCGCGCACTTCAATTTTCCGCTGCGTAATCTGGCCCGCTTTGTCCAGGTATATGATTTCTATGGTTTGGCCGATGCTCATCTTCATGACTAATCGCCTCCGGGCTCAAGTAAGAACATTTGTTTGTATTATAACCAGGATTAAGATTTTTAAGCAATGGTAAAATAGAACAAATGTTCCCGTTAAGATAGGGTATGCTGAGTCGGGGATAGTTAGAACCGGGAAGGAACATTTAGAGATAGAGAAAAGCTGGAACAAACAGGAATTTCACCGCATTCCCTAGCTGGAACTGAAACCCAAAAGGAGGTAATATTGAATAATGTCATACCACTTCAAAGGAGAACGTCCATGCTTCTAAAAGCGAGTCTCCAATCGACTCTCATTTTCGTTTTTTTGTTAGCCATGGCCGCCTGTAGCAAGGGGGATAATGTTTTAAAAGGGAAGGTACACACAGTAGATGTAGAGAATACAAGGATCTTGGTAATCGCTCAGTTGAAAGAAGAAGACTTGAATAAGAATTACAAGGAAGTTCTAGAAACTAATATGTATTCTCAAGCCATTTGGGTAAATAAAGTTTCACCTTCTAAATATAAAAAGGGTGAAGAAATTGAAGTGTTCTATCAAACAAGTGATGATTCGTTTCCGGCACAAGTTACCGCCAACAAAATTGTAAAATCAAAAATGGAGTAATGTAGCCTGCAGGCCAAGCAAGGGCCCCGAGCTACTTCGGTTCCTTACGGACCAGAGAGCCGTTAATTTGAAGAAACAGGAACTTCTTGCGGAGTAACGGACCGAGTGGACCTTATTGTCTCTCTAAAGAACGTTTAGGAGCGGAATATTCGTTAATAAGGGCCGTGGTGTCCGCAACTTGCCCAAGTTGTGACTCTCCTTCCAAATAAGCGCGTCTCAGTCCGTAACGCCGAGCCGACCGTCCCATTAAGACCGAACCCCGTCGGAGTATGAGCATTGTGTGTGGATAGAGGAAGCTCGATTACTGAGGGGCTGGACTGCAACTGTCCCCCTTGCTTGGGCTAACGAAGATAGCTTATACTTCCTTTGTCCTCTGCAAGGGACATAAACTACCGGTAAAGAGAGGTTAACCATCATGTTTCAAGGCAAACAGAGGACCGCCGTCTGGATCGGTTTAGGTCTGTACACGGGTCTCACCTTATTTTTCTTGTTCGCCGGCTTCAACCGCTCATCGGCTCTGCCGGAGACGGGCTTACGTTATCGCTTGGCTTTTGACGGGATTCCGTTGATATTTCCGGGCTATGGTTATTCGGAGCTTTGGGTCTTCAGCCTGGGTAACTATCTGGCCTTCGTACCGTTCGGGCTATTCATTCCGCTACTGGTCCGCTCCCGGTTCCTGCCGTTCCTCTTGGTCTTCATAGCAGCCATCACCGGGGTAGAGCTGATTCAGATGGTGACCCATTTGGGTGCGTTCGACATTAACGACATCGTCGTTAATACGCTCGGTGCAGCTGTCGGCTACGGCGCCCAGCGGCTGATCCGCCGCGACCGGTGGGCGCCAATAGGTATGCTCAAGCTCCTGTCCTCAGGCGCGGTCTTGACACTACTCGTCTACTCCGCCGTGAGCGGTATCAATTATTATCTGGAGCATGGCCGCGGGGAGATCAGGGCGCTGGATCAGCTCCCCCTTGAGCATGGTGAAGTGCAGTGGGAACAAGGACTCCTTAGTTTCACTATGGCACAGGAGCAGATTGAACCGGCGGTCAATCTCTATAGCCCTGATCATCCGGGACTCCACGAGTTCTCAATACGCCTGGATGGACAGTATAAGGAGTTAGCCGGGAATTTCGGCGTCCCTGACGATGCTATACCTGCTAAGGGCAGCGACACCAGCAGCGTCACGATCAGCGCCGACGGAGAAGAGCTTTACTCCCTGGATGTGAATATCGCACCGGGCGAGAATCAGCCGCTGTCTTTTCAGGTGCCGCTTGAAGGCAAACAGGAGCTGACCCTTACAGTCAAAACTGATGCTGCCGACCCTCGAACCCATGCGGTATTGTGGGACCTTACGCTCGTAGAGGCCAATGCCGGCCAAAAGCTGGCAACGCGGCTTCAGCGGCTGCTGGGCGGGGGATAAAATAAATAGGCCCGCTAGCCAGATAGCTCCTGCAGATAGAAACTTATGCGTGCCCCTTCCAAGCCGTGGATGGCCCGAGGGGTCTTTTTCGCATTTGTGAATGAGATTATTTAAGCGCTTCGTTAAACGCACTTTCGATTTGCTCCGCATTCTTGGAGACCGTAAACAAAATATATGGGCCTTTGACCTTTAATATATGTTTTTCGACGAGGTAAAATTGCTCAGGACGGTAGTCCTTCAGCTTGACCTTTTGAGCCTCAATTCTTTTCATGATTTTCTCCTTAACGCTTTCCGCCTGATTCTCTTGCTTCACCCTGATCACGGCCAGCTCATTTGCTTCGACGTTCGATTCTGCCGTATAGAGCACAAAATCCTGAACTTCCTCTGCATTAAGATGATAGAGCTTCTTAAGCCTGTTCATATCCCCTTTTTCCATGGCTTCCATAGAAGCCGCTTGCTTGATACGCTCCTCAATGGTATGGACAGGAACATCCTTGGCGTCTTCCTTCTTACTGGAGCATCCGATCAGAATACCGCATAAGCTCATGCCGGCAGCCAGGACAACTAAGTATTTCATTCTCTTTCCCGGAAACATCGTTACTCAACCCCTTTATGGATTATTCCACAGAATCTGCTAATGATGTAATAGATGGATCTTCAACAAATGTGGTGATGTTATACAAAATCAGCATGTCGCGGATTTGCCGTTCTTCCGTAAGCTTCAGTAGATCCCCATCATAATAACGGAGGTCTACCACATCAATTTCGCTGAAATGCGATGTTAAAAAAGGGATCAGGCTGTTGGCATACGAATCTTTAACAATAAGCAGTCTTCGCCCTTCCGTATTTCCGGTTGTTATGCGAAGCAAGCCATGATTCCCGTTGAAAAAAACAGTGTATTTATCCTTCTTTGTGAGGTTTTCCATAGCGTACATCGAATCCGCGCTTTGCTGTTCGTCTACATAATCCACAGAAATATCAGCCGGTGTTCTGGGATCATACAGCTCAATAGAATCCGGCTGTACGTGTCTGAACCCGCTTTTCGAATACAAAGATCCGTAGAACTGACCGGTGACCTCACGAATGTTGAAATCATTTTCGTTCTTGGGTGTAAAGCTCATGGGTGCGCCCAGCTCCCGATAGGCTAGAAAAGCGCCTTTGGTCGTCCAGTGATGGTCTGTTTTGTAATAGAGCGGCTGCTCCTTGTTCGCCTCCAGCGCGGGGAAAGCATCGATATAGCGAATGTTCCCGAGGTCAGATTCCTTTATCTTGTCCGAATAGACCCTCTCACCGCCCCCGGAAGCATAAGGCGGCAATTTATCCTCAAGTATGGAAGCTGCCGTCGGCACCAGCATCATATATTTGCGCAGACCAGGCGTAGCCTGATCAAAGGCTTGAATGGCTTTCACCTTGTCTTCCAAATCTCCTTCCCCGGGAGGAGTAAATTTTTGAATTAAGTATCCGTCCTTGCCGATGTAAACCCCGTTGCTCTCTTTCCTTCCCAATCCCCGGTCCGCGTCAGATTTCAGTCCAATCCAAAAGTCCCTCTCCATAAACTGATCCGATAGATACGCTTCAAATTCAGAAGTAAACTTGCCTGATTCTAAGGTTTGAAGCGAGAATGCCGGGAGCTGCTGCAGCATCCGGTTCTCTGATTCGGAAAATACCTTTCCTGGGGTCAGAATATTGACAACCAATACCGCCCCGGTAAACATAAGTAGTACAATGGCGAGTGCGCGGTAATAGACTTGGTCGTATTTCTTCAATCAAATCACCTCGATCAAAAACGAAAGTATAAGAATGGATTGTACGTTGCATTGACCAGATAGGCTGTTGACGCCACGATAAAGATGAAGTAGATGGCGGAAGCGGCAAGCGTGCCGAAACGGGCAAACCTGCTTCTGAACCGGGTCAGTGCTCTGCCGGGAAACGGCGTGGCACAAACCGCCAAGATAAGCAGCAGCAGGGCATTCCCCGACAGATCGTAGAGCGCCCGGTTGTCCGCAAATCCATGTGTTCCGGCGCCAAACATCGTTCCGATGAAGGTCAGGGCTGCCGGCAAATGTTCAAATTCAAACAATACCCAGCCGATGATCACGATCATCAGGGTGTAGACATGGCTTACCAAGACAGGCAAGCGTTGAAGCTGTTTCAAGAGAACCAGCTTTTCAAGTGTGACAAAGAGACCGAAATATAAGCCCCAAATGATAAAATTCCAGCTCGCTCCATGCCACAATCCGGTTATAAACCATACCACCGCCAAGTTTCGGAGCTGTTTCAGCTTACCCGCCCGGTTCCCGCCGAGGGGGATGTAGATATACTCACGGAACCAGGACCCGAGCGAGATATGCCACCTCCGCCAAAATTCCGTAATACTCTTGGAGATATAAGGATAGTTGAAGTTCTCCATAAATTCGAACCCGATCATCTTACCTAAACCGCGTGCCATATCCGAATATCCGCTGAAATCGAAATAGATTTGGAAGGTGAAGGCGATGATGCCGAGCCATGCGGACAGAACCGACAGCTCCGCCGCAGGCACCGCTTTACTGCTTGCCCACAGCACACCGATATTGTTGGCCAGCAGCACTTTTTTGGCAAGCCCTGTGATAAACAATTCCGCCCCTTCGCCAAAATGCTCCAACGTCACTTTGCGGTTAGCGAGCTGTCCTGCAATATCTTCATATTTAACAATCGGTCCCGCTACAAGCTGCGGAAACATCGTCACGTAGGCGCCGAAGGAGATCAGATTCTTCTGAACAGGCACCTTCCTGCGGTAAACATCGATGATGTAAGACATCGTCTGGAACGTGTAGAACGATATGCCCACCGGAAGCGGAAGATCTGCTGCCTGCAAATGCAGGTTAAATAGCGAATTGATATTATCGAACACGAAGCCCGCGTATTTAAAGAAGCCAAGAATCCCCAGGCTGCCCATCATGGACAGGATCAACACTCCGCGTGCAATCACTTTACGATGCCTGTATCTATCGATCAGAATCCCGTTCACATAGTCGAATACCGTCGAGAAGATCATCAGGAAAATGTAGACGGGCTCGCCCCATGCATAGAAGATCAGGCTTGCGGCGAGCAGAACAGCATTTCTAATCCTCATAGGCGAGATATAGTAGATCAGCAGGGTGAACGGCAGAAAGAGGAATACAAATATAAGGCTGCTAAAGAGCAATCCCCGTCACCTCCAGATCTTCACCTGGCTGCATGTTATTTCACCCGGTCTTTCAGCAAATCGAGCATACGTGTATAAAATTCCGGTTTAAAATGAATGCCGTCCGAGCTATACAAATGTTGGCCGTCAACAAAGATCAAAGATAAATCGGCAAATTCAACCTGCTGCTTGTCCGCCAGCTCTTGTAAGCCTTGGTTGTAATCGCTGATATTTTTGTATCGCGGTTCCACTTGTTCAGCTTCCGGCGTAACCGGAGTAACCGGCAAAACCGTTATGGATGCCTCCGGAAGCTTCTCCTGGATGCTGTCGATCAATTCGGCGTAAAACTTCAGCGAATACTGCTTGGGGTTATCGGTAATTTGGGGCGGCAATAGAATATCATCAGACCCCAGCATGATAAATACATGCTGCGGATTCCGCTCTGCCAGCTTATCGACATCTCCACTCATCAGAGATAGCTCGGTAGTCTTTCCGGCACCTGCCACTACATTGAACTCGTCCAGAATGTCATGGTAAGATAGCGCCTCTGTAATCGAATCCCCCAGAAATACGCTGTTCTTAAAAATCGTTTTATAGGACGTCTGGTTTGACTTCTCCACCTGAGCTGTGTCATTGGCTTGCGGCTGAGACGTTACGGTTTGCGGAGCTTGCCCATTCCCGCAAGCTGCCAAGGTGAGCGCGGTACTGCCGATAACTAGCGGCAGGATAATTTTTTTAAACATGAACATCGACCTCTCTTTATTTAGAATTAGGTATAGATAGCAGTGCTCTTGCCCCTCTCTGATAGAAAGAATAACAGGGAGAGATGCAGAACAAGTGCAGAGCAAATCAACGCTGTATCAAAAAATCCAAAAAGAAAAAGCGCAGAACCAAGGTCTGCACTTTCTTCCGTATTGCTACGCTTTTTTATTCAATTGAAAATAAAACATCACTCCATCGGAGGTATTGTTCACGCCGTAAGGTACACCGTGCATCTCCAATATTTTCTTGGATATGGCAAGACCCAGCCCTGTCCCGCCGGTTGACCGGTGACGGGAGGTTTCACCGCGGTAGAAACGATCCCATATTTTCTCCAGCTGCTCGTCCGGGATATGGGCACCTTTGTTTTCGATACAAATTAGAATCGTGTCCCTCTCTTCCGAAGCGGTTACGTATATGGATTCTCGCTCCGGCGTATACGAAATCGCATTGGTCAGGAAATTGACGATCACCTGCTCTATACGGCGCTCATTCCCCTCGACTTCGGCAGGGATAAGCGAAGTGTGTAGAAGCAGCTGCTTGGCTGCAAAATCCGGCGTTAATTTAGTACACACCCGGTTGATGACTACATCGATAGAGAACGAACCGGTGTCCATTTTATACGTACCCGATTCATATTTGGCCAACTCCAGCATATCGTCAATCAGCACATTCATCCGGCCGACCTCGTCTTCCATTGCTGCAAAATAATGCTCCCGCTTATGGCTGGCAACCCCGTCATTCAAAATGGCAAGGCAGCTCTGAATAACGCTTAACGGAGTCTTCAGCTCATGCGATACACCGGCTATAAATTCTTTTCGCGTATGCTCCAGTTGCTTTTCTTTCTCAATATCCTGTTCAAGCTGGAGAATATGGGAGTGCAGGCGCTCAGAAAGCTCGTTAATATTGCCTGACAAGTCTCCGATTTCATCCTTCGTGGTGACGGGAATTTTCTCCGAAAAATCGAGCTCTGCCATTTGCCGGGTGGTACGGCTAATACGCAGCAACGGGCGGGCAATCTGACGGGAGTAGTAAAACGATGTCAGCAGTACAAGCAGCAAGGCCGCAATAATGATATACACATAGTAGTCGTTGATGATCCCAGCGGCTTCATTAACCGGCTGCAGCGATGTCATCGCGAACAGGTATGCCGGATTTCCGTCGCGGTCCCGGGTGCGGTCCACGAAAATTTTGTAGTTCACATGATTTTCTTCAACATCTATGACCTGTTTTGCGTTCGCTGTATCCTTAAAGTCACCGTACAAAAGATCCGCCTGGAAAGCTTTGATGCGGTCCAGAAACAGGTGATTGGTGTAACGCGCGACCCCCGCCCCTTCCGGCACCCGGACTTTCGTAATCGTTCCTGTGGCCAGAAAGCTGGAATATTGCTCACGATATTGGACCGCACCTAATCGGCCCAGTACCTCGTACTCTTTGCTCACCATCTGATGATTCTCCAGCCGGCTCTCATCTCTCAGATTGGAACGGTTCCTTCCCATCCGCTGGATCATTGGCTGATTGTTTATGATTAAGCCTTCCATGGCGATCATTCCCCCTTCTTCAATCCAGGGAGTGAGGAACGTTTGATTGCTGCTGAAGTCCTCTACGTTAATAAAACTGTATAGCGGCACGGTTATCGTTGTATCAGCAAGCGCCGGTTCGTCCGAATGATCCAGCTTAATGTCCATGAAGAAATCATCTGCAAACTTTAAATTTCCGCGGGTGTCCAAAGCCGTGACCCAGGTGTTATGCTTTTGAAAAAAGTCTTGCTCCAGCTTGGCCATCTCCTGCGTGTTCGAGCCATGATCCAGGTAGTCTTGTTCATAAGCCTGAAGTGCCGCGTTAACGTCTTTTATTTTCTGATGAACGTAGAACTGTTTGAAAAATACGGTCTGCAAGATGAAAATAACGGCGATCAGGAACAGGCACAATCCTGCTGTCAGCAGGAACAGTTTAAGCACAATCCCCTTTTTCATAGCTCTTCCTCAAATTTATATCCTGAACGCACAACCGTCACAATCTGCCTGGCATGCTCCCCCAGCTTGGAACGCAAATTGCGGATATGACTGTTAACCGTACGATCATCGCCTGCGAAATCATATCCCCAAATTCTCGTAATCAGCTGCTCTCTGCTGATAATAATCCCTTTGTTTTGCAGCAGATAGGCTAATATTTCGAATTCCGTATGCGTTAGATCAGAGCTTGTGCCGTCAACCGAAACGGTCCGGGATGGAAAATGGATTGAAATGCCTCCGCCGGACACCGTGTCGCTTTCATGCTCATGCGTATGCCTGCTCTCCAGCAGCCGCTTGGCCCGGGCCAACAGAATGAGCGGGCGGTAAGGCTTCGTAACATAGTCGTCAGCGCCAAGCTCGAACCCCAGCAACGTATCGTCCTCATCCGAACGGGCCGTCAATATGATAATCGGCACATTCGATGTCTTGCGGATTCGCCTGCACACGGACCATCCATCCAATTCCGGCAACATGATGTCCAGCAAAATCAAGTCCACCTCATGCTCCTGAAATAACGAGATCGCCTGCTTTCCGTCAATGGCTTCAATCACGCGATATCCCTCTTCCAGCAGATAATCTTTCATAATTTCACGTAAAATATCTTCATCTTCCACAATCAATATCGTTTTTGACATATGATAACCTCACCCTTTTTTGTAGAACCACGAACGCACAGCTCATAGAACTGCCAAGGTACACCGTTAAGTTTACCCTATACAGATAAAGATCATATGCAGATGGATGGGAGATTAAGTGAATGCTATCATTCCGGGGGACAGGAAGACTGTTCGAAAAAGCTGTGAAAAGACAAGTCCTCCCCAAGTTTCTTGGGAAGGACGGGTTGGGGATTTGCGGGTAAAATGTGAGTAAAAAAACATCTAAAAGCCGTGCAAGTTAGTCTTGTGGCGGCTCTTTTTCATAAATCAGTATCTCCTCTATCCCGCATTCAAAATAATCGCAAAGTTTAGCCAGCAGGTCGCTTGGATAGTGCCTCAGCTCATCATTGTACATTTTTCGGATTGTTTCAAATCGGTATTCAATATCTCGGGCCACCTGCCGGATAGATTTACCGCTTTCATCTACAAGTAGCTTAAGCCCGGAATGAACCTCACCCATAAAATCACCTCGTGGGACAAGCATACAATGCCGCCTAAAAAGTGTCAATAAAGCGTTGACTCTTATAGAGAGTCATGATATATTATTAATGCAGATGACACCTATAGAGTGTCAGTTGCAGTTAGGAGGTGAACAAGGCTATGAAAAATTGGGTGCAGCTCTCCATTGCATTGGTCAACTTAGCAACAGCGGTCACGCTGGACGAGGCCACAAAGGAGACAAGTAAGGTAGAAGAGACAAAAGAAAAAGGAACCAAACGCAGCAAACGTAAATAGGTTCCCGGAGGGTAGGAGTTGCACCTCCTGCTCTCCACTCAATCCTAACATAAATCGTTTGGGAGATACAATCAGCAGACGGGTATATACAGGAGGATTGTTATGCGAAAAACAGTTGAAAGAACAGTTGTTCTCAGAAGTATTCGAGATGAGGCCGGACGAGTAATGAGAAGCTTTTTAAACGGAGAAATTCTTCGCACTTCTTTTGCGGGAGCAATGCATTCGCTATTCATGCTGGAAATCCAGTTTTCAGATATCATAAAGGAAAAACATGAGTTGGGTGAAATCAATTATGTCATTAAAACTCAGATGGAGAATGGAGAAAACATTTATTTAACGTTGGAGTATGTAAGAGCAATTTTCAAAAAAACAAAGGTCTTCGGTGAACTGGCTTAACAGAGCTACGGGCCTTAATCAGATATAGATAAAAGCCCCTTCCAGGCCGTATGGCTTGAGGGGCTTTCATGCGTTTTCGACTTCCACGTTAATAAAAAGAAAAAGAGCCCTGGCAGGGACTCCTTGTAATAAGACGGATTAATATTTACAGCTGTTACTTTAAAAGGTCTTAGGCGCGAGCCGTCATTGCTGCCGATTGTTCATCGACTGAATTCAGGCCAATAGTCATATCCAAGGCAACTGCGACTTTCATCACAGTTTCGATGGATGGAACTGAAGAAGAAGTCTCTAACCTTGCCACTTGAGCTTGAGTAATCCCGGCTCGTTCAGCAACTTGTGCTTGTGTGAGCCCCAAAGACTTGCGTCTGTTGGTGATCTGTACTACCAATTTCGCCATCTCACTGATCACTTTTTTTTCATACTCAGACTTATAGTCCAGTTCTTTTTTGAAGTTGCTCCATGTTCTGAATTCTTTATTATTTTTCATGCAATCACCTCCACTTTAATCTGGTAAAGGTTTTCCATTCGCCATCTACCCGCTTCACTATTTTACGAGCCTTCCCTTGCAACCCAATCCTTCATTCGTTTTCGGGCCCTGTCAATTTCAGGTTTGGGGGTTCGTTGTGTGCTTTTCAAGAATATCGTCAAAAGCACTATGTAACCCTCCCATCGAAAATACGTAATCCGGTGTCGTTTGGCTCGTATTTCGTAAAGTGGACCTTCGAGTTGCCTTGAATGAGGCATCCCGCTTTCTACCATCTCTAGTGCGTAGTAAATCGAATCAAGCGCTGCCGAAGCTTGTTGATTCCCCCTCTTAGCACTTTCATTAAGTTCGGTTAGGGCCTTCTCAACTTCTGAATTCCCCTTCTCCGTGTAGTAGAATATAACCTCCGCCATGAATGACCTCTTTATTGTATTTGTATATTAAGAACAAATTATATCGTTCTCGGCATAAATATATCATAAACGATATAAACCATCAATCGTTTTAAACACAAAAATGGAAAAAAAGTCCTCCCCAAATTTCTTGAGAAGGACGAGTTGAAGGCCTTCATTACTCACCTTCAACATGCGGGTAATTTGTGGGTAACACTTTTCAACAATCCCTTTGAAATCAACAGATTTCAGGTCCCTGTTAAATATAAAACATATAATTATCCGCCTGGCTCTCTTCCTTGAAGTTGATCAGGTCGGACAAGGTGGTGGAGTCCAGCACATCGGCGATGCTGTCGCGGATGCGAAGCCAGAGGTCGCGCTTGGCCGGGTCGTCTTCTTCGGTGAAGTCTACCGGGGAGATCGGGCCTTCCAGGACGCGGATGATATCTCCGGCGGTAATGGTGTTGGTCTCGCGGGACAGAATATAACCGCCGTAAGCTCCGCGGATGCTCTTCACCAGGCCTGCATTGCGCAGCGGGGCGATGAGCTGCTCCAGGTAATGCTCGGAGAGTCCGTTTTTCTCGGCGATGCTCTTAAGTGATGTAGGCCCCTCGCCGAATTTCAGGGCAAGCTCCATCATAATGGTTAATCCGTAACGTCCTTTGGTTGAGATTTTCAAAGGGGCACCTCTTTCGGTTTAGTTGCATATCAATGTATTCCGATGTCTGCTCTCAGCTTATGTTATCATATCTATGGACACATTTGAAACAGCAAACGGCAATAATTCACGATTTTGTTCTCCACTGGTGGACAAATTGTCAATTTCGGACCGTTTTTCGCTATATTTCATAGCAGTAGTGTCCTCGTTTGGGGTAGACAGGTATGTTATAATACACAATGAGCCGGGTGTTCAGTGAGAACGCCGGTATTTTGTGTACAGAAAATGGTGATCACGATGACAAAAGCTAATCAGGATATCCGGGTCGTCGTCGGGATGTCGGGCGGAGTGGATTCCTCTGTTACAGCGCTGCTGCTGAAGCAGCAGGGGTATGACGTCATCGGCATCTTCATGAAGAATTGGGATGATACCGACGAGTTCGGCGTATGTACGGCCGAGACCGATGCCGAGGATGTGCGCCGCGTCTGCGAGCAGATCGATATTCCTTACTATACCGTTAATTTCGAGAAGGAATACTTTGATAAAGTCTTTTCCTATTTCCTTGAAGAATATAAGGCTGGCCGGACCCCGAATCCGGATGTGATGTGCAACCGCGAGATCAAGTTCGGCGAATTCCTGAACAAAGCACTGCAGCTTGGCGCAAATTATGTCGCTACAGGGCATTACGCCCGGGTCGTGGAGGAAGATGGCCTGTTCAAGCTGCTGCGCGGCGTGGACAACAACAAGGACCAGACGTATTTCCTAAATGCGCTGAACCAGTACCAGCTCTCGAAGGCCATGTTCCCGATCGGACATCTGCCGAAGCCGGAGGTACGCCGGATTGCCGAGCAAGCCGGACTCTATACCGCGAAGAAAAAAGACAGCACCGGCGTCTGCTTCATCGGAGAACGCAATTTCCGCGAATTCCTCAGCCAATACCTGCCTGCACAGTCAGGCAATATGGTCGATATCGCTACGGGCGAAGTGAAGGGCCGGCATGACGGCCTCATGTACTACACGCTGGGCCAGCGCCAGGGGCTTGGTATCGGCGGCTCGGGGACAGGCGAACCCTGGTTCGTGGCCGAGAAGGATCTGGCAAGCAATACCCTGTATGTGGTGCAAGGTGAGAAGCACATCAGCCTGTACTCGACCAGTCTTATAGCTTCAGGGGTGAACTGGATTGATCCGGACACCCTTGGTGATGAGCCGCTAAAATGTACGGCCAAGTTCCGCTACCGCCAGCCGGATCAGGGAGTTACGCTGACGAAGCAGGCCGATGGAACCGTCCATGTGGCCTTTGATGTTCAGCAAAAGGCGATTACGCCCGGACAAGCCGTGGTCTTCTATCTGGGCGAGACCTGTCTTGGCGGCGGAACCATCGAGACGGCCGACAAAGTCGCGCCGCTGGCGCAGGTCTGACTGCACCCCAGCCAGAGTTCCCCCTACTAAAGAAAAACTTTCTAACGGTTGAACAGTGCTGGTGCTGAGCACATTGTGTTCGGTTTTTCGACTACATGTTTCTTATTTCGCTTAAAAAAGAACCTTCAACACCACAGCGCGTGGAGTTGAAGGTTCTTCGTCATTGATGGGTCAGGACACGGAGTCACGCCGGGGCTGACTCACAAGGCTTCAGCCTTATTGCGGCTGAACGCCCCAGACCAGCACACCGTTCAGATACAGCGGCACCCGGTTCCAGTCTGTGAAAGACGTTTTGGTTGCATCATAGGAGTAATCGTCAGCCTCATTGTAATTGCTCCAGTCGGTCTTGTTAATGCGCAGTTGAATCTCGCCGGTATTCGCACCCGGAGCAAGACTGCCCGCGCCCGCACTAAAGGAAATCTCCACATAGTGATCCGCTCCTGTAACTGCAGGCTCAAGCTTCACGAAGCTGCCCAGCACATTGCTGCCACCGATTGTGGCATAATCGACATTGAACTGCTGTGCCCGCTCGCCGTCAATCGTGTAGTAATACCGTACCTTAACCTTGCTGAGGTCTACCGCTGTGGTCCCGTTATTGACAATCCGCAGCTGCGGACGGAACTGCGGGTCTGTGGCGTTCGTATCCGTTGTACGGTATTGAACAGCCAGATTCCCTAAGGCAGGCGTAGCGGTTGGTGCGACTGTTGGGGTAGGCGTTGGCACTGTTGTCGGCGTAGCCGTTGGTGCGACTGTCGGTGTAGCGGTTGGCACTGTTGTCGGTGTAGCTGTCGGTGCGACTGTCGGTGTGGCTGTTGGCACTGTTGTCGGTGTAGCTGTCGGTGTAGCCGTTGGCGTGGTTGTAGGGGTAGCTGTTGGCATAGGGCCACTGCCGTTATTAATCAGCCGGTCATACTCGGCATAGGCCGTAGCCATGTCCACCTGAGACCAGAAGCGGTGATAGGTGAACTCAGGTGCGCCACCCTCCCAAGTCTTGGTGGTTTTGTTGTAGGAGGTATTGTATTTGTCTTCAAGATAACTCCACTTGGGATCATTTTTGATATCCGGGAGAACATCGGTGTAGCTCGCATACACTCCATTCCCGCCCTTAGCCGGGTCAGATGGAACTGTCGCGTTCCCTGGAATGGTATTGCCCTGGCCGAAGGTACCGCTCCAGCCTGCCGGGAAATAGACCTCTTTGGTGAAGAAACGGAAATAATCCGCACGCTTCTCAAGTGTCGTAATGCCCACCCCGTCATTGTAGCCCCAGGCCGTATCCAGCAAGGATTTAGCCAATTGTGAAGCGGTTCCGCCGAGCGCAGTATTGTTGCCATGCTCTGCTTTGTTCCCTGCGGCAAAGAACGTGAGCGCTTTGACATAGCTGCCCAGCACGCCGGTATCCTGCCCCGGGTCCTTGGTCACGGCCTTGAGGCCGCTGTTGCCGTTAAATGAGCTGAAGCCATTCCAGGTATCCGGCTGGCCGTGCCATTCCACATTGCCCGGAACCCAGAACTCCCCGGGTGCGGATACAGTGGCAACCTGTGCGTTCGTTCCGCCCAGAATCCGGTTTCCTTGCTGGTCCAGATAGTAGCCGGCGGCATCCGTTACCGGACGGCTACCCGCAAAGGTATAGTCCGTCGACCAGTCAATCCAGTTCTCTATGGCGCGCTTGGCCATTTTGAAATTGGCCGAGGTCGTATCCCCGCTGGAAGCCAGGATATAATACAGCTCTGCTACCCGCTCCATGCTCCAGGTCTGCATGCCGAACCAGTTGTTGGATGGCGGGTCATGATAGACAGGAGCCTCGTCGTAGGCCATGCCATAAAAGGTGCTAGTGCCGGCAGGATAAGCGCTGTACGAACCACCATAGCTATTGGTGGCACCGCCTGCAATGGCGCCTTCGGCGGATTGCAGCCAGTTGTAGAATTCAAGCTGGCGGGTCAGCGATTTACCCCAATCCGTTCCAGCTGTTGCCGATGACGGAATCAGCCCTCCAGCTGCGGTGGACAGCGCATAGGCTGCAACCACATTCTGATAGCCCTGGTGCGCATGGCTCGCGCCGATTCTCCAGGCCCAGTCCCCGCCGGTTCCGAGACCACCGCCCCAGGCCGTATACCAGGCCAGCAGGTATTGGCTGGAATCCTTACCGGTTCCCGGCTGCGGCGAACCGTTAGCAGCACTGCCGATCTTTTGGAAATACTTGTCGTACATGCCGTAACGCAGGAAGTCGCCCATTTTTTTGGCTTTGTTCAGATAGACCGTATTGGTATAGCCAAGATCCTTAGCCCAATACATGGCTTGCACAGCGCGTGCATCGGCATCCGTAGCGTTAGTGTAACGCCACTGCGCGGAAGGCGCACTATTTTCCTTGGTGAACAGGCTCATGAAGCCTTCATTGGCTTTACCGAACGTCTTGTTATCCTGTGAGGGGTGGCCTACTGCTTCCCAGACCGATTCCTGCACTCCGCGCTGGAAGGTGTTCACATAACTGGCGGTATGGGTAGGGTTCAGCAGGTTGCCGAAGCCATACCAGTTGTCCACATCCACCAGCCAGTGCATCAGATAAGTCTGGTTATTGCCATAGGTGGACTTCAGCTCTGCATCGAGCGGGTCCTTCCCCGGGGTATACTTGCCGTTCAGTGCGCTTGGATACTGATCCGGCTGAGGGAGCTCCGAGGCGTAGGTGGCCGGGCTGTTCGGGTTGTAGCTGCTCATGGTCGGCTGCTCCTGCACGCCGTCGCCTTCATTAATCGGAATAATGTATTTCTCCATGTTGTCCCAGGCTGATTCGAGCTTGCTCCAGTCCCCGGTGTTATGGCCGTACAGCACTTCAAGCCACATCCAGTAGCTATAGGCCTCGGAGGTTGTCATATGCCCATAGTTGGGCGCCTCGCTGAGCAGGGTCTCTACCGCATGATACGGGATGCCTTCAGCCGAGAAATACCCGCTGGCCGGGTCCTTCAGCTGGTCATACAATTGCAGGAATCTGGTCTTCTCCACCGATGCCGCCTTAGCGGTTCCCGGATGGAAATTGATGATCCCGCTGGTGAGAGACAAGGTGAGGACAGCACTCAGCGCGATAGAAAGCGGTTTCTTAAATGAACTTAGCTTCATCATTTCGGCATACTTCCTCTCTGGTATGGTTTAGGGTTCGAGGCCCCAGACAAGTGTTCCTGCACGGTACAGCGTGACTTTATCCCAATCCGCAAAGGTCGCTTGAGTACCCCCATAGGAATAGTCATTGCTCTCATTGTAATTGGTCCAATCCGACTTGTTGAAGCGCACCTGAATCTCCCCGCTGTCTGCTCCCGGAGCCAAACTTCCTGCCCCTGCGGCAAAAGAAATCTCCAAATACGAATCGGCCAGTGCCACAGGCGTACTCAGCTTCCCAAAGGTTCCGCTCACATTGCCGCTGCCGACTTGGGCGTAATCACAGTGGAATTCCTGCGGCTTGTCCCCGTCCACGGTGTAATAATAGCGCAGCTTCAGGCCGCTGAGCGGAATGGCCTCGGTTCCCGTATTGACAATCCGGAACTGGCTGCGGATCTGGGAATCCCCGGGACTTGTGTCATTGGTGCGGTACTGCACACGCAGAGCGCCGGCAGGCACAGTAATCTCGCGCGGCTTGGCAGTCACCTGGGCAGACGCTGTACTCTCGCCTACACTGTTCGTTGCAGTCACCACATAATAATAGTCCACACCATTGGTCAGCCCGCTGTCATTGTAGACCGCTGCGGTTGCCGTACCCACTGTAGTGTACGGTCCGCCGCTCACCAGAGAGCGCTTGACCGTATAACTGGAAGCGCCGCTGACCGGAGTCCAGCTCAAGGCTACACTTGCATTGCCGGGCACGGCCTGAAGGCCGGACGGACGGGCCGGAACCTGCGGTTCACCCGGTGTTCCGCCGCCGGAAGGCAGCTCGCCGTACACTTTTACACCTGCATCGTATACCGGGATATACGGGTTCTTCGTTGCCGCTGAAGCATTCGCAGCCACTCCCTTGAAGGAGAAGTCATTGCTGTTGTCCCAGAAGGTAGTATTCAGCGGTCCGGCAATCCGGAACTGTACTTCCTTGCGGTAAGCAGACTGTCCGCCCGGATAGATCGGGGTGCCGGAGAAATCTACTTTGGTATAGTAGATATGGTTCGCTTCATCGTAAGGCAGCAGCTGCGAGACGGTGGCTCCCTGGTTATAGCCGCCTGCCTTGACGGTGATATCGCCGGGGCCATATCCTGCGGCAACAGCCTCACTGATGTCCAGATAGTAGTTGAAGGACAGCTGGCTGCTGGAGCGGGCAGGCCATGCCGAACGGTTATTGAGAACCGCGCGGATCTCCACAAAATTGCTGCCGCTCGCATTCACGGAAGTCTCCGTGAACATCTCATCCTCACGCGTTTCGGCCGGCGGGAAGTTCGCAAGCGGGCTCTGCCCCTGCCCGTGGAGCATCATCATCCGGGCCAGAGAGCCGGTAAAGGCTGAATTGTAATCGGTTGCAACTTCATTAGACACATAATCGCTGATCGCATCGGTATAAGCATCGGTCTTGGAGGGGCCGCCAACGAGTGCGCCGTAGAGCACATGCCGGTGGTTGGCCGGAGTGGTCTGGCTGTCGCTCCAGGAGCCGTGTGAGGTGCGGTGGTGAGGATGCTCAGGTGCATTCGCGCCGAAGCCGATGACATAGCTGCTATTACGCGGATTATCGCCCAGCATATAATTAATCTGGCGCTCTGCGAAGGCCTGGGCGGTATTTTTTTTCACCGGATCAGTAACCCAGTCTGCATAGACAAAAGCAAGAAAAGCATGGTTGGCTGCATACCGCAGCGCCCCCCATTGATCCAGATGGGCCAGCCCGCCTGGAGTATACGCTACCCGGTCAGAGGTGCCGTTCACCCCGGTCGTCCAGAACTGCATATTGCGTTCCGTGGACTGGATAAACTTCGGGTCCTCGGTGATGCGGGACAGCAGGAGCTGCGCACCATAATGCTTGTCATCCCAGGATTGGGTCCATTGGTAGCCCCAGTCACCAGCCTGGTTGGTGCCCCACAGATCACTGGCGGCAATCGCCTTATCGAGATAGGTCTGCTCACCGGTCGCCAGGTATAGCCAGATACCGCCCCAGCTTAACTCATCCGCGTAACTACTCCACGAATTGTAATACTGCTTGGCGTCAGTGATGGTATCGGAGTAAGCTCCCCGGTACGTATCGGCAAAATTGTATAATTGCTTGGCATGCAGCAGGAGCTTGTCCGCATAGGCGGCATCTGAATCCCTGAAAATAATGGAAGCCGAGGCAAGGGCGGCGGCAGTCTCACCAGCCAGGTCCGAGCCGGGATGTGCAGCATCAATCTTGTAAGCCGGGCGCGCCATAGGCATGACCTCCGCCGGTCCCCACCAGTTATGGTCCGCCGTGCCGTTACCCACCTGGCCCCACAGCTCATTCGGTGCAGTATGCGCTTTCACAAAATAGTCTGTGGCCCAGCGGATATTGTCCAGAATCTCATCCAGCTGCCCGGACTGCACGTAACCATCCTTGTATTCATAGACCGACCATGCCAGCATTGTCGCGGTGTACGCCATCGGAAATCCGAATTTGACATGATCCCCTGCGTCATACCATCCACCCGTCAGGTCATGGCCGACATCGGCACCATCCTGCAGCCCCGAGTCGCCTCTCCATTCCACGCGGTTGTCCGCCGGCAGCTCACCCGAACGCTGGGCCTCGTAGAAATAGATCGATTTCTGCAGTGCCTCTGCATAATTAAATCCGGCGGTTGCCGCTTCGGTGACAGACGGGCGGACAGCCGTCCCTGAACCAATAGTGAAGGCTAACATCAGGCTTAGTGAAGCGATACAGCCGGTCTTCCGTTTACTTTGACTCATCCTTACTCATCTCCCTTCGTTTTCTTGCTTGTTCAGTCCGTCAGGACTCAGGCACGCACAAATACCTCCCCAGTGTCCATAATTAGACATAGTATTTGAGCACGTTCCATTTACCACCTCCATATTACAAATTAAGGTAAAATACCCCTACCTACACATATACCACATACAGTAAATTAATTCTATATATTTACATTATATTTTTCTGAGAATACCGGTTTTTTGTCAAAATATTTCCATTTCCATCATATTTACAGCGTCAAAAAGAGCAGCCTCCTCCGGTTATGGAGAATGGCTGCTCTCTGTTTGTAAAATGTACAGTTGGCTGGAGCAGACGGAGCGAACTATCATCGAAGCCCTACTGCCCGCGCCGCAGCTGCTGGTTATGGCGGATCTTCGCCTCATTGCCCTGCTCGGTGGCCTGATAGAAGACCTTGCGGGAGATTGCCTTCGGCAGATAGTCCTGCTTCACATAATGGCCAGGGAAATTATGCGGGTACTGGTAGCCCTCATGGCCCAGCTGGGCCGCACCTTTATAGTGTGTATCCCGCAAATGCAGCGGCACCTCAGCCGACTTCAGATCCTCCAGACTGTTCATGACGTTGGCGATAGCGGTCACTACCCCGTCTGATTTTGGGCTCTCTACAGCGAACAGAATCGCCTGCGCGATATTCAGCTTCGCCTCCGGCCAGCCGTTATTGCGGTAGGCATCCAGCGCGCTAACCGCCTGGACCATCGCCTGCGGGTTGGCCAGGCCGATATCCTCGCTGCTGGCCGCAATTAATCTGCGGATGAAGGTCATCGGGTCCATTCCCAGCTTCTCCACCGCGTAGAGGAACCAGAACAGGGCGGCGTCACTGGAGCCGCGGATGCTTTTGTGAAAAGCGGACAGCACATCGTACTGCGTCGACTCGTCCGCTTTGACAATCGGGCGGCGGATCGACTCCTCCGCCACCGCAAGTGTAATGTGCACGCTGCCGTCACGCTCCGGCGCCGTAGTCATCGCCGCCAGCTCCAGAGCATTCAAGGCTCGGCGGATATCGCCGTTCGCCATCGCGGCGATATGCAGCAGCGCGTCTTCGTCTGCCTTCAGATCCATGAAGCCGAGCCCCCGCTGATCGTCAGCAAGCGCCCGCTTCATCGCAATCAGGCTATGCCCGCTGGTCAGGGACTCCAGCTGGAACAAGGTCGAGCGGCTCATCAAGGCCCCGTTCACATAATGGAACGGATTCTCTGTGGTCGCACCGATGAAGGTAATCGTCCCCTTCTCCACGGCCGGCAGCAGCGCATCCTGGCGGGAGCTGTTGAAGCGGTGTACTTCATCCAGGAACAGAATCGTCTTCGAGCCGTACAGCGCCTTATTGCTCTGTGCGCGTTCAATGACCCCCCGCACATCCTTCACCGAAGCCTCCACCGCATTCAACCGCACGAATTCACCTTGGGTGTGATGCGATATGATATGGGCCAGAGTGGTTTTGCCGCAGCCCGGAGGCCCGTACAGCAGGATGGAAGAGACCTGGTCCGCTTCAATCGCTCTGCGCAGCAGCTTGCCCTTGCCTACAATATGCTCCTGTCCGATATATTCATCCAGATTGCCGGGCCGCATCCGGTCTGCCAGCAGCCGTCCGCTCCCGTTGTCTTCACCCTGCGAGAATAAATCCATCCTTACACTTCCTTGCTATCATCTAAGATTTCAATAGAATACATACACTTCTCCTATCATACCATACCTGTCCCAAACGTTAAAAAGAGCATGACCCCGCCGCCACCGGCGGGAGCCATGCTCTTTGTTCTATAATTAGAACTCGTATCCGTTCCAGACTAGCGGTTCATCGCCAGCCGCGTTTGCCGCATTTTTGAAATGATCTTGCGGATGCTTTCTTCAGATAAGTGATATCTCTTCTGCAGCTCGTTCACCGAGCAGCCGCTGCTGTGACTACAGAAGATCTCTTCGTTGCGGGCAGCAATCTCTTGCCGGGAGCCGCTGTTCTCGCCCCATCTTACCCGTTCTTCCGCTTTCTTCGGGATGTATAACAGCTCACCCTGTATGTATCCCTGCAGCTCTTCGAGCAGCCCCGGGGGGAGCACATCCTTTCCATTGACGTAACTCACGTTCAATTTCCTCCTTCAACAGGTGTATTCCGTTCAGTCCGATCACTGTACTGTTCTGAATAATCATTCCACCTGCCTCCTTTCTTCTCCTCAAATTTGGTAAATCATCTAAATTCATTATATTAAACCCTGCGGTTATCGTCTACATTCATTATGGATCAGCGGTCTGTCAGTGGTTGGTCAGTGTCATTCTTTATATTGTAGTAACCGGAATTACATATCCGCTCGTGTTCGCTCATTATACATAAGGAGGCCTCGCGGCCTCCCGTTTAACAGGTCTCCGTCTTAGACGGAAACCACCTCGTATTCTGAAAACATATCTTCAGCCTCCTTCCAGAAGTAATCTTGCCCGGCCGGACACTTATTATTAAGCCACAGGCCGCACCGGGTTACAAGTTCAAGAATAGTTATAATCGTTCTCCACCTGAAGGCTGGCACGCGAACTCTTTTGGAAAGAGGGAGAATTGCAGAAATATTGTAGTACATTTTTTGACGAAAAACTAATTATTTAGTCGATCCCTGTCGAAATATATATTAAAATATCTAGTTACTTCGAGATATGGAAATAAATTTTAACGTCCATCCATTCAGAAATTCAGGAGGAACTTCCATGCCAACACCGAAAAACCCCCTAAAGCGCCTATTCCGTATCACGAAGCTCAGAACTGAACTGATGCTGCTTATCATTACAGCCATTGTACTGCCCTCGCTGGCTCTGGTGGCCATATCGACACAAACCTCAGAATCGGCTCTGCGCTCCAAAATGGAAGACACCACACGCTCCAGCATCCACCTCCTGGATAAAACACTGTCGCAGCTGATTCTGCTGGAGAGCGCCGGAGTGAATGAGCTGGCATACGAGATGAGCAGCGCGGGGCTAACGAACAATTCTCCACAGCTGCGCAAGCTGATCGACAACTTCAAGCTGGAGCATCCTGAGGTAGATATCGTGGCGATAGGCAACGAGGACGGGAAATACATGTTCGCGCCGGATTCCAAGCTGGACAATTATGATCCCCGCGTACGCGACTGGTACATAGATGCACTTAAGACCCCGGAGACAACATCGGTGATCGATCCCATTTTCTCCAAAGTAACGAACAGCTACATTCTGCCGATCTCCAAGGCTTTTCCGGACGGCAAGGGGGCTGTTACGATCAGCATCAGCATGAAGGAGCTTATGGAGCTGGCGAAGAATGTCAGTCTGGGCGATAGCGGATATGTCTTCATCCTGGACGGCAATAACAAGGTGATCTACCACCCTGCCATGGAGATTGCTTCGGAAGCCACAGGCGCAATGACAGCAGGAATTAAGCAAGGACCGGCGGGTAAAATCTCCTACAAGGATGCTGCAGCCGATACGCAAATGGACGGATACTACATTACCAATGAGCTGACCGGCTTCACCTTGGCCGGAGTGCTTCCAGAGAGTGAATATACGAAGGCGGTCTACCCGATTCTGTACAAATCAGCTATCGTTCTCGTGGTTGCGCTGCTGCTTGCTGCAGTAATTACCTTCCTGATTATCCGCCGGATTACCGGGCCGGTAGAACGCCTGAACCGTTCGGCCAAGCGGGTAAGCGAAGGGTATCTGGATGAATTCGTCCAGACCAGCCGCAGGGACGAGATCGGTCAGCTTGCCGGCAATTATAATGAAATGGTCTCTTCGCTGCGCACCATGGTGCAGGAGGTTGCCGAGACCTCCGGCCAGCTCGCCGCTGCCAGTGAACAGCTCACAGCCAGCACGGCCGAAAACAGCAAGGCAGTCGAGTATGTGACGGAGCTGGTGGAGGAATCCACCCGGGGCGTAGAGACCCAGGCGTATGCTTCCGCCGAAGTCGCTACAACGATGGAGGAGATGTCCACCGGCATCCAGAAAATCGCTTCTGCTTCAGAGGCGATTGTGAGCGCCGCTATACTTACGGAAACGGATGTCTCGACCGGCAGCTCCAGAATGCAGGAGGTGGGGGAGCAGATGAAAACGATCCGTGAATCGGTGCAGCAGTCCGGCACCCTGATCGCTGAGCTTAACGGCTTAAGCACCAAAGTGGCTGAGACCAGCACGGCGATCTCCGCCATTGCCAAGCAGACCAATCTCCTGTCGCTGAATGCCGGCATCGAGGCGGCCCGGGCCGGTGAACACGGCCGGGGCTTCGCCGTAGTGGCGGGTGAAGTGCGCAAGCTCTCGGAGGCTACGAATAGCAGTGCCGGGCAGATTCAGGAGACCATCTCCGAGATGGTGGGCCTGATCGCCAGCGCTTATGATGTGATGAAGCATAAGGTGGCAGAGGATGTGGAGCAGGGCATGGCGCTTACTCTGGAGGCGGGCGAAGCCTTCCGGCAGATTGAGCAGTCCACCCGGCAGGTCGGCGAGCAGATCCATGAGGTGTCGGCCATTACGGAGCAAATGTCGGCCAGCAGCTCCCAAGTAGCCGCCTCCGTCCAGGAGATGGCCACCATCGCCCGGGCGGCGCTCGACTCCTTCCAGAGCGTAACCGCAGCTACCGAGGAGCAGCTTGCTTCGATGGAGGAGATCACCTCCTCCGCGGCGGCACTCTCCGGCATGGCTGCGGATATGCAGGGACAGGTGGAGCGTTTCCAGTTCGATGCGAAGGACAAGGCTTAAGCTTAGGCCCAGGGGGATGATATGTGGTAGATAGTATCCGGCGGCTTGGATAAATGTTTGGATAGGCGCTTGGAGGACAAATAGATAGCTTAGAGAGGCGGCTTGGGCGGGCGCTTGGGGGACATTCCGCTGTTTAAGCGGGAGAATTCACTCAATCTTAATCCATGATGGAAGAAACTATGCGACCCGTGCATCCTTTAGACAACCTCCCATCCTCCATCTTTCATTCGCCTTTCGCCTACCTTTGTCGGCATCTGGCGTAGTAAGGTGCACTTATGCTCTTCATTCCCTCATTTGCGTAGCGTCCAGTGAATTCAGGTGCACTATTGCTCCCCATTTCCTCATTTGGCCCGTGTCCAGTGAATTCAGGTGCACTATTGCTCCTCATTCGATCATTTGGCCCGTGCCCAGTGAATTCAGGTGCATTTTCCCTCTAATCTCACCACCTGGCCCGATTTCAGCAGAATCAGAGGGATTTTTCCCTCTAATCTCACCGTCTAGCCCGATTTCAGCAGAATCAAAGGGATTTTTCCCTTTAATCTCACCACCTAGCCCGATTTCAGCAGAATCAAAGGGATTTTTCCCTCTAATCTCACCACCTAGTCTGATCTCAGCAGAATCAGAGGGATTTTTCCCTCTAATCTCACCACCTAGCCTGATTTCAGCAGAATCAGAGGGATTTTTCCCTCTAATCTCACCACCTAGCCTGATCTCAGCAGAATCAGAGGGATTTTTCCCTTTAATCTCACCACCTAGCCTGCTCTAACCATGCAGTCAACTTCCGGTGTACAAAAGAAACCTCTCCTTTGAAATGGCGGATTCCATTTCTTGAAAGAGAGGTTTCTTGCGTTTTTTAAGATTGCACTAAGCCTTAATTCCCTTCAGGCTCCGGCCAGCCGGAGACGCTCTCCTCTGCGTTCAGTTGAACGTAAGGCGGCAATTCGCCGCCCCGCAGCAGCCATAGCTCATGCAGGGCACGTGTGCAGCCCACATACATCAGCTTCGCATCCCAGGCCGCCGCTCCATAATGGGCGCTGTCTGCGTCTGCCAGAATGACGGCATCGAACTCCAGTCCCTTGGACAAGTAGACCGGGAGAATCGACAAGCCGCCGCGATATTCCGTGATGCTGCCGTCAATCAGATGAAGATCCTCAAACTGCATGGCGAGCTCAGCGTACAGTAGAGAGGCTTCCCGCAGGCTGCGGGTCAATACCGCCACCGTGCGGTATTCGCGCCCGGAGAGCTGCGCCAGCGCGCTCTTGACCGCGCTGAGCCGCTGGTCCGCCGATGCAGCCGCCGCCGCTCCCGGCAGCACATCCTCCTCATAGGAGATCAGCCGCACAGGATTCCCGCTGCGGAAGACCGGCACAGCCAGCAGCTCGCTGCCGACGCCCGCAGACAGAATGCCATTGGCAAACTCGATGATCTCCATCGTTGAGCGGTAGCTTCGGGTTAGTGCATGGTATGCGGTGTATTCTTCGGCAAACAGCGTCTGCATCTCTCTCCAGGCATGTACTCCCTTGTAGGCGTGAATGCCCTGCGACAGGTCACCCAGAATCGTGAAGGAATGTCCCTTCACATACAGGTCCAGTACGGCAATCTGGAACGGGGAGAAATCCTGCGCTTCATCGATCACAATATGGTCAAAGCGTTCGGTACCCTCGTTACCGTTCAGAAGATAATGGATATACAGCAGCGGAGGCAGATCCTCTTCGCGCAGAATGCCCTTCTTCAGCTCCTTGACGGTCTCCTTCAGCACGGATGGCGGAATCTCCTCCGGTGCTGCCGCCGGCCAGTCCTCCGGCACTTTCGCCGCCCGGAAGATCTGCTTATAGATGGCGAGCGGCTCGTATTTCGGCCACTTGGCGCTGTAGGCCTTCTCGCGGGCCGCGCCCTTCTTCTTGCGCTCCTTCAGCGCAGCCGCTGAAGGGCTCTTCTTCAGCTCCATCTCGATCCAGCGGTGAAGCCGCGCCATGACGCGCTCCTTGCGCTTCGCCGGAGGATACGGTGCGTATTCCTCATTGTGCCAGCGCAGAATCACCTGGCGGCTCAGCACCGCCCCGTCCCAAGGACTGAAATCGCCCTCCGGCACAGCATTGGTCTCCAGCAGCTTGACGCTGGATTCAATGACGCTCATCAGCACCGTTGAGCCTTTGAAGCGCCCGGGGGTCTCTTCCGTGATGGCCGGCATTGCTCCCGCCGTCTCGAACCAGCGGCTCATGACCTCCGAAGCATCCTGCTCCGGCAGCGTGACATCAAGCACTCCGGCCGCCCAGTCCGGGAACGTGCTCTGGGCAATATTGCCGACGCCCAGCTCCGGCAGCACATCCGAAATATAGTCCAGGAACATGCGGTTCGGGGCGAAAATAATCATTTTCTCCGCCGAGACCTGCTCCTTGTATTGATACAATAAGAACGCCAGCCGGTGCAGCGCAACGGTGGTCTTGCCGCTTCCCGCCACCCCCTGGATGATCAGCGCCGTGTTCTTGGCCGCCCGGATAATCTTGTCCTGCTCCTCCTGAATCGTGGAGACGATGTCCCGCAGCCGGTTATCCTTGTTCTCCCCCAGCCGGTAGACCAGGAATTCATCCGATACCGCCGGTGCGTCGCTGTCACGGTTATACGTATCCGCCACCCGCTCCAGGATCTGCTTGCGGATCACCACGTTGCGCTTGAGATAGACCAGCCCTTCGATCAGCCCCTCCGGCGCTTCATACGAGGCGGCTTCCGTTCCTCCGGTAAAAGAATAGAACAGGCTTGCCACCGGTGCCCGCCAGTCAATGACAAGCGGACGGTCGCTTACCTGCTCGCGGTCTACGCCGATTTTGCCGATATACAGTGCCTTGCGGTCTTCCTCGTCATTGCCCTGAAAATCAAGCCGTCCGAAATAAGGCTCCTGCCTAAGCTTGGCAAGATCTTTGCGCTTCTGTTCCCTTGAATCCTCCAGCACCTGCTCGGTATAATCGTGTCCTGTGTACACCGGTGTTGAACGCAATCGCTCAAGGGTGGAGTCAATCTCTGTCAGCACGTGGTTCAGCCTGTCTTCTTCCTCTTGATAGGCACTTTGAAAGTTGTCTTCCAATTTCAGTTACCTCCTAAAAGTTTTGCGGGCATTAGCTTCCTGAATCTCTCCAAGCAAAACTCGCTTCGGAAGCATGCACCTCAATTGATGTGAGCTGTACATCATAACACAGCAGAGCGGGGAAAGCCATATTTTTCAAACTGCCCTCCACGCGGGGGACAAGCGGATGAGAGAAGGGGGGCTTCCCCCTTCCGCCTTTGCTGTTAGCCCATCAGCGCATGCAGCACGAAGTTCGCGATGAACAGTCCGGCAATACCATACAAGGCAGGAGGAACCTCCTTGCCTTTGCCGGTAGCCAGCTTCACCAGCGGATAGGTGATGAAGCCAAACGCCATGCCGTCCACGATGCTGTAGGTGAAGGGAATCATCACCATGACCAGGAACGCCGGAAACAGCTCCGTCATGTCGCCGAGATCCATCTCGCGCACACTCTGCACCATCAGCCCGCCGATCACGATCAGAATCGGCGCAATCGCGCTGTCCGGCACATAAGCCAGCAGCGGGATGAACAGGAAGGTCGCGCCGAACAGCAGGCCGGTGACGAGTGAAGTTAAGCCGGAGCGTCCCCCTGCCGCAATCCCGGCGGTGGATTCGGCAGCGGCGACCACCGGGCTGCTGCCGAACAGACCTGCCGCGATGTTGGCGAGCGAGAGCGCCCGCAGACTGCTTTTGAAGCGTTCCGGGCGTCCTGCCATCAGTGTCTGGGAAGAGATCAGGCCGATATTCTCAAACACCACAATCAGCAGCAGCAGGAAGACGGCAATCCAGAAGACGAGGCTGACGAATCCGCTCCAGTCCATACTGGCGAACACGCTGCCATAACCGCTGAACACATGTCCCGGCTCGGTATTCTTCGGCGCATGAGCGGCCCCCAGCAGATAGGCAAGCCCTGTGCCCACGAGCATACTGATCAGCAGACCGCCGCGTGTGCCGCGGATGAACAGCACCAACGCCAGCAGCAGCGTCACCACCGAGGTAATGACCGCAGGATCACTGAAATGCCCGATCGCGACGAAGGTGGTGGCGTGAGCAATGACAATCCCGCTTTTTTGCAGGCCGATGAAGGTCAGGAACAGTCCGATGCCAACTGTGATCGCATGCTGCAGATTATGGGGAATCGCATCGCTGAGAATGCGGTAGAGCGAGGTGAAGGCCACAATGGCAAACAGCACCCCGGTCACCACTACCACGGCCAGCGCCTCACGCCAGTCCAGCTTCATGGAATGCACCAGCGTATAGGTGAAAAAGGCATTGATCCCCATGCCCGGGACCACGATAATCGGCGTTTTGCCGCCAAACGCCATGAGCAGGCAGCCTGTGATGGCTGTCAGCAGCGTAGCAACCATCCCGGCCCGCAGCGGCATGCCTGCATCTGCCAGGATCGCCGCGTTAACCATTACAATATATACCGAAGCGAAATACGACAGGATGCCGGCCGCCCATTCCTGCTTCCAGTTGTCGCCCGGCTCCATTCCCACACTATTCCGCCAAATATTCGACTTCATGTAACAACCTCCACTTAAGTTCTTCTCATAGGATGTCAAGTATCTCTCCACAAAACATACCGTAAAAATATCCCCGCAAAGTGAGGGTTCGCTTCGATGTTTACTCAGGTACTTTGCGGGGGGCCCCAAAACATACCGTAATAAAAGGGCATATAGCCGGAAGCCGGCTACACACCCTTTTACCTGATAGAAATCATTCAAATGTAATGCCGCCCGTTTCGAGCAAATCCCGTACCGTTACACTGACCATAATCAGGCCGACTACAGGGGGGACAAAAGAAGTACTGGCCGGAGGCTGCTTCGCCTTGCGCCGGTCCGGCGCATTCGCAGGCACAATCTGCTCCGTCACATCTTCGCGCGGCTTCACAGGCTTCTCGGTGGAGAAGACCACCTTCACGCCCTTCTTGATGCCTTCCTTACGCAGTCTGGTGCGGATCACCCGGGCAATCGGGTCCATGGTAGTCTTGGAGATGTCGGCGACCTGGAAGCGGGTCGGGTCCATCTTGTTGGCCGCTCCCATGCTGGAGATCAGCGGGATCTTCCGGGCCAGACATTCCTTGATCAGGTGAATCTTATAGATAATCGTATCCGAAGCGTCAATCACATAGTCCAGCTTGTATTTGAACAGCTCCTCATACGTCTCTTCGGTGTAGAACATATTCAGCGCAATCGCTTCACAGTCCGGGTTGATCAGCTTGATGCGGTCCACCATCAGATCGGTTTTGTTCTGGCCGATGGTCGTGGTCAGCGCATGGAGCTGGCGGTTGATGTTGGTAATATCGACCGAATCCTTATCAATCAGGATAATGCGGCCGATTCCGGTCCGGGCCAACGCTTCCGCTGCCATAGCGCCAACTCCGCCGATCCCCAGCACAGCTACTGTGCTGTTCTTCATGATCGCCAGGCCTTCCGGCCCGATCGCCAGCTCCGTACGCGAGAACTGATTCAGCATGATGTCAGCCTCCTTGGGCAAGGCTTCCGGGACGTCCCTCTGCTCTCCTGGAGCGCCCCGTCAGTCCATAGTTAATTTATTTCTTTTCTTTCTCCGGTTTCGGTGCCAGCTTGATGTGCAGCTGCTCCAGTTGTCCGGCATCCACCGGGGATGGGGCATCCATCAGCAGGTCCGTTGCACTTGCTGTCTTAGGGAAGGCAATGGTCTCACGCAGGTTCGTGCGGCCCGCCAGCAGCATAATCAGACGGTCGAAGCCAAACGCGATACCGCCATGCGGAGGCGTGCCGTATTCAAAGGCATCCATCAGATAGCCGAATTTCTCATAGGCCAGCTCCTGCGAGAAGCCGAGTGCATTGAACATTTTCTCCTGAACGTCACGCTTGTAGATACGCTGGGAACCGCCGCCTACCTCGTAGCCGTTAAGCACCAGGTCATACGCCTGTGCGCGGATGGCGCCAGGATCGGTATCGAAGAGATGCAGGTCTTCGTCCATCGGACGTGTGAACGGGTGATGCTCAGCCACATAACGCTTCTGGTCCTCATCGTAGCCGAGAAGCGGGAATTCCGTTACCCAGGCGAATTTGAACACACTGTCGTCGATCAGACCAAGCTGGCGGCCGATCTTCAGACGCAAGGCGCCAAGTACATCTGCTACCACTTTCTTGGTATCCGCGGAGAAGAGCAGCAGGTCGCCTTCCTCGGCACCTGTGCGCTCCTTCACGGCAGCGATTTCTTCCTCGGAGAAGAACTTCACAATCGGTCCCTTGAACTCGCCGTCTTTGACCTGAATCCAGGCCAGACCCTTGGCGCCGTAGCGTGCAGCGTATGGTCCAAGATCGTCAATCTCCTTACGTGTCCAGGTGCCACAGCCCTTGGCGTTCAGACATTTCACTTCTCCGCCCTTCTCGATCACGGAAGCGAATACCTTCACGCCGCTCTCAGCAACGATATCATTCATCTCTACCAGCTCCAGGCCAAACCGCAGGTCCGGCTTGTCCGAGCCGTATTTGCCGATCGCTTCGGCATAGGTCAGCCGCTGGAACGGTGCGGATACCTCTACCCCAACCGTCTCCTTCAGCAGGCGCTGCATGAGCTTCTCCATCATCGACAACAGCTCATCCTGCGGCATGAACGAGGTCTCGATATCGAACTGCGTAAATTCCGGCTGGCGGTCAGCACGCAGATCCTCATCGCGGAAGCAGCGGGCCATCTGGTAATAACGCTCGATGCCGCCGACCATCAGCAGCTGCTTGTAGATCTGCGGTGACTGTGGAAGCGCGAAGAATTCCCCTTCATGCACACGGCTTGGCACGAGATAGTCACGTGCGCCTTCCGGCGAGCTTTTGGTCAGGATCGGCGTTTCCACATCGATAAAGCCTTCGTTGTCGAGGAAATCGCGGAAGATCTTCGCTGCCTTGGAACGGAGCAGCAGCGTCTTGTGCATCTCCGGACGGCGCAGATCCAGGTAACGGTATTTCATACGCAGGGATTCGTCTACTTCCACTCCGTCTTCGATGAAGAATGGAGGCGTCTTGGCTGCATTCAGCACTTCGATGTCTGTAATCTGCACTTCGATCTCACCGGTCGGCAGGTTGCGGTTAACGGTCTCCTCATCGCGCTTAACCACCGTACCTGTCACGGACAGCACGTATTCACTGCGGACCTTATCGGCAATCTGCAGCGCTTCTCCGGAATAGTCAGGGTTGAATACAATCTGTACAATCCCTGTCCGGTCGCGCAGATCAATGAACAGCACGCCTCCAAGGTCACGGCGGGTCTGCACCCAACCGTTCAATGTTACTGTCTCACCGATGCTCGCTGTCGTTAATTGTCCACAGTTATGGCTTCTGGTCATCTTTTATCCTACCCCTTCATGATTAAAATTACATATACTCGCCTTTTCGCCTAATTCTGAATCAGCGCCTCTGCCAGCTCGTCCAGCTTCACAGTCCGCTGCTCGCCGGTCTCCATCGACTTCAGTGCGATGACGCCGCTATTCAGCTCGTCTTCACCAAGAATCGCCGTATACCGGGCTGACATACGGTCCGCCGACTTCATCTGTGCCTTCATCTTGCGTCCCAGGTAATCGCGCTCCGCAGAGAATCCAAGACTGCGCAGACGGAACAGCTGCTTCGTGATCTCCAGATCTGCTGCTTCACCTAATGCGACGAAGTACACATCCAGCGGCTTCGCCGCTTCCAGCTCCACACCCTGATTCTCCAGAATCAGCAGAATCCGCTCCAGTCCAATCCCGAACCCGATGCCCGGCTGATCCGGTCCGCCGATCTCCTCGACCAGACCATTGTACCGGCCGCCGCCGCCCACCGTGTCGATGGAGCCAATGCCTGCCGCTTTATACTCAAACGCTGTATGCGTGTAATAATCAAGGCCGCGCACCAGGCGGGGGTTGATGCTGTATTCCACACCCATCACATCCAGGTGCCCCTTCACCTTGGCAAAATGCTCTGTACACTCTTCATCCAGACTGTCCAGAATAGAAGGCGCTCCGCCGAACTTGTCCTGATCAACCTTGCAGTCCAGCACGCGCAGCGGGTTGCGTTCCATCCGCCGCTGGCAGTCGCTGCACAGGCTCTCTCTCATCGGTCTCAGGAAATTCAGCAGCTTCTCGCGGTAAGCCGCACGGCTCGGAGCATTGCCGACCGAATTCAGCTCTACCCGCACATCCTTCAGCCCCAGATCAATGTAGAACTGGTACCCTAGCGAGATGACTTCAGCATCAATCGCCGGGTCCACCGCGCCGAAGGCTTCGATGCCGAACTGATGGAACTGGCGGTATCTGCCGGCCTGCGGACGCTCATAACGGAACATCGGTCCGATGTAATACAGCTTGCTGACATCCGGCTCCCCGTACAGCTTGTTCTGGACATACGCGCGTACCACGCCTGCTGTCCCTTCGGGACGCAGCGCCAGATCGCGGTCGCCCTTATCCTTGAAGGTATACATCTCACCTTCTACAATATCCGTTGTTTCGCCGACTCCGCGCTCGAACAGCCCGGTGTGCTCGAAGAGCGGGGTGCGAATCTCCCGGTAATTGAAGCGGCGGCACAGCTCTCTGGCCTTAGCCTCCACAACCTGCCATTTCTCTACTGCACCCGGCAGCACATCCTGTGTACCTGTTGGTTTCTCGAATCTTTCTTTAGCCACAGTCTATCCCTCCTGAAAATAACCCCTTAAAACAGCAAAAAACCCCTCATCCCTGTTAAATTACAAACAGGGACGAGGGATTATCATAACCAATAATTCACCCGTGGTACCACCCACATTCCGGGCTTAGCAACTTGCTCTGCGTAAGCTCCGCTCTAAGCGGTTAACGCCCGCCTACGCGCAATCGGCTACTGACTGTAGGCAATCCTGCTGCCTGCGTTCGCCGTGCGTTCTCGGGGAGGTCATTCGTCCGTTCATCAACAGAATCCTTACAGCCTTGCGGATCAGCGTGCGGTCCTCCTTACCTGGACGACAGCCATGATCTGCGGGATTCCTCTCTGGGGTTGTGGGTTACGGATTACTTGGTCCCGTCATCAAAACAATATAAACTTACCGTATACTGTTAGATTCTACTGAACCACTGCGCTAAAGTCAAGGATTGAATAAAATAAGCTGCCACCAGCGTTCCTTCCGCCAAGTGGACAGAGACTCCGCTATTGCGGCAAAAACTCAACATTCTCAGCTTAAGCGGACTCAGATTCCGTTATGTGCCTACATCTGCCTCGTTAATCGCTCAAATCAACATAATAACGGAATGTCAGTCCGCGTCTGCCTCAAAATAACGGTTTTTGGACAAATAGGCGCTTCTCAGTCCGCTTCACTCTGCTGGCACTCACTCTAATGACACTCCATGTTGCTTATAATCCCCTAAAAACAAAAAAGTGACCTGCAGCCGATTGCTGCAGGTCCATCATCATATATTATAAAAAAGGGGGTCATGCTTCTATTATAAACACGCTATATTAAGGAATCATGAATGTAGTGTTACAGTTGCATTACAGAAAAGAAAGCGTTTCACCAAGCCGTCCAAATCCCCGCTGTCATGCTAATCCATAGGTTACACCATCCCTCAGCTCCTGTCTAGATCTATGACGCTGTCCTCCCTTTTATTCTGCATATAAAACAGCTCCAGCCTCTCCATAACGGAGGGCTGGAGCTGAAATGTATCCCGGCGGGAACCGCGGTCCTTTTAATCAAAAATCTCCACATAGGCCTGCTTGCCGCGCAGAACCTCTACAACCTCGTTGTAATGATTCTCGGCTACCTTGAGATCCATAACATAATGCAAGTGCTCCAGGTCACTGCTTGTCAGCTCTTGCCCTCTATGCACCTCGCCCTCCGTGCGTACTTCATCGGCGCGTACTTCATCCGTACGTTTCAGATCATCCTCTGCCGCAACTGCCGGGACAATGGCCGCTCCGGACCCCATACCTGTTGCACCTCCGGCAGCGTAAACGCCTCCGGCACCTGTTGAAGCGGTATTCGTGGAGCCCAGCGGTATTAGAATGTTGCGCCGGTTATTTACTCCATTATCCAAAGGGTCCGTTAAAGCCGATACCTCAATCCCCTCTACACCGTAAGGAATCAAAGAAGTCTTAGCACCTTCCGCTGCATCTTCTGTACTGAAATAGGCTTGGATTCTTCTAGTCATTGTAAATCCCTCCCATAAAGTTGTATTATGCCAAACGGGTTATGCATGTATTTCTTGTATTACAACACCTTAAGCAGCTCACGCACAAAAGCGGGCTCATCCTTGGGTGTGCGTGAAGTAATGTAATTGCCGTCTACGACGACCTCTTCATCCTTGAACTCCGCACCGGCATTGATCAGATCATCCTTCAGCGGCGGGTAGGAGGTAAGGGTGCGGCCCTGCAGCAATTCAGCGCTGATCAGAATCTGCGGGCCGTGGCAGATCGCGGCAATCGGCTTGCCTGCACGGTCAGCATCCTTCACGAATTGCAGAATATCCGGGTCAAGACGAAGATTCTCCGGCGAAGATCCGCCCGGAATGACTATCGCATCATACTCTGCGGCTTTGACCTCGCCGATCGCTTTATCCGATGTATAGGATACGCTTCCTTGTTTGCCGAGCAGGGTCTCATTTTTCTTCAGACCGATGATTTCTGCCTGATGTCCTGCCTGCAGAACTTCTTCGTAAGGAACCTTCATTTCAGAATCTTCAAAGTCATTGGCGAGCAGAAAAGCTACTTTACTCATGAGATCCATATCTCCTCTCTAAGGCTGCTGTCGTCTCGTCAATCTATTACCCTCATTCCCCCGCTTTATAACGAAGCCTAAGCAGTTCCCGTAAATTCTGTTCCGTACGTACTGCCTACGCGCCAAGTGGAAACGGCTTTGCCGTCCTTTTAAAGGACCGTACCGTTTCAGCGAGAAATAGAAGGATAATGGATCTCCCCGCATACCTTCGCTCCAGTTAGGTACGCGGCAAAAGACCGCGGCCTCTACGCTGGAGTCCCTGCGGTTCCTTCGGGTCCCTGGCTTCCTTGGCTGTCGCTGAGGCTTCGGTCATCGACCCGGCCACGTGGGACTGAATCATGTTCCACATCCATGCTTTTGGTGCTTGTCTCATTCTGCTTGCTCCCCGCACTTGAATAATGGTGCATCATTCATAGTCTATCCAGCCAGGGCTGCTGCTATCCCGCTTGGTTAACTAGAAGCAAAAAAGACCCCACCTTGTGGAGTCCCGTGATGTATCTTATCAAGTGGAAACGGCTTTGCCGTCCTTTATAGCGGCGTCTGCCCGGCTCTAATCCTAACCCTTGCTGTCCAGCAGCAGCGTAACCGGTCCCCAGTTGGTCAGGGCAACATCCATCATCGCTCCGAACACGCCGGTCTCTACCTGTAGCCCTCCGGCACGCAGCACCTGGTTGAAGTAGTCGTAGAGCCGCTCTGCCTCAGCCGGAGCCGCTGCCGCCATGAAGTTGGGGCGTCTGCCCTTGCGGCAGTCCCCGTACAGCGTGAACTGGGAGACGGACAGAATGGCCCCGCCGGCCTCCGTCACACTATGGTTCATTTTACCGGCCGCATCCTCAAAAATCCGCAGTCCGGCAACCTTGTCAGCCAAATATTTGGCATCCTTCTCCGTATCCTCATGGGTTACGCCGACCAGCAGCAGCAGGCCCTCTTCAATCGCTCCGGTCACTGCACCGTCCACCGTTACACTGGAGTTCTTGCAGCGCTGCACAACGACTCTCATCTCATCCTTCAGCTCCTTGCCTTAGCACCTATTGCATAATACGGTTAACGGTATACACATCCTTGACCCGCTTCACTTTGTCGACCACTGACTGCAGGTGATCGGTATTGCGGATCAGAATCGTCATATGGATCATCGCCATCTTGTTCTTGTCGGAGCGCCCGGTGACCGCTGAAATATTGGTCTTGCTCTCCGATACCGCCTGCAGCACTTCATTCAGCAGCCCGTTGCGGTCATGGCCGGTAATCTCAATATCGACGCTGTAATTAGCCTCCATACTGCCTTCCCACTCCACTTCAATCACGCGCGCTGCTTCCTCCCCGTCCATCTCGTTCGGAATGTTCGGACAATCCTCACGGTGTACCGATACGCCCCGTCCACGGGTCACATATCCGATGATATCGTCGCCCGGCACAGGATTACAACATCGTGCGAAGCGTACCAGCAGATTGTCGATCCCCTTGACACGGACCCCGTTGGTCGGCTGGTTGCGCTTCTCTCCGCTGGATTTGATCGCCTTCATCTCGGAGGTAAGCTCCAGATGACCTGCGGCCTCCTCCTGGTCCTTACGCAGCTTCTCAGTCAGCTTGGAGGCGATCTGCGCTGCGGTAATCCCGCCGAAGCCGACCGCTGACAGCATATCCTCCACATCATTGAAGGCGAACTTCTTCGCAGCCTCGGACAATTTGTCCTCCGTCAGCCAGTCAGAGACCTCCACGTTCAGGCGCTTCAGCTCGCGTTCGATGGCCTCCCGGCCCTTCTCCACGTTCTCCTCACGCTTCTCCTTCTTGAACCACTGCTTGATCTTGCTCCGCGCATGTGAGGACTGGGCAATCTTCAGCCAATCGCGGCTCGGACCGTAAGAATTCTTCGAGGTCAGAATCTCCACGATATCCCCGGTCTTCAGCTTATGGTCAAGCGGAACAATACGCCCGTTCACCTTGGAGCCGATTGTCCGGTTCCCGACCTCGGTATGAATGCGGAACGCGAAATCCAGCGGCACCGAGCCGGCAGGCAGCTCCACTACCTCACCCTTAGGCGTGAATACGAAGACCAGATCAGAGAAAAAGTCCATCTTCAGCGATTCTACAAATTCTTCGGCATCCTTGGCTTCGTGCTGAAGCTCCAGAATCTCGCGGAAGAACGGCATCCGGTTCTCGGGATTGACGTTGTTGTTGCTGCTGCCTTCCTTATACGCCCAGTGGGCGGCGATCCCGAATTCGGCCGTGCGGTGCATCTCCCAGGTGCGGATCTGAACCTCCGTCGGCTCTCCTCCCGGACCTACTACGGTTGTATGCAAAGACTGATACATGTTCGCCTTGGGCATAGCAATATAGTCCTTGAAACGGCCAGGCATCGGCTTCCAAAGCGTATGAATAATGCCCAAAGTGGCATAACAATCCTTAATATTGTCGACGATAATGCGGATAGCCAGCAGATCATAGATCTCGTTGAACTGCTTGTTCTTCGTGTTCATCTTGTTATAGACACTGTAGATATGCTTCGGGCGTCCCGAGAGATCGCCTTCGATGCCCATTTCATCGAGCTTGGCGCGGATGCGGCCGATGACACTGTCAATGAACTGCTCGCGTTCTGCCCGCTTCTTGTGTACAAGATTCGCAATCCGGTAGTACTGCTGCGGGTTCAGGTAACGGAGTGCAATATCCTCCATCTCCCACTTGATCGCAGAGATCCCCAGCCGGTCCGCAATGGGACAAAAGATCTCCAGCGTCTCATAAGAAATCCGGCGCTGACTCTCTTCAGACTGGTATTTGAGCGTACGCATATTATGCAGACGGTCCGCCAGCTTAATCACGATCACCCGGATATCCTGGGCCATAGCGATGAACATCTTGCGGTAGTTCTCGTTCTGCTGCTCTTCCTTGGAGCGGAAGCGGATGCGCTCCAGCTTGGTCAGGCCGTCTACCAGCATGGCGCAGGTATCGCCAAATTTCGTGCGGATCTGCTCCAGGGACACCGTCGTATCTTCCACAACATCATGCAGCAGCGCAGCAATGATGGATATGACATCCATTTGCATATTGACGACAATATCTGCGACCGCCAGCGGATGCAGAATGTATGGCTCCCCCGACTTCCGTACCTGCCCGTGATGAGCCTGATCGGCGAATTCATAAGCTTCACGGATGCGGAGAAGATCTTTTTCTTTTATATAGGCGCCAGCCTTTTCGGTTAGTTGCTCTATGCCCATTCTCGTCGTATCCGTTTCCCTTCTATAATAAAATGAACCTGCAAGCATGCAGAATTTGCAGGTTCCATACGTTCCCGGCTGCATTGCGCTCAGGTTAAAGTTGTCTATAATTATGACGCTTACGAAGGATTCCGTCAACACTTGCCATAGCGTGGTATTCCTGTCAGGGAAAGGGTCAAGAAAAGACAATTTTGTGGCACGGATAAAAATGTTGTTGTAAAAACCCGCTGTTCTATTTAATCTAGTAAAGGCGGTTTTTTAAAAGATAAGAATTGTCAAATCAAATTAGATCAGAAAGAGAAGTGAACTCCATTGCAACGCGAAATTCAAGTTAACGAAAGACTCCCTTGGGGCCCGGGCTTCCTCCTGAGTCTTCAGCATCTGTTCGCCATGTTCGGCAGCACCGTGCTTGTTCCCAACCTGTTCGGGGTAGATCCCGGCATGATCCTGCTGATGAACGGTATCGGCACCTTGCTCTACATTCTGATCTGCCGCGGCAAAATCCCCGCCTATTTGGGTTCAAGCTTTGCCTTCATCTCTCCGGTGCTGCTTGTGCTGAAAGAGCATGCCGGCGATCATGAGCGCGGATATTCGCTTGCACTGGGCGCTTTTATCGTGACTGGTGTTATCTTCATTCTTGTGGCCTTAATTGTACGTTATGCCGGTACCGGCTGGATTGATATTGTATTCCCTCCGGCAGTTATGGGAGCGATAGTTGCCACGATTGGACTGGAGCTTGTGCCTGTAGCCGCACGGATGGCCGGACTGATTGCTCCAGATGGTGTGGCCACCGCCGATTGGACGCCTGACGGCAAAGCGATTACCCTGTCACTCGTCACGCTTGGTGTTACCGTGCTCGGCTCCGTGCTGTTCCGCGGCTTCCCCAAAATCATTCATATCCTCATCGGTATTGTTACCGGTTATGTACTCGCTTATATCTTGGGTGAGGTGAATACTGGTGCCATCTCTCAAGCAAGCTTCCTCTCGCATCCCACGATCATTACCCCATCCTTCAACTGGCAGGTCATTCTGACTATTATTCCTGTATCGCTTGTGGTCATTGTGGAGCATATCGGCCATTTGCTGGTCACCAGCAATATCGTGGGCAAGGATCTGACCAAGGACCCGGGACTGGACCGCTCACTGATGGGTAACGGGATTTCAACAGTACTCTCCGGGTTCCTGGGGTCTACGCCTAATACAACCTATGGTGAGAATATCGGCGTTATGGCTCTGACCAAGGTATACTCGGTATATGTTATCGCGGGCGCTGCTGTAATCGCCATCGTGCTGTCGTTCTCCGGAACGTTCTCCTCGGTCATTGCCAACATTCCGCTGCCGGTTATGGGCGGTGTATCCCTGCTGCTGTTCGGTGTTATTGCGGCGTCGGGTCTGCGTATCTTCGTTGAACAGAAAGTCGATTTCTCCAAAGCCACCAACATGATTCTGGCTACGCTCGTCCTGGTGGTCGGCATCAGCGGCATTTCGCTGAAGCTTGGCGGTGTAGAGCTGAAAGGCATGGCACTGGCGACTATCGTCGGTATGGTGCTCGCCCTGCTCTTCAAGCTGATCGAGGTTCTGGGCCTGTCCAATGAACAGGAAGCTGACAAATCGGCACATTAAATAACTCACATCTGTTATTATCCACCCAGCGCATCAACAAAAAGCGGACTGCTGTCTTCATTCGACAGCAGTCCGCTTTATATTTCCCGGGAAAAGTTGCCGGGCACGACGATTAATCCTCGTAAGTCAACAAGGTAACCACTTCAATATCCGACAGCTTGTCCCGTCCGGCCAGAGCCGTCAGCTCGATCAGGAATGCTGCGCCGACCACTTGTCCGCCAAGCTGTTCCACCAGGTTTACTGACGTAGCAATCGTCCCTCCGGTAGCCAGCAGATCATCCGCAATCAGCACCTTCTGGCCGGGCTTGATCGCATCGGTATGCACAGCGAGGGTATCCTTGCCGTATTCCAGATCATAGCCCACTTCGATTGTCTCATAAGGAAGCTTGCCGCTTTTGCGGATCGGCACGAAGCCTACACCCAGCGCGTAAGCCAGCGGTGCGCCCACTACAAAGCCACGCGCCTCCGGTCCGGCAATGACATCGATCTCCAGGTGGGCCACGAGAGCTTTAAGCTCATCGATGGCTGCACGGTACGCAGCGCCGTCCTTCAGCAGTGTAGTAATATCTTTGAAGCTGATTCCAGCCTGGGGGAAATCCGGAATTACGCGAATACTGTTTTTGAAATCCAACATCATCATCTCCTAAAAGTAAGCGGGGATCACCCCCGCTGAAGTTACTCAAACCAAATGACCGTGACAGCATGTGTAGCTGTTATGAGGCCCCTAAACGCCGTGACAGCATGAATTCCTGCAATTCACTGCGGCTGCCTTCCATGAAATACTGCTCCATCTCCGCCGTCTTGCCCAGTCTGACGAAATGCTCTGATGTGCTCAGACTCTTGGCGGCAGGCTGCGGGACAAAGGTGATCTTGCCGCCGCTGCGCTCAATGAAGTCAAGCTCATCGAACACATCCAGCATTCTGCTCACCATACGCACACCAAGCGCCGACTGGCGGCTGAGCCGCAGCAGGACTTCTTGCTCAGGAGTTGGAGATGCAGCGATTGCGGCAATCCATTGATATAACGATTTGAAATGATCACGGGTGGGAACCTGCAGCCGGTCACGCCCGTCACGGATTGAATGCAGCAGGGCAATGTTCTCCGCCCCCGGAAAAGCAGTGAACAGTGCTTCCAGCTGCTCCGGAGACTCCGGCATATCAAGCACACAGAGCAGTGACAGTCCCTCTTCGTCAGGCGTGCCCTCCGGCTGATGTACAGCCGAGATCCCGGCAGACTCATCGTATACCCAGAGGGACATGTCCTTCAGATCACGCAGCGGCGTTGTCCGGCTGTTCTGGAAGACCGCTGCACTCCGGCCGGGACTGCTGCCGCTATAGGTGCGGAGCAGCTCCTGAATATGCGCCGCCTGCTTGACGGCATCGGCCGCGCCGCGCAGATCGAACAGCTGCGCCTTCGGCACCGCAAGATCCTGCAGCATTAGCTGAGGCTTGCGCGAGCCGTTCCATTCATTGACGGACAGTTCTGCCAGAACATCCACGACTGTACCATCCGGAAGCAGATCAGCCAGCGGCCCCTTGCCGAAGGCTACAGCTTCAATCGTCAGCTTGTCCTGCTGGAGCACAAGCTTCAGGTGCTTGCCCTCCTGACCCATCTTCCGTGTCTCCTTCACAACTGCTCCGCGCAGAATGAATCTCGGCAGCGGATTGGCCATGCCGAACGGCGCAAGCCGCTCCAGCTCAAGCGCAGCCTGGAGGGTCAGATCGGCAATGGATACCTCCCCGTCCGCAGCCGTAACAGCTACGAAGTCCTCCGGTGTCAGAACAGACGCAGCATAGCTATTCAGCGCCGCATCGAAGGCTTCCAGCTTGCCCTGCGGCAGACTCATCCCGGCAGCGGCCGGATGTCCTCCGAAGTGGTCCATCAATTCGGCGCATGAGGATAAGGCTGCATAGATATCCAGACCCGGGATGGAACGGGCTGAGCCCTTGCACATCCCGGTCTCCGGATGAATGTCCAGAATAATAACCGGACGGTAATACCGCTCGAGCAGCTTGGAGGCCACAATGCCGACTACGCCCACATTCCAGCCCTGGTCCGCCAGCACTATAATATCCGGCAGTCCGCTCCGGCTGATTCTCTCCTCCAGCTTAGCTGTGGCTTCGGTGACAATTCGCTCGACAACCAGTTGGCGTTCCTTGTTCAGCAGATCCAGCTCTCCGGCAAATTGCTCAGCTTCTGCCGCATCTTCCGTGGTCAGCAGTGTAACCGCCCGGCCAGCATGATCCAGTCTTCCGCTGGCATTAATACGCGGCGCCATCCCGAAGGCGATATTCACCGCACTGACGGTGTTCATCGCAATACCGCCCACCGAGAGCAGCGCACGGATGCCCGGGAACGACGAATTCCGCATGCTGCTGAGGCCTCTGCGCACCAGACTGCGGTTCTCGCCCAGCAGTGGCATCAGATCAGCAATGGTACCTATAGCGGCAATCTCACACCATTCCTCAGGCACTTCACTGCCAAGGAGCGCCTCAGCCAGCTTGTAAGCCACCCCCACTCCAGCCAGACCCTTGAAGGGATACGGGCAGTCCGGCAGCTTCGGGTTAATCAGGGCATACGCCTCGGGCAGCAGCTCCGGCGGCTCATGATGATCCGTGACAATAACATCAATGCCCAGCTCCGAGGCATAGGCAATCTGATGATAGGCACTGATACCAGTATCAACCGTAATGACGAGAGATACACCCTGCTGGACCGCCCAGTCCAGCGCATGATTATGCAGTCCATAGCCTTCATTGGAGCGATGGGGAATATAAATATCAAAAGAGGCCCCAAGATGACGCAGAAGGTAGATCATCAGCGCAGTGCTGGAAACTCCGTCCGCATCATAATCACCATACACCAGAATATGTTCTTCCTCTTGCAGTGCCTTCTGTATCCGCGGCACCGCTTCAGCCATTCCTTTGAGCAGGAATGGATCATGTCTATCTTCCGCTCCTGAATCCATGAATACCCATGCCTTGTCGGCGGTATCCATCCCTCTTTGCACCAGCAGTGAAGAAAGGAGCGGAGAAATAGAAAGGCTCCGGGCCAGTTCCGAAATACGCTCGGAATTGGCTGCCGGAGATTGCCAGCTTGTTTTAGAATGAAGCAATACAGTTCACCTTTCTCTCACCTTGCAGACTACTGAAGCAGCGTGGGAATATCGTTGTCCACAAGCTCGTGATTGCTTTTATAAGGATAACCCGGATCATACGGCACAACATCCATATGAACCTCGCCTACATGAACGAACCGGTGCTGCAGCAGCTTGCGGGCACATTCTGAAATATCCTGGGCCTCCATCACGCTGATCCGCGGATTCACACTAATCTTCACATGCAGATTCACATAACTGCCTTCCTCCAGCGCCCGGAGCTGCTCCACCCGGATGACTCCATGCACCCGCTGAACCGTCTCAATGAAGCTGGCTGCTTCCTCGGAAGGAAGCTCCTGAATCTTCTTGCTGTATACAGAGGAAGCAATTAACGAATAGCCTTTGCGGAGAATCAGACATCCGGTCAGCAGAGCTGCTATGGGGTCCATGTAGAGCAGAGGATGCCAGTTCAAGTATCCTCCAGTTATGGCCAGGGCAATTCCGATAAATACAGTTATAGAGGTGTACAGGCTGAACCGGTGGCTATCGGCATAAGCAGCATGACTGCCGTCACCCTTTTTTTTGAAATAACGGTACTGGTATTGAAATACAGCCTCTTTGAACACAATGCACAGCAGGACAGCAACAAGCGCTGACTCCTCCGGTGCCGACAGATGTCCCCTTGTCAAATCACGGATAGCCGAGAAAGCAACCTGCAGCCCGCCCATAATAATCAGCACAGAGAACAGAATAGCCGCCATCGGCTCCTTGCTTCCTTGCGCAGCCCGGCCGCGTTCCGCTGAGCCTTCTGCCTTGTGGCTCTGCTTCAGGTTCCACGGAATCACCCCCGCCAGTCTGGCAGCGGCATCGGCTCCGGAATAGATTGCATCCCCCAACAATGCCTTGCTGCCTGACAGATAACCGATACTACCCTTGGCTAGAGCGAGTAGAACATCACTAAGGATTCCGGTCCAGGCAACAGTTTGTTTCCGGGGTAATGGTTTGTCATTCATAACGAGGCCCTCCTTACCACTAGCAGGTAAACTCATGATGATGAAATCAAGCAAGACGCCCTGACCCGAAGATTCCGAAAAGCCGCGTCGCTACAGACGCGGCTTACAGAATAACCGGGTGTTAGGCTTTGGCCGGGGTCTTCGCCGCAGGCTTCTGGTTCTTTTTCAGGAGCAGCCAGAGCGGACTTGCGATGAAGATCGATGAATACGCTCCGAAGAGCAGACCGATAACCATAGCAAGCGAGAACATACGGATCGACTCCCCGCCCATAATCAGCAGGAAGAATGCGGCAATAAATACGGTGAAGGCTGTATAAAGAGAACGCATGAGTGTCTGCATTACACTTTTGTTAACCAGGTGCTTCAGATCCTCATAAGACTTCTGCTTGCCGAAGCGCAGATTCTCGCGTATCCGGTCAAAGATAACGATGGTATCGTTAATCGAGTAACCGATAATGGTCAGCACCGCGACAATGAAGGTGATGTCTACCTCCAGACGGAAGATCGAGAAGACCGCCACTACCATGAATGCGTCATGAAGCAGCGCCACAATGGAAGCCAGCGCAAAACGCCATTCAAAACGGATACTTACATAGATGATAATCCCGATACTGGATAACAGCACGGAATAGATCGCATTGCGGGCCAGTTCCTTAGCCATCTCAGTATCTACGGTATTGATTTCAAAAGACGCCTTGTCATCAATCTTGTTGATTGACTTCTTGAGGGTCTCACTTTGTGCATCACTCAGCTCTTGATCATAGCGGATGTTGACCCGCTTGTCGCCGATGGTAACGGTTGGTTCATGCTCGATGCCCGCATCCTTCAGAGCCGGCTGCAGCTCAGCCAGCGTGACACTCTTAGAGAGCGCTACGTCCACATTGGACCCGGCCTTGAAGTCAACGCTGTAGTTCAGGCCGAAGGTTGCCAGAAAGACGAGCCCCGCCACAGTAAGGGCAATCGAGAAGATATAGAAGAATTTACTTAAATGTACGAAATCAAGCTCTTTCTTAAAGCGCACTGATGTCACTCTCCTTTACCCCAAATTGCTTCGGCTTTTTGAGTGCGCCGGCTTTAACCAGCACAGTCAGCAGCCAGTGGGCAAAATAAAGGTTTGTTACAATACTAAGTACAATTTCCACGATCAGAATCAGTGCGAAGCCTTTAACCGCACCCGTACCAAAGGCGAACATGACAGCCGCTACGATAATAGTGGTTACATTCGCATCCATAACTGTACGGAAGGAGGTCTTGTTCCCTGCTTTGACGGAAGACATAATGCCCTTCCCGCTGCGCATTTCTTCCCTGATCCGTTCATTGGTAATGATATTGGCATCGACGGCCATCCCTATACCGAGGATGAACGCGGCGATCCCGGGAAGGGTCAGTGTAAAGTCTGCCAGGACAAATACCAGAATCAGCAGCCAGGTGTGCAGGATCAGCGCAAAGCTGGCCAGTACGCCCGGAAGACGGTACATAATCAGCATGAAGATCAAAATAATCACAGAACCGACAATCCCGGCTCTGACGGTCTCATCCAAGGATTGCTTACCCAGTGTAGCCCCTACGCTCTGGGAATATTTCTCTGTCAGCTTCAGCGGCAAAGCACCGAGGTTGATTGTATCGGCAATCTCACGGGCTTCATCCAGTGTATATCCCCCGGAAATCGAAGCCTTACCATCGGTCAGGACAGCTCGTACCGTTGGAGGCGAAGATAACAGGTTCTCATCCAGATAGATGGCGAGTTCCTTACCCAGCAGGCGCTCGGTAATCTCTGCGAATTTCTTCTTGTCTTTGATGGAGATGCTGATTTCGGGCCGGTTCAGTTGATCGCGTTGAACCTCTGCCGCACCTTCAACAAAGTCACTGCCTACAAGCTCAATCTTGCTGTACACCCCGGGAGCATCCCCTTCATTGGCACTGCGGAAGGTCAGAACTGCGGGTTCTTTCATTTTCTTGCGGACCTCTGCTTCGTCGGTTACACCTGCGATCTTCAAACGGATGCGGTCCGTACCTTCGGTGGTCACCTCAGGCTCGCTGGTTCCGAGTGCATTCGCCCGCTTCTCGAGGCTCTCTGCAGTCTTCTGCAGCGAAGCGCGGGTCAGAGTTCCTCCCGTATCCATTGGCTCGGCGTGGTACAGAATTTCGAATCCGCCCTTGAGGTCAAGACCCAGACGGACTCTGTCCAGCAGCCCGGGAGTAGTAAATACCATGACGCCCGTTAGAACGACCACGGTAATGATAAAGCTCAACATTCTCTTCATGCTCTAGCTAGTTCCCCTTTCATTACTTCAATATTCCTATTATAGCTACGTGCGAAATGACCGTCAATTCAGAAGGAATGACGGTGTCTTGATTCACACAAAGAAACGGCAGGTTCTGCTGCAAAGCGTGGATACCTCCGTTTGATAGGACAAGTCTGAACACTCTTTACTTACTTTACTGCTTCCTGTACCCGTTTGCAAAAGAAAATCGTTCCTTTTGGCAAATCCCCCCGTTAATTCAATCCCCGGTAGGCCGCCAAGGTCAGATAAGTCATATAACTGCCTGACTTGAGTGAATAAATGTCATTGACCAGCCTGTGCAGGGGAGGTCTTCCCTCTTTGGCATAATTGCGGCTGATGCAATCCCAAATATCCTTACCGGTCACATATTCATAGCCGAGGAGCCGGAATTCCTCCGCTTTGCTGATGCACATGGCTTCGATATCTTCACTAAGCTCGTCATATCTCCATTGTTCCGATTCCACGTGCAGGCACCTCCAAAGATTCCTCATTTACGTATGCTCAGTGGTACGTATTCGACCCTGCGCTCACACTTTCCTGCTTAAGACCAAAAAACTTGTCTACAGAATGCTTGTCATGCAGCACACCTGTACCGGCATATCCTTATACAAGCCTGGCTTGGTTATGGCGGTAATTCACCTGCAGTTTCATCTCATATGTAGGAAGAAGGAGTGCCCTGTGAGGAAACAGACCTTTATACAAGGAACGATCATCCTGCTGCTCGCCGGTATCATTAACCGGATGCTTGGCTTCATTCCCCGGATTGCCCTGCCCCGGATCATCGGCGCTGAGGGGGTGGGTCTGTATCAGCTCGGATACCCGTTTTTCATTGTGCTCATTACGGTAATTACGGGGGGAATCCCGCTGGCGATTGCCAAGCTGGTTGCCGAAGCCGAAGGAGAGAACCGCCCGGAGCAGTCGCGCAAAATCCTGCAAACCGGCCTCGCTCTCAGCCTGTCGCTGGGCATTGTGTTCACCTTCGTCGCCCTGTTCAGCGCCTCCTGGGTATCCAGCGTTCTTCTGACGGACCAGCGTGTCTATTATACCTTCGTCAGCATGACCCCCATGATCGCCATCGTCGCCGTTTCATCCATCTACCGGGGATACTTTCAAGGCAGGCAGAACATGATTCCCTCGGCCTTCTCCTCCGTGCTGGAATCGGTCATTCGGATCTTCTTCATGCTGTGGTTCTCCTGGATGCTGCTGCCGAAGGGCATCGCCTTTGCGGCTGCGGGTGCTATGCTTGGCGTGACTGTGGGGGAGATCGCCGGAATGCTGGCCCTGCTGGGGCAATATTATTTTAACGACAAAAAAGACAGGACTGAACTCCCGCCTAACGTGGGACCTATGGTTCAGGATACGCAGGGCAGTGCCGGACGCGAACCCGCGCAGACGACTACACCTGTCTTCAAGCGTCTCATCGGCATTTCAATACCGGTAACTGCCGGACGACTGATCGGCTCATTCTCTTACCTTCTGGAATCGATTATTACCGTGCGCAGCCTCGCGCTCGCCGGAATCGCAGCCGCCGCTGCAACCGCACAATATGGTTCCTTGCAGGGAATGGTGATTCCGCTGCTGCTGCTGCCGGGTGTGCTCAGCTCCTCGCTGGCCGTCTCCCTTGTCCCTTCCTTATCCGAGGCCGCCGCCCGCAACGATTTGCCTACGATTCACAAAAGAATGCACCAGGCCCTGCGGCTGGCCATGGTGACCGGTGCCCCGTTTGCTGCTGTTATGTATATTCTTGCCGTACCGCTCTGTACGCTAATGTACGGCAATGCGGCGGATACGGCCCCTATGCTTAGGATGATGGCCCCGTTCGCTGTGTTTCTCTATGTCCAGGCCCCGCTGCAGGCTGCCCTTCAGGCCATGGACCGCCCAGGCAAGGCACTGATCAATACGCTGATAGGAGCCGTTGTCAAAATCCTGCTGATTCTCCTGCTGGCCTCCCGGCCCGAGTACGGCATTCTGGGCGCCATCATCGCCATTATGGTCAACAGCTTACTTGTCACGCTTCTGCACGGCTACAGTGTAGTCAAGCTCACCGCCATGTCCTTGCGCTGGTCGGACCCGCTCAAAATCCTGGCCGCTACGGTCATCATGGCCGCCGGGATGTCGTATGTCTATACTTCTGTTCCAATCTCACAGTCGCAGTGGATACAATTCTTAGCTGCTGCCGCCTGCGGCATGGCCATCTATCTGAGCATCTGCCTGTTATCCGGGCTGATCTCCAGGCGTGACCTGGAACGGGTGCCCTTTTTCAGACGCTGGCGCAGTTAGGTTGGCTTCCCCTTATCCGGGCTGATCGGGGCAATATAGAGTTCTCCCTTATGATCCACGGAGCACAGGAAAACATCCCGGAAATCAGAGACACCCTTCTGCCGGATCTGGGTTCTAAGCCAGAACCGGTTCTTGCCGATCATCTCCAGATTGCCGTCCTGCACCTTCCCGTCCATAATCAGCGGAATCGGCAGTCCTTCATAACGGATCTTATGCTTCGGCAGCTTCACGGAAGCAGAGTCGCCGCCGGATGATTCAGCTTCGCCGGAGTCCTTCTGGTTATCGCCGTTCTTCTCCTTCCGCTCTGCGCCGGAGCTGCTGTTGCCCGACTGATTGGATGAGGTGACGTTGGTATTCTTCTCAATCACCGTTAACTGCCCGCTTGTCTCCAGGATAGCGAACTCCACATCTGCCGGACTGACAATATTCTGCCCGCGCAGCTGCAGCAGCAGATCATCAATATTATACCGCTGCCTGCGCATTTCGCCCCGGTGAATCTTCCCGTCCGAGATCAGAATGCTGGGCCTGCCATCCACCATTAAGCGCAGCTTCCGGCTCTTCAAGCTGAGCTGTGCGACCAGCACTTGAATCAGCACCAGGGTCGCCATAGGAACAACACCATCATAAATAGGCCGCTCGATATCCTCAATTACAAAGACAGCAATCTCGGCAATCATGATGGAAATGGTCAGGTCAAATACAGACAGCTTGCCGATTTCACGTTTGCCCATGATGCGCATGCTCAGGAAAATGAAGATATACATCAGCACGGTCAGAAAGATATGGGTCGTAATATGCTGGAACATATTCTCTTCGCTCCCCTTCCGCTACTCCCCATACTGGCGGATTAATGTACCCCTATTCTGACCTGACCGTAAAGGGAACATTCGGAAAGCTGCTGATTAATTACTGGTAAAAGTCATACCGCCTATTCTTGTACTATTGGGGCAAGCCTCCCCATACAATAATTAGTATCCGGTTAACAAACTTTTAGGGGGTTTTACCATGTCTCTGATCAGGCGTCTATTCTCATGGAAAATATCTAGTCCGGTATTATCGGGTTTAATCCGCTCGTTCCTGTGGATGATGCTGGGTGCGTTTATCCTCTCCCTCCTGCTCTGGGGCAGCGGACTGCAGGAACAGGATCTCACCATGTACACCTACATTGTGCACGGCGTCGCTGCCGCATTCGGAGGCTTGACCGCAGGCAGCAGGGCCGTCCGCAGAGGCTGGTACCAAGGAGCACTCACAGGCATGTTATACGGACTGGCTGTACTGCTGATCGGATTTTTGGCGCTTGACAGTTCACCGGGAGGAATGGACTTCCTGTGGGTTCTGGCGGCTGCAGGCATTAGCGCACTTGGAGGAATGTTTGGAGTTAATTTACAGAAATCCTAATTAATATAATTTCAAAAATTGAAACCTTCCCTTGAAAATATGGTACACTACCTATGTCTGACTTCATATGAGCGATTATCAAGGAGGCTTCGAATGCTTTGCTGTATCAGTCCATGAATCTTGTAGTTGTATATACCGTTGCCATTGTTGTGATCTTAATCTGGATCGGCGCACGGCGCAATCCGCTGATGGCCTTAGTTGAAATCGGGAGAGAGCTGCTGAGATCCTATAAATTCACACTCATTATTATAGGCATGTTCAGCATTCTTGCCCTGAATAAATATGAGCTGCAGATCGAAGAAAAGATGCGGCTGACCGCAGATTACACAGGTTTCATCTTCGGCCTGGAGGGGCATTTCGTCCGGATGGTTCAAGAGCTGTTCTACGCTCCCTGGCTGACACCGGTGATTGTCTTCTTCTATATCTTCATGCTGCAGGCCGTGCTGGCAGCCTCACTGGGGATCTATCTGCTGGACAAAAACCGTGTGATCCTCTATGCGACCTGCTACACCATTATTTTAACCTATGCTATCGCTATTCCGTTCTATCTGTACTTTCCGGTCAATGAGGTGTGGTCCTATGCGCCTGCCGGGGTTCGGTTCATCATGCTGGATGTTTTCCCGAAGTTTGAACAGGAATACCGGCCGCTATCCGGCCTCAATAACTGCTTCCCGAGCCTACATACCGCTATCTCCGTATCCATGGCTCTGCTCGCTTACCGCTCAGGCAACCGCCGCTGGATGGTGATCAGTACAATCTCAGCCGTTATTATCGTGTTTGGAATCTTCTATCTCGGCATTCACTGGCTGACCGACATGATTGGCGGCACCCTGCTGGCTGTACTGTCCACGGCTATCGCCGTACCGCTTGCCAAGCTTACCCTGCGCAGCGGGGAACAGGGCTTGAGAGTGCGGGGCCGGGTCACCAATACACGTTAAGGCCCTCAATTCCGTATATGACGTATAAAAAAATCGGCGTTCTCTCGTAAGAGAAACGCCGATTTTTATGTAATTTAGCAGAGAGACTATTACATCTTGTCTTCTACTTCCACAACTGCGTGACTGATCGAGCCCCGGTCAAACGTCAATCGGGTTACATCATTAACCCGCAGAATAACGATGTCATCCGAAATCTCCATGATCGTTCCGTGCAGACCGCCGATGGTAACTACCTTATCGCCCTTCTTCAGCGCTTTGAGCATTCCGTTGCGTGCCTTGGTCTTCTTCTGCTGCGGACGAATCAGCAGGAAGTAGAACACAACAAACATCAGTACAAACGGACCTACCAGACCCAGTATACTGCCTCCGCCGCCTGTACCTGCCGCCATATAAAACTGTGACATATCATTTCCCCCCTTTCAAGAATAAACATGAACACTCCGTACTCTCTAGAAGCCTTTTAGATTATCATATAATCCGTATTGTGCAAAAAACTCATCGCGAAAATCAAGCAGCCGATCTTCCATGATGGCTTCACGCACTTTACGCATCAATTCCAACAGGAAGTGTAAGTTATGGTACGTTGTCAGCCGCAAGCCGAAGGTTTCGTCGGCCTTAATCAGATGACGCAGATAAGCACGGGAATAGTTCCGGCAGGTGTAACAGGTACACTCCGGGTCCAGCGGCCCGAAATCACGGGCATACTGGGCGTTACGCACTACGAGTCTTCCCTGACTGGTCATCGTTGTTCCATTACGGGCAATACGGGTAGGCAGAACGCAGTCGAACATGTCTATTCCGCGGATTGAACCTTCCAGCAGCGCATCCGGTGAACCTACGCCCATCAAATAGCGCGGTTTCCCTTGCGGCAGCAGCGGAACCGTATAATCCAGCACCTCATACATAAGCTGCTTGGACTCTCCGACGCTGAGTCCCCCAATAGCATACCCCGGGAAATCCATGGAAGTCAAATCAGCCGCGCTCTGGCGGCGGAGATCCTCATGCATGCCTCCCTGTACGATAGCGAACAGTCCCTGATCATTCGGACGGGCATGGCTTTTGAGGCAGCGTTCGGCCCAGCGGGTGGTGCGTTCGAGCGATTTTTTCACATACTCATATTCAGCCGGATAAGGCGGGCATTCATCGAAGGCCATCATAATATCGGAACCGAGCGCATTCTGGATCTCCATAGCGACTTCGGGAGACAGAAACTTCTTGTCCCCGTTCAGATGGGAGCGGAAATGAACCCCTTCTTCGGTGATCTTACGCATGTCGCTCAGGGAGAATACCTGGAAGCCGCCGCTGTCGGTCAAGATCGGGCGGTCCCAGTTCATGAACTTATGCAGGCCGCCCGCTTCGCCGATGATCTCATGACCCGGACGAAGGAACAGATGGTACGTATTACTCAAAATAATCTGTGCTTCCATCTGCTTAAGCTCTTCAGGACTCATCGTCTTGACAGTAGCCTGGGTGCCTACAGGCATGAAGGTCGGTGTCTCAATAATTCCGTGCGGGGTGTGGACTCTTCCGAGCCGTGCCCCGGATTGCTTACAGGTCTTAATGTGTTCGTAAGTGATTGCTGCCATTGGTTTAACCCTTCCTCTTGCTTAATAAATGAACATTGCATCGCCAAAACTGAAGAACCGGTACTGCTGCTTAATCGCTTCTTCATATGCGGCGAGAATCAGCTCCCGGCCAGCCAAAGCGCTTACCAGCATGACCAAGGTTGACTTGGGCAGATGGAAATTGGTGATCAGTGCATTAACGACAGTAAATTCATAACCCGGATAGATAAAAATATCCGTCCAGCCGCTGCATGCCTCAATCGGCCCGCCCTGGCATTGTCTGCCTACGGTCTCCAGGGTCCGGCATGAGGTTGTGCCTACAGCTATTATTCTTCCGCCCCTTGCTCTGGCTTCATTAAGCACATCCGCCGCTGCCTGGGACAGCTCGAAATATTCGGCATGCATGACATGCTCTTCCACAGTCTCGACAGACATGGGACGGAAGGTCCCGAGACCAACATGAAGTGTGACATAGACGATATTCACACCGATGGCTGCAATATGCTCCAGCAGCTCGGTGGTGAAATGCAGTCCGGCTGTCGGCGCTGCCGCCGAGCCTTCATGCCGCGCATACACGGTCTGATACCGCTCACGGTCATCCAGAGCTTCCTTGATATAAGGAGGAAGCGGCATGGAGCCGAGCCTGTCCAGAATCTCCTGGAAAATCCCCTGATAGATGAAGCGGAGTGTCCGCCCGCCCATATCTGCTTCATCTTCAATCACGGCACGAAGCTCTTCACTGAATACAATGACCGCGCCGGGCTTCAGCTTCTTGCCGGGCTTCACCAGCGCCTCCCAGCGGTCCCCTTCGAGATTCTTAAGCAGCAGGACCTCCGCCTTGGCTCCGGTATCTTCCTTGACTCCGAACAGTCTGGCGGGAATAACCCGTGTATCATTAAGTACTAGCGTATCGCCCGGGCGGAACTGCCCCAGTATATCCGTGAAATGACCGTGGTCCAGTTGCCCGCTCTCCTTGTCTACCAGCAGCAGTCTGGATGAACTGCGGTCGGCAAGCGGAGTCTGGGCAATCAGCTCCTCCGGCAGATTGAAATCATAAAGTTCAACATTCATAATAGGATCTTCATTCCTTAATTCTTAATTATAGTAACGTTATTAAAATAGTGTTGCAATATTTGCTTATAATCATACCCTTTGTCGGCCATTCCCTTCACACCCCATTGAGACATGCCGAGTCCGTGCCCGTAACCCCAGCCGATGAAATAGAAGCCCGGACTGCCAGTCACGACTCTTGCGGTCTGATCCGCGCCCATCACGACCGTACCGCTGCCGCTGGACGTCACTTGGCCCGAGGCAGACAGCACTCCGGCCGAGCTGGTGCTGCCGATAGCAGCTGTAGAGCCGTCAGCGCCTAATACAGTATAACTTCCGGCAGGTACAATATCAAACAAGGTGCTAGGCAATCCTCCGAAGGAGGAACGGAACAGATCCGGGTACTTCACCTGCAGGATCTGGCCGTTCGCCTTGACCTCCACTGCTCTTCCTGATGGCCCGCGCCGGGTAACCTCCAGAGTGGTTATAGAAGAGGGCAGAGTGCCGCTGGTCTTGCCGGCCAAGCTCTTCAGCAGTTCGGCTGAAGAATACGGACCTTTGATCCAGCTGTAGCTGCCGGATTCATAGACCTGATTCAGCACTACGGCGTTCTGTCCGGGATTTAGCTTGCCTGCCGGAGCAGCACTGCTGTCAACGACAGGCAGCGGCCGGATACTCACATCCTTGGCAGTGGCTGTGGCAATGGGGAGCCCTGCGGCTGTCTTGCTGCCTGTTAATTTGATGTTATCTTCCCGGGCATAGCCGGAGACGCCGCTGTCCAGCAGTACATAGTACCACTTCTTAGCAGAGCCCACCGCAGCCACATCCTCTGCGCTGGCCACACTGGCATAGTTGCCGCCGCTGTTCCATACTTCCGACGGGTCAGCCGTAACGCCGCCGCTGTTCGAAGAGAATACCGCCTCTACGACCTTGCCGCCGCTCTGCAGCACTTCACCTGCAGTGGCATCGACCGCCTTGATGATTGTGGGTGCTTCTGCACCGATTCCGTTATAGACCTGACTGAGCGTTGTATCCACCACATTGGCAACATCGAAGCGGTTCCCTTGGGACAGCGCGTAGCTGCGCGCCGCTACAGCCTGGGCCTTCAGCGCTTCCTCCGGCCAGCCGGAGGATACCTCTCCCCCCACAACCGCATACAAATATTGCTCCAGCGGAACCACGTTAATGACAGACAATGAACCATTCAGATTTCCAAGCTCCATATCGCCGCGATAGATCCGCTTGGATCGCTCGGTTAGCATGATTCCCTTTTCATTGCCGGACAAGATGAACTTTGCGTCACTTCCGGATAACAGATAATGAAAGGCCTGGACTTCGCTGTTGAAATCGAGCCCTGCGTCCATACGGATCATTACTCCGGGTGTACCCGGAGCCACAGGCGTCAGAGCAAGCTGAGGAAGCAGCGCAGCTGCCGAAGCAGAGACCGCCGCAAGCTCGCTGTCACTTGACGCCTCGCCTACCCATACCTCGGTACGCGCACTGCCGCCCTCACCGGATATGAATACCGGCCAGGCATCTAAGCCGGCAGTGGTCAGGCTGCCCACTACCGCCTGGGCTTCCTCGAGTGTAGCGTAGGAGCCCGCAGACAGATGCTTGGTTCCGGCCACCGCAGGGGTCTGCCCCTCAGGAATTGCCAGACCGGCCTTGAGGACTGCGTTCAGCCCGTTATTGGCTGCACTCTCACTGGCATAGCCTCCAGTGTATAGCTGATATACCTTGGCTCCGCCTCTCGCAGCCATAAAAATCTGCGGCTTATTGGAAGAAGACTGGAGCTTCTTCGCCGCATCCGCAGCGGTCTGCCAGCTTGGCGTCTCCAGCACCTTCACCCGGTACCCGTCTAGACTGACACGGACCTTGTTCTGGGCCGGAACCGACAATAACGGGCTGCCGCCGGCTGCCGGAAGCAGGCTGAAGCTCTGCTCGGACTGCAGGGTTACCAGCGGTACGGTAGATTTATATTTGCTGCCAATATCGGCATACAGTGCAACCCGGATCGACCCGCCGGAATCGGCGCGGGCGTGATCTGCCGGGATGAGCAGACTGCCTGCTGCAAGCAATGCAGCCAGCGCCCCCCGGCCCAGCAGCCCGATTCCTGTTGTTGTCCACTTCGCAAGTTTCATTGTAGGCCTCCTAAAAAGTATTAATGATACATCCACTTCAGTTTGTAGCCCAAACAATACGTAAGATGTTGTACTATGGGCAGGATTCTCAGTAATCAGTTCTGCTGCGGGGGAAGCGGAAGGCCAAGATGATGATACGCTGCAGGCGTAACAATGCGCCCGCGAGGCGTGCGCTGCAGGAAACCGATCTGCAGCAGATAAGGCTCGTATACATCCTCAATGGTCTGGCTCTCTTCGCCTATCGTAGCGGCGATGGTATCCAGTCCGACAGGCCCGCCCCGGAAGGAGCTGATCATGGATTGCAGCATCTTATGGTCGATGCTGTCCAGTCCCCGGGGGTCCACCTGGAGCATCTTCAGCGATTCAGCAGCAATCTCCGGGGTGATGATTCCGTCGCCCCGGACCTGGGCATAATCGCGTACCCGCTTCAGCAGACGGTTGGCAATCCGCGGTGTCCCCCGGGCCCGCAGGGCAATCTCTTCCGCTGCATCGCCCAAAATCTCGATGCCCAGCAGTTCAGCGTTGCGCGCCACGATGAAGCTCAGTTCATCGATGGTGTAATACTCCAGCCGGCTGACCACTCCGAAGCGGTCACGCAGCGGAGCAGACAGCAGTCCCGCACGTGTCGTCGCCCCAATAAGCGTGAAGGGCGGCAGGTCCAGCCGGACTGACCGTGCGCTTGGCCCCTTGCCGATCATGATATCCAGCGCGAAATCCTCCATTGCCGGATACATGACCTCCTCCACCGTCCGGTGCAGACGGTGAATCTCGTCAATGAACAGCACATCGCCTTCCTGAAGGTTCGTCAGCAGTGCTGCCAGATCCCCGGGCCGTTCAATCGCCGGACCGGAGGTGGTCCGCAGATTGACACCCAGCTCGTTGGCAATAATATTGGCCAGCGTCGTCTTGCCGAGACCCGGAGGCCCGTACAGCAGGACATGATCCAGTGCTTCACTGCGCATCTTGGCCGCTTCTATATATATTTTCAGGTTCTCTTTCACCTGGTTCTGGCCGATATATTCACCCAGATAACGGGGACGCAGACTTAATTCCACCGCCTGCTCGTCCATCATCAGATTAGCCGATATAATCCGGTCATCCATTCTTCCTCACTCCGTTCTTCAGGGACCTATTTGGCGGTATACAGCAGCCCCAGCGCCTTCTTCATCAGCACATCCACCGGTCCGGTATCCGTGCCTTCCTGCTTCATCTTCAGATGCACCCTGTCCAGCTCGGCATCGGTATAACCGAGCGCCTTCAGCGCATCCCTGGCTTCTTCCCACGGCAGCGCCTCCGCCTTGCTCTGCGCTTCAGCCGCTACTGCGAACAATCCCGTCTGCAGGGCCGCCCCGCCGAAGCCGTCCAGCTTGTCCTTCAGATCCAGAATCATCCGCTGCGCCGTCTTCTTGCCAATCCCCGGCAGCTTCGTCAGGAAGGTGATATTCTCCTGATAGATGGCCGCGATCAGCTGATCCGGCGTTCCGCCGGTCAGAATGCCCAGCGCAACGCGCGGGCCGATGCCCGATACCTCAATCAGCTTGCGGAACAGGCGCTGCTCCTCGCGTGAAGGGAATCCGAACAGAAGCGTAGCATCCTCGCGGGTCTGATAATGAATGAACACAGTCACCGGACCCTCAGTCTTGGCAAAAGCGTACGGATTCGGGCAGAATACCCGGTACCCCACGCCCTGCACATCCAGCACAACGTATTCCGGCTCCAAATGTGCAACCGGTCCTCTAAGAAAATCTATCATTTTCGCAATACCTCATTTAATTTGGAATTAAGACTCACGGAATGGGCATGGCATACCGCCACCGCCAGCGCATCCGCCACATCATCGGGCTTCGGCACAGCCGTCAGCTTCAGCAGCAGCTTAACCATCTCCTGCACCTGCTTCTTCTCCGCCTTGCCGTAACCGACCACAGCCTGCTTCACCATCATCGGGGTGTATTCTGCCACGGGAAGCCCGCGCTGCACGGCTGCCAGAATCAGCACCCCGCGTGCCTGCGCCACCGGTAAGGCTGTAGTCACATTGCGGCTGAAGAACAGCTTCTCTACCGCTACTGCGTCCGGCTTATACTTATCAATCAACTGCACCATGCCTTCATAGACATGCAGCAGACGCTCTTCTTCCGGGGTATGTGCCTCTGTCTGGATGCAGCCGTATTGGACCGGTGTTAATTTGTTGCCGACCTTATCGACAAAGCCAAAACCGACAATCGCCAGCCCCGGATCAATCCCCAAAATGCGCAAAGTCCTTCTCTCTCCTCTATGCCCGGGCGGATACTTTCGGATAGATACCGGGGCAGAATAACCCTGCGGGTACAAGCCCTCTGCATCCATCCGTCCGGCCCTAAAGCGAACATATGTATTCCTTCCACCCATTATAGCAAAAAAAATTCCCCGGGAGACAAAAAGTTTGTCCGGGGAAATGAAACAGTATTGTATGTCTGCCAGTCAGGCTCAGGAGATTCAGGGGCACTAATGCTCTTCATTTGCTCAGTTGGCCCGCTTTCGTTGAATTCAGGGGCACTAATGCTCCTCATTTGCTCAGTTGGCCCGCTTTCGTTGAATTCAGGGGCATTAATGCCAATGTCATTAAGTTAAGATATAGAGCCAAAACAAGAAAAAAAGGCAGGTTATCGAAAAGATAGCCTGCTCTTTTTTTGCACAAAAAAATCTTGACAATCCGTAGAAAACGTGTGGCGAAGCCCCTTGAAAAAACGAGGAGGTTACGCCAATGAATGCTTATGCAAATTCGCTGAAAGACAGACTGACATCTCTCATCCGTGAGATGGCGGCTGCCCCCGCGCCTTACGTCAGAAACCCGGGAAAGGATTTTACCCGAACGAAAAAACTACCGTTTGAAACGGTTATGCAAACCCTGATCTTTATGGGCGGCAACAGCCTCTATAAGGAACTGTTGGAATCGCAGGGCTATGACGTTAACACCGCAACTTCTTCTGCTTTTGTTCAGCAAAGAAATAAAATTTTGCCGTCTGCGGTCGAATCTTTGTTTCACACCTTTACCGCGTCCCATACAGAATTCAAGGATTATCGAGGCTATCGATTATTGGCCATTGACGGTTCCGATCTGCATATTGCAACAGATCCTGCGGACCCGTTGACCTATTCTCAAAGTCAGCCACATTCGAAAGGCTTTAACCTTCTGCACTTGAACGCAGCCTATGACCTCTGTAACCGGCTTTATGTGGATGCCATTGTTCAACCTCGAAAGTTCCGCAACGAAGGAAGGGCACTGGCCACAATGGTGGATCGCTCCCCCATTCAGGGTAACGTCCTTGTGACGGGGGATCGAGGATTTGAAAGCTATAATACGTTCGCACATCTGGAACGGAAAGGATGGAATTACGTCATACGCGTCAAGGATTTGCATTCGAATGGTATTCTTTCGGGTTTGCACTTGACCTTGGACGGAGCGTTTGATCAGGAGATTCACCTGACGCTGACTAAAAAACAAACAAAAGAGTTCAGGAATCGCCCCGAAATCTATAAAGTTCTTCCGGCTACCTCTAGCTTTGATTTTCTGGACATGCAAGAGAACTTGTTTTACCCCATTTCCTTTCGGGTGGTTCGTTTCCTCCTGCCCAGTGGCGATTATGAAACCGTCATTACCAATCTGTCTACTGCTGAATTCTCACCGGATGAACTCTGGGATCTGTATCATCTGCGATGGGGCATTGAGACCTCTTTCCGGGCTTTGAAATACACCATTGGTTTGACCCATTTTCACGCAAAAAAGCAAGAGTCCATTACCCAAGAGATATTCGCAAGAATGATCCTCTACAACTTCGCTGAAATGATTACCTCGCACGTAGTCATTTCCCAAAAGGATAAACGGCACCTCTACCAAGTCAACTTCACGGTAGCCGTTCACGTCTGTAGACATTTCCTGCGCTCCAAGGGTGATGGACCCCCGCCTGATGTGGAAGCTTTGATTCGCAAAAATATTTTGCCGATTCGTCTCACCCGTCCTGGGCAAAGGAATACACGCAGAATACGTAGCAAATCCGCCATTAGCTTCGTCTACAGAGTAGCATAATTCGGTTCGCATGAACATTTTTTTAAGTGGATCTTCCATCCGCTTTGTTTGCTATGCGCTTTTTTCCTTCCTTACACCAAAAACAAACGGCATAGGACGTTTCCCCATACCGTTTTGGATTCTCTTTATTAATTCCAAACTTATCTTTGAACTTATCTTAATGACATTGGCATTAATGCTCCTCATTTGCTCAGTTGGCCCGCTTTCGTTGAATTCAGGGGCATTAATGCTCCTCATTTGCTCAGTTGGCCCGCTTTCGTTGAATTCAGGGGCACTAATGCTCCTCACTACGTTCATTTAGCCGCACTTGGCGCCACCCTATGGGATTTATACCTTTAAATTTCACGTTTGCCCACTTTCAGCCGAACCTATGGGATTTATCCCCTTCATTTACTTATCCGCCCCACTTCCCGCATCACCAATGGGATTTTTCCCTTTCATTCCCCGCACAAAAAGACCCGCAGGCCACTTGCACGCCGCGAGTCTTCTATAGTCTCTCCCTCACTCCGCATGCATCACCTGTTCAGAGGAATCACGAGCATAGTCGCTGAAGGTGGAGAGCACGCTGTTGTACTCCTCCAGATCCTGCACCCGGATGCCCTGATGAAGCTGCTCCCAGATGCCCTTGGGCAGAGAGGATTTGATGGAGCCCATGTCCATCTGGAAAAAGGTCTTCATGACCCGCTCCGCCTCGGGCGGGCCTTGGAACAAGGTCAGATTGCCCTGCTCGTCCACCCCGAAGTAGGCTTCTTTTTTGGTCAGAGGCGACAGATCATTGACCCGCTGCTCCAGCCACAGGTCCCCTTCCCGGCTGAGCCAGCCGCTCCAGCCTGCATGCCGGACAATCAGCTCGCTAAGCTGAGCCGGAGTCTGCTTGCCGGGCAGGGTCTGCACCTCTTCACCGGCTACATAGAGGGTCTTAAGATGCACCGTTCTGCTGATGGCTTCCTTGCCCACAGCCTTCAGCAGCTCTTGACTGTTCATCACGGCGGCATCCTCTTCAGCATCATCGTCTGTATGGTTATATACGGCGGCTACAGCCGGTAAGCTGCTTCCGGGTTCCAGATTCTGCACTGCGCTTCCGCTCAGGAATGACGAAGATTTAAGCAGCGTACTGATCTCTTCCGGAACCTGCATGCCGCGCCAGGCGAGCAACGTCAGCACGAGGCATGCCGCACCTACCCAGGGAGCTTTTTTCCAGCGTCTCCACCGCCGCCACAGTTGTTTTTTCAGGCGAAAAGCATTCACGTTAATCCCTTCATTCTGGTTTTTTCCTATTGTGACCTGTGAAGGGATCATTTATGCGTAAATGCTTGAAATTCATCCCAGCATGGATTCAATCCGTACGCTGGGGATTCTCAATGGCCCCAAGGAACAGCACGACTCCGGTCTGCGTGTCCCTAATAATGAACAGGAACGGCCGGTTGACGTTCATTTCAAAGGGCATGTCTACAGGGGGCGCTGATCCGGCACGCATATCAATTACAGTGGAAGCCGCCGCCTCCGTTCCCCGTTCATTCACATCGATATAGGTTTTGTGGATGACCTGTTCAAAATAGATCGGGCTGTCCAGATCCGACATAAGAGAGAAATCACCCTGGCTCGGATCAAAGGCGAGCTTCACACCCAGCGTCTGCAGGACCTTGGAGAGCTCTGTGCCATAGCTGGCCGTGAATCTTGGCAGCAGCAGCGTCCCCAGGGTACTGGCAAAATCCTCATCCATCGGCAGAGTCCCCTTCTCCAGTTGACCCACAAGCTCCGCGAGGGAGGATTGCTCACCCGGAAGGACCACTACCATCTCCAGCTGTCCCTCTCCGTAAGGAAGCTTCACCGCCTGCCAATCCTCGTGGACGGCATACTCGAACATACCGCTCCGCTTCATCATCATTACCTGTACTGCCGATTCGTCCGGAGGATAAAAGTCCGCCTGCTTCGTAGCCTGTTCCTCGAACACATCCGTCCAGGCACCTTGGAAATACAGCGCATTGACAAGGACGGCAACAGCCTGCGGCCCGGGCGGCTCCGTGAGCATCTCCTGAATCTTGTCCCGTATGGTCTGCCACCCATCCGTTAATCTCCTTAACAGACTTCTCTGCCGTCAGGTCCACGGTCTTAATCTGCGCAGCATAGAAGTTCTCACCGGTCTTGAGGTAGTCCCTGCGCAGCGGCAGGCCCTTCATACCCCAGACTGAATTCGCGATCTTCAGCTCCACGCCCGGTCCCCCATCATTCAAGAGCTTCATTAATGACTGATGGCCGGTATTCAGCTTCTGCCGTTCGTCCGGGGTATAGCCGAGCAGCTTCCCCAGCTCCTCTGCCGTCTCTCCCGCACTGCCGTTATAGGCCAGGGCCAGAGCGGCAGCGGCACTGTACGGGGATATCGTCAGGTTCCCGCTCCCCTGCTTCCATAACTGGCCGAACAGCTTCACGCCCAGCCGGTTGCTGCTGTCAGCCAGACCTGAATCGAGCTTAGCTGCGGCAGCCTGTCTCTCCGGGTAGCTCATGCCCGAACCTCCTTCACTGCAGCCGCCCAAGAGCAGTACGGCCAGTATAAGTGTCGATAATCTTTTGCCCATGCCAATCTCCTCCCTGAATCCATCCGCAACCTCTCTCTACCCACTGACGCTGCGGATTGGGAAAAGTTGCAAATTCATAGCGGCAGGCATACAAAATTGCTATTCATTATATTGAAGGCTTATCTTTCTATGCCATCATTTGCTATACTCTATATTAACGAAAAAAGTTAAAAACTAAAACAAAGGGGATATCCTTGATGATTATTCAGCCAAAAACACGCGGCTTTATCTGCACAACAGCTCACCCGGAGGGATGTGCCGGACAAATACAGGAACAGATAGATTATGTACGGTCCCAAAAGAAGCTTACCGGCCCGGTGAACGTGCTGGTCATCGGCGCTTCCACAGGCTATGGACTGGCTTCGCGGATTGCCGCTGCCTTTGGCGCAGGCGCGAACACCATCGGCGTCTTCTTCGACAAGGCTGCTGAAGGCACCCGCACCGCTTCCGCAGGCTGGTACAATTCTGCTGCCTTTGAACGTGAAGCGGCCAAGCAGGGGCTGAAATCCTTCAGCATCGTCGGCGATGCCTTCTCGAATGAAATCAAGACCAAAACAATCGAGCTGATCAAGGCCGAATTCGGCACCGTTGATCTGGTCGTATACAGCGTGGCCTCCCCGCGCCGCACCCATCCGGTAACCGGAGAGGTATTCTCCTCGGTGATTAAGCCGGTAGGCCAAGCCTACTCGAACAAGACGATGAACTTCCACACCGGAGAGGTCTCCACCGTTACCATTGAACCGGCTACAAAGGATGAAGTCCGCCAGACCATCGCCGTGATGGGCGGGGAAGACTGGGGCATGTGGATCAGCCAGATGCAGGAGGCCGGTGTGCTTGCTGAGGGAGCAACTACCGTAGCGTACTCTTATATCGGACCCAAGATTACGCATCCTATCTACAAGGACGGAACTATCGGCCAGGCGAAGAACCATCTGGAGCAGACCGCTATTGCCTTGAACGAGCAGCTATCCGCCACCGGCGGCCGGGCCTTCGTATCCGTGAATAAGGCACTGGTTACCCAGTCCAGCTCTGCGATCCCGGTGGTGCCGCTGTATATCTCCGCCCTGTACAGAGTCATGAAGGAGAAGGAGCTGCACGAGAACTGCATCCAGCAGATGTACCGTCTGTTCGCAGACCATTTGTATAACGGCGGTGAAGCGGCTGCAGACGGCAGCCACCTGATCCGTATTGACGACTGGGAGATGCGCGAGGATGTGCAGATCGAGGTCATGAGACGCTGGAATGAGCTGGAGACGGATAATGTGCCTGAGCTGGCGGATCTGGAAGGCTATCAGGACGACTTCTTCCATCTGTTCGGCTTCCGTACCGAAGGCGTAGACTATGAAGCTGAGACAGACCCTGCCGTAGAGATTCCTAATATGGTATAAAAGCTTGACGCTCGCTGTACGCACGCGGAACAAAATCATCCTAACGGATGAATAAGATTACCTGCGTGCGTGCAGAATGTATGCTGTTTTTCGCATACATTCGGGCTATGTGCCTGCATCTGAGCACAATGTATGCTGTTTTTCACATACATTTAGCCTATGCGCCTGCATCTGAGCACAATGTATGCTGTTTTTCGCATACATTCGAGCCACGCGCCTGCATCTGAGCACAATGTATGCTGTTTTCGGCATACATTCGGGCCATGCGCCTTCATTTGAACACAATGTATACTGTTTTCCGCATACATTCGGGCCATGCGCCTTCATTTGAGCACAATGTATGCTGTTTTCCGCATACATTCGTGCCATGCGCCTGCATGCGAACACAATGTATGCTGTTTTTCACATACATTCGGGCCATGCACCTGCATGCGAGCACAATGTATGCTGTTTTCCGCATACATTCGGGCCATGCACCTGCGCAATTCCTGTACACCAAGAAAGCCGCTCCTTCCGGAGCGGCTATTTAGCCTTCTGCCCGGCTGTAAGGACAGCCCGCGCCACGAATTGTCACAGCCCCGCCAGCCTATTCGTCCCGGAGCCGCTTCTGGTACAGCACCACAGACACAAGGGTCAGCACGGCTGTCCACGCCGCAATAATTAGAAGAGACGGCCACACCTCTCCCGCCGAATAACCGGCTGGGCTTAGGTTCAGCAAGTGCACCAGCTGGCTGCTTGGCATGTAATCCAGCACCCCGAACACCGGATAATTCTTCGCCAGTACGGCACCCCAAGGTGCGCCCATGAAGATGAAGGCTACCGGGATGATCGATAAGGACGCATCCAGTAAGGTTTTGGAATAGAGACCGCAGATCGTCCCGGCTGCCGTGTAGAGAACAATGGAAAGAACGATCGCGGCTACGAATACCCCTATATTTGCAGGCTCATAGCCAAACAATAGTGTAGAAATGGCGAGAACCACCGTCGACATGACAAAGACCAGACTGCTTTTACCCATCAGCACATCCATTGTTGTAGCCGGTGTCAGCATGAGTGTACGCAGCGTGTTGCGCTCCTTCTCTTCCGCAATCAGGCAAGCTTGGGCGAAGCAGGTCAGTAGAACAAACGAGCTGTTGAACAGAAATCCGGCAGCTCCCGGCAAGGATGCACCTGCGCTTTTGAACAGCACCGCAAACAGAATCGGAAACAGCAGCATAATGGACAGCGCATAATTGCGCGAGAATTCCTTATAATCCTTCACAAAGATCGCGCTGGCCCGCTTATAGGAGATGTTCATAGCAGCTCACTTCCCGTCATTTTGATAAAAATATCACCCAGGCTAGGTTCCTTCGTCTCTACCCGTTCAATGAGTCCCCGCTTCATCCAATCCGCGATCCGGTCCGCCGTGTCCCCATCCACCGGAAGCTCACAAGCCTCTCCGCTGGTCAGCTCCACCCGGATCAGGTTCTCGCGGTGCTGCCGCTTCAGCTCCCTTGGTGAGCCGATGGTCTGGATGCGTCCCTGATAGAGAATTGCTACACGGTTACAGAGCAGCTCCGCCTCCGCCATATCATGCGTGGTGATGAAGATGGTGGTCCCCTTCTCATTCAGATAACGTAAACCTTTATAGATATGCGCTGAATTCACAGGGTCCAGTGCCGAGGTCGGCTCATCCAGGAACAACAGCTCCGGCTCATGGATAATGGCGCAGGCCAGCATCACCCGCTGACGCATCCCTTTGGACAGCGTATTTGTTTTCTTCTTGCGCTCACTGCTTAAATTAACGAACTGCAGCACCTGCTCCACCGCAGAGCGGGGAAGATCGTACAGCTTCCGGTACAGCTCCAGATTCTCCTCGATGGACAACCGCTCGTACAAGCCGCTGTTATCGGTCAGAATGCCAAAACGCATCTTCTGGGCCGACTGCTGCATCGCCTCCGCCGGCTGATCGAATACTTTGGCCACTCCGCCTGTCGGCTTCAGCTGTGCAGTCAGAATCTTAATCAAGGTGGTTTTGCCTGCACCACTCGGACCGAGGAACCCGAAAATCTCCCCTTTTGGAATACTGAAGGACACCTCTGTCAGCGCATCTCTCGCCCCGAAGGTCTTGCGGACCTGTTCTACCTGAATAACCGCCATCTCACCACATCCTTATGTTGTTGATGACTTAACGTTATCCAGAATTCAGCCTTTCAGCCACCAAAACCGGGTGAATTGTACCCATTCCGGCCTGAACGGTACCTTTTACAGCTTAAGCAGCGCCTTAAGTTCCTGCAATTTGGAGCGGGATAACGGAACCACGGCCTCCTTGCCGGTGTTCAGCCGCAGACTGTAGCTGTTCTTCGTCCAGGTAATGATCTCACGTACCTTTTGCAGATTGACGATGTAGGACCGGTGGCACCGGAAGAAGCCGAAATTCAGCAGCCGCGCTTCAAGCTGGGTCAAGGTCAGGGCACAGTCATAATGCTCACCGCCGACATGTACCAGGATAGAGCCTTCTACACTTTCAATAAAATCAATCTCGGGCGGATCAAATAAAATCACCTTATCCTCCCGTTTGGTCGAGACCTTCTGCAAGGTGATGTTGGCCTCATCCTGCTTCACTGCCTCCTGCTTCTCCTCTTCCGAATCGCGGATATCCAGCTGATGAAGCCCGGACCCGCTCAGCCGGTAAATGACATCACAGGAGATCAGCGCATCCTCCAGATTCGAGGTCAGAATGAGTATCCTTTTCTGCTGCGACAGGTCATCCAGTATCCGCTTCAGCTGGCGGCGGTCCTGCTCCTCCAGATAGAAATACGGCTCCTCCAATACGAGCGTGGACTGATGGGCGAAAAAGGCCCGCAGCAGGGTCACATACACCCTTTTCGAAGAGCTGAGCTGCATCAATCTGACCTTACGTTCCTCCTTCAGCGCAAAATAATCAGTTAACACAGCCGCCCGCTCCTCCCGTCCCGACATTCGGATCAGAAACGAGATTAGCTCCTCTACCGTCAACCGCATATATTCGTTCTGCCCGGCCCACGACAAATAATTGCCGGATTCCCGGGACAATTGCTCCATTAATAACTGCTTGCGCCTCAAATCTGTGATAATACCAACCGAAGGGCTCGCAGACAGATCAAGCTCAAGCTTCGGCATAATTAATTCTCCGTCTTCATATATAGGTTGAAATTGCATATCTTCCTCCCGCTCCAGACTCTCTAGGATATATAATGCAATTATAGAGTTATGCTATGTATTTGTCAGGTACGGCCACTATCAATGCTCAGGAAGGCGGATTTCTGCGATGGGATTGCATGCTCAAGGTTTTATCATCTCTTTACTCGTATTACTGCCGAATCTACTATTCATATTCTTCCCGCCCAGGAGTGTTCCCGGCTCCCTGGACTCCGTCCCGCTGGTCTTCACGCTCCTGGAGCGGGCAGGTCAGATCACCTGCTTCATGATGCCCATTCTTTTCGGCCGAATGATTGCTGCTGAGCCCCTGGGAGTATCCGCCATACTGATGGCACTCTGCATGCTGGTGTACTATGGCTGCTGGGTGCGCTATTACCGGAGCGGGAGAGCTTTTGCGGTGCTGTTCAAGCCCTGGCTGGGTATCCCCGTTCCGATGGCCGTCTTCCCGGCCCTCTACTTCCTGCTGCTTGGCGTATGGCTCCAGTCCTGGTTATTCGTTGTTCCGGCCTGTCTGTTCGCCGCCGGTCATTTAGTCAACAGCTGGAGCGTCTACGGGCAGGTCCGTTCATAGCAGATCCGCAATATAACTATAGTTTTGCGCAACAAACCTACAGCTTAACCGGCTTATAATATGGTTAAGCACACTATAGCGATATGATGGAGGTTATGGCGGGTATGATGAACTGGGAGCAGGCGATTGAGCAGACGCTTACGACTACGCGGCTTAATGTGAAGCGATTTGGGAAGAGCTTTCCGATCGTAAGTATGGGGAACGGCAAATACCATCTGACAGACCACACCAACTGGACGGAGGGCTTCTGGTCCGGCATTCTGTGGCTAAGCTATGAATACAGCCAGGACCCGGAGATTCATGCCGCCGCCATCCAGGCGACAGATTCCTTCCGCCAGCGCATGCTGGACGGGCAGGCGCTGGATCACCACGATATCGGCTTCCTGTACTCGCTCTCGGCCAAGGCCCGCTGGATTGCAGACAAGGATGAAGCCTCGCGTCTGCTCGCTCTTCAGGCAGCGGACCAGCTGATGAAGCGCTGGCGCCCCGGTCCGCAGCTGTTTCAGGCTTGGGGACCCGAGGGCGATGAAGACAACGGCGGGCGAATCATCATCGACTGCCTGATGAATCTTCCGCTCCTCTGCTGGGCCAGCGAACAGACCGGCGACCCGAGCTATGCCAGGGCTGCCCGTATTCACGCCGAGACAAGCCGCCGCTTCCTGGTGAGGGGCGACGACTCTTCTTACCATACCTTTTATTTCGACCAGCAGACGGGGGATGCCCTTCGCGGGGGGACGGCGCAGGGGTATCAGGACGGCTCCACCTGGACACGGGGCCAGGCTTGGGGCGTCTACGGCTTCGCTCTCGCTTACCGCAGCTTCCAAGATCCGCATTATCTTGAAACCTCCAAAAGAATGGCCCGCTACTTCGTGGAGCATCTCCCCGCCGATCATGTCGCCTATTGGGATTTCGATGCCCCGCAGCAGGAAGGCACCCCGCGCGACAGCTCCGCTTCCGCTATCACAGCATGCGGACTCTTGGAGCTGCTGGAGCATCTGCCGGAGAATGATCCGGACCGGGACTATTTCAGGGACGCCGTGAACAAATCCATGGACTCGCTGATCAATCACTACTTCACCGCAGGCCACCCATTAGAAGAGGGATTTCTGCGGCACGGCTCCTATTCCGTCAGAGGCAACGCCTCCCCGGATGACTTCATGATCTGGGGCGATTACTTCTTCCTGGAGGCGCTGCTGCGTCTTGCGCGTGGTGTACCGGGGTATTGGTATGAGCGGGGGGACAGAGTGAAATAATATACTATCTAGATTTTAAGAGGACGAATTAAGAACAAAATCATCCTGCGGCATCCCCATTGTGATCGGTTTTTCGACCACATTCGGCCCACACGCCTCTGCCGCACCGAATGTAGTCGGTTTTCCGACCATATCCCGCCCACACGCCTCTGCCGCACCGAATGTGGTCGGTTTTTCGACCATATTCGGCCCACACGCCTCTGCCGCACCGAATGTAGTCGGTTTTTCGACCATATCCGGCCCACACGCCTCTGCCGCACCGAATGTGGTCGGTTTTTTGACCATATCCGGCTATTCGGTGAAATCAGCGAAGTCATTCCTATTACTGATCCAGAATATAGTCATCCTGCCGATGCTCCAAGACACTTACCCCCAACTTTATGCACAACTTATCCATATCGGACGCAAATCACAATTTCCTAATCAAGAACAAAATCACCCTGCGGGTGAACGATGCTAATGCCTTTCTCACCGGCCGCTTTTAAGGAGCAGTATTATTGCATTTTTTGGCAGGATTCTTCTTCAAATTGAACCGTTCGTAAGCTCTGCGAATATCACCAATTAAACGGAAATCAAATGAAAATCCAGAAAAATATTGTCTAGCGGACTCTTGTAGCGTATAGTATATTCCCATGTTGGAAGGGAGAGATTACTATGCTGAACAGGATTGAATCATTTCAAGGCTCCAGGCATTTCCGTCTGCAATATGTTGCAGATAGCACCGTTGCAGCGGTTGCGGTTCCAGGCACAGGCTCACTCGCAAACGCAGCCATTATTGATCTGGGGGGACTCACTCTGGTGGTGGATACATACGCTACGCTGGAGGCGGCTCAGGATTTGAAGGCTGCTGCTGAGCATCTCACAGGGAACCCTGTATCCTATGTAATCAACACACACTGGCATAGCGATCATACCACTGGCAATCAGGTGTTTGTGCCTGACGCTCAGCTGATTGCAACATTGGGCACACATGAGACGATGAATACATTTGCCAGAGACCGGGTAGCCCAGTACCAGAACAACAGAGAGAAGATGCTAGAGGCGATCGGAGAAGCTGAATTGCAATGCGAGCAGGAGACGGATACTAAGCTGCAGCAGGAAATGGCCTGGGAGAATGCAACGGACCGTGAATTTGTGAATATGCTGCCGCAGCTGGTGCATACGGTGCCGACGATAACTTTTGACCGGCAAATGACCATTCACGGCAGCAACCGCAGCGCGCAGCTCATTACATATGGCGGAGGACACACACAAAGTGATGCCATTGTGTACCTCCCGGAAGATAAAATTGTCATCATCGGGGACCTCGTGCTCTCAAACCACCATCCGGTTCTGGCCAATGCCAACCCTCAGGAGTGGCTGCATATTCTGGAGCAGATTGAGCGGTTGGATGTGGAGACGATTATACCGGGGCATGGTGAGGTCTGCTCCCTGCAACAGCTTCATGAGGTGAAGGGATACATAAGCAGAATGATCGCCATCGTGACCGAAGCCGTTCAGAATCAGCAGAGTATTGAAGAGATTGAAATACCCGAAGAATACCGGGCTTGGTACTTCACAACCTATTTCAAGACAAATTTGAATAAGCTGTATGACCTGATTACTGCATCAGGGGAGTAACAGAGAGTATTCGATGTAGATCTTATAACCAGACGAGGCAAGAAAAGAGAGCATATCTCTTCTTTTCTTGCTTTTCTCTATGCAGGCTGTGCCTTCCTAAGTACAAAACATAGCGTGTCTGCTCCCCCCGTATACGGACTCCCGCAACTATCATCGTAAACACTGTCCAGTTGAAATCCCCAAGGCAACACTTCATCCGCAAGGGTCTCCTGTGTAAACACCGTGTTCCAGATCAAATAATGATGAAGCTCATGATCGGTAAGTATGACGGTCTGACGGGCCTCCACGGTATGCCCCTCGAAGAAATAAGACGCTTCGAGACATACATGCGGTTCAGCATTCCAAAAACCTCCGTCTGGATACACCCTCCACGAGGTACTATCCTGCTTACTCCAATTCGTCTTCTGCGTGAACACATCGAAGATAAACAGACCGCCTGGCTTTAAGGCAAGGTATACCTTAGACAGTAGGGTGTTTCGCTCACTTAGTGTAAGCGCGCCGTAATCACAATAAATCAAGGTGATGCTATCGAACGCTTCGGTATAATTCAGCTCCAAATAATTCTGATAGATATACCGGCTCCGCGTATCATGCTCTTGGGCATAGGCGATTGAACGTCTTGAGAAATCAAGTCCCGTTACATTATACCCCTGTTCAGAGAGACGCTTGGTATAGAGTCCCGGTCCACAGCCAAGGTCAAGAATACGGCTCCCCGGCGGGATCAGACGGCTAAGCCACTTCACTGAACAGTCAATATCGCTGTGCCTGCGGCTCGCCGCTTCCCAGTCCGGATTCAGATGAGCTTCCAGCATTTGCTTCGAGATATGCCCGTCATTCCAAAAGGGTTCAACGCTTCGTTGCCAGAGTGCAGGTTGTCTAGCAAGTGAAAACAGGTGATTAATCATATGGTTTCCTTTCATAAAAAGCTTTCGGGCCGTTATACTCTCATTAACTCCCCGTACCTAAATGGTATGCGATCCTCTATGTCTGTCTCCAGGCATAGAATGATTAAAATAAAAGTTGCTGCTGCGAGGTAGTGTGCCTAATCGTATAGCACTTCCACCCTTTATGACTTCCAACCATCCTCCCCGCTAGCTTCCCTTACACCTCCACCCGTGTTATATATGTACTTAACTGAACAAGACAAGGAGCCCCATAAATATGTCCAGAATCATGATTGTGGAAGATGATCCGAAGATTGCAGATCTGCTGCACTCGGCTATTGAGAAATATGGATATGAGGCCGTAAGGGTCAGGGACTTTCGCCTGGTGCTGCAGGAATTCGAGGAGATGAGACCGGAGCTGGTTCTGCTTGATGTGAATCTGCCCAGCTATGACGGGTATTACTGGTGCCGGCAGATCCGCAGGGTCTCCACCTGTCCTGTGCTGTTCATCTCGGCGCGCGACGGTGAGATGGACCAGATCATGGCGCTTGAGAACGGAGGGGATGATTATATCACCAAGCCGTTTCATTCCGGAATTGTGCTCGCCAAGATCCACAGCCATCTCCGCCGGGCCTACGGGGAATATGCGGCTAAGCGCGAGGAGCTGGTGCTGGAGAAGGAAGGGCTGATGCTGTATCCTGAAAGGCTTGAACTGCAGTACGGGCAGGCGGTCGTGCCCCTTACCCGCAAGGAATCGGATCTCATCGAGAGTCTGATGGAGCGTTACCCGAGGGTTGCCAGCCGGGAAGCGCTGCTGGAGAAGCTATGGGACCCGCAGGCTTTTGTGGATGAGAATACGCTGAATGTGAATATCGCACGGGTCCGCAAGAAATTCCAGGAGCTGGGGATGGAGGATGCCGTGCTTACCGTCAGGGGTTCGGGATACCGGCTCAACAACAGCTGGTCAGAGGCGGAGTCATGAGGCTGTTTCTCCGTGAGCATGCGTTGTTATTGGCTGTGCAGATCGTGCAATTCGGCGCTATGCTGTCCATTTACTGGCTGGACGGCTACCGCGATCTCCCGACCGCGCTCTATGCGGTCTTCATAGGCTTCTTCTTCCTCAGCTGCTACTTAATCTACCAGTATATCAGCAGGCGCCGTTATTATCTCCGCCTCAGCAGACCTCTGGAGACACTGGACGAATCCTTTCAGAAGCTGGAGAACCACCCTGTATCCACAGCGCTGGAGCAGCTGCTGCACACCCAGTACGGCTACTATCAGCAGCAGCTGACGGCGGTGAAGCAGCAGCAGGAGCAGCATCTGACTTTCATCGACCAATGGGTCCATCAGATGAAGACGCCGTTGTCGGTCATAGAGCTGACCGTGCAGAATATGGACGAGCCGGAGTTTGCCAGCATCCGCGAGGAGCTGGAGCGTATGCGCAGCGGACTGCATACCGTGCTGTATATGGCCAGGCTGCGGGCTTTTGAGAAGGATTTCCACATCAAGCCTGTCGTCCTGCCGAAGCTGGTGAACGAGGTTGTCCATGATCACAGACGCCTGTTCATCCGCAGCCATATCTACCCCGAGGTCCACGCCTCTGCTCCGGACATTACCGCCCAGACGGATGAGAAATGGCTGTTCTTCATGCTGTCGCAGATTATGAACAATGCCATCAAGTATTCAGCGGCGGCTAACACGGAGAACGGCCGGACAATCACTGTAGCCTGCTATCTCAGAGGAACGGATGCGGTCATTGAGGTCAAAGACAGGGGAATCGGGATTCAGGCGTCTGATCTCAAACGGGTATTCGACCCTTTCTTCACTGGCGGCAACGGGCGCGGACTGCGTGAGTCTACCGGAATGGGGCTGTATCTGACGAAGGAGTCCGCAGACCGTCTCGGACACCGGCTTGAGCTGGAATCGGCGGCCTGCGAGGGAACGGTGGTGCGGATTATTTTGACGGCGAATCCTTAGCTTAGCTTACAGGCATGTAATAAAAGTGAAATCTAAATCGATGGCTGAGCTGCTGCCGTCTCCGGTATATTGGTTACAGAACAAGTGTGTTGCACACATAGAGGGGGAGTACAGCCATATGCTGGAGGTAAAAAAGGTCAGTAAAATCTATGAAGGAAACGTCGCCTACCGGGCCTTGACCGACATTGATTTAACCATTGCAGCCGGAGAATTCGTGGGGATAATGGGACCCTCGGGCAGCGGAAAAACCACTCTGCTGAATCTGATTGCCACAATGGACGTTCCGACTACCGGAAGCATTAGGATTGATAACAAGGATACGGGCAAGCTGGACAAAAATGAGCTGGCGGTCTTCCGCCGCCGGGAGCTGGGGTTTGTGTTTCAGGATTTCAACCTGCTGAACACCCTGACTGTGGAGGAGAATATCGTGCTTCCGCTGACACTGGATGGAACCCGGGTCAGTGAAATGAAGCATAAGGCCCGGGAGATTGCCGGTAAGCTGGGGATCAGCGCCATTATGAAAAAACGCACCTATGAGATCTCCGGCGGACAGGCCCAGCGGACAGCAATCGCCAGAGCCATGATTCATTCTCCGAAGCTGCTGCTGGCGGATGAGCCTACCGGCAATCTCGATTCCAAAGCCGCCAGGGATGTGATGGATCTGCTGGAAACGCTCAACCGTGAGCAGTCCACGACGATGATGCTTGTTACCCATGATGCTGTAGCCGCCAGCTATTGTCACCGGGTCGTCTTCATTAAGGATGGCAGATTCTATACGGAGATTCACTGCGGGGATAACCGCCAGAGCTTTTTCCAGAAAATCATCGACACACTTTCGCTGTTAGGGGGATATAGCCATGACATTCCGCCAGTTCGCATTCCGTAATGTCACCCGGAACACGAGGCTATACACCGCCTATTTTCTCAGCAGTATGTTTACCGTGATGGTCTTCTTTACCTTTTCCATCTTTGCCTACCATCCGGTGCTGAGCGGGGACAATATTCAATCCAGTGCGGCTCTTGCGCTCTCGGTCTCCAAATGGGTGATCTATGTGTTCTCTTTCTTCTTCGTGCTCTATTCCATGAGTGCATTTCTGCAATCACGGAAACGGGAATTCGGGCTGATGATGATGCATGGCATGACGGTCCGGCAGCTCCGGCGGATGATCTTTCTGGAGAATATGATCGTCGGGTCAGGCGCCACGCTCAGCGGCATCGGACTCGGCGTTATTTTTGCCAAGGGGATTCTGCTTGCCGGGGAGAATGTGCTTGCGCTGAATGAGCCGCTGCAATTCTATTTCCCCTTCAAGGCGATAGTACTGACGCTGATCTCCTTCCTGCTGCTGTTCGTCCTGATCTCCCTGTTCATCTCTACGGTGCTGCGCAGCGGCAAGCTAATTACGCTCATCCATTCAAACCGTCAGCCCAAGCCGGAGCCGAAGGCCTCGCTTCTGCTGTCGTTGCTGGTGGTAACACTGCTGGGAATCAGCTACTTCCTGTCTCTTCGGGCGAGCGGTCTGAGTGTGGTGCTGCTGCTCGCGCCGGTGGTCATTATGGTGTCAATCGGAACCTATCTGCTGTTCACACAGCTCAGTGTGTACCTGATCCGTAAGCTGAAGGCGCGTGAGCAGCTATTCTGGCGCAGAACCAATATGCTGCTGCTCTCTGATCTGGCCTACCGGATGAAGGACAACGCGCGTTCCTTTTTCCTGGTCGCGATCATCTCTACTGTGTCCTTCAGCGCAATAGGAGCTTTATATGGCTTCCAGTCGATGATCAACGGAGCGCTGACGCAGAAGAATCCCTATCTGTTCACCTATCAGTCCTTGGATGGAGACAGCAAGGCACAGGCCCATATACAGCTGATTGACGAGAGCCTGGGCAGAGCCGGGATTGCTGCCGAAAAAATGAGTCTGAAGCTTAACGATTATAAGGCTACGGATGGCAGCCGGACACTGGTTCTGGTGAAGCAATCCGAATATAACCATGTAGCCGAACTGCTGGGGCTAAATCCCATCCGGCTTACCGCAGGGAAAGCAGCCGTTGTAGATTTCGGCCTGTCCCGCGAGGGAGAAGAAATGCTCAACCAGCCAGTCGAGCTGCAGTCAGGAATCGTCATCGAGGCGGACCAGGCTATCGTATCTTGGGCGGTGCGGGGAGTCAGCGGTTATTACGTCGTCCCCGATGAATGGATCGGCAAGCTTGGACAGCCGCTCAAAGTGAGCCGGTATTATGCATGGCACGGAGCGATTGGACAGCCGGGTGCAGAGAAGGCAGGCGCAAAGCTGACGAATGAGCTTCCCTATGATGAGCAGTATACTTTCTATGCACTCGAGTATTTAACCTCCAAGACGAATGACGGCTTTGGCCCCGTGATGTTCATCGGTTTTTTTGTCGGGATCGTATTTTTTGTCTCTGCCGGCAGCTTTCTCTATTTCCGGCTGTACAGCGATCTGGATGAGGACAAACAGAAGTTCAGGGCCATCTCCAAGCTGGGGCTGAGTGACAAAGAGCTTCGCCGGATATTGAACCGCCAGCTCAGCCTGCTCTTCTTCGCGCCGATCGTGGTCGCCCTTATCCATGGAGCCGTTGCCCTTACAGCGTTGTCGCATATGTTCCAGTACTCCATATTCAGGGAGTCCCTGCTTGTGCTGGGCCTGTTCTTCGTCATTCAGGTAATCTACTTCTTCATTGTCCGCCTGTTCTACACGAGGCAGATCCGGTCGGCGTTGGCCGGATAGACGGCCGCGCAAGCCAAAGAAGCCGCCCCGTAAGGGAGCGGCTTCTTGCCGTATCCATGGTCTATTCCAGCTGGACCCGTGGTCTATTCTAACTGCACCCGTTCGGATTCTGCGCAAGCAGCGCCCGCCCTCCGTTACGGCAGAACCGAGAAGGTGATATCGTCGAACAGCATATAAGCGAAGCCGCTGGTATAGAAGCCGACCTTGCCGGACGGGCGGTGGTTCGGATCGCTGCCGGAGAGCCTTGGCGAACCATTCACAGATACGGCGATATCTCCGCCTCTCACCGTTACCTTCACATCATATTCCGTATCCGGCAGCAGGTCATGCCCCGGCAGTACACTCTCGGTAAGCTTCTGCCACGCTGTATCATACAGGATCCAGGAGGAAGATCCGTCTGCCCGGGTCCGGTAGCCGATCCGGGTGGAGCCGGGGCTGTCCTGGCGGTGGAAGATGTACAGGATGCCGTTATCCGGCATCACGGACGGCGTCTTCAGCTTGAACTCCAGCTGATAATCCGTGAAGCTGCGGTCCAGCAGGCCTGACGCGCCGTTCAGCAGCTTATAGCGGCGGTTGCCGTCCGGATCAGCGGCGATGCTGCGGTTAGGGTCCACCGGCCAGCCGTTGCCCCCGTTCTCGAAGTCCGTCTCATGCATAATATTAGAGACGGTGACGGTAATATCCGCCTTGATGAGCGGATTCACCGTAGACACCGCCGAGATGACCGTCTGCCCCTCGTATACGGCATGCACAACGCCCGTATTGTCCACCGTAGCGACCGCCGGGTTGGCCGACTGCCAAGTCACGCCTGTGTCCGGCGTATCTGCAGGATCGAAGGCCACCTGCAACGGCCGCTGCTCCCCTGCGGCCAGACGCACCGCGCTCTCCGCCGGAATAATCCCGGCCAGCGTAGTCGTCAGAGCCTTGAACTGAATGTCATCGAAGTGCATCTGGCTGACATTGCTGACGTAGAAGCCGACTTTGCCCTCTGCATTGTGTCCCGGATCAGTGCCCTTCAAGCGGAAGGCTCCGTCCAGATAGACGCTGATATCGCCGCCCTTCACAAGCATTTTGACGCTGTATTCCGTATCCGGCTGCAGGTCATGCCCCGGCAGCTTGACTTCCTTCAGCACCGTCCAGGCCGAATTGTACAGCAGCCACGCAGAGCTGCCGTCCGCCCGGGTCTTGTAGCCGATCCGGCTGGAGCCGCTCCCGGCCTGACGGTCAAAGATATACAGGGTCGCATTATTCCCCATCACCTCCGGCGTCTTCAGCCTGAAGCTCAGCTCATATTCGGAGAAGGTCTTGGCACTGAGCGATGAGGCCCCGTTCAGTACCTTGTACCAGCGGTTCGTGCCAATCTTCTCAATGCTGCGGTTGGCATCCTGCAGCCAGCCGTTCGCACCGGATTCAAAGTCCGTGAAATCCATCACGCCGTCGCCGGCCTCCACATGAACCGTGACCGTGGCGGTCAGCAGCGGATTCTCTGCCGAGGCTACCGTAATGACCGTGCTGCCGACCGACTGGCCGGTAACATTACCTGCGCCGTCCACTGCCGCGATGGCGGGATCAGCCGAAGTGAAGGTCAGGGCGGGATGATCCGCATTCCACGGAAGCACCGCCGTGCGCAGCTTCAACGTTTTCCAGCGGTCCACGGTTATTTCATTGTCATAGACGGCAACTCCCTGCACGGGATAGCTGTCCGGACCGGTTGTCGTGCCCGCCTTGCCGTCAACGCCGATATCGTTAAACGGAATGTCAGGGAAGCCGGGAATGGCACCAAAGACATCCGCATCCGGACGCAGCGACAGATCGCCTCCCGCCAGGTCGGTGAAGCCGGGATCTGCGGCAGTCACCCAGTTATTCGCATACTGGACCAGTCCGAACTTGTCGTAGGCCCCGTACACATTGGTCGTTACGCTGCGTGGAACCGACGGGTTGTAGACGACATTCCCCTGGAACGTATTGGTGTCGGGATAATACCGGTTCTCCGTGAAGAAATCCGCCAGCTCGGGATACTTGGTCATATAAGGGGTGCCGGTGAAATTATTGTTCGCCGCGAACAGCGCCTGCCACTTCGGCATGTAGTTGAGCGGCACCTGATCATCCGGCTCGTCGCCCAGGAACATATCCGCATAATCATAAGGAATCTTGCTGTCGATGAAGATATTGTTGCGGGTCAGGATATGGGATCCGCCGTTATTTTTAATGGCCGAATTGCCCATCTTGTAGAAAATATTCTCGTCAATGGTCAGTCCCATCGTGAAGTTGTCAGGGTATACCCCTTCTACTCCGGCTTTGCTCTCGCCGATGTTATGGAAATAATTGCGCCGGATGACCGTCCCACGCTCATGGGGCTGCTCCCCCGCATTCATATAGATCGCGCCGAGATCCGAGAAGGTGGTGCATACGTCATAGATCTCGTTATACTCCACGGTATGGTCATTGCCGAAGATCAGCACACCGGGATGGGGCGCGTCATGCAGCTCATTGTTCGACATGCGGTTACCGACGCCGGACAGCAATACACCGGGATTATAGGCTTTGTGGTAGTAGGCAAAATCGTGGATATGCGAATTCTCCACCACATTGTTCCCGGGCGCAAGCGTTGTCTTGTTCCCTCCTGTCAGCGTGACGGCAGTGCCGCCGATATGATGGATATGGCTGCTGATAATGGCATGGTCCGTACCCGGCGCCCCTTCAAAATTGTTGTAGTAGAACCGGCTCTGCGTATTGACCAGCACCCCGCTGTTGGTGAAGTTACGGATCTCGCTGTTCAGGATACGCATATGACTGCCGCCCATGAATACGGCTGCCGAATCACGGCCGTTCTCCAGAATAAGCTCGGAGAAGTCGATGTACGAAGCATTCAGTGCGTTAATCATCGGACTCTTCAGCATTGTGACTTCAATATCGGGATTCGCAGCAGCGAACTCGGCGTTCGGCAGGAAATACAGCTTGCCGGCCGGGCGGTCGATATAATATTCGCCGGGCATATCGATTTCCTCCAGCAGATTCTGCGCGAAGTGGAAGTCAGGATACCAGTTCTTGAAGATGCCGCTCATCTCCCCGTAGCGGAGGGTGATGCTCTTAGCGGCCGTATCGATGGAAGCAATCTTATTGTACGACCATTCCCAGCTGTAGCCGAAAATCCCGTCCAGCCAGATATCGTCTGCCTGCGTCCAGTACTGGGGCCGGTCATACGTATAGGTGAAGGTGCCCCCGCGCGTATGCACTTCCCCGTTCGGGTCCTTCCGGGTCGGACCGGGATCAAGGATTTCATCCATCTGGACGGTGCTCTCATTGGGCCAGCGGGCCAGGGTCATGCCCTGCCCGGCCACATACAGCTCCATCGGCGGCACCTCGCTGAGATCATTGGCCAGATAATAGCCGTGGCGGCTGAGCTGGCCGTAATCGGTGATGCCCAGTGCTCCCAGATCTGCGGCCAGCACCTTCGTTCTCGCCTCCGGGCTGATGATCCGGCTGAGAATGGCCGGATCCGTGACCGGAACGAATGCCGATTTGGCCAGCTGGCGGGAGCCTGACAGCGTAACCGACTCCCCCGGATAGGCCGTGTACGTGACCGGCTTGCCGGCCTCGCCCGAATCCTGCTCCCGCAGCTCGAAGCTAGACGTCCGTTCATACCTGCCTTCACGCAGATACACCGTAACGCCGCCTTCCGGCAGTCCTTCCTCCGCTTTGAGCGTCCGGATCGTATCGCGTGCTTTCTCAAGCGTCAGAAATGGGGCATTCAGCGTCCCGGCATTGGAATCGCTTCCATTATTAGCCACATAAAATGCGGTCCCGGACAACACCTCCTCCGCATGTACAGGGGACGCAAACGGAGTAGAGGGATTGAGCGTGAACAGCAGACTGGCCGCAAGTGCCGCAAGCAAACGTTTTTTCACCAAGGCTCCTCTTCCTTTCAACGTGGGATGTAGGGGCTTACTTCTTCAGACCTTTATCCTTAAGGAATTGTTCAAATTGTTTGGTGACTTCAGCCACGTATTTCTCTTCGCCCGCTTCCTTCAGCTTGCCGTACAGCGCAGGCCAGGTTTCTTCGAAATCAAGCGTTCCGGTCACGAGTCCGCGTTTGTATTCTCCCCACACGGCGTTCAGGTTGGCAATCTCCGTATTCACCGGCTCGGAATTGAATTTGAAGGCACCTACAGGATTAACCTCGGAACTCGAGTTGATCTTCTTGGTCTCCTCCCAGACATTCTCCGGCTGTCCTTCCTTTAGATAAGAGTTGAATACGCTGCCGAACACCCAGTCCATATTCGGCAGATAACGGGAGTCCGCTTTGGCCTTGATGTACTCCCCGTCCAACTTGTCATAGTGTTCTCCGGCAATGCCGTTGCAGAGCAGATTGTACAGCTCCTTGTCGGTATTGACCAGATTCAGCAGCATCATGGCACGCTCCGGATTAGGGGCAGTACGGCTGATCGACTGGTTGGTGGTCGCCGAATAGCCGTTGGAGAACCAGTCGCTGAGCGGAACCGTAATGACATCGTTACCGCCGTTTTTGGCCTTGACCTCCGCTTCCACGCCCGGCTTCAGCGTCACGTTGAAATCGACGGCAATTTGGCCTTTGGCGAGGTAATCATTCGCTTTTTCGGTAGCGGCATCCTTGTAAATATAGCCCTCCTTATACCATTTGCTGGCCAGCCGGAAATTGTCCAGCTCTTCTTCCGGATAGCGCTGGAGCGTATACGTAGGATCATCGGTTTTGATATAGAAATGGTCATCCAGACCGGGAACTACCCAGTACTTGTCGTCATGCGACTGCGGATTGATGAAGGAAGTGCCGAATACGCCAAACGGAATGATATCCGGCTCGTTCTGCTTAATCTGGGCCAGGAACGGCTCAATGTCTTCTATTTTTTTGATGGAAGCGGTATCAAGATTATACTTGTCGGCAAAACGCTTCTGGATGATAAATCCGTAACGGGAGCCGTTGATCTGCTGGTTCGGGATACCGTAAATCTCCCCGTCCACCGAGAGGCCGTCCCACATCACCTGCGGCACCTCCGCCTTCAGCTCCGGCGCGTATTCCTCCAGCAGCTTATCCATCGGCTGAATCGCACCCTTGCGCACCAGCTCTTCCGGCTTCAGCATGTAGCCGGTCCAGAGAATGTCGAACTTCTCGCCTGCTGCAAGCACCGTGTTCATCTTCTGCACATAATCCCCGATCGCTACAGGCATCAGCTTGACGGTGGCATTGATCTTCGCCTTCGTAATCTTGTTGACTTCCTCCTGCACCTTATCCTGGTCTGCCTGAAGCTGGGACAGCGGATAATACCAGGTCAGCTCGACCGGCTTCAGCTCGCCATCCTTCCCGCCTTCCGCAGCCGCACTTTGCGTTGCCTCCGCTCCGCTTCCTTCCGTCCCTTTAGCGGCATTACCGTTGCCGCCGTTATTGTTGCCCCCGCAGCCTGACAGCACGGATGCAGCCAGCATTACAGATGCCAATACGCCAACCAGCCCTTTTTTCATGTAAGTGACCTCCTGTACTTAGTACATGTAATTGTATGTTAACCCTTTAGGGAGCCAACCGTAAGCCCTTTGACGAAAAACCGCTGAAAGAACGGGAAGATGACCAGCATCGGTCCGCCGGCCAGTACGGCAATCGCCATCCGCGCGGAGCTGTTGGGGAAGCTGCTCAGATCAATGCCAAGCTGCCCGGTAAATTCAGAGTTCGTCGTGAGAAACTCGATGCTGTTGAGCGTCCGCACCAGCAGAAGCTGCAGCGGCACCTTGTTCGGATCATCAATGTAGAGCATCGCGTTAAACCATTCGTTCCAGTAGGTGAAGGAAATCAGCAGGCCCAGAGTAGCCAGCGCAGGCGTTGAGAGCGGCAGGATGATCCGGAAGAAAATACGGAATTCCCGTGCGCCGTCGATTTTGGCCGATTCGATGATCTCCAGCGGGATCTTGGACATGAAGCCCTTCATGACCATAATATTGAACGGCGACAGCAGAATGGGCAGAATCAGCGCAAGCAGGCTGTCCTTCAGATGCAGATATTGCGTAATCAGAATGTAGGAAGGAACGAGCCCCCCGCTGAACAGCATGGTGAAAAATACATAAAAGGTCGTCGCCCGGTTATACCGGTAATCCTGCCTTGAAATCACGTATGCCGTCATCGCGGTCAGCAGCAGCCCGGTCAGCGCGCCGATGATGGTTATCGTGAAGGTCACGCCATAGGCCCGGAGCAGGATGTCAGGCGCGTCCAGCAGATAGCGGTAGGCATCCAGACTGAAGGACTCGGGGATGAACTGGTACCCGTTTGCAGTCAGCGACTTTTCATCCGTCAGCGAGACTGCGATGACCAGCACAAACGGCAGAATGACCACCAGCGACAGCACCGTAAACAGCAGATTAATGAACAGCTTGGAAAATTCGAATGTTTTGCCCATGCTCAGGGCACCTCCTTACCACAGGGAATTATCGGGATCAACCTTGCGCACAATTCCGTTGGCCGTCAGCACCAGCACCAGACCGACCACCGACTGGTAGAAGCCTGTAGCCGCAGACATGCTTACATTGCCGACTTCGCGCAGCGCGCGGTACACATAGGTATCAATGATGTCGGTAGAGCCGTAGAGAAAGCCCGAATTGTTCGGGATGAAATAATGCAGGCCGAAGTCTCCGCGGAACATGTTGCCAATAGACAGGATCAGCATAATGATGATGATCGGGGCCATCAGGGGAATCGTGATTTTGAAGGCCATCTGCCGCTTGGTCGCCCCGTCGATCCGCGCCGCCTCGTAATATTCGCTGTTAATGCCGATAATGCCGGCAAAATAAATCAGCGTGTTGAACCCCACAACCTTCCATAGCTGGACCAGAATAAGTATCACCGGCCACGGCCCGGCATCCTGGTACCAGCTCACCGGGTTCAGCCCGAAGGATTCGAGGGTGCGGTTGATAAATCCGTCCGAATGGTTCAGGAAGGCGTACGCCACATAACCTACAAGCACCCAGGACAGGAAATGCGGCAGAAACAGGGCCGTCTGGTAGAACTTGCTCCATTTCGCCTTGATTTCGTTCATCAGAATCGCCAGCAGCAGCGCTGCCGAGGTCCCCACCAGAATGTACGCGGTATTATATAGAACCGTATTACGGGTGATCCGCCACGCCGTATCCGTAGTGAATAAGTAACGGAAATTGTCCAGTCCCACCCACTTGCTGCCGAAGATCCCGAGATCGTACCTGTAGTTCTTGAAGGCGATAATCAGGCCGATCATTGGAATATAGGCAAAAATCAATTTGTACAGCAGTCCCGGCAGCGAGAGCAGAAACAGCTCCCGGTTGTTCCGGAAATGGTGAAGCTCCCTTCCGATCCAGGTCTTTTTGCGCGTTGCCGCAGGCGCACCCGGACTTGCTTGTTGTTCCGCCAGTGGAACCTTATTCAACATAACCAAAGCCCCTTCCTTTCCTTCCTTAGCTGCAGCTGTCTGCCTGTGTCCCAGGCTTTGCACGACTAACATAGCGCAGAACCAGGCCACTGCGTTACTGTACAATTGCAAGATTGCTGTAGATCCGGGCTGTATTGTTGCCAGATTCCTGCTCCGGCCGGGCCGTGGCATGCATCGCGCAGCAAAAAGCCCGCTATAGGAACAATGTCCATTAGCGGGCCTGGCTTAAGGCTGAAAACCCTGTTTATTGGCTTGGTTTATTTGCTGCGGTCAATGGCCGATTTCAGGCGGTATTCCTTCGGCGTGGTGCCGTAGCGGCGTTTGAACAGGCGGTAGAAATAGCTTTCATTCCCGAACCCGACCTTCTCCATAATCTCTGTCACGGTCAGGTCCTTCTGCTCCAGATACTCTCTGGCGTAGGCCAGGCGGGCTGCGTTGATCTGATCAACCACCGTCGTTCCTTCCTGCGCCTTAAATACCTGGCCCAGATAGACGGAGCTCATCTTGAGCATGTCGGCGATGCGCTGCACATTAAGGTCAGGATCGGCGTAATGCTTATCAATAATTTCCTTCACGGTCTCCGCCAGCAGCTTGTTCTTATCCTCGCGCCCGCTCCGCCGCTGCTCAGCGACCTCACGCACCACCTCCAGGAGCACAGCCTCGATCTCATCCAGCGTTTCCTTTTCCAGAATACGGCGGTTGACGGCCTGCAGGTTGACCGAGACCGGGTTGACGTTGCGGCTGTTCATCTCGCCAAGCGTGTTGCTTAGCGTAACCGCAAGATGAAGCACCGCAGAGAACATATTCTCGTAGCTGAAGCTGCCCAGCAGCTCTCTCCATTTGCGGATCGTCTGCTCCGTCTCTGCCAGATCCCCGCCCTTCAGTCCCTCCGTCAGCTGCCGTTCCAGCTCCTGCGGGATACGAAGGGATTCATTTGCCTCATTCTCCCGGAGCATCCCCGGCTCAAGCACTGCCCCCTTGCCGTAGATCATCCGGTAGCCGGAGTGGCGGATGGCCAGATTGTAATGCGCCGTGATGCTGCGGTAATCCGTGAACACTTCGCTCAGCGTAACCGTGAAGGTAATATGGTAATATCCTTCAATCGTCTGCTGCAGCCCTCTGAAGTGCTCCTCCAGCTGTGCAAGGCTCTCTGCTGTACTGCCGAATATAAAGACCAGATGACCGCTCTTCATATCGGCCGCTTCACAAGTGCCTTCCAGCCGCAGCTGCTCCTGGCCGATGTTAGCAATGGCGAAATACAGCAGGGACTCCATCGGCAGCCCCGGTTCGGCGGCCAGCCCCTGCAGATTATCAATCTGCACCAGCGCCAGACGGAGCGGAGACGGATAAGCGATGTCAATGCCATGCTGCTCCCTGAGCTGCCTGAAGGCAGCCTCATCCATGCTGTGGCTGGACCCGATCAGGCTGCGCAGCTGATAGAGCTTGGCAATATTCGACTGCGAGGCCCGCTCCAGCTCAAGCCCCTTCAGCTTGCTGATCATCTCGGTCACATTGGCCGCAATCAGCGACAGCTCATCCTTCGCCTGCGGAGTGCCGTGCGCCTCCTGCGGCACCAGCGTCAGCAGCTGGCCGACCGGCTTATACAGCCGCACCGCAAAGAACACGGACAACAGCACGGCCAGCAGAACAACAGACAGCGTAACCGCGATTTCCGTCCATTTCATCTGCCGGACGCTGCCCAGCACAACATCGTAATCCTGCATGCTGACAATCTGCCAGTTGTTCAGCGCTTTGCTCAGATAAGTGACCTTATACTTCCTGTCTTCATGTGTATAATTGAAGGAATTCAGCGGCTTGCCCGAGGCGCTGATCCGCGGCAGCAGCTCACCCCTGATATTCAGCCCGGCAGGAAGCAGGCCGTCCGTAGAAATAAGCACCTCACCCTCGCTGTCCGTTACGAACAGGACATCATTCTGCCGCTCGGCCACCTGGTTAAGCGCTTTCATATTATCCAGCATCCACCCCGGCTTCACCGTCAATATCAGCACGTTGTCATTGATTGAACCCAGCGACTCCCCGTCATACAGGAAGAAGGCAAAGACGTCTATGCCCCCGCCCTTTCCGTCAAGGTCCAGGGGAATCAGCTGCAGCTTGGGCAGATCCGCCCGGGAGCCCATGTAACCCTTCAGGGAATCGTACAGAACGCGGTTATCAATCTCATGATTCAGCGACGAGAAGAACCGGTGCTGGGCGCCGTTATAGAACACGGCAGCGTGCAGATAAGGGGAAGCCGCCACGGTATGATTCAGGCGCTCGATCTTGAGAATGCTCTGCCTGTAATCCGCACCTGACTTCAGGGCCAGCAGCTCCTCATCATTGTATAGAGATACGGCCAAATCCTTAACGATGCCGTTCATGTTCTCTATGTTGTAATTAATCTGGGTCAGCAGCTTGCGGTCTGCCTCGTTCTGCAGGCTAAGCACCTTGCTGCGGGCACCCGAGTTCACAAACAGCGAGGCCGCCGCCAGTGTGGCGACAACAAGCATGAAGCTGAGCAGAATCCGCTGTAAATATTTGCGCGAGCGGATTGTCTGAAGTATATTCATGGTCCTCTCTCCCGGCTCTTAGGGTGACACTACTATAATCCCGCGCTATTTTGCTTGTCAATCAGGGGTTCAGGAACAGGGCTGCTCCCGGAGTCCGTCCGGATCCTGGCGGAATAACTCCCGCAGCAGCACCTGCGCCATGATCCGGTGACCGGACAGATCCGGGTGGATACCGTCCCCGTAGCGGTAAGAGTCATGAAGCAGCCGCTCATGCCGGATATGCTCCAGCAGCGGTGTACGTATGTCGATGACACCGTCTGCAGGACAGCCGCCGGAGATCAGCCAGTCCGCATAACGCTCCAATACACGGTCATAATCCCGGTAAGGCGCGAGATAGCTGAAATCAGCCGCCTCTGCGGGCTGCAGCGGACCGTCCATCGAGGCGGCGTGAAACGGCGGCGGTGTCAGCAGCACGGCAGCGGCTCCCGCTTCACGGATAAGAGCGCTCAGACGCTTCATCCCGGACTGATAGGCTGCAAAGCGCGCTTCCGAGAAGGGATGATAGATCCCGTCATTCATCCCGTAACAGGCAACGGCCACATCGGGACTGGCCGCCGCCAGCTCGCCTGCCAGCCGGTCATGGACACAGGGCCGCGGAAATGGATGCGCGGCTTCGCTGAGTCCCGAGACGGTCTCGCTGGGAACCCCGCACGCAAGCAGTTCCACCGCCAGCTCCGGCCGGTGCCTGCTTAAGCCTTCCCGGACCAGGCTGATATACCGGCCGTCTGCCGTAATGCTGTCCCCGAGGAACAGTATCCGGAGATTTCCGGTACTTGGTTTTTCTTTATGATTCAGTACGCTGTGATTTAGTAAATGAAGCATTCTTTTCCCTCCTGACCATTACGCAGGTCCCCCCGGCTGTCCCCAGCCAGGCAAATATGCCCGCAATCTAATGGTAGCGCCGCCCGCCGTTCTCCGCCTTGACGATCCCGACCTTCTTTAGCATAATATTGCCATGACAACCAAAATACTAGCGCGGGACATTGGACTTGAGCCCGGCTTCACCTTCAGAATCCAGAAGTGCCCGCTGACCCATGATTACTACGTCCACAGCCATGACTTCTCCGAGCTGGTCGTCATTCTGTCGGGAAACGCCGTGCATATCATTGAAGGGAGAGAGTATCCGGTTACCGCCGGCCAGGTTTTTCTGATCCACAGCAACGTTTCCCATGGCTACAAGAATGTCGAAGGCATCGAATACGTCAATGTGATGTTCCAGCCTGAACAGCTGCTCCAGCAGTCCGAGCTCAGACTGCTGCCGGGGTTCCAGGCATTATTCTATATCGAGCCGTTCTACCGGAAGGAGATGTACTTCAAGGGCATGCTCTCCCTGGAAGCCGGGCAGCTCCGGGAGGCGACGCGGCTGCTGGATGACATTCTGGAAGAGCATGACCGTCAGCCTGAAGGATACCGGCTGATGATCCGCACCTATTTCACCGCCTTGGTAGGCATGCTCTCTCGTTATTATCAGAACAGCAGCGGCCACGAGGATAACAAGGCGCTGCGGATCGGTGAGACGGTCACCTATATCGAGGAGCATTTCCTGCAGCCGGTCACCCTGCAGTCCATGGCGGATATGGCCTATATGTCCACCCGCCAGTTCCTGAGAGTGTTCACCCGCAACTACCAGACCACGCCGATGGATTATGTAATCCGCAAGCGGCTGGATTATTCCTGCACGCTGCTGCGCAGCCCCGGCCTGAGCGTCTCCCAGGTGGCGATGGACAGCGGCTTCCATGACCAGAATTACTACTCACGCCAGTTCCGCAAAGTATTCAACTGCACCCCCACCCAGTACCGCGAGCGAATCCAGAATTCCTGACCTTATCCCCGGCCATCGCTTAGATTTCCTCCGTATCGGCGGCGGCCTCATCCCGCATGCGCAGCCGCCGCCGGTAGGCCCCGGGGGTGACACCGAACCTCATGCTGAACAGGCGTGTCATATAGTTCGGGTCCTGAATACCGACCCGTTCGGCAATTTCAGCAATGTCCAGCACCGTACCGCCAAGCAGCTTCTTCGCTTCCTCCAGGCGCCGCTGCAGCACATACTGCAGCGGCGTCGTGCCGATATGCTGCTTCATGCACCTCGTAATATAATCCGCCTGGAAATGCAGCTCCTCCGCAAGCCCGGCCAGATGAAACGGCTGTCTCCAGTGGACATCCAGATAAGCAGCGGCAGCCCGGGCCAGCCGGGCCGCCGGCTCCGGCTGGCCCGTCCGCTGGCATTCCGCCTGCAGCGCTGCCAGCAGACCGGCCAGCAGCAGCTGGAGCCGGAGTGCATTCTCTGCGCTCAGCCGGCTGTGAATCTCGTTCATCTCCTGCAGTACCGGCTCCAATGCCTCTATATCAACCGGGGCGAATTTGGGCAGATACAGGCGCTGCTGCACAGACGGCTCCTCATCCTCCACCGTTCCCTTAGCCAGCAGTGAAGACCAGGGGATCTCCCCGCGCCGGATATATCCCGGCTTATGCTCATGGATGAAGTGCACCCAGTAAATTTCCGTATCCTCCGAACAGGCCCGGTACCCGTCATGCGGCCTTCCCGCCTCCAGCACCAGCAGTTGTCCCGCACCCACTGCGTATTCCTTGCCTTCCTCTGCCATATAGAGCGTTCCCCGCTTGACCAGCAGCAGATCGTACACACCGAACGTGCGGGCGAAATGCCGGTCCCCCGGAGACCAGACCGCATGTCCCACCGTAACCAGCTGCGGCAGCGGGGGAATCGCAAATTCCAGGCACAGCATCATAGCCCCCCTTGTCTCAGGTCGATTTTGTGCTATTCAAAGTCTATATTATCACTGGCTGCCACGGCGGAAAAGAGGTACATTGACTGGGAATCCGCTTTTCATCCAATTCTCTAAGGGGTTGTGTATCCATGCGTTTCCGTCAGGTTCATCTTGATTTCCATACTTCTGAAGCCATTCCCGGCATCGGGCAGGCCTTCTCAAATCCCAGTTCCAGTCCATGCTGCGCTCAGGTCACGTAGACTCGGTCACCGTATTCTCCAAATGCCATCACGGCTGGGCCTATCATCCCAGCGACGCCAATGAGATTCATCCCGGCCTCTCCTTTGACCTGCTGGGCGAGATGATTGAAGCCGCTCATGAAATCGGGGTCAAGACTCCGGTCTATCTGTCAGCCGGTCTTGATGAGAAGCTGGCCCGCCGTCATCCGGAGTGGCTGATCCGCGATGCCGAGGACCGTACACGCTGGGTAAAAGACTTCATGACCCCGGGCTACCATGAGTTCTGCCTGAACACGCCTTACCTGGACATCCTGCTGGCCCAGATTCATGAAGCCGTCTCCCGGTACCAGGCAGACGGTATCTTCCTCGACATTGTCGGCGTCCGCAAGTGCCGCTGTCAATACTGCGTCGCCGCCCTGCGGGCAGCCGGCCGGGACCCCCGCGACGAAGCAGCCGTCATCGCCCTCGGCGAGCAGACCTACCTGAATTATGCCCGCCGTGTGCGGGAGACGATTGATGCCGTGAAGCCCGGCCTGCCGGTCTATCACAACAACGGCCATCAGCAGCGGGGACGCCGCGATCTGGTGCAGGTCAACAGCCATCTGGAGCTGGAGTCGCTTCCTACCGGAGGCTGGGGGTATGACCATTTCCCGCTGTCAGCACGCTACGCCCAGACGCTCGGCATGGAATTCCTCGGCATGACCGGCAAATTCCATACCTCCTGGGGCGAATTCGGCGGGTATAAGCATCCGAACGCGCTGCGGTTCGAAGCCGCGCTCAGCCTCGCCCATGGCGCCCGATGCTCCATCGGCGACCAGCTTCACCCTTCCGGCTGGATGGATGAAGCGACCTATGCCCTGATCGGCGCCGCCTACAGCGAGGTGGAGGCGAAGGAGGAGTGGTGCAGCGGGGTTACGTCCGTTGCAGATATTGCCGTCCTGTCCCTGGAGGCTGCACGTGAAGCCTGCCCCGGCGGACAGGCACGCAGGGGGGAACGCAATCTGGCCGATGCCGGTGCGGTACGCATACTGACAGAAGGCCATTACCTGTATGACATCGTAGATACGTTCAGCGACTTCACCGCCTACAAAGTGCTGGTGCTGCCCGATGAGGTGCCCGTATGGCCGGAGCTGGCCGACGCGATCGGGGCCTTTACCGCCGGAGGCGGCAAGGTGCTGGCCACCGGACGTTCCGGCCTGAATCCGGAAGGCGATGCTTTTGCACTGAACCTGGGGATCAGCTGGCTGGGGGCCAACCCTTACCGGCCGTCTTACTTCAAGCCCCATTTCACGCCCGGCGCCCTGCTGCCCGCCTCCTATGTAATGTACGGCGAGGGTCAGCTGGTGGAACTCTTGGAAGGACAATCGCTCGGTCATCTGGAGAATCCTTATTTCAACCGCGATGTCTTCACCTTCTGCTCGCACCAGCATACGCCGGGTGCACAGGAAGACAATGGGCCGGGGATGGTGGAGAGCAGCAGCGGGATCTATATTGCCTGGGATGTATTCAGCGAGTATGCGGATGCCGGCCATCTTATTCTGAAGGAAATGGTGCTGCATGCACTGTCGCGGCTGCTCCCTCAGCCGTCACTGCGTACGAATCTGCCGGCCCGGGGCATAACGACCCTGCAGTACCAGCAGGCAGAGCAGCGCTATGTGCATCATCTGCTCTACGCCGCTCCCGCCCTCAAAGGCCGGATCGAAGTCATCGAGGATATTGTGCCGCTGCGGGACATTTCCGTCAGCCTGCGCCTCCCCTCCTCTGACCCCGTACACCGGGTCTATCTGGCCCCGTCGATGACAGAGCTGCCGTTCACCGTCAGCAGCGGGGGCGGGATCACCTTCACGATTCCTTACCTGGAGAATCATCAGATGGCGGTAATCGAGCTGGTGTAGATTAGGTCCATTTATAGTAGAATAATAAGAGCTATACCATTGCCTAGAATGAGAGGATGACCGGGATGCTTCAGTCCATTGTGCACATTGCTCTAGTCGTTAAGGATTATGATGAAGCTATAGAATTTTATACCAACAAGCTGAATTTCACATTAGTTGAAGATCTCTATCAGCCCGAGCAGGATAAAAGATGGGTCGTAGTCTCCCCTCCCGGATCATCAGGCACTACCCTTCTGCTGGCCCGGGCGTCGAAGCCTGAACAGGAGTTCTTTATCGGCAATCAGGCAGGCGGACGAGTATTCCTATTTCTGAACACCGATAACTTCTGGCGAGATTATCATGAAATGGTCTCCAGGGGGATTGAATTCGTTAGAGAACCCAAAGAAGAAGCTTATGGAATCGTTGCGGTATTCAAGGATTTGTACGGCAACCTGTGGGACCTGCTGCAGATGAACGCAGACCACCCGATTTCCAAGCGGATACAATGATTGCACAGCACTGCGGCCAGGTCATTGGACTCCAAATGTATCTCGCAGATAGCTATCAAGAATCTGAAGGGGCTCGTGTAACGCCTGGTTTGGAAACTTATGAGTTACCTTATAGCCTACTCTAGGGGGCACTGACACCGCCAGCTTCTGAAGAACAAATTCTCCCATCCCCTTCATATGGGCGCCAATCGAAGCGGGCACAATCGTCCATTGTCTGGCATTCGTCAAAAAAGTAGTGATGAGTCCCGCTGAGTCCAGATGTACACGGGACGGACACAGCGGGTCCCACCACTGGTCATGTCTGAATTGAAACTCCCGATTCCAATTGACGAGGACTTCATGCTCTGCCGCCAATTCTTCCATTTCCACCGTATCTCCAGCCTGCCGCCCTGGCACAGCCAAGCGCAACAGCACCATTTCTTCAGTGAAAAACGGTTGAACAGTAACGCTAGGCGACACAATTTCCCGTACCACAAACGCCACATCCATCTCACGCCGCTCAATACTATCAAAAGCCTCCTGAGTATGCTGCGTACGAATCTGCAATCGGATGGACGGAGTATGCTGATTAAGCATTCTATATACCGGAGGCAAGACAAAGTGGCTTATACTTTCGGCAGCGCTTATGGCCAGACTTAACTGCGAACCATTCGCCTTTAAAATTTGAGTTTCCCTCCAGAGCGCCTCCCATCTTTCCGCAATACTAAAAAAGTTCTCCCCTTTTGGGGTCAGGCTGATTTTGGCTGCCCCTTTTCTTCGCTCCACTAACAGTCCGCCCATCCCTTGCTCTAATGTCTTTAAGCGGTAACTTACCGTTGCTTGTGACAGATGCAGCAGATCGGCCGCTTTACTTATACTCCCAGTCCGTACGATAGCTAAAAACGCTTCTATCCCAGGAAAATACATAGAATACCTCCTCAATATATAGAAAATATTAATATAGTTCACAAAATATTTGCGTTTTACAACATTATTCTTTATGTCTAAAATTATCATTAACACAGACAAGGGGTCAAATAGTCCAGGTTATGAAAAGGTGGTTTAGCTATGAAGGTTCTCATCGTTGGTCATTTTAACGAAACTGCACAATCAAAGATTACCGGGTATTTTCCGCAAGACTGGAACGTTATCATTGTCCCGCCTGGACAAGATATGCTGCATCATATTGAAGATTGTCAGGTCCTCATTCCTGAACATATCCAAGTGGACCCTAGCCTGCTGGCTAGCGCCAAAAAATTAAAATTGGTACAGACAGGTGCAGGTTATGATAATGTCGATATCCCTGCCTGCACACAGCTCGGCATTTGGGTGGCCAATGCTGCAGGAGTGAACGCACAGGCCGTGGCCGAGCAGGTAATGGCACTAATGCTGGCTTATTATAAAAACATCCCGTTTCTTGATCATTTCATGAAAAACAGGATGGATGAACATCACTTGGAGTACACAGGAAGTGAATTAGAGGGCAAAACCATGGGGATTATCGGGCTGGGCGCTATCGGAAAAAAGGTAGCTGCGTTTTGCAGCGCTTTTGATATGAATGTGTTGGCTTATGCGAGAAATACCGAAGCGCCATCGGACGGCATAGTGAAAATGACCGATTTCGATACACTCCTAAGCACATCCGACATCGTCAGTGTTCACGTACCCTTGACTGAGCAAACCAAGCACCTGATGAACCAAGAAGTCTTCAAGAAAATGAAGGATACTGCTATTTTTATCAATACCGCCCGCGGGGGGATTGTCAACGAAAGAGACTTGCTGGACGCATTAAAAAACGGAGATATTTCCGGAGCCTGCCTGGATGTGTATGAATCCGAACCGCTTCCTATAGACAGTGAGCTCCGCACGCTGGATAACGTGATCCTTACTCCCCATACCGCAGGAATGCCTGACGGCCGGAAATTCCACCAAAAAAGATATGATTTCTTCATAAAGAATATAAAACGTGTACAATACGGGGAAGAACCTGAAAGCAGGCTAAATCAGTTAATATAGTTTCAGTGCAATAAAAACAAAAAAGGTTTATGACATTGTCCAAAATACAATGTCATAAACCTTTTGGTAGTACCGGCGAGAGGACTCGAACCTCCACGGTTTCCCACTCGATTTTGAGTCGAGCGCGTCTGCCATTCCGCCACGCCGGCTTAATATCATATATATCCATCATGGATAATTAAATTTAAAATGAAAAACATTCAATAAAGTAATAATGGCGCGCCCTGAGAGATTCGAACTCCCGGCCTTTTGATTCGTAGTCAAACGCTCTATCCAGCTGAGCTAAGGGCGCAAAATATGGAGCGGACGACGGGAATCGAACCCGCGACCCTCGCCTTGGCAAGGCGATGCTCTACCGCTGAGCCACGTCCGCACACGGTATGTATTCAACTGCTTTAATGAAAATGGCGGAACCGACGGGATTCGAACCCGCGATCTCCTGCGTGACAGGCAGGCATGTTAGGCCAACTACACCACGGTTCCAAGATAATATTGCGGGGGCAGGATTTGAACCTGCGGCCTTCGGGTTATGAGCCCGACGAGCTACCGGGCTGCTCCACCCCGCGTCAGTAAAAAAATATTCTCTTCTAGCTTGCAAAGTCTGCATGGTGGAGGCTGAGGGGTTCGAACCCCCGACCCTCTGCTTGTAAGGCAGATGCTCTCCCAGCTGAGCTAAGCCTCCATCGAAGAAGCAACTTAATGATCATAACACATTTCCATAAGATATACAACCATTAATTTTATTAAAGATGAAAGTGGTGACTCGTATGGGATTCGAACCCATGTTACCTCCGTGAAAGGGAGGTGTCTTAACCCCTTGACCAACGAGCCAGATAAGCAAACAATCTTTCGACAACAAAAGATATTATATCAAATAAAACAGTATAATACAATAGAAATATTAATATTGTATATGGTCAGTATCTACATCACATGCAATGAGCTTATTCTCATGCCCTCTAAGACATCTCTCCATCTGTAAAGCGCCCCAGGGACTCCTGCCTTCATCACGGCTCTCCAGTCAACAGTATAGAGTCTCAGAGGAAGCAGACAAGGTTAAATTGACGAACATCTCGTCCCTCGCGTCTCAGCCTGCCCACAATCTCTATGAAATACGCTTCTTCCACTAGTACTGCATCAGATTAAAAATAGTGGAGCAGACGCAATTCCTCTTCAAATTACTTCTTTTTTCCAATCGGGAGTTGTTCTTCAGGGGCGTTTGGCTTAGCGTAACGGACTGAGGTGCTCTTATTTGGGAAGAAAGTCGTCAATTGGGCGAGTAACGGACTCCACAAGCCTTATCCTTTGCACTTCAGCTCCGAAACATCTCATAGAGAGACGATAAGGTCCACTGTGGGATTAGAATTGAAAGTAGACGACAGTTAACGGACGGAGGGATAATAAGGGCAACGGAGGTGCATCCCTATGGGAGAAAAACGACAACGGTATAACGAAGAATATAAGAAGCAAACGGTAAAGTTCATTCAAGAGCAGACGAAGAGCATAGGGGACATCGCGCAAGAGCTGGACATTCCGAAAAGTACGCTGCACCAGTGGATGGGGCAATACCGGGAGCTAAAGAATGAACCGGTAGCCAGTATGGATCGGGTACGGGAACTCGAAGCCGAGCTCCAAGAGATGCGCCGTCAGCTCCAAGAGAAAGACAGTCGACTTGCCGATACAGAGGAAGAATTGGCAATCGTAAAAAAAGCAGTGCACATCTTCAGCAAACCAAGGAATTAAGATTCCAGTTTATGAAGGACCATCGCTCCGCATTTCGCTTGGAGAAGATGTGCAGTACCCTACAGGTATCCAGGAGCGGATATTACAAGTGGCTGAACGCCAAAGCCAGTGTGCAAGCCCTCCGCAAGGCTGCTGTTATGGAGCGAATCCGGTACCATTTTGACGACCATCAAAAACGGTATGGAAGTCCGAAGATCACCCGCCTGCTGCATCAGGAAGGCTATACGGTCACGGAACGCACAGTGAGTGTGTACATGCGAGAAATGAAGCTCCGCTCTATTGTATCTAAGCCATACCGAGTGCAGACGACCGATTCCAAGCATAATAATCCCATTGCACCAAACACACTGAACCAAGAGTTTAAGGTGCTTAAGCCCAATACCGTATGGGTCACCGACATCACGTATATCCCTTGTCGTGGAGGTCGCTTATACCTAGCTAGCGTCATGGATCTATGCACGCGAGAAATTGTAGGGTGGCGGCTGTATAACCATATGGAGACGAGCCTGGTCTTAGACGCGCTGCAGGCGGCTTACACGGCGAAGCGACCCGGCGAGGGCCTACTGCACCACTCTGACCGAGGGTCTCAATATACCTCAAAAGAATATGTCGACCAACTAAAGACATACCACATGAAATCCAGCATGAGCCGTAAAGGAAACTGTTACGATAACGCCTGCATTGAGTCTTGGCACAGTATTTTAAAGAAAGAGCTCATCTACTGTAATCCGCGCTTCAAAAACCCGGAACAGGCATATGATGCTATTTTCCAATACATTGAGTTCTATTACAATCGCAAGCGAATGCACAGCTCACTGGGGTATCTTTCCCCCGCCCGCTTTGCTAAGCAATTCACTAAAAAATCCGTTGCGTAACAGTCTACTTTCTTGACAGAAGTCCACTGAGTCCGTTAAGCTGCAAAAAGTGGCGTTTTCGCGGGGATAAGATCTCTCCGGTCCGTTAGATTTTGGGTTGATAAGGTTTAACAAGCTTATTCATCCTTTTCATCCTTTTAGATCTGATGAGGTACTAGTGTCATAGGTAATGCTTCCGCCATAGCCTGAATCCAGGTATACCAGCATCGAATAGATAAAGTCACGCAACAAAAAACCACCATTGATAATCAACAGTGGTCTTAAGTGCTTGGCAACGTCCTACTCTCCCAGGACCCTTCGGTCCAAGTACCATCGGCGCTGGAGGGCTTAACGGTCGTGTTCGGGATGGGTACGTGTGGAACCCCTCCGCTATCGCCACCAAACGGGCATTTGAATATCAAATGCTATTATTCAGGTTTCAGCATCGCCAAATGCTGAAAACAAATCTTCTTTACAGAGCTACTTGAGCTCCATAAATTACAATTTGATTCCTGAAAACTGAATCCGAAACGAATCTGCGTTTGCCCTTGTTACGGGGCCCCCGGAAAGTATTCGGAATCCGCTTCGTTAGCTTCATCTTCACTTTTTGGGGTAGTTCTTGGATAAGCCCTCGACCGATTAGTATTGGTCAGCTCCATGCATTGCTGCACTTCCACCTCCAACCTATCTACCTCGTCGTCTTCAAGGGGTCTTACATACTGGGAAATCTCATCTTGAGGGGGGCTTCACGCTTAGATGCTTTCAGCGCTTATCCCGTCCGTACGTAGCTACTCAGCCATGCTCCTGGCGGAACAACTGATGCACCAGCGGTACGTCCATCCCGGTCCTCTCGTACTAAGGACAGCTCCTCTCAAATTTCCTGCGCCCACGACAGATAGGGACCGAACTGTCTCACGACGTTCTGAACCCAGCTCGCGTACCGCTTTAATGGGCGAACAGCCCAACCCTTGGGACCTACTTCAGCCCCAGGATGCGATGAGCCGACATCGAGGTGCCAAACCTCCCCGTCGATGTGGACTCTTGGGGGAGATAAGCCTGTTATCCCCAGGGTAGCTTTTATCCGTTGAGCGATGGCCCTTCCATGCGGTACCACCGGATCACTAAGTCCGACTTTCGTCCCTGCTCGACTTGTAGGTCTCGCAGTCAAGCTCCCTTATGCCTTTGCACTCTGCGAATGATTTCCAACCATTCTGAGGGAACCTTTGAACGCCTCCGTTACTCTTTAGGAGGCGACCGCCCCAGTCAAACTGCCCGCCTGACACGGTCCCCGTACCCGATGAGGGCACTAGGTTAGAACCTAGATACGATCAGGGTGGTATCCCAACGGCGCCTCCGCAGAAGCTTGCGCTCCTGCCTCCACGGCTCCCACCTATCCTGTACAGATCGTACCCAAATTCAATATCAAGCTGCAGTAAAGCTCCATGGGGTCTTTCCGTCTTGTCGCGGGTAACCTGCATCTTCACAGGTATTAAAATTTCACCGGATCTCTCGTTGAGACAGCGCCCAAGTCGTTACGCCATTCGTGCGGGTCAGAATTTACCTGACAAGGAATTTCGCTACCTTAGGACCGTTATAGTTACGGCCGCCGTTTACTGGGGCTTCGGTTCACAGCTTCGGATTGCTCCTAACCGCTCCCCTTAACCTTCCAGCACCGGGCAGGCGTCAGCCCGTATACTTCGCCTTGCGGCTTCGCACAGACCTGTGTTTTTGCTAAACAGTCGCTTGGGCCTTTTCACTGCGGCCCCCTCGGGCTATTCACCCTACCGAGGCACCCCTTCTCCCGAAGTTACGGGGTCATTTTGCCGAGTTCCTTAACGAGAGTTCTTCCGCGCGCCTTAGAATTCTCTTCTCGCCTACCTGTGTCGGTTTGCGGTACGGGCACCTTCTCCTGGCTAGAGGCTTTTCTTGGCAGTGTGAGATCATGACCTTCGCTACTATAATTTTCGCTCCCCATCACAGCCCAGCCTTACGATGTGCGGATTTGCCTGCACACCAGCCTCACTGCTTAGACGGACATCCATCAGTCCGCGTCACTACCCTCCTGCGTCACCCCATCGCTCATAGCGGATTACGGTGGTACAGTAATTTCAAACTGTTGTCCTTCGACTACGCCTGTCGGCCTCGCCTTAGGTCCCGACTTACCCTGAGCGGACGAGCCTTCCTCAGGAAACCTTGGGCTTTCGGCGGATCAGATTCTCACTGATCTTTTCGTTACTCATACCGGCATTCTCACTTGTATGCTGTCCAGCGCTCCTTACGGTACACCTTCAACCCACATACAACGCTCCCCTACCCCAGATGCTAGTGCATCTAGCCATAGCTTCGGTGGTGTGTTTAGCCCCGTTACATTTTCGGCGCAGAGTCACTCGACCAGTGAGCTATTACGCACTCTTTCAATGGTGGCTGCTTCTAAGCCAACATCCTGGTTGTCTGTGCAACTCCACATCCTTTCCCACTTAACACACACTTGGGGACCTTAGCTGATGGTCTGGGCTGTTTCCCTTTTGACAATGGATCTTAGCACTCACTGTCTGACTCCCGGCAAGAAGTTAATGGCATTCGGAGTTTGACTGAGCTTGGTAACCCTTGCGGGCCCCGCACCCAATCAGTGCTCTACCTCCACCACTCCATTCACCGAGGCTAGCCCTAAAGCTATTTCGGGGAGAACCAGCTATCTCCGAGTTCGATTGGAATTTCTCCGCTACCCCCACCTCATCCCCGCATTTTTCAACATGCGTGGGTTCGGGCCTCCAGTGCGTGTTACCGCACCTTCACCCTGGACAGGGGTAGATCACACGGTTTCGGGTCTACGTCCACATACTAAATCGCCCTATTCAGACTCGCTTTCGCTGCGGCTCCGGCTTCTCACCTTAACCTTGCATGTTAAACGTAACTCGCCGGTTCATTCTACAAAAGGCACGCCATCACCCATAAAGAGGGCTCTGACTTTTTGTAAGCACACGGTTTCAGGTTCTATTTCACTCCCCTTCCGGGGTGCTTTTCACCTTTCCCTCACGGTACTGTTTCACTATCGGTCGCCAGGTAGTATTTAGCCTTAGCAGATGGTCCTGCTGGATTCATACGGGGTTTCACGTGCCCCGCACTACTCGGGATCCGTCTCGGAGGGAACACAGTTTAGGCTACAGGGCTTTTACCTCTATCGCGGGCCTTTCCAGACCTCTTCGCCTACTGAATTCCTTTGTAACTCCATGTGAGACGTCCCACAACCCCAAGAGGCAAGCCTCTTGGTTTAGGCTGTTCCGCGTTCGCTCGCCGCTACTGACGGAATCACTATTGTTTTCTCTTCCTCAGGGTACTTAGATGTTTCAGTTCCCCTGGTCTGCCTCTGCGTATCCTATGTATTCAGATACGAGTAACTGCGAATTACCACAGCTGGGTTTCCCCATTCGGACACCCCCGGATCAAAGCTTGCTTACAGCTCCCCGAGGCAGTTTCGTTGTTCGCCACGTCCTTCGTCGGCTCCTGGCGCCTAGGCATCCTCCGTGTGCTCTTAGTAGCTTAACCAATGCGTTTTCCCTAAGGAAAATCGCTAGTATCGCCATTAATATGAAACTTGTTTACACAAGTTCAGCTTAAAGGAATGTTCTAAAACGCAAATTCGTTTCGGTATCCAGTTTTCAAGGATCAAGTTTAAAGATGAGAGCTTAAACTCTCAAAACTGACCAACGAGTGAGCATTCGAACCCAAGGGTTCTATTGTGGAAGCAAAGCTTCCGATTTGAATGTCTTCATTGCAGAAGACGATTCTCCATAGAAAGGAGGTGATCCAGCCGCACCTTCCGATACGGCTACCTTGTTACGACTTCACCCCAATCATCTACCCCACCTTCGGCGGCTGGCTCCCTTGCGGGTTACCCCACCGACTTCGGGTGTTGTAAACTCTCGTGGTGTGACGGGCGGTGTGTACAAGACCCGGGAACGTATTCACCGCGGCATGCTGATCCGCGATTACTAGCAATTCCGACTTCATGCAGGCGAGTTGCAGCCTGCAATCCGAACTGAGACCGGCTTTGCTGGGATTGGCTCCACCTCGCGGCTTCGCTTCCCGTTGTACCGGCCATTGTAGTACGTGTGTAGCCCAGGTCATAAGGGGCATGATGATTTGACGTCATCCCCACCTTCCTCCGGTTTGTCACCGGCAGTCACTCTAGAGTGCCCAGCTTCACCTGCTGGCAACTAAAGTCAAGGGTTGCGCTCGTTGCGGGACTTAACCCAACATCTCACGACACGAGCTGACGACAACCATGCACCACCTGTCTCAACTTTCCCCGAAGGGCACCTGATGCATCTCTGCTTCGTTAGTTGGATGTCAAGACCTGGTAAGGTTCTTCGCGTTGCTTCGAATTAAACCACATACTCCACTGCTTGTGCGGGTCCCCGTCAATTCCTTTGAGTTTCAGTCTTGCGACCGTACTCCCCAGGCGGAGTGCTTACTGTGTTAACTTCGGCACCAAGGGTATCGAAACCCCTAACACCTAGCACTCATCGTTTACGGCGTGGACTACCAGGGTATCTAATCCTGTTTGCTCCCCACGCTTTCGCGCCTCAGCGTCAGTTACAGCCCAGAAAGTCGCCTTCGCCACTGGTGTTCCTCCACATATCTACGCATTTCACCGCTACACGTGGAATTCCACTTTCCTCTTCTGTACTCAAGTCACCCAGTTTCCAGTGCGACCTCAGGTTGAGCCCAAGGTTTAAACACCAGACTTAAATAACCGCCTGCGCGCGCTTTACGCCCAATAATTCCGGACAACGCTTGCCCCCTACGTATTACCGCGGCTGCTGGCACGTAGTTAGCCGGGGCTTTCTTCTCAGGTACCGTCACTCCGGTAGCAGTTACTCTACCGGACGTTCTTCCCTGGCAACAGAGCTTTACGATCCGAAAACCTTCATCACTCACGCGGCATTGCTCCGTCAGGCTTGCGCCCATTGCGGAAGATTCCCTACTGCTGCCTCCCGTAGGAGTCTGGGCCGTGTCTCAGTCCCAGTGTGGCCGTTCACCCTCTCAGGTCGGCTACGCATCGTCGCCTTGGTGGGCCGTTACCCCACCAACTAGCTAATGCGCCGCAGGCCCATCCCCAAGCAGCAGATTGCTCCGCCTTTCATTCTTCTCTCAGGAGAAAAAAGAAATTATCCGGTATTAGCTACCGTTTCCGGTAGTTATCCCAGGCTTGAGGGCAGGTTGCCTACGTGTTACTCACCCGTCCGCCGCTAAGTTTGAAAGGAAGCAAGCTTCCTCTCAAACTCCGCTCGACTTGCATGTATTAGGCATGCCGCCAGCGTTCGTCCTGAGCCAGGATCAAACTCTCCAAATTGGTATTTAGAAAGAGCGATTGCTCATTTTGAAACATCTGACGAGAATTTACATTCTCATTCTTGGATCTCGCCGAAGCGATCTCCGATACTCACTCGTTGTTCAGTTTTCAAAGATCAAGCTCGTTGTTAGCGACGATGTTGTCGTCACCAGCAACTCTTATAATATAACATGTTCTTCTTCTGAATGCAACACTTATTTTCGATGAAGCAAAGTGTGTATTCATCAGAGCAACATGTCCAACCTTGTGCAAGGCACCCGCCTTGCGATTGGATATATAATATAACATTATATATCCCTGCTAACAACCCTTAATTTCTACTATTTTCGAGATAGTACTATAGACTTTCATAGATATCCTATACAAGCCTCTGTACCTGTATAACCATGCCCCAAAAGCACATGCCGGCCCTCATATCTAGCAGGACCTGCATGTGCAACTCTCCTCTTAGGGACTATCCTCTTAATTGGGAATCCAAGGAGTCTGATTCTTCTTATCTGTACTTGAACGTCCGCTTGAGCTCGAACGCGGCTTGGAGTGGGCCTTATCCTTGGCGGCAGAGTTCTGGCTGGAGGTTTTCGCTTTTGCCGCTGCCGGTTTGGATTTCCCTGGTTTTGTATCCTTTGCTGTTGTGGCCTCAGTGCGCCCCTTATCCGGCACCTCCTCCGCTTCCTCAACCACAGGCTCAGGAATCTGAATCTCGGGTACGCGGTTGTGGGCAAAATTCTCCATGCCCGGATAAGCCGGATATGGCGGAATATTCGATACCATAGGCTGTTCATACATCGGTGACACCGCGTTAGGCATGGCATTCATTCCTCCAGCATAAGGAGAAACCATCCCCATCTGCGGCATGCCGTACACCGGATACCCGTTATACATCGGCTGCTCATAAGGATAGGGCTGAATCGACATTGCGCCGCATCCGCAGGAAGGCCACGGAAGATTAACCTGCTCACTCTGGTACTGCGGAGCAAACGCAGCATTGTCACTGACAGGGCTGACTGCTGACATATTCACATTGTTATAATCCGGTTCTGCATTAGGATACCATGCTCCGGGGTATTGTCCAGGCGGACAAGGATTAACCGGCTGAGCATAGAACGGCGGGCATTCCGGCATAAACGCTGCAGGCTGAACATAACTTGGAGCGTTATTCATATTGTTCATATTCATATTGTTCATATTCATATTGTTCATATTCATATTGGCCATTGGCTCATATACGGGATACACGGGTGCATAATTCATAAAATACGGATTCTCGCTAAGGCCGGGATAGCCATCGCTCTTTCCCCAGGGCGAGGTTTTACCCTCATCCCAGGCGGCAGGCTGAACCTCTGACTTATGATGCACTTCTTTGGTTTTCTCTTCCTGCGCGGGAACAGAGATTTGCACATACAAGCTTTGTTTCTCATAGACGGCTTCCTGAACTGGCTTGACTTCCGGCGCTTTGTTAGGTGCAGGGTTAGGTGCAGGGTTAGGTGCAGGAACCGCCAACGGGATAGGGACTGCTTCTGCAGCAGGTGCAGGAACTGGCGCAGGTGCGGGAGCCGGCTTTTCGATGACACCAGTGTAGGTTTTACCGCCAATCGCCGTTTTATCGACCACTGCCGGAGCGGTGGACTGAGCCTGAATTGGGGTCGTATTAGCTTTTACCGGATCGATGGATTGGGCCTGGATTGGAGAGGTACTGACTTTCTTAGGGATATTCACGACTTCACCCGTCATCAGTGCATTAGGGTTCTTAAGCTGCGGGTTGGCATCAATCATATCCTTGAGTGTAACTCCCCAAGCCTTGGAGAGCTTCCATAAGGTATCGCCTTGCTTGACTGTATGCTTATAGTAGATATCGTTGTTGTCCGGAACAGGCAGAGCTACGGGCGCAGCCGGGATCTTAACCTTGTCTCCTACAGCAAGCACATCTGGATTGGTGATTTGCGGATTGGCCTCAATTATTTTTTGCAGCGGCACTCCATACTTCTGTGATAACGCAAACAGCGAATCACCTTGCTTAACAATGTGTATTTTCACGCAGCATTTACCTCCTAAAAGTATCTATTGATCGGCACTGCACCCCGGTTCAGGGATGATAGCCCTCCAGATTCGGTAGTTGCGGTACAGCCGCCTCCTTCGTTACTACATCTTATGCAGCCCATGGGCGAATGACATCCCTATATGCAAAAAAAATCCTTCCATGCTTGGCATGAAAGGATTTTTCTCTATTCGCTCACGCGAAATTTCTGTACTATTCCCAAACCTTATATCCGTCTTTATCAACCACATTGCGGAATTCTTCCAGCAATTGCAGGGTAATCGGCCCGGCCTGGCCGGAACCAATGACTCTGCCGTCGATCTCACGGGCAGCAATAACTTCAGCCGCTGTTCCGGTGAAGAAGACTTCATCGGCAATATAGACATCATGCATGGTGAACGGCTCTTCCTTCAGCGGCAGTCCCAGCTTCTCACACAGCTCAATGATCGCCAGACGGGTGATTCCCTCCAGGGCACCCAGGTAACAAGGCGGTGTATAGACTACCCCTCTTTTGATAATGAAGATATTATCGCCGGAGCCTTCGGTTACATATCCTTGAGCGTTCATCATGATCGCTTCATCGGCTTCCGCCAGATTCGACTGAATCTTCACCAAAATATTGTTGAGATAGTTCAGCGATTTGATCTTCGGATTCAGCGCATCCGGGATATTGCGGCGCTGGGACACCGAAACGGCACGAAGTCCGTTCAGATAAGCCTGTTCCGGGTAGATCGCGAGCTGCTCAACAATGATGATCACACTTGCTTTAGGGCAGCGGCGCGGATCAAGACCCAGGTTGCCGGGACCGCGTGATACGATCAGCCGGATGTAGCCGTCCCGCATTTCGTTCAGGCGGATTGTCTCGGCCATGGCCTCCAGCATCTCATCATAGGCCAGCGGAATGTCCAGCATAATCGACTTCGCCGAATCATACAGCCTGTCCAGATGCTCCTTGCACTTGAAGATGTTGCCGTTATAAATACGGATACCTTCAAAAATTCCGTCTCCATATAAAAAACCGTGATCGAATACGGACACCATTGCCTTGTCCTTCGTTACATGTTGTCCATCCAGATAGATCCATTGCTCAGCCATGAACTTACTGCACCTCCGCTTTCTCTTCCTCATAGGTGTATGTGGGATAGGACCCCAGAATCCGTACCTGACAGCCCAAGGCTTTGATCTCTTCAATCGCACCCGGGAGCAGTACCGATTCTATCGGTTCCAGCACATCAATATAGAAATAATAAGTACCCAGCTTCTTCTTCGTCGGCCGTGATTCAATACGGGACAAGTTCAGCTTACGCCAGGCAAAAGCAGCCAGCACCTGATGCAGTGCACCAGGGAAATCCTCGGGCAGCGTAACAAGAATACTCGTCTTGTCTCCACTGCTCTTCTGCGGAAGCTCCAGCTTCTGCGGACCAACCAGCACGAACCGTGTGTAATTGTTATTATGGTCTGTAATCTGGCGTTCCACAACCTCCAGCCCGTGCGTAGCGGCTCCAAGCGCGGTACCGATGGCAGCCCAGCCTTTGCCGGGATTGCCCTTCACAATCTCCACCGCTTCAGAGGTGCTTCCCACAGACTCCAGCTCAGCCCAGGGCATAGCCTTACGGATGAACTGCGTGCATTGCGCCATAGCCACCGGATGGGACAGGATCTTGACAATCTTGGTATAATCCTTGTCCCCGTTCTCCTTCGTGAATTCCTGCGGACAGCTGATCAGATTCTGTATCGACGGGAAAATCCACTCCGCCTGCATCGGCAGATTCACTTCATTAATGAGCCAGTCGATATGCAGGCTGACCGAGCCTTCTATCGTGTTCTCAATCGGAATGACGCTGTAATCGGTGACTCCGCCAGCCGTGGACAGAAAGACATCGGATATGAGCTTATGATGCTCCAGATGAGCAGGGTTACCGCCAAATAAATGCAGCAGCGCTTCATGCGAGACGGAGCCCTGAGGCAATAACGCTATTGATTTCATGACTGTAATTCTCCTTTTATCATATCCAAAAATGATTCGTTTTGCATCCCGTTTCTTTCAAGCAGCTCTGCCGTGACACCTGTGGTGCATGGGGACAGCCATACGGTACGGGCAGAAATCCCGTTCTCCTGCATAGTCTCTGTCAAAAACAGCTCCAGCTCCTGCTTCCGCGCCTCCTTGCGGTCCACCATGCACAGCAATGTCGGGCCTGCACCACTAAGCGCAATGCCCAGCGCACCATGGCCGGGCGCTTCCGCCAGCAGCTTCTCCATCCCCGGCACCAGCGGTGCACGGTAGGGCTGGTGCAGCCGGTCCTGCATCGCTGTGCCAATCAGGTCCAGCCGGCCTGCGGCTAACGCTGCGGTGAGCAGCGAGGTACGGCTGATATTATGAACAGCATCGCCGAGCGTAACCTCCGCAGGCAGCGCCTCTCTGGCCTTGACGGTCTCCAGCTCGAATTCAGGAATGACCACCAGGAATTCCAGCTCCTGCGGCGGCTCAATCCGGATGTAATCGGCATGCTCGCCGTCCCATACGGCCGTAATAATTCCCCCGAAGAGCGACGCTCCGACATTATCGGGATGCTTCTCGATCGCTGTAGCCATATCGAACAGCTTCGCCTGACTCAGCGGTGAACCTATCATAGCATTCGCCGCAGCCAGCGCGCCAATAATGGCCGAAGCACTGCTGCCCAGCCCGCGGGTGAGCGGGATTTCCGAATACATGGAGATGGACAACTCCGGAACCTGGACCCCGGCCTCTGCAAATACCATTTGCGCAACCTTGTAGAGCAGATTGCTTTTGTCCCGGGGAAGACCGGCCATCTCATCTCCATACAGATGAAACACCGTTTCAGCGGCTTCCTCCATTTCAATCCAGGCATACAGCGACAGAGCCATGCCCAGCGTATCGAAGCCCGGACCGAGGTTGGCCGTGCTCGCAGGGACCTTCACTCTAGACCTTCCGTAAATACTCATGGCGGGTAAATCTCCTTCATTATATTTGCGCGCAAGCCCTGTGTTCCATGGACACCTGCGATAGTTAGCCTTCTACACGGTAATGACTTTTGATGCGGTGAATGACATTCAGTTGCTCCAGATGGCGCAGCACTTTGTTCATACTCGCTCTGCTGGCGTTATGAGTGACAATGATAATTTCGGCATCAGGATTATTAGGATTGGCCTGCTGCACAACGGAATCCAGACTGACATCATATTCGGCAAATACCTGGGTAATCTTCGCCAGTACACCCGCCTTGTCATCGACATGAAGCAGCAGGAAGTTCTTGTAATAAATATCCTCGTCGCTCTTCAGCTTCTTCTGCTTGTACGGCACAATCTGCTTAAGCCCGTTGACCCCCAGCTTCAGGTTCTTGATGACCGCCACCAGATCCGCCACAATCGAGGTTGCCGTAGGCATCGCCCCTGCCCCTGCACCGTAGAACATCGTCTCTCCTACAGCCTCACCATATACATATACCGCATTAAAGACGCCGTTCACGGAGGCAATCGGGTGATTCGTACGGATCATTGTAGGCTGGACGCTAATGCTGAATTCTTCATCCTGGCGTTCTGCAATCCCGAGCAGCTTCATCTCGTACCCCAACCGTTTGGCAAAAGCCATATCCTCCTTGCTGACGCCGGAAATCCCGCTTACACTGACATCGCTCAGCTCTACATTGGTCCGGAAGCCCAGCGTGCCCAGAATGGCCATCTTGCGGGCTGCATCCAGTCCCTCCACATCGGACGTCGGATCAGACTCGGCATAGCCCAGCTCCTGCGCTTCCTGCAGTGCGTCGAGATAAGATGCGCCTTCCTGGCTCATTTTGCTGAGGATGTAGTTGGTTGTCCCGTTCACAATCCCCATAATCTTCATAATCTTATCCGAGGAAAAGCCTTCGATCAGCGTGCGGATAATCGGTATGCCTCCCGCCACACTTGCTTCATAGAACACATCGCACTGCTTCTCCTGTGCCTTGGCCAGAATCTCCGAGCCGTGCAGGGCCATCAGGTCCTTATTGGCTGTTACGATATGCTTGCCGCGCTCTAGTGCCTCCAGAATGTACTCCTTCGTCCCTGCGACCCCGCCCATGACCTCAACAATGACATCAATCTCCGGGTCGCGGATAACGGCCCATGGATCATCGGTAATCTTGGACGGGTCCACTTCGATATCACGCGGCTTCTCCGTATTCTTCACGGCAATCCGTTCAATCAGGATCGGCGAGCCGACCTGGCTGCTCAAATCCTCCTGATTTCCTTCCACAATACGGACAACGCCCGTACCCACAGTACCCAGACCCAGCAGACCTACTTTAACCGGCTTCATTCGTATTCTCACCCCTGACCAATAATTAACGCACGCTTCACACCGGGAATTGCCTTGAGACTGTCCAGCAAGTCGCCCAGCTCTTCATTCAGATGGGAGATCTCGACAGAGATCACCACGTTCGCCCGTCCTTGCAGCGGGATACTCTGATGGATGGTCAGCACATTCGCCCCGTGAACAGCCACCGAACCGAGCACCTTGGACAACATGCCTGACTCGTGCTCCAGATCAATCGAGATCGTCACAATGCGCTCGCGCTCCAGCTGATGAATTAAGTGTATCCCATCTTTGTATTTATAAAAAGCACTGCGGCTAAGCCCGACCTGTTCCACGCCCTCGTGTACGGTTTTGGCATCTCCTGCTTCCAGCAGCTGCTTGACCTGCATGGTCTTCAGCACCGCATCGGGCAAAATGTCCTCCCGGACCAAATAATAGCGTTCTTTCACGAACGTCCTCACCCCAAAGACTTTTGTATGTACATAGTGGACATTATACGGGATTGAAGGCTTTTATTGCAATAACTTTCTGCAAACATGCGGAAAAGGCTGTTCCCCTATTAGCTAGGAAGAACAGCCTTCACCTGCAGAACCCGGTCAGCTGTAGGCAATGGTCGTCCCGCAGTAATCACAGCTGGTAGACTGGCCCGGAGCTACCGTATTCTGTGCCCCGCAGCCGGGACAGCGCACAGATTTCGGAAGCTGCTGCGTTCTCGGCTGCTGATAGGACGGCTGCCCTGCAGGCGGCGTGAAGGGCGATGCTGCTGCCTGCCCCGCCCGGGCCTGCGGCGCTGCATCCGCTCCCTCATGGATGAGAAGCCCGGAGTCCAGCACCCCGTACTTCTGCAGATAGAGAAGGTCTCTATTCACATCCCCTTCACTTTGCCCGGTACGGTCCGCCAGATTCCCGGTATAGCGAACTCTCTCCACCGTGATCAGATGTACATACTGATTGGCGAGCTGCGAGAAGCGGAATCTGGCTTTGGCCGTGCTTCTGGCAAATACGGCCGCAGGCAGAAGCGTTATCAATGAGAACATAATTAACATTCCAATTAACGTACCAGTATCAACGGCGACTTCACTGAAGATGGAATTGACGACAATTCCCATCAACTGCACGAAGCCGCCCACAAATACATGGAACAACAGACTATAATTGACGGGCTTGCGGTAATTTTTATAGTGTGTGCTCAGCATGCGTACCAGCGCAAACGCAAGTCCCAACGGCATAAACAAATATCCGGCACCGATAGTTACAATATCAAAAGTAGTCCGCTCATACTTAGGCAGACTATCAGAGGGCTGTCCTTCCCGGCCCGGCAACAGTCCCCCCAGCTCATTCCCTATCCCCATTGCTGTCTATTCCTCCTATTTAAGCGCCGCCAGCTCCAGGTTACGCCGCTGGAGCGTGCTGGCAATACTCTCCGTTAACTCCTCTGTCTCCGTGTCCCAGCGGGCCGGCAGCTCCTTCAAGACAAGCAGCAGCGCCACATGGTCATGCAGCAGAGAGATCTGCTGCCTAATGATGTCTTCCGTGGCATACAATCCCGGTCTCGACACCGGGTCACTGTAGCGGAATTTCTCCTCCAGAGAATCAATCAGTTCTACCAGCCTGCTTGCCTCAGAATGCTTCCAGGTGCCGGCAATCCCTCTGATCTCCTGCAGCTCCTGCATGTGGGTACGCAGGCTCCGCGAAGCTTCCGCAGCCCTGCGCTCCCCGGAGGCGGCATTCCACCCATATCCCCCTGTAGCCACAAGGACGATGGAAGCTACAATCAGGATCAGCAGCTGCTCTCCTGCGTACCAGAGCGGACTCAGCTCCAGAATCCAGTCGAGCAGAATAGCCGAAGCAAATACCGCAGCCAGATAGAAGGCTATAATTACAGCTCCGCTGATGAATACCGGTGAAGTCCGGCCCGCTTCAGGAGCACGGCGCAGCCATAGCGTACAATACACGTAAACCACAGTCTCTGCTATACCAACAGCAAGCAGAGTCACTACGAAGCGCAGCAGCGATTCCGAGAATCCAAGCGTGAAGAAGGTACCCGCAGTAACTGCCAGAACAGCAACATAAATGCCAGTAACTAGACCCGTATATGACCTCTGCCTCTGCATTCCGTTCACCCGTTAGCCGCTCTGGTGCCGCACTCTGGACAGAATTTCTGTCCGGGCTTCAGCTCATGTCCGCAGCCTGCACACTTCAGGATCAGGCCCTCTCCACAATGCGGACAGAATTTGGCACCTGGGATGACCGCCTTACCGCAGCTATGGCATACCTTATCCTCCACCGCCGGCGGGGATTGCAGACTGCGGCCGCAGCCGGTACAGAAGCGTGCATCTGCCGGATTAAGGGTTCCGCAGTCCGAGCAGGATTTAGAAGCAGCAGGAGGTGCCGGCTGGCTGCCCGTACTGCCGTCCAGAGACATGCTACGGGTCATCCGGGTAGCTATCTCAGCCGCAGGCCCGGCCAGCCCGAAGCCCATGCCGAGCCCCAGCCCCGCATTCATCATGCTCGCCCCTATATTGCCAGGATTGCCTGCTGCCTCCTCCATGGCATCGAAGCTTCGTTCCTGCTGGTAGGTGAAGCCGATAATGTCCATCTCCGCTTTTTTGGCCAAGGCTTCCTTGAGGCGTTGGGTTGCCGGATCATCATCGGGAATATTGATCGAATCAATATAGAAATTATTAAGTTCAATACCGCTGTCCAGGAACGAGGAGGATAAGCGCCCCTGAATATGCTTGGAGATTTCAACCACGTAGGCGTTGATCTCCAGGATGCTGATTTTTTTGTGCACCAGATAAGAAGAAATAAGTTCATTGATATTAGACATCAGCAGGCCGCGGAAATAACCGATCATCGTATCCTGATCGAAGACCGGCAGCGTCCCTACCAGCTTCAGCAGGAATTTGCGGGGATCTTCAATCCGCACGCCAAACTGCCCGAAGGCCCGGACCGCTACCATGATCTTGTACTTAGGGTCCTGCAGCTGCAGCGGTGCACTGGTCCCCCACTTCACATTCATGGAGTTCATCTTATTCACAAACCATATCTCTGCGGTGAACGGAGACTTGCCGCCGAACGGCAGATTCACTACATTCGACAGAATCGGAATATTCGCTGTGCTTAAGGTGTGGCGTCCGGCTGTGAACGAATCCAGCGCCTGCCCGCCCTTGAACAGAATCGCTTCCTGGGCTTCATTCACAATCAGCTGTGTCCAGGTGCCCAGCTCCTGGTTCGGATACTTCCAGGCGAAGACACCCGGAGGTCCGTCATATTTGACTACTTCAATAATGGCCATCTGTCCATTCCCTCTTTCCTGACAGGTATGTATGATATACGCAGATTACACCCTTTGGATTCAACTTCATGCGTCTCTTGCTATAATGATTGTAGTAAATTAATCCGGATATATAAAGAAAACTTTATTAGCAGAAATGGTTTTGCCACCTGTTAAGCAATGAAAATAGGCCGCATCTCCCTCTCGGAAGATACAGCCGGTAACCTTGCTTCTCTATTAATAGTAGCTGCTGTTCTCGACAAATTCGAATTCAAAATCAGCAATGCGCACGATCGTACCTTCGACAGCGCCGCGTCTACGCAGCTCGGCATCCACACCCATGTGACGCAAAGTACGGGCCAGCCTAAGAATGGCATCATGTGTGCTTAGCTGCATTCTCTTAATCATCCGCTCAATCCGCGGACTATTGACTACAAAGGCCTCGTTGTCACGGGTAATTGTGAATAAATTATCCTCTTCCGCTTCCAGCTTATACACCTTGCGCTCTTTGCCAGCCACTTCTTCCACCACCGGAGCCACAGGAATACTGTCAAGAATATCTGTAGCACGGTAGAGCAGCTCCTGAACGCCCTGACGGGTCAGTGAAGAGATCGGCATAATCTCAAGGTCCGGGCGAAGCTCCGCGACACGCTCACGGAAGGAAGCCAGGTTCTCCTCGGAATCAGGCATATCCATCTTGTTCGCCGCCACGATCTGCGGACGGTCAATCAGCGCCGCATTGTACTGCTTCAGCTCATCGTTAATCAGTACCCAGTCTTCAAAAGGATCGCGGCCTTCCGAGCCGGACATATCCACGACATGAATGATGATACGCGTCCGTTCAACGTGGCGCAGGAACTCATGCCCAAGCCCCACCCCTTCACTCGCGCCTTCAATCAGTCCAGGCAGATCCGCCATCACAAAGCTGCGGCCGTCTCCGACATCCACTACACCCAGGTTGGGGGTAATAGTGGTAAAGTGGTACGCTCCGATCTTCGGCTGGGCAGCGGACACGACCGACAGCAGCGTAGATTTGCCCACGCTAGGGAAGCCTACAAGGCCTACGTCCGCCATGACCTTCAGCTCCATTACGATGTAACGCTCCTGACCCTCTTCCCCATTCTCCGCCAGCTCCGGCGCCGTATTGTTCGCCGTCGCAAACCGGGTATTCCCCCGGCCGCCCCGGCCGCCGCGGGCCACTACAACCTGTTGTCCATGACGGGTTAAATCGGCAAGGATCTCCTGGGTATCATCATCAATTAACACGGTTCCAGGCGGAATCCGCACGATCATATGCTCAGCGTTGGCCCCGTGCTGGCTCTTGTTGCGCCCCTTAATTCCCTTATCCGCCTTGAAGTGCCGCTGATAACGGAAATCCATCAAGGTCCGTAAGCCTTCATCCACGCGGAAGATCACATCTCCACCACGGCCGCCATCGCCGCCGGCAGGACCTCCATCCGGTACATACTTCTCCCGGCGAAATGCTACGAGACCATCTCCGCCGTCTCCGCCTTTTACATAAATCTTAGCCTTATCTACGAACATAAATGTTCACCTTCCTTACATCTCCAGCGGTAACCGCAGTTCCAAATAACCCTTGGCAGGCTGAACCTGCTCCGCCTTCATGATTTTTCCTTGTACTATATTATAAATTTGCCCCTGAAGCAGTTCGGGATTGTCTTGCTCTCCCTCACCTTTGAAAGAGATCAGAATGTCTCTTCCCTCCTGTGAAAAGCTGAGCTTAAGCTTCCGCGTGTCTCCATGCTGTGTTATTCCGCTGTACTGGTACGCTCTAACCGTCTGCATAACTACCGAAGTCAGCTCAGCTCCTACCTCTGGACTCAGCTTGTCCTCCAGCTGGAGCCCTTCCTCTACCTGTATGTCCAGCTCCAGACTGCTTCTGAACGTACGGAAGGATTGCAGATAGAACACCAGGGAAGGTACTCCCAATTTGGCAATACGGCTGTCCAGCGCAATACGCTCCTTTATTCTTTCCACACATTGTACGGATTTATCAGGCTTGCCCAGCTGGATATATCCGTAAAGCACCTGCAGATCATTCATCCAGTCATGACGATGATGATTCAGTGTCCGGTTTGCCGCCTGCTGCAGAGTATTCTCCTGTATACGCAGTTCCTCTTCATATTGACGCCGGTTGTAAACAAAGCTGAATGCAAGCACTGCCGCTACCCAGACTCCGAGCAGCAGGCATGTGAAAAGGGAGGTTTGCCAATACACGAGACCTAAAGGAAACACTGCGGATAACATGACTGCCCAGACCTTACTTTTCCAGGATTTCATTCTTTCTCCCCGTCCCTTGGTTCGCAAAATTGATTCCAATGTAAGCACTGCTTATCTTGCTTCATATTCACCATTTCCCAGTATAACACAGGCTTTCTCCGCAATCACCAGAATCCCACCACAAAGTGAGGCTTAAGCTTCGATGCTTACTCAGGTACTTTGCGGGACCCCGAAACAATTTCAAAAAAAGCCCCCGGCACTGATGCCGGAGGCTTCTCATCTTCATAGGTTCCGTAAGCTTACGCTTCCAGTGCCGCTGCTACCGGAGCGACATCCACCGGATACACGCTCACTTTTTTGCGGTCGCGTCCCCAACGTTCGAACTTCACTACGCCGTCCACAAGTGCGAACAGTGTGTCATCTTTACCGATGCCCACGTTCGTGCCCGGGTGGATTTTGGTTCCGCGTTGACGAACCAAGATGTTGCCGCCGGTTACTGCTTGACCGTCAGCCCGTTTCACGCCAAGACGCTTAGAATGGGAATCACGTCCGTTCTTTGTGGAACCAACACCTTTTTTCGATGCGAATAATTGAAGATCCAATTTCAACATGTTGTCAACCTCCTTCTTCAAATGATGACTTCCTGTATCTGAATATATTTCCTGTAGGATTTAGCAATATCCTTGAGCATCAGCACCATGGATTCCAGCAAGAGCTGTACCTTGGCGGAGACTTCGGGATCATTCACGGGAACCAGGGTTCCGCTTAAGAATCCATCCTTCATTGAAGTATCCAGAACAACTCCGGTCAGGCTTTCAATCGCATTCACAGTTCCAACGGTAACCGTCGAAACACCCGCGCAGACGATATCCTTGCCATTCCTTGCGTATTCCGCATGCCCCTTGACGGCAAAACCGACAATGACACCTTGAGCAGAAGCCCGTGTAATCCGCACGTTAATCATTAACGCACCTTCTTACGCTTGAATCTTCTCGATAGTTACTTTGGTGTACGGTTGACGATGGCCTTGTTTCTTGTGGTAGTTCTTCTTAGGTTTGTATTTGTAAACTACAACCTTATGACCCTTACCATGCTTCTCGACTTTGGCTGTTACAGACGCGCCGCTTACCAGCGGAGTTCCTGCAGTCAAACCACCTTCGTTAGAAACAGCCAAGACACGGTCAAACGTTACGCTTGCGCCGTCTTCAGCTTCCAGCTTCTCAATGAACAAAACATCGCCCTCTTGGACTTTGTATTGTTTACCGCCAGTTTCGATAATTGCATACATTGTACTTGCACCTCCTCATGTCTCAGACTCGCCTAGTCAAGGTGGCAATCCCCGGGGGAATTACGCTTCATCTACCCGATCGGAGCGGTTACAGCATGTGCAGGAATGGAACAACCAAACACATACTTGAAGATATTATCATACATATGATCCCTAGTCAATATCTCCTTACAAAACATATACAACCTGACCATCTCTTCCCTACTCCAGCCATGTCCCAACCTTGCCTGTACCGCCGCAGCACTGGCAGATCACCGGGGCAAATCCGGCGGAATCATGTCTGGCCTTCTTACGGGTCATCTCCAGCAGACCGAGATGGGTCCAGCCGAGAATATGTGTCTTGGTCCGGTCCCGGCTGATAATGCTCTCCAGCTTGTCCGTCACCTGCCTGCGGTGCTCTTCCCGCTCCATATCAATGAAATCAACAATAATAATACCGCCCGTATCCCGGAGCCGGACAAGTCGCCCGATCTCCTCCGCAGCCAGCAGGTTGGTCCGCGTTACCGTATCCTCAAGGTTCGTCCCGCCAGTGTACTGCGCTGTGTTGACGTCAATCACAGTCAAGGCCTCTGTCTCATCCCAGATGAGCGTAGCCCCGCCTTCGAGGATGATCTTACGGCTGAAGCTCTTATGAAGCTGATCCGTCACCCCGTAAGCAGAGAAAATGGACTCCTGCCCCCTGTAGAATCCCACAGGCTTGTACCCTTCAGGAGCCATATCCGTCAGGAATGCTTCCGCTTCCTTCACCGCCTTGGCCGAATCAATCAGCAGCTCATCACGCTGCGGATTGAAGGCATCCCGGATGAACCGCTGGACGATACTCAGATCGCAGTGCAGCAGAGCGGGTGCCTCCACTTCCTTGGAACGCCGGGTAATCATTTCCCACTGCGCCCGCAGAAAAGCCAGATCTCCCTCCACGGCATCCAGCGGCTCGTCCTCGGAGACGGTGCGCATAATGAGTCCTTCCTCACCCTGGCGCAGCCGCTCGCCGATGCCTTTGAGCCGGCTGCGCTCCGATTCCCGGCTTATTTTCTTGGAGACCCCGACATATTCGGCAAAGGGCATGTACACCATCCAGCGTCCGGGCAGTGTATAATGCGTGGTTACCCGCGCGCCCTTGCCGCCGCGCGGTTCTTTTCTCACCTGGACGACAATCTCCTGACCGGGCTGCAGCAGCATCTCAATCGAAGGCTTGACGGCCGGCTGCTTGTCCAGATGGGGATGCAATACATCATCTACGTATAGGAACGCATTCTTTTTCTGTCCGATATCTACAAAGGCCGCCTGCATACCAGGCAGCACATTCATTACCCGGCCTTTATAATAACTCCCGACCAGACCTTGCTGCTGATCGCGTTCAGCCGCATATTCCACCAGCCTCCCGTTCTCCAGAAGTGCCATGCGGGTAATATGCTGTGTACAGTGAACGATCATTTGTTTCATGGCTTCACCTCTGGTTTGAATCGTTACTCGCTTGTTACTTTCCGAAATACGAAGCAATCAGACGCTGCTCCGGCACAACGGCTACGATATCCCTGTCGTTGTTCATCACATAGATATAATGATAATGGTTACGTTTAAATAGACGCAATATCTCATCCAAAGGTTTCGCGAGCGAGGCAACTATTGGGCGGGCAATGTTCTCCGCCACTAGATACCGCTCATAAATCCGCTCACGGTTCATCAAAAAACCAACAAACCGGTACGGCAAATTACGCTGGTCCGTCCAATTAGAATAGAGCAGAAACGCTCCGATCATCAGCAGGTTAAGGCGGAGGCCGTCCCCGTTCCCAAGCGGAAGCAGAGCGTACCCTATCACAAGCAGGCTGGCCGCAATACTGACTCTGCCGGTCCACAGCAGCGTGTAATAATACGGAAGCAGCAGACTCAGGGCTGCCTGAAGGATTTTGCCACCGTCCAGCGGAAGCACCGGCAGCAGATTAAACAGAGCGATCATGGCGTTGGCTCCGATAAAATAATCCAGATAGGCGATATTTCCATACTCCACCTGCTTAAGCGCCAGCGCCATCAGAATCATAATTCCGTTCTGCAGCGGACCGGCCAGGGCAATCCCGATCTCACGGACAGCCGTAAGCCGCCCATGATCCTCTATAACCGCAACGCCGCCGAATGGCAGCAGCTCCACCGATCTCACGTTAATTCCGGCCAGCAGCGCCGCACATACATGTCCAAGCTCATGAATGAATACGATCAGGAACAAGGTTAGCAGCTCCAGGAACTGTCCGGTAAGCACGGATACCATGAGAATCAGCACAAAGAGCGGATGCAGTGACAATTCAATACCGCAGACCCTAATCAAACGATACCACTTCGGCCGGATCAATATAAGTCTTGTCTTTCATAACTGCAAAAAACAGCAACGGAACCCGGGCATCCTCCGTCCCCTGAATCCAGCCTATTTCGTCTCCGCTCTGTACCCAGTCATCCACCGCAAGCCGTGTCCCGCTCAAATGACCGTATTCTGCCGTGATCTCCCCGGTATGCCGGACCGTAATACGGATGCCTCCCCGGGCTTCCTTTGAAACGGCCAGCACACGGCCCGTATCTACACTTTTCACCGTGACACTGGCACTTGAATCGTCTGCCGGTATAATTTCAATGCCATTAAGCGAAGTGGCAAAAGGACGCACAATACTTCCTGCAAGCGGAGCGCTAAGCTCATGGGCGGCTGTCACCTTCTCCGCCGGTACCTGTTCATCTCCGAAAATCGGAATAAAGGACGGGGCTCCATTGAAATGTTCCTCGTACCACACCTGTGCTGCTGCAAAATCCATATCATTGCTAAGGATGTCTGTAATAAAGTACTGTGCCTTCACGGCCCATGGCTCCTGCACGGCAAAAATGCCCCATACTGCGCCGAAGACCAGAAGACTGGCCACCGTCCGCCGCAGCAGACCAGCACGGAAGCCCTGCCCCGGTCCCCTCCCGTCTTCCTCTTCCCAGTGGTTACGCTGCTGCTTCCACACCGTCTCGGGGTCAGGCTCAGGGGAAGAGGCCAATTCATTCCTGTCCCCAGCCCCCCATTCTCTGAAGGAGGGAGGACTGTCAGACAGCCGGAACCGCTCTGGTGCTGGTGCTGCTCCGGCTGCCGGCTTCTCCTCCAGCAGATTTTGTATACGCTTCTTGCGGCGGTTCTTGGACTCTCTCGGGTATTCCATAATGATCCCTCCGGCGGGCTTGTTTTACTTCCATTTTATGAGTGGCGGAAGCCGCTTTAGAACAAGCCCTGTCCAAGTTACTGCACAACAAAAATAAACCCGCTGCTGATGTCTCAGCAGCGGGCTCTTAACAGAAGATAGCCGTGTATAAGTGCGTGGCCGGGATTCAGCCCATTCCAAAAAATTTCTTGAGCTTCTTAAAGGCGCCCGTCTTCTGGTCAAGCTGCATCAGCGGCACCGCATCGCCAAGAATACGCCGGGCAATATTACGGTAGGCGATCGCTGCTAAGGAGTCCGGGTTCATCACGGTAGGCTCCCCGTTGTTCGCCGCCCGGATGACCTGTTCATCATCGGGTACAATCCCGATCAGATCAATATTAAGCACCTGCAGAATATCCTCGATATCAAGCATATCCCCGGACTTGATCAAGCCCTGACGAATCCGGTTGACCACCAGCTTCGGAGATTCTACCGATGACTGCTCCAGGAGACCGATAATCCGGTCCGCATCCCGCACCGCAGCATGCTCCGGAGTGGTAACTACAATTGCTTTGTCAGCACCGGCAATTGCATTGCGGAAGCCGTGCTCAATTCCCGCCGGACAATCGATCAGAACATATTCGTACTCCTTCTTAAGCTCAAGAATGATATCCCTAACCTGCTCCGGTGTAACGGCTGTCTTGTCCTTGGTCTGGGCTGCGGGCAGCATGTACAGCTCATCAAAGCGCTTGTCCTTGACCAGCGCCTGATTCAGCCGGCAGCGGCCTTCCGCCACATCGACCAGATCATAGATGATCCGGTTCTCCAGCCCCATGACAACATCCAGATTCCGCAGTCCAATGTCGGTATCCACCAGACATACTTTTTTGCCCTGCAAGGCGAGTGCGGTACCAATGTTGGCTGTTGTGGTTGTCTTGCCAACTCCGCCTTTGCCCGAGGTTACGACAATCGCTTCTCCCATGGAGGCTACACCCCTTTAAACACATTTAAATCCTGACGTAACTTCACTATATTATGAATTTTGTCGATTTGCATAGCACCGCCTGATAAGTAGGCAAATTCCATGCTGCTCTCCCGGGTTCCCCATTCATCCGGAGGCCTGCTGATAATCTCAGCAATCCGGAGCTGGGTAGGCGCGAGCAGCGAAGCGGCAATAATGGCCTCCTGATTACCGTTGATTCCGGCGTGTGCCATCCCTTTGAGTGCTCCAAGAATATAGATATCCCCTGAACAGGTAATGGTCCCTCCCGGATTCACATCCCCGAGGAACAGCAGATTGCCCTCATGATGCAGCACCTGGCCCGAGCGGAGCATTCCGCTCATCATGAACAAGGCTTCCGTATCCTTCTCTTCAGGATCTTCAATAGCTTCAACCGAACGGATTAACAGATTCCCCTGACTCTTGAGGATCTCCAGTACCGCCTCTTTATCTTCTTCAGTAACAGCACGGTTGCCCAGCTTAATATCCACATGCACAATCGGTCCGGTCAGAATATTTTGATGGCTGTGCTCCAGCTTGTAGCGAAGCTCGCTTAAGAGATCTTCAAAGGGACACTTGTCGTCTAGCAGGAATACCAGGCCATCCTTGATGCCCTTAATCCTTACGTGCTTGGATTTAACTGTCATATGCCTGTCCCCCTATCCTCATTCATTCGTGCCGGGCCGGGCAAACTCCTTCTTTGGGTGATAAGAAAATGCTGCTGCAGCTTAGGCAGCCTCCTCATCGATAGTCTCTTTCTTCAGCAGCTCCAGCTGGCGCCGGAGCGGAACGTAGAGAAGCAGGCCTGCAGCAAAATGAATGAGCATGGTAGGCAGCATATGATGCAAGAGTGCCCAATTATATGGCTCCTGGCTTAGATTAAACACATTATAGATAGCAAAAAGAATACTGTCTTCCAGCAAACTGCCCAGCAGCACCACTGTCATCATGAGCGGCAGCGGAGCACGGGGAATCTGGAATATCAGCCCGATCAGGTACGCAGATAAACCCATAGCGAAGGAATGAGCACCCAGTATGCGGCCATAGAAGACCACATCATGCAGCATTCCGAACGACAAGCCCAGAATAAGTGCTGTATGCCGGTGATGGTATACCGTTACGAACAGAATGACGATGAAGACGAGATTAGGAATAATCCGCATCTGCCAGCCGTCAGGAATCAGCCAGGGAAGCACTGTGCCTTCCAGAACAAATAAAAAGAATAACAAAAGTATCAGGACAGGTCTGCGCATCCTCACTATTCTACACGCTCCTCCGTATAGACAACGAAGAGTTCCTTCCAGTCCTGGAATTCTGCCGCCGGCTTGATAATCGCTGTAGAGGTTAATCCGAACTGTCCGATCTTCACTTCTTCCACCGTGCCGATAGGCATACCGCGCGGATAACGTCCGCCAATCCCAGAGGAGATAATGATATCATCCTTGGCAATCGGATCGCCTACGGGGATTTTGTTCATCAGCAGCATTCCGGTCTGCTGGTCATAGCTCTCAATCATTCCAAAGGTTTTGCCTTCCTTGTTAACAGCGGTTGCTGCTATAGGAGGCTGTGAGTTGGGGTCGTTGATATCCATCATCGTCATCAGCTTCACGGTAGAGGTGAAGTTACTCACATTGCTTACAACTCCTACAAGCCCCTCAATAGAAGTTACGGACATATTCAGCCTGATGCCATCTTTTGCACCTAGATCAATAACAAGTGTATTATTGCCCGGTTCTGTCGTTACACTGACCACATTAGAGATAAGATATTCATAATTATATATGTTTTTTTGGGCTTCCGTGAATTTAAGATCCTTTTGGTAGCGCTCATTCTCAGCTTTAATAAAATTTAACTGCGCCTTATCCCGGGCATACTGCGCAGCCAGAATCTTAAGCTGCTTGTTCTCTTCGGCCAGCTCATTCAGAGTCCCGATATCTTGGAAGAAGCCCGCTACGTATCCAGCGGGCTTGTAGAACAATTTCTGCACGAATCCGGTCGTATCTCTGAGGAAGTTCTCCGGCCAGGACAGGGTCTTCCTCTGCCCCAGGCTGAAGCCCATCAGAACGATAAACGTAACCAGTGTAATCAGCAATATAAACAGTCGTTTATTGTTAAACAGCTTGAACAATCTCGAGCACCCTCTAATAACCGTATTTCTCCAACCTCAGGGGTTGACGTTCACAGTCCGCATGATCCTAGCGTTTGGAGCGGAGGCCCGAACTGCTGCGGCTCTTGAATAAGTGGATATTCTCCAGCGCCTTGCCTGTGCCGATTGCAACACAGTCCAGCGGATTCTCGGCTACAATCACCGGCATTCCGGTCTCACGCGCCAGCAGCTTGTCCAGGTTGCGCAGAAGTGCGCCGCCGCCTGTAAGCACAATGCCGCGGTCCATAATATCGGCAGCCAGCTCCGGCGGACATTTCTCCAGCGTAACCTTCACGGCTTCAACAATTGCATTCACAGTATCGGACAGAGCTTCACAGATTTCATCGGAGGTAATGGTCAGCGTCTTCGGCAGACCGGTTACCAGATCGCGTCCGCGGATCTCCATCGTCTCAGCCTTCTCAAGCGGCAGGGCAGAGCCCACATCCATCTTGAGCTGCTCGGAGGTACGTTCACCGATCATAAGGTTATACTGGCGCTTGATGTATTGGATGATAGACTCATCTGCATCATCCCCTGCCACACGTACAGAACGGCTGGTAACAATACCGCCGAGTGAGATTACCGCCACCTCGGTAGTTCCGCCGCCGATATCTACAACCATACTTCCGGTTGGCTCCCATACAGGAAGATCTGCACCGATGGCAGCAGCAAAAGGCTCCTCGATAATGTAAGCTTCCCGCGCTCCGGCCTGCTTCGTAGCATCCTCTACCGCACGCTGTTCAACGGCTGTAATTCCGGAGGGCACACACACCATGACATTCGGATGGCGCTGGAACATCGAGCGCTGCTTCTGGGCCTGGCGGATGAAATATTTGATCATAGTTGCTGTAGTATCGAAATCAGCGATGACCCCGTCCTTCATTGGACGGATGGCACGGATGTTACCCGGTGTGCGTCCGATCATTTTTTTGGCGGATTCCCCTACTGCTTCTATCGTCTTAGTATCGGTATTAATAGCAACCACGGACGGCTCTCTGACAACAATTCCTTTACCGCGCACGTAGACAAGCGTATTCGCTGTCCCCAAGTCAATTCCTAAGTCTTTCGTAAAACCACCTAACATCTTGTATGCTCCTTTTCCATGTGAATCTAGACAATTGTATTACATGTAGCCTTTCTCTTTCAAACTTACGTAGCTGCTGTCTCCGATCACCAGATGATCCAGCACATCAATGCCGACAATCTCGCCTGCCTGCATCAGCCTGGAAGTCAGTGAGATGTCTTCAGGGCTTGGTGTAGGATCACCGCTCGGATGATTATGTGCGCATATAATTGCTGCGCTGCTGCATTTCATGGCTGCCCGGAACACCTCGCGGGGATGCACAATGGAGGCATTAAGGCTACCCATGGACAATGTTTCCTGCGCAATAACATGATTCTTCGTATTCAGGAACAGACAGATAAAATGCTCCTTCTGCAAATAACGCAGCTGCTCAGTCAGAATCTCCGCCGCGTCCTGGGGACTGCGGATAATGACCGGTTCGGTAAGCCTGGAATTCGCCATACGTCTTCCCAGCTCTATGCCTGCTTTGAGTTGCACGGCCTTGGCAGGGCCGATGCCGTTAATTGTTGTCAATTCTTCAATGCTCAGATCCGCCAGTCCGCGGAGACCGCCTGCATGGCTCAAGAGCCGCTGGGCGATAAGAAGGGCTGATTCACGGTGCGCACCTGTGCGCAGCAGGATAGCCAGAAGCTCCGCTTGACTTAATGATTCCGCCCCATAATGCATCATGCGCTCTCGTGGTCGTTCTTCATGGGGGAGGTCACGCAGCATAAATGATTGCGACTCCATCCCTAACCTTCTTTCTTCGGCTACCCTTACCGGTTCAGCACCGAAATGCCAAACCCGGACAACATACCGCTCAGCAGTGACAACGGCAGACCGACCACGTTAAAATAGCAGCCTTCAATTTCTTCCACCAGGGTGGCGCCCAGTCCTTGTATCGCGTAAGAGCCGGCTTTGTCGGCAGGCTCCCCGGTCGCTATGTAAGCGGAGATTTCCTCTTCGCTCATTGCTCTCATAGTTACAGAGGTTACCCTATGATCTACCAGGGTACGTCCCTCTGCGGAACCGATGCAGGCCACCCCGGTGTATACCTGATGCGTCCGGCCTTGCAGCATGCCCAGCATTCTGGCGCTGTCCTGCTCGTCCGCCGGCTTGCCGAGCACCATTTCGTCAAGCACAACGATCGTATCGCTGCCGATAATAACGGCATCCCGGTCTCCTGCAACAGGAATCACAGCTTCTGCCTTACGCAGCGCCAGATTCCGTACAATAGCTTCAGGGCTCCATTCAGGCGGCGTACTCTCATCAGCATCGCTGGACAGCACCTCAAAGGGCAGGCCAAGCGAGGCTAACAGCTCACGCCGCCGCGGCGAACCTGAGGCCAGAATAATATGCCGCGAATTATCATGCTCCACTGTAATTAACGTCCCTTCTTGATGCTGCCAGCTAAGGCTACAGCCTGCGGTACAGCCACACGGCTGTAATAATCCCGGCAAGACTGAGCAGGCACAGTTTCAAATGGATTGTGATGTCATAGGTTATGATGTCTAAATCGGCTTGCGGCGACCACTTGAGAACAGTCGAAGCTGTAAGAAAAGACAGAGCTTGTACAGGTTCCAGCAGCTTGGCAATCCAGGCTCCGGCCAGCCAGCCCAGAATAAGAAATAACAGCAGTGTTCCTACATTTTTCTTCTTCATTCAAGTCTTCCCTCGCCATTTTTTGACACCCTAATTATTATACGGTGAAACGGAGTGCAATACAAACTCAAAATCCATCCAGGGAATGTTTACCACGTAAGCAGCCTGCGGAACTTATCACACCGCAGGATTACGTCTGGAAATACAGCAATCCCCCGCCGGGCAAACGCCTGGTACGGGGGATCATTTATTTAGCCTATAGTCAGCGGTGAATTACGCCTCAGCTGTCAGCTCATGGCGGACAACAGGCTTTTCTGGCCGGTCAGGAAGCTCATCATGGCCTCCTGCACCTCCCAGAGCAGCCCCTCCGCCTTATTCTTATTGTATTCGTTCAAGGCGGCTATCCCCTGGCTCATAGATTTCTCCAGCCCGTCAGCGATTCTCTGCCCTTCCGGTGTGAGGCCCGGCTCCAGTGCCTTGACTGCCTGGGTCCACTGCATATGGAGATCGCTTACCGCTCCGCCAGCGTTCCCGCTGTCCCCCCCGCCAAGCAGGGAGGCAGACAAGCTGCTGAGCTCGCTTAACAGCTGGCTGCTAAGCTTGAAGTAGCTGTCCACCGCCGCCGCCGTTCCGGTATAGCGGACCTGGTTCACCGCTGGCAGGGCCACTTCTCTCACGTACAGCTCGATGCCCTGCCCCTTAAGGCCATTGCTGAGCAGCTTGGCCTGCTCACGGTCAGGAGACAATCCGGCGTACACACGGTTGCCGTCTGCCGGGTCAAGACCTGCGGCAAGGCCGGCGGTCAGCAGCTCCTGCCGGGCCTGCTCCGCTCCTGCCGGTGTACTGAAGACGCCATATTGCAGCAGATAATAGCTCTGCGGCGCAACCTGAACCGGAATCTGCGTGCTCACCGCTTCTCCCGTCTGCTCAGGAGGCACGCCCGTAATGTCTGCCGCGTTACCGCTGTTTGCCGCCTTTTGCCCCTGAGTAATCCCTGTCTTAACCGCTTCATTGCCGGGAGCTTTAGAAGTCTCCCCCGTCCCTCCTGTGATGAACGACAGGGCTGCGTATCCGAGCAGAATTCCCGTTCCCAGCGCTCCAGCGACGGACAGTGCGAACTTCCACCAATACGAGGGACGGCGGGTATGATAAGAGCCGCCGTAGCTATTCCCTTGAACTCCGGATGGATCATGACTGTCTGTAGCGGATTCACGGTTATCTTCATACAGCGGGTAGTACTCATCTGCTGAATGCAGACCTTCTTCATCTGCCCCTCCATAGAAGGAATGATCCTCCGAATCTTCACTCTCTTCCCATAGATGCCTTGCAGAAGCAGGACGGACAACAGAATACAGCCCCAAATCATAGTTATCCTCAGGAGCTTTCGGTTTCCGGCGGCCGGAGCCCGGGGGCTTCAAGTAATCTGCCTCTACAGGCCGGGGCAACTCCACCTTCTCCAGATCCACAATATATTCATCAGCCTTGGAATAGGAGGATGTCTTAATTTCCCCGCGCCGCACCTTGTCAGTGTCCTTATTCTCCAGAACCACACCGGTTTCGTTCACTGCCCGGCGCTCTGCCGTCTCTGTCCGCTGTCTGCCCTGGTTCCCGTCGAAGCGGAATGTCATTCTTCCGTTATTCAATACCCTCACCTCGCGATCTTCAGTTCTATACTGAAAGATATGAAAGATGCGAGAGAGATATGCTATTTTAATATATTTACACCAGACTAAGCAGCTTCGCCTTCACGCCGTCTGCTGCATAATGCCTGCTCAGTGTCCGGTAGGCCTGATCTGCAATAATGGAGCCAAGCTCCGGCGTGGTCAGCAGCCTGATCAGATGATCCGCAGTGTCAGCCGTTGTTCCTGCCAGCAGGATATTCCGTCCCGGCTCACAGAGCAGCTCCTCCGAGCCCTTCAGGCTGCTGACCACCGGCGTGCGGAGGGCCCAGGCCTCCAGAATGCTGCTTTGAGCGCCGCAGTCCTCGCAGCATGAGGCAACCACAGCTCTGGCCCTGCGGATATAATCGGCTGTCTGTATAGCTTCACTGATAATTAAAATAGAAGAGTCCTTCCGGACGGCAGCTGCGACCTCTGCGTGCACCTCTCTGCTAATAATGCAGCAGCGGATATCCGGCACCGCCGCCCGAATCAGCGGATATACCTTCTTGAAGAACAGCAGCGCTGCATTCTTGCCGTCAGTAGAATACATGTTCCAGTGCAGAACGATGGAGTTATCCTTGGCAGTATCTCCCGCAGCTGCATAAGGGGGGGCACTCAGATTAATGTACGGCGGAACAACATGCACCTTGCCTGCATCGGCAAAGGATAGCGCCTTAAAGGACAGCGCCTCATCTTCTGAAGCAGCCAGCAGCAGGCTGGTCTTGTTCATTAACCGGCGCTCTTCGCGGCGGATCAGCGCATCATTCAGCTTGCGGTAGCCTGTACTTATTCCCCGCTTGCCAGCCGCCCGGCTCTGCACCCGTATACCACCGGCACGGCGGGCGTCGGTGACGATAACAGCCCCGGGAAGCAGCGAGGCGACCAGATCCAGCCCATTGCCGAGCATGGCATATGAGACAAACACATGGCTGTAGGCATGCTGGCTGCACATCTCGGTTATTACCGCCCGCAGCGACTTGTCATTGCCGATCATCGAGGCATCCTTGCGGAGCCTGTTCAGCGGAAACAGCAGGCTTCTGCGGGTGGACGCAGGCCGCTTCACCTGATGCACGGTCAGGGCAGGACTGCGCAGAATCTGCGTCTCGCGGCGGTGGTAGCAATACTCCAGCAGATCAATATCAAACCGCTCCAGCAGCATATTAAGGAAATTCTCTGTTCTGATGTCTCCTTCCCGGTCTCCCGGTGTGTGACTACGGGCAGAAAGGAACAGCATTCTCTCTCTCATGGCTATAGCTCCTTGGTTCTATGTAAATGTGTATGAATATGTACGAAACAAAAAAGGCCGGATGACATCCAGCCCAGAAATGTGAAACTTTCGATGTAGATCTATAGTAACGCAATCCCTCTGAGAAGGTTGTCGATTTATGGGGAAAAATAATTTTTCCACCTTCCACATCCCTTCAGACCAGACGAAGCAGCTTATCCTTGACACTTTGCGCCTCATAATTCGCCAGCAGAATCTCGTATGCACGGTCCGCAAGCACTACTCCTCTTTCATGATCCTGAAGCAGCAGTGTCACACTATCGGCAAAGGAAACCGGGTCATCGGCAATCATAATATTCTGCGAATGCTCATAGAGCAGCCCTTCTGCCCCCTTGGAACTGGATACGACAGGAGTCCTCAGCGCCCAGGCTTCCAGAATTTTCAGCCTTGTCCCGCTGCCTTCCAGGAGCGGAGCTACGACCACCTGCGCCTTGCGTATATAATCCGCCACACTGTCCACATACCCGGTGATGACGATAGACGAATCCTTCAAGGCCAGTGCCGCTACCTCCGGGTGCACATCCCGTCCGACAATATACCACTTAATGTCCGGTACCCTCGCCTTAATCAGAGGATATACCTCACGGTAGAAGTAGAGGGCTGCGTTAATGTTAGGGAAGTAGTTCATATTACCCGGAAGAATAATCCACTGCTCCTTGGACAGCAACGTCTTGGCCCGGTAATCCTCCATGCGTATGAAATTGGGAATGACATGAACCTTCTGCGACCGGCTTGGAGCCAGTGCCTTGAAGGCCAGAGCATCCTCTTCCGAAGTCGTCAGCAGCAGATGGGTCTTGTCCATCAGCTTCAGCTCATCCCTGCGCGTCCATATAGCATTAAGGAAATAGTAGACCTTGGCGATCCCCTTTTTACCGCCTGCCAGCTGTGCAGACAGTCCGCTCTCGAAATTATGCGCATCGGTAATGATCACAATGTCAGGCAAGCAGCGCTGTACAATGTCGATGCAGCAGCCCAGCAGGCTGTGCGAAATAAATACATGACCGTAGGAATTCCGGCTGCAGAGCTCTATAATCTTGGCCTTCATGTCCACATCAACATGGCTCATATACGAGCAGTTCCGCCAGGTATAGAGGGAACGGAGAAGCGCTCTGCGGTAGCTGACCGTACGCTCTACTTCATGCACTGTAAGTGACGGAAGTCCCTCCGGCATCCCTGTCTTCCGGGGATTGGCATAGGTGATAAGCTCTACCTCATATTTGGCGAGCAGAAGCTTCAGAATATTGCCTGTTCTCAGCTTGCCCCCGCTATCCTGCGGATATGGATTCTCTGCGGAAATGAATAGCAACGATTCCTTCATGGCCTCTTCTCCTACTCTCCAATGATCAATTCGCCCTGGACTGCCCGGGACATCTAGGATCTATTACCCAAGTTCGGGTGCTTGACCACGCAGTTCCTTCCCCGCTGCCGAGCTGGCGCTCAATCCTGCGATTCTATGGGGAATATAGTAACTTCGTATGCAAAAAACGGCCCTACACTCCCTATTAAAGGAATGTAGAGCCGTTTCTGTAATCAATGCGATGCTATCTTACCGGTTCTTCAGGCTGTCTGCCAGCGCATAACCGACCTTCCAGATATCGCCTGCACCCATGGTGATGACCAGATCACCGGGAGCGATCCGGTTCTGCAGATCTGCCAGCACAGCTTCCTTCGTCGGCAGATGCCGCGCACCGGCGTTGCTGTTCTGTACGATCAGCTCTACCAGCTTGGCGGAGGTGACGCCCTCAATCTGCTTCTCACCCGCAGGGGAGTAGATATCGGTAATAATCACTTCGTCCGCCTCGCTGAACGCACGGCTGAACGCATCCAGCAGGAAGAAGGTACGCGTGTAGCGCTGCGGCTGGAACACGGCGATAATGCGTTTGCCGGTTGCCTTGGCGGCGCTGATCGTAGCCTGAATCTCTGTGGGATGATGCGCATAATCATCAATGACGAGAATCTCGTCAACCTCGCCCAGCACCTGGAAGCGCCGTTTGGCGCCATGGAACTTCACAATCGCAGCCGCAATGGCTTCAAAGGCAATGCCCGATTTCAGACAAGAAATCACTGCCGCCATGGAGTTATACAGATTGTATTGTCCCGGAATAGAGAGCTCAATCCGGCCTAGCACCTCAGTTCCATGGTTCATCGTATAGGATACCTGCCGGTCGCCGAGAACAATATCAGTCGCTGTATAATCAGCCGTCTCTGATTCGATCCCATAGCTGATCACTGTACCTTTTACCTTAGGCAGCAGGGATTTCAGATTCTCATCATCCGCACATACGATAGCTGTCCCGTCCTCGCGCAGCTGATTCATGAACTGAACATAAGCATCCTTCAGCTTGCCGAAGTCGCCGCCGTAGTTCTCCAGATGGTCAGCTTCTATGTTCGTAACGATTCCCAGCCAAGGATGGTATTGCAGGAACGAGCCGTCACTCTCATCGGCTTCTGCCACGACGAATTCCCCTTGTCCCGCTTTGGCATTCGTGCCGACATTCATAATCTCCCCGCCGATAATGTAGGTAGGGTCCACGCCGCAGTCTTCCATCACCAGAGCAATCATGGAAGAGGTGGTAGTCTTGCCGTGCGCTCCTGCCACCGCAACGCCCTTGCGTTCATTCAGCAGCCGGGCCAGCATCTGCGAGCGGTGCAGAATCGGAATTTTCAAACGCTCCGCTTCCACCCATTCCACATTATCCGCGGCAAGCGCCGTGGAATAGACGACCAGATCCGCGCCTTTTACCTGCTCCGCCGTATGCCCGATGAAGACCTTGGCACCTTTGGCAATCAATTTCTCCGTTAACTCCTGGGCAGCTACGTCAGAGCCTGTAACTGTATATCCCATCTCCAGCATCACCCGGGCAATCGCGCTCATACCATAGCCGCCGATCCCTATAAAATGCACACGTTCAGTAGTATCCAACAGTTCGTCACCAGCCTTTTTCAGAATCGGGTTGCCGTAAAAGCGTACTGCGCACATCAGAAATCAAATACAGCGTTCCGGACACAACTGCAAGGTCATCGTCCGCTGTGATCGTCTGCAGCTTCTGCAGCGCTTGGCCCCAATTACGTTCTACTATGATTTCCAAGTTTTCCTTGGCATATTTACTCCGCAGACTTTCTGCGATCGCCTGCAGATCTTCCGCGTCCATTTTCTTACGGAAATCCGGTTCGGTCAGGATGAGCGTATCCACTATAGGCAGTATATGCTTGAGATACGACTCGTGATGCTTATTTGCCAGCATCCCCATGAGCAAATTTAATTTACCGTAAGGCTGGAACTGCGGAAGGCTCTTCGCAAGGCTCTCAGCCCCTTCCGGATTGTGCGCGCCGTCCAGAATAATTCTGGGCGAGACGCTCACTTCCTCCAGTCTTCCGGCCCAGAATGTGCCCCGGAAGCCCTCCAGCACATCCTCGTCCTCCAGCATGAAGGCCATATACTGCCGCAGCACCTCAAGCGTCATCATGGCCCCGGCCGCATTCTCCAGCTGGTGCTCGCCTTTCATAGCAATATCCAGCTCAAGCCCGCGGAATGGCCCATTGAAGGTAAAGTGCTGGCAGCCGTCTCTCTGCTCAACATTACTATAGCTGAAATCTTCTCCCGCTAAATAGAGTGTCGAGCGGGTAGCCGCCGCCTTGGCCTTCAATACAGCTACAGCCTCGGGCTGGCTTACACAGCTGACTACAGGAACGCCCGGCTTAATAATCCCGGCTTTCTCGCCGGCAATCAGCGTAAGCGTATCTCCCAGCACATCGGTATGGTCATGTCCCACATTGGTAATGACCGACACAACCGGAGTAACGATATTCGTTACATCCAGCCTTCCCCCAAGCCCCGTCTCCCATACGACTACATCGGGATAACAGACTTCGCCGTAATAGAGAATCGCGAGCGCCGTCGCCACCTCGAACATGGTCGGTGAGCCTAGCTCAGTGCCCGCAATCTCCTGGACCAGCGGACGCAGCTGATTGGCAAGCGCAAGCAGCGTCTCCTCAGGAATATCCGTCCCGTTGTACTGGAACCGGTTCGTGAACTTCGTGATATAAGGAGAGGTGAAGGTCCCCACCGAATATCCGCTCTGAATAAGGGCCGAGGTCAAAAAGGCGCAGGTCGAGCCCTTGCCGTTGGTCCCCGCCACATGAATGAACTTAAGCTTCCGGTGCGGATGTCCGAGCTTCTCCATTAGCAGCTCTATCCGCTCCAGACCCGGCCGGATTCCAAAAGGAATCAGGCTGTTGATCCAGTCTACGGCTTCTGTATAAGAACTTAAGGGAGTGGCAGCGCCGCTCCGGGTGATCTCTTCCATGTCTGTTATCCTCTCAGTTCTGCAATACGGGCCAGCACCTTCTCGCGTCTGTCGGAATAATCCGCCTGCTTCGCCCGTTCCTCTTCGATGACTTTCACCGGAGCTTTGGCCACAAAGCCCTGATTACTGAGCTTCTTCTCCACACGCTCCACTTCGCTGTTCAGGGTCTGAACTTCTTTTTCGAGACGAATAATCTCCTGATCGATATCAATCAGACCGGACAGCGGCAGAAGCAGCTCCGCTCCGGTAACCACGGCGGACATCATTTTATCCGGCGTCTGCGGCGCAAGGCCTGCTTCGAAGGAAGAGGTGTTGCAGAAGCGCCCGATGTAATTGTCGTTGCGGGAAATAATGTCCAGGGTGTCCTGGCTGCCGGCCTTGATAATCAGCTCGACCTTCTTGCTCATTGGCGCATTCACTTCCGCACGGATACCGCGAACGGCCCGGATAATATCCATCAGCAGGTTCATCTCTGATACTGCCTGCGGATTCTCAAGCGCCGCATCGTACTTCGGCCACTCGGCCAAGGTGATGGATTCGCCCTGATGCGGCAGATGCTGCCAGATCTCCTCCGTAATGAACGGCATGAACGGGTGAATCAGCCGCAGTGTGCGGTCCAGCACGTAAGCCAGAACAGACTGAGTCTTGGCCTTGGCAGCTGCGTCCGCTCCGTATAACGAGAGCTTGGCGAATTCAATATACCAGTCACACAGATCATCCCAGATGAAGTTGTAGAGCAGGCGTCCGGTCTCGCCGAACTCGTACGAGTCAATTAGACGCGTAATATCGCGGGAAGTTTCGTTCAGGCGGTGCAGAATCCAGCGGTCCGCTGTGCCAAGCTCACCTGTAATGTCAATATCTTCAAAGGCTACGCCTTCCAGATTCATCAGCGCGAACCGGGAGGCATTCCAGATCTTGTTGGCAAAATTACGCGCCTGCTCTACCTTTTCCATACGGAACCGCAGATCCTGGCCCGCTGTACTGCCGGTAGTAATCATATAGCGCATGGCGTCAGCGCCGTACTGCTCGATAACATCCAGCGGATCAATACCGTTGCCCAGAGACTTGGACATCTTGCGTCCTTCGGCATCGCGTACGAGTCCGTGCATCAGCACATCGGAGAACGGCTTCTGGCCAGTGAATTCCATGGCTGAGAAAATCATGCGCGCTACCCAGAAGTAGATGATATCGTAGCCGGTAACCAGTACATTGTTCGGATAGTAACGCTGATAGTCGCTGCTGTCCTGATCAGGCCAGCCTAAGGTAGCGAACGGCCAGAGGTTCGAGCTGAACCAGGTATCCAGAACATCCTCATCCTGCTTCAGGTCGGACAGCCCGCTGATGCGGCGTGCTTCTTCTTCATCATGTGCAACTACAAGCTCCCCGGTGGATTCAGAGTACCAGGCCGGAATACGGTGGCCCCACCACAGTTGGCGGGAGATACACCAGTCGCGGACATTCTCGATCCAGTTCAGGTACGTCTTCTCGAAGCGGTCCGGCACGAAATGGACCCCGTCACCGTCCTTCTGTGCAGCGATGGCTGCTTCTGCCAGCGGCTGCATTTTGACGAACCACTGGGTGGACAGATAAGGCTCTACTACGGCCCCGGAACGCTCACTGTGCCCAACCTGGTGTACATGATCCTCAATGGAGATCAGCACGCCTTGCTCCTTCAGGTCGGCTACGATGGCCTTACGGCAGTCGCTGCGGTCCATTCCCTGGTAAGCGCCCGCTTCCTCATTCATCACTCCGCCTTCATCCATTACGTTGATCTGCGGAAGGTTATGGCGGACTCCCATCTCGAAGTCGTTCGGATCATGCGCCGGTGTAATCTTAACTGCACCGCTGCCGAATTCCTTATCTACGTATTCATCGGCAATAACCGGAATCTCACGTAAGGTAACCGGCAGAATCAGCGTCTTACCGATCAGATCCTTATAGCGCTCATCCTCCGGATGTACCGCTACCGCTGTATCGCCCAGCATCGTCTCGGGCCGCGTGGTAGCCACCGTGATATGGCCGCTGCCATCCTTCAGCGGATAACGCAGATGGTACAGATGCCCGTTCACTTCCTTGTATTCAACCTCGATATCCGACAGCGCTGTACGGGCAGCCGGGTCCCAGTTAATAATCCGCTTGCCGCGATAGATCAGGCCCTTCTGGTACAGCTCCACAAATACCTTGCTTACCGCCTTCTTCATTCCATCATCAAAGGTAAAGCGTTCGCGGGAGTAATCGAGGGACAGGCCCATCTTAGCCCACTGGTCATGAATTGTCTCTGCATACTGGTCTTTCCAGGCCCACACCTGCTCCAGGAACTTCTCGCGTCCCAGATCATGGCGGGAGATTCCCTGCTGGCGCAGCTTCTGCTCTACCTTGGTCTGTGTAGCAATCCCTGCATGGTCTGTACCCGGCAGCCACAGGGTATCATACCCCTGCATCCGCTTGGTGCGGATCAGCACATCCTGAAGCGTGAAATCCAGCGCATGTCCGATATGCAGCATTCCTGTTACATTCGGCGGCGGAATCACGATGCTGTAAGGCTCCGCATCCGGGCGCTTGCCGGCTTCGAAGAAGCCCTTCTCCATCCAGTACGCATACCATTTCTTCTCTGCCGCTCCCGGATCATATGTAGTCGGCATGTCGCTCTGCTTGTGATTAGCTGAAGCGGTAGCTTCTGCCGCTTCCTGCCCGTTCGGCAGCTCTGCTGCTGCATTGTTGTTATCAGCCATTGTGAACCCTCCACTGTTAAATGTATTGAGTAGCTAGCGGTTTCTGAGAATACAAAAAGGCCCTTCGTCTCAAAGGACGAAAGGCCATTCTTTCGCGGTACCACCTTTGTTTCGCGCCAATAAAAAATAAACCACTGCCTTAAGTTCCCTTACAGGTTCCTGAAGCTTAGCGCGACACTCATGCAGGGTAACGGCTGCAACCGGCCGCATCCTAACCCGTCTTCATGATGAAGACAAGCTCAGAAGGGCAACTCCGGGGCGACTTCGGGGGCTGCATCCTGCGGGAATTCACACCAATGATAATCCCGCTCTCTGAAGGGCTGACCGCCTACTCTTCCCGTTCCCAGTCTTTATGCTAGTTATTACTTAGTTCAATAATACATTCAGTGTTATCCCTAGTCAACCAGCATATACACAAAGGGCGCGCAGCAGACGTACATTGATGCCTACTCCCCGCTCCAGATCACTTGAACCACATTGAAGCCCTGATGGCTGCCCGTTCCGGGAGCGCCATCCAGCGTAACAGAGAATGTGCTTCCGGCATCAATAATCGAGAAGGCTGAGGCGGAGACTTCCTCAGACTTGGAGGTAGCTCCTTTTTGCACAAAATAGTCCTTGTACGTATTGCCGAGCGTCTCCAGGCTCTGCTTCGTACGGTAGCTGAAGGTTGCGGACGGCTTACCGGTCGCCGAGCCTTCGATCAGATCAAATATCTTCGCGTCCGCCGGAAGCGGGAAATCCGCCGGCAGGCTCTTCGGCCGCTTCACAGAATCTGCTGGTGTTCCAGTGGACGAGCCGCCGGAGGAGACAGCCGGAGCTGCAGCATCACCGATGATGACCCGGCTGGTTGAAGCATCGTAAGTAACAGCAGTGTTCAGCGCTTCGCCGATGGAGCGTACAGGCAGATAAGTGATGCCGTTATAGGTAATCGGGGCGAGGGTTTTGCCGTTGCCGTCTTTGGGCGTGTACGCCTGGCCGTTCACGACGATCCCGATTTTGTTGTTCAGGAGCGCCTTGATCTCCTGCAGATTACTGGCGGCGTAGACACCGGCCGAGACTGTGAGCGTCAAGCTTAGTGCGGCCGCAGTGGCTGCCACTTTTCTCTTCATGTGATATATCATCCTTCCAGAAGTAGTGTACCAGCGCATAGCTGCCTGAATGTGTAATGTATGTAGGCCGGTAGTGACTATTACCCCCGGCTGAACGGTTTGTAAACCAGAAGCGGAGATCGTATATACAGGCCGCATAATAAAAAACGCTTGGGAAGTGGAAACGGCTTACCTGCGCGCCAGCAAAATGTATGCTGTTTTCCGCATACATTCGGGACATATGCCTGCGTGCCAGCAAATGTATGCTGTTTTCCGCATACATTCGGGACATATGCCTGCGCGCCAGCAAATGTATGCTGTTTTCCGCATACATTCGGGACATATGCCTGCGCGCCAGCACAATGTATGCTGTTTTCCGCATACATTCGGGCCATATGCCTGCGTGCCAGCACAATGTATGCTGTTTTCCGCATACATTCGGGGCACATGCCCGCGCGCCAGCAAATGTATGCTGTTTTCCGCATACATTCAGGGCACAAGTAAAAAACACTTATCTACAACAGAAGAGAATCATAATTTCCTATACAACAAAGAAACAGGAACAGCCCCATCCGTAAGGCAAGGGCTGTTCCTGTTAAGCCTGAATTCTCCGCACAGCGTCAATCTCAAGGAATGTATAATACCTGTCCCTCTTCTACAATCTGACCGGACAGCCGGTTATACATAGTCAGCTCCCGGGTGCTTAGCTGGTATTTCTCGGCTATGGTATCCAGCGTCTCTTCCCGCTGCACGATGCAGAGCCGTACCTTGCGGAACAGCTCTGTCCCGCCCATCCCGCCGATGAACCGGCTCTTCCACGCTGTATCATTGCCTGCCTCAGGAACAGCCTGCGCTACAGAGTCTATATTGCCCGAGAGCAGCTCCTCCTGCTCTCTGTTGGCGCGGCTTGCGCTGAGCAGCGAGGAGAAGGTGAGCGGCTCCTGCTCGGCGGCTCCCGGTTCTTTTTTGCTGCCAAGGGCAACCTTGAGATCCTGCTTCTCCTCCTGGGGAGACAAAGATTCCGCAGACAGGAAGACTTCATTGTCTGTGGCCTGGATCTCCTCTGCCGCCTCCCCTCCTTCGTTCCCTTCAAACAGCGCAGCAGCATCGTTGGCAGCGGAGGTAAACACCGGCTCCGGCTGCGACACGGCATGAAGCTTCGCATTGCCCCAATGATCCACAGTGTTCAAGGCAGCGGTGCCTGTCTGAAGCGTGGTGTCCTCCTGAACCGAGCCGTTCACAGCCGCTGGTGCCGTCTTCTCTCTGGAGGTGAGGAAGTGAGCGGAGGCCTTATCAGCCGCCGGCTTGCTGCCTGCCGAAGAAGCCGTATCCAGGCTATGGGTCCTTACTCTGGGTTCCTTGTCCTTCAGGGGTGTGGAGAGATAGGCCGCGGGCTGGCTGTAAGAAGTATCTTCCGCGTACAGCGGCTCAGCTGCTGCCTCAGCCGGAGCAGCGGAGTTCTGATCTTCCGCAGAGCCCTCTGCAGTCCCTTCGCCATAGGTCCAGAGCGAATTCTCATACAGGGTATCATTCTCGGGATTGCGGATTATCTCCTCAGCCGCCCTGCTGTCTCCTGCCTCCGGCGAATACGCTACCGTGTATTCCTCCTGCTGCCAGGCCGGCTGTACATCTGCACTTCCGATTCCGCGTAGCGAGAGCACTCCGGTAATGTTGACGGTTCGCATCGTCAGCAGATCAATATCGAAATTCTCGATCTCCACCCCTATGTCATCAAGTGAGCTGACCCGGGTCAGCGGAACAGTGATTTCAACAGGAATTGCATGCTCCAGACGCTGTGTAAGGTCATCCTCCCCCCGGTAGAGTCCGGTGAGCAGCAGTTGTCCGTGCAGCTCGGCCCGGTCCTCCCGCTGGATGACCTGGATGTCGGGAACCAGCTCGACTTCCTCCAGCTCTGCTATTCCCGGAAGCTCTTCCGAAAGGTGAATGCGTTCATAAATATCAAACCGCAAGCCATGGGACTGGTCAAACACGGGAAATGTCCTCCTTCTTGGCATAATCTATCCCTGAGACAAGCCCAGAGTATAAGCCCAAAATGTTACTCCCCTCATGTATATGCTTCAATCAGGCAGGCATGACAACTTTGCCGCTTCAATTGCGGACAGCGCCTATGCCAGGGGAGGAAGGGCCGTACGTGCATCAGGAATAGAGTAGTGCTGCGGAAGCTTGACACGCATCGTTACGGCAAGCGGATTCCCCGGATCACCCTCGTTAAGCACATCTGCCGGATGAAAAGCTGCCGGCAGCGCACCCGCGCCCGGTTCTTCCCCAAACCGGAGGTGATCCGGAATTCCCGGCCGGCCCGCCCGCAGATTGACCGCTCTCTGGTATACATGCAGCGTACCCGCAGCCATGACATCCAGCGAACGGGTCTGCTCTGCCCAGCGCTTAGCCTGGAGGCCGGTGCGTCTTCTCAGTCCCTCATCCCCCAGCAGCTGCTCCATCTGCAGGGCGAGCTGAGCGGCATCTCCGGGAGGAACAATCCAGCCCGTCTCTCCCTGCCGGACCATCTCCGGCATGCCTGCGGTTCCGGCGACAATCGGCGCGATCCCGGCAAGCTGCGCTTCTGTAACCGAGAAAGGCTGCGTATCCTGGAGTGAGGGCTGCACATAGATGTCGGCAGCCCGGAGTGCAGCCGGAATATTGTTCAATTTCCCGGTGAAATGGACCTTCCCGGCGATACCCAGCAGGCGGGCCTGCTCCATGAGCTCCTCCAGGAGGCTGCCGATTCCGGCCACCGCACAGATCCACCGCTGACAGCGCTGCTCCAGAATGCCTAGCGCCTCTATCAGCACATGGACGCCTTTAATATATTCAAGACGTCCGGCATACATGATTACAGGGATTCCTTCTGCAAATTGAAGCGGCGGCGTCTCTGCGGCCCTGGCTGCATATTGATGCAGGTCCAACCCGTACGGCAAGGTATGAATACGGTCCGGGCTGACCCCCAGGCTCTGCGTAAGCTGTCCGATCCACTCCGAAGAGACCAGAATCTGGTCAGCCGCCTGGGCACCCAGTGTCTCAAGCCTACGGAAGTAGCTCCAGATCGGCCGCTGCTCATAGGCCTCCCGGGTCAGTCCGGGCTCAAGTCCTTTGTACTCATAGTAGGTCTCCTTGGTCAATGCCCCATGAACACTTGCGACCAGCGGAACAGGACGGCGCATGATCCGCCGCAGTGCATATGTGGCTATAGGGTCCTGGGCATGAATGACATCATATTCCTCCAGCCCCAGCACAGCGGCGCCGCCCTCGAATACGTAACGCCCCAGCTCAAAGCTGAAGATGCCATGCTCCAGATGCAGCGAGGGGAACCGGCCGATATCAAGCTGGGGCAGCAGCAGCGAATAGAAGGCTTTTTTATCAAAAGACTCCGTCCGGTTGAGCAAATACAATGTATTGTTCTCCACATGGCTGCCCATCAGTGTAACGGAATGGCCCTGCTCGCCCAGCTTGTCGGCCAGCTGCTTCATATACGTCCAAATTCCGCCCATATTGGTGAGGCCCCAGTAGGTGACCAGCAATATCTTCATGCATTCCTCTCCCCGGCTATAGATGTATTTAGGTACAGGAGCAGTCTGCTCCACCCTAATCAGAATAGTATATGTAGGCTGCGGGCAGGCGGAAAGGGATATATGATCATTCCCTGCAAATTTCAAAAATATCTTTTAATCAAGAATCATCTTTTCGGGTATAATCGGTATAAATCCTGAAAGGAAATTTCCGACATGTCAAAAGCGAGGGTATTTGACCTTTTTCTATTTGTCGCATCCCTGGCTATAGCCTTCATTCCCGCGCATGCTGTAGTCCTGGACGCTACCTATATAAAAGCATTACTGCTATACACTATCTTCTCCAGCATCTACTTTCAATTGCGGATTGTGACCCGGAGCGGGAACTCAACAATCGATTATGCCATCAGCTATACCTCCTCCTTCGGGATTTTTGCCGGTCCGCTCGGCACGCTCCTGTTCGAGACTGTATACCGGTTCATCGTATATTTCTATAAAAAGAAAACAAAAACCGCCGATCCCGGAGAGTTCCTGGATACCTTCTACAATATCGGTTCGTTCACACTGGGCGGCTCTGCTGCGTACTATCTGTATACGGCGCTCTCTCCCCTGGCGGACAAGCTTCCTCTCGGATACTGGCTGTTGTTCCTGCTCGTGGTCTGCGTTACCACCCTGCTGTCCTCCACCTTCCTGGTGCTGACCTTTGCCTTGTCGGGAGATATCAAGACACGCCGGGAAGCGAGGAACCTACTGTTCCGAAGCCGGAATCTGCTGGATTTCAGCAAGGTGGCTCTTAGTAATGCTCTGCTGCTGCGGCTGCTGCAAATGGAGAAATGGGAGATGCTGATCGCCCTGTTCCTGCTCAACTATGTAGTCAGTATCTCGTTCTATTCGAAGTCGCAGAGTGCCCAGCACAAGTATGAACGCGACAAATTCGAGCAGATGGCTTACCGCGACTTCCTGACCGGAACCTATAACCGGGCGCATATGGACAAGATGATGAAGGAGCTGAACCAGAGCGGGGAGTACATCGGAATTGTAGTGGCGGATATCGACCGGTTCAAAAAAATCAATGACAGCTACAACCACGCCGTTGGTGACCGGGTTATTGTTCATTTTGCCAAGACGCTGCAGAAGCATCTGCAGGAGCAGGATATTCTGTTCCGCAGCGGCGGGGAAGAGTTCACGCTCTTTCTAAGGGACAAGACCTTCGAGGAGTGCAGGACGCAGATTCAGGAGATTCTGGACAGCCTTCACGGTCACACCGTAAGTGCAGAATTCGAGGAGCAGATCATCCGCGTGCCCTATTCGGCATCCTTCGGACTCTTTTACTATAAGGCAGACCCGGATCAGAAGACCTCTATGGAAAAAGGGTATGTCTATGCCGACCAGCTCCTGCTGGAGTCCAAGAAGCTTGGCCGCAACCGTCTGTCTTACCGGAATGATGTGCAGCCGTAAGCACATGTTCCCGCGCAGGGGGACGGCGTGAGAGGGACGGGCAGAACCCGCCAAATTGTATGCTGTTTTTGGCATACATTTGATCCGTGCGCCTGCGCGGAAGCACATTGTATGCTGTTTTTGGCATACATTCGGCCCGTGCGCCTGCGCGGGAGCACTTTGTATGCTGTTTTTGGCATACATTTAGCCCGTGCGCCTGCGCGGGAAGCACATTGTATGCTGTTTTTGGCATACATTTGGTCCGTGCGCCTGCGCGGCAGCACATTATATGCTGTTTTTGGCATACATTTAGCCCGTGCGCCTGCGCGGGAGCACAATGTATGCTGTTTTTGGCATACATTTGGTCCGTGCGCCTGCGCGGGAGCACAATGTATGCTGTTTTTGGCATACATTCGGTCCGGGCGCCTGCGCGGGAGCACATTGTATGCTGTTTTTGGCATACATTCGGCCCGTGCGCCTGCGCGGGAGCACATTGTATGCTGTTTTTGGCATACATTCGGTCCGGGCGCCTGCGCGGGAGCACATTGTATGCTGTTTTTAGCATACATTCCAGCTTCCCGGCGGAGCAGAAACGGCTCCTCATAATAATGTCCCTAATAAGAACAAGAGCCGTCCTCCGTCAAGCGGATGGGCGGCTCTTAGTGTTCTTATTTCGGAATGCCGGCGGCTACAGTTCAGCAGCCTTGAAGGTATCTCCACCGGCAATCGTGCCGGAGTTAAAGCCCTTATAGAACCAGCGCTTGCGTTGTTCGGAGGTTCCGTGTGTGAAGCTGTCGGGCACCACATACCCTTGCGCCCGCTTCTGGATCGTATCATCACCCACCGCGCTCGCAGCAGTTAGCGCCTCTTCGAGATCTCCTTCCTCCAGCAGATTCTGGCCCTGAACATGATGCGCCCATACCCCGGCATAATAATCGGCCTGCAGCTCGAAGCGGACCTGAACCTTGTTGAATTCAGTCTCGCTGAGACGCTGGCGCTCTGAATTCAGCTGCTCGGAAGCGCCCAGCAGGGTCTGCACATGATGACCCACCTCGTGGGCAATCACATACGCCATGGCGAAGTCGCCCGGCGCCTTGAACTGCTGCTGCAGCTCATCGTAGAAGCTGAGATCGATATACAGCTTGGCATCCCCCGGGCAATAGAACGGGCCGACGGCCGAGCTCGCGGTTCCGCAGGCAGAATTCACGCTGCCGCTGTAGAGCACTAGCGTCGGATCCTGGTAAGTCATTCCCTGCTCCTTGAAGATATCGGACCAGACATCCTCGGTATCGGCCAGCACCACGGACACGAACTCGGACAGCTCCTTCTCCTGGGCGCTCTGTTCATAGGGGACGCTTGAGTTTGTGCCCGAACCGGTTGAGGTCAGATTCCCCATAATATCGCCGATGTTCCCGCCGCTCAGCAGCGTAACAATTACTATAATCACAATCCCGCTGATTCCGCCGCCAATCAGCTTGCCCCCGCCTCCGCCGCCGCGGCCTCTGCGGTCTTCCACATTAGAACTGCCTCTTCTACCCTGCCATTTCATGGCCTTCCCCCCAGTTATGAATACTCGCGCATGCTGATGTATTTGTACTTATTACTGTTATACCCATAATTGCAGGGGTGCCACTCTCTTTAACAGCGGAGCCGGTCTGTCGACAAATGGAAACAGCATAGCAAAACCCCTCCACAGCCGCAGCCATGAAGGGGTTAACATCGTTTAAATGATGGAACAGCTGTTTATTTTGCAGCTTTGGCCGCACTTAGAATGGCCTTCAGGTAACCTTGAGTATCCACCAGAGTTGCACCGCTTACAGCGTCAACAACTTGCTCTTTGCTTTTGTTAGTCAGTGTAGCTTCAAGGGATTTTATAGTTTTGCCTGTTGCGAATTTCTCGATAGCCGCCAGGTTCTTGTCATAGGCTACTGTCGATTTGGCTTCTTCCGTCATGTGCTCACTGTAGTATTTGGCGTTGGTCTTCTTGGAGGCCAGCACCATATTAGGGTCTTTGTAATTCTTGCCAAAATCCTTGTCCGAGTTCGGTACGCCAGTAGCTACATCGCTGCCCAGGAACTGATAATCATCCAGCGAAGCCGCAACGATTACGCCATTCTGGACTACAGCAACCGCTACGGTGAAGCATTTGGTGCCATGGGCAGCCGCTTCCACCCGGCCCACCTTAAGCGGTGCACTCGCCGCCGAAGTAACATTGTTCAGAGCGCCGCTGTTCCCTACCCCGACCAGTGCCAATGAGATGCCGGCCACGAGCATTAACTTAGTAACTTTTTTCACAAATATTCCCCCAGTTCATCAAATAGACTGCGCTTACATAATATTTTTATCAATATATTGGAAGCCCGTCAGTTACAAATGTTACTGGAAATCTGCAAATATCTGGATTGTAAATGCGCAGAGGGAAATTAAAGGGGATATTTGGAGACCAAGCTGCCAAAATAGCAGTCAGCCTCCATAGATTAGCTGCACTTCTCTTTAACCGTCACCTTGTCATTCGTGATTATGACCTTGGAATATCCGGATAAAGTTTCGGTGTAGGAGCATACTCCGATGGTTTTGGGAACGTCCGGTTCTCTCGGGTCCGAATACTTCAGATAAACTCCGCCTTCACCGCTTAAGCTAAGCCGGGGCTTAATTTTTACTGTTTTTCCGCTTTTGAGTATCTTGCCAACTTCGTCTACTGAGGCCTCCGCTGATGCGCCGGTTACCACTCCCGTCTCCAGAATACTCAGCTCAAAGTCCGATTGATTGTCCACCGTCACCCGGAAGCTCTGAAGCTGGGCAACCAGACCCAGTACACCGTAGTTGTTGTTCAGTTGCACAACCGCCATTATTCCGGCGGCAATCACCAGGGTCGAGAAGGCTAAGATTCCTAACACTCTGCGATTCCATCTCAATCTCACAGCCAGATCATCTCCTCATATTAGTAAGACGGGCTTGAGCGCGGAAATGTATCAGAGGACACGTGGGCTAACTGGTGGCTACAATGAAATAAGTGGAAAAAGGGCAACTGTTCACCAGTAAATCTACGAATATCCGGCAACAGTTGGAACAACAACACTTATATAACCTGAAAATAAACATATAGGACATATTGAGGAAATTAGATGCCCTAAATCCACTTAACGTTCCCTGGAGAGTAATAGTGCGTAAATTAAATAACATAAATCCACTTCTTGTTCGATGTTTCGGCTGGGGGAGGTCGCACTGAACAACAACTAAAAAGCCGAGCCGCAATCCTCCAGATATCAGAGAAACGCGGCCCGGCTGGGCATGGCATCTATTGAGTTACTTAACTTCACGGAACCGATTAGGTAATGGCCTACTCCTGATCTACGCCGCCGATTTGCTCGCGCAGGCGACGCATATCCTCCGGCCAGGGATCAGATACCTCGATCTTGCTTCGGGTCCAGGGGTGGGCGAAAATCAGCTTCTCGCCATGCAGTGCCTGGCGGTCGGAACTCTCCTGCTTCGCCTTGACTCCCGGCTTCGAAGGTGGAGCTGGCGGCTGCTTGCCTTGGACTTGCAAACCAGGGGTAAGGCCTGCCTTCTCCTGCTCTTCGAACCAGGCCGTAATGGCAGATTTCACCTGACCAGGCTCCGAACGAAGGGGCTGCTTCTCCTTAAGGCTGTGGCCGGAAGGAATACCCGCAGTATGCCAGGCCGATCCTCCATAGAGGTCGTCCCCGAAGAGCGGATGCCCCGCATGGCTGAGGTGGACACGAATCTGATGCGTCCGGCCCGTCTCCAGTTGCAGCTTCACTACGGTCCCGCCGGGCAGGGCTTCGCGTCCCACAATCCGTGTTACCGCCTCCTGCCCTCCCGGGGATACCCGCCTGCGCGCCGCATGATGGCGGTCACGGCCGATCGGGGCATCGATCACCGTAAGCTCCGGCGGCACTATGCCTTCAACAATCGCGGCATACAGGCGGGATACGTTCTTCTCACGCATATCCTCATCCAGCACAAGCTGGGCGTATTCATTCTTCGCATACAACACAGGTCCAGTAGTATCCTTGTCCAGCCGGTGGATATGGCGGACGGCAATCCCTCCGCCGGAGGCCGCATAATGCGCGGCTACGAGATGATCCAGCGTCACTTCCGTGCTGCTTCCGTCCGGATGAACCGCCTGACCCGCAGGCTTGTGGACCACAAGGCAGAAGTCGTCCTCGAACAGCACCTCAGCCGCAGCCTCCTGCCATACCGGCTCTATTCCGGCTTCCCGGTGAGGGAACAGGGCCAGCCGCAGCCGGTCGCCCCGCCACTGGATGCCGTTCTCGCGGCGCAGCCGGGCGTGCAGCTTCGCTGGCATCCCGGCTACGCCCAGCAGCCAGGCATCGATGGCGGCCTGCTTGTCGGCAGCCGCTGTAATGACCCGGCCAGGCATGGCTTCCAGCCATTCGCCGCGCCGGGTCCACTTGCCGCCGCCCGCGAAGGGGCCGCTGGCGCCATCACTTCCGTCTTGGATCTCGCCGCCGCCATGCTGGCCGGACAGCTCCTCCGGTCCAGCCGTCATAGCGATTTCAGGGCCTGATAATGGCCCGCAATCGTATCGTCAATATCCTGCTCGCTATGCGCAGCGGATACGAACATGCCTTCGAACTGGGAGGGCGGAACGCTGATGCCCTGATCCAGCATTTTGCCGAAATAACGCTTGAACAGCTCCAGGTTACTGGTCTTGGCCGTCTCGAAGTTAATGACCGGCTCCTCCGTGAAGAACGGACATACCATCGAGCCCACGCGGTTAATCGTCAGCGGAACTCCCGTCTCCTGCGCATTGCGCTTAAGTCCGGCTTCCAGTCTCGCTCCAAGCGACTCCAGACGGGTGTAGACCTCAGGGGTCAGCAGCGCAAGCGTGCTGTAGCCCGCCGCCATCGCCAGCGGATTCCCGCTGAGTGTGCCCGCCTGATAGATCGGGCCGGACGGGGCGATCTGCTCCATGATCTCTCTTTTGCCGCCGTAAGCCCCTACAGGCAGACCGCCGCCAATCACCTTGCCGAAGCAGGTCAGATCCGGATCCATCCCGAACAGCCCCTGCGCACATCCCCGGTCCACACGGAAGCCGGTCATCACCTCGTCAAAAATCAGCAACGCCCCGTACCCTGTCGTCACCTTGCGGAGACCCTCCAAGAAGCCCGGAAGCGGAGGCACTACGCCCATATTTCCGGCGATCGGCTCAACGATGATAGCGGCAATCTCGTTGCCGTAACGTTCAAACGCGATTTTGACCCCGTCCAGGTCATTATAAGGTACCGTGATCGTATTCACGGCCACACCTTCCGGCACGCCCGGACTATCCGGCAGCCCCAGGGTCGCCACCCCGGAACCGGCCTTAATCAGCAGGCTGTCGGCATGGCCGTGATAGGAGCCTTCGAATTTGAGGATTTTGCTGCGTCCGGTATAGCCGCGGGCCAGTCTGATCGCGCTCATGGTTGCTTCCGTTCCCGAGTTCACCATGCGGACAATGTCCACCGAGGCTACGCGTTCTACCACGGTTTTGGCCATAGCGGTCTCAAGCAGGGTCGGCGCGCCGAAGCTTGTCCCTCTGGCCGCAGTCTCCTGCAGCGCCTTCACCACCTCAGGATGGGCATGTCCCATAATCAGCGGTCCCCACGAGCAGACGTAGTCAATGAAGCTGTTGCCGTCAATATCGTAGATCCGTGAGCCTTCGCCCCTCTCCACATAGACCGGGGTCAATCCTACGGATTTGAATGCCCGGACCGGGCTGTTCACCCCGCCGGGAATATATTGTTTTGCCTCTTCAAAAGCCATGCGGGAAGCCTCTTCCCGGCGGTTCAACGGCATATTGCCCATGCTTGTTCCCTCCTGATCCTAGCCGCGCAGCCAGCGGGCTGCGTCCTTGGCGAAATAGGTAATAATTATATCTGCTCCGGCGCGCTTCATGCCGGTCAGCATCTCCAGCACAACCGCCTGCTCATCGATCCAGCCCTGCTGCGCAGCCGCCTTGACCATCGAGTACTCACCGCTGACGTTGTAGGCTACAAGCGGCAGATCGAACTGGTCGCGGATGGTGCGGATGACATCCAGATAAGCTAGCGCAGGCTTCACCATCAGCATGTCCGCACCTTCCAGCACATCGGAATCCGCTTCGCGAATCGCTTCCCGCAGGTTGGCCGGGTCCATCTGATACGTCTTGCGGTTGCCGAACTGGGGAGCGGAATCTGCCGCTTCGCGGAACGGGCCGTAGAAGGCAGAGGCGTATTTTACCGAATAGGACATGATCGGCACCTGCTCGAAGCCATTCGCATCGAGTCCGGCACGGATCGCCTGCACGAAGCCATCCATCATGTTGGACGGCGCGATAATATCCGCCCCTGCCCGGGCCTGCGAGACCGCCGTGCGGGTCAGCAGCTCAAGCGAAGCATCGTTGATGACATCCCCGTGCACCACACCGTCCACTGTATGGGTATGCACCATGCCGCAGTGGCCGTGGTCGGTGAATTCACACAGGCAGGTATCGGCGACAACCAGCAGGTCGGGATACCACTTTTTGATCAGACGCGTGGCTTCCTGCACAATGCCATCGTCTGCGAAGCCGGACGAGCCAACCGCATCCTTCGTCTCGGGAATACCGAACAGCAGTACCGCCGAAATGCCGAGGGAAGCAATCTCATCCACCTCCGCCTTCAGCGTATCCAGCGAGAAATGATAGACGCCGGGCATGGAGCTGATCTCATTCTTCACACCTGTTCCATAGGTTACAAAAATCGGCTGGATGAAATCCAGCACATTCAGAACGGTCTCGCGCACCATGCCGCGAATACCGGCCGACCCGCGCAAACGGCGGTGTCTGGTTATTGGAAAGCTCATTTGTTGTATCCTCCTGTTCAGTAAGTATATAATCACATCTATTCGTCTTAAGCAGTATTGAGATGTTAAAGTTATCGCTGCCAGTAGGCCAGACCCGATTGCAATGCTCAAAGACATTGCTGACAGATACAGATCCGGCAGGAACAGGCTATCTCAGCCTCGTCGATTCATTCCAGCGGCACAGCTCCTGCACCAGTCCCTCGATGGTGGCTTCTTCCGGGAGCAGTCCCGGAGTGAGGCCCGCTTCGACTGCGGTCTGCTCGGTAACCGGGCCGATGCAGGCAATCTTGACGCCCGCCAGCAGAGTAAGCGGATCTTCCAGGCCCATTCTCTTCAGAATGCCGAGGAAATTGCGCACCGTGGACGAGCTGGTGAAGGTTACCGCATGGATGCGCTTCTCCTCCAGCAGCTTCACCAGCTCAATATCATCCTCCCCGGTGACAATCGTCTCATACGTATCCACCTCGGTCACTTCCAGCCCCAGCTCCCTCAGTTTCGCCGGCAGCCACTCACGCGCCAGGTCGCCGCGCGGCAGCAGCACCTTCTGCCCGGACTTAAGCTCGGGGCCGAAGGTTTCGATCAGCCCTTCCGCCTGAAAGCGTCCGGGCAGCTCCTCGGAGATCAGCCCGCGCTCTGCGAGCGCCGCCGCCGTCCCCGGTCCCACTGCGCACAGCCGCGCCCCGTGCAAGCTGCGGATATCCAGCTTCTGCTGCGTCAGATGACGCATGAAGAAGTCTACGCCGTTCGGACTGGTGAAGAACACCCAGTCGTACGCCGCAAGCCCGCCAAGAGCCGCAGCGATCTCCGCCTGCTTGCCCGCATCCCGCTGCATCACCGTCTCAATGACCGGGAACTCATACGGCTCGCCGCCCAGCTCCTCGATCCGGTCCACCAGCTCGCTTGCCTGCGCGCGCGCCCGCGTCACTACAATGCGCTTGCCGAACAGCGGCAGCGCCTCCACCCACATCAGGTGCTCCCGCTGGAGCACAACATCACCGACCACAATAACCGCAGGCGGCTGAAAATCCGCTGCCGTAACCTTCGCCTCAATATCGGCCAGCGTACCGGTCAGCGTCTCCTGATCCGCACGGGTTCCCCAGCGCACCAGCGCCACCGGGGTCTCCGGCGGACGTCCGTGCTTCATCAGCTGGGCGCTGATGTAGCCGATTTTGGCGACACCCATCAGGAATACCAGCGTGCCTGTCGCATTCGTTACTTTATCCCATTGAATGGAATGATCCAGCTTATCCGGGCTCTCATGGCCGGTAATAATCGACAGGGAAGACGATGCCTCCCGGTGGGTCACCGGAATACCGGCATACGCCGGGACGCTGATGGCCGAGGTAATGCCAGGCACAATCTCATAGTAGATGCCGTTCCTGCGCAGCAGCTCCGCTTCTTCACCCACCCGGCCAAAAATCACGGGGTCCCCGCCCTTCAGACGCACCACCGTTTTGCCCTCCAATGCGAGATCTACCAGCAGCTGATTAATATCCTCCTGCTTCATCGTATGGCGGTCCGAAAGCTTGCCTACGTATATTTTCTCACCGCCGGGCTTCATCCATTTCAGCAGCCTTGGACTGGCCAGCCTGTCATAGACCAGCACATCGGCCTTCCGGATACACTCCAGCCCCTTGACTGTAATCAGCTTCGCATCCCCCGGACCTGCACCTACCAGATATACCTTCCCCGCCATCTCCGTCATCCCCTTATCCCTCTACACATGCGATTCTGGCCTGCATAAGCTTCTCCCCAACGCACACTATTCCCTGTCTAACCCATACCCCTTATTCCCTTACATCCGCCAAAATCTTCTCCGCACCTCTGGCCACCAGCTTACGCGCGACCTCCGAACCCAGCTCCACCGGATCATTGCCGGTGCAGGTCTCCTTCAGAATGACTGTGCCGTCCGGTGTTCCGACCATTCCGGTTAACGTTATGGACGGACCCGCAGCTTCGCCTTCCGGCTCAAGGATCGCGTACGCGCCGATCGGCACCTGACAGCCACCGTTCAGGGCGCCCAGGAAGGTCCGCTCCGCTGTCACCGTGAGTGCCGTGCGCTCATCATTATACAGCGCCAGCAGCTTGCGCAGTTCCTCATCGTCCTCACGGCACTCAATACCGAGTGCTCCTTGGCCTACAGCGGGCAGGCAGACCTCAGGCGGCAAATATGCCGTAATCCGGTCCTGCCAGCCCATCCGCGACAGCCCCGCTGCTGCCAGCAGAATCGCGTCATATTCGCCGCTCTCCAGCTTCTTCAGCCGCGAATCAATATTGCCGCGTACCGGCTCAATAAGCAGATCCGGCCGGAGTGCAGCCAGCTGGCTGGAGCGCCGCAGACTGCTTGTGCCTACGCGCGCGCCTTGCGGCAGACCCTCCAGGCCCACTCCGCTATTAGAGATCAGAACGTCGCGCGGATCTTCACGCTTCGGCACCGCACCATTCATCAAGCCTTCCGGCAATTCGGAGGGCATATCCTTCATGCTATGTACTGCCATATCAATATCCTTCGCCAGCATCGCCTGTTCAATTTCCTTGACGAACAGACCTTTGCCGCCCACTTTGGACAGGGTCACATCGAGAATCCGGTCACCCTTGGTCACAATCTTATGCACCTCAAAAGTAAAATCAAACCCATGCTCCCCGCTAAGCCGCTCCAGATCGGCAATCACATGCCCCGTCTGCGTTAAAGCCAGCGCACTTTGTCTGCTGCCCACGATAATCTTCCGCATGCCCACTCCCCCTGTTCAAGTCAGTCTCCTATTCCATACACCGCCGTAACTATCCCCTGAATTTGCTCGCTTGAGCTGATTCGGCCGAAATCAAGGGTATTTATACACCTAATTTGCTCGATTGAGCTGATTCGGCCGAATTCAGGTGTATTTATACACCTAATTTGCTCGACTGAGCTGATTCGGCCGAAATCAGGTGTATTTATACACCTAATTTGCTCGACTGAGCTGATTCGGCCGTATTCAGGTGTATTTATACACCTAATTTGCTCGACTGGGCTGATTCGGCCGAATTCAGGTGTATTTATACACCTAATTTGCTCGATTGAGCCGTTTCGGCCGAATTCAAGGGTATTTATACACTTCATTTGCTCGATTGAGCCACTTTAGCCGAATTCATGTGTACTTTTACACCTAATTTGCTCGACTGAGCTGATTCGGCCAAATTAAGGGCATTTTTGCCCTTGCTTTGCTCATCTCGGTGGCCCAGCCACTTAAGCCCCCTATTCCTCCCGGTTGCGCGCCACCCAAGCCTCAATCTCCTCGGCCGTCCATGGTATAAAGGTGCCCTGCCTCAGCTCATTCAACACATCCAGCTTCCCCAGCCGCCGCAAGAGCCGCGACCGGTTCTCTGCCGCTGGCTCCAGCTGCTTAATCGCTGTCCGCAGCTCATGCAGGAAATCCAGATACGGCTCGTATTCCTCGCCGAGCAGCCCCGCAATCTGCTGCGTAATATCCGCAGCCGCAGACGGTCCCGCCCCGGAGGTCGAGACCGCAACCGTCAAGCGCCCGCGGCGGAGCACGCCGGGCGTAATGAACGTTCCCGCCTCCGCATGGCTGGCCACATTAACGGGCAGCCCCAGCTGCCGGGCTTCCGCGGCAACGGCCTCGTTCCCCGCCCTGTTATCGCTGGCGGCATAGACCAGAACCGCTCCCTGGAGATCCCCGGGAGCATAGGGCCGGCTGATCCATTGCAGCCGCCCCTCATCAGCCATCGCAGCCAGCGTCCCGCTGAGCGAGGGGCTGATCACCACCAGCTCCGCGCCCGCTTCCAGCAGCGGAGCCGCCTTGCGCGCAGCCACCGCCCCGCCGCCAACGATCACCACCCGCCGGCCTTCCACATCCAGCATAATCGGCAGATACTTTTTCATCCCGCTCACTCCAGCTCACCCCAGCGCTTCCAACTCGCTCTCATCCATCGTCCATCCCACTGGCAAGCTACTCTCCATCCCATTCACTCCAGCTCTCCCCAGTGCTTCCAACTCGCGCTCATCCATCGTCCATCCCACTGGCAAGCTACTCTCCATCCCGCTCACTCCAGCTCTCCCCAGCGCTTCCAACTCACTCTCATCCATCGTCCATCCCACTGGCAAGCTACTCTCCATCCCGCTCACTCCAGCGCTTCCAACTCACTCTCATCCATCGTCCATCCCACTTTACTCCCCGCCCCAGCCATGGAACTCCGACCAGGAATTCAGCAGGAAATTAAGAATAATGAAGCCGTAACCCGCAATCGCCCAGCGGGCCATGACTGTACCGCTTCGGCGGCCGGAGAACTTCAGCACAAGGTAGACGATGTAGACGCCCAGGCCCGTAAGTGTAGTCAGGACCTTCGTATCCTGAAAAAGCGGTATCCGTCCTTCCGCGACAATCGACAGTCCCGCCAGAATCAGCGAAGCCAGCAGCAGCGGAACTCCGGCCAGGATCGCCGTGTAGGAATATTTGTCCATCGTCTCCAGGCTGGGCAGCCTGCGGACGCGGTCATCCCACTTCTTATTCTTCAGCTTCGTATGCAGGAACAGATACATTATCGCAAATACTGTCCCCAGTGTCAGTGCGGCAAAGCTCAGATTCGCCAAAATGACATGCATCGCCAGCCACCCGTGCACCGCACTCCAGCTCTGCAGCGTATGATCCTCTGCCGTCAGCCATACCCGGTTCAGCAGAAATACGCTGAAGCCCGCCATGCTGAGCAGCAGCACCGTGAACTCACCACCGCGTGTATACGTCACGGCAAACGAGGTAACCACCATGCTGAAGGAGAACCAGAACAGGAAATCATAAGGTGTGAAAATTGGCAATCCGCCCTCCTGGGAGAAGCGGATCGCAAGGCCGGTCAGCTGAAGCAGGCCTACGACAGCAAGAAGCCCTGTGCCCAGCCGCTTTCCGCCCGGATTGCGCCGAAGGCAATCCGAGAAAACAAACAGCAGGCTCAGGGCATATAGCAGCAGAGCGGCATCATATATTCCGTTCAGCAGTAGCATGTGGCTCACCCGCCCAGCAGACCGGCTGGGGTAAGCACCGCTCCCGGCCCCCGGATCTCTCCGCCGGAGGGCCGTTCAGCAGAGCTGCGCTGATGGGGTTCAACACTTCCACCGGCCGGAGCTGCATCCAGCTGCTCCTGCAGAGCGAAGATTTGAGTGAAATACTCCAGTGCTTCATTGCCCTGCTTGCCGCCGGACATCTCCTTGATCACATTGATCGGATCATGCATCATCTGGTTGACGATGCTCTTGGTCAGCCGGCGGATCACCTTGCGCTGATGCTCATCCAGCTCAGGCAGCTTGTTGAACAGGCTATCCATCGTTTCTTCATATATTCCGTTGGACTTGTCCTGCAGTGCACGGATCACCGGTCTGACGCCAAGCGTCTTCAGCCATTGCTGGAAATCCGCCATCTCGCCTTCAATCATAACCTCGATCTTGGCGGCTTCACTGCGGCGCATCTCCAGATTGCTCTCCACAATGCCTTCCAGATCATCGATATCATAGAGGAATACATCCGGCACACTGGCAGCAGCAGGGTCAATATCGCGCGGCACAGCAATGTCGATCATGAACAGCGGCCGTGAAGGGCGGCGCTTCATGCCCTCGGCTACCTGGGCAGCCGTCAGCACATAGCCGTCTGCACCCGTAGAGCTGATCACAATATCCACTTCATCCAGAGACTTCAGCGCCTCTTCAATCGTGCTGGGCTTACCCGAGAATTTCTCGGCCAGCTCGATGGCACGGGACAAGGTACGGTTGGCGACAATCACTTCCGCCGCGCCGCTGCTGTACAGATGCTTCACCGTCAGCTCGCTCATTTTGCCGGCGCCGAGAATGAGCACTCTTTTGCCGGTGAACATGCCGAAGATCCGCTTCCCCAGCTCCACCGCCGCATAGCTGACCGACACCGCGCTCTCGCCAATCGAGGTCTCACTATGCGCACGCTTGCCGAGCGTCACCGCCTGCTTGAACAGCCGGTTGAACCAGGTTCCGGTAACCCCTTCCGCCTGAGCCGTCAGGAAGGCACTGCGCACCTGACCCAGAATCTGCGTCTCGCCAATCACCATTGAATCCAGACCGCAGGTGACACGCATCAGATGGGCAATCGCCTGCTCGTCTTCATATATATACATATGTTGCGTAAATACATCGCTTCTTACTCCGAACCACTGCTCCATGAAGCTGCGGATGAAATATCCGCACATATGAAGGCGGTCCACGACCACATAAATTTCCGTCCGGTTACAGGTGGCGACAACGACCCCTTCCAGAACGCTCTTCGTCTGCAGCAGCTGATGAAGCGCAGCAGGCAGATCCTTTTCGGCAAAAGCGAACTGTTCCCTCACCTCTACGGGAGCCGTACGGTAATTCAGGCCAACGACGACAATATGCATCGCTTGTTCACCATCCTAATCTATATTCATTGGTGTAGGCTCTGTTACTGCTTAGCAGCAAATATTAGTATCAATTTCACAAGATCTCAAATCGCTGTGTTAAGTATATCACATCAAAATACGGCTTTTAACAAAACCTTTGAACTATTTATGAATTGCAGATAATAATTATTATAAACAAGTATATAAGTCATGTAATATGACACAATGATGAAATATTGACACACTTTATTACGGATGATAGCATATAACAAATGATCTGAGTGAACTTTTGTAACATAAGTAGCAAAAATGATCTGATTCTCCGTCCCTAAGTTAACACCGCGTCAGTTATCCCCCTTCAAACCTCTCTTGTATAAGCCCGTTAATCCGGAATGGGCGTATCTACAGGCAACCGTAAATTGCCCCAGGCTACAAGAGGCCAGCCCCCTGCTGGATGTATCAGCGTGAGCTCACGGGCGAAACCGTGCTTTTCTGCGCTGATGTATCCTGCTTTGGACTGCGCCTCCTTTAGCCTGGGGTTTTTGGCATCCATTATAATAGAAGGAGTGAGGGCAAATGAGTGCTTCCTACGCAAGCTTAAGTGAATCGATTCGTAAGGCCAGAAATGTGAGAATCTACAAGAATAAGGACACCGCCTATGACTTCAAGCTCTACCCCTTCGGAGAACGCGGTACGTACATTGCCCCCGAGCTAATCCGTGAAATCACTCACAATCTGGCGGATGCTGTAACGGAGCAGTTTCCCGATTTTGATTACATTGTCTCCCCTGAACCCGGCGGTCATACCTGGGGGATGCTGGCTGCCTATAAGCTGATGAAGCCGATGAATATTCTGCGCCTCAGCACTGAGCTGTACGAGAATTATGAGGTTAGTGTGAGACGCGAGACGGCGTATAATGAGAATTATATTTATTTTGACGGCTTCTCCGCCGGTGACCGGGTGCTGCTGCTGGATGATGTGATCAGTTCCGGCGCTACGATCCGCTGCATTGCTGCTCAGTTGTCCGTGATGGGCATAGAGCTTGTCGGCGTGCAGGCGATTCTGGCCAAAGGAGAGCATTACAAGCAACTGGAAGCGGACATTGGAGTACCCGTCAGATTTCTGTCCCAGGTATGAGTTGTGAAAAAATAGCAGGGGAGTGACAAGCCATGGCTTTTTATTACGAGCAGCCTTCAAGAACCTTCAGTGAGTTCCTGCTGGTACCCAGTCTGACCACCAAAGATTGCATACCCGGCAATGTGGATCTTAGCACACCGGTAACCAAGTTCCGCCGGGGAGAGACTCCCGCACTGACCATGAACCTCCCCGTGACTTCGGCGGTAATGCAGGCGGTATCCGACCACAACATGGCGATTGCGCTGGCCAAAAGCGGGGGCATCTCCTTCATCTACGGCTCCCAGTCCATCGGCCAGCAGGTCGAAATGGTCCGCCGGGTCAAAAAGTTCAAAGCAGGATTCGTCCTCAGCGACTCCAACCTGCGCCCGGAAGACACGCTTCAGGATGTGCTGGCGCTGAAGGCGCGCAGCGGCCACTCCACCATTGCCATTACGGACAACGGGGAACCGACCGGCAAGCTGATGGGAATTGTCACCAGCCGCGATTACCGCGAGAACCGGCTGCCTCCGGAATGCCCGATTACGGAGTTCATGACTCCGCTCAATTCGCTGATCTACGCCGAAGAAGGCATCACGCTGACAGAAGCGAACGACATGATCTGGGATCATAAGCTGAACTGCCTGCCGATTGTGAATGCCAGCGGCCATCTCGTCCATTTGGTCTTCCGCAAGGATTATGACAGCCATCAGGAGTATCCGCTGGAGCTGCATGACGACAACAAACAGCTCATTGTAGGCGCAGGAATTAATTCGCGGGATTATAAGGAGCGTGTGCCAGCACTGGTGGAAGCAGGGGCAGATATCCTGTGCATCGATTCTTCTGACGGGTATTCGGAGTGGCAGGCGGAGACCATCCATTATATTAAGGAGACTTTCGGGGAGCAGGTGAAGGTTGGCGCAGGCAATGTTGTCGATAAGGAGGGCTTCCTGTACCTCGTGGAAGCGGGGGCGGACTTCATCAAAGTCGGTATCGGCGGCGGCTCCATCTGCATTACCCGGGAGCAAAAGGGCATCGGCCGGGGCCAGGCCTCTTCTGTCATCGAAGTGGCGGCGGCCCGCCAGGAATATTACGAGCAGACCGGTATCTATGTCCCCATCTGCTCGGACGGCGGGATTGTTTATGACTATCATATTGTGCTGGCGCTGGCGATGGGCGCTGACTTCGTGATGCTTGGGCGCTATTTTGCCAGATTCGATGAGAGCCCCGGACGCAAGCTGCTGGTCGGCGGGAACTTCGTGAAGGAATATTGGGGCGAAGGCTCCAGCCGTGCCCGCAACTGGCAGCGTTATGACTTCGGCAATACCGATAAGGAGAGCAAGCTTGAGTTCGAGGAGGGTGTGGATTCCTTCATTCCTTATGCCGGCCGGCTGAAGGATAACCTCGATCTCAGCATCAGCAAAATCAAGTCCACCATGTGCAATTGCGGCTCGCTGACCATCCCGGAACTACAGCAGAAGGCCAAGATTACCCTGGTTTCCTCGACAACGATCTTTGAAGGAGGCGCACATGATGTTATGCTTAAGGAAAAGGACAGATCATCCTCGTGATCACATCCTAATCCATAAGGAGCGTCAACCATGACCCAAATTACCAAAGTTCTGGTCAGCAAGGAACAGTTGCAGCAAAGAGTTAAAGAACTGGGAGCAGAGATATCGCGTGACTATGAAGGCAAGGAGCTTGTGCTTATCGGCATTCTCAAGGGCGGCGCCGTATTCATGTCTGACTTAATGCGCGAAATCACTTTCCCGGTCGGCATCGACTATATGTCAGTATCCAGCTATGGAGCAAGCTCCACCTCTTCCGGCGTCATTACGATCAAGAAGGATATCGACATGGATATCCGCGGCAAGCATATCCTGCTGGTCGAGGATCTGATCGACACCGGCCTGACGCTTCAGCATCTGAAGGAGCTGTTCGCCCTGCGCGAGGCGGCAAGCGTGCGTATCTGCACCATCCTCAGCAAGCCTTCCCGCCGCCTCGTCGATGTTCCCATTGACTACAGCGGGATTGACATCCCGGACGAATTTGTCGTCGGCTATGGCCTGGATTACGCCGAGCAGTACCGCAATCTGCCGGAGGTCTGGATCGTAGAGACCGGGGACTAACAGGGTCAGATTTAAAAAGTTGGAGTGGGCGCGATGAGCGGGCTCTAACGGACCTGATAGACCCTATTCCCAGGAAAACGCCCCTTTTTGAGGTTTAACGGACGGAGTGGACCTTATCGTCTCTCTACGAGATGGTTAAGATTAGAAATTCCAAGAATAAGCTCCATGGGGTCCGTTACTTTGCCCAAGCGGTAGCTTCATCTGGAATAAGCGCGCCCGAGTCCGTTACACCTTGCCAAACGCTGCAATGAACAACTCCCATCTTCATCTTTAAATCTGACGCTGTACTAGAACTAATAAGCAAGCAGAAGGGAGCGCCAATTACGGTGCTCCCTTTGTGCTGCAATATTACCTCAGGACCCAGAAACTCCTGCGTGCCCTTGCTTTTTGCTTTAACAATCCGCCTGTTCTGCCGCCCCGCATTTACAGCCCGCTCAGCAAATCAACATTCAGATAATTCGTATTTCCGAGTACACTGTTATACCCGAGTTGAATAGTGTTCGAGCCTGCGTTCAGCGGAATCGTGACGGATACCGTTCCGTAGGTGCTCCAGCTGGAGGTAGAATTGAATACCAGATTGGAGGCTGTTACCACGCCGTTCACTTTCACGTAGCGTGAAGCATTGCCGGCCGCCGCCGCGTAGCGGAAGGTGACGGTTCTGGTGCCGGCCGTATTCTGGTTGACATAGAAATCAATGGAGGTGCCGCTTGTGTTCCATCCCCCGACATACCCTCTTCCGCTAAATCCGGCATTGGTGCTCTCATTGATCATCCCGCCTCCCCCAACCAGCGTCCGCACTGCGTTCTCCGCTTCATAAGCCCCGTTGCCCGCAATGTACCCGGTGTAGCCGTCGGCGGGAACGAGCTGCAGAATAGAAGCGCCCGCAGCGGCGGCCAGGCTCTGCACATAGGAGGAGCCTGTATTGCGCAGCCAGTCGCTGCCGATGATTCCATCGCTTACGCGGCGGTGATTCCAGGCCTGCGTTGCATTCTGCTGGAGAAAGTTCAGGTATTGCGGCTGTCCGCCCAGCGTACGGAGACGGTTCAGGTTGCGGGCGAAGACCATCTTGAAGCCCGCGGCATCATTCTCCCCTTCATACATCAGAGTCTGGGCTGATACCATTTTGTTAACGGCATACCCGGCTGCATTATTGGCATCCGTAAGGTAAGCAGTAGTTCCGGTAGCCTGATACAGGGACACAGCCGCCCCCAGGAACGTTCCGTAATTGTAAGTGAAGTCCCAATCCTTAACGATACCGCTGCCTGCACCTTCAATATGATCGTTAATTTTGCTGCCGCCAACCAGGGTAGATTTGGTCCAGTTATAGATTTGAGTAGCCTTGGTCAGATAAGCAGGATCATTGTAGGCACTAGACAGCTTGACTGCGGTCATAACCATCGGGGCATTCGTGGCCCTATTCTTCTGGGCGTTGGCCTGACCCGGCACATGAGCGTCCCTTCTCCACCAGATCCCGCCGCCGTACGTGCTGTCCCATTCGCTGTAGATTTGGCCAAACAGGAAGCTGGCACGGTTCAGATACTCCGTCGTTCCAGTCAGTTCATAGGCTCTTGCGCAGGCCAGCGCCCACCAGCCCAGGTCATCGTTGAACGGATTCGTCATCATATCCGGGTATTTGGCGTTGAATCCGGTGTAGATGTCACCAATCATCGTACGGTAGACATTGCTGCCCGTGCGTTCGTAGGCATCCATTACGGTCTCCCAGAGCTGAGCTTCCCACCAGAAATCGGTGTAGAGTCCACCGTTCGGCCCGTGAGCATGTTCGGAATGAATCTGATGATCGCTGTTGGTATAGAAGTATTTGGCGGAAGAATCATAGAATACTTGCACAAAGGAGTTCATTGCAGCATCAGCATTAGAGACAGTGAAAGCCTCTGCCGTACTTCCCGCACCGGGAGACGGTACAGACAGAGAAAGGGACAACAGACAGAGAACTGCGGCCGTTCTTACTTTCTTCCAGGTGAACATTTCCAAATACCCCCTTCATTTGTACATCCAGTCCACAACCGTCAGGCGGCAGCGGGCTAATGGCTAAGCTTGGCTGCCCCCTCAAGCAGCATCAGACCGCTGAGCTGTACACTAAGCTGTACCGGCAGTACGGGAACCTGCTCCCAAGAGGGTCCGCACAGCCCCAGCGTCCGGTCCAGCCCTTGCGCCCATAGCGTACGGGCATTGGCCCATATGACTTCACGGACCCGGTCATTTCCGGGGAAATGCTGCTCCAGCTGTACCAGATAGCGGATCAGAATTCCCTTGAACAATCCGGTGTCGTCAATCCCTTCATCCGGCAGCAGCAGCGAATCAGAATGGCATAAGCGGCCGATGCAGGCCTCGGCGGTCCGGCGGGCATCTGCGGCATAGCCGGAATCGCCGGTGACACGGCAGAGCTCTATCCCCGCTCCCACGAACACGCCCTGACAGTAAGTGAATTCCCAGTCGTAATCGATCTGCCCATCGCCCTGCCGGTTCATTCCATCCCATACGAACCCGGTGTCAGGGTCAACCAGATTGGCCTGGTTCCAGCGGTAAATCCGGATCGCCCAGTTCAGATCCTCCTCATGCCCAAGCAGCGAGTATAGGCGGGCGGCCAGAATAGCGGCCGGGGCATTCGCCGGCGTGTTCTTGTAATCCAGCTGATCTTTTTTCCAGGCCATGCCGCCCCCGCAGTGCTCATTCCAGGCTGTCTGAATATCCGCCCATAATTCAAGTACAGCACTCAGATATTCCGCTTCACCGGTAGCCTGATGCGCCCGCAGCAGCGCAAGGGCGGTCCATTCCATATCATCATAATAATTATGCTTGAACGTCCCGCCGTTATAGGCATGCAAGCTGCGGCTCAGGCTGCGGATGCGTTCGGCATATCCAGAATCCCGCGTCCGTTCGTAAGCATCGGTCAGAGCATCAATGACATGCGCCTGCCACCAGTAGTAGAAATTGTCGCCTGCCCTGCTGTATTCCCGCGGATACCACTGGTTCATAATTCCGCTGTCCGCATTATAGTAGTGCCGCCACAGGGAGTCCTGGAGCCAGTCTGCACGCGCTGCCCAGTCCTCTGCTGATGATGTCCCGTTGTAATGATCCATACGCCACCTCCTCCTATTTAAAATGAGGGTTGAGCATTCGCCTGCCCCGTCCCTGCAAGCACAGCCATCCGCTCCAGCAGCTTGATGCCGCTCAGTTGGGTGCTCAATTGCACAACGCCCGAAGGCGGCGTAGTCCAGTCAGGGCCGAACAGCACCTTGTCTGCCGGCTTGCCCTGGTCCCACAGCATCTCTGCGTTGCTGCGCAGGAAGGCCGCAGCGGCTCCGTCTTCCGGCACGGCTTGTGCCAGTTCTGCCGCATAGCGGACCAGAATGCCCTTGAAGAGACCGGCATCGCCGCCTCCCTCATCCGGGAGCATGCCGGAATGCGGGCCAGCCAGCTCTTTGACCGCTGCGCCGAACGTGCGCCGGGCCTCCACAAGATAGTCTCGGTTCCCGGTAACCCGGTACAGCTCGATAGCCGCACCGATATAAATACCCTGATTGTACGTATATTTCCAATCCTTATCGATCCCGCCGTCACCGGTACGGTTCATCCCATCCCAGACGAAGCCCGTGTCCGGGTCCACCAAACGGGATTGCTGCCAGTTATAGAGCGCATGCGCCCACTCCAGTTCCTGCGGATCTCCAAAGGCCTGATACAGGCGGGCGGCAAGGATGGCCGCCGGTGCATTGGCCGGGGTGTTCTTGTAATCCAGCTGCGATTTCTGCCAGGCAATGCCGCCCCCCGAATGGCTGTTCCAGCCGGTTTTGATATCCGTCCAGAGGATAAGAACCGTCTCTTTGTACAACTCATCTCCGGTTGCCTGATACGCGCGAAGCCAGGCCAGGGCCATCCACTCCATGTCGTCGTACAGCTCATTGGGCCAGACGCCGCCGTTGCGGCGGAGCAGCCCCGCATGCAGTGCGGACAGCCGTTCGCGGTATCCGGCAGCCCGGGTCCGCAGCAGGCCGTCGACCAGCACATCCACGGCGTGGGCCATCCACCAGTAATGAAAGACCGTATTACATGCGCCTTCCGGACATGGTGTCTCAATGTCATACATTCCGATGTCTTCGTTCCAGAAGAATACATCCAGCGCTTCCTGCGCCGAGTCCGCCCGTTCCGCCCATTGTTCAAGCTCTATTTGCTTCATATGGTCTCTCTCCCCGTCTATAATTTGCCTCCCTTAGTTGGCTCAGCCTTTGATGCCGCTGAAGGCAATCCCCTGTACAAAATAACGCTGCAGCGCCAGGAACAGCACCAGTATCGGCAGAATCGCCACCAGCGCCCCGGCCATCATCGGCCCGTAATCCGTCTGAAAATTATAAGAAAAAGCCTGCAGGCCCATCTGAATCGTCGCCTTGTCCGGATCATTCAGCACGATCATCGGCCACAGGAAGCTGTTCCAGCCGGCCTGGAAGGTGAAGATGCTCAAGGTAGCCAGCGCCGGACGGGTAAGCGGCAGATAGATCCGCCAGAAAATTTTAAATTCCCCGCAGCCCTCAATCCGGGCCATCTCCAGCATGTCAGTGGGGAGCGTAAGAAAAAATTGCCGCATAAAGAATACAGCGAAGCTCCCGGAAGCACCGGGAAGAATAATGCCCCAGAAGGAGTTCATCAGCCCATTGCCGCCCCCGCCAAAAAGATCATTGCCTCCGGCAAACGGAATATGGCGCATCACATACACTGTCGGGATCATGGTCACAATGCCGGGAATCATCATTGCCGCCAGCAGCACGCGGAACACCGGCTTGTTCAGCCTGAATCTCAGCTTCGCAAAGGCATAGCCGCTAAGTGATCCGAAAAACAGGTTAGCCAGGACGCCCGACACGGCAAGCACGAGCGAATTCCAGAAGAATAAAGCAAACGGCACCGTTGAAAAGGCTTTGCGGTAATGCTCGAAGGTCAGATGCTTCGGAAACCACTGGATCGGCATCGCAAAAATCTCATCATCCGGCTTGAGTGAGGTTAGCAAACTCCAGTAGAATGGCAGAAACATGACAACCGCTATAAGGATACATACAATATAGAAAATGAGCTTGTAGAGGCCCTTCTTCAAGGCCGAACCCCCAGTAACACCCATCCTGCAAACCTCCTTTTCCTGGACAAGCTGCCCCTAAATGATCGATTCCTCCGCTTTGGAGACCCGCATATTAATCAGCGAGAAAATAAGAATGGCTACAGCAAGCACAAAGGCCTGCGCCGAGGCATAGCCCATCTGCAGCTGATTGAAGCCCTGCTGATAGATTAGGTAGACCGGGGTCTTGGTCACATTGGCCGGGCCGCCCTGCGTCAGTACAAAGGCCTGGTCAAACAGCTGCAGCGCACCGATAATCGCCATCGTGCTGACCAGAAAGGTAGTTGGCCGCAGCTGCGGCCAGGTGATGAAGCGGAAGCTGTCAAATGTATTCGCCCCGTCCAGCCGTGCCGATTCATAGAGATAATCCGGGACACCCTGCAGACCGGCCAGATAAATAATCATATTGGAGCCGACGGATTGCCAGAGGGTGAGCATTACAATGGACAGCATTGCCGTACTTGTCTCGGACAGCCAGGCAGGACCGGTAATGCCCACATAGGACAGCAAGCCGTTCACCAGACCGAATTCCGGATGCAGCAGCCAGATCCATACGGTTGCCGCCGCTACAGCCGATGTCAGCGTGGGCAGATAATAGAAGGTGCGGAACAGCTTGACTCCCCGCCACGCCCTGCTCAGCAACATGGACAGCAGGAGGGAAATGATAATATTCAGCGGAACAAAAATAATCGAGTAGAAGAACACATTCTTGAACGTCTTCCACAGCAGGCTGTCTTCAATCAGGCGGCGGTAGTTGTCCAGGCCGACCCAGTCATTCTGGCTAAGCACATCATAGTTGGTGAAGCTTAAATACAGGGCCATCACTACAGGTATAACTGTAAACACAGTGAACAGCAGCACCGTAGGCGTAATGAATACATAAGCCGTCCGGGCTTCGTGCCGTTCCACTTTTCTCATGGAAGCCATACAACTCCCCCTCTCATCATCCGGCAAGGCTCCATGGCAGCAGGCTGGTTACTTAACAACCGCGTTATCCTTCAGCATCTTGTCGCCTTGTTCCTGAGCCTTTTTCAGCGTGTCTTCAATGCTCTGCTTGTTCTGCTGGTTCAGCTGAAGATTAGGCGCAAGCGCATCGGTCTCCATCACGGAATAGCCGGGATGAGTCGGGCGGATTTTGGCAAATTCCAGCGTATCGAGGAACGGCTTCCACTGCGGGTCATCCTGGAAAAACGGATCTTCCATCGAAGGCTTAAAGCCCGGAAGATTCAGGCTGGTCTTGGCCCACATCAAGGCATTATCCTTGTTCGCGGTCCACCATTTAATGAATTCCCATGCCTCAGCATGATGCTTGGAGCCCTCCGGAATCACGAGTCCGAAGCCGCCCATCACACTGCCCTTGTCGCCGTTCGGCCCGGCAGGAGGGGGTACAATGCCATATTCGAGATCTTTACCGTATTTGTTATAGGTACTGAGCATCCAGGGGCCGGAATAGAGCATGGCGACCTTGCCTGTAACGAAGGCATCCTGCCCTTCGCCAAGTCCCAGCTCAAAGCCAACCTTATACACCTTGTCTTTGTTCATCAGGCGGTCCCAGAATTCAAGCACCTGCTTGCCCTGCTCATTATTGAAATTGGTTTTGCCGTCCTCTGTAAGCATCTGGCCGCCTGCCTGCTGGAGATACATATTGAACAGGCCGAGGTCGCCCATGGAGAAGCCTGCCACCTCCAGCTTGTCGCCGTTCCACTTGGTCAGCTTGGCAGCAGCCTGCTCCAGCTCATCCCAGGTAGTCGGAGGCTGAAGCCCTGCTTCATCCAGCAGCTTCTTATTGTAGAATAATGCCCGTGCATCAACGGTCAGCGGAAGCCCGTATAATTTATCGTTATAGGAGAGCTCGGTCAATGACTCGCTGTAGAAATCATCCTTGGAAATGCCATCACGCGTTAAGTACTCATCCACCGGATGCAGCACGTTCTTGGGAGCATACAGCGAGGTCCGCCAGCGGTCCCAGAACAGCACATCAGGTGCACCGCCATTGGTGGCCGCCGTCAGGAATTTGGTAATCATATCCTGCTGCAGCACATATTTGACATGAATTTTGTCCTGTGATTTGTTGAAGGCATCCACCATGGTCTCGAACTGCTTCTGGCCTTCACCGCCCCAATCGCCCCAGAACGTCAGCTCCGTCTTCTTGCCGCTGCTGCCGCTTCCGGCTTTGCCGTCATTCGCAGCGCTCTCTTTTCCCGAATTGCTGCTGCACCCTGCCGCCAAGGAAGCGACCATCATCACCGAGAGTACCGTAACCCATCCTTTTTTCATTGTTACATCCCCTTCATTTGTATTTGTCTGTTATTAGAGCCCGGGCTGCTCAGCCTCTACTCACTTCAATTCCGCAGCGCATAAGCAGCAGCTCGCAGAACATCATATTGGCCCAGGAAAACCAGGGTCTGGTATACTCTTCCGGATGATCCGCATGAAAAGCCTCATGCATCAATCCGGTTCCGGCATCCGTCTGTTGCAGCAGCTCAAGCATTGCCTCCTGCTCCTCCCTCTTCCCGGAGGTCATTCCCTGAACCGCCAAGGCGATAGGCCATATATAATGCGGAGGGGTATGGGGACTGCCAATACCCGCTGCCGCCTTGCCTTCATAGAAATAGGGGTTGGTCCGGCTTAGAATAAGCTTGCGGGTGTTGAGATACACCGGATCCTCCGCAGATGTATAGCCAAGGTAAGGAATAGACAGCAGGCTGGGCACATTGGCGTCATCCATAAGGTTCACGCCTCCCAGGCCGTCGGTCTCATAGGCGTAGACAAGACCATATTCAGGGTGCTCCACAATGCCATGCCGCCGGATTCCCCCGTCAATCTGCTCAGCCAGATCTTCCGCCGCCTGTGCAAGCTCCGGGTTGCCAAGCACATCGGATGCGATTTCGCTGACGTACCGCAGGACAACGACAGCGAACATATTGGCAGGCACCAGGTAACCGTATTCGCAGGCATCATCGCTTGGACGAAAGCCTGACCAGGTCATTCCGGTATAGGCGGTTACAGAGCCTTTGCCGTCGCGGACAAGCGTATCGGTTGGCACACAGTTCACGCGTTCAAAAACATAATCGGAACCGCTCTCATGACTCTGCTCCCTGATCCACAATTGAATAATCTGCCACACTCCGGCTTCAAACGCTGAATTGAACTGCGTGACCCGCCCGGTGTTTTTCCATAGCAGATAGCTAAGCTGAATGGGATAGCAGAGGGAATCGATTTCGTATTTCCGTTCCCAAATCCATGGACTCATCGCCGTTTTGTCTTCCTGGTGACCCCGTCCATCCGCTTCCCGGTTGAACGCATTCGCATAGGGATCAAGGGAAATATAGGCAAATTGCTGTGCGATAAGCCCTTCAATCATGCCGGCGATTTCTTCATCCCCGGAGGCGGGGATCAGGAAGGGACGGACTTGTGCGGTGGAATCCCGCAGCCACATGGCCGGTATATCACCGGTAATGACAAAGGTTGTTCCATCCGGGTTGCGCTGTATCGTTGTGTTCCAGGTATTGAGCATGCACTGTTCGAACATGTCTGCCAGGTGCGGATGGCCGGGCAGTTTTTGACGTACACGGCCAGCCAGCTCCCGCAGGGAATCAGGTGTTTCCTTCATCGCTTTCAATCGGAATGACCTCCTCTGTAATGAATGAAGCGCTTTCACAAATGAGTATATTGGTATGTAAATGATATGTCAATATGTATTTTTAGATAATAATATATTAACATATGAAATACACTGATATTGACTAGACTAGGCTAACTTGCAAGCTTAATCTTCCGGCCGGAAACGGATCACATTGGACACAGCAAAAAACCCATCCGGCGGAATATCCGGCGGAATGGGTCTTTAGATTACAGCAGTTAGTTGTGACGGACAGGGCCGGTCGAATTCCCGGGCACCAGCTCAGCTTCCAGCATCACCTTATGGGGAACGGCCTCCCCGTTCATAATACGTAGCACATTCTCCAGGGCAATCCGGCCCATCTCCTCTTCATTCTGCCGCATATGGGTGAAGGCATACCCGCCTCCCAGATGGGTCGGCGGACTGTCGAAGCATATAATGGAGATATCCTCAGGTATGCGCAGCCCCAGACGTTCCACCGCAGTCTTCGCGAGCAGCGCGATATTGTATTCTATGGCAAATAACGCAGTGACGGACGGATGGCTCTGCAGATGGGTGACCAGCCGCGAGATGTCCCGTTCAATATTATCCGCATTAAAAAACTTAGGCAGCGTCGAGGTCAAATCGCTGACCCACAGCTCCTTGTCAACCATGACCCCCCGCTGCGCATGGGCCTGAATGAAGCCCTCAATCCGGTCCTCCACCGCAGTGGTGTCCACGGGAGGCGGAGACAGAAACGAAATATGTGTATGCCCGAGGTCAAATAAATACTCCGTCGCTTCAAGGGCCGCCTGCAGATTATCGGTGCTGATGGAGGCCGCAGCTACTCCTTTTAGATGTCTGTCTACCAGCACGAGCGGAAAACGCCCGATGACCAGCTTCAGAATTTCCGCATTGAAATACTCGCCCTGGGCCGGGAAAATAATCAGACCGTCTACACCCAGATTCAGCAGCTTCTGGATCGCCTGCTCTTCATTCTCCGGAATCCCGAAGGTTCTCCGCAGCACCAGAAAGCAGTCATTATCGCGCGAAGCCTGCTCCATCCCGTAGATCAGCCCCGTCCCGTAGCTGTTGCCGAAGTCGGTGATGATCAGGCCGATTGTTTTCTCATCGGAATGTATGGTAGCTGGGGCTGTACTGATCATCCCCGGGTCAGACTGTTCAGCAAAAGCATCGGCCACGAACGAGCCCCGGCCGGGCTTGCGGACAATCAGCCGTTCGGCGGCCAGCATCTCAAGTGCTTTTTTGCTGGTTATGCGGCTGACACTATAGGTCTCAGCCAGCTCTTTCTCGGAAGGAACCCGCTCGCCGGGTTTATAAGCCTCTGTAAGGATACTCTCCTTCACTTCATCAAAGATCTTCTCATACATCGGCTTGGAAGAGGTTGTTTCAGCCATAACGTTCCTGGTCCCCTGACGTTCATTTTTCGGTATCATACATAATAATATATCATGATATATTGAATTTGTCGATCCGGGTCACCAGAACTTGTCTACCAATAACTCCGCCACTCTCTAAGCACCCGTATCAGGGCCTCACAGTAGAAATAATCCCCCCAGAGGGTGCACTCGTCGATTCCCCAGCCCCGCGGTTTATTATAGACACCATGCAGCAGAATACCGTTGGAATGCAAATGGTCCTTCGTCGTATACCCTTCTGCGAGTGCGGCCAGCATCTCCAGGGCAACTTTCCTGTACCCGGCTGCACCCGGATCATCAGCCGGTAATTGCCGGCAGAGCTCCAGCAGCCCGCAGACGGCAATAGCAGCAGCCGAGCTGTCCTTCTCCTGGCCGTCGCCGTCCGTAAATATCAGATCCCAATACACAATGCCGTCCGCCGGAAGTTTGGCCAGGAAATAGTCGGCCAGCTGCCTGGAGGCATCAAGCAGCGATGAATCGCCTGTATGGGCGTAGGCAAGCGCGAAACCGTAGATGCCCCAGGCCTGACCTCTCGCCCAACAGGAATCATCGGCATACCCCTGATGAGTGTTGCCGTACAGCGGGTTGCCCGTTTCCGCGTCCATATAATAGGTGTGATAGGAGGTATGGTCGGGGCGGACCAGATACCGGGCCGATTGCCGGGCATGTCTGTGGGCTATGGATGCCAGGGCGCTGTCCCCGGTCTCTTCAGCAGCCCAGTGGAGCAACGGAAGATTCAGCAGGCAGTCGATAATCATCCGGCCGCGCTGCGCCGGGTCATTCAGATCTCCCCAGGCCTGGATGATTCCAGCCTCCGGAAAGTAACGGTCCGCCAGCAGTCCGGCCGCTTCCAGCGCCATCTCCCGCGCCGCCGGATTGCCGGTAATCCGGTGAGCAGCAACCGCCGAAAGGCTGTACAGAAAACCCAGATCATGCGTATCCACCGCGATCCGCTCCTCCACCCGCCGCCGGAAGCTAGCCAGCTGCTCTTCTGCCGCTTCCCGGTACCTGCTGTCTCCGGTCCATTCATACGCCAGCCAGACCATGCCGGTCCAGAAGCTGGCCGTCCAGTCCGTATTCTCTATCGCGGGATAGACCAGATCTTGGCTGGCCGGCGCCGGATACAGATCTGTATATACGGGCAGGTTCTGCTCAATTATACCCATCGCATACTTCAGGGCCTGTTCGAAGAACAGCCGCTCATCCTCCTTGAGTTCATGCAGCGCTTTATGCATGGCCTTCCAGCCTCCTTTTTAAGCGGAGTGTAAGTCCGATTGTCTGCCGGCCGCCGGTCAGATTGAATCTGAGGAAGGCTAGCTTGTCCTTGATCAGCTTAACTTCAGCCCCGCCTGAACAAGCGCTGACTTCATAGCCCGCCAGATCATCCCAGTATACTAACCCGAACGGAACAGCGCTGCTGCTCCCAATCTCATATTCAAGTTCAATCACCGCATCCGTCTTCAGATACTTCGTCACGAACACCGGCGGAACAGCTTCTGTGAAATCATCGTTCATATTCAGCTTCCCGATGTAATTGCGCAGCAGACGGGGCCTGCATTCTCCCTCCACGAAGGACAGCTGGCACTCTTTATCATAGTACAGGAAGGTTTCCGGCCAAGGGCCGAAGCCTACTCCGCCCAGAGTCATGGTGTATTCGTTAACCTCCGGCCGTACCGGATAATCATGGGTCAGCATATAGGATGCTGCCGTATATTTATTCTGCTCTTTGTACAGGCGTACAGCATGAGGTAAAGTCGTTAAGGTAATAGGATAGCCGGTAATATATTTGAAAAAGAGATCCAGCATTCCCGCACATTCCCCGACATGGGAAGCCGGGAATACAGTGAACCGGTCAGTGAACTCCATCTCATGGCCTTCCTGCTGCTGGAGGAAAAACACCTGCCCGTTATGATCCGTATTGAACAAATATTCATCGAACAGATGCTTCCAGTAGTCGATATTCTCTCCCGTACACAGACCGGCGCGCAGCACATCGTTGGGGTCCGTGGAATAGATGACCGGGCTGCCGGTATGGTAGGTGGCGTGCAGGTCACGGGCGGTCCATTCACAGGCCACCACCTGGCCCCGGCCGGGATGCGGCACCTTGAAGCTCCCGCTGTCCACATACCATGACCCCCAGGGAATGCCCTTATGGGTGATGCCATCCCACCAGAACTGCTCAAAGCAATATCCCCACATGCCTTCAAAATCCAGTTCCTCCAGCACTTCAATCACTTCATTGTAAATCTTCCCCCTTGCGGCCACCTTGGTGGTGGCCCATGGGAAGGCCTCCTGCAGCAGCGACCAATCCTCTTCCAGCCGCTGCTTCAGGACCTCCTTGGAGGAGCCGGCCTCCTCTTCAAAGAAAGGACATTGCAGGATGACATCATCGCCGAAGGCGATATGCCATTCCCCGATCCGCTCCCGCAGAACCGGAATCGAGCCCCGGTTGACAATCCAGGTTACGGGAATGCGGTATTTATGCGCAAGCTCCGCAGTCAGCTCAATCCCGTCAAGGGCAACACCCTTGCCCCAGTCTGCATCATAATGGGCAGCGTAGCTGACAAAGGTATAAATAAGTCGTTCCGGTTTCAACACAATCCCTCCAGGTAATCATAGTTTGTTTCCTGCCGGCCCCTGACCGGCGCGGCTTCTCCGCCGCTGCCCTAGCTATCCGCATACCCCCCCGGAAACCGGAGGGTTACGGAGGTAAGCCTGTAAGGCTCACTCTCCAGCTCCATTACGGCCTTGTCCCCATAGTGCAGGCGCAGCCGGGTGTAGACATTCCGCAGAGCATAGCCGCCATTCTCCTGCCCGGCTGCTGAGACAAGTCCGGCTTCTACCCGCTCCTTGTCGAAGCCCTCCCCATTGTCCTCCACCTTACAAACGAGGAAGGCCCCTTCCCGGTACACGCGGATGTTAATCCGTCCGGTATAGTCCTCACTTTGGAATCCATGGAGAATCGAGTTCTCCACCAGGGGCTGGAGCAGGATTTTTAGCAGCGGCTGCTCTTCCAGCCCTTCCTCCACTGTTATCTCATAGGTGAACAGCTCCTCGTAGCACTGCTGCTGCAAGCTTAAGTAACGGCTGACATGATCTACCTCCTTGGCTACGGTTGTCAGATCATGGCCGTTATTAAGCCCAAGCCGGAACAGCTGGGACAGGGAGACAATCATCTCCTTCACATCCTCCTGCTTGCGGGATTCCGATTTCCAGAGAATCGTATTCAAGGTATTGTAGAGAAAATGAGGATCAATCTGCGCCTGTAGCGCCTTGACCTCAGAGACACGCTTCTGCTTCTCCGCCTCGGTGACGTTCTGGATGAGCTGCTCAATTTTGACCAGCATGATGTTGAAGCGTTCACCCACCTGTGCTACCTCATCCCTGTAATCGCTGGAGAAGCGCACGGAGAGATCGTTGTCACCGGCTCTGGACATCAGACGCTGCAGCCGGTAGAGAGGCCGGATCAGCAGGCCGGTAATCCATTTCGACAGAATCAGCGCCAGCGGAATGAGCGCGAGTACGATAATAAGCGTGGCCCACCACATATAGCGGATATCCTTCAGCAGCACAGCCTTGGGCTGGAAATAGAAGATCATCCAATTATCCGGAAAGGTCACCTTGGCCCAATTGACCAGATATTCCTTCCCTTCGAACCTGTATTCAAAATGATTGCGCCCCACGTTAACCTCGCGCTGGAAGGCCTCTTCCCGCATCGGGGCCACGAAGCGGGAATGCTCATCCATCACCGGATTACCCGCTGCGTCAATGACTGCAATGCTTCCGCTGTCGCCGACCACATTCGTCTCGGCATATTCTTTGATGGCAGACTCCCGCACATTGACGACCACCTGCACATCGGTTCCCCGATAGGCGGAGATCGGCTCGATCAGCAGGCTGAGGACACGGCCGCTGTTCTCGAACAGCCCGTCACGGTGGGCCGGAACCCACAGTGGCAGCGTCTTCTCCTGCATAATCCGGCTTAGCGGAGTGTCCGCGAAATCCAGATTCGTCCGCTTCGCCCCGGTGACGGAATAGAATTCACCGATGGGCGTGGACACAAGCACCGAATCAATGGATGGCTCGATCAGCTGCATCTGGACCAGGGGCACCTGCAGCGCATTGTTCAGCGCGAAATAAGAGTAGTAGCTGGCTTCTGTTCCCGGCGAGGCGCGGAGAACATCCTCGAAGGGCGGACTCATCATAAAGGTCAGGACCGACAGCCGGACCTTGCGCAGCTTCTCCTCCAGCGCCTGGGCCGATTTGCCGATCATCATCTGGCTGAGCTCTGCCGTCTTTCGCTCCAGAAGCCGTGAAGCCAGGTATTGCGAGGAGACGCCTGTAACCCATATTGCCAGAATCACGATGGACACAATACCGATCCAGAGCCTGGTCTTGAAGGTGGAATTGTGCAGGAATGTCCGCAGAACAGGCTTTCTCATCCGTTGCCCTGTCTGGGTCCATAGGCCGCCCGGAATTCCGTGGGCGTCATGCCGGTCGTTTTCTTGAATACATCGCTGAAATAGGAGCGCTCCTCATAGCCGAGGTTTTCGGCGATTTCGGCAATGGGCCGGTCGCCGGCCAGCAGCAGCTTGGCCTGTTCCATCTTCTCCTGGATGACGAAAGCGCCAACGGAGAGCCCGGTCACCTTCTTGAATAGGTTGGAGAAATAGCTGGTGCTCAGGTGCACATGGGCAGCATAGTCGCCGACCATCAAATTGAGATGCAGATGCTCCCGCATGTAACGGATAACCGCCTGAATCGTCTCCTGGGCGCTGTATTGCAGCCGGGACTGGACCTGCACACAGCTCAGCTTGCACAGCTGCTTCAGCGATTCGCGCAGATCGTTCAGCACCGCGCGGGGCGAGGTCAACACCTTCATTAACTCGGGCAGCTCCGGACTCTCGGCCAGTTCAGGCACCGCATTGCGGATCAGAGCGGCAAGCTCTACACAGAGCGCCTTCGCACTATCCGGCGAAGGCAGGGCCTCTGTCTTCCCGGCAGTCTCCAGCAGCGCCAGCAGCGACTTCTCAGCCTGCCCGGCATTGCCTGAGCGCAGCGCATAGACCAGCTCCTTCTCCAGATCGGCATCAGGACGCGGAAGCACCTCGGGGCGCTGCGTGATATGCTCCCAGAAGAACACACTGTTGCCCCCGGTATAGAACGTGTAGGTTAGTGCTTCTACTGCCTGCTGATAGGCAACGGGAAGCTCATCCAGCTCCTGAACCGTCCGGCTTACGCCTGCCGAGACCGTGCATTTGGAGTAACGCTCGGCGTTCTCCCGGCATTCCTCGGCGATTCCCAGCGCGCTGGCCCCATTCCATGTGTTGACAATGAGCACGAAGCGGTGAACCGATTCGCGGAACAGGGTTCCCTTGGCCACCCGGAGTACAGTCTCCTCTACGATGTTCTGCACGGCAAACCGCAGCAGCTCCGCATCGTTGACCGGAATCTCCTCGCTCTTCTGTACGAAATGGTCAATCTCCAGCACCACGACGGCGAGCGGAGAGGACTGCATATCCATCTGCAGAAATTCCCAGCGCCTGCGCAGCGTCTCCGGTTGGGCCGAGAAGCGGACCAGCAGGCTGAGGTATTCCTGGCGCAATAACGGCATGCTCTCCCGCAGCTTCTGCTGCATGTCGCTCAGCTCCTCGCTGTGCTGCCGCTCTCTCTCCAGCTCCTCCGCAGCCTTCTTCACCACTTCGGCCAGCTGCTTCGGGGTGAAGGGCTTGAGGATATAATCGAAGGCGCCCAGACGAAGCGCTTCCTGCGCGTGATCGAAATCGGAATAGCCGCTGATGAAGATAAATTTGGCCTGTGGGAGCTGCGGCCGCAGCTCCCGCATCATCTCAATGCCGCTCAGTCTGGGCATACGGATATCCGTCACAATGATATCGGGCAGCTTCTTCTTAACGAGCGCCAGACCTCCCTCGCCGCTGGATGCCGTGCCCACGATGTCTATCCCCAGTTCGCTCCAGTCCATATCCCGGGAGATCCCGTTCACGACAGCGCGGATATCATCAATTACGACCATGGTATATGTCCGCTTGATCATAGGTGCCTCCTCCTTCAAAAGCCTCCTCCGGCCGGAGGAGGCGGAACTGATTATTGTTGTTCCAGATAACGCGCGTAAGCCGTATTATAGATTTCCAGTACTTCATCCAGCTTCAGCTGCTTCAGCTGCTGAACGAATGCGTCATAGCTGCCCTCCACTGCCTCTCCGCCCATGAACCACTTCTGCGAAGTTTCCATCACATAGGTTTCGATCGGCGGGAACAGCTCCTTAATCTTCTTGTCTTCATCCAGAGTGAAGTTCAGCTGCGGCACCTGGTACTCCGGGGCGAAGTAGTTATTGTCCACATACATTTTCACGCCTTCCAGAGCGATCTTATTCGTCCATTGCTCTTCGTAGGCGAAATCCTGATGTCCGCCGATCGTCAACTGGGCACCGGTGGTTTTGATCAGATAATCGACTACAGCAGGCTCATTCAATACCTTCTCGGTGAATACCGGCTTGCCGTCCACCACCGTGTACGTTTCGCCTTCGATTCCAAAGTTATGCAGACGGCGTCCTTCTTCAGTCCACCAGAAGTCCATATAGCGCAGTACAGCCGCCGGGTCCTTGGCATTCGCTGAAATCGCCCAGCCGGCATCGTTGCCCAGCGGATTGCGCTTGGTTACTTCAAATACCTTGCCGGAGATGCTGGCCGGAGGTGCGATAGGACGCAGCGAGAAATTAGGCAGAGTCGGCTGGAGCTTGTTGTTGTAATTGGCGGTGCTGGCGAACCAGTCATGTACAGAACCGCCGGTATCATTCGCAAAGAGAATATCACGTGAGGTATTGCCGCGGGTGAAGATCTCCTTATCAATCAGCCCTTCCTTGTACCACTTGGCTGTCTCGGTCGCAGCCGTCTTATACTCCGGCTCGTTCGGCCCGTATACGATCTTGCCGTCCTTCAGCTTGAAGGACAGCGAGGCATCCCACAGAGGAAACAGGGAAGCGAAGCCGGAAGTGGCATTGCGGGAGAAGAAAGGCACCTCGTCCTTCTTGCCGTTTCCGTTAGGGTCCTGTTCACGGAACGCCTTCAGCACCTCGTAGTACTCCTGAACTGTTGCCGGAGCCTTCAGCCCCAGCTTGTCGAGCCAATCCTGACGGATATACCAGCCCTCCTGGGCTTCCCCGTCAGACACGAACGGCACGACATAAATCTTGCCGTCTGAGGCAGTGATAGCACTCTTAACCGCCTTGTTCCCGTCCAGGAACGCCTTGAAGTTCGGAGCATTCTCGGCCAGCAGGTCATCCAGCGGCACAAGCGCGCCCTGAACAGCGATATTATTAAGTCCGGACAGCTGGTAAGCCACAATATCAGGCAGTTCACCCGAAGCGAGCAGCAGATTCCACGCCTGGGCATCGTCGCCTCCGGTCGGAGCTACATTCTTCAGTGTGACGCCGGTAGCCTTGGCCGCTTCCTGAAAAATTGGCATATCGCCGTTAATCTGAAGCGCCTGGCTATAATAATAGAAGTTAAGGTTTAGCGGTTCCACATTTGCTGCCGGTGAAGCAGAGGCGGCAGGCGAAGCGCCTGAATCATTCGCTGACGGGGATGGGGCTGCCCCCTCGTTGCCGCCTCCGCAGCCTGATACCAGGACGGCCATAAGCGCTGGTGCAAGCAGCAGGCTTTTCATCTTTTTCATGTACAATAATCCTCCCTTTTATCTAGTATATCTTATCCCTTTTCTATGCAAACAAGTACGCCTCCGGTCAAGGCCTCCCTGGCAGCACCGCTACTGGCTTCAGCCCTTGATGGAACCGATCATGACTCCGTGTACGAAATACTTCTGGATAAACGGATAGAAGAGCATCATCGGAAGAACGGCAACCACAATCGTGGCGTAAATGACCGTTTCTGCAATCAGATAAGAGCTGTCTGTGACCATCATGGAATCACTCGGCTTCATCTGTACCACCAGACGGTTCAGCAGCACCTGCAGCGGCACCTTGTCCTCACTGCGCAGCAGCACCATAGCCCAGAAGTATCCGTTCCAGCGCCCTACCGCATAGAAGAGCGTAACTGTCGCCAAGGCAGCCTTGGACAAGGGCAGCATAATCCGCAGCAGAATGGTGGCCTCGCTCGCCCCGTCAATGCGGGCTGCCTCCTCCAGCTCTTCGGGAACAGACTGGAAGAAGGTGCGCAGGATAATAACATTAAAGGTCGAAATAGCGAAGCCGAAGATGATTGCACTCCGCGTATCGAGCATGTCCAGGCTGCGGAAGTTCATATAGATAGGGATAATGCCCGCATTGAAGACAAGCGTGAAGGATATCATCAGATTGATCGCCTTTCGGCCTTTGAGCCTGCGCTTGGACAAGCTGTATGCACCGCAGATCGTAAGTACCATGCTGACCAGTGTACCTGCGACAGTGTAGAAGAGCGTATTGGCGTACCCGAGCCAAATGGTCGGCTCCCGGAAGACCGCCTTATAAGCGTCCAGTGTCGGCTCGACGGGGAACAGAATCACCCGGCCCGACACCACCGCATCCGGAGAACTGAAGGAAGCGGACAGCACATAGAGTACAGGGAACAGGACAATGATCATCAGAAGCGTCAGGAATACATAATTGAAGCGGTAAAAAATCTTTTCGCCGCGGCTTTCTGTCATGATTTCTTCACCTACCAGAGACCGTTGCCGGTGTATTTTTTGCTGAGCCGGTTAGAGATTACAATGAGGAGCAGGCCCACAACCGAGTTGAATAATCCGACTGCTGTAGCCATGTCGTAACGGCCGTTCAAGATCCCTTCCCTGTAGACATAGCTGTTAATGACGTCTGCCGTCTCGTAGGTTGCAGGCTGATAGAGCAGAATAATCGCCTCATAGCCGACCTCCAGCAGACTGCCGATCTTCAGAATCAGCATGATCATGATCGTAGGCAGAATTCCCGGCAGGGTCACATTTAGCATACGCTTCCATTTATTAGCTCCGTCTACCACCGCCGCCTCATACAGATCCGTATTGATGCCTGCCAGCGCTGCAATGTAGATAATCGCAGAGAAGCCCATTTCCTGCCAGATGCCCATCGAGACGAAGATGGTGCGGAAATACTCCGGCACGGCGAGGAAATAAATCTTCTCGAGGCCCATCTGCTCCAGCAGGAGGTTAACGATACCGTTGCCGGGTGCGAGCAGATTGGTTACGATTCCGCACACAACGACAACGGAGATAAAGTGGGGCAGGTAAGTAATGGTCTGTACCATTTTTTTGAACATGGCGTTCTTCACATCATTAAGCAGCAATGCCAGCAGGATCGGCGCCGGAAATGCGAATAACAGGCTGTACAAGCTGATCAGTAGCGTATTCTTCAGCACCCGCAGGAAGTAATCGCTCTGCAGGAATGTTTCAAAGTGGCTGAAGCCTGCCCACGGACTGTCCGCGATGCCCTGAAAAACGCTGTAATCCTTGAAGGCAATCTGCAGCCCGTACATCGGCTTAAAGGCAAACAGGATATACCATAATACAAAAGGCACAAGGATCGCATACAAGAACCAGTCCCTGCGCAGTGTCTTCCCCAGGCCCCCGGTCTTGACCGTTAATGCCGGCAAGCCGTTCTGACTCTCCTTAATCCGAAGTTTCATCACTTTTCTCTTCCTTCCTTGGCTGCCTGCTCGGCCGCCGCTGTCGTAACTTTATTATAAGTAGCGGCACTGCAAGCCATAAGGCAAAATCCGATTGTAAGGGACGGATATTCAACTGTAACTGGCTTCACCCGGACTGCACGAGTGATCCGAAGGCTTGTGTAAGCCACATTCTGCCCACAACAAAAAACACCCGCAGCAGGAGACCTGTCTCCAGTCTGCAGGTGTTCGGGTAGTATCGTTACTGCCAAGATCAGGATAAGCTAGAAGCTGCGGCTGTCCTGAACATGAATATAGTTAATGCCTTGCGCAGTCAGCTTGGAGCCGCTTGTATTCACGACCCGGACTGCCTTCTTGCCTTTGCCGCTGAGGGAGAAGCTGATATTATTAGCCAGTTTGTTCTCCACAATCTGTTCGAGCGCGCTGTGGAATCCGCCAACCGTAATGCCCTCCAGGTTATCCAGCACCGGTTCCTTGCCCTCTTCAATCGTCTTGAGAATTTGATAGATTAACGACTTGCTTCCGTCCATCCTGATTCGCCTCCTGCATCAATTGTGAGCGTTTACAAAACACTAGCCCTACATGTCAACTTTTCCCTCTGTATATCTATTCTCTTATTCGACAGCACAGACCTTTTACCTCTTATTGGAATTCAATCTTCAATAAAAAGTCTCATCTATATGTTTCCCGTACATGCTGCTGACCCCGACGAGTCTGAACACTCCATTTACTTTGGCGTATGTATAATTCTGATCAGGTTCATCCTTATACCATACCTCCGCTTCATAATCGCCCGATTTCAAGCTATAGACTCCACGGATCTCTTGAATATCTGCTTCGGGATACGCTCTGGTATGAATCAGGTATGCTTTGACCTCATTAGCGATGTGGCTTCTTTTATAAGGTGACCCGGTTAGCGACAGGTAGATCCCTCCTGCAACAACAACGAGTACCAGCACAGCAATTATCGTCCCCCGGTTAGTAAGCCTCATGCGGATAACCTCCGTTCAACATTAGTTTTTTGCTCTGAGTGGGAATAACATAATTTTACATGTGTCAGTTCATTTTACCACACTGATGAATGCCAGCACATTGTATGCGGTTTTTCTGTGAAAATACGTCTGGCACTGCGATAAAAGTACGGCTTATGCGTCGCTCCCGGTCCAATTGTATTCGGTTTTTCGATTACATTCGGCTTATGCGGTGCACCCGGTCCCATTGTGTTCAGTTTTTCGCATACACTATATCCGCCTCCGCACTAGACGAATATAATAAATCCCCTATACAAAAGGCACAAAAACACCCCGTAGGTGCTTTTGTGCCTTTTTGTAGCTCGTAGCTCGTGGCTTGCAGCTTATAGCTCGTAACTTATGGCTTGTAGCTTATAGCTTATACTTACGCGTTATGCATTCTGCCGGTATACCGGCGCGCCCAGCGGCGAGCTGCCTGCACCGCCGTCCACGGCGATATCTGCGCCTTGGATATACGAAGAATCATCGGAGGCCAGGAACAGGGCGACCTTAGCGATCTCTTCGGGTACACCCGCACGGCCCAGAGGAATCGACAGTGCCATGCCTGCCTCGACCTGCTTCCAGTTATCCATCGCCGACTCTCCCCAGATTGGAGTACGCGTTACGCCAGGCGCGATGTTGTTGACGCGGATGCCCAGCGGAGACAGCTCGGAGGCCAGTACCTTCGTCATGCTGCTGACTGCTCCTTTGCTGGCGGCATAGGCGGAATTGCCGGGTCTTCCGGCCTTGGCTAACACGGAGCCGGTCAGAATGACGGAGGCTCCGGCCTTCAGATGAGGCAGTGCAGCCTGGACGGTGAAGAAGGTACCGGTCACATTGATCCGGAGCACTTCCTCGAAGGTGGCAAGCTCTGTGCTGCCCAGCGGTGTATAGCCCGCGATTCCTGCATTCGCATAGACCACATCCAGTCTGCCGAAGGCCTCTATTGCTGCATTCACAGCCTTCACCGCACTCTGCGGATCAGTCGCATCCGCCTGGACAGCAACTGCATGCTCCGCACCCAGCTCTTCTACCGCCGCCTGCAGGGATACCGGATTACGGCCGGTTATGACCACTCTTGCGCCCTCCGCCACAAATAGCCTGGCACTAGCCAGCCCTATCCCGCTATTTCCTCCAGTAATCAATGCAACCTTCCCGTCAAGCTTCCCCATCGTTACCACTCCTCATCTGTTTTATTTGAGACCGTTCGTTCTACTATAGTCAAAAAAATAATCTGCCTCGTACCAGCATCTTAGCACATTCGAGAACGATCAGTAAAGTATTATTTTTACCGGACGTTCTCAAATAGCATCAGCCTTGCATAAAGCAGAAAATATCCCCCAATCCACAGCAATGCCCCTATCATGATGAAGATTCCTATGTACCCCGCCCAGCCTGGCGGTTTCCTTGTGTACTTCAACAGAAGAAGCGACGCAACAACCAAAACCGCAGAGGGGATGCCTAATATCTGGAGCAGCATTATATTTACAACATCCAGGATAAACCCTTGGCTGAACCCCGGGCTCGTCTGTAACAGAAAGAGGGCCAATCCTATGATATTCACTACTACAGCGCTTATCCAGAGTATTCTAACGGGTCTAACCATACTTCACCCCCTATGCTATCCCATTACCCGCTAATCACAAGTATTACACCAAAGCAAACGTTATTCTCCACAATACCTGTCCTTCTGCTGCACCACAATAGAAACGATACCGTTCATTTAAAGGACGGTATCGTTTCAGCCGAACACAACGTATGCTGTTTTTCGCATACATTCAGGCCGGGCCTGCTTGCGAGCACCGAATGTAATCGAAAAACCGATTACAATGGGACGGCGAGCGGCGCGGGGGCCGATTGTAATCGAAAAACCGATTACAATGGGACGGCGAGCGGCGCGGGGGCCGATTGTAATCGAAAAACCGATTACAACGGGACGGCGAGCGGCGCGGGGGCCGATTGTAATCGAAAAACCGATTACAACGGGACGGCGAGCGGCGCGGGGGCCGATTGCTCCTATTACAACAATCAAGACGGGCCCGCCCCCATAGGGAGAAGACCCGTCTTTGTCACTCATCTTTGTCCTTCATCTTTATCACTCATCTTTGTCCTTCATCATTATCTTACGGACAACCTACCGCCCTGCCGTCTCAAAAGAAAACCGCGCTGTCCACGTAGCACCTGCATCCTTCGTCACGTAGAGGGTGGAGCTATTCATATCCTTCACAGCCATCCAGCCCTGATTGGCATCGGTGAACGAGATCGTTCCTTCGAAGCCGGGAACAGTCTGCTGATTCTTCCAGCTCTGTCCGTTGTTCTTGGTGAGCCCGATGCCCACTTGCTCCGCTGCCGGCTGGTACCCTGCCAGGAAGGCTGCCGATTTGCCGATCAGCACCATATTGCCGGGGGTGCCCGAGGCCGGCCCCTTCTTCGCTACAGCTACGCCGCTGCCGGGAGCCGGACCGCCGCCTGCGGTCTCCTGGGCAATCACCCGGGTCCAGCTGCCGCCGGAGTTAGAGCTGCCGTAGAGGGAATAAGAGGTCTGCGACATGCCGACGCCGCCGTACAGCAGCGCATACACCTGACTGTCCTTGGCGTAGATCTGTCCGTAATTCGCCTCAAGGGTGGAGGCGCTAAGTACCTGCTTCCAGGCTGCTCCGCCGTTAGTTGTCTTCATTACCCGATAGCCGCTCCCGGGAACAACTACCACAGCCCAGCCGTTATTCCTGCTGGTGAATTCTGCTCCGCGTGTGTTGGCAGGCGTCTTGACCAGACTCCAGCTCTCCCCGCCATCCTTCGTATAATATGTAGATGCGCGGTTGTAGCCAAAGCCCTGGTTGCTGTCCAAGAACTCTATCCGTTCAAAGGTTACTGCCTGGTTCGACAGCCTTGTCCAGGTAGAGCCGCCGTCTGCCGTTCTTAACAGATATTTTGCCTGTCCGTCCTTAACAGCGGCAAGCGCCCAGCCGTGAACATTATCCGGGAAATCAATCTGCTGGAAGCTCCACTGTCCTTCATAGATCTTTTGGAAATGGCAGCCGCCGTCCGAGGTTCCAATCAGGAACCCATTCCCGGCTGCCCGCCCCGTATCTGAGCTTAGGAACTCTACATCCGAGAAGGCCAGCGGCTGTGTTTCCGCTCCCTGGTGTGCCTTCTGCAGATCCTTAAGAAGCCCATGGTCTCCGGTGCTGCATCCCTGCGGCGGAGTTGGGGCCGGTGCTGCTGCCTGAACCTGGGAAGCCGCCGCTCCCCAGCCTGACAGGGTAAGCAGACCTGCGGTAAGAAGAGTTACGGTTATCTGCTGTAATCTGGTCGTTCTATTCATCGGTAACACCTCCTAGAATATATATACCCTCTGAGCAGAGCATTACTCTGACAGTACATGAACATGTTACTCCATCTGAGGCCAACTATGTAGGTGTGAAATGGTACAAAACTGTAACCAATTTCGCTGTTAAAATCTCCTATTCGTGTTTAATAATAAGTAAAGAGATTTACAAGCATACTGCATTCAAGGAGGAAGTGAAGAGTATGATTAAACAGGATATTCAGCATGCACTTCTCTCCAATCTATGCCAGCGCGTGCATTTGATCAGCGGAGAAACGTACACCGGAGTATGCCAAATCGATCATTCCGCAGATGCACTGCATATTGAAACGAATAAAGGGACCTTCACCGTCCCCTATTGGACGATCAAGCGATTCATCTAATCACATACCTACAACCCAAAAGACCTCACGGCCACATCAGCAGATGTGAACCATGAGGTCTTTCTTTTTATACTCATACAACCGGATTTGGGATCATATTGCCGCCCCGGCAATGCTTCAAGTAATTCAACGCATGGACCTGGCCAGTCATCTCCAGCTCCCCTTGATAGACCGGATCATGCCAGCCTTCAATATCAATCGTGCCCTGATAGCCGCCCTGCCGGAGAATGGTAATAATATCCGTCCAGTTCGAATCCCCGAAGCCCGGTGTCCGGTCCCATACATAAGACTTCGGTCCATGAATTCCGTACTCCTTGATGATATCCCAGGCGATAGTGACATCCTTGCCGTGCACATGGAAGATCTTATCCACCCATTTGCGCAGCTGCGGGATAGGATCGATCAGCGCAGTCAACTGGTGGGCAGGCTCCCATTCCAGCCCGAGATTGTCTGCCGTAACGGCGTTGAACATCTTTTCCCAAGCTGTAGGGTTATGCGCGATATTCCAGTCGCCCTTCTGCCAGCTCCCGCCCATCGCACAGTTCTCAAAAGCAATCCGCAGACCCTTGTCTGCCGCCCGCTTCGACAATTCGCCGAATACCTCAGCGAATCTCGGAAGCGACTCGTCAATCGACGAGCCGGGCAGCCGTCCGGTGAAGCCGCCGATAATGTCCGTCCCGAACAAGTGAGCGTGCTCAATCAGCTGCTCCCAGCCCGCAAGGGTATCCCCGCTCTCGGGGTTGCCGCCAAGCGGATTACCATAGATGCCGACAGCAGAAATGACGAAGTGATGCTCCGCCGCCAGCTCCCGAATCCGGGCCGCCGCCTCCACCAGATCGGTATCGCCAATCGTCTGCCAGAAATTCAGTTGAAAGGATTCGAAGCCATGCTCCACAATCTGCGGAATGACCTGGACGGCTTCGCCGCCACGGACCAAAGTGCCTATTCTCAAAGATTCTTGCATCCTTAATATCAACTCCAGTTAGTTTTATAGTCAGCGCACTGCTGTTACCGGCCCTTGATCATCTTGCAAGAACCCCGTTTGAGCAATACCGCATCATAGACAATATGCTGATGGGAGGAATGTTTGGTAATCAGGTCGAACAGCACGCCCACACTGGACAACGCCATTTCAGTGCCCGGCTGGCTGATCGTATCCAGCGCAGGATGATAGTATTCGGCCATCTCAATACCGTCGAAGCCGATGATCGAAATATCATCGGGGATAGATAAGCCTGCGGTAAGCACAGCCTTGGCCGCACCGATCGCAATCGTATCGGAGGCCGCAAAAATAGCGGTTACGGTTCTGTCGCGGTTCAGCAGTCTGCGTGCAGCGTTGAAGCCCGAGCTTGGGCTGTATTCACAATCCTCTACGAATCCCGAATTATAAGGTATGTTATGTTCTTCCAGCGCCATCTTGTAGCCAAGAAGGCGGCGGCTGCCTGTGGTGTCTTCCAGTAAAGGGGATTTGGCGAGAAAGCCGATGTTCCGGTGTCCAAGTGAAAGTAAATAAGAGGTTGCCTTATAGGCTTCCTTGGATTCATCGATCGTTACGCTTGAGAAGATAGACGGGTCCACTTCCTGTGAGGTGGTGATGGTCGTGAGTACGAATGGAACCGTTAACTGCTTGAATTTCTCTTCGGAGTGGTTATAGGTACCGCCCATGAAAATGATACCGCTAAGATTCTTCTCCTTCACCAGCTGAATGGCGGCGTTGATCTCATCGGTGCCGTCCTCTACCTGATGGATGAGAAACGGATAGCCGCGCAGATTGACCTGACGTTCAATCTCCTTAATCATAATGGAGAAAAACGGGTTAGTAATCCCTTTTACCATGAGTGCAATATTCTTGGATTGGGTTGTCTTTAGATTTCGGGCATTGGAATTGGGAATATAGTTATATTCCTTGACGACACTCAGTACCTTCTCCCGGGTGGCATCGCTCACCAGACCCTTGTTATTGATCACTCTGGACACTGTTGAAATGCCGACACCGGATATCCTGGCGATATCCTTAATGTTTACGTCCACTCTACTCCCCCATTTATAGGTAAGGGAGCTATAAGATATAGCTCCCCTGTAACCTATACATTCTTTTAGTTAACAGGTGTAAAATCTGCCAATTGTTTCTCTACTTCGGCAATGACCTTGTCAACTCCTGCTTTTTTCAGCTGATCGCGGTATTCTGCTACAGCCGTTTTTGGATCTTTATTTGTTTTACCCAGCATGAGCTGAATACCAAGCTGTGCATTCACGTTCGAGATCGAGGCAATTTCAGTAGTTACATTAGCCGGGTCGAAGCTGAAGCCGTTGTACGGATCATCGATCGCTTCTTTATCCCATGCCGTGAACAGGTCTTTACGGACCGGGTTCTCAGTATCACTAGGAATCACGAACTTGTCGTTTCTGAGCGACCAAGCCGAGAAGCCGCCGCCGTCTGTTTTCTCATTGAAGCCTGGAGGCTGTTTCTTCACGCCGTCTTCAATGATATAGTGTTTGCCTTCAATACCGTACTGCATCAGGTTGTAGTAGCTTTCATCTGTCATGAATTTCTCAATAACCATCAGAGAACGCTCTGGATTATTGGAATTGGCGCTAATAACGGTTGAGTTGTCTACACCCATCTTACGTTTGATTTTCTTATTGGCTTCAGCAAAAGTATAGAAGGCTGTAGGAGCATCAGGCAGCGCCTTGATATCTCCGCCATACTGGCCGATCCAGTCCTGTGCATGAGTCAGATAACCCGCAGAGTTCGCGGCTCTGAAGTTGTCTTTGCTGCCGAGGGAAGCGGACAGAACGTCTTTGCCCCAGTAGCCCTTGTCGCCCCACTCACGCATTTTCACAGCCCAATCCTCGAATTCCTGGGTGAAGGCTGGATGGAATACAGTCTTGTAATCCTCTGGGCTCTTAGTGACCAGGTTCAATTCATTAAGCGAGATACCAGGTGCGTTCAGCCACATGCCTGTAGTATCTACGAGCATTCTGTACATGTTCTGTGCATCCTCAGCCTTACCGTTAATTGGCGGGAAGGATTCATTGGCAACCACATTATCCATGTATTTAACCATATCATCGATTGACTTAATTTCAGTCATGCCGTATTTCTTCAGCAGGTCAGTACGGTAGGCATAACCGGCAGGCGTGTATTCACTGAACAGACTCGGTACGCCGTAGATTTTGCCATCCACCTTCGTGTTCTGCCAGGAGGATTCTGGAATCTCCGCTTTCAGCTTAGGCGCTACCTTGTCCAGCATGTCGGTAATGTCGGTCAGCGCACCTTCAGTAGCCAGAGTGTAGTAAGACACAGGAGCACCCGGAGAAGCATGCGACAGATCGAACGATTCGCCGGAAGCGAACAGCAGCGGATACTTGGTCGCTACGTCACCCCAGTCAATATATTTGATTTCAAGCGTAGTATTCAGATCGGCCTTAAGCTTCTTGTTAATCTCAGCCAGAATGTCTTTATTGGTAACTCCTTCACTGCCCCACAGGTAGTACGTCAGCTTCGCTTCCTTAGAAGTGTCTACGCCTCCGGAATTAGTGGAAGTGGATGGAGTGTTCGACGAGCCTGTATTTCCACCATTTGCATTATTGCTTGACGAACAAGCGGATAGCACTCCAGTAAGCATGAGGACAGCGGCTAGAGAAGAAGCAATCTTTTTACCTTTCATTCGGTAAGCCTCCCTTTTCTTTTCTATATTATGGTTTTTGCATCTATAACAAACACCCTTCATTTGAAGCAGGCGTCCATTAACCCTTGACAGCACCGATGGTAAGACCGGTTACGAAGTAACGCTGAATGAATGGATACAGGAGAATGATCGGGCCTGTGGCCAGCACGGCTGTAGCCATTTTGATCGATTGGGTCGGCAGATCGGCTGTATTAATGACCGCCCCCGAGTTGATGAGACTGCCCATATTCGCCTGGTTGATCATGCGCTGCAGGAAGTACTGGAGCGGGAACTTGCTCTGAGTGTCCATGTACAGCATTCCGTTGTACCACTCATTCCAGAAGCCCAGTGCCGAGAACAGTCCGATCGTTGCCAGTGACGGAACCGCCAGCGGCATGAAAATCCGCCAGTAGATGCGGAAATCGCCTGCGCCGTCAATCGTCGCTGATTCATACAGGGAATCCGGGATCGCCTTCATGAAGTTACGCATCAGGAAGATCGACCACGCCCCTACCACCGCCGGCAGGATCATGGCGAACAGATTGTCCTTGAGGTGCAGATGCTTAACCATCAGAATGTAAGTCGGAATCAATCCTCCGCTGAACAAGGTGGTGAAATAGATCAGGAAGGAGAAGAAGTTACGGTATTTGAAATCCTTGCGGTTCAGGACAAATCCGGCCATGGACATCATGAACAGCCCGAGCACCGTACCGACGACTGTGATAAAGATCGTTACCTGATAAGCATCCACCAGCTTGGAGGAGTTACTGAGCAACAATTCATAGGCCTTGAAAGAGATCTCATTCGGTATCAGCTTGTACCCCTCGCGGATAATCTCCTGCTCATTCATGAAGGAGGATGAAATCATCAGCGCAAAAGGAAACACACAGAACAGGGCAAATACGGAGATGCAAATGTAGCTGATCACCTTAATGAAAATGCTGCCTGAATCCTGTTTAATAGTATTACTTGCCATATTAACACCCCTGTTTCTTATCTTGTCTTAGAACAACGCGCTGTCCGGTTCAACCTTGCGCACAATAAAGTTAACCACAAGCACCAGAACCAGACCGAATAAGGATTGGTAGAAGCCTACCGCAGCACCCATGGAGAAGTTAAATTGTCCTACGAGCGACCTGAAGACATACGTATCTATAATATCCGTCTGCGGATACAGCACGGAGTTTGTTCCAATCAGATTGTAGAAGAGGTCGAAGGAGCCTTTGAGAATTCCGCCCATACCGAACAGGAGGAGCAGAATGAAGGTTGGCTTCAGAATCGGCAGAGTCATATAACGGATACGCTGCCAGGTAGTGGCACCGTCCATATAGGCTGCTTCATAAAGATCATGGTTGATCCCCGTTATAGCTGCCAGATAGACAATCATACCGTAACCGGTACTTGCCCAGATCTTGAATGCTACAATGATGTATTTCCAGATTCCAGCGTCGGAGTAGAACTCAATCTTGTCTAAGCCCGTACTGGTAAGCATCGTATTGATAAACCCGGAGTTGAAATTGAACAGGTTATACGCGAACACACCGACGATAACCATCGAGATGAAGTTCGGAAGCAGAATAACCGACTGGGAGATCTTCTTGAACCACTTGCCTGCAATCTCCGACAGCATGATGGCAAATACAATCTGGATGATGTTACCCAGTGCAAGGAACACCAGATTGTAGAGCAAAGTATTCTTGGTGATATTCCAGAGGTCTCCGTTCTGAATCAGGAACTCGAAATTCTTGAGTCCGATAAAGTCACTGCCAAAGATCCCTTTGTTGAGCTTGTAATCTACGAATGCCACGTAAGCGCCAGGCATTACCGCGTAATGAAACACAGCAAAATACACAATGACAGGCAGCAGCATGAGATACAGCACTTTGTTCTTCAATAATTCCCGGACAACATTTCCGCCCGATTGTACAAATCTTGCCAATGAACCCACCTCCAAATTAAACATTGCATTCCACTGCAACTAATTAAGCATTCTACTGCAACTAATTAACCCTTTTCGACCATATAGAAACGTTTCCATTATTTCTTTGTGTTTCCCCTGCTCAGAGCATACTCCTTCCTTGTATACGCTGTCAAACATTTTTTATTTTTAAATAACAAGTAATAAAATTACATTTCGCTGTACATAATAGATGAAAAGCCGTTTTTTTTATAGATAATTGACTTTTTTCAGTCAAAAGTCTAAACTCGAAATGTATCGCCTATGGAAACGTTTCTATTTATTCTTTACATGGACATGTCAGCCATTTTTTGTGACATCTGATGATGAATTCCCCCGTTCTGATCGATTTCATGTCCTAACTTAAGCACTGGAAAGCGAGGCTCGATATGATATTCAAACAACAAATGAACATGATTACCTTAACCCGGGATGACCTGTCGTATACATTCCTGCCTACAGGAGATATTTTTGAATTCACGCAGGGCTCCACTCTTATTAATCTGTTCCAGGGTAATCCGGCAGAAGGCTCTTCCAATAATATCTATCTGCGCGTATATACGGAGCAAGGAATCCAGAGCTATCCGCTGCTAGGTATTAAGTCGGGCTCCAAGCTGTCCCGTACCGATGACAAACTGATTTTTGAAGGTTCTATAGAAGCAATCAGCTACCGCGTTACCTTCGCACCGGCCAAGGACGGCATCTGGTTCTGGCAGCTTCAGCTCTCCGGCAACGGCGAGACTGTAGATGTAGTGTATGGCCAGGATGTAGGCATTGCAGACAAAGGCGGCATTCTCGCTAATGAGCTGTATATGAGCCAATATCTGGATCACAGCATCTGGGAAGGCCCGCAGGGCTACGCCGTCTGCTCGCGCCAGAACCAGCCGCAGGGAACTAACTTCCCTTATCTTCAGCAGGGTGTAGTCGGCTCGCGGACAGTAGGCTACTCCACGGATGGTATGCAATTCTTCGGCATTTCCTATAAAGGCAGCTATGTGCCTGAGGCGCTTGCTGGCAATCTGCAGAACCGTAATTATCAATACGAGCTGGCTTATACCGCACTCCAGACCGAGACTATGGTCCTGTCGGCTCCCGTTGAATTCGCCTTCTACGGCCTGTTCCGTCCGAATCATCCGGCTGCTGTAACCGGGCTTGAATTCCAGGCTGAGCTGCAGGCAGCTTATGCAGAGATCGACTGGAGCAGCAAGGAAGCCGTGCCAAGCCGGGATGTTCCTGTGCTGAGTGACGACATCGGCAAGCCTTATGTCTCCCCACAGTGGTCACAGGCCGAGATTGATGACACCTTCCCTAACCGGAAGCTTGAGGAGATAGAGAACGGCCAGCTGCTCTCTTTCTTCACAGACGGGCATGTCCATGTGGTTCTGCAGCCTAAGGAGCTGCTTGTGGAACGTCCGCATGGCCATATTATCACCTCGCTGCTGGGCGACAAGCAGGTAGACAACAACCTGATCTCCTCCACTAACTATATGTACGGTCTTTTCAACGGTCAGACCGTGGTGGGGAATACCTCTTTCCATAAAGGGCTCTCTACGCCGCGCGGCCTGCTGAACATTCAACGCAATAGCGGTCAGCGGATCTATGTCCGCATGGACGGGGTTTACCGGATTCTTACACTGCCTGCGGCTTACGAGATGGGCGTGAATTTTGCGAAATGGCATTATCAGCTGGAAGACGATGTACTGACCGTTACTTCGATCGCAGCAGCAGGCCAGCCGGATGTCGCGCTGCAGGTACATTCGAAGCTGGGCAAATCCTATGATTATCTGATCACGAACCAGCTGGTCATGGGCGAGCATGAATTCCAGCATCCGGTACGGGTGGAAGAGAAGGACAGCATCCTGCAGCTTCTTCCTGATGAAGCATTACTTCAGAAGCTTCCTTATCCGGGCCTGCATTTCGATATCCAGCTGCCGGGAACCGCATATACCTACAGCGATGACCGGATGTTCTTTGCCGACAGACAACCGCGCAACGGCACTCTGCTCACCTTGTCGGTAACGCAGTCCTCCGGCTTCCAGCTTGTGATTCAGGGCAGACTTACAGCAGCAGATGCTAATCCACTGGCGGCACCTTACACACTGGAGAAGGAACAGGCAGCGTTTAACGAATTCTACGCTTCGTTCACTTCCGGCTTCCAGCTGGAGCTGGATGGCGCGGAGCAGTCACGGATCGACATTCTGAATGAGACCGCATGGTGGTACACCCATAACGCGATGACCCACTTCATCATGCCGCATGGCCTTGAACAGCCGGGCGGAGCAGCCTGGGGTACACGCGATGTCTGTCAAGGGCCGATGGAATACTTCCTGATGACCCAGCATTATGAGCTGGCCCGCAACGTTCTGCTGAAGATCTATTCGCATCAGCTGTGGGAGAGCAAGGAATGGCCGCAATGGTTCATGTTCGACCAGCATCCGGTTCAGGCTCATGAATGGCATGGCGACGTCGTGCTCTGGCCGCTGAAATGCATCAGCGATTACATCATGGCTACCGGAGACTACACGATTCTTAACGAGAAAATCGGTTATCACCATCTGGCGGATGCTCAGCCAAGCCAGCAGACCGAGACAGTCCTCGAACACGTGAAGGCTGCTGTAGAGACAATCCGTGAACGCTTCGTACCGGGCACAGCTCTGATCAACTATGCCGGCGGCGACTGGGATGACACCCTGCAGCCTGCCAATGAAGCGCTCAAGACCAAGCTGGTTAGCGCATGGACGGTCGCACTCGCCTTCCAGGTGATCCGCAATCTGTCCCAGGTGACTTCTGCCGATCCTGAATTCTCCGCCAGCCTGTCAGCTATGGCCGAAGAGATGAAGGAATCGTTCCGTACCCTTCTGATCAAAGACGGCGTGATCGCCGGCTTCGCTTACTTCCAGGAGGACGGCAGCATTGATTATATGCTTCATCCGCTGGATACAGAGACCGGCATTCATTACCGGTTACTACCTATGACCCGCAGTATTATTGCGGAGCTGGTTACTCCGGATCAGGCGGCAGAGAACCTGCGCCTGATCGACGAGCACCTGAACTGCCCGGACGGCGTGCGCCTGATGGACCGTCCTGCCCGCTATGAAGGCGGCGTAAGCACCATCTTCCGCCGTGCGGAGCAAGCAGCCAGCGTCGGCCGTGAGATCAGCCTGCAATATGTACATGCCCATATCCGCTATATTGAAGCTTCCGCCAAGCTGGGCGAAGCGAAGCGTGCCTGGGATGGCCTGTTCCAGATCAACCCGATCAACATCCGGCAGAGTGTGCCTAATGCCCAGCTGCGCCAGAGTAATATGTACTTCAGCAGCTCGGACGGCGACTTCCCTGACCGCTACAGCTATCAGGAGAACTTCGACCAGCTGCGTGACGGCAGCGTAGAAGTGAAGGGCGGCTGGCGGCTGTACTCCAGCGGTCCCGGGATCTATCTTAATCAGCTGATCTCAGCCGTTCTGGGTATCCGCTTCAGTGAAGAAGAGCTGATTATCGATCCGGTCCTTCCGGCCAGCCTTGACGGCCTGCGCTTCACTTATGAGTGCTTCGGCAAGAAGATGACCTTCGTCTATCACATTAGCGCAGGTGAGGCCCGCACCCCGGAAGTGCAGGCAGCAGGCGTTGCTGTTACCGGTCAGGTACTACCGAATCCATACCGCCCGGGCGCGGTAAGCATTGCCAAGAATCACCTGCTGAGCCTGCCCGGCGATGAGCTGCATATCAGCTGCATATCTATGTAACACAATAACTTTCAGTACGCTTACGAAGGAGTTAGCCATGACTAAACCGTTTATCCAGGATCTCGTGAACGATATGACACTAGACGAGAAGTTAGCCCAGCTTACCCAGCTTGGTCCATACTATTGGGGTCTGGATGATACCGTGGATTTGACGGGTCCATTCAAAGAACTTAATATCGAGCCGCAGGTAATCAAAAGCATCGGAAGCGTTCTGAACGGCATCGGCGCACGGAATGTCATTGAGCTGCAGACCCGGCATCTGGAATCCAGCCGTTTGAAGATCCCGCTGATCTTCATGGCCGATGTCATTCACGGCTACCGGACCATTCTGCCGATTCCGCTCGCCATAGGCTGTTCTTTCGATCTTGATGCCTGTGAGCAGTTCGCTGAAGTAGCTGCGCGGGAGAGCGCTGCCGCCGGCATTCACCTCACCTTCTCTCCGATGACCGACCTCGTACGCGATCCACGCTGGGGCCGGGTCATGGAGACCTCCGGTGAGGACCCTTACCTGAACGCCCGGGTGACTGAGAGCATGGTCCGGGGCTACCAGGGCAAGGACCTGAAGGAGCCGGGGCGGATCGCTGCCTGCGTGAAGCATTTCGCCGGCTACGGCGCGCCTGAAGGCGGCCGTGAATATAACACGGTGGACATGTCCACCGGCGTACTCCGCGAGTTCTATCTGCCAGCCTACAAGGCGGCAGTAGATGCTGGTGTCGCTATGGTGATGGCTGCGTTCAATACCATTGACCGCATTCCGTCCAGCGGCAACAGCAAGCTCCTGCGCGGTATTCTCCGCGAGGAATGGGGCTTCGATGGCGTAACCATCGCTGACTTCAACTCCGTGAACGAGCTGGTGCCCCACGGCGCAGCGCAAGACGGACGTGAAGCTGCCCTGAAGAGCCTGGTAGCGGGACTTGATATTGAGATGATGTCCACCCACTATCTGAACCACGCTGCCTCGCTGGTCCAGGAAGGTCTGCTCGACCTCCGCCTCATCGACGAAGCGGTTACTCGGGTACTGGAGCTTAAGGATGCCCTCGGCCTGTTCGACAATCCGTTCAAGGATGCCGACCCTGTAGCTGACGAAGCCGATAAGCCAAGTCCTGAGCACCTTCAGGCGGCACGCGAGATGGGCGCCCGCTCGATCGTTCTGCTGAAGAACGAAGGCGGAGTCCTGCCGCTGAAGCGCGGGATGAAGATTGGCCTCGCCGGTCCCTTCGCTACCTCGATCAATGTTCTTGGCGGCTGGGCTGGTACCGAGAAAGACCCTGCGGTCTCCCTATACACGGGCATCACGGGCAAAATCCCGGCAGCGGACCTGCTCACAGCCATGACCGGCGAGCTGGGAAGCATGCTGGAGGGTGTATTCGATGTAGAGGATGCTTCCGAAGCGGCTTACGAGCAGCTGAAGGACTGCGATGTCATTCTGGCCGCAGTCGGCGAGAATCAGCAGGATACCGGGGAAGGCGGCAGTAAGGCCAGCCTGCGGCTGTCCGCCAATCAGGAGAAGCTGATCCACCGCCTCAAGGCAACCGGCAAGCCGGTGGTCACCATTGTGTTCAGCGGCCGTCCGCTGGAGCTTGCGCCAGTGCTTGAGTCAAGTGACGCGCTGGTACAGGCCTGGTTCCTCGGCACGGAGTCGGGGAATTCCATTGCAGATGTGCTGTTCGGCGATTATAACCCGTCCGGACGCCTCTCTATGAGCTTCCCTTACTCCGTGGGACAGATTCCGGTGTACTATAACGCTTATCAGACAGGACGCCCTTATGATCCCCAGTATCCGAATGTGCGTTATGTAACCCGCTATCTGGATATTCCGAATGATCCGCTGTTCTGCTTCGGCTACGGCCTGAGCTATTCTACGTTTGCCTACAGCGGCTTTACGGTAGAAGCTGCGGCAGACGGCAAGGCGCTTGCCTCCATCCAGGTGGAGAACACCTCGGAGGTTACCGGCAAGGAGACCGTTCAGCTCTATATCCGCGATGTTACCGCAAGTGTGGTCCGTCCCGGCAAAGAGCTGAAGGGCTTCAAGCAGATTACCCTTGCCCCGCATGAGAAGCAGACGGTGTCCTTCGAGATCACCAGAGACATGCTGATGTTCTACGGCCAGGATGATCAGCTCGTGTTCGAGCCTGGAGACTTCGATATTATGCTCGGTGCCAACTCCAGCGACCATAGCACGCAGCGGATCTGGATCGGCTGACCCTACCCATAGTCATAACAAAGGGGCTGTCCCAAAAGTAGATACTCTGCTGGTGGGAAAAAATCCCATGCCTTCTTAAAAGATTAATTTGTAAGAAAGGGAGCGATTCTCCGTTATTGGAGGATTGCTCCCTTGCGTTTCTGGTCATTCGCTGCTTGCTTCAGCAGGTTGTGAGCAAGCGAAAGCCAACCGACCTCTAGCGTCACTTTTTCCATGCCGCGAAGCAGAAAGCGCCGGAAGCCCCGGTTATTTTTTAATTGTCCAAATACACTTTCCGGCTCCGTCATTCGACGTACGGCCAATAGATAGCCTTCCTCGCTTCGGAGGATTTCTTTCGCCTGTTTCTGGTATCTAAGCCGCTCCAAACTGACTGCGATTTCCCGGTTTCCGCTTCCCTTCGTGCAGTTTTCTTTTAGCGGACAACCTCCGCAGCTTTGACTTTGGTAATGACGCTTCTTAATTTCGTATCCACTCTCTGTGGTTTCCTTGCTCTCTCGTTGGAAATACAGCGGGTGTCCAGCTAAACACGTCCAGCGATCCTCGGATCCGTCGTAGGTCCAGTTCTCGATTTTTCCGACGTCGGCTTTCCAGGCTTTACTCTTTTCTTTGTGGTAGGTGCTGTATTTCACGACGGCCTGTATCTCGCTCTTTTCCAGATAGGCGTAGTTTTCTTCACTTCCATAGCCGGCATCTGCAATGACCGTCTTTGGAAGTTTTCCGAGGAATTGCTTTGTTTTTGCCAGATGTGGTTCTAAACAGCGGGTGTCACCCGGTCTTTGATGTAGACTGTAGGTTAAAATAAATTGGTTTTCGGTCCCGATCTGTAGATTGTAACCTGGCTTCAGTTGGCCATTTCGCATGTGATCTTCTTTCATCCGCATAAACGTTGCCTCGGGATCGGTCTTGCTGAAACTGTTCCGGTCCCCAAGCAGCTTTTGATATTGTTCGTACTTCTGCAGTCGAGGGAGCAAATCCTTACGCAACTTCCCAACCGTCTTTTTTAGGGGCTTGTCTTTCGGTTTTTCGGCAAGCTGAGCTTCAAGCTTTTGCACGGCTTGTTCGAGTTTCTCACTGTCCATTTGCGAACCCGTGCTGAGTTCAGCCAGATCTTTGCCCTGATTCTCTTGTTCTTCCTGCTCTTCCGCTGCTTCAATGTCAGCGAATAGGGCCTGTACCTTATCTTGCAGTTTCGCTTTGTGTTTGCTGACCGCTTTGCTCCAGACAAAGGTGTAGCGATTGGCATTCGCTTCGATCTTAGTTCCGTCCACAAAATAATGCTCCAGAGACACGTATTTTTCGTCAGCCAGAAACTGAAGCACGGCGGTAAATACCGTTTCGAGGACCTTTCTCATCCGCTGGGAACGGAAGCGATTCAGCGTGCGGAAGTCGGGTCGCTGCCGTCCGGCCAGCCACATGAAGGGAATGTTCTCCCGGACCGCTTTGGCGATTTGGCGAGACGAATAGATTCGCTGAGTGTAAGCGTAGATGATGACTTTGGTGAGCATTTTAGGATGGTAGCTGTCACGGCCGCCCCCGGGATAGGCCGCGTCAAAAATGGCGTTGTCCAGCCGATTGACGGCGGCATTCACGACGCGAACGAGGTGATTTTCCGGGATATCTTCTTCCAGATCCATTGGCAAGCAAAGTTGGTCCATGGTATATTGAATGTACAAAGAAACCTCTCCTTTGAAATGGTTGTGTGGTAACTCCATTTTAACAAAAGAGAGGTTTCTTTTTGTGATTTTAGAAAGATTTGAAGAAACTTTTCCCGCTTAAACAGCGGAGAGGACGGAACGATTGTGAAAAAGCGGCAGCGGTCGCCTTGGTCTCCGGATTTTCACCGCTAAGGGGAATGAAAAAAATCTGGAGACCACAGCGACCCAAACAACGGTCCGTTCGCGCAGCGTCCACCCAAGTGCTCACGTTGATCCTACTCCAAAATAAAAAGCTGTCCCAAGCAGCCATTTCATGGCTTTTGGGACAGCCCCTTGATATTGCACAGCTCTGCGTTACGCCCCGGTCAGCAGCTCGATATCGAGCCGGGCAAAGGTATCCTTCCATTCCGCAGAGCAGCCGCTGTCCGTCAGCACCATGGAGATATGCTCGAGCGGAGCAATCTGGGCAAAGGTAGTGATGCCGAATTTGGAATGATCCGCGACCAGAATGGATTCCTCGGCCCGTTCCATCATTTTGCGGGAGATGAGGGCTTCCTCCAGATGGTAGTCGGTGATTCCCTCCGAGAGCGAGATCCCTCCGGCAGAGATGAACGCCTTATTCACCTTGAACTGACCCAGCAGATCATGGGCGGTGCCTCCTACTGCTGCCTGATACCCTGCATTCACCTCACCCCCGGCAAAAATAACCCTCCCCGCAAACTGCTCCAGCGCACAATTCAGCACGGGAACAGAGTTCGTGATCACCGTCACCTGTGTACGGTCCTTAAGCGCGCGCATAATCTCAAGGGTCGTTGTCCCGTTATCGAGGATGACCGTCTCGCCATCTTGAATAAGTGAAGCTGCCAGCCTGCCGATGGCCTGCTTGCCCGGCAGATGCATCTGGGCGCGCTTCATGAACGTAGGCTCATGATTCTCTGAGCGGATTCGCACCGCTCCCCCGTACACCTTGCGCAGCCGGCCTTCCTTCTCCAGCCGGTCAAGATCGCGCCGGATCGTCTCCGTCGTCACCCCGAACCGCTCCGCGAGAAAATGCACCTGCACCTTGCCCTCAAGGTCCAGCTGGGCGAGAATCGTGTGCTTGCGTTCTTCATAGGTCAGCGACATCCAAGCTCCCTCCATCGTTGTAGATTTTATAGTGATTGTATTTTTAATTTCTTTAACTAACTAATGGCTTGCTAAGGGTTTACCGCGCCCGTTTAGTGTGCAAGGGGGAGGCTTAATTGCAATTTGTACAACTAAATCGCCTTATGTGCTGCCAAATCTCCGTTTAGTTGTAGTTCCTGCAATTAAAATGCCTCTATATCTGGATTTTCGCCCATCCGGGAAAATTTAGTTGTACGAACTACAATTAGAAGAGGAAGCCCACCCGTTTCACTGTTTTTAGTTGCACAGAATACACTTATCCCTGTTGCTTTGCTACGAACGCAGCTTCATACCATACCATATTTATGGAATGAAATCACTTGTTTACTTCTGATTCTCTACTAGTTTAGTACAAACAAATGTATGTTGGGTATCCCTAGTTGAAATGTTGTTTCTAGTGTATTGATGTTGTTTTCACCAGTATATGAATCTGAATTCCACTTGTCAATGCGGACCCCTTGCCACAGAAAAATCCTTGGTAGGCATGCAGGTGTGACACACATTGTACTTTATACAGCAGAATGAGCTTTTGCCTAATCTCGTGCTATTTCTATTGCAGAGAATACAACCAGCACGAAATGAAGCTTGACAGAATAACCATCCGAGCCTAAAATCAACATAAAACAACACAAAGAAACATGAATCAACAACGCATTGAATCAACAAACACCGCACTATTACATCACCACACGCCTTACTGCCATACCCATAATCGGATTGACAAGAGAGGGGATTTCCCGCATGAACAGTAAATTATCATTTCGGCCAGACGGTACCTTCACCATCGTACAGTTCACCGACCTCCACTGGATGGATGGAAGAGCAGAGGATCAGCAGACCCGGGAGCTGATGGAGCTGGTGCTGAAGGCGGAGCAGCCGGACCTGGTTATTTTCACAGGGGATACGATCTATACGGGCCCGGTCCGTGAAGGCGAGCTTCCTTGCCAGGACCCCAAGCAGGCCTTCCGCGATGCAGTGGCTGCTGTAGTGAATTCCGGTGTGCCTTGGGCGTTCGTATTCGGCAACCACGACACAGAGAACGGAGTGACCTACAGCGAGCTGATGGAGATTGCTCAGGAGTCCCCGCACTGCCTGGCTGAGGCTGGTCCGGCGGAGCTTGCCGGTTCAGGTAATTACGTCCTGGAGATTGAAGGCGCGGGCAATCATGCGGGAGCCATCCTCTATATGCTGGATACGGGCGCTTACTCCCCGTTGGAGCAGATTCCCGGGTATAGCTGGGTCCGGCGTAACCAGATGGATTGGCTGGCAGAGCAGTCTGCGCGGCTGAATCCCGGAGAAGGTCAAGCGAAGCGTCCTGCGCTGGCGTTCTTCCATATCCCGCTGCCCGAATATGACCAGATGTGGAACACCGAAGTCTGTTACGGACACAAGTATGAACGGGTCTGCGCCCCGGTTCTGAATTCAGGGTTATTCGCTACGCTCATAGAGATGGGCGATGTGGCAGGCACCTTTTGCGGACATGACCATATCAATGATTTCACCGGCACACTGCATGGCATCCGCCTCAGCTATGGCCGGGCAACCGGCTATAATACTTACGGGCACGACAACCTCAAGCGGGGCGCGCGCGTCATCCGTCTAGAGCAGGACCATCCGTCCTTCGATACCTGGCTCCGGCTGGCAGACGGCTCCCGGTGCACTGAACAGCCTGCCCATATACCTCTCTCTGCTGCCGATTCACAACACTAACTACTTCCTGAGGGGTTGACTATCCATGCTGCTGCCAATTCTTTTGGTGCTGGCTTCCGGAATGTGCCACGCAGTGTGGAGCATGTTCACCAAAAGAAGCCTGAATAAAAGCATTTTCCTGTGGTCGATCATGATGGTCTCCACAGTGCTGCTGCTGCCGGTCCTGCTTATCGAGCTGTGGACACAGCCGCTGGCCGCCGGTGCTTACGCCCTGCTGCTGCTGTCTGTGGCGCTGCAGGCCTTATATTCCTGGCTTTTATCCATAACCTATGAGATGGGCGACCTGTCCCAGATCTACCCGGTGATGCGGGGAACGAGCACACTGCTGATCCCATTGATCGGCGTTATTTTTCTGAAGGAATCCTTATCTGTCTATGGCTGGATCGGGATCTGCTGCATGCTCGGCGGCTTCGCTGTCCTCAGCGGAATCGGCGCAAGAAGAAGCCTCCCGGCTTCCTCCGGCTCCGGCACCACCTTAGGCTACTACACACCGATACTCATGGCCCTCTGCGTAGGATTATGCACCACCTGCTACGTGTTCGTCGATAAGCTGAACCTTCAGCATATGTCGCCGCTGGCGCTGCTTGAGGTAACCAATATCGGCTTCGTGGCCGGACTGACCCCCGCGGTCCTGAGATCGCGGAAGCTGCTTGAAGAGTGGCGCCGCAACAAATTCACCATCCTGCTGGGCAGCGTGCTGAATCCGGGCTCCTATCTGCTGTTCCTGTTCGCACTTCAGCAAGCACCGCTCGCCCACATCAGCCCGCTGAGAGAGATCGGAACCATATTCGCTACGCTCCTCGGTGTGCTGCTCTTGAAGGAGCGGCAGGGCCTGCGGCGGATGATATGCTCGGTCGTCATTTTCTGCGGAATTCTGCTAATTGGCATCTGGGGGTAAGCAGGATAACTATCACAGATGTCGAATTGAAACCGTATGATGAACATAACCTCGATGAGTACACACCTAATGAAGGCAAAAGCCAGATTCAACCCTAAGCATGCCCTATTGCTGCTTCTCTACTTAACCATTCTGATCAGTCTGCGCTATCTGTGGTTCAATGCCAATACGGCGTCTGAGCATCCCGAGGCACAGCAAGGTGTGCTGGATATGCGGGGCTGGGACTTCGTGAATTCCCCGTCCATCCAGCTGGATGGAGAATGGGAGTTCTATCCCGGCCAGCTCCTGGGCTATGAGGATTCCGCCCTACTTGCTGCGGCCACACCGCATGTTGTCCTGGTTCCCGGTGACTGGAGCAGCGGCTTCCCGGAAGGGGAGCAATCCTCTCTGGGCTATGGTACATACAAGCTGCGTATCCTTATAGATCCGTCACAGACCGAGCCTTACGGCTTCTGGATTCAGCGGATTCAGGCCACCTCCAGCATCGATATTAACGAGCAGAGAGAGACCAGCTTCGGGAAGCTGTCCACGGATAGCGGGGACTATATCCCTAAGGCGGTCTCTTACACCGCAGCCTACGAGAATCCGGGAAGACAGGAGATTGTTCTCCTCGTCCGGGCAGCCAACTACGACCATCCGCTGGAGGGCGGGATTGTGAGGTCGATCCGTTTCGGCTCCCAAGCAGCGGTGGATAGCGAGCGGATGTATTCACTCGGCTTCCAGCTGGTGGCGTTCATGATCATGCTGCTGCATGCGCTGTATGCGGGGATTTTATTCTTTTTTAACCGGAAGCAGCGGGCGTTCCTGCTCTTCTTCCTCCTGCTGATGGCAGTAGCAACTACCATTGTAGCCGATAACGATACGATTCTCCTGCTTTGGTTCCCCATTAACTATACCTGGGCACTGAAGCTCAAAATGCTGGCCTATCCTGCGTTGTCCCTGTTCATGCTACTGCTGACGCGCAGCTTCTCTGCCTACGAGCGCCCCGGCCGTCTGTTCAAAATCTATCTGCTGGGTCTCCTGGTCTATACCGCCTATGTTCTGATCTTACCGGCACATTACGTGGTCTATGCCAGACCCTTCTTCTCCGTCTTCTACCTGTTTCCGGTAGCCGGAGTCATCTATTCTATCGGCCGGATGGTGATGCGGCAGGAGCAGGATTCCTTCTTCCTGCTGTTTGCTGCCGCCGCTATCGGCTCCAGCGTCATTGGCGGGGCCATGGAATCCAATGCCAAGGGAAGTATCCTATATTATCCTATAGATGTCATTGCCGCAATTATTGGCTTCTCCTCCTACTGGTTCAAGCGGTACTTCCGCAATGCAGAGGAGAACCGGCTGCTCAACCAGCAACTGAAGGAGAGCGACCAGAAGAAGGACGAATTCCTGGCGAATACCTCCCATGAGCTGCGGACACCGCTGCACGGCATTATCAGCATTGCCCAGACTGTAGCCTCCAAGGAACAACAGGTGCTGGACGAACAGAGCTCTAAGGATCTGGAGCTGCTCATTACGATCAGCCACAGGATGTCCCTGATGCTTAACGATCTGCTCGATGTGACCCGTCTGCAGGAGAAGCGGATTGTGCTGCAGCGTGAGCCGCTGGCCATGGGTTCACTGGTCTCGGGCGTACTGGGGATGTTCGAATTCATGATCGAAGGCAAACGCCTGCAGCTGCGTAATGAGCTGCCCGCTTCATTGCCCCCGGTCTGGGGCGATGAGAAGCGGATTGTGCAGATTCTGTATAACCTGCTGCACAATGCCATCAAATACACGCAGGCCGGAACAGTCACCGTCTCCGCCGTTAACGACGGCAAGCTTGCTTGGATTAGTGTAGCCGATACCGGGGCAGGGATCGACAAGGAGACGCAGGCGCGGATCTTCTCGCCCTATGAACAGGGCAGCAAAGGCATCATTGACGGAGGCGGCATCGGTCTGGGCTTAAGCATCAGCAAGCAGCTGACGGAGCTGCACGGGGGAGACCTTACACTAGACTCTGAGCCGGGAAAAGGGTCCGTGTTCACCTTCACTCTTCCACTGGCCTCCTCTGCCGGGGCCCGGGAGAGGACGGGTCAGGATACAGATGCCGCAAGGCAGCCGGACAACCCGGATCTGAAGGGACTGCTGCTTGAGGAGAACCGGCTGCTATTACAACAGTCCGATATCCGCAATCTCACAGTCCCTATAGAGTTAACGGCTCCGCCGCAGATACAGGACGCCACTCAGTCGGCCAAGTCTCTGATCCTAGCTGTCGATGATGATCCGGTCAATCTGAAGGTGCTCTCCAGCATGCTCTCGGCAGAGCATTATCAATTGGTCACCGCCACCAGCGCCGGGGAAGCCTTGGAGCTGCTTGGCACCGAGCCGTGGGATCTGCTGATCGCCGATGTGATGATGCCGTATATGTCCGGCTATGAATTAACACGGATCGTCCGGCAGCGCTTCTCCCTCTCGGAGCTGCCGATCCTGCTGCTCACCGCCCGCAACCAGCCGGCGGACATCTACACCGGCTTCCTGGCCGGAGCCAACGATTATGTCGCCAAGCCGGTGGACGCGCTGGAGCTGAAGTACCGGGTCCGCTCGCTGACCGGACTGAAGCAGTCCATCAACCAGAGCCTGCGGATGGAGGCAGCTTACCTGCAGGCTCAGATTCAGCCGCACTTCCTGTTCAACACGCTGAACGCGCTGATGGCGCTGAGTGAATTCGACCAGCCGAAGATGCGCGATCTCGGAGAAGCCTTCTCCTCCTACCTGCGCATCAGCTTCGATTATATGAACTCCCAGCAGCTCGTCGGATTATCCCATGAGCTGGAGCTGGTAGAATCCTATCTCTTCATTGAGAAGGCCCGCTTCGAGGAACGTCTGCAGATCGAATGGGAGGTTGATCCCGGCATCGAGCTGCTGCTTCCTCCGCTCACCCTACAGCCGCTGGTGGAGAATGCGGTCAGACACGGCCTGCTGAGCCGCAAAGCCGGAGGCAAGCTCCAGGTCCGCATTCACCGCCAGAAGGGATACACCTCCTTCGAAGTGGAGGACAACGGCAAGGGCATGAGCGGGGAACAGGTGGCCCGTCTGCTCGACGACACCTTCCGGGCCCACCGCGGCATCGGCCTGCTGAACACCAACCGGCGCCTGACTCAGCTCTACGGCGAAGGCCTCGTCATCCGCAGCCAGCCCGAAGTTGGCACTACGGTATCCTTTGTGATTCCTGAGCGGAGGCGGGAGTGATCCTGTAGTTATACAGCTCAGACTTTTGACCACAACACAAAGCAGCGATTCTCCAATACCGGGAGAACCGCTGCTTTTTTGAGTTTAGATATCATTCAGTATTTCAACTGATATAACCGGTAGATCAAGGCCGCAGCCTCTGCTTTACTGGCGGTCTGGGCAGGACGGAAGCTCTGATCCCCGAAGCCTTCGAACAGATGCATACTCTTGGTCAATGCCACACTGGATGCCGCCCATTTCGATATTTTGGCTCCATCTGTGAAGGAGGCAATCAATGCTTCCGGCTGGGCAACAGCCGATTTGCCGTTATACGTTGTAAGTGCCCGTGCAAGCATCGTTGCAATCTCCTCACGGGTGATGGTTGCCTCAGGGTCAAAAGCTGCCGGTGATTTACCGTTAATGATCCCTGCTGCGTAAGCTGCAGCAATCTCATCCGCATAAGGATTCGTTGTCTTGATATCCTTAAACGGCAAGACCATTCCCTCACCATTCAGTCCGTAAGCTCTGGCGATCATTGCCGCGAACTGCTCACGGGTAATCTTGTCAGATGGAGCAAATGCTCCGCCTTCGTCCAGGACTCCCTTGGTCAACAGGTAGTTGATCTCTTTCACTGCCCAGTGACTGGCAGGCACATCTGTGAATACAGCAGCTCCAAGCATCACAGTGTACTTGCTGAAGTGTCCTCTCGGCGCAGTTACAGTTTGAGTAACAGGATCATATTTACCCCCAACCGCTTCCCAGGTAAGACTCTCCTCATTCAGGACGTACACGGTCAGATTCTCCAGATTCGCCTCCGAATATTTCGAAATATCAATGGCTGACACATCAAAGGTCACATCGATCGGCTTAGCGAAGCTCTTCACCGGCTGGCCGTCAACAGAAGCACTGAATTCCATCACTGGGATGTTAGCCAGCGGTTCTGCCTGACGGGGTTTGTTAATCACAGCATTCTGTACAACTTCTGCTGCCAGATTAATCTTCTGGCCTGCCTCAACCTTACCGAAGGTATCCGGCTCAATGGTAAATGCCGTCTGATCCATTTGAATCTTCAATCCGGCAATATCATTCTCCCGCACCAGGGTAAGAATCTCGGAGGGAAGCGTGGTGTTGAGCTTATGAACCCCTTTATCCACCGGAGGTACCTTCACCGTCAGGCTCAGCTTCAGGTCAGCAGCTGTTCCGGCCCCAAGCTTGCTTGTCAGCTCTCCAGCGACTGATGCTAATGCCTGCTTGGCCGTTTCAATATGTGCGCTGATGAATCCCGAATCCAGCTGTGAAGAGACGGCATTTCCTTCTACAGTTACATTTTCTTTGGCAATTGTAACTTCGCCAGCCTTGTTAAGCGCGGCCTGGCTGGAATGAATAACAGCATCCTTCAGCTTCTGAACCTCTTCAGCCTTGATGCCCTGCGCGTTATTCAGCACCGCAGCCGCATTATTAATAAGGGCCTGGGCAACCTCTACTGCCTTGCTGGAGCTATCCAGCTTGTTCAGTAAATAAGGCGCACTTCCTATCAATTGAGTAATTGAACTCACAATCTTCTGTTTCTCTGCGGAATCCTGAATAGTTCCCAGCAGCTGCGCTGCTGTATCCATGGCCTGAGACAGACTCTTACTGTTCTGTTCAGCTTGTGCAGGCGTATTAGCCGATTTGAGTGACTCGGCAATGCTGGACAGCGCATTCTGTGCTGCCGTGGCTTTCTCTGCTGCAGAGCCGGAAGTATTCTTCAGCAAGTCTTGCAGCTTGTCATTCTGCTGCTGAACATTCGCGTCATTCCCTGTTACCGCAGCCGGAACGGGAGCAGCCGGTGTTGCTGCAGGTCCAGGTGCTCCTGGCCCGCTTCCTCCTGGTGCCGGTGCAGGATTTGGATTCGTACCGGTGTTGCCGCCGCTACCACCATTATCGCTTCCCGGCGGGTTCGGGGCCGGATTAACCACAGTACCTCCAGACGACTCCAGGATTACTTTTTTGTCCAGGGTATAGGTCTGTCCATCAATAGTCATCGAAGCTTTGATCACATAAGTACCGTCCGTCAAAAATTTGTTATCTGCATAATTATAAGAGACCGCCATTAGCGGGTAGCCTTGTATCGTCTCTGTAGAGAGCACTTTCCCCGCTTCGTCCTGAAGCTCATAGGTAGCCTTGTCCGGGGACAGACTCTTGCTGCCTCTGCTTGATCCGCCATTGGCAACCAGAATTTGCGGCTTCTTGATTTGTCCGATGGAGTTGCCTGCCGTATCGACCAGTCCAATCTCAAGCAAGGTCGTACCTGCGGGCCGGATTAATTTTCCATTCTGCAACCCTACAATATCCAGCCCTTTCAAGGCCGGTGGCGCAATCTGGGTTAGTGTGCCTGCTTGCAGCGTTCCAGGTGCGAAATGAATATCGTACTGGTATTCGATGGCACCCTTGATTTGGTCTACAGATACTACTACATCGCCAGGGGTAACTTGTACCTGATTGGCATTGAACGCATAGCCCTGGAGTGTCGATTGGCCCGCAGTCGTATATTTAACCGCATAGATGGTCCCCGATTCAGGCGCCACCAGCGTAGCCAGCGCGGACGCACTATCATCCATCGACAAGCTATTGTCTCCTGCACCGATTACCACCTGATCATGGTATACAAAAGTGTCCGACCGGGTATGTGCCAGCATGCTGTAGGTTCCTTGAGTTGCGTAGAAATAATTCTCACCTGCAGGATTACTGTCGATCACATAAGGAATGTAATCAGCTCCTGGCAAATCCCTGCGCACTACATACAGCTCGTCTGTCGGCTGATCTAATAGAACCTTGCTGACTTCCTGAAGCTCTTGTCTTGCATCCAGCACCAGCGAATAATCCTTGCCGGGTTCTGTGTTAATGGAGCCATACATGTAGTAACCATATTTGGACTCAACTCCATTATGGCTTCTGTTGTAGCGTATGAAATCAACATCTACGGCAGAAGGAGAATCTACTACCAGGAATCCCTGTGATCCGGGAGTGCGAATGTAAGAAGAGGCGGTAGCAGAAGTTCCGTCGCTTCTTTTCACTATAGCCTGGATATTCGCATTATCGAGCGGAATCCCGCCCGCATAGTTCCCGCCTTCCGCCTTATCGAGACCCCGTACACGGATGACAGCCTGCGATTGCGGATCAATGATCGCTACGTACACACTTTTAGCTAAATAATCAGTCTTCTTAAAATACAGCTCACCTATATAAGAAGCCTTGTCAGCCGGAATGGTGAACGTTCCCTGCTCATCGGTGGTGCCAAGCACCTCCTCATAACGGCGGATCTGCACTCCTGCCACCGGTTGCCCCTGGGCACCCGTATCATGCTGGCGTACAGTAATCGTTACCTTCTGCGCCTGGTCAACGGTCAGGTATGGCTTGTCTACCAGATCCACCAGCTTGCCGTCATTGCCTCTAATCTCAATATCCAATTCGTTCTTCGGCAGAACCTTCAGCTCAGCCTCACTCAGTAAGTCCCCCTGAACATAACCATTATTTATCCAGGTGTTTGGGAATAATTGAACCTTATACGTGCCTGATTTGGCAGGCTTCCAATTCCGCATGTTGATTCGCTGCGGATTGCCTTCCTGTTCCTCAGTAGACCAATACAGAGAGTCATCCGAGATCACTGCACCGCTCTCATCTGTGATGACCAGCTTATAATTACTGCTGAGATCAAGACGATTCTCGTACTCATCTGTCACCTTCACCAGAACATCTACACTCTCGCCCAGAACTACCTGATTGCGGAGTTCAGCCTCGTCATAATAATTGGAACCCGGAACCCGGAAGCTGATTCCGGCCTTATAAGTACTGCCTCCACGGATCGTATACTCATCGTCAACCGGAGTGAAGTATGAACTCAATACAAGTTCATTCGGGTTGCTGTTAGAATCCGCACCGCCAAAAGTAGTGTTTGCCGTCAAGCGGTGAATTTCTTCACCCTTAGGTACATACAGATGATCGCCTACAGCAAGATTCATACTGATCTGGTTATAGTTATATCTTTCGTTCAGATAAGAGATGTTTATTTTACCACGTCCCATCCCCATAGCCGGTATCTGAAGTTGCAGCTTGCTGAAATCCCGGGAATGTCCATCATAGAATATTTCATGTTTTGCTTCAGTCGGCGTGATTTTATTGCGGAATAAGATATTGACGCCGGTATCACGATTTCTAGCAAGCGACGTGAATTCATATTCCTTATTCTTCTCAAGATAGATACTTTGCCCGAAAAAGAGCTTAGCACCTCTCGCATCGCCAATCTGCTTGTACCTGGTATTATCAATGAGAGAATAGTTCTCTACATATACAGGCTCACCGTCCAAGGAGGCACGGAAGCTGATCCGGCTGTAGTCACTGGCATCTTTGATGATTTCTTTGTGTAGCCCGTCTTCCGTTGCGTACAATGAAGAGGCAGGAAGCTGGAACATGTAAGCTTCACGGTCCTCAGTGGCTATATAAGCTTTATAGTCTCCAGACACCTCTCCCGTTCTGAATACCAGCACCGTATATCCCGGTACAGCAAACTGATTCACCATTCCACTGAGTCCGGAGTTAGTCAGGAACGGCTGAGTGAACAGCTTCCCCTTGGCATCCAGATAACGGACAGCCACCATATATGTACCCGCTTGCTCCCGGTCAGTTACATAGATAGGCTTAGCCTCATACTGTTCGCTTCCCTGCTTAAGCAATACGAACATTACCGGACTATTCATAGATAATTGATGATTATCCCTAAGCTGAATCTGTCCGTTCGCATCCGTGGTATAGTTGTAAGACTGATAATTCATCCATACCGCCACAGACCCATTCACAAGCGGAACACCATTATTCAGGATGGTAAGCCTTACATTCTTATCATCGCTGCGGATCTCCGATTGTGTAGCACTTTCATATGTATTGGAATCCTTAGTCATCCGTTCTACAGAGATTTCAATCCCCGTAGCTGAAGGCACCCGGATGCTCTGCGGGGGTGTCACCACCAGCCCCTGCTCGCCCGTATATTCGGCATGAAGAGAATATTCCTCACCGGCAGCCAGCCCTTCAAAAGAAAGATAATTGTACTCCATAGAAGTATACACTGCATCCAGCACAGTCAGCTTGGCTTCACTTCTCGCCTTCACCTTACTGGCTATCTGGGCATCTTCTTTCATAAGTACGAACTTAACCTCATTTAGAACCTTAAGATCGCTATAAGTCACATCTACTACACTATTGACCGTAATCCTTTGTGTCCCGTCCGGGAGCCTGTCGTTAGAGACTACCCCTGCCCTGAACGGGGCGGCTGATACCTCAAGCACACTTAAAAACGATAATAATACGACCATAACCATGGAAACTGCCGTTCTTAATTTCTTCGAATACATATTCCATCTCCTTCTCCCCAGTTCAATCCATACACTTTAACTTATAGTTAGATTATTACTCCCTCCCCAGTTAATCCTATTCAGAAGACTCACAACAAGGATGTTACATTTTTTTCGCGAAAATGTCTATTACTTCCTTAACAGGGTCCCGGAAAGTTAACTTTACGCCGGGTTTTTGTCATATTTTGTCTGAAACAAATTCCAAAAACATATAAAAAAGACGAAGACCCCAAGGTCTCCGCCGTTCAATTCTGCTATTCCTCACAACACCAAATCCCCCGTCTCCCGCTTCAGCCACGCCCGATGCTCCTCATCCAGCAGCGGAGCCAGCTTATCGTACACCTCAGCATGATAATGGTTCACCCAATCCAGCTCCTCGCTGTTTAGCATAGACGGCTCAATCGCCCGGAGGTCTATCGGTAAATAACAGAGGTCTTCAAATTTCAGGAATCTTCCGAACTCCGTAGTCACATCCTCCGTAATCAGCAGCGTGTTCTCCGTACGGATCCCATGACGGCCTTCCTTATAGACTCCCGGCTCTACCGTAATAATCATCCCAGGCTCCAGGCGGACCTCATTCGGCTTGAAGCTGAACCGCTGCGGCTCTTCATGCACATTGGAGTAATAGCCCACACCATGTCCGGTTCCACACTTATAATCCAGGCCATTATCCCACATCGGCTTACGGGCAAGAATATCGAGCGTAGATCCGGTGGAGCCATAGAGGAACTTGGCCGTAGAGAGCGCAATCACAGACTTCAGCACTAGTGTAAAATCTCTCTTCTCCTCATCCGTCAGCGCGCCAAGCACCAGCGTGCGGGTAATGTCAGTCGTCCCGTTCAAGAAGTGTGAACCCGAGTCGAGCAGATACAATCCCTTAGCTTCCAACAGCACCGGATGGTCGGCGGACGGCGAGTAGTGCATCATCGCAGCATTCGCGCCGTAGGCAGAGATACTGGAAAAGCTCAGCTCAGCGAATAACGGCTGCTGCCGGCGCAGCTCCAGCCCCTTCTGGTCTGCTTCCACCTCTGTCACCGGACGCACGGGGACGGTCTCCTGCAGCCATTTGAACAATCCTACAAGGGCAACGGCATCCTTCAAATAGACATCACGGATATTACGGATCTCCACCTCGTTCTTAATCGATTTAAGGGCCACCACAAGACCCGGCGCTTCCATAATAAAAGCGGATTCCGGGATGGCAGCCGCCAGGCTATATCCGGTTTTATTCGGATCGTACAGCACCGAAGCCGCTTCCGGGAGCGCCTGCAGGAACGGAAGGATGTCCTCATACTCCTTGATCTCCACTCCATCCCTGGCCAGCGTATCCTTATCTTCCGGGGTGGCCTTATGTCCTCCGGCGAACAATATTGCGTTATGTACCCCTACTATGGCAAAAGCAGTCACATACGGATTGAACGGGATATCCCGTCCCCGGATGTTGAACAGCCAGCACAGATCATCCAGCGCGGACAGCACATAATAATCAGCGTCCTTACGCTTCATCGCCTGCCGGACCTGCTCCAGCTTATCTACCCGGCTGAGGCCCGCATACTGTTCATCATGCAGCATTAGCGGCTCGGCCGGAATGGCCGGTCTGTCCGTCCAGATCGCCCCTACCGGGTCGACGTCTGTAATCGCCTGAATCCCTTTCTCCGCGAGCTTGCCCTGCAAGCCCTTCATAGCGGATACGGACAGCGTTCTGCCATCTACCGCCATACGTGCGCCTTGCGGCAATTGCTCTGCCAGCCATTCATCCCATTGCGGGACGCCCGGTTCAGCCATACGGAACAGACGGATGCCCGAGCCTTCCAGCTCCCGCTCCGCCTGAATGTAGTACCTGCCATCCGTCCACAAGCCAGCATCCGTTAGCGTGATCACAGCCGTTCCGGCGGAACCGGTGAAGCCGGTAATCCAGCGGCGGCTTTTCCAGTGCTCCCCCTCATACTCACTGATGTGCGCATCCCCGCTTAATACCACACAAGCCTCTATCCCGCGCTCCGCCATCCACTCTCTTAACTTATGTACTTTCTCCTTAGGCAACATATCCGCCACTCCTTCTCTCTATCTAGTCTACTGAATTATCATACACCTGCATTTCCTATAAAAAAAGATGAAGACCCTCAGGTCTCCATCGTCTCATTATCCTCTTTCCGTACCAGCTTCCGCCGCTGCTTCCCCTTCTTCACCCACAGCCGGTCCTGGTCATCCCGGTAGAATCTGATCCCGAACAAGCGTAACGGTGTCCACACTTCCCTAAAATAATAATTAGGCATGGTCCATTTCTCCCAGACTATAAATAGATTTGCTCCTAATTATAGACCGGGATACCTGGTTTGTTTGTCGCATTGTGGAAGGAGAGCCTTAAGGTTACCGCCTATTTCCCAAAATCGCCTTATCTGCGGAACCAGCGCATGATCTGCTCTAGCGAACCCATAGACTTATAGGTATGCTCCAATTTGAACTCTGTATTGTTGATTCTCTTCTTCATCTGCTTGATTCCGATGCTGCCCAAACAGATCGACACATTTGATTACATTGCTCTCGTTATTGATTCTAACAGACGATTCTAAACTTTGCAGGACAAATCTAATTCCTTCTTTGCGTTTGTTATGTAAATAGTAGGCTGCTAATTCAGCAAGGAGTTGGGAGTACTGGTTGGTTATGATTTGTTGGTTATGATTAATCCCATACTCTGCAAGATTTGTCCGGTAAGGGAGATAGGCAGCAAACCGCTCCAGAATATTATCAATATTCCAACCATAGCGGTTAGCCGACAAGACAATACTGTATAATGCTGTAAATATCTCATCTGGCCGGTGGGAGATAAATTCAATATATTCAGAGAGAGCCTCGTATTTTCCTGCCATCACCCGATAAAGCAGTCTGTTTGCGAGCCCCCACTCCTGGAATTGAGCCACAGTACGCTTCACTTCTTCATCGTCTTCCCTTATCCAGCTTCCGTCCATATAGAGGGATACCCAATCTAATGCCGCTGAATAGTCTCCTAGTTGCTCACACACATTTGAACGGATAAGCTGTGCGTACAGGATATAGAAGTACAGGGGTTTCTCAGGTTTTCTCTCGTTACTCTCTCTACGGTTTGACTTCCACTGGAGATTATAACGAATAGTTGCTAATTGCAGCATCTTCTTCGCGAGTTCATCCACCTTATGCCATCGATCCAATGAACCATAGACATGACCCAAGTGCTTCAAGCCGTCCAATTGATCCGCTTCATCCAGCCGGTCCAGGTAACCTTCGAAGAGATGCGCCGCCTGTAAATTCCGCGCCTGGTCATTACCAATGGCGATTCGGAATAGACGGTATTGACACACTGCGAGTCTCTCGGAATTCTGATACTTCTCGCTGGCACTCACATTCTTATAGAGTAATTCGGCAGCTTGCCACAGCCCCTCTTGAAATAGGCCTTCAGCCACTTCAAACAGCATGGGGGCATAGACCAGATTCTCCAGCAGATTCTGAACCACCTGTTCAACGCAATCCAGACGGCCAAGCTCAGCGGAGCGCACAAGAAATGGCCTTAGACGCCGCCAGGTGGGTGACGAGAAAAAGAAACATTCATCCACATATAAGCTATAAAAATGATCCTCCGGCAGATCCATCGCCTTGGTGATTCGCTCCAGATGGTTCATAGCAATGGGCTGGTGACCACTGAGTATCCTGCTGAGCGTTCCTGAATTAATTCCGGATTGTCCCGAGAATTGATTAATAGGCATTCCCTTCTGCGACAAATACAACGCTAATTGATCGCGAATCATCGTTCTAGTAGTAGGGACCACGCAAACACCACCTAACTGGAATCCAATATAATTTCTTTTATAGTTGTAATAATATGTCACATTATTCCAATGGTCAATAACGCAGACTGCTGCAGATTAGTCTAATCCGTGAACTACAGGCAACCCATTTGCCATGAGGGCAAAAAAATAGAGACTCTAGTAGTCTCATAAGGTAAGTCCACCCTTTCGATTCAAATTCCCCATCATCACCTCTATCTTGCTCATAACAGCATCCCGTAGACTTTGAGGCTCCATCGCTTCAATAATCGGACCATAAGAGAGAAAGTAATTTGAAAGCCAATCTCCTTCGGGCATCGATGCGATAACAGTAAAAGATCCATCTTCATGTTTTGTTATTTCTTTTTCACTAAAGTCATCATATATTCTATACGCTCCAGCCGAAGAGATTTTTAACCGAATATCAATAAATTTCTGAACTTGATTATCTGTCACTTCAGCCGCAGATTCCACTGATGTCTCTTGCTCAAAAACCTCTTCAGTGATTTCAATATTAGCCATACGGGATATTTTGAATGTTCTGTATGTTCTTTTATCATAGCAATACGCTTTCAAATACCATGCCTTATCCTTAAAAATCAACTTAAGCGGCTCAACCCTGCGCAAGCTTTTCACACCTGAGGTATTAAAATATTCGAATATAATAATATGTTTGCTTATAATTACCATTTTTAGTGCATGGAAATTTTCTTTGTTTCGTTCATCACTTCCCCAGGGTGAGAAGTCCAATTCAATCCAATTAACATCACTCTTTTTGAAAAGGCTGCTTAATCGTAAAAGAATAGTCTCAATTTCCGGATACCGCGCTGCTGATAGATTCTGCAAGGCGAGCAGTATTTCATCCTGTTCTTTTTCAGAAAGTAATGACTTATTGAGTATAAATTTGTCAAGAATGACGATTCCGCCGCCTCTGCCTTGATTCGTATAGATAGGTATGCCAGCGCTGCTTAATGTCTCAATATCGCGATATATTGTTCTAACCGATACTTCAAAACGGTCGGCAAGCTCTTTCCCCGTAGTTTCTTTTTTCTCAAGTAAGTAATAAACAATGCCGAAAAGTCTGCTGATCTGCATTAAAGCACCTCAATTCAAGTACAGTATATCTTTCTAAACACGACACCCGTGTGTCATATTTACATATTTATTAACACAAAACCAGACGGACTGTTGTCAGGTTTTGTCCTTTATATTAAGAAGTGTACAATCAACTGCGGCGTTGTCCGCACATTATAAAGGAGAATGATGATTATGATAAACAAAATTCAATTACCCCAACCGGTTGAGGAACATTTTCATGCGACAAATACAGATGATCCCGCGGCCTTCCTTTCGATCTTTGCCGAGGATGCCGTTGTTTTTGACGCCGGCAAAGAATATCACGGGAAAACCGCTATCAAAGAGTGGAGCGACCACGATTATTTCGAAGTAGGCTTAAGACTAGAAATCATAAATGTCGTTCAGAATGCCAAGCAGATCGTTGTTACCGCAAAATCAGACGGAAATTACGACAAAACCGGACTACCGGACCCCCTCTATCTTGATTTTCATTTTACTGTGGAAGGGGATAAAATTACACGCCTGCACAATGTTCTTTCCTCTAACAGTAGGGCAATTCCTTTGCCGCAGCCTATTGCAGCCTATTATCATGCCTCAGATATCTTTGACGGTGACCTTCTCGCTAACTGCTTTGCAGAGGATGCCATATTAGTTGACAATGGAGAAGAATTTCATGGTCCCGAAGTTATCAGCAAGTTCATTGTGAAGGCAAACAGAGACGCTGCGGGTAGGACTGAAATCACCAATTGTGCGGAGAAAAATGACGAAACGGTTGTCACCGCCACCATTTCAGGTAATTTCAAAGGCAGTCCAATTCCACTGGATTTCCGCTTCACGCTTAATAACGGGAAAATCAAAGCCTTGAATATCGTAGTGTCAGGTGTATAAAGATGATGGTGGAGAATTTAATTAAGGTAAATCAAGATAAAGAGCAGGTTATCGAAAAGATAACCTGCTGCATATGAACGTCGTCTATGTCTTCTTTGTTAGAATCCTGTTATTATATCCGGCAAATTCCGGACAGGCAATCCCGCCAGCTTCGCGGCGTTATGATTCAGCAGAAACATCTAGTAGACTCATAAGGTCTCTGTCGTCCTGGTATCACAATTGCAAAGCTGCTGCCCCTACTGTTCCCCTGCTTCACCCACTGCGGAACCAGCGCTTGATCTGCTCCAGCGAACCCTTCGCTTCCGGGCCATTATAGCCGAAGGCATTGCCAATCATCTTAATATATTCGTTAAAAGTCGTCTCCCGGCTATACCGGTCACTCCACCACGCCTTCGCGTTATAGCCCGAGTCCGCCCCGATATAAGTCAGCTCAATCCCCGACTTCTTATACACATGATCGAAAATAAACTTCACCCGCCGCATATGGAAGTCAGAAGAGACCACAATGGCAGACTTGAACCCGTGCTGCTTCATGATCGGGAGCGTAAGCTGGGCGTTCTGGTAGGTGCTCTCGGCAGCATCTTCCGTCAGAATAGCGGATTCCGGGATGCCCAAGGAAAGGGCTGTTTCACGCATGTCACCTGCGGGGCCGGTGATCTCTTTAGCGTTAGACAGCAGGAGCTGCGGCGCGTAGCCTTTTTGATACAACTTAACCCCTTGCTCCACCCGTCCTCCGCCACCGCTAAGGATGATGATGACGTCTGCTTGCTTTGGAGTCTCCGATACGGGAAGGAAACGCCCGGCGCACAGGAGCAGCAAGACCATTAGCAGAAGGGGCAAGTACAGAAAGGGAATTCTTTTTCTGCGCTTGCCCATCTTAGTTCTATTTAGGTTACGGCTCATAAGCTAATTCCGGTACTCGCCGCTAAGAATCTGTTCCCACCACTGTGCATTCTCCGTATACCACTGAATGGTCTGGGCAATTCCGGTCTCGAACGTATACGTAGGCTTCCAGCCCAATCTCTCCAGCTTAGCCGGATCAATCGCATAACGTTTATCATGACCCAGCCGGTCGGCAACGAATTAAACCCACATTTTGTTAAATAGTGAATAGTAATCCAAACCCCTTCTGATAAGCAACCTTATAATTAATCTTTCTAGAATTCATTCCATTCAACATAGTTTTTGCTTATATCAAAGAACTATATCTTTCATTCTTGTAAGAATAGGTTTCATTAATTTTTTATTAAATAAAAAATTAGTAAGAATCAAAAGAAAGAAATTTATTATTATTAATAATAATCCTTTAATCATAAATGCAAAATAATGGTCAATATTTAGTGTGAAATTCAACTCAAGAGAAATTAAAATTATACCTACAATTATATTTGGATATAGTATCTTCCAATAGGTTTTTAGGCCTTTTTTAAAAAAGACGCAATGAGTATAATATATTTCTGCAATTGCTAAAAATAATGCCGTTAACAAAACCCCAAATAAAACCCCATATATCCCAAAAATAATTGAACCTACGATTGTAACGGTTAACAATATACCACACGCAATAATTTGAAATATTTTGCTTATTTTAAAATTTCCAGACATATTAATTATATGCCCACTCGGAATATGTAATATTTCTAAAAATGTAATTATTATCAAAAGAAGAGAAATGTAATAATCAGTATAATTTATATCATTTATACCTTTAGTGTAAATATTTACAAAAGGAGTTATCAAAGTAGATGTAGAGATCAAAAATAAAATTAAAATCAAAAGGGATATTAGTTCATATTGCAAATATATACTGTATGTCTTTTGACTCTTATCTTCACTTATAGTTTGCCCCATACTTAAACGAGGGGCATTTGTTATTGCATACAACATACTTTTAACTAGTAAAAAAACACTATTGTAAACAGCATAGACACTTGCAGCTGCAGTCCCTGAAGCAGAAAATATGGATATAAATATAATAGGCAATGTACTATAAAATGCTCCAGTTATTTTCTGTATAAATACATCCTTAGTCCCTCTAATAGATAAATAATCTGGCTTGACACTTTTGTCAAGAAAACTATATTTCCTCTTACAATATACTATAATAATTACGCTATTAAGTATTGAGCAGATCATAACTACTAATCTAACTCCCCACATAACATTAAAATCACAATAAATCAGGAACATATTAATGAGGTGACCTAAAGTGATTGTTAAAATAGCTATTGAAGAGATAATGTACTCCTTCTGCTCTGCTTGTATTAAAATACGATATTTCATAGTGAAATAAAGATTAATAGCTGCTGGGACAAATGTCATTAATAATACCAAGACTACAATTATATTGTCTAAAGATGTTCTTACTATGTAACTATATATTATAGTAACAACTACTCCAAGGATAAGAAAAATAACACCAATTTTCTTAAATATGTTACCTGTTGCTATTATTATGCTACTAATTGCTTTAAATTCACGATTTCTATATGGTTTTAACAATGCTACATTAGTAGCTAAAGTAATCCCTCCCTCAATTATAAGCATCATATTTATTATTTGTGTTGCTACTGAGTTTAAACCATTAAACTCTGAACCAAATCTTGATAAGACAAGTCTTGTCACTACCAAGCCTAATACTCCATTAACCAAAGATAATACTAATGCACTGATAGCATTAAATACACTAATTTTACTTTTACCCATAAATTCCATCCTCAATTTAAAGAGCTTATCTGTTCAAGAAAACTCCCTACAATATAATCGCTATCCATTTCAGGCATACATTTTATTACTTCCTCAAATGTAATTTTTTTCCCTTTATTTTCAACAATAAATTTTCTGCAATTTTCTATTTCTTTTTCAATATCCAAACTTTTTTCATTTACTATAAAAAGCAATGGATATTTTTTCAGATACTTAATTGAAGGATCGTTTTGGATTTTACTGAAGTGAATTATTGGTTTTCCCATAGACATATATTCAAATATTTTACCTGGTGTTTGAAAAACTACTGTGTTGCCTATATTCACCAATATGTCTGAATCTAACATAGTAGCATGTGCAATTTCTTTGTTTTGGCCTGAATAAAAATTTAAAGAAGACATTTTTTTTATTTCTTTTTTCAAAAACCTTACTCTAGAATTCGACATAATTGTAACATTAACAATATCATTTAATTCTTGTAAAAAACTCATCATAAATACTGGGTTCCGTATTGTTTTTAACAATGCTCCTCCGTAAACTGCATCATATTTCCCTTCCTGCTTTTTAAGTAGAGATTTTTCACTTTCAAAAGAAATTTCATTCATATTTGGAAAATTAAACTCATGAAATTTCTCAGAAAATTTATTCAGTGGTGTATCTTTATAAAATTCAAATAGTTCGGGCGTCAGGAACACTTTATCACATTGCTTAAACAACTCACTTTCTTGCAAGACTCTTTTCTTTCTATTAAATCTCCCGTACTCATCATCATTGTATGCAAATGGATCGAATTCGAAGATAGCCCATTTAGAAGTTTTAAATTCCTTTTTTAACCCATAGGCTATCCTATGAGTAATAATTGGATGAGATATTGACAAAATAAAATTGTATTTTTGGGTTTCATTTAAATTAATACAAGTATTCATAACCTCCTTAATATCCCAACCTGCATATCTTTGTTCACCATATAAGTCCCTATAGTTGATACTGAAGAATACCTTAGAAATAAAGGATAAAGAATTATTAATAATTTTTAAATATTTATTTGTTTTATTTTTCAACAACTTACTAAATGCAACTGTATTCATAGTCTTATAATCATCAACCCTGATAATATTAAGCCCATTATAAGATTCTTGAGTTGGTAAACTAATGTCATGTCTTCTTGTGACAACATCAACTTCGTAACCTTCATTCAGCAAACCATATAAAAAAGGTTCTACACAATTTGTATTTGAAGAAGGATATGGATAAAATTCCGCTAGAATTACTAAAACACTTTTCATAACTCCTCCAGTAAAAAGATTAATTTATATTTTCTTCCAACTCATTTTAGCTTTTGCAAAAAGATAACAAACAAAAACACAAATCCAAAAGTATGGACTAAAAATTGGAGCTATCATATAGATAGCATCTGATCTCGGTGTATAAAATAGTTGTAACAGTGCATATATAACCAAAGTTGTTAAAACCCACTTATTTTCGTTATATAATCCAAACCAATCCACCATTTTGACCATACCTGCACCTAGAATCAAATTATAAAAGATCAATCCAATCCAACCAATATCATGTATAACTTCTAGTATATGAACAACTCCTACACCGGCGCCTTGCAGATAATTATTTCCCATAAGGACAAATGAAAGATGCGCCTTCATATCATGCCCTAATGCTAATGCATCCAAAGATTGATTATTAATAGAAACTGTATCAAATAAAAGTCTACCAATTAAACTATTATGAATGACGTTGTCATATATGGGACCGAACATATATCCAGGGAATTTGTTTTCAGGCAATAAGTTCATAACATCAAAACCCTGAACCAACACATCGAAAGAAATCCCTTGTTGATACAAAAAATTAGTAATTAAGTTTCCTTCAAATAATTCGACTGCACGTCCAGTCCTCCAGTAATTATACCCATATAAGAATGCCATTAATAAAGGGATACTTATTACAATAACTAATTTTTCAATCTTCCCAATCCATCTTTTCGATTCTTTAAATTTATAAACATCGCGTAAGAAAAAATAAGAAAATATGAACGCAAAGGCAAGCATTGTTGGTGATCTCATACCAACAAATAATTGGGGTAATGTAGAAATTAAAAATAAAGAAAGTGGGAGTAATGCTTTGTTTTTATTAGGCATAGTTGCTAAAAAAATACAAAGAGATGGTTTCATTAGTTGAATTAGGCCCTTAACAATAAAATTCTGTGAAGTCTGGTAACTAATATAATATTGAGTATACGTATGAGACTGCATGAAAATTATTTTTTCCCATCCCTCAATAAAAGAGGCCAGAACCGCAATATAAAATATTATCATTGATATATTCTGTAAATTTTTCATAAATGGATGTTCTAACTCTATAGGTTGCAAATCTTTAACCATCGAATAATCATTAGTTTTAATTAAGATAATTTTATCAAGACAAAAAGCTCCAATATACATAAAAAATAATGATAAATATAAACTAATTAGAGCACTTAAAGTAGCATGTTCACTCCCAACCTGCCACCACTCGCCCCCTCTCATCATTGATACAAAAGGTCTACTTATTAAAAAAACAAACATACAAATATTAAAAATAAAAAACAAGATATATCTTACATTTGTTAAGCCAAAAAAAAGATTTCCCACTAAAAGGAGTAGTATGCTTAATAAAAGCAAATCATAATCAATGAGTAGTAACCCCAAAAGAAATATATTAATCGAAATTAATGCGGAAATAATATGTATTACTTTTTTCATAATATCCACCTAATAGTATTTATTTCTTTGAATTAAAAATAGAAGCTTCCAATAAATCTAACTTAACTTAAAATAATAATCTTCTAAAAATTGCGCGCTTTCTTTAATACTAAATTGTTTTTCAACAATATCCTCCCATGCATTTTGTCTATTTTTATTATTATCAAGTAACTTCAAAACATTATGAGCCCAGTCAGAAGGAGACAACTGTAAATCGAATTGTTCTATTCTTTGAGATAATATTGCCTCTTCTACAATTTCGTTAGATACTATACATTCTAATCCAGCGCATTGAGCTTCAACCAAAACAATACCTAACCCCTCATAAAGCGAAGGGAAAATAAAGCCATCCATTGCTTGCATATAATTGTTTACATTATCTTGACTACCTAAAAAAAGAACTTTATCTGATATATCAAGTTTATCAACTTTGTTTCTACAAAAATCAAACAGTTCACCTTCACCAATTAACAAAAGAACTGAATTTTTTTTTATTTTTGTAATTTCATAAAAAACATCAATAACAAATGAGTGGTTTTTTTGTTCATTGAACCTCCCAACATGCCCTAATACAAGTTTTTCTGATAAATTGTGTTTATCCCTTATTTCCTCACGAATTGTTTTGTTAAATTTAAATTTTTCAATATCAATTCCATTTTTAACAACTACAACTTTACCCATTAAATCATCACCAAACATTACTGATCCAGCCTTTTTTGAACAGGCAAAAAAAGCTGTAGCGTATCTTTTCAAAAAGAACTTTGAGGATCTTTGAAGCAATCTTTTTATAAATGAATTTGAGAATGAATTGGTATTATGACTATGAATTATTCTATGTCTTACACAAAAATACTTAGCTATGACAAGTGCTAAAAAATCAAATGCAACACTTGTGTGCACATGAACTATGTCATACTTTTTCAATCTAAATAATTTAGTCATAAAAGCAAGTTTTTTTACCATTTGCCTTTGTCTAAAAGGCATATCAATCACATTACACCCCAGTAATTCTAAATAGCTTTTTGCTTTTTTATTTTTTATTCCTTGAGTTACAATATCAACCTGAACCTTATTTTTATCTATATTCTCAATCCAGGAAATCACCATTTTTTCTATCCCACCAGTCCCTAAAGATGGAATAAAATATACTACTTTTTTCATATTTCCTCCTGATGTAATTCTATAGTTCATAAGCAGATTTTTTTGGAAGGATAGTATTAAAGCTAGCTTTCACCAAATCCCTAGAGGTTATAAATGTTTCTTCGTCCATATCGACATCATTTAGACATAACATGGAACCTTGTTGTTTAGAAATAAATTCACAAGCTGCTTTTATATCATAAGCAGCGATAGACTTCCCGATATTATATTTTCTTGGATAAAACTGTCCGCTTGCATTTTGCCATCCCTTTATGAGCCATTGATTGACATCTAACATATGTCTAAATTTATTTTTACATGTTTCATGGAGTACTTCAAACTCCTTGTTCCAAAGTATACTAAAAACTTCTTTTGAAAACGAAGTTGGCAAATGTTGCTGTAATAGTCCTGGAAATCTAGGACATGGTAGGAGATAAAAATTCCGAAGTACATTTAAACCATATTTAAAATTAAACCATTTTGTAGGACTCTTTTTTAAAACTTCTTTCATTTTAAAATGTTTATTAATTATCCCAATATTCCTAAAGGGTGTCATTATAAACATTTCCTCTATATTGTAGCAATGAACATTCATTATTGCTGAATCACATGGAAGATTATTTTTAAAAAACACATTTTCGTTTACATCTTTAATTAAAAACATATCATCATTAAAATATACAAAATTGTTAGATAGACCATCAATCCTATGAAGGTTAAGTTCAATTGGATTGGCACTAAATGTTGGAAGATACTCTTTTGGAATAAAATCCTCATGCTTTACAATTTTAAGCTTGGGATGTTTAATATTTAACCATGAGGGCAGATGCCCCCATGTAACAAAATAAATATTATTCACCCATGGAGCAAATTTTTCAACTCCCCTAAACCAATATTGCAAATTATCCCAATCTCTATATCTATGTACATTAGTATCATTAGTAAAATCAGATTTGTAATTTGATCTAACTTCTCTCCACTTATCATCATTTCCATCTACCCAAATAATCACAAAATCTATTTTATCATTCACACTAAATCTCTCACTTTCTCCAAACCAACTTATTTATGATGCCTGTATAACTTTGAATTAACTTAACTATCTTTGTGCTAACATTTTCATCAATATAATCTGGTACAGAAACTCCAAAATCTCCATTATTACTCATAGTAACTGACATATTTACGGCTTGTAGTACTTGTTCGACTGAGATACTCCCAATAACAAAATTCCCCTTATCAAGAGCTTCCGGTCTTTCTGTGCTCGTCCTTACAGATACTGCTGGGAATTGAAAAAATGAAGCTTCCTCAGGAAGTGTACCACTATCAGAAACTACACAAAACGAGTGTTTTTGGAGGTAATTGTAGTCCCAAAAACCAAACGGTTCAAGTGTTCTAACTAATGGATGGAATTTAAATCCTCTTTGATTTATTATGTTTTTGCTCCTTGGATGTGTACTATAAACAACTGGAATTTCATATGTCTTAGCCATTTTATTGATAGCATTCATTAATGCAAAGAAATTTTGTTCATTATCTATATTTTCTTCTCTATGTGCTGAAAGTAAAATATATTTTTTCTTTTCCAATTTCAAAATATCAAGAACATTACTTTTATTAATATTTGCAATATTAGCTGATAAAACTTCTGCCATAGGCGAACCCACTACATAAGTACGTTCCTTTGGTACTCCAGAAGAATTAAGATATCTTCTTGCATGTTCCGAATAACATAGATTAACATCACTTGTAACATCAACAATTCTCCGATTAATTTCTTCAGGAAGATTCTCATCAAAACACCTATTCCCAGCCTCCATATGAAAAATAGGGATTTTGAGTCTTTTAGCTGAAATGACACTTAAACAGGAATTAGTATCTCCCAAAACTAATAGTGCATCTGGAGCCTGATCAACCATTATTTCATAAGATTTTGAGAGAACATTTCCCATAGTTTGGCCTAGATTATCTCCAACAACTCCCAAATAAAAATCAGGCTCTCTTAAGCCTAATTCTTTGAAAAAAATCTCATTAAGAGTAAAATCATAATTTTGACCTGTATGTACTAATATATGTTCAAAGTATTTATCACATTTCTTTATGATTTCAGAAAGTTTAATGATTTCAGGTCGTGTACCCACAATTGTCATTAATTTTAATTTTTTCATTTTGTGTCTCCTTCTTTTCAGAAATAATGTGCATATAAATCTTTATGGTCTTCAATCCATACTTTCATCTCAGAAACCATTTGTTCGTAACTGGGGACCACAAATGAAAAATCGTTTCTATTATTGATAAGAGATTTATCAACTGAAATTGCATCGCTTTGCAAAATAGTTAATCTATCATTTTTGAAATATTGGTTGAACAGTTTAAGTAATTCAAATTTATTAATGTTGCAATTATTAACTAAATTATATATACCAGTTAAATTTTCTTCGAGAGCTCTCTCCATTGCTTTAGCTAAAGTTAACGTTGTTACTCCAGTCCATATGGCTTTAGTAAACCCATTAACTTCTCCCTCTTGCTTCATAAACCAATTAAATAGACCAATTCCATTCATATTTCGATCTGGTCCAATTATTGAATTTCTAAAAGTTAGATCCTTATTATTCTCAAGCTCACCTAATGCCTTTGATCTATCGTAGAAAGTTTCACCGTCTCTAAAAGAATTTTCTATATACCCACCCTTTTTTCCGGAAAACACACAATCAGTACTCATTTGAATAACTTTAGTGCTCATATTTTTTGTTGCATTCACCAAATAATGCGGCAAATAACTATTTATAAGAACTGCCAAATCTTTGTTGTCTTCGGCATCTTTATTTAAGATACCAATAGCATTTATAATTGCATCGTAGTTCCCTTCCTCTACTACCCTATTGAGATAACTAAAATCAGTTATATCACCATTAATATTTTCATCACAATATCCAATTTCATTTCTACTAAAACCAGTTACCACATGCCCTTTTTCTTTGAAAAAGAGCGAAATTGTATGTCCTGCCATACCGGCTGCTCCAAGAACAAGTACTTTCATTAGAATTTCCCTTTCCAAGTTCTTAATTCATTTTGAATATATTCAAGTTCCATTAATTTATTTTTGATCTCAGTAACTCCAAGCCTTTCAGTGTTATGTGAGTTGTAATCCTCAACTTGATGAATTTGCTTATTCCCTTCAACAAAATACTTATCATAATTAAGATCCCTTTTGTCCGCGGGAACTCTATAAAATCCTCCAAGATCTTCTGCCACTACATGCTCTTCCTTAGTAAGAAGAGTTTCGTATAATTTTTCTCCATGACGTGTGCCTATAATCTTTATTTCATTATTCACATTAAACAATTCAACTAGTGCTTGTGCTAGATCTCTAATAGTTGAAGCCGGAGATTTTTGCACCATTATGTCCCCTGTTTCTGCGTTCTGAAAAGCAAATACAACGAGTTCAACAGCTTCCTCTAGACTCATGAGGAATCTAGTCATATTAGGATCAGTAATAGTTAACGGTTCACCACTCTTAATTTGATCGACAAAAAGTGGAATCACTGAACCTCTAGACGCCATTACATTACCATAACGCGTTCCACAGATTAATGTTTTATCAGGGCTAACAGTATTAGATTTAGCCACAAACACTTTCTCCATCATTGCTTTTGAAATCCCCATTGCATTTATTGGGTAGGCTGCTTTATCAGTTGATAAACATATGACTTTCCTTACCCCCATCTCAATGGCACCAGTTATAACATTATCTGTTCCAATTACATTAGTTTTCACAGCTTCTAGCGGAAAAAATTCACACGATGGTACTTGCTTTAGAGCTGCTGCATGAAATACATAATCTACATCATGCATAGCATTTTTAACGCTCGCTAAATCTCGAACATCACCAATATAAAACTTCAACTTTTCATTTCTATATAGTTTCCGCATATCATCCTGTTTTTTTTCATCTCGTGAAAATATTCTAATTTCTTGAACATTTGTATCTAAAAATCTTCTCATAACTGCATTTCCGAATGATCCAGTACCACCAGTTATTAATAAAGTTTTATCCGTAAACATTCACATTATCTCCAATCAACTTTAATTAGTTTAACCAAAAATCCATTCGATTCAAAAGCTTTTCTTTGTTAAAGTGAGTATGATAATATCGTAGAGCATTTTGAGCCATATCCTCACGATCACCCTTTGTAGACGATACCATCCTTAATATGTTTTCAGCTAAACCACCAGCGTCTCCAGCATTGCTACAAAAACCTGCCTCGGCTTCACTTATAACTTTTTGAATTTCTCCATCTGCAGAAACTAATATCGGAATTCCACAAGCGAGACAAGATTGAGTTTTAGCGGGCAACGTTATAGAGAATACTTTACTTCTGGAAAGACATATCAAAGTGGCATCACAAACGGACATAAAATCAGGTATAAGTAAACTAGGTTGTTTGTCAATAAAATTGAACATATTATCGACACCATACTCTTTTACCAAATTAATTAAAGTTTCTTTGTATCGTCCTTCACCCACAATATTAAATCTAACTTTTGCACCTACCTCTTTAAGTTTTAGAGCAGTATCAGCCAATACATCTAACCCCTGAGCAACACCAATATTCCCAGCAAAGATTATATTAAATTTTCCATCCTGTGGTATTTCACTTACATGAACATTTCCATTATTTATTGGGACATAAAAATCCTCAGCGTACTGAGGCCAAAATTCTATTTTATTATTTTCTATACCTCGTTCGGATATAGCCTCTATAAAACTTTCAGAAGAGGTGAAAATTCTATTGCAACGTTTATATATATAATCAACCATAATACCTATACTTTTTAGAATACGTTGATTTTTAATCCCAGCCACAATCTCAACATTCTCTGGCCATAAATCTGTAACGTACAAATAACAGGGTATTTTTATTCTTTTCGCATACCAAACACCAGGTAATGCTTGAGTCATTGGCGATACTTCATAAATAAAAACATAATCTGCTTTAATTCTAGTAAAAACACTCCAAAAGAAGCCTGATATAACAAAAGAGAGATAGTTCATCATTAACATAATCGAACTTTTACCACGGGGAATCAGTGGAATCCTCAGAATATTTATACCGTTATATATTTCTTTTCTTTTTTTGAAAATTCCATAACCTTTATAATATTCACCTTGAGGATAATTAGGAATACCAGTAACTACTGTGACTTCATAACCCTTTTTCACCCATTCCGAGCAAATATCATTTATCCTAAATTGTTCTGGAAAGAAGTATTGTGCAATAACTAGAATTTTCTTTTTCAATTTCATGTCTCATTCCTGTTTATAATTTCTGATAACTTGATTGACTCCTTTAAAGTTCTAATTTGATAATTCTCTTTGTAAACACTAATCTTCTGATCATAAATTAGATCTCCAAATATCTTTCGAAATATGCTTATTTTTTTTACTGTTATTTTCATAACCGGATTAAACATCTTTGTGAAATGAATTTTGTTTCCATGGACAAGAGATATTAGCCTAACCATTTCTGTTGTTGAAGAATACTCTTTATTTTGGGGATAAAAGAACCCTTTATCTTCATTATTTATGATAAGTCTCAATAACTCACACAAATTATCAATATGTAGCATACTTCTTTTATTATAGAAATCAGGGAAAACTCGAATTTTTCTTGATATTCGAGCCATTTTCCTATAGTTGCCCTTAGAATCTTTTCCATATATCATTGGGGGCCTTAATATTGCTATTTTAAACTTCTCTTCCTCAAGTCCTCGTATACCCTTTTCAGCTTGTAGTTTACTCCTCCCATAAAAATTACTAGGATTCGCTGGGGTATCACTATCGATAAGTGTAACCCTACCATTATCTTCATACACAATAATACTACTCATAAAAATAAACTGCTTTACCTTCTCTTGCTTTGCCTTTCTAGCAACTTCTATCGTTAAATCACGATTAACTCTATAGTACTCCTGCTCCATACTTGGATCAGTCGACACATGCGCTATACCAGCTACGTGCAGCACAACATCATAAACTGAGAAATCATGCTCTCTCCAGGCTTCACCTCGTACTGACAACTCTTCAACTTCGTATTGCTCGGGCCATTGCTTTACCCAGTTGATGAAGCTTGTACCTACATAACTCCCCTTACCTGTGATAAGAATTCTTTTTTTCTCCATTTATAACGAGGCTCCTTTGGTGTTGGGGGGGGCTTCTGTGCTCACTGCGCCTTCTCTAACCCCATCTGACTTCAGCACACTGAGGATCGTCATACAGAATACTTTAAGATCCAATCCTAGAGAGATTCTCTGTGTGTACTCTCCATCAAGCTTAGCCTTCACTTCATTCGGTAGTTCATCCCGCCCATTAATCTGCGCCCATCCCGTAAGCCCAGGCTTAATCTCATTCGCTCCATACTTATCTCGCTCCGCGATCAGGTCATATTGATTCCACAGCGCAGGGCGCGGGCCTACTATGCTCATGTCGCCTTTGAGAATATTTATAATCTGAGGAAGCTCATCCAAGCTTGTCTTCCTAAGGAATTTGCCCACTTTGGTAATGAAAAAGTCTGGGTCTTGCAACAGATGTGTAGGCATATCGCTTGGTGTATCTGTACGCATGGTTCTGAACTTGAGAATATAAAACTCTTTCTTGTTCCTGCCTAACCGCTTTTGCCGGAATAGAACAGGTCCTTTAGATGTGGACTTGATCACCACGGCAATAATCAAGAAAAAAGGCCATAACAGGAGCATTCCAATTAGAGCCAATATGAAATCTAAAGTTTGTTTGACGATAATATAAGGCTTCATACGCTCACCTTGTCCTTGAGATACTATGGTTTACAGCTACGGTTGAATAGAATGCATCCTACAACTGTAAACCATGTTTGTTCTGATATTGATACTTTTTTTAAATCTATTATTTCCCCAAACCCTCAGCTGCAGCTCTTCCATTATCCAGTTCAGCCTCAAAGGCAGCTCTATATTGAGCAATAATAGCTGTGCTATATCCATTAGTGTTTAGTTTTTGTTCAGCGTCAGCGATTATACTGTTAAATGAAGCTTTAAAAGAAGCTAGTTGCTCTATCCCTTTGGCCTTAATACTTTGCTTAGTTGCAGCATCTGTAGCATTCACATATTCCAAAGCAATTCCAAACAAAGTAGAAGTACTTTGTGATTTTAGCGCATTTAACTTCGCCTCAGTCTCACTAGTGATACTCTCATAAGAAACCTTACCGGACCCTGTTCCTGCCGATCCTGAACCGCCTGCTGCTCCACCTGATTCAGCTGTTGGAGTTGCTGCTGGTGCCGGTGTTGCACTTGCAGATGGGCTAGGACCCTTGTCGGTTGGTTTCGCAGAAGCCGTATTTTCTTCGTAGTTCTTGGAATTTGCTGTAATGGTCTTTGTTTTCGGATTCCAGCTAATGGAATTTCCTACAGATTCCGATAAGAATCTTAGAGGGACATAGATCGAGCCGTTCAGCAGATAACTGGACTGGCCTTGGGGCAATGCCTTCGTACTCCCGTTAAATACATAACTTGCCTTAACGTTGTTCAGCGTAATATTCTTGGCTGTAAAAGAAGGACTGGAAGTCGCATTCATCAGGTATTCCTTAATGACTACCATCTCTGAGCTGCTTGGCTCCGCTACGGTTACCTTTAGGTTTTTGGCATCCCAGCTTACGCTCTTCTGCAGGGCATACGACATGAAGCGCAAAGGGACATAAGTGGTGTTATTGTACATGAACACATGTTGTCCGGCTGGCGGCTGCAGTGCTACACCATCGAATAGCATCGTCACATCCACATTCTGTACTTTGATGGAATTGGATGCTTTGATAGGTGCTGCTGTTGCAGTGGCTACAGGAATAGGTGCTGCTGTTGCAGTGGCTACAGGAGTAGCCGCCGCTACAGTAACTGGAGCCGATGCCGTCAGGGGCTCACAGCCCATTAAGGCTACGCTCAGAAGTGCTGCTGCTGGAATCTTGATCTTGAACATGCCTATTCACTTCCTTTTTCTTGGGCTTTGAGTTTCTCTTCTTCAGCCAGAATCTGATCCCGGGTCTTGCCTTGGCTAACGCCGTACTTCTTGGCAATCTGAGCTAATTCGTTATATTGCTCCTCTGTGACCTTGCCGAGGATAATGCTGCGGGCTTCCCGCTTCTCTTCTGTTGTTAGTCCGCCTTGGGCTAACTCTTGCAATCTCTTGATATCTGAGACACTGAGCTGCTTAGCTACGATTGCTGCCACATTCGCTTTATCTGTGATCGTTACGTTCTCTTGAACTTCCTTGGCCTTGTCCGTTGAGATATGGGCTAATCCATCCACACCCGCAGGTGTTGGAGCAGGAGTGCTTGCAGGCTTGTCCGTGCTGGCAGCTGCCGGCTCACCGGCATTACTGGAAGCAGGCGTACTATCTGGTGTAGCGGTTGAAGAAGGATCAACGGAAGCTGCTGGCTCTGCAGACGGGTCGCTATCTGCTACCACAGGCTCAATCACTTGTCCCTGAGGAACACTAGGCGTATTGCCAGCTTCCACATCGAAGCCGCCAGCCATAGAATTCATCAGCTTGTCGACAGCATAATTGGCTGCGAATAGTCCGCCAACCCCTAACACCACGATGACCGACAGCGTCCAGATCAATACTTTTTTCCATCTTTTCACTTCAGGTACCTCCACATCTCTAATTAGCTAATGGCTGCCTGGATCACTGGCTGCATCGGTACGATCTGGTTAATCACTTCGCGGATGGCTTCTGCATCTTCGGTGATCACCCGTTCTAACCGTTTGAATTCCAGCTCCATCTGGCTCCGGGTGATGACATTAGGTCTGCCGATGAAAATCCGGTCATGCTGAGTGGAACCCAGGTTCTCCTCATCGGTCAGCAGTTCTTCATACAGCTTCTCGCCTTCACGGACGCCTGAGAAGGTGATGTCGATGTCCTTGTAAGGCTCGTAACCCGACAGTGTTATAAGATCCTCCGCAAGCGTCAGGATCTTAACCGGTTCACCCATATCCAGAACAAAGACTTCTCCGCCATTCGCGAAGGAACCGGACTGGATCACCAGTTGAACAGCCTCGGGAATAGTCATGAAGTAACGGACCATCTCGGGATGCGTTACGGTGACAGGTCCACCGGCTGCAATCTGCTGCTTGAAGGCGGGAATGACGCTGCCCCGGCTGCCCAATACGTTACCGAAGCGTACCGCAGAGAACTTGGTAGGACTTGTTACATTAAGACTCTGTACATACATCTCCGCAATCCGCTTCGTAGCCCCCATGACGCTGGTCGGGTTCACGGCCTTGTCGGAAGAGATCATCACGAAGCGCTCTGCACCATACATGTCAGCACAGTCGGCTACATTGCGGGTCCCGAAGACATTATTCTTGATGGCCTCGGAAGGGTTGCGCTCCATCAGAGGAACGTGCTTATGTGCTGCTGCATGAAAGACCACCTGCGGCTTGTAGCTCTGGAATACATCCATTAACCGGGTGCGGTCCTGAATATCAGCAATTACGGTCACGATCTCCAGGTAAGGGAAGCTCTTGCGCAGCTCCATCTCAATCGTATAGATACTGTTCTCGCCGTGTCCCAGAATCAGCAGCTTGTCCGGTGCAAAAGGGGATATCTGGCGGCATAGCTCGGATCCGATCGAACCGCCTGCCCCCGTAACCAGTACGGTCTTGTTATGAACATAGCCCAGAATACTGTTCATGTCTGCAACAATCGGCTCACGGCCCAGAAGGTCTTCTACGCTGACATCGCGGAGCTTCTTGACAGAGATCTTGCCAGCGATCAGGTCATTCAGTGCCGGAATAATCTTCAGCTTCGCACCTGTAGCCTTGGCCAGATTAATAATCTCGGATATTTGGGTTCTGGAGACCGAGGGCATCGCGATAATAATCTCGTGAATCTCCTTCTCCTTCACAATCCGCGGAATATCATAACGGTTACCCAGTACAGGTACACCCAGTATGGACAAGTGATATTTATCGGCGCTGTCATCAATGAATCCAACCAGCCGGGTGTCCGCGAAAGAAGGTCCCGTCAGTTCTTTGGCAATCAGGATTCCGCAATCTCCGGCCCCGACAATAAGTGTATGAAGCTCTGTATTCTTATTATTGCTCCGGTCACTTCGGAAGACTCTCCAGAAGAAGCGGACGCCTCCCACCAGCAGCAGAACCGTCTCCATCGACCGGACTTCTATGCTGAATGGCACGCGCTCGGGCAGGATCAGATATGCGGCAGCGTAAGATAACACCGCTCCTACTACAATAGCTTTGAGAACCGATATAATCTCGTTAATACTGGCATATTGCCACATTCTGCGGTAGAGTCCGAAATAGACCAGGCTTCCCCCGATGGCCACCGTGGAGATTACGCCGAACACGATCATCTGTACCACATATTCCGGCGGAATCTCATTGTAGAACCGGAACAGGTAGGACGTCACGATGCTGAACCATATGATCGCAACATCGATCATGAATAATACCAACACTCTGGTTTTCGCTGTCATTTTCAGTGCCTCCAAAAACAACATTTTATCTATTAAACAATTCAATTGCCATAGTAGTAATAGTAGTAGCCTTCACTGGCCTTGCGCTTCACATTGTTAAGGACCACGCCCAGCATCTTGGCCCCGACCCGGTCCAGATTGGCCTTCGCCTTAGCTGCAATATCGCGCTTCACCTTACCGTAGCTGACCACCATAATTACGCCATCACTCTTGGAGGCAACAATCTGTGCATCTGTAACGGCCAATAGCGGCGGAGTATCAATCAGAATCACATCATATAATTGACGCAGCTCCTGCAGCACCGCACTCATCCGGTTGGAGGCCATCATCTCAGCGGGATTCGGAGGAATCGGGCCAGATGTCATCAGATACAGGTTGTTCACACCGGATTCCTGAATCACATCGGACAGATTCGCCTGCTGCGAGAGCAAGGAGGACAACCCATACCGGTTACTCAGTGTAAAAGTCTTATGCGCTGTAGGCTTACGCAAGTCACCGTCGATCAGCAGCACCTTCTTATCCGCTTGCGCGTACGCAGCGGCCAGGTTGGCAGTAACGGTTGATTTTCCTTCCTCCGGTCCGGAAGAAGTGACCATAATAATTTGGATCTGTTCATCTACAGAGGAGAAATCTATGTTCGTGCGCAGTGCCCGAAAGGCTTCGGATACCGGCGAACGCGGGTTGGTCACGGTGATCAGATGACGTTGTTTATTTGGCTGCTGTGACATGCTCGAGTTCCCCCGCCTTTCTGCTCTGTGTCTGAGCCTGCTGCCCGGTGGTCTTGGTTTCTTCCTGGCCCAGCCGGGTAATCATAGCTATAGTCGGAAGTCCAAGGTATTTCTTAATGTCGTCTTCTGTCTTCAGCGTATCATCGAGATACTCCAGCAGGAAGGCGATCCCCAGACCAATCATCAGGGATACGATAAAAGCAATGGCGAGGTTCATGACCACATTCGGCTCTACCGGTCCGGGTGCAACTGGCGGATTAAGCTTGGCTTCGTTGAGGATGGACACATTCTGTACGTTGAACAAGGACGGAATCTCCTGCTTAAATACAAGTGATATGGCATTCACGATCTCTGCGGCTCTCTGGTATGAATTATCTCGAACGACAAGTGTCATCACCTGCGTATTATTTACAGAACTCACGTTAACCTTCTTCAGCATTTCCTCTGCCGTAATCCCGAACTGCGGGTAGTTCTTAGCCACAACATCGAGGATCGCCGGAGTCTTGATAATTTCCTTGTACGTATTGATCAGCTGAATGTTGGTATTGATCTGATTCAGATCCAGCTGTGCTGCCGTAGCTTGGGTAGGCGTCTGATTAACAATGATCTTCGTTGAAGCTTCGTAGACAGGATTCTTGATATATAAGCTGTAGATCCCGGCAAGAACACAAGCCACGATAACAATGCTAATAATCATCCACAGTCTCTTCCTGACAATCTGGAAATAATCGCGCAAATCCAATTCTTGTGCTGACAAGTGCATTTCCCTCCAAGCTGTAAATTCTTATACCCTATATCCTAAAAAAGTGCCTCCTCTCTATACGACGAGAGGAGGCTCTCCACAATACTATTTACTTACTTGAAGTTGATTGTACGGTAGATAATAACTGCAGCTTCAGCACGTGTAGCTGTGTTGTTAGGGTTAAACTTGCCGGCGTTACCGATCACCAGGTTGTTGCTGGCAGCGAAGGCTACTCCGTCTTTCAGGGAAGCAGCGATCTTGCCTGCATCGGAGAATTTGCTGAGGGAGCTGACATTCGTTGCAGCTTCCGGCTTCTGCGACTTCACGGCACGGGCAATCATCGTTGCCATCTCAGCACGGGTAATCGTTGCATTAGGATCGAACTGGGCTGCACTGCGTCCAGTAATGATTCCCTTCTCAGCAGCAACAGCTACGTAAGGAGCATACCAGGCAGTGGAGCTTACATCACCGAAGCTCTGCTTCGCGGAGTTGTTCTCCAGGTTCAGTGCGCGGATCAGCATCTTGGCGAATTCTGCACGGGTCACATTGTTCTTCGGAGCAAAGTTGCCGTTGCCTACGCCTTCAATAGCGCCCTTGGCTGCTACGACTGAGATCTGTCTTCCAGCCCAAGCCTGAACACTTGCAACATCCTTGAAGCTGACTTTGTTCTCCAGTACAGCGTAGGAAGAGAAGCCGTCACGTGGTTCAGTGATGTAATCACCATCTACAACACCGCCCTGGTATTGCAATTCTTTGTAGACTACCTTCGCAACGGACAGCAGTTCACGGTCAAGGCCTTCTGTATTCTTAAGCGGCAGCTTGATGATGATTGGCTCCTTGAAAGTGGTTGTAACCACACCGCCCACAGTCAGTTCGAAGTCATATACGCTGGATGCCAGCTTCATGCTGGACAAGGAAGTTACGGTTGTATCTGCTACAGTGGAAGTAGTCAGTGTAATAGCTTCACTGAACTGTCCTACCGGAATCGTTACGGTCAAGCCGTTGAAAGTAATCGCAATGTTGGCAATGCCTTTCGCCTTGGCTGCTTCGATGATTGCTTTGGACAATGGCACTTCTACGGTTGCCGCGTTCACTGTACCCAGGTTCAGGGTAAGTGTAAGACCTGTCTTACCGGCATTGGCAGCAACCAGTGCATCGAAGGCTTTCAGTACGTCAGCATCTACGAGCTTCAGGGTTGCTTTGTCGCCCACAATCGTTACCAGCTTGGATACATCGTATACACCTGGTGTAGCTGTAGGGTTCGTAACCGGAGCAGTTACTGTGCCGTTGCCGCCACCGCCATTGCCAGTTCCAGGAGGGTTAGGCTCAGTAATTACGGGATCATTGATGTAAGCTTTAACATAAGCTGAAGCAAGAGCCATCACCGCTGGCTTAGCTGTTGGGATGATATCCTTCAGGTTCTTGAGACTGAGCTTAATATCTCCAGGAGTAATGTTAAGATTGTACACTACCTGGCTTACGGTAAGGCCACCCTCAATTGTGTTGTGATTCAGAACCTTGGTAATAGCTTCATCCAGCAATGTATTCAGAGCATCATCAGTGCTAGAAGCATTAAGAATCAGATTCATCAAATCAGTTTTGGACTTACTGCTGATCAATGTGCGAAGTTCAGCTTCAACGCCTTTGTCGCCGAACAGGAATTCAGTGAAGTCTTCAGCTGTAAGATTCTTTACGCCAGCCTTGTCTGCAATTCTCTTCAGCAGGTCAACATTCTTCTCATCATAGCGGATAGCCTTAATTGCTGTGTAATCCTTATCATACACATCATAGACTACACTGGATACGCTTGTGAAAGCTTTATGAGCAGTTGCAAGATCATCAGCTTCTAAGGCAAGCTTGGAAAGTACTGGTTGGAAAATCTGTTCGAAAACTTCAGCGCTGATATTGCCTGCTTCCTGCTCGTAAGCAAGAAGGGCTTGTCTCTCAGTCTCTGTAAGCTGAGCATAAATCTTCTCAACCTTCGCCTTCAATTCTGCATTAGACTGTGATGCTGCGGAAGCTGTACTCACTCCAAAATGTTCAGCCAGCCCCTTGCTGCTGAACGGGAATCCGGCAACGGATGCCGCTGCCATGCTTACTGCTAGTGTAGATACTGCTAGTTTTTTCTTCAAAGTCACTTGTCATCCACCTCTTGGTATGTATTTGTATTAATAATAGTGCAAGAATCCAGTAATACCCATTCTACCATTAATGACACAGAAGGTCACCCTTTGCGAGAAAAAAATCCGAACAATCTATGAAGTTTGCTGTTAGATTGAATAGAATTCACTCGATTAATCTCGTTATTTGCAAGCACGTCGCGCGCATTTTGTAGAAAAAAGTCGAATGATTCTTCTCCCAATTCCCGCCGCACCACTCCGTAAGCCTCGCTTAATCCAAAGGGACGGTGCACAGAATCATGCGCATCTGATGCAATAATATGCACGGCATGCTGGCGGCATAATTCGAGCGACAGCTTCTGCAGCTTACTCCCGAATACGCCGGCCATACTCTGTGCGGTAACCTGTCCCAGGGCACCAAGCTCTATTAACCGCAGCAGCTTGGACGGATCGGCAGCAATCTCCGCGTTGCGCTCCGGGTGGGCGATAACCGGAACCATGCCCTGGATGACCAGCTCATGGCAGGTCTCCTCCATCGTGCGGGGCACCCGCGAAGAGGGCATCTCCAGCAAAATATACCGGGAACCGGCAAGCGTCAGCAGTTGTCCGCGCTCCAGATCATCGAGCAGTTCTCCGTAGATCCGGATCTCCTGCCCCGGCAGCACGACCAGCGGATTGCCTGCCTCCTGCAGCTTCGCGTTCAGCACCCGCACCGCCGCTTCAATCTCCGGAGCCGGATTCATATAGACTCCGTTCGCATGGTGGGGGGTAGCCACTACAGTTGTAATACCATCGTTATGGGCGTCAAGCGCCATGGCGAGAGCGGCGTCGTAATCAGCGGCTCCGTCATCCATGAAGGGTAGAATGTGGCTATGGATATCTATCATATGTTGTTTATCGGTCCTTTCGTAGAGGATATGTATAGTTTTCGCAAAAAAATACAACCATTTCACTAGGAAATGATTGCCAAATTTTAAAACAATATCATTTATGCTTCCAGTCGGAACAGCCGGACGGCCGCCTCTGCAAGTCTCTCATCGACTTCCTTAATTACTGCCTCTTGCTGACTACGGTTGCGCATATCGAGCAGTCTATCAATCTCTTGACGGAGCTGCTCAATCTCACATTCTATCGTCTGACGCTTGTAGACAGCCAGCATCTCTGCCACTGAATATTTATGCTGATAGATCAGCTTGGTGCCGCCCGGTCTCACTTCCGAGATCCGGCGCACCGAGCCGCCTTCATAGTAGTACATCATTGTAAGATCCTTATAAATCCGGTTTACGGTCCCCGTGCCCTTATACATGAAGAATAGTTTGCGGACTGCATTAATCAGATGAGGATTCACCACCCTGCAGGACAAGGAACCCATATAGATGCCGCCTTTGCGTTCAAAAGACAGATGGACCTCCTCGCCTCCGGCCTCCTCCAGCACAATCTCCTGTTCGCCCGCGCCTAGTACCTTCACACGGTGACTGATATAGCTGGTATCAGCGGTCAGCAGAAACTGGTTCAGCTGAAATTCGGTCATTTGCATCGTTGCATTCACATATTCCATCGCCAGACGCTGAGCCATAAACATCCCTCAATTCTTAATGACAAACCCTTAAGTCTCGGAAGGCGCTTCGTGCTGCGGTTCATCCCCGGAATCCTGATCATCCGGTTCTGCCGGAAGCTCTTCTTCGGTGGGTAGAGTATGTCTATCTATAAGTTCCCATAATTCGTCTTTGCCAAGTCCAATCTCTGATGAATACGCAATGAAGCTGTCTCCCGGCAGCACACCGAGCTCCTGCTTCATTACCTTGATATGCTTCGGCCAGCGGGTCTTCGGAATTTTGTCCGCTTTGGTAGCCACTACGCAGAGCGGCAGATCGTAGTGCTTCAGCCAGTCAAACATCATCTTGTCATTGGCTGTCGGCGGATGGCGCAGATCCACGACAAGCAGGACCATCTTCAGCGTCTCGCGCTCCGCCATGTACTTCTCGACCATTTTGCCCCAGGAGGCGCGCTGTGTCTTCGAGACCTTGGCGTAGCCATACCCCGGGAAGTCAACGAAATACATGCTCTCATTCACAAGATAATAGTTCATATGCTGCGTCTTGCCCGGCGTAGAACTGGTGCGGGCCAGATTTTTGCGGTTAATCATCCGGTTGATCAGAGAGGACTTCCCTACATTGGAGCGCCCTGCCAGAGCAATCTCCGGCAAGGCATCCACTGGGTATTGGTCAGGGCCTACGGCACTGATAATAAATTCGGCGTTGTTAACTTTCATAAGACTTCCTTTCTAATGCACACTACTGGGCGCTTCAATGCTTATTTCTGTATCTGAATCTGAGCCGGTGTTAACTTCTTCTGCATGGTCTACGAGCGCGTGCTTCAGCACCTGGTCCATATGGGATACCGGCACGAACTCGACATCATTACGGACACTCTCAGGAATATCCTTGAGGTCGCGTTCATTATCCTTCGGCATAAGAATCTTCTTGTAGCCTGCACGGTGGGCGGCCAGGGACTTCTCCTTCAGGCCTCCGATCGGCAATACGCGTCCGCGCAGCGTGATCTCGCCGGTCATGGCCACATGCTTGGAGACATAACGCTTGGTGAGCGCGGAGATCAGCGCCGTGGCGATTGTAATCCCTGCGGACGGACCGTCCTTGGGAATCGCACCTTCGGGAATATGGATGTGAATATCGTTCTTCTCGTGAAAATCAGGGGCAAGCCCCAGCTCCTCCGCCTTCGAGCGGGTATAGCTGAAGGCGGCCTGCGCCGACTCCTTCATTACATCGCCGAGCTGTCCGGTCAGCGTCAGCTTCCCGGTGCCCTGAACCACCGTGACTTCAATCAGCAGCGTATCACCGCCAACCTCTGTCCAGGCCAGCCCGGTAACGGTACCGATCTGATCCTCCAGCTCAGCCATTCCATAACGGAACTTCGAGGCTCCCAAGTAATCCTTGATCTCCTCCGGAAGAATGCTGACGCGTTCCTTCTCTTCCGAGACAATCTGCTTCGCCGCCTTGCGGCAGAGGGCAGCAATCTGCTGCTCCAGATTCCGCACCCCGGATTCGCGGGTGTACTCGCGGACAATCTTCAGCAGCGTATCGTCTCCGATGGACAGCTGCTCTTCCGCAAGGCCATGGCTCTTGCGCTGCTTCGGCAGCAGATAACGGCTGGCAATCTGCAGCTTCTCCAGCTCCGTATAGCCGGGAATGAACAGCATCTCCATCCGGTCCAGCAGCGGACGCGGAATGTTGTGCACGGCATTCGCCGTAGTGACGAACATGACGTTCGACAGGTCGAACGGCAGCTCTACGAAGTGATCGCTGAACGTATTGTTCTGTTCCGGGTCCAGCACCTCCAGCAGGGCCGCCGACGGATCGCCGCGGAAGTCCGCTGCCATCTTGTCGATCTCATCCAGCAGGAAGACCGGGTTGATGCTGCCTGCCGTCTTCATCCCCTGGATGATCCGGCCCGGCATTGCGCCGACATACGTGCGGCGGTGACCCCGGATCTCGGCTTCATCCCGCACGCCGCCCAGCGAGATGCGGACGAACTTGCGGTTCAGGGAGCGGGCGATGGAGCGGGCGAGCGAGGTTTTGCCGACGCCCGGAGGACCTACCAGACACAGAATCGGCCCCTTCAGACCCTTGACCAGCTTCTGCACGGCCAGGTATTCCAGTACCCGTTCCTTCGGCTTCTCCAGACCGTAGTGGTCTGCGTCCAGCACTTCTTCCGCCTTACGGATATCCAGATCATCTTCCGTGGCTTCACTCCAGGGCAGACCGAGCAGCCAATCCACGTAGTTGCGGATGACGCTGCCTTCGGCCGAGCTTGCCGGCATTTTCTCCAGACGGTCGATCTCCTTCAGAATCTTCTCCTGCACCCGCTCCGGCAGATTCTTCTCTTCCATCTGGGTGCGCAGCTCATCGGCTTCACCGGCCCGGCCTTCCTTCTCGCCAAGCTCCTTCTGGATCGCTTTCATCTGTTCACGCAGGTAATATTCCTTCTGGGTCTTCTCCATCTGCTTCTTCACACGCTGGCTGATCTTGCGTTCCAGCTCCAGTACTTCGCGCTCATTATTGAGGATATCGAGCAGCTTCTCCAGACGCTTGCTGACGTCAATGGTCTCCAGGATCTCCTGTTTGTCCTTGATCTTCAGCGCCAGATGACTGGTGATGACATCCGCCAGCCGCCCAGGCTCTTCGATATCGGAGACCGCAGCGAGTGTCTCTGGCGTTACTTTTTTGGATAAAGTGATGTAGTGTTCGAACTGGCTCAGTACGCTGCGCATCAGGGCATCGCTCTCCTGGTCCACATCCTCCTGCTCCGGCAGCTCACGCGCCATCACCTCGTAGTACTCCTCGTTGTCCGTATAATGAATGATCTCAGCCCGCTCTACGCCTTCCACCAGCACACGGATCGTACCATTGGGAAGCTTCAGCATCTGCCGCACATTCGCCACTGTACCCACGCGGAATATATCCTCTTGCCCCGGCTCCTCAATATTAACTTCAGATTGGGAGCAGAGAAGAATAAGATTATCTTCAACCATAGCTTTCTCTAGTGCCCGGACGGACTTCTCACGGCCTACATCCAGATGCAGAACCATACTGGGATATACAAGAAGACCTCTAAGCGGTAATAAAGGAAAACGACGACCTTTGGATTTATTTTGTATCATCGCTTTCGCACCTCCCATGGTTCATAAGTAGTGTCATATGCATTCATTCTAACAAAAGCCGCATGAAAACACCAACAACCCGTGTCCGCAATTGGCGTTATTGGCATAGTCGCCCTTTAGTATTCGCTGAACTTCAGAGGACTATGCCGTTTGCCGGATTCAGAGGAAGCCCGTCTGCATACAAAGAAAGAACGTCCTGCGGACGTCCTTCAGAATTATGGTCTTGCAGAGCAGGCTGTCCGGTTATACCCTATACCTGGAACCCTTCAGATTTGCGGTCCTGTCTTGCATGAAGAAGCTTCATACCAAATCGGGCTATCGGCTGCGCCACCAGCAGTTCAATCCAGAAGGCTACACCGAAGTTCCTCGGCCAGATGTGAAGGAAGTTCTTAATGGGCTCCAGACTTATCCGTCTCATGCCGACCCAGGGCCCGATCACAGACAGCAGTATGGATAATACGGTGACATTCAGTACAATATTTAATAGAACCCTGGCATTAAATCCATCGGTGCATCCTATGAATCTCGGCATTACGATGCCAACCAGAGGTCCGGCAACCAGCTTCACCAGCAGAACGACGATTATCCACATGAAGGGAATGACCTTCAGGGTATCCAGATATACTTCCTTGCTGAACCCGCGTTCCAGTCCCACAATCACAGGCGCAATGGTGTTGACCGATAGGATCGAAATAATGAGTAAAAATAAAATACCTTCCTTGGCGTTTCTAGGCAGTCTTGTCTCTCCGTGCATGTACGTCATCTCCATTGACACAGTATTTCAGAGGGTAGACGTATCCTGAGACATATATTTTTAGCCGGTCAAGCAGACTAATATCTCCACACACTGATCTAATAATTATATCATATCAGCAAGATCAACAAACAAGTGGAAAAAGGTGTCTTAATTCTCCCGTTTCTGAGGGATAGACTGAAGCAATTGGAAAAACAGCATCTAATATTGTTGGTTATAGCAACTGTGGGGGAAACGGGTGGATTTAAGTGCTGTTTTTCCAACTCCTATTGTAGCAGGGCTCTATCGTTCATCAGCAAGTGGAGAATATCCAACTACTATTTCAGGATCGTGTGGAACCTATAAATTTTCGGCAAAAAGAAGCCCCCGGTAGAGATTCCGGAGGCTTCCCTTCATGTAAACAATGTTCAGCCGTCCACTATCCCGGCAGACTCTCGCCCGAAGCATCCGCCTTCAACAGTGAAGGCGCTGAAGAGAAGGTCTCGCCGGATACGGCGGGCATTCTGATGTCTGCCGTGTCGGTGCCGAACAGGTGGCGGAAGACTTCCTCCACCGTGTCCACCGGGATCACCCGCAGCGCGCCGAGATCGGCGAACAGCGACTGCCAGTTCTCCTTCGGAATCAGCACAGTCGTTGCTCCCGCCTGGAAGGCAGCCTCCACCTTGGCGACTACGCCGCCGACCGGCTTCACCCGGCCATGGATGCCAACCTCCCCGGTGATCGCCACCGTGTTGTCCACCGGCAGCTGCCGGATGGCAGAGACGATGGCCACCGCCATAGCCACCCCGGCGGACGGCCCGTCAATCGGCGTCCCGCCGGGGAAGTTAATGTGCAGGTCATACTTGTCCGGCTCCAGCTTCATGGAGCGCAGGACGGTCAGCACATTCTCAATCGAGCCCCGGGCCATGCTCTTGCGCCGCACAGTCCGGGAGCCTCCGCGTGTCTCCTCTTCATCGACTACCCCGGTGATATTCAGCCTGCCCGGCCCGTTAAGGGCTGGCGCGGCTGAGACCTCAATCTCCAGCAGTGTGCCCATGCCGGGCCCGTAGACGGCAAGGCCGTTGACCAGTCCGACCTGCGGGGCGGATGGTATCTTACGCTCCGTCCGCAGCGGCAGCTGGCTGCTGCTGGCGACCCATTCCACTTCCGCAGCGCTCAGCGTATCCCGGCCTTCGGTCAAGGCAAGGCCCGCAGCCAGCTGAATCATATTCACCGCCTCGCGGCCGTTCGTAGCGTACTGCTGCACGACCTCGACCGCTTCGGGGCTTGGCTTCAGCCCGATCTTCTGGACGGCATCCCGTCCGATCACGGCAATCTCCTCCGGCAGCAGCGGACGGAAATAGATCTCCATGCAGCGCGAACGCAGCGCCGGCGAGATCTCGTCCGGCGACCGTGTCGTGGCTCCGACCAGCCGGAAATCGGCAGGCAGGCCATTTTGGAAGATATCATGAATATACGCTGGTGTGTTGCTGTCCTCCGAGTTGTAATAGGCGCTCTCCAGCAGCACCTTGCGGTCTTCCAGCACCTTCAGCAGCTTATTCATCTGAATAGGATGCAGCTCGCCAATCTCATCGAGGAACAGAATGCCGCCATGCGCCTTGGTTACTGCGCCCGGCTTCGGCTGCGGGACTCCGGCCACCCCCATGGCCCCCGCTCCCTGATAGATCGGATCATGCACGGAGCCGATCAGCGGATCGGCAATTCCGCGCTCGTCAAAGCGCGCCGTAGTGGCGTCGATCTCGGTGAATTTGGCATCGCGTTTGAATGGCGATAACGCATTCTTCTTCGCTTCTTCCATAACTACCCGCGCCGCTGCCGTCTTGCCTACACCCGGCGGCCCGTAAATAATAACATGCTGCGGATTGGCACTGCATAACGCGGCCTTCAAGGCGCGCAGCCCGTCCTTCTGTCCGACGATATCGTCAATGGAGGCGGGGCGTGTCTTTTCCGAGAGCGGCTTGGTCAGTGAGATCATCCGCATCTTCCGCAGCTTGTCCAGCTCCTTGCGCGATTCCCTGTCCACCGCTGTCTTGTTCGTCTTCTGTCCCCGCAGCAGATTCCAAAAATAAACGCCGATGACCAGCGCGAAAAAGAGCTGCACGACCATCAGCAATATACTTAGTTCCATAGGTCACCCTCCTGTATCCTTCCGTCTATCTATCCTGTATTCAACTACTACTAGGTAGTATAGCCGTTTCACTCATTAGTAAACGCCTGCGCCAAAAAAACAGAGCCAGCGCCGCCCTCGTTGTCCCTCAATTGCATACGATTCCCACAATCGGAAAGACTATACGGAACAACAGGAGGCGAATGCACATGACACCACTTGAACAGGCAGAATCGCCGCAGGAGGAGCTGCCGGAATCTCTGTCCTCCGTGATTGAGGGAATGCAAGCCCGCATGGGCAAAAGCGCAGATATCATCTACCGGTTCATCTCGCTCGGCCCCTTGTCCGCTGTAATCATATTTATTGAAGGACTGTCGGAGCCGCGGGAGTTGATCCAGGCCATCCACGAGGATGCCAATCTGTTCCATGAGATGGACGACTTCCATCCGCAGACCTGTCTTAAGCTGCTGCAGGAACGGACACTTACCCTCGGCAAGGTGGGGGAGATCTGCAACTATACAGAAGCTGAGAATGAAATTCTGTCCGGCAACACCATTCTCTTCATTGAAGGGAGCAGGGTGGCGCTGTCTGCCGGTACAGAAGCGCTGAAGCAGCGTTCAGTGGAAGACGCGGTATCCCAATCTGTAGTAAGAGGGCCGCGTGAAGGCTTCACCGAATCCCTGCGGGAGAACACGGCGCTGATCCGCCGGCGTATCCAGAACCCCAAGCTGCGTATTGAACAGCGGAAGCTTGGAGAGCAGACCCAGACCAATGTCGCAGTGATGTATATTGAAGGCAATGCCGATCCCGAAGTGCTGCAGGAGCTGCGCAGGCGGCTGGATGCCGCTAAGCTCGACAGTGTGCTGGAGAGTAACTATATCGAGGAGATGATTCAGGACCAGCGCTACAGCCCCTTTCCGACTGTCTATAATACGGAGCGGCCGGATTCGGCCGCATCCGCACTGCTGGAAGGCCGGATCGCCATTCTGGTGGAGGGCACCCCGTTTATCCTGGTGGTTCCAGCGCTATTAGTGCAGTTCTTCCAGTCCAGTGAGGATTATTACCAGCGGAGTGATTTTGCCACTCTGGTCCGGATGCTCCGCTTCTTCTGCTTTGCCATCGCACTGTTGACTCCCTCCTTCTATATAGCGATCACTACCTTCCACCAGGAGATGATTCCGACCACCCTGCTGATCAGTCTGATCGGGCAGCGCGAGGGGATTCCTTTTCCGGCCTTCCTTGAAGCCTTCATCATGGAGATTACCTTCGAGATTCTGCGCGAGGCCGGCATCCGTCTGCCCAAGTCGATCGGCCAGTCGGTGTCCATCGTCGGAACGCTGGTGATTGGTCAAGCGGCGGTCGATGCAGGGCTTGTCTCGGCGGCCATGGTTATCGTCGTATCCATTACAGCCATCGCCAATTTCACCTTGCCTGCCTTCAATGTGGGAATTTCCGTGCGGATGCTGCGGTTTGTCCTGATGGTTATTGCCGCTTCCTTCGGTCTATTCGGAATCATCATTGCCTTGATTATTCTGGGATTGCATCTGTGCAGCCTTGAATCTATGGGCATCCCTTACATGACCTCTTTTGCCCCCATGCGCCGGCAGAGCCAGAAAGATACGTTCATCCGCTTATCCCGGCGCACCATGAAGAAGTATTTTGGGCAGAATTAGCAGGGCGACATGAACTCTCTTCAACGAAAGGACTGCTGGCCATGTGGAGAAAATTCCTGTGTATCCTTCTGATCATCAGCCTTACCTTGCTCACCGGATGCTGGAGCCGCAAAGAGCTGAATGATCTGGCGCTCGTCATGGCACTCGGCATTGATCTCGATCCGGGCGGCTATGCCGTCACTGTTCAGGTGATGAATCCCGGGGAGGCGGGCAACCAGAAGGGAGGCAGCTCCGGGGGGGTGCCTGTGGTGACTTATCAGGCCATTGGCAGAACTGTTCCCGATGCGTTGCAGCGTATGTTGAGCATGACTCCGCGTATGCTCTATCTGGCCCACATCCGCGTGTTAGTCATCGGAGAGGCCTTGGCCCGCAGGGGAGTCAGCGATGTGCTGGACTTCATCTCTCGCAACCATGAGCTGCGTACGGATTTCTTCCTGCTGGTGGCGAAGGAATCCAGGGCCTCCAAGATACTGGAAATCATCACCCCATTCGAGCATATTCCGGCGAACTCCCTGTATTCTTCGATTCTGGTCTCGCATAAAAAATGGGCAGCCACCGGGAAAGTGACTCTCCAGCAGTTCATTACCGAGCTGGAGCGCGGCGGCTCCAACCCGGTGATGTCCGGTGTGCAACTGAATGGAGACAGGCAGAATGGAGGGTCCGTGAATAATGTGGATACGATCAGCCCGAAGACCATGATCGAGCATGCGGGAATCGCAGTGTTCAAAAAAGACAAGCTGGTTGGCTGGCTGGACGAACCTGGCAGCAAAACGGTCAATTATGTCCTGGATGAAGTAGACTCCACAGTTAGCAATGAACACAGTCCCGGAGGCGGACTTGCAGGCTTCATAATAACCCGTTCAGACAGCAATCTGGACGTCCGGCTAGATGCACAGGGCAAGCCTGAATTTACGGTAAGGCTAAATATTGAAGCCAATCTCACCACGATTCAAGGCAAGCTTAATCTGAATAATCCGGCCAGCATCGAAGATATTCAGAGGAATCTGGAGCAGGATTATGACCTCAGCCTCACGCAAAATATCCGGGAGGTCCAGCAGAAATACGGCGCTGACATCTTCGGGTTCGGCGAAGCCCTGCACCGGAAGTATCCCCGTCTGTGGCGAACGTACCGCGAGAATTGGGAGGACAGCTTCAGAACCGTCAAGGTAAATGTACGCTCCAAGATAGTGATTCAGCGCATCGGTTCGATCATCCAACCTTTGAAACAGGAGATAGAGGAAAAATGACTTGGAATCTGATTCTGCTGTTCTTTCTGTTACTGGTATTGATCCTGAAGACACCTGCCGTAATTAGGCTACGGTCACTGCGGGATGCAGCCGCCTTCTATAGTCTCTGGAGTCTTACGGTTGCGGCAACCTTACTGGACATGGCAGACTTGCCTCAGTTCAGGCCGCTCGACTGGGTACGCAGTATCATGCAGCTTCTGTCCTGAAATAACTTTCATGAGCGAGGGAGTGAACCACCTGTGAAGAATCGTTCGGGTATTTCCTTACGGCAGTTCTATATCATGACCTTCGGACTCACCATCGGAACCTCCATTCTGATCATCCCAAGCGGATTAGCACATACTGCAAGAGAAGATGCCTGGGTCGCTGCTCTTTGCAGCCTCCTGATTAATCTGATTATGGTCATCCTGTATCTCGCGGTTGCCCGCCTGTATCCCGGCAGAGATCTCTATGAAATACTCGAAGCGGGTTTCGGCAAATGGGTTGGCAAAATTGTCTCGCTACTGTATCTGTTCTATTTCATGATTCTCACCGGTACGCTGCTGGGCGACCTCGGCTTCTTCATCACCAGTGAGATTCTGCCCGAAACACCAATTGAAGCGGTCCAGATTATCTTCCTGATCGCTGCCATAGTGAGTGTCAGTTCAGGGGTTGTCGTATTTGCCAGAGTATGCGAATTATTATTCCCCTGGGTGCTGTTCCTGTTCCTGATTCTGGTGCTGGCCCTGATTCCCAAAATCGAATGGAATCATATCAAGCCGGTCCTGGAAGGGGGGTTACCTCCTATCCTCCTTGGCGGCTATCAATCCGCTGTGTTTCAGGAACTCATCGTGCTGATGACCTTCCTGCCACTCGTCAGGAAGCCAAAAAGCGGGGAGCGGGCCTTTCTGCTGGGCACGTTCACAGGCGGCATGGTCCTTAGCATCATCGTGCTGCTCAGCTTGCTCATTCTCGGGATTGAACAGACGGAGAACAGCACCTTCCCCGCCTATGCACTGGCCAAAACGATCAATATCGGAAATATTCTGCAGCGGGTCGAAGGCATTCTGATCACCATTTGGGTACTGACCTTTTTCATCAAAATCTCGTTGCTCTACTTCTCCATTCTGAAGGGGCTGCAATCCGTCTTCCATCTGCGGAAGCAGGACTATCTCATCTATCCCCTGGCTGTATTGTTCATCATCATCGCTTGGAATACTTATATCAATACCGTTTATGTTAATGAAATCATTGCAAAAGTATGGGGGAATTTCGCGTTCATCTTCTTGGTGATTCTTCCCTTACTGCTCTATATGCTAACTTTGTTGAAGAAGACTATACGTAAGATTCGCATAAAAAAACGCCCCGGTGCAAACGTCTGATTGGACAGACTTCTGCAGCGGGGCACTTCAGGTACATGGACATAATTATAATTAGGACAGGGTTCGTAACGAACGGGGCGTTCTGTTAATTCCCGTTCTCCGAATTGCTGAGCGCAGCGGCCGGAGCCAGTCCGGCATGACTACGGCCGGGAATCTCGCCGGTCGCCTCGAAATGCTCCACAATAATGTCAATCTCCTTCTTCAGCTCGGAGACCAGCTCCGCCTCAGGCACCTTGCGGATCATCTTGCCGTAACGGAACAACAGCCCTTCTCCGCGCGCACCGGCGATGCCGATGTCCGCTTCTCTGGCTTCCCCCGGACCATTCACCGCACAGCCGAGGACGGATACCTTAATCGGCACCTTCAGCTTGGAGATGTACTCCTCCACTTCGTTCGCAATCGAGAAGAGGTCAATATCCAGGCGTCCGCAGGTCGGGCAGGAGATCAGAGTTGCCGCATTCGAGATCAGACCGAAGGTCTTCAGCAGCTCACGGGCCACCTTCACTTCCTCTACCGGATCAGCACTCAGGGAGATCCGCACTGTACTGCCGATGCCCATGGAGAGCAGCGCGCCGATCCCGGCGGAGCTTTTCACTGTTCCGGCGAACAGAGTACCGGACTCGGTAATCCCCAGATGCAGCGGATAAGGAATGACCTCCGCTGCCTTGCGGTAGGCTTCGATGGCCATTGGCACATCGGACGCCTTCAGCGATACGATGATATCGTGGAAGTCCAGCTCCTCCAGAATGCCGATATGGTACAAGGCACTCTCCACCATAGCCTCCGGTGTAGGATAACCGTATTTCTCCAGCAGGTGATTCTCCAGTGAACCGGCGTTAACCCCGATACGGATCGGTATCCCCTTCTCCTTACAGGCCTTAACGACAGCTTCCACCTTATCACGGCGTCCGATATTGCCGGGATTGATCCGCACCTTGTCGATGCCGTTCTCAATCGCCAGCAGGGCCAGCTTGTAATTGAAATGAATATCCGCTACGAGCGGGATATGAATCTGCTTCTTGATTTCCTTAATCGCTGCTGCCGCTTCTTCATTGTTGACCGTTACCCGCACGAGCTGACAGCCGGCTTCCTCCAGCCGCAGAATCTCGGCCACGGTTGCCTCCACATCAGCGGTCTTGGTCGTACACATGCTTTGGATGGCAACCTCGTTGTTACCCCCGATAATCACTCCGCCAACATTGACGGGACGGGTCTGGTGTCTCAGGAACATGGTTTTCTCCCCCATAACGATCAAAGCTCCACCCTCTCCGCTCCCGCAGGTCATGCGGGATTTGCGGGAGAAAGTGGAGACCCTGAGCTGTATTGTTAAGCCGGGTCAGGCCGGGTAATGAAGCCTGACTTACGCGCTTTCTTCTTTTTTCTTATCCTTCTTGAGACTAAGCTCCGGCAGGGACTTCTCCTTAACAACCTCCTCGGTAATGACACAATCCTTAATGTCATCCCGTGAAGGCACCTCGTACATCACATCAAGCATAATGCTCTCGATGATGGCACGCAGTCCACGGGCACCGGTGTTGCGCTTGATCGCTTCCTTCGCAATCGCTTCAAGAGCAAGCGGTTCGAACTTCAGAGCTACATTATCCATCTCCAGCAGCTTCACATACTGCTTCACGAGCGCATTCTTAGGCTCGGAGAGAATACGTACCAGGGTGCTCTCATCAAGCGGCTCCAAGGTCGAGATCACCGGCAGACGGCCGACGAACTCTGGGATAAGACCGAACTTCAGCAGATCCTCAGGCAATACCATGGACAGGTATTCACCGGCCTTGAGGTCCTTCTGTCCTTCAACCGCAGCGTTGAAGCCGATGACTTTTTTGCCGATACGGCGCTTGATCATCTGCTCCAGGCCGTCGAAGGCACCGCCTACGATGAACAGAATGTTCGTAGTATCGATCTGAATGAATTCCTGATGAGGATGCTTGCGTCCGCCTTGCGGCGGAACTGAAGCGACTGTACCTTCCAGAATCTTCAGCAGCGCCTGCTGAACGCCTTCACCGGATACGTCACGGGTAATGGACGGGTTCTCGGATTTACGCGCTACCTTGTCAATTTCGTCTATATAGATAATGCCGCGTTCGGCTTTCTCCACATCATAATCAGCCGCTTGAATCAGCTTCAGGAGAATGTTCTCAACGTCTTCACCCACATAACCGGCTTCCGTAAGGGAAGTGGCATCTGCAATGGCAAAAGGCACGTTGATGATCTTCGCCATCGTCTGCGCCAGCAGGGTCTTACCGGAGCCTGTAGGTCCGAGCAGCAGAATGTTGCTCTTCGTCAGCTCCACATCTTCAATCTTGCTCTGGCTGTTCACACGCTTGTAGTGATTGTATACAGCGACGGAGAGCGATTTCTTCGCTTGCTCCTGGCCGATAACGTATTGATCCAAGATATCACGGATTTCCTTCGGTTTCGGAATATCCTTCATATCCAGCTCTTCTTCGTGGCCCAGCTCCTCTTCCACAATCTCCGTGCACAGCTCGATGCATTCGTCACATATATAAACGCCAGGTCCCGCTACGAGCTTACGAACCTGCTCTTGTGATTTCCCGCAAAAGGAACATTTCAGTTGTCCTTTTTCATCGTTAAATTTAAACATCTTACCACCCCTTTAAGATATGATCGGTGAAGAGAGTACCTGGTCAATGAGCCCGTATTCCTTCGCTTCTTCCGCGCTCATGAAGTTATCGCGGTCTGTATCCCGTTCGATTTTGTCAAGGGGCTGACCTGTGCGCTCTACATAAATCTGATTCAGCTTCGCCTTGGTCTTGAGAATCCAGTCGGTATGAATCCAGATGTCGGACGCCTGCCCCTGAACGCCGCCAAGCGGCTGATGAATCATGACCTCGCTGTTGGTCAGCGCATATCTCTTGCCGGGCGCTCCGGCTGTCAGGAGCAATGATCCCATACTGGCTGCCATCCCTACACAAATCGTTGAAACATCCGGTTTGATATATTGCATCGTATCATATATACCCATGCCGGCTGTGACAGAACCACCGGGCGAGTTGAGGTACAAGTGAATGTCTTTTTCGGGGTCATCTGCTGCCAGGAACAGCAACTGCGCAATAACCAGATTGGCGACATCATCGTCAATCGCACTGCTCAGGAAGATGATGCGATCCTTGAGCAATCTGGAATAGATATCGTATGAGCGTTCTCCCCGGCTTGTCGTTTCCACAACCATTGGTACCAGACTCATGCCACCAACCTCTTTTCTCTATACAGATTAGTCTTTCCGTTTCAGAAATATTTTAACACGTTCAAAGCGGGATGTCATTTATTCACTGTGCCCCTAAACCGCATTGCTCATGTGCATGCCATTATAACGCAATTCCACGGACAATGCCAATTGACGGATTCATGATATGTACTACCAAACGCCCGGCCCCCGATAAAAATAAGGCACGTAACAAAAACTTACGTGCCTTATCAAATCTCTATGGAGGCTAATGGATAGCCGTTCTAGGTAAAGGATTGAAGCTTACTCAGCCTTTGCTTCTTCTGCTGCTTCTTCTGCAGGTGCTGCCGGAGCTTCAACTTCCACGCTGTTGCTAACGAGGAATTCGATGGTCTTGCGCAGGGAGATCTCATCGTTCAGGCTGCTCAGGGAACCGTTGGCTGCCAGAATGCTGCGGATTTCTTCAGGAGTACGCTTGTAAGCTTCAGCCATAGTAGCCAGCTCTTGCGTAACTTCTTCTTCCGACACTTCGATCTTCTCTTCCTTAGCAATAACTTCCAGAACAAGGTTGTTACGAACGCGCTTCTCAGCATCGCCCTTCATTTGTCCCTGCAGGTCTTCACGAGTCTGGCCCGAGAAGCTGAGGAACATATCCATGTTCATGCCCTGCTGGCGGAGACGGGTATCGAAGTCACGAACCATGTTCTCCACTTCGCTGGCGATCATGGCTTCAGGAATTTCCACTTCAGCATTAGCTGCTGCTGCGTCAACTACCGCGGATTCACGAACGCTCTTCAGCTCTTCCTGCTTACGGGATTCGAGCTGTGCTTTCAGGTCTGCTTTGTATTCTTCCAGTGTGTCGAATTCACTAACATCCTTGGCGAATTCATCATCCAGCTCAGGAAGCTGTTTGCGCTTGATTTCATGCAGCTTCACTTTGAATACAGCAGCTTTGCCTGCGAGTTCAGCAGCGTGGTAAGTCTCAGGGAAAGTTACTTCAACATCCTTGAAGTCTCCAGTGGACATGCCCACTACCTGCTCTTCGAATCCTGGAATGAAGGAATTGCTGCCCAGCTCCAGGGAATGACGCTCAGCCTGTCCGCCTTCGAATGGAACGCCATCAACTGAACCGTCAAAATCAATTACTGTGATGTCGCCGTTCGCTGCTGCCCCTTCTTCAATGACAACAAGCTCAGCGTGACGCTCTTGCAGACGCTTCAGTTCAGCATCCAGCTCTTCGTCAGTAACTTCTGCCTTCTGTACTGGAACTTCCAGACCTTTGTACTCGCCCAGCTTCACTTCTGGCTTAACTGTGATCTTCGCTTTGAAGATGAACGGCTGGCCCTTGGCGAATTGCTCGATGTCCACTTCAGGACGGTCTACAGGGAAGATGTCAGTCTGTTCAACGGCTTCGCCGTAAGCTTCAGGAAGAAGAATGTCGATAGCATCCTGATACAGGCTTTCAACACCGAAACGGGATTCAAAAATCGGCCGCGGTACTTTACCTTTACGGAATCCAGGTACGTTTGCTTTCTTTACCACTTTATTAAAGGCTTTGTCGAGTGCTGCAGCTACGCGGTCTGCTTCTACTTCGACTTCAAGAACTCCGAGGTTCTTCTCTATCTTTTCCCAAGTTGCTTTCATAATATACTTTTCCCTCCAAAAATAGGTTACATGTTTACTTAAATAGTCCAACATTTCACGCACAGAATAACCACTATATTATATACAACATTACTTTATTTATCAAGTAGAGAACTCTTCACGAATCCCCTGAGCGAACGGTAGGCCCCCTCAAATTGGAAGCGCATGCTATCGGTGATGCCGTACATACCCCGTGTTTCCTCTTCTTTGCGGTTCCCGTTCAGGCTCTCCGACACCATCTGGTGCAGGGCCCCCGCCCAAATATCCAGCTCCGAATACTCCCCATCCAGCAGCTTGCGGTAATCCGCCGTCCCGTAGATGGACATGACGAACTGCCCCCACAGCTCCTGGGCAAAATAATACAGCGTCGGCTCATGCACCTCCGCCTGCTCTGCCACCCGTTCCAGCACCTGGCTGATCTGCGGCGGGAACTCGTCGTTCTGCAGCGGCACGGTCTCGATCTCCACCTCAGCAGCCTCATGGCCCCGGCTCAGCCTGATTGCCCCCTGAGCCCCTCTGCGCCGCAGCGTCTGCAGCGTGCGGAATTGCAGCAGCGGGTGCACCTCCGCCTGCTGCAGCCAGCCGGTCAGCGCTTCATCCACCCCGCTCCCCTCCAGGTAGGAGAGCTGCTCCAGCGCCAGCACGGTCGCTTCAGACAGCGGTTCGTTCATCACCCGCTTCAGCAGCTTATCCGGGTACTCCGCATCCTCCTCCAGCTTGGATCTGGCCAGAATCCGGGCCATGTCCTCTTCCCCCAGATCCATATCCTCCGCATCCGGCGCATCATCTCCGTCACCGCCCTGCGCCGCGTAGGGGAAGGCCGCCGCCAGCCATTCCAGCAGCGACCGCCATTCCTCGTAGTGCCGCTCTTCCTGTCCCTGGCACTGCAGCAAAAAACGCAACAGCTCCATCGCTTCCCCGTAACGTTCATTCTCCAGCATAACTGTGAGCTGAATCTGGTAGTAATCCAGGGTCTTGGGAAACAGCACGATGTTCTCTTTGGCGGGGGAATTGAATTGATTCATGAGGGCACCTCCTTTTCTCCGAACTGTAATCGCTTCTGAACCTTAATCAATTGTAGATTATAGCATATCCCTGCCCGGTTTCAAAAAAACAAGTTGAAAAAGTTAACTATGTATGATAACATAATTTTTGCTTGCTTTTCAGTCAGTCTTCATGTCCCGGTAGCTCAGTTGGATAGAGCATGCGCCTTCTAAGCGCACGGTCGGGGGTTCGAATCCCTTCCGGGACGTCATAGAAACAGCCTTCCTTCGGGAGGGCTGTTTTGTCGTCCGGGGGATGAGAACCCTTGGCGACAGCCGGGGACGTTGGAGCATACGCTTCGTTAGCACTACTTCGCAATCAGCCCGAATGGGCTGTATCCCTTCCGGGACGTCATAGAAACAGCCTTCCTTCGGGAGGGCTGTTTTGTCGTCCGGAGGGATGAGAACCCAGCGCGTCAGCGAGGGGACGTTGGAGCATACGCTTCGATAGCACTACTTCGCAATCAGCCGAATTTTGGCTGTATCCCTTCCGGGACGTCATAGAAACAGCCTTCCTTCGGGAAGGCTGTTTTGTCATCCGGAGGATGAGAACCCCCTTTTATTTTGAGCGGGATGTTCTTTTGTCGCTTGGGTGAACGCTGCGCGAACGGACCGTTGTTACAATCGCTGTTGTCTCCAGATTTTATTTATTTCCCTATTCGGTAAAAATCCGGAGACAAAGGCGACCGCTATCGCTTTTCCGCGGGTCGTTCCGTCCTCTCCGCTGTTTGAGCGGGAAATGAACCTTCAAAGAAACCACCACTCTTTAGTAGTGGAGGAATAAGAACCATGCACGAACTTTGCGGACTGACGATCCCTTATTCCGGCGGATTCCGCCTGTCCGCAGGGTCATGCGGACTCAAAGGCCGTTAAGTAACCTGTTTCTCCGCTTTTTCTGCTCGAATGAACAGTTTAACGTCCTCTGAGTCCGTTTAAGACAGAAAAGTTGGTTTTTTCGGCGAATAGCGTACCCTCAGTCCGGATAGCTCTGCTGGTGGCTACGTTCTATTTGTTCAACATGAACCGGCTCTAGTCCCACCCATTAAGCGTTAGCACCACAGCATTTCTTGAACTTCTTCCCGCTTCCGCAGGGGCAGGGGTCGTTACGGCCTACTTTTGCCGGGCTTATATAAGTTTTGTCAGTTCCGTTAAGTCTGTTATAAGTTCCTATAGGGGCTTTAACTCTAGACATCCGGTCTACTTCTTTCCTGCGCTTGGCCATCCGCGCCTCTTCCGCATCAAGCTTCTTCTTCCACTGCAGCAGTGACGGGTGAGCCGTATCAGAAATTACACAGTAAGCATAGATGGACTCTGTGAGATTCAAGTACCCCTCGTCATAGCCTTCCTCCACCATGGCCTCAACTAGCGGAAGACCTTGGCTTGATCCCAATTGGCAAAGGTCATCAGCCAGTTTAGTCGCATTGGTAATATCACGTTCTTCCGGCAATAAGGCGAGCAGCGCCTCCTCGGAGTCCGGCAGCTTAATTCTTCCGAATACATCGGCGGCAAATATCCGGAAGAATTCCTGTGAAGCAGAGACATATTGCTCGGTTAACGTCTTGATCACCCCGGCTGTGCCTATTTGAGCCAGCGCGTCAACGGAAGTGGTTGGAAGCAAATCATCATCTGTACCCAAAAAACTGCACAGCACAGGGATAGCCGTCTCCAGCTTCATCTGACCTGCCAGTTGGATTAGATAGTGGACTTCGTAGCTCGGAGAATCCGGGTCGTTATCGCGCAGCTTTTCCAGCACAGTATCAGCGTCCAGACATTGTCTAAGCGCCAGCTCATTCACTAGCTCATCCCCGTACACATTATCGAACTCATCCCAGTATTTCCCTGAACTCTGCTCCAGAAATAAGCTGAATTCGTCCAACAGCTCCTGGTCTGTCATCTTTGAGAGGCGAATCTTCTGATCAACCTTAATTTTCCATTCCGGAATTTCCTGTACAGACTCCATGAACGGGTCCAATAGCCGAAGATCACAATTCCTCAAAATTCCCAGCACCAGAAATCTTGTATTATAGTGGGTGGAAGGAGATTGGTACCAAGCCAGCAGCTCACGGATCGTTTCCTCGGTCTGCGGGAACTTATAAGCATGAAACAGGTGAACCTCTTCGGTATCCTTGCATTGCTTCAGCTTTTGTAACACAAGCGGCATCAGCGTATTATCGTGCTCATACAAGAAACTGTCGGCAAAATACCTCAAAGCGGTATTGCTCACAGCCGGCTCCGGATGGAGAATAAAGCTTTTGACTTGTTCGGTATTGAACATTAGCAGGTCCCCCTCTTATTATGTTGCTTACTCACCCTTCGGCTGCATATTCCCACTAGTCAACGATGGATTTCGAGGTACCTCCTGCTTAGCCGGCACATAATGAGTAGCGTAATGTTTCTCAACATTGGGATCTCCGGACTTTGAAAAGCGGAGCGGTCGCTTCGGGCCTTTGCCCCACCTCATATAGGCGGTGTAAGACGGCTTCAAATGAAGCTCCCGCGCGTTCTCGCGAAGCAGCGACATGATAAAGCTGAATTGAGACAGATTGCCCTGAAGCACACGTTCCAAATATGGCACTCTTCCGAAGCGCCACTCTTCTACGAGCTTAGGAGTGATTTTCCCGATCCTCAAGAATACATCCAGGGGACTTACGAAACCCTTCTCCGAAACGATTTCATTGACCACATGGCGTACCTTCGTTCGCAGTTCAAGCCTATTCATGCAAGGACTCCTCCTGATGCAGGCAATCGGGACACTTCTCCGGAAAGTAAATGCCATCTGCCCGGTAGCAGCTAAAATCAAGGTGATCGAATACAAACGGACCGTCGCATTCCTGACACACAAGTATAACGGGATCGCGCGAACGTACAATCAGTGATTGCGCACGTTCCCGCAGCAGCTCATGCCACTCCATCTCCACCAGCCGTTCGCGCTCATTCAGGTCTGCTATTACCTGCCTGATCTCAGCCTGTACCTTCCTGAACTCTATGGGCTGCCATTGCTGTAAAAAAGGAATGTATTTCCGGTCACCGGAACAAAGGATTTTGAACAGGAACATCAGAATCATCCCCCGGTTCCGGTCCTTCAGATACTCCATACTGACCGGCGTGATCCCTTGGTCCAGCCAGTTCTCCCACTCCCGCAGCAGCTCCTCCGTCGCCCGCTCCCGCCGGACGGTCCAGCCGTAGACGGTGAATTCGATCATGGGAAGCTTCCCGGACAGCTCGGTCTTCAGGTAACCGGCCTCAATGAGGACGTCCACCTTCTCCATGGTCTGCTCCATCGTCAGTTCGCGGTAGAAGCCATAGGCGGGAATGTGATCCAAGCCGAGTTCAAGCAGCTTCGTCTCCTTCGAGCCCTTCAGGATCTTGGCCAAAAGCGTACGCCCTCCGGCGGCGATAATCTCATCGGCTGCCTGCAGAATGGCTAGCAGCTCCGGCCTTGGCAGCGGTGTATTCAAGGGATACTCGGTCGTCTGCTTCCGGTTCGGCTTACGGCGACTCTTCTTCTGCGTACTCACAGCGTTCTGCCTCCTTGTCCTTTATAATGGGCACAGGCTAGTCCAGACTGCACGTATTTTATAGTCGAATTATACCATATCAGGGCCGGGAAACAGGAAATTTAGAGGTGAGTTTCAGCGCTTCCCGGAGCACTCAGAAGCTCCAACCCCTTCATAGCAAACAGGCTGCCCGCCATGAAACTTCCATAGCAGAGCAGCCTGTTCTTACAGGGTTATAGCGATAGCGTGAATCCGCGCATCCGCATCCCTCTCAACGCCCCCGGCGGCGGTTGCCCAGCCACAGCGGGAAGCGGAACATAAAGTTGATCAGCAGCACGACAAAGACCAGCACAGCGGCAGACTTATCCGCGATTTGCCGCGCATCCTCGACGATGGCCTCAGACTGCACGTACCACAGATGCACAGCCAGCGTCTCGCCCGGTGAGAAAAGGTTGAAGTCCCACATCTCGCCGGAGGTGCTGAGCCCGGCGGTCAGGATAATGACCGCCGACTCCCCGAAGGCGCGGCCGGCCACCAGGCAGACGCCTGTGACGATGGCCGGAAGGGCTACTGGCACGACGACCTTGCGGATGACATGGAATTTCGTCATGCCGAGGGCGTAGCCGGCTTCTCGGATCTCGCCGGGGACCGCTCGCACTGCTTCCTCCGTGACGCGGGCCAGCATCGGCAGATTCAGCAGCGCCAGGCTGACACCCCCGCCGAGGATCGTCAGGCCGACGCCGAAATATTCGGCGAAGATCGCCAGGCCCAGCAGGCCGAACACGATGGACGGCACCGAGGACAGGGATTCCACGCAGATGCGCAGCGCACCCGTGAAGGCATTATCCGGCGCGTACTCCGCCATATAGATCCCTGCCCCGATCCCGATGGGAACGGAGATCAGGAGCGAGATGAACAGGATATAGAAGGAGTTGAACAGGACGGGACCAATCCCGCCGCCGGGATCGATCTCCTCCGGCTGCTTGAGCAGGAAGTCCAGTCTGAGCGAAGGCAAGCCTTTGCTTAGAATAGTGAACAGCAGCCAGAAGATTAGCAGCATGACCAGAACACCCAGCGTATAGAAGCCGATGGTCGCCAGTTTATTGCGCCGCTGGGCTCTGGCTGTATGGCGTGTGCGCGTGAATCCGTTCATCAGGCGTCCCTCCGTTTGCGGCCCAGGAGCCGGATAATCAGAATGAGTACAAACGAGATCAGCAGCAGCAGGAAGGCCATCATATGCAGGGAATAGTTCCAGGTGGAGTCGAACTCCACGTTGGAGATCTGCATCACGATATTACTGGTCAGCACCGAGGTGGGTGCGAACAGGCTTTTTGCCAGCTGCGGCGTATTGCCGATGACCATCACCACCGCCATGGTCTCCCCGACTGCGCGGGTCATGCCAAGAATCACCGCCGAGATAATGCCCCGGCTGGCCGCGGGCAGAACGACGCGCATAATGACCTGCAAGCGGGTCGAGCCGAGCGCATATGCAGCATCGCGGTATTTGCGCGGAACAGAGACAATCGCATCATCGCTGATCCGGCAGATGGTCGGCAGCACCATCAATGCCAGCACGAGTGCGGCTGCAAGCAGTCCGTCCCCGAGACCTTCTCCGCTGACTCTGCGCAGGAAGGGCAGCAGCACGGTCAAGCCCAGATAGCCGTATACAATAGAAGGAATACCGACCAGCAGATCAAGCACCGGACGGATGAAGCTCTTCAGCCAATTCGGGGCAATCTCCGCACAGAGCACAGCCATCCCGACCGAGATGGGCACGGCAATGACCAGGGTCAGCGCGGTAAGTGACAATGTATTTACGATGAAGGCGGCGGCGCCGAAGGCATCCTCTTCCGGCGTCCAGTTGAACGAGAAGAAGAAGTCCTGCGGGGAGATGCGGGTGAAGAGCAGCAGCGCCGTTTTGCCGATGAATACAATAACTAGTCCCAGCACAAGACAGAGCGCAAGGATGCTGAATAAAAAATAATAACGGGAGATGCTGTTGCCCAGCAGATGTCTGCGGTGCCGCTTGGTGTTACGTTTAACTTCCTCTAGGCTTGTCTGTGTCTTTGCTGTCAGGCCATGAACCGGTGCCCCCATACTTTCCCTCCTGTAAGAGGCCAACCCCGTATATCCCGGAGCTGGCCGCTGTTACCTATCCATCTATTGTGCTTGCTTGGTTCAAGAATCTTAGGATTGCATCGCAGAGATTGGAATGAACTTAAGCTTCTTAAGCGAGCCCTGCTGGAACTTCTTGCTCTGTACATATTCGATGAATTCTTTGGTCGCGCCGGTCGGCTGGCCCTTCGTCATGTAGTAGCCGTAAGCCCAGATCTTGTACGAGCCGTTGATTACGTTATCCGTGTTAGCTTCCACACCGTTGAATTTCACAGCCTTGATATCGCCGCCCGTTACATAGACAAGGTCGATGTAGCCGATAGCGTTAGGCGTTGTACCTACAGCTGTTTTCATGTCGCCGCTGGAGCCGGTTTCCTTGTAGTTCTTCTCTTTCTTCACGATGTCTCCGCCGCCCAGCGCTTTGGCCTGATAGTTAACGCGCGTACCGGAGCCGAAGGCACGGGTGATCACTACGATATTCGCGTCCGATCCGCCGACCTCTTTCCAGTTGGTGATTTTCCCGGCGTAGATGCCTTTGAGCTGCTCTGTAGTCAGGTTGTCTACTCCGACATTCTTATTAACGATGGTTGCAAAAGGAATCACAGCGACCTTATTCGCCACCTGTCCGTCAAAGGCCTTGAAGCCCGGAACATCAATGCTGGCATCCCAGTCGCAGGCTCCGATATCGGCAATCCCCTTCTTCACGGCCTGCGGTCCAGTCACGGAGCCCTTGCCGGAAGCGGCGATCTTTACTTTAGGGTGAAGCTTCTGGAATTCCTTAGCGGCCTGCAGCGTCAGCGGAAGCAGGGCCGTAGAACCGTTAACGGTGATTTTACCCTTGAGGCTGTCCGCTGCTGCGGCTGCCCCTGCAAAGGATGCGGTAACCGCGATCACCGCGGTAAGTGCTGTAACTGTGAATTTTTTGAACATCTTCATGTCTGAATTCTCCTCCCGGCGGTGTGCGCCGATAAATGTTGTAATTAATTAGCAGCTTCCGGTGAGACTGACAATTGCAGCGCTTTGCCGTTCTGAATGACCAGTACCTTGCCGTCGCTTATAATAGCCAGCTTGCTGCCGTCTGCCGATACCGCCACTTCCGATACATCTTCAGTTGTCCGGTACAGTTCAACCGGAGCTGCACTGCCTGCAATAGAGTAAATTACCGTGCTGCCGTCCGCTGTAGTCCCGGAGACAACGAGGCCCGTGCTAACGCCTGTGGACCAGTTCACCTCTGCACCGAGGGTGACATCTGTGCTTTTACCGTCTGCTGTGATCAGCTTCAGCGTGTTAGCGGCATTGCCGTCTGCATCCGCACTCAGGTAGCTCACGCTGCCGCCAGCCAGAATCTCAGGATACAGCTTGTTGTCAGGCGTAGTAGTCAAGGCTGCCGGCTTAGCACCTTTGGTCGTAAGATCCAGCTTATAGAGCTGTTCTCCGGCCTTGCTGAAGTCTACGGTAAGTGAATCTTCTGTGCTGTCAGCATCATTCTTCGCGGTACCGGTGATGTTGACGATGTATACTGCACTTTTGCCGTCTGCCGATATGCGAAGCTCCGATTTGTTCTCCACTTTATCTTCAAGCAGAGCCTTGATCTCTCCGGTCTCTACTGAAATCTGTGCCAGCTTCTCCTGCTTGTCGCCCTGGACGAAATAGAGCGTCTTGCCGTCACTGGACCACACGATATCTGTCTTCACGCTGGTGTCCTTGCCGAGCGGACTGATTAAGCCGGTGGACAGGTTGATCAGCTTCAGCTGGCCGGTCTCATCGCTGAATGCGCCCCACTGCTGGTCAGCGGAGACTGCGAAATCCACCGCGCCTTCGCTGGAAGAGAACAGATCATAGTTGCCTGGAGTCTGGGTGAATTTATAGAGCAGGGTGGATTCCGCGTCGCTTCTATTCGCAATCAGGCTTCCGTCAGCGCTCCAGTGAAGGGTATCAAATGAACCGGCGGGCCGGGCAAAGCTCAGAATCGTGTGGGCATCGGCCGCAAGCTCACCGCCAAGCGCCGTAACCAGCTTCGTCAGCTCCACATACGTTTTGCCGTTACGTACAACCGGGGCCACTGTGAATTCCAGGGCTTCGCCATCCACCTGATAGCTTTTTACGCCAGGCTGGAGCTGCACACTATGTAGACCTTTGCTGTCATTCAGCTGGATTCCGCTGCTGCCGTGCACAAGTCCTGCTCCCAGCTCTGCGGCTACCTGGCTCAATGAATAGAGCTTGTATCCGCCGCTGTTAATTGTGCTGAGTGTAACCGGCGTACCGTTGATGCTCCAGGACATGCTGCCCTCTACGGCTGCTGTGTTCACAGCTGCGGCACTTACTTGGCTGCTTGTGGCCAGAACACTAACAGCTCCCCCTGTTACGAGAAGTGCAGAAGCCAGAGCCGCGCCGATCCATTTACTATTCTTCAATTAGATTCACCCTTTTCCTATAGGTAACTGCTAATGTTATTTTCGTCTACGAGTGTCAATTCTGTTGCGCAGGAATGTTATGGAAATATTAACTGTAAAAATAATTACAAGCCCAAACCAAAGAAGACCCGCCCGGGAACCCTCCCGGACCGGCCTATTGTAAATCCTGTGTTAATTCACAATCCACGTCACGATAATCTCGTTCCCGCCGCGCTCTGATTCCAAGGGACTGCCAATAATAGAATACGAATAAGAGCCGTTCACTTTGCCGTTAATCAGCAGGTTATGGCTGTCGACAATCTCTGTACCGAGTTCCAGCTCCTTCTCTCTTACATACTTCTGATATGTAGTTCCAAGAGCGGCCATACTCTCCTTCGTCTGATAGACCAGCATGGAGGATTTCTTCCCCTCTGACTGCTCACCTTGGGTAAAAGTAATGCCTGCCCCTTCGGGAATCGGCAGATCCTCCGGCAAATATTGCCTTGCCTCCGTCTTCTCGTCTGCCAAGGTATGAAACCGTCCGCCACTGCCGGACTTGTCCGCATCGCCGCAGCCGCTAAGTCCAGCCGCAGCCAGCAGAGCTGCCAGAGGAAGGAGCAGCTTATGTCCTGCCATAATTCCACCGCCTTTAGTGAATTGGGTTTCAGGATGCCGGTAACCATAGGATGTCCCTTTTATTACCCGGATCAAGAGCAGGAGTAACGGATAATCCTTACAATTTTATTTACTTTTGAGCAGGGAATCATTAGTATAATGAGTGAGCGCTCACTCATTATTATGGCGAATGGAGGAGATTGGTATGGATGAGGGGAAGCCTGTCATTGCGGTTACTCATGTGAACCGGGCTTTTGGTGATAAAACAGTGTTGAAGGATATTACGCTTCAGGTGAATCAGGCAGAGACCTTTGGGATTCTGGGGCCATCCGGCTCCGGCAAAACCACGCTGGTCAAGCTGCTTACGGGCATAGACGAGGTAACCTCCGGTGAGGTCACCGTGCTGGGGGTGCGGATGCCGAAGCTTGCCATGCTCCAGCAGATCGGATATATGGCCCAGTCGGATGCCTTGTATACCGAGCTTAGCGCCAAGGAGAATCTGGAGTTCTTCGCTGCTCTGTATGGCTTGAAGGGCGGCAACCGCACACGGCGGATCGGGGATGTGATGGAGCTGGTGAATCTGCAGGAGCATCTGCGGAAGCGGGTGGACCAATATTCCGGCGGCATGAAGCGCCGGCTGTCCCTGGCGATTGCCCTGCTGCACGAGCCGCCGCTGCTGCTGCTGGATGAACCGACCGTCGGCATCGATCCGGTGCTGCGCCAGTCTATCTGGAAGGAGCTGAAGGCGCTGAACCGCAAAGGAACGACGATTGTGCTGACCACACATGTGATGGATGAGGCGGAGAAATGTGACCGGCTGGCGATGATCCGGGACGGCGTGCTGCTGGCGGCTGATACCCCGGCCGGACTGCTTCAGGCTACCGGCACCGCCAGCATTGAGGAAGCCTTCCTCTGCTATGGAGGTGTACGCCGATGAGAATCCGGGCGATTACCCTGAGAATTCTGCAGCAGTTCATCCATGACCGGAGAACCATGGCGCTGATGTTCATCGCTCCCCTGCTGGTGCTTAGCCTGATGAGCCTGGTGTTCGGCAGCGATGCTTATGAGCCTAGGATCGGCGTCTCCGGCGGCGCGGCAGTGTTCAGTTCAGCGCTGGAAGCCGAGCAGGCTGAGGTTACCAGCTATGCTGATGAAGCATCCGGGCAGGCCGCCCTGAAGGCGGGAGCCATCGATGCTCTCCTTACAATGAAGGGAGACGCTCCTGCTGTTGTCCTTGAAGGCAGCAATCCGGCGGCTAACCGCGCTGTGATCATGGCGCTCCAGGAAGCTGCGCAGAGCCTCCGGCCGCAAGCTCCGGGCGGCGGGCAGCTCCAGCCGCAGATCAGCTACCTCTACGGCGCGGAGGATATGAAGACGATCGACCGCTTCGGCCCGATTATGATCGGGGTGTTCGTGTTCTTCTTTGTCTTCCTGATTGCCGGTGTCTCCTTCCTGCGCGAACGGACCACGGGCACACTGGAGCGTCTGCTCTCCACCCCGCTGAAGCGCTGGGAGATCGTCACCGGATATGTGTGCGGCTTCGGCATCTTCACCATCTTCCAGGCCCTGCTGATCTCCTGGTTCTCCATCCAGGTGCTGGGGATTATGATGACGGGCAGCTTCGGCTACGTGCTGCTGATGACGCTGCTGCTGTCGATGTCGGCGCTGACCCTCGGCACCCTGCTCTCGGCATTCGCCGCCAATGAGCTGCAGATGATCCAGTTCATCCCCCTGGTCATTGTGCCGCAGATCTTCCTGAGCGGATTATTCCCGCTGGATACCCTGCCGCTCTGGCTCCAGCGCATTGGACTCGCCACCCCTATCTACTACGGCTCAGAGGCACTGATGGATATCATGGTACGCGGCAGAGGCTGGAGTAATATCGCCGGGGATGTGTTCATGCTGATCGGCTTCTCCCTCCTGTTCATGCTGCTGAATGTACTGGCTCTGCGCAAGCACCGCAGAATGTAAAGGGTGAACAGGCTATGGTACACTAGGAGGAACTGCAAGAGTCTGGAGGTTCTATTGATGGAGAATAACCCTGCTGCCGATCAGGGGCAGCTGGAGCAAGACCAGTGGGTCCAGGAGCTGCTGGACCTCAGCGAGAAGGAGCAGGTCACGCCCAAGCAGCTGTCCATTCTGCGGGCGGCGATTGATGTTTTTGCAGAGAAGGGATTCTCCGCGGCCGCCACCAGTGAGATTGCCCAGAAGGCCGGCGTGGCCGAAGGCACGATCTTCCGTTATTACCGGACCAAAAAAGATCTGCTGCTCGCCATCGTTGTGCCCACCATGAGCCGGATGATCGCCCCGTTCGTGCTGCGCAACTTCAGCGGTGTGCTGGATGTGCCGTTCGAGAGCTACGAAGCCTTCCTTAAGGCCTTCATGGTGAACCGGCTGGCGTTCGTCCGCAGGAATCTGAAAATCGTCAAAATTCTCATTCAGGAGATCCCCTTCCAGCCTGCGCTGAAGGAGCAGCTGACCGAGAATATCTTCGAGCAGGTTCTGGCGCGTGTCACTGCAATTACCGAGCACTTCAAAGCGGAAGGTGAAGTGATTGATGCGCCCACTCCTGCGATTATCCGCTTTACCATCTCCGCGATTGCCGGATACCTGCTGACCCGGCTGGTGCTGATGCCGGAGCAGGACTGGAATGATGAGGCAGAGATTGAACAGACGATAAGCTTCATTCTGCACGGGATCGGCGGGAATGGATAATCTTTAAGTACAATATCCCCCGTGGGGGTGGCTTAGACAGAAGCAATAAAAGGAAGTGAGTATACGTGGGTTATCAGGTGCCGGAACGGGTAATCAAGCTGCTGTGCGGCAATGCTGCTTTTGACCAGGGAGCGGTTTATTATCATGCCCATAAGGTGGATCTTGTCTATACGGAGCATAACGAGGAAGACGAATATTCCAAATACCGCGCTGAGGTCCATGGGCTGGAGAGCCATGAGATCGCGCTGATTATCGACAGTGACGGAGATGTGCAGGGGGAATGCACCTGCCCGGCTTACTATCGCGGCGGCCCCTTCTGCAAGCATATTGCGGCGGCGCTGGTGGCGGTCCTCTACCGCAGCCGGGCGGCCGGAGCTGAACAGGCTGCGGATATGCAGGCAGATGCAGAGGAGACTTATCCCGCAAGGGACGGCAGTCTGCCGCTCGTGCAAGGCAGCTCTCCCCTCTCCGGGGCAGACCACAAGGAGCGAAGCGCAGACCGGCAGCTGGTGAACAGCATGCTCGGAATATTCACCGGAGGGCGGCAGCTGCCAAGCGGTGCCGGCACGTATATCGACCTGCGGACACCGCTCCAGGTCGAGTTCATCTGCCGGCCCTTCAGCTTCGGTTACAGCAGCACGATGCTTGGAATCGAAGTGAAGCTGGGCCCCAAGCGCCTCTATATCGCGCAGAAGATCAGACCTTTTCTGGAGCAGGTTCGCCGGGGTGAGCCTTTTGAGTTCACAGCGCACTTCAGCTATGACCCCGCCCTGCACAGCTTCTCCAAGGAAGATAATGAGGTCCTGCTGAAGCTGATTGAGATCATGCAGAATGAGAAAGTCTACAACAGCCTCAACAATCCGTATGCTGCCAGCTCCAGCCATCCGGGAAATGACCGGCTGCTGCCGGTGGCCCCTTTTTTCTGGAAGAGTCTGTACCCCCTGCTAGAAGCCGCGCCTGCCGTACGCCTTCAGCATGGACAGCTTCAACTTGACCGCTTGTCGGTCTCGGAGGAGCCGCTGCCGCTCAGCTTCCAGTTCGACCAGGCACAGGAGGAGGGCTACCGGCTGGATGTCCGGGGGCTTGAGCAGCTTACGATTCTGGAGAGCTATGGGCTGGTCTTGACCGAAGGCAGGCTGCTGAAGCTCCCGGCGCAGGAATGCGGGCGTCTCGCAGAGCTGAAGCGGATGCTCAGCAGCAGCCGGCGGGATAGCCTGGCGATTGCGCCTGAGCAGATGGAGCCCTTCATGGACAGGGTCATACCCGGCCTGAAGAAGCTGGGCAGAGTAAGCATTGCCGACGCCATCGCGGACCGGATCGTCCAGACCCGGCTACACGCCAGACTCTACCTGGACCGGGTAAGGGACCGGCTGCTGGCCGGGCTGGAATTCCAGTACGACGGGATTGTCATCAATCCGCTGGAGGAGAAGGCGCATGAGCGGAGCAGCGAGGTCATTCTGATGCGGGACGGGGAAGCGGAGCGGCGGATTCTGGACCTGATGGCCCATGAGTCCTTCTCGCGGACGGAGAGCGGATATATCATGCGTGACGAGGACGGGGAATTCGACTTCCTGCACCATACCATCCCGCTCTTGGAACCGCTGCTTCAGGTCTATACGACCACTGCGGTCAAGGAGCGGGTGCTTACGGAGCATGCAGCGCCCAAGGTCAGCCTGAGCTGGAACGAGAAGACCGACTGGCTGGACTTCAAGTTCGCCATGGAGGGCATCACGGAGAATGACATTACCGCGGTCCTGAAATCTCTCCAGGAAAAACGTAAATATCACCGGCTCAAGGACGGAGCTCTGCTCCCGCTGGATACCGCTGAGTTCCAGGAGATTATCGCGCTGATGAACGAGCTCGGCGTCCGCAGCGTGGATATCCGGAGTACGGAGTTCTCATTGCCGCTGGTCCGTGCCCTCCATCTCCATGCAGGTACCTTCCAGGGGCAGACCATCGAGACCGGACGCTCCTTCCGGCGGCTGCTGGCCAACATGGCGAGTCCCGAAAACCTGGACTTCCCAGTGCCGGAGAGTCTGGCTCCTGTGCTGCGGGATTACCAGCAGTACGGCTTCCAGTGGATGAGGACGCTGGCCCATTACCGCTTCGGCGGGATTCTGGCGGATGATATGGGCCTTGGCAAAACATTGCAGAGCATCACCTTCCTGCTCTCTGAGCTGGAGGACATCCGGAAGAGCGGCGTACCTGCGCTGGTGGTTGCCCCTGCTTCCCTAGTCTATAACTGGCTCAATGAGCTGAAGCGCTTCGCCCCGGAGATTAAGGCAGTCATTGCTGACGGCAACTCTGGTGAGCGCAGCCGGACCGTGCGGAACACGGCCGGGCATGATGTCATCATCACCTCGTACCCGCTGCTGCGCAGAGATGTGGATGAGTATGCCAAGCAGTCGTTCCATACGCTCATTCTGGATGAAGCGCAGATGATCAAGAATCATGAGACCCAGACTTCGCAGGCGGTCAGATTGCTTCAGGCCCGCTACCGCTTTGCGCTGACCGGTACGCCGGTGGAGAATGCGCTGGAGGACCTGTGGTCGATCTTCAGTGTCGTTTTCCCTGGACTGTTCCCCGGAAAGAAGGCGTTCCATGACCTTCCCCGGGAGACGGTCGCCAGGCGCGCCCGCCCCTTCCTGCTGCGCCGCCTGAAGAGCGATGTGCTGAAGGAGCTGCCGGACAAAATCGAGTCCCTCCAGGCCTCCGAGCTGCTGCCGGAGCAGAAACGGCTCTATGTTGCCTACCTGGCCAGATTGCGCAAAGAAGCGCTTAAGCATCTGGACAGCGACAGCTTCGGGAACGGCCGGCTCAAGGTGCTGGCCGGACTGACCCGGCTGCGCCAGCTGTGCTGCCATCCCGCCCTGTTCGTGGACGGGTACACAGGAGGCTCCGGCAAATTCGAGCAGCTACTGGAGATTATCGACGAATGCCGGAGCTCCGGCAAACGGATGCTGATCTTCTCGCAGTTCACGCAAATGCTCGGCATGATCAGTCGTGAACTGGCGCTGCTGGGGATTACGCATTTCTATCTCGACGGACAGACCCCGGCCTCCCAGCGGGTTGAGCTGTGCAGCCGCTTCAATGAAGGCGAGCGCGACCTGTTCCTGATCTCGCTGAAGGCGGGCGGCACCGGCCTCAACCTGACCGGCGCCGATACGGTCATTCTCTATGACCTGTGGTGGAACCCTGCGGTCGAACAGCAGGCCGCCGACCGCGCCCACCGGATCGGGCAGAAAAAGATCGTCCAGGTCATCCGCCTGGTAGCCCAGGGTACGGTGGAGGATAAAATGTACGAGCTGCAGCAGAAAAAGAAAAACCTGATTGACGAGGTGATCCAGCCGGGGCAGGAGGCGTTGTCGAGCCTGAGCGAGCATGATATACGTGAAATCCTCTCGATCTGAGTTGAACAACCTGTTGTAGCCCGTTCTGCTCTATTCGCAATATAAACAGGGACCTTCTGAGCGAGTAGCTCTGAAAGGTCCCTGTTTCATTTTACAACTGGCAAGTCCAGAATAATACCCTAACCCTCTATACGTCTGAGCTTAATTTCTCATGCGTCACTACACGGTGTGCATTCACCAGCTGGCCGGTTGATGTCTTGCCCCACACGGATATTCCGAGCTCATCTTCGTCTACTTCTCCAGTGATGAACACAAATTCATAAGCATTCAGATCGGCAAAATAATCCCGGGTTACCACTTGATTCGGAGCAACCTCAATCACCTCACTGACATACAGCGTTCTTGTGGTGCCCAGCACATACCCTTGAATACTAATAGTAGCGCTGCCCGGGGCACTCCGCTTCACTATTCTTACCGTCACCGTCTGCGTAGGTCTGACTCCCGAAACGGCATTGTTCTCTATCGGTCCTGTTGACAAAATCGCCATCCTGTCTCGTCCTCCCTTGAAGTTCTAGTGTCAAAGTACGATATATTCATATTCGGACTTTCCTGTAACGGTGTGGACACAGGCCTGAGCCTATTCACCAATGACCACAGGCACGCATATCCTTGAATAAGGAAAGACCGCCCATGGGCCGCGCTTTCTGCATACGAACGCCGAACGGAAGAAGGGACTCCCATGCCCCCTCCAGGAAAAGGAAAGAAGCCCGCCGCCAAAAAAACACCGTCCAGCTCCAAAACCCAGACACCTAAGGGGCTTGAATTTGCTGTAGCTGCACTTCTGTTGACCGGCAAGCTGAAAGTAGACTCCATCCAGATGTACACGGACGCATCCATGTTCGTCAGTCTGGTGGGCAAATATAAAACCTTAAGTGATTTGAGCAATGACAATGTCGATAAGCTGGTCAGCTTTCTCGATAACAACAGCAGCCTTACGCTGAACGAGATCATGGCCGCTTTGAAAAAGAAAGCCGAAAACACCTGAACACATACGCAAGTGAAAGTGAGGGACGGGGCTATGGACAGTTTTGACGGAGAGGGATTTGCCGGTGGACTCCTGCTGGTCATTGTAATAGTGCTGCTGATTTATGGTTCAACAGACATCAAGAACCTGACAGGAGCGCCCAATGACGAGTAATTCTTAACCGGAGGACTCCTGTTGCACGGTAATCTGCTCTTGCTTTCTTTCGGAAATTCGCTATACTGATACAAACCCATATTGAATCGATGACCGGGAGAGTAATGGTCTTATATCTAGTCTCCAGCGAGCCGGGTTAGTGGAAGCCGGTACAGATTAGAACCATGAAACGCACCCGTGAGATGGACTTCTGAACCTTAGAGTAGGAAGCCCCGGCCGAGGACCGTTAACCTGTAAGGTGGCTGAACCGTGTAAGGCTCAGCAACGAGAGTGGTACCGCGAGCGCACAAGCCTCGTCTCTTAGGAGATGAAGGCTTTTTTTGTCGTTATATTATTCAGGAGGTTGTTATTCATGCCAATGCTAAGTGAGCTAATCCAAGAGAGCTTGAAGCAGTCTGTTCACAAAATCGCGCTAACCCTGGGCGTGCCCGCCATCGCTGAAGTAAATGTTGCCCTGGAGCAGCCGGCGAGTGCCGACCACGGGGATTATTCAAGCAATATCGCCATGCAGCTGGCCCGCCCCCTGCGCAAAGCTCCACTGGCTATCGCCGGGCTGATCGTTGCCGAGCTTGAAGCTTCGGGCTCTGTTCACGGACTGGTGCTGAGAACCGAGGTCGCCGGTCCGGGGTTTATTAATATGTATCTGGATTGGCAGGCCTGGGCACGGTCGAAGGGGAGTTTCACGCTGCCCCAGCATGCAGGAGGGTCGAAAGTGATTGTAGAGCATACCTCGGTCAACCCGAATAAAAGTATGCACATTGGACACCTGAGAAACTCATGTATCGGGGACGCGCTGGTGAGGGTACTGCGGGCGACCGGCCATACCGTTGAGGTGCACAACTATGTGGATGATCTCGGCAATCAGCTGGCAGATACCGTAGCCGGTCTGCTGAATGTTCCGCTGGCGGGAGCCCATGTCCGGTTCGGAGACTACTGCTGGGACATCTATGCCGAGATTAACAAAACGTATGCGCAGCAGCCGGAGATGGTACAGAAGCGAACTGAGATTCTTCATGCGCTGGAGGAAGGCCACGGCAACACTGCCTGGATTGGCAACCTCGTCGCCGGGCAGATCGTGAAAGAGCATGTGGAGGAGATGCGGGGGTTCGGCATTGACTACGATCTGCTGGTGTGGGAGAGCAGCATTCTGAAGGAGGGCTTCTGGGCTTCGGCGTTCGAGCTGCTGTCGCAGACGGAGATATTCGTGCAGGAGACCGAAGGCAAGCTGGCAGGCTGCTGGATTCTGAAGCAACCCGCTGAAGACGCTACACCAGACACGCTGGAGGAGCATCAGAAGGATAAGGTGCTGGTGCGCTCGAACGGAATTTTGACCTATACCGCCAAGGACATTGCCTATCATCTGTGGAAGTTCGGACTGCTGGAGAAGGACTTTAGCTACAGCGAATTTCAGAGCGGACTGTGGACGACCGGCTTGAGCGGACAGGCTCTGCCTTTTGGACGGGCGGACCAGGTCGTGAACGTCATCGATTACCGGCAGGAATATCCGCAGCTGATGGTCAAGCAGGCGCTCCAGGCACTGGGATTCGGTGCGCAGGCAGACGCGCTGCATCATGTCAGCTATGGGGTAGTTTCGCTGAGTCCCGCTTCTGCGGCCGGTCTGGGCATTGATACCTCCAGCGGCAAAAGCTCCTACGCCATGTCCGGGCGCCAGGGAATCGGCATTAAGGTAACGGAGCTCGTCCGGCTCATGGAAGACATGATTGAATCCACCCGTTCGGACAAAAACGGTCTGTCCAGCCGGCTCATCGCCACCGCTGCCATCCGTTACTACCTGCTGCGCTTCAATCTGGGCACCGAGATTGTGTTCGACTTCAAGCAGGCAATGGAAATCTCCGGCAACACCGGCGTCTACCTGATGTACGCCTATGCCCGGGCGCAGCGCGTGCTTAGTAAGGCCGCGGCGGCGGGTGGCGAGAGCGGTGTTAGCGGGTCTGGCGCTAGCGATTCTGACGTTGGCGAGTCTGATGTGGGCGAGTTCGGCGCTAGCGATTCTGACGTTGGCGAGTCCGGTGTGGGCGAGTTCGGCGCTAGCGATTCTGACGTTGGCGGGTCCGGCGTTGACGAGTCTGGCGTTGGCGAGTACGGTGTTGGCGAGTACGGCGTTGGCGAGTACAGTGTTGGCGAGTACGGCGTGGGCGGGGTACCGCTGTTCCCGGCGCAGCTCGAAGCGGCTGAGCTTGCCCTGCTGAGACAGCTCAGCTTGTGGCAAGACACACTCTATACAGCAAGCCGGGAGCTTACGCCGAATACGATCTGTAACTATGCCTATTCCCTGGCGTCGTTGTTCAGTAACTTCTACTCGGCTTGCCCGATTCTTAAGGGCGGGGAAGCCAGCATCACCTTCCGCCTGTGGCTGACCCGGAGCTTCACCGATACGCTGGGGGAAGCTCTCGACGTACTCGGTCTGCCTAAGCCGGAGCGGATGTAGACACATTGAGTCTTCAGCCTCTTAAGAACCAATTACTCTAGCGGATGAATGAGCAGAACCTATGCGGGTCCGTGCAGCTTGCACAGCAACTCTCCCTTCTCCATCCGCCCACTCCTAGGGGCATTAATGCCCCTCATTTCCGCTCGACGCTGACTTCCGGCACATTCTGGGGCACTAATGCCCCTCATTTCCGTTCGACGCCGACTTCCGGCACATTCTGGGACACTTGTGCCCCTCATTTCCGCTCGACACCCACTTCCGGCACATTCTGGGGCCCCTCATTTCCGCTCGACACCCACTTCCGGCACATTCTGGGGCACTAATGCCCCTCATTTGCTCATTTTCCTCACTATTGGTGAATTCAGGAGCACTTATGTACCTCATTCGCTCATTTGGGCCGCATTCAGTAAATTTAGAGTCAATTGGTCCGTTCTAAATTGAGCGTATTAAGATCGCTCCTTTGGAATGGATGGTTTTTGAGCTTTTTTGGATTGTTATGTATTTTGCACCCCGCTTAAACAGCGGAGCGGACGGAACGATTGTGTAAAAGCGATAGCGGTCGCCTTTGTGTCCGGATTTTCACCGCTAAGGGGAATACATAAAATCTGGACACAACAGCGATTGGAACAACGGTCCGTTTGCGGAGCGTCCACCCAAGTGCCCACGTTGATCCTACTCAAAATAAAAAGGGGGTTCTCATCCCCCGGACATCAAAACAGCCCTCCCGAAGGAAGGCTGCTGTTTTGACGTCCCGGAAGGGATTCGAACCCCCGACCGTGCGCTTAGAAGGCGCATGCTCTATCCAACTGAGCTACCGGGACATGTAGGATAACGTTGTATCACTTGAAGCTTTTGAAGAGATATGTATTAACGCAACGTTATTCATTATACCAAATTCAGCAGAATTAGCAAGACCAAACTCTTCCAGTTAAGAAGCTTCCCGCAACCGCCGTCACGGAAAGCCTCCTGCTCTATGGTCAATCAGGGAAGCTGCCGGAAGTGCTCGCCCAGTTGCCGCTTCAGATCGCCGAAGATCAGCAGCTCGCGCTGGAACTTGGAGCGTTCATCCTCCGGAGTCATCACCGTACTGCCGGTGAAGCCGCTAACCGTAACGTCCTTGAAGGCATCATGCAGATTATTGTCGAACCAGTCGGTGGCCGTATCCGCATCATTCGTCAGAATCCGGACAATTTCATAGCCCTCCTCGCGCTGATCCTCAACAATATACACCAGCAGTGCGGAATCGCCCACAGCTCCAGGCAATACGCCAACCTCTGCGCAAGGCGCGCCGTCATAGTCAGTCATTCTGCGGATTTTGGCGTCTTTAATGTAATACACTTGTCATCATCCCTCCTGGCAAATTTCCCTCTTCCCTAGTGTTCGGATAAGGACATACATTTTATCCCTTCAATCGGCATATATCTGTATTACTTGGCAAAAAAGAAAGGACAGACAACAATCGCACAAAAGAGAGGATGAATCAGACATGTGCGGAATAACCGGATTTGTCCAGTGGCGCGGTGATCTTACCGGGCACTCGCAGCTGCTCGTCAGAATGACCGAAACGTTAGCCAACCGCGGACCGGATGCAGCCGGAACCTGGATTTCAGGGCCTATTGCCTTCGGACACCGCCGACTCAGCGTCATCGATCCCGAGAACGGTGCACAGCCGATGATTGCCCGCCATGAGGATAAGTTATACGCTATAGTATATAACGGCGAGCTATATAATGCCCCTGAGCTGAAAAAAGAGTTGAAGCAGCGCGGGCATCATTTTCTCACGGAATGCGATACTGAGGTTCTGCTGCATGCCTACATCGAATGGGGGCCGGATTGCACGGAGAAGCTCAATGGCATCTTCGCCTTTGCCGTCTGGGACAGCTTGCGCGATCAGGTATTCCTGGCCCGCGACCGTCTGGGCGTGAAGCCTCTGTTCTACAGCCAAGTCGATGATGTCTTCGTCTTCGGGTCCGAGCCCAAAGCGCTGCTGCAGCATCCCCTCGTCCAGCCGAAGGTCGGACCGGAGGGCCTCGCCGAGATTTTCATTATCGGTCCGGCACGGACTCCGGGACAAGGGGTATACAAAGATATATTCGAGCTTCGCCCTGGGTCTGCCATGATTTACAGCCGCAGCGGAATCCGCAGCTATGCTTACTGGAAGCTGGAGAGCGTCCAGCATACCGATAACGTGGATGCGACGGCAGCACGGGTGCGTGAATTGCTTCAGGATACGCTGGAGCGCCAGCTGGTCTCCGATGTTCCGGTCTGCTCACTGCTCTCCGGCGGACTCGATTCCAGCGCCCTGACTGCGCTTGCCGTGGATTATTACAAGCGGACCGGCCAGGGCCGGGTCGATACCTTCTCCGTCGATTATGTTGACAACGATAAGCATTTCAAAAGCCATAGCTTCCAGCCCGGAGCCGACGGTCCCTGGATTCAGCGGATGGTCGACGAGCTGGACACGAATCATCACTTTATTGCTTTTGACACCCCGGAGTTGGTAGCCGCACTCGATAACGCTCTGTACTCCCGCGATTTGCCGGGGATGACCGACGTCGATTCCTCACTCTATTTGTTCTGCCAGGAGATCAAAAAGAAGGCTACAGTAGCCATCTCAGGCGAAGCAGCAGACGAAATTTTCGGCGGCTATCCCTGGTTCCACCGCGAGGAGATGTTATCTTCCGGCACCTTCCCCTGGTCAGTGGCCCCCAATATGCGTGCCGGATTATTATCGCCGGAAATCCGGGAGTGGATACGTCCGCTGGAATATTTAGGAGACCGGTACAGCGATGCGGTGGCTGAGGTACCGAAGCTTGACGGCGAGACCAGCAAAGAGGCACAGATGCGCGTGATGTCCTATCTCAACATAACCCGCTTCATGCCGACCCTGCTGGACCGTAAGGACCGGATGAGCATGGGCGTGGGACTGGAGGTACGCGTTCCGTATTGTGACCACCGGCTGGTGCAATATGTTTTTAACATTCCATGGGAGATTAAGATGGTAGGCAACCGGGAAAAAGGCATCCTGCGCAAGGCACTGGAGGGCGTACTGCCGGACGATGTGCTCTACCGCAAAAAAAGCCCGTACCCCAAAACGCATAACCCTGCCTATCTGAACAAGGTGCGCTCACAGGTACTAAGCATTCTGGACGATCCTTCCTCCCCCATTCTCCCGCTCATTGATCCGGCCAAAATCAGAGAAATCGCCGCATCGCCAGAGTCCTCCACCAATCTGCCGTGGTTCGGCCAGCTGATGTCCGGCCCGCAATTATTCGCTTATCTGGCCCAGGTCAACCTGTGGCTGAAGACATACAATGTGTCGATCGGCTGATGCCGCTTCAAACCAAAAACAGCGGCTCTCATCAAAGAGAGTCGCTGTTTTTATTTTACATTTTAGTAAGCCGGTCTGCCTTATTTTTCAGCGCAAATCATGAACACCGGCGTTGACCGGTACAAGACTTGCTGTTGCTCATCCAACACCTGGCCGTTCAGATTCTCTTCCGTATAGACAGCGGAGAAGCCCGCCTCTGTGAGTGCGCGCACATCCCACTCCGGCCGCCACTCTCTTGTCAGCGGTAAGGCCAGACTCAGACGGTCAGTCTCTTCGATGTTCGTATGATGCGGAAGCTCACCATAGCCCTTATCGATATAGGCCTGCTGATCCTCTGCGTGCTTCCGCGCCATCTCTTCATCCCATAGATGACGGTTCCAGTTGGCATCGAAGACCAGCAGCCGTCCCCCGGGCTTGAGTACTCTTGCCCACTCCTTGTAGGCTGACTGCGGATCGGCAAGACTCCAAGTGACATTGCGGCACACGATGAGATCAAAGCTCTCCGCAGCAAAATCCAGCTTATGCGAGTCCATCTTGCGGAACGTTACATCGACTCCTTCCCGGCTGGAGTGCAGACGCGCCTCTTCCAGCATATTGTCTGTACAATCTATGGCCGTAACCAAATGTCCGGCGCTTGAGAGAATGACGGAGAAGAAGCCGGGACCACAGCCAATATCCAGAACATGCAGGCTGTCCTTCTGTGGAGCATGATCAAGGATAAGCTTCAGCCAGGCCTCCCGCTGGAAACCGTTCAGCTCCTTCTGGATTCCTTCACTATACAGCTCTGCTTCGCCTTCCCAATACTGTTCTACCTCTTGTTGTATACTCATTATCATTCACTCCTTCTTGGCAAGTACTGTATCTTGATCATTTACTGTCCACATCCAGCTGGTTCCAAAAGACAGGTGTGAACGTGGTGTACCCCGGCTTGAATCCGGTCACTCTTTGATTTACAGCCAATATGTCATCAGGGAAATACACAGCTGCAAACATTGCTTCCTTATACATGCTTAAAAATATGGAATCATAGGCACTCTGACGTTCCTGAAGATCCATGGCTCCGACTGCGTTATCAATCTGTGCTTCCAGCTCCGCATCAGACCATACCACAGCAGGTGCTTCAGTGGTTCGGTGGAACAGGGACAACAGGAACGAATGCGGATTATAAGCATCATCATAGGTCCGGTACAGGATGAGATCGTAAGCTTTGCTTGTCCATAAGGCATCATAATAAGCATTCGGCTCAAGCACCTGAAGCTTGACGTCAATGCCAATCTTCTTGAGTTCGGACTGAATCAGCTCACTGATGGTCTTCCATTCCGGATATTCCGCCTGCTGCAGCACGAAATTGAATTCAAGCGGGTTTCCGTCCTTCTCGGCAATTCCATCTCCATCCGAATCCTTATAGCCGGCAGTGGCCAGCAGTTGCTTCGCTTCTTCAGGATCGAAGCCGTACCATGTGTTATTGGACTCTGTGACATAGGGAACGGTCAGCGGGAACAAGCCCTTGGCCTCCTGTCCAATACCATTCATAAGATCGTTCACAATGCTTTTTTTGTTCATCGCCAAATTAATCGCTTTGCGGACATTCAGGTCTTGCAGAGCAGATGTATTATAGTTAAAAATCATGAAATGCGAGCTTGTTCCTGGTGATTTTTGCAGAGTTAGTGAGGAATCCGCTTCGATCACGGGTACACTTTCGACTGGAAGCTTCCCCATTTGTCCCCCGGCAATATCTACATCCCCGCTTTGCAGCGCCAGTACTCTGGACTGTGGATCAGGAATGACCTTCATAATAATTTTGGACAGCTTCGGCAGGTCTCCCCAATAATTAGGATTGCTGACCAGTACGGCTTCCTGATCCGTCTTATAGCTCTCTGCCATCCAAGGACCGGTTCCAATCGCCCGGACGAATGTACCGTTAATATCACCTGCTGGCTCCACTGCGGTAGGGCTGATAATCCGTACCGGTCTTGCAAAGGATAGCTCGGTCAGGAAAGGATAATAGGCTTTGTTGAATGTCATAGTAATCGTATGCTTGTCTGCGACCTCAAGAGATTCCATGGCGGTAGCTACATTCAGCGAATTGGCCGGATCTTTAACCCACCGTTCGAAGGAGAACTTGACTGCATCCGCATTAAATTCCGTACCGTCCGAGAATTTGACACCCTGACGAAGATGGAAGGTATAGACCTTCCCATCCTCAGAGATGTCCCATGACTCCGCAAGCGAAGGCAGGATTTCGCCCTTCTCGCCGTACTCCACTAATCCGTCGTATATCATCGCATGTACGTTCATCGAACCGTCATAGGCCCCAGCATCCAGCCGGTCAAGACCGGCATCAGCCGCTATGGCAACAGTAATCGCCTTGTCCCCGGAGTCAGAGGTTTGGGCTGCTCTATCAGAATGACTACAACCTGATATCCCCATTATTATTACAAGAAGCAGGATGAATAGTGATGTTGTTAATACAGTTTTTGACTTTGAGCTGGCTCTCATTCTCTGTACTCCTTTTCTCTATCTTTTCTCCTTAAGCGGGGGTCTTGCACAGGTATCGAGGAGAGCAATTTCCTTGTATAAGGGTGGTCTGCTTGCTGCATGAGCCCCTCACCTGATTGCTTCTCCACAATCTCCCCTTGAACCATCACAGCTACACTGTCGCAAAAACGGTTCACGACCGACAAGTCATGTGTAATGAACACGTAGGATAATTCCAGCTCACGCTTCAATGCCTGCAACAGATCCATCATCTGCTTACGCAAGGTGACATCGAGACTGGAGAACGGTTCATCACAGATGATCAGCTCCGGGCGCAGTGCAATGGCTCTGGCAATTCCGACCCTTTGCTGCTGGCCGCCGCTGAGTTCATGCGGATAGCTATGAATGTGCTTCTGCTCAAGTCCAACAAGCTCAAGCGTGTCAGCTACCAGAATTCTCCGCGCGCCGGCTTTCCTCTCCCCGTAGTTCCGCAGAGGCTCTCCGATAATTTGCTCTACTGTGAACAGTGGATTGAAGGAAGCCAGACTGTTCTGGAACACCATCTGCATCCTGCTGCGGATCTGAAGCATCTCGCTGAAGCTCCAATCTGTATAATCCATACTCCGGTACAGCACTCTGCCGGAGGAGGGTTTCTCCAGTCCCAGCAAGAGCCTGGCTAAGGTACTCTTCCCGCAGCCGCTTTCACCCACCAGTCCCAGGGTTTCTCCGCTCTCCAGACTGAAGGACACATCATTCACAGCTTGTACACTCCTGGCTTCAGATGTGAACCACCCCCTTTTCATTCCATACTTCTTATTCAGGCTTACCGCCTCCAGCAGCTTCATGGATCACCACCTCCCCAGTAGAAAATGTAATTCCATAGTTGTTATCTGCAATCCATTAAGTATTTAGTGTAGGGATGCACTGGACGTGAAAAGATGTCAAAGACGTTGCCTGATTCCACAATCCTTCCGGATTTCATCACATATACATAATCTGCAAGCTCTGCGACAACGCCGAGATCATGCGTAATGAGCAGGATGCCCATATGATTCGCCCGTCTGATCCGATCCAGCTCCGTGAGTATCTGTGCCTGGATGGTTACATCCAGAGCCGTTGTAGGTTCATCTGCAATAAGTAAGCTTGCCCCGGAAGCCAGCGCGATAGCGATCATCACCCGTTGGCACATCCCGCCGCTAATTTGAAAAGGATATTTACTAAATAGCTGCGCCGGATCGTTAAGGCCCGCTTGCTGCATCTGCTTCATAGCCAGTTGCTTTGCTTCTTGCCCAGTGACTTGCCGGTGCAGGGCGATCGTCTCCATGATCTGCCTTCCAACCGGAAGCACCGGATTCAGCGCGTTCATGGGATCTTGAAAAATAACCGCCATTTCAGTTCCCCGGAGCTTCCTTAGCTGGCGGGCAGAGCACTCCCTGAGGTTGTGGCCGCGAAGCCATATCTCTCCGCTATCAATGACGCCTGGAGGATCTAGCAGTCCCAGAATAGACATCGCCGTAACACTTTTCCCGCTGCCGCTCTCGCCAACCAGTGCAACAATCTGCCCGGACCTCACTTCGAGACTGATATCCTCTACAGCCCTGACTTGCTGACTTCCGGTATGGAAGCTGGTCGATAAGTGACTAACCTTCAGCAGGGTGGATTCATTGTTCATTTACCGGACACTCACCTCCCGGGTATCGTAATCACGCGCTGAGCGGCGCAAGCCTTCCCCCAACAGATTGAAGCCCAGAACTGCCAGCAGGATGGCCATTCCTGGGAAGAGCATGAGCCGCGGCTCAGTCTGAATATAGGCACGGCTGTCGTTCAGCATCATCCCCCATTCCGGTGTAGGCGGCTGGGCTCCCAGACCAAGGAAGGACAAGCCCGCAATCGAGAGCATAATTGTACCCGTCTCCATAGAAGCCAGAACCAGAATGGGCCGCGCCGCAACCGGCAGGATATGCCTGAGCACAATTTGCAAATGGGAAGTGCCCGACGCTGCGGCTGCGGCGATATATCCGCCTTCCTTGATCTGAAGCACCAGGCTGCGGATCACTCTGGCATATCCCGTCCACCAGACGGCTGCAAAAGCGATTAACAGATTCTTCATACTGGGGCCTAACATGGCTGTAATCGCAAGCGATAGAATTAAGCTGGGAAAAGCAAGTAAGATGTCGATGATCCGCATAATCAATTGATCAATTTTGCCGCCAGCGTAACCAGCCAGTAAACCAACGGGGATACTAATAGCAAAAACTACAGTCAAAACGGCAAATGAATAGTAAAGCGTAGTTCTTGTCCCATAGATTAAACGGGATAGCACACAGCGCCCCAGATGATCCGTACCCAGCGGATAATCCCAGGAAGGCATACTCAGCTTATGCTCCATGTGAATCTGCAGCGGGTCAGAAGGGGAGAGCCAGGGGGCAAAGAGTCCGGCGCCAATGAACAAAAGGATAATCCCTGCCCCCAGCTTCGCTCCATTATTCTTAAATAAGCTACTTCGAAACATAATACCGTACTCCTTTTACAGCGTCACCGCAGCCTGATTCGCGGGTCCAGCATCAGATGCAGTGAATCTACTGCCAGGTTAATCAGAACAACGACGACAGCCATCCATAATACATAACCCTGAATGACAATATAGTCTTTTGCAAAAATCGCCTCAATCACATACTTTCCAATCCCCGGCCAGGAAAATATAGTCTCTACGACCACAGAGCCGCCGAGAAGCCCTGCTATGTTAACCCCAAGTAAGGTAAGACTCGGAAGCAGTGCATTACGAAGCGCATGTCTGGTGATGACTCTCCATTCCTGCACCCCCTTGGCCCTCGCCGCCTTGATGTAGAGCGTAGCCAGAACGTCCAGCAGACTGGAACGAATCAAACGGATATACACCCCTGCCATCCCAAACCCAAGTGTAAAAGCGGGCAGAATGACACTGGAGACCCCATCCATCCCTGTTACAGGTAATAGCTTCAGCTTCACTGAACCATAATAAATCAGGAGCAGACCCAACCAGTAGCCTGGCATTGATACGCTAAACAGAGCACATACTCTTCCCAGCCGGTCAAACCATTTTCCCGGATACAGTGCAGAGCCTACCCCCATAGGCAGAGCTATAAGAATAGCAGCCAATAAGGAACAGCCGCTCAACAGCGCAGTAGCCGGGAAACGATTCATCAGCTCTGTGAATACCGGACGATTGCTGCTGTAGGATATGCCCAGATCGAGGTGGAGCACACGGTACAACCAATGAACATATTGCATATATACAGGTCCATCCAGACCCAGTGCAATTCTTGCCGCCTCAATGGCTTCATATGTAGGCTTAATACCATCAGCACGCAGCATAATCTCTGCAGGATCACCTGAGGTTAGGTGCATCAGCGCAAAGGTTATGACTGAGATGCCTAGCAGCACAGGAATGAGCTGCAATAAGCGTTGCAACAAAGTTCGTATAATGGCATTCAACTCCATATCTTTAATCGTAATTATTACGATTATAACATAAAAATTTTAAATGAATAGTCCTAAAAAAAATGCTACACTGCCGCCAAATACAAAAAGCAGCCCCCCTTGAGGAGGCCGCTCTGTGCATCTACAGCTTATAATGCTCTAACTGTAGCTTAGAAATTGAAATTATCCGGGTCCGGGCCGAAGCGGTGGTTCTGATTCAGCTCCTCGATAGCTTTAACATCCTCATCGCTGAGTGTGAAGTCGAAGAATCCGGCGTTCTCGATGATCCGCTCCTGATGGACCGACTTCGGAATGGTGATGACACCCTGCTGCAGATCCCAGCGCAGAACAATCTGTGCTACCGTCTTGCCGTAACGCTCTGCCAATTCCTTCAGCAGCGGCAGGTCCAGATTTCCCTGCATGAGCGGACTCCAGGCTTCCAGCTGGATATCATGCTCCCGTGCATACTTCAGCAATTCACGCTGGGTCAGCAGCGGATGGAATTCCACCTGGTCCACCACCGGCACCACGCCGCTGTCCTCGATGATATCCTCCAGATGATGCGGCTGGAAGTTGCTCACCCCGATGGATTTGACCAGTCCTTCCTTTTGCAGATGGATCAGCGCTTTCCAGGTTTCTTTATATTTACCGGCCACCGGCCAATGGATCAGATACAAATCTACCTGCTCCAGGCCCAGCTTCTTGCGGCTGACTTCAAAGGCCTTCAGTGTCGATTCATACCCCTGATCCGGGTTGCGGACCTTGGTGGTAATAAAGAGCTCTTCCCGGGGGACTCCGCATTCACGGATTGCCTGCCCTACACCCTCTTCATTGTTATAGCCGGCAGCCGTATCAATACTGCGGTACCCCGTCTCCACCGCAGACTTCACCGCACGGATAACCTCCTCACCATCCTTGGTCTGCCATACGCCAAGACCCAGCCACGGCATAGTTACTCCATCGTTCAAGGTAGGCCCGCCTGTAAATGGTGCGTTCTTTTCACTCATATGAATACCCTCCAAGCCTAATTTGAATTCAACAAGCTTCCTTAACCGTATTACCGCTCTCATAATCATCCAATTGCGAAATCTGTTCCCGTTATAGCGAATAGGTTGCCAAATCGTGAAGATTGTATGCCTCTTATGTACAAAAATGGAGCACAGCCCCTTCCCGGCCGTACTCCATTACATAACCTGCTTATTTCTTGTCGATCAGCTTGAAATCATCAAAATGGAACTCCGGCGATACGATGCAGGAGACGAGCGCCGGCTCTTCGCCGAGCGGGCGGGCGGCCTGCCATACGCCTGGAGGAATCACTACCTGCGGCTGCTGGCCCGCAGCGATATCCAGACCCAGGATAACCTCCGTTACGTTCTCCGGCTCTGCGCCATTGCCTCCCAGACTAAGCACGATCGGGCTGCCGGAATGATACAGCCAGATTTCGGAGGACAATACAGTATGCCAATCCGAACTCTCGTCAGCATGAAGCAGGAAATAGATCGATGAAGCTGATGCGCGCGGGCCCGAATAAGCCTCGCCCAACGTGTCCTGAGGAATCTCAAACGGAGAATTCCACAGTCTCTTGTACCATCCGCCTTCCACGTGGGGCTGTAGCCCCAAGGTTTCTACGAGCGGGGAAATTTCTTTTTGCGTCATGAGTTCTTCTCCTTCAAGTTTTGCACAGCGGCAAAACAGTCTTCATAAGCAAAGGCTTAAGAGGTACAAGCGTACCTGCTAAGCCTCGGCCTGATTGTGCTATTAACTGTAACGGATCCTGCAGCAATTGTAAATTATCTTCCGCTTATTTGCCTTCTTTGCTAGCCTTGAATACTTCGGCAATCGCTCCCAGGCTGCCCAGCGTCTCCACCGCACTGGTCGGCAGGAATATTTTGTTCGCTGGTCCCTTAGACATGTCAGTCAGAGCTTCAAAGGACTGATAGGCCAGTACTTTTTCATCCAGTCCTGCGCTGGCAATCATGGCAATCCGGGCCTTCTCGGCCATCGCCACTGCTTCGATCGCCTTGGCCTGACCGAGAGCTTCCAGCTCCTGCGCCTGACCGAGACCTTCCGCCTGACGGATGCGGGCTTCCTTATCCCCTTCGGCCTTCAGGATCTTACTCTGCTTATCCCCTTCAGCACGAAGGATCATATCCTGCTTGGCGGCTTCCGCCTCCAGGACAATCGCACGCTTGCTGCGTTCTGCCTTCATCTGTTTGTCCATGGCTTCCTGGATATCGAGCGGCGGCTTGATGTCGATAACTTCGACACGCTCAATGCGCACGCCCCACTTCTCTGTCGCTTCATCCAGCGCGAGACGGATGTCGGAGGAGATTTTTTCACGGCCGGACAAGGTTTCATCCAGCTCCAGCTTACCGATAATCTGACGCATGGTGGCTGTGGAGATATTCCGTACCCCATACACATAATCGGAGATTCCGTACGTTGCTTCTTCCGGACCCACTACCTGATAGAAGATAATCGTATCGATCTGCACCTGTACGTTATCCTTCGTGATTACCGTCTGCGGCGGTACATTCGCCTGTTGAATCCGCAAGTCATGATAGACCCGCACCTGATCAATAACCGGAATCAGAATGTTCAGACCTGGTGTGAGCAGGCGATGGAATTTACCCAGACGCTCTACAACTCCAACTCTTTGCTGCGGGACAATCTTGATCGTCATTGCGATAAATACTACGACGACAACAATAATAATTCCGATAATCACCAATTCCATTAGTACATATCCCCCCATCGTTCTACTTCAATAATGGTAGTGCTTCTTCTTACTACAATTACTTGCTGACCCTTGCCCAGTGCTACTGTAGAGGTCGCACTCCATGTATCGCCGCCAATCTTGACCTGCCCGTAACGGCCAGGCTCAATCGGTTCGGTCACCAGACCCTGTCTGCCGATAATCTCGGTCCCGGTATCCTTGAAGCCCCGCGCATTGCGCAGCCGCTCAGACAATGGCTTGGTGAAGAACGTCAGGGCCAGGGCTACCAGCGAACCCACTACAACCTGCAGCAGCCATGCATCCGGCAGCACAAGCGCAACCAGTCCGGCAGCCAAGGCTCCCAGGCTAAGCCATAACAAATAGAATGTAAACGTAAACATCTCTACAACAAACAAGACGCCAGCGGCAATTAACCACAATACCCACATACTCATTGGTGAACCCACCACCTTCCGCTATATACTACTATAACGAAATAATCGGCATCACGTTTCACAAAATTTTTGGAGGCCGGGACAGCCGCCTGTCTGTTCATTATATTTCAGCCTGTGGAAGCTTATGAACCTCAAGCGGGATACAGGACGGCTAAATTGTATTTAAACATAAATATATCCAATCGAAGCGCAAAAAACTCATTACCCACATTTCCGTACCCCGGAATCCTGCTTCCAAAACCTCCAAGGAACGGAATTAGTTATAAATACGGTGCCAGCCACCACGCCTGAACTGGAATGGAGAGGGGCGGATCAAGCAAGTGGATTTAATACATCTAAATAAGAAATATTATGGCACCTACAGAAATTAGTTGGAGAAACAACACTTAATCGGCCCAGATTCCCTTGAATGGGGAGCGTTCGGCAGATTAACTGTACTTTTTCCAACTGTTCGCTCTAAGTAGCGCATTTCGGCACAATTAAGTGCCTCTTTTCCAACTCTGTCAGCTCGCACTCCCCATCTATAAGCAGGATCGTGTACGAAACAGCCTATTCTAAAAAGCACTTAAAAAAACGGTGCCAGCTTAAAAGCCGGCACCGTTCCTTGTTCTATACTTTGGCATACTCATGCCCTATGGCTGGATTTCCGTGCTGTCCGCTCCGCCTTTAGTTCAGCTTCCAGAGCGCAGGAGTGACATTCGGCTCCCAGCCGGCCAGAGAGGTATGCGCCTGCAGGCAGGTGTAGGATTGCCCGCTGTAAGTTACGATATTGCCGACACTATAAGTGGCGCCCGCTTTCCAGGCAGCAGCGCCTGGGGTAGCCGAAGGGACTGGCGTCACTACAGGAGTAGAGGTTGGCGCTACTGTCGGCGTAGCCGAAGGGCTTACTGTCGGGAGTGGCGTAGCTGTCGGCTGCGGAGTAGCGTTACCGCAAGTTCCGGTCACCCGCCACACCCCGAAGGCTCCGCTAAGATCCGGCCGGTCCCCTTGCGTCCACCACTGGGCCTGATAGATCAGCCCTCCATAGGAGGCCTGCTGCCCCTGTGTGTAGACAGCGGTGGAACTCCACGCAGCGGCCGTGCATTGACCTGGTGTCGCAGTCGGCGTAGCTGTTGCGGTCGGCGTGGCCGATGGCTTCACCGTTGCGGTCGGCACCGGCGTAGCCGTTGGTGTCACTACTCCGCCGCCCAGTTCAGCGCTGAGCTTGGTCTGCAGCGTCTTATTGCGGTCCCCGCTGGTCTCCCAGAACATGGCTCCGGCCAGACCCTTGGTTTTCAGGTAGCTGGCTTTGAAGCCGATGGATTCGGCATCATCATAGCTGATGAAGGTTTGATTGGACGTGTTATAGAGATAAGGGACCTTGGAGGTGTTGTTCCAGTAACGGGTGTAGCCGTTCTTATTGATATAATTGGCTTCCAGATCACTGAAATCGTAGTTGCCCTTCTCCCAGGTTCCGGTCTGGGAGATCCCGGCAGATACCTGATATTGTCCGTTCCCCGCAGCAGGGGCCCCGCCCCAGCCCCGGCCGTAGAAAGGCATGCCGAGCACCAGCTTATTAGCCGGTACGCCTGCACTCAGATAGCTGGTCACCGCCTTGTCGATATTATAGTTCGCCGGCTCGGTCAACCCTGACGAAGCAGCCGCCGGGTCGTAATACAGCGGCGCATTGTGGCCGGTAGTAGGGTTCCAGCTGCCGTTGAAGTCGTAGGTCATAATATTGATCCAGTCCACCACAGCAGCGATTCCGCTGAGATTGTTGTTCTGGATGTAAGTGGGGCCTGCACCTGAGGCAATGGTCAGCAGATACGTTTTGCCGTCGGCAGCTCCTGCGGCATTCAGCTTCTCCCGAATCTTCTGGAGCAGCAGGATGTAGTTCTGCTTATCCTCGGGGCGGTAGCTGTTGCCCGCAAGTCCCCCGCTGACCGGGTATTCCCAGTCCAGATCGACACCGTCCATCTTGTATTTGCGGATGAAATCGACGGAAGAATTGGCGAACACCTCACGGGTTGCCGCCGTGGCAGCCACATCCGAGAAGCGGTTGGACCAGGTCCAGCCCCCGACGGAGATCATCGTTTTCAGTTTCGGATTCTTCTCCTTCAGCTTCCAGAGCTGCTTCAGATTCCCCTTGATCGGGTCATCCCATTTATCATCGCCGAAGCTTTTCTGGGCATCGATCCAGGGATCGCCCAGCACTACGGTGCCATTGGGAACGCTGATCGCCTGTCCCTGCTCGTTCTGGCAGGACCAGGTGACCGGATTCGGCCCGGTCGGGTCGGAATTGCCGTGTATTCCGTTCCAGCAGATGTCGGCAAAGGCATAGTTGATGACATTCATTTTGCCAGGATCGATATCCGTTACATTATAAGCCCGCCCGTAGGCGGCCCATGAAGCATAATAGCCGACAATCTTGTAGTCTCCGGCTGCCTGAACAGTTCTGCTATTTGCACCAAAAGCCGAAAAAAGAGTAAGGAAAAGGACTGCCGCCAAGCCAAGCACAAAGGACTTGCTTTTGATAAAGGCCATTTCGTGATTACCTCCCCGGTTCAATGCGTAACCTGTAAGCCTGCTTCATGGACATCCATCCGTCTTTGCCATCAAGGATATTAAGTGACCGTTCTTCCCTTGCCGCGAATGAGAAAGCTCAGCGTTCACCTCCCGGACCCGATTGGCCTTGACCTTCACCCTGTGAAACTATTAAACTCCTGGCAATCTGACTGGTAGAATAGTGAAATACAGCTCAAAAAAAGCGCAGTTCAGCAGCATACGGATCACTCGCTCCGCTACTGCCTACGTTGTTGTTTGGTACAGGGCAGGGTGGGTGGATTGCGACGATTTGCGGAAGGATGAAGGACCTGCGAAGGGGTGAAGTCAACTCTTATTCTCATACAAAGCCGGAGGATATGCTAGGGATAAATTTCCATAATCAGGGGGGATTATTATCTAAAAAAAACAGAAGCAGCCCCGAGCATATTCTGCTCACGGGCTGCTTCCAAGATTCCAACTCTTCTATTTACCGCCGCTCTGCGCAGCAGCAAGCTTCTCGGTCAGACGCCGCAGCGCCGTCCCGCGGTGGCTGATCGACTGCTTCTCCTCAAGCGTCAGCTCAGCCATCGTCTTCTCGTATTCCGGGAGATAGAACAGCGGGTCATAACCGAAACCGCCGGCACCCGCAGGCTCCGAGGTAATCCAGCCTTCGACCGTACCCTCAGCCGTCCATTCCCGGCCGTCCGCTGGATCATAGAGCGACAAGGCACAGACGAACCGGGCAGGACTCAGCAGCGGCTGTCCGGTATCCTCCCCCTGCTTCAGCCGCTCCAGCTCGCTCATCAGCTTCAGATTGTTCGCCTCATCATCCGCCGCCTCGCCGGCATAACGGGCCGAGTATACGCCGGGGCTTCCGTCCAGCGCCTCTACACAGAGACCGGAATCGTCTGCCAGCACCGGCAGTCCAAGAGCGTCCCCTACAGCGCGGGATTTCTTGAAGGCATTCTCGGCAAAAGTGGCCCCGTCCTCGACCACATCCGGCAGATCCGGGTAGTCATACATGCTTTTGACCGTAAGTCCCAAGGGAGCAAAGGCATGCTGGAACTCCCGCACCTTGCCTTTGTTCTTCGTCGCGACAATCAGAATTCCGCTGCCGGACTTCATCCTACACCTCTTGACCGGGCTGGCCGGCAGGGATTTTGAGCGCGATGGCGCCGAGGACTTCTTTTTGCACAGCGATCAGCTCGTAGATCCCCTTCTCTCCGAGACCCAGCAGCTGGTCCAGCTCCTGGCGGGTGAACGGGCGCTCTTCTCCCGTGCCCTGAACCTCAACGAAAGCGCCGCTGCCCGTCATGACCACGTTCATATCCACCTTCGCCTTGGAATCCTCTTCATAATTCAGATCGAGCAGCGTCTTGTCGCCAACGACACCCACACTAATGGCTGCCAGGTAGTCTGTAATCGGGAAGACCGTCAGCTTATTCTGGAGGGCAAGCTTGTTCATGGCGAAGGCCATCGCTACAAAAGCACCCGTGATCGAAGCCGTCCGCGTTCCCCCGTCTGCCTGAATTACATCGCAGTCCAGCGTAATACTGCGTTCGCCGAGCGCCTGCAAATTCACCACCGAACGCAGGGCCCGTCCGATCAGGCGCTGGATTTCCATGGTCCGCCCGGTCAGCTTGCCGCGTGCGGCTTCACGCTGGTTGCGGGTCTGGGTCGCGCGGGGAAGCATCGAATATTCGGCGGTTACCCAGCCCTTGCCTTGTCCCTTCAGAAACGGCGGGACCTTCTCATCCACGGTTGCCGTACAGATGACCTTGGTATCTCCCATCTCAATGATGACGGAGCCTTCTGCATATTTGTTGGTCTGGGTCGTTATCGTCAGTGGCCGGAGCTGGTCTTCGTTGCGTCCGTTTGATCTCATCTTTTCTGCCTCCTACATCGTATAGCGCAAAGTTTGTGTATACATTCATCCGTATCTTATACGCAGAAACGGGTGCCGCCCCCTTTGGAAGAGAACGGCACCGCTGCTCCTGACCCGTTATTCGGATGAACAATACTTTATTCTATCAAAGAGTAGGCACAAAAGCATCTTTTTAGGCCGGTGGATTCGCTCTAAAGCGGCAGCTCGTTCACATATTCCGGCGCGGAGACCGGCTGACCGTAATCGACGTTGTTGGTACCCGTAACCGTATCCTTGCCGTTCAGACGGATCTGTACCAGCGAATCATCTGTATTCTGGGCCACCGTCAGCACGACCGACTCCAGCATCTCCTCGGGAATGCTTGTGCTGCCTTCGAACATATCATCGGTCAGCGATACGGTGACTACCCCGTTCTGCCCTGCTTTTACAGAATCAACTACCGTTCCCTGCGTCATGACCATCTCCAGGCCGTTCTCGGACTGCGGTCCGGCAATCAGCTCGCTCAGAGCTGCCTTCACCGTATCCCCGCCAGCGGGTACAAAACGGGTAACCGGAACATAATACTGGTGGCCGCCATCCGGTGAAGCTGCTGCGAAATAGACTGTAACTGCGCTGGAATTCATCATCAGAGCGTTATGCTTCGGCAGGTTAATGCCCATCGTACGGGACAGCGGGCGGTCCAGCGGTGTACCTTGCAGCGGCATTTCAGTCAGCTTTTTGCCATCGACCCAGAGCTGCACTCCCTTAATGTCGTCCTGCCCTGTCAATGTCCAGGTCAGCGCTTCGAGAATTTTGCGTTCATCCGCAGGATCGTAGTCGTTAAACGCCGAGTTGAATTCAACAATTGCGACATGGTCCTGGCCGACAGATACATTGTTCACTTTCGTCCCTGCAGGTAGTACGCCTTGGAAGCCCTTAGGCAGTGCAGACGCGTAATCCCCCTTGCTGACGAGTGCCGTGAGGGAATTTTTCAGCATGACCGTGTCCTCGCTTTTTGGAAAAGACAGAGCCACCGGAGCCAGCAGACCGTTCTGATCCTCCAGATACACAGTAGTCCGCTCCCCGGCTACAGCAGGCGCACCGGTATCCTTCACCCCGGCAGACAGATCAGTCTCATCCATGGAGGCCGGTCCGAATACACCGGTATCCAGCGTATCTTCCCCGCTCACTTGCAGCATTTGCGCTTCTACGGCGGCGGGAGGCGGGTCCACAGCGGCGGATTCTGAACCGAACAGACTGCAGCCGGAGAGCACAAGCGGAACGGCCAGCAGGCAAGCCGCAGACGCCCCGCGGAGGTGTTTCACTGGTTTCATCAATCTTCATTACCCCTTTCTAGCGCTAAGATCAGTTTGTACTGCTATGTATACGAGCCCTGTGTCCAAAAAATAACAACAGCTTATCCTAAATTACAGAAGTTCTGCCGGAACCCCTGCTTGGCTGCGGACACTGCTGTGTTCATCCAAGTTCAGCCTGCTTGCGGGATACAATTCCGGAGGTTTCTGGACATCGGTCTGCCGCTTGCGTACAATTTAGTACATACCTGCTAATTCAACCTACTCACGAATGGAGGACTTTTCATGACTGATGCCAAAATTCCTTACAGCCTCAACAGCAAAGCCGTTGCCGAAGCGACCCGGTACTGGCTGCACAAGCGCGGGGTCACTCTGGAGGAGATTGCCGAGCTTGTCATGATGCTGCAAAAGAAATACTATCCGGGCCTGACCATGGAAGAATGTATTCATAACGTTGAGATGGTCCTCAGCAAGCGTGAGGTGCAGAATGCAGTCTTGACCGGCATCCAGCTGGATGTGCTGGCGGAGGAGGGCAAGCTGTTCTCGCCGCTGCAGGATATGATTGAGAACGATGAAGGATTGTACGGGGTAGACGAGATTCTCGCCTTCTCGATTGTTAATGTATATGGCAGTATCGGGTTCACCAACTATGGTTACGTGGACAAGCTCAAGCCCGGCGTACTGGAGAGGCTGAATGACAAAACCACCGGCCAGATCCATACCTATCTGGATGATATCGTCGGTGCTGTAGCCGCAGCGGCCAGCAGCCGGATCGCCCACCGCAAGCAGGCGGAACGCGAGGAGGAGCTGGGCCTGCCCCATGCCCCGGAGGACGCGGAAGAGGCTGCACGGCGCAGCCGGCTGGAGGAGACGTTGCCGGAATAAGAGGAGAGCTACTATTCATAAAAGGAAAGGTGCGAAGTGTGCATGACCTATTCGTTCGTAGTGAAGCCGCTGGCTGTCCAGGATTTCGAGAGTGAGGATGAGCGGATTGAGCGGTGTAAGGAATGGAATCTTCTGCCCGGTTCAGCCACCCGGGTCAAGACTTATCTGTACAAGCGGCAGGGCCTGACCCTGCCTTGTGAAATTATAGGGTTTGTGGATAATCAGACGGTGGTGGTCCAGTTCGAGAATAAGCAGCAGCATTGTATCCACCCGGCCTACCTCAAAGAAATGCAGACCGCCAGCTTCGGCCAGCGTGCGCAAGCAGCGGCGGATGCACGGTACGAGGACCCGGCTGAAGCTGCCGGAGAAGCCGAGTTGCTGGAGAACCAGCCGGTTGAGGAGGTTCGCGGTGAGGATGATGCGGAGGGTGCGGGAAGTGCTGGTGCTGCGGTGGGCGATACTGCGGAGCGTTCAGAGAGTGGGATTGCTGCGGAAGGCGTGAGTGCTACGGAGACAGCGGCTCCGGCAGAGAAGCCGCGTAAGCCAGCGGCCTCCAAAAAGAAGCCCGCCCTGCAGCTGCCCGAAGACAAGCTCAAGGTTACAGCGGTTGTCAAAGAATTCACGACCGTTCCCAACCACTTTTCGGATAACGATGATGAAGTGATTATCTATGAAAATGTAGCGATAGAAGGGCATGAGCTGGCCATTGACGAAGTCTGGTCAAGCCATAGCGCCACGCTGAAGAAGCTGGAGCTGAAGGAGGGCGACCCTGTTTCTTTTGAAGCGAAGATTGTAGCCAAGAAGCTCTCCCAGCACCCGGTCAAATACAAAATCAACAACCCGTCCAAGATGAAGGTGATCCAGCCGGATTCTTAAGAATGGGGATAATTGCAGACCGCAGGCCACTGGACGGCACCGTCAGATTATTGTCTAGGGCAGAGCGTCCAGCGGCTGCGGTCCCATTTGGTTGCGTTCGAGGAGGATACTGATATCCTCCATCAGCTTTTTGGCCGAAATAGGCAGTGAGTGTGTAATCCACCATTCCATGACTCCCACAGCAGCCGAAGCCATAAAATGCAGCAGCATCTCCTTGTTCATCCCCCGGTTCACACCCTCCATATCGATCTGCTCCGCCAGTCCCTCCATCAGCATGGCATGCAGACGGCTTCTGAAGGTAGGAATGCCGCTGTTATTAATGAGTGTAATGAAGACGGTAGCATGCTGCTCCACATATTCAGCCGTACGCAGCAGGGGACCGGAGGAGGTGAAATGCAGATTCTCCTGGACGCCCATACAGCGGTCACGCAGCTCCGTCATTTCCTGCTCAACACACTGATCCAGCAGATCATATTTGTCCACAAAATGCAGATAGATAGTCCCTCTGCTGACATTAGCCCGCTCCGCAATCTCATGTACCGTAATCTTCTTCCATCAGACTAAGAAACGCCTTAAAAATAGCATCCCGCGTCTTCCCGATCCGCCTATCCACAGCCATCCCTCTTACCTCTCCTTCCTCAGAGCCCTTAGTTGGGTTCATCATATTTATCAGTTGTCAAAAAATCAACAGGTGTGCAGAATTCAGGGGCATTTGTGCTCTTCATTTACGCTCCCCGCCCACTTTCGCCGAATTCAGGGGCATTTGTGCTCCTCAGTTACGCTCCCCCGCCCACTTCCGCCGAATTCAAGGGCATTTGTGCCCTTCATTTACGCTCCCCACCCGCTTTCGGCGAATTCAGGGGCATTTGTGCTCTTCATTCAGACTGCTCAAAGGGATTTATCCCTTTCATTTCTACACATCTGCCATTTCCAGCTGAATCAATGGGATTTATCCCTTTCATTTCTGCTCATCCGCCATTTTCAGCTGAAACAATGGGATTTATCCCTTTCATTTCTACACATCCGCCATTTTCAGCTGAAACAATGGGATTTATCCCTTTGAATCTCATACCTCACCGCTTACAGCCAACTTTGGAGGAGGGATGAGATGAGTAGTGTTGTTTTCAGGCTACAAGTTTTCACCAACGAATTAGTCATTTCTTCCAGGCTTTCCAGTTCTCTAGGTTCTCAGAATAATGTGAGGGTAACATCAGGCGAATAAGCGTGTTAGGGTCAACGGGTTGTATGCAGCGGGGTATCAGCAGCGGGTTGTACCATTGAGTTACGGGTTGTGAGTTACGGGTTGTGAGCTTAAGAGTTATGAATTGTGAGTTACGTGTTATGAGCTACTTGTAATTGGCTGAGTGTGATGAGCTACGTGTATGTGTTATGAACTACATGTGATGAGCAGCGGGCTATCGGCAGCAGATTACAGTATGTAGTAATCTGCTGCCAGGAGCACGCACTGCTTCCTCGCGCCAGTCTACTCCACAGCCGTGAAAAGCAGGCCGCGGCCTGGCCCGGCCTCCGTCTCGGCCGCCCGCCCCCGGCGCACCAGCTCGGCCAGATGGGCCAGCGCCTCGCTCATGGCGAACCGCATCTGGTGCGCTGTCGCGACCCGGCTGCGGAACAGCCCATCGCAGACCGCGAACCCGCTCTGCGGTCCGCCTGCGAGCAGCGCGGCTGTAGCATCCAGCCGCTCCTCATGGTGCCGGAGCAGGCTGTCCGCCCGCGCCGTGAACCCCGGGAACGGTTCCCGGTGGCCCGGGAACGCCAGCGTAACCCGCAGGCTGCGCAGCTCCCGCAGCCCCTCCAGGAACGTCAGCAGCGGCTGCGGATCGCTGCCCGGCTGCAGGCCGACATTGGGCGAGATCTGCGGCAGCACAGCATCGCCGCAGAGGATCTGCCCGCTGCCGCCGTGGTAGAACGACACATGCCCCGGCGCATGCCCGCCTGTGATAATGGGCTGCCATTTCCGGCTGCCCATCACAAACGTCTCCGCGGCATTGATATAGGTGACCTCCGGCTGCGGGGTCACCTCGGGCAGGAAGCTATCCAGATGCTCCCGGATACCCAGAAGCCACTCCTCCGGCATGCCATGCCGCCGGAAAAAGAGCGGCAGCGCCTCATTCAGAATCGCCTCGTCCCCCCAGGCCAGGGCAGCCTCGGCATGCGCCCGCTCGCTCATCCACACCCGCGCTCCGCTGCGGGACTGCATCCAGCCTGCCAGCCCGTAATGGTCGGGATGATGATGGGTCACCACGATATCCCGCACCTGCGTCCAGGTAAGGCTCAGCGCCTCGAGTACCCCCTGCCAGGCAAGCTCGGCAGCCGGTGTATGCGGGCCTGGATCAATGACCGTAACCCTGCCGTCCTTGTCCGGCAGAAGATAGCTGTTAACCTGGCGCAGCGGCAGCCCCATTGGTACAGATACCTGAAGAACTCCTTCGTCCCAAGCTTGAATGATCTCCTTGTTCAACCTTCCTTCGCCTCCTCTAAGCCCTCTCCCTGATGCCATCTCTAAGGTCTGCCTCCCATGAAGATCATGCGGGCTGAGGCTTCAGTGTCATATTCCTCTTCATCGTAGCCGCCGTGAACGGTATCCAGCCGCAGCCCGGCAGCGTCAAGCATTCTGCGGAAATTCTCCAGCGTGTAGAGCTTCACCCGTTCCTGGCACCTGCGGGCCGGAGCGCTCCCGGTCTTCGAGGTCAGCAGGATCTCCTTTTTCACATACCCCTCCTCGATCCGGCGGGTCTCGTCAATCGTGATATCTCCATCCTCGCGGACCGAATGGGGCACCAGATGGCGGATGACGTAAGCCGGGTTCAGGAAATCAATGAGGAACCGGCCGCCCGGCTTCAGCATCCGGCAGATCTCCTTAAGCACCTTAATCTGCTCCTCATCCTCTTCAAAATACCCAAAAGAAGTGAACAAATTGACCACAGCATCGAAGCCGCCCGTAAGCGGAAGCTCACGCATATCCGAGCGCAGCCAGGTTACCTGCTCCGCACCCGCCTGCGCACGCGCCTCACGCAGCAGCACCTCCGACAGATCCACGCCCGTTACTTCATAGCCAGCCTGCGACAGAGCCAGCGAATGGCGGCCCATGCCGCAGCAGAGGTCCAGCACCTTCGCGCCCCGGGGCAGGCCAAGCCACTGGATCAGGCTCTCCACCTCATGACGCGCACCGCTGAAATCCCTGTGTCTGTATACAATCAGATAGTCCTCGCCAAAACATTGCTCATACCACTCACTCATCTGTCTCCTAACTCCCTCCATACCCCGCTTCACCGCACGGGCTTATCCCTGTCTCTAATAACGCCTATTGTACCGCCTTTTAGTGTAGAAGCCCAGCGAAGTCACAGACCTGCAACACATAATCATTTATTTATAATTAAAGGAATAGGATCACAGTGCGGGTTAAAAACGTAATAATTCTCAATACTTCGCGACGTATATGTATTCAGTCTTCCGCATAACAAACAGCAGTCCCGGCGTTCCCGCCAGAACTGCTGCACATCTATAGGTCGGTTGTGGATTCGTTCGGTTCTATGCTTAATTATCGCTTGGGTTCGCTTTAGCAGACCCCTTATCCAACCGCTGGAGATACACGCGCGCTTCATAAGGGCGGAGCTTCAACTGCTGGAGATCCTCCTCCTGAGCAGGCTCATAATTGGAGATCAGCATCTCCAGCTTCGCGGCCGGCTGGAATTCCTCCGGCAGCTCGAATACCGGCTCATGCCCGAAGAAATTCAGGATCACGAGCAGGCGCTCGTCCTCCAGCGTCCGGGTATAGGCATAGATTTCGGGATGCTCCTTCAGCAGCAGTCCATATTCGCCGTAGACGATGACCTGATGTTTTTTACGCAGCTGGATCAGCTTCTTATAATAGTTGTAAATAGATTCGGGGTCCTTGACGCTGCTGGCTGCGTTGATCTCCCGGGAGTTCGAGTTGACCCTGATCCACGGGACACCTGTGGTGAACCCGCCATCCTCGCCATCATCCCATTGCATCGGAGTCCGGGCATTGTCGCGGCTTTTGGTATGAATAGCAGCCATGATGTCGGCTTCGGGAACACCGGCGTTGCGCTTTTCCTCATAATAGTTCAAGGTCTCCACATCCCGGTAATCATCGATCGACTCGAAGGCCACATTGGTCATGCCGATCTCCTCACCCTGATAAATATACGGCGTGCCTTCAAGCATATGAATGAAGGTGGCGAGCATCTTGGCCGACGGAACCCGGTAGTACAGGTCATCGCCGAACCGCGAGACCGAGCGCGGCTGGTCGTGATTACACAGATAGTTGGCGTTCCAGCCCCGGTTATGCAGGACGGTCTGCCAATCGCTGATGATGGTCTTAAGCTCCGTCAGCTTCCAGGGCACCACATCCCATTTCCCGCTGCCCGGCGAGGCGGCATCCAGATTCATATGCTCGAACTGAAAGGTCATATTCAGCTCGCGGCGTCCGTCTCCAACATAATCCAGCGCCTGCTCCGGCCCGAGGCCGGAGGTCTCCCCTACCGTCATGATGTCGTAGTAATAGAGCACCTGATCGTGCAGATTCTGCAGCAGGGTATGCACATGATTCAGGTTCGAGAACATGTCATAGGCGCGGACAGTGGGGGTGCCGCCGGGATTCAGGGCATCCGGGTAGCCTTCCGCCTTCACGATATGGGCAATTGCATCAAAGCGGAAGCCATCCACACCCTTCTTCAGCCACCATTGCACCATCTCGTGCAACTTGTCGATGACGGCCGGATTCTCCCAGTTGAGATCGGGCTGGAACCTGGAGTACAAGTGCAGATAATATTCATCCGTCCGGGGGTCAAGCTCCCAGACCGAGCCGCTGAAGTAGGATTCCCAGTTGTTCGGGGGGCCGCCGTTTTTGCCTTTGCGCCAGATATAATAGTCCCGTTTGGGATTATCCTTCGAGCTTCTCGACTCCACGAACCACGGGTGCTCATGCGAGGTATGGTTCAGCACCAGATCCATCATCAGCTTCATGCCGCGGGAATGCATCTCGCGCAGCAGCAGGTCGAAGTCATCCATCGTGCCGAATTCCTTCATAATGTCGCAGTAGTCGCTGATATCATAGCCATTGTCATGGTTCGGGGATTTATAAATCGGGCAGACCCAGATCACATCCACCCCGAGGTCCTGCAAGTAATCAAGCTTCGATAAGATCCCGCGCAGATCTCCAATGCCGTCACCGTTACTGTCCATGAAGCTAATCGGATAGATCTGGTAGACAACACTCTCTTTCCACCATTTAGGGTTCACTTCAGATACCTCCGCTTCTCTCGATTCCTATGGTGCTAGACATAATAATATATCTTAACCATACTGGCTGAAGTGAATAACAATTTATCTAAAAAGCGTATAACTGCTCCTTAGTGTCAACCCCAGAACAGCAACTTCAACAACTGCGTATCTACAGGCCTTATAGACCCTTGCCGAAAAAAGAAAGGGCGGAAACCTGATCAGGTCCCCCGCCCTCTATACAACCCTGCTCTTCATCCTTGCAGTTGATCTGCTAGGCCAACTGCTTAATCACAATCGAAGCATTGACATTGGCTTGTGTGCCCCCAGCCAGCGTCTGCAGTGTGACGGCGGCAGACGAGCTGTGATTCCGGAGCGTCAGCACATCACCTGAGGATAAAGCGATGATCGCCTGCCCGGTATTCTGCTGAGTGCCTGCGCCCGATCCATAGACCGTTCCCGGAACCTGTGCCCCATTCACGAATAGGGCGAACTGGCTGGGCTCCACACCGGATACCGAGAAATTAACCTCATAGATTCCGGCATTGGCAACCGAAATTGTAGTTGTCCCAGGGGCATGTGTAATTCCCGGGGTAATCAGCCCATTCGTATCAAAAGACACATCTGCCTCAATCGGCACTACCTGTGCTCCGAGGTTATATACATAAGCAAACTGGGCGATTCCTCCAGCCGCTCCTGTGGCCCCGGTTGCACCCGCTGGACCGGCAACTCCTGTTGCCCCTGTGGCTCCAGCTGGCCCTGCTACACCTGTAGCGCCTGTGGCCCCGGCGGGCCCTGCTGCACCTGTAGCGCCTGTGGCCCCGGCGGGCCCTGCGGCTCCATCTGCTCCGGCAGGACCTGCCGGGCCTACAGGGCCTGCCGCTCCGCCCGCTCCTGCGGGTCCTGCCGGGCCTACTGCTCCCGCAGGTCCTGCGGGTCCTACGGGGCCTGCGGGTCCTGGTGCGCCCGCTGGCCCTGCCGGGCCAATCCCTCCCAGCGCTCCGGCTATCCCAGCTGCACCTAACGCACCAGCTGCTCCTGCGGCTCCGGCTGCTCCGAGTGCACCCTGAGCTCCGGCTGCACCCAATGCTCCGGCGGCTCCCGCTGCACCCAGAAGCCCGGCAGCCCCGGCTGCTCCACGGGCACCAGCTGCCCCGCCTGCTCCTGCGGCTCCGCCTACGCCTGCGGCTCCGAGCGCACCAGCCGCTCCCGCGGCTCCAAGTGCACCCGCTGCTCCCGCTGCTCCAACCGCCCCAAGCGCACCGGCCGCTCCGGCCGCTCCGAGCGCACCTGCTGCTCCGGCGGCTCCCAGCGCTCCGGCTGCTCCGGCTGCTCCAGCTGTTCCCAGTGCTTCTACAGCTCCAGCCGCATTCAAGGCTCCTGCGGCTCCGGCTGCACCCAAAGCACCTAATGGAATATTGACGCGGACAATTTGCTTTTTGACGATAATATTTTTCTTGCAGCTGCAATTGTTGTCCTTCCGTTTTCTCACGGGACGTTTCGCTCTCGGCAAAGGGCATCCGGTAAGCTCCTCTGTGCAGCCCCGCTTTTTCTTCTTATGTTCCGTACGACCCATATTTGACACCTCCTATAGACTCTATGTATCCTACTCCGTTCACCCAGAAAGGGCATGGACATTCATCCTGTAGGCAAATAATTATTTTATGGAAAAGTGGTTAATTGTACAGGATGGACAAGCTCAATTCACCCCGTCAGGCCGGAATTTGTTCTCATACCCGCTCACCACCCGTCCACCAAAAACATATACTATTGCCGGACAAAAAGCTTTCATTGCCCCGTTGATCATATTTGATTGCAATGCAAAAAAGAGTATTCCATTGCATAAACTGCAATCGAATACTCTTCCAGTAAAGCACCATGCTAAATCCGGGAGTAAGAATATCACCTCAAGAGTTCAATGAAGTGAGACCATAGCAACCGAGTGCTCCTATTTACAGCAGCCCGACCATCTTCAAGCCTTCATAGATCCCGTCCTCGCGGACAGATTTCGTAATGAAGGAGGCGGCCGCCTTCGCTGCCTTCTCGCCGTTGCCCATGGCAATGCCATACCCGACATACCCCAGCATCTCCACATCATTCAGGCCATCGCCAAAAGCATAGACCTCTTCCTTCTTCACCCCGATCACCTTCAGCATCTCCGCGATCCCGTTCGCTTTGGAGCCGTTGCCGGGCAGCACATCCATACACAGCGGGTGCCAGCGGATGAAATTCAGCTCCGGGTACCGCTCGGCATAGATCTGCTGACTCTCCTGCGGACAGAAGATCATCGCCTGGTAAATGTCATTTTTCAGAAAATATCCCGCATCATGCGTCGGAAATACCAGCTTCAGCGAACCAACGCTCGTATTGATGTACTCATGATCGGCCACATTCACTCTCATGCCCGCCGTATCCGTATACGCAACAGGGTGATCCAGCTTCTCCGCGAACAAGGTCAGCTCCTCCAGCACGCTGGTCGCAATCGGGTTCTTGTACACCGGCTTCCCTTCATAGACTACATACTGCCCGTTCAGCGAGACATATGAGTCAATTCCCAGCTCCCCGCGCAGCCCCTCGAACATATAATCCGCTCTTCCGGTAGCAATTGCTACATGGTGCCCGCGTCTCTTCAGTTCCGCTATCGCTTCTCTGGTGGAAGCCGGAATATTCTTGTCTTCATCATAGATCGTACCGTCAATATCGAAAAAAATCGTTTTCTTCAAAGTGATGCCTTCCCTTCTCCATACGCTCTGCCTATTTACAGCCTGCTCAAATTGTAACAAAATCCTCCGTCAAAGTAGAGTCTATTCTCCCCCCGGCCTGCCAGCCCCGGATATCATCAGCCGTTGTATTCCAAAAAAAGCTGCGCCGCACTCCACATGGAGGACAGCCCAGCTTAAGCATCCGCATATATAAAACGCACTTATAGTAGAACTCAAAGCTTGGTCGTCACTGCGGTGAACATTTGGACTTCCGGCCGCTGTTGTATTTTGGATTTCCTAATTGCAACCACTCCTCGTGGTAGAAATCCAAACACAAAGGCGGTCGCTATCGCTCCTCCAGTTCCAAATTTCCCCTCCGCTTCTTTTTGCTTTTTGTTAAATTCTTTAGTGCGTTGCCTACACCGCGTTCTGCGCGCGCTGCTGCTCTTCCATCAGCCACTGCAGCAGCATGACTTCCGGCACAGTGCCCTTGCGGGCCTCCGCGTAGGCCCGGACCTTCTCCAGCAGACGGCCGGCCGTCTCGGCGCTGACCGCAAGTCCCTGCTGCTCCAGCACATGGGCCACGCCGCCGCTGCCGGAATGCTTGCCCAGCACATAGCGGTGCGCGCGGCCGACCACCGCCGGATCGAAGAACTGATACGTCTCCTGCTCCTTCATCAGCCCGTCCACATGAATCCCGGATTCATGGGTGAAGGCGAGCTGTCCCACGACCGGCTTCGCATCGCCGACACTGCGGCCGGACGCGGCAATAACCTTGTCCGCGAGGCTCTGGAGCCCCTCCAGCCGGACCGCGCATTCCCCGCCGTACAAATAGCGCCAGGCCATGGCTACTTCCTCCATGGCCGCATTGCCGGTCCTCTCGCCGATCCCGGCCACCGTCGTACTGGCCCACACCGCTCCGGCGGCGATGCCGCTGAGCGTATTCGCGCAGGCCAGCCCGAAGTCATTGTGGCAGTGTACCTCCAGCTCCACATCCCCAGGCACTGCGCCCAGCAGCTGGTTTACCCGCTCTGCCATCTGGCCCGGATGATGGGCTGAGACGGTATCTGCATACCGGAACCTGCGGATGCCTTCCTTGTATAAGGTATTCACCACTTCGATCAGGAAGCCTATATCCGCCCTGGAGGAGTCCTCCATGCCTGCCGATACAGTCATACCCTGCCGCAGCCCGTACTCCACGGTACGCAGCAGCTTGTTCAGACCTTCCCGGGGTGTCAGCCCCAGCTTGCCCTGCAGCTGAATCTCCGACACCGGAATGGAGATATGGCTCCAGTTCACGCCGGTAGCCTTGGCCTTGTCAATATCCCCTGGCACCGAGCGGTTCCATGTCATTAGCTTCATGGGTAATCCCAGCTCAGCAACAGCGGCAATATCCTCCTGCTCCCGCTTGCCCATGGCAGGAATGCCTACCTCTGCTTGCTCTACTCCGCTCTCCGACAGCAACTTTGCGATTTCCAGCTTTTCCGCCCTCGTGAATGATACTCCAGCCGCCTGTTCACCATCCCTGAGTGTCGTGTCACATAGCTTGAGACGTTTCACGGTTTACCTCCCTCTCCGCAGCAAGCGCAATTCGGATTACGGGCAATACGGACGCTATAACAGGCGAAGTCGAGTGAGCTGAAGCGATGCATTACGCCCGCGTAAGTTGTCCCTACCCCTGTAATCCATTTTACGGCCTCCAGCGCTGCCAGACAACCGGCAATCCCGGAGGTGGCGCCCAGAACCGGGAACCCGAGCGGCTCCCACTGCGGCGGCACCACCGGATACAGGCACTCGAGGCAAGGCGTAAGTCCGGGAATCACCGTAGTAAGCGATATTTCAAAGCCATACATGGCCGCTTCCACCATAGGTGTATTCGTATCGACACATAGCCGGTTCAGCGCATAACGCTCCGGGAAGTCGTAGCGGGCATCGATGACAAGATCGGCTGCTTCCACCCAAGGCCATGCCGCAGGATATTCAATTCTGGAATTATAGCCTTCAATCTCTACATGCGGATTCAGCTGCTTCAGCCGGGCAACCGCCGTACTCATCCGCTCCTGACCCAGATGCCCGCTGTCCATCAGAATCTGCCGGTTCAGGTCAGGGGCTACAATGACACCCTCATGGGCCAAAATAAGCCGGCCTACTCCAGCCGCCGCCAAATAGAGGGCAGCCGTTCCGCCAAGCCCGCCGATTCCGGCCACCATAACCGTCGCTTCCTTCAGCGCCTTCTGCCCGTCTTCCCCGACCAGCTTCAGCTGCCGGGTGTACCGTTCCAGCTCCAAACCTCCGGCAAGCTGCTCCATCCCTGACTCCCCCTGTGACCACTTATATTAGATATTCCTTTCTTACTCTAGCCCTCCAGGCTAAGCAGGCCGTGCGCTGAAGTCAGCTCTTTATATTTCTCCAGCCATGCCATTCCTTCTTCAATGCACTCCACCCCGTACGAAATCGTCTTCTCAGCCGAAGTGAACGGGAAGGGGAAGCCGGCCCGCAGGCTCTTAAGCACCACAATGACTCTGCCGCTGTAGAGCAGCCCCCGTCCGAAGCCCTCGCCGTTAATCTCCGCCGTACTCTGGATCATAAGGCCGAATCTCTCCTCCATGACACCCGCCATGGCCTGGAACAGCAGCGGTACCTGCTGGCGGACCTTGGGCGACACCGCGCAATTGAATTCCGATTGATCCTTGTCCCCGGCAGATGCCAGGAACAGCTTCGCGATCTTCTCCAGCGGAGGAAGGCTGCTGCTGCGTCCGAAGAAATCTCCAGCATCCAGCAGATTACACAGACGCCGGATCAGGGCATCTGCGGTCTCCGGATTCAGCTCCTTGCGCGCTCTGGGACTGCGCTGTCTCAGCGCCGAAGCTCCCGGAATTACCGTACCCTGCCACGCCGCACTCTCATTAGCCATGGGTTCCATCCGCATCCCCTCCTTCATTCTTTTCCGCTTCCTCTGCCCGCAGCACCTTGGCCAGCCACATCGGCGGCTTGCCCTGAAGCATCTCAACCAGCCGCTTCAGTTGCTCCTGGATAGGGCTGCCCGGCGGAACCTTCACCGGCATAATTTTCCGGCGTGTTACCCGCGCAGCGGCCGAAGCGCCGATCTGCATGATGAAGATCAGGGTGCAGTCGCCTACGGAATCCAGGCGGCTGTCGATTTTGCCTGCTTCATCCTGGTTCGGCACAGCTGACAGCCTGCGCAGCTCCACCAGCTCGGCTCCGGCTCTCGTTACATTATATACAGCGAACATCGGACTCTGTCCGAAATGCGCATTCACACGGCTTCCATCATCTGTGGCGAACGCTACTTTCACGGCTGCCTGCCTCCCTTTGCATGAACAGATTCCCTGCCTTATTACTCCATTCCATCGCTCCCCGGTACCCTACAGAGACGGACATGTAAGCCCCAAGCTCATTCCAGACCGGGAACCCGGCCGGCAAGAAGGCGGCACCCGTCCGCTGCGCCCCGGCGATCCCGTGGGAATTGCTGATCCAGAGATCCGCCCCCTTGCCCAGCACCTCGGCATCATCCAGATCGCCCACCCATACCTCGCGCTCCATTCCGGCAATGAGCGGGGTCTCGAACGAAGTGATCAGCGCCTTCTGCTCTACGCCCAGCTCCTCCAGCCACCCCGAGACCGAATGCAGATGATCCGGTTCCAGTGCAGCAACAACCGACATTCCGGCAAATTGAAAATGGGCGTCCAGCATGCCGTCCAGCAGATTCTCCCGCTGCCAGCAATACCGCAGCGGCACCGGCTCCCCGCTGATCTGATGCAGGAAATGCAGTAGTTCATCGGTCGCCTTAAGCCCCATTGCCCCTTCGAATACCTTATACGGAGTGCCTATGGCATTATGCAGCCGTCTGGCCGGACGTTCCATGCTGCCGCCCACGGCAATCGTCAGCCCGGACTGCAGGCTCTGGAGCATAGAGTCCAGCGGAACCCCGCCGCGCGTCAGCGGCGAGAAGCCGGTAAGCAGATGGCCGGACAAGGAGGTCGAGATATCCGGCAGCGCGATCACCTCGAAGCCGAAGGAGGAGATGATCTCCTTCAGTTCCATCACATCGGCCGGGGTTAAGAACGAGCCGGGCAGCAGGGTAATCTGCCGGGCATTCACGCTTCTTTGCCCCCGGTGTCCTACTTGCTGGATCATCTCGTCAATCATGGCCTCCACCGTAGAGCTGAAGCCCGATTCCAGCGATCCGCGAAAATCAGGCAGCACAACCGAGAAGGCGAGACCTCCGCGCAAATTCCGCTCTCTTTTATACGACTTAAGCATATTCTGATAATCCACACCGGCTACATCGGTCAATTCCGTCCCAATGATGCCGATAATATCCGGGCGGTGCTTGCTCAGCACCAGATTCAGCGCTTCCTCCAGATTGCGGTTGGCATCGAAGATCACATCCATCTCCTGCAGCGCCGAGGTCTGTACGGCAATCGGTTCCCGGAAATGACGGGTCAGGAGTGCCTTCGGAAAAGCGGAGCAGCCCTGGGAGCCGTGAATCAGCGGCATGGCCCGGTAGCAGCCCTGTAAGGCCAGTACAGCACCCAGCGACTGCCCGATCTTCATCGGGTTGACCGAGGCGGGCTTTTTTCTCCGGTTAACGGTCATAGGGCGGCGCCTCCTTATCCCAGGGAGCAGGGCTTGCCGCCAGCTTCCAGATCGGGTTCGCAAGCGAATAGGTCAGCTCTTTGGCCAGCCGCAACAGCCCTTCATATCCGGCATACGCTTTGTGGCGCTCCTGATTAATATCAATGAAGGGAATCTGCTCTTTCATCGCCACATACATATTGCGGCCGCCGGCAATCATAATATCCGCCTTGCGCTCTCTTACCGTCTTGATGATCCGGCTGGCCCCGCCCTCGGGAATGTATTCTGTATCATCGCCCACACGGTCGGCAATCCGCCGCACATCATCCTCCGTGCTTTTGTTCGTGCCTACCCCCACGACCTGAACGCCCAGCTCCTTCAGGGCCGAGATGACGGACCAGCTTTTGACCCCGCCCGTATAGAGTACGGCCCGCTTCCCCCTCAGCAGCTTGCGGTAAGGCCGCAGCTCCTGGCCGAGCCGGGCCTCCTCCCGCTCGGTGAGCCGGTCCACACGCCGCTCCATCTCCCGGTCATTCATCAGATAGGCCATCTGGCGCAGCGAATAGGTCGTCTCCTTCGCACCATAGAACGAGCCTTCGAAATACGGGATCCCGTATCTTGACTCCATCTCCTTGGCAAGGCCCAGCAGCGCCCGGCTGCAGACCACCATATTCACTCTCGCCCGGTGCGCCCATGTAATCTCCTTATAGCGTGCATCCCCCGTAATCCGCGAGGTTACAGCGATCCCGGCGCTGTTCATCAGCTTCTCAATATCCCACATCTCACCGGCGATATTGTACTCCCCTATCAGATTCACCCCTAGATCCGTCTCCGGCTCCGGTTCTCCCGTCCCGATGACATACTGCAGCAGCGCATCCCCCGCTAGCCGGTTCCCTAGATTCTTACTCCCGACGAAGCCGGGACTGTTCACCGGGATCACAGGAATCCCGATCCGGTCCGCCGCCTCCTTGCAGACCGCATCCATATCTTCGCCAGTCAGTGCGGTCACGCAGGTTGAATATACAAATATTGCCGGAGGCGCAAAGCGCCCGGCAATATAATCAATGCTGTCCTTCAATTTCTTCTCGCCGCCAAAAATAATATCAGAATCCGTAAGATCCGTAGTGAAGCCGTATTGGGACAGGGAGGGGCCGCTGGACAACGTGCCTCTGCTCTCCCAGCTGTTTCCCGCGCAGGCAATCGGTCCATGAACCAGATGTGCAGCATCCATAATCGGCAGCAGCGTGATCTGGGCTCCGTCGAAGGAGCAGCCTCCAGCAGCTTCGCCCGGCTTGGGCCTTGGACAGGGCTTCGCCTTAGGCGCTATGCTCCCGCAAGCCTGGGAATCAAATTCATCTTGCCGTAAAGGGTCCATTGGCTTTTCATCTCCTTCGCTTAAGAGGCTTGTGTTCCACACGAATCTTGCGCACTTCTATCTTATTAATGGCTAAAGACAAACGGCTCTAGCGCACCAGCTCAAAATTAAAGCCGGAGTTATGATCATCAAGCTGCTGCAGAATCGTGTTCACGATCAGGCTGAGCAGGTTGAGTGTTCCCTGATACCCGATAATCGGATAACGGTGCATATGATGGCGGTCGAAGATCGGGAAGCCGACCCGCACCAGCGGCACCTCCGCATCCTTGGCGGCAAATTTCAGATGGGAGCTGCCAATCGCCAGATCCACCTTGTCATTCAGCAGCAGCGAGCGCATATGCCACAGGTCTTTGCCGACATGCACAGTAGCTTCGGTGCCATACGGACTTGCTGCCAGCAGCGCTTCGGCTTCGTCCTTGAACTTCACTTCATTGAAGTCCACATCACCGTTCGAGCAGATAATGTGCACCGGCTCCATTCCGGTCTCGAGGCAGAACCCGATCAGGCCGATGAGCAGGTCCGGGTCACCTACCAGCGCCACCCGCTTGCCGTGCAGGTAAGGGTGACTGTCCATCAGCGCATCCACGACACGGCCGCGTTCTTCGGTGAGTATTGCTGGAATCGGGAGACCGGTCAGTTCGCTGATCGTATCCAGCAGCGTATCTGTGCCCTTAATGCCCAGCGGCGTGGATAACGCTGCCAGCTGCTGGTTCCAAGTGCCGCTGATATATTCCTGGGTCTTTTTCAGCGTATACTTTTGCAGGGACAAGGTGGCAAGCGCATTGGCTGCCTGCGGAACATCCGCAAGCTTCGTGCCGCCGTAGTAGTATTCATACTCTCCGGTTGCCGGTGAATCGTAGTTCCCGCTGTGGTCTCCAAGTATGGTGTACTTCGTATCGAAGGCACCCAGAATCTTGCGCAGCTCTGCAAAGTTGCCGGTGTATGGCTCGAAGCCCAGCATCACATTCAGCTTCTCTCCGCTCTCCGCGCCGCTCCCCGGCTTGCTCTCAATACCCGAACGGGTATAGAGGTAGCTCAGGATACCCTTGATCATGGCGTCGTAGCCAGTGATATGTGAGCCGACGAAGCTCGGCGTGTTGCAGTAGGCCACCGGATATTCCTCACTGATCACCCCTTTAATGCGGGCATTGCCGATAAAAGAGTTCAGGTCATCCCCGATGACCTCAGCCATACAGGTGGTACAGATCGCAACCATCTCCGGTTTGTACAAGGCGACACTGTTCTCCAGACCGTCAATCAGGTTATTCATCCCGCCGAATACGGCTGCATCCTCTGTCATGGATGTGGACACGGACGGCGTAGGCTCCTTGAAGTGGCGGCTGAGATGGCTGCGGAAGTAGGCGTTGCAGCCCTGCGAACCGTGTACGAACGGCAGCGTCTTCTCGAATCCGAGTGCAGCCATGACCGAACCCAGCGGCTGGCACGCTTTATGCGGATTAATCACCACATTCTGGCGGCTGAAATTCTTCTCCATATATTCTGCAGACTTGGAGTACGCGAGTGCTTCGGCGGTCTCCTGCTCGCTGCAGGGCGCTTCGAACTGCTTCTTGTTCTCCCGCTGCTGCACATAACGCTCTTCCTTGAACAAGCTGGTATTATCTTTAATGTTCAGTTCATCCCTGCTCATACGCCCGCCTCCTTCGGCTCCATTGTTCCTTGTCTGCTCACCAGAGCCCATACAGGGCTGTTCACGGTCATATCCATATCCTTCGCGAACACCTTAAAGCCGTCGAAGCCGTGATACGGGCCGCTATAATCCCAGGAATGCATCTGCCGGAACGGCACGCCCATCTTGTGATAGACATATTTCTCCTTCACGCCTGAGCCCACCAGATCAATGTTCATCTTCTTCGTGAGCTCTTCCAGCTCATAAGCTGTAGGATCATCCATGACAATGGTTCCCTCGGCAAGCATCGGGAGCATCTTCTCATAGTCATCCTTATGGGCGAATTCATAACCGGAGGCTACGATATCCATCCCCAGATCTTCATAAGCACCGATGGTATGGCGGGAACGCAGGCCCCCGATCATCAGCATGACGGTCTTATTTTCCAGGCGAGGTCTGTATTTGCGGATCACTGCATCCATGACCGGCTTGTATCTGGCAATCATCTGCTCGCAATTCTCTTGAATTGTCTCATCGAACAAGGCTGCAATCGCCCGCAGGCTCTCATACGTCTTCGTAGGCCCGAAGAAATTGTATTCCAGATAAGGGATACCGTAGGCTTTCTCCATATGGTCTACCATATAGTTCATGGAGCGGTGGCAGTGGATCAGGTTCAGCTTCGCTTTGTGGGCTACCTCCAGCTCGTTCAGAGAGCCGTCACCGGACCACTGGGCAATAACGCGCAGGCCCATCTCTTCCAGGAGGATACGGGAGGCCCAGGCGTCGCCGCCAATGTTATAGTCCCCGATAATATTGACATCGTAAGGCCCGGTCTCGGCCAGCTCGGCACGGCCCATCACGAAGTCACGGATCGCATCGTTCGCAATATGATGGCCCAGCGACTGGCTGACTCCGCGGAAGCCTTCGCAGCGTACCGGAACAACCGGCATTTCCAGCTCCTTGGACATCTTCTTCGACACCGCTTCGATATCATCACCGATCAGGCCGACCGGGCATTCCGACTGGACGGAGATCCCTTTGGCCAGCGGGAACATCTCGGTAATCTCACGCATAATGACGGCCAGCTTCTTATCCCCGCCGAACACGATATCCGTCTCCTGAAAATCACTGGTAATCTGCATCGCCGTAAAGTTATCGATGCCAAGCGTCCCATTCGCAAAGTTACGGCGTGAGCCCCAGCTATACTGTCCGCAGCCCACCGGCCCGTGACTGATATGGACCATATCCTTGATCGGCCCCCAGACCACCCCTTTGGAGCCGGCATAGGCGCAGCCGCGCGGGGTCATGACACCCGGACGGGATTTGATATTGGACTTCACCGCACAGGTGCTGCAATCAATGGCCTTTTCATCCGCCACCTGAAAATGCTTCTCGCGGTCCTTCCGCGCCTTTTTGGGATAGGCTTCCAGAATCTCCTCAACCAGCTTCTGATTCTCTTCAATACTCAGTCCCATGGTTTGATCCTCCTTTTTCTCTTCGCCTCAGAGCTTATTGCCCGGAAGCCTGCAGCTTCTTGATCGCAGCTTCTTCATCTTCAATGATGCCGAATTCCATCAGCAGCTCTTCCAGCTCTTCCATCGAGATCGGGGTAGGGATCGTCAGCATTTTGTTATTGAGGATTTTCTCGGCCAGTATTTCATATTCTTTCGCCTGCTGGTGCTCAGGATTATATTGGGCTACGGTCATTCTGCGCAGCTCGGCATGCTGAACGATGTTGTCGCGGGGAACAAAGTGAATCATCTGCGTGTTCAGGCGGCGGGCCAGCTCCATGATCAGCTCATCCTCACGGTCTGTATTCCGGCTGTTACAGATCAGGCCGCCGAGTCTTACGCCTCCGCTGGTCGCATATTTCAGGATACCTCGGGCGATATTGTTCGCTGCGTACATCGCCATCATCTCGCCGGAGCAGACGATATAGATCTCCTGGGCCTTGCCCTCACGGATCGGCATGGCGAATCCGCCGCATACTACGTCACCCAGTACGTCATAGGAGACGAAATCCAGATCCTGATAGGCGCCCTCCTGCTCCAGGAAGTTGATCGCAGTGATAATCCCGCGTCCTGCGCAGCCTACCCCCGGCTCCGGCCCGCCGCACTCTACGTTGATAATGTCGCCGAAGCCTGTCTGCAGCACATCCTCAAGCTCCAGGTCCTCTACGGAGCCAAGCTCAGCCGCCAGCTCCAGCACGGAGTTCTGGGCTTTGGTATTCAGGATCAGACGGGTGGAATCCGCCTTCGGGTCGCAGCCTACGATCATGACTCTTTGTTGGAATTTGGTTGCCAGCTGAGCCAGGGTGTTTTGTGAAGTTGTCGATTTACCGATACCGCCTTTACCGTAGAACGCGATTTGTCTCATTGTTCATCATCCCTTCGAAATGTTTAGTTTTTCAAAATAAGAGCTGTACTTCACGCTTTCGAGAATGGCTTCCTGAATGCCGCCTTTGCGGACAAGAGGCAGGACACCGATTGCGTTCAGGCTGGCCCTTGGGGCCTCGCCGATGCCGGAGCAGAGAAGAATACGGCAGTCACTTAGAATTGATATAATTTCTTGCAGCGTAGCTGCTTTGTCACCGTTACAATCGGCCTTGCCATGGCAATAGGCTTGGATCTTGCGGACACCCAGGAGCTGTACATCCGTTCCGTCGGTGTCGTAGACCAGGAACTCAGTGGCATGACCGAAATGCTGATTCACCTTGTCGCCGCCTCTGGTGGCAACCGCGACCCGTGTCTTCGGCCCGCCGGCCTGAATGCGTCTGGCCTGTCTGGCCAAGACGCGCTCGCGGATCTTGGTGTCCAGCTCACGCTGGAACATCGCCCGGGCTTCTTCATTAATGACTGGCTCAGCCTCCATCGCTTCGAGCGGAAAATCGGGATTGCGGTCCTGGCCCAGCAGCCCGATCGCATCGGCCCGGCATTGCCGGCAGTGACGCATCACCTTCATCCCGTCACGGCCCAGCTGCTCCTGCAAATTAAGCAATTCCTTCGGACGGGGTGCCTTACGGCCATCCGCTTCATACTGGCTGCCCGGTGCGAGAATAAGCGGTGTTACATTGTGCAGCGTGGCTCCGAGCTCTTTTACCCGCGCTGACACTGCAGTCAGATGATGATCGTTAATCCCCGGAATCATAATGGAATTCACTTTGACCAGAATCCCCAGCTTCGCCAGCATCTCAAGTCCCAGTAATTGACGGCGGATCAGCAGCTCGGCTGCCTCTCTGCCTTCGTACCGTACGCCTTCATCGAACACCCAGGGATAAATCGCCTGGCCGACCTCAGGGTCAATGGCGTTGATGGTGATCGTGACATGGCGGATGCCCAGCTCCATAATCTCATCCACATGCCGGTACAGCGTGAGTCCGTTAGTGCTGAGACAGAGAGAGACATCAGGCACATGCTTCCTGACCCGGGCGAAGGTATCGAAGGTCTGCTCCGGGTTCGCCAGCGGATCTCCGGGGCCGGCTACACCCACGACCGAGAGCTGCATCAGCCCAGCGGCAACTCCCCGCACCTTGCGTTCCGCCTGCTCCGGAGTAAGCACCTCACTGACCACGCCCGGCCTGCTCTCATTCACACAGTCGAACTTGCGGTTACAGTAATTGCACTGGATGTTACAGGCGGGAGCAACCGGGATGTGCATCCGGGCATAGAACCGGTGGGCCTCCTCGCTGTAACAAGGGTGGCGGCTAATCTCCTCCTCCGCTTCACTTGATAGACATGACGGCTGCATCATTTCCCACCTCCTAAAAGCTAAAAGTTTTATGGTTCAAATAGCCTTTGTTTTGGTTAATGTTATTTTATCTAACATTAAATTCACTTGGCCGCTTTAATTAGTTTCATCATATTTTCATTACCGGGGATCGTCAATTAGTCCAACGTTCGTTTTGCCCTTTATTTCCTTTTGTTTGCAGTTTCGCCATATCATATGTCAACTTATATGACTCACACTTATCATGTTTCCGTTTTCAGGCCTGTCACTTTCTAATGATATGTGTTCTCACAAAAACATTGACAATGTCTCTTAACTCGGATATGATACGTTTAGCCAGAAACGAATACTATAAAATTTCATATAATCCCGTAAAGGGGAGTAGCTGTTAGATAAAATCGTCAATACGAGAATATGAGGATATTCTCCGGTTTTATCGGCAATAGATTATTGTTAGCGAGACCTTTACCAACCAGGTTACCTTTATTCCAAAGGCTAATCTGTTTGGTAAAGGTCTTTTTTATATATATTTTTGGTTAAACTAATGGTATCACCGTTAGTTTCGCAAAAAGCAGCTAAACCCACTTGAGGAGGAAACAGCAATGGATTGGGGATTATTATTAGAATACGGATGGGTATTGCTCGTTCTCGTAGCACTGGAAGGGCTGCTTGCCGCAGACAACGCACTTGTACTCGCAATTATGGTTAAGCATCTTCCTGATGAGGAACGTAAGAAGGCATTGTTCTACGGATTGGCCGGAGCGTTTGTGTTCCGGTTCGGATCACTGTTCGTCATCTCCTATCTGGTAGACATCTGGCAGGTACAAGCCATCGGTGCGCTTTATCTGTTATTTATCGCGGGGAATCACATCTTCCGAAAAGTGTTATTCGCTAAGCCGGTCACGGAAGACGCCGCTGAAAGCGGAAGCCCTGGAGCTGTAAATAAGAAGAAAGCCAGCTTCTGGTTCACCGTACTTAAGGTCGAGGTAGCAGATATTGCCTTTGCCGTAGACTCCATCCTCGCAGCCGTAGCCCTGGCCGTTGCTCTTCCGGCAAGTGGTATCCGCAACATCGGCGGCCTCGACGGCGGACAGTTCCTTGTAATCTTCGCGGGCGGGTTCATTGGTCTCGTTATTATGCGGTTCGCAGCTTCCTTCTTCGTTAAGCTGCTTCACACCCGTCCGGGTCTTGAGGTTGCTGCCTTCTTCATCGTCGGCTGGGTAGGGGTTAAGCTCGCAGTCATCACGCTGGCCCATCCTGCTCTGGGTGTATTGTCCGAAGACTTCGCACACAGCACCTGGTGGAAACTGACCTTCTATGTAGTTCTGATCATCATTGCAGCTACAGGCTGGTTCATGAGCAGTGTCAAGACCGAAGAGAATGTCGGCGAGAATCCTGTCAAGGAAGTCGATAAGCAGCTCGGTAAATAATCTATATTAGAAAGAAAAGCTCTATAAGATGCCCTTAAGATTAGAACTCAAAGCTTGGTCGTCGCTGCGGTGAACATTTGGACTTCCGGCCGCTATTGTATTTGAATTTCCTGATTGAAACCGCTGCTCGCGGTAGAAATCCAAATACAGCTTTTGCTTACGATGCGAGCTTTCCTTCGGAAAGCTTTCAGGCGGTCGCTTCCGCTCCTACAGTTCCAAATTTCCCCTCCGTTTCTTTTTGCTTTTTGTTAATTCTTTAGTGCGTCTTATATAGTCCATAAAAAAGAAATCGCCCCTTTGGGATGGATGGTCGATCTTCCATCTTACCAAAAGGGCGATTTCTTTTTGAGTTTTTGAAACTTAGATGTATTGTATACCGCTTAAACAGCGGAGAGGACGGAACGATTGTGTAGAAGCGGCAGCGGTCGCCTTGGTCTCCGGATTTTCACCACATAGGGGAATAAAAAAAATCTGGAGACCACAGCGACCCAAACAACGGTCCGTTCGCGCAGCGTCCACCCAAGTGCTCACGTTGCTCCCACTCAAGCACTATCTCCGCCACTTCATGAATCTGTAATCCAGCACATCCACCAGCAGGAACAGCACGAATCCCACCAGACTGAACAGCATAATTCCGGCATACATCTCAGGGTAGTCCAGCCGCAGCCAGGCATCCATGATAAAGAAGCCCATGCCATGCTCCGTGCCGTAGATTTCGGTGAAAAAGAGTACGGAAATCGCTGTACCCAGCGAAATGCGAATCGTACTGAGGATCACCGATAAAGCGCCGGGAAGCGTCACATTCCAGAATTTCTGCATCGTGCTGGCACCAATACTCGTCAGCACATCATAAGTACTCTCGGGGATGGCCTTCACACCATCACGTACCGAGATAATGACCTGGAACAGCAGGATCAGCATAATCATCAGCACCTTGGAGGTTTCTCCGAGTCCGAAGAAGAGCATGACCACCGGCAACAGCGCAATTTTGGGAATCGGATAGGTCAGATAGACGACCGGGTCCAGTACCCGGTTCCAGAAGGGAGAGCGGCCCATCAGCAGACCGGCCAGCAGACCGAGCAGCAGAGCCAGCAGCACACCTTCAGTGATGCGCATCAGACTGTAGCCGACATTCAGCGCCACATCATGGGCCCCAAGCTGAAACATTGCCTTATAGACCGCGCCGGGGCTGGGCAGAATCGCGTGATTCATGAGCAGATAAGCGACATACCAGAGCGCATTCATTCCGGCAAAAACAAGCAGCAGGCGCAGCAGGTGAATAAAATGCCGTCGTTTTACCATTTTTCCATCATTACCTTTCGGATTCTCTTCGTCTGCTCGAAGTATTCATCGCTCTCCCGCTTCTGGGAATGTTTCATGGCAAATACAGCAGCGTTATCGAGAATCTCTGGCGGCTCCTGCTGGCCCGGCAGCATGATGATAATCTTCTGTCCCAAGAGAATCGCCTCCTCCACATCGTGGGTCACGAATAGCGTGGTCGCCGGATGCGCCTGCCAGTTGTCGATAAAAATCTGCTGCAGCCCTTCCCGCGTAATGGCATCCAGCGCCGAGAACGGCTCATCCAGCAACAGAAGCGTTGGCAGTATGGCAAAGGCGCGGGCAATGGCCACCCGCTGCTGCTGACCGCCGCTCAGCGAGAGCGGAAACCGGCCGGCGAGCTGGGCGATTCCCATGGATTCAAGCCAGTGCATAATTTGCCGGTCCTGCTGCCGCCTACCCCGGCCTGCCCCGCCCGGACGGGCGATCCGCATCGCAATCCGAATGTTGTCACGGACCGTCTTCCAGGGCAGCAGACCATAATTCTGCGGCACCAGCCCGATCAGCGTCTCCTTCTCATGGACAGATCTGTCATTGAAAAGCAGTTCCCCCTCGTAACCAGGCAGCAGTCCGGCAATCGCCCGCAGCAGCGTGGATTTGCCGCTGCCCGAGGGACCGATCACCGTATAAATCCCGTGCTCCGGCAGGGTCAGGTTCATTTCCCCCAGGGCCAGCTGCCCGTTCTGATAAGCTACATGGAGCTGATTAATGCGGAGACCGCTATTTTTTAAACTGGACATCGGAGATCACATCTTCAGCCGATAGTGTTTTGGTCAACAGTCCTTTTTCACGGGCCCAGGCAAAAGCAGCCTCCACTTCCTTCACATCCACCTGGTTCGCAGGCAGATACTCCGGCACCTTAATCTCATTCTTCAGCGTATCGGGATAGCCCACTTCCTTAATAATCAGGTCGATATATTCCGATTGGTCATGCGTCTTCATATAATCGACAGCCTCATCATAAGCGGCGTACATATCGCGGATTCCTTGACCCTTGGCATCAATGGCACTCTGTGGAAAAGCCAGCACAAACGGATTGATCCCCGCACTATGGGTGGAGCTGAGAACGCGCAGACCGGCAGTACGGCCCATGGTGACAAAAGGCTCCGGCAAAACAGCCGCATCCGCCTTATGATTCTTAAGCAGCTCCAGACGCGTTGGAATCTGCGGCACTTCCGTTACAGTAATATCGGCTTCCGTCAGGCCTGCCTGCTTCAGCATCATGGCAACGGTATACTGGGTTGAGGTATTCTTGGACAGGATGACGGTCTTCCCCTTCAGATCCTTTACCTCTTTCACTTCATCATTTCCGGTCAGCAGGTCGAATTCACCTGTGGTCGTGCTGGTGATTTTGACATCGAGTCCTGCTTCATTATAGATCGAGATCGCCACCAGATCCGCACTGAGGCCATCTACCTTACCCGCCTGAAAAGCCACATCACGATCCTTCGCGCTCTTGAAGGTCTGGATATCCAGGTTCACATGATGCTTCTGATCAAATCCCTGCTCATGGGCAATAATAAAAGGAATTGCATCGATGGATGGCAGCAGTCCCAGCGATATCGTAACGGCCTCAGCAGGTACAGCTGTAGCAGCTCCTGTATTAGTATCTTTGGCATTTCCTGCCTGATTTGCGCTACCGCATCCGGCAGCTACTACACTGACAGCAGCAGTCAGCACGACTAGCTTCATAAGGTGTTTCCAGTTTCTTGTCTTCATGAATCTTGATTCCCCCATCTCTTATCGGTTACGCTTCATGCGAATTTATTCACATACATAGTACACCCATTGTCCTATTTTGTATATTTATAAATTTAAGTATCAGTTTTCTAATGTCCAATATGTTCATGGAATTCTTTTTACAGCAGCACCCAATAATGACGCAAATATGCTATAATGACCTGTACCTATTCCGCAGGTATCCCCCTTCAAGCAGCAGTCCTATTCCAACCCTATCTAAGGAGCTGTGCCCTATGAGCGATGTAATTCTCCAGCAGATTCTTGCCGAGCTGCAAGGAGTAAAGTCCGAAATTAACGGAATGAAATCTGAAATTGCAGGAGTTAAGACCGAAATCTCAGGAATCAAGACCGAAATTGCAGGCATCAAGTCCGATGTTAAAAATCTTCAGTCAGAATTCACTGCATTTAAGTCTGAAATTACGGCCGAGCTGGTGATCATCAAAGATGAAATTGAAAACATCAAGGATGAAATTGAAAACATCAAGACCGACATCGTTACCATCAAGGATGATATCGAAAGCATCAAGGAAGATACAAAGCTAATCCCTCTTATTCAACAGGCGGTGTCCGAAGTGAATACTGAAGTCGTTGCTGGCCGGGATTCTCTGGAGCGGATTGACCGGAGCCTAAGAGGACATGACGCAACGCTGGATATCCTGGCCCGGCGTTCTATAGATCAGGAAGCTGAAATGAAACGTTTAGCTGCTTCTGCATAACATCCTGCCACTAAGCGACCGCCCTCCCGGCTGCCGCTTTTTTGTTGCCCGCACGCAGTCCATATCACAAGGACATTGTTCTCTTATACAAATACAAAACCAGTTATGACAACATTATTCCTTATTTATTTGTCTTTATCAGGCGGACATTCCATTGCTTTATGGATTATGTATGGTATAATGAAAGCGTAACCAAAAGAGATGTCCCAGAGGTTCATTACCGTATTTCATCGCCAAGGAGGATGAATGCAATGCTGGCAGGAATTAAGGAACTGAAGAATTGGGTAACCGGGATGTGGCAGCCGGGGATGGCTTCCGGAGAAGAGGATTACCGGAGAATGGAATACAGCGCACACCGCCATCTGCACACACCGCCAACGCCAAGCCCGCTAACTTACGAGCAGGAATCGCGCATCAAGACCGTCAAATTTCACTAATTTCCAGTTAGATGTATATATAGAATACCCTTCACCTACCAGGTTAAGGCCGCTAAGGAACGGGAGCATCCCGGCTCAGGCGGCCTTTTATTTGTTGCAGTAGTAAATTGAACTAATGATCTTTAGGTTTTAGGATTAAACGTGACTCCAGAGAAGTTTTGGACTTCCGGCCGCTGTTGTCTGCAGATTTCTCGATGTATCCCGTTTTTAACGGTTGAAATCCGCATACAAAGGCGGACGCTACCGCTCCTCCAGTTCCAAAATTCCCCTCCGCCACTTTTCCTTTAACTATAATTTTTTAGTTCAATCTATATAGATTCATTATCTTGCTAACCACCGCAGGATCGTCTGTACCGCTTCCATATAGCGCTGCCCTACAAGCAGGCCGGTATGCGTAGTGTTCCACAAGCCTAAATATTCTGCGCGGAAATACGCTGCATTGGCTCTGCCCCTGCGCTCATCCTCATCACTGTTAATGGCATGGATCACTAGACAAGAGCATGTAATGGAACGGCTGTCTACGGATACCCCTGTTGCCCCAAACTCAAAAGAAAATGTGCTAAAGGCCTTGGCAGATTCCATCGTCAGGTATTTTCGCTGAAACGCTATATCTTCTGCCGTCTCATCCAGGCTGATCTCCTCTTCGCGGACCGGTGCGGGTACTACGTTACCCGGTACTGTCTTAACGATATCCGTATAAGGGACCTCCTCATGTACCTCTCTGCATATACTTGAATCCATCAGCACAAGCCCGGCCAGCCTGGCTGTCTCCGCCACCTTCTGGCTTAGGATCCCGCCCATACTGAACCCGATCAGGACAGGAGCAGCTCCGCATTCAGCCTGAATTAACTGCACTATCTCATGGATATCCTCCAGATAATCTTCAAAGGTAATCTGTGTCATATCCAGCACCCGGCTCCGGTAATGACTTCTCAGATTCATCACATAACAGGTCCAGCCTTCACGGATGAAATGGGGAAGGTACTTGCTCCACATCCAGCTTCCGGTATACGCACCATGCACAAACAGCAGGGGTACCCTATCTTCCTGTTTTTGGCCTTCGCGCGCCTCCTCTCCCTTATAAATCTCCAGGTAGAGATCATGCTTACCGACATATTTCTCTGTATGCGGCGGTAATTCAGCAGTGTAGTCTCTCATTATAATGTCCTCTCTATAATTAGTTTGATATCAAACTATCACACCAAATTTTTAGAAATTATGATTGATTTTTATTAAAATCGCCAGCAAAATTGTCTGCTCCTCTTCCGTGATATCGCGGTAGAACTGCTTCAGCACGGCAGAAGAGACCGATTCAAATACCGGCTCCAGCTCCTCGCCCTTCCCGGTTAGAGTAACATATACGTACCGGGTGTCCTCCTGATCCCTCTCCTTCTTAACCAGTCCCAACCGGACCAGCTTATCCACAAGTGCTGTAACCGTAGATTTGTCCTTATGAATATGTGCCGAGATCTCAGCCATGGTGAGTCTGTGCTTAGACAGCAGCGCATAAAGAATATCTCCGTGTGAGGTGGCAATGCCGTCTACTCCCTGCTTCGCCATCTCTTGAACGATGAAGCGGTTAACCTTCTCGCGGATCTTGGATATAAGTGAAATAGCATCTCTGGTTTCCATAAACGAATTATAGTTTGATATCAAATCATTGTCAATAGAGTAGTACATCAGTTGTGCTACTATTCCGCGTCCTTATCAAGCAGCATGACTTCCTCACCCCGTTGCTGCCGGATCGCAATATTGGTTCTGCCCCAGGAGCACATCAGGTCAATGATTTCATTGGCTGTGACTCCATACTCGGTGATGTAATATTCCACTTTGGGCGGCATTTGGCTATAGACCACTCTGCCGATGATCCCGTCCCGTTCCAGCTCGCGGAGCTGCTGAATCAGAACCTTTTGCGAGATGCCCGGAATACTGCGCTGCAGTTCACTCGTCCGCTTCGTTCCCGACATCAGTATACATATAATCAGCGACTTCCATTTCCCGCCGATAATCTCAAGTGTTGCCTCGATCCCTAAATGATATTGCTTCATCCCCGGTACCTCCCCAATCTTAATTCGAACACTGCTTCTCTTAGCATGCCACAATATCCGGCAAAGTCTAGTGCACACCTTGAGGTAACCTTGTTACTTTATTGTGTGTATTTACATTTTCAGGAACTTACAAAATAATAGAAACAGCTGCACAACCCAAATTATACACCGGAAAGGTGATCCCTAATGACAACCCTGATCATCCTGGCACACCCCGATATAGAGGCTTCAAGAGTGAACCGGAGATGGAGACAAGAGCTGCTGCTGCATCCGGAGGACGTTACGGTCCACGAGCTCTACAAGGAGTACCCGGACTGGAGCATCGATGTTCCGCGGGAGCAGCGTTTATTGGAGGCGCATGACCTGATTATTTTCCAATTCCCCTTATACTGGTATAGCTACCCCCCGCTGCTGAAAAAATGGCTGGACGATGTGTTCACTCACGGCTGGGCTTACGGCTCGAACGGGAACAAGCTGCACGGGAAAAAGCTGGGACTCGCCATGTCCATCGGAGATAAGCAGGAAAATTACCTACCAACCGGTTCCGTTTCTTTTACCATAGATGAAGTGATCGCGCCTTTCAAAGCCAGTGCAGTGCATGTAGGCGCAACCGCATTACCCTATTTCGCCGTCTTCGGCGCCTCCTTCCAGGCGAGTGACGATGAAATTAATCAGAGTGCGTTGGATTATTGGGAGTATACTATTGGGCATAGCTAGGGCTGGGGAGAAACCTCCCCCCTTATAATACTTTTTCTGAAAATCATGCTCCAAATGCAACATTCCCCTGCTCATCTCGGCCATAATCCCAAAGTGTTGTATAAAAAGCAGGATTTCTCTTCCTCCAAGCGGCTTAGCGGGGCCATTCTTGCATTTTATACAACAACTCTAGCAAATTGCTAGAGTTCCAGGTCATAGAGTTGCAATAAGTACACCATTCATTGCTGTTAGCCAATAATCCAATCGACTTCCTCGATAGCAACCACTTCAATGTCATTACAGTAGAACTTAAACCGTTCCTCATTCTCAATATCCCTGACAAGATATTTAACGGAATCCCAGCCCCTGTCCGAAATATTCAAAATCTCAAAGCTGGATAATTGGATTACCATTCCTCCGGCAGATATCTGAAATTTCCCCACCTTTTGAAATTGAATGCTGACCTTATATATCGGTTTACCGCCTTTAGGTATTAAAACAAAGTTGATTAGCAGCATGGGCGTATTGTATTCATCGAACAGTTGTACCGTATCCAGCTCAACCCAGTATCTGTAATCTGTAATGAACTTCAGATCATTCACTGTAAAGTCAGTTACTTTGGCGGTGACCAGATCTATTTTTTTGATATTTGGCATAGTACCTCCCAGCAAGTTACTTTCTTACGTTCACTCTATATAGACTCTATATAGTATGCTATTCCCGCTTCTTCCCCACTGCGCCAAGATAGATCACAAACTCTTCATCTCCGTCCAGCGCCAAAATCTCGTCAATCAGCTTCTGGTCATAGATTCCGATAGCGCAGGCGCCTGCTCCGATCGATTCACTGGCTAGGTACAGATTCTGGCAGACATGTCCAACATCGATGAGGATTTTTTTGTGGGCTGAAATATCATACTTCCATTCAGAACGGTACGGTGTGGTACTCCAGGCGAACAGCACAGAAGCCTTGCGTGCAAAGTTAGGGACGAACGGCTGATCCAGCGTAATGGCATCAATCTTCTGCTCCAGCTCATCCAATTCAAACATAAACAAGAGCTGATGCTCCACAGGAAGATATCTGTAAATCCCCTGCCGGATGCCTTCTACCCGCATAATCATCAAGTAGGTCTCAAAGGTGTGTGTCGCGCCACTGCAGGGTACATTCCGCAGCGTAAGCCCGTTCTTGTTCATTCCAGTAATCCCCTGGGTGGCCCACAATAAATAGGACAGCTCCTCTAGACTTAGCGTGTCGGCCGAATAGAAGCGTGTACTTCTTCTCTGCTCTATACAGTCAAATATACTCTCTTTACTCACTACGTCTCTACTAACCTTTGGCAGATCAATAATTTGTGATTCCGCATGAAATGACTTCACAATCGGCGGTTGTGCAATGCCCTTAATCTTGTCTGTTTTGATCTGCTTGAATTCATGAAAATTGGATTTCAGAAAATTTCGTTGTTGTTCATATCTGGTCATAACAGTTCCTCCCGGATTACCTTAATAGCTATAATTTATCATTTGATAAAATTCAGATGGTGATCTAACTCACTCTTCTGTTGTTTTCGCACTTCAACAAAAAACTCCCCCACCCCGAAGGGTAAGGGAAGTCTTCATCGCGTCATCTCTTAAGCGCGGCAGCTATATTATCAGCTCCCAGCGTAATCTGGCTCGGGAAGCGTATGCGGACGGCTTTTAACCTACTCTACTCATCCTCCAAAATCAGCCGGTATCCCTTCTTGCCTTCCCTGGCAGCAAGTCCCCAGGCCTCGGCTGCCATCCAGGCGGGATCACTCCCCAGCCGGACCTCAAAGGCCCGGCAGGCTTCGGCCCGCTTACGCAGTTCTTCATCGGCTCCGGGTTCAGTTCCCCCGGTTATTACCTTCCGCCGCAAGGCTCTCCACAGCTCTACATCCGCCAGGGCTCTTTGCAGCCAGGGTTCTGCTTCTGTCTGGAACTTGGAATTGTTTATTTCAATTAACCGGTAGGACATGCTCTCCAGACGGTCGAAATACGCATCAAGCCAGCGTATATCTCTGCTCTGCACAGCCTCTTTCAATTCCTCATATCCACCGCTATAGAGCTGGCTATTGAGATTCTGGCGGCAGAAGAACATCATATCGTCTGCCAGCTCTCCGGCAAATTCGCGGACCGATAGCTCCCAGGACAGCTCAGGCATATAACGCTCACTGTTCCACATATAGTGGGCCATGGTGTTCAGTGTAATCTTGGAGCATTCCCACTGCACCATCGGATTCGCTACCACGGCCTGATGTCCGGTCTGGCCAAGCCGGGAATAATGCCCGCGGACCGGGTCCAGAAACAACCGGTCATAGTCGGCATCATTGACAGGTATGTTGTCCCACAGCCACAGCTCATGCCCGTAATGGCTGTAATTCTCCTGTGCCGGTCTGCTCCCGACCTGCCGGGCAAAGACGGCAGAGCCAGTCCAGAATACCTTGATCTCCGAATGCAGCTTCTCGCGGATATCCCGCTTATATTCGGTATCCCAGGAGGACCAGTACTCAGAGGGGCACATCACCAGCATAACCTTCTGCAATTGGCGGCTTAAATAGTCGTAGACACGGTTGGCCACATAAGCGTGTGCCAGTCCGGAGCGCTCAAGGTAATGAAGGTTCTCCCCTGACAAGGCGTAGTCGATGTCGTCCATCAGCAGAGCGAAATGCCGGACCCCGATGGCGATCATCGCTGCCAGCTTCGCTTCCAGACTGGCAAAATCCTCTTCACTGCGAAACTGCAGATCATTCCCCGGACTAATGCAATAATAGAAGTCCACCAGCTGCGTATCACATTCCTGCTTCAGCTCACGAATCTGCTCGAACAGATTCTCAGGATAAGGCTCACGCCATAGCTCGCGGTGATAGGGATCATCCTTGGGAGCATGCATGAAGGTATTCATCCGGTGAGCCGCCAGATAACGTACAGCATCCATCCGGTCCTCGAAGCTCCACGGCGTGCCGTAGAAGCCTTCAATAATGCCGCGGACCGGAAAAGAGGGCTCATCGTGAATGGTCGCCACAGGCAACCGGCACTTGCCTTCACCTACGCTCAGCAGCCGGTGCAGAGCATCCATTCCATACCGTAGTCCCCTCTTATTGGAGGCCACTATGGTAACGGTGCCGTCCTTACGGATATCCAGCAGATAGCCATCCGCTTTAAGCGATCTCTCATATTTAAGTTCCAGCTTGATATTGCCAGGTTCAGGTGTTTCCTCATTTTCTCCAGACGGCTCAAGGATCACAATCGGGCCTTCGGCGGCAAGCGGCCACTCCCACTTCTGGATCATGGAGAACTTTGAAGTCAGCTCGATTCTTAACTGCTGCCCTTCCACCACCAACTCTTCACCCTGATCGTAATAGTCCCGAAAGTAATACTGCCGTTCCCTTAACGGCATCGTCATATGCATATCTCCTTAATCCGTAACCTTTACATTTCCAAACACGGCCTTGTTCCGCGAGTCATTCCCGGGGTTGCTGAGGGCAATCCCGATATACACCTTGCTTTTCATCGGGATCTGAATGGTTCCGACCGTCTGCCAGCTGCTCCCATTTGCCGAAATCGACCCTTTGAACGTATTGCCGGTTCTCGTCAGCTTCAGCCATTTCGGAGCTGAGGCAGTTGCCGTATGATCGGCCATAGTTCCCGCAGTTTCTGAACGATACTGGAAGGTAGCCCCATTCGATGGGGTAAGCATCATATCTGCGTGCTTGGAATTATGGCTCAGGGACTCCCGGATCATAATGCCGGCCTTGGCCCAGCCGTCCAGCCAGCTGGTGGACTGCACCTTAACCACAATCTCCGCATTGCCGCTCACGGGCTGATAGATATAATTCAGCTGATCTCCATTGCCCCAAATATCCGTAGAGCTGCTACTGAGTGTAAATTGCTTATTGGAAGAATTGTAGGTGGCGTTCCCCGGCATGGAACCGATATTCCGCGCCTTCCATACTGCAGGCAGCTGGGCCGGATAATCTTGCTCTACCGGAGCCGTCCAGCCCGGCGTCGGCCAGGTCTCACGTTCATGGATGTTCGCCAGTTCGTCTTCCGGCCAGGCCCCATAGGCAAAGAACGACAGGCGCTTCACATCCGGATAATTCTCGCGGATGCCCTTGTAGACCTCCTGATATTGATCATCGGTCCAGTCATTATCCAGGGTAGCTACGATGTCAACATCACTGCCGCTGATCGCGTCACTGGTATCCTTCAGGATACCGTAGGAGGTGCTGTATACCCAATCACTGTTGAATTCCCAGTCATCGAAGTACGCCATCGGTGCGACAAAGTCGATCTCATCCTTGAACTTGGCTACATTCTGTCCAACCTCGGTAAATTCCGGCGGCAGAATATATACACCGAGCTGTACATCCGGATTCGCGGATTCGGAAATATCCTCACGGATATCGCCTACATACTGTCCGATTTGTTCGGTTCTCCATTCATTCCACTGCTGACGCTGCGGCGAATCCGTATTGAAGTCAATGCTGAGCGGCGAATACCCGAACTGCGCCTGATACTTGGCAACCGTATAATCACTGACATCCATGTTGTAATTGTCGAAGCGGATCCAGTCCAGTACAACACCGTCCACATCATAATTCTCGATCACTTCCTGAATGATGGAGCGTTCATACTGCTGCACTTCATGGTGAATCGGATTGACGAAATATTCGTTACCGTTAGAGCCCGTAAACGGAGTCTGAACCCCGTTCACCAGCGACTGCATCTGCCATTCATCATGAGCCAGGAAGGCCTGCTGGTCATGGAACTGGGGAATCCAGGCATGAACCTTGATGCCTGCGGCATGAGCTGCCGTAATGACAGCCTGCAAAGCATCGAAATTCTGATAGCCCTGGGCAATAGGAGCGATATCACTCTGATAAAATACACTGCCGGACGGAACCTCATCATCTTCATCCTGCTTCACATTCATGCTGATGACATCGACCCCGTAGCTGGTGGACAGCGCGATGAAATTCTGCACATCCGCCAAGTTCTTGAACTGGTTAACAGTCCGTACAATCACTTCCGTCTCAAATGGGGGATTGCTCTGCTCCTCGGCCTGTGCCGGAAGGGGAAGGGAGCCCCCCGCTACCGAAGAAACCAACACAATGCCTAACACTGCCATGAACCTCGATCTCAATGCAAATGTCATAATCTCGCCTCCACATCATAGTTTTATTTGGCCAGTTGCCCGTACGGCAGTTATTTCGTCAGGTTCATTTTCTTCACATTTTCCTGCCATTTTTCGGTTCTGAACTCAAGCAGCTTATCCAGTCCCGCTTTTGCGGTGTTCTTTCTGGCGGTATCCAGCGCCGACAGCACCTCTTCATCCGACTTCGCCTGAACCATCTGGGCGTAAGCAAGAGTATAAATGTCTGCGATATTCTGTGCGATAATGCCGGTCTCTGTATCGGGAAGCGGGTCGGTATTTACGAATTGTGTAATATCCAGCGCGGTTTTCCAGGTCACGGTGGACTGGGCCACGGTCTCCCAGGATTTCTGGTTCGCGGAGAGCAGCGCCTCGAGGCTCATTTTGGCCGTATCAATGAAGGTCGTATTCCCGGCCCAGTTGAAGTCCTCGAATTTCCGCATCGTATCCGTACGCTCGTTAGCAGGCGTTGTCTTGTATTTCTCGTTCGGAATCGGCGCTCCATCCGCATCCTCCTCATCCCAGTACAAGCCCTTGGGGCCGAAGAACAGCACCTTCTGTCCCTCCGGACCCGTAATCCAGTCAAAGTAAGCGAAGATAGCCTCCGGGTCCTTGGCTTGTTTGGTAATGACATTGACGTTCCAGCCCAGCGTCTCAAAGCCGCTCACAAATACTTTAGTCTTGTCAATTCCGGCTTTGTGGACCGGCCAGATAATTTCATAGCCGCTGTCCGGATTGGCCGCTGTCAGTGCCCGGTGTCCCTCGGCTCCATACGTAGTGATATTGGATTCGACCATGACTGCTACCCGGCCGGTATTGACCTTTTCCTTGACCGCATCCTGGGTTTGCTGCAGCGCATCCTGTGTAATCAGCCGTTCACGGTACAGCTTATTGATGTACAGCACCATCTCCTCGTAAGCGGGATCATCCAGGATCGATGACAGCTTGTCGCCATCCGGATATCCCATGAGTGTAACGAACTTGCTGGTGGAGTTCTCCTTGAAGCCGCCATACATGATCTCCAGACCTGCCCCCTTCTCCCCAACCTCCAGAGGGACTACATCCGGATACTTGTCTTGCACCAGGACCAAATATTGATACAAGTCATCAAAGGTCTCCAGCGCCGGCCTGCCGAGTGCGTTATAGATATCCTTATTCACCATCCATCCGCCGTTGCCGAATTGCCCGGAGGTATACCAGTTCGGGATTTGATAGATTTTCCCGTCGTCGGAACGGAGCAGATTCAGGGTCGATTCCTTCACATATTTCTTGAAGTTCGGATATTTCTCATAGTAATCATCCAGTGCAACGAGCTGCCCCGCCTGCACCAGCCTCTCCACTGAGGACCCCCGGTCCGTAAAAATGACATCCGGCAAATCGCCGCCGACGATCATCGTGTTCAGCTTTTCTCCGGCCGCTCCTCCGGATTGGATCGGTTCAACCGTAACCTTGCGGTTCTCCTGAATCCACTTCGTCGCCTCATTCTCCCCCCATGGTGATGTCGTGAGCCAGTCGTAGTTGCCATAGAAGCTGAAGGTCACAGGCTTGATCCCGCTGCCGTCATCTGTAGCGGCCCCGGTATTCAGATTGTTCCCGCTTGTGTTCTCTGAAGTGTCAGAATTCCCCCCTCCGCTACAGGCAGCGAGCAGCAGCACCAGCGAAGTCAGCAACAGAGCTACCCATGTCAGGCGTTTGCGCATTCTTTTTCCTTCTTTCTACGTAAGATGGGGACTGCTATTCTTTCAATGAACCGACCATCACGCCCTTCACAAAGTACTTCTGGAGAAAAGGGTAGGTCAGGATAATCGGAATAGTAGCGATCATCATCGTAGCCATAGTCAGTGACTTCGTGGTAATCGTCCGATTCCGGTTCATATGATCCAGCGCGATCGCATTCGAGGAGCCAATCTGGGTCATGATGTTGGAGTTCATTACCTGCCGCAGCAGCGTCTGTATAGGCAGCAGGTGATCCTCGGTAATGTAGATCGCTCCCGTAAACCAGTCATTCCAGTAACCGACTGCGGTGAATAAGGCTATCGTGGCCAGCACCGGGCCGGAGACGGGAATCACAATCCGGAAGAAAATGCCGTAGTTGCTGCTGCCGTCGATTTTGGCGGATTCCTCCAGTCCCTCCGGCAAAGCGCTGAAGAAGGTGCGAATGACAATCATGTTCCAGACGCTGATGATGCCGGGGATAATCAGCACCCAAAAGGTATCCAGCATCCCCAAAGAACGGATGAGTAAATAACTGGGGATAAGCCCTCCGCTGAAGAACATCGTAATCATGAAGAACACCATGTATTGCTTGCGGAAAAGTAAGGTCTTCTTGGACATGCCGTAAGCTAGTAAGGCCGTAAAGAAGACGGATAATGCTGTGCCGCAGAGCGTTCTGAGAATGGTGATCAGAAACGAATTCAGCAGGCGGTCATCCTGAAACACAATATAATAATTTTCCAGGGTAAAGGCTCTCGGCCACAGGGTTACACCGCCGAGCGCCGTATCGCTCCCCAGATTAAAGGAAATGACGAGCGCGTTCCAAAACGGGTACAGCATGAGTAGCGCCAGCAATGCCAAAAGGATATAAATACTCCGCTGCATCATTTTGTCGCCCAGGCTTAGTCTCATTGTTCGGCCCTCCTAAAAGGTTTATGGAGCATTGTTGTGGTATCTACCAGAGACTTACATCTGCCCGGCGGGCGATTTTGTTGGCTGTCACCAGCAGAATGACACTGATTACCGCTTTGAACAGCCCTACCGCTGTCGCATAAGAGAATCTGGCATTTAATATCCCGACGCGGTACACATAGGTGTCGATCACATCGGAGTAAGGCCTGAGGATTGGATTGGTTGCAAGCAGCAGAATATCCTCGAAGCCCGCACTGAGCAGACCGCCGATGGCAAGAATCATAAAGATGACGATAATGGGGGTAATGCTGGGGAGTGTAATCAGGTGAATTTGCTTGAACCGGCTTGCTCCGTCTATGGATGCAGCCTCATACAGGGTCGGATCAATGCCGGCAATCGCAGCCAGATAGACAATACTTCCGAATCCGACTTCCTTCCACACATTTACACTTACCAGAATAGACCAGAAGTATTTGGGTACCGCAAGGAAGTTAACCGGCTCCTGGACCAGATTGAACCGCTCCAGCAGATAGTTCACCGTTCCGTTATCAACGGATAGCAGCGAAAATACGAAACCGGATACAATAACCCAGGACAGGAAATAAGGTAAGTAGCTGACGGTCTGGATCACGCGCTTGAAGCCCATATGCCCGACTTCATTCAGCATCAGCGCAAGCAGTATCGGGGCAGGAAAAGAGATAATCAATTTTAACAGGCTAATTACAAGGGTGTTACGCATCACATTCCAGAACTCCGGCGCCTCGAAGAACATTCTGAATTGCATCCATCCCACCCAGGGGCTATTCATCATGCCGCCGAAAATATCGTATTGCTGGAACGCCATAACCACGCCATACATCGGAATGTAACTGAAAATGAATACAAAGATAATTCCCGGCCAAACCATAGACTGCAAATCCAATTGACTGTTAAATTTCTTCCACCTGCTCGGTTTCCCGGCCGTATTCATCCGCTTGACCTCCTCTGGACGATTCTATTGAAATAACGGCAAAAACGGTTTGTTCTTCTCCAGCATTTCATCCAGCAGCTGTTCAGCTACGGTGACCGAAGGCATGAGCGGATGATGAACCATCGCCTGCAGGGCCACATCCCGGTCTCCGTGCACAGCCGCCTCGATCGTAAGACTCTCATATTGCTTGACCGCAGCCAGCAGGCCTCTGACAGACTGGGGCACCTTGCGCAGCGGAATCGGCAGCGGCCCCTGCTTGGTGACCATACAATTCACCTCAATCGAGGCATCATCCGGCAGGAAATCAATAATCCCGTTATTCCTTACATTCAGCGTCTGGATATCGCGGGAATCATTATGGATAGAGCGCATCAGCAGCACTGCCGCCTCCGAGTAATAGGCTCCGCCGCGCTGTTCCAGCTGCTTCGGCTTCTCCTTCAGCTCCACGTTCCGGTACAGCTCGAATAGCTCCTCCTCCACCTTCTTCACAACTTCAGCGCGTGATCCGGCCGTTGCCGCTGCTTCCTTCTGTTCCGCCAGCATCGCGTCCGTCATATAGTAATAGCTCAGATAATAGGAAGGGATAGCTTTCAGACCGTTCAGAAACCGGTAGTCCCAGGAATCAAACGGCACATTGCTTGCCTTATAGCTCTCGGGGTAATCAATAAGCTCCTGCAGCTTGCTCTTCCCGTCAATCACGACATCGGATACCCAGTGCAGATGGTTGATGCCGACAAACTCCGCATAGATCTTCTGCATGGGAAGCCCGAAGAATTCGGAGAGCCACTTTTGAAATCCGATCGGCGAGTTGCACAGGCCTACGCTTCTAACCGATGAATATTTGTGAACAGCTTCAGTCACCATCCCGGCCGGATTCGTAAAATTCAGCAGCCAGGCATCCGGGGCCAGCTCCTCGATATCCCTGCAAATGTCCAGAATAACCGGGATGGTCCGCAGGCCCTTCATCATTCCTCCGGGACCGGTCGTCTCTTGACCGATGACACCGTACTCAAGCGGAATCAATTCGTCCCATTTGCGTGCTTCAAGCATCCCTACCCGGATCTGCGTGCAGACGAAGTCCGCTCCGGCAATGGCCTCCCGGCGGTCAAGCGTCTCTGCAACGGTAATCGGCAGTCCGGACTCGGCAATCATCCGCTTGCTCAGTTCCGTAATCGTATGTAACTTCTCTCTTCCTTCTTCAATATCCACCAGCCATATTTCGCGGACAGGAAGCTCCTGGTGGTGCAGGATGATCCCTTCAATTAATTCAGGCGTATACGATGACCCCGCTCCGATAACAACCAGCTTCAATGTTTCCCCCATGATAATTGCTCCTCCTTACCCTGTGATAGATGATCAAGAACCTCCTGATTCACATGCAACCCACTGCTCTCCATCGCCAGAACGACCGATCCTACAACCGGCTCCCGGGTTAAAATCCTTAATGTGCCGTCCGGGGCCACCTGCTTCACTCTTCGCTCAATGGCCCGGCGGATGATGCCCGCACGGTCTCCCTTGGTCAGCAGGCTGCCTGCAAGCACGATGTCGAAGGACTCCACCTCCATAGCCAACCGGCGGATAGCCGAGGCAGCCGCCAGACCCAGCTCATCCCCTTGCTTGACCAGCAGCCCGGTGGCCACCGGGTCCCCTTCCTCTGCCGCCTGAAACAGCAGCTCCGCAATTTGGGGAGGCAGGTCTCTGAAATGATCGAGGTAATCCTCTCGTAGCTGCGGGACATTGGAATAGCCCAGCAACTGAGTTAAGCGTTCGCTTAAGACCGTCTTCTGTTCTCTTCCGTCATCCGCCCTGAGGACGCTGCGGAAAACCTCCATACTTAAGTCATAGCCGCCGCCGAAATCCCCGAACCGGTAGCCAAAGCCGCCGCATTGATAGGTAGCACCCGCCGGATTTTTGCCGCTGCAGTTCACGCCTGATCCGCAAATCAGCACGATCCCGTAATTCTTCTCTGTCCCTGAACGCAAGGCATTCCAGGTATCGCAGGAAATCTCCGTCCGGGGAAGGCCGAGGCGGCCGATGATGGGCCGTAAAATTCTAAAATCGGCCTCTCTGTCCGCTCCCGCCAAGCCGAACCAGGAGTAATCCAGCTGATCCCTGGTCAGTCCAGAGGCCTTAATGGCTTCCGATACAGCCTGCTGTAAGCTGTTCTCTGCCTGCTCACGGTCCAGTTGATGATTCCCGTTCCCGCCCTTGCCTACGCCGAGAAGCTTCCCCTGTTCATCTGCAATCATTGCGTAGGTCTTACTGCCCCCTGCATCCACTCCCAAAAAATACTTCACAGATCATTCACTCCTAAATTTCAAGTTAATCGAACAGAAGCGGTAGATTCACGGATGAGAAGCTGAGGAGCAAGCTTCGTTACCGCAGGCGGCATCACCTCCCCATTGATCATTTTCAGCAGTAAGTCTACGCCGATATTGCCCATCTGCGCCTCCGGCTGTCTGACCGTCGTGAGCCGCGGGTAGAATTCACCTACGAACTGCTGATCATCAAAGCCGACGACTGAGATATCCTGAGGCACCAGAATCCCCTCCTCGCGCAGCGCTTGAACAACCCCGAGGGCAATAAAGTCATCTCCCGAAAAAATGGCTGTAGGCAGCTTATCTTCACGAATCCATCGCTTGGCCACCTCATAACCGCTGCTTACCGTAAAGCCGCAATATTCCGTGCTAAAGGGCGTTAGTCCCGCTTCATCCAGCGCCTGGACATATCCCCGTTTGCGCTCGGTTACACTCAGGAACTCCGAAGGGCCGCCGATATAAGCGATCTGAGTGTGTCCAAGACTAATCAAGTGCCTTGTCGCTTCGTACCCTCCCTGGTAGTTATCCACGAGGACACTGGGAACATCCTCATGCTGGAACTGGTTATCGAGCAGAACAACCGGAATGTTCTTGCGCTTCAGCTCCTCCACATATTCCTTCTCCTCCAGCGGAGACAACAGGATAATCCCGTCCACACGGTCCTTCTGGAACAGGAAGTTCACCCCATCATCGTCATTCTCGGCGATGGACAGAGCCAGGAAGTACCCCTGCTCTGCCAGCTTCCGGTTCACTACGCGAATCACCCGGTCATAGAAAGAATCGTTAAAGTTGTTAATCGACATCCCAATGACTCCGGTCTTGCCGCGCACCAGACTCCGCGCCGCTGAATTGGGCTGATAATTTAATTCCTCTATCGCATTCAGCACTTTCTGGCGGTTGCCTTCACGTACAGAGGGTGAATTGTTAAGGACTCTGGATACAGTCACCACCGAGAGCCCCGACTTTTTGGCTACATCATGAATGTTCATTTAAGTATCTATGCCTCCACGTTCGAAAGTTTAAACGATTTAACTTTTAGAGAAATAAAAAAGATTTACTCAGTATGCTACAACTTACAGCCTGACTGAAAAATCGGACATTGTACGTCAGCTTTGCATTTACCAAAAGCTTTATAACCTTTCATAAAGTTTAAAGGTTTATACTTTACACAGATTTTACAACCAATTCCCCTATCCGTCAATCCAGAAAATGCAGCCGGACTTGACTTAATATTTCGGGAGGTTGGATCGCCGGGACTAGTAAGAGTAAAAAAAATCCATCCCGAAGGATAAGAGAAAGCTTAATGATGCGCAAGCTGAAGCAGAGCCGCTATGATATACTAAACATATGATAAGCCAAGTGAGGTGAAGCCAATGAAATGGGGAGAGATTACAGAATTGCACCCAAGCCGCTTTGTACTGGTGGAAGCAATTAAAGCAAGCTCAAGTAACCGCATGCGTCATTTAGAAGATATGGCAGTCATACAAGATTACGATAACCCGCAAGAAGCGTGGAGCGGCTATAAAAAGCTGCATAAACTTCATCCAAACCGTGAACTGTATGTATTCCATACAAGCAGAAATGATGTTGAGGTTGTGGAAGAGTTTTTCTCAGGAGTAAGGCAACCGATATGAAGTTACACCTCCTCCATGGCCTGACTATTATTTCTTTGACACTAACTCACCAAGGTAAATCCATTTCTCTTAGGAATCTTTTATTTGATACTGGCTGTGCTGCAACCGTCTTTGATTCCGATATACTAGCTGTAATAGGTATCGATATTGATTTTATTAACGGAAGAGCCAAGCGAATGTATGGAGTAGGAGGAACGAGCGAAATTTGTTATGAGCAGCAGATTCCCGACTTTTGCATTGAAGGTATCGATTTGAGTGATTTTCCCATACAGCTTGGTTCGATTCAAGAGCCTTACGGCTTTGATGGAATTATTGGCATTGATTTTATGATGAGCGCCAAATGCAAGGTGAATTTTGAAACCATGACCATCGAACTTGATAAATAAACCAAGCGATGCCCCATCAGAGGTCAGCAAGCGCTTGGTTTATTTTTGCCCGCAACAAAAAACCTCCCCTCATCCCGAAGGATAAGAGAAGGCTTAAACGCATCACCTCTGAAGCATGGCAGCTATATTTTCAGCTCCCCAAGCTTGATCAGCTCGACAACCGCTTGCGAACGGCCTTTTACGTTTAATTTTTGCATTACGTTTGAGATGTGGTTGCGGACGGTTTTTTCGCTGATGAATAACAGTCCGGCAATATCCCGTGTAGTTTTGTCCTGCACAAGAAGCTCGAATACTTCGCGTTCACGATGCGTCAGCAAAAATTTGCTATGATGTTCGTTGCCCTTCAATGGTGTCACCCCTCCTTGCCCTGGGTTTGTTTGGTATAACAAGGTAAAGGGATACAGTCAAAACATACTATGTGGAGGGGCAGTTAATGGTGCTGTCGCAGCATTAAATTGGGCGGGGGCAGGCGCGGAGTCTGGACAATCCCGGTACTTCTGACCGGAATGCACACAAAAAACGGCTGCTGCTCCTTAGTCATTAAGGCGGCATCCGTCGGGCAATGTCTATAGAAACCACGCTGCTAAAGGGTTGCTCAGGAAAAAATATTGCTGAACATCCTTCCTGCCCGCAGCGTGAAATGGCTAACGTTACCGGTCCGTCACGCCCTTGCGGTCACGCCGGTTTCTCCGGTAAGGCTTGTTGCACCCCCAGTGTAAAGTATGAAATGGATTCCATAGCAAGCTTTTTATCGGCCGAAAAGCTGTTCATTTCTATGTTAGAATAATGAAATAACAGTCTCACACAGGAGGCGCAGAGAAGCGTGGCTAATATTAAAGAAATCGCCCGGATGGCCGGAGTGTCTGTAACGACCGTCTCGCGGGTGCTCAATAATCATCCGTATGTCAGCAAGGACAAAAGAGCCGCTGTACTCCGTACGATTGAGCAGCTCGACTACACCCGCAATATGAACGCCGTTCATTTGATTACCGGACGTACCGGTGCGGTGGCGGTGATTCTGCCGTATATTAATGCTTTTTATTTCTCGATTATTATGAATGGCATTGCCCACGAGGCGCTGCTCTCGCAATACCGGCTGATTCTGTGCCAGAGCAATTATCTGGAGGAAGAAGAAGTCAAAGTGCTGGAGATGCTGCGCCATAAAGAGATTGACGGTGTTGTTATTGTATCTACTGCGCTGAAGCCGGACATCATCGAGGAGTACACGGCCTACGGTCCGGTCGTCACCTGCCAGGATAATGGAGAGCGGAGCTTCTCTTCTGTCTATATTGAGCATTATGCGGCTTTCAAGGAAGGGCTGGAGTACTTAACCGGCAAAGGTTACCGCTCCATCGGGTATTGCGAAGGACGGAGTAACGGCAGCAGCGCCGTGATCCGGCAGTCTGCTTACCGCGAATTCATTGCTGAGCATAAGCTGGCTTTTGAAGAGGAATGGATGATCTATGACTGTACAACGGAGGAAGACGGCGCAGCCGCTGCACAGTCCCTGCTGAAGATGCCACAGCGGCCGGAAGCCATGATTATTACGGGAGACCATGTCGCCGCCGGGCTGATTATTGAAGCGCGCAGAGCCGGCCTCAGCATCCCTGGGGACCTCGCAGTTATGGGCTTCGATAACCAGCCGATCGGACGGCTGCTTCAGATTACCACCATGGACAACCACCTGTATGAGATGGGGGCCGCCGCCTTCCGCATTATCCATGAGCAGATTCACTCGGAGCGCCCCGAGCCGGTCTACCGCAAGCTGGACTACCGGATTATTGAGCGGGCCACGGTGTAGAATCCGATCAGCCGGAAATTTATATATACGAACTGCGTCTTCCGCCTGCCGGGAGGCGTATTTTTGCATTTTATTTGTGCGGATCAGTATGAATATGATAATTATCACATTTTTATTGACAGCCAATAGGGGGAGATTTATGATAAGTCCATCATTGATAACGATTATCATTTTCATAAATGAAAAGGGGTATCCATACAGATGAAAATAGGCTATGCAGTACCCGCAGGTTTGCTTGCGGCTTCCCTCCTGTTTGCCGGCTGTGCGGGCAAGGACAACAGTAATAACGATGGCAACAACGGCAACAGTGGTAACAACTCAGGGAATAATGCTGCAGCCCAGGCAGACAGCGGGGCAGAAAGTGTAGCGAAGGCCGGAGGTGAGACGAATGCAGATTTCACCACTGCCATCGACGAATACCGCAAATACGTCATCGAACAATGCGATGCGTTCGTTAAGCAGACCGAGGGCTTCACGGATGCTGTCAAGGCGGGCAAGCTGGATGAAGCCAAGGTGCTGTATGCTCCGGCACGCATGCATTATGAGCGGATCGAGCCGATCGCTGAAGCGCTTGGGGATCTGGACCCGAACATTGATGCCCGTGAGAATGATGTAGATGCTGCGGACTGGCGCGGCTTCCATAAGATTGAACAGGCTCTCTGGCAGAACAATACAACGGAGGGCATGACGGATGTCGCGGACCGCCTGCTGAAGGATGCGCAGCTGCTGCGAGCCAAGGTGGAGACGGCCGGAATCGATGCCAATCTGCTCGTTACCGGGGCTGTTGAGCTGCTGAATGAGGTCTCCTCCTCCAAAGTAACGGGGGAAGAGGAGCGTTATTCTCATACGGATTTGTATGATTTTGTGGCGAATGTGGAGGGGGCCCAGAAGATCTATGAGCTGCTGAAGCCGGAGCTGGCCAAAAAAGACCCGGCCCTTGAGAAAACCATCGGCGAGCGGTTCACCGCCTTAACGAATGAGCTGGCGCCGTTCAAATCGGGGGAGGGTTACGTCTCTTACGAAACGCTCAAACCGGAGGAGGTCCGCAGGTTGAGCCAGAATCTCGACGCCTTGGCTGAGCCGCTATCCAACATGGGAACGATTCTGGGAGTGTGACGATATGAACAAGAAAGACAAGAATTCCCGGAATAAGGCTGACGCGGATCACGGGATTCCTGCGCCGGAGACCAAACTGTTCAACACCAAATTCAGCCGCCGCGATATGCTGCGACTGACCGGTGCCTCGGGTCTCGGGCTGCTGCTCGGCGGAGGCGGGGTGGGCGGCATTATGGCGGCACGCCAGGCAGCAGGACGGGCGGTCCCCGCCGCCGCAGCCTCCGGGCAGAATGAAGAACAGGCGGATACGATCCCCTTCTACGGCAAGCACCAGGCGGGGATTCTTACCCCTGCGCAGAATTTTCTGTGCTTCGCTTCATTTGATGTGACGACTACCAAGGTCAGTGATCTGAAAAAACTGCTGGAGGACTGGACTGCCGCCGCCGCTGCCCTGACCTCGGGTACGATGATCGGCACGGCGAACGACAAGCCCAATCTCCCGCCTACTGACACCGGCGAGGCGGACGGCCTCACCCCTTCGGGGTGCACGCTTACCTTCGGGGCAGGTCCGGCCCTTTTCGACAGCCGCTTCGGCCTCTCCGGCAAACGGCCCGCCTCCTTCACCGAGCTCCCGGCATTCACAGGGGACAGCCTGGAGCCGCAGTGGTGCGGCGGCGATCTCTGTGTGCAGGCCTGCGCGGACGATATGCAGGTGGCGTTCCATGCCATCCGCAATCTCGCCCGTATCGCCAGGGGTACGGCGGTGCTGCGCTGGACCCAGGAAGGCTTCCAGCGCAGCGGCAGCGCCGATCCGTCAGGCGGCACCCCGCGTAATCTGCTTGGCTTCAAGGACGGCACGGGGAATCCGGACGTCACCAATGAGACGCAGATGCGAAATATCGTCTGGAGCGGCAGCGCCGATGGCCCGGCCTGGATGAACGGGGGCACGTATCTTGCGGTGCGGCGCGTACGGTTCCGTATTGAGGTCTGGGACCGCTCCTCGCTGAGCGATCAGGAAGCCACCTTCGGGCGGCACCGGCAGAGCGGTGCACCGATTGGAGCCGGAGATGAATTCGCCGAGCTGAATCTGGCAGCAGCCGATGCCAGCGGCAAGCCCGTCATTCCGCCGGATTCCCATTCCGCCCTCGCTCATGGGGACGGCTCGGTCAAGATTCTGCGCCGCTCCTACTCCTATTCCAGCGGCATGGATCTCAAGACCGGACAGCTTGATGCCGGTCTGGTGTTCATCAGCTTCCAAAAGGATCTGATGAAGCAGTTTGTCAGCATCCAGCAGCGCCTTGCGAAGAATGACCGGCTGAATGAATACATGGTTCACACCGGCAGCGCCGTCTTCGCCTGCTTCCCGGGTGTACGCGAAGGCGGATATATCGGGGAGCTGCTGCTCGAGGGATGAAATGCCTAGGCTGTGACCGGTGACGCTGAGGAAGCAGGAGCTATGGGGATTGCGAGGCCGAAAGCGCAACGGCGATTCGGGGACCGGAGAGGACGGAAAGGTAGCTGATCGTTACGGACTGAGAGGCCTTTATTTTCTCTTTTCGAGCATATTCAGCTACTCCAACGGACTGCACGGCGCTTATTTCCGCTACAGCGGGCGTTTTCCTCCCAATTATTTGTACATAAGCTCCACTGAGTCCGTTTAACTTGCAGAAACGTTAATATTACTAAAATAAGCGCAGCTGAGTCCGTTGCAAGTGACCCCTCCTCGCTAAACTTGAAGGGAATGATCCCGATGATGATCACGGTTACACAGAGTCCATGGCGGCCGATCAGGGCAGCGCTGCTGCTCCTCTGCCTGCTTGTGCTGCTACCCGGCGCGCCGGCTTCTGCGTCAGGCGCGCCGCTGGATGAGCTGCTGCCGCCTGTAGGCAGCGCGCTGGTCGAGGCCGGCCAGAGCCGCTGGGAGGCGGCGGCGGCCGATGTTGAATCGTTCGCGGCGCTGTGGCGCAGCGCTAACGAGAGCAAGCCGGACCCGGCACTCGCCGGTCCGGCTGCTGAGGTGGACGCCGCGCTGGCCGCCGCGGCGGAAGCCTTGGCGGGCGGCGGCGGAGCGCCCGCCAAGGCGGCCCTGTCCACGCTCGCCCGCAGCGTGGACGCGTTCGTCACCGCCGCCGCAGGCGAAGGCGGCGGTGACACGGGCGCCGCCGGACGCGCAGCGGCGGCGAAGCTGCTGCCCGCGGCGGAGCGCACGCGGGATGCGGCGCGCAGCGCCGACTGGGCCGCGGCGGCGGAAGCCTACCGCGCCGTGGTGAACGGCTGGACGCCGGTGGAACGCGGCATCCGGGCAGACAATCCCGCCGTCTACGGCTTGCTGGAGACGAAGATGAGCCTGCTGCGCATTGCGCTGCAGGCAGAGCCGGTCCGCGGAGAGGCAGCGCAGGCGGAATCGGAAGCGCTGGTGACGCTGCTGTCCGGCTACAGCGAAGGCAAAACCGTCGATACCGGTGGCGCGCCAGCGGAGCCGGCTTCCATTGAAGGGCTGATCAGCTATCTGAAGCAAGCTTCCGCCTCTGCCCAGGCCGGCGACAGCGCAGCAGCCGCTGATATAATGGAACAGTTCATCGCTGCCTGGCCTTCGGCCGAAGGCCAGGTCCAGCTGGCCTCACCCAAGGTCTATGCCAGCGTCGAGAACAAGAGCACCGCCGTCACCGGTTATCTGCTCTCCAGCCCTCCGAAGCTGGACCAAGCGCTATCGCTTATGGACACAATGCTCTCTGAGCTGACGCCGCTGGCCGGGGAACAGACTTATACCGCATGGGATGCGGCACTCATTCTGCTGCGCGAGGGGCTGGAGGCGATTCTTGTACTCGCCGCCCTGCTTGCCTATCTGCGCCGTGAAGCAGTACCGGCGGCCCGCCGCTGGGTCTGGTCCGGCGCAGCGGCAGGTCTGGCTGCAAGCATCGGCCTCGCCGTATTGCTGACCTATTCCCTCTCCCAAGCCGCCTCCGGTGGCGCACGCGAGCTGATCGAAGGCATCACCGGCCTCGTCGCTGTGGTCATGATGCTCACCGTCGGCCGCTGGCTGCATGGGAAATCCAGCACGGCAGCCTGGAATAAATATGTGGACCGCCAGATGCAGGGCGCTCTGGCCAAAGGCAATCTGTGGTACCTGTTCTTCATCGCTGCGCTGGCCATTTTGCGCGAAGGGGCCGAGACTACGATTTTCTACGCAGGAATGGCACCGGCCATTGATACCTCTCAACTGCTGCTCGGGATTGGCAGTGCCCTTGTGGTCCTGATTATCCTCGGCTATGCCATGATTGCACTGAGCGCCAGATTGCCGGTTGCCGCCTTCTTCCGCGCTGCTACAGTGCTGATCTACTATCTGGTGTTCCGCTTCCTCGGGGAGAGCCTTCACGCCTTGCAGATCGCCGGCAAGCTGCCCGCCCATAACGGCCACAGTCTGCCTTCCATCGGCTGGCTGGGCATATATCCGACTTGGGAGACCACCATCCCGCAGCTGCTTGTCCTCGTCTTCATCCTCTGGGAGCTGCTGCGCAGCAGACGTAGAGTCAACAAGACAAAGGCTGCCAACGGGATCACTAAATAAACATACTAATAATATAAAAGCTGCAATCTGTGCGTGTGCCTTCAAACACGCAGATTGCAGCTTTTTGTATCTCTGCCCTAATCCGAACTTGTAAGGAATATTTACAAGTTCAGATTAAAGAATCAACAGAAGTTGAATGCCGTGTCAAACACTAATTGCTGAGCGTGCAAGTGCAGAAAAGGACCATATAGGATTACCTGCGCGTCAGCACAATGTATGTTGTTTTCCACATACATTTGGCCCATGTGCCTGCGCGTCAGCACAATGCATGTTGTTTTCCACATACATTTGGCCCATGTGTCTACGCGTCAGCACAATGTATGTTGTTTTCGACATACATTTGGCCTATGTGCCTACGCGTCAGCACAATGTATGTTGTTTTCGACATACATTTGGCCTATGTGCCTACGCGTCAGCACAATGTATGCTGTTTTCCACATACATTCGCATTTGGCCCATGTGCTTACGCGTCAGCACAATGAACGTTGTTTTCCACATACACTTGGGCCGCAATTATATACATACTTTATCCAAAATCCACCTCCCTCCCCCTTCATTCAGCCCCAAATCAGCCTTAAACCAAACTGCCTATTGCAACCTTCCGCAATTTGTTTTATCCTGAGTATGAAAATAATTTTCTTAATAAACATAAGCATTGTGTAAAATAATTTCAGAAAGCGGTGCATTCGGCCAGATTAAGTATTCATTCTACATGTACATCTTATAAGTAGAGAAAGCTACATGAATCTGAATCTATAGAAAAGAAGGTGAACGCTTGTCTCCCATTCTGCATGCTCTGGAGCATGACAAGCCCAAGCTGTCGCAAATGGAACGCAAGCTGGCTGAGCGTATTCTGGCCTCGCCCGGGGAGATTGTCCATATGGGCATCACCGAGCTGGCGGAGGAATGCGGCATCAGCACAGCGACGATTACGCGGTTCTGCAAAGCGCTGCACTTCAAGGGGTATCCCGATTTCAAGCTCAAGCTGGCGGCTGAGCTGGCGCATAGCGATGGCTCGCCGGAGACCGGCAGCTCCTCTTATCAGGACATCGTGGCCGGCAATCCGCTGCAATTCATTGTAGAGGCCATGCAGGCCAACCACCTGGCCTCGATCCGGGATACCACCTCGCTGCTGGATCTGAGCCGGCTGCAGCAGGTCATTGATCTGCTGTGCCGGGCGCGGCGGGTTGATCTGTACGGGATGGCAACCTCATCCATCGTAGCCCAGGATTTCTATCAGAAGCTGATCCGCATCGGTGTGAACTGTACCGCTTTTGCCGATTCCCATATGCAGATTACTTCCGCTTCCTCACTCTCTTCCGGCGATGTAGCCTTTGCAGTCTCTTATTCAGGAGAGACCCCGGAGACGGTGGATGCCTTAACCTGTGCGGCCGCAAGCGGCGCAGCCACGGTGTCGTTAACCTCATACGGAAGCAGTACTCTCGCTACACTCGCTGATATTCCGCTGTTCTCCTCGTCTCTTGAGCAGGGCATGCGGCGCGGTGATATGGCCTCACGGATCGCACAGCTGCACATTATCGATATTCTGTTCACCGGCATGGTCAGTACCCGGTTTGGAGATTTCATCCCCAAGCTGGAGCAATCTTATCTGAACGTCCAACATTACCGTCATAAACGGGGAGGTCAAATCTAATGAACATTTTGAAATTTCAGCATGAAGAAGATTTCGCAGCCACAGGAGCTAACCTGATCGCCAGTCTGCTGCAGAGCAATCCCAGAGCCGTTCTCGGACTGGCTACCGGAAGCTCCCCTGTCGGGGTATACGAGAAGCTGGTGGAGATGCACCGCAAGGGCAATGTCAGCTTCGCCAAGGCATCATCCTACAATCTGGACGAATATGTCGGACTGCCTGTGGATCATCCACAGAGCTACCGGAGCTTCATGAATGAGCATCTGTTCAATCACATTGATATCGACCTGGCACGCACCCATGTGCCTAACGGAAATGCTCCGGACCTTGCGGCCGAATGCCGTGCGTATGACAAGCTGCTGGAGGATAACGGTCCGGTGGATCTGCAGATCCTCGGCATCGGCAGCAATGGCCATATCGGCTTCAACGAGCCGGATGCCAGCCTGAGCAGCGGAACACATGTGGTCGATCTGCTGGAAGAGACCCTGGAAGCCAATGCACGCTTCTTCGAGCGTGTAGAGGATGTGCCGCGTCAGGCGGTAACAATGGGCATCGGCGGAATTCTTAAGGCGAAGCAGATTGTACTGCTTGTCCGCGGGGAAGAGAAGGCGGAAGCAGTTAAAAATGCGCTGGAGGGCCCAATCACTACCCAGTGTCCCGCCTCGCTGCTGCAGAGCCATCCAAATGTGGTCGTCCTGCTGGATGAAGGAGCTGCGAAATGGCTGAAATAAACGGTGCGCACGGAGAATTGTTGTACGGCAAGGTGCTGACTCCTGACGGAATCACCGAGCAGGGTGTAATTGCCGTAGCGGATGGCTTGATTCAATATGCCGGAGAAGCCTCCTGGCTGCCCGCAGCCTATGAGAGCTGGCAGACAGTCACCCGGGAGCCGCAAGGTCTGCTGATCCCCGGATTCGTCGATGTGCATGTGCACGGCGGAGCCGGACATGACTTCATGTACAGCGATGCAGATGCGCTTGACGATATCACACGGTTCCATGCCTCACACGGGACGACCTCTATGCTTGCTACAACCATGACGGCTGCCAAGGCAGACATCGATCAGGTGTTAGCTGAGGTAGATGCTTATCGTTCCCGTGAGGGCGGCATGCCTTATGCAAGGCTGGCAGGTGTACATCTGGAGGGGCCGTTCATCAGCGTGAGATGGCCAGGAGCGCAGAATCCTGAGCACATTGTTCCGGCTAATATAGAATGGCTGGAGGAATGGGAGGAAAAGTATCCGGGAATGATCCGTCAGGTCACCCTGGCTCCTGAGCGTGAAGCTGCCCTGGAAGCTATCCAGTGGCTGCGCAAGCATGGCATTACGGCTGCGCTCGGCCACACAGATGCCACATTCGAGCAGGTGATTACCGCTGCAGATGCCGGGCTGAACCATGCGGTGCACATGTTCAATGCCATGACACCGCTGCATCACCGCAAGCCGGGAACAGCCGGTGCCGTCCTGTTTGATACCCGGATCAGAGCTGAGGTGATTGCCGACGGCATCCATGTTCATCCGGCAGCCATCAGCCTCATTACCCGGCTCAAAAACAATCATAATCTGCTGCTGATCACAGATGCCATGTCAGCAACCGGACTCAGCGACGGAGAATATGCCATCGGTGATCTGCCTGTGATCGTCAAGGACGGCATAGCCACGCTGAAGGAGCACCCCGAAGCGCTGGCCGGCAGCACACTGACGATGATTAGCGGGTTCCGTTATCTGGTTCAGGAGGTTGGTCTCAGTCTGCTGGAAGCCTCACAGGCTGCCAGCCTTAATCCGGCGCTGTCGCTCGGCATGCAGCGGTCTATCGGAACGCTTGAGGCAGGGAAGCGCGGCGATATTCTGCAGCTGGATCAAGACCTGAACCTGCGGGGCGTATGGATCGGCGGACGTAAGCTGGAGGCCTGATCCGGATAAGACACAGCTTCGTATTCGTATTCGTATTCGTATTCGTATTCGTATTCGTATTCGTATAAACACAACAATGCAGCCCTCTCACCCGGCTTTCCGGGTGAGAGGGCTGCATTGTTTGTGTCTGTCGTCATTCACTTTTGCCCTGCTGTGCCGTCATTTGAATAAGCCTCATATCCCTCTGGAATACTATCTTCATTCAAGGCACTATGCTGTAGCGCCTGCTCACTGTCCGCTGCGCGCAGGGAAAATCCGTTCCGCCATGATGCGGAATTCATTCGCGAAGCCTCTGAGCGGATGTCCGGCACGGAATTCCCGGGCATAATAATCGGCCCGTTCCACGAAATCCGGGTTCGCCGAGACATAGACATTGCCGACGTATGTGTTGCCTTTTTTAACCTCTGCGGCGATTTTGTTCTTGATCTCCCCAGGAAGCGTGTCTTTATCCTCCCCTATACTGCTTCTGGACATCAGCCCGTTATTGCCGTTCCCCGGATAATCTTCGGGAGCTGCCATACCTGTACCGCCAATGGTTCCAGTGCCTGTCAGACTTCCCGGAATGCCGGCCATGGAGCCGCCTGTTCCCGTCATTCCCGGCACCCCCGCAGCAGTTCCTCTTCCCGTAGCTTTCTCGCGGGTGGTACTCCGGGTGTGAACCTTGCCCGAAGCATCCTCCAGCATTACAGCGACATAAGCGCTTCTGCCAACCATAATAACGTTAGCTGAACGGACTTCCCGCATCGCCGCAACACGGTCAGCCAATTCTTTGCTCATCTCCATGCTGCCGAAGTCATCGTCACGGTTCATGTCCCGTGCGGAGTTCACGTGGATGCGCCCGTCTGTCCCCCGTACACTTTTCGTCTGCATATTGCCGCTATCTGCCGAATGGCCGGCACCGCAGCCGGTCATACTTATGGTGCCGAGCAGCAAGGCTGCAGACACGGACAAGCCTAATTTCGATCGCAACATTCCTTCATCCCCCATCACAGAATAATATAGTGTAGTGTGACAACCCTTAGCATGGCTCCTCCTCTGCCCGGTTATCCAGAAAGGATTTGGCAGAGCTGCCTCCACAGTCACATGTAAGAGAACTCCGGCGTATCTTATATAACAGCAGACTGTGTTTCTCCGCGAGAGTCCAGATCAGGAGGGGTAAGCTTGAGAATTCTATTTACGTTTTATGTACCGAGCGGCGGGGTTGAGACCCTGAACAGACTGCGGTGTGAGAGCCTTCAGAAGAACGGCATCGAATGCCATGTGCTCTATCTCATGCCGGGGTCCGGCACCCACAATAGTGTAAGCTTCCCGGTATTTGTCACGAACCAGGATGAAGAGATCAGAACGGTACTGAATACCCATCATTATGACGCCATTATCGTAACCTCCGATTATCTGCTGCTTGAACGCCTGCGCCGGCTGGGGTATGGCGGCATCCTGATCTACGAGTCCCAGGGTCTGGGAACACGAAGCGAAGCACGTAACGTGATTATAGAGTCCGTGCCTTATCTCCAAGCCTTCTGCAATGCCGTGCTGATTCCCCCCACCGATCATTTACTGGAGCTGTTTATCGAGATCTGCCCCTGGCTACAGCGCTATGTTATTCCGAACCTCGTGGATGTACAAGGATTCCGCTATATCCCAGCCGAAGCGCCCGTTGATCCTGTTATCGCCTGGGTAGGGCGGCTGGAGCCCAACAAGAACTGGAGCGAGTATCTGAAGATTGCCTATCATATCCGCAAACAGAGGCCTAACCTTCATCTCTGGATGTTCCATGATCCGAGCTTGGCCTCAGATGACCAGAAGGCGGCATTCAATGAAGAGCTGCATGCCCTTGGCCTGAATGACCGGCTGAATGTGTTCACAAACATGCCTAACCAGATGATGCCTGTCTATTATTCATCGATTGCCGCTTCAGGAGGCTTCCTGCTGTCCAGCTCAGTCACAGAAGGCTTCGGATATGCTGTAGCTGAGGCTGTCTGCTGCTCCTGTCCGGTACTCAGCACGGATTCCGACGGAGTCAGATCCTTCATCACCCATAATATTACCGGCAAATTCTATCCGCTTGGCAATGTGGAGGCTGCCGTGAACGAAGGACTTGAGCTGATGAATAACACTGCGCTGCGTGAAGCCATCTGCTATCAGGGCCGTCAGCATATGGTTACGCATTTCGGATTCGATCAATACGCACATTCCTTCCGCGAGATGATGAACTCCTTCTCTATCTTCTAACTATTGCAAGCAAGCTTCATATATCCTATCTGCAGGCCAAAAAAAACCTTCAATCCCCAGCGCCAGCCGGGGGTTGAAGGTTTCTCTGTGTTTGGCGTTCTGCCTGGAGGCATCACACGCCTTGTCTGGACACCATCTCGAACAACTCGGCCTGGAAAATCTGCACGCTTCTCTCCCAGGTAAACTGCAGTGAATCCTGCTCTCCCCTGGCGGCCAGACGCTGTCGAAGCTCTCGGTCCTCTATCAGCGTCACTATATCCGCAGCAAGACGGTTCTCATGACGGTATGACATCAGACAGTTCTGCCCGTGTGCGCAGTATTCAAGATTCCCCCCCGAATATACGGTAACCAGTGCAGCACCGCAGCGCATCGCCTCCAGCCCCGGCAACGAACCGGCATCATTAGTACTTGCGCTGACAAAAATATCTGTCTCATTGTAATGAAAAGCCAGCTCGTTGTCATTGCCGGGTGTCCGAAGCTGATAACGCCCGGTGTTAAGCAAGGCCTGCAGACTATCAGATGCGGCATATTCAGCAGGGGGAGTCATGATATAGATCTCCACCTCTGGATGAAGCCGCTTGACCATATCGAGCTGCTGAATCAGGTATTCCTGTTCCCGGTGGCCGGAGAATCCGCCCTCCGGACGCCGCATGATGGCCGAGACGATCAGCGGCCAGTCTGCGTTGTCGCGTAAATGCGTATTCTTGAAATCCGGAGCAACGCCGACCGGAACAATTCTGCCCTTAATGCCGTGATTGATCCGTATGACCTCCTGCTGCCAGCGGGACAGCAGAAGCAGGTTGCGGGTAATGCTGTAGGAAGCGAACGACTGGTTATTATCCGGCAAGAAATTCGGCTCATAGCATAAGGCCAGCCGGATATGCAGCCCTTTGCCCTGCCGGCTGGCCCGCTCGGCAACCGGAACGGTTGTATAATAATTGGAGATAATTACATCCCCATAGGGAAAATCATCTTCGGTAAGCACCGGAGCGGGCGCAGTGATAATCGGACATTTCATCTCATATTCAACAAAGCCATGGCTGGGTAAAAGAACAACGACCTCATGGCCAATTTCAGCCAGACGGTTAGCCAGCTCAGTTATCATCCGCTGCGCGCCGCCTCTGGATAAGGTCAGAACCGGGAAGGTCAGTCTCAATTCCTTGTCTCCTTTCTCAGCAGCTGCGTCAAATTGCCCCTGTGCATGAACTGCACCCTTGCAATCTCCCGGTTCTGCGCCTCGCTGTGCAGGACCGAGCCCATCTCATTATGCACACGGTAATCCAGCAGCGGCTCTTCTATATAAGACCACTCATAATGCGGAAGAATCCGCAGCCACATATCATAATCCTGTGTATACAGGAGGCTTTCATTAAATGCTCCCACCCTGGAGAGGATCTCCATATCAAACAGCACCGTGCTGCCGTTAACCGGACAGCTGGACATCATGGTCTGAATGAGGGCCGGCCTGCTGCAGGCCGGCATTCGGACGATGTCCTGAAACCGTTGCCCGTGCTCATTAATATAGTAGTAAGCCGTATGATTGAAGGAGGTTCCCGAGCTGCGGATGACTTCTATTTGCCGTCTGATTTTATCGGGATGGAACAGATCGTCCGCGCTTAACCAGGCAAAATAAGCTCCGTTTGCCACCTCAATTCCCCTATTGAGCGCCGAGCCGGTTCCTCCGTTGGTCTTGCGGACATACACGATCCGGCTCTTATAGGCTTCAAGCTTCTCCGTATGGAGTGTGGAACCGTCATCCACCACGATCAGCTCGATATCCGCGTAGCTCTGGGCCAGCACGCTCTCAACCGCCAGATGCACGTAGGGACAATTATAGAACGGAATCACCACCGAGACCTTGGTCTTCTGATTCATGGCCCGGCCTCCTCCCTGAGTTCATTTATACTGTTTTGCAGGCGAGCAGGGCGTCCAGCGGCGCGTGATTCTCACCGAAGGCTTCCCGGAATGAAGGATTCTCCGCATGGTGAAATCCCTTCAGTACGGTTACAGCGTAGCCCAGCTTCAGGAAGTCCTCAGGCTCCCAGCCGCTCCAGTGCTTCTGGTAATACTCCCCATGCAGATTGAAATGGTCCTTCCCCTCCTGCGGGAAGAAGCCCCGTGGTGTAAATACGATGACACGGTTCGCAGCGATAAGCTCCGCCTTACGTAGCAGCTCTATGCCTTCACTCATCGAAAAATGCTCCAGAGAATCGATCAGAGTGACCGCAGAGAAGGTTCCCGGCAGGAACAGCTTATCGATATGGCCGGCATCGGCATGAACCGGAATGATATGAGGGGACTTGTATTTGCGGTGCAGCAGATAAGGCCTGTGGATATCCAGCCCCAGCACTACAGCGGCCTCATACCGCTCCAGCAGCGTACCGGTACCGCTGCCGATATCCAGAATACTCTCGGAGAATTTCAGCTGCTCCAGCAGGACCGGCAGGAAGTCTTTCACTTCAATTTCCCGGTACATATGCTCTCCCTCCTAAGCGTTAGTTGCTTGGTCTTGGGCTGTGCTGCAGTGCCGGCTATGCGCGCTCCGGCAGCTAGCCGCCCATGGAAGCAATCAGGGCGCTTAAGGGAGCGTGATAACGGGCACTGGTTGCTGCAGCCTCGGCCATAATGACATCGTAGTGTCTGAGCGTGCCCATTCCCTCATGCCGGCGGTAAGCCGTCAAGGACTGGTTCAGCATCACCGGTGCATAACCGTTCAGAATCGCCCGGTACCACAGATCATAATCATGGGTATACGGCAGTGCTTCATCGAACATTCCGATGGCTCCGAAGATCTCCCGCTTGAACATCACCGTACAGCCGTTGATAGGATTGCCGTACAGGAAGCAGCGCAGATATTCAAGCTGATTCGGGAATACGGCCGCAGCATTCAGCTCCATAGCCTGCGAGTTTCCATTAATGTAATTGAAGTTGGTGTACGAGATCAGCAAACGGTTCTGTTCCATGAACAGAACCTGATTATTGATCTTGTCACGATAGAACATATCATCCGAGCTGAGCCAGACTACATAATCTCCCGTGGCATGCGCAATACCGTGGTTAAGTGCCGAAGCGGTGCCGCCGTTGGCCTTGCCCAGATAGTGAATGTAGGGCAGGTAAGGGGTAATCCGCTCTGCATGCAGAGTTGAACCGTCATCCACTACGATAATCTCATAAGGCTGCCAGGATTGGCTTATGGCGCTCTGCAGCGCCTGCTCAATATAAGGGCAATTGTAAAAAGGAATAACTACGGATACTCTGGGCTTCATAACAACCTTCCTTCCTTACCGGCCCTTGTATAGCCGATAATATCCGCCAGCGAACGGTCCAGCGCAATCTCCGGCATCCAGCCGGAAATAACAGCATAGTCCCCCGATTCTTCAGGCGGTACCTTACTATCAGCAGATTCAATTGGAGGCTTCGCCGGAACGGCAGGTGTCGGGGAAGGATTGCCCCGACTGTGCTCCTCCTGCGGGCCCCAGTCCATCGCAACCGGAGCTGCCGCATGGGCCAGCAGCTTCGCCGCAACCTCCCCCAGCTCCCGCTCTGTCCCGGAATCAATGCGGTAGATCCTTCCTGTCTCGCCCGAATCCAGAATGAAGCCATAGGCCCTGACCGCATCACGCACATCCAGAAAGTCACGCAGCGCATGGCGCGAGGAGAGCCGAAACGCAGCAGGTGCAGCCGATCCGGTTACAGCGGCTGCTTCACTGCGCACAATATGCTGTGCCAGCAGGGAACAGAAGCCGGTGGACGGACCCGGACCAATCAGGTTCGAGGGCTCCGCCATCAGCACCGGCTGTGCAAACAGCGTTGCCCAGGCCAGCGATACCAGCTCCTCCAGCGTCTTGCTAAGGCTATAGGGATGGGGCGGGTCTGCCGCACCCGGTCTATACTTAAGCCGGGAGCCGGCCACCAGAATACGGCTGGCCGGCTGGACACGCAGCGCCTCAAGCAAATAAAGAGTAGCCATTACATTGGTCTCCATGTAGAGCAGCGGGTCCCTCCAGGACTCCGGGACCGAATTCTTGCCTGCCAGGTGCAGCACCTGATCCGGCTTCACCGCTCCAATCATTGCCGCCACAGCCCTGCGGTCCCCCAGGTCACAGACATACTGCTGAACGCCGTCCGGGAACAACTCCGCAGCTGGCTTGCGGCGGACTACAGCAGTCACCTCCGCTCCTCCGGCGGCAAAGTAGGCCACGGCATGCCTGCCGGTAAAGCCGGAAGCTCCGGTAATAAGGAGACGCCGCCCGCTCATGTCAGCAGCTCTGAGCTGCGCATAAAGTCGGCAAGCTCGCTAAGCATCCGGGGATAGGAAGGCAGCTCAATCGTGACATCGCTTCTCGTGCTGATCAGCGTCCGGTCCTGAACCGGCGTCTGCTGCGGGATGATCTCAACATCCTCTTTATGAAATGCGGTCTGCATCATCTGCAGCAGCTGATATTTGCTTACGGGCTGCGGGTGGGCCAGATGAATCAGCCCGGAGAGATCCGAGTCCAGCAGGGAATCGATGGCTTTGGCCAGCTCCAGGGTGGTGACTCCATTCCACATCACGCATTCATATCCGGTTACCCGGCCTTTCTGGGCCAGAAACCATTCCATGAGGCCGATTCCGCCGGAGCGGATCTCGGGCCCGATAATGGAGGTACGGATCGTGAGATGTCCGGGATCCCGCACTTCTCCAAGACTCTTGGTGAGGGCGTAGACCGAGGTTCCATCCGCGGCATCCTCCTCCGTATAACCGCCGCGTGTTCCTTCGAACACGCAGTCGGAGCTGATATGGATGAGCCGGGCATGAATCTGGTCCGCTGCCCGCCGCAGGCGGTGGGGCAGAAATCCGTTGACATGATACGCGCCGATCCGGTCCCGTTCGGCGAATTGATTGAGTACCCCCATCGCATTAATAATGCAATGGGGGGAGACGATTTCAACCAGCTTCTCTACACCGGCGATGTCGTCGGCGTCTACATACAACCCTCCAAGATCCTTCTTATCCCGGGTTGTATGGAAGATGTGGTGCTTGCCCTGGCGGCGAAAATACTCCGCCAGCATATGACCTGCCATACCATTTCCGCCGAGAATCAGGAGCTTCACTGGAGGAACCCTCCCCGGATCAGGATATCTTTGATTTCAGCCTGCTCCATCAAATGATTCTCCGAGCTGAAGCTGCTGAAGGACACATGAGGGAAATGACGGTAATGCTCCTTCAGCTCCGGCATATCGAGTGTGGGCAGAATAACCAGGTACTGCTCATCGTAGACCACCGTAGTCAGGCTCTCGAAATCGCTCATCAGGATCTCATGGATTTTCTCACCCGGGCGGATGCCGGTCTCGATCATACTGACATCCGTCCGGCCGGAAGCTTCAATCAGCACATCGGCCAAATCCACGATCCGGCAGGTCGGCATGGTCATGACAAAGATCTCTCCGCCGATACTGACATCGGAAGCCTTGAACAGCAGGGTAATGGCATCGCGCAGGGTGAAAAAAAACCGGGTCATGTTCATATCCGTAATCTTTACCTGTCCCTTGTCCTTGATCTGCTTCATGAACAGATGGACCACGCTGCCGTTCGTACCCAGCACATTGCCTCCGCGCACCGTAACAAACTTGGTGCCTGAGCCGATCAGATTGGCATAGACGAACAGCTTCTCACCGATGGCCTTGGTCATACCGTAGAAGTTCGACGGATTGGCCGCCTTGTCGGTAGAAATGTAAATCGCCTTCTCCACATTGTTGGCAATCGCGGCTTCGATGACATTTTGTGTGCCGACCACATTCGTCTTGAGCGCCTCGTACGGCTGGTCCTCGCAGACGGGTACATGCTTGAGCGCGGCCAGATGGAAGACATAATCCACACCGCGGCAGGCAGCCACCAGCGCATCCTTGTCACGGATATCGCCGATGATGAAGCTGAGATGCTTATCTTCAAATTCACGGCTCATGGCTACCTGTGCAGACTCACTGCGGGAGAATACGATGATTTCTTTGGGATGCTGCGGCAGCAGCTGCCGGATCAGCTCATGCCCCCAGGAACCGGTACCGCCTGTAACCAGAATCCGTTTATTATTGAACATGCAGGTTCCCTCCAAGCAGAAATTTAACTACCTTTACCGAGACACCTTGGGCAAGATACCCTTCCGGCGCCTCCCAATCGGGCTTAAGCGACGTCATCAGCACGGTGCAGCGCAGAATGCTGTTCTGTTCTACCCCGGACACTACATTACTTCCGCAATCGATAGTTTCCGGGCGTTCTGTCGTCCGGCGTATGGTCACCGTAGGCACTCCCATCAGGCAACATTCTTCTTGAACGGTGCCGCTGTCGGTAATGGCGCACAGGGCATAACGTTCCAGATGAACAAAGTCAAAAAATCCGAAAGGTTCGTGAAACTCCACCAGCGGGTTCATACTCAGCGGGAACTGCTCCGTAAGCTTGGAGCGTGTACGGGGATGGATGCTGCAGATCAGGCGGAGTCCCAAATGCTCAGCCACCAGGTTCAGCCCGGACATAATCTGGAGCAGCGACTCCGGATCATCGACATTCTCGGCCCGGTGGGCTGTTACCAGCAGATACCGGCCGGCTTCAAGCTTCAGCCGGGACAGGATGTCACTGGCCGCGATCTGCTCTTCGTAATGCGTAATCACCTCATGGATGGGGTTGCCGGTTAACACGATACGCTGGCTGGGGAACCCTTCGCTGAGCAGATGTCTCTTACTCTGCTGGGTATACGGCATATTTATGGTGGAGACGGCATCTATGACACGGCGGTTTTTCTCCTCCGGCACTTTCAGATCGTAACAGCGGTTGCCTGCTTCCATATGCACCACAGGGATGCCCATCCGCTCGGCCAGAATGGCACATAGCGCACTGTTGGTATCCCCCAGCAGCAGCACGCGGTCCGGCTGCTCTTGAAGCAGAATGCTCTCCAGACTGCCGAACATGGCGGCCAGCTGACCCCCGAGTCCTGCCTGCTTATCCTGCAGCACGTAGTCCGGTGCGCGGAGTCCCAGCTCAGCGAAGAATACCCCGCTGAGGCTGGCCGTGAAATTCTGTCCCGTATGCACCAGCACATGCCGCTCCGCATACCGGTCCAGCAGCGGAATGATAACGCTAAGGCGGATGATCTCGGGCCGCGTGCCCAAAATCGTCATGATCTTCATGGGTTCACTCCCCTTTGATTATGGCCTGCCCTTAGGAACCGGGCAGGCTGCTCAGGATGCCTTACGCCGCCGCTTGCTCCGGCGGCTTCCGGCCTGGCCCGCGCGGCGCTTCTTGCCGCCGCCGCTGGCCCGCCGGCGCGCGGAGCCTGCCGCGCGCTTCTTACGGCGCGGGCGCGTTCCCGCCGCGCCGCTCCGGGACTTGGCGCGGCGCAGCCTGCCGCGCCGCAGCTTCGCGGCCCGCAGCCGTGCGGCGCGGCGCCCGGTCTTGCCCCCGTCGGCTGTGCCGCGGGGGCGCTCTTTCCGCCCGCCGGCGCAGCAGCGGGCGGGGCTTCCGGGCCGCCGATGAGCTGCGGCGGCTGGAGGCAGTAGCGGAGATGCCACCTCTCCGCTAAGCCTTGCAGCCGGACGCGGTAAGCCGCCGGGCCGTAGACGGCCTCGATGCGCTCCCGCGCCTGCCGGCCAATGCCGGCCGCCATCGCCTGGTCGGCCAGCAGCGCGTTCACCCGCCCGGCCAGCGCATCCATGTCTCCCGCAGGCACTAGCAGCTCGCCGCAGCCTGCGGCGTCCAGAATCTCCCGCAGGCCGCCGGAATCATAAGCGACAACCGGCTTGCTGAAGGCATAGCCCTCCAGGGCCGTCATGCCGAAGCCTTCCCGGATCAGGCTGGGGACAACAAGCAGATCCATCGCGCAGTAAGCGGCCGGCAGACATTCTTCGTACCCGACAAACCGGAAGCGTGAGGTCAGACCCTCCAGCTTCACCTTGCGGACACAGCGCTCATAGTAGCTTTTATCCCCGGGAGTCCCCACTACGAGGTAGCGGGCAGCCGGATGCTGCTCATGCACCAGAACCGCCATCTTGACGAAATGCTCCAGTCCCTTCTCCTTATTAATGAAGGAAGAGACATAGCCGATCAGCGGGTCCCCCGGGGCGATCTTCAGCTCACTCCGCCGTTCCCCGCGCAGCTTGCTCCAGGCCTCGAACATCAAATCCGCGTCACTCCATGACGGAGGAAGCTGGGTCACCTTACTATCGCGGATCTCCTCGGGGAAGCACGCTGCCGCTGTCTGTGAAATCGCCAGAATCTCATCGCTGTTGTTGTGGATCAGCTCTACGCTGATCGGGGTGAACTCGTTGTCTGTAATGGTCTCCGAGATCTTCCAGATCACCGGTATGCCCAGTGACTTCGCCGCGATGGGCGGCAGGGCATGCACACAGGTGCTGGTGATCACGAAGGACGGACGGAGCTCCGCAAGCCAGTGAGTCAGCTCATGATATTCCCGGCCCTCCTGCAGCTTGCGGATATCTGCCGGAAGACCGGCATAGGGAGTGTATACTCCATAGACCAGCGGAATAGACATCAGCCGGACTTGAAGGCCGTAGCTCCGGGCCAGCTGTGTCAGCTTCCCGTCCTGCGGGGCTACGAGGATACAATTGAAGTAAGGAGACAGCTCCCGGCTGAAGAATAACAGCAGCTTCTCCGCACCCGTAATACTGCGCGTGTTGGAGACATGGGAAAAGAGGACGATCGTCGCTTTGTCGGCCATGGTGTCTCGGCGCTCCCCTGCGAAGGGCTGTGGAGCAGCCATTCACCTCCTAAATTTTGAATGCACACAATCTGTTATCACTCAGCAGTGCTCCTGCTTGGGACGGGTATATTAGCTGACAGGCTAACATCTCTGCCCGGTACTCCAGTATATTGAGGAGGCACAGATGCCGGCACGACACCTGTCCCCTGTGATACGCACATTTTGCTGACAGCCTGTTCTACGATTGCCCTGCTGGCTTACCCGTAAATAACCCTAAGCAGCTGGCTCAGACGTCTGGTATACGTATGATCCCTCAGTGTCCGTTCGAAGGCGCGGAGGGACATCTCCCGGCGCTCTTCCTCGTGCGTCAGATAGTACTGGATTTTGTCCATCAGCTCGCGGGGGCCGGAGAAGGTGTCGATCTCTTCGCCCACCTTGTAGAAGGAGCCGAGATCATCACGGGCATCGCAGAGCTGCAGCGTGCCGCTGGCAGCAATCTCGAACGTGCGCGGATTCGGCGATACAGCCGGAATATACAGCGTGTTATTGTTGACGGCATCGTCGATATGCGAGCGGTGAAGGTTGATCACAATCTTCGAGCCGCTGTAAGCTACAGCCGTCTCCTGGGGGGACATCCATTTGCCGATCTCAATCCGGTCGCCATAGAGCGGTGCTTCCGGCAACCGGTCCCACCAGATTCCGTTAATGACCGTGTTATAGCTCATCAGCTCCGGCATAATATCGCGGAAGAAATTAATCCGGTTCCAGTAGGCAGACCCGATGAAGCTGACATCCCGGCTGACCGGCGAGCGTCCGGTAGTCGGACGGTAATGCTCACGGTGTGCGGCAAAGGGCAGATAGTGGACCTCCGTGCAGCCAAGGCCGCGGTAGATCTCTACGCAATTACGCTCCAGTGTGAATACATAGTCATAGTGAGGCACAATCTTCATTGTGAAATCGGTGTAATACGGATCATCGGTCAGCCAGATCGCGGTCTTGATGCCCTGACCGCGCAGAATAGCCACCTGCTCCAGGGGCAAATCCAGGCCATCCAGCACAAGCACGAGGTCGGGACGCTGGGCAGAAGCCAGCTCTACCAGATTCTGGCGCACATCGGTAATCGTCACGTGAGTGGTCAGTCTTTGCAGCGCGAAGAGCACAGCATCATCAATCGGAGAGTACGGATACCCTTTGCCTGAAGCCACGTACATCACATGGATATTCCTTACCGGCTGCGGCTCCTCCGGGCGTCCGTCCAGAACAGCCAGACGTCCCCGCAGATATCCTTCGTCATAGCCTCCCTTGAAGCCGGTCAGACGTCCCCGCAGCTTCTCTTCCTCCGCAGGGGTTCTCGGCAACGGCGGGGCAGGCATAATAAATTCGTTGTTCATGAGTATTCGCTCCTTTTGATCCATAATGAAATTCACCCTCTTGAAGTAAGAACACCCAGTAAATGAGGCAGACGCGAAGTAAAGGTATGCCGGCGCAGCGTGGTCTGCAGTCCCCGCAGCGCATACTGCCGGCGCTCCTTGTCGTGCTTCAGGTAATAATCAATTTTGCGCTTCAGCTCATCGGCAGAAGCGAAGGTCTCCAGATCCCGGCCCGGCTTGTAGTGGATATCCAGATCCTGCCGGATATCGGTCAGCTGCATCGTCCCGCAGGCGCTGATCTCATAGGTCCGGGGATTAATGGAGAGGGACGGAAGCTGGAACGTATTCCGGTTGTCCATCCCTCCCTCCCAGGGCCGGTGGATATTAATGACCAGCTTCGCGCCGCTGTAATAATTGGCGGTCTCCTCCGGCGGGATGAAGCCCTCTCGGATGTACGGAGACAGCTCCTCGAAGTGGGCCAGCCGCTCCCAGAATCCGCCGGCGATGAGCACCTTCTTTCCCCGCAGGAAGGGGACCAGTTCATCGAACAGCTCCGTACGGTTGCGGAAGGCGTTGCCGATGAACACGACATCATAGTGATATTGCGGTCCGGTGTGGCGCGGGTAGAACATCTGGGGGTTGACGCACAGCGGAAGGTAATGCACAGACGCCGTCCCCAGCGAACGGTAGAATTCCACACAGCCCAGCTCATGCGTGAACACATAATCGTAATGCCGGCAGATGACGGATGTGTCCTCGGTGAAATAAGGATCATCCACAAACCAGATCGCCGCCGGGATACCCAGCTGTCTTATTGCCGTAATTTGTTCCAGATGATTCTCCGGAAAAACATGCAGCCCGTTCATCACCAGCACCGCCTCAGGCAATTCGCGCGATGCCACCTCCAGCATAGTTTCCGGAGGACAGATAATCAGCTCGCTTACCAGCAGCCGCAGCGCTTCTGCGACTCCCGCATCGATGGCCTGAAACCCCTGGGGAACATACATCAGTTTTAACGGCTGACATTCCCCCACTTCAAGGGTATTCAGGCGCTTCACGGCTTCGCACAGGCCGAGATGGTACCCTTGCAGATAGCCATCCCGGTAATCCTGTGGAAGCCCGCCTCTCTTTTTTGTTTTCACGGCCTTCACCCTGCCCCGTTATATTCTCAAGACAGTAGTACTATATGCGGAGTCAGCATCCGCCTCATGGACATCTGTCTGTATCACACCGAAATTGGCATATGCCCCCGGTCTTTCGCCCGCTTGGCCCGAACCTCTACAGAATTCATCCACTCTTGTCCATGAGTGCATGCTCTGTACTCCGATGCTTGTTCAAGTACTTTGCGGGGACAACGGGAATCATCTACAATTAGGGAAACACCTACTGAGGAGGCACTAAGATATGAGTTCAATCTATGACCCTATGCTGTATCTGCGCCATGTCGAGCTGCTGCGCGATGCGGTCCCTTCCTTCGGAAGCTATCCGTTTAATCTGCCGGTGGTAAGAACCTTGGAACGGCTTGCTTTTCAGAAGCAGGTCACTTTTCTTGTAGGGGAGAACGGTAGCGGGAAGTCTACCTTGCTGGAGGGCGTTGCTGCTGCCTGGGGGTTCAATCCGGAAGGCGGGACGCTGAATTTCTCGTTTAATACCCGCGCCTCGCATTCCAGTCTCTACGAATATTTGCGGATTGCCAAAGGGGTGAAGCGGCCGAAGGACGGCTTTTTCCTGCGTGCGGAGAGCTACTACAATGTGGCTACTTACATCGATGAGCTGGATGAGGACCCCGAGGCGGGAAGACCCATTAAATCCTCCTATGGAGGGAGCTCGCTGCATGAGCAGTCGCATGGAGAATCCTTCTTCTCCACGTTCGTTCACCGCTTTGGCGGACAGGGCATCTATATTCTGGACGAGCCCGAAGCCGCTTTGTCTCCCCTGCGGCAGATGTCACTGCTGGCGCGGATGCATGAGCTGGCTGCGCAGAATTCCCAGTTCATCATCGCCACCCACTCCCCGATTCTGATGTCCTATCCGGGTGCAGAGATTCTTCTGCTGCAGGGAGAGAGCATCACGCCTGTTGCGCTGGAAGACACGGATCATTATACGGTCACCCGCGCCTTCATGACGAACCGGGAGAAGATGCTCCGCGAGCTGCTGGGCGATGAGCCTGATCCCTTATAAGCAGAAACGGCTCGGCCGTCCTGTTAAGAACGGCATTCGTTTCAGCGAGAACGTTAGGATTGAAACATATAAACGCTTAAATTTTAAAAAAAGACACTCTGCGGCGTTAACCGTCAAAGTGTCTCTTGTATTTGCATAGCTGCTCTGTATTTCTCTAATAAAGCTGATCATCCTTCTCCGTATTACAATCACTGTATTCATTCAGGAGCGCATCCAGCTTCACCGATTGGCGGAGTACCCGGACATCCTGCATCCCGTACTCCAAGGCCAGTTTGTTCAGTTCCTGTCTTGCCTGTTCGATCTTATCCTTGTATTCGTCATTCCCCATAGCGGCCCCCTTATAGGATGAGGCTGTATCAAGCCATTTCCACTCTTTTACTAAAGTTCCAAACACATTGTATTCTATAATCCGCTAGGGGTCAATTAAGGGTTTGACATGATAAGTTATTTCAGCAGCTTCGTCAGCTTATGCAGCGTCCAGCCCAGCATCGCTACCGCCATCATATCGAAGCAGACATTGAACAGGAACAGATGCTTGCCGATATCCGCGCGCCCGTCACCGAGGATCGGAACCAGGAACGAGAACAGGCCGATCAGTCCCAGCAGCATCATCAATTCTCCGGCAATCCGCCCTGCCGCCTCCCGCGTACGGAAGTATTGATAGAACACTCCAGCATAATACACCAGATAGAAAATAACCAGGAATCCGAGGGAATGGGGCAGATGCTTGTTCTTGAGCTCGCTCCACCCGCTGTACATTCCTGCTACCGCGCCCGCAGGCTTGCCTTCGCTTTTCTCATAGCTTCCGAGATAGTAGGGACGGATGGACATGCTGTTAGCAGCCGCATATTTCATATTCTCTATTAACCGGCCGGGATGCTTCATATAAAAGAAAAGCACATCCTTATGCGAGACACGGTCATAGAAATCCGGACCCAGCGATGGATCATCCTGCTTGATCGCCGTATCCCCCTGGAAATAATTCGTCCCCGCCAGCACCTCGAGGCGCTCCGGCAGCCCCAGGTCGCGCAGATCGCCGCGCACATCTGGCGATTCGTTCAGTATGCCGAAGAACACCGTCTGATACAGGTTGATATGCTTAAGCTCCTTCGGCGCCGCCACATACATAATCACCGATACCAGCGCCGTAGCTACCGCAAGACTTAGCGCCAGCTTGCGCCAGCTGCCTGTTCCATTCAGCGTCCGCAGGCGCAGGAAGATCAGCGCGAAGGCGAGGCCGACCGGGGCATTCTGGATTTTGGAGCAGATCAGGAACAGTACGGCAATGAAGAACAGCGTAAGTCCTTTGGAGGACGGCTGCTCCTGCCCGGTAAGCCTCAGACCCAGCGCGAACGTAAGCAGCATGAAGACCATCGACACGGGTTCGCCGAACAGAGAGTTGAAATAAGCCAGATAGCCGATATCGTAGAACACAAACAGCATTCCCGCACCCAGCAGCAGGCCCGTGGCATAGGAGCTCTTCGCACCCAGCTTGACGATCATCCACGTGGCAGCCAGCAGCAGCACTGCATATACAACTGCCAGAAGACGGATATCGAAGTAGCTGCCGTGAAATAAGCCCGCAAGCAGCCTTGGCACCAGCACCAGCAAAATTTGCGAGGACGGGTAGAAGCCCTTGAACAGATCATCATAAGCAAACTTAGAATGACTGTAGCTGAAGAAGCGGTCGGCATAGTCCTCCCCGGCATCAAAATAATTCAGCCCGACCGTATTCATCATCCGCAAAAAATCGCCGTTATCGGCAACGCCTGTGAAGGGCCGCACGAACAACAGATAGAGGACCAGCACAGCGCCGGCCAGCGAGATGAGGTATTCGGGTTTCCATAGTCTTTTCATAACATTCTCCTAACGCTGCGGAAGCAGCTTCACATATTCGTCAGATAAGCCCATCAGCTTCAGGATATAGTCGTAATCGCTCTGATAGGCACTGAAATCCTTCACCGGCTCATGCGTATCCAGCGAGACCGCCTCACCGTCCGAGAAGCTCTTACCGGGCACAAACAATACTTCATCATTAAAAAACGAGCCTGTCGGCAAATAATAGCGCATGCCCACCACATTACGGTCCACATTCAGCAAATCATGCCCGAACGCCGTGAACCCTTCGTCCTTCAGCGATACCCCGAGCAGATTGGCTACCGTCGGCAGCACATCCAGCTGTCCGCCGGTCCGCTCCACAACCTGTCCCTGCTTCATACCGGGCACGTGGATCACGAGCGGAATGTTGAACCGGCTGATCCGGTCATCATACTTGATGCCCAGCGCGTCCTCCACCTGCTCCGCCGGGACGTCCTTCGGCTGCAGGCCGAAATGGTCACCGTACAGCACCAGCACGGTATCCTCCCACATGCCCTGCTGCTTCAATCCGTCAATCAGTGTGCCTATCGCATAATCCGTATAGTTCACCGCGCTCAGATAATCGCCAAGCATCGTACCCTGGAGCTTGTCCGGCACCTGAATGCGGCGTAAGCTGTCCGGCACCTTGAACGGATGATGGCTGGAGGCCGTCACCAGCTGGGCGTAGAAAGGCGTACCCTTCTGATGCAGCACCGCCAGCTTCTCCACGGCAGTAGCATAGAGCTGCTCATCGGAAGCCCCGAACGAATTGAAATGGTCATTCTTGAAGGAGCCTTTGTCATAGTAGCCGTTGAAGCCAAGCGCCGGATACAGCTCATTCCGGTTCCAGAAGCCGACCTTATTCACATGGAACGTGTACGCCTCATACCCCTTATCCCGCAAAAGCCGCGGCAGTCCCGGCAGCTGCCGGTCCCCGAAGCCTGTGGACATGGCCAGCGAAGCGATCGGATAAATCGAGGTGTTGCTCATAAATTCCGCATCCGATGTATTGCCCGGACCTACCTGCTGATACACATGCGGGAAATAGAAGCCCTCTCCGGCCAGACCATTCAGCACCGGGGTCAGCTCCTGACCCTCCAGTGACTGATGCAGCGGGAAATTCTGGAACGCCTCCAGTTGGATGATGATGACGTTTTTCCCTTTTTGCGATCCGAAATGCTCAGGCAGACCGCCTGTCACAGCCTTGTATGGATAGGTAGCCTCCAGTGACTTCACCTTGGCTATCGTCTCCTGAAGATCACCGGTCCCGATGAGGCCGTTATCCTCCCGGGCCTTGATCGCTGCCACCACCTCATAATTCAGGAATCCGGCCGTCTCCGCCTGAACCAGCTCATTGGTAATTTCCCTGGCCGAATGAATCGAATACGCCGACAGCGAGCCGCCCCCTATGATTGCCACCAGCAGCACCACCAGATAGATGCTCCGGGTTCTGCTTGCAGGCTGACTGCCCCGCTGCCAGCGCATAGGGCCTCTTTTCCATCTACGGAAGAGCGAATAAATTATCACTATCAGCAGATCGGCAAAAAACAGATAATCGACCCACTCAATCGTAGATTCCACACTCTCTTTTACCTGAAAGACCTGGTTCAGCTCATAGAGCGCCAGATAGGTAGGCACCGAGCCGAAGTGATTGAAGTACACACTGGCCGCGAAGAGCAGCAGCGACAATAAGCCATTGAAGGTCCAGAAGACCCCTTTTCTCATCCGCCGAGGCGTAATTACAGCCAGCACACCTAGCAGCAGGAGCACCGGCGCCAGATCCGCAGCGATCCACTCCCAGGCAATCCGGTCAAAGAACAGCCCTCTCAACAGCAGCAGCTTCAGCCACAGCAGTCCCGCCACGATATAGAAATGCACCTGCGCAGACGCAGGTTTGCCCTCTCTCATTGCCATCCCCTCTTACTCTCTTCATTAATAGTGGTGTAAAATTAATTCCTTATTTCTGTAAAAAGCTCACGTTGCTCTAGTATAGCAATACTTGTAAAGGGAATCAAAAGAGGGCCACCCTATTAAACAACTGAGCGGGAGAAAAGGTTCATTAAGGTCATTATCATTATCCGGACAAAAAAAGCAGAGGCGCAAAGTCCCCTGCATGGCTACAGTTTGAATCTGAGATGCTTCTGGTCCAGGCTGCAATCATGCCTCCGGTCACTATAGTCAGTTTGTCTGGAACAACTGGCGTGGAGCCCCTACCGCTCAGGATAGCCGCGCGCTGCCCAGTAATCTTTTAATCGAAAGGTTCGCTTCATGGAGCACGACTTCTTTGTCGATGGTCTTCAGCCGCCCTGTGTGCATAAGAATCTCACCGTCAACCATCGTTGTCTCCACATCGGCACGGGTGCCCGAGTAGACAATCCGCGAGATCGGGTCTACATCATAGGAGGGGAAGGTATGGAAATTATAGAGATTAAGGATAGCCAGATCTGCCTTCTTGCCGACCTCGATACTGCCGATCTGATCCTCCATCCCGACCGCCTTCGCCCCCCCGATGGTCGCCATCCGAAAGACGCTCCGGGCATCCATCGTAGTCGGGCCATGCGCGGGCTTCTGGATGACTGCTGCCAGACGCATCTCGTTGAACATATCCAGGTTATTGTTGCAGGGCGCGCCGTCTGCACCCAGGCTGAGGTGAATATGGTCATGTAACATACCAGGCGTATCAGCAATGCCGGAGGCCAGCTTGAGGTTCGAGCCCGGACAGTGGCTGACATGAACACCGCGGTCCCGCAGAATCCGCTTTTCCTGCTCATCCAGCCAGACACAGTGAGCCAGAATCAGACGTTCATTAGCCAGCCCCAGGTGATCCAGGTAAACGACATTGCGCATACCGGTCATCGCCTGCACAAGCTCGATCTCTCCCAAATTCTCGGAAGCATGGGTATGCACCTTCACCCCGTAACGGGCCGAGAGGCTCTGCACCTCCCGCAGCAGCGGCTCCGTACAGGAAATGACAAACCGCGGGGAAAAAGCATACTGAATCCGGCCGTTCGCGTATCCGTTCCATTTCTCCAGCAGATCCACACTCTCCTGCAGCGAAGCCGCCGTCTCCTCCTGCAGGGCCGCCGGTGCATCGGGGTTCTTCCGGTCCATCATGACCTTCCCTGACAAGGCGCGGATACCGCTCTTCGCAATCGCCTGGAAAGCATAATCCGTATGATGTACCGTCTCCATATCCACGATGGTCGTTGTGCCGCTGGTGATTAATTCCCCAATGCCCAGCATGGCAGAATAGTACAGTGACTCCTCGTCATGCGCCGCCTCCAGCGGCCAGATCCGCTTGCGCAGCCAGTCCATCAGCTCCAGATCATCCCCTTTGCCGCGAAACAGCGTCTGGCACAGATGAATATGCGTCTGGATGAAGCCGGGGATGACCGTCCGGTTCTTGGCGTCTATGACTAGCTCATCCTCATCCCCATTCACTTCAAGGCCGGTGCCAATCTCCACAATCAGATCGCCCTTGATGCGGATATCACCGTATATAATGTCCTCCTGCTTGTTCATCGTAATAATCTCCGCATGCTTGATCAGGATATTCGCCATTGTCTTCTCCCCCTAGTCTTGTTGATATCCGGCTGCCTGTAACACAAAAAGGCCACAAAAATATGCCTCAGCATATTTTCGTAGCCAGAAATTTACGGTTCCCGGTAGAGACCCTTAAACCAATTATTAAGGATATACGAAAAGGACTATTCAATTACTTATGAATAATCCCATCATAATTCAAAGACAACTTTCATGTCAATAAGAGTTATTAAAGCTAACATTATTATTCGATAAAGTGAGTTTAGGGCATGAATCAACATTTTCACAATAGAAAATCAGACTTCAATGTGATGTTAACTGACTTTAGCAGAAATTATCTCTCCATATTATCTGGCAGCACCTTCTCAAACACCGGAAAAGCAGCGGTACGGCCGGGAAAACAAATCTCGCCTCTCTGCGAATACCCGAGCGAAGGATACAGCTTAAGCACCCTGTCATTCTTCGCATATGTATCAAGCCGGATGCTTCTATACCCGCTGCTGCGGGCGAATTCCTCGGCAAAGGCGATCAGCCGCCGGGCAATCCCTCTGCCCTGAATCTCGGGATGTACTGCGAGCCGGTGCATGATCAGATGCGGCCCCTGCTGCTGTTCCCATTCAATGCCTGCATATTGCTCCGCCTGGTTCTCATCCAGCACAAGAATCCCGGCAATCGCCTCATGCTCCAGGCAGACAAATAAGGTTCCCTTACCGATATCTTCACTAATGACTTCCCGGTTAGGGTACCCTTCATCCCATTGATCGCTTCCGCCTGCCTGCATAACTTGTACACATTCGGCAATCAGATTCATAATCTCCTGGATTTCCTCACTCCGCGCTCTTCGTATCTCATTACCCATCATGTGTGTTCCCCGCTTTCCTGCCTGAATAGTGACCCCGGTAAAGATTCTGTTAAGAAGTCTACCATATCCGGCCGGAAATTCCGAGAGCCCGCCTTATCCCAAAGTTCCCCATGTGCTATAGGGGCGGCGCAATATGCGCCAGCCCCTATATAACCGCAGCCCTGGTCCGCTGCTGTTCCTGCGGCTCTGTCAGCCAAGCTCCAGCTTATGCCCGTCCTCGAAGCCCTTGGCGAAACCGGCGTCGAACCCCACGTTGTATGCTTCGGTGTAGCCCTGCTGATAGGCGTCTCCCGGCGGCAGTTCCGGCGGGACGCCCAGCTCCGGGGGGAGCGGAATCACCTGCGGCACCAATGGTGTTTCGATTGCCGGTATGACCTGCACAGCGCGCACCCTGCGTAACCGGCGGCGGAGCCTTCTTTTTTTGCGCAGCTGCAGGGATTTCTTCCCCGGCTTACCGGGCAGACCCTTGCGCGATTTGCGTCCGGGACCTTTGCGTATCCGTGTCTTCCGCGACAGCAGCGGTCTGCGTCTCTTGCCCTTGCCCGTGGAACCAAGCTTGCCCAGTCTCTTTCTCTTCATCATCTACGCCTCCTGTACTTCATCTACTTCTGGCGGTCCCCTCTGAGCAGACCTTGCTCAGCCAGGGGGCTGCAGGCACTCCTTCTTTGGGCTCATGCAGCGAAATACCGGATATCATCCGGCACATCGAACTCTGGTACCCGCTAAGAATCCTGATATTGTCGCTCAGCTTGCGGGCTGTCAGCTCCGATTGCCCCGTCACTTCAGCAATACTCTCGAGGATGGCTGCAAGCGCTGCCTGGCTGCGGGCGATCGAGCGGATCATCTCCAGCTTGACGGCGTGTTCGGAGAGCAGCCCGCCGCTCATTTGCTGTCGTCCCCGAAGCTGAAGCCCTCGCCATCCCCGCCGAAATCGCCGCCCTCGTCTTCCCCGCTGCCCAGCACCGCCTTCAGATTGCTGTACAGCCCGTTCTCCAGCTTCGTCAGCCCCTCTACCATTTCCACGATTACCTCGTGAATAGAGATGGATTCCTTCAACTGGTCTTCGTGGGAGTCGAACGCTCTAGCGTGGATATGATGATGGGTCCACTGCTTCACTTTTTCCGCTTCCACCGCTTTGGCCTCGAGAATCATCGCGATGTTCCACTGGATGGCAGCGGTCGACTCCAGCATTTGCAGATATGCCTTTTCTCTGCTCATCCTCCGCCTCCTTGCTCAGGTTACACGTTACCCTTACTCTTCTTCCTGACCGTTTAATTCCTTGATGACCCTGCCTACTCCCTCAGCCATCGCCTCTTCAAGATCAGCAAGTGCATTGAGATAAGCAATGATATTTTTGTTGACTTGGCCTGAGCTTTCCACCAGCCCACTGAATCCGCCGAAATCAGGGTCCGCATCCGGCAGATCGTGAACTATTTGCGACATACGGACGGCTACGTGGCGTTCGGCGTCGAGAATCCGTGCCATTTGTTCGTGCGTATGGGCCATGTGCTGCAGGACTTTTGTAATTTTACTCTGCACCTTCATGTCTCCTTTGCTCAAACGCCCTGCTACAGCATATGCGGCATCCGCCTTGACGGTGCCGGAGAAGCGCCGCAAGTTGGGCTGGGACATGCCGCAAGATGACCATTAATTTCAACGTTCGAATCCCCGTGTCAACTTCCGCTTCAAGGTACGGAGAAGGCTGCAAGCTGGAGCATATTGACAAGGAACAGGACGGCAGACTATGCTTGGCTGAAAACACATCCTAATGGTGTATGTCCGCATCTATGTACCCGGATTAGAACTGGAGGCAATCTATGAAACTTACAGGTGAACACCTGGACCTATCTCCTCTGAGCGCACCCGAGCTGGCGTTAGCCTTAGCGGATTACGCCGGGCTGGAGCAGGCGCTGGGCCTGAACGTGACGGCAACCGCAACCCTCATGGACGATGAAGAGATGCGCTATGCGATGCGGGTCAGGCATGCGAAGGTACTACAGGATGAAGAGAATTACTGCTGGCTGACCATGTGGGCCATCATCCACCGGGAGCAGCGGCAGCTCATCGGCTTCCTGATTCTCAAAGGCCGCCCGAACGAGCAAGGAGAGGTCATCGTTGGTTATGTCCTGGACGAGAGATACTGGGGCCAGGGCTATGCCACAGAAGCGCTGCGGCAGATCACCGCCTGGATCTTCAGCCATCCCGGCGCACGCTGGGTCATTGCAGATACCGAGAAGGACAACCTCGCCTCCCACCGTGTCCTGCAGCACCTGGGTGCGGAGCTGTACCGCGAGACCGAGGATTTGTTCTGGTGGAGAATCGCTCGGCCAGCCAGTGACTGATCGTGATGAGTTGGGTGGCTACCAAGCTGGGGGCTGCATGCTAAGGGCGATATGCTGGGGCTCATGCTGAGGCGATAAGCTGCGGACTACGGGCGATAAGTTGAAGGCTGCAAGCTGGAGACTATAAACCCAGGGCTGTATGCTACGGGGGTTAAGTAAAAGGCTGCATGCTGAAACGGCTGCACTGCCCGCCGGGGGAGTTAGAACCGACTTTCGACCCCTGCGCCCGCTTTCGGCGGATTCAGGGGCATTTGTGCTCTTCATTTCTGCCGAACGCTGACTTTCACCGGATTCAGGGGCATTTGTGCTCTTCATTTCCGCCGAACGCCAACTTTCGCCGGATTCAGGGGCATTTGTGCTCTTCATTTCTGTCGAACGCCAACTTTTGCCCGATTCAGGGGCATTTGTGCTCTTCATTTTAGCCCAGCGCCGACTTTTGCCCGATTCAGGGGCATTTGTGCTCTTCATTTCAGCCGAACGCCAACTTTTGCCCGATTCAGGGGCATTTGTGCTCTTCATTTTAGCCCAGCGCCGACTTTTGGTGAATTCAGAGGGATTTATCCCTCTCCTTCCAGCCGCCAGCCCACTTCCGGCGAATTCTATGGGATTTATCCCTTTAGTTACCTTTTACCACTCAAGTTTCCTTCAATCCTCTTCCTCTTCCTCTTCCTCTTCCTCTTCCTCTTCCTCTTCCTCTTCCTCTTCCTATGTAGACCAACTAATTACTCTTCCCTCTCCCTCTCACCCGCTCTCCCCCCTTCCACCCCGTTCAATAATCGCCCTCACCTACCAAAAAAAACGCCGCCCCTCAGGGCAGCGTATCTCTCAGCTTATCTCCGGCTTCGCGCAGAGACTGGAAGGTTCCCGCGTCGCTCCACCAGCCTTGCAGCACATCATAGCTTAGCTTGCGCTCGGCAGCATACAGGTTGTTCACATCAGTAATCTCCAGCTCGCCCCTTCTGGAAGGCGAAATCCGGCGGATGATATCGAATACAGCTTCATCGTACATATATATGCCTGTAACACAGAATTTCGTCTTCGGCTGCTCCGGCTTCTCTTCAATGTAAGCAATCAGGGAGGCATCGGCGCTGTCAAACACCGGAACTCCGTATCTGCGCGCATCCTCGACAGGCTTCAGGAGCACCTTCGCGGTACCCGCCGGCTGTTGCAGATAACTCTTCACGTAAGGCTCCAGACTATCCTTGAACAGATTATCCCCCAGCAGCACGACAAACCGTTCCCCCGGCAGGATGAATCCTTCCGCCAGCTCCAGCGCTTCCGCGATGCCGCCTGCCGCCTCCTGGATTTTGTAAGTCAGGGATACGCCAAATTCAGCGCCGCTGCCCAAAAAGTCAGTGTACTGTCCTGCGGACTGTTTGCTGATGACCAGGAGAATATCGGTGATCCCCCCCTGGCGCAGCCGCTCGATCCCGTAGCACACCATAGGGTACTTGCCGACCGGAAGCAAATGTTTGTTCATCAGCCGGGTGAGCGGGTATAGCCTTGTTCCTGTTCCGCCTGCCAGTATGACTCCTTTCACTTACGTTCCTCCTCTTTCTCTACGTCTTTTGCCTTCGGCCAGCGGCCTCAGATGAACTGCGCCGGGTCCACTTGCCATTTCTCTATAAAAAACCTGCGGTTGCGCTCCACCAGCTCCTGCAATGAGGCGGAATAGACCTCCTTGAAGCTGGCGCTGCCTTCATGATGAACCAGGCAATCTCCGGCAATCAGCAGCCGGTATCCCTGCAGCCGGGCACGGTAGCAGTAATCGTCATCCTCATAATGGCCCGGCGAGAATCGTTCATCGAGCAGGCCGATCGCGTCCATAAGCTGTCTTTTGAATAAAAAGCACAGACCTACAAGCCTTCGGGTCTCCACCCACTTCGCTGCATCAGGAATATTGGCCCGGAGTGCCTCGGCATGGAACCCTGCAATATCGGTATAGCCGGTCTGTACCTGCTGCTGTCCGCTGGCATAATTCGTCACCGGTCCGACAATCCCTATATCGGAGGCACTGTACAAAGCGCTCTTCAGATTATCCAGCCAGCCTTGCGACACAATGACGTCATTGTTCAGCAGCAGCAGCTCCTCCCCCGCAGCCAGCTGAAGCCCAATATTGCAGGCCAGCGGAAAACCGCGGTTCTCCGGGAGGGAAATGAACTTCAGCTTGCTGGCACGGCAATAGGCTTCGGTACCATCATCCGAGGCATTGTCCACTACAATAATCTCATAGGCTGACCGGGTATGCGCTCTGATCGATTCGACGCAGGAACGCAGCAGCCCAAGCCTGTTATACGTAGGAATAATAATGCTCGTCATTGTCATAACGCGTTCCTCCAGGCGGCAATCTGCCGGCGGTGCTCCAGCAAATTATCGGCCGACAGCTGCCCGCTGCTCTGCTGGTGGGCAATCACACAGACCAGGGCTTCCGCGTGATCACCGGCAATCAGCTGCTCCATAGCATTCCCGGCACCCGTGTTGCCCTGGCGCAGCCGGTTCTGCTTGATCACATTCACCCCTCCGGCCTTCTCCACCCGCAGGCGGCCCAGAATGGAGAGCGCCAGCGCCCGAGGCGGCACCATCAGCTCGCGGTAGCCGATTCTCTCCAGCGCCCGGCGGGATAAGGCATGCGGAACCGCCGTCATGGAGCTTGCTCCAAGATCAGGGCGGCCCAGAACCTGATTCAGGTAGAGCTTGCAGCGGGTAACCGCATCACTTAGCCCGAAGGGCGGCAGCAGCGGATCAAGGTCATTGAGCGCCACATCCACCCCCCGGTCCACCGCAGCCACAAAAGAGGACAGCTGCCCGGCGGAGATCACCATATCGCCGTCCAGAAACAACAGGATATCTCCCCGGCTAAGCTTGGCGCCAAGAGAACGTCCCACATCATGTCCGGCAGATTCCGGAATGTACACTATACTTGCCTGAGCGCATAGCCGGGTCCGCTGAAAGCTGCGGTCATTACATCCATTGAGCACAACAATAATTTCTTGCGGCTTCAGGCGTTCCACCTGCTCCAACAGCTTCGGCAACGTCTGCTCCTCATTCCTGGCCGAGATAATGACCGACAGCGAACCCTGAGATGCCGGCAGGGACAGGCCCCTACGCCCGGAAGCGGGCTTCCGCTTGGACCGGGAGAGGCCAGGGCCCGCCGCCGCAGGCTTGTTGCGGCGCTTCGCGGACCGCCGCTTAGCTGCGCCTCCACGCACTACTGCGCTGCGTCTGGCGGAGCGGCCTGTAGAGCCGCTGCTTCCAGGAGCAGTACGCCCCGCTGAAGACCGGCCGCTGACGGATACTTCCCGCGCTCCCATCATCTCACCATCTCCCTTCGCCGGATGCCGTCCCCGAAGCCAGCCCGGCCGCCCTTGCGTTCCAGCACCATTGCTACAGCATCCAGGTGGTCTCTGAGGATAGCCTCCTGCAGAAGATCACTGCCGCTGTGCTTCCGGCGGACCGCATTCATCCTGCCCACAGGCACGTTATACACCGCCGTCACAACCAGACCCTCCAGTACTGCCTGCGCATGTGCGAGCGGCGGCCTCGACAGCAGACCGCTGCCCAGAACATCTAGCGCCCTGCGGCTAATCGCATGAGGAACGGCGGTCAAGGAGCAGCCCTTCAGCTCAGACCTTCCGAGCAGAAGATTCAGCACATGCTTGGATAACACCACCGGATGCGGAAATCTGCTGCGGACCGGGCCGGAATAATCATTCAAGGCCAGATCCGCTCCGCCGCTGACCGCGTTCACGAAGGGACGCAGACGCGAGGCGGGGATCACCAGATCCCCATCAGTGAACAGCAGAACCGCTCCCTTCGCCGCCTCCGCGCCTACGCTTCGCCCGACATCGTGTCCGAGCGGCTGTTCATACACAATTACGTTAGCTCCGCAGGAGCGCGCAATATCTGCGGTCTGATCCGCAGAACCGTTAACAATCACAATAACCTCACAGCGGGGATGAACGCCTCTGGCTCCGGCAATCACTGCGGCAATCGTCGCCGCCTCATTCATGGCCGGAATAATAACCGACACCTCAGGCTGCGGATGATTCACCGCAGGCGGCAGTACAGCAGGCCGTACCGGCCTTGCCACCGGCCGCCGTGTTGTCCGGGTTGCCCGCCGCCCCGTGCGGCGGGCAGATGCTCCTTTTCTTTTCATGCTCATCCACCTTCCTTCACAGGGCTGCTCCCGGGCTGAGGGTTACACCATAGTCTATGTATCCCGCCACCCCCGGTAACGGCAAGTGTCTCCCTGAGCGCAGATAATTGGACAAATGCCGCTATGCGCCTCCACCCGGCAATAGGCCACCACAGGAGAGCGCTTACAGGAGGAGGAACACTTCCGATCATCAGCAACAGGAGTATATTAAAGCAGCTACGACACTTCTCCCGGCCTCCCTGCTTGTACAATTAGCAGAAATGAATAGCGTGAAGCCTATAAATGCTGGCGTAATCATGCACAAAAGGCGCAACCCACGGCTGCGCCTCATGTACAATCTATTCTGCCCTCAATCAATCAAAAGCACGATGCTCCACAGCAGGTTTGACCAGCGGAGTACCGAGCGCAATCCACGACAGCACGCCATAGAAATGCTGGGTCTCGCGCAGCCGTACCACCTCAATCGTCGCTCCTCCGCCCGTTCTGTTCTTAAGCGAGGCATGGAAGTACGGCTGGTTAGCCATGGCAACCAGCACATAGCCGGTATGGCCGAAGCTCTCGTCAAAAGAAACCGTCACCTCCACACTCTCCGCCTCACCATTGAACATGAACGCCGTCATCCCGAACTGCTGCAAAACCTCGCGGTTCCCGACACTCTGCACCGGATGGAAGGACAGATGCTCCGCATTGACTGATCCGGGCGCCAGATGATCCCCGTTCACTGCACCCTGAGCAATATGATGGCTCTGGATACTGTCTTCTTCCAGATGCCGGGACTGGACGGCAAAGGGAGCGATTTTGGCAGCCTTCACCGCCTCATCCTGCAGTTCAGTGCTTCCTACCGCACCTTCAGCCAGATGGCCGGTGCCGACGCTGTGAATCGCAAGCTTCGCTCCGTTCACACTATGGTCCGGGAGCAGCTCGGAGGTCAGCGCATCCCCGGCCAGATGCTCGAGGCCTATACTACCAGGACGGATATGGCGTCCGTCAACGATTCCGGGAGCCAGATGGCCTCCGTAAATGCTGCCCGGAGCCAGATGATTAGGCCCCACCGCTCCTGGCGCCAGCTTGCTGCTGTCTATACTGCCCTCACCCAGCAGCTCGGAGGTCAGCGTGTTCTCGGCCAGATGCTCACGCCGGATGCTGCCCGTGCGGAGATGGCTGCTATCCACTGAATCAGGCGCCAGATGATCTCCGTTCACTACACCCTGAGCAATATGATGACTCTGGATGCTGTCTTCTTCCAGATGCCGGGACTGGACGGCAAAGGAAGCGATTTTGGAAGCCTTCACCGCCTCGTCCTGCAGCTCAGTGCTGCCTACCGCACCTTCAGCCAGATGCCCGGTGCCGACGCTGTGAATCGCAAGCTTCGCTCCGGTAACACTATGGTCCGGGAGCAGCTCGGAGGTCAGCGCATCCCCGGCCAGATGCTCGAGGCCTATACTACCAGAACGGATATGACGTCCGTCAACGATTCCGGGAGCCAGATGGCCTCCGTAGATACTGCCCGGAGCCAGATGATTAGAGCCCACCGCTCCTGGTGCCAGCTTACTGCCGTCTATGCTGCCCTCACCCAGCAGCTCGGAGGTCAGCGTATTCTCGGCCAGATGCTCACGCTGGATGCTGCCCGCGCGGAGATGGCTGCTATCCACTGAATCAGGCGCCAGATGATCCCCGCTCACCGCATTCTGAACAATGTGGTAGCTCTGCACGCTGTCTTCTTCCAGATGCCGGGACTGAATGGCAAAGGAAGAGATTTTAGAACCATCCACCGCCTCATCCTGAAGCTCTGAGCTTCCCACTGCCCCTTCCGCCAGATGCCTGGTTCCAATGCTGTGAGGAGCAACCTTCCCCCCTGTAATACTGTCATCCTGCAAAAGCTCAGAGGTCCGGGCATCCTGGGCCAGATGCTCCAGGCCGATGCTGCCGGGACGGATATGACAGCTATCCACGGCTTCAGGCGCCAGGTGACCTCCGTAGATGCTGCCGGAAGCCAAATGGATAGAGCCCACAGAACCTGCGGCCAGCTTGCTTCCACTAATACTGCCATCCGGCAGCAGCTCCGCACTTCTAGTTTCCTCCGCGAGATGCGCCAGCCGGATAATTCCCGGCCCCAAATGGCGATCCCGGATTACTCCGCCTGCAAGATGTTCTGCGTTCACGCTCTGCGGCTGGAGATGCTGCGAACCCACTGCGCCTTCAACCAGCTTGCTTCCACCTATACTGCCATCCGGCAGCAGCTCTGCACTTCTGGTTTCCTCCGCGAGATGCGCCAGCCGGATAATTCCTGAGCCCAAGTGATGCTCCTGGATAGCTCTACCGGCAAGATGCTCTGCGTCCACGCTCTGCGGCTGAAGATGCTGCGAATCCACTGCGCCTTCGGCCAGCTTGCTTCCACCTATACTGCCATCCGGCAGCAGGTCCGCACTCTTCGTCTCCTCAGCCAGATGCGCCAGCCGGATAATCCCTGAGCCCAAATGACGCTCCTGAATTACTCTGTCTGCAAGATGCTCTGCGTCCACGCTCTGCGGCTGGAGATGCTGCGAATCCACTGCGCCTTCAGCCAGCTTGCTTCCACCTATACTGCCATCCGGCAGCAGCTCCGCACTCCTCGTTTCCTCAGCCAAATGCGTCAGCCGGATAATCCCCGCCCCGAGATGACGCTCCTGAATTACTCCGCCAGCAAGATGCTCTGCGTCCACACTCTGCGGCTGGAGATGCTGCGAATCCACTGCGCCTTCAGCCAGCTTGCTTCCGCCTATGCAGCCATCCGGCAGCAGGTCCGCGCCCCGCGTATCGGAAGCCAGATGACTGAGCTGAATGCTGCCGGCGCGGATATGCCGGCTGCTTACTGCATCCGCAGCCAGGTGGCCGCCATACACACTGCCTGCAGCCAAATGGAAGGCCCCTACCACACCTGCCCCCAGCTTGCTGCCTGCGATGCTGCCATCCGGCAGAAGATCCGCGCTGCGCGTCTCTTTGGCCAGATGGGCCAGCGTAATCTCTCCGGCACCGATATGCCGGGCTTCCACCGCTGCCTGCGCCAAATGAACGGCCTGAACACTCGCTCCAGCCAAGTGAACCGACTCTACAGCACCCGCTGCCAGCTTCTCTGCGCCAATGCTTCCGTCGGGCAGCAGGTCCGCACTGCGGACCTCATCTGCCAGATGCGCCAGGCTAATGCCACCATCCGCGAGATGCCGCCCTTCCACTGAAGCCTCAGCCAGCTCGCTTCCGCCTACACTGCCAGGAGTGAGATGACGGGAAGCTATCGCCCCCTCGGCCAGCTTAGTGCCGCTGATGCTGCCATCCTGAATCTGGATCGATGAGACAGAGCTTGGAATAAGATGTCCGTTGCCGATCGACATCGGCCGGATATGTGCTCCGCCCACGCTGCCAGCCGCCAAATGTCTGCCTTGCACAGACGTATCCTTAAGCGAATCCGGGCCGACCGCGCCTGCCGACAGATGCTCAGTCTGCACTGCTGAGGCTGCCAGCTTCTCCGCGCTTACACTGCCGTCCGCCAGCTTAATTGAAGTGACGGTCAGATCACCGAGTTTATCCGTTGAGACACTCTCCGGCGATAGCTTCAGCGAAGTGACGGCATAGTCGGCCAAATGATGCGGCTGTACAATCGCAGCAGTGAGATGGGCCTCCTTGACGGCACCGGAGGACAGCTTATCTGCCGTTACCGAACCGGATTGCAGCGCGGATGAAGTCACACTGCTGTCTCCCAAATGCCGGCGTTCGATGGCGCCGGATGCCAGATGACTGGCGTCTACAGCCTCCTCCTGCAGCACCCGCCCGCTGATGCTGCCATCCGCCAGGTGCTTCTCCTCCACGGCGCAGACCGCAATATGCTCACCGCTGACCGCTTCTTTTGCCAGAATCGTACTCCCGACCGCGCCCATGGCCAGCTTGGCGGTAATGATGCTGCCGTCCGCCAGCTTGGCTGCGGTAATACTCTGGGGGCTAATATGCTCTCCTGTAACGGATTCATACCCCAGTTGTTCTTCCGTAACTGCCCCTTTGGCCAGATGGCCGGTCAGGACGGATTGCTCCTGCAGCTGGGCAGAGCCTACAGATTCTGCAGCCAGATGAGAATTATCCACAGCTTCGCGCTGCAGATGAGCCGAAGTGACAGCCTGCGCGGCAATCTGCGCACTGCGCACGGCAGATTTCGCAATATGGCGCGTCATCACGGCTTCGTCAGCCAGCTTATGAGCGAGAATGCTCTGATCCGCAATTTTGGAAGAGGTGACCGCCTGCTCTATCAGCTGTGCAGTTCCTACCGCGCCGTCCGCCAGCTTCACAAAAGAAATGCTGCGGTCCGCCAGATGACGGCTGCCAACTTCACCTTCGGCAATATGGTCGGCATGGATGCTCTCCGGGTTAATGTGCTGGCTGCGGATAGCTTTCGCCGCGATCTGCCGGGACCCGGTTGCCCCATCTGCGAGATGCCCGCTCTCAATAATACCGGGCTGAAGCTGCTCCTTGCCGATCAGGCGCGCCGCCAGCTGTTCCCGTCCAATGGCACCCGGGGCCAGATGCCTCGCGGTAATGACGCCTTCCCCCACATGACGGCTCTCGATCACTGCATCACCCAGCTTGACACCGCTGATCTCGCCATCGGCGATTTTGTCGGCGGACACCGCTTCGTCAGCAAGCTTAGAGCGGTCAATACTGCCGTTACTGAGATGGCGGCTGTCAATACTGCTGCTGAGAATCTTCTCACCAGTCACTGCCCCATCATCCAGCAGCTCCGCTGTGATAATGAACTCACTGAGATGCCGGCTGCTGATGGCACCATCGGCAATATGTCCTCCGCTGATCATCCGGTCTGCCAGCTTCTCCGGACCGACGCTGCCATCCTTCAGCTTCTCGCCGCCGATGGAGTGATCCAGCAGCTTGCCCCCGCTGACACTGCTCTCCGCCAGATGCTCACCGGTAACGGACTCCGGCGCTATCTTCGAGGAGGTAACCGCCCGGTCCGCAAGGTTGATGCTCTGCACTGCATAGTCCTGCAGCCAGGGTGTGCCGATGATGCCATGCTTTAGCCTGGACCCGTCAATGGTCCGTGGAGCAATCTTGGCACCGGTGACGGCGCCATCGGACAGATCATCGGTGTATACGGGCTGCAGGCGTTCTTTTTCCGGCGGAGCTGTTACCTCCGCTTCTAGCAGGGCAGCAGGGCCTTCCTGCTGGCGCCCCTCTTCCGTCACCGTTCCCTGATTCCCCTCCGGTGCAGGCACAGTCTGCTGGAGCGGTGCGGTCACTTCCAGCATCTCCACCCCGCTCACCTGCAGGGCAAGGTCTTCCCCCTCTGCCACTTCCACCCATTCCAATTCCTGGTTCTGTTGTGTTTTGGGACTGCTGTCCAACATGCTAAGTTCAGTCGTATCGGGATTATCCACGTAATAGAGCGGTCTTTTGGAACTTCGCTGCTGTTTTCGTTTGGGACTCTTCACAAGCAGTCTCCTCCTTCCATCTATTGTATCTTCTAGGCATCATATGCAGCAGCATGGGCGGATGACACCCTTCCCCTAGCCGGTAATCCAATCTTCTCCTTTCAAAAAAGGGCATCTGCCGCCGCGCATCCGTCCAACCCTTACGGGCACGTACATACATACAATGACAGGAGACATAAAAACAGCCGGGAAGTACTTCAAGATAACAGGAGGAACGAACATGGGGCAAAAGCTCGTTGGGATACTGCTAAATGCCGCTATGCACGGGGGCGTTCCCCGGTTAAAAACCGGACAGGAATCTCTGGCCAACTATGAAGAGGCCGCTGCTGCATACGGATTAACCCCTTGCTTTGTGAAGCTGTCCGACATCGACGTAGCGTCCGGCTTCAGCAGTGTCTATATGAAGAAAGGTCTGCAAGGCTACCGCAGACAAATCGTCCCTACGCCGGAGGTCATCCACAACCGGGCAATCTATGATCCCCGCAGCACTGGAGTCGAGCGCCTGCTCCGGCAGGGAATTCAGGTCTATAACAGCTGCAACCGCTACGGCAAGGATCAGATTCACGGCCTGCTGGAGCGCAGCCGCGAACTGCAAGCTTATCTGCCGGTCACTGCAAGCGGACTCTCCGGCCTGAGGGAGATGATGAACCGCTACCCGGATCTGATCCTCAAGCCTTGCCGGGGCAGCGTGGGTAACGGCGTGATGCGGCTCACCCGCAGCGGCGAAGGGCGCTGGCTCTGGAGCTACTCTCTCTCTGGCTCAAGACGCAAGGTTAGCAGATCCGTTAACCCGGACGCCCTTCCCCGCGTCCTCCGCGCCCGGCTCTCTTCTGTGCCCTATCTGGTCCAGGAACGGATTCCGCTGGCCGAGATTAACGGACGCCCCTTTGACCTGCGTGTTACGGTACAGCGGGGCTGGGGCGGAGCGTGGCAGGTCACCGGCCTGTTCGCCAAGCTCGCCGCTCCAGGTGGCTTTGTATCGAACATTGCCAGAGGAGGCGAAGCCCTGAAATCCTCTTTTGCCCTGGAGCAGGCATTCCCTGGAGAAGAGGCGGCCAGAATCCGTATGTCCGTCCTCTCACTCAGTCTCGCCCTCGCCCGTGAGCTGGAGAAGAGTCTGCCGGGGCTGGCCGATATCGGTCTGGACATCGGTGTCACGAAGCACGGACAGCTGTATTTCATTGAATGCAACGGGCGCGACCAGCGTTACGGCTTCCAGAAGGCCGGACTGCGCGGGGTATGGAAAGACAGCTACCGCCAGCCTATGGGCTATGCCAGATATCTGTACGAAGAAGCATTAAGAATGAACTCTTATTGATTTGTCTCCTATTCTATGTCAATATAATGCAGAGCGGGTGGAGTCCCTTGGCACAGGATAACACTGCTGCATGATGGAAGGGAGATGGGCATGGTTAAACAATTGCTGCGGCTGATGACCGAGCTATCCTCGCACAGATGGCTTTCCAGGTTGATGGGGGCTTTATCCCACAGCAGACTCAGCCGCCTTATGATTCCGGTATTTATTCGTTCCTATCAGATTCCTGCCGCCGAGGCGGAGAAGGCTGCCGGAGAATACCGTACACTGAATGAATTCTTCAGCCGCCGCCTGAAGCCGGGGATGCGCCCGGTGGCCAGCGGTGAGCATGCCGTAGCCAGTCCTGTAGACGCGATGATTACGGCAATGGGCGAAATCAACTGCGGCACGATAATGAATGTGAAGGGGCAGGATTATACGCTGGAGGATTTGCTTAATCACTCGCCACACCTCGAACTGTACAAGAAAGGCTATTATTTCGTCCTCTACTTAAGCCCTACCGATTATCACCGGATTCACTCCCCGTTAACCGGACAGCTGAGGGAGAGCGATTATATCCGCGGACGGGCTTACCCCGTGAATGATTTCGGCATGCGCCATATGAAGAGTGTCCTGAGCCGTAACGAACGGCTGATTACTTATATAGCCGGCAGCTATGGCGAGACCGCCGTGGTCAAGGTAGGCGCAATGAATGTGAGCAGTATCCGCTATACTGATGAGACGGCCAAAGAATGGCAGCGCGGCGACGACCTGGCATATTTCGAATTCGGTTCCACGGTAGTCCTGCTGATGGAGAGCGGCACCTTCACCCCGCGCCCCGGGCTGGCCCCGGATACGAAGGTGAAGATGGGCGAGCTGCTGGGAGAGATGCGGCGGCCGGTCTAGTTCTGCCGGACCTGATCCTGCACGAACGTCACAACTGATAATAGGACAGGATTACACTTTCCGCACAGCACAAAACCCGACTAAGGACACGAATTCGTGTACCTTGGACGGGTTTTTTTGAACTCTAAATGAAGCTTCCGGGTTAGCGCATAGGTTGCGTTCGTCAGGCTTTTTTACCGGATAAAGGTGTATCTTACGCGCTCCGATTTCCGGAAGTAGGCTGTCCATATCACACAGGTGAATAACGCTCTAATCAGATCACGCATACTGCTTCCATCCTCCAGCTCACTGGCAACAGGAATATTCATCACGAGCACATAATCAACGATCCCGATCAGCAGGTTGACGGAATAGAGGATAATCATCATACGCGGCAGGAGTGCCTTTTTTTGATAAAACAAAATCAAAGTAAAAACAGTAAGCAACAGCAGCACTCCGTTCGCAGCCGCTTCAAATATAATCACCGGCGCCCAGAGCGGATGGTACATTTCCCCTTGCGGGGATGCCAGAATCCCCCAATACTCCTGGCTAAAGCTGGGAATATTGTAGTTCAACAGCTGATACGATACTTGAATTAATGTTGCGATTAATCCGATCTGCACCAGCACCAGCCAGCCTCCGAGACCTGATGGCCGTAGCGGTGGATATACATGTGGTTCTTTTTCAACCTCTGTTTCCAACTTTATTCCCCCGATATGACTTTCAATTGTTTATTAATGGCATTAGCCAAACCTTCATAAGATGAATCAGGCAATAATTCTCCGTTTACCATAAATTGCGGTGTACCATTAACTCCATAGTGACCTGCGGTTTTGTAATCCTCCTTTACATCAAGCATATAGGTATGGCTCTTTAAGTCTTTTTCAAACAAATCATAATCAATATCCTTCATATTTTCCTTCACTAAATCAAGCAAAAAAGACTCTGTCGCCCATATCTTGCTTTCATCCCCTTGGTGTTTGTACAGAATGTCATAAAACTCCCAGAACTTATTGTTATCCTGCTTAGCAATCGCTTCCCCCGCACTCGCGGCTAGAATAGAGTCACGGTCTATGAAAGCGTAGTTGATGAAAAAAAACTCAGCTTTTGCTGTGTCTATGAACTCACTTATGAATCGTTGCATATTCTTATCTTTCCATTTTTTGCAGGCCGGGCATTTAAAATCAGCAAATTCAACAACCTTTACTTTTGCCTTGGAGTCACCGAGATGAGGCTGTTTTTCATACTTCAGCCCTTCCGTCTGATATTCACCTTTAATTTGAGTATAGTTAGGCATTTCTTCCACTGAATAGGACTGGCCTGATGTATGATCTATGGCTACAATCGATATTAATCCAATCAAAATGACTGCAAAAATAGCAGAAGCCATGAGTATTGATCTGTTTATCTTTGAACCTTTTCTTTGTTTCTTCACATTATTTGACAAACTGATTTTGCTCCTTTTGAAGGACCTTCATAATCTGAAGGTCCTTCTCATGTAGTTGTTAAGGAGATACAGGCATACTTGGGTTCGAGACATTTCCCGCCTCATCTACAGCAATAACCGTAATTGAGATAACCTCATTTTCAGGAAGCTGTAATTCAATTCCTTCATGTGCAGTAGTTTTTAGCACAAGTTTTTCGTTAATGAATACCCAGTATTCTTTGACACCCTTGTTATCTTTCGATTCTTCCCATTGCAAAGTAGCTGCACTTGAATTCTTCGTAATCCCCACATGTGTAGGAGCAGTAGGTGCAATGAGGTCTGGCATTACAAACCCTTCAGGGAATTTTATGTTCTTATAAAGACTCTGTCCGGCCTCTCCGCTTACAATTAAATCTTTTGTCACAAGCGTACTGCTGCTTATAGTCTTGAGAGAAGTAGTTTGACTTGGTGTTAACCCCAAAACAGTTACCGGAACTCTGGAATTGCTGGAGCTTCCATTCCCAAGCTCTCCGCTACTGTTGCCCCCCCAAGTCTTCACTACATTTCCATCAATCGCTGCATTATGACTAACACCCGCGTCTATGTCTTTAATATTAGTTAAAGCGGAAACAGTAATAGGAGAAGATGTAGGACTAGTGCTGTTATTGCCTAACTGTCCAGAAGCATTATAGCCCCAACTGTAGAGAGCCGAATCCTTCTTTGCAATGCTATGGTACATACCCGCAGAAATTTGCGTAATTCCGCTAATAGAAGTTACATTTACAGGGTTGGAACGGTCCGTATAAGTCCTATCCCCAAGTTGCCCATACGAATTACTTCCCCAGGCCCAGACGGTTCCATCTGTCTTTAGAGCAAGCGCATGGTAGAACCCTGCTGAAAGACTGCTCACATTGACCAATGAATTCACTTTTACTGGAATCATTGAATCTGTTGTAGAACCGTTTCCTAATTGTCCGTTCATATTCATTCCCCATGCCCAGACACTGCCGTCATTCTTAAGAGCCAAACTGTAGAACATACCTGCACTTATAGCTTTCACTCCGCTTAGTGAAGGGATCTTTGTTGGAGCATATTTATTCCCTGTAGTTCCAAGTCCTAATTCACCATAATAATTCGATCCCCATGCCCACACCGTTCCGTCACTCTTCAGCGCCAGAGAGTGGGTTTGACCTGCCGAAATGCCTGTAACAGAGTTGAAGTTTTCAATTTTAGTAGGCTTATACTGCTGATAGGCAACAGGCTGGTATCCAAGTTGCCCCAAAGAGTTATCCCCCCAGCCCCATACGGAACCATCACTTTTAAGGGCTAATCCGTAAGACCCGCCGGCAGAGACTGCAGTTATTGAGGTAAGGTTCACAGTCTGGATCGCCTTATTAGACGAAGTTGCTGTCCCATTCCCTAATTGCCCTTGGTAGTTATTCCCCCATGCCCAGACAGAACCGTCACTCTTCAAGGCATAGGTTTGATCGGATCCTGCCGAGACCGCCATTGGTGCGGAAGCCTCCATCGTTACCGAAACCTCATTGCTTGCAGCCGAAATATTGTTAGCATAGTCCCTTGCCTTAACCGAAAAGGTATATGTTGTTCCAGGTGCAAGACCTGTAGCCGTGTACCCGGTTACCGAATCAATGGAGTTCCCGTCAACAGGGAGTGCCTGAATCAGATTTGTTCCGCGATAAACCAGATACTCTTTAATGCCATGGTTATCGGAAGCCTCATTCCAGGAAAGTACAGCTGTTGTTGCTGTTTTACCAGTTGTCGTCAAATGGAGCGCAGCGGGAACCACAGTGTCCACCGGATAATCTATCCCGCTTACCAAGGTACGAGTACGCTGCAAAATCATATTTCCTGTTCCCAATTGGCTATCACCATTAACTCCCCATGCCCACAGTGAGCCGTCCATTTTAACAGCAAAGCTGTAAAACTCAGCAGCCTCAATATCGGCAATTCCATCCAAGTGCGCAGCTCGAACAGGTACTAGTCTATTTTGTACAACTGTACCATCTCCCAATTCACCATGAGCATTGTCACCCCAGCTCCAGACCTTACCTTCACCCGTTAACGCGAGATTATGGGCATAAGAGGAAGATATTTTGATAATATTGCTCAGATTCTGAACCTTGGCCGGGACCGGGGCATCATAAGTTGATCCGTTGCCTAGCTGTCCATATGCGTTGAAGCCCCAGGTCCATACGGTTCCATCCTTCTTTAGAGCCGCCCCATGCATATAAGAGAAATCAATTTGAATAATATTTTCCAGCCCCTGAACCTGCAAAGGAGTAAGCTGCTTATATTCAGCAGTTGGGAGATATCCAAGAATCCCCCTGGAGCCATCCCCCCAGATCCACACTGTGCCATCTTCTTTCAATGCCATAGTGTTGTAATATCCGCCAGCAATTGAGACAACCGAGTACAACCCGCTGACTTGCACAGGAGTAGCTGAACTATTGATCGTTCCAATGCCCAGTTGTCCAAAACCGTTATTCCCCCAGGTCCAGACCGTTCCATCCTCTTTCAGGGCCACGAAGTGTCCGAGGCCAGAGGAGATAGATACGATATGATCAAGTCCGGTTACAGGCTGCAAGGATAAATTATTACCGTAACTACTTTGTCCCCAGGTCCACACACTCCCATCGGCACATAGCCCAATATTTTGTGTCAATCCGGAGGAGATCATAGAGAAACTATCGAGTGCCGAGATTCTTGTCGCAATATTGCGGGTTGTGAGGGTTCCATCTCCCAATTGTCCCTTATTGTTAAGCCCCCAGCCCCAGACCTGTCCCTTATTATTCAGGGCAAAGTTATGATCACGGTATCCCGATACCGCAATACTGCTGGTGAAGAAAACCAGTGGAATAGTTTCTTCGGAAACGTTTCCGGCATTGTCTATAGTTACTACAGTAATTGAATATTTCTCATTCGGACGAAGATTTTCCAGCTTAATCTGCTGATTCTTGGTGATTCCAAGCAATTCTTCTCCATTTAAAATTTCATATTCGTTCACTCCTGATAGGCTATCCGAACCTGCTGACCAGCGAATCAGGGCTGAAGTTCCAAACTGATTAATTTTAAAAATATTCGCAGGTGCAACCGGCGGAGTTAAATCGATCTTAACAGTGCCTTCTGCAATTGCACTTAGATTTCCCGCCATGTCAATCGTCCGGGCATACACCTTGGTAAGTCCCTCGCTACGGACAGGAAATGAATTAACATATTCAATCCACTCCGTAGCCGTACCTACTTTATAATCGTAGCCTCGAACTTGACTTTCAGCATCTGTACCACCATCCAGATTGATATAGACTGGTTCATTAGTCCAATCGGAAGTACTAAGACCAATTAATGGCACAGTAGGAGCTGTTTCATCAAACTGCAATGTATGTTCGGCTATCACACTGCTGTTTCCGGCATAGTCCAGTGTCCGGGCATATATATTCATCAGTCCATTCCCGCTTACTTCTACAGGTTGGGAATAATCAAGCCACTGACCAGAATTTCCTACACGATACTGTGATTTTAAAGTACCGCTCTGACTGTCAACACCATCCGTTATAGTAACGGTGAACGAAGAGTTACTCCACACATCCGGACTAATATTGAAGTCAGGAGAAGACGGTGGCTCCTTATCCACACTGATCTTCGTTTTTTTTGCTTTTTCCACGTTCCCGTCAACATCCGTTGAACGGTAGTAGATGATTGTACTAGGCCCTTCCACAGTAAAAGGAGTGGTGTACTTATTCCATGTCTGTCCCGCATTGAAACTATACTCAGAATATTGTATTCCTGAATGCGCATCGGTTGCATTAAGAGAAACTGTAACATTGCTGTTGTAATAAGAATTTTGTCCTAACGTTCCATTCACTGAAACAGATGTCTCTGGAGGGAAATTATCTTTTTTTATGGTGAAGGAAACTTCTTTAGGTGCTTCATTATTGTTATTTAGTCCAATGGACTGATAAAGAATATGGTATACTTTTTTATCTGAGAAAGATATCGGTTGACTGTAGGTTAGCCAAGATCCTCCATCATCCAAACTATAGCGGGTTGAAGAAACGCCAGAGCCCGGATTCTGAATGGTGAGCCCAAGTTCTACTGTCCCGTAATAAATGCCATTAACATTTAGACTGCCTTTGAGTTGATGTACGGTTACAGGAACACCCTCAGCGGCTGCCGCCGAAAGTGTTCCTGTTCCAATACCGGGGATAAGAAGTGTAAAAACAAGAATTAAACTTATGATAAATGTAAAAGGCCGCTTTAATGAGTACATTTCATTCCTCCGAACTCTATTATTTAATATCGTACTTTTCTACTTCGTGCCATTGTAACAGCATCAACACTGGAGGAATATAAATCGGCTGTCCCCAGTCATACACCAAAGCTGGAGTCAGATCTGCTATCCACAATTCCCCATTCTCATCTAGTTGCATTCTCCATTTTCCGCTGGCAACCGCTTTTCCCTGCTCCATAAGAATACGAGCCTCATCATAAGAAAACTCAGTCCCTTTGCTGTGCTCAATAGAATCAAGAGCTGCTTGATAATTCTGTTTCTGTTCTTCTTCTTTTTCTGCAGTAAAAGCTGAATCGTAAACCTCCGAGAAATCCAAGCCCTTAAGGCCGTGGAGTTCTACAAGGTCTTTAAATGCTTCAGTTACGAAAACTTGGACGACAGCTGTTTCCTTGATTTTAAACATATAGGTTTTTTCAGGTATTTTTGAAAAGTCAAAAACAAATTTAATAAATCGTGCAAAGTTTCCTTTCCCAGTAAGCTTAATTTCTGAGCGGTTATAGTCAACACAATCGATGACATTGGTGATGTTAAGCATAAACAAGTTTAATTCAGGATGAGCTAAAGGAAGAATTTCAACTTCTTCCGCAAGAATTGGAAATAAAATATCCTTTACCTTCTCTGATACAATTGGTTGTCCAGATAAGTATCTTGGAAAATCATTGTATTTCCTTTTATTATTAGTGTACAAGAGCGGTGGCGTCCACATCGGCATTTTAGATTGCCCTTTAAATTTCAACTCTATAGGATGCTCTGCACTCACAGACTTGTCCAGCATTAAATCACTGGAATCTTCAATGGATCTTAAACTATATACTCTCATTTTCTCCTCCTAATTCTTTGCTCTGTATAGTTTATACTCACCAGTAAGCAACTTTTCTCTCATCACATTGATTGTATCTAGTACTGCATCAACACCATCATCTTCAACAACGCTTAGCATTTTGTATAAATCCTCATAATAGCTTATTCCATGTGAACCTGTGTGAGTGGAAATTGTAAATTCGTCAATAACTAATACATCTGCTTTATTACCAGCTGGGGGCAAAAACACTCCGTTTGCTGATGAATTAAGATCAATATTATATTTTTTCATAATAGCATGCAATTTAACAGCCCAAACATTTGAAGGCTTATACGGAATAATGTGATGTGCCGCCCAATTGAAAGGCTTGGCTAATCCTGTTGCCTTTGTAATTTCTCCAGCCAGAATAGTAGATTGTGCACCCGTGGTTCTGGCTGTTAACCTTTTAGGTACAATTTTACTATAATTAGAAAGTTGACAAGCTTCCGCTGAATTATGAGTCAATAAAGCAAACTCTGAGAGATAATAGGTGTGGAACTCTTCTACCTCAAAATTATATACCTTGGATAAAGTATCACTTAATGCAACAGACTCCAAAACAACTGTATCGCCTATTTGCGTCTCTAATAAATCCCCTGGAGCTAACTCATCAGCGGTTACCCAGCCTTTTCCTATCACCCAGAATGGATGGTTACCTGTGCTTTGAATTGTTTTACCTTGAACTCCAAGATTATAAATCTCAGTATTTTCTCTGCTAAATAAATTGACGACAGGTTTATACGCTTGCTTGCCGGTATCTGTATCCTTCGCTAATACAAGATCTCCAATCTGAATCTGTTCTATCGGCTTTGGCCCATCTTTGGTAATGATCTCAGTTCCTTCAGGAACGCACCCGCAAGGGTTCAATTTAAAGACTAATTCAACACGTTTAGTCGCGGTATATGATATTTTCTTTCCTGCTGTTACAAAGTTCCCTATGAATGGAACAACCGCTCCGGCTGATAATAAAGCATCAAGGTAATCACCATTTACAAAGTAAATCACGCCATTAATGGCATCAGCACCTTCACCCAATATCGGTATCATCCCGATATTACTTAAGGTACACTGTAATCGCTCTTTTGCATTACCTTCACTACAAGTAGCTAAAGCTAATGCGCCAGCAGAAAATTGCTGGATACCTGTCATCCCGTAAACCTCAGCAAACCATGTTCCATATGTCAATTCATAGGCATGATCATTTGGATGCAAAATATAACGCTCAAAATAGTTTTTACACGACTTACAATTACTGGTTTTCGAAGTGATCTTTTTCCCTTTTTCAATAGTTGGAGGCAGCGGAATAATATTTAATCCATTTAATGGATCGTTGATTACCTGTACTAGGAATTCCTGAGTTTGTTTCTTTTTACTCCCTTCCAAACGTGATACAAATATTTTATATAAACCATCCTTTGCCCAGTATTGAGGCGGTCCTGAGATTGAGTCTGTATAATTTGCATACCAATATTTATCAGGTGATTTAGAATCAACCGATCCATTCCAGATAATATCGGTCAGTGTATCCTTGTTGAAGCTTCCTCCCGTGGTATATTCATAAACACTTAACCCATTTGCTAGATTGGCTGTTTTAATCTCTACTTTAAGGCTAGTATTATTCACCTTGTTTTTATACTGAACTTTGACAGAACCTTTACTGCCAGGCGTAGCATCGAAGCTTTTCACTGCGCTTGCTTTCAGAGCACGCAAGGTAGACAAGAACTCACTTTCGCCCTTTGTGTACTCAATAATATTAATATCTGCTGACAGTTCATATTCAAACTTGGAGAAGCTCCAAGCCGGGCCTTCCCAACCACTTTGAATCTTCAGATAATATGTCCCTGCATCCAGGTCAAATGACATCTGCCCCTCGGCACTGAAGTATCCCCTGATATTTCCGTAGGAATCCTCAATGGTGCCGTCACCCTGAGACAGATATAAGCTGACCTGATCTGGGGCAGTCAAATCTATTTTGTAGTAATCCATATCATATAAAGATGAAATTGCGAGCGGAGCACCATCTGAATCTGTAGTCACAATTTCCCCAAATGGAAGACTTGCTGCAGTACCTGGGCTGCTATGCTCCATATTCTCGACTGTAAACCTTGTCTGCAATCCATTTACCGAACCAAAGCTGCTTATAGCAACGTAGTAGGTGACGCCGGCAGTTAGATTCATTTCTAGCTTAGAGAAATGCTCTCCGTAGGGCCTGTAATCTGTAGCATCGTCATTAGCATCCAGCAATGTCGTTAAATCAGAATCCGAATACAGAGCTATTTCGGTATCATTTAACTGTGAAGTCGCCTGATAATTGGAAGTAAAGAAACGATATTTGCCTGTTGATGCAGGTGTAAACTGCAGATAGGCTTCTTCCCCGCTTGCCTTGGATAAATCAATGGGTGTCCTGCTTTTCAGTACTGTAAACGCGGTTTGTCCAGCTGACGTTACCAGCAACCGTGCATAAGTTTTACCGCCATTTGCTTCATTTACACGAATATAGTATGGAACACCAGCACTGAGATTCACAGTCACCTCCGAGAACACGGAGTCTGCTTTATCATCGTTATGACCACCGGTGATAGGTTCTTCCATATCTACACTCGCATATACAGAGAGATCCGTATCGTTAGCCTTTGAACTAGCGCTTCCTCCGTAACGGTTAGTGTTTATTCGGAATCTACCAGTATTTCCAGGAACGAAGACATATACATTACTGTTCCCGGCCTGTTCGTTAATATCAACAGGATGATCTTGCTGAATGTAAGGAATGCTTGAGCTGATGACATCTGCAGTAACTCTAGTACGCAAAGCAGTTGTATCAAAACCATTTACTTTGACATAGTAGGTCTGTCCGCCAATGAGGCTGATTCGGATCTCTGAGAAGACCGTATCATTCGTATCATCATTCACTGCAAGCTGCTTATTGAGTTGTAAATTGTTATATATTGAGAGTTCAGTATCCACTACAGAACCGTTACCTTGATACGGACTAGTGAAAATCCGGTACACTCCGGTTGTAGCTGGCTTAAAGCTGAACAGCTGTGTGCTGAGAGAGGCCTGGTTTACATCCTGCGGCTGATACACAATTAGTTCTGGCAAGGTAGTTGAAGCCTGAACGGAGGCATAGGCGCTGCTGCCTTTAGGATAAACTGCGGCTACTTCCAAGAGATACCCCTGTGAAGACACCAAGTTTAAAAATGTATATGAATTAACGTTAGAGGTACCTTTCTCCACACCGTTAATCCGGAGTTTATAGAGCGTTGCCTCAGGCATCGAATCCCAGGTAAGCTTTATACTATTAGCATAGGCTGCCGTTTTCAGACCAGTAGGAACTGCAAACGGTTGAGTCTCAATAGATCCCAAAGTCAACGTATACGGTGAGTTGCTAAATTGGCCGCTGAAGCCAGTGATCTTAAGGTAATACACTTCATTTTTGGTAATTTGTAAATCTACATGCTCTGCCACGCCAGTGCCATTGGAGGAGCTCCATACGGGAAGTCCGGACGCAGTATAAATATCAAGTTCATAGTCAACTTTAGATGGAATGGTTAATCCGATAGGGATTTGTCCTGTCTCTTCAGCTGTCAGTTTGTAATAATCCACATCACTGGCTGAAGAAATGTAAGAGATATAACTGTTTTTAGGAAATACATTTTTTGCAGTTATAAAGGTATCATTAGGTTCAAAAGTATCTTGCCCTATACCTGCTTCAGTTACATAAACTGTAAACTGGTAGTCATATAATCCTGAAGGTACGGCAGGAAATTTGTATTTTATTTTATACGTACCGGTAGGCGTGGATGAAGAAGTCTGCCAAGTGTAGGGAATATCCTTATCCAGTGCCACTCCAGTTATCGTTTTACTTGCAATGACCTGAAGCGGATTGGAGGCAGAAGTAACTTCCACCTCAACTTTTTGATGCGGGTTCTCTCCATGCTCATCTCCTTCCAGCTTTAGGGAGACTGTAACCGAATCCCCAGGATGGATAGAGGCACCGTCATTCTTAGGGTCGTAAGAGGCGATTCCTATTTCACTATCTGGAATAGAAGGAATGATCGTATTAAGTCCTGATAGATTTTCTTCCGATAATGGGGCAATTGACCCTGTAATAACCCCTTCTGCTTTGGCAATATTAACAATTCCGTGACCGGCTTCATGTGATGTTTCGAGCGGGGTTGCCGCTTCATATAACTTATCAATAACTTCCTGCCCGTTCAGCGATGGATGGTGAGACCACAATAATGCCACAGCACCCGTGACATGCGCTGCGGCGTTGGATGTTCCCGAGGAAACACCATACTCTCCATTCATTGTTGTACTTATCACGCCAAAACCCGGTGCTAAAATATCCAGTTCATCGCCTGTAGCTGAGAAGTCCGTACGGTGGTGTGATGATTCTATCGCACCAACAGCAATAACCTCAGGGTATCTAGCAGGATATTGCACGGTGTCTTCCCCGGAACCATTATTTCCTGCTGCAGCAACAATAATAATACCAGCGGATGTCGCCTTCTGAATGGCTTTGTGCAGCATTTCACTATACTGCGCAGATACAAAACTCATATTAATGATATTAATCTTATGATTGATCGCCCATTCAATACCCTGAATAACCGAGCTTGTATATCCGTCGCCAGAAGAGTCGGCTACCTTTACTGCATATAGCTCAGCATTCGGTGCCATACCTACTACTCCGAAGGAATTATCCGAGGCGGCAATTGTACCTGCAATATGTGTTCCATGCCCCTTATCATCCTCATAACTATCCGCAGATTCTACATAACTAACCCCGCCAGCAAGATTCAGGTCCGGATGGTTAGATATTCCCGTATCAAAGACTGCCACTTTGATCTGGCCATCACCTGAACCTACTGCTTGTCTGGTTATATATGAACCTGACGAGTGAATTCCCCAAGGAATGGTTTGTGAAGATTCTTTAATTGGCTGCTCTTCTACCTTGGTGAGTGTTCTCTGTTCTGCAATTTGTATTGGTTTATCTTCTTCTACTGCAGCAACCATTGGATTTGCAAGCAGCTGATTGACTTCCTCGGGATGCAACTCCATATACAGAGCATTAGCACTTTCCAGATCCTTCACATGATATAAATTAACTTTTTGCGCAAGATCTTGATCGTATTGCTGTTTTCTCATCTCCGCTAAGGGACTCAGGTCTAGTGCACTATTCTTCAGACCTAACTCGTATTTCTCTTCATATACACTGTAAACTACGCTAGATACATTTACCTGGTAATTCTCCTTCAAGCTGACTATGTATTTCCCTCTCATATTTTTACTGTAAGTATCCTGTGTTACTGTCATCGACGATAATATTTCACCCACTGCGTCCTTAGTTTCCTTCGATACCGAAGATATCAAATCACCAGTTTCGAGCGCTGGCTTATTCTCTGTGAGAACGCCACCTTTAGTAGCCCCGCTAGCAGTAGCATAGCTAGACATCTGGCTCACATTTCCAGTCAAGATAGATAAAACTAAAAATAATATGGCTATCCTCTTCAAAAAAATTTCCTCCTATTAAATAAATTTCCATCTGGATTACATACTTAAACAGAGTATTCTTTTACTATAATTTCAACAATAATAATTTTTGTTCTTTTTTGTATATTGATGTCGAATAATGACATATGTTAAAAGATACTACTTTAGACACGTGTCATTAGCTGCTGGCTATTGTAATTTATCGGACCCTTATCCCTATTTATTAACAAACGTTTGTCACACAAATGTCAAAAAAGGGAGTATCCCAACGCCATTAAATGGCTGGAATACTCCCTTTATCATCCTCTATGCTAAGCTGGGCGCAGCGCCGCCCCCTTACTCCGTAACCTTACTCTGATTCGCCACCTCGCGGGCTTTCTGCTGCACCTCTTCCGGTTCGCCGAGGTAGAAGCGGCTGATTGGCTTCACATCGTCGTCGAGCTTGTAGACCAGCGGAACGCCGGTCGGGATATTGAGATCCAGCAGTGCGGTCTCGTCGATATCCTCCATATACTTGATCAGGGCCCGCAGCGTGTTGCCGTGCGCCGAGATCAGAACCCGCTCCTTCTTGCGGATGAGCGGCACAATCCGGTTGGTCCAGAAATCCCCGACCCGGTGGACGGTATCCTCCAGGCTCTCGCCGCGCGGGATGTCACCCGGACGCACTTCCTTGTAGCGGATATCATGTCTGGCATAACGCGGATCATCCGGCTCCAGCATCGGAGGGCGGACCGAGAGGCTGCGCCGCCAGATATGGAGCTGCTCCTCACCGTATTGAAGTGCGGTTTCACTTTTGCTGAGGCCCTGCAATGCACCGTAATGGCGCTCATTGAGCTTCCAGGATTTCTGCACGGGAATCCACAGCAGATCCATCTCATCCAGGATGTAGTTCAGCGTCTTGATCGAACGCTTCAGCACCGAGGCAAATGCCAGATCGAAGGTATATCCGGCATCCTTCAGCAGCTTGCCCGCCTTCTTCGCCTCTTCAACACCCTTCTCCGTCAGATCAGGATCATTCCAGCCCGTAAACAGATTCTGCCGGTTGTATTCACTCTCTCCATGCCGTATCAGGACTATTTCGTACATAAGTATTCTCCTTCTCCCGTGTATATTTTGGCTGTGCTTTCCTTTATTTTGTCACAGCGCAGTGTCCGCTTCAACTTCAGGCCTGCCTTGCGGACTGGAGAGCCGCTATTTCAGTGATTCTGCCAGATCACGCAGGGCAAGCGGACTCAGATGCTCTTAAGTTAGCCCATACGCCTCCATTTCGGCCCCAATCTGCATAATAACGGCCCCTGAGTCCGCAGCGGGCGGAATAAGTGCCTTTTTCGCAAATTAAGGTCCTCACGGTCCGCATAGCACGGATGGCATGCATAGCACACACAGCACACATGGCACGCATAGCACATCAAGCACCCGTAGCATAACAGCACACATAGCACGGATGGCGCACATAGCACATACAGCACATCAAGCACCCGAAGCACCTATAACACTCAGCACAATACTCCCCCGCCGCTTCAGCGAATCTCCGATGGGCTCTTCCCGGTATGCTGCTTGAACTGGCGGCTGAAAAAGAAGATGTCCCTGTAGCCGAGCGCATCCGCCACCTCCGTGACGTTCATGCCCGCATACAGCAGCAGATGCTGAGCCCGTTCGATCCGTGCGCGAATCACATAGGACTGGACCGAGGAGCCGGTGATCTCCTTGAACTTGATCGAGAAATAGCGAGGGGACAGCCCTGCACGGGCGGCCAGATCCTCTACCCGGTGCGCCGCCCCGGGATGCTGGCTGACATAGTTGGCGACCTCGTGGATCACCTCCGCCAGCTGGTTGCTGACATGGCGCTCGACCGGCCTTGCCTGATCCTGCCGCAGCAGATGAATCATGAGCTGCTTCAGAATCAGACGGCCCTCCTCCTCCGCAGCGTAGGTCTGCACCAGGAACAGCCGGACATAACGGGCCAGCAGATGCTCGAACTCCACCGTCTCACTTAGCTCGTGGTAGAACGCCGGCACCTCGGTCACCTCTTCGGCAACATCGAAATGAATATATGTAAGCACAAGCGGCTTTTGCGGATTATGTGTGGCGCTGGTATAATCCCCCGGACGGAACAGGAAGCAGCTTCCCTTCCCTACCTGATAGGGCACTCCTCCGCGCACAACAGTCCCCTCCCCGCTCCAGACGTAGAATAAATCGTAATTTTGCAGCGGCTTCTCTCTTTTTTGCCACTTCCAGCCCGGTTCACAGACAATCTTCGCCAGGGCCGGGAGGATTACAAAAGAGGATGGCGATGCATGCAGCATATGATTCCCTCCTATAGATATAGCGTAAGCTTACTTTTCATAATACCTTGTCCGGTTCCCATTTGTACATCTTCTGGGCTGCGCATGGGGACGGGACGCCGCTTCGTTTCCAAAACTATTTATGAAAACGCAGCATTCCTAAGTGACGGGGGCAATCCGCGGTGTTATAATGTTAGGCAATGTTAGCGTATATATCCCAGAAGAATACCGGAAGGATGAAACTGATGAATCCACTGGCTGGACAATTGAATGACAGCATCAAGGCAGGCAATGAACATGTGTACAATATGCTCTCTGGTCTCGGTAAAGCGATCTATTTTCCCAAAGAGGGGATTCTGAGCCAATCCGCAGAGGCAACGGCTCATGCTAAAAAGTATAACGCCACCATCGGGATTGCTACCGAGAACGGGTTGCCGATGCACCTTGGCGTAATCCAGGATAAGCTCTCCGCCTTCAGCCCCAAGGACCTGTACGGCTATGCACCTCCAGCAGGCAAGCCTGAGCTTCGCTCTGTCTGGCGGGAGAAGATGCTGCGGGAGAATCCGTCGCTTGAAGGCAAGTCCTTCAGTAATCCAATCGTCACGAATGCGCTGACCCACGGGCTTAGCATCGTTGCCGATCTGTTCGCAGAGCAAGGGGATGCCGTCATTTATCCGGACAAAAACTGGGAGAACTACGAGCTGACCTTTGGCATCCGCCGCCAGACTGAAACCGTGAATTACCCGCTCTTCACGGAGGACATGAGCTTCAACAGCGAAGGGCTGCTGGATGCCCTGCTGGCCCAGAAGGACCGCGGCAAAGCCATCGTCCTCCTTAACTTCCCGAATAATCCAACCGGATATACGCCAGGCCTTGCAGAAGGCGAGGCCATTGTTGCCGCTATCCTGCGTGCTGCCGAAGAAGGCGTTAATGTGGTAGTGGTCAGCGATGACGCTTATTTCGGACTTTTTTTCGAGGATTCACTCAAGGAATCCCTGTTCGGCAAGCTGGCGAATCTGCATCCGCGCGTGCTGGCGGTCAAGATTGACGGAGCCACCAAAGAAGAATTCGTCTGGGGCTTCCGCGTCGGCTTCATCACCTACGCTTCGGAGAACAAGGAGCTGCTGGCTGCGCTGGAACAAAAAACCCTGGGCATTATCCGGGCCACCATCTCCAGCGGCGCGCATCCGTCGCAGACCTTCGTGCTGGACGCGCTGAAGGCGCCGGAATTCTCAGCCCAGAAGGAAGAGAAATTCCTCATCATGAAAGGCCGGGCCAACAAAGTGAAGGCACTGCTGGACAGCGGTAAATACGGCGATGATGTATGGACGTATTATCCGTTCAACTCCGGGTACTTCATGTGCCTGAAGCTCTTTACCGTCTCTGCGGAGAATCTGCGGCTTCACCTGATTCACACCTACGGCCTGGGCACCATCGCCCTTGGCGAGAGCGACCTGCGCATTGCCTTCTCCTGTATCGAGGAGGATCAGCTGGAAGATCTGTTCGATTTGGTCTATGCGGGCATCCGTGATTTGGAGAAGGCCTGATCATCCGCCTGTGCATACCTGCGTCAGCCCCGGAAGGCCGGGGCTGATTTTTTTTGCCCGGTGCTACGGCATTGGCCTATACACGTTCTGCCCTCCGCACATACAATACGATGTACTCAAGTACAACAACTCACACGCGAAAGGGGAATGAACATGAGCGAAGAAGTTAGAGGCGGATACGGATACGGCGGCGGGTTCACAAGCACTGGAGCGATCCTGGTTCTCTTTATCCTGCTGGTCATCATCAGCCGTTCACTCTTTGTCTAACAGGGAGTGAGTCCCCTGGAGGGAGCTGCGTGCTCTCTCCGATCCACGTGTTATAGCATTCCCTGCTCCACCTGATATGAAGAGGGAATTCCCTTTTATACATTCTTATCTTCTAAAAATGGCCCCAGACTCCGCATCCGCGAGAGTCTGAGGCCATTTGTGATAAGCACACCCGCTTGCGGGCACGCCTTGTCGGCTGCTGCAATCTGTTCTACAGGTCGTCTTCATCCATACGCGCTTCCTTGCGGGTGGAGTTGGCCTTGAACAGATACGCCAGCAGGAATCCGCAGGCGAAGGTCGCCAGCACTTCCAGCGGGCGCTGCCCTAACTGAAGCAGGAGCGGCAATCCGGTCAGCAGCGCCAGGACCAGATGGGCCCGGAATACAAACTGGATCGTTCCCTTGCCCTTGCTGCCCTCCGGCAGCGGGTAGACGGTCAGCCAGAACGATTCGCTGTGCAGCTTGCGCAGCGCCGTCAGCTGAATGCCCATCAGGAAGAGGAAGAATACATAGATGCCGCTGCCGAGATAGCTGTCCTTCATCATCCACACCAGGAACAGATCCAGCACAGCCATCCGCAGGACGATGCCGAAGACGTCACCCCGGGCGAAGCTTTTGGTCAAGAGGAACCGGTAGGCTGAATCCCGCTGCCAACTCAGGCCGCTGCCCCAACGTGACAGATAACGGCGGGCATAGACCCGCTGCTCGCGTCCCGGAACATCGACGAACCAGCCGAGGACCATCAGCGCCCGGGTCCCCTGGTTCTTCTCCATGGTGATCAGGCGTTCCCACGGAACAGCGTGCCGGCCGGGAACGGCCAGCGCGGCCGCATAGGTTGCGGCCAGAATCAGGATGAAGATCAGGGCGCGCATGGACGGCTGCCATAGCCATGCCCCGACCATTAGACCGCCGACTGCCCAGCGCAGCAGGTTATAGCCTGCGGCAGCGGGGCGGGAGAGCATCGCCGTCTCCCGCCATAACCCGTAGCTGGATAACAGCTTGACCAGAATGAGCACCAGCAGGGTAGCCAGCAGCCCCCGGGGTGACTCCTCGGTGCGTATGTACAGCGGCCATAATGTAATGAGGATAAAGGCCAGGCGCAGAATCTTCCACACATTGCCGCTGACCCAGGACGGGGCGAAATACTCTCTCATCCGGTGGCCCTGCGGCAGCAGGAAGATCGTATCCGGGGTCTGCAGATACGTCCGGAAGCTGCTGTGTACCGCCGCGGGCACCAGCAGGACGAACATAATCCAGCGGATCGGTATGCCAGGCGGAATATCGCGCAGCAGCGCTGTGTACCAGGCGGAGAAAATAATCAGCACCAGCAGGAACACCATGGCGACACCGCTCTGTATGATATATCCCACATAAGGGACAAGGCTTCCTGTGAACCGGCTGCGCCGCTGCCGGCGCAGCTCCTTCAAATCCATATCATTTCCCTCCCTGAACCAGCTCGTAGAACAGCTGCTCCAAATTCAAGCCCTGCCGCCCGGCCTTCGCGGTCATCTCGGCGAGGGTTCCCTCCGCTATCACCTTACCGCCGTGCAGCACAATGAACCGGTCACAATAGTTCTCAATCGTAGAGAGAATATGCGAGCTGAGCAGAATTGAAGCTCCGGACTTCTTCAGGTCCAGCATGAAATCCAGCAGGGAGCGGATACCCAGCGGATCGAGGCCGAGGAACGGCTCATCGATGACATACAGGGCCGGGCGCGCTACGAACGCGCACATAATCATCACCTTCTGCTTCATGCCTTTGGACAGATGGGAGGACAAGGTATCCATCTTGTCCTCCATATTGAAGAGTGCAGCCAGCTGGCTGGTGCGTGATTCATAATCACTGCGCTCCACGCCATACGCTCTGGCAGTGAATTCTACATGCTCACGAACCGTCATTTCCTCATAGAGCAGGGGGGACTCCGGCACGAAGGACAGCGCACTGTGGTAGCTCTCAGGATCGCTGCTGCGCGTCTTCCCCTGTACCGTAATCTCACCCTTATGCGGGGACATCAGTCCCAGGATATGCTTCATCGTAGTGCTCTTGCCTGCACCGTTCAGTCCGATTAACCCAACCATCTCACCGGGCTGCACCTGCAGGCCGATGTCATGCAGCACCGGCTTATTCAGGCTGTAGCCTCCGCTGAGGCCCGTAATTTCCAATACGGGAGCTGTATTCATTGACCGTCACCTCTCGGGGTTTTGTTCTTGAGCCATTTCGGGGCTCCCTTATTCTTGCGGTTCTTATCCCGCTCCGCCTGGCTGCGGGCCTTGCCCCCGGGCCCCGCCGCGCTGCGCGTGCCGGCGCTCACTCCCGGCCGGTGCTGCTCGCGCCGCGCCGTAACGCCACTGCCGCCAGCCGCTGCGCCCGGCTGGCCTGCCGGCGCGTCGCCGCCCGTCCCTCCGGCTGCTGTTCCAGCCGCCGAGGTCCGCACCTGCGGCTTGCCGGTGCGCGCTGCAATGCCGCCGCGCGGGGCAACGCTTTCGCGGCGGGCGTTCCCGCCCCCGCCGCCTAAATCACTGCGCTCGCCTTCCGCCAGCGCCTTGCCGAAGGCCATGGCCCGCTCGTCCAGCTGGATATCCAGCTCGCGGGCGAATTTGCGCATGATGAACGTCTGCTGCTCCGTAACGATCGTTACGGATAAGCCGCGTTTGCCCATGCGCCCGGTCCGTCCGGCACGGTGGACATAGTGCTCGGAGTCAAAGGCCGGATCGAAGCTGACGACAAGCGTCAGATTCTCAATGTCCAGGCCCCGTGCCGCTACGTCACTGGCGACCAGCACCTTGAGCTTGCCGTCCCGGAAGCGGGTCAGCACGTTTGCGCGCGTCACCTTGTCCGCATCTCCATAGAGCGCAGCAGCCGGAAGCCCCAGATGGTTCAGCTTCGCGGTCACCTCTGCGATATCGTCTGTAGCGTTCACGAACACAATCGCCCGCTCCGGCTTGTAGTGGCGGATGACCCGGCGCAGCATATCGATCTTGTTCCGCTCCTCGCACACCACATAGTGATGCTCCAGGCTCGCTGCGGTCATCATCTCCGGATCAATGCCCACCTCCGCCGGATTCTTCATTTCCCGGTTCGCCAGCAGACGGGTCTCCGGTCCAATGGTGGCTGACAGCATGACCAGCTGCCGCGTACGCAGCGCACTGCTGACGATCTTCGTCACTTCGCCTGCACCGCTAAGCTGGAACATCTGATCTGCCTCATCGAGAATAATTGTGCTCACCTCGTGCATCTTGAGCTTGCGCAGCCCGATCAGCTCACGTATGCGTCCCGGGGTGCCTACCACCAGATGCGGATGCTCCCGCAGCTTGTCAATCTGGCGCTTGATCGCCGCCCCGCCGATCAGCCCCATGGCCCGGATGCCCCGGTGTGCCCCGTAGCGCTCCGCTTCACGGAGAATTTGCATCGCCAGCTCCTGGGTTGGGGCCAGCACCAGCTTTTGCACCGATTTCGAGTCCGGGTTAATCCCTTGCAGCAGCGGCAGCAGATAAGCCAGTGTCTTGCCTGTTCCTGTCTGGGATGCGGCCAGAACATCTCTTCCTTCCAGCAGAAGCGGAATCGTCTGCTCCTGTACAGGGGATGGTTCAGTGATGCCGAATTCAGACAATCGGGCAGCAAGGTCTTCCTGGATGCCGATAGCCGCAAAAGAAGCTTTATTCATAATAGGGTTTCATCCTTTTCACTTAAGATAATATGTTCATTATATGCCAAAAAGGCCTCTCCACCAAATGGAAGGCCATAAAATCTAAGTTGGGGCCGTATTTAACACGGTCATACCATCCTGTATACCAAAGGGGGACAAGCCGTTCACGCCACAGACGGTAACTATGATCTATACTTCTCTGGTCATTTTCTGTTCATCAGGTTATAGGTCAGCTTGTCTGCCAGCCGCGGGAACAGGCCATAGAGCCGGATGCCGAAGCCTGCCAGACCGGGCAGATCCACTTCCTCCTTGCCCTTGTCCATCAGCTTGACGATCTTCGCGGACACATGCTGCGGCGTCATCATGATCCGGCTTACGCTTCGTTCATAATTGCCTGAAGGGTCGGCGGTCTTGAAGAATTCGGTGGCGATAGGTCCAGGGTTCACAGCCGAGACAATAATACCGCTCTTGCGAAGCTCCTGGCGGAGCGCATTGGTGAAGCCGAGAACGGCATGCTTGGTGGCCGTGTAGGACACTGAGCGTGCGGTTCCGATTTTGCCGGCCATGGAAGCCACATTCACGATCTGACCGCTGCCGCGTGTAAGCATATGAGGAACGACAGCCTTGGTGCAGCGCACAATTCCCATATAGTTAACATCCATCATGTCGGCGAACTCTTCAGACTCCATCTCTGTAAAAGCCGCAAACTTGCCGTAACCGGCATTATTGAGCAGAATGTCAATTCTGCCGTATTGCTTCAGGATCTCCGCAAAGGTATGCTTAACTGCCGTTTCATCGGTCACATCACAGACGAACAGCCCATGCTCCCCCTGAATGCCCGCCGCAACAGCCTGCAGCTTGTCCCTGGACCTGGCCAGCAGAACGGGAACCGCCCCACGCTCGCTGAGCATCTGTGCCGTAAGCGCTCCAATCCCGCTGGAAGCTCCTGTAATCACCACAATCTTGCCTTGTACTGCCATGGAATAGGTTCAACTCCCGATTATTTGCCTAAGAGATCATAACCTGAATATCAAGCTCCCCGATGCCTTCCATCAGAAGAGGAATACTCAATGCTTTGCGCGGCAGGATGGACATCCCCTCGGACTTCATCAGCTTCGGCGGAGTAATGTCTACCGACACCCCTTGATTGGAGAGAATAGTACTGGCATTGCCGCTGATCATATTGCCCAGCTCGGAAATGGCGCTCTGGCCCATCTCATCCATCTCTGTTATCACATAACCGCCCATCATGGCCGACACCATCTTAAGTGCTACCGGTTCGGCAATCCCGAAGATAATATTCCCGCTGAGCTGACCTGTCATTCCTACTTGGATCCATATATGATTATCGATCAGTTCAATATCCTTAATCCCCAGCATACCGGTGGACGGCGAGACTTGGATCACCTGTTCAATTACAATGCGCGCAGACTCTAAAAACGGATTGATTACTTCTGCTTTCATGAAAGTGCTGTCCCCCTCGACCAGTCTTTAGTCATATACCAAAAGTCCTAAGCAATAAAATTTATTATACTTCATATATCGGCATTATTCACCAAAAATTAATGGTCTTGTCGAATGATTTCTGAAGATAGTTTGGAGCGCAACATTGCCCTCCCGGGAGGAATCTCCTATAATTTAATCAATAAACGTAAGATCTGCGGCGTCACACCCTCCGAGTGCAGCACTCACAGCGACCCTTGTACCTATCTGCTTTGTCAGAATCCGCGGCTTGCAGACTCTAATTCTGGAAGCCGGCATGTGCGCATACGCCCTCCGGAAAGCTGCGGCTTTCCCTGTTTGTACAAATATACGGCGGCACCATCCGGTAGCCATAAGGGGGACAGTCCATGAATATCAGCCAGCTCGAAACATTGATCACCATCTCCAAAACCATGAGCTTCCGCAAGGCGGGAGAGCTGCTCAACCTGACGCAGCCGGCGGTCTCGGCCCAGATCAAAAGCCTGGAGGAAGAGTTCAAAACGCAGCTTGTTGACCGGAACCAGCCGGTGACGCTGACGGACAGGGGCAAGGTCTTCCTCGCCCACGCGGAACAGATTGTCGGAATCGTAGATGAGCTTAAGCAGCGCCTTGCCGATCTCGAAGAGAATCCCCAAGGGCATATTATTCTCGGTACGACCACCTCTATCGCCATCCAGATTCTCCCCCGGGTGCTCTCCTACTTCCAGGATCAGTTCCCTCATATCAAAACCTCGATCTCATCCATGTCCTCCTCCCAGATCTACCAGCAAGTCGAGAACGGGATTGTGGATGTCGGCATCGGCTATCTGATCGGCCGCAACCCGGGAATGACGACCTCGGTCCTGTATTATGATACTTTTGAACTGGTGGTTTCGCCCCGCCATCCGCTGGCCCAGGTCAAAACAGCCGGGATCGAGGCACTGGGCACCATCCCGCTCATCCTGCTCTCACCGGATACGGTCGGCCGGAAATTTGTCGATGAGGTACTGGCGAGGCACGGTATTCAGCCGCTGGTGATTATGGAGCTGACCAGCAGTGAGGAAGTGAAGCGGATGGTCGAGCTTGATCTGGGAGCGGCGGTCATCTCCAAGCAGTCTGTCACTGCCGAGGTCAGAAGCGGAACCCTGCGGATCGTCCCGATCATCGAGCTTGAGGTTACCCATCCTGTAGGTGTCATTACCAAGTCGGGCAAGTATGTCAACTCTGCGATGAGACAGTTCCTGAGCGACCTTAAGGGAATGCCCGAGACCCAGTTCATCGGCTCAGAGTAACCTGCACCCTATTTCGCCATATTGGCCTAAGGAGATGTTCCGATTATGAAGTTCGACCTGCATACCCATCATTTCCGCTGCGGCCATGCTGACGGCACGATCCGGGATTATATTGAAGCCGCAATAGCGGCGGGGCTGGATGTCATCGGTATTTCCGATCATTCGCCTTACTTCGGAAGCCCGTCCGAGCAGGCTTTTCCGCGCATTGCTATGGCCAAGTCCGAGCTGGTCCACTATGTAGAGGAAGTATTGTCGCTGCAAAAAGAATACGAAGGCCGCATTGATGTCCTGCTCGGTATGGAATCCGACTTTTTCCCGGAGCATGCGGAGCTGTACCGCAAGACCTACGCCGCATACCCGTTCGATTATATAATCGGCTCCGTGCATCATGTTGAGGAGATCAGTATCTTCAACCAGGGCCGCTGGAAGGGGCTTGACCCCGCGCAGAGGCTTGCCTCCAAAAGCGAGTACTACCGGCTGATTGCCGAATCCGCACGCAGCGGCATCTTCCAGATTCTCGGCCATATCGATGCCATGAAGGGGAACTATCCGCCGTTCTCCGAGATCGCTGCCCCCAAGGAGATTGACGAAGCCTTGCGCGTAATAGGCGAATGCGGCCCGGCCATCGAGATCAACACCTCCGGCGGCACCAAGCTGTGCGGCGGCTGGTACCCTTCCGATGAGATTCTGGAGCGGGCCCTGCACTTCGGCGTGGAGGTCAGCTTCGGCTCCGATGCCCATCTCCCTGCCCGCGTTGCCGACCAGCGCAATCAGGTGGCTGCGCGGCTGAAGGAGATTGGATTCGAATACTGGGTCTATTACAAGCGGCGCGAGAAGGTTAAGGTCGCGTTGTAGGCAGTAAGTGGGCGGGAATTCTCCGCGTACAACCAGCACCGCGCAAACAGGCAGCGTAACGGGACACTCCCCGTCACGCTGCCTGCTGCTGTGGTGCTTTTTTGCGCTGTGCACCTAATACTGTGCTTATTCCTTATTCAGATTCTCACAGGTAAAGCCCTGCTGCTTCAGCGTACGCTGCGAGTCCCCATACTGCGGATTCAGAGCGTAGAAGCGGGCAATCATGCTGGTCCAGCTCCGCTCCGTCAGCCCCTGGGACTTGAGCAGCTCCCGGTGAGTCTCATTATATTCTTCGATCAAGTGTTGCTGATCCGGGTTATAGACCTCTTCATGGTACACAGCTGCTATAGGCAGGCGTGAACCCTTCGGCTGTTCTCCCGCCGGATAGCCGATGCAGAGTCCGACCACCGGGAATACATACTCTGGCAGCTGCAAAAGTTCAATTACCCCTGCCGTGTTACGGCGTACGCCCCCAATCGGGATAATCCCCAGCCCAAGCGACTCGGCAGCAGCTACTGCGTTCGATAGTGCAATGCCGACATCCGTAGCCCCAACGAGCAGCGCATCTATATCCGCAGCCGTTTCGAACGGCTGGCCTTCCAGCTCTGACGCAAGCTTGGCCCGGTGAAAGTCCATGCAGAACACCAGGAATACCGGTGCTTCCGCCACATGCTTCTGGTTACCGCTCAGCGCCGACAGCTGCTGCCTGCGTTCCTCGCTGCGTACCGCAATCATCGATACCTGCTGGCCATTCACCCAGGAAGGCGCCGCCTGGGCTGCCTCAATAATCGTCTTCAGCTTCCAAGGCTCTACCGCCTGCCCGCTGTAGTTACGGAATGAACGGTGGTTCATAAGTAATTTAATCACATCATTCAAAGGTTCATTTCCTCCCCCATCTATACTTGTCCATGTACCCTCTACACTATCATAGCCCAATCCACTCGGAGACTGCCAGCACACAATGTTTATACGTAAGGGCAGAGGTTACTTATTCAGGAGAACTATGCTCCCCATTCAGCCATTTAGCCAACTATCTACGAATTCAGGGGCACTAATGCTCCTCATTCAGCATTCCAGCCGACTATCTGCGAATTCAGGGGCACTTGTGCTCCTCATTCGCTCGTTCAGCCGACTATCTACGAATTCAGGGGCACTAATGCCCCTCATTCAGCATTCCAGCCAACTATCTGCGAATTCAGGGGCACTAATGCCCCACATTCAGCATTCCAGCCGACTATCTGCGAATTCAGGGGCACTAATGCCCCTCATTCGGCCACTTAGCCCACTTCCGGCCGATCCAATGGGATTTATCCCTCTCATCGGGAGACCAGGCCCGCACATGGCCAAAAAAAATGGACCCGAATCATCGGGTCCCAACAGCAGTTATATTTTCAAAAGGGGGTCATGTACTTAGTTTAACCGCTGACTGTTAGAGTTTGATAACGGCATTATTTCATTTGTATGACAAAGTGAATACTTTCATTACATCGCCCGAGCCGTCCGCCATCGGCAGGGTCCGCTCCAGGGTCAGGCCGTTCCTCAGCATGACCTGAGCGGACCGGTAATTATCCCCCCGGCAGCGCCCCTCGACCTTCCTCAGGCCAAGTTCCCTGAAACCGTAGGCCAGCAGCAATCCCAGTGCCTCGGTCGCATACCCGCGACCCCACCATAACGGATTCAGCATATAGCCCAGCACCGCCTGGCCCTCCTGCCGGTTCCAGTTCTGCAGGGAGACTGAACCGATCAGCTCCGGCTGGCCTAACATATAGATTCCTGCATGCAGCGCGCCGGGATCATAGCCGTGCAGCATCCGGTTCACCAGCTTATCCAGCACACCCTGCCGGGAAGTCGATCCATGGCGCAGCTGAATATGCGGCTGCACCTCAGGGTGGGAGAGCAGCGACTTCAGCAGCGCTCCGTCGCCGGACGCCATATTCTTCAGTTCTACCTTAGAACCTTGCAGTGACATCCCCATGATCATCTCATAAGTGCTCATGAACTTCTCCCTCTTCTTCTCCCGCCTATCGCGTCCCTCTCTTGCAGTCCGGCTACCCCCGGCGCAGAGTCAGCACGGTAAGCTCCGGGCGGCACAGGAAGCGCAGCGGCATCAATGTCTCGCCGAAACCCCTGTTCACATACACTGGCATGGCCTTATTCTCTGTATAATACAAGCCGTCTATGTATTTCTGAGATCCGTAGGGCGTGAACGGCGCGCCGACCAGCGGCAGGCGAATCTGACCGCCGTGGCTATGCCCCGAGAGCTGAAGGTGAAACGGGTACGCTTCCGCCACATCGGCGTAATCCGGCTCATGCATCAGCAGCACCGTGAAGATGCCGTCCGGAATATCCCGGATGGCTGCCTCCGGGTCCGGCTTGCCGTGCAGCATGTCATCCAGTCCTGCTACGGCAATCGTCGCTCCGCCTTGCTTGATCAGATAAGACTCGTTCCGCAGGACGCGGAATCCGGCCTCCGTCAGCAGACGGGTCAACAGCTCCGTATTCTTGTAATCATGATTCCCGAGGATAGCATACTTCCCAAGCGGAGCCTGTAGCTCTGCCAGCAGGGGGACTGAGTCGGTCAGATCCTCGGCATAGCTGTCTACGATATCCCCGGTGAAGCAGATCAGATCCGGCTGCTCTTCCTTGATATGCTTCGTCAGCCGGGCCAGATCCTTCGCATCCTTGTTGAAGCCCAGATGCACATCGCTGAAATGGACCAGCCGGGTCCCGGCGAACGCGGACGGCAGCTCCGCAAGCGGCAGCTCCCGGCGGGTCACCTCTAACCAGTTCGGCTCCCCCTGCCAGGCATAGCCGCCGGCGAGGAGACCCGCCCCTACCACCGCTCCTGCCCCCCGGGCCAGGAACTGGCGGCGGGTCATCTTGCGGCCGCTTCGGCCTTCCGGCTTCGGGGGGCCTGTTCCCGCGCCATCGGCAGCAGCAGGAATTGTACGCTCGGGAGAGCCTCCGAACGATTTTTTCATAGGGAGATTCTCCTCTCTGTCTTGAATTCTAATCGGGTTATTGCCGATCGGCTACAGCTTCATCCACTTTGTCATCAATATCTACTTCAATGGCCGCCTCAATCTCTTCCTCTGTGGTATTTACCCCAAGAATCTTGCGGAATAAGCCCAGCATGGACAGGGCATAGGCGACCGTAATGAAGCTGAAGCAGATCTGCATAACTACAACCAGCCTTGAGGTATTGTCTATGGGAGCTATATCTCCGTAACCGACGGTCGTAAAAGTAGCCACGCTGAAATAGAGGAACGTAATCAACTGGCTAAGCAGATCCTGGCCCAAGCCTTCTCCCTGGAACGAGGACTGTCCAAACAGCTTATATATCGATGTATATACGACTGTAAAAAAAAGAATGCAGGTGAACGCAGCGATGCTGATCCGGACCAGCGTCTGCTGCATTCTGACTTCCTTACTGTTGGAATCCCTGATTTCATGGAAAATAAACAGAATATAAAACAGGACTGAAGCCAGGACAAAAAACAGAATCAGTCCGCGCAGTCCCCGGTTGCCGGGCACAATCATCCCCAGATCGATCAGGTTCAGCAGATCCTCCACCGAGATCAGCGCATAGATCAGAATAGGAGCGAGCAACACGCCTCTGCCCATCCAGTTCAGCTTCAACCGGGCAAACCTCACTACCAGGAATACAATGACAATGATATTAAAAGCCCAGATCCACCATGCCATGGCTTTTACGCTCCTGTTCTATGCTCCCGGCTTCCCGCCGGGAAGGTCCTTATCCGGTCCTGCCGATACTCGCAGAGCAGCGGCTTGCCCCGGACTTACACTACCCCTTAGTGCGCTGACCGGCTCCGGACTTCACCCGCGAATCTTCCTCCGGTCCGCTTATGACTCTGATCCGGCATTCTTCCTCAGGAGCCTCGCGGTAGGCGCGGGCAATTCCCTTATCCTTAATGTCCGCACGGGTGACCCGCCGCTGCTTGAAGCTCACTTCAACCTCCTGTGTGAACGGGAACGGAGTCAGGGTCAGCGTAGCACTGTCCTGCCACTCCGCCTCAATGGCACGGCCGGAGGTGAAGCTGAACTCCTCACTGCCGGAGAAGCCGTCTGCGAACCAGGGGTGCTTCTCCGATTCGGCGCTGCCCGGCCTACTAAGCGCCAGGAACAGCGACAGATCATCGCAGAATTGCAGCAGTCTGGCGTCATAATACAGCTCGCCTTCTTCAAGCGGCTTGCTCTGCTCCAGCGCCCGGTGGATACGGGCACGTCGGTCCGCTTCATCCTCCAGATATTGCGTCAGCTCCGGGCATTCCTCACCCGACACCTCAATCAGCCGTTCAAAATGCGAGCTGCACAGCAGCGCCCCGTATGGCGTCTCCGCTTCCACCTCATCGATTCCCCGTCTATAAAAGGTCAGCTTCGGCACAACCGGGAAATCGAGGAAGCTGTAAGGCAGCCCCTCCGCATCATTCCAGAACGGTGTCTCATCCAGATCAATCCAGCCCCGGTCATGGTTACTTACTGCCCACAGTACCTCAGCCCGGCGGCCTTCCGCGGGCGTATGCTCTTCCTTGAACCACTTAGCAAATTCTCCAGCCAGCAGCCCGTGCTCATGCTGCTTCGTCATTACAAGCGTTCCATCCTGTTCACGGCAAATCACAGTCATTCCTCCCCGTTATCCGCTGTCAGACGGTTATCTTCAGCTATGTAGATTATAACATATTCACCTATATTTATCGGAACCTGCGGACGTATGGCTATTCTATGCAACTTCAGGCTCTTCATTACAGGCTGTCTACACATGTACCCTTTTTTCAGCCGGCCAGAAACATCCTTACCTGTTACTATGCCAGACGCAGCCAAACAGGCCACCCAGGATTGACACCTGAATGGCCTGCTACAATTCTGACTATAGAGAAATGGTCTAAGATGCTGTCAGACACCCAGCCAGCGCTTGAACATATGCTTCGTTGTCTGCTTGTTGATCTCGGCAATGGAGGTCGTCAGCGGAATGCCCTTCGGGCAGGCCCGCACACAGTTCTGCGAGTTACCGCAGCCGTCGATACCGCCGTCATCCATGAGCGCATCCAGGCGCTCTTCAGCATTCATCTCTCCTGTAGGGTGAGCGTTGAACAGGCGCACCTGGGAGATGGCTGCCGGCCCGATGAAGTCAGTCTTCTCATTGACATTCGGGCAAGCCTCCAGACAGACGCCGCAAGTCATGCATTTAGACAGCTCATACGCCCACTGGCGTTTCTTCTCCGGCATACGAGGTCCCGGACCGAGATCATACGTACCGTCAATCGGAATCCAGGCCTTGACCCGCTTCAGGGCATTGAACATCCGGCTGCGGTCAATCACCAGGTCGCGGACGACCGGGAAGGTCTTCATCGGCTCAATGCGCACCGGCTGCTCCAGATTGTCGATGAGCGCTGCGCAGGCCTGACGGGGTTTGCCGTTGATGACCATGGAGCAGGCGCCGCAGACCTCCTCCAGACAGTTGGATTCCCAGCATACAGGAACTGTATTATCGCCTTTCGCGTTCACCGGATTACGCTGAATCTCCATCAGCGCGCTGATCACGTTCATCCCCGGGCGGTAGGCAAGCTCGAACTCCTCCGTATAGGGGCTGGTCTCCGGTTCATCCTGGCGGGTAATAATAAATTTCACATTTTTGGGAGCTGCTGCTGTTTCCGCCATGTCAGTTACCTCCTAGAAAGTTTGGTTAGTCTAACCTGTCAGTCCTTCGAGTAATCCCGTACGCGCGGAGGAATCAGCGATACATCGACTTCCTCGTAGGAGATATGCGGACCGTCTGCTGTCCAGGCGGCTTTGGTGGTCTTGAGGAATTCCTCATCATTGCGCGTCGGGAATTCCGGCTTGTAATGTGCGCCCCGGCTCTCATTGCGCAGGAGGGCTCCAAGCGTCATCGCCTCCGACAGCTCCAGCATGTTCCACAGCTGGCGGGTGAAGGCCACGCCCTGGTTGCTCCAGCGCGAAGTGTCGCTCATATTGATATTCTTGTAGCGTTCCTTCAGTTCTTTGATTTTGCCGATGGTCGCTTCCAGCTTCTTGTTCTCACGCACCACGGTCATGTTCGCCGTCATCCATTCGCCAAGCTCCTTATGGATCACGTAAGCATTCTCTGTACCAGTCATCCCCAGGAGAGACTCATATTTATCGGTCTGCGTCTTGTGGAAGCTATCGAACACCGTCGAGGAGATATCCTGCACCGATTTCTTCAGTCCCTTGATGTATTCCACAGCCTTCGGACCGGAGACCATCCCGCCATAAATGGCAGAGACCAGGGAATTCGCGCCCAGACGGTTGGCCCCGTGGTATTGATATTCACATTCCCCTGCCGCGAACAAGCCGGGAATATTCGTCATTTGATTATAGTCGACCCACATGCCGCCCATCGAATAATGCACAGCCGGGAAGATTTTCATCGGAATCTTGCGGGGATCATCCCCCATGAACTTCTCGTAGATCTCAATAATGCCGCCCAGCTTGACGTCAAGCTCCTTCGGGTCCTTATGCGACAGATCCAGGTAGACCATGTTCTCGCCGTTAATGCCCAGCCCCTGATCCACACACACATTGAAAATCTCACGGGTAGCAATATCGCGCGGCACCAGGTTACCGTACGAAGGATATTTCTCTTCAAGGAAGTACCACGGCTTACCGTCCTTATAGGTCCAGATCCGTCCGCCTTCACCGCGCGCCGATTCCGACATCAGCCGCAGCTTGTCATCGCCGGGAATCGCCGTCGGGTGAATCTGAATGAATTCCCCGTTCGCATAATGCACACCCTGTTGATACACGGCGCTTGCGGCGGTTCCTGTGTTGATGACCGAATTCGTGGTTTTGCCGAAAATAATCCCCGGACCGCCGCTGGCCAGAATGACCGCGTCCGCCGGGAAGGTCTGAATCTCCATCGTCTTCAGATTCTGGGCGCTGATGCCGCGGCAGACCCGCTCATCATCCAGAATCACCGAGAGGAATTCCCAGTTCTCGCTCTTGGTCACCAGGCCTTCCGCTTCCCAGCGGCGCACCTGCTCATCCAGTGCATAGAGCAGCTGCTGGCCGGTAGTCGCCCCGGCAAAGGCTGTGCGGTGGCGCTTCGTTCCGCCGAACCGGCGGAAGTCGAGCAGCCCCTCTGGGGTACGGTTGAACATTACGCCCATCCGGTCCATCAGGTGAATAATGCCCGGTGCCGCTTCGCACATGGCCTTCACCGGAGGCTGGTTGGCCAGGAAGTCGCCGCCGTAGACGGTATCGTCAAAATGCTCCCAGGGCGAGTCGCCCTCGCCCTTGGTATTCACGGCGCCATTGATGCCGCCTTGCGCGCAGACGGAATGTGATCTTTTGACAGGGACCAGTGAGAATAGATGTACATGCGCGCCGGATTCAGCGGCCTTAATGGTAGCCATCAGGCCGGCCAGACCGCCGCCCACGATGATGATATCGGCTGATGCCATGATTGTTCCCCTCCTACAAGTTAATAGTTCTCTCTTCTATTACTAAATAAAACTGCGCACTGACTGCATCGCCGTAGCGGCAGTTTGGAATTCATCGTTACGGAAGGTAACCAGCGACAGGACGAACATGAAAGTAACGATAACGAAAATACCTAGGCAAAGTACGGACGATACTCTCTGTGAACGCGGCCCCACCGTGATTCCCCAGCTGATCAGGAACGACCATAGACCGTTGGAGAAGTGGAAGCAGGCAGCCACGATTCCGACAATATAGAGAGTCATCAGCAGCGGCTGGGTCACAATGTTATGCATCACTCCGCCAAGCTGATCATGCTCCACCTTGCCGAGCGCTACCTGGACGCGGGTGTCCCACAGATGCCAGACAATGAAGATGAAGGTGACGACTCCGGTAATCCGCTGCAGCGTATAACGCCAGTTGCGCTCAAGATTGTAGCGGTTCAGGTTCGGCTTCGACTGGTACGCGATGTACAGGCCGTAGACTCCATGGTACAGCAGCGGCAGCCAGATGCCGAACAATTCCAGGAAGAAGACAAGCGGCAGGCTGTTCAGCCACAGCACACTGTCTGTGAAGCCAGAAGCGCCACCCTCTACTGCTGCGAAGTTCGTCAGCATGTGCTCAAGGAAGAATGCCCCGAGCGGGATAACGCCGAGCAAGGAATGAATCTTTCTGGAATAAAATCCTCTCATGCAAAGTGTCCCCTTTCCATATAAAACAGCGTTTTCACAAGTCTTTTTAAAGAGCATACACCGCCGGGAGTACAGTTGAAACAGGGCAGCGGCAGGCTTGATTTACCGGCTAATAGTCTGTTTGCACCACTATCCATTGTTTTCCCGGACTTTGCTGAATAATTCACAATATGTGAATATCCTGTGTCACTTTTCATGTTACTCTTTTTTCGCTTATAAGGGAATTGCAATCTAATTATTAATCGTTATACTATAATTGCATAAGAATATTTTTAATATGATAATAATTCTCATTTAGCTTCATTAATAACATACAATCCAGACTTGTCTTCCTGCGCATCAGGGGCACCCCTGCTCATCTGCTATACTTTTTATCACAGTTGAATGGGAATTTGGGAGAGAGAGGAGCACTATGAAATGTATGATGATTTAGATGCTTTTGCTGCGGTGGTGGAGCATTCCAGCCTGAACCGGGCCTCGCGCCAGCTCAACCTGTCCCAGCCGGCCCTCTCCCGCAAAATCTCCAAGCTGGAGGAGCGGCTCGGCGTCGCCCTGTTCAACCGCTTCGGCAAGCGGCTGGAGCTTACAGAGGTAGGCCGCCTTACCTACACCTATGCGCTGGAGCAGCGGCAGCAGCGTTCCAAGTTCCTGGAAGCGTTATCGAAGTTCAAGGAGGGCGAGCCGCAGCTCGTGACGCTGGGGGCCAGCCTGACCACGCTGCAGACAACCCTGCCTCCCCTGGTAAAAGCGTACACAGAGAAATATCCGGCAGCCGAGCTCAAGCTTATCACCGGGAAGACCCATGAGATGGTTACCGCTGTCAGTGAAGGCAAATGCGATGTGGCCATCATCGCCTCCCAGGTCCAGGAGCCGGGGCTGCGCTGCATTCCGCTTTTCGAGGACCAGCTCCGGCTGGTCGTCTCCGAGCAGCATCCGCTGACCCTGACGCCGCGGCTCACCATGGATCATCTCTCCCGGCTGCCGATGATCCTTTTCTCCAAGGGAACCTGGTACCGCCGGACGACAGATGATCTGTTCCAGCGCTGCGGGGTTGATCCCGATGTACGGATGGAGATCGATTCCTTCGAGGCTATCGTCCGTCTGCTGCCCACCATCAAAGCTGCGGCCCTGCTGCCGAATTCGTATCTGCGGCCGGAGCTGCTGAACGGCGGGGGGCTGGTCTCCCTGCACATCAAGGAGCTGGAGCAGACGCAGCGGACCACTTGCCTCATCTACCAGAGCAGCGGCGGACTCAGCACGGCAGCGCGCTGCCTGGTGCAGGTGACGGAGGATGTCTTTCTGAACAGCCGCGAGTAGCGGCGGGGAACACAGCAATCACCCGGCAAGCCTCCGTAATGCTACGGATCGGCCTGCCGGGTGAGGATACTGCCGGGTAATTTTTTTTGCTATACTAAGCCAGACTTACACAAGATTAACGGAACTTGCCTGCATCAATTGCCGCCTGCTTCTCATCGAGAATCTCCTGGTAGCCTGCCTCCAGATACGTCTTCTTGGCGGCTTCATACGTAGCATCGAATTCAGCCTCCGGAGCGAGCACCACCTTCACGTACAGCTCCTGGAACAGCGTATTCAGATCCGCCTTGTATTCGTTCACCTTCTCCAGCACCACATTGAACAGGGCATCCGGTGTACGGAATTCGGCAACCTCGTCATAATACTTCACCAGATCATCCGCCAGCGGCTCATAACCGACCGGTGCCCAGTTGCGCAGGTTGGCCTTGCGGGTCTTGGCTTCATCCGGGTACTGGGCAATTTCTGTCACCAGACCCCAATAGTCCTTGTTATTGTTCTGTGCCAGCACCGCTTCGCCCTTATAATCCGGGTTCTTCAGCGCAATGCCGTCTGCGTCAAGCGTATAGTTCTCCCCTTCGATCCCGTTCTGGAACTTGAACAGATTCTCCGGCTGGCTGAGCCATTCCAGATACATCCACACGGCTGCGCGTTCTTCCGGCGTGGATTCATAGTTAATTCCCATAATGAAGCCGAACGGCCAGTAAGCGCGTCCCTGAGGCTTGTTGCCTTCCGGAACTCCCGCATACGGAGGCACCACAGCAAATTCGGCATCCGGGTTATTCTGCAGCGTAGCCGCAAAAACATCAGTGTTGTTCGCCAGATAGAAACCGAAGTTGCCGGTTTTGCCTGCCACGAATTCAGCCTTAATCTTCGGTTCATCGTTGCGCAGATAGAATTCCTTATCAATCAGGCCATTGTTATACTGATAATTGAGGTTCCGCAGGTAAGCCTCAGTCTCCTCCGTAGTCAGATCGGCCACACTGAGATCGGAATACAGCGCACGATATTTCGCATCCACCGGCCATTTGCGGAACGGATAGTTGAAGTTGAAGAAGTTCTGCAGCAGATTGCCGCCGCTTACGCCGAGTCCGGCTTCCTTCCATTTGGCCAGCATCTCGTTATACTTCTCGAGCGAGGTCAGATCCTCAACCTTCATGCCTACCTTTTCCACCCAGTCCTTGCGGATAATGTTGACGAAGTTGTCGGCTTCAGGGCGGGCAGCGAAGAAGAAGGTCTTCTGATCGTCCACGGTACCATACTGTTCAATCGTCTCACCCATGTTCTTCCAGTAGGTCGGCGCATAATTCTGGATCTCTGCATAGTCGAGCGGCTGCATCACATCCTCGCCATAATAAGTAAGCGCTTGCGGCATATCATAGTGGAAAATAATATCCGGAGCCTTGTGCGAAGCCAGGAGCTGCTCGAAATCCGTTACTTCTTTGGAGCGGGTGATCGGCACATAGTTAACCTCTATATTATATTTGTCGCCGAACTCCGCCTGCACCCAGCGGGTATAGTAGTTATCGGACACGTTCCAGCCTTCATAGGCACGCTCATAGACCGGAATGTCGAGTGAGACTTTTTTCTCGAAGCCCTTGGAATAATCAGGATAGGCCCCTTCGGTCTGGTTCGTAGCAGCGGCAGTCTCGGCCGGCTTACTGCTGGATTCGGCTGTATCCTTGGTGTTATTTCCCCCGGAGCACCCGGCCAGCAGGCCGGCCGTCATGACGGATGCCATCATTAACGAATACACGCTTCTTTTACTCATCGCAATTCCCCCATTTTTTGAATTTTCGTAATTCCAAAGAATGACTATATACCAGGGACGCAGGATTACTCCTTGACGGCTCCGAGCATAACACCTTGAACGAAGTATTTCTGGACGAACGGATACACACAGAGGATAGGCAAGGTAGCGAATACAACGACTGACGCCTTCAGGACTTCGGGATTGCTGAGCTGCACCTGGCTGGCCTCCAGCTGGAAGCTTTCACTTGCCTGAATGACCAGATAATACAGCTTGAGCTGAAGCGGCCGGAGCGAGGTCTCATGCTTGATATAGAACAATGCGTCCTGATAAGCATTCCAGCGTCCCACTGCATAGAAGAGAGCGAGTGTCGCCATAATCGGCTTGGATAACGGCAGCACAATGCTGAACAGAATCCGGAAATGCCCGGCACCGTCGATCCGCGCAGATTCCTCCAGACTGACGGGAATGCCGCTGGTCAGCGAGGTTTTCATAATCAGCAGATTGAAGGCACTGAAGGAGAGGGGCAGTACCAGCGACCAGATGGTATCCATCAGCCCCAGATTGTTGATGTTCATATAGTCGGGGATAATGCCCCCGCTGAAGTACATGGTGAATAGGAAGATAAAGGTGATCACCCTGCGCCCCTTGAACTGGGTTCTGGACAGCGGATAGGCGGCGCAGATGGTCAGGATCATGCCCAGAATGGTGAACAGCACAGTCACGATGACCGAGATGTACAGCGAACGGAGGATACTGGCATCCGCGAAGATTTTGTTATACGCTTCAATGGTGAAACCCTGCGGCCACAGAAAGACCTTGTTGGCAATGACGAAGGAGTCAGAGCTCAGCGATTTCGATACGACATGAATGAACGGCAGCAGGCAGATCAATGAGATGATAATAATGACGAGGCGGATCAGCGTTTCCCAGATATCGATACGTGCTTTATGGGGTGCGGCAGTGCCTCCGGCTATGGCTTTCATGGTTCCTCTCCTTTCTACAAAATCCCATCCTCGCCAAGCTTCTTGGCTACGCGGTCCGCGGAAATGACCAGAATAATCCCGATGACGGACTGGAATAATCCGATGGCGGTCGCCCGGCTGAAATTACCGCTCTCAATCCCCCAGCGGTACACCAGGACCGGTATGGTGGTGGTGAACTCCGTGGTGGCCTTATTCTGCAGCGCATAGATACGCTCGAAGGAGCCGTCCATTACTTTGCCCAGCGCCATAATCAAGAGCGTCACAATCGTTGCCCGGATCGATGGAAGGGTGATATTCCATACCTTTCTCCAGCGGCCTGCCCCGTCCACCGTAGCCGCTTCATACATCTCAGGGTTGATCCCGCTCATCGCCGCCAGATAGATAATCGTGCCCCAGCCCATGCTCTGCCAGACCCCGATCACGAGATAGCTAATGAGCCAATTCGTATCCTGCTGCAGGAACGGAATCCGGGTGCCTCCCATCAGCTCTATGAGGTTATTGACAACGCCGCCCCCTTCACTAAGGAGCTGATAGGCGATGGCTCCGATAATGACCCAGGACAGGAAGTGGGGCAAATAGAGCACCGTCTGATTGATTCTTTTGAACCGTACACTCTTGATCTCGTTCAGCAGCAGAGCCAGCACAATCGGCATCGTGAAGCTGAAGCACAGGTCAAGCACGTTCAGCAGCAGGGTGTTGCGGACGGCCCGGATGAAGTCAGGCTTGGCGAACAGGTCCTGGAAGACCTGCAGTCCGGCCCATTCACTGCCCCAGAAGCCTCTGGCGATCTTATAGTCCTTGAAGGCGATTACAAGTCCGGTCATGGGCAAATATTTGAATACGATGACAAAAGCCAGCGGAAGCATCACCAGCAGATAGAGCTGCCAATCCCGCTGTAAATAATAGCTGAATCCCTGTTTCCTTCTTAATAAAGGACTGTGATTCGTTTGTGAAGCGCTTGCAGCTTTCAACATATTCACCTCCTGCCTTGAATTCTCTTGCCGGCTTCCGGCTATTATTCTCCGGCCTGGCTCCTATGCTACCGCCTTTGCCGGGTCTTGAATATCATGAGTATTGATGATCACCTATCACAATTGATTGCCAATTGATTGCCGCCCGGCACTCCTGGCCTCAGCCGCAGGAGAATAATCAAAACTGATAGGCATTCCCAAAATTAATAAAGCGCTTTCAATTTGGAGGGGAGCAGGTACAAGTCGGATAGAAAGGCATGGCGAGGGATGGGGCCAGGGGAGATTGGAGTGATTGGGGCGATGAGGGAGTGATGAGGGAGCGATCAAGGAGCAATGATAGCTAACAGGGAGCGATTCGGGAGCTATGAGAGCTATCAGGAATGATTAGGGAGCTACTGTTGCTCGCCCCGCACGCTTTTGACTAATATAGATTTGAACACTCCTACTTTCCACGAACTCAGGGGCACTTGTGCTCCTGAATTACTCGTTTAGCCAACTTTTCTGGAATTCAGGGGCACTTGTGCCAATGTCATTAAGTTAAGATATAGAGCCAAAACAAGAAAAAAAGGCAGGTTATCGAAAAGATAGCCTGCTCTTTTTTTGCACAAAAAAAATCTTGACAATCCGTAGAAAACGTGTGGCGAAGCCCCTTGAAAAAACGAGGAGGTTACGCCAATGAATGCTTATGCAAATTCGCTGAAAGACAGACTGACATCTCTCATCCGTGAGATGGCGGCTGCCCCCGCGCCTTACGTCAGAAACCCGGGAAAGGATTTTACCCGAACGAAAAAACTACCGTTTGAAACGGTTATGCAAACCCTGATCTTTATGGGCGGCAACAGCCTCTATAAGGAACTGTTGGAATCGCAGGGCTATGACGTTAACACCGCAACTTCTTCTGCTTTTGTTCAGCAAAGAAATAAAATTTTGCCGTCTGCGGTCGAATCTTTGTTTCACACCTTTACCGCGTCCCATACAGAATTCAAGGATTATCGAGGCTATCGATTATTGGCCATTGACGGTTCCGATCTGCATATTGCAACAGATCCTGCGGACCCGTTGACCTATTCTCAAAGTCAGCCACATTCGAAAGGCTTTAACCTTCTGCACTTGAACGCAGCCTATGACCTCTGTAACCGGCTTTATGTGGATGCCATTGTTCAACCTCGAAAGTTCCGCAACGAAGGAAGGGCACTGGCCACAATGGTGGATCGCTCCCCCATTCAGGGTAACGTCCTTGTGACGGGGGATCGAGGATTTGAAAGCTATAATACGTTCGCACATCTGGAACGGAAAGGATGGAATTACGTCATACGCGTCAAGGATTTGCATTCGAATGGTATTCTTTCGGGTTTGCACTTGACCTTGGACGGAGCGTTTGATCAGGAGATTCACCTGACGCTGACTAAAAAACAAACAAAAGAGTTCAGGAATCGCCCCGAAATCTATAAAGTTCTTCCGGCTACCTCTAGCTTTGATTTTCTGGACATGCAAGAGAACTTGTTTTACCCCATTTCCTTTCGGGTGGTTCGTTTCCTCCTGCCCAGTGGCGATTATGAAACCGTCATTACCAATCTGTCTACTGCTGAATTCTCACCGGATGAACTCCGGGATCTGTATCATCTGCGATGGGGCATTGAGACCTCTTTCCGGGCTTTGAAATACACCATTGGTTTGACCCATTTTCACGCAAAAAAGCAAGAGTCCATTACCCAAGAGATATTCGCAAGAATGATCCTCTACAACTTCGCTGAAATGATTACCTCGCACGTAGTCATTTCCCAAAAGGATAAACGGCACCTCTACCAAGTCAACTTCACGGTAGCCGTTCACGTCTGTAGACATTTCCTGCGCTCCAAGGGTGATGGACCCCCGCCTGATGTGGAAGCTTTGATTCGCAAAAATATTTTGCCGATTCGTCTCACCCGTCCTGGGCAAAGGAATACACGCAGAATACGTAGCAAATCCGCCATTAGCTTCGTCTACAGAGTAGCATAATTCGGTTCGCATGAACATTTTTTTAAGTGGATCTTCCATCCGCTTTGTTTGCTATGCGCTTTTTTCCTTCCTTACACCAAAAACAAACGGCATAGGACGTTTCCCCATACCGTTTTGGATTCTCTTTATTAATTCCAAACTTATCTTTGAACTTATCTTAATGACATTGGCACTTGTGCTCTTCATTTACTCGTTTAGCCAACTTTCCCGGGATTCAGGGGCACTTGTGCTCTTCATTTACTCGTTTAACCAACTTTCCTGGAATTCAGGGGCACTTGTGCTCTTCATTTACTCGTTTAGCCAACTTTCCCGGGATTCAGGGGCACTTGTGCTCTTCATTTACTCGTTTAGCCAACTTTTCCGGGATTCAGGGGCACTTGTGCTCTTCATTTACTCGTTCAGCCAACTTTCCTGGAATTCAGGGGCACTTCTGCTCTTCATTTACTCGTTTAGCCAACTTTCCCGGGATTCAAGGGCACTTGTGCTCTTCATTTACTCGTTTAGCCAACTTTCCCGGGATTCAAGGGCACTTGTGCTCTTCATTTACTCGTTTAGCCAACTTTCCCGGGATTCAGGGGCACTTGTGCTCCTCATTCGCTCGTTTAGCCAACTTTCCCGGGATTCACATCCACCCACTTTCAGCACCATTAGAGGGATTTATCCCTCTCATTTCCACCGCCTGCCCACTTTCCACCGACAAGCCGAAAAACCAAGATCCTTGAAACGAGTTACCGGTCCGCCGGGGATGGGTTTCTAATGGTTTCTACGGGTTTCTATGGGCTTTTATAGGTTTCTATAGGTTTCTATGGCCATCTGTGAGCTTCTAGGAACTCTTGCTCTTCGCTGACTTGTAGCCGCTTGGCGGCATGCCTTCATACTTGCGGAAAAAGCGGTTGAAGCTCTGCACATTGGCATAACCAACCTCTGCGGCAATCTGCTTGATTGTCAGCCCCGAATCCAGCAGCAGCTCCTTCGCCTGCTCGATCCTTAGCTGATTGACGAAATCAATCATGCTGCTGCCGGTCTGCTCATAGACAAGCTTACGCATGTAGGAGTAGCTGATGCCAATCTGCTTGGCCATGTCCTCGAAGACAATCTCTTCGCGGTAGTGCTGCTTCAGGTACTCCATGATCCGCTGCGCATAATTGGTCTCATGGGTGCTCCGATCCAGGCTCTGTACAATCTCACAGTAGAAATCATACAGGTACTCCTCCAGCTCATCCAGCGTATCCATCGCGGCGAGAATCGAATACACGTTGCCCCGGCCCATAATCATCCTTCCGGTTCCGAGGTGGTTCTCCCGGAGATGCTTGATCGTCGCGCCCATCAGCTGATGATAGATGAACATAATATTATCGTAGGAGATATTATCCTCTGCGGAGATCTGGCTGCGGATGCTCTGCAGCTCCTTGAAGATTCCCACCAGGTCGCCGGCATCCAGGAAATTCAGAATTCGCCGCTCGCTGCTCTCAGAGTCAACATACTTGCGGCTGTTATCCTCCCCGTCATGCCAGTACATGATGCTTCCGGCCCCCTTGATCATCCTGCGCTTAATCACCTCCATCGCTTCGAACAGCCGCAGCGCCACCCTCTCCGGAGCATCCGTCCGCTCACTCACCCCAATCGTGACCGAATGCTCCAGCAGCTCAAGAGACTGATCGCGGATCTCCTCTAGCGCCTGATGAATCAGAGTACTATGCGCCTCCCCCTCCTCCGGAGCAAAGTTCAGTACAATCACTGTACAGCCCTCATTATGGTAGACACAGCGGGCCACCAGCCCCTCAGGGAAAACATTCTCATACTTGGCACTCAGCAAATACCGGTGATAACTGCGCGTCTCCCCATTGGTATGGCCCACGTATCTTCTATATTGGTCGATGGAGACCACCACCACTCTATAACAGGCATGCGGAAAAACCTCCGTGATCCGCGGCGGAATCTCACCGCGCAGCAGACGGTGTACGGCCAGACTGCGGGTATCCTGTTCGCGCTCCTGCAGCAGCTGGAACAGGCTCTCTTCCTCCTCCTGCATCCTTTTGAAGGCCAGATCCAGGAAGGCCAGCTCATTCTTGTTCACTACGCCAACATCAATCTTCGAGCGCATCGTCTGCACCAATTGCCTCAGGGGCCTGGATAACCAGGTGGCAAGGAAGATGGCCAGCAGCGTCCCCAGTACAATGATCGCCCCTGTCAGCAGAATAATATTCCCCTGCATCTCTCTGGATTTGGTCATCAGCTCATCCATGGAGCTCCAGCTGACATTCCACCACCCGGACAAGGAGGAACGGCTCCAGGCATACACCGTCCGTTTGCCCTCCAGCTTGCGGAAGGTGTAGCCTTCACTGGCTTCCTGATTCAGAATCTCCTGTAAGAACGGCAGCTTACGGCTGTCGGAGAGCAGCATGGACCGGTCATTGAAGGAGATCACCGTACCCGCAGCGTCCAGCAGCAGGTAGTTGCTGTCACCCACCTCGGTAGCATGCAGATATTTGCCGATCTGGCTCTCCTTCATGTTGACGACAATCACTCCCCTGGTGGTGGTGGACAGGCGGTTGAGCGGGTACACATAAGACACCACGTTCTCGCCCGACGCAAGCTTACGGGGCACCCATACCCCGCTGATCCCCCTGCGTCCCTTAAGCGCTTCAGTAATCCATCCGATAGGCTCATAGCGGGCAAGCGTCGTGATGCTGCTGTCGGTAGAGAAGACATAATCCGAATCCTCCAGGACAAAGAATGAAGAGTACACACCGTCCACCCGGCGGTTCAGGTTCAGCAATTCCTTGGTGACAGACAACGCCAGACTTACATTGTTATAGTTGGCGTTAATCTCATCGTAGGTCTCGAAGCTGCGGATACGGTCAAAAATATTCGTCGCCGCCAGACGCGACGTATCCTGGGCCAGATTAGCCAGCGCGTTCTCGTTCAGCCTGCGGTTGGCATTAAGCCCGGCCAGCGTGGATTCCCCGATAGCCGCTTCAGAGTTCTGTATAATCTGCGACCCGCTGTACCAGGTCAGGACTGCTGTAGGAATAGCCATAATGCAGAATAGAATCAACGCCAGCTGCAGGATCATCGGTGTTTTTTTCATCACGTATCCCCCTAAGGATTTCTATGTTACCGCTTACAATATTTTATTTTATCATTTCAGGATACATTTTACATATGTGTATAGGAAAATTTTTCAACCCCCGCGCGGCATGTTACAGGCTGGTGTACAGGCGTTCTAATGTGCGGCTGCAGGCTTACGCCGAAACAGCAAAAACGCCTGGATGCATTGCCATCCGGGCGTTTTTAGCTTTCTTTTATCGGGATAGGCTGCCTGGCTGAAATCCTTACTCCGCATTCACCGCTTCATCCTCAAACTCCTCAATACTGTCGTTGGAGCCGATCACCACCATGATGTCTCCCTGATGCACATGATCATGCGCAGTCGGGGCAACGATGATGCCATCCTCGCGGTTCAGGGCAATGATGCTGCAGCCGTATTTGGCGCGGGTGTTCAGCTCAGAGAGGCTTTTGCCGTTCATGCAAGCGGGCACCGTCAGCTCAACGACCTTGTAATCCTTGGAGATCTCGATATAATCGAGCAGATTCGGCGTCACCAGCTGATGAGCCACACGGATACCCATATCCCTCTCCGGGAAAATCACCCGGTCTACCCCCAGCTTCGACAGCGCGCGGCCATGCAGAATGGAGATGGCTTTGCCGACCACCTGCTTGACGCCCAGCTCCTTCAGCAGAATCGCGGCCAGAATACTCCGCTCCATATTATCGCCGATCGCCACAATGCCGCAGTCGAAATTACGCACCCCGAGTGAACGCATAATCCCTTCATCCGTAGCATCTGCCATGACTGCATGCGTCAGCCGTCCGGTCATCTCCTCCACCCGCTCCTCCTGGTGGTCAATGCCAAGCACCTCGTAGCCCATGGACATCAGCTCCAGTGCCAGACTTGAGCCGAAGCGGCCCAGGCCGATTACAACAAACTGCTGTGGTTTCATGACTTGATTCCCCTATCCAATTATCATTTTGCCTTCCGGATATTTATATAATGGTTTACCCTGTCTCGGACCGAGCGCATACGCTAGCGTCAGCAGTCCCAGCCGTCCGGCGAACATGGTCAGGCAGATCAGAATCTTGCCGACCTGCGTCAGCTCCGGGGTCAGTCCCAGACTCAGTCCGACATTGGCAAACGCTGAGATTGTCTCGAACAGAATCATCAGATAAGGCAGCCCCTCTGTAGTCGAGAGCATCATCGATACCGTAACGATCAGCAGCAGCGCCAGCAGCGTAATGGTTAGTGCCTTGAACACGCGCTCCTGAGCCAGCCGGTAACGGAAGAGCACGATGTCTTCGCGGCCGCGCAGCATGGAGATTACAGCTCCGATCATCAGCGTGAAGGTTGTGGTCTTAATGCCGCCGCCGGTAGAGCCCGGGGAAGCGCCGATGAACATCAGGATCACGATGAAGAACTGAGTGGCCTGACGCAGTCCCGTGATATCCAGTGTGTTGGCACCTGCTGTACGCGGTGCCACCGATTGAAACAGGGAGGCCCATAGCTTGCTCCCGAGATTCAGCGGTCCCAGGGTCCGCGAATTGGTGAACTCGAAGATGAAGATGACCACCATTCCGGTCACAATCAGTCCGGCTGTCATCGACAGCACCACCTTGCTGTGCAGCGACAGCCGCCGGGTGCGGCGGAAGTCGGCCAGATCGGAGATTACGATGAATCCGATTCCCCCGGAGATGATCAGGAACATAACGACCAGGTTAATGACCGGGTCTCCGACATAGCTGATTAAGCTATGATCATGCCCGCCGAACAGATCGAATCCGGCGTTATTGAACATCGACACCGCGTGGAACACCCCGTAGTAGACCGCGCGGCCAAACGGCATATCCACCGCCCAGCGGATGGACAGGAGAAGCGCTCCCGCAGCTTCAATGACCAGGGAATAGAGCAGCACCTTGCGGATCAGCCGCACAATCCCTTCCATCGAGCTCTGATTCATGGCTTCCTGAAGAATCAGCCGGTCACGCAGTGATATTCTGCGCCTGAACACCAGCGCAAACAGCGTGGCCATCGTCATGAACCCGAGCCCGCCAATCTGGATCAGCACCAGAATGACCGCTTGTCCGAAGGCCGTAAGATGGGTACCGGTATCCACTACAGCCAGTCCGGTCACACAGGCGGCAGAGGTGGCTGTGAACAGCGCGTCCATGAAGCGGAGCGGCTGACCGGGTACGCTGGATACCGGAAGCATAAGCAGCAGCGTGCCGATGAGGATGACCGCAGCAAAGCTCAGCACCAGGATTTGCGGAGGAGCCAGCTTCAGGAATCGGAAGCCGGTGATCTTGGAAGACGGTGACGCCAAACTTCTCATCCTTTCAGGGTTCCATATTAGAAATTACGAATCGGTCAGTATCAGATAAGCATACAAAATTATATACGTTATTGCCTAACTTCACAAAGACTCATTTTGATAAGAAGACAAAAATAACAAGCCTTTAAGCATAAGCCGGGACTTCTTCACGTAAAAGGATAATAAGGCATTTCTTTGTACCTGCCCGGCATGTAATACTATAATGGATGGATGAGAGCATTTTATTTCAAGGAGGCGTTCCATGAATCCCGTCGGCCAGCCCCTGCATCAGCGGCCCCTTACTACCAAACTTATCCTAGCCGGAATTCTAGGACTCATTCTATTTGTCATGTTCCAGATCGCTCCACAGCTCCTCTCCAGTTCAGACGGGGATACAGCCATTCTCAGCAAAAGCGAAATCCGGGAGAAGGCCGCCGCATTCGCTGCTGGGCAGCTCGGCTATGAAGCCGCAGCCGGAGATGAATGGGTGATCCTATACAAGACGGACTCTTCCTTCTACGGCTATATGTCCCGTGAGAAGCTGCTTCCGGACTATTCCAAGAATAAGCTGGACCAGCGTTATCCGTTCGATGTGTACCATGCGGTGCTCTATACGTCCGGAGAGGCGGCAGCCCGGCTGGCAGTCGATCTCAATATGTATACCGGCGAGCCTGTGGCTTTTGCTGTTGGCGCCGATGCCGACGCTGCGTCCGGGCTGAATTACGGGGAGCGGCCCACGGCGGCAACCAAACGTAACGATACTGCCAATCCTGTAAGCAGCATACCGGATCTGAGCCTGGAGGCAAAAGAGAGGCTCGCCCTTCCCTGGCTGAAGCTCTGGGGGGCCAATCCTGCCAAGCTGAAGATTGAGGCTAACCTTGATGGATACGGGCTTGTCTATTCCGACAACTCCGTCACCATAGGTGAATTACCGCTTAAGTACCAATTCAATTATCTGAACGGCGAGGTCTCGTACTTCCGTGCCGGATTCTCGGCTCCCGCCTGGCATGATACTTATGTGGACGGGCAGACCTCGCTTGCCAAGAAGCTCACCTTGTTCGGCTACGGCCTGCCTACACTGCTGCTCGGTATCCTGGCGATGATCTACGGCATTCTGCGCAGGAAGCATACTTCCTGGAAACGCGGAATTTTCCTGAGCTCCGTCCATTTCCTGATCATGATGGTCAGCAGCTACAATGTGGTATCCGAATCCGGCAGCGGCAGCGCTGAAGCCAGAGTTACAGCCGTAGTCATGTTCATCATCTACGTTCTGTACAGTCTGCTGATGTCGCTTCTGCTCTACTTCTCCCTGGTTGGAGGGGACGGCTTGTGGCGCTCTGAGGAGAAGCTGAATCCTTGGCCCCGGGCCTCCGAGCCCGGCTACGGCCACTATGTACTGAAGAGTATCCAGGCTGGTTATATCTGGGCCTTCATTCTGCTTGGCGTACAGACCGTCATGTTCATTATTCTGTCCTATACGCTGGATAACTGGTCCACCACAGATGCCAGCCAGTCGCCTTACAACATGAAGTATGCCTGGCTCCTGCCGATTGTCGCCTGGCTGGCCGGGCTCTCGGAAGAGGCGGTCTACCGTCTGTTCGGGATCCGAATGCTGAAGAAGCTGGTTAAGAATACGCTCATCGCTTCACTGATCACGACCCTGATCTGGGCACTCGGACATACGCTCTACCCGATCTATCCCGTCATCTCACGGCCGATTGAGCTGACGGTCATCGGCCTCCTGTTCAGTTATATTTTCATCCGGTACGGGTTCATCGCGGTGATGTTCAGCCATGTGGTATTCGACAGCATCCTGATGGGGGCTACGCTAATCTTCATGCAGGATAAGGTGAATGTAGGGGCAGGCATCGTGACCATCATCCTGCCGTTCATCGTCGGTTATCTGGTATACCGCTTCAATCCTCCACGGGAGCCGAAGCCGGTAGAACCTTTCTCTACTCCATAAACACCAGCAGCGGCTGCGCCTCCTGATCAGGGAAAGCGCAGCCGCTGCTGCTGTATAGCTATAGCTGTCATGACTCTTCCGGCACAGAATGATACGGACGGTAAGGAAAGCGGAGCCGGATCAGCGTTCCTTCGCCCAGAGAGCTGTGAATAGCTACGCCATACGGTCTGCCGTACTGCAGCTTGATCCGCTGGTCCACATTACGGATGCCATAGCCGATCCCCTGGCCCGCAGGCTCAAGAATCTGTCCGATCAGCTCCTCCTTCATCCCCAGCCCGTTATCCTCCACTTCAAAGACCACATCACCCTCTTCCATGTAAGCACGGATAACCAGGGAGATTTCATCGTCATACCAGGCATGCTCCAGCGCATTCTCCACAAACGGCTGCAGAATAAATTTCACGCTCTCGCTCTCCAGCACCTCCGGCGCTACAGCATAGGCGACATGAATCCGGTCCGCATTCTTGATCCGCTGAATGTCGAGATACGATTCCGCGATCTGCAGCTCCTGCTCCACGGGAATAATCATCTCCCCCCGGTGCAGCGTCAGCCGGTAGAACCGGGCCAGTGAACGGATGACCTCATGCAGCTTATCAATCTCCCCGAGCTTGGCCATCCGGCTGATGGAAGAGAAGGTGTTATACAGGAAATGCGGGTTCATCTGGGAATGCAGCACCTGCAGCTCGGTCTCCTTTTTCTCCAGACTGACGACATAGACCTCATCGATTAACCGCTGAATGGTTGAAGCCATCTCGTTAAAAGCACTGCCGATCTCCGCAAACTCATCATTGCCCCGGACCGGCATCCGCTTGTGGAAGTCCCCTTCCTGAAAAGATTTCAGGGAAGACACCAGCTTCTGGAAGCTCCGCGAGAAATACTGGGACATCGCCAGACTGATCAGAAAGAGCAGCACCAGGGTAACCAGACAGATGCCGATGGTCACATTGCGGACCTGCTGTGAATTCTTCTGCAGCGAAGCATATGGAATCCAGGCTACTACACTGGCCGGCATATTGGTAACCGGCTGTTTGATCTGCATATAAGAACCGGGCTGCTTAATATAACCTGAAGCGGCTGAAGCCAGCGGCTCAGGGATAACCCCGTTCGGGGAGCTTGTGAACAGCAGGCGGTCTGCGTTATCCACGATGAACAGGATGCTGTCCTCGCCCAGCTGCCCCGAGACTGCATCAGAGAAGATGTATTTCATATTCGCCGTCATTTTGATCAGACCATTCAGCTGCAGGGTATCGTAGTTGATCAGGGGCCGCAGGTAGGAGATGCTGCCATCCGCCTTGTCATTGCCCGTCTGCCGCCATGCACTGGAGCCGTAATGCAGATCGAGCCTTCTGTACCACGCTTCATCCTCAATGCGTTCCATATGAAACAAAGAGTACTTCCGGACATCTTCTGCTGCACTATCGTTGTAATAGAATTCCCCGACATCAGGATTGCTTACATAGACGGAGAGCTCGACCTCCGGGTCCGGCAGATTCGCCGCATTCTTCAGCCTGGGGAGGATATACTGCGACATAATGCTGTATCTCTCCCAGCCGGAATGATAGCCTGCCAGATAACGCGCCAGGGTCTGGTCTGCATACAGCTCATCGGTGCTGCGGACCATATCCTTTAGCCGGAAATCCACGTTGCTGGCCATTTGCCTGACAGCCACCTCCAGATTGCTTCTGGTATGCTGCTCGGTGGAACGCACAGACGACAGGTAGGCATAGCTGCCGATCGCGATGATCGGTGTCAGCACCAGCAGCAGATAAGAAATAAGCAGCTTGTAGCTTATGGGAATGTATAAGGATTTCGCACGCTTCATCTGCATGCCGGATCAGCTCTGCTTTCTGTAATCGGCTGCGGTCATATTGAAAAACTCCCGGAATTGCCTGCTGAAATAAGCAATGTTCTTGTAGCCAACCTTATCAGCCACCTCGTAAATTTTGTATTGAGGCTGATCGAGCAGGAGAATCGCCTTCTCCATGCGGAGCCGCACAAGATACTCATTGAAGCTCTCCCCCGTGTGCTCTTTGAACAGGACCCCGAGATGATTCGGCGAATAGGCAAAATGGGCAGCTACCGCCCGCAAGGTAAGATTCTCTGTCAGCCTCTCCCGGATATAGGCTTCAATCCGCTCCATCAGCCGGCGGTTCTTGTGCTGCTTCTTCATGAACAGAAGCTCGGAAATCTCAAACAAGGTACACCGGAGCCAGCGTTTGATATCGTCAACGGTCTCCAGATGATGAATAACGTCCATCTGCTGCAGACTCTCGTAGGTCTCGTTGAGTGTCCCCAGGTAAGCCTCCAGCCGGGTAACGATATGAATAGAGAAATGATAGACCTTCACCGGATGCTCGAACAGCGCCGCCATCTCGAACAGCTCGTCGAGGCAGTCGCAAATATCAGCCAGCCTGTAGGCCGCCATGGCCCCGAACATCCCCTCCAGGACAACGCTCAGCTCCTTGATCTCCTGAACCATACCCGGCTTGCTCATCACCGGCGGAATCACCCTGTTCTTGCCGATGAACATTTTGCCGTTCATATAAGCCTTCGCCTGGGAAAAGGAGGAGGCCAGTCCTTCCGGAGACCCCACCTCTGCTCCATAACTTACAGTGATCGTATACTCCGTGTGCTCACGGACCTTCTGCACCAGCTGCTGAAGCTGCTCTTCCAGCGTCAAGCGCTGCCCGGTATAGACGAAACCGAGCTGTGAACGGTTCAACCGGCACCATTTCCCGGCAGCGGCGGCGTCAATCTCTGTCCCGATGTATTGAAACAGCCGGTCCAGACCGGCATAGACATCCTCCGGCTGCTCCTGCACCCGCATCAGAACATCATCGGCCTCAATCAGCACCGCAGAAGCGCTGGAGAAGGCCAAATCGAGCGGATACCGGTCCAGGAAGGCGCCCAGCGTAGCCCCGTCAATGCTGCCCTCCAGCAGATGCTGCAGCACATCATTTTTGATGAAATCGAAGGAAGCGATCATCCCGCCGTCCTCCGGGCCCCTGCTCCGTTCCAGCTCTAGCTCGGCGGTAGCCGTGCGCAGTACACCGATCAGCTCCTCATCATCAACCGGCTTAAGAACGTAGGCATGGGCCTTCAAGTCGAGTGCCTGCTTCGCATAATGAAATTCCTGGTAGCCGCTGATGAACACGATTTTGAGCCCCGGGTTCAGCTCCAGCGCCAGGCGGGACAGCTCCATACCGGAAACCGCCGGCATCCGGATGTCTGTAATCAGCAGATCAATCTCATGATTCTCGATATATTGGAGAGCGGCAAGCGGGTTGCTCTCACTGCAGACCACTTCAATCCCAAGCTCACTCCAGGGAATCAGGCAGCGCAGCCCCTCCAGGTCATAATTCTCATCATCTACCAAGACAGCTCTGTACATCGCAACCAGCACTCCTTCATGCGGAAAAGAGGGTACATAACGTATCCCTCTTCTTCTCCAAACGTTTATTGTTCTGGTGTGTAATCCTTGATCTTCTTCAGATTGCTCTGCCACACTCCGGTCTTCCAGGCCAGCAGCCTGTCATAGCCCAGGTCCGATGCTTCCCTGTCTGCTGCCTTAAGCAGCTCCCGGAGCTCTTCATCACTTGCCGCAAAAATCATCCGGGGCACCACCTGCGCATATCGATCCCTCAGCTTTTGCAGAATAAGCCCCTCTTCCGAGGCAGGCGCCGGGTCAAGATTAGAGAATTCGGTGATGTTCATCGAAGTCTTGAACGTTATATTGGATTGTCCAAGGGTCGTCCAGTCCCGGGCTCCGGCGGGCAGCAGCTTCTCACGCTGTGCTTTGGCAGCATCAATGTATGAAGTATTACCGTACCAGTTGAATTCTCCGATCTTCAGATCATCATACCATTTCAAGTCACGTCCAATATAGGAATCATTTGGAATGGGAACTCCATCCTCTACTTTATCATAAAACAATCCCTCCGGCCCGAAGAAAAGAATACGCTGCCCCTCAGGACTCGTCGCCCAGTTCATATAGGAGAAAATGGCCTCCGGGTCCCGGGCAGCGGTTGTAATGACATTGACATTCCAGCCCAGCGTATTGTACCCGGAGGGGTAGACCTTGCCGGGATCAACGCCTTCGTGGTGCAACGGCCAGATGAGCTCATAGCCGTCCAGCGGGTCCTTAGCCGAGAGCTGATTATTCGCTTCCCGGCCGATCCCTTCCACGACAGCGTCATAAGCGCCGAATACGGCGATCCGGCCGCTTTTCAGCTTCTCCAGCACCTGATCCCGTGTCTCGGTCAACAGATCCGGAGAGGTCAGTCCCTGACGGACCAGCCGGGCCGCCAGCTGCAGCGTCTCCAGGAATGCCGGGTCCCGGTACACAGAAGTCAGCCGGATGCCGGAGGGCACACCGAAGATTTGGCCTGAACCGGGAGAGATGAAGCTTGGCGTCCGGTTATCCACCGCACCGCTGTACAGCATGCCGATCATCTGTATTTCCAAGCCGTCCCGGGTCTCCCCGAAGTCGATCGGCACAATATCCGGGTATTTCCTCTGCACTTGCTGCAGATACGCTTCGAGATCATCCCATGTCGCAAGCTTAGGGGAGCCGAGCTCGCGGTATATTCTCTTCTCCACCAGGAAACCGGCGTTGCCGCTGCCGCCGCTGCCGTTAATATACCAGTTCGGAATCTGGTACAGCCTGCCGTCTTCACTGCGCAGCATGTTCAGCGTGTTCTCACCGACCGTCCGGGCGAATTCAGGATATTGCTCCAGATAAGAGTCCAGCGCCACCAGCTTGCCCGCCTTTTGCAGCCGTTCCACATCCTTGCCGCGATCCATAACCAGCACATCGGGAAGCTGGTCCGAGACAATCATCGCATTCAGCTTCTGGGCGGCAGCACCGCTCGATGGTACCGGCAGAAGCTTCACCTTCAGATGATCGGTGATCCACCGGCTATGCGGCCCGGCCTCCCAGTCCGGCGCCGTATACCAGTCATAGTTCACAAAGACGGTGAACTGAACCGGCTTCACCTTGGCAGCCAGCTCCGAGAGGGGGACGGCTGAAGGATGGCCCGCAGGCAGCGTAATTTCGGAGCGGCCGCTGTCCGAGCAGGCACTAAGACTGCTTAGAACCAGCAAGAACAGGAGTGCCGCTGACCTGGGCATTAATAGATTGACAGTTCCCATAAAGAATAGCCGTACTGGGTGCCGCGCTCCGTCCCGTTCACTTTCACATACCGCGCACTGACCGGGGTGAAGCTGACATCGTCGAGTCCGCCGTCCCCGGTTGTTGTGGAATAGGCCGTGGTCCAGTTCGTACCGTCTGCCGACGTCTCGATCGTGTAGGCTTTGGCGTACGCCCCTTCCCAGTTCAGCAAGACACGGCTGAGAGTCTGGGTAGAGCCGAGATCCACCTGAATCCACTGCGGATCACTGAAATCCGATTCCCAGCGGGTGCCCTCGTTTCCGTCCACAGCTCCGGCAGCGGGCTGCTTCGGATTCTCCGAAGCGGTAACCGCCTTATTCAGCGCAAGGTTCACAAGCGGCGGTGTGCCGCCGGTAATCACCTGCTGCACCGAAGCATCGTTATATCCCGCTGCTGTTACTGCAATCGTATACGTCTTCCCTTTAGGGAACAGCGCGGTATTCAGTTTAATTTTACCGGCTTCCACGGTATAATTCGCTGCCGCTGCTGCCACTCCATCCACCCTCACCGCAGTGATTGCAGTTCTCCAGGCCGCATTCTCCGTGAACGTCAGCTCAATCGGCTGACCCACAGCATTCTGGGTGGTGTCGGCTGTCAGAACAGGCGGAGCCTGCGGTGTCACGGCGCTGCCGCTCCCGTACACCTCCAGTTCCCACAAGGAATACCCGTACGGCGTCCCGCGTTCAGTCCCGTTCACTTTTACATACCGAGCGTTGACCGGGGTGAAGCTGACATCGTCAATGTCCCCGTCTCCAGTGGTTGTCGAATAGACTGTTGCCCAGTTCGCGCCGTCTGCCGATGTCTCGATCGTGTAGGCTTTGGCATATGCCCCCTCCCAGTTCAGCAGGACACGGCTGACCGTCTGGGCAGAGCCAAGATCCACCTGAATCCACTGCGGATCACTGAAGTCCGATTCCCAGCGGGTGCCCGCATTTCCATCCACAGCTCCGGCAGCGGGCTGCTTCGGATTCGCCGAAGCAGTGACTGCCTTATTGAGGGCAAGGTTCCCGGACGGCTGTGTTCCGCCGGTAATGACCTGCTGCACCGAAGTATCGTTATATCCGTCTGCTGTTACTGTAACCGTGTAAGTCTTCGCCGTGGGGAACAGCGCGGTGTTCAGGGTGATTTTACCGGCTTCTACAGTATAATTCACTGCCGCTGCTGTCACTCCATCCACCTTCACCGCAGTGATTGCATTTCTCCAGGCCGCATTGTCCGTGAACGTCAGCTCAATCGGTTGGCCGGCTGAGTTCTGGGTGGTATCGGCTCCTAGGATAGGAGGAGTAAGCAGTGTATCGGTGGTTACCTTGGTAGGGTCCACCTTCACCAGCTTCTTGGCTTCGACTACAGCCGAGCCTGTCACTCCTCCGCTGTTGCGGAACGTAACGGTAATTGCCGCATTCGTCGGATTCCAGACCAGCGCACGGTAGGCGGAACCTTTTTTATACACCGTTGCACTGTAGCCGTTCTCCGCCCAAATGTCCTTGGTGCGTGATCCAAGCGTGGCCATATTGTGCACGAACCAGTACGTGTTGAACAATTCGTTCTGCTGCGGCAGTGCCGGATTCCATTTATTCAGTACAGCCTGCGGATCGCTCAGCGCCTGAATCGGCCAGACAATATGGTACCAGTCCGGTTCCGGCCCGCCGTTATCGGCCACGAAGCCGCTGTATAATCCGGCCGCCTTAGCCGTATCGAACCCGTAGCTGGTCAGATATTCTGCTGTAGGCAGCCAGTGAATGCCATAGACATACACCGGATTCCCATTGAAAAAGGTGCCGAAGAAATTCGAGCTTCCGTAAATCTGCCCCACCGTTTTATGCGTATAGCCGGGCAGCCAGTTATCCTGGTCGTAGTTGAACCAGTATTGCTGTACCGCTCTAAGCTCCGTGGTGAAGCCCATAATGGACGCATCGCGGAAGGCCGTATTGCCGGTCAGTGTGCTCCACATATACTGGCCGACCCAGCCGAACAGTGACTCTCCGGCCGCTTCTTGGTTATTTCCGCTGTCATTGTCGGCATAACCGCCGGCCCAGGAATGGCCTTCATACGGATCGAAGTTGCGGAAGTAAGGATACTTCGGATCCGTCTTCGACGGATTAGCATAATCCCTGATCAGCTCATCGACCATCCCGCTGAATTTATTTCTGAAGTCGGTATCGTAGGTGGCAAGCACGGCAGATGCAAAGACATAATAGCCATACGTGAAATGATGATCCGTGATGCCAGAGTTCGCACCGAACTCACTGTTTTTATAGTTCAATGTACCCCAGTCGGAGTTGTAGTCGAAATAATAATCGGTTTCCCCCGAGGTGTACGTATACCAGTCTGTAAGCACCGTCTTCATCCGGGAAAGGAACAGATTCTTGTAGCTCTCATTGCCGATCTGATCGGCGATCAGCACACCCATGGCCAGCGGATGCAGCTTCTTGCCCTGCCAGTACGCATCGGCCTGCATCAGATTGGTCGCGGTGTCCGTATCCAGCAGCACCAGGTAATTCAGCAGATCCTGACGGGAATAGGTAGAATCGCCCGGCTCGGTGAACTGCGGCACAATGCCGTGGAATTTATCCGTAGTGGCGAACGAATTGCCCTCTGTCACCTTCATCGTTCCGCGGATGGACGGGAAGGAGACAGCAGTCAGCGGTGTTGTAGTAACCTTCCACTGGTGGGGAAGCTGTGCCATCAGCGTTGTATTCGGGAAGCCCGAACGCTTGAGTTCTGTCACCGCATTGAAGGTGGTCGTGACATCGGAGGTGGTCTCGTTGAAGGTATAGGCCACCTTCGTGTCCGTCACGAAGGCATAGCCGTGCTGGTAGAAATAATTCAGATTGGACGGTGCCGGAAGAGCCGACAGGGACAGGTAATTCTGGCCTCCTCCCAGCTGAATTTTGAGCTTGGCGCCCACCCGCTTGAAGGTTGTACCGGCCGGCGCATACAGCCCATAGTGTCTGGTCACCATTTCAGGCGTTGGCGCCCCGTTGGAATTGGTGACCGCAATGCCGATATGGTCTGCTGTAACGGTGGCGCCGTCTGCAGCGAGAATCGTATTATTGCTGCCGTCGAAGAAGCGGGCCCCGGCCGGCAGATACACTTCAGGACTGGACGGATCACTGAATTGCGAGTAGAGATAAGGCGAGCCTTTGACGAACGTTGTCTTCAGCTTCTCCGCAGCGCCATCGCTTAACACGGCCGTCGCCGACCAGTCGCCGTAACCGGTAATCCGGTTCGACATCCCCGAGGTATTAATATTGCCGGCCATCAGGTACAGGTCCGGGCTTCCCGCGGCTTCCTGCGCCTTGCCGTCGGCGCTTAAGTAGCCTGCACCCGGATTCAGAATGCTGAGGCCCTGCTTGGTATATTTCGATTTGAGCGGAAGCGTAATAATGCCGTTGCCGAGCTGATTGATCATGATGGACTGCCACCAGTCATTGGAAGGCAGCGGTGCAGTCAGCGCATCCGATTTATACTGCGGATATTTGGGCTGGGGCACCGAGAGGTCATTCGCAGCATGACTGCCTTGACCCACGGCCACTGTAGTCAGCTCCGGCAGGGCCGGAATGTTATAGACCGGCTTAGGATCGCCTGCCACATAATCATAGGCCTGGAATTCAAAGATCGAGTACCCGAAGGAGGTTGCTCTGCTGATCCCTTTCATCCGGAGATAGCGGCCGCTGGCATAGACGGGAAGATTAAGGGTGCCTCCGTCGCCGTGAAGCTCCCGGTAGATCGTAGTCCATGAGGTTCCGTTATTCGAGACCTGAATATCATAGATCCGGCCGGCGGCTGCCTCCCAGTTAAGGATCACCCGGCCCAGCGTACGTACGCTGCCAAAATCAACGCTCAGCCATTCATTATCGGTAGCGTTGGAGGACCAGCGTGTGTTCAGGTTGCCGTCCACCGCCAGTTCCGGCAGGGTAGAGCCGACCGGGAGATAATCGGCCACCTGATAGGATGAAGCCGTCACAGGCTTGTTCAAGGCCACATTCGGCCCCAGAACCACCGGAGGAGGATTAACGCCGCCGGTGCCGTATACCTCGAACTCATAGAGGGAGATGCCGTATTGCGTCAGGTTCCGCTCCGTGGCGAATACCCGGACATAACGGCCTGTGCCGCTGAGCGTAAGCTCATCCACACCGCCATCTCCTGTAGTTGTGGAATAGATATCACTCCAGTTCAATTCGTCAGCGGATACCTGGATTTTGTAGGCCTTGGCGTAAGCCCCTTCCCAGCGGAGCACCACGCGGTCTACGGCGGCAGTTGCCCCGAGGTCAACATAGATCCAGTTCGGGTCCGTCCCCCATGAGCTGCTCCACCTTGAACCCGTATTGCCGTCCACCGCCAGATCCGGGGTATTATTGCCCTCTGTGCCCGAGGCATACGCCGGCCGGTCTTTGGAGAGCAGATAAGAGTCCGCAGCATGCGCCGGTCCTGGCGGAAGCGCCAGCACGAGACTCAGCAGCATGATGATGCTCAGACAAAGAGCAGTCCCATTGATCCCCTTTTTGCGTCTTACTGTTTTTGAATATCCCATTTCTTTAATCCTCCTCTTATAAGCGTTTTCATAGATTCAAGATAAGCGTACCCTTTACCGAAACCGGTTGCAATTATACAAATCAACGATTTTATGCAGAAAGTAAAGATTAACCTAATTATGCAGCAGCTCATAGTGTTCAGTCTACTATGTACATTTGGCCCGCACAGCGCCACCCAACGCAATGTAGTCGGTTTTTCGACTACATTTACTCCACGTGCCTCCACCATGCCCAATGTGGTCGGTTTTTCGACTACATTTGATCCATGCGCCTCCGTCACGCCCATTGTGATCGGTATTTCGACTACATTTACTCCATGTGCCTCCACCATGCCCATTGTGGTCGGTTTTTCGACTACATTTGATCCATGCGCCTTCACCATGCCCAATGTAGTCGGTTTTTCGACTACATTTGATCCACACGCCTCATCCCTGCAAAATGTAGTCGGTTTTTCGATCACATTTGATCCACGTGCCTCCACCATGCCCACTGTGGTCGGTTTTTCGACTACATTTGATCCACACGCCTCATCCCTGCAAAATGTAGTCGGTTTTTCGACTACATTTCGCCCACACACTCGCGCCCGCCCAATGTGGTCGGTTTTTCGACTACATTTAGCCCTCGTTGGCCTGCCATCCAGACGACTAGCGGGATGTCTGAAGATACCATCCATTCCTAACCAAACCCAAAGAAGCCGGCCCACATGGGGCCGGCTTCTTTTCCGTTACCGTTCAAATCCATTTTAGATTGACGGCTCCTCATCCTTCAGCGCCTCCAGAATCTGACCGGCCAGCTTCTCGCCGATGGACAGCACCTTGAAATCCTCGATGGAGGCTTCCTTGATCTTCTTAAGTGACCCGAAATGCTTCAGCAGCAGCTTCCGGCGTTTGTCCCCGATGCCCGGAATCGAATCCAGCTTCGAGGTGACCATCGACTTGCCGCGCTGCTCCCGGTGGAACGTAATGGCGAAGCGGTGAACCTCATCCTGGATACGCTGCAGCAGGTAGAACTCCTGGCTGTCCCTGGCGAGCGAGACCGGCTCGGCGGAGTCGCCGACCAGCAGCTGGGCGGTTCTGTGCTTGTCATCCTTAACCAGACCGCAGACGGGAATGAATAACCCCAGCTCATTCTGCAGAATATCGATCGCCGAAGAGATCTGGCCCTTCCCTCCATCGACTACGATCAGATCCGGCTGCGGCAGATTCTCTTTCAGCACCCGCTCATAACGCCGCCGGATCACCTCGCGCATCGTCTCATAATCATCCGGCCCCTGTACGGTGCGGACCTTATACTTACGGTACTCCTTGCGGGCAGGCTTGCCGTCGATGAAGACCACCATGGCCGAGACCGGATTGGCCCCCTGGATATTCGAGTTATCGAACGCTTCGATCCGGTTCAGCGAGTCCAGCCCCAAGCTCTGCCCCAGACTGCTGGCCGCCCCGGAGGTGCGCTCCTCGTCCCGCTCGATCAGGCGGAACTTCTCATTCAGCGCGACCCGGCTGTTCTGGCAGGCCATGCCGATCATCTGCTTCTTCAGCCCGCGCTGCGGCACCAGCACTTTGATGCCCAGCCATTCCTGCAGGGCGGCGGCGCCTCCGGCCGCATCCACGGTTCCTTCGGCGGCTGCATCCTGCTCCGTCTGCTCCCGCGCCGCTTCCGCCGCTGCGCCCGGCCCTGCTGCCCCGGACGGATCAGCCGCAAGCACCTCACCAGCGTCCGCTCCGTGAGACACCTCTCCGGCCTCCGACTCATCCTCTGCGCCCAAGGCCGCCATCAGCGCCTGGCCGCTCGGCATTCCACCGGCTACCAGCCCGCTGCTTCCCTGGCCGGGGGTGCCGCCTGCTTCCGGCGGAACCATGCCGGCACTTGCCATATCCGGCAGCAGAATCTCCTGCGGCAGCGCGGGATTGTCGCTGTAATACTGCGTCACATAAGACATGAAGTCACTGTACGCCTCTCCGTAGAACGGGAAAGCCGACGAATGGCGCTGGATCATTTTCCCTTGCCGCATATACAGAATCTGCACACACATCCAGCCCTTGTCCACCGCATAGCCGAAGACGTCGCGGTCCTTGGTGTCGGCCGTATTGATCTTCTGCTTCTCCATCACGGCATCGATGTGTTGAATCTGGTCGCGCAGCTCCTTGGCCCGCTCGAAATACAGCTCCTCAGCCGCCTCCTGCATCTTCTTCTGCAGGTCCTTCTTCACCGCGTCATGCCCGCCTCCGAGGAACGAGGAGATGTTCTGGATAATCTCTTCGTAAGCAGACTTCGGCACTTCCTTCTCGCACGGCGCGAGGCACTGGCCCATGTGATAGTACAGGCAGACCTCCTTCGGCATCACCCCGCACTTGCGCAGCGGATACATCCGGTCGAGCAGCTTCTTGGTCTGCTGGGCGGCGTAGCTGTTCGGATACGGGCCGAAATATTTAGCTTTATCTTTCAGCACCCGGCGGGTAACCTCCAGGCGCGGATGGGCTTCGTTCGTGATTTTTAGATAAGGAAAGGTCTTGTCATCCTTCAGCAGCACGTTGTAACGCGGCATATGCTTCTTGATCAGATTGCACTCCAGAATGAGTGCTTCCATATTGCTCGATGTCACGATATATTCAAAATCAACAATATTGGCGACCAGCCGCTGCGTCTTCCCGTTGTGGCTGCCTGTGAAATAAGAGCGCACGCGGTTCTTCAGTACCTTGGCCTTGCCGACATAGATGATCGTACCCTCTTGATTCTTCATCAGATAGCAGCCGGGCAGATCAGGCAGCAACGCAAGCTTGTTGCGGATATTATCCATATAATCCATAAGTTCTCCCCCACCTGTTACTACACGGTTATAAGGTAAGTTTAGAATAGAATGTACTACACATTCAAGCCTTAATATAGAACATCCGTTTCTATAGGACAGACAAAGCGCCTTCGGTAATCCGAAGGCGCTTTGTCTGAAGGGCCGCAAGGCCCAGATTACAGCAGATTGTAACCCATTATTGATGCTTGGCTACGATATTCTTAAGGGAGTCCTTGGAGTTCAGTCCTACGACTTTGTCGACAGGCTGGCCGTCTTTGAAGAAGATCAGAGTAGGAATACTCATTACTCCAAAACGGGAAGCTGTCTCAGGATTCTCATCGACATTCAATTTAGCGATCTTCACATCGTCACCCAGCTCGGTGGACAATTCCTCGAGAATTGGGGCAAGCATTTTGCAAGGGCCGCACCAAGGTGCCCAGAAATCTACTACTACAGTACCTTGACCTTCCACTTCATTCACGAAGGATTGGTCAGACACGTTCACGATAGCCATGATATTGTTCCTCCTCAAAAAGTTTTGTTGAGCTTAAGCTGTACGAAATAACTTCCGCTTCTATAGCCTGAGCCAAGTCCGCAGAATTTACTCCGAGATCATAGCGGGATAAAATGCTTCATGTAATATGATAACCAGATTATCAATTACCGACACATCCACAGTATAACATAAATACAATGCATTTGTTATATATTTCGAGAAATTATATTGCATAAAATTAATTTGTCTTTTAACGGTTTAAACTTTGTCCCTGAGATTCAGCTTCATAGTCCACGAGGTACCAGCTGTCCCGACATACTCGAAGCCGAGCTTGTTATATAACCGGACGGCCGCCTGATTCTCCGGATCAACACTGAGCGAAAGTGACGGGTATCCATCGGATACGGCTTGCTGTATGATGCCCTCCATTAGCCTGATTCCCAATCCCTGCTGCCTGTAGTCAGACCGAATAGCAACGCCTAATTCCGGGGTTGTGGTATCCACAAATCCGTAGCCCTGGTTCGTCTCGTCAAACAGCCTGTACCAGGCAGCACCTGCGGGCTGATTGTCCACCAGTGCGATTATCGCCCTGTCGCCTTGTCTCCCCCAATGTTCGTTGTACTTCGCAATCCCCGGGGAATTCAGCAGCTCACTTCTGGGCGGCTTACCTTGTTCAATATGAATGGACTCATAATGCATATCCAGTAGAAAATCATACTCCTGCGGTTCCATAGGTCTTATATGTATCATAAAATCACCCTTCTATCTTTACATCTCCCCTGCATCTTCGTATACTTGAAGAAAGCGCATTAATTGTCAATGACTTCTCTCACATGTATAACTGTAACCCACTTCATGCAGTCATGCAACAGCAAGGAGGAAGAAGCGAATGGACGTCAATGTCAACGCACAGGTCCGTGACCCGCGGGAGCATATCAATGAGGAGCCCCGCAACGATCTCGGTGATCTGCTGGCCGGTTTCTTCGGAATGACCGGCTTCATGACCGTGGTCTTCTTCGGAATGGTAATCATCAAGTATTTGTCCGAATAGCTGCTTAGCTGCAGTGTCCGGTATTCTTTGCCCAGGTCAGGGCGGGATGCCGGATTTTTTTTGCGTTCATTTTGTGCTCCATCGAGATTCAGTAACAATAACATAAATTTACAATTTAATAAAAAGAAAACACATTTTTGTTTCACAGGAGCCATGTTACTCTGTATGCGAAAGCGCTCTTATACCCTATTTTGAGGAGGAAGGAAGAATGAAAAAGCTTGTCAGCCTTGCTGTCGCAGGCTTGTTGGCATCGGCGCTATATTCCCCGGTATCGTTCGCTGACAACCCTGTTGTACAGACCATCTACACGGCAGACCCGGCCCCGCTTGTATACAATGATACGGTCTACCTGTACACCGGACATGACGAAGACAACTCGACCTACTATACGATGAATGATTGGAGGGTCTATTCTTCCAAGGACATGGCGAACTGGACGGATCACGGGTCACCGCTATCTTATAAGGCGTTTAGCTGGTCGAGCGGAGAAGCTTGGGCCAGCCAGGTCATTGAGCGCAACGGCAAATTCTACTTTTATGTCACGGCAAAAAGCACTTCGCTCGGACGGCCCGCCATCGGCGTCGCCGTCTCCAGCAGCCCGACCGGCCCGTTCGTGGACGCTATCGGAGGGCCGCTCGTCTCCAGCAGCTGGGGCGACATCGATCCTACGGTATATGTAGACAGTGACGGCCAGGCCTATCTCTACTGGGGGAATCCGACACTGAAATATGTGAAGCTGAACCCGGATATGATCTCCTACAACCAGAGTACGGGTATTGTCCAGGTGCCTATGACCACAGACAGCTTCGGTGTGCGAAACGGCAATGCCGACAGACCGACCCTCTACGAAGAAGGACCCTGGTTCTACAAGCGCGGCAGCTTATACTACATGGTCTACGCCGCAAGCGGCATTCCAGAGAATATCGCCTATTCCACCAGCTCTTCGCCTACCGGCCCGTGGAAGTACAGAGGGGTCATTATGCCCACCCAAGGCGGGAGTTTCACGAATCACCCAGGCATCATCGACTTCAAAGGCCGCTCCTATTTCTTTTACCATAATGGTGCCTTGCCTGGAGGGGGTGGCTTCACCCGGTCAGTGGGGGTAGAGCAATTCACCTACAACGCGGACGGAAGCTTCCCGGTCATCAACATGACAACCGCCGGGCCGCAGCCCATCGCCACCCTTAACCCCTATGTCAGAACACAAGCCGAGACCAGTGCATGGGCGGCCGGGGTAGAGACCGAGACCACCTCAGATACGGACAGGGGAATGAATGTCGGCTTCATAGATCACGGCGATTATCTCAAAATCAAAAATGTGAACTTCGGCGCCGGAGCCGCAGCCTTCGAGGCCCGGGTAGCGTCAGCAGGCAGCGGCGGTAATATTGAGCTGCGGCTGGACAGTCCGACAGGAACGCTGGTCGGCACCTGTGCAGTGCAGAATACAGGGGGCTGGCAGAGCTGGGTGACCAAGACCTGCACGGTCAGCGGAGCAAGCGGGACTCATGACCTTTACCTGAAATTCACAGGCGGCAGCGGATACTTGTTCAATATCAACTGGTGGAAATTCAGCGCCAGCTAAATCTAAGCGCAGACAAACAGGGGACCCCGGCCAGATGCTGGCGTGGTCCCCTGTTTTAAAATATAGAATTTATATGTTTCACCCGATAACTTATCCGAAGCCGTTTCCGCTTGTATTAATAAAAATTCAGTCTCTGGCCCTGCCACGCTGGTTCTCCCCATGCAGCGGGATCACCTCTACGAACGGGGCAATCCGGTCCATCAGCCGCTGACCCTTGTAGAGCTCTTCCCCGTCCTTGCTGGTGATACTCAGATGCTTCTCCAGCCCGTCCAGCGGATAATTCGAGGTATAGAAGGTCGGCTTGCGGTTCATCCGGTAGTTCAGGATCGCTCCGAGCACATGGTCACGCGCCCAGGGATTGAGATTCTCGGCGCCGATGTCATCGAAGATGAGCAGATCACAATTCTTCATCGTATCGACCATTTCCTTCAGCTTCTGGTTGTCCATCATGATCAGCTTCAGTTCCTCGATGAAATCCGGCATATAGACAATCACGCCGCTGTAGCCCGAGATAGCCAGCTCATGGAGCAGATAGCACATCAGGAAGGTTTTGCCGGTCCCGAAGCTGCCCTGCAAATAGATCCCCCGCGAAGTCAGGCCCTCTGCCCGCACAGCTGCTATATAGTCAAATATCTTGTTCACGGCTGAGGCCCGCCGGGGGTCCTTGCCCATAATATCCATCTCATCATATCCGCCGTTCAGCACCCGCTCATCCACATAGAAGCTGCGAATCCGCTTGCGGACATTATCCTGATTATCCTGTGCAATCTTCAGCTTGCACGGTGTCTTGCGTTCGTACAGATCCGTTACACCATTAACCGTCTCTACCGTAAGCTTGCTGTAATGCCCCTGGAAATCATTCGGGCAAGCCGCCAGGCCGGGGCAGTTCTTGCAATGCCGGTCCTCTTCGACATACTGGTATAGCCGGCTCAAGTGCAGCCGCAGCCGGGACTCATCCAGCTCGGGATGCTCAGCCTGAAGCTCCTTGACCAGGGGATGGTTCAGCAGGGTCTGCTCCAGGTCACGGGAGCGCTGGCGCAGAGCGGGGTTGTTCATCGAACGCAGCACTTCGCCCATGGACTCCATCGCTGCACCTCACTTTCTTCAGGGCGTTCTCAGAACGCCTTTTTTCTTGCTGGCCTTGATCTCGGCCGCTTTCTTCATCATCGCCGCGAATTCCTCTTCCGATACGGTTCCGGCGCTGCCGTCATCAAGCACAATCGGAATCTCCTGCTTGCCGGACCGCCCGCCGCTCTTCGTATACGAACGCTGGCGGGCTCCCGCAGTGCCTGTGCCGGAGGAGGCGGAAGCCGCCCCCTTGCCCTTCACCTTCGACTGGTCACGGATATAGCGCACGGCCTTCTCGTAAGTATTCACCTGCTTCACCAGCATATTGGAGGCAATCGCCTCCACGAAGTTGCGGTTCATCCGCTGATCGCCGCCGGAGGCCACCATCGTCATCAGATAATGGATCAGGACATTGATCACTTCGCCGCTGAGCTTATAGTTCAGATCAATCTTCTCGAAGATATCCATCAACTGGCCCGGAACTGCCCCCGGGAAGAACGTCTGTAACAGCCGTGTATAAGGCTCGTTGCGCAGCATCATATTATATTGGTGAATGTCGCATTTGGACAGAAATTGCGGAGGCACTTCTACATAGAACTCCATTTCGACAGCCTGCTCCACCGGCACTGCGGAGGGATCACTCTCTTCCTCAGCGGCGGAGCGCAGCGACACTACCTTGGCGGCAGCAATCTCTCTTTTCTCCTGACGCTTCCTATCCTGACGGAAATGCTGGCTTGCCTTGTACTGCAGCGTATCCAGAATCACCTCTCCGTCCGGCGTGAAGACATCATCCTCATCCAGCAGACGGCATACATCCTGCGGGCCAAGCTCGTATTTGCGGGCCACATAATTAATGACACCCATCTGGTTATGGTCAAAACGCAGCTTCTCAACATGCGCACGGTTCACCGATTCACGCGGGAAGCGCAGGATAATATCGCTGTAGGCTATATTCGGCTCAACCGCCTGAGTGGTGCCGGGCTGACGCACGGAGGCTACCTCGGCCAGCGCCTGCTCCAGCTCATAGTCGATCACATGGGTATTCAGCTCAAAAATATCATAAAAGGGCAGTGAAATATTCTCTTTCCCGAGCGACCGCCCGCTCCATTCCTCCGGTTCCCGGTGCCAGAACTGCTCACGCAGCGACAGCACAGCGAACTTGCCGATCTTATCCCGGAGCAGCAGCGTCAGATGCTGGGTTGCAAAGAAATCAGCCGGCGACAGCGGCGGCATTAACTCGTATTCGTACATATAATCATCATTCTCCGCGGCATACAGCCGGCAGGTCTGCAGCAGTCCCACCGCCTCCAGCCGGGAAGCCTGGTCTACCATATATTTACGGCCCTTCTCGTTGGGTTCAACGCCCAGGGTCATAAAGAGCCTGCGCTGCTGCTCCACACCGGAGTAACCGATAGATTCAGCCGGAATATGCTCGAACAGCAATCTGTACAGGCTGATGGCGAACGCGCCTACCATTGGCTGATAGACTGAGCCCAGCATACGTCCATCCAGCTGGCTTAGACCGAATTCGCGGGACACGCAGTACCGGTGATGTTCAGTGAAATGATGCAGGTTGCTCATACGCATCTGCGGATACCTCCCCCTCTTCTATACGAATTCATATAGATTTCTATTCTATCACAAAACACCCGGCCGAAAATGTAAAATAAAGATGAATCCTTGGCTCTTCTGGCAGAAAAGAAAAAAACGGCTCCCCCCATTACAGGAGATTAGCCGTTTCTTGTTGTACCGCCCTTCAGGCAGCGCTTAGAACATCTTGTATCCGCCCAGCCGCAGCTTCTGAATGGTCCAGCCGCTCAGCACCGCTCCGGCAAGACCGGCTACCCCGGTAAGATAATCCACAATGTGGAAGGTAGAGAGGTGCTCCCATAAGGACATCGCGCTCCGGTCCCAGATGGAGTAGACCACCACCGGAAGAATGACAATGACGAACAGATAGGCAGGGAACCAGGTAGTCTTCATCAGCATGTTAAGAATGAAGCCAATGCCGAACATCATCACAAAGAATAAAACGGCCAGAACAAACACCGGAATAAAGCCCATCGTACCGCCATCCCCTCTCTCTATAAAGAACCGCACACCCAAGCTTATATAATAGTAAGTTTACTAGAAAAAATGTAGCGAAGCAATGAACATTATCGCGCTCTATACCGGAATTCGCGTGAATGGGGGCCTTGGCGTTTGCTCTCTGCCGCCCGCTGCGCTACAATGCAAATAGCACCCGACCTATGTTCATACATATTTAAGGTATGCGGACCAAGAAGATTTTACGCGAGGATATTCCACCGATAACCTATAAGGAGTGAACAACTTGAACGAAGCCGCTTTGACACTGGAAGGCTGGTATGCGCTGCATGACTTCCGCTCACTGAACTGGACAGCCTGGACGGCAGCCGATGACGAGGAACGGGCAGTGGCCCTGGAGGAGCTGCATGCCTTCATGCAGGAGTGGGGACCTGTCGAGGAAGCGAAGGAGGGCAGCACTGCTGTCTATTCCATCGTGGGCCAGAAGGCAGATTTCGTGATGATGTTTCTGAGAGAGAGTCTGGAGGCGCTGAATGCGCTGGAGACCGCTTTTAACAAAATCGCCTTTGCCCAATACACTACGAAGGCTTATTCCTATGTAAGCATCGTTGAGCTCAGCAACTACGCCGCAGGAGGAAGTGCCGGTGACGGCAGCGATCCGATGCTGAACCCGCATGTCGCTGCCCGGCTGAAGCCTGTACTGCCGCAAATGAAGCATATCTGCTTCTACCCGATGAACAAAAAGCGTGAGCTTGCCGACAACTGGTACATGCTGGATATGGAGAAACGCCGGGAGCTGATGTATTCGCACGGCCTGATCGGACGCAGCTATGCCGGCAAGGTGAAGCAGATCATCACCGGCTCTGTCGGCTTCGATGACTGGGAGTGGGGCGTGACTCTGTTCGCCGAGGATGCCCTGCAGTTCAAGAAGCTCGTCTACGAGATGCGCTTCGATGAAGTCAGCGCCCGCTACGGAGAGTTCGGCCCCTTCTATGTCGGCAACCTGCTGAACGAAGAATCGTTTGAGGAGATGCTGAAGCTGTAACAGCATAAACGCAAATAGACCGCCCCCTCTAGCAAAGGTATGCGGTCTATTTCTTGACTACTTTTCCGAAAGCCGCCGCCCTTAAAAGCGGCTATTGCACCCGAGAGCCGTGTTGCAAGCACGGCTCTCTTTGCATTGTACGTCTTTTCTACCTCCACTTATGCCGAAGGTTCCTTATCGTCCTCTTCGTCTTCGTCTTCGTCCCCGTCACGCAGACTCTCCAGATATTCAGCCGTCGCCCGATCACGCGCGCGGCCCTTATCCTTCAGGCGTTCGATAGCCGGGAGAATGAGAATGTCGATTTCCTTCTGGATATTGTAGGCCAGATCGTACCGCGTCTGATCCTCCAGATAAGAGCCTACCTCAATCAGAGCATTATAGCGGTCCAGCTCCTCGCGCGTCAGCAGTCCGCGTACTTGCACGCTGCAGTGGCGCATCTTAGAGGAATCTTCCTTTTTTGAGGACAAGCGGGATGCCGCCGATGATGAGCAGGTAGCGCATATCGACAACCTTCTTCAGTTGCGCTGCCTTCCAGCCTTTGTACGTCTTCTCGCCGACTACGGCAATTCCCTGGCCCTTACCAAGTGAAGCTACGGTCCCCTTGTTGCTGAAGACGAATTTCTTCGGCTGCTGGCTGCGGATGGCCGCTACTAGATTATGCGCACAGCATTCTCCCTGCTGCATTGCAATCTGTGCCGTCGGCGGGTAAGGACGCCCTTCCGGATTAATCATGAGGGAGCCGTCACCAATGATGAAGATGTTCTCATGTCCCGGAGCCCGCAGATATTCGTCTACCTTCACCCGTCCGCGCATCGCTTCGAAGCCGGCAGCCTCGATCAGACGGTTCCCGCGGATACCGCCGGTCCATACAATGGTGGATGCCTTGATCTCTTCACCCGTGGCCAGAATCACGCCGCCAGGCAGGCATTCCTTGATCGCTACGCCCATCTTGAAGGTTACCCCCTTCTTGGTGAGTACGGTCATGGCGTGCTCCACCAGCTCAGGCGCGAACCCCGGCAGAGCCGTAGGCGCAGCTTCTATATTATAGATGTTGACCATGCTTGGATCGACATCAAATTCTTTGCATAGTGCAGGAATCCGGTCAGCCAGCTCCGCAACAAATTCAATCCCGCTGAAGCCCGCGCCGCCAATGACGAAGTTGATATGCTCCTGTGCATTATTCTCATTCTTATATTTGGCGAACTGGTACTGGATATGCTCCCGGATCAGCCGCACAGAGTTGATGCTGCGGATGGTCAGCGCATATTTGTCGAGTCCCGGAATCCCGAACGTTTCAGGCTCACCGCCAAGGGCAATCACGAGGTAATCATACGAGAGCGTTCCGTCCTCCAGAATAACCTTCTTCTGCTGGGTGCGGATCTCCTGCACCGAGGATTTGACAAGATCGATCTTGAACTCATCGATTAATTTGGAGATAGACACGCGTGTATGCTCGATGCTGTCCGTGCCCGCTGCAGGCATATGCAGATGGGTCGTGAAATAGTGATATTCATGGCGGTTAACCAGGGTTACATCGGCTTCATTATAATTCAAAGCTTTCTGCAGCCGCTGGGCGGTCAAAATCCCTCCATACCCCGCGCCTAGAATAACGATTTTGGGAATACTGCTCATGTTCCGGCTCCTTCCAACAGGTGAATCTGTCTATGTGTTATTTTTTGTAAAAAAATCAGGTTTCTTTTGTGAATTTATACACTTAAATTCAGAAGAATTTCCAATAAAACTTAAAGGATTTCTAAAATAACCATATCCATTGTAAACCTTAGTATCGTTTTAATCAAATATAATCATACAACAAAATGTCACACTTTTTCTTTGAAATCAAGGCCTTTGCAGGCAGGTGAGACTATGTTTATAATGAGTAGGTACGCTTGTATGGCAAATTGAAACTATCAACTCGGAGGTGTAATATTACGTGACATTAGAGCAAACCGTTCCTATGAGCGATCTGCTGATTATAGGCGGAGGACCAGCCGGTATGTTTGCCGCATTTTACGGCGGTATGCGCCAGGCTTCAGTAACCCTTATTGAGAGTATGCCCCAACTCGGAGGGCAGCTTGCTGCTCTGTATCCTGAGAAATATATTTACGATGTCGCCGGCTTCCCCAAAATTACCGCACAGGAGCTGGTGGACAACCTCTCCCGGCAGATGGAGCTGTTCCAGTCCGATATCCGTCTGGAGGAGAAGGTCGTATCGGTTGTGAAGCAGGGTGAGCGCCATTTCACCGTCACCACCGACAAGGCTGAATATCACAGCAAAGCCGTTATCATCACGGGAGGCGTAGGCGCATTTGAGCCGCGGCGTCTGGAGGTACCGGATGCACAGCGCTTCGAGAAAGCCAACCTGCATTATTTCGTAAATGATCTGAATGCTTATAAGGATAAAAAGGTGCTGATCAGCGGCGGCGGCGATTCCGCTGTGGACTGGGCGCTGATGCTGGAGCCGATCGCTGAACAGGTAACCCTGATTCACCGCCGCGATAAATTCCGTGCGCATGAGCATAGTGTAGAGAATCTGATGGCCTCTAAGGTAAATGTGATTACGCCGTCCGAGATCACTGAGCTTCACGGTGAAGAATTCATTACCAAGGTCACCTTGTCCCATATCAAGACCAAGGAAACTCAAGAAATCGAAGTAGACAGCGTTATTGTCAATTTCGGCTTTGTCTCCTCTCTGGGCCCGATTGCCGAGTGGGGAATCGACATTGAGGGCAACTCTATTGTAGTTGACTCCCGCATGGAGACCAGCATTCCAGGAATCTTCGCCGCTGGCGATATCACGACTTATCCGGGCAAGCTGAAGCTGATCGCTGTAGGATTCGGAGAAGCGCCAACAGCAGTCAATAACGCCAAGGTGTATATTGATCCGGATGCGAAGCTGTCTCCGGGACACAGCAGTAACCTTAAGCTCTAGGTTGTCTATAACCTTATAGCCATAATAAAAGGGTATCCTTTCAGGTTGATTCCACCTCAACTTGAAAAGATACCCTATTCCTTGATGCTTGCGGTTTAAAGAAGTCCAATGCTGCAGGATGTGCTCTGATCTTTAATGCAGAACCGCATGGTCTGGAGAGTGTAAGTTCCGTTTGCGAATTTCAGCGAGAAGCAGGGCGATGAAATCATGCTCCAAATGCAGCTCTATCGCTCTGTGATAAGAGTCAAGCAGCATCTCATCCGACAATTCAACCATAACGTTCACCTACCTTTCCTTTATTTGGATCTGAATCTATCATAGCAAACTATCATTTTTCGAACAAGCGTTCTCATTATCCACAAGCTGCTGTGGAAATCCTGTGTATAATATGTGAGTAAGGGTTATAATGTCAGCAATTGCGCAGTGGACTATGGGGATAACAGTTATGCACAGGGCTGAAACCTGACATCTCCACACAAAAACTTTTTTAGAATGTTCATAATTGGCTGGGATATTTCTTGTTGTATTACCTCTGAATCTAAACAACTAAACGCAATATTATCCTATTACTGTATTTATCGTCAAATATAAAAATTTTATTAATTATTTTGGTCTTGTATTTACTTCCAGAATCCAAATCTTCCCCCGATGATCTACAGCATAGTCGAAGCCCAGTTCACCGATCCCCGGAAAATGCCGCTCCAGCAGCTCGGTACAGATTAGGGTCAGCCTGCGCATTTCCGCCTTTTTGGATGAGGTCCCCACTCTTGGCAATGATCTTCGCAGTCCCTGGCGGCAGCTGAGCATCGTACCTCCTTTGCAGAGATTCGTAACGAACAATCCCGGCCGGGCGACTCTCCCTACCATAGATCGGAACTCCCAGTGCTCGCCGTTCTTCACTACTTTGACCCGGTAATCAATCGGACGCCCGGAGATCCGTGCAAGGGAAATGCCCTGCTGGATCAAATATTTCCGTTTCACCTTGAATCTGTCCAGTGCCTGGCGCATGGAAGTAAAGTCTCCATAGATACGTGTGCTCTGCATATACGTGAAGCCATACCCCCTATGATCCCGGAACACCTTGATGACACCATATCCTCCTCCGCCTACAACCGGCTTGATGACAACATTGCCGTATCTTCCAAGCATCGCGGACAATCCGGCAGCACTATATTCCCGCGTTCTCGGAATGTAACCGGCAACCCGTGAATCGCTAAGCAGCGCCGCCGTCTTCAGCAGCTTGCTTGCCAGTTCTCTCCCCGCCATTATTTGCCCTCTCCTTTCGCATTCCCAGCCTACCCTATAGATTACTCACGAAAGGCCGTGCCCTCCTGTATGATTGTCCGTGGTATAGCAGGCCACAGCAAAAAAGGGCATATGGCTGCGGGGCCTTATGTCCCTGATTCATTTGACTGGAAAATCATTAAAATTCGTTGTATTATTGCCTGAAAGGGAGGGTTTCCTAATGGCTGAGTTTTTTGAAATCCTGTATTGGTTTGCGATGATCGGCATGTCTGTTGTACTGGCAGGAACGACAATACTCGTCTGTGCGCTTGGCTTCAAATTCATCAAGGACCGGCGCAGAGTGCTCGGTGCCGGCTGCATCGCCTTTTCCCTGGGGGCCTCCGCCCTGATCGTGTTCATGATTAACCTGAAATTTATTATCCCCGCCTGAAGCTTGTTCCCGGCAGCAGTGACCCAGGATGCGGATTGCGCGTTCCCCTGCCGTCATTGCTGCCTTCGGGCGGAACTCTTAAGCGTCCATTCTTACATGAATCATAGATTCGCTCCGTTACCTTATTCTATGAAAACTGCGTCAGGCTGGCCTGTGCGGACAGACTGCTTCATTCGCTGAGCAGGTTCCGGCCTATTCCCCACTTTTTCGTTCCCTCCCTCTCCCGCAAGACATCCAATCTTTGAAATTTCCGTTCAGACAACAACTTTTTCACTTTATATCCGTAATATGTATGTGCAATAAATTGGAAGACCTACTATTTTGAAAAAGGAGATTCTATCGTGTCGAAACCTGTGTACGGAAAACAGGCGGCTTCTGTCAAAGCTACGGACAAGCCTTCAGGGGCAGCTTGGATGATTTGCGTTGCGTTCCTGCTGTTTTTTGGCTGGGCCGCTTTTCAGATCGGATTGTTCAACGGAATGAGGGCGGAGTTCGAGAAGCCTATCTATGTAGCTGCATTGGTGAGCGGGCTTCTGATGCTGGCCTCTGCGATCCTGTATCTCAGAACCTTCAAGCTGGAGAGTCAGCGTGACCTGCTCACTGCTGCTGCCATTCTGCTTCCCGTAACCTATGCCCTGTCGCTATTCGGCGCAGCTTCCCGGTACTCGGCGATGAACATGCTGTTCACCCAGTTCACCTATGCCGCAGTCTTCATCATCAGCATCCTTCTGCTCCGGCACAAGCGGCTCAATTCCGCCGTCCAGCATAGCGTGCTTACCCTCGCTTACCTGATCGTAGGCTTCGGACTGCTCAACTGGCTCGGAAGCTGGAAGCTGGCTGGCAGCCTGGTGGGCTGGTTCTCAGAGACCGTAATTAACGGCAGGTATAACGATGCCGTTATGACTGATTCGAACGGCCTGCGCCTGACTTCCATTTTTCAGTATGCCAATACATATGCAGCCTTCCTGATGGCGTTTCTGTTCGTGGCCGTCTTCGCGCTGATCCGCTCCCGCAAATGGGCCGGACAGCTGTTGCACGGCTTCATGCTGGTGCCAATCATCGTCTCGCTGCTGCTTACCTTATCCCGTGGCGGACTCGTGCTGCTGCCGGTAGTATTCATCCTCCTGCTGCTCTTCCTGAAGCCTGTGCAGCAGATTCTGTGGATTGTCCATCTCGCCATTGCCGGCCTATTCTCTCTGCTGATTACCAGCCCGGTCACACGGCTGGGCCTGGAGCTGAATACGGAGTTCACCTCGTCCTCTGCCCTTAAAGGCTGGGGCTATCTGCTGGGAGCATCTGCCTGTGCAGGCGTGCTCTGTCTGGTGGTTCAGCGTTACCTGGCACCTTATCTGAGCCGCAAGCTTGACAGACTAGAATCACGCCGCATGAGCGGATTGTGGATTCCAGCCGTCTCTGTGGCTGGCGTCGCGATCATCGCCTTCCTGTTCATCGGCACCAGCGCGCGTAATATTCTCCCGGCGAATATCGGAACACGGCTGGAGAATATCAACTTCAGGCAGCACAGTGTCCTGGAGCGTTTTACCTTTTACGAGGATGCCATGAAGGTCGTCAAGGATTACCCGGTACTGGGCGCGGGCGGCGGCGGCTGGGCTACACTCTATGAGCATTATCAGAACAACCCTTATCTGAGCCGCCAGGCGCATAACTTTTTCCTGCAATATCTGATTGAAGTCGGCATTGTCGGCTTTCTGGTGTTCATGGGCTTCATTCTATTCATCTTCTACAAGTTCAGCAGAGGATATCTGAAACGGGAGACCGATGACTATAACAACGGATTCTTCTATCTCATTATCGCCTTGTCCATTCTCGTTCACAGCCTGCTGGATTTCAACCTCAGTTATGCGTTCATGGGTATGCTCGTCTTCCTCTCTCTGGGGGGAATGGCTGTGGCCATGGAGAGCAAGCCGCTCCGCTTTACGTGGAACAAGCTGTGGATCAGAGCTGGCTATTTCATAGTACTCGGAGTCGGCACAGGCTACCTGCTCTTCCTGTCTCTAGGGTACATCCGGTCAAGCTCTGAGGCTTATGCCGCCAAGAAGCTGATCCAAGTGAGCCAGTCCTATGAGGAGATCAAGGCTCCTTTGGTAAAAGCACTCAACATCCGCCCCTACCACCCCGAATCCGCTATGTACTTGTCCTTGCTGGATCAGAAGGTGTATGAGCAGACCAAGAACGAGCAGTTCCTGGACGAGGCCTATGCGGTATTGACCCGTGCGCTGAAGGATGAGCCGTCCAACAAAGAGCTGCTGACCCAGCTCGCAGGCTACTATGACCTGAAGGGCGAGAGCGATGCGGCCTATCAGGTCTACCTGGACAACGCGGACAAGTTCATGTGGGATATCAACTGGTATGCCCAGTTCATCAGCCGGGCTTCACTCCTTGGACAGCAAGCTTATTCCAAGCAGGATGAAGCCGGGCAACAGACGTATTTCGCTTCCGCACTTGCTGCCTACAGACATGTAACGGACGGTATAGCGCATCTAAAAAGCCTCCCTCCTGAGCAGCTTCAGGGCCGTGAATTCTTCGTCACACCTACAATTGGCCTAAGCGCAGGGAGAGTACAATTCCTGTCCGGGGACAAGGACGCGGCTGCCGCAGCTGTGAAGCAGGGCTTCACGGGCGGATACGAGGATCTGACCGACAGCGAAAGCCTGTGGACGACCGCCTGGTACAGCGGAGTGATTGCCCGGTCGCAGGAGCTGGGAGCCGCAGCCCTGAAGCGGTCGCAGGAAGCTGCGGCCGAGGGCAAGCTGGAGATCAAGGACCAAGAGACACTTAACAAGCAGCGGTATTTCAAAACTGGGCTGGATGCGTATACTTACGCCATTGCAGACCGGGATGCGAAGCAGCAGGATGTCACCGTCACGCCGGAACTGCTGCTGAACACCGCGAAGATCCAGTACATGTCGCAGGACATGCAGGCCGCAGAAGCCACACTGAAGCAAGGTCTCAGTGGGGACTACAGCAACCCTGTCAACCGTGAGCTTGCCCGGTGGCTGCTGGCCGTTCAACAGAGACTGCAAAGCGCCCAGGATCAGGCGGTCTATCAGAAGCTGATCGCTGCTGATCCTGAGGAAGCGGCGAGGATTAATGAAGTGGCGGGAATGCCGCTGTAACCATACAGTATCACTTGTGACTTCAAGAACAGCAAAGAGCGCCTGCCTGCGGCAGTGCGCTTTTTGCTGTGTACGGGGGCTGAACCGCTATGTTATGCCCATTGGCAACTGACAACTGCGCTCCCATGTGCCTCCTTAATTTTGCTAGTAGTCCATCAGAATTAAACAAGTGATTTCATTCCATAAATGTGGTAAGGAATGAAGCCGTGTTCGTAGCGAAAAAACTGGGATAAGTGTATTCTGCGCAACTAAAAACAGTGAAACGGGTGAACTTCCTCTTCTAATTGTAGTCTGTACAACTAAATTTGCCCGGATGGGCGAAAATCCAGGTATAGGGGCATTTTAATTGCACGAACTACATCTAAACTGAGATTTGGCGGCACATCGGACGATTTAGTTGTACGAATTGCAATTAAGCCTGCAGCTGCACCTTTCAACCCTACAGCCCGGCACGCGGGTGCAGCCCCCTATACTCCTCCTCCAGAATCGAATATTGGTAGGAGTCCATCCACTTCTCTTTATGATACATATGTCCTCTAAGATGCCCTTCGTATGTCATGCCAAGCTTCTGCATCACACGCGCGGAACCGATATTCCCGGGACGGCAGGTGGCATAGATCCGGTGAAGCTCCAGCTTATGAAAGCCCAAGTCCAGCAGTGCAGCGGCAGCCTCAGTAGCATATCCCTGTCCCCAGTACAGCCTGTTGTAGCAATAGCCGATCTCCCCTTGCCCTGTTCCGGTAATATGCAGGCCGCAGCCGCCGATCAGCAGCCCGTTCTCCTTCAGAACTACCGCGTACTCGAAGCCCTGGCGCGGCTCCTCCTGCTGCAATTCCAGCGTATGGCGGATATATTCGCGGGTATCCTCCAGTGAATTGGGCCCCCATATCGAATGTGTCACTACAGCCGGATCGGACGCATACTCGTGTACCTGCCCTATATCCTCTGGAGTGAACTCTCTGATGATCAGACGTCTGGTCTCAAATTCCATATCTCTGCGGCCTCCTTACTCTTTTATTTGTCAAATAGCCCTCTGCCAATCAAGTTAGCCGTAACCGGCGGCTTGCCAATCTCCCGTGCCCATACCGAAAGCTGGCCGATATGATGGATCTCATGGGCGATCACATGCCGCATCACTTCCCCGTAGGGGTGGGGCTCGCGTTCCCCTTCATCCGTAATATCAACCATAATCCGGTCTTCCAGCTCATCCGACCAGCCGTAGACAAACGGAGCCAGCTCCGCATGGCAGCGGGCGGAGAAATCCTGCACAAGCTCCAGGCTGGCGATTTCCCCGAATGCTGGAATTTCAATGGCTCTCTCCTGAATGCCGCCGCAGATCCAGCCGTATTCAACCGCTACAATGTGATACAACGTGGGCAGGATATAGCCTAAGCCCCCGGTGCGCGGCTTCATCAATTCGTCCCTGTCCACCCCGCTGCACCAGTTGAACCAATCCTGGCGCACTTTCCAGTTATACTCAAATAGCTTCTGCATCCGCCACCTCCATTCTCCATATATTCCCTTACTCCATTCTTGTGTCACACTTTAACATAAAACAGGACAGGCCCGCTACCGCTAATTGCGGCAACAGCCTGTCCCCTAAGCTTGTCCTGCATTTATTCAAACACGTACTCGCCTTCGCCAACAGTCAGCGTCTGTCCCTTCAGCTGAGGGGAGTCCGTGCGGAACACGATCCGGCTGAGCCGGTTCTCCTCCCCTGGCGTGAATTCAAACGTCTGATCTCCGGCCTTAAGGCTGTAGCTGCCATCCGAACCATCCGCAGGTGCGCTCACCGGAAGACCAAACAGTTCACTCCAGTGGCTGGCGGCAGCGGCCGGATCGCTGACCCGGAAGCATGCACTGACGACCTCCACGTGGCCTGCAGGGTGAGGACGGTTGATTCCTGCACTGTTCAGACTAGCCAGCCGCTGATCATCCCTCTCGTTCCACTGAATAATGAACGGATAGGGCAGTCCCTGGAAGTCACCGTCAATGGTCATCATCCGCCACTCGATCCACCGGCCCTGATCATCCAGACGGCGGCCGTCAATGACCGGCGACAATAACAACCCCGCTTGCCTCAGCGTTGCCTCAACAGCTTCAATATCATCCGTGCGCAGCACCACCCGGCTAAGCACTTCATGCTCCGGCAAAAGCGTGACGGCATCCCGCACCACCACATTATGCTTGGTCGCCCGTGCCAGCTCCAGGTTCTCGATGCCGAGGAACTCCAGGTAGGTGAGCCCGAAATAACTGAGGGCGTTATACGTTCCCCAATCCTTATGCGATCCGCCCCGGAAGGCTGTTAGTCCATGCTCCGCGAAGAGCTGAACCGGCTGGTCCAGATCATTCACATAATGTACAAGGTGATCCCATTTCAGTACGGCCATTACTTCTTCACTCCCAGCTCCGTGGTCCGCTTCACCGCGGCCAGTACACTCCGCTGCAATCCGGCAGCGAAATCACTGTTGTTCAGCTCATACAAGCCGTGCATACCGACGCCGCCAGGCGAGTTGTTGATGTCCAGCAGTTGTCTTGGATGCAGTCCGGTCTGCTGTAGCATAGCCACCGCTCCCAGCATATTCTCCAGCGCCACCTTCCAGGCTTGCTCCCGCGGCAGTCCGGCAAGAACTCCGGCATCCGTGAACGACTCAATGAAATAATAGATGTAGTTCGGTCCGGCTACCCCGAAGCCTGTGAAGATATCAATATAGGATTCCTCCAGAACCTGCACCTTGCCGAAGCCCAGCAGAAATGCTTCTACCTGCTCCAGAGAAGCGGCAGCATTCAGAGCTACACCGCTGTATCCATAACCGGTATCGGTCAAGGTATTCGGGATCACCCGGACAATAGGACGTTCTGCTCCGAAATAATCTCCAAGCTGGGCAATCGTTACCCCCGCTACAATCGATACAATGACCGCAGACGGTGAGGCAGATTGCTGGATCAGAGTTCCAAGTGCAGCCAAATTATCCTGCGGGCGAACAGCGATGACGATCAGTTCGGCGGCGGAGAGGCCCTCTTCCTGCGTGCTCTCCGTGTATACGTTATATTTGGTTTTTAGAAGCTCAAGCCGGCCCTCATTAATATCTGACACACTGATCTGTCCGGCAGCCAGCGTGCCTCCTGCCAGGCAGGCCCGGATGATCGCTTCCGCCATCTGCCCGCCGCCAATGAAATGAATCTTGCCTTTTGACACTTCCATTCACTCCCTGATTAGATTAGTTGTTAGCCCAGGCTTCCGGCAGAATGAACCCGGCATATTTCTCTTGTCCGAGGATATATTCCTCGAACTCTTTGGATTCATAGGCAGCCTTCAGATCCTTGGCCCACTGGGTATCCTGGTCCTTCTTGTTCACCGATACGATGATTCTGTGCTGCATAGGCGTATTCTCAATCTTCAGCGCATCTGTAATCTTGCGGTCGGGAGCGTTAGCGATATAATTCCCGTTCACTACACCATAATCAACGTCCTGCAGCGAGACCAGAATCTGTGCCGGGTCCAGCACTTTCAGGTCAATCTTGAACTTGTCCGGCTCCACGCTGTTGACATTGAAGTCCGCTACCCCGGCGCCCTCTTTGATCTTGACCCAACCCAGCTCCTCTAGAATCCGCAGCGCACGCTCCTGATTAACCGGGTCGTTCGGAATCGCGACGGTAGTGCCGTCCTTCACATCGTCAAGCGTCGTGTGGTTAACCGAGTACAGCCCCTGCGGTGCACCTGGAACATAAGCAATGCCTACCATATCGGCGCCAATTTCCTTATTGATCGCATCCATATAGGCCGTACTCTGGAAGATACTCGCGTCAATCGAGCCTTCCTTCATGGCCGGGTTGACCTGCATATTCTGCGAGAAGGTTTTGATATCTACAGTATACCCTTTTCCTTCCAGGATCGGGAGAATGGATTGCCGGAACTGCTCCTCATACGTACCTACGCCGAATCCGACTGTGATTTCCTTCTTGTCCCCGGAGCTTGCCGCTTCCTTATTGTTACCGCAAGCCGCCAGCACCGCCATCGAACTAATCAGTAGAACCGCCAGTAATTTTCTCATCACTCTCATCCCCTATCCTAATACTGTGTTTTTAAAATGCACTAATGCCTCGTCTGTAACCGTCAGCGGAATGGCGCAGTTGGGCGACAGAATAAACGGCTGCCCCTTCATCTTGGCCATGGCTTCCTTAGCCTGCTGTTCAATCTGCTCCAGATGATTTCCGGCAAACAGCCCGTGATCCACTCCGCCCACCTTCGTAGCCTTGAGACCGGCGTCCAGCCCGGGATTGCCTTCGGCTACCGTATCCCAGCTGATCCCGTCAATCCGGTAATCATTGAATTTCTCAGGCTGGGCATGAGCGCCGCAGGTATGTAAAATATTCTTGCCATAGCTCGCCGCCTCCAGCACGATGGAATCATACGGTCTCGACAGCTCATCGAACATCGCTTCATCAAATAAGCCGGGGTGGGCTGTGCCTGTCACCGCATAGAACAGTCCATCTGATCCCGCCTGCCGCAGCTCCTGCACATAATCGGCCAAGGTTAAAGCAATCGCATGCAGGGCATGATGCGCAGCGGCACGGTGTTCCTTGAAGAGCGATTCCAGCGTCACCGGCTGCTCAATCCCGAATACGGTCTCCGTAACATAAGCAGAACGTCCTACTATGAACAGCAATACCGTGAGCGGTGAGAATACCGTCTGAATCAGCGGCGTATCCGGCAAGCCCTGGCGGATCTTCCTTACCGCCTCCAGATGCTCCAGCAGCGAAGGGGTTTGTGCGGCTTTTTTCACCTCAAGATCCCAGAGATTCGCGGCTGCCGGAACTGCCGTAGTCAGCTGTCTCGGAAATACCGTCCGGTAATCTGCGAAGTTATACTCATTTCCCCAGGCTTCCGCCAGATAGGTCGCTCTCGGGTTGATTTTCACCCAGTCCCAATCATATTTCTCCGTAAAAGAAATCGTAGACGACGCCAAGTCCTCAGCGTTCTGCTCCTTGTCAATAAAGTGGCGCCATCCGCTGATCATCGGCCGGTCCGCAAGTTCCCCGGATAAGATCGCCTGAAAACGCTCCTGCTTGCTCCATACACTCATCTGCCTATCCCCTTTGTCTCGTAATCTCTAGTAACGGCGAATCTTGCGCGCCAAGGTGTTGCCCAGGGACTGAATACCCTGCACCAGAATGATCAGAATAATAACGGTAGCAACCATGACCACCTTGTCAAAACGCTGATATCCGTACACGATAGCCAAATCACCAACCCCACCGCCGCCTACGGTTCCGGCCATTGCGGTTGCCCCGATAAGCCCGATGGTCGCTGTGGTCAGGGAGAGGATCAGCGAGCCAATCGCTTCCGGCAGCAGGAAGTACCATATGACTTGTAACGGCGTAGCTCCCATTGCTTCCGCTGCCTCTAGAATACCCGGATTGACCTCCAGCAGAGAATTCTCCACCAGCCGTGCGATATAAGGTGCGATGTAGATAATCAGCGGAACAATCGCGGCACTGGTCCCAATCGAAGTATGAACAATTGCCCGTGTTACCGGAATGATAGCGACAAGTAAGATAATGAACGGAAGCGAACGGATAATGTTGATCAGCGGATTGAGCACCGTATAGAGCGCCTTATTCTCCAGTACCCCCCCTGGGCGGGTAATGACAAGCAGGATGCCAAGGGGAACCCCCAGAAGCGAACCTACAAAAAGCGACACGCCCACCATCTGAATCGTTTCAATAATTGCCTTCAGGAATTGCTCACTTGTGATCGATGTCGAGAACATAGGACTTCACCTCCTCTACCCGGACCTCATGCTGGTTCATGTAATTCAAGGCCGCTTCCAGCTGTGCCGGATCACCTTGCAGTTGAACGATAATCGTACCGAGCGTCGTCTCTTGAATCTCTGTCGTATTCGCAAACAGGATGTTAACCTTAACACTATAAGACCGGATGATCTCATACAGCACAGGCTCAGAAGCGCTCTCCCCGGCAAAATCCAGCTTATACACCCGGCTCCCCTGCTCTGTCTTCAGAGTTCTGCGGACGCTTGAGGTCATACTGTTCTGAATGACTGTTTTGACGAAATTCTGCGTCGTCTGATGCTTCGGTTCTCCGAACACATCCAGCACGCTGCCCTGCTCGATAATCCGTCCCTCTTCCATAACGGCTACCTTGTTGCAGATCTCCTGAATCACCGACATCTCATGCGTGATGATCATCACTGTGATGTTGTATTCCGCGTTGATCCGCTTGAGCAGCTGCAGGATGGACTGTGTCGTCTGCGGGTCCAGAGCGGAAGTAGCTTCATCGCACAATAGTATCGAAGGGTTCGAGGCAAGCGCCCGGGCAATCCCGACCCGCTGCTTCTGTCCCCCTGACAGCTCGCTCGGATAGCTTCCAGCCTTGTCGCTTAGCCCGACGAAATCGAGCAGCTCCTCCACCCGCTTGCGGATTTCCGCCTTGCTCTTTTTCAGCAGGACGAGTGGAATGGCCACATTGTCGAACACCTTTTTGGATTCCAGCAGATTAAAATGCTGAAAAATCATGCCGATGTTTTTCTTGGCTGCCCGCAGCTCTTTGTCGCTGTACGCGCCCAGATCGTACCCGTCTACCAGCACCTGGCCCTCAGATGGCCGTTCCAGGTAATTGACCAGGCGGATTAACGTGCTTTTTCCGGCTCCGCTGTAGCCGATGACCCCGAAGATATCGCCCTTCTCCACCTTCAGGCTAATTCCCTTCAGCGCTTCTATCTTCACCTCTTTGCGGGTGAACGTCTTGTACACATTCCGTAGTTCAATCATAGTTGTTCCCCTCAATCATCTGGTAAATTTAGGATTCAGGATTTAAGTCTGCTGCTTCAGCTTCGCAAGCGCCTCTTCTGCCAGCAGGGCGAAATACTTAGCCGCTGGCAGGATGGCCGCCTCATCGACATCGAAGCGGGGATGATGCAGCGCATGGTTCGGGCCAGTTCCGATGTTCACAAAAGCACCCGGGATTTGCTGCAAATAATAGGCGAAATCCTCTCCGCCCATCTGCGGCGGAATATCATGTACCTCATAGCCTGATTGTGCCGCGACCTCTTTGGTGAAGTCTGTCCATGCTCCGTGATTGACCGTAGCGGGCGGGCCGGGATACCAGTGCAGCTTCGCCTCTGCTCCGGCTGCGGCTGCAATCCCTTCTATGATCCGCGTCATTTGGGCCGGGATACTGCTGCGGATCTCTTCGTTATAGGTACGTACTGTACCTTCCAGCTCCACCTTCTCCGGCAGGACATTCCAGGTGAAGCCCCCGTTGATCCGGGTCACACTGAGCACGACCGGCTCTTGCGTGTTATTCAGGCGGCTGACTACGGTTTGCAGCATCGTAATGATCTGCGCGGCAGTCACAATGGTGTCTACCCCTTTCTCCGGTGTAGCTGCGTGAGCGCCGACCCCTTGCACCGTAATCTCAAAGCGGTCCACGCCAGCCGTTAAAGCTCCCGTTCTTGTGCCGAACGCCCCGTTAGGCAGGTCCGGTGAATTATGTAATCCGAAGATGGCCTCCACCCCGCTTAGCCCGCCGGATGCCAGTACATCCTCTGCACCGTGTCCCGTCTCTTCAGCCGGCTGGAACAGGATTCTGACCTTGCCCGGCAGTTCATGCTCACGCTGCTTCAGCAGGCTGGCCGCGCCCAGGATCACAGCGGTGTGGAAGTCATGGCCGCAGGCATGCATGGCTCCCGGAATCTCTGATGCGAACGGCAGGCCCGTCTGCTCCTCAATCGGCAGGGCATCGATATCGCAACGGATCGCTACTATGCTGCCATCACCTTTCCCCACCTCTGCGATCAGCCCGGTCTTCAGAGGAAGGTCCAGCACACGTATCCCCGCTTCCGTCAGCCATTTACGCAGCTTCTCCGTGGTTCTGTACTCCTGATTGCTAAGCTCCGGTTCACGGTGCAGGTTCCTCCGCACTTCGGTTAGCCGGGCTGCCAGTGCTTCTTCCGTCTCATGCTGTGGTCTCATATTCCTGTTCTTCCCCCTTCATTACGTATGTTCAATTCCTCTAATCCGCTCCAGTGCAGTCGCGAGGCTGCTTAAGATATGCTCCCGCATCGCCCGCTCCGCCCCCTCCTCATCCCTGGCTACAATCCTCTGCAGAATCACAAGATGCTCCTCATCCGCCTGCGTATTCCAGTCCCCGTGCAGAGAGACATAACGGCAATACCGGAGGGAACGGTCTCTTAGCTGGTTCAGCACCTTCTCAAAAGTCTTCAGCGCGCTGATCTCCCACAAGTAATCATGGAATTCGAAGCCATAGGATACAACATCCTGCTGATCCCCCATCTGGAAGGATTGCTTCAGCTTCTCCAGAATCAGCGTTAACCGCTGAATATCCTTGATGGTAGCGTTTCTGGCAGCGCTTCTGGCGATATGGCCTTCAAGCATACTGCGGATCTGGAAGATCTCTTCGACCTCCTTAATCGTTAAAGGGGCTACCCGCAGCCTGCCGTTAGGCTGGCGCACCAGGAAATCCTCATTCTCCAGCCGCTGAATCGCTTCCCGTAACGGAGTCCGGCTGACCCCGAGAAGTGCCGCCAGGCTCTCTTCGTTAACCGCCTGATCCGGCTCCAGCTCGCTATCTATTATTTTTTGCTTAAGTGCATAGTAGGTATTATCCTTCGACAATCTTCGTGAACGCATTTCCATAGATTTCATTGCTCCTCGCCACTCATTTGCGGGTCGCCCGATCAACTGTATAATTGTATACAATTAATAAGAGGAGAGAGATTCAAGATAAAATGAAAGTATCGGTTGAAAATCTCTCTGTGCAATCAAGCTTTTTTCATACTATAATCCTATTAATCCCACTAGTCAAGTATGTTTTATAGGGGAATTGCGAATCGACACTAATTGGACAAATAAATAACCCTCCTACACCTAATAGGTGTGGAGGGCTATTCACCTTACTAAAGTTCAAATACTATCTCATCACTTGCCTCACCCATCTTGAACGGGTGACTGTATTCTTTGAACCTAAATTGAATTCCTGAAATCTCATCAGGTAAGGGTGGAGAGACTACATATTTATATGATGCATGATCTGATCTGCTTCCACCATTAATCATTCGGCAATCATATTGGTCATTAATATATAGTTCGTAATGCCTATGTTGATGAGAGTTGGAGTCAATATCCTGCTCATTGTCCCAATCAATATTTAGTGTTAATACACTTGCATTGGTGTATTGTTTCATAGATGTTAGAGTATAGAAACGCTCCCCGTTCACGACTGACTTCAGAATTGCAATGTGTTGTCTAAATCCGGCTGGTTCGATCATTGGTTTAAATTGTTTTTCATTCATCATACTTGAGAATAAGGAGTTTAGGAAATCTTCATAGAGTTCAAAGGCTTCTGACCATTTAGTAATATACTCCAATGGAGGAAATCCTGGATTATTATCCGAGACCTCCTTTCTCTTCTTGATCAAAGAGCAAATTTCTTTATCGATATCCATAATCCGTTCATCATAATGCTCTGTTGGGCGTTTAAATGGCATTCGTATCATTTTTATCCTCCTCACAGCTCCATTAATTATTTCATCACCATATTTTAACATATAATGGTTTAAGTCAACATAAAAAACCTCCTAATTAAGTACAGTTTGCACCATACATAATTAAGAGGTCTCGAAAGCCATAATCCACGCTTACTTTATCAATAATTCAGCATTCACAGGTTTAGCAAGGCTCCGCCGCCGGGTTCCCTGCTTCTTCCTTCGTACGGAACGAGGAGCCGCAGCCGCAGGTAGCGCTGGCGTTGGGATTATTGATGGTGAAGCCGCCGGTCATGCCGGATTCCTCGAAGTCGATCTCCAGGCCGTTGAGGTAACGGATATCGTCTTTGCTGACGACCACCTTCAGACCTGCAACGTCCATGTAGATGTCCTGCTCAGTCTCGGTATCATCGAAGCCCATCGCGTACGAGAATCCGCTGCAGCCCCCGGCGGTTACGCCCAGACGGAGAAACATATCCGGCACTTCCTGCTCTGCCAGCATGGTCTTCAGCTGGCCTGCCGCTGTCTCACTTATGTTAATCATAATAACAACCTCCTTAGGGTTCATTGTATTGGAATCAAGCAGCCTTCAGGCTGTACGTAATGAAATCAATGCCTTGCCGGGAAAAGAATGAGTATGATGTATATCATTTTCATCGGCTCTTTCAATCAGTATACTCCACTATTCTTCTGCCCTCAAGTCGTAAACCGGGCGCAGGTAAGCCATTTATCCCGGAAGACCTGCAGTTTCTGGCGGTTGCTCACCCTACGGGAGAAGTTTATAATGAGAAAAGCGATAAATTTTCGAAAAATTGTCACGGGGGTTGCAGTTAACCTCTATTTATAATGCCGGCTGTTGCCGGATATTCTCAGGTACACGATTATGCGATGCAATTGCCTCGCCAACCTTCAGGAGGAACTTATATGTCTACCCTTATTACACCCCACACAGATGCCCGGATGGCGAACATCATTGAGAAGGTTCGCGGCGGAGAACGATTGAATTTGGAAGACGGCGTTTATTTATATGAGAGTAACGATCTCTTAACGATCGGACAGCTGGCTAATGAGGTCAATCTGCGAAAGAACGGGAATAAAGTCTATTTTATCGAGAACATGAGTCTATATTTCACCAATGTCTGCGAATCCCGCTGTGCCTTCTGCAATTTCCGCAAGGATGAAGGCGAAGAAGGGGCCTACACCCTATCCGGCCAGGAGATGGTGGAGTATGTGCAGCAGCATATTCATCCCGGCGTGCGCGAGTTCCATATTGTAGGCGGGCATAATGATAATGTGCCCTTCCAGTACTATGTTGATTCGCTGCAGGCTCTGAACGAGCATTTCCCCGAAGTGACTCTCAAGGCCTATACAGCGGCAGAGATCGACTTCTTCACCCGCATCAGCGGACTTAGTATCCGTGAAGTGCTGGAGCAGCTGCGCGCCGCCGGACTGAAGACCCTTACCGGAGGAGGGGCAGAGATTCTGTCTGACCAGTACCGCAAAAAAATGCGCGTCGACAAAGCCAATGTCGAGGAATATCTCGAGGTGCACCGCACCGCCCATCACCTTGGCATGAAGACCCATACCACGATGCTGTACGGGTCGATTGAGTCCCGTGAAGACCGCATCCGCCATATGCTGCAAATTCGTGACCTGCAAGACGAGACCGGCGGTTTCATGGTATTCATTCCGCTGTCCATGCAGCCTAAGAACAAGAATGCTGGCATTATGCGCCGCAACTCCGCGAATGAGGATCTGAAGACCATTGCCGTCAGCCGCCTGATGCTGGACAATTTCGATCATATCAAGGCCTACTTCATTAATATCGGGCCCCAGTTGACCCAGGTTGCCTTGAACTTCGGCGCTTCCGATGTGCACGGAACGATCCTGAAGGAACGGATCAGCCACGCTGCCGGCGCGCTGACACCGGAGGGCTTGACCCGGGATGAGCTGATCTGGCTCGTGAAGGGCGCAGGACGGATTCCTGTAGAACGGGATACCTTCTATAACGAGATCAAGGTATACGAATAAGAACAGAACAAGCTTACCTCAGCCAGTGAACGCAGAACTGCCTTGTCCATTATGTACCCGAAAGGAAGATCAGTTGGCATGAGAACCCTACTTGTCTTGGGCGGCGGCTACGGCGGTCTTGCCCTCATTCAGCAACTGCTGGATAATCATCTCCCTCCTGATGTGGAAATCATCCTGGTGGACCGGATGCCGTATCAGGGGATCAAAACCGAATATTATGCACTGGCCGCAGGCACCGTCACCGATTACCATCTGCGGATTCAATTCCCGGTGCACCCCCGCCTGACCGTACGTTACGGGCAGGTGGGTTCCATTGATCTGGAGAGCAGGCTGGTCCTGCTCGATTCCGGGGAGCCGGTAGCCTATGATATCCTGGCGATTGCCCTCGGCTGTACGGATAATTACCATAACATTCCGGGTGCCGAGGAATACACCTGCAGTATTCAGAGCTTCGCCGGAACCCGGGAAACTTACCGCCGGCTGAACGATGTGAAGCCTTATGGAACCGTCAATATTGTCGGCGGGGGACTGAGCGGCGTAGAGATTGCCTCGGAGCTGCGGGAGAGCCGGCCGGATCTGAATATCTCCCTGATGGACCGGGGGGAACGTATTTTGTCTTCTTTTCCGGCCAAGCTGTCCAGATATGTCGAGGAATGGTTCAGTGAGCATCAGGTGGAGACGATTGGCGGGGTGTCGGTCTCTCATGTCGAGAAGGATGCCATCTTCAATGGCACCCAAGCCATTCCGGCGGATGTGACGGTATGGACTGCCGGCATTCAGCCGGTGCAGGTCGTGCAGCAGCTTGAGCTTCCGAAGGACCGCGGAGGCAGGCTCATTGTGGGGGAGTATTACAATATCGCTGAATATCCGGAGGTCTATGTGATCGGGGACTGTGCCAGCCTGCCCTTCGCCCCCAGTGCACAGGCGGCGGGTGCCCAGGGCGAACAGGTGGGCCAGATTATTCAGGCGCTATGGCGGGGAGAAACCCCGAAGCTGCATAAGATTAAGCTGAAGGGAACCCTTGGTTCACTCGGTAAAAATGCCGGCTTCGGCCTGATGGGCCGCCGCTCCGTCATGGGCCGGGTCCCGCGCCTGCTGAAGAGCGGCGTCCTGTGGATGTCCAAACGCCATTTTGGCTAAAGAATCCCGGCTTGAATCCAGGCGGCTTAGTCTATCTCCAGGTTGTCCCAGGCCTCTGCCTCTCGTATAGCGGCTTCTATGGCCTCTTCCAGAGCAGCGGGGGAATCAGCCGTAATGATTTCCCCGTCAACCATGGCGAACGGCTGGAGATAACACTCTCCGCAGTTGTTCAGACAGCCGTACTCCACTACATCATATTCAGGGTTTTGCTCCAGCTTAAGCTTGAGCGGTTCAGTGCCGTGGCCGATGTTGCTGGCACAGAATTCTATAATTGGTCTCATGATGATCTCCCTATTCTGCCTTAACCATTTTATTTTTTAACTTTTTGTACTATAATAAACATACGAAAGGAGTGATTGAGAAATGAGTGAGAATGTACAAAGCGCAACCATGTACGATGAAGTACTGGAAGTCCTTGATAAACTTCGTCCGTTCCTGCAGCGCGATGGCGGTGACGTGGAACTGATTGATGTTGAAGACGGCATCGTTAAGCTGAAGCTTATGGGTGCATGCGGCAGTTGCCCAAGCTCCACGATCACGCTAAAAGCCGGGATCGAACGCGCCCTGATTGAAGAAGTAGAAGGCGTGGAAGAAGTCGTTCAGGTATTCTAATCCCGTTTCATAAACCATCCCGGCCTCCGCTAAGAGGTCGGGATTTTTTTTATTATAGAGGATTTCGTCTGTAGGATCAACCACCCGGCGATTCAAAAAGACCAGAAGCCGCTCCGCCAGCCATTTCTGGCTACGGGCTACTTCTGGTCTCATTAGATTATTCCGCTTCCCTAGGCTTAAGCTTAGAATGCCGGGATAATTGCTCCGTCATATTGCTTTTCGATGAATTCCTTCGCTTCCGGGGAAGTCAGCGCTGCTGCCAGCTTCTGAATGGCATCGGAATCCTTATTGTCAGGACGGGCTACCAGCAGGTTAGCATACGGGGAATCTCCGCCTTCGATGAACAACGCATCCTTCGTAGGAGACAGCTTGGCATCCAGTGCGAAGTTGGTGTTGATCAGCGCCAGGTCCACTTCATCCAGCTGACGGGGCAGCATGGCTGCATCCAGCTCAATGATGTCCAGCTTCTTAGGGTTCTCGGTGATATCCGCTTTGGTGGAAGCAATATTGGTGTCATCCTTCAGCTTGATCAGACCATTCTTCGCCAGCAGAATCAAGGCGCGGCCTCCGTTCGTTGCATCATTCGGAATCGCAACCTTCGCACCTTCTGCCAATTCATCGATCGATTTGATCTTTTTGGAATAGGCGCCAAATGGCTCTACATGAACAGCAGTTACAGATACGAGATCTGTGCCGTTCTTAGTGTTCTGATCATCCAGGTAAGGCTTGTGCTGGAAGAAGTTCGCATCGAGCTGCTTCTCGGCAAGCTGTGTATTGGGAAGAATATAATCTGTGAATTCTTTGATCTCCAGCTTAATGCCTTGGGCTTCAAGCAGTGGGGCAATCGCTTTGAGGATCTCCGCATGCGGTACAGGAGAAGCACCAATCACCAGGGTTACCGGGTCCGCAGCAGGCTCTGTAGTCGGCTCTGCAGCAGCCGCTTCTGTAGGTGCCGTTGTCGCAGCAGAATTCGTGGTGTTATTCGCCTTGTTGTTTCCGCAAGCGGCAAGCATCAATATCAAGGTCAGGCTGAAGAATGTAAGCAGTACTTTTTTCATCTGTAAATCCCCCTCTAATCCATATGGTTTATTGAATAAGGCTATATGTGGACGTACCTTATTTCCGTGTAAAATGTCTTACCAGCCGGTCACCGGCCATTTGCAGCAGCTGCACCAGAATCACCATCAGCGCTACCGAGATAAGCATGACTTCCTTCTCATAGCGGTAATATCCGTAGCGGATCGCCAGATCACCCAGGCCGCCGCCGCCGATCATGCCGGACATTGCGGTATACGAGACAAGGGTCACAACAGTAATGGTTACACCGGCAAGCAGACCCGGACGAGCCTCCGGCAGCAGCACGCGCATAACGATCTGCCCGGTGGACGCTCCCATGCCCTGCGCCGCTTCAATAATTCCCCGGTCAACCTCCCGCAGTGCCGTCTCCACCAGTCTGGCGAAGAAAGGCGCCGCACCGATCACCAGTGCCGGAATCGTTCCAAGCACACCGATCGAGGTGCCCATAATGGCCTTGCTGAACGGAATCAGGGCAACCATCAGAATGATAAAAGGAACCGAACGCAGGATATTCACAATGAAGGATAATACCGAGTAAACCACCCTGATAATAACGTTATTTGACTTGCCCCATAAATATAACACAATTCCAAGCGGTAAACCAAGGATTATTGTGAATATTCCTGAAATAGCGATCATTTTGAGTGTAGCAATCGTAGCTTCCAGCATTTCTTCCCAATTGATTGTGCTAAAATCCATTACAAAATCACCTCCACATCAAGACCTTGCGCTATGAGCTCAGTGAGCGTGGCTTCGACCGCACCCTCAGGTCCTTCGAACCGGACGATCAGCTGGCCGTAAGGAACATCCTTGATCGTAGAGATGGTGCCATGAAGAATGGCGAAGTGAACCCCGGTTCCCTGAACCACCTGTGAGAGCGTCGACCCGTAAGTCTTTTGCCCGAGAAAAGTGATTTTGACCGACTTCGTGTAACCTGGCTGCACAGCATCGATCGCTTGCCGGAGCGGTCCGTCCGACTGGGTCTCACTGCGGATGAATTCCTTGGTGACCTCATGCTTCGGCTTCAGAAAGACCTCGGCCACTTCACCCTGCTCCACAATACCGCCGCCATGGATCACGGCAACACGGTCGCAGATGCTCTGAATGACATGCATCTCATGGGTAATCAGCACGATGGTCAGATGGAATTTGCTGTTGATATCCATCAGCAGGCGCAGAATGGAGTCTGTGGTCTGCGGATCAAGCGCCGAGGTCGCCTCATCGCATAACAGAACATCCGGATCACTTGCCAGCGCCCGGGCGATTCCGACACGCTGCTTCTGTCCGCCGGATAGCTGAGCCGGGTACTTATTCCAATGCTCCTCCAATCCAACCAGGGCGAGCAGTTCCTTGACCTTTTGTTCAATCTCGTTCCTTCCGGCTCCAATCAGCCGCAGTGGAAACGCGATATTATCATAGACTGTAGCCGATGAGAGCAGATTGAAATGCTGAAAAATCATTCCAATCTTACGCCGCTGCTCCTGCAGCTGTCCCTGGCTGAGCGCTGTCAGCTCGACACCGTCCACCCACACCTCGCCCGCAGTCGGACGTTCCAGCAGATTAATGCAGCGGATCAGCGTGCTTTTGCCGGCCCCGGAATGACCGATCACCCCGAAGATTTCCCCCTTCTTAATCGACAGGCTCAGCGCAGAGAGTGCAGTTGCCTGCTTACTGCCTTTGCCATACACCTTGGTTATATCCTTCAATTCTATCAACCGCTGCGTCCCCCTTCTGTTCTAGCTTCCATCATTGCAAAAAAGACCCCCTACGATCCATGCAGATCGCAAGAGGCCCTGTGTGTATAATGACAATGCCTTCTCATCTGCCAAAACCCCCGAATCCGGCGGCATTGTAGGAATTAGCACCATGACATTTGGATGCAGCGTAAGGCTGTATTCAAACCGGTTGCCGGGCTTCATCGGGCCTATCCCTCCGCCGCTCTCGATAAGATCATAGTATGAAGTTATAGACTCCGTATCCTGTCAGAAGTTAATGTATGCCTAAGTATAATTCAGTTTCGAGATTTTTGTCAAAGGTAAGTTTTTACGGACGAGCTTGTCCGGATTTCGGGCCTGGGGCCGCTTTGTTCTTGTGCCATTGTTCATTCCCGTAGCTGTATGCGGCGGCCAGTGATTGGCATACCATCTCCAGGCTCTGCTTCAAATCCTCCAGGTGGCTGTCGAGATCCTCCAGACGAATCTTGTCATGCAATCCCTGGTGACGCTGCCAGAGGTCGTCGGTCATCTCCGCGTTCATGTAATGGATCTCAGCGTTGCGCCGCTTGCGCAAATTCTCAACCGGCTCCCGGTAGGAATTCCTGATTCGCTCCAGCTTCTCCGCCAGCGGATGATGCGGGTGAAGCAACTGAAATTGCCTCAGCACCGTGAAATAAGAGAAATGCGTCTTCACCTTGCCTGTATTGAGATTGTACAGATTATTCAGCACCGTGCCCAGCTTGTCCAGCAGCGAGAAGACACGGATGAAGCCATCCTTGTAGAAATACACATATCTGGCGTACTCCCCCTGCTCTGTGGACGACATGTCGTCCATATAACCGGCAATCACTGACTTCCGGAAAAAGGCGGCTGCGAACCAGCTCTGCTCCAGCTCATCTAGAGAGGAGATCAGGCCGCGTGTCCAGATTTCCAGCTTGCGGTATTCATGGTCATGGTCTTCATGTGCCGCCATCTCCTTGCGCAGCATGGAGGCTGCCTTCGCCATGGACTCCATAGCTTCAGCCAGCACACCGCTGTTCACGCGGGGCGGCTCTCCAAGTAACGTCCGCAGCATATTTTGACCCTCCTTAAAATTCACTTCTACGCCAGAGGAAAATAACGGTTCCAGTTGCGGTCTACCCGCTTCGCAATATCCTCGCTCGGAGCCAGCTCCTCCGGGTATCCCGGCTTCATCCGGGCATCTATAATGATCGGCAGTGTATAGCTGACGCTGCCCCGGTGTACCCCGGCCGCCGAATAGATATCATCCGCCGGATTGAAGCGGGTGAATACGGTCCACAGGAAGGAGGTCTGCGTGCTTACCGCCTCTTCCGCCTGATCCACCAGCACAATCAGCGGCCAGGCGGTCTCCCTCTCCTTGAAGGCAGCCACCAGCCGCTCCGGCAGCTCCGGGTACTCTTCATAGGATGCACCGGAAACGGCTAAACATCCTCCGCAATAAGGCACAGCGGCGGTGATTGATGGAAGCAGACCCTCTGTATAGGTCCTTGGCAGCTCACGGACCGGGCTGCCAATGCCCGCCATCACCGCCTTACTGCCATGATTCAGCTTACGTCCGGTATAATCCAGTGTATCCATGGAGGTATTGGCAAAGATCGTCAAATCCGATTGTGGATCGAAGCGCTCAAGCACCGTTTCCAGCAGCTTGGGGAAATCCGTTAGCTCCACCTGCACATTAGTCAGCAGCAGGAATTTGGTTAAGGAAAGCTGACCTTCCCCTAAGATACGAAACGCTGACACCATATACTCACGGGGATAGCTCTCCCTAACGACCGCTGAGGTCAATGAGTGCGAACCGGATTCGGAGTAGGACCAGAGCGCTTTGACCGAAGGAATCAGCATAGGATAGGCTGGAGCGAGCAGCCGCTGCAAATAATCCTTCAGATAATAATCCTCCTGGCGCGGCTTGCCGGTGATGGTCGCCGGGTAGATGGCATCCTTGCGGTGCCACATCCGCTGAACATGCATGACCGGGAAATCATGCTGCATCGAATAGTAGCCGGACTGGCTGCCGTAAGGCCCTTCCTCTCTCCGCTCCAGCGGAGACACGCGTCCCCGGATGGAGAATTCCGCCTCAGCCGGAATCCGGTGCCCGCCCAAGGGGTCCTGCACCATGGGAAGCTTGCCGCCCAGCATCAGCGAAGCCAGCATCAGCTCCGGAACCCGTTCCGGCACCGGTGCCACTGCCGCTGCAATCAGGGCCGGCGGCCCGCCGATGAAGACAGACACCGGCAGGGTCTCGCCGAGAAGCTCTGCCTGCGAGTGATGGAAGCCGCCGCCCTTGTGAATCTGCCAGTGAATACCTGTGGTGCTGTCGTCATACATCTGAATCCGGTACAGTCCGAGATTATGATCCTTGGGGTTGGTGATATTCTCCGTATAGACCAGAGGAAGCGTGATGAACGCCCCGCCGTCCTTAGGCCAGGCCGTAATCCGGGGCAGCTCCTTCAGCGGATCGCTGCTGCTGCAGACGCCGAGTACCGGAGCCTCTCCTTGCGGTATATTCTTGGTTCCTGCCCTCAGCAGCTCCAGCAGCACCGTCTTCTCCCGCCATAAGCCGGCGCCTGAAGGCGGAATCAGCTGATCCATCGCCGTTGTCAGCGACTTCAGCAGCTGCTCCGGTCTTGTCCCAAAGGCCTTGTTGACGCGCTGAACTGTACCGAACAGGTTCGTAGCGACCGGGAACGGTGTTCCTTGCACGTTCGTGAACAGCAGTGCCGGGCCTTCCTCCTCCACCACCCGGCGGTGAATTTCGGCAAGCTCCAGATAAGGATCAACAGGGGTATCTATCACTGCCAGATCCTTATCCCTGCGGAGCTGCTCAATCCATTGTCGTAAATTACCGTATCGCACTATAGCGTTCCTCCTCAAACAGGACCTTATGCTTATCCCGTCCACCGTTGCCGTTTACTTTATTACTTGCTGCCCCTGCCGGCTCCGCTTAACTGCCAGACCCTTACACTCATGTAGCACAGAACCCCGAAGAGTCCGGAGATCAGCACGATATGAGACAACGCAGCAAATATGTACAATCTTTCATTATTCAGTGTATATACCACAGCCGCTCCGCTGAATACCTGCATCAGGCATAGCAGAACCGCCGCTACTCCCAGAGCCCTCAGCTCCGGCAGCTCCTTATGCTTCCAGAAGGCCAGATGCCCAAGTATAGCGGTCAGCAGGAACAGAATCGCCGCCGCCATCCGGTGAATGAATACAATCCCTACTCCGCCGCTCATCTCCGGAATCCATTGTCCGTTACACAGCGGCCAGCCGGAGCACCCGCCTTGGGAGCTGGTATGGCTTACGTAGGCCCCGATGTAGACCACGATATATGAATATACTGCAGTAACCCAGGTTAAGTTGCGGAAGGCTGGGCGGACTTTGGGACTTCCTGTGCTGAATTCCGCTCCTGGAGCGAATGTCCGTCTGGTCCCAAGCGCCAGCATCAGCGAACCGGCGAAGGCAATCAGCGAGAAGCCCATATGCAGGGCCATGACCGCAGCCGACTGCGATTTCACTACTGCAAGCGCTCCCATCCCGCCTTGAACGATGACGAAGATCAGGGTCAGCAGGGCATAGGCCAGCAGATCTCTGCGGTGCCTGGCATAACGCCAGAAGGCAACCATGGAAGCCAGGGACAGCAGGCCAGCCAGGCCGCTGAACAAGCGGTGGGTATATTCAATCAGAGAGCCGATGGTATAGGCCGGAATCAGCTTCCCGTGGCACAGCGGCCACTCATTCCCGCATTCCAGTCCCGAGCCGGTCTTAGTCACCACAACCCCGCCAAACAGCGCCATGAACATAATGAGACAGGTCAGATAGCTTAGCCATTTTAATTGAAGTGTCGTCAATAGTATCACCCGTATTGTATAGGAATGAGTATGAAACATATAAATGCTTATATTATTAGAAAAAAAGCACCGCTTCTGCTCGGATAGGGCGAAAGCGGTGCTGCGTAATTACTTGTGAATGCTGAGATAAACGTCCAGCGCCGTATCAAGAAACTTCTCGATTTCCTCCCGGGACTTCCGGAGCTTGTTCACAAACCGGACCAGTTCCCGTCCATCGGTGTACGCGACAAAGCTTGGAATGCCCAGAATATTCTGTTCCTGGCTGACATCGCCTACGGCATCGACATCCACTTCGACCAGGGTAAGACGCTCTGCATATTTCTGTTCCACATCCGGCATGAACGGATCAATGAATTTGCAATCCACACACCAATCTGCCTTGAAGACTGCCACCGTCAGGCGCGGAGACTGAATTGCCACCTGGAACTGGGCAGGCGAGCTGATTTTGTCCATTTATTGACCATTCCCTTCTATCAGAAAGTTACACAAGAAGCTTGCTCTTTAAGTGAAGCAAAATGTACGGAATAAGTCAAACATCATTATTCACCGGCACGAACACGGGCGGGCTGCAATTTCATTAAAGGACCCAGCAGCTTGCGCAGCGGACGGGGATAACCGGCAATCTCCTGGCTGCTGAGTACACCCAGAATAATCAGGAGAACCAGATACACAATCACGACTGCCGCTCCAACCACCAGACAGGTGATCAGGAAGGCCAGACGGGCCGGCATCAGATCAGTCATCAACAGGCCTGCTTCATTCAGACCATAGCCGATGCCTGCCGAGGCCAGAACCGCAATGGAGAAGCCTCCCCAGCGTTTGCCGAGAATGGAGAAGGGTACGATTTTTTTGAGCATCCGCAGATTCAGCAGTGTAATGACAATGAAGCACAATGCCGTAGAGCCGATAATGCCGTAGATGCCGAACCACTGGCTGAACAGGAAATTGGAGCCAAACTTCACGAGGATACCAACAAGTACATAATACATCGATATCCGCGATTTGCCCATTCCAAGCAGGATCGAGTTCGTGGTCATCATCGTAATCTGGAAAATGGTACCCAGCGTCAGCATCGCCACAATGCCGCTTCCATCGAGTGTCTTGAACAAGAGGCCATTCACAGAATAAGCAGCCACGACCAGGGAGAGCACAACCGGTGTGCCGGTCAGAATGGACACCCGCATGGCGAGTGTGACCTGACGCTGCAGGTGCTGTTCATCTTTGCGGGCGAAGGCGGCAGATATAATCGGAATCAGCGATGCACTTAGGGCGATTGACAAGACCGGAGGAATCCCGGCCACGCTCTGTGCCCGGCTGCCGAAGATCCCCAGTGTCCACGTGGCTTCCTTCAAGCCGATTTGTCCGCTAAGCAGCGGCACAATAAAGGTAGTATCAATGAAGTTCACTACAGGCACCGTAACGGAAGACAATACAATCGGTATGGACAGCTTGAAAATATCCTTGTAAATCTTCAGCAGCGGGATACGGGCCTCACTCGATTCATATAATGCAACCTTCTCCTCGCTGCGTCGCAGCTTCATGGCATAATACAGCATCACGCCAAAGGCGCCGATACTGCCGAGCACACTCCCGAAGGATGCCCCTGCTGCCATCCAGGTGTTGCTGTAGCCCTGGCGCAGCAGAATGAAGGCAAGCAGAATGGCCGTGGATACCCGAGCAATCTGCTCAACAATCTGTGAGATGCCGCCGGCCATCATATTGTTACGCCCTTGGAAATACCCGCGCATCATCGCGATCGCGGGGAATAGCAGCAGCGCCGGGGCAATCGCCCGTATGGCCAATGTACTCTCGGGAACCTTGCTGGATTCCGCATAATAAGGAGCAGCTATGTAGAGCGCCACACTCATAAGCACACCAACCACAGCCGCAAAAATCAGCGCCGCCCGGTACACCTGCTGTGCTTCCTGCGGGCGGTTCAGCGCATAGCGCTCGGACACCATTTTACTAAGTGTGCTGGGAATTCCCGCTGTTGCCAGCGGCAGCAGCAGCAGATACACGTTGTTGGCTTGTGTAAACGCAGCGTTACCGACTTCATTGAATAAATGCTCCAGCGGCACCCGCTGGGCAAGCCCGAGGACACGGGCCACCAGTGCGGCTGCCGCCAGAATAAGCGTGCCTTTGACAAAGGATTCTTTCTTGGTGGACAAGCTGTTTCGCCTTCTTCACAATAAATTTAGTAACGTCCGATCCAGATAAAGAAGAGGACGATCATCACAATCTGCAGAATAATCTTGACGACTGTGCTGCTGAACAGCCCGAGCAGAGCGCCGAAGCTGACCTTAACCGCTTTACCTGCCTTCTCGCCGGCAATCAGCTCGCCGATGAAGGCACCCAGGAAGGGGCCAATCAGCAGGCCGAACGCCGGAATCAGGAACGGACCGACAATCAGACCGATGGTGCTGCCGATCACCGAGGCGCGGGAGCCGCCGAACTTCTTGACGCCCCAGGCCCCGACCACGTAGTCGGCAACGAACAGAACGACAACGATCAGGGTCTGGGCAATCCAGAACCAGGGACCGAAGGAGTCGAAGGAAAAGAACCAGCCATATACAAAGAAAGCCAGGTAAATCGCAAGCGCCCCCGGCAGGATCGGATATACCGCCCCCGCCAGCCCGATTGCGAACAAAGCAATGATCAGAATCCAGCCCAGAATTGTCAATTCCCTCAACTCCTTAATCTTAAGCTCGCTTGGATATGCGTCCGGCCGAGGTTCCGGCCTCTGTAAGGATGTACTTCTGAATCACTTCTGCGATCCCGTCTTCATTATTCGTAGCTACTACCGCATCCGCTTCCTGCTTGACAGCTTCCTGGGCGTTACCCATAGCCACTCCAAAGCCGGACTGCTGGATCGCTGCCAGGTCGTTGAGGCTGTCGCCTACGGCAACAACCTGGGACATGTTAATGCCGAGCAGCTTGCATACTTCAAGGATGCCTGAAGCCTTATTGACGCCAAGCGGATTAATCTCCAGGTTGAACGGCGAAGAGTTGGTGATCTCCAGCCCGCCCAGCTCCTGCAGGCGCATCAGCAGCTTATGACGGATATCGTTATCCTCGGTGGAATAGCCGAATTTCAGCCATTCCCTGCTGTCAATCTCCCCATCCCAGCTATCCCGGTTGTACACTTCATCTACGGAGTAGGCCCAGAACCAGATATCGAATTCTTCAGCGATCTTGTGCATCTCCCGGACCAGTTCAACATCCATCAGGGACCGGCGATACAGCTCATGAGGCGCACGCCAGACTTCACTTCCGTTGACCATGATCATCGGAGTATTCAAGCCAAGCTGTTCAGCATACGGCATCGCACTGCGCGAGGAGCGTCCGGTAGACAGGCAGACATGTACGCCGGCTTCCATCGCTTTTTTGATCCATTCCACCGTAAGCGGGGTAATCTTCTGTTCGTCGTTCAGTAGGGTTCCATCCATATCCAATGCTAGCAGGCGGTATTTGGCAGTCATTTGCCACCCCTCCATTCTTGGTTGCTCTTTCGTTTGAAGGCAACCGTATATTTGGTATTACGCAGATCCATCTCCTACTCGATTATAATATCATCAGTTTGTTGCAGGAGTATTATCGGCACTGTCACCGGAAGCAGCGCCGTCATTTGAGTTCGCTGTTTTCAGGCTTTTCTTAGGCACACCGTCCAGTCCGTACTCCCAATCATAAGCATCGAAAATTTTACGCGCAACCGGAGCGGCACTGTTGGAGCCGAAGCCGCCTTCCGGAATGACCACAGCCACCGCTAACTTAGGATTATTACGCGGGGCGAAGGCAATAAATACCCCGTTATCGCGTAATTGCCCTTTTCCCAGCTGCTGTGAGGTCCCTGTCTTACGGGCAAAATCATAAGGGAAATCTGCGAATGCGGAGACCTTACTGTTCATGCCCTTTTTAATCTCTCTCCAATAGGACTTGTCAAAGGTCGTCACTTCATCCAGCACCTCGCGCTCAAACTTCTTGACCACCTTGCCCGATGAATCCGTAATCTTGCTGACAAGCTGCGGCTTAATCCGCACCCCTTCATTCGCAAGCGTCGAGGCATACTGGGCTAGCTGCAGCACCGTATAACGGCCCTGCTGTCCGAAGGAGGCATAGACCAGCGCGGCTTGCGCACTGCCCGCTGCCTTAGTATCTGTGTAGTTGATCTGTCCCAGGTATTCATTAGGGAGACCGCTCTGCGTAGATACGCCAAGGCCGAATTCCTTCATATACTTATCCCAGATATTAATGCCCTCACCCTTGTATTTCTCATAGAGCTTCTTGCCGATCATATCCACCATGAACACGTTAGAGGAATCTTCAATTGCCTTAGCCGGTCGCATGGGTCCGTATACGTGCCCGGAGGAATTGCGGACAGAGGATTTATCATCCTTACCGAAATAGGCAATGCCTCTATCTGTGTACGTATAGGAAGTGCTGAAGAAGCCTTCATTCAGACCAATCAGCACCGTCAGAGGCTTAATGGTGGAACCAAGCAGCACAGTGGAGCCGAATCCATGACCGGACAGGCCGGAAGAATACGGGGTGATTGTCCCGTTCTGGTAATTGCCCATGATCTTGTTCCATGTATCTGAATCCAGCTTCTCCGCTGTCCAGACATTGGTATCGTAATCCGGCATACTGGCCATGGCCACGATATTGCCGGTATCGACCTCCATCGCCACGGCGTAGCCTGTCTTGGCGTCAGGATGAGTCTTACCCTGTACAGAGTTGCGGTGCAGCCAATTAATCTGTTCGGTGATGGCCTGCTCCGTCTTAAGCTGAACATTCTTGTCAATCGTCATCCAGATGTCATTACCCTTGACAGGCGGCACAACCTCTTCCACCTTCTCGGCCATGTTCTGCGGATTCACCGAGATGACCTGATAGCCGTTCTTGCCGCGCAGCTCCCGCTGATATTGCAGCTCCAGACCGTCGAAGCCGACGAATTCATCGTCTTTATAATTCAGGCCGGGATCTGCGCCGATCTTCTTCATCGCGCTCTGAATATTCTTGTAGATGTTGAGCGTGTTAGAGGATTTGAAGGGCTTGATATAGCCGACTGTCTGCACGGCAACGGTATCCTTGTCGTAATGACGCACGCCTTCTTCTACGATCTCCAGACCGGGGAACTCACTTTTATGCTCCATGAAATAGGCGATTTCTTTGGTGGTCAGACCGGATTTGATCTTGCGGGCCATATAGCCCGAATATTTCTTGAAATATAAATCCAGAGAATTAATCACTTCATTAACGGTCAGCTTCTCGCCGTTCGGGTCGCCATATTCGTTAAATTTCGCAACCAGATTATTCGCCAGCGCATACGCATTGGCTCTTGCCTCCGGCTTCAGCGAGCTGATACCCGTCTCCTTATCCAGTGCCTTGGCTGTATATTCCTTCGTAAGCGTAACATACAGCGTTTGAACGGAGGTAGAGTAGGCAATTTGCTCGCCTGCAGCTGCGCGGATGCCTCCGCGGATGGAGGCGAGCGGGACACTTTTGGTATCCCGGCTGGTCTCTACCTCGGTCAGCGTCGGTCCTTCCACAAATTGAATAACTGCGAGGCGAATAATAATGACACAAAAAATAACAAACGTGCTGAAGAAAAACACGTTAAGCCGCAGGCCAAGCGAGCTCTTGCTGTCCTTCTCTTCCGGGGGGGAGGCCTGCTTTCGGAAAACACCCACAGTTTTTCACTCCTCTACATCAAAATAAACCGTTTAATCCACCCTTGACTCTGGCACATTCTTCTTAGGGACTCCATCCAGTCCATACTCCTGGTCATAGGCTTCAAAGATCCGGCGGGCTACGGGTGCTGCACTGTTCGCTCCAAAGCCGCCTTCCGGAATAATCACGGCCACCGCAAGCTTAGGATGCTCACGCGGAGCATAAGCAATGAATACCCCGTTGTCTCGGGTGGCCCCGAAGGCTTCCATCTCAGAGGTTCCTGTCTTGCGGGCGAAGTCATACGGGAATCCGTCAAACGCCTTAACCTTAGTATTCATCCCGCGCTTGATCTCCTTCCAGTAAGAAGGGTGAAACGAGATGCTGTCCAGGACTTCCCGTCCAAATTGCTTAACCGTCTTCCCATCGGGATCTGTAATCTTACTGACGAGCTGGGGCTTAATCCGTACACCTTCATTCGCAAGTGTTGCCGTATACTGAGCAAGCTGAAGTGCGGTGTATTTCCCCTTCTGGCCGAAGGAGGCAAGTACCAGCGCTGATTGGGCAGAGCCTGCCTTCTTCGGATCAAGATAATCGGCAACTCCGGCACTTTCACCCGGAAGCCCGCTTTGCGTAGACACCCCAAGGCCGAATGCCTTCATATATTTGTCCCATATGGCAATGCCTTCTCCCGGATACTTCTTGTACAGGGCATTACCGACCCACTCTACCATAAAAGCATTCGAGGACTCCTGAATAGCCTTCGCTGGACTAAGCGGGCCCAGGACATGGCCGGAGGAATTCCTGACCGAGGAGCTGTTATTCTTACCGAAATAACCAATCCCTTTATCCATGTAAGTATCCCCGGTAGTGAATAAGCCTTCTTCCAGACCGATCAAGACACTTAACGGCTTAATCGTGGAACCCAGGAAGATCAATGACTTCAGCCCGTTACCGGAGATACCGGAGGAAATATCGGTAATCGTTCCGTTCTGATAATAGTCCTCAATTTTGGCCCACACTTCTGTCGGCAGCCTCTCGGCATTCCAGACATTCGTATCATAGTCTGGCATATTCGCCATTGCCACTACATTGCCTGTATCGACTTCCATCGCAACGGCATAGCCGGTGAGCGCATCCTTATGAAGCTTCCCCTGTACAGGGTTGCGGTGCAGCCAGTTGAGCTGATCCATAATCGCCTGTTCTGTTCTCATCTGCACCTGCTTGTTAATCGTCATCCAGATATCGTTACCCTTGACGGGCGGGACCAACGCGATAACCTCTTCGGCCATATTCTGGGCATTGACAGAGATCGTCTGATACCCGTTCTTCCCTCTAAGCTCGCGCTGGTATTGCTGTTCAAGACCATAGATGCCGACGAACTCATCTTCCCTGTAGCTAAGTCCCGGATCCGCACCCGTTTGTTTCATGGCGCTGCGGATATTTTTGTATAAATTATATCCTGTTTCTGTAGAACGGAATTGCTTCATATAACCAACCGTTTGGACAGCCACCGTGTCCTTGTCATAATGGCGGATACTCTCCTCCACCACTGACACCCCGGGATAACGCTGCCTGTTCTCCATCAGATGGGCGACTTCCTTCATCGTAAGACCGGCCTTGATCTTGCGCGGTACATACCCCAGTGACTTCTTGTAATCAAGGTCCAGCAGTTGCAGGATATCCTCCTTAAGCAGCTTCTTCGCAGAAGGGTCACCATACTGTTCAAAAACGGATGACAGCCCCGCCACCAGCGCCTTCGTATTTGCCTTGGCTTCAGCAGTGGGTTCATATAAGCCGGTGTTCTTATTCTTGACCTTCGCGGTGTATTCTTGGGTTAACGTAACGAATAGCGACTGAATCGGTGTGGAATGTGCGATGTCTTCCCCGCCCGCCGCGTGAATAGTCCCCCGGATCGCCGCAAGCGGAACATCCTTGGTCTCCCGGCTGGCCTCCACCTCGCTAAGCTCGGGACTCTCTACAAACTGCAGTCCCGCAAGCCGGATCATAATGATCACAAAAATAAAAAAAGTACCAAAGAAAAACAGATTTATGCGTAAGCTCAGGTAGTTGCGGGTCTCTCCATCACCCGGGCCGGAGCCCGGCTTACCGAACCATCTCACAGCAAGTCCTCTCCTTGTATGGTTTGCAGTACTGCTTATCCGTCAGATCACGGGCAAGAGCTAACAGTACCGTCCTTTGAAAAGACGGCACAGCCGTTTCCACTTGCCCGCTGTTATTGTACCATAGATACAAGAGCGTCCGCTTCCTTCTCAGAGGATGTTTTCCTTGATATGCGTGGAGTCGAAATCCCCCGGATTGAACCAGTTGCCGCTGCTGGCCCAGGTGGAATCGAGCGGAATCCAGGCTGCGCTGCTGCTGATATAGACCTCATTCCAGGCATGCGGGCCATAACCGCCTTGACCGTCATAGCCCTTGCCGGTGACGACACGCACCTGAAGACCTTGCGAGCGGGCCATCATAGCATAGAGCCGCGCGTAATCAATGCATACCCCAAGCCGTGTATCCATCGTATCCTGCGGGGTCTGCTCGTGCCAGATCCGTCTCTCTTCATAATTCTTCGCCTTGTTATAGTCGTAGGCAATACGCGAGCCTACCCAGTCATAGAGCAGCCTGGCCTTCTCTTCATCGCCGCTTGCTTGTCCGGCGATTTCTTCGGCTGCACCGGCAATATCCGCCGAAATATCATGGTCAATCACCTCATATTTACGACGGAGAATGTCACTCATCTCGGCGGCTACCGCCTTGGTCAGTACCGGAAGCTTTCCTCTGACCTGTTCACCGGCCAGTGGCTCAAATACCGCTTCCGCACTCTGGCTGTAGACTGGTGATGATTGCACATAGCGGCTGAAGCCGCTGTCCGGGTTCAGGGCGACACTGATGAACAGGACAAAGACCAGCACCATGGCCCGGGTAAGCCCTGCGGCGGTGCCAAGCACTGCCCCGAACAGCCGGCTGGCGCCTGTGATCCGCCCTGAGCCCCTCCCGGACTGGCGCGGCAGGCGGAACGGCAGCAGCAGGAACAGCAGACCCAGCAGCAGACGAATCAAGGTATAGCACAGCAAGAGCAGCAGCAGAAACCGCACTACTGGTGAATTCGCCAGTACTGAGGCACCGGTATAATATAGCTGCTGCCATTGGCTTAGCTTGTCCTCCGGCGGAGTAATGCCGGAAGCCCAGTTCCCGGCAGCAGGCGAGAGGTATACGGCTGCGGGAATCGCCATCACCAGCGAAGCTGCCGCAAGCACTCCTGATCCGAGCATGCCGAACAGCCCTCCGGCTGCTCTGCGGAAGCCCCGGCCCCAGCCCTGCAGTGCAGAGAAGAGGACGATCAGCAGCAGAACAATGGAGATGATATTGGCTTCACGAAGACTTTCTATCCAGGTATTCAATGAATCACTCCTCCTTCTGCTGCTGCAGGTAACCCTGAGCCCGCTGCACTATTACTTGCCCGCCTGCTTCCGGGCTTCGTCGATGAAGGTCTTGGTTGTATCCGTAACGCTCCACTTCCCGAGGCTGACTCCGCGGAAGACCACTTCCACCTTGTCCTCTGCAGCGGAGCCCTTCACCTCCAGATTAGGAGTAGTGATGGTGAAGGTGCCGTCACTGCCAGAGGTATAGACCGCCTCCTGCGCTTCTTTGAGCATAACCTCCTGCGCCTCATTCTTCAGCGTGCTGACTGTCCCGTCCGCCACTTTGTTAACGGCATTACCAATCTGATCCATGGTCACCCCGCTATAAATGAATAACCCCACCACAATAACGACGACGATAGCCCATTTCAGCATAGTCTTAACGATGTTAACGACTGCGAACAGCAGGACAAGCGCAATAACGATAACAAGCCAATTCTCTCTGATAAACTGTGACCACACTTCCGGATTCATCAATTTCACAACACCCCAATCGCAAATTTCGCCACTCCGGGACGCTGTCCCGTCAGACATTTCATTAATATTAATTATTATACATGAATGACCCTTATAATTCATGGTTGCCGGAATGCAGAACTGCATACAGGGGCTGGCCAAGAAAATGGTATAAGCCCCCGCTGCCGCACGTAAAGTACAAGTAGGCTGTTCCCTCTGCTGGAATCCGTTCCGTCATCAGCGGCTGGCCGCTAATCTGGAGGTGTTATCCGTGAAAACTGCAATGTGGCTGTACCTCTTCATGTTCCTGGCGTTCTTCGATTTACATGCCCAGTACCCTATCCTGACACCCTTTGCCATGTCCCTGGGAGCGGGCCCGGCCTTCATCGGCTGGATGATGGGGATGTATTCCCTGACCCACCTCCCGGGCAATCTGCTGGCCGGTGTACTTGTAGACCGCAACGGCAGCCGCCGCTATATCGTATTCGCCCTTACTGTAGCAGGTCTGATCCTGCTTCTGCAGGCGCATGCCCAGCTGCCCTGGCATCTGCTCCTGCTGCGGGCAGCGAGCGGGTTCGCCCTGGCGTTCCTCTCCCCTGCCTGTATGACTCTCTTGGCCTCGCTCTCGTCTGACCCTGCGACCCAGGGTAAATACATGTCAGGCAACGGAATTATTCACACGCTGGCTTCGGTCGTCTCCCCTGCCGCCGGAGCCTTCATCGTCGCCAAAGCCGGTTACTCCGGCACGTTCAGCACCTTAGGCTGGCTCCTGATCTTCACCGGTGTGATGGCCTTCTTCAGTGTGCCGAAGCATAATCCGGCCCTGGTACTTCATAAGCCTGAACTCCCGGTAAAGGAGAACCTGCAGCCTGTGGCAGCCGCTACCGCCCAGCCTGCAGTCTCCAGGCGTTACTATCTGCTGCCCTTCTTCGTATCCTGCTCCCAGGGCGTACTGTTCTTCGAGCTTCCGCTGTCACAAGGACAAGACGGAATGGTCTCTACCGGAATTCTGCTCTCCCTGCTCAGCCTTGGAGCGCTGGCGACCCTCTGCCTGTTCTTCCTGAACCGTATCTCACCGGGTATCCGCATTGCCGCTGCCTTATTGGGGATGGCTCTCTGCTTCTTCACCCTGGCTGCCTTCCGCAGCATCCCGGCCGGAGTGGTTCTCTTCCTGCTCGGCTCTGCCAAGGGCGTGTTGTTCCCGGCTATGGCCTCCCTCTTCATCAGCCTGGGCGGCGCAGGACGGCTGGGCCGGACCTTCTCGCTGCAATCCATCGCCATGTCCCTCGGAGCCTTCGCCGGACCCGTCGCTGCCGGGCAGCTAAGGGAGTATATCTCCCCTTACTTCATCGCCTTTGTCCTGCTGATGACAGCTCTCCTGCTGCTGCCTCCGGGCAGATCCGGCCGCCTCTCCTCCTACGCTCCCGGCTGGAACAGCCCGGCCGCCTGAATGCGACATTTCCCGGGGAATGAATACATATTGTTCCGCCAAGCTGTTAAAAATAGCGCAGCTTAGGTACAATATCGTCATAACAACTAAGATCCGGGGGCTGATTGCATATGTCCATCACCATTATTGTCGAAGGCAAGAACGACCGCAGCAGACTGAGGCGGCTGCTTGAACCAGAGGTCGACATTCTGTGCACCTTCGGTACGCTGAATACCCTGAAGCTGGAATCCCTGCGGAATACCATCCGGGACGGGGAAGTCTACCTGTACATGGACAATGACAGCTCAGGCAAAAAAATCCGTGCAGTCCTGCGTGACGCCTTTCCCGATGCCATTCATATGTATACCCGCAAGGGTTATGCCGGCGTGGAAGGGACTCCGGATGAATATAACATCACCCAGCTGGAGAAGGCCGGACTTGAAGATTTCATTATTTACCCCCAGCCGTATCCGCAGGGTAAAGAAGGATAATTCATCGCATGAAGCATATACATTCTTAACCTTTCACCACAAAACGAGGGTGTCCTGTGCAGCAGCTCCACTGCTCCACGGACACCCTCGTTTATTGCGTTCCTGTGCTATTCACGGGCCAGCTTCTTAACCGTTCTGGCCAGGAACTCCGGCGTTACATTCTCCGTATCCCCGGCATCGTACAATCCCCGGAGCCGGTTGTTCTTGTCCACCAGGCCAATAAGGTTCGCGTGGGCGAAATCATCCTTGCTCGTGCCGTAGATCAGCACCTTGAAGGACTCCGCTGCCAGCTTGCGTACCTGCTCCTGATCCCCCCGCAGGAAGTACCAGCCGTTATAATCGGCATGGAACTTGTCGGCGAAGGCCTTGATCGCTTCCCTTGTATCATTCTTCGGATCGAAAGATATCGAGACGAATTCAACGTCTTTGCCGAAGCTGCCGTCTTTAACCAATATATCCTGCGTCTCTGACAGCATATAGGTGGTAATCGGACATACATCGGGACAGACCGTGAAGAAGAAATAGACCAGCCTTGCTGTGCCTGCCGTATCCGCCAGACTGATCTGCTTCCCGTCCACATTCTCCAGAGAGAAGTCCTGTACCTGACCGATGACAGGCAGCTTCTTCTCACCGAACCCAAAGGACTGGACTGCCAGATAGCCAGCCATAATTATTGCAATTAGCAGCAGCAGCCAGGTCCACTTGTAGCGCTTCAAGGTCTGCACAGGACGCCCTCCCCCTCTATCCTAAGAATACTTACACGTGAATGGTATTCAACACCAGGGCAATCAGACTTAACGTCAGATAATTAATGGAGAAGAGGAAGCTTTTCTTCGCCCATACCTCATCATCCTTTGCCTTGAATCCGATTAGAGTTAAGTAGAGCCATGCCACCGACAGTCCCAGTGATACAATCAGATAATATATACCTGCATAATCATAGGCGTACATCAGCACAGGCACCGGTAGCAGCAATGCCACATAAGGAATCATCTGGAATTTGGTGCGGCGCGTCCCCTTCACAACCGGAAGGAGCGGAAATCCTGCTGCTCTGTATTCCTCCTTGCGGCGGATGCCAAGGGCCCAGAAATGGGGCGGCTGCCACAAAAAGAGCATTGCGAACAGCAGCCAGGCGCCGAGATCCACTGTTCCTGTAACAGCCACATAGCCGATGACAGGAGGCATGGCTCCCGAGATCGCACCTACCGAGGTGCTCCAGGTGGAGGTTCTTTTGAGCCAAAGGGTGTACACTACAACATATACGAACATGCCGACTATGCCGAATAATCCGGCTAGTACGCCGCAGAAGGCGAACAGCACGCCCAGCCCGGCAATGCCGAGCCCAATGCCATAGATAAGTACCGTTGTCGGCTTCAGCCTTCCTGTAGGCAGCCCGCGTTCCCGGGTCCGTTCCATCTTCATATCCAAATCGCGGTCAAAATAATTATTGAAGACACAGGCTGAAGCCATGACCAGCATGGTGCCGAGCAAAGTCAAAATCAGACGGCCATACTGTACATCCCAGCCTGATGCCACCCAGTAGCCTGCGAATGCCGCAATCAGATTGGAGCGGATAATGCCGGGCTTCGTAACGGTAATAAAGTCGCGCCAGCTTGCACCTTCCGGTGGAGACTTGGCAGACATTGATGCGGAATCAGAAGAAGCTTGATATCTCAATTGATTGTCCACGTATCGGGTTCCTCCTTCTAGGGAACTTCTTACACTCCGCTATTAACTTTATCATAGCAAACTGGGAAAGACTTTGACAATCATTGACCAAGATGTTCATTAATTCGACAATTACGTGACGATATTTATTTTCCCGTCCTTAAATAACTTAGCCCAATAATGGGTAGTTATTAATAGAGAACTTCCGTACAAAGGAGATCTGACTAATGGATACTGCCACACATTTTGTTATGGGACTTGGACTTGCAGGTCTGTCCTTCGTCGATCCGCTCGTCGCTTCGAATGGAACGCTTGCCGGAGCGGTGATGGTAGCTACTGTACTGGCTTCTCAGGCACCGGATGCCGATACCGCCCTGCGTCTGAAGGATAACGCGGTATACATCCGCAATCACAGGGGGATCACCCATTCCCTGCCCTTCTTACTGCTGTGGCCGGCATTGATCACCGTGGTCATCGGGCCGTTGTTCGGCTTCACGGACCTGAGCACCTTAAGCCATATCGCACTCTGGAGCTTCATCGGCGTTGCCGTCCATGTATTCTCCGATCTGTTCAACACCTACGGGACTCAGGCCGCACGCCCGTTCACCGAGAAATGGATCGCCTGGAACATCATCCATATCTTCGATCCGTTTATCTTCGGCAGCCATGCAGCGGCGATTATTCTCTGGATCAGCGGACTGGTGCCGCCCGCTCCCCTGTTCATCACCTTGTATGTCTGCATCGTCTTGTACTACATCTGGCGGACCCTCGTTCATGCCCGCATTACCCGCAGCATCAAGAACAAGGATGTTCACCATAATGCAGGCGACCGTTACTATGTGATCCCAACCATTTCGCCAACGCGGTGGAATCTGGTCAAAGCCAAGCCCGACGGAAGCTACAATGTCGGGCTGCTGAACAGCGGACGGCTGGAATGGTTCAAGCATGCGGTGTGCTCCACTCACCCCGCTGTCGAGCGTTCCAAATCCCATCCGGATATTCAGGCCTTCCTGTACTTCACCTCGTACGCTGTCGCGGAGGTGGAGGAGCTGCCCTCTGGTTATATTGTACGCTGGGGAGATGTCCGTTATTTACACCGTAAGCAATTCCCGTTCGTGGCTGTACTGGTAATGGACCATGAGTATAAAGCGCTGAATACTTATGTCGGCTGGCTGAGCAGCGAGAAGCTGGATGAGCGCTTCGCCGTTGATCCGGGAACCGTCAAGCTGTAGGAAGTTTTTTGAAGACAGGTGGCATCTGCCGGGGCAGGTGCCTTTTTTAATTACATTAACTACCTAAAATGCATAAACGAATTAAAACTACAACCAGCTCCAGACAAGCAAGCCTTCAACACTTAGTAATTATTTGTAATATAAGTGTCTTCATCACGGACAGTCTGCTGTTGCAGGGAATGGAGTTAAGCCCACCTGTGCGGTCAAAGTTCACGCCGAGATGTTGTAAATATTGCAACTCTGGAACAGGGATTAAGATGTCGCTGTAGGGATTGTTGCATGAAATGCAGGAATTTCCCCGCTCCGCCGTTTGGGGGAGGAAGATTGTGGCCTTTTGTGCAACATTATTTGATTTGGAGCGATTTATTAATCGAGATGTTGCAATTTGTGCAGGATTATGCAGCTCACCTAATACGTTATAGACTTTATTTAACGGGGATCTATTCTCTTGCCCCCCTCTTGACGTAACGGGACCGCATAAGGCACAATCAACAACAAAAGCGGTTACAATTCAAAGCCTATACGCTCACTTTACGTGAAATCCCGGCATGCTGCGAGCACACCGGGATTCACTTGTACATTATTTGAAGCAGAAAGGAAGGCTGGAACATATGGGTAAAGGTCTGTCACTGTGGTTCGCCTGCTCTTCAATTCTACTCCTCACAGCAGCTTCCATCTCGATCAGCTATAACATTTGGCTGGCGCTGCTGCTCGGCGCGCTGTGCGTGCTTAACATCGGCTGGGGCTTCATCGTCAAGGCCAGGCTGAGACGCAAGGCGGAGAGCAACCAGCCGACCCCTTAACTTAACGGGTAGGCAGGAAGCCCATCCGTTCCTTCACGCCCTCCAGGGTACGGGCGGCACTTATACGTGCACTTTCGGCACCCTGAGCCAGAATATCGCTGAGCATCCCTGAGCTGCGGATGTCCTGATATCTTTGCTGGATTGGCTCCAGCAGCGCTACGACCACTTCAGCCAGCTCTTTTTTGAAGCCGCCGTACATTTGGCCTTCATATTTGTCGGCAATCTGCTGCAGGCTCATTCCCGAGCACTCGGCATAGATGCTCATCAGATTGCTGATCTCCGGCTTAGCCGCCGGGTCGAAAATAACCTCACGGCCGGAATCCGTTGTGGCCCGGCTAATCTTTTTGCGAATTACATCAGGCGGGTCCAGGAGTCCGATTCTGCTGCCGGGGTTGGGATCGCTTTTGCTCATCTTCTTGGTGCCGTCATCCAGGGACATGATCCGCGCCCCGACCTCCGGAATGTAAGGCTCAGGTACGGTGAAGAAGTCACCGAACCGGTGATTGAAGCGTCCCGCCAGGTCACGTGTCAGCTCCAGATGCTGCTTCTGGTCTTCGCCTACCGGTACCAGATCCGCATTGTAGACCAGAATGTCGGCGGCCATCAGCGACGGATAGACGAACAGACCTGCGCCTACGGATTCTTTGCCGGCCGACTTATCCTTGAACTGTGTCATCCGTTCCAGCTCACCCATGGCAGTGAGCGTAGTCAGAATCCAGCCCAGCTCGGCATGCTGCGGCACATGGGACTGCATATAGACATGCGCGATCGATGGATCAATGCCTGCTGCCAGATACAGCGCGGCTACCGATTCCGAATTCTCGCGCAGGGCTGCAGGGTCCTGGGCTACCGTAATGGCATGCAGATCGACCACCATGAAGTAACATTCGTATTCCTTTTGAAGCTTGACGAAATTCTTGATTGCCCCGATATAATTACCGAGTGTGAGTGAACCGCTGGGCTGTATGCCCGACAATACTTTTTTAGCCATCCTCTTATCCTCCATCATCATTATGATTGTCCGCTGGTGCAAGGAACGCAAAAAGGCCCCACATCCGCAAGGGACGTGAGACCGTGGTACCACCCTTATTCGCTGCCTGGAGTCCCCGGAGGGATCTATGCAAACAGCCTTGGCTTCCGTTAACGGGGAAGAGACGGCCGGTCTACTTAGGGCTTCAGCAGCCTGTTCGAGCGCGGCGCTCAAGGGTCCATTCAGTCAGAGGTGCACCACCGGTTCACATCAGCCACCGGCTTTCTGGAGGTACAGTCCATGCTTACTTGTCCCTGTCATCGCATTACTTGTGTTAATTGATGCCTCCATCATAGATCGGCCCGGAGAAGTTGTCAAATCCCTAACCTCCGCCGGATAAATCTGGTATGATAAAGGTATTCGTGTGTATGTAATCCGATTACAGCTTATCAAAGGAGCATATCTCTTATGAAACAGGTGACCAAAGGGCAATGGAACGGTTATGATACGTATATTTTGCATAGCCGGGAACTGGAAGTCACGCTTCTGCCCAGGCTGGGTAATAACGTAATTTCATTATGGGACCGCACCATGGAGCGGCAGATCCTCCGTCAGCCTGAAGAAAGCGACTTGGCATCATATATGCAGAAGCCTTATCACTTCGGCCTTCCGCTTCTTGTGCCGCCTGGCCGCATACGCGGCGGAAGCTTCCTGTTCGACGGAACAAGCTACCAGTTCGACCGGAATGCGGGAGAACATCATATTCACGGGCTGCACCGCACCCAGGCTTGGTGTGTCAGTGATATTGAGGAGGACGAGTTCGGCTGTGCGGTCACCACTGAGTTCATAACCACAGATGATCCGGAGTGGATCAGACAATTCCCTGAGCCGCTGAAGCTTGAAATGACCTTCCGGCTTCAGGATGACCGGCTGCAGCAGACGCTCAAGGTCACTCATCTCGGCAGCAAGCGTGTTCCTTTTGGCGCAGGCTACCATACCTGGTTCATGCTTGACGGAACCCCGTCCCGCTGGAATGTTACCCTTCCTGCCGGAGCCGTCTGCGAGCTGAGTGAGGATCTCCTGCCTACCGGACAGCTATTGCCGCTCGGAGAGCTTACGAGCCTGCACACCCGGCTGAATCTTCAAGGTGCGGACCTGGATACCGTCCTGCGTATAGCAGAGGGCCAGCCTGCCGAGGCCGTGCTGATGCGCGATGATGGATACGGGCTGCGTTACTCAGCCGATACTGACTTCTTCCGCCACTGGATTCTATATACCAAAGGCGAGGCCGACCAGTTCCTGTGCATTGAACCGCTCACCTGGCTCCCGGATGCACCTAATCTCCAGCAGGACGCCTCCGCTACCGGGCTGATCACGCTTGAACCCGGACAGACGCTGGTGCTGGGGGGCACCCTGCAGATGATCTACCCGGAACGATAAATTTCATAATAATTACCATCCTATAAAACTTCAACATCCGTGCATGAATTCTCCCTCCCGCGCTCATACTATCTTCACAACGGGCGAAGGAGGTGAGCACACATGGGTCAAGCAGGTCAACAAAGTCGTGGTAGCCGTTCTAACAACCTGGTCGTTCCTCAAGCGAATGCAGCGCTGCAGCAGTTGAAATATGAAGCAGCACAAGAGCTTGGAGTAACTATCCCGGCTGACGGTTATTATGGGAACTATACTTCCCGCGAAACAGGTTCTTTGGGAGGATATATCACCAAACGTCTGGTGCAACTGGCAGAGCAACAACTGTCCGGTCGTTCGTAATCGCTACCTTATCTTTACAAACCGTCTAAGCCGTGAGGCATAGACCGAGCAGCTTCACAGCCCTCCCGCGCTTCTCGTCGAAGCGCAGGGGGGCTTTTCTATATGTATATAGAATCAGCCGAAGGATTGATCCGAGACATCGCCGTGGCTGCTGCGCGGATAGCGGATCATCAGATTCGCCATATTGTAATTGGACTCCAGCGTGGCATCCACCACCACCATCCCCTGGCGTACAGCAAATTCATAGCTGATCTCTCCATGTGTCCACCGTTTCTTATATTTCAGGCTCTCCAGCGCCATGACGCGGAATGAGGATTGCTGGCCTGAAGTCAGCCCCTCCTGCCCGGCTGCGAAGCTTCCGCTGCGTCCGGCGAGCGGATTGTGGCGGACCCCGAACTTGCCGATGATATTATTCCTGATCTGTACAAATACGGTCCCTGAATTCAGTCCTGACAATTCCTCCTGCAGCTCATGAAATACCAGATCCATCTGTCTTGCAAGCGATAATTGTTCCGTCCTCACATGCATTTCCTCCTAAAAGTCTTGTGGGTGATGCAGCCTCATGGCTCTGCCTCACACAACACTTGCTTCGTAAGCAGTTGTTTGAATTTCGTGGGTCTAGCAGCGCTTATATAAGGCTTTAGGCTCATTATAGGGTACTAATTAAACACGCACAACATTATTCAACATAATTGGGTTATAATCCCTATAAATGCGCAAATTATTTAGTATTAATAGCAATATACAAACTTTTGTCGCCATTTATCGACAAATAAACAGCATAAAAAGACCCCTAAACCGGGGTCTTTGCACATTCACACCATATTCAACCGCCATCATTTTACTGTAAAAAAGCAATTCGTCTCATTTTCGACAAATTCTTAGCCGCGTTGTTCCGTCATTTCCAGGAATTCATTAATATCGGCAACGATTAAATCTGCAGCCCCCTGCCAGAAATCCGGTTTGGACAGATCAACGCCCAGATGCTTCGACACCAGATCCTCCAGCGTCATCACTCCGGTATCCTGCAGCAGGCTGTCATATTTACCGGCAAAGGAAGCCCCTTCCTCAAGCGCGAGCCGGTATAGACCGGTGCTGAACATATACCCTACCGTATACGGGAAGTTGTAGAACGGCACATCTGTGATATAGAAATGAAGCTTGGACGCCCAGAAATGAGGATGATATTCGGAAAGAACCCCGCAGAAGGCTTCCTTCTGGGCTTCCTCCATCAGCGCGGACAATTCCTCACTGCTTACCAGACCTGCCTTGCGCTTCTCATAGAAGCGGGTCTCGAACAGGAAGCGGGCATGGATATTCATGAAGAACGCCACACTGTTCTGGATCTTCGCTTCAAGCAGCGCCAGCTTCTCCTCACTGTCCGTCGCAGATTTCACCTGCGCATCCGACACAATGACCTCCGCGAAGGTGGAAGCCGTCTCCGCCACGTTCATCGCATAGTTCTGGTTGAACAGCGGCTGGTCCTCCAGCAGGAAGGAATGATAGGCATGGCCCAGCTCATGCGCAAGTGTGGATACATTGGACGGCGTACCGCTGTAGGTCATGAAGATGCGGGATTCCTTGCTCTCCGGGAAGGAGACGCAGAAGCCCCCCGGACGCTTCGCGGCCCGGTCTTCGACCTCGATCCAATCCTTGTCGAAGGCGCGTTCGGCGAAATCCGCCAGCTTCGGACTGAATTTGCGGAACTGGGTCACGATGTCGGCGGCTGCCTGTTCATAGGGAATTTTGCCGGAGGACTTGCCGACTGGCGCATCCACATCGACCCAGGCGAGTGACTCCAGACCCAGAATCTCCGCCTTGCGCTTCAGATAAGATACCAGGGCAGGCTTACTCTTCGTGATTACATCCCACATGACATCCAGGGTCTCACGGGACATACGGTTGATGCCCAGTGGCTCCTTCAGCACATCCTCCCAGCCGCGGCCCTTGTACAGCTTCAGGCGGAAGCCTGCCAGATGATTCAAGGTATCTGCACAATAGTCGGCCGCGCCGCCCCAGGCTTCTTCCCATTTACGGAACATCGTACTGCGGACCTCAGGATTCTCATCCGCCAGCTTGTTGAAGGCTTGCCCGGCAGAGAGCAGCTTCTCTTCCCCGTCTTCTTCATAAGGAATCTGGATCTGTCCGACAATCGTCTCATAATGCTCGCTCCAGCCATGATAGCCGTCAACGGCAAGCTCAAGTGCCAAGCTCTCCAGCTCCGGGCTCATCTTCTCACGGGCCAGATTCCGGCTCTCACTGAGCACGAAGTTCAGCGGGGCAATTTCCGGCCGGGCCATCCACTCGGCCCATACCGCGTCAGAGGTCTGCCGGAGCACGTTATCGAAAGCAGAGCTGATGCCCTCATAACCGGCGCGCAGCCCCGTTACCTTGGAGGACAGTCTCACCGCCCCTTTGTCGAGCTGATTCTGTGCACCCAGACAACCGGCGAATTCCGAGGCCTGTGTAAGGCGTCCGGCACAGCTCTGCAGCAGCTCAATGACCGGGTCCAGTCCCTTCGTTGAAGCCGCATCAGCCGGTGCGGCAGCGGCAGCCACCTGTGCGCGCAGGCGCTCAATATCGGATTCGAGCTGGCTCAGGAAGCTCTCAAACTGCGGGGAGGCCGAGCCTCCCGGAAAAATCGATTCCAGCTCCCATGTCAGTGATAACGGTTGTTTCATATATACTCACCATTCCTTCGTTATAGAGTAGTTTTCTTTGTATTTGCGGTACAGCCATGGTAAAGTGAATCATGATACTCCACTAATTGTAAGGAGGGCATCCTGATGAAGCCACTGCAAATATCGCCGGAGACGGCCATCACCTTATCGAAACAACTCGGCGTTCCGCTGGAACACCTGATGCATATGCCCCAACATATCCTGCTGCAAAAGATCGCTGAATTATCCAAGAAAGCTGCTAGCGAGACCCCCGAAGGCAGCGTGCCTGCTCCCTCTGACGAGAAGGACAAGCAATGATCCCCTTCAGCCATACCTGGCCTTATGACATTATTCTTGGCGACATGTACGTGCAATACTGCCCCTTCTGCGACCATGAGAATGTGCTTCTGCCGATGAAGCCGCGGGAGCTGCAGCACGTGCGTGACGGCAAAAAAAAGCTGCTGGTCTTTCCCTGCTGCAGTGCAAGTCCCACCGTCATTGATAATGACAATGACTACCTGTTGTTTGACCGGGCGGTCCGCTAAACGCGGTTGTCCGGCAGTTCGCCCCGTTTAAGCGGGCAGAGGCGTAGAAGAGGCATCCCTTCTACGCCTTTTTGCGTTCCGGTATACCGGATAGACACTCTAACACCCTCACTCCGCCTTCTATGTACCTGCGGGAAGCCCGTCCGGATCAACGTCCAGCCCGCGCATCTGCTCACGCAGAATGGCCCATTGCTCGCGCGAAGCCCGGATCATGGCCGCGTCCGTAATCCGCTGGTCATTAATGACCCTTGAGAACCACCGCACAGCAGCGGCGAACTCCCCGATCCGGCGGTTCAACTCACCAATCAGATACATCAGCCGCGCATCATTACCACCGGATGAATCATTCTCGAACACCTTCACATACTCATCCAGCGAATAGGCCAGGAAACGCTGCTCCTGCACCGAATCCCCTTGATAACGGTACAGCCAGGCAATATGGTGAAGCAGGCTGGCTATAATACGTTCCTTGTCCTTAATGCTCTGCGCGCAGATCAGCGCCAGCTTGTACGTCTCCAGCGCCTCCTCCCAGCTACGCTTCTCTCCGAAGTCGCGGGCTTGCCACCGTCTTCCTACTTGTGCATCGAAGGACTTGCGCTGCCAGTCAGCCAGCTTGTCTGCAGAATTCTCCGTGGAGGCAAAGCCGCACTTTGGACAGACCCGAACCACATAATAATCGGGATTCTCCGCCTTGTAATAGGAGCAGAAGTCCGCATCGCGGCGGATGGCCTTCTTAAGGCTGGGACGTACTCTTGAGGTTGAAAATTCATGTTCACAGTTACAGCAGGTAACCTTGATCGAGTAAAGCGGTATTAATTCCGGCACGGGTGCCCTCATCCTTTCACAACTACACTTTATTCATGGGGCATATTGACAAAATGATGGGCGGGACCCGCCAGCCGGCTCAGGACAAACGTACGCAGGGACTCCTCCACACCAATCTCCTCCAGCGCCGCCTTCATGCAGGCGAGCCAATCCTCCGCCAGAGCAGGAGTGATGGGGACATGCATATGTCTGGCTCTCATCATGGGATGGCCGTGCTGCTCGGAGAACAGGGCAGGGCCTCCAAAGAATTGGCTCAAGAACTGATATTGCTTCTCCAGCACCGGAGTAATATCTTCAGGGAATAACGGGCTGAGCTGCGGGTGAAGCTGCACCTTGGCATAGAACACAGTCACCAGACGGTGAATTCCCTCAGCGCCTCCCAGGCTGTCATACAGGCTCTCTTTCGGATTCATTTGGAGGTTTCGCCTTCTTCCATATTAATCTGATAAGCAGTTGCTTATCATTATACCAAAAAACAGGCTGCACAGTTATCCCTGCCTTAAGACATGCCCGCTAAGCCTATAAAAATAAAAATTTGAACAAAAAAAGGCGCCAAACCGGAGTTCAGCGCTCGTAAGCTAATCAGTATGTTCTAAAATCTTCATCACCAGGCGGGACAAGGGAGACCCGGATCACATATACAAAAGCACAAACGAGCACTCCGGCAACTACACTCATCACCATCACTCCATCCCTGAAAATCTATCTCAACAAGATGTGCATTAATTAAGTTTATAATACCATAATTTCAATGAAAAAGCACCGGTAAATGTAACCGTTTTCCTCGTTTTTTTTGTGCTGTTTGTCCAGCTTTCGGCATACAACTAAGCATAGAACTGGAGGCGAGAAACCGATGACTCTGAACAAAATCGCAAGCCCGCTGCTCGGGATCGTGCTGGCGGGCTGTATGCTGCTGATGCTGGTCCATCCCGCCAGCTCCCTGGATGCGGCGCTGCGCGGGCTCGCCGTCTGGTGGGATGTGCTGTTTCCCTCGCTGTTCCCGTTCTTCGTCATCTCTGAAATTATGCTAGGCTTCGGCATCGTCCATCTCTTCGGCGCTCTGCTTGATCCGCTGATGCGCCCGCTCTTCAATATACCCGGCAGCGGCGGCTTTGCCCTAGCAATGGGATATGTATCAGGATACCCTGTCGGCGCGAAATTAACCGCCAAGCTGCGCGAGCAGGGAATGATCAGCAGAATCGAAGGCGAGCGGCTCGTCGCCTTCACGACCTCCTCGGACCCGATTTTCCTGCTGGGTGCGGTCTCTGTCGGATTCTTTCACGATGCCTCTCTGGGGCTTGTGCTTGCCCTTGCCCATTACGGAGGAGGGCTCATCGTAGGTCTGCTGATGTCCTTCCATGGCCGGGGCAGGCCGGAAGCAGCAGCTGTGAACACCGCCCTCCCCCATTCAGGCAGCTCTTCTGCATCTCCGGAAGGACAAGGCCCCGGCAGGCTGCGGACTGCCCTGAACGCGATGGAAAATGCGCGCCGGGTAGACGGCAGAAGTCTCGGCGAGCTGCTGAAGAGTGCCATTACCTCCTCACTCCAGCTTATTATTGTTGTCGGCGGCCTGGTTGTCTTCTTCAATGTGCTGATGGAGCTGCTCGCGCGTGCCGGCGTAATGTCCGCCCTGTTCAGCATGACCGGACGACTGCTGTCGCTCGCCGGCTTCCCGCCTGAGCTCTCAGCCGCCTTGGTCAGCGGCTTATTCGAGGTGACGCTCGGCGCCCGGTCGGCTGGTGAAGCTGCCGGAGGCGTGCCGCTGCAATTCAAGGCTGCGGCGGCAGCGTTCATCCTCTCCTGGGGCGGCTTGTCGGTTCATGCACAGGTCGCCAGTATCCTGAACGGTACCGGACTGCGCTATCTCCCGTTCATGGCCGCCCGCCTGGTGCATGCCCTCCTCTCAGCGGTTCTGCTTCTCCTGCTCTGGAAGCCGGTAGTCAGCTCGGGACTGGCTGGTCAGTGGTCCATACTACCCGCCGCCTCCGGGCTGGCCGCTCCAGAAGCCGCTCTAATCAGCAGCATCAGCCTGCTCTGCCTTCTGCTCGCAGTCATGCTGGCCCTGTCTCTGGTAGTCTTTGTGCTCGGGAAGCTGTGGCGGCAATCTTATGCGCACCGCAGCTAATTCGATATGTCACGGCTCTGCTGATGCAGCACTGAAGCGGATTCCGGCTTTTCACAGCGCTAATATTGTGTTCCGGGTCAAGATTGATTATGATCGGTGTATGACTGAATTACACAAAGGAGCCTGTACACCTTGAGATATTATGTTCTGGACCGCGGAGATGAATTATCCATCCAACTAGCGGAGCAATTTCACAAGCTGGCGCAAGGCCGGAATCTGGAGCTGGATGCCAAGTCACCGGAAATCGTGATCTCGATTGGCGGTGACGGCACGATGCTGCACGCTTTTCATACGTTTATCGATCAGATCCCGAACCTCGCATTTGTTGGCGTGCATACCGGCCATTTGGGCTTCTATGCGGACTGGCAGGCCGAAGAGCTGCCGTCCTTAATTGATTACATGTGCGGAGAGGTTGGGCCGCATAAACCCCGTATCGTACAGTATCCGCTGCTCGAACTGGAAATACATAAGAAATCCGGCTCCAGCAAGCACATTGCCCTGAACGAATTCACCCTTAAGGGCGTGGACGGGACGGTTGTGATCCAGGTGGATATTAATGATGTGACCTTTGAGATGTTCCGCGGGGACGGCCTGTGTGTATCCACACCTTCCGGCAGTACCGCTTATAACAAAAGTCTGGGAGGCGCTATGGTACACCCCTCGATCGAGGCGCTGCAGATTGCTGAAATTGCCTCCATTAATAACCGGGTATTCCGCACCATGGGCTCGCCGCTAATGCTGCCTAAGCATCATCACTGCGATATCTTCTCGCGCAAGGATCAGCGCCTGCTGCTGACCATTGACCATAATAATATTCCGGTGGATGATCTGATTTCGGTACGTGCTCAGGTCGCTGACAAAAAAATCAGCTTCGCCCGTTACCGCCCTTTCCCGTTCTGGAACCGTGTCCGGGAGGCCTTCTTGGTCTAGTTAGTATTTGCCGATAAAGCCGGAGATGCCCCCTATCTCCGGCTTTATCATGCCGGCTGACGGGAACTCTACTGAGCCTAACAGTATCCCGTAGAATAAATAGACAGACGGAATTTCCAAATGGTATAATGGTTCTATTTTACAAAGTTTTCTATTTGAAGGAGCGAATCTATTGAAGAAATTAGTATCCCTGCTAGGCATCAGCCTGCTGGCCCTTGTGCTGGCGGTTCCCGCTTTTGCCGCAGACAAACCCATTAAGGTGTATATTAACGGCAGCAATCTTGCCTTCACAGCAGGGACTCCGTATCTGAAGAATAATACGGTGCTCGTGCCTTTCCGCGTTGTTTTTGAGAAGCTTGGCCTGCAGGTGCTGTGGGACTCCAAGACGGGTACGGTAACCGGCACCGGAACAGGGCTGGATATCAGCCTTAAGGTAGGCAGCAAGCGGGCCAGCGTCAATGGAACCGTCAAGCAGCTTACAGTCGCTCCTGTATCGAACGCCGGGACCACTTACATACCCTTACGCTTCATTGCCGAAGCCACCGGGGGCACAGCGGTCTGGGATGCAGCCAGCCGCAGCGTGAAGATCACCGTATCGCCGTCCTCCGCCTCCAGTGAGCAGGAGATCAAGGCTATCATTCAATTAGCTAACCAATATTATAATGAAGAGAAGGCCAGCAGCTTCTATTCGCTTGTCGATGCAGGGGCAGACAAACCAGAAGCTGTAAGCAATATGAATTCCCAGTTCGAGCTATATGACATCAAGAACACGATTGAGAGTCTTAAAGTCCTCAGTGTTACAGGTAATGAAGCTACAGTCTATACTGTCGAAAAAGCAGTACGAACCGGCGGTTATTATACTCCGGATGAGCAGTACGAATATTTATATACACTGATCCGTCAAGACGGCGCGTGGAAGATCTCCGAAATGGAGCTGCAGGAATCCTCTGTGCTGCTGACGCGCGAACAAGGCATGAAGCCCGCTGTGCTTCCACAGGGCGATCAGACCGGGATTAAGGATACGCTGAGCAAATACTACCAGGGTATGAATGCCCGCAATGCAGATGCAGTCCTTGCCGTGATGACCTCGTACGATAAGGAAGAGGATGACTCTTACAAAGAGGAGCTGCGTGATTATTTCAAAACCTACGATCTGAGCTATGCAGTGTCTTCCTCCAATGTCTTCTATTACACTGACTATGAAGCCGCAGTCTATACGGAAGTGGTGATTACGGACGGTGAATCGAAGGAGACCTATACCCAGTCTCTGATCCTCCTGCTCTCGAAGCCGGAGAGCGGTGCCTGGACGATCGACACTACTTATCATATCGGCTTCGACGCGCAGTCCTAAATTCAAAAATTCATCTAAAGGATGTAATGAACTCATGAAATCAGCCAAAATCGTTACCGCACTCTTAAGCGGCTGTCTGGCACTATCCATCGCCTGGGCCCCTGCTGCTTCAGCGGCAGATGCTGCTGCCTCTACAGAAGCTGCGCAAGCCTCGAAGACGGAGATCATCAATGAAATTATGCAATATCTGGAGTATTACAACGTTGAGGGTGTGGACCAGGATACACTTATCCGCGGTGCAATTGACGGTATGGTAGGCACATTGGAAGATCCTTATAGCCAATACTTCACGAAGGAGGAGGCTGCTGACTTCGGTCATCAGGTCGATCTGGAGTATGTCGGCATCGGTGTCCGGCTGATGTATACGGCCAAAGAGCTATATATTGAAGAGGTCATGAGCGGTTCACCGGCCGAGGCCGCGGGGCTAAAGCGCGGCGACTCCATTCTCAAGATCAACGGGGTGCGGGTGGCTGATACGAACGGCGATGAGCTGAGCGGCAAAGCGGGCACGAAGGTCTCTCTGCTGATTCAGAGAAACGGAGCTAACAAATCCTATACGGTAACCCGCAGTGAAATTGCTACAAGCTCCGTGACCAGCAAGATGCTTAACTCTAAAATTGCTTATATCTCCATCAACGGCTTCACCCAGACTGCCGATGAGGAATTCTCCGCAGCGCTGGACAAAATGCGTTCAGGCGGCATGAAATCGCTGGTTCTTGATCTGCGAGATAATACGGGCGGATATATGGACAGCGCCCAGAATATCGTCTCAAAGTTCATGGATTCCGGCATTATGATGTACACCTCCGATCAGACCGGTACACTGAAGCCGGTCGCAATTACGAACGGCAGCAAGATCGGCGTGCCTGTGGTCGTATTGACCAATGAATATACGGCCAGCGCCTCCGAAGCCTTAACCGGTGCACTTCGTGACAACAAGCTGGCTACAGTTGTAGGCACACGCTCATACGGGAAGGCCCGGATTCAGAGCCTGATTCCCATGTCCGGCGGCGGCGAGCTGAAGCTGACCACCATGAAGTATCTGACTCCGAACAAGGAGGACTTCAACCATATCGGGCTTGCGCCTGATATCGAGGTCAAGGGCAAAACTGCCCAGTTGATTACCGCTCTGCAAATTGCCGGCATGAAAGAGATTGTCGCGTCTGGTGACCATCATATCCTGGATATCAACGGCACTGCTTTTGCCGGAAATGTAGGTCTGATCAAGCAGGGCGATAAGGTGTATGCTGCCTCCCGTGTCCTCGCCGCACTAGTGGAGAATGAGGTCTCCTGGGATGCCAAGAATAAAAAGGTAATGCTGACCACCGGCGCCGGTAACGTATTCGGGTTCACCCTGGCCTCCAAGGAGGCGCTGTTCCAGGACGGAGAGTCCTTCATCGAGCTGAATGCCTTCAAGAAAAAGTTCCCTGCGCTCGTATGGAGCTACAATGCTTCACTGAAACAGCTGAAATTAGCTGTGAAATAGAATCGTCAGAGGTTTTTCGCATACCTTTGGCCCGTGCCCTCTCGCCCGCCCATAGAATTAGAAAAAGCCCCTTCAGCTAATGTGCTGAAGAGGCTTTTTGAGTTACATTGAGAAACCGGGGGGACATGCTGTCCCCTTGGCTATCGTTCTAGTTATCCTGCTTGTTCTGGTTACTATCCTGTCTGCTCTGGTTGTCCTGCTTCTCCGGTCTATCCTGCTTATTCTGATTCGCCTGCTTGTTAGACCGGTTGGAATGGTTGTCTTTGTGTTCTCTGTTCTGCCGGGCATTATTCGGTTGGCCTTGCTGGCCTCTGCCCTGGAACTCTTTATGGTTCTTCTTGCCCTGGCCTTCTTTGTTGCGGTGATTGCGGCTCTGGTGTTCACGCACCGGTCTGTCTTTGGTAACATGCTCCCGGACTGCACCCTTTGTCTGCGGCTCCCGGTGTTCTTTTACCGTTACCACCTGTTCAGCATCCTGCTCCAGATCCTCGTCTAGTTCCGGCTCCGGGATTTCCTTGATCAGAATATCCTTGAAGCTTCCCTCCTGCGGGGACTCCTTCAGCTTATGCAGCACAAAGTACGCACAACCAAAGTTACAGTATTCGTTAATATAATCCACCATACCTGAGATGGCCGTGTCCCGGTTCACTTTAGGGTGATTATCCCGGTAAAAGCCTTTGAGGCGCAATTGGCTGTAGCCCCAGTCACCGATGATATAATCGTACCGGTCCAGCACTTCGCTGTATCTTCCGCGAAAAGCCTCAGGGTTCCACCCATCCTTATGATCGAGCATCAGCTCGTAACCTTTTCCACCTATAACGATCAAGCGTGTGTCGCCTGCCTTTCAAATGAGAAATGGGGGGGCGTTGATAAGCCGTCATTCCGCGGGATTTTGAATTTCCGGCCGCTGTTGTGGTCTGATTTCTTCCATTTAACCGCTGGGCGGTGAAATCAGACCACAAAGGCGGACGCTGACGCTCCTACAATTTCAAAATCTCTCTCCATGACTCCATCAACGCGAAGGGGGTGCAACCGCCACCCAAGAACCTCGCCGCAATTGCGGCATTGGTTCTTTCAGCCTTTCAAACCCCTTTTAAAACCTAAGCCTTTAAACCTTAAAGCTTGAACCTTAAAGCTTAAAAGCAAAAACCTTCAAAAACAAAAACCTAAAACAAAAAACATTCTGTGACTTCGTCATGCGGGGGAATTTGCACAGCAAATTCTAACAAAAGATCAATTGCTCTACGAAATACAGTGTTACCGTATACAGCGTTGCCGCTAAATACCTATGCCTGTGAAACGGAACGCGCCTCACGGGCCACGGCAGCAGACTTTACCTGCTCATGGGCACGATAAGAGCTGCGCACCAGCGGGCCGGCCTCCACATGGCTGAAGCCGCGCTTCAGGCCCTCTTCCTTCAGCACCGCGAACTCCTCCGGCGGATAGTATTTCTCCACATTCAGATGCTTCGGCGAAGGCTGAAGATATTGTCCTAATGTCAATATATCACAATCTACGGCTCTAAGGTCATCCATCGCCTGCAGAATCTCATCCCACTCCTCACCGACGCCAAGCATAATGCTCGATTTGGTCGGAATCTCCGGCTTCATCTCCTTGGCCCGGCGCAGCAGCTCCAGGGAACGACGGTACTTGGCTCTGGCCCGGACACGGTCCGACATCCGCTCCACAGTCTCGATATTGTGATTCAGGATATCCGGATTGCTGTTCATCACGGTCTCCAGGCTCGCGCGGTCCCCCAGGAAATCAGGAATCAGCACTTCAATGCTGCATAGAGGAAGGCGCTTACGGATCGCAGACACGGTCTCGGCAAAAATCGCCGCACCCCCATCCTCCAGATCATCGCGGGCCACGCTCGTAACCACACAATGCTTAAGCTGCATGCCTTCGGCAGCCTCTGCCACTCGTTCCGGCTCCAGCAGGTCCAGCTCGGTCGGCAGGCCTGTATTCACCGCACAGAAGCGGCAAGCGCGCGTACAGATATCCCCCAGAATCATGAAGGTCGCCGTGCGGTTAGCCCAGCATTCATAAATATTCGGGCAGCGTGCTTCCTCGCATACGGTATGTAACGTCTTCGAGCGCATCATACCCTTGATTTCCTGATATTCCTCACCGGTGGTTAACTTGATTTTGATCCAGTCTGGCTTGGGCTGTTTGGCTGTTCGATTAGTCAAAGTGATGAGACCCCGCTTTCGATCTGAATGTCATGTCAATTTATTTCACAGTCAAAAGTTGCTGCCTCATATTATAGCATGTGAAGTAGTCCTTTGCCTGTTTTTGTGAACCTTGGAGCAGTCATGGATAAAAAAAGTCCTTTTGCTTCAATCTAAAGAAAAGCACCTGGCCCGAGTGCCGCTTCCGCAAACCTATATGCAATTCATGCGCCCAAACGCAGGAGGATGAGATCATGCTGGCCTTAATAAAGAGCCCCTACACCCGCAGAACCTTGATGTGTATGTCTGCCGCCGCCCTGCTCTGGAGCGGTAGTCCTGCCGAAAGTACCCAAGCTGCCCGTTATCATACAATTCCCGAACTGAGCTCGGGCAGTCCTGCTCCCGCAGACAGCAAAGAGACTGCCGCCGCTGACCGCAAGCAGCTCTTTGAGCAGATGGGCGCGGCAACGGGCATTCCCTGGTACCGCTTCGCTGCCATCGATCAGTATGAACGTTCCATCGCCAGGAAAAGCAAAAAAACAGCCGCCGCAGATAGCACTTCTGCAGCGGCCAAGCCAAGGCTTACCGGAATTATGATTCCGGCGCCTGTATGGTCCGGCCCGCTGAACCCGGATCAGGACGATAAGCAACCGGACTCCATCCGCTTCTTCGGCGGCTTCGGGGTGGACGGCTCAGGAGACGGCATCGCCGATCCCGAGAGCGATGCCGATGTGCTCTACAGCATGGCCCGCCACCTGCTCAAGTACGGGGATTCCGCTACGGACTTCAATATCGGAATCTGGGAGTACTATCATAACGGGCGGGCCGCCCAGCGCGTCTCCCAGTTCGCCAAGCTATATGAGCATTTCGGACGGCTGGACCTGTCCGGCAGTGCATTTCCGCTGCCGATCGGGACCAATTATGCCTACCGCAGCACCTGGGGCACCGGGCGGAGCTGGGGCGGCGCGCGCATTCACGAAGGCACGGATCTGTTCGCGCCGCATGGCTTGACGGTGCGCAGCACCTGCTTCGGCATTGTCGAGACCAAGGGCTGGAACCGCTACGGCGGATGGCGCATCGGTATCCGCGATATCGAGAACCGCTACCATTATTATGCCCACCTGATGGGGTATGAGAAGTCCCTGCTGCGAGGGGATATTGTCACTCCGGGACAGACCATCGGCTGGGTCGGCAGCTCCGGCTATGGCAGCCCGGGCACACAGGGCAAGTTCCCGCCCCACCTGCATTATGGCATCTACCGTGACCGCGGCATTACGGAGTGGGCCTTCGATCCTTATCCGCTGCTCAAGCAATGGGAGAACAAGGAATTCCGGCTGCTGAGACAAAACAAAAAGAAGAAATAACACCCGCTTGCTGCGCCCCTCAGAGTCCGTTACTCTTTTACCGTGGACAGAGGTTACAGGTTAGTGCAGCATCAGACAGCCAAATGGCTCGATCTCCACAAGAAGCTTGCTTGAGCTGCGGAGGGTGAGTCCGCTTAACAGATCAGTCAGCACTTTGGTGTCCGAACGGTAGGCGGGCAGCTCCAGATGGTAGCGGTTGGGGGAGTTATTGATAATTAGCCCCATCCGATCCTGCCCGCTGCGCCGGACATAGCCAAGGATCCCCCGCGTCTCATCTGTGAACCAGGGGCGGAAGGCCCCACGGCGCAGCACCTCATGCTCTGTTCTCAGCGAGATCAGCCGCTTGTACCAGTCCAGCAGTCCGGTATGCTGAGCCTGCTCCTCCCAGAGCATCGGCCGTCGGCAATGCGGGTCTGTAGCGCCTTCCATTCCAACCTCATCCCCGTAATAGATCATCGGCAGCCCAATATAAGTCATCTGGAAAAAGACAGCCAGCCGCATCCGGCTCATTGCCGTAGCTTCCCGGTCCCAGCCCCGGCCCCCCTCCTTGCAGGCGGTCAGGAAACGCAGCGTATCGTGGCTGCCCAGCAGCTGGAACATCGCCGAATTGGCCTGATCATTGTACAAGGCCTCCTGGTGCAGCAGCTGCTCCATGAACCGCGACGGCCCCGCAGACTGCGCTGCAAAAAACTCCAGCACCGCATCCCGCAGCAGGTAATTCATCCCGCCGTCGAACTGGTCTCCCCGCAGCCAGGGCCCGGAAGCATGCATAATCTCGCCGATCAGCAGAAGGTCCGGGAATTCCGCCTTCAGCTCCCGCCGCAGTCTTGTCCAGAAGGCCGGAGTCACCTCGTTGGCCACATCCAGCCTCCAGCCGTCGATCCCCGCTTCCCGCACCCAATACCTGGCTACGTCCATCATGTAATCCGCTACCTCGGGATGATCCATATTGAGCTTCGGCATACTCGCCTCCGCCTTGGCGAAGGTCTCATAGCCGGGAGCCGGCGCCCCGCTGACCGGGAAGGAATGGATATAGAACCAGTCCTTGTAGCGCGAAGCCTCCCCATGCTCCAGCACATCCCGGAAGGCAAAAAAGGTATCGCCGGAATGATTAAAGACCGCATCCAGCAGAACCTTCATTCCCAGCCGGTGGGCAGTCCCGACCAGCATCTTCAGATCCTCAAGCGTCCCGAATCCAGGGTCTACCTTATAGTAATCGGAAGTATTATACTTATGCCCGGAAGGCGATTCAAAGATTGGCGTCATATAAATAGCAGTCACGCCAAGCTCTTGCAAGTATGTAAGCTTGTCTGTAATGCCTTGAAGCGTCCCCTGATGGTAGCTCTCGGGGTAAATCTGATAGACCACCGTGTCTGAACTCCAGGCAGGCAGCGCAATAGCCTGCGGGCGGTGAATATAGGCATATTGAAAGGCACCCGCCTGGTCCCTGTTCTCCGAGCTTCCCCGCTCCCCATACCATAGGTATTCACCTGCGGGATTCCCGATGTGGAACAGATACCGGCATTTGCCAGTCTCGGCAGGAATAAGGGCTTCATGAATGTCATACGCTCCGGCACAGCCGATCCGCTCCATCTCTTGCGGAAGCTCATGGCCGGGTGAATCATAACGGTCAGCGTGGATAACCGTGCAGGACAAGGACTGTCCGCTCTGCACGAATAGTCTGAGTTTAAGCAGGCGGGGGCCTGCCGGGAAGGCAAAAGGGTCCTCCGCTGTGTGATATACGAATAACCGGGTAAGCATACTGTATAGTCTCCTTTTATGCCGCATAGAGCAGTCTCAGCAACTGTGTTATTATGACAGGTAGAACAAGGTTCGCCATTAGGGCGTACCATACCGTAAGGACGGGAGGGAAAGCTATGAAAGTTACTATTAAGGATATCGCCCAGGCAGCGGGTGTCGCCAAATCCACTGTATCCAAGGTCATGAACGACTCTCCCAAAATATCCGAGGAAACGAAGGCCCGGGTCCGGGACATCATCAAGCAGATGAACTATACCCCAAGCAGCATCGCCACCGGACTTGCCAGACAGAGCAGCAATACGATAGCTATCCTCATTGATATGTCCAAGGAAAGCGAGTTTCTCAATCAGTTCTTTTATAACATTATCGGCGGGGTGGAGAGCATCATTGGTCCTCTGAAATATGAGCTGACCATTGCCAATATTCAGCATGACCATGCGGAGGGGCATTTCCTGCAGAGGCTGGTGCTGAATAAGCGGGTGGACGGCATTATTGCCAACACCTCGGTGCTGACTCCTGAGCTGTGCGCGGAGCTGAACCGGCTTGAGTTCCCCTATATCTCCATCGGTGAGATCAACGCTCCGGGAATCTGGGTCGATTGCGACAATGAGCTGGGCGGATTCATGCTGACCCGGCATCTGCTGGACCAGGGCTACCGGTCTGTGGCCTTCATCGGCGGCGAGAAGGATGAGCCGCTCTTCCTGCGCCGTGCAGCCGGCTATCAGCGGGCACTCAGCGAGGCGGGAATGGCTGTGCAGAGCGGCTGGATCATCAATGGCCGGGCGGTGGAGGAGGATGGCTATCAGGCAGCCAAGCAGCTCCTGCAAAGTGCGAATCCCCCCGGCTCCATCGTCTGCATGAGTAACTTCTCTGCTTACGGCGTGCTGCAGGCGGCCCGGGAATTGAATATCTCCATTCCTTCACAGCTGGGCATTGCCACGTTCGATGAATATCCCTTGTCCCCCTACACCACTCCTCCGCTGACTTCACTCGATATGGATACCTTCCAGCTCGGCGCATCCGCAGGACGATTATTAATGGACAAGCTGGATAACAAAGAAGCTGCTGTGAGCGGACAACTGCTGGAGCCGGAGTTGATTCCCCGGTTATCTTCCAAGCGAAGCGGCGGGGCTGCTGCAGAATAACTAGCGAAATAACGGAATAGTAGAATAGCGGAGGACGGTAATCATCCTTTTCAATAGGAAACCGGTTTCCTTAAGCTGAAAATACCACGCCCCCTCCTCAATGTCAACGTATAATCATAGAAGCAGCGGCAGACCGAAGAACCCTTTCCAGCCCTGGAAGGGTTCTTCGTCTACCCGGAATCGCCGGCGCGGCGGATAAACCGGAGCACTTCATCCATCATGGCGGGACTCTCCGCGCTATGGCAGACCATATGTCCGCTTTGCTCCATAATCAGCACCTGTCTGCGTTCCGAGGGAATCGTCTGCCGGAGATAGTCCGCACTTTTGAATTTCACCAGATGATCCCGCCTGCCCTGTACAATCAAGGTCGGCACCTTCAGCTGCGGATAGACCTCGAAGCTCTCACGCACCAGCCGCTGGAACTCCCGCGTGGCTCTCATGGGTGTAGAACCCCATTTGCTGAGATAATTCCGGAGCATCTCCGGGCGGACCAGTGTGCGCAGAATCTCGGCCGGGTTGAGCGGATACACCGGGGTTGACAACAAGGTGAGCGACTGAATCCTGGAAGCATACTGAACGGATAGCCGCGATGCAATCAGCGCTCCGGTAGAGAAGCCGATCAGATGTACTTTGTCGGAGCTTGAGAATAGCTGCTTCAGCTCCTCCTCGGCGCTTAGCTGCCAGTCCCTCCGGCTTGAATCAAGCAGTTCCCTTCTGCCGCCTCCATGTCCATGCAGGGTAAACATTCTGGACACATAGCCACTGCGCTCCAGAAACTGTGCAAGCGGAGAAATCTCGTATTCACCTCCGGTGAAGCCGTGTATAAACAGACAAGTCTCCATGCTTCCTCCTCCCCAATCCTCTAATTCATCCATTTATAGAAAAATAAACCTTTGCCACCCTGAAGTCAAGTAGGCACGGTGTCGGCGTCCTTTTAGCGGCGGTAGTGTTTCAGTGAGATAGAAGGATAATGTCTAGCTTGAAACATCTATAGAGGCGCTTAAGCACCAGCCTGCTATCTCTCCCACCAGTTCAGACTTAATGCAGATATAATCGTCCCGACTGCCGCGCTTGAGGAGCTTACGCTGATGCTGATGACATTGTTCGGAGGGACGATAATGCTGCCGGTAAAAGCCGGGTTGAACACTCCCGGCGCAATCTGAACATTCGCCAGCACAGTACCCCCGGAAATAGCTGCGGTGGAGGACTGGACGCTCATGCTGCTTGCTGCCGCGCTGGCCAGATTATTATTTACCGGCGTCACCGTGGACGGCGAAGAAATTGTGCCTCCTTTGACAATGGTAAAGCTGCCAGAGATCGAGGTCAGCACCGAGGTGCCGCCGATACTGCCGCTGATCCGGGACAGATACAAGGTCCGGCCGCTGCCCGCAGGATTACTGATGCGGACTGAAATAACAGCCGAGAGAAGCGACAGCACGATCGTTGCTGAATTCGAGGCATTCGCCGAGAATAATACGGCGGCCTGCGAAGCGCTGATCTCTGGCGGGGCACTGATATCCGGGGCACGGAAGGTGTTCGTCATTTCCACATAGACCGGCTGGTCATTGTCATTGATTACATAGTTGTTGGGCATGGTTCTTCTCCTCCTCTTCCGTTCTAAAATTCCCACCAGCTGATGTTGCCTGTTGCCGCAGTACTCCCTGACGCAATGGTTACCGATATCGTAAGAGAGTTGCCGGGAGGCAGGATCATCCTGCCGTCCATATTAAGGATGACCGGACCTATGGCCAGCAGCATCGACATTAATGTTGCCGGAGAACCTGTAGGCGCAGCCGTTGCGGTCCGGGCAGTGCCGACGCTTGTGACCGAGCTCCCGAAATTATAGTTGACCGGAGTGACCGTTGATCCACTCACCGTTGCATTACGCAGCAAGGTTAAGGTGACCGACGCTGTTCCCGTGCTTGCGATGATGCGGGAGATATACAAGGTACGTCCGCTGCCGCCGGGATTAGCTATCTGCATGACAAGCGGGGTTGAAGTACCCACCGTGGAGGCAAAAGGAATCCCAAACAATAAACCTGACATCGCGGCTCCCGCTTCAGGCAGAGTATCGATCCCGGGTGCAATATAGGTGTTAACCTGCTCGGTATACAGCGGCTGGCTATTCTGATTAAATACAGTCTCATTCGGCATATTCTCACTCCTTCTGTCGGTCTAGCATATTTTCATAGTATGCGAAGCTGTCCGGCAGGTTGTTTGGCGGCTGCGTATTTTTGCAGGGCTAACCCAGTCACTCTCTTAAAAGCTCCATATCCTAATATCACACCATTCGAATGGTCCTGTCCAACTCATGCTTCTCTCTATTAACCCGGCAGCTTATACATGCTTATGGACCCAGACGACGGTTTGGGTCTTTTCATGAGCAGGCTGACGGCAGAAATCGCCCACAGAAAGGATGACTCCATTTGCCAAATTTCAGTTCATTTCAGGCCAATCCGGATAATTTGCGCACACTTATTTTTGGCCGGGACCCCTCGACCCTGATCGACCGGCCGCTAACTACGGATACCAGCGGGAACCTGACCACTGTCATTTTGAACGGCACCATCTCTAGTATACTTGGCGCAACGATCACTGCCGGTACATTAACATCGGCTGGTACAGTAACCAACATCCTCGGCGGTACGATTACTAGCGTGCTTGGTGCGACGATCACTGCTGGTACATTAACATCCGCTGGTACAGTAACCAACCTCTTAGACGGTACGATTACTAGCGTGCTTGGCGCGACTATCACTGCTGGTACATTAACATCCGCTGGTACGGTGACCAACCTCTTAGACGGTACGATTACTAGCGTGCTTGGCGCGACTATCACTGCTGGTACTTTAACATCTGCTGGTACAGTGACCAACCTCTTAGACGGTACGATTACTAGCGTGCTTGGCGCAACTATCACTGCTGGTACTCTATCATCTGCTGGTACAGTAACGAACATCCTCGCTGGTACGATTACTAGCGTGCTTGGTGCAACTATCACTGCTGGTACATTAACATCCGCTGGTACGGTGACCAACCTCTTAGACGGTACGATTACTAGCGTGCTTGGTGCGACTATCACTGCTGGTACATTAACATCCGCTGGTACGGTGACCAACCTCTTAGACGGTACGATTACTAGCGTGCTTGGTGCGACTATCACTGCTGGTACTTTAACATCCGCTGGTACGGTGACCAACCTCTTAGACGGTACGATTACTAGCGTGCTTGGCGCGACTATCACCGCCGGTACTCTATCATCTGCTGGTACGGTGACCAACCTCTTAGACGGTACGATTACTAGCGTGCTTGGTGCGACGATCACTGCTGGTACTCTATCATCTGCTGGTACAGTAACCAACATCCTCGCTGGTACGATTACTAGCGTGCTTGGTGCGACTATCACTGCTGGTACTTTAACATCTGCTGGTACAGTGACCAACCTCTTAGACGGTACGATTACTAGCGTGCTTGGTGCGACTATCACTGCCGGTACTCTATCATCTGCTGGTACAATAACGAACATCCTCGCTGGTACGATTACTAGCGTGCTTGGCGCAACTATCACTGCTGGTACGCTGAGCAGCGTAACGTCTATTTCCCAGCGCAGCTTCATTGAGCTGCCTACAACGGCAATTGCAACCTCGGATACCTATACACCGCTGCCGGCCAACAATACCAGTGTCCTTGGCACCTATTCCTACTTCATTGTGAATACCGGAGCCAATCCGGTGAATACACGGGTCGAGATCAGTGCAGACGGAACCAACTATTTCGTCGATACGACCGGAGACAATCCGCTGCCAGCAGGTTCTGTAGACGTTATTGTGCCTGCCCGGTTCCTGAAATACACCCGCCTCTCCTATCAATCCGCCACGCCGGGTGCGGCTTCTACGCTTAATGTTATTTTTGATGCACAAGGAACGTAAGCATAATTTCCGTCATACGATGCAGGAGCCAAGAGTGCATGGATACCCATGTACTCTTGGCTGTGCGTTATTCCGCATCTACATAAGACGGCAGCAACGCATATACATTCTTATTTTTGCAAAATACCCGGAGGAATTAAGGCCCGCGAAGGAGGAACGATCTTGAATCAATCTGCCAAACCTACACTAGGAGTACAGCTCATAGTCAACAATGAAGCCGAGCTGCTCCCACGTTGCCTAGCTAGTCTGCAGGGCGCCGATGAAATCATCGTGGTCGATACCGGCTCCACGGACCAGTCCGTGGAAATCGCCCGGAGATACGGGGCAACGGTCATTGAAGCCCAGTGGAACCACCATTTCTCAGACGCACGCAATACCGGTCTCTCCCATGCGGCCAGCAGTTGGATACTGGTCCTGGATGCAGATGAAATCCTTCAGACTTCCATAGATTCAATCAAGGAGATTCTCGGAGGCAGCACAGCCGAAGCGTACACGGTGCGCATAGAGAACCTGCTGGGAAGCAGGCCCGAGGATCGTCTGTATCACCATCCTGTGCGGCTGTTCCGGGGTGGGCAGGGCTATCTTTTCAGCGGGAGAATTCACGAAAGTGTAGAGTCCTCTATTCTCACAAAACATGGGTCCGCCTCCATCGAGGCCAGTCCAATAGAGATTCTTCACTTCGGCTACCTGCCCCCGGTCATGAGCGCCAAGCATAAAATCAGCCGCAACGAGCACCTGCTGCGGCTTGCGCTTGCGGAAGAGCCTGACGATGTGTTCAGCCGTTATAATCTGGCAGTCACCTGCTGTCAGGACGGACGGCTGGAGGAAGCCGGAGAACTGCTGCGCCAGAGTCTTACCCTCGCTCCGCTTCAGGCTTCTTACCGTCCCTCGATCATTCGCGATCTGTGCAAAATTGATCTGGCCGCCGGTAATGTGAAAGCGGTCGACAGCCTGCTGACCCGCGAGCTGACACGTTATGGAGATTATCCCGACCTGCATTACATGCAGGGCCAGTCGTGGGAGAACCAAGGATTCTATGAGCGCGCCGTCCAGTCTTACCAGCACGCCATAGATACCTCGTCTGCCCCGACTCCGCGCAGAGCATACGTCACTGAACAGGGCATGGACAGCTTCCGCCCGCTGCACCGGATGGGGGCCATTTTCCAGCAGCTCGGGAAGCAAAAGGAGGCCGCGCAGTTGTATCATCGTGCGCTTCAGCAGCACTCCCTGTATCTCCCCGCTTTGGAGGGGATCGCTGCTGCTTTTCAGGAGCTGGAGGTGCCGGAGGGAGAGATCGCCGCACTCTTGATACAGCTGACCGGCACAGCACAGCGTGCTGCCAGAACCGCAATTATCGGTACTTTATATCGGCTGGGCGCTTATAAGGCAATTGCAGAGCTGCCGCCTGCGGTCTGCCCGCTGGAGGAGGACACCTTGCTGTTCCTGCTGTCTTCCTGGATCATTACCGGAAAATATCATTCGTTCAGGAAGACAGCCGACAAGCTGCGGGCCGGCACTCTACAGCTCTCAGCCGGAGGATTGAACACAGAAACGGTGCGGCAGCTATGGCTCCTTGAAGCCATGGTGACATGGGAACTGGGCGAGAAGCTGCAAGAGGAGCTCTGGCTGCAATCACCTGCGGAAGTGCGTTCCGAATTGCTGGAGATCGATGCAAGGTTGTCGTCCGATGCTGCCGTGCAGCAAGCGGAGTTCGCCGCCTTCGGGGAATCCCCTCTGCTTGCCGAGGTCATCCGGCTTGCTGTGAAGCACCAGTTCATCGCCCTGGGCAAGCGGCTCGTTGAACGCTTCCCAGCGCATACAAGCACTCTGGCAGAGGCGCTCTATGAGGAAGGCTGGCGTGCAGAAGCGGGGGAACTGTTCATTGGCCTTGCAGGCAGCAAGGAAGCTTCAGGGGCAACCCTACGGTATCTCGGAGAACTGCTCATCGATAAAGGACATTATGCGGAAGCTGCCAGCTGGTACCGGCTTGCCTTGGGGGAATCCCCTGCAGACGATGCAGTTAGCACCGGACTAGCGCTCTGTTATCTTCATCTGGCGGAGCAGCGTCTCGCAGAAGCTGTAGAACGACTACAGGGGAAGGGGCAACCGCCTCATGGTCCGCTTCAGGAGGACAGTGCAGCGGTGGCTCAATCCATCGCGGTGCTGCGCCGCACCCCTTGGCATACGAAGTGGAATTACACCCAACGGCAGAGAGGAGCAGGTCTGAGCTAATGACCACGAAACCACACCAACCGCTGATTTCCTTATGCATGATTGTCAAAAATGAAGCCGACAACCTGGCCCGCTGTCTGCGGAGTGCGCGCGGGGCTGCGGATGAAATCATCATTGTGGACACCGGCTCCACCGACGCCACCCGATCCATTGCCCGCAGCTTCGGTGCCCGGATCATCGATTACCCGTGGAACGGGGATTTTGCCGCCGCACGCAATGCCGGGCTGGCCCTGGCACAGGGTACCTGGATTCTGGTGCTGGATGCAGACGAGGAACTGGAGCCTGGGAGCCGGGATGAGCTGCTGGTGTGCGCGAAGCATACGGAGTATGAGGCTTTTTTTGTGCGGATTCATAATCATCAGGGGATGGAGCGCGCTTCGCAGACCCTTACGGTTAACCCGATCCTCCGTATGTTCAAGAACCGCCCGAAGTATCGCTTCAGCGGCATTATTCATGAGCAGATTGCGGCTTCCATTGTGCAGGAGACCCCGGCGGCCGCGATGCATATGAGCACCGTGATTGTTCATCACTACGGCTATGCCGACGGAGTTGTGGAGCGAAAAGACAAAATCAGCCGTAATCTCGGATTGCTGAAGCAGCAGCTGGAGGAGAGTCCCGGAGATGCTTTTCAGCATTTCAATCTGGCGGTTGAATATATGCGGCTTGGCGATTACGGGCAGGCGCTGGAGCATATCGGCACCTCGCTGAACCTGGCCGAGCCGGGCACTAGCTATATTCATCTGCTCTATAAATACAAAGTCCGCTGCCTGGCGGTAACCGGTGATTACCCGGCTGCGCTGGAAGCCTGCGGGCAGGGAAGCTCGCTCTTCCCGGACTATCCCGATCTTCACCATCTCAAAGGTGCGCTGCTGCTGCAGGTCGCAGCCTTAGCCGAAGCCAAGGCTGCGCTATGCCGGGCACTGGAGATCGGAGCCTCCCCTCCCCTCTATCATACAGAATCCGGGTTAGGCACATATCTCACCCACACGCTACTGGGGCAGCTCTGCCAGCAGATCGGCGAAGACCATGAAGCGGCAGCCTGCTTCACCAGGGCAGCCCAGCTCCAGCCGGAGCCCTGGCTGCTGATTCCCCGGCTCACGCGCCTGTTCAAATGCACGGGCCGCGAGCCCGAGCTTCACGGCTGGCTGGCCGGGCAGCTGCCCGGCATCCTGACGGAGCAGCGCCAGGAGCTACTGCGCCTGCTGGTAAGGGATGGCTGTTACACAGCGGCGGCTGATATGCTTGAGGGCGGTGTGGGGTCTGGTGTGGCGGCGGGAGAGATGGATGCGGCGATACAGAGTGCGGATGAGATCGATGGCGTGATGCAAGATGCGGGAGCGGTGGATGCGGCGGCGCAGAGTGCGGGTGAGATCGATAGCGTGTTGCAAGATGCGGGAGCGGTGAATGCTACGGCGCAGAGTGCGGGTGAGATCGATAGCGTGATGCAAGATGCGGGAGTGGTGGATGCTACGGCGCAGAGTGCGGGTGAGATCGATGGCGTGATGCAAGATGCGAGAGCGGTGGATGCTACGGCGCAGAGTGCGGGTGAGATCGATGGCGTGATGCAAGATGCGGGAGCGGTGGATGCTACGGCGCAGAGTGCGGGTGAGATCGATGGCGTGATGCAAGATTCGGGAGTGGTGGATGCTACGGCGCAGAGTGCGGGTGAGATCGATGGCGTGATGCAAGATGCGGGAGAGATGGATGCGGCGGCGCAGAGTGCGGGTGAGATCGATGCTGGGGTAGGTGCTGGAGCGGTAGATGATGCAGCGCTTGAGGTGCCGCCTAGCGCTGATTTGTTGAAGCTGTTGCAGCGGGCGGAAGCAGCTTCCGCAGCTGAGCTGAGCTACGATGATATCACCGGGCTGCTAAATCATCCTGCAGTTAACCCGGCGGACGGGAACACCTCACTCCCCTTATCTGCTATTGCTGCGGCTGTGCAGCCCTTGATTCTTTTGGCTGACAAGGTTCTGGCTGCGCTCGCAACCTCGGCAATCTATTCACCAGCGGCTGCGGCAGTCCGTCTTACACTTCCGCTTCCCAGATCAACCGATTAGTATGTCATCAGATGATCGGAGTTGCGATAAGCCTTAATTGTATTTGGTACAACTAAAACGCCTGATTGCTCGCCAATTTCCGGTTTAGTTGTACTTCGTACATTTAAACATCCGTTGATTCTTCCCTCTCCCCTTTTTGGGCAGATTTAGTTGTACAGACTACAGTTATACAATGAAAGTGTGCCTTTTCGCTCGTTTTAGGTGTACGTTCTGCAACTATCCCTGCATAGTCCGTTTTTATTCAGCAGAGTGTCAGTTGCCTGGGCGTTGCGGACTGAGGGGCGTTTATTTTGCAGAAACTGCATGACTGGGAAGAGTTACGGACTCCACGGCGCTTAAAGGCGGATATGCTGCCTTAAATCATCGGTTAGAGTGATAATAGGTTCCTCTGAGTCCGCAACTCCGTAAAAAGTGCTGTTTTTTTGAAAATAACGGCTTTCCAGTCCATAAGGGGTATACCCGCTTGCTTTGCACCCCTACTTTTTCAATCAGATGCTGTTAGGAAGGAGCTTACAGACCATGGATACTCCCGGGATCTCGCTCTGCATGATCGTAAGGAATGAGGCGCAGCATCTGGAGCAATGCCTGATGTCTGTTCAGGGTATGGTCTCGGAGATTATTATCGCGGATACCGGATCAGAGGATAACAGTATGGCTATCGCCGGCAGGTTCGGTGCCCGGGTAATCAGGCTGCCCTGGGAACACGATTTCTCCAAAGCCCGTAATCATACCCTACAGCTGGCCTCCTATGGGTGGATTCTGGTGCTGGATGCAGATGAAGCCCTTGCTGACTGGAAGCCAGAGGAGTTAAAGCTTCTGCTGGAATCGGAGCATGCGGACGGGTATTTCCTGCCTTTTATTCATTATGTAGGTGATGCCTCCGGGCGCGAATACGTGACAGACAATGTGTGCAGACTCTTCCGAAACGATGTACGTATCTGTTTTCGCGGCAGCATTCATGAAGAGGTAGCCTCCAGCATCTGGAGCCTCCCCGGAGGACATATTGCTTATGCCCGTCTGCCTGTCCACCATTACGGCTATCTGGATGATGAGCTTCAGCGCAAAAATAAAGCCAGCCGCAATCTGCAGCTGATCCACGCTGCTCTGCGGCTTGAACCGGATAGCGTTCCTCTGCGGTACGCACTGGGCACGGAATATTACCAGCAGGGGCAATATCAGGCTGCGGCGGGCCTGCTGCTGCCGCTGCTTGAAGAAGCTCAGCCCGACTCCGGCTATACCGCCGACCTGTATCTCAAAACAGCCTTTGCCCTCCAAGCGGGCGGGCGGCCTGCGGACGCGGAGTCTGTCTATCAGGCCGGGATTGGGCTGTACGCAGATTTCACTGATCTGCTGGAGAGCTATGCGGGTCTGCTGCTGGAGCAAGGGCAGGTATGGCGGGCATACCCTCTGCTCCAGCAGGCGCTGGACAGCGGGGATACCGCACATAAATACCCTTCCTCCTCCGGCAGCGGAACCTACCGCACCCGCCTTTCCGCCGGGCGGGTCTGCGAGCAGCTGTTCCTCTACGAGGAAGCAATGGAGCATTACAGACAGGCGATCGGCTACGCGCCTGATGACGTAACCGCCTGGGAGCAGCTGGCCACGTTGTGCCTGCTGTCCGGGCAAGCGGAGCAGCTGACGGTGTTCACGCGTCAGCTGCTCCCTGCCCTGCCCCGGCGAGTGCTGATCCGGCTGGTGCCGGCCGCACTCAATGCCCGCGCCGCCCCGTGGCTGGCGGCGCTTCTCGCAGCACCGCATCTGCCGGAGGATATCCGGCAGGTGCTTCAGGTGCTGCTGGGGACGCTGTTCCGCGACCCGGAACAGCCCGGAGCCGCATCCGCTGAGCTTGCGCGGATGCAGAGAGGTGCGCCGGATAACCCTTGGGTATCCGGCTATCTGTGGGCCTTGTCCTGCCGCAGCGGCGGGATCGCCGCGGCAGGACAAGGCCTGGGGCGGCTGGCGGAGCTGCCGCCCGGACTTGCAGCCATGCACCGCCGGCTGGCGGGGCAGCAGCCCGGCCCGGCGGAGCATCGGGCAGGCTCTAACAGCATGCAGGAGCGCCAAGTCGCCTCCCCCCATGCTGAAACCAGCCATTCCAGGCTGCCACAATGCCAAGCCGAAGAACAAGAAGACCCTTCTGTTCCGGCAGAATGTTCCTTCCCGGCCCCCGATATCGGCAGCTTAGCCGATTCGGAATACCGCGCAGACACACCGCTTAGCTCTACAGATTTTTCTTACACAGCACAACTGCTGCTTCAAGCAGGCGCTTGGGACACACTGCTCCTGCTTCTGCTTGACAGGCCGCTTGGCGCTGCACACTTTCTCTGGAGCAGACTTCCCCTGCCACTGCTGCAAGGAATGCTGCATGCACCTGCTTCATTTAGATTACAGTGGTGTGCGGAATATACCGGGCAATCTCAGCACCATAGATTGCCCGGGGATGCTGCCGAATGGCTGCTCTATGCAGCCATAGCTCAATCCTGCGGGCAAGCTCCACAGCTTACGTCAGACGATGAACAGACGCTACTGCAATCCGGCAGCGCTGCCGCAATCACTGGCCTCAGTTATTACATGCTGCTGCTTGCAGCGGAGGTTCACCCGGAGGGGAGCATCGCCGCTACTGGCAGCATTCCGTGGCTGCTGCTTGTGAAGTCGGTGCTTCAGGGTGGGGGATGACGGGAACTGAATTGTCTTTGCCGCCCAATGTTTGGAATGTAATTTTTGACTTTTGCAAATCAACCTTATAAGAAATAATTTCATTATCATGAATATTTTGCATTCGCCCCCAACCTCCCAGTGAAAATCCTGCTCAAAATACAACATTACCCTGCTCATCCCGGCTACATTTCAAAGTTACTGCATACAAAGCAGGATTTTTCATCCTCCAAACGCTTAGCGGGGGCAATTCTTGCATTTTATACAACAACTCTATCATATCCCCGGATATCCCGGTTTCCGAGTTGCAATTTGTACAACATTATGGGAATACAGGGGTAATAACATTAATTGAATGACGCATTCCTCTGCGGCACCAAGACAAAAAAGGCCCCGTCATAAGCCAAGGCCTCATTCCTCCTGTATTCACCTACGATAAGCCGACAAGCTTACCACCGGTCGGTCATCCTTACCGGCTTGATAACGCCTGCACCGAGTTCCAGTCTGTCGATGCATAACATGCGGTTGCCCGGCTCCCGGTCTCCGATGAGTCTGCGGTGATAGACGATCAGCCATTCATCACGGTCCGGCAGATGCAAATATCCATGATGGCCGGGGCCTTCCGCCACCGGCTCCTGCCTCTCCAGTATGGTCCCCAGGTTCGGGAATGGACCAAGCGGGTTGTCGCTTACGCCATAAGCGACCCGGTAGGTCCCATTGGTCCATCCGCCCATTGACCACATCAGATAATACAGGCCGTCCTTCTTGATCATACACGGCCCCTCCACATAACCCGGCGGGGTGACGGAAAGGATGACCTCTCCGTCCGGGAACGGAACAAACCCCGTCATCTCCTCATTCATCCGGGCCACGTTGCAATGCCCCCAGCCCCCGTAATACAGATAGATTGCACCGTCATCATCCTTGAACAGATGAGCGTCGATCGGCTGCGCGCCGTGAACGAACCCGCCGATCAGCGGCCGGTGGAGATACCCTCTGTAGGGGCCTTCGGGAGCATCCGCAACAGCAATCTCCAGCCCGCCGGCTTCGCCGTCCTTCTGGATATCGTTCGAGGCAAAGACCAGATAATGCCGGCCGTGATGCTCAATCTGGGTCGGAGCCCATACCGCTCTCCAGATCCAGGGGAAATCATCCATTTCGATGATCCCCTCGTGGGTCGTCCAATGAACCAGATCCCCGGAACTGAAGGCATCCAGATTCATCTGCCGGGTATATTCCGTAAAAGATCTGGTGGCATACACATAATGCCTGCCCCCATATGTTCTGGCCTCCGGGTCAGCATACCAGCCCGGGATAACCGGGTTCGTAATTCCGCGCAAGCGAATCTCCTCCTTTGCTCTGCACTAGCGAATTCAATAGCCGTACAGGCCACTTCCTTCCCGTTCCAGGACCCAGACCTGCATGTACCCAGGCTCCCTGTTGTCCCAGGCATAGTAAGGAATGAACCGGAGCGGCCTGCCGTCTTCCTCCCGGCTCCGCAGCACCGTCACCCCGCCCAGCAGCCCCGGCAGATGCTCTACCCGGAATTTCGCCCCGGCCGGAATGGAGAAGCCATCATAAGGCAGGCCGGGATGGTCCGTCTGCTCCAGACAATATACAACGGGTCCCCGCTGCACGGCAACCCGCCCTCTGTCCGCCTCCACCTCCGGTCTGGCCCGCACCTTATTCACGGGCAGCTCCAGCTCAAGCACCACCGTATCCCCCGGCGACCAGTTCCGCTCCAGCACCATATACCCCTGATGCGTCAAGGCTTCCGCCTCCCCGATGCTGATGCCTCCTGCCTCCACCCGGTACCCGCTGCACCACTCCGGCACCCGCAGCCGGATACTGAATTCGGCGCTTACAGCAGGGTTCACCTCAAGCTCTATCCGGCCATCCCAGGGATACCGGGTGCTTACCTTCAGCCTGACACCCAGCCCGCTGCCGAGCACCAGTTCCGCTTCGCTGTTCATATATTGATTCACCGCCAGGCCATCCTCTGTAACAGCATAGGCGTACTGGCCCAGGGATGGCAGAAAGCGGGCCAGATTGGTCGGACAGCAAGAGGTTTCAAACCATGGGACACGATGATGCCCGCCCTGGGAAGCCAGCGGATTCTCGTAGAAATACTGATCCCCGGACAGGGAGATTCCCGACAAGGCGCCATTATACATCTCACGTTCTATGACATCGGCATATTTGCCGTCCCCGAACGTCAGATTCATCCGGTGATTCCAGAATACCATGGCAATGGCGGCGCAGGTCTCGCAATAGGCTGTCTCATTAGGCAGGTCATAATCGGAGGTAAAGCCTTCATTGTGCCTGGACGGCCCGATGCCGCCCGTTACATACATGTTGCGCTCAACCGTATGTGTCCAGACCCTGTGTAGAGCCTCCGTATAAGCGGAATCTCCTGAAGCATGGACAATATCCGCCATGGCCGTATACAGATACATGGCACGGACGGCATGGCCGGTGACCTGCTTAATCTCGCGGACGGGGACATCGTCCTGGCAATAGGCCGGTCCCCACTCCGGATTATCCCAGATCGCGCCAACACCATAGCCATGGCCTCGCTCCTCCAGCAGCCAGAGTGCCAGCTTCCAGTAGCGCTCAGTCTGCGTGGCGCGGTACAGCTTCACCAGTGCCAGCTCGATCTCCTCATGCCCCTCGACCCAGTGCCGCTTGCCGGGGCCGAAGACTTCGTCAACATGATCGGCCAGACGGCAGGCCACCTCCAGCAGCTCGCGCTTGCCGGTGGCTTCATAATAGGCAACCGCCGCTTCGATCAGATGGCCGCCGTTATACATCTCGTGCTTCTCCATGTCCGTCCACTTGCCCTGGGGATTCTCCAGGGTAAAGTACGCACACAGATACCCGTCTTCTTCCTGCGCAGCCGAGATCAGCCCGATGATCCGGTCAGCCTCAGCCTCCAGCGCCGCATCCCGCTCTGACATCAGCGCATAGGCAATGCCTTCAAGCACCTTGTAGACATCTGAGTCGTTATAATATTTGCCTTCGTAATGCCCTTCCAGCAGTCCTGCTGCCTTGGCGAAGTTATTGATGCGGCCGGTCTCCTCACATTTGGACAGGCAATCCGGCAGCGTGGTCTGCCGGAGCACCTTCAGACGCGGCTTCCAGAACTCGTCATTGATAGTTACACAGGTGAAGGACACATCTTGCCAGGTATGAATCTTCGATTGTTGCTCTGCCATTTCTGTTCCCCGCCTCCTTTATCCTTTTAATCCCGTTAAGGTTATGCCCTCCAGGAAGTACCGCTGTCCGGCCAGAAACACAATGACGCAGGGCAGAACGACGGTCGCCGAGGCCGCCATCAGCAGATCCCACTGCGCGGTATAGGTGCCCTGGAACATTTGCAGGCCCAGCGCGAGGGTGAACCATTTGTCGCTTTTCAGATAGATCAACGGTCCCATGAAGTCATTCCAGGAGGCCAGGAAGCTGAACAAGGCCACTACGATAATCGCGGAACGGCTTAGGGGAAAGATGATCCGGGTATAGATCTGCCAGTAATTCGCCCCGTCCACATAGGCAGCTTCATCGAAATCGCGCGGAATGGTCAGATAGAATTGCCGGAGCAGGAAAATATTGAAGATCCCCCCGCCGAAATAAGCGGGCACAATCAGCGGATACAGCGTATCGTAGAACCCCATCATCTGCCAGCCCAGAAAGCTTGGGATCATCGTCACCGCCGCCGGCAGCATCATGCTGGTCATCAGGACCGCGAACACCGCATCCCTGCCCTTCCAAGGAATCCGTGAGAATCCGAAGGCTCCGATGCTGCTCGTAATTACGGTTCCCACCAGCACGGTGACCACGATGATGAGCGTATTCTTGAAGAAAACATCGAACGGCAGCACCGTAAGCGCCTTATGGAAATTGCCCCATTGAAACGGCTTCGGTATCCATTCGGGGGGCATGGTGAATATTTGCGATAAATTCATCAGCGAGCTGCGGATCAGCCAGACAAACGGAATGATGAACATACAGGAGATTAGGATCAGCGCCCCGTAACCTGCGGTAAGTGAAAGCTTCGATGGCCTCAAGCCCGGTCCCCCCCTTCGTAATACACCCATGACTTCGAGGTTCTGAAGACGATGAAGGTGAAGAACAGAATAATGACGAACAAGATCCAGGCCAGCGCGGACGCATACCCCATCTCGGCATCCCGGAAGCCTGTTCTCCACAAATAAAATACATAGAACAAACTCCGGTTATTCGGTCCGCCCTGCGTCAGAATGTAGGCTTCGTTGAAGACCTGGAAGGAACCGATAATCGTCATGATTGTATTGAAAAAGATTGTCGGGGTGACCATCGGAACCGTCACATGGCTCAGCTTACGGAACCAGCCCCCTCCATCCACCTCAATGGCCTCATAATACTGCCGGGGGATGCCGGATAGTCCGGCGAGGAAAATAATCACCGTGCTGCCGATCCCCCAGAGCGTGGTAAGTACGACTGAGGGGATCACGCTGCCTTCGCCGTACAGCCAGTTGCTGGTCGGCAGATGCAAGCGGCTCAGCAGTGAATTGATGAGGCCCAGGTCAGGGTTAAGCAGCCACATCCAGATCATGGCCGAGGCCACCGCCGGAACAATGCTCGGCAGGTAGATGATCGTACGGAAGATAGCCCTTCCCTTTACATTGAGATTCAGCAACAGCGCAATCCCGAAGGAGATGAGAATCACCGCAGGCACACGCAACACGACGAAATAGAAGGTGATCCCCAGCGATTTATAGAACAGCTCATCCTCTCCTGAGAACAGCCGTATATAATTATCCACACCGACAAAAGCAGTCTGCTCCTTGAATACATTATAATCGGTCAGGCTGAGCACCAGGCTGGCGATCATGGGACCCAGCGTAAAAATGGCAAACCCAAGGATGGCGGGGGCGGTGAACAGCAGCCCGTAGAACATTCCTTTTCGCATACCGGCCTCCAGTCTATTCCTTGATATCGCGGCGTCCCTTAATCTGGGCCTGGACCTTTGCCGCGATGGAGTCCATCGCTTCCTGGGCAGTCTGCTGGCCGAGCCACACCTTATCCAGCGCAGGATTGACCAAGTCCATAATATTGTTGAAGTTCTTCACATAGCCGGTCGGGGTCTGATGCCCTTTGGTCAGAATCACATCGACAATGGCTTCCTTATAGCCGGACGGTCTGGCGTCCAGATTCTCCGTCCATTTGGCCAGCAGCGCAGGATCGGTGTACCAGTCCTTGGGAGATGGCATCCAGGTTCCGGCTGTAAGCATGTCAATGGAGGCTTCGGGATCGAGCAGCGCCTTCAACAGCTCCCAGGTCTCCTGGGGATGCTTGGTGGATTTGAAGATGGAGAACATGCCGCAGACCACGGTGGTGACCGGCTCCTTCATTACAGGCATGACCCCGACATTGAAGTTGAACTTCGACTGGGCGAGGCCTGCACTGGCCCATTGCCCGTCTACCGTCATCGCTACCTTTTTGGTCTGGAGCGCCACATTGGTGGCCGGAATGTTCTTGGACTGCACTGGTGAAGGAGAGACATGGTGGACATTCATCAGGTCGGATATTTTCTGGAGCGCCTCCACCGCCTCCGGCTGGTTCAGCCCGAAGGTTTTACCGTCTGCAGAGATGAAATCCCCGCCGTTGGAATAAATAAAGTTACTGTACACTCCCCACCAGGTGGAGATGTTTGCTCCGTATTGCTTGATTTTTTTGGGATCGAAGTCCGGGTCAGCCGCTGTTTTTCCATTGGTATCCACCGTCAGCTTTTTGGCCACCTCAACGAATTCATCCCAGGTCCACGCATCCGCCACATTCGACGGGGGAGGCGCTATGCCGGCGTCCTTGAAGATATCCTCATTGTAGAACAAGGCGAAGGATTCGGGGCCAGGGCCGATTCCAATCACATTGCCCGGCTCCAGGGAATAGGTAATATTAGGAACTAGCGTATCGGGACTAATCTCGGTATCCTTATCGAGAAATTCCTGAAGATTATAGAATTTGCCCTGCTCCGCCATCGGAAAAGCAATCGTCCCCGACTCCATCATAGCGATGTCAGGCACATCATTCCCGGCGACCATAGTTGTCAGCTTGGTATCATAGTCAGCGGCAATATGCTGAAGCTCGACCTTAACGTTGGTATGCTTGGCCTCGAAATTCTGAATCGCTTTTTTATAAGGAGCCACTTCTTCCGGTGATCCCCAGACAGTCATCCGCAGCTTAATATTCTCCTTCGATCCGGAATTCCCGGAAGATGCGGAAGTGTCAGGGCTTGCAGTATTAGACTTCGAGCACGCAGACAGCACAGCGGCAAGCACTACAACCAGAGCCAATGTGATGAAGACTGATTTCCTGGGTTGCGACATATTCGGAAGCCCCTCTCGATTTCTAAGTTCAACGGGTTCATAGCTGCAGTCTATGATGCCTTTATTATAAAATATAAGATAGCGCTTACATAACCCTAATCTCTTTGGATTGGTGGACCGGGATTGGCTTATAGCGGCAAAGTAATCACTACCTTCGTGCCTGCTCCCGGAGTCGAGAAGATGGATACCCCGTACTCGCCGCCGTAGGTCATCTGAATGCGGTCAATAGTATTCTTAATACCCACAGAGGAAGACTTCTGATACAGAATTCTGTGTACCGTCTCCGCACTCATGCCCCGGCCGTTGTCGGCCACCTCGTAATGCCGGGTTCTGCCGTTAATCCAGCCGCGGATTCCAATGAGTCCGCCAGAGCCGGTCTGATCGAAGCCGTGAAGAATCGCATTCTCCACAAAGGGCTGGAACAGCAGTCTCGGCACATCGTACGCCAAGAGCTGCGGGTCCATATCATACTCCACGGTGAACTTGTCCTCGAAGCGGATCGACATAATATAGAAGTAATTACTCATCCAGCTCATCTCTTCGGACAACGGTACGGCGTCCCATGTCTTCCGGGAGGTATAATGCAGCATGTTGGATAGACAGACAAGCATCCTGCTAAGCTCCTGCTGATCATTCTCAATTGCCGTCCAGTTCATCACATTCAGCGTATTGTACAGGAAGTGCGGATGCATCTGCATATTCAGCGCCTGTATCTCAGCCTCTTTCTCCTTCAGCTTGATCTCGTAATTCTCCGTCACCAACAGCTGAATCCGGTCATTCATCCGGTTGAAGCGCTGCGTCAGCACGCCGAACTCGTCATGGCTCACCACATCCACGCGGGTCTGGAAATCTCCCTCGCCCACCGATCTCATCGCGCTGAGCAGCCGCTTGATGGGCTTAGTGATTTTACCTGCAATGAAAAAAGCAAAGATCAGAGCCACAATCCCCATCACAACAGCCAGTACAGTAATAGATGTCCGGATCACCGGCACCAGGCTGCTCACCAGCCCTGCTTCTGGTATCCACACCACAGACATCCAGCCGGTCACCTCCGAACGGTCGAAGCAGACGATCACCGCTTCGCCGTCCAGCTTCATTCTCCGTGCCCCGCTGTTCTCCCGCTGCAGCTTGTCCAGCCCTGCCTCCTTATAGATCTGTGCAACCTGACCCGGCTCACTGCTGGCGACTACCCTGTCCTGCGGATCAAGCACCATGTAGCGCGAGTTCCCCGGAAGGCTGTCTGCATACAAGGATTTAAGCACCTCGGATTTGAAGCTTATGGCAAGTACGGGGCGCTCCACTCCGGCATCCATTTTGGCAAGCTTCGTATTGCTCAGATAGGTGAAATCCAGCAGGCGTGTAGCCGAGAAGAGATAACGGAACTCCAGATTCCCGCCTTGCAAATAGGGCTGGTTGAACATGGACGAGAACTCATAAGTCGGTATCCATACCAGCTTCCCTCCCGCCTGCCGGGCCATACGGTATATATCCGATTGCGTCGGTTCTCCTTGAGGCAGGGGTTGTCCGAAGGTGAAGTAGGAGGTCCATAGCTGGTAGGCAAAGATATCCTGGTTCTGGGAAAAGGTTTTGCCGAGCACAGCCGTTACCTGCCGGTCGGCTGCGAACAGCTCCGCTTCATTCGCGGGGTCCAGCTGGTTGAAGATGCGGAACAGATCCTTATCGAGGAACAAGGACATGCTGTTCTGGTCCACGATCCGCAGCTTGGTGTCCATGACTTCATTATTCTTCCTGACAATCTCATATACATTCTTCTGCGCCTGCTCTGTAATAATCTTCAGGCTGGTCCGGTAGAACAAAGCCCCCAGAACGAGCAGGGGAATGGCGATCAGCAGAATATAGCTGGCCAGCAGCCGGTAACGGAAGGTGATCTTCATGCCTCACGTTTCCTTTGCGACAGCGCATGCTTATAGGCTTTGGGCGACATCCCGTAATACTTCTTGAATACGCGGCAAAAGTATTTCGTATCCTGAAATCCACATTCCAGGGATATCTCATATATTCGTAGCGGCTCCCCGGCAAGCAGCACCTTGGCCCGCTTCATCCGGGCCGCCGTCACATGCTCAGAGAACGTTTTTCCCGTCCTGTTCTTGATCAGTGTACTGAAATAGGAGGGGTTAAAATGGAAATGCTCAGCTGCCCGCTCCAGTGTAAGCTCCTCCTTCATATGCTGCTGTATCCAGCTTAGGCATTCAGCGATCATGCTCTCCCCCTGATCCTGCCGGGATACGGTTAAGGCCAAATGCGCTTCCCGGAGTGCCTGCCCCAACTGGGCCACCAGCTCCGGGTACGAGCGGCATGAGCGGATAAGCATCGTAGCCGTACCGGTCAGCTTTTGCTGCGCTCGCTTATCCAGAATGTCCTGATGCTCACTCCGGATCTGCAGCAGCATTAGCGATGCCTGCTCCTTTAGCAGCATAGGGCTGGCATGTCCACCGTCTGCAAGCTGGTAGAGGGCTTCCACACAAGCTTCCAGAACAAGCGCAGCATCATCCATTTTCAACGCCTCATAGACCTTGCTCCAGTCAGGAACGGCCTCGCGGGAAGAAGACTTGATCTCATCTGAAAACAGCAGCCCGTGCCGGAAATCATAGAAGTTGTAACTGTTGGCCGTTCTGGCCGCCAGATAGGATCGCGGCGCTTCTTCCCGGAGGGAACGGCATTCCGGGCCAATCCCGTGGGTGAGCTGTCCGGTATGCGCCCAATCCGCCGCCAAGGAACGGGCAATGGACCGGGCTTCTTCCCGCTTGTCCCCGGTAAGGGCTTCCAGGGTAATCAAGGTAACGGCGGCAAGAGGGCCGTCCTCCGTCATCCCGCTCAAGGGAATCGTGATGGCTTCCCCCCACCTGCCCCAGGCCTGCTCCAGAGCACGGATGAACACGCCGCTGTCCTGCCTCTCCCCGCTATCCTGGCAGGAGTTCAGCTCCGAATACACAGCGACACCGCTCTCCCGCAGCCAATCATAACCGTCCAGCTCCGCCAGCTCGGCCAAGGACGCACTGCCGTTCAGCCAGGACAGCATGAGCCGGTTCAGGTAGGCGGAAGAAGCGAGCTTAAGCCGGTGCTGCATTTCTTCCTCTTCACGGCGCTGCCTCTGTTCCGCTGTCAGCAGAAGGTCGATCCGGCTTAGGACATCCGCTACCTGGTCAATCTCCACCGGCTTCAGCAGGTAATCATAAGCCCCATAATGAACTGCCTTCTGCGCATACTCGAACAGATTGTAAGCGGATACCATTACGACCTTGGTCCGGATACCTTCAAGCTTAAGCCGTTCCAGAAATTCAAGCCCATCCATTCCGGGCATACGGATATCAGTCAATATAGCTTCCGGGCGGTGGGCTTTCACCATTTCCATAGCGGACAAGCCATCCTGCGCCGCCACCACCTGATCCTCCGGCCGAAGGCGTCCGATCAGATTGACCATCCCTCTAAGATGTCTGGGCTCATCATCCACGATCAATATTCTCATTATGCTAGCCCCCCAAGATTGGCTTACAGCCCCTGTCAGCCGCAGTGTTGCCCTTATTATAGAAGCCATTCCGGTTCATTCCTAGTGGATTCATATTGGAAAGGTGGATTTGAATACTTCCCTCATCGTCCTCATCGCACCGGCAGCCTGCCAACTAATTCCGAACTTTATCCGCATTAGCCCGTATCAACCCATCCGGCACAATAAAAAAAGACCCCCATTTAGCCATTAAATGACCACAGGAGCCCTTACCCCGACATTATCCCCGCTTCTCCCCTACTCCGACCCGTCCCCCGTATTTCCGCCTCCCCCGGACGCATCCGGCGCATTGTTGCCGCCTGCGGCAGGCGCGGGGCTCTCCCCGCTGCCCGCATGTCCGCCTGATCCGCCCGAGCCTGAGCTGCTGTTACCGCCGCCTGAAGGCGTGCCTTCCGTGTCGGAGCTGCCCTTCTCAGTGTTCAGCGAAGGCGCTGGGATGGCGATGCCCGGGGCGCTGCTGCCGTTCTCGCCGACAGGCTTGCCCTGATTGTCATAGTAGTACATCGGAACGTCACCGACTACCATCAGGTAGGAGACGGGTATCTCTGTGTCCACCACCTGCGGCTCCATGTCAAAGGGGATTACGACCGCTACCTCGGTCACAATGTGAATATAGACCTCAACCAGAATCATATTGATTCCGGCATTTTGCTGCCGGGTATTCAGCTCCACCTTCACGGCCCCCTGAGGTTCGATCTTGATCGGAATATCGGGTCCAAAGGAGGCAATCAGCGGGCTGCCAAGCGCCTGGCCCAGCGGAATACGCTCGCTGCGGTTATGCAGCTCCTGCAGTGTGGACTGTATCACCTCGGCGGCTTGCGAGGTAATCCGCATATGCTCCTTATAGTTGAGCATGAAGCCGGAGATTTTGCCGCTCTTATCCGTCTTCCAGTCAATCAGCGCCTCAGCATTCCCGCCGTCCGCCACCTGGGACGTAATCGCCTTGTTAATGGATTCCGTGGCGATCTGCTTCACCCGGATCTGTGCCAGATGGAGAATCGGCGGCTTCAGGTGCTGCTCCACATAACGCAGCCCCTGCAGCACCGCCAGAAGCAGCAGCAGGCCCAGAACGATCCAGAATCTGCCCCGTCTGCGCGGCTTCCGCCCCTTGTCCCCGTCGGCTTCCTGCCGCTTCCCGTCCCTGCTGCCGAACAGGCGGAACCCGCCGCCCCCGCGCCCGGCCTTGCGCCAGACCCGCTGGCCCGGAGCGCCTGCTGTTCTCCCGGACGGCTTTGCTGTCCCGTAATCCGCTCCGCTCTCGTCCAGCCGGACGCCGGACCTGGAGGGCTTCGCCACGAAGCCCCCGCTCCGTCCCCAGCTCCGGCCAGGCAGACCCGCGCCGGGTCTTGAAGGCTTCGCTTCGAACCTTGCTCCCGAACCCGCACCCGGCGGCCGGATTCCCGCTCTGGACGGTTTGGCCTTGAAGGCCTGGCGGCGCCCGCCCGGCCCCCTCAGACCGCTTCCGCTGAAGTCCGGCAGCCGCAGACGCCCGAAGAGCGGTACGCCTGCGCTCCGTTTCCCCCATTTTCTGATTCTGCCCATGCCCTGCAGTCCCTCCCGACATTCCTGCGGTCAAGCCGCTCCCTGTACTAATAGGCTATTCGGCGCACACGCAAAATAACCCCACAATGTGGGGCTTTCGCTTTGGTGTTTGCTTGTATCCAAGAACCAGATCACCCTAACGAGTGAAATTGGTCCCATTCATTGCGATATTCAGCCTGTATTTGATCCATTCTGAGGGTTGTCTCCCTCACCGCCGCTTGTATGGAGCAGCATTGTTGCACTTCTTGCAGGATTTCTCGAAATTTGTTACTGGCTGTGGCCACATGATTCGCTTTTACTCATACATCCGGACCACACGCCTCTGCCGCACTGAATGTGGTCGGTTTTTCGACCATATCCGGCCCACACGCCTCTGCCGCACCGAATGTAGTCGGTTTTTCGACCATATCCGGCCCACACGCCTCTGCCGCACCGAATGTAGTCGGTTTTTCGACCACATTCGGCCCACACGCCTCTACCGCACCGAATGTGGTCGGTTTTTCGACCATATCCGGCTGTTCGGTGAAATCAGAGAAGTCATTCCTATTACTGGCCCAGAATATAGTCATCCTGCCGATGCTCCAAGACACTTACCCCCAACTTTATGCACAACTTATCCACATCGGATGCAAATCATAATTTTCTAATCCACAAAAAAAGAACATCCCCGCGGCACCACACCGCAGCAACGTTCTTCTAATGCCCCGCCCGCTTGCGCTTATCCTCCTGAAGATGCCCCCAATGCAGCCGGACAAAGATAGCAAGCAGTATCAGCATAAATACACCATACCACAACAGAAAACCGTTCCAGTCCTCACGCGGGACAATGAGCGAGGAGCTGAGCGTACCGAACAGCCAGATAAAAGACAGATTGCCGAGCACTGTCCCCCAGACAAAAGCCGCCGGCTTCATCGGAGACACGGCTGACATCAGATTGATGATATTGCTGGGCACAATCGGAATCGTACGCAGCAGCACCAGGGTCCAGATGCCGTAACGGTCCAGATAGGTCTGCCATTTCTCATACTTCTTGAGCTTGTAGCCCCATTTACGGTCGAACCAGTCGAAGAGATAACGCCGGAAGAGAAAATAGACGACTACCGCGCCCAGGTTGCAGGCCAGCCAGCTGACAGCCATCCCGCCGATCACTTCGAATACAGAGACATGCAGCACAATCAGAATCGCCAGGGGGAAAAATCCGAACAAGCTTTGCAGCACGGCGAGCGGAAAGGTAGCAAAAACAATATACGGGCCGCTAAGTCCCAGACTTTGCAGCAGCCAGTCAATCCAGGCATTGATGATCTCGGTCATAGAGCGCTCTCCTTCCCTGACTCTTAGCAGCATGTAAAGGAACCGCTCATTAATGTTGAAGAAAAACACCCCTTGCGGGGTGTTTATTGAACATCTAACTATAGATTCTGCGACATAAGCGTACAAGTTACAGAATTGTTGCTTATTTTCTCCCATCATAGCACACATCGGTCATCGCCGCCAGATCACTGAACCCTACAGAGTTCATTTAAGCAGAGATACCAGCCGTCCACTCATTAACCTTGGCTTCATTACTCTCTACCCATTCCTTGGCCGCTTCTTCAGGCGATTGTCCGCCCTGAATCTTGACCATAACCTGCTCCATATCCTCTGCGGTCCATTTGAATTGGCTCAGGAACTTGTGTACATCAGGCATATCTTCCTTCAGGCCTTTGCGGACCATCGTATGAATCTGCTCGGCACCGCCGTAGACATTCTTCGGATCGTCCAGGTACTTGAGGTCCATGTTGGCGAACATCCAGTGCGGAGTCCAGCCAGTGACTACAATCGGTTCATTCTTGTCAAAAGCCTTCTGCAGCTCCTGCGCCATTGCCGCCGACGAGCTCTCCAGCAGCGTATAATCGCTCAAGCCGTAGGCTTCGAGCGCTTTTTCCGTGGCCGTCATAATTCCGGCCCCCGGCTCAATTCCGATAATCCGCTTATCGAGCGTTGCCGCTACTTCTGCATTATTCAGATCTTCAATGGAGTTGATCTCCATATAGGCGGGAACGGCAAGCCCGGTCTTCGTTCCATCCAGATTCACACCGGCATCCTCAATGTCCTTGCCGTATTTCTCCAGATAAGAGGCATGCGTGCTTGGCAGCCAGGCGGCTACCATGGCGTCTGCGCTTCCGTCAGCAATCCCGGCCCACATCGGCCCGGCATCGACCTGCAGCATCTCCACCTTCACGCCGAGCTTCGTTTCCAGCACTTCTTTGACTACGTTAGTACTGGCGATCTCGGAATCCCAGGCCACATAAGCCAGCTTCACCGTACTGTTATTATTGGACGAACAACCAGCTACCAGAATTACTGCCATTAGCAGCATCAGCAGGACCAGTGGTCTGCGCTTTATCAATTGGATTCTTTTCATATTAATCATACACTCCTATTCTTGTGGTTTGGATTTGAAGAGCTTCTGGGTCAGACGATCCAGCAGGATGGCAATAATAACAATCGCAATCCCCGCCTCGAAGCCCGCACCCGTCTTCGCCTGTGATACTGCACGGTATACATAGGCACCTACACCCTGGGCACCGATCATGGACGAGATGACAACCATAGACAGCGAGAGCATAATCGTCTGGTTAATCCCGGCCATAATAGTCGGGAGCGCGATCGGCAATTGCAGCTTGAACAGCTTCTGCCCTGCGGTTGAACCGAAGGCATCCGCCGCTTCCACCAGCTCCGGTGAGACCTGGCGAATCCCCAGGTTCGTTAACCGGATCGTTGGCGGAATCGCAAATATAATAGAAGCAATGACGCCGGGAACAACGCCCAGCGAGAAGAACGACACGGCTGGAAGCAGATATACGAACGCCGGCATCGTCTGCATGAAGTCTAAGATAGGGGTGGCAATGTTCTGGAAAGTCCGGCTCTGTGCACACAGCACTCCGAGAGGAACCCCGATCACTACAGCCAGCAGAGAGGCTGTCAGTACCAGGGCCAGCGACTGCATCGACGGCCCCCACAATCCAAGATTGTCAATCAGGAGCAGTCCGACCACCGCAAACAGCGCCATCCGCCATTTGCCGATCCAGTAGGCCAGAGCTGCGATCAGAAGGGTCAGCACCATTGCGGGCAGGAAATTCAGCGCCGCATCAATCCCGCTCACCATTCCGCCAATCACAGCATGAATGATATCAAATATAGGGCCGAAGTAGGTCGTGAGCCAATTTTCAATCCATTCTACGCCCTTTCCGAGCGGTATTTTAGGTAAATTCATGAACCAATTCCTCCTTCAGGAACCGCGTTACCGGCCAGGGCAGACAACACGGCCCCTTTGATAACAATGCCCTTCAGCTTCTCGCCTTCCCCCACTACTGCAACGGGCAGATGCGTCTCCGACATCAGCTCGAACAGATCATTCAGCAGGGTATCCGGCTGAACCCGGGGAATGTCGCGCAGCATCACATCCAGAATACTGCGGTTCTCCTTCAAGGCCTGTGAGGCATTATCCGCTGTCAGCAGACCTTGCAGCCGCATCTCATTATCTGCGACATACAGGCTGGAGACCCCGCTGTCCCGCATGAGCTGCAGGGCTACCCGGGGACCACGTTCCGGGCGGATCATCTCCGGCTGGCGCATCACATGGGAAGCGGTCAATACTTTGGACAGATCCACATCCTCCACGAAGCGTTCCACATATTTGTTCGCAGGCTGAATCAGAATTTCTTCCGGCGATCCGATCTGGACAATGACCCCGTCCTTCATCAGGGCAATACGGTCCCCGATCCGCAGCGCTTCATCCAGATCATGCGTGATGAAGACAATCGTCTTCTTCACTCTGGATTGCAGCTCCAGCAATTCCTGCTGCATATCCTTGCGGATCAGCGGATCAAGCGCACTGAAGGCTTCATCCATCAGCAGAATGTCAGGATCATTGGCCAGACCGCGCGCCAGGCCGACACGCTGCTGCATGCCTCCGCTGAGCTGATCCGGGCGGTGGTTCTCCCAGCCCTTCAGCCCTACAAGCTCAAGAGCCTCCATGGCCAGCCGGGTTCGTTTGCTTTTCTCCACGCCCTGGACTTCCAGTCCGTATTCTGCGTTAGCCAGCACACTGCGGTGCGGGAACAGCGCGAACTTTTGAAAGACCATGCCGATATTCTTCCGCCGGAATTCCCGAAGCTGCTCCGGATTCATCTTGACAACATCCTTACCCTTGAACAGCACCTGTCCTCCGGTAGGCTCAATCAGCCGGTTCAACAGACGGACGAGCGTGGATTTACCACTGCCCGACAATCCCATAATGACAAATATTTCTCCCTCTTCAATGCTGAATTCGGCTTTATTCACACCGACCGTCAGCTTGGCTTCCCGGGCGATCTTTTCTTTGGACCAGCCTTGTTCTAATAATGGAAGCGCCCGTGCTGCATCATGACCGAATACTTTGGTTAACTGTTTCACCTCTATAATTGCCATGTTGACCTCCTTCTCTCCTTTTACTTTCGGGTTAACGCTACTGACCTAGTGTAACGGACTTACGAAAAAATACGCAAAGCTCATATTCGCTAAGAATTGAGTGTACAGTTTTAACTTTACGTACTTTACGTATAGAATACTCTGTTTAACGCCGGATTCCGTTCCGGATGAATTCTTTACTTCTTGCCGGGGATTTGATTACAATACACTAGGAGAGACATGCAGAATGTCAGCCTATTCCTCAGGAGGGACATCATGAACGATTTAGAGGGGCTTTTGCCCGAGCAAATAGAAAAAATCAGCAAAGCCCGTGAACGGGTCATCGACTCTATCGGCAAAAATATGGATTTATACGGCATCACCCTGTCCATCGGGCATTTATACGGTTACATGTACTTTAATGAGGGCCCGGTTACACTGGATGAGCTAAGCAGCACCATGGGCATGAGCAAGACCTCTATGAGTACTGGTGTACGTACACTGCTTGATTTGAAAATGATCGATAAAGTCTGGGGCAAGGGCACCCGCAAGGATCTGTTCGAGGTGGTTCCCGACTGGCATCAGAACTTCAGCGATTACTTCTCTATTAAATGGAGAAAAGCAGTGGAAGGGAATATGACCGCCCTTAACAAATCGCTTACTGAAATCCGGCAGATGCAAACCGATTACGCGGACGAGCCCGACCTATCGCGCCTGCTCCACACCGACGAGCTCAAGATTGAGGAAGCCATCAAATATTACCGCTGGCTGCTGAAGCTGATCGAAGCGCTGGAGACCGGCAAGATCTTTGAATTAATCCCTAAAGAATAATATCAGCTATAGGCGTTAAAACTATTCTGCTCATGCTGAAAAGGCTGTCCCAAAAGGGGATGTTCCATAAGCCATGAAATGGCAGGGACACCCCTTGTTTTGGAGTTGTGGACGTTTGCGCTCGGTGAGGACGCTCCGCGAACGAAACGTTGTTACAATCGCTGTGCTCGTAAGAATTTTTTTCATTCCCCTATTCGGTGAAAATCCGGAGACCAAGGCGACCGCTATCGCTTCTCCGCGGGTCGTTTCGTCCTCTCCACTGTTTAAGCAGGAAATGGAACTACCAAAGACTTCAAGGGAACCTAGCCTCGCATACATTTGAGCCATCGCCTACGTTTGAGCACAATGTATGTTGTTTTCCGCATACATTCGGGCCATCGCCTGCGTTTGAGCACAATGTATGTTGTTTTCCGCACACATTCGGGCCATGCGCCTGCGTGCCAGCACAATGTATGCTGTTTTCCGCATACATTTGGGCCATGCGCCTGCGTGCCAGCACAATGTATGCTGTTTTCCGCATACATTTGGGCCATGCGCCTGCGTGCCAGCACAATGTATGCTGTTTTTCACTTTCATTTGATCCCATATAAGTATCAAAACGGCCGCGACCCTTGAATTCAAGGATCGCGGCCGTTGTCACATGCCATGGTGCGTTCTTTCGTTAGCTTACGGGTTCTCGATCAGACTGACATCATCGATGTAGATATGATTGCCTGCTTCGATAGCGGCATTCGTCTCTGCGCTGTTTCCGGGATTCAGCCCCAGCAGAAAGACCAGATGAACCCCTGCATCCGTTCCGCCATTCATGGTGAAGGTGTAGCTGAAGCGCTGCATTTCGCCAGTTAATGAAGCGGCGGTTGTCTGCAAATATTTCGTATAATCTCCTCCGAAATGCTCGACTGCTACTTCAATCTGCCGGTTGATATCCGAACGGGCGCTGAAGGCTAAGGTATAGCTTTTACCCTGAGTCAGCTTCAAATCTCTGTAATCTACCTGAGCGGCGTAGTTGGCAGAGCCCGTGAAGCCCAGCGACACCTCAAGCTCCCCATTCTGGACTGCGGCATTTCCGGTGCTCTCGAAGTACTGGGTCCAGCCTTTAAGGGCAGGCTGCGCATCGAATGTGCCGTTATCCAGTGTGCCGCTGGCAGGCTCGGTGTCCGGTCCGTCTGTTACCTTTCTAAGCACGATATCATCCAAAAAAATCGTATGCGCCGTATGGTTCGCCGTTTTATCTTCACCCAGCGTGGCGCCGATCAGATAGTTCAGCTTCAGCGGATTGGCGTTCGTCACACTGAACTGAGTGCTGTAAGTCGCCCATGTGGCTGTAATGTCGAACTTCGCCTGAGCGCCCTGGGCCGAGGTTCCGCTATATTCCACGATAATCTGCCGGGGAACGGTAGATTTCGCTCTGAAGCTTAGCTCATAGGTTGCGCCAGCTTCCAGCGGGATTTTCTCCTGATAGAGCTGGGTGTGCCAGGCTTGTGACCCGGCCGCCGTGATCAGCACCTCCGCTGCTCCGTTCACCACTTGGAAGGACGAGACTCCACCTTCGCCGGACCAGGTGGACCAGCCCGAGCTGCCGCCGGTGAATGATCCGTTGACGACCAGATTGTTATCATTCGCCAGTATAGTCTGAACCACACTAGCATTGACGTATCCTTCGGCTTCCACGGTAATGTTATAGCTTCCCTCTGCCGGGAAGGCGGCAGGCTGAATTGTGATTGCTCCCGGCCCTAAATGGTACAGCTCCGCCGCAAGCGTAACGCCATTCACCTTAACGGACTTAATGCTCCCGGACCATTCTGCTTTCGGGATGAAGGTCAGCTCAATCGGCTGTGATACCCGGTTGGCTGTGGAATCTGCGAGCAGCTCCTGCGGCTTCGCCGGGGCGTCCTTGATCTCGAATCGCACATTGTCGATGATGATATCATGACTTTGCGGAACGCTCACACCCCCTACCTTGCCAAGCAGGAATTTCAGCGAGAGCATATCATTCGCCCCCTGCCGGAATTCGAACCGGTAATGCTTCATCTCTGGTGTCAGCTCCACCGTCTTATCGATGGAAGGGGAATAGCTCGCATTCTCTGCCTTCACATTCATCTGCCGGGCCACGCTGGCACTGGCATCGAATTCAACCACATAATCGAGGCCCGCCGCTGCCTTGAGGTTATTCTGGAAAAGCATCACCGAATACGCCTGATTGCCGGTATTCGTAATGCTGAATTTGGCTGCTCCATCCACCGCAGCGGCAGTGCTCTGGCCGCCGTCTTCTGTCAGCAGCCGCTCCCAGCTCGTAAGCCCGAAGCTGAAATCCCCGTTCAAGAGCGGGTAATAGGTCAGATCAGGATCATAATAGGAGCTGGTGCGTACCAGCACGAATTGATCCAGAAAGACCGTTCCTGCTGTCCCGTCAAGCCGCAGTACGAATTGTCCGAGATGATCCGTAGCCCCTGCGAGATTCTTGAACAGCGCTTCAACCTGCTGATGTCCTGCATTCAGCTGAACCGGCTCCGAAGCATAGACTACGCCGTCATTGCCTTGCAGTTCGACTACAGCTGTCCTTGCGGAGAAGCTATCGGCCTCGAAGGTCAGCTTATAATCCTGGCCTTGCACCAGGAAGATTCCCTTCTGTTGCAGCGTAACCTCGCTGCCGCCGGTGTCTGCGTCTGTAATGTCCAGCTTCAGGCGGCCGTCAGCCTCAACCCGCGGAGTAACCTCCGCACCTCCTGAAGCAGCAATATGCCAATAGCTCATCCGGTCCGGTTCTCCCAGATCAAAGCTGCCGTTGTAGAGGTGGTTACCGTTGCCGAGCGGCGCCTTGGCGCTGTCATGATCGAAGGGAATGCTGCTGATCTCTTCAAGCCGTGCATTGCCAAGCCATACCGGGGAAGCATTGGTCCCCAGATTGAACTCGATCCGCGCGGCATTGTCCGAGCTCTCCTTCATCTGGAACATCGTCTCGTAATGCTGAAGCTGCGGGGTCAGCCCTGCCTTGAACGCTGGAGAATAAGACGGGAAGCCAAGCGGTGCGCCGCCTGTCAGCCGGGCGGTCAGCTCGCGGGCCGTATCCGTTCTGGCATCGAAGCTTAGCTTGTAGAATCTGCCCTTTGCCAGCGACACAATCGCCTGCGGCTGGATCGAATAAGAGTTGCCGCCCGGCTTCAAGATGTTTACCTTGAGCAGATTCACGCCGCCTGTCTGCTCCAGAGATAGAGCCGCATCTGCGCCTTCATCTGTGTAGAGTACCCAGTGGGCTGTATTCGGGATGCCCATCCCGGGATCTCCTTCTACCTGCTCCGTGAACCCGCTGTTATAAATGAAGTTCCCGTCTGCCAGCGGCGGCTTCGCTCCCTCCAGATAAGGTTCCTTCGCCAGCTCCACCGGTACCGGCTGCCGGTATTCGCGTCCAGTCAGCTCATAGATTCTGACATAGTCAATCTCCATGGAACTCGGAAATATGGTCTCATCCGTAGGGTTACCGTCAAAGTTGCCGCCGACTGCCAGATTCATCAGCAGGTGGAACTTCTGGTTGAACGGTGCCGGATACGCATTGATAGCCGGCTGTCCACTGCTTTTGCTGTACCAGTCATTCTTGGTCGAGAACAGCACCCCGTCCACATACCAGCGGATCTCCCCCGGCTCCCACTCAATGGAGTAGGTGTGGAACTCTTCAATGGTGGAACTGCCAGGCAATACATACTCCTTGCCGGAATAGACATTATCCGGCCACTGGGAACCATAATGGATCGTTCCGGCAACCACATTCGGACGGCTGCCCCAGCCTTCCATAATATCCAGCTCCCCGGAGGCCGCCCAATTGCCGTACACATAATTCTCCGGCAGCATCCAGATCGCCGGCCACAGCCCCTTGCCAGCCGGAGCTTTCGCCCGGATCTCGAATTTGCCGTACATTTTGCTGTACAAGCCATTGGTCTTAATTCTGGTGGAAGTGTACGGCTTGCCGCCTACAGCTTCCTTATGTGCGGTAATGATTAGCTTACCGTCCTGCTCTTTCACATTCTTCGGATTATTGGTGTAATATTCCAGCTCATTATTGCCCCAGCCCGGATTCCCGACAGCGGTGCCGTCTCCGAGATCATAGGTCCACTTCGCAGGATCAATGACATTGTCATCGAATTCATCATTCCACACCAGACTCCACGGATCACTGGTCGGCGTCGGTGTCGGTGTCGGCGTCGGTGTCGCTGTCGGTTCCGGCGTAGGCTTCGCCGTTGGTTCCGGCGTAGGCTTCGCCGTTGGCTCCGGCGTAGGCTTCGCTGTCGGTTCCGGTGTAGGCTCCGCTGTCGGTTCCGGCGTAGGCGTAACCACCGGAGTCGGCGTCACTTCCGGCGAAGGGGTGACAGCCGGCGCAGCCGGCGCTGTCTCTCCGCCACCGGCGGCCACAGGCGGCTGGCTGGCCTGCGGCGAGGCCAGATTCAGATTGCTGCGGCTGCCTGGCATGAGAGCAATGCCCCCGGCCGTTACAGCCTCGGCCTGATTCAGCACAGTACCGAAGCTGCCGCTGCCTGTAATTGTAGTGCCCCGGGCACCGGCTGTAAGGAGCAGCTCAGCCACCTGCGCCTGATTCATCAGCACCAGCTTGCCGGGAGTGCCCCAGATCAGCTTGGATAGCTTGCCTGACAAGCTCAGCGTGAGGTTGCCTCCGGCCGCATCAGCGGTGGATACAACCCCATAATTGCCAATAAGAGTGACCGTCCGCTCTCCTGCCAGGAGGACAACACCAGCGAATCCCTCCCCGGTAAGCGCAGCCTCTTCAAGGATAGCACCGGAATCAAGATGTACCGTTCCGGCGGATGTTGTCCCGCTGGCAACGATGCGGACACTGCCCTTCGGCTTCGCCACCTGCACGGCCCCAAGGCTGCTGTCCGCAAGGCTCACGCCCTGCCCGCCACCGCCGCGAATATAGGTTGTGCCGGTAACCTGCACCCCCTGAAGCCGGATCACTCCTTCCCCGATCCCCTCGGTAAGATAGAGATTTCCTCCTATGATAGTGTCCCTCAGTGTAATATCCTTATGGCTCAGCACCACATTGCCCTTCACCTTGCCCAGCTTCACTTCCCCGGCGGCGGAGCGCAGCTCCGGCACCAGTGTATCCGCCAGCTTCGCCAGCTCGGCACGGGTGATCCTCCCGTCCGGCTTGAATAAGCCTCCGGGATAGCCCTGCATATAACCGGCTGCCGTAAAAGCATCCGCCGCAGCGCTAACTGCACTATCGGCTCCCGCCAGGTCGCTGTACATGCCCTTGGCTTGACGCTCAGTCTCCAGCCTCAGTATCCGCTGAAGCGCAAGGACCGCCTCCCCGCGTTTCAACGGAGCCGCAGGTTCGATTCGCTGATGTGCGTCTACACTCAGATACCCCGCTGCTACCGCTTTGGCGATATCGTCCTTGTACCAGGCCGCCGCCGGGATATCCGCCGGAAGCACAGCCGCCATATCCTTATAGCCGAATATACGGTTGACGATTGCCGTGAATTCTGCCCGGGTGACCTGCTGCTCCGGCCGGAAGCTGCCGTCCCCGTAGCCGGAGATCACCCCGCTGCGGCTCCAGCGCTGCACCGCATGTGCCGCCCAGCTGCCCTCTTTTACATCGGTAAACGCTTTCAAATCATTAGCAGCCAAGCTCCCGCTCTGCAAGGCGGCTGTGGTCTCCGCAGACGCTGTCAGTCTGCCCTGAACAGACTTCGCCTCAGCCCCGCCGCTGCCCAGCGGCGATAGAAGTCCCGTAACGATGACAGCGGCCGCTAACAACGCTGATATATTTCTTTTCATTCCGTGTATGCCTCCTCAGGATTAGAGTCTCCTCTTACCGCATTTCCATCGCCCCGCTGCCTTCAAGTTGCTCTCAGCTCAATCTAAAGTACCCTCAGGCACCCTGACCGAAATCGGTTTCGATTTTCTCCGTGCCATTCCTCTAAACGCAATTAACCTTTGACTTGTTTCGGCAAGTTGAATAGACTCTAGAAAGGACTGCTGTTTGACAGCAGAGAGTGTCCAAGTGAACGGTCAGTAGCCTTGATAAACCCTGGCATACCCGTCTTTTGGCCCTGTTATAACTATGAAGCGGGGGTGAGCATAGCCATGCAAATGAATATCAAAAAAATCGCCGAAATGGCCGGGGTCTCTGTATCGACTGTCTCCAAAATCATGAATAATTACAGCGATGTTTCCGAAAAAACGAAACGAAGAGTGCTCGAAATCATCGAACAAACCGGATATACCCCCTCAAGCTCCGCCAAGACGCTAGCTACCAAGAAATCGAATCTGATCGGGGTTATTTTTGCCGGTGAGCTAAATGTGGAATTTACCCATCCTTTTTTTGTTGAGGTGCTGAATTCGTTCAAGAAGCAGATGGGGGTTCTGGGGTATGATCTGATTTTCTTCTCGAATGAGAAGTTCATTAACAGCGGCGATTACTACTCGCGTTGCCTGCATTTCCATGTGGACGGCTGTGTCATTATCTCGGGAGAACAGATGGAGCCTGCGATACAGGAACTCGACCGGAGCCATATTCCCTGCATCGGCGTTGACCTGGAGCTGACCGGCAGGAAATCCGGCTATGTCATGTCAGACAATTACCAGATTGCTTCCAAAGTGGTGGAGCATTTCTACCTGCTCGGACACCGGGAGCTTGGTTTCATAGGCAGCAGAGCGGATTCGGATATCTCCAACCGGCGCGAAGCAGGGTATGTCAGAGCCATTGCCGGCTTCGGCCTGGTCATGAATCCTAAGTGGTTCGTGCATGGTGATGATTTCTTCGAGCCCAGCGGGTATGCAGCAATGAACTCGTTAATTGAATCGGGAGATTTGCCAAAAGCGGTCTTCGCCGCCTCCGATCTCCTCGCCCTCGGCGCAGTCCGCGCCTTGAAGGAGCAGGGTCTGCGTGTTCCTGAGGATGTAGCCATCATCGGTTGTGACGATATCGAGGCCTGCCAGTATACCAGCCCTACGCTGACTACCATCCGCCAGAACAAGGAACGCCTGGGTGTGCTCGCCGCCCATATGCTGTTCGATCTCATCAATAACCAGTCTGAAGGCGGCTCATTTGTAGTTGAACCGGCGCTGATCGTCCGTGAATCCTGCGGCAGCGGGCTGAACCGCTTGAACCGCTGAACGCCTAAACCACTGGATCGCCGTAACGCTGAACTTCTGCCTTTCCCGGATCTGCCCTTCAATCCCTCCCCTCCAGCCCAGAACAATAGCTTGGCTGCATTCCGCAACTACCTGAGAACGCTTTCGATACTATAATCGCTCATTTAACGGACTGCTTCAAGGCACCGTTTTTCTGGTTTTGGGGACCATTTTTCGGCTTGGCCCCCGTATTAGCCTGTCCATGCTCTCTATCCTGGCCGCATTACAGCGGAGTAGGCTCAGCCACCTGAGGGTCCAGCGACAGTCTGACCAGTTGGCCCGCATGGGTAAGACCCGCACCGAAACCGTACAGCAACACCTGCTGGCCGCTGCGCACCTTCCCTTCGCGGATGCCCAGATCCAGCGCAAGCGGAATACTGGCTGCCGAGGTATTACCGAAGGCTTCAAGACTGTATAATGCCTGCTCCAGAGGATAGTTCAGCCGTTCACAGATGGGTTCAATCATCCGCAGATTGGCGCTGTGCGGGATGAACCAGTCTACTTCCGCAATATCTGCTCCGGCGTTCTTCAGCACCTGCTGTACTCCCTGCGGAACCGTACGGACCGCCCACTTGAATACTTCACGGCCATTTTGCACCAGCAGCCCTGTCCCGGAGAGCTCCACTCCGTTCACCTTCTCCGCCAGCCCTGTGCGATAGACATGCTGCGCTCCGCTTCCGTCACTCCCGAGATGGTATCCCATGAAGTCGTCCTGCGCCCCGCTCCCGCTGCGCTCCACCAGCACAGCCCCTGCTCCATCCCCGAACAGAATGCAGGTACTGCGGTCCGTATAATCTGTGATCTTGGATAGCGTATCTGCACCGATGACCAGCACCTTATGATGCAGTCCCGAAGACACCAGCGCGTGAGCCGTATGCAGAGCATATACGAATCCGGCGCAGGCAGCGCTCAGATCGATCGCTCCCGCAGTCAGCGGAATACCAAGGGTATTCTGCACAATGGACGCTACAGATGGAAAAGAGAAGTCTGGCGTGCTGGTCGCCACAAGCACCATATCGACATCCTGCACACTTTTGCCATAACGCTTCATCATATCCCGGACGGCAGCTGCACACAGATCACTGGTATATTCATCCGCGCGGCTGATTCTGCGCTCCCGGATACCCGTCCGCTGCACAATCCACTCATCATTGGTATCCACCATCTGCTCCAGATCCTGATTCGTAAGTCTGCGGGCCGGCACGTAAGATCCGATCGCTGTTATTTTTGCACCTGTCATTAGATCCACCTCAGCTTATGATTTTATTAGTATCTGATATTAGTACTTGGTACTAATTATAACCTGCTCCTGACTATTTTGCAAAATGTATACCCGGAATCGCCTAGCAGCAATCACATCTTAACATTGTAAAGATCACAAACACATGCTACAATCTTTACAATGTTAAGATGACAGGCAAGTATGAAAGGAAGAATGCATACCTTGAAAGATAAACCTTACCACCGCGGCAATTTACGCAACCAGCTGATCGAAGCTGGCATCAGGCTGATTAACTTGGACGGCATGAATAGCTTTTCCCTGCGCAAAGTAGCCGCCGAATGCGCAGTCAGCCATACCGCCCCCTACAGCCATTTTAAAAATATAGATGAACTGGTAGCCGCCATGGGGGAGCATGTCACGAGCCAGTTTATGGACACTCTGCATGCCTCGGTTCAAGGCCAGGAGGGGAACCCTGATACGATTATTCTGCTGGGGCAGGCCTATATTGATTTTTTCATAGAGCATCCACAGTATTTCCAGTTTCTGTTCTACCATTCAGGCATCGTCATTGATCTGGACAACTACGATTCTGACAGCTACCCGCCATTTGCCCTGTTCCGGACAACGGTCTATGAAGTGTTCCGCAGCAGCGGGCTGCCGGAGTCGGATTTCACCAAGCACCTAGTTACACTCTGGTCCATGGTGCATGGAATTACGGCTTTGCTTACTAATAACGGAGTGCGTTATTCGGGCAACTGGCGCGATCTGCTGGAGCTTAAATCTATCTTTTAGGGAGATGAAGTCTTGAGAACGATCATACACGATCTGCAGGAGCAAGAATTCGCGGGCTGGCTGGGGGATACGGCGCAAGAGGAAGTAACGGTCATCTCGGATAGCGGTGCGATCCGTTCGTGCATGGGCTGCTTCGGCTGCTGGACCCGGACTCCCGGGACATGCGTCATTAAGAGAGATGGCTACGACAATCTGGGCGAGCTGTTCTCCCGCAGCGATGAGCTCATGATCATCAGTAAATGTATGTACGGCAGCTATAGCCCCTTTGTGCTGAATGTGCTGAACCGGAGCCTCTCCTACATGCTGCCCTATTTTGTCACCACACACGGGGAGACACATCACCGGCCCCGCTATAAGCACCAGTTCAAATTATCCGTACATTTCTATGGCAGTGACCTTACGGAGGGTGAGCAGCATACGGCCCGAATGCTGGTCGCGGCAAACGGCCTGAATCTGTATTCGTCAGAGAACAATGTCTATTTCCACACCAGCCCGCAGCACATTAAGGAGGCCCTCCAATGAACATCGCGCTGATTAACGGCAGCCCCAAGCCAAACGGCAGCAACTCGGGCATACTGCTGTCCATGCTGGAGCCGCTGATTGCGGACGGGAACGAACTGCACCCCTATACGCCGAATAAAAGACCGCTCACTCCTGAAGAATACAGCGAGCTATGCCGCATGGATGTGCTGGTTCTGGCCTTCCCCCTGTATTATGACGGAATTCCGTCACACTTGTTCCAGCTGCTGGTTACCCTGGAAGGATATTTGAAGACCGAGCGCGAACGGGAGATTTACGTCTATGCGCTGATTAACAACGGCTTCTACGAGGGACAGCAGAACCACATTGCGGTGGAGATCCTTAAGAATTGGTGCGCGCGCGCCGGTGTTCACTTCGGGCAAGTCATAGGCCAAGGCGCCGGGGAAATGCTGGGCTCCCTGGATAAGGTTCCTCTGGGCCGGGGGCCGCTGAAGAATCTGGGCCGTGCCATGCATAGCCTGGCCGAGAGCATCCAGTCCAGAAGCGCCGGGGAATCCCTGCTCTTCAGCCCGAACTTCCCCCGCTTTGCCTGGAAATTCTATTCCACCCGTTCCTTCTGGCACCGCACAGCCAGGGAGAACGGACTGAAGCCGAAGGATCTGCGGCGGCGGATGTAACGAATACTGTAACTAATTGCATACTGGCGGTGGGGGGCTGCCGTACCCGATTAAGGTACAAGTGGAGGACTAAATTTAGGACTTAATTAGGACTTAATTGCACTCCGTACATCTAAATCACCTGATATTCCTCCGATGATATGTTTAGTTGTATTTCGTACACCTAAATTCCACCAATACCGGCCTTATCCCCCATTCAGGCAGATTTAGTTGTACAAACTACATTTAGAAGCGGCGAACCTTCCTTTTCACTGTTTTTAAATGTACAGAATGCAACTATCACTTTGTTTGTTTTTTTGCAATCGTAGTATAGAATACCTGTTACATAGTCTGCCAAAAAGGGGATGCTTATGAACAGGATAGGAAAGTTATTATTAGCACTTATAATGATAATCACTGGGTGTAGTAGATTTAACCCCATGCCTTTACCAGAAATGAGCGCTACTTTGGAGACCGGTGAAAGTGTCCCTGTGGAGATTAGTACGTATAGTTGGGGTGCTAAAGAGTTATACGGAGGTCCATGGGAAGCTATGGAGGAGAAAGATCCCGAGATTATTCCTGGCGGATCTACAATTAATATACAATTTGACTCTACACCTGATTCCATACTAATAAGAGAACACTTTAGTAAATACAAGTTCAAAGATATAACCGATTCTAACCAATTTAATATCCCGGATGATAAAGGGACCTACATTTATGGAGTAATGACTACTTGGAAGAAAGGTTCCGCTATTTATGCCTTAAAAATTCAAGTTGAATAAAAAGCACTTAAGTTTTGAACTTGAAGCTTCACCGTCACTGCGGTGAACATTTGGACTTCCGGCCGCTGTTGTCCCCAGATTTCTTGATTAATATCGCTGTTCGCGAGTGAAATCCGGTGACAAAGGCGGTCGCTACCGCTCCTACAGTTCCAAATTTCCCCTCCGCTTCTTTTGCTTTTTGTTTATTTCTTTAGTGCTTTCTTATATGACTAGTACAACTTTTATTATCCCCAAAGAGCCCGGGCCCCTAACAGGACCAGGCTCTTTGGCATACCGCTATCTTGCTGAATTTAGAGTACTTCATCTCCAGTAATTCGGCGGCCCATTGGCGTTACATTCTCACTTCACTGGCAACTCCACACCAACCTGCTCCACCAGCTTCTCCGGCTTGACCGTGTTCCTGGAGCGGCAGTTCAGGAATTCCACTTCTTCCCCATTCTCAACATAAAAGGCCGGGCCGTCATGGTTCTCAATTGTGACCTGCTGGAACTGCACCTCGCGGACATTGCCGAGGAAGAAACCCCGGCGCTGCATGTCCTGAAGTCCTGCCATCATATCCGGCTGGCCGGGCACCGCGTGCTCCGCCATCGAGATATCAATGTTGGTGAAGGTGATTTCCGAGACGGCCTGCTCCGCCAGCCCGTACAGGAATCCCGCCGCCGCATGGACATTGCGGGCTGTAATATTGGCATAATGAATCCGCCGGAACTGTGGGGTCTCCTCCGTCACCGGATACGGGTTCTTGTCCCAGACGTATTTCTCCTTGTCCCGGGGTCCGCAGAAATAATAGAGATTCAGCGTGAAGGGACAGATCACATCCTCCATCACAATGTTGCTGATCCGGATATCCTCAATAATCCCGCCCCGTCCCCGCCGGGACTTCATGCGGATGCCGCGGTCCGTCTGCTTAAATACACAATTGCTGATCGTCACATTACGGATATCGCCACTCATCTCACTTCCCAGCACCACCGCTCCGTGGCCGTGAACCATCACGCAGTTCGTAATCGTGATATTCTCGCAGGGAATCCGCTCCTTAGTATCCTCGGTGCCTGCCTTAATGGCAATGCAGTCATCACCGACATCGATATGGCAGTTGCTGATACGCACATCGCGGCAGGATTCGGGATTGATTCCATCGGTATTCGGGGAATCTGCCGGATTCAGAATCGACAGATTATCGATCATCACATTGCTGCAATTGATCGGATTCACCGTCCAGCTTGGGGAATTCACCAGCGTCAGATCGCGGAGCGTCACCCGGTTGCAATCGTCGAAACCAATCAGTCTTGGACGGGGATACTCCAGCTCTTCCGGGTGGTCCCGATGCTTTTTCCACCAAGGTTCTCCATTCCCGTCAATGGTTCCACTCCCGGTAATCGAGACATTCCTCAGGCCCGCTCCGTTGATGCAGGCGGCATGAACCTCCCGCTTCACCCCTTCCCACCGTGATTCCACGGCAGGATAATCCGCCGGATTGGTACTGAAGGACAATACCGCACCAGGACTGAGATGCAGCTCAATGTTGCTGCGTAGCCTAACCGCGCCTGTCAGGAAAGTACCGGCCGGAATATACACTGTACCTCCACCGTCACGGTCCGCCGCTGCAATAGCATCTACAATCGCCTGCGTTGCTGGCAACCCGCTGTCCCGCTGCGCTCCGTAGTCTATTATGTTATACACGGTCCGCCTCCATTCTTGTCATCCGCTGCCGGGCTGATCCAGGCAGCTTCCGGCTCTATTGTGCCTATGTCTGAACCGGCAGCCCTCTAACTCCACTCCGCTTATGCCGGATACAAATCCTGCATCTCCACACAGGCCATCACAAGCGCGCCCACGCCGTGCAGATCATTGCTGACCTTCGGACGGGTTACATAGTTACGGTAATCTCCCGCCGAGGTCCCGATGCAGATATCCGGCAGCAGCAGCCGGCCCTGCTCATCCCACTGGAGCACCTGAATTAAGCCTTCGTAGCCTTTACGCGCGGCTTCCGCCGCTTCATCCGCAACTTCAGCCGGAAGGATACCCAGCTTCACTGCTCTGGCAATCGTGTAGACGAACAGACAGGAGCCGGAGGTCTCCAGCCAGTTGTCCGGCTCCTGTCCCTTATCCACCACCTGATACCACAGGCCGCTCTGCGGGTCCTGATAACGGATCAACGCCTGTACGAATCCGCTTAGCTCGGCTGCAAGCTCTGCCCGTCCAGGATCAGTCTCCGGCAGTTCATCCATAAACTGTGAGACGGCAAGCCCGTACCAGCCAAGCGAGCGGCTCCAGAATTCCGGCGAGCAGCCGGTGGCAGGATTCGACCATGGCATACGGCGGCTCTCATCCCAGGCATGGTAGAGCAGGCCGGTTGCCTCGTCTTTCATATATTTGCGCATTAGGCGCTCCTGATGAAGGACTTCGGCCCGCAAGGCATCGTCTCTATAAGTATTCGCGTACTTCAGCGAGAACACCCCGGCCATGTACAGCCCGTCCAGCCACATCTGGTGCGGATATTTGTCCTTATGCCAGTACCCGCCCTCGGAGGTCCGGTTCAGCGTCAGCAGCAGATGGCGGAGCTTGAACGCAGCCTCCCGGTATTTCCGCTTACTGGTCCGTTCATACAGTGTGAAGAGCAGCAGCCCCGCCTGCACGGCATCCAGCTCATCCCGGGCAAAGTCGAAATTCCCCTGTTCATCCACCAGATCATCCACATACTGCTGGATATAATGGATGTAGCGGTCCTCCCGGAGTGTCTTCCACAGCAGCTCCATTCCGCACAGGAACACGCCCTGATGATAATGCCAGCGGTGCGCAGGCGGGAGTTCTCCCGCCTGATACGTATCCATTAATGAATCACAGGCCTTTTGTGCCCATTCAATCGGTGTTTGCGGCAGACTGCCTATCATCGTAATCCCCCTTCAATTGGTCAGAATATCCGGCGGCCCCTCTATCTCAGCGACCCTCCTTCCATCCTTCATCCTTCAGCCGTCAGTCATCAGCCGTCAGTCATCAGCCCTTCATCGAGCCCAGCATCGCACCCTTGGCAAAATGCTTCTGCAGGAACGGATACACCATCAGAATCGGCAGCGTAGCGACCACGATAACCGCCATTTTGATCGTCTGATCCGGCGGCGGAACCGTACCGTCCAGTGTCGCACTGTGATCCATCCCGCTGGCCAGCACGACAATCTGCCGCAGCAGGACCTGAATCGGCCATTTGGCGCTGTTATCCAGATAGAGAATGGCGCTCATATAAGTGTTCCAGTACGTCACGGCGTAGAACAGAGAGATCGTGGCAATAGCTGGCAGCGACAGCGGCAGCACGATTTTGAACAGAATCCCGAAGTCATTGCAGCCGTCAATCTTGGCCGATTCCTCCAGCCCCTCCGGAATGTTCTGAAAAAAGTTCTTGAGTATAATCATATTGAACGCACTGATCGCGGAAGGAAGAATCAGCGCCGCATACGAGTCAATCAGCCCCAGCTCCTTCACCACGAGGAACGTAGGAATCATCCCCCCGTGGAACAGCATCGTGAACACCACCAGGAAGTTGAACACCCGGCGGCCGTCCAGATCTTTGCGGGAGAGACCGTAGGCCATCAACGCCGTGATGAACATACTGAACAGCGTGCCTATCAGCGTGACTCCAATCGATACCCCTAGAGCTCTGAAGATCGTATTTGTGGAGAAAATAAATTTGTACGCCTCTAAGCTCCATACCTTCGGAATCAGCACAAACTTGTTGGCAGCCAGCTCAGCACTGGTTGTGAAGGAGCCTGCTACAACGTGGATGAACGGCAGCACCGTTACCAGCGCGATAAGGGCAAGCAGTATAAAGTTGACGGCAGAGAATAGTCTGCCGCTGAACGTGCGGTCTTCTACCATTTGAATTCCTCCTGCGGCATTTTAATATACGCCTTCTTCTCCTATTTTCTTGGACACCTTATTGACGGTCATGACCATGATCAGGCCCACAATCGACTTGAAGAAGCCGATGGCTGTACTGTAGCTGAACTGCCCTTGCCGCAGACCGGCGGTGTAGACATACGTATCGATAATTTCCGCAACCTCGCGGTTCATGGAGTTGAGCAGCAGGTAGACATGCTCGAAGCCCAGGTCGAGAACGGAACCGATTTTCAGAATAAACAGGGTGATGATCACTCCCCGGATGGCCGGAAGCGTAATATGCCAGACCTGTCTGAGCCGTCCGGCTCCGTCCATACGCGAAGCTTCATAGAGCCCCGGATCAATAGCCGCAATGGAAGCCAGATAGATAATCGTCCCCCAGCCTGCTTCCCGCCAGATGACCTGAAGGATATACATCGGCCGGAACCAGCCCGGACTCAGCAGGAAATTGATCTTGGCGAATCCGAAGTAAGCCAACAGCTCGTTGATAATCCCCCCGTCCATCGTCACCATAACGAAGGAGATCGAGACGACGATCACCCACGACATGAAGTGCGGCAGATACACTAAGGTCTGGAAGAATCTTTTGAAGAAGGTGCCTCTGAGTTCATTAAGCATCAGGGCCAGAATAATCGGAATCGGAAAATAAATCAGAATATTCATCCCGAACAAAATCAGCGTATTGGCTAATATGTTCAAGAAATCAGGCTCGGTGAACAGCCGGCTGAAATGCTTCATGCCCACCCATTCGCTCCCGGTAATCCCTTGGTAAGGCTTGTAATCCTGGAAGGAAATAATCAGTCCGTACATCGGCAAGTATTTGAAGATAATGAAATACAGCACGCCGGGGATCAGCATCACATAGAGTAATTTGTTGCGCCACAGCCGCTTCTTCAGCTCACTGCTGCTCTTGTATTTCTTCGGCTGCGGTTCGGGAACTACGCGGGGCGGGGCAGATACTTCCTGCATGATTCTCTTCCTTTCTCTGTAAATTATTCTATAGTGGAAAAAAAGGCCGCCGGAGCGCTAACCCGGGGCAGCCTCTTCCTGTGTTCAGTCCGCTGTTATCGCGGCTGCGCTCTGTTTATTTTTTGTACGCGGCGTTATATTCTTCGATGATCTTCGCCCCGCCCCGGCTCTTCCAGTTCTCGACTTCCTTCTCGAAGTCGGCTTTATCCAGCTGACCGTACATGTACTTGTATGTCGCATCCGCAATAATCTGCTGAAGCTCAACGCCCTTGGACGTATAGGTAGCCGAGTCGAGCGCAGCCGTAGGATCTGCGACCCCGTATTTCACATTCTCCAGCACCAGCTCCTCCGCATGAATCCGGCCCGGCAGCACGTTCAGACTCTGATACATGCCGTTCGTTTCGTATTCGCCGATAACGCTGTCCTTGAAGCCTTTGACTTCGCGTTCAATGAGCTCTTTATTGTCGGTCGCTTTGGCTTTGCCGTCCACCACGGTATAGTGTGTGCCTTCAATGCCCCAGTACATCAGATTCGATACTTCAGGAGTCATCATGTAATCGAAGAACTTCAGGATCTTCTTCAGCTCCGCTTCATCCTTCACCGCCGATTTCGGGAACAGCACTACATTGTTATAGCCGGGAATCATCCACTGGGCGAACTTGCCGTCAGCTCCAGCCACCATACTATGCGTATCCAGCACGGCATCCGGCACGTTCTTGATCAGGTCCTTATTCAAGGAATCGATATCCTGCATCGAGCCGCCGATATACAGCCCGGCTTTGCCGCTGGTGAACATATTGACCGCATCCGTCTTGCTGGTTGCTGCGAAGTCCTGGTTCATGTAACCGCCTTCACGCAGCTTTTTGAAGAAATCCATGGTATCGATATATTGCGGAAAAGTGAACTCGGGCGCAAGTTGGCCGTCCTTCTCGGCCCAGTTGTTCGGGGTGCCGAACCAGGAGGAGACGGTTTTGAACGCACCATACACCAGCTCGTTGCGGTCAACAACACCGATGGTATCCTTTTTCCCGTTGCCGTCCGGGTCCTGCTCGGTAAAAGCCTTAGCCATCGCGAACAATTCCTCCGTGTTGGCCGGTGCTTTCAGTCCCAGCTTATCCGCCCAATCCTTGCGGTAGATGATGCCCTGGCGGGCCAGCGGACGGCCGATATACAGGGTATACAGCTTGCCGTCGACCTTGGTGTTGTTCAGGATCTCCGGCTTCAGCTTGTTCAGGTTCGGGAATTCGCTGAGCAGCGGACCGATTTCCCAGAACTGTCCGTCCTTAATCGCTTCCTTCATCTGCAGGAAGGTCGTCTGATTCTTCAGATACGTCACCTGCGGCAGGGAGCCTGTGGCGAACGAGGAGTTCAGCTTCTCCTCATACGTATCGGCCGGGAAGAACTGGTAGGTCAGCTTCGTATTCGTCAATTTCTCCACTTCATTCTTGATCGTATCCGGTGGAGTATCTGTCGTATTCAGCGGCAGCATAATCTTGATCTCTGTCGGCTTCTCCGGCTCTGCGGCCGGGTCCGTGGTTGCGGTTGTGTTGGTCCCGGTGCTGGCGCCCGGGTCTTTCGTGGCTGCCGCCTCTTTGTTGTTGTTACCGCCGCAAGCGGACAACACGCTGAGTGTCAGCAGCGAGCTTAGGAGCAGGGTGAAGGATTTTTTCGTCATTCCTCTTTGACCTCCGTTTAACTTGTATTGGTTACAAGCCTCACATTACGCTCTGCGCTGGATTACGAAAACAATCATTTGCTCATAAAGGTGCGCAGCGGCGGGAGGTGTGGGTTAATGATTATCGTGTGATGGGGGGATAGGCATTGAAAGCTAAGTGTGTTGGAGCGATGGTCGAGCAGCGGCGGGCGGTATTGAGGTGCAGCTGCGAGGGGCGGGATTGCGGTGCATGGCGGGAGTGGCTGGGGGCGGGACTGCGGTGGCAGGGCACGAAGCGGCGGCGGGCGGGACTGCGCTGGCAGGGCGGGTGCGGCGGCGAGCGGGACTGCAGTGGCAGGGCACGAAGCGGCAGCGGGCGGGACTGCGCTGGCAGGGCGGGTGCGGCGGTGGGCGGGACTGCGCTGGCAGGGCGGGTGCGGCGGCGGGCGGGACTGCGTGAGCTTTGGACTTCCGGCCGCTGTTAGGTTTGGATTTCCTGATTCGGACCGCTAGTTGCGGTAGAAATCCAAACCTAAAGGCGGACGCTCCCGCTCCTCCAGTTCCAAACCTCCCTCCGTCCCTTTCTGCCGCTCCAGGCTGGGGGGCTTTCAAGGCCTATCCTTGAAAGGGGAGCAAAGGCAATAGCCCCACTGCTTCGCGCGGCGGGGCCTTGAAGTATGCTGTGTAGCGGGCGAGGAAGAAAAGGATAGAGTGAAGGTGCTGAGGAGGCCGGATTGGGTCAACTTTTGCTGCCTTAGGTGGGCTGAATAGGATTAATGGATGAACAGTCCCGCTATTACTCGAAAATCCTGCACAAATTGCAACATTCCTCTCATAAAACTAACCATAATCCAAAAATGTTGCAGGAAAAGCAGCATTCTTTCTCTTCTAAGCCGCCCAAAGAGAAAATTCCTGCATTTCGTGCAACATTCCTTTGTAGTGTCCTGACATGGGTAACTCAGAGATGTATTATCTGCAACATTTTGGCGCATCTCCATGAGAACTATTTCCCTCTTACAGCATTCTTTATATAACTCTTCGCTTCGGCCAGGATTTACCATTATGCTTATCTTGTTCTGTATTTTCATCGGCATTGGCTCCATTTTTTGAATGAAAAGATAGATCAATCACGAAGGGTCTCATTGACTTTTTGTTGCCACATAAATATACTTATCATGGACACAAAAAGTGGGGTGAAGCGATGTCGTCCAAAAAGATGGGGCGTCCGCCATCTGACAATCCCAAAAGCGAATTAATTCGGGTACGTGTCGATCAAGAGATTCTGAGCAAGCTTGATGCCTGCACCGAGAAGCTCCAAACGACCCGCTCTGATGTTATCCGCAAGGGAATTGAAAAGGTGTTTGACGAGCTCCAAAAATAAAGAAGGAAGCAGCGTTAGTCCCTAGAAGAACACCGCTACTTCCTATCCCGCAACTGCTTGGATAAGCAGACTGCATAAATATCCTACCATGTGCAGGAATCTCATTCAAGCGATGCGATGAACATAATGGGAGGACAAACATGAAAACCATTTTGGAAGCCTTGTATCGCGGGAAGCTTCAACCCAATATGACTATTGTGCCGTCACATCCAGAATTTCGTTCCGCATGCAAACAGGTAACAGCAGAGACACAGCAATGGCGCGAACGATTGGGCGAGGAAGTGTTTAGAGAGCTGGAGGAATATTTGGACTTGTGCGACAGCGTGAACAACATGCATGTAGAAGCTGCCTTTCGTCATGGGTTCAAGTTGGGGGCAAACTTATTAATTGAAGTTACAGGTGATCGGGAAGCACTATTACCTTAAGGGGCATCCATCTATTCACGGACAATCCGGTCAATCATAGACCGGATTGCCCCGGATTCGATATATAATCGACTGGCCCGTATCACTCCCGGGAGAAGTGCGGCATTAGACCAACTCTGAAATAAACATAGGCGTAGCTCCATGCTCACTCGAAAATCCACACTTATAATAAAATTCCACTGCACTCGGATAAGAAATTAGCACTTTATTTTTATATTCTTTATATCGATCGAGCATAGTGGTCATCATTTCTCTACCTACTCCTTTCCCCTGGTAACTAGGATTGATAAGCATATAATGGAAATACACTGTTAAAATACCATCAGACAAAGCATTTACCAGGCCAACGAGCTTTTCTCCATCCCAAGCCGCCACAATGGAATGAGAGTTTTGAATTGCTTGCAGAAGCTCATTCGGATATTTCCCGGACTCCCAATTGACCGATAGAAATAACTCTTGAAGCGCCTCCTTAGTGATAAACTCAATATTTGAAGCGTAACGGATACTCATCTCAGCACCATCTTTCATTCATGTTGGTTAGATACAGATCTTTTCCTCTGGTCAGATTAACATTGAACAGATATAAAGATAATGGAACGTTTGAAGAAATATTTGTACTAATCAGCATAGTTTTAAAGAGTGTCTTCGCGCGGCGGGGACTTAGTGTAGACTGGTTTAACAATATAAAACCATGTACATAATAGATGTAATCGAATACAATAAAATTAGCTTTAAACCCTTGATATTATTGAATATCAAAGTGTAAAAGGTGGTGTAATAGTGACTTACGTATTTGCATATAAACATTTCGACAACGCAAAAGACAAGTTAGTGTATCAGCCGAACATAAATCCTTTTGATTACGAGATTCAGCAGCTTATTTTAGAAGCGGAGAGGAATATAGGTGCATTAGCAAGACTCGGCTTAAAAAGCCATCCTTTAACGCCCACTATTTTACGTAACTCTTTGGTTAAGACAGCACATTTCACTACCAAAATCGAACAGAATAAACTGGAATTCAAAGAGGTTGAACAGCTTTATCAAAATTACAAAAAAAATCCAATGACGATTAAACAAAAAGCTCAAATCGAAGTTAAAAACGTTTTTGAAACTTATGAGTACCTGTACACCTTAAATCCAACCCTTGACTTTTCAGATATGGATGAGTCTGTACTAAAGAAAATACAATATATTTTAATGAAAGAATTGACCGGTTATCCCGAAGGATATAGAAATATTCCCGTAGCTCTTCATGATGGTGATGGACATGTCAGTTATCAACCGCCAGCCTTTAATGAGGTCCCGCGTCTCATGCAGGCTTACTTCGCTTGGCTATATACCAGCGTAACCGGATACAGTAACCCGTATGATACTGCAAATGCTGATTTTAATAAAAAGCTCCATCCACTCATCATTTCTGGAATAACTCATCATTTAATTGGCTACATCCATCCTTTTCCTGACGGTAATGGAAGAACCGCTCGTGCATTTTCTACCTTGGTCGGGTTGATTCATAGTGATTTAGCCACCATTAAGGATGCATTTAGTGTTGAGGAATTCTTCGATAAAAGAATTGAAGATTACTATGATACGCTGATGGAGGCCACACAAGGTAATTTAAAACCATTCATTGTTTTTTATCTGGAGTGCGTAAACGCATCACTTACGAAGGTTCTTAGACAACTGCAGCGTTACGATAAAATCAAACATACTCGTGAATTGCTGGGTAAAGGACATGCCAAAACGATGTTTGAGTGGATTAGCAGGATGGAGGATGGAGAAGTTTTCCATAGACAATTATTTGATAATACACTGGATGCCTCGTCCTCAAGTATTGCGAAGAATATTTCAAAACTTAAAGAACTGGGCGTAATTAAATCAGGCAAGGGCCGCGGAGAATACATCGTCTGTATCACGGATTAGTCCCATATCTAGGCCCCACCGCTGAAGCGGCGGGGCTGCTTTTGCATCAACAGCTCCATTCTGGAGATGAGGATATTTCTGCAATTCGTTCATTGTTTAAGTCACATTCTTTCCTTGCTCCATCTGTTGAATGGATTGCTTTAACCATTTGATGTTGGACGGGTTATAGAAAGGATCAGTCTGGGTTGTGATTTCAAAAGGAATTCCACCTTGGCGTAGTGATTGTCTAACAAAGATATTTATCGCCGTTGTCATGTTTAATCCCAAATCTGAAAAAAGCAATTCCGCTTCTTTTTTCAAGTCTTCATCAATGCGAATATTGATATTGGTTTGAGCCATTCTCAACCCCTCTTTCATAAGTATCATTTACAACGTAAATTAAAGCAGGATCAATCTGCTGCAAAGGTTCGTCAATAAGGCAATCTCTTTTTATTTAAGATGTACAATTAGCCAAAGTGGGGAAAAGGACCGGCTGATGTTACTGAAAAATCCCACCACAAGAAGCTGTAGCAGGACTTTAAGTTGAGCTTATAGGATGGATACTGTTCTAAGGTTGGACGAATTAATCAGCCTTCCCCGTGATTGAATAGTGAAATTCCAGGAGAGCCAGGTACGTTTGGCCCTACTACAATCGGTACTAAAACAATGCTAAGAACCGTAAGAAGTATAACGACCCTTTTCTTCATAAGAATCTCCTCCCAAAATAAGCTAACCGTCACCATGAGTATATAAAGTTATGCCAGAGGAAATCGGTATGCTTGGCACTGTCACAATTGGTACGAAAATAATACTAAGAACCGTAAGAAGTATAATTGCCTTTTTCTTCATGAGAACTCCCTCCCAAAAGTAAAGTATGATATTGCTCCCTTATCTCTTGACTGGCAATACTTCTAAACCTTTCAAACAGAGTTACACTTTCCAGTATATACTTCTCATTGTTTATCAGCTGGAAATTTTTTATTGTTTTTAACAAAAAATCAAAACCTTTAGGATGATCACCTTTGTGTAAATGGTAAAATGCAAGTTCATACATTAATGTAGCCCGACGATCAAGTGCCAACTTCCGGTTATATCTCCCCACTATTACTTCATCAATATCTGCTTGAATTTCTTGATTGAAATAATTTAGTATATCATCAACATTTAATTGATACTTATTGGCTACCCTAACAACATTTAGAAGCCCAGTTACCTGCTCTTCTTTATGCTTCTCTATATAGATTTTATATCGTTTAATAATTTCCTTTTCCCCGCTCCAAAGTCTTGCTAGACAAGTATTAGCTTCAGACCATTCCTTAAACAGACTCTTCCAATGCTCAGCCTCAGCCCCCTGTTCTCTCACCCAGTTTAAATCAGTATACCGGCTTATGTAACCCAAAGCTCCCTCATAGTCACCCTGCTCATCACAAACATTACCCCGCAACAAGTCACTGTAGGCGATATAGAAAAACAGCGGTCTACCGGGGAGCTTCGCGGGTTCTGATGCTCTTTGTTCGTGCTGGACCTTCAGGTCATACTGTATCCTAGCCTTATGCCCCATCTTGGCAGCATATTCATCGACCTTATCCCAGCGCTGTAAAGACCGGTATGTATTGGCAAGCTCTTTGAGTGCATCGAGCTGATCGACTTCATCCAGTCGTTCCACAAAAGGCTCGAACCGGTTGGCAGCCCACAGGTTCCGGTTCTGATCATCACTGAGCGTAATGGTAAACAGCCTGAACTGGCATAGCGCCAGCCGCTCTGAATGCTGATAGCGTTCGGCTTCGGCGACAATCTCGTAAATTGCGGCGGCAGCTTCCTTTTTCCCGTCCATAAACAATTCTTCTGCACTATCAAACAGCAGGGGGGCGTACGCCAGATTGTCCATAATATGGCGGGCCATTCGTTCAATACAGTCCAGCTTGTTCAAGTCGGCACAGCGGAGGAGCATCGGTCCAATCCTCCGCCAGTCGGAAGAGCCGCCGATAATATAATCATTGATGTACAAGTCATAGAAATATCCTTCCTCTTGTCCCATGGCCAGAGTAATCCGGTCCAACTGCTGCATCGCAATAGGCCGGTGCCCACGAAGGATATTGCTGAGTGTCCCGGAATGAAGCTGAGAACACTTGGCGAATTCCGTAATCGTCAATTCCTTATGCCGCAAATACTCCTCCAGTTCCGATAATATAGTAGTCGTTGCCTGCAAGTCCTAACCACCCTTCCTCTTCAATTTGTGATTTATAGAATAAAATTCCTTTTATGTTATACAAAATATACCAGTGGTCGATTCATTAATCAAGTACTAATTATGTATTTTTCCTAAATTTTAAAATTTTGGCATTACGGTTGCCATTCTGATGAAATTGAGTCTTATTTGTGTTAGGTACTACGCAAAAACGGCTACACTATCCCCCAAAGGATGGCGTAACCGTCGTGGAGCTTGGATAACTGTATCACTTTATCTTCAATATAATCTTACCTTTGGCTCTGCCGGATTCGGAATACTCCATCGCTTTCTGCGCTTCTGCCCAAGGGAATACGCGGCCAATCACAGGCTGTATTGCTCCTGATTCGATATATTCAGTAATAAGATCCAATTGTCGCCCGCTCGGTTTCATGAACAGGAAGCTGTATTTCACCTTGTGCTGGCGTTCCAATCTTGTAAGACTCCGGGTGACAAGCCGCAATAGATTAGTCTTCAAGAAGCCTAACCCGTATTCTTTTCCAAAACGGGCATTGGGCAGCCCTGATACCGATACGACTTGTCCCCCAGGTCTGACAATGCGGAATGCTTTCTCTAACGTTTCTCCGCCAATGGTATCGTATACTCCGTCATAATCGTGCAGCACTTGATCAAACTGCTCTGTTTTATAATTGATGACCTGATCGGCTCCAAGTGACTTCACGAGTTCAGCACCGGCTTCACTTGCAGTAGTTGCAACGTATAGCCCCATCGCTTTGGCAAGCTGAATTGCGAAGGTACCTACTCCGCCCGCTCCCGCCTGAATCAATACTTTTTGTCCAGCCGACAGCTGTAAAATATCATGCAGTGCCTGGTACGAGGTGAGTCCTACGAGCGGAATAGAAGCCGCTTCTTCAAACGATAGGTTACGGGGCTTCAGCGCGATATCGTCCTCATGAACAGCGATATACTCCGCGAAGGTGCCGATTCTGCTTTTTCTGGGCCGGCCGTAGATTTTATCGCCTCTTTTGAATTTCTTCACCTTATCGCCCACCTGGATAATCACACCTGAGAAATCATTGCCCAAAATAAGCGGCAGCTCATATTTCAATAACATACGCAATTTGCCATCCCGGATTTTGAAATCGATCGGATTGATACTTGCTGCATGGATTTCTGCAAGTACATCCTGCTCACCGATTTCCGGCATTGGGCGGTCCGCTGACAGAAGCGGGGTTTTTCCGTATTTTTCAATAACCAGGGTTTTCATAATGGAACCTCCAGCTTGTGTCTAATAAAACCGTTCAATGAACTCTTCGATATGATTCACCACATTTTTCAGCGTACCTAGGTTCGTTCTGACATCCATGTAATAAAAATTTTTGGAGCCTTCTTCTGGCACATCCTGAAATCCTCCTTGATCAAGCGGGCAGCTTGCTGCTTATCCATGTCACTCCCCCTCTCCTTCCGCCTTCCGTTCAAAAAAGTGAACCGTTTGCTGCTGAGTATGGCATACATGGATGGGTCCTGCAATATCAGGAAAGAAAATCGAGACCACAAGGTAATTTTTCACATGTGTCAGATCAGCCAATCATACACATTAAAAGAAAAAAACCTGCAAGTTCCAAAGCGGAACTGCAGGCATTATCTAATTCCTCTAAGTTCCAACGCTGGGCTGGATAACGGTATTGAGCATCACATCGTATACGCCAATATAATATCCCCGTTATCTTCAAACTCCCCAGTCTCGGTGAATCCTACACTCTTATAGAGCTTATTAGCCGCTAGATTAATCGGGATATGCGATACCCTAATCTGTGTGCAGTCCTCGCAGCTGCTCAGCATCTTAATGACCTCTTTAATTGCTGCTTTCCCGTATCCTTTACCCTGAAATCTCCCGTCAATCATAAATCTCAGAATCCAATAGTAACCGTCTGTATATCTTTCATTATCAAAAAGGATAAATCCAACCATCCTTCCCTCAGCAAAAATACCGTAGGGTACCGATGTGGGCTCATTTACCGCATGCACAAGTGAATCTGCATTACTTGCAACCAAGTCCAACTGCTCCGTGCTCACGCTCAATTGAGTACATTCGTGTTCCAGCTCGGGGGTAATCTTATGTAATTGAATATTCACGGTGTAATCTACCCTTCATTATAAATTTGCTACTTCAGTTAAGCAGGAGATTATAGATTCTCTCTCCATCTTGGTTCAAAAGTTGTTCACTGATAAATCCTAATTCTTCATACAACTTCATTGCAACTGAATTTCTTTGTTCCACAGTTAAGGATATTAAGCTACACTTCGGATGGATTTCTTTAATGAATTTAATGATTTCTACCATAGCTTGTTGCCCATAGCCTTTTCGTTGGTGCTTGTGGTCAATCTGAAACCCGCCGATCCAGTAATTATCTGAGCTGCCAGGTGTATATGAAATGTAAAAGAAGCCAATGATACTGCCGTCTATGGACAGAATATACGGATCTAACGCTTCATCCCACGGCTTGATATAAGCATACGCGAGCGACTCCATCACTGAAGGAACGAAGTGCCTATGCTCTTTACAGACAGATATCTCTAGAGCTTCTTCCCAATTCTGGGCGTTCACAGGTTGGATAACGATTGGTTTCATGTTTTCTCCTTATATCAACAGTTGAGGTATAAATATCATCCTATCATAATATTGGTAAATTATCCTCTCACTCCTCCCCCTCCCGCGCCTTCCCCTCCGCCTCCCCGTACTCCTGAATAATCAGGCTGCCGCCGCTGGCGTGCCATTTCTCGACCTCCCCGGCGAAGCCGGCGGCGTCGATGTTGCCGAGAATATAATTGTAGGTGGCATCCACGATGATCGCGGACAGCTCGGCGTTCTTCTCGTCATAGGTCGGCGAGGTTAGCGAGACGGTAGGGTCATCGACCAGAAACTGCTCGTTATCCCGGCTGAGCTGGTCGGCCAGGGCGGTGAGCTGCTCCTTTTGTGCGACCTCCTTGATATGGGTATTGCCTACATCAGCGATCATCAGGGAATTGAGCGGATTGACCTCATACACCCGAAGCTGGGACGTTTCTTCCGGAAGAATCACTTTGCCTTCCCCGTCCAGCTTATAGTGGCGGCCCTCGAAGCCGTAGGCCATCAGGCCCGCTACATCCTCATCCATCGTGCGGTCGAAGAATCCCAGCACCTGCTTCAGCTCCTGCTCGGTAGCAATGGCTTTACGTGAAAAGAGGTACAAGCCGTTGTACTTCGGTATGGACCATACCTTATATCCGTCCGGCCCTTTAATCCTGTTAATCAGCGTCAGCTCTGCTTTGGGGTTGATCGCCTTGGCCTCAATGGAGAGCCGCTGCACATCCGTCATACTCCCGATGAAGATCCCGGCCGTTCCCCGGATGAATTTGTCCCGCTGCACTTCCTTGCTGGTCAGGGCGAAATCCTGGTTAATGATCCCTTCCTTGTATAATTTGCGCATGAAGTTCATCGTGTCCATATATTCAGGGGTGGCGAATTCCGGGATGAACTGTCCATCTTCGATTTTCCAGTTATTCGGCGTGCCGAAATAGGAGCTTAACGTCTTGAATACCCCGTACACCAGATCGTTACGGTCCACCAGTCCGAGGGTGTCTGCCTTGCCGTTGCCGTCCGGGTCATTCGTGGTGAACTGCTTCATCACCTCATAGAGTTCCTCCAGCGTTCCGGGCGGACTGAGATGCAGCTTCTCCAGCCAGTCCTTGCGGATAATAATGCCTTGCCGGGAAGCCGGTCTTTCTGTATAGAGACCATAGATTCCCCCGTCCACCGAAGTCTGCTTAAGAATCGCCGCATTCAATTGACTGAGATTCGGAAATTCCGCCAGATAGGGACCAATCTCCCAAAAAGCGCCCGAGCGGATCATATTCTTGACCGGATTATAATCGGTGAATTTCACGAACGTTACTTTGCCGAGGGAGCCGGTGGTCAGTGCGGTATTCATTTTGTCCGTGTAGACGCCTTCCGGCACCCAGGTAATATCGAGCTGAGTCCCGGTCAGTCTCTCAATCTCGGCAATCAGCTCCACTGAAGGCGTCTGCGGAAAATGCAGCGGTGCCAGAATCGAGATCGGTGCCGATGCCCCCGCTGAATCGGAACGCCCAGACTCATCCCCGCTGCAAGCGCTTAATATAATGAACAATAAGAATAGGATGAAGCACCCTGCAAGAGCTTTCTTCCTGCCCGTTAACCGGTTGAACATTCCATAACCCCCTGAAGCGTAATTTTTATATTGATGAATGATCTACAATAAGAATCACTTAGGATAACAATAAAAAGCAAAGAAGCGGAGGGGAAATTTGGAACTGGAGGAGCGGTAGCGTCCGCCTTTGTCAACGGATTTCACCCGCGAAGAGCGGATTGAATCAGGAAATCTGTTGACAACAGCGGCTGGAAGTCCAAATGTTCACCGCAGTGACGATTATGCTTCAAGGTAAAATCTTTAGTGTGTCTTATGTACTCATTGAGAAATTAAACATATTAGCGAATGATTAGAGAAAATGATTATTGCGGCACCAGATGATTATTGTTATTATCCTTCGTGATGCATACACTTAAGACAGTGATTTTTCTATTTCATGCAAAGGTGCTGAACGCTGTTGAAACATCTTAGCTTTCTCAGTAAATTAACTATGTTCGCGTTCGCCATCAGCATCCTGCCGGTGCTGTTCATTGGTTCGTTCTCCTATTTCACATCCTCCAGCGAGATTCAAAAAAATGTTAATGAAAGCAAAAAGGAGCTCATTTTACAAATTACCTCAAATGTAGAGCATAAGCTGAATACTGTCAACCAGACACTGAACCAGGTCGTAAACTCTTCGGTGCTGAAGAAGGCGCTGAACAACCCGCTTAGTGAAAACGATTTCATTTTATATAACGACATCCGCAATGAAATCCGCAATATGCAGTCCTTCGATACGAAGCTGGAGGATGTCATCCTGCTCAATCAGCGCCAGAACTGGATGATCAAGAATTCAGGGCTCTACCGGCTGAATGAATACCGCAATTACGAGCAGCTGACGAATCTGCTGAATGTGGAAGGCAGCTCTTCTTGGGTGCTGAACCCCTCCTCCCTGTTCTACAGTGAAGAGAGCATTAACGTGACCGGCTGCAATTACAGCATCAGCCTGATTAAGAAGCTGCCGACCACCAAGCTGCAGAAATACGGACTGGCTCTGGCCAATATTCCGGCCTGCAGTCTCCAGGACTTCATTAATCCCGATATGCAGCCGCTGGACAGTATTATGGTGCTGGATAAAAGCGGTCGGATTCTGCTGCATCCGGACCGCAAGCTGATCGGAGAGCCTGCCACAGCGGCCGGATTCACGGGATTCGAGCAGATCGCCGCTACCACTGAGCCATCGGGACAATTCAAGACCAAGCTTAATGAAGCTGATTACTCGATCACCTATATGCGTTCCCAGTTGAACGGCTGGATCTATCTGTCGGCCACCTCCATTAAGAGTCTGACCCGCGAATCCGGCAAAATCGGCACTTACACGGTATTCGTCTGCACGTTCATGCTGCTCTTGTCTGTGCTGCTTGCCTGGCTCGGCTCCCGGCGTATGTACACACCCATCGAACGGCTGTTGACCCAGATTGGACTGCGCCGTCCCGGTCTGCGGGCAGGGCGTACGGATGAATTCCAGCTCATCGGTGAGCAGGTCCATTCCCTGTTCCAATCGAAGTCGCAGCTGGAGAAGGAGGTTAGCCAGCATCTCGGACAGGTGCGGACCTTTTTTCTGATTCAGGCGTTCGGAGGTAATCTGAGAAGACGCGAGCTGATGGAGGAGCTTGTGCAATACGGGTACGGTAAGCAAGTCGAGGAATGGAAGACGATGGCTGTCATTACGCTGAGCATCGACTTCTCCGAGGAGAATAGCTATGAGAAAAAGGATCTCAATCTGCTCTTATTTGCAGCGCATAATATGACTCAGGAGCTGGTCTCTGCGCAGCACAGGCTAACCCCTGTGATGATGGGCCATGCCCTGACTGTCGTCATAGGCAGTGAGGAGGAGAGCACGGAAGCTTTTCACCGGATGCTCTATGCGCTGACGGAGAAGCTCCAGCAGGAGATTAACGGGGTCCTGAAGCTGCAGGTCAGCATTGGGCTGAGCCTGCCGTTTCATTCGTTTGACAAAATGTCCATTGCCTACCGGGAAAGCCTGGAGGCTCTGAAGCACCGGATTACCCTGGGCAAAGGCATCATTATCCAGTACGAGAATATCAATTCCGGCAAGCATTATCTCAATTTGAACTACCCGACCCACACGGAAAATGACCTGATGGATGCCATCAAGCTGGCGGACAGCGATAAGGCGAAGGAGCTGCTGCATAAGCTGTTCAAGTGTATTTTTGCGCTGGGACTGTCGCCGCAGGAATATCAGATTCCGCTGACCCGGCTGCTGAACAATACGCTCATTATGATGCAGGAATCGGGAATTACGCTGAATCAGATCTATCACGCGGGCGGTTCCCTGTTCGAGGAGCTGACCGATCTGCATATCGTGGCCGAGATTGAAGACTGGTTCTGGACCATCGTGATCCAGCCGGTCATCGTCATCTTCCACAGCAGGCAGAACGCCCAGTATCATAATATCTCCGAGAAGCTGATCGACATCGTCCAGCATGAGTATGACCAGGATCTGACGCTGGAGGAGTGTGCTTCCCGGCTGCATTATAACGCCAACTACATCAGCAGTGTATTCCGCAAGGAGACGCAGTATTATTTCAGTGATTACCTGACCATGTACCGGTTCAAAATGGCCAAGAAATGGCTGGAGGAGACCGATATGCCCGTGAAGGATATCGCCTCCCGCCTGAGATACAATAATTCACAGAATTTCATCCGTTCCTTCCGTAAGCAGGAGGGGATGACCCCGGGGCAGTACCGGGAGAGCTTCCACACGAAGCTTAGATCGGTCCCGGGCGATGAGTAGGGGCCTTGCCTTCAGGCGGGGCCTTGAGCCTCTTCAGCTTTCTTTTTCTGATAAACCATGTAAGAAATACAGCCAGAATAAGCAAGATGCCGCCTGCAGTAATCGCAATATTCCTGATATCCGGTACATAGACTACCAGCTGAATCGGCTCGGAATCCGCAAGGGACACATGCCAGGTTAACGTGTTGCCGTCTTGCTCGGCCGCATTATTAGCCCCGTATAGATCATAGGGAATCGTTAATTTGAAATCGACGGAGAAGCTGCCCATCAGCAGCCGCACCAGGGACTTAGGCACATTCAAGCTGCCGATGCCGTCGATAATCTCATCGGAGTAGGCGTTCAGCTTAGGCTGGGCCACCACATCGTATTTGGTATACAGCCACCTGTCCGTCTGTCCCACCTTGGCCTCTACAATATCAAAGCCGCTGCTGCTATTCTTCAGCTCCTCCATCGAAGCATACGATTTATGAAATTGATATTCCGTTGATTTGCCGCTTGCTGTCTTCTTCAGCTCTATGCCTGCGGCCGCCAGCCGGGTGGTTAGAAGCTCCTCCACTTTGCCGCTGACCAGCTTCTCTGCCCGGGCATCCAGCATAAGACTGAAGGCCAGATCCAGGGAGCCGTCCTTCTTCACGGTTACATGGGCGGTGCCTTGCGCGCATCCTGTAAGCAGCAGGACAAGCATAAGCATCATCAGTATTGCCTTAATTCGAGTCCCGTTCAACCTGCGTTTCTTCAACCTCTGTCCCTCCATCCGCTGACTGTTGCTACTAGCTTAACCGTACCTTGAAGAAGCGAATCTTCTCTTGTGGAGTCAAGCTTAACACATCCCGGGGAGGTACAGAAAGCCCCCAGCCTGCGGATATCCGTAAGCTGGAGGCTTCCATGTGCATAATCCTGTTATTTTTTCAAATGATAAGGGACGGTAGTGATAATTACATTGCGCCGGTACAGCAGATGCGCGCGGATCAGCAGGCTCGACTGGTTATGCAGAATGTTATGCCAGCCCTTCTTCGGTATGAATTGAGGGACAATGACGGTCACCTGATAATTCGACTCGCTGGCCTTGCGCTGAACCGTATCAATGAACTTGGTCAATGGATGAATGATGCTGCGGTAAGGTGAATACAGCGTTACCAGCCGTACTTCAGGATGGAATTTCTTCCACTTCTCTTCGAAAATAGCGTCATCCTCCCGCTCGAACGGGATGTGGACGGCGATAATCTGCTGCGCACTCAGCGACTTAGCATACCGCAAGGAATTCTCCACCACATGGGTAATCCCTGCTACCGGCAGGATGATAATATTCCCTTCAATCGCAAGCGGCGGCTCCCCGCAGGTGGCTACCCGCAATTGATCGGCGACCGATTCATAATGCTTGTAGATGCGGTAGAAGAACAGGATAATCAGCGGCAGGAAGACCAAGACCGGCCAGACCTGCGTGAATTTGGTCAGGAAGAACATCATCGTGACAATGAAGCTGATCAGCGCCCCGATTGCATTGATGATCAGCTTAGGCAGCCAGCCCTCTGGCTTGTGCCGGAGCCATTTGACGATCATGCCTGTCTGCGACAGGGTGAACGGGATGAAGACCCCGACTGCATACAGCGGAATGAGATGCTCCGTCCGCCCCTCAAAGGCAATGATCAGGATAATCGACAGGATGCCCAGGCTGAGAATTCCGTTCGAGTACCCCAGACGGTCTCCGCGCACAGTGAACATCCGGGGAATGAATTTATCCTTCGCCAGATTCACAGCCAACAGCGGAAATGCGGAATATCCCGTGTTCGCCGCCAGAACCAGAATTAAGGCTGTCGTTCCCTGCACGACATAATACATGAAGTTGCGGCCAAAGACATGCTCGGCAATATCGGACACCACCGTAACCTGTTCACGCGGAGCAATGCCGTAATAATACGCCAGGAACACGATGCCTGAGAATAACAGCGCGAGCAGAATTCCCATCGCCGCCAAGGTTTTGGCTGCATTATTCGGTGCCGGTGCCTTGAAATTGGGGATCGCATTCGATATGGCCTCCACCCCAGTCAGCGCCGAGCTGCCTGAGGAGAACGCCCGCAGCAGCAGGAACAGGCTGATTCCGGCCACCGGTGTTCCCAGTGAGGTGTGAAGCTCCGCAGGTACTCTTCCGGTCAGCACATTGAACAGGCCCAGCCCGATCATAATGAACATCGCCAGTACGAACAGATAGACCGGGTACGCCAGGAAAGAGGCCGACTCGGTGACCCCGCGCAGATTCAGTGTCGTGATCAGCAGGACGAAGATGATGGCAATTATCACATTATAAGGATGCAGGCTCGGAAAAGCTGAAGTGATCGCATCCGTTCCCGCAGAGACACTGACCGCTACGGTAAGTATATAATCAACGAGCAAGGAGCCCCCGGCAATCAGACCCGGATATTTACCCAGATTCTCCTTGGATACAACATAAGCTCCGCCGCCTTGAGGATAGGCGAAGATGATCTGCCTATAGGAGAGTATCAGGGCCAGCAGCAGCACGAGTACTCCGCCTGCAATCGGAATGGAATACCAGAATGCGGCTGTACTAACCGTGATCAGCACCAGCAGAATCTGCTCCGGGCCATAGGCCACAGAGGACAAAGCATCTGAGGACAGTATGGCTAGGGCCTTGGTTTTGTTAAGCTTCTGTTCTCCCAGCTGATCGGACTTCAGCGGCCGTCCGATCAGGAACCTTTTTACCGAAGACATCATCATCACTCACCGACTTTTTTATTGTTATATTACCCCTGGTGCACGAATAAAATCTGGACCTTTAATTGGATACAGACACTATTTTTGCTGCCGTTCGATACTACATTAATTCTTTTATCACCATCTGTATATATGCAGATATCCTAGACAAACCCCAAACCATGAATAACAAATGATATTCGCCGAAAGACACAGCAAAAGGGACCAAGCAGGCTTTCCGCTCGGTCCCTTTTGCTTATTTCAGCTTTTTTTGCTATATTCAGCCATTTTCAGGATGTCTTAGAGCCAGTCCTGTGTAAGCAGCGTCCGCAGCAGCTCCACCTGCTCCCTGCCGATCCGTGCCGTGATTTCGGCTTCAATATTCTGCTTGATCTCCAGCATACTCCGGCAAGCCGCTGTCCCCTTCGCAGTGAGCACGATAGGCTTGTCCCGGCTATTCCCTTCCTTAGCAGCAGTATCCACGTAACCTTCAGCCAGCAGATTGTTGATCGTCTTTTGCGTCCCCTGGCGGGAAATGCTGATCAGCCTGCTGATCTCCGAAATGGACAGAACGCCGTGCTGCTCCAGCATCGCCAGAATATGCGTCTCTGTCTTATTCAGCGGCTCGCCGCTCATCTGGTTCACCTTGTCCCGCAGCACCTTATGCTTCTCGCTGATCATATCGACAAGATTCAACCCGCTCATATATTCCTTCATTTACAAGACCTCCATAGATAGAAATGCAGTTCCGTCTAACCGAGAATTACTGTCGCTCCAATTGTCAACCAGGTTGACAATAATCCATCCCACTGCTACTATAAGTGAAGTTTGACAAACTTACATTTAAGGGAGTTCGGAAACATGGGCAGTAACAAAAAGGAAGCTTTAATTTTCACCAGTATGATGTGTTTTTGCATGGTCTTCTTTATGTCTTTTTACAATGTGATTATAGCGAACGGACTCAACAGCAGACTGCTCACGGATGTGGCTGTGGGCTTGCTCCCGGCACTTGCCGTTGCCCTGTTCTGCGACATTGTGGTGGTTGGCAGAATTGCCAAAGGGCTGGCCTTCAAAATAGTGAAGCCGTCCGCACCCCAGATCCGCAAAGTGCTGACGATCTCGTGCTTCATGGTCTGCGGCATGGTCATTCTCATGTCTCTATACGGCACACTAGCACACTTCGGATTCGGGGACAACTTCTTCCGTCATTACTTCGCCATCCTGGGGCTTAATTTCATCTGCGCCCTGCCGCTCCAGCTGCTGGTGGCCGGTCCGCTGACCCGCTTCCTGTTCAGCCGGATGTTTCCGGTCCGTACGGCAGCACCAGGCGTCTAGGGCTGGCTGAAACCAGTCCACCGTTTTTTACTCGAATACGGGCATGGCCTCCAGCCATGGCTGCGGTGTTCCCGCCATACCAAAAAGGGTGCTCAGCAAGCCATGACCTCATGGCTGTGCGGAACACCCTTGTCCGGGATTCATTCTATTGATTATTTATTCCATGAAAGACAGGCGCCCGCCCTGGAGCCGTACACTGCCGCCCTTAGCATAGAAGCTTAGGCCCGAGCAGATGCCTCCAGGGAAGACCAGGCTGGTGATGGCGGCAAGGCCGTCATTGGCGAATACCTCCACCGAACAGGCATCCAGCAGGATACGCAGGCTCTTCAGGCTGCCGATTCCCCCGGTGCTCTGGAGATCGGGAAATATTTCTGAGAAGCCGGTCTCGCCGGACTGATCTCTGTGCAGGGTTAGAGTGTCTTCAGCAGCAGAGTAAATGAGTTCAGTATACTCAGTAGCTGTATGATGAATAATAAGACCGAATTCTTCCGCTTCATTGTCCGTAAGCGTAAGCCGCAGCTCCAGGGCTGAATCCTTGCACTTGATATCCTGGCGCTCGCCCGGTATCAGCAGCATCTCTGGCAATGCCGCAGACTCTGCCGCGAAGTAACGATCCAGCTCTGCTACCGGCTGCTGGCGGATCATCATCCGGCCGTCTGCCGCATCATGGAGCGTCAGTACCCGCGGAATCGTCATCGCTCCGCGCCAGCCCTGGCTTGGAACCTGATTGGCATACCGCCAGTTGCTCATCCAGCCGATGAAGATCCGCCGCCCGTCCGCAGCCGGAATGTCGGAGAAGCTGACCCCTGCGTAATTGTCTTTGCCATAATCCAGCCAGCGGATGTCGCTGTGCTCCGGTGTGAAGACGGAGCCGTCGAAGCCACCGACGAAATATTGCGTCCGCGAGCCGTATCTCGCCCCGCTGTTATCACCGATGCTGACCAGCAGCACCCACTTGCTGTCTCCTGTCCCTTCCACCGGGAGCTCGAAGAGATCCGGGCATTCCCATACGGCATCATGAGAGCCTGCACCCTCACCGAATTCACTCTCCAGGCTCCACTCCCGCAGATTCGGGGAGGAGTAGAACGTGATCGTCTGATCGGTCGCCAGCACCATCACCCATTTCCCGTGAGCTTCAGACCAGAACACCTTCGGATCACGGAAATCGGCCTTGGAAGGATGCGTCAGCACCGGGTTGCCTGCATACTTGATCCAGGTCCGGCCATTGTCATGGCTGTAGGCCAGGCTCTGTCTCTGCACGGCAGGCGACGATTCCGTCGGCTCCTGATGACTGGTATAGATGGCAACGATACCCGGCTTCTCCGGGAACAGCCCGCTGGTATTATTCCAGTCAACGACTGCGCTGCCGGAGAACGCATAGCCGTGATCATCCGGATACAGCGCAATGTTCAGCTCCTCCCAGTTAATCAGATCCTTACTGACGGCATGACCCCAGTGCATCGGCCCCCAGATGGAGGAATGCGGATGATACTGATAGAACAAATGATACTCCCCTTCGTAATAAACCAGTCCATTCGGATCATTCAGCCAATGCTGCTCCGGCGTAAAATGCAGCGCCGGCCTGTGTTTGGTTCTCCCGATAATTTCCACTCCATTACCACCTTTATCTATTTATAAGTTCATCATGTTCCGCGGCTAGTGCAGTCTCAGCCTTTATTCTTGAGATAGCTGTCATATCCTCTTTGCTTGATCTCCAGCCATTTGTCCAGCCCGAGTCTGGACAGCTCTGCCTGGTAATCCTTCCATTCTTCTTCCACTTTCCCGGTCTTGGTCCATTCCGCGCGCTTGCGGTTCACATAAGCGAACAGGTCCGTCTCAATCGCGGTCAATTCCTTCTGATCCTCCAGGGAGTAGAAGACACGCGGGAAGTTGTTATCGGCCTTCATATAAGGCACCAGCTTCTCCTTCATGAGGTCCAGCCGCCAAGCGGCATCATCCGGCTTGGTAGTCACCTTACCGTAGTATTCATCGAGGATCGCCAGCGGACCGCCGATGCTGGTTTTCTGGCGCAATTCAACCGGAGCCGCGCCTTCCAGCGGCAGATGCTTCAGCATTTTGGCCGATTCATCGTATTCAAAAATATTCTGCTGTGTCTCATCCCCATACGTTCCCCAGTTGTCCTCAACCGACTGCTGCGGCTCATAGAGCTGGTCAATCCACTTGGCAGTAAGCTCCAGATTCTTGTTTGAACCGGTAATAACCATCCGTCCACGGTCAAAACCGAAGTTGTTCGTACGAGCTACATTGACCTCTCCGTCCGGTCCGGCAAGCGGCTGCATCAGATCATATTTATCGTTGAACCCGGTAATATTGGCTTTATCCCACTGGAAATAGAGACCGTAGCGCCCGCTCTGCCCTTTAGCCAGATAGGTGTTGTAATCCTGTTCAAACGCCTCTTCGTCGATCAGATCCAGCTGGTACAGCTCATTCAGATACTTAATGCCCTCTTTATATCCGTCCTGGCCTGCGGTGAAGACCACTTTGCCGTCATTGGTAACCACCGTGTGATCGCCGTTATCCCCGAGACCGAACGAGCCGAACAGGAAGTTCATATCCTCATTGCCGTTATTCAGCACAAAAGACAGCGGGATCTCATCCTTCTGGCCGTTCCCGTTCGGATCATCATTCTTGAAGGCAACCAGCACCTTCTTCAGCTCCTCCGTCGTAGTTGGCATAGCGAGTCCCAGCTTCTTCAGCCATTCCACATTGATCCACGGCATCCCGTTGACCGAATGAATGCTCTCCTTGCCGGAGCCCAGCTCTTCAATCCATGGAAAAGCATAGATATGCCCGTCCTGCGCAGTCATCATCGATTTGTACTCCGGCGCGGCGGCCAGCACCTTCTGCAGATTCGGCATGTATTTCTCGATCAACTCCTCCAGCGGCACAATCGTTCCGTCCTTGCCCAGGGTCAGCAGATCATAATCCGAATACGCGGCATCGATGATTGCATCCGGCAGGTCTCCGCTGGCTACAGCCAGATTTCTTTTCTCAATAAAAGCGTCGTTCGTGTAGTTGGTGAAATCGATGTGGACCCCGGACTTCTCCTCCAGCCGCTTGTAGATCAGCTTCTCGTTCGGATCGGCAGGCGCCAGCGCTGAGCTCTGGGACATGAAGTGCAGCGATACCTTCTCTTTAAGAGGCAGCGTCACATTCTCCAGCTTGTAATCCTCCGAAGCCGAGGAATTGCCGCCCCCTCCGCCGCAGCCCGCAAGCACGGAAGCCGAGAGTGCCAGCACAGACAAGGTTTGCAATGTTTTTTTCATATGAGATTCCCCCTAATATTATTTAATGGAGCCGACCATGGCGCCCTTCTCGAAGTATTTCTGGAAGAACGGATACATCACGATAAGCGGCAGACTGGAGATAACAATGGCAGAATATTTGATCATTTCGGACAATTTCTTAAGCTCCGCCTGGGCCAGTGCATCGGCAATCATGCCGGGCTGCACCTGATTCTGAATCAGGATCGAACGCAGCACCAGCTGCAGCGGGAACAGCCGGGAATCGTCCAGATAAATCATGGCATCGAAATAAGAGTTCCACTGCCCCACGAAGGCATATAAAGCCAGCACGAAGATAATCGGTTTGGACAGCGGCAATACGATCCGGAAGAAAATGCCCAGATCAGACGCCCCGTCGATACTCGCCGCCTGAAACAGCTCCTTGGGCAGGCCCTGGAAATAGGTCTTCGCCAGAATAATATTGAACACGCTGATCGCCCCCGGCAGGATCACCGCCCACACCGTATTCAGCATCCCCAGATCCTTCACGACCAGATAGGTCGGAATCAGACCGCCGCCGAAGAACATCGTAATCAGGAAGAAGATCATTACCGGCCGCTTCCCGGCCAGCCCCTCAATAGACAGCGGATACGCCGCGAAGACGGAGAAGAATACCGTAGCCAGCGCGAAGGCGGCAGAGTAGAACAAAGCGTTGAAGAAGCCGCGGATCATCGCGTCGTTGCTGAGAATTTTGACGTAGCCTGTAATGGTCCAGTCCGACGGCGCAATGGCCAGCCCCTTGGTAATGAGCACATTCGGTGTTAAGAAGGAGGCCAGCACGACATACACCAGCGGAAACAGAATGACCAGGATGAACAAACCAAGCAATATATACGTGATAACAACCAGAATCCGGTCCTTCCCGGAATATTGAATATCCATACTTACCTCCTTTTAATACAGCCCTTCCCCTTCGTTCAGCCGTTTGACGACCGTATTGACGAAGACCAGCAGGATTACGTTAATGACGGAATTGAATAATCCGATCGCGGTGGAATAGGCATAATCGCCGGCCTGCAGACCCACCTTGTAGACATAGGTCGCAATGATCTCCGAGGTCGGGGTATTGAGCGCCGTCTGCATCAGGAAGGCCTTCTCATAGCCGATGGACATGATGCCGCCTGCGGCAAGGATGAACAGCACGGCCATCACCGGCCTCAGCGCGGGCAGATCGATATGGCGGATGCGCTTCAGCAGGGAGGCACCGTCAATCGTCGCCGCATCATGAAGCTGCGGATCTACACCGGCCAGCGTAGCTACATAGATAATCGAGGACCAGCCTGCCGTCTGCCAGATGCCTGACAGAATATATACGGTACGGAAGTAAGCGGGATCACTCATGAAGGACACCGGCTTACCTGTAAAAGTAGTAATGAGCGCGTTCACCACACCTGTCGGCGACAGAAAGACAAACAGCATCCCTGCGACAACCACAACCGAGATAAAGTTAGGTGCATACACAATCAGCTGGATGTTCTTCTTCAGCTTCGCGCTGCGGATCAGATTCAGCATAAGCGCCAGCACAATAGGCACCGGAAAACCCAGAATCAGCCCGTAGGCGCTTAATTTAAGCGTATTCATTAGAATATCGTAGAAATTCGGCGAGGAGAGGAACCGCTCGAAATGCTCGAAGCCCACCCATGCGCTGCCCAGGATGCCTCTGCGCGGGCTGAAATCCTTGAAGGCAATAATAGCGCCGTACATTGGAACGTATTTGAATATAACGGTAAGAATTACGGCCGGAGCCAAGAATAAATACAGGATATAATTCCGGCGCAGATAGCTTAGAATTGATTTACGTGATTTGAGTTCAGTACCCCTTTGTTGAACTATCGGATTTGCCAATTTTCCCCCTCCTTACAGTGCGGCTGTGCTAATGCTGCTGCGCAGCAGGGCCGCTGCTAGCTTGCCATTCACATGGCATAGGTCCGCCCGGATCTGTCTATCCTCCTGACGGTTAGGTTACCCACCTCCGGTCTAACTATTAATTTACATTTAACAAAATGAATAGGTTTTCAAATTTACATTTGAACATGTTTTGCCTTTACAATTTATCAGAGATCGTGATTATAAGTCAATACATTTTGCACAAAAAATAATTAAAACCGTGCATTATACAGTGCAAATGTAACATTAACATAGATATTAGCACTTAAAGGTGTCTTTAATTTTTGAATTGTAAAATTAATTTGTGCATTTGTAAAATCACGTTGTCAATTTTGAGTAAATGCTATATATTAGGTAGCAGAGGTTACTAATACGGGGAAACAAAGGTGGAACACAGTGATGAAGAAAGCAAAGGTCACCATTCAAGACATTGCAGATGCGCTAGGCATCTCCAGAAATACGGCCTCCAAAGCCCTGAACGGTGCAGAGAGCATTCCTCCTGAGACCCGGGAGAAGGTCATCAACAAGGCCGTCGAGCTCAAATATAAACAATTCTCCTATCTGGAAGCAGCAGGCAGCGCCTCTGAGAATCAGGGCAATATCGCCCTTTTGACCAGCAATCTCCCCAACAGCTCCCACTTCGGTTCCCAGCTGCTCAGCGGACTGGAGAAGCGTATCAGTACCGAAGGCTATACCTTGTCCATTTATTTTGTCCGGGAGAACGATATTAACGGTATGACTCTGCCCGGCAATTTTGAGCCTGCGAATGTGGACGGCATCATTTGTATTGAAATGTTCAGTAAAGAATACAGCGGGCTGGTTACCGAGCTCGGCATTCCAACGATCTTCATTGACTGCGCGTCCGATATTATTTATCCGGAGCTGAAGGCAGATCTGATGCTCATGGAGAATGAGCACAGTGTATGTTCCATGACCCGCAAGCTGATGGATCAGGGAGTGCAGAGCTTCGGTTTTGTAGGCGATTACAACCACTGCCGCAGCTTCAATGAACGCTGGATCGGCTTCAATCGGGCACTCTCTGCGGCCGGTATTCCGCTCAATCCCGAATTATGCATTGTGGGTCAGGACCGGGACTACATGCTGGAGGCGGACTGGATGGATCAGCAGCTGGACGCCCTTGACGAGTGGCCCTCCGCCTTCATCTGCGCCAATGACTTCATCGCAATCCGTGTCATGAAGTCACTTAAGAACAGAGGAATCAAGGTGCCGGAGCAGGTTGCGGTCTGCGGCTTCGACGATGCCTCGGAATCCCGGATCATCGAACCCCATCTGACGACGGTACATATTTACAGCGGTCATATGGGGATTGTCTCTGCCGAAATGCTGCTCTCCCGGATCAAGGACCCTGCCAAGCCTTATCAGGTGACACATGTCGCTACAGACGTTGTATTCAGAGACTCTACCCCCGCTCTTAGCTAATACCAACCCATTCTGCCTGGAGGTTATTTCACAATGAAACTACATGGTTCAGTCCTTTGTGCGGGCGAGCTGCTCATTGATTTCTTTTGCACCGATGTTGATGTCAGCCTGACTGCAGGGCGGCATTTCTCTAAGCAGGCCGGCGGAGCGCCAGCGAACGTAAGTGCAGCCATCGCCCGGCTCGGCGGCCACTCCGCCTTCCTCGGCAAAGTCGGAGCCGATCCCTTCGGCTTCTTCCTGAAGCAGACGCTGGAAGAACAGAACGTGGATACCTCGATGCTGCTGCTTGATCCCGCAAGCCCGACCACACTGGCTTTTGTCTCGCGCTCAGCGAACGGAGAACGCGATTTCGTGTTCCACCGCGGGGCAGACCAGCTGCTCAGGCTGGAAGAGCTTGACCTGGCAGCCGTCCGTGAGGCGGCCATGCTTCATTTCGGCTCGGCGACAGCGCTGCTGGCTGATCCCTTCCGCGAGGTCTATATGACGCTCATGGATGAAGCGAAGGCGAACGGACAGTTCGTCTCCTTCGATCCCAACTACCGGGGCGACCTGTGGACCGGGCGGCAGGAGGAATTCATCACGCTGTCCAGAGCCGGTATCTCCAAGGCCGATCTGGTAAAGGTCAGCGACGAGGAGCTGCAGCTGATTACAAGCGAAGCGGACCGTGATGCCGCCCTTGATATGCTGCATGAGTGGGGAGCCGGAGCAGTAGCCGTTACTCTGGGCAAAGACGGCACTCTCATCTCCTCCCCGGACTCCCGGCTGCTGATTCCGAGCATCACCGTGAAGTCCATCGATTCCACGGGTGCCGGCGATGCCTTCATCGGAGCGCTGCTCTGCCGGATCAGCCAGCTGGCCCATCCGGCAGACTTCACCCGCAGCGCGGAGCTGCAGCAAGAATTCGTCACCTTCGCCAACCGGGTGGGGGCGATGGTCTGCACCAAGGTCGGGGCGATTGCCGCGCTGCCGACACTGGACGAGGTCCAGGAGTTTGCCGGGTAAGCTGCGGAGCTGCTGTTAAACCAATCTTTACCTGCTGTTTTCATCACAGACAGGGGAGCATGGCACGTAATATGATAAGCACATTATCATATGGTTGAAGGAGCAGCTTTTGCATGACGATGAAACAAGAATTCGATAATCTGATGGCGTTTGCCAAGGATTTAATCAATGAGAATCTCGGCTTTTATTATGATATCAATTATGGTTATTTCCAGCCCGAGACCCATCCGATTGTGGACTTCATCCGGCTGATAGGCAGACGTATTCAGAGCCAGCTCATGCTGATGCCCGCGCTCTACGGGGAGGTCGACCAGATGGAGCGGATGTTCTCGGACAACCTGTTCTTTGATGAATGGGCCGAGGTGACGCTGGACGGACGGAGCTTCCACTTCCTGATGCGGCAGATTGACAACAGCAGCAGAATCATCAACCTGGCACGTGACCTGGTCTTTCCCTCCCCCTGGATTCCCCGCAAGCTGCGCGACAGTCTGATCCGCATCGGTGAAGGTACCCTGAACGGAAGCTGGCGGCAGGATAAGGATCATCAGGTTACCCTCTGGCTCCCTCTTGGCATCTCCTTCGTGGAAGGCTCAGGGCATCATTCCATAACGGCGGGGATCGCCAAGGGCGAAGGGGAGCTCTACCCCACCTCGGTGTATGACATCAGCCTCATCTATGATCATGTGTATACCGACGGCAGGTATTACTACAGAACGCATGACCATTCGATTATCTCCGAGGTTCATTTCGTGGAATGCGCCGCTATCTTTGAGATCGGCCGGATCATGGCGGCGCAGAAGATTATTTTCTGAAGGACGACAAACCATAATTTCCTAAATAACAAAAAAGCCGCGAACCCGCCCAAATCGGACGGTTCACGGCTTATTCAAGTAGTAGCTCTCTGTACGAGCTGAAATTCCAGCTCCTGCTGCCCGGCTTCTGTTCCCCCCAGCTTGCCGAGAATCAGATGCAGCGCATTCTGCGCCTGTGCGCCAATCGGATTATTAATTGAGGTGATCCCCAGCGTATGGGCCAGCTCCGTGTTGTCGAAGCCGACAATCGCCAGCTCCTCCGGTACCTTCACCTTAAGCCTGCGGGCCTCGCTCAGTATCCCTGCCGCTACCATATCATTGGCGCAAAGGATGGCATTCGGAGGCCCGCCAGCAATCAGCAGCAGCCTGCGGATCAGCTCCTCACCCTGCCGGATGGAAAAGATCCCTGTCTGCGACCATTCCTGGTTCACCTCCAGATGATATTTGCGGGCAGCATCCTGATACGCCTGTATCCTCCCGAAGGTATTCATACTGGCCGGCCTGCCCCAAGCATTGGCAATCCGCGTATAACCCCGTTCGATCACATGCTCAAGTCCCAGCATGTACCCGTCATATTGATTCATGGCGACACTCTGAATCTCAGGAAGCTCCATCCGCTGCCAGGAGACAATCGGCCCGTATTTGCAGTAAGAGCCCAGGAGCGCCTGATCGTTAACGCAGGTGCTGATGACAAGCGCATCAACTCTTTTGCGCCGCATATCCTCGAAGGCTTGCAGCTCTTTGGCCGGATCACCCCCGGAGGTATAGATAATCGTCTGATATCCGTGCCGGCTCGCAGTCTCCACGAAGCTGTTCAGAAAAGGCAGCATTACCTCGTTAATCCCCTCCGTTACCATCCCGATCTGCATCGTCTCTCCTGTGGACAAGGAGATGGCATTGCCATTGGGCACATAGTCCAGCTCTTCCATGATCTTCAGGATGATCTCCCGCGTTGCCTGGCTCACATGGGGAGAACGATTCAGCACCCTCGATACTGTAGCTTTGGAGAATCCCGACAGTTTAGCGATTTGATCCAGATTCGACATGATGGCTCTCCTTACATAATTTTTCATCTTTATAATAATACTTGACATGTAACGCGTTACAACATTTAGCATTGAATTATAGGACCTATGAACAGCTTACCATATCTGAATCCATAACTAATAGAAGGCGGGATTATCAATGAATACACCATTTCCTGAAGGCTTCCTGTGGGGCGGCGCAGTCGCTGCGAACCAATTGGAAGGCGCATACAACGAAGACGGCAAAGGCCTGTCCACTCAAGACGTAGCTCCGCAAGGAATCAGGGGCCCTATCACCGAGGTACCTACCGAGGATAATATGAAGCTGGTCGGCATCGACTTTTACCACCGGTACAAAGAAGATGTTAAGCTTTTTGCCGAAATGGGCTTCAAGGTCTTCCGTACCTCCATCGCCTGGTCGCGAATCTTCCCGAACGGCGACGAGCTGGAGCCTAATGAGCAAGGTCTGCAATTCTATGATGACCTGTTCGATGAATGTCACAAATACGGCATTGAGCCGCTGGTGACCCTCTCCCACTACGAAACTCCGCTGCACTTGTCCAAGCAGTATGACGGCTGGGTGAACCGGCAACTAGTCGGCTTCTATGAACGGTATGCCAGAACGGTATTCACCCGCTACAAGGATAAAGTGAAGTACTGGCTGACCTTCAACGAGATCAACTCCATCCTGCACGAGCCATTCATGAGCGGCGGGATCTATACACCGAAGGACAAGCTGAGCAAGCAGGATCTGTACCAGGCCATTCATCACGAGCTGGTCGCAAGTGCTACAGCGGTCAAAATCGGACATGAGATCAATCCGCAGGCCCAAATCGGCTGTATGATCCTAAGCATGCCAACATATCCGCTCACGCCTAACCCGGACGATGTCATTGCGGCAATGAAGTCAGAGCATATGAATTACTTCTTCGGAGATGTGCATGCGAGAGGTGTGTACCCTGGCTATATGAAACGTTACTTCAGAGAGCACGGCATTGAGATTCACATGGAGCCTGGCGATGCGGACATTCTCAAGCATACCGTTGACTTTATCTCGTTCAGCTATTATGTGAGCATCTGTGAGACCGGAGACAGCAGCAAACGTACCCAGGAAGGCAACCTCATCGGGGGCGCACCTAATCCATACCTGAAGGCTTCCGAATGGGGCTGGCAGATTGACCCGCAGGGTCTGCGCTATGTGCTGAATATGTTCTATGACCGTTACCAGAAGCCGCTATTTATTGTGGAAAATGGACTCGGAGCCAAGGATGAGCTGATCACCGGCGAAGACGGCGTGCCAACCGTCAATGACGACTACCGGATTGAGTACCTGAATGACCATCTGGTGCAGGTGGGCGAAGCCATCGAGGACGGCGTTGAAGTCATGGGCTACACCTCTTGGGGCTGTATTGACCTGGTCAGTGCGTCAACCGCTGAACTAAGTAAACGCTACGGCTTCATCTATGTAGACCGCCACGACGACAATACCGGAACCCTGGAGCGCTACCGCAAGAAATCCTTCCACTGGTATAAGGATGTTATTGCTACCAATGGACAGAGCCTGCGGCGCTCAGGCCAATAGAATAGCCAGACAATACAGGTTGTCCCGAAAGCCATAAAAAGCTGATTGGGACAGCCTTTTTTTCATAGGGAAAGATAACATCTTGCGTTCTTCATGCGCCCAACCGGGTTGGACTGTAAGAATGGTAGCGACAGCGCCCCATTCTGCTGGTCTTTGCCTGCCCCTCCCCCCGATAACTGAAGATATCAATTTCAGTTGAATAAGCCATTAACAAAAAGCAGGGAAGGAGCGGAGGGGAAATTTGGAACTGTAGGAGCGATAGCGTCCGCCTTTGTATACGGATTTCAACCGCAAACAGCGGCTTGAATTAAGAAATCTGTATACAACAGCGGCCGAAAGTCCAAATGTTCACCGCAGTCGACGAGTTTAAGCTTTGCGTTACTGCCATTCCATCTCATATTCCATCTCATATTTCATCTCATATTAATATCTTCAGTCAGCTCCTTTACCATTTTGAAACTAATTGTCCGAAAGGTTAGGATATACTAGCCACAGATGAATCCTAAGGAGCGTAACTGTAATGAACAAATATACCTTCGGCCTCAGCAGCCTCTTATTCTTAAGCCTGATCGCCTCCGGCTGTGGCACCATGAAGACGCCGAGCGATCTGCTTCAAGCCCCGGCACAGGGGAATAGCGACGGCAATCTTACCGGAATCGTCAAATCCTTTCTACCGGCCAACGCGCATTTAACAGTACCCATCCACTCGGAATCCGGCAGTGCGATTCAATTACAGGATCTGGACAAGGACGGGCAGGAGGAGCTTCTCGCCTTCTACAAGACAGACAAAACCGATTACGAGATCAATACCCTCCTCCTCTCACAGCAGAACGGCAAGTGGACCAAGCTGGCTAACCTTACCGGGGTAGGCAGCGAATTGAATGAAGTGTCCTTCACAGATGTTACCGGTGACGGAGCGGAGGAGCTGCTGCTCGGATACGGCGGCGGGGAGGGATTGAGCAAAGAGCTGGCGGTTTACAGCCTAAACGGCGGCAAGCTGACCGAGCTGCTTAAGCAGCCTTACGACCAGTTGGTCCTGGGCGACCTGACCGGGAGCGGCCATACCGACATTGCCTTGCTTCAGAGTACCTACACCACAGATAACCTCCGTGAGACCCATCTCCTGTTGCTCCGGCTCAAGGACGGTACGCTGCAGACCTTATCTGACCAGAAGCTCGATGGTAATGTCATCGAAGCCCAGTTCGGCAAGGCGTCCCCTACCCGGAACGCAATTGTCATCGATGCCGCCATTGGCGCACATGCCTCCTATACTTCACTGCTAACTTGGGAAAAAGACAGGTTTACTGATATACTGGCTACAGATGATTATCAGCGTACTGCGCTCGCTGCAAGCAAGGATCTGGTGCTATCTCCGCCAGCCGTCTCTCCTGACCTGCTTGGCAGCAGCAGTATTGCAATTAAGGACTACCCGCAGTCCAGCCTGGATGTGAATAATGACGGGATCTTGGAATTCGGCTTCCTGGTGCCGCCAGCCGGTACGGAGAGCATGGCTCCCTTGGCGACCCCATTCATCACCAAATATTATCAGTGGGACGGACAGACCGGCCTGACCTTCGTGCAGGAGCAGTTCGACCGCTGGGGCTTCAACTTCCGTATTCCCAAGTCCTGGGCGGGCCAGACCCTGCTGGAGGTTCCGGGAGAATCACCCCAGCCCTGGGAGAAGCTCCAGTTCAGCTACAAGAATACCGGGTCTGCTGTGAAGGCTCCGCTGCTGGAGCTTCGCCTGCTGACGAAGAAAGCATGGGCTGCCGCAGAGGTCCAGCTGAAGGCTGAGAATAGAGAGTATAAGCTGCTGTATGAGCAGGGGAACTCTAACAATGACACGGAGCCTACCCTATTCGTTGCCGTAATGCCCGCAGCGGATGCCGCCGGCAAGCTGCAGGGGGCCGATCTGCAGAATTATAATCAGCTTAAGCTGACATTAGATGAAGTCGTTCAGCTGGCCGGCACACCCCAGAAGCCCCGGCAATAAGAAGGAGAGCTATTCATGAAAGTGCTGATACTGGAAGATGAGAAGCCTATCCGTGATCTGCTGTGTATCAACCTTAAGCGGGCAGGCTTCGAGATCGCGGAGGCTTCTACCGGTGAAGAGGCGCTGCGCATTGCAAGAGAACAGAGGGATTTTGACATTGCGATTCTCGACCTGATGCTGCCCGGACTCAGCGGGTTCGAGGTGTGTACCCTTCTGCGGACACACTTCCCCCGGCTGGGAATCATTATGCTCACCGCCAAAAGCCAGGAAATCGACAAGGTCATGGGCCTGGAATCCGGCGCAGATGACTATGTGGTCAAGCCCTTCAGTCCGGTAGAGCTGGTCGCCCGGGTGCGCTCGCTCTACCGCCGGATGTATCCGGGAGAAGCGCTGCCGCAGGAGAATCTTATCGAGCTGCCGCCTTTTACACTATTGCTGGATGAACGGAAATTATTGAAGGACGGGCAGGATATCCCGCTGACCCCAACCGAGTTTATGATCGTTAAGCTGCTGACGGAACAGCCGAACAAGGCCATGAACCGGGATGATATTTTGACAGCCGTATGGGGGCAGTACTTCATGGGGGATCTTAAAATTGTAGATGTGAATATCAGCCGAATCCGCCAGAAGATCGGACAGGAGTCCTCCGGGCCGCAGTTCCTCGAGACCGTGTGGGGATTCGGATATATTTGGAGGGGCTAATTGTGCTGAAGGGAATCAGGTCCAGACTTATCGTCTATATTACCCTTGTGCTGCTCCTGATCGTGCTGCTGCTGGAGGGAGTGTTCATCGCTGCTGTCCACTATTATTATCTGGGCAGTGCGATGGAGACATTGAATACAAGGGCCACGACTTCAGCGACCTTTTTCAATAAGTATCTGGAGAGTTATAGCTTGAATGAGCGGGCGCGTTATATTCTGGAGAATCTCTCCCCTGAGGAGAGCAGTAAGGTGGAAGTGCTGAGTCCAGCTGGGCACGTGGTCATTAATTCCTTCGGCTTCTCCAGTACAGAGCAGGTGAGTACCCCTGATGTGAGAGCAGCTCTGACCAGCGGCAAAGGAAGCTTTCAGAGCATCAAGCCAGTGAATGGGGAACGAATTATGGCAGTCTCTATCGCGCTGAAGGAGTCGGGGAGCACAATCGGCTTGCTGCGGTACTCGGTCTCGGCAGAGCCTTTATATCATGTTATTATCCGGATCGCACTCAATGCAGCCGTCATCGGACTACTCGTCATTGGATTCGGCTTCATGCTCAGCCTGATTATCGCCAAACGGATCGTAGGGCCGATCCAGCAGCTGACCGGGGTCGCCAAGGAAATGGCCACCGGTAATTTTGCCGTCCGGGCAGCGAGGCGCTATGACGATGAAGTCGGCACCCTTGCGGTAACGCTGAATTATATGTCGGAGGAAATTCTCAAGAGCGAGAAGCTCAAATATGATTTCATCTCCTCCGTCACCCATGAACTGCGGACCCCGCTTACCTCCATCAAAGGCTGGGGGGAAACGCTGCTGTTCGGTGATTTATCAGATAGGCAGGAGATCCTGCAGGGGCTTGAGGTCATGACCGGGGAGACAGACCGGCTGATCGGACTGGTGGAGGATCTGCTCGACTTCTCCAAATTTCAGGCCGGAGAGATCCGCATTGTGCGCCAGCCGTATGATCTCAGAGGCCTGCTGGAGGATCTGCTGCTGCAATTCAGATACCGGGGACAGACGAAGCAGATCCGCCTCTACGCCGACCTTCCCGATCAGCCGCTGCCGGTGGACGGTGATTTTAACCGGTTGAAGCAGGTGTTTGTCAATTTGCTGGATAATGCGTTCAAGTTCACCCCTGCGGAGGGTGAGATCCGCCTTACCGCAGTGCTCGAAGGCGAACGGATAATCGTCACCGTGGCTGACAACGGCGAAGGCATCGAGGCCGCGGATCTGACGCAGCTTGGCACCAAATTCTTCAAAGGCCGCTCCCGTCAGTCCGGCAGCGGCCTGGGCCTCGCCATCTGCAAAGAAATTATCGAGCTGCATGACGGGCGTCTGCGGATCGAGAGTGAGTTCACCAAAGGAACCTCGGTAATTGTTGAGCTGCCGCGCTACGAGGTGGAGCAGCATTTTGCATCACCAGTGCAGCTCTAGCTCTGTATCCCCCTGTGCTACTATAACTCTACCCGGGCTTGTCCGCTCCCGTGCGCGATTTCCACAACTGGCTTAGTCTCTATAGAGACGTTACCGGCCACGGCTCTGGAGATCATACAGGAGACTTCAGCCTTATGTGCCAGCCGCTCTGCCATCTTCAGCTGCGCCGGTGTCGCACCAGCCTGGAGCACAATGCTAGGCTTGTGCACGATCTTTTCGTACGTGAACACATTATTCGTGACATCTACTGTCGCTTCAGACGCCAGGGTCAGCTCCTCTGGAACAATCTCCGAACGCTCCAGCATTGCGGCCAGAGTAATCAGGTAACAGGTCGCTGCTGCACCCAGCAGCATCTCATCCGGGTTCGTGCCGGTTCCCGGCCCGCCCATCTCCTGCGGAATCGATATAACCGTCCGCAGTCCGCCCGCATCAATATGCCCTTCGCTGTTCCGCCCTCCATTCCATACCGCCTTCAGGTGAAAAGGATGCTTCATCTCACTCCGTCCTTTCTTTTCTGATTAGCTGATTTTACAGTCATCTCTACACTTCTACTGCAACTTAATCTCGTCAAAAAGCCCCGTCTGCCGATCAGGCTGATCCAGGTATGCAGTCTCATTCGCTGGACAGCTTCCGCCCAGGTACGTAGCAAAAAGCGCCTCTACCTGGGCCATAGTGACCGGCTTTGCGGAATCCTGCAATTCATATCCGAGCTGGCCGTTAGGCTCAATCGTCGCTGTTTTGACATCGCTGAGCCTGGAGATCCCCTGTCCCCGCAGGCTCATCTCCAGCTCATCGACGGTTAATCTAAGCTTCCTCAGATTCTTAGGCTGAAGCTCTCCCTCCGCAATAACAATAACCGCAGGCCCCTTAATTAGCCGCTCAAAAGCATTCCACCGTACCTGCAGCCATTCCACTAAAATTAACACTATGATGAATACGGCTGCTGCAACTATAGTAATCAGAATACTATGATCGGCGATCGGCTGCACAATAATCGTCCCAATTGAGATCATGGCGATCGTCGTAGGAATCGTCATCTGCGAGATCGATTTGCGGCCGGCCAGCCGCAGCACCAGCATCCCGACAATGATCAGCACCAGCGCCTTCCAGATTTCGCTCCAGATTTCATTCATCGCTCCGTCTCCTTTTGACAGTAGATAGGCTAGCTTTTGTCTTACAGGAGGCGAATATGCATATCTAGAGAATCGGAGCCCGGCACACGCCCGCCGGAATCCCCAACCGGTTGTAATGCTGCTTGATGTTGACAAGCGCATGCCCGCTGAACACCTGCGCCACTATGTCCTCCAAAGGTCCAGCCTCCACCTGCTCCTTCCGCAGCAGACGCTCCACCGCGCTTTTGATCTCCAAGGGGTACAGATTTCCGGCCACACTGGAGAGGCCATTGCAAGGGCCTGCGGCGAAATTCTCCACAAGCCTCATATCCCCTGCTGCAAAAAGAATGAACCCCTCCGGATACTCCACTCCCACATGCCGCTGCAAATCGCCTGTTTCCTTATATCCTACAATGTTCGGATAGCGGCGGATTAATGATTTCAGCGACTCCGGGGTCAAATCGAATCCGGTCCGGCCGGGATTATTATACAGCGCTACGGGCTTGCTCGTATGACTAAGCAGTTCCTCCACATAAGCAACCGCCTGTTGCTGCGTAGGCCGGATATACGGGGGAAATCCGATCAGCAGCACATCCATCACTGATGTCTCCACCGCCTGCACCAGCCGGACAGCATCACGGGTTCTTATCGCGGACACGCCGAAGATCAGCTCCATCCCCGGAGAACGCTCTTGATTGAAATAATCAATAATTTCTAATCTTTCCTCAATACTCAGCGAATGCTGCTCGCCAGTGCTTCCCGAGATAAGCAGCGATTCGATGCCGTTTTGCTGCTGGTAAGCCACGATAGGCGCAAATCCGTCTGTATTCAGACCCTCATCCCCATGAAAAGGCGTTGGAATCGCCACATTTAATCTTTTCATCCCCTCACCCCTTTCTGTCTTCTCTCTAATGTAACAAAAAATCCCGATGAATCAAGAGAGACTTGATCATCAGGATAAATTCAGTTCTATAGCAACACGGCTTCCCGCTTACTTAGCCTTACCGGCAGGCTCATAGATCAGACAACGCAGCTGTTTACCCGGATAGCGTAATTCCGCATTATATTTGCTGCCGTCTTCCAGCAACACATCCACGGCCACCATCCCGCGTGTATTGTTTACCTCAGTGCCCGTCAGATACGCCTTCACTATCTTTCTTTTCTCTCCCTGCTTGTCCTTTACAATCCGGGTAGCTTCCTTTACCCAGCTGTCATCCTTCTTCATGGCAGCCGCAGCTGCCGCGTCGATAGGGGTTCTTTTCATCACAGAGTTAAAAGCTGTCGTATCTACCACCACCCCGGTGTCAGGATCGATCTGCACACTATATTGCCAGTATTCCTGACCTTGTCCAAGCAGAGTAAGCGACTTATATGGTTCAGAGTGAACCGACCAAAATGAGGGTATGCCATAGCCCGGTTCATGCAGCATAACATTTGTTTTCAGCTTGGAGATATCGGCATCGAACAGCTTGCGCACACTTTCAGCCGCCCGTGCCTGTACTTCAGCCTTGCTGAATTTCTCCGGTACGGCAACGGCCGGAGCAGTTATATTACGTTTGGATGCCACAAGATTAACCCGGTAGGACCAGTCAATCATTTGCAGCAGCTCTTCATCCGTCCAGGTGCGCTCCGGTTGATAATACGTATTGGTCTTTATATCGAAATACACTTCTCCCTGCCCCGCCTGTAGCGGCAAAGGCTTCTGTGGCCGCACACCATCATAGACATATTGATCTTCCAGCACCCGCCTGCGATTGATCTCCGCTTCGGTCATTTCCCGGCCTGAAGTGTTCGGATCGCCCGGTAGCTCCATATAGTCGTAGATTTGCTGGATCTGCTCCTCTGTCATCTGCTTCAGCAGCAGATCATCATTCACGGTAGATACCGGCACGGGTGCCTCCACCTTCAGCACAGGAACGGCGCTTCCTGCCGGACTTGCCTTAGCACTGACCGGAGTTGCCGTACTGTACTTTGCGATGACTGCTGAGTTCGCCAGACTGGGGACAAGGAGTCCGCTGAATGCGAACATACCGCCTGAGCATAGGACAACTGCCATAGTAACAGACCACTTTTTCTTGTTCAATTGTATTACCTCCATCGGGATTCAGGATATTAACTCTATCCATAGCTTAATCCCGGGATATTATAGAGTAGAGGAGCAGTTGTTATGGAGTTGTAAAATAGCTTCACAAAGTGGAGCTTAAAAAAAGCCGGATGCTCGTCCCCTCACCAGGAGCAGATTGCAGCTCAACTCTGCCCTGATGCGCTTCGGCAATCTGGCGGCATAGAGATAGACCCAGACCTGCGTTGCCATAGGCCCGTGAACGGGATTGGTCTACACGGTAGAACGGCTCAAATGCCCGCCTGCTCTGTTCTTCTGTCATTCCACTCCCGCTGTCCTGTACTTCAAGTACCCCTTCTCCGTCCTGCTGATAGGCCAGCAAGCGGATTGTGCTGCCTGGCGGGGACGCAGGAATGGCATTCTCAATCAGATTCACCAGAAAAGCTGCCAGCAGATCCGCATCTCCCCATACGGCAGGAATGGTGCTATCCAGCTCCAGCCGTAATCCGTTATCTGTTACCCTCTGCTGCTCGGTCTGGGCCACTGTGTCGAACAGCGAAGCCACATCTACCTCTGCCAACACCAGCGGCTGATGCCGCAGAACGGACAGATCCAACAGTTTAAAAGCTAGATTCTTCAACCTCACCGTCTCGCTGAGAATATAGCGCCCCGCTTTGACCTGATCCTCCTGATCTATGTTAGCCGTGGTCAGCAGCTCCGCAAATCCCTGCATACTGGTTAGCGGTGTCCGCAGCTCATGGGCTAGATTATCGACCATCCGCTGTTTATCCTCAGCCATGCCTGCGAGATCGCTCATCCGCTGCTCGATCACAGTAGCCATCTTGTTAAAGTTGAAGGCAAGCTCCCCGAATTCATCCCTGCTGTTCAGCTCCACACGCTTGGAATAGTCGCCTTCGGCAATCGTCTTCGTCGTCTCCGATAACAGCTTGAGCGGCTTGGTCAGATGCCGGATCAGAAGGTAGAGCAGCACCACAAGAAGCGGTCCTACAATCCAGTTAATCATCACAAAAAAACGGTTAAGCTCCTCCTGCTGAGCGTACAGCCCGCTGATATCGCGCTTGTATACCAGCTCCAAATGTTGATAGGGAGCAGGGAGCGGCATCGCTAACGTCATGATATGTTCTTCCTGTGCTGCACGCGTCTCCTCCTGACCGGGACTCACCCCGTCCTCAATGGGATACAGCAGCCGACCATTCTCACGTAGTTCCAATCCTATTCCCTGTTTGCGGTAATGCTGACCATAAGATTGAGTCACGCTTACCAGCAGTTCAGGGTTGAGCGACATCCCTCTGAACCGATTGGATTCCAGATTCTCATATATACTGTTTGTAATCAGCAGTTGCTCGCTGGCCGCGCGTTTACGCTCACTAGCCATGTTCAGCTGCCAGCTTTTTTTCAACACCATCACGACACTCACATCAAGGGCCGCTATAAACAGCACCAGGACAGCAAGAAGAATCTTATGCCAGAACCGCATGGCTAGACCTGAACTTCCAGCCGGTAGCCCAGCTTGAACACGGTTTTAATCCGTTCTTCCCAGCCCAGCTTTTTGCGCAGCTGCCTTATATGTACATCCACGGTACGGGTATCACCGGCATAATCATAGCCCCAAGCCAGCTCCAGCAGCTTCTCTCTGGAAAGAGCAATATTCCGGTTACGGATCAGCACTTCAAGCAGCTCGAATTCTCTGGCCGTCAGATCCACCAGCAGCTGTTCCACCCACACCTGACGTTCCTTGAACCGGACTTCAACCCCTTCACATACAAAAGCAGAGGCGGCCTGCTCATTCCTCCGCAGCACAACATTAATCCGGGCCAGCAGCTCCAGAATCTCAAAAGGCTTAATAATATAATCATCCGCCCCCAGCTCGAAGCCCCTGATCCGGTCAGAGAGTGCACCCCGGGCCGTAATCAGAATGACCGGAATCTTAAGCGGAGCAATCTGCTGCATCACCCCGAACCCGTCCAGACCGGGAAGCATGACATCCAGCAGGACGAGATCCGCCCGTTCCTTCTCCAGCAATTCCGCAACCTCTGAGCCGGTATAGGCTTTGGCATACGTATGTCCCACCAGCTTAAGATTCATCGTTATTAAATCATTAATCGCCTGTTCATCCTCAACAACAAGTATATGAGCCATCTGTCGAATATCCTCCTAACTCTGTAGCCACAAATACCCTTTCATAGGTAACCTAATCTTAATCATACCAGATTCCAAAGCATCCATAACCTATAAGCCGAACCGGACCTTACACACCCGCCCGCCAAAACATCCCGACGAATCAAGAACTGCTTGATCGTCAGGACTAGTTTGTTCATTGAACATAAGCTTCCCGCTTATTTCCCCTTATCCGCTGGCTCATAAATGAGGCAACGCAACATCATACTCGGATAGCGAAATTCCGCATTATATTTGCTGCCGTCTTCTAATAACACATCTACCGCAACCATTCCACGTTTGTTGTTCACTTCAGTATCGGTCAGATAGGTCTTTACGATCTTCCTTTGCTCTCCTTGCTTGTCCTTAACAATCCGTATAGCTTCCTTGATCCAGCTAGGATCCTTTTGGACTGACTGAGCCGCAGCCTCATCAATAGGAGTTCTTATCGCTGCCAAATTAACTGCTGTCGTATCCACTACCACTCCGGTTTCTGGATCAATCCACACATTGTATGTCCAGACCTCCTGCCCTTGCCCCCGCATGGTGCGCTCCTTGTAGGGAGAGAAATACACCCACCATTGTGAAGAGAAGCCATATTCCGCTTTTCTCAGATTAGTTGCCATTTGCATCTTAGACACATCGGCATCGTAGAGCTTCCGCACACTTTCAACCGCACGCATGATGAATTTAGATTCGCTGTACTTTTGAGGAAGAACAGATTTTTCCGGAAAGCGTAGAGAGGCTGCAGACGCCTGGCGATAGTTCCAGTCTATAAGCTGCAGCAGTTCTTCATCGGTCCAAGTTCTATCTGGAACGTAGAGCGTATTGGTCTTTAGATCCAGATATAAATCTCCTTGTCCCGCCTCGAAGGGCAGGGGCTTCTGAGGCCGAAGGCCATCATACTCATACTGATCTTCCAGCACCCATTGACGCTTAGTTCGAAGGTTAAGCTCAGATTCGGTTTGATCCTGGCCGCCAACTACCGTGGGCTCAGGTGCTTTACTCAGAGAATCATAAATTTGCTCCATTAGCTCCTTGTTCATATTCTTCCGCAGGTAATCATCGACAGTAGATACTGGCACGGGTGCCGCTACTTTCAATACAGGAACTGTACTCTCCGGCAGTGTCAGTCTGAGATCATTCTGTGCTGCTGCGCTGCCTTTGGTGACAAGAGCAGAGTTCACTAAGTTTGGGACGACAACAGCACTGATGGCGAATAACCCTCCTGCACATAACAGGACTGCTATAGAAGTAGACCACTTCTTCTTATTCAACGGGATAACCTCCACAGGAGTATAGTATTTTCTCTACCATTACCCTACTCTCAACATGTTATAAAGTAGAGTGACAGTTGTTATGGAGTTGTAAAAAGAGACCCTCGCCCGGAATAGAACAAACTCACCCTGCGGGTGAAAAATGCTGGTACCTCAACGCCTTCTGGTAGAATACATCCAGCCCATAGGCTATTTTCTCTCTCATCGGCCGCTTGTAAGGAGCAGCAATATTGCACTTTTTACAAGAATTCTTTAAAAAAGTTACGGGCTACGCTACATTGTTGCATTATTTGCACAAATTTCGGTGGTTAGAGCAAGTTAGCGCTGAATTTGTTGCATTTCGTGCAGGATTTCAGCATAGACCGCTTCTACGGGGCAGCATTGTTGCACTTCTTGCAGGATTTCTTTATAAATGTTACTGGCTGTGAAGCATGGGACCCATCCCTCGGCGCAGCAGCACCTATTGTGTTCAGATTTCCTAAAAAAACAAAAAGACCACTGTCGATTTCTCAACAGTGGTCATGTGTGCTTGGCAACGTCCTACTCTCCCAGGACCCTTCGGTCCAAGTACCATCGGCGCTGGAGGGCTTAACGGTCGTGTTCGGGATGGGTACGTGTGGAACCCCTCCGCTATCGCCACCAAACGGGCATTTGAATATCAAATGCTATTATTCAGGTCTCAGCATCGCCAAATGCTGAAAACAAATCTTCTTTACAGAGCTACTTGAGCTCCATAAATTACAATTTGATTCCTGAAAACTGAATCCGAAACGAATCTGCGAATTATTTTTTGGATAAGCCCTCGACCGATTAGTATTGGTCAGCTCCATGCATTGCTGCACTTCCACCTCCAACCTATCTACCTCGTCGTCTTCAAGGGGTCTTACATGTTGGGAAATCTCATCTTGAGGGGGGCTTCACGCTTAGATGCTTTCAGCGCTTATCCCGTCCGTACGTAGCTACTCAGCCATGCTCCTGGCGGAACAACTGATGCACCAGCGGTACGTCCATCCCGGTCCTCTCGTACTAAGGACAGCTCCTCTCAAATTTCCTGCGCCCACGACAGATAGGGACCGAACTGTCTCACGACGTTCTGAACCCAGCTCGCGTACCGCTTTAATGGGCGAACAGCCCAACCCTTGGGACCTACTTCAGCCCCAGGATGCGATGAGCCGACATCGAGGTGCCAAACCTCCCCGTCGATGTGGACTCTTGGGGGAGATAAGCCTGTTATCCCCAGGGTAGCTTTTATCCGTTGAGCGATGGCCCTTCCATGCGGTACCACCGGATCACTAAGTCCGACTTTCGTCCCTGCTCGACTTGTAGGTCTCGCAGTCAAGCTCCCTTATGCCTTTGCACTCTGCGAATGATTTCCAACCATTCTGAGGGAACCTTTGAACGCCTCCGTTACTCTTTAGGAGGCGACCGCCCCAGTCAAACTGCCCGCCTGACACGGTCCCCGTACCCGATGAGGGCACTAGGTTAGAACCTAGATACGATCAGGGTGGTATCCCAACGGCGCCTCCGCAGAAGCTTGCGCTCCTGCCTCCACGGCTCCCACCTATCCTGTACAGATCGTACCCAAATTCAATATCAAGCTGCAGTAAAGCTCCATGGGGTCTTTCCGTCTTGTCGCGGGTAACCTGCATCTTCACAGGTATTAAAATTTCACCGGATCTCTCGTTGAGACAGCGCCCAAGTCGTTACGCCATTCGTGCGGGTCAGAATTTACCTGACAAGGAATTTCGCTACCTTAGGACCGTTATAGTTACGGCCGCCGTTTACTGGGGCTTCGGTTCACAGCTTCGGATTGCTCCTAACCGCTCCCCTTAACCTTCCAGCACCGGGCAGGCGTCAGCCCGTATACTTCGCCTTGCGGCTTCGCACAGACCTGTGTTTTTGCTAAACAGTCGCTTGGGCCTTTTCACTGCGGCCCCCTCGGGCTATTCACCCTACCGAGGCACCCCTTCTCCCGAAGTTACGGGGTCATTTTGCCGAGTTCCTTAACGAGAGTTCTTCCGCGCGCCTTAGAATTCTCTTCTCGCCTACCTGTGTCGGTTTGCGGTACGGGCACCTTCTCCTGGCTAGAGGCTTTTCTTGGCAGTGTGAGATCATGACCTTCGCTACTATAATTTTCGCTCCCCATCACAGCCCAGCCTTAACGATGTGCGGATTTGCCTGCACACCAGCCTCACTGCTTAGACGGACATCCATCAGTCCGCGTCACTACCCTCCTGCGTCACCCCATCGCTCATAGCGGATTACGGTGGTACAGTAATTTCAAACTGTTGTCCTTCGACTACGCCTGTCGGCCTCGCCTTAGGTCCCGACTTACCCTGAGCGGACGAGCCTTCCTCAGGAAACCTTGGGCTTTCGGCGGATCAGATTCTCACTGATCTTTTCGTTACTCATACCGGCATTCTCACTTGTATGCTGTCCAGCGCTCCTTACGGTACACCTTCAACCCACATACAACGCTCCCCTACCCCAGATGCAAAGCATCTAGCCATAGCTTCGGTGGTGTGTTTAGCCCCGTTACATTTTCGGCGCAGAGTCACTCGACCAGTGAGCTATTACGCACTCTTTCAATGGTGGCTGCTTCTAAGCCAACATCCTGGTTGTCTGTGCAACTCCACATCCTTTCCCACTTAACACACACTTGGGGACCTTAGCTGATGGTCTGGGCTGTTTCCCTTTTGACAATGGATCTTAGCACTCACTGTCTGACTCCCGGCAAGAAGTAAATGGCATTCGGAGTTTGACTGAGCTTGGTAACCCTTGCGGGCCCCGCACCCAATCAGTGCTCTACCTCCACCACTCCATTCACCGAGGCTAGCCCTAAAGCTATTTCGGGGAGAACCAGCTATCTCCGAGTTCGATTGGAATTTCTCCGCTACCCCCACCTCATCCCCGCATTTTTCAACATGCGTGGGTTCGGGCCTCCAGTGCGTGTTACCGCACCTTCACCCTGGACAGGGGTAGATCACACGGTTTCGGGTCTACGTCCACATACTCAGTCGCCCTATTCAGACTCGCTTTCGCTGCGGCTCCGGCTTCTCACCTTAACCTTGCATGTTAAACGTAACTCGCCGGTTCATTCTACAAAAGGCACGCCATCACCCATAAAGAGGGCTCTGACTTTTTGTAAGCACACGGTTTCAGGTTCTATTTCACTCCCCTTCCGGGGTGCTTTTCACCTTTCCCTCACGGTACTGTTTCACTATCGGTCGCCAGGTAGTATTTAGCCTTAGCAGATGGTCCTGCTGGATTCATACGGGGTTTCACGTGCCCCGCACTACTCGGGATCCGTCTCGGAGGGAACACAGTTTAGGCTACAGGGCTTTTACCTCTATCGCGGGCCTTTCCAGACCTCTTCGCCTACCCTATTCCTTTGTAACTCCATGTGAGACGTCCCACAACCCCAAGAGGCAAGCCTCTTGGTTTAGGCTGTTCCGCGTTCGCTCGCCGCTACTGACGGAATCACTATTGTTTTCTCTTCCTCAGGGTACTTAGATGTTTCAGTTCCCCTGGTCTGCCTCTGCATTTCCTATGTATTCAGAAATGAGTAACTGCGAATTACCACAGCTGGGTTTCCCCATTCGGACACCCCCGGATCAAAGCTTGCTTACAGCTCCCCGAGGCAGTTTCGTTGTTCGCCACGTCCTTCGTCGGCTCCTGGCGCCTAGGCATCCTCCGTGTGCTCTTAGTAGCTTAACCAATGCGTTTTCCCTAAGGAAAATCGCTAGTATCGCCATTAATATGAAACTTGTTTACACAAGTTCAGCTTAAAGGAATGTTCTAAAACGCAAATTCGTTTCGGTATCCAGTTTTCAAGGATCAAGTTGCTGTTATTACGGGACAATCACGGCTGTGATGTTCGGAATAACAGACAGTGTTACTTGAGAGCTTAAACTCTCAAAACTGACCAACGAGTGAGTATTCGAACCCAAGGGTTCTATTGTGGAAGCGAAGCTTCCGATTTGAATGTCTTCATTGCAGAAGACGATTCTCCATAGAAAGGAGGTGATCCAGCCGCACCTTCCGATACGGCTACCTTGTTACGACTTCACCCCAATCATCTACCCCACCTTCGGCGGCTGGCTCCCTTGCGGGTTACCCCACCGACTTCGGGTGTTGTAAACTCTCGTGGTGTGACGGGCGGTGTGTACAAGACCCGGGAACGTATTCACCGCGGCATGCTGATCCGCGATTACTAGCAATTCCGACTTCATGCAGGCGAGTTGCAGCCTGCAATCCGAACTGAGACCGGCTTTGCTGGGATTGGCTCCACCTCGCGGCTTCGCTTCCCGTTGTACCGGCCATTGTAGTACGTGTGTAGCCCAGGTCATAAGGGGCATGATGATTTGACGTCATCCCCACCTTCCTCCGGTTTGTCACCGGCAGTCACTCTAGAGTGCCCAGCTCAACCTGCTGGCAACTAAAGTCAAGGGTTGCGCTCGTTGCGGGACTTAACCCAACATCTCACGACACGAGCTGACGACAACCATGCACCACCTGTCTCAACTTTCCCCGAAGGGCACCTGATGCATCTCTGCTTCGTTAGTTGGATGTCAAGACCTGGTAAGGTTCTTCGCGTTGCTTCGAATTAAACCACATACTCCACTGCTTGTGCGGGTCCCCGTCAATTCCTTTGAGTTTCAGTCTTGCGACCGTACTCCCCAGGCGGAGTGCTTACTGTGTTAACTTCGGCACCAAGGGTATCGAAACCCCTAACACCTAGCACTCATCGTTTACGGCGTGGACTACCAGGGTATCTAATCCTGTTTGCTCCCCACGCTTTCGCGCCTCAGCGTCAGTTACAGCCCAGAAAGTCGCCTTCGCCACTGGTGTTCCTCCACATATCTACGCATTTCACCGCTACACGTGGAATTCCACTTTCCTCTTCTGTACTCAAGTCACCCAGTTTCCAGTGCGACCTCAGGTTGAGCCCAAGGTTTAAACACCAGACTTAAATAACCGCCTGCGCGCGCTTTACGCCCAATAATTCCGGACAACGCTTGCCCCCTACGTATTACCGCGGCTGCTGGCACGTAGTTAGCCGGGGCTTTCTTCTCAGGTACCGTCACTCCGGCAGCAGTTACTCTACCGGACGTTCTTCCCTGGCAACAGAGCTTTACGATCCGAAAACCTTCATCACTCACGCGGCATTGCTCCGTCAGGCTTGCGCCCATTGCGGAAGATTCCCTACTGCTGCCTCCCGTAGGAGTCTGGGCCGTGTCTCAGTCCCAGTGTGGCCGTTCACCCTCTCAGGTCGGCTACGCATCGTCGCCTTGGTGGGCCGTTACCCCACCAACTAGCTAATGCGCCGCAGGCCCATCCCCAAGCAGCAGATTGCTCCGCCTTTCATTCTTCTCTCAGGAGAAAAAAGAAATTATCCGGTATTAGCTACCGTTTCCGGTAGTTATCCCAGGCTTGAGGGCAGGTTGCCTACGTGTTACTCACCCGTCCGCCGCTAAGTCTGAAAGGAAGCAAGCTTCCTTTCAAACTCCGCTCGACTTGCATGTATTAGGCATGCCGCCAGCGTTCGTCCTGAGCCAGGATCAAACTCTCCAAATTGGTATTTAGAAAGAGCGATTGCTCATTTTGAAACATCTGACGAGAATTTACATTCTCATTTTCGGATCTCGCCGAAGCGATCTCCGATACTCACTCGTTGTTCAGTTTTCAAAGATCAAGCTCGTTGTCAGTGTCGATCAGCTCGTCACCAGCAACTTTTATAATATAACATGGATCAGACAACTATGCAACTATTATTTCAAAAGTTCTTGCTGAAGCAATACCATCAGCTCTTCCGCAGTATCCCAAACCAGAGGACGTATCTCCTGAAGATGGATCCTTAATGTATCTGCCTCATCGCTTCTGACTGTCCAGATTACCGGAATATTCAGTCCAAGCGCATAGCCCGCTGCCAGATACACCTCAGATGACTGGCCTGTGAGGTCCGCAATAACCAGCTTACTGTCCGCCACAGGCTCCAGCGAATTCGCAGCTTCGTTCTTGCTGGCAAGCAAACGGGGGAAATAGCCCAACTGCTCGATTTTGGCCCACAGCTTGTCCTGCCACTCCGCCTGCAGCTTCTCATCATCCGGCAGAAGAACGGTGCATTGCTGTAAGGTCCGGCCTCCTGAGGCAGCCACTGCTTCCTCCCACCCCAGGGAGGTCAATGTGAAGTTCATGCCTTCCCGGACTAACAGATTCTCACCTTGCAGCCTGTCAATAATATAGACCAGCTCCTGCAGATTGGGAGAGTATGTCAGATTGTAGCTGCGGGACAGGGGATGAATCACTACGGGCTCCCCGGGGCCACTACAATGCCTATATATATACAGCAACAGCCGGGCTCCTTTATCCTCAGCCGTTACCGGAATACCCGGGGCATTCACAATATCCTCCAGATCGCCGAACGCAAGGATCACCTTCTCGCCACAATCCGTCTTTTCGCGGATATAACCTGAGATCAGATGCAGCATGTCCCGCTTCTGTTGGAACGAGAGCGCAAGAATTGATTCATAGCTGTCTCTAAGCAGGCCGTAGCTTCCGCCAGGAGAGCAGGAGCAGTCGATATACTGATCGTACTCACCGTCTGCTGTAATGCGGACAATCTGATCGCAGAATGCACAATGTTTCTTTTGCATAATTATCACCTCTTCAGAATAGCAGTCCCCCTACCTTACCAAGAATGTATTGAAAAGTGGACCGGAAATTCCTTCCTCCCCGACAGCTTGGCATGCCTGATTTCGGAATTATGCCAAGGAGATTGCCGAAGCGGAGCATGCGGAGTTCACCACATTTTAATTAAACTGCCAGCAGCTCAAGCTTAGATTGCCATACTGATAACTCCGGTGAAGCAGCTGCGCATTACGCCCCGGGTCTCCCGCTCCCATAGCGATGAACAGCGGAATAAAGTGCTCACTCGTTGGGACCGCCATCTCTGCATAGGGAGCAAGCTCATCATATTGGAACAGCGCTTCTGTATCCCATGCTTCCACCTTCTCCTGAATCCAGCGATCGAACTGCTCAGCCCAACCGTTGACCTCATCCGAATTCCAGTTCAACCTCCGCAGATTATGAACGGTTCCCCCGCTGGCGATGATAAGCACATCCTGTTCACGCAGCGCCGCCAGCGCCTTGCCGATCTCATACTGCTGCGCATTAGGCAAATCACGATTCACAGACATCGCCACAACCGGAATATCCGCCTCCGGGTAGAGGAGCTTCAGCACAGCCCATGCGCCGTGGTCGAGTCCTCTGGTCTCATTCCGTACACTCTCAATCCCGTGCGCAGTAAATAAATTCTGGATTTGATCCGCAAGCGCCCGGTCACTCTTTGCCGGATACGTCATCTGGTACAGCTCATCCTGGAATCCGCCAAAGTCATAAATGGTATCATACGTTGCCGCCGCGCCCACGGACTGCACGGGTTCCTCCCAATGCGCTGAGAAGAGAACGATAGCTTTCGGTTTGGGCATATGGTCCTTGAACTCTTTTAACAGCTTGGTGTAGGTATTATCTTCAAGAACGATAGATGGAGCTCCGTGTGCAAAAAAATAGGAAGGCATCATAGTCAATCACTCCTTATTAATGGTTAATCCGGCATCCTGCTTGAGCCATTGCAAGAAATCACGCTGGTTCTCTTCAGTTACGCCATGGTCGGACGGATAGAGTTTGAAGGTCAACCGTTCGGTTTGCCCCTCCAGATAGGCGGCAGTCTCATGTCCAATGCGCACCGGGAACACCGAATCGTATTCACCATGTGAAGCGAAGACAGACACGTTCTTAAGGCTGCGGAGGTTATACTCCATTTTCACAAATTCAGGAATATATCCATTCAGTGCTACAATCCCCTTCAGCTGATCTCCCATCGTAAGCGCAAGCGTCATAGACAGAATGGCCCCTTGGCTGAAGCCGAGCAAATAACGTTTGTCCGGATCGATCGGATACTGCTGCGTTGCATAGTGAATGAAGGTCTCAAGATCGCTGACAGCTTGGTCAAACATCTCGCGGATAGGGTTGCCCAGGCTTTTCAAATCATAATATTGATACCCCATACCCAGTGGCAGATTCCCGCGAACCCCGATAATAATGAACTCCTTAGCCAGCGGGGCCACCAGACCGAACATATTGCGCTCATCAGAGCCTTTGCCGTGAAAAGTAAAGATCACCGGGTATTTCCTGCCCTGCTCCAGCCCATCCGGTAGGTGAACATCATATGAATACTTAGGATTCATCTTATTTTCCTCCATAACTGAAGATTATCACTTGAATATTAGTTATAATAATATATTTTCTATATGAGTAATTTATCGCAATGCACATTGACTTGTCAACAATAAAATTGTTAATATGAAAATAAGTTTAGTATTACAAATATTATAGAGGTGTGATCCTATGGATATCGGCGCTACAATACGGGCAATCCGCAAGCGGAAAAATATCACCATCGCGCAAATCTGCTACACTACCGGCCTCTCCCAAGGCTTCATGAGCCAGGTCGAAACCAATAAGACATCACCTTCCATCGCTACACTGGAGAATATCGCCCAGGCTCTGAAGGTCCCTCTTGCTTATTTGCTGCTCAAAAAAGAAGAACGCATGCAGATTGTCCGCAAGGATGAACGGAGAATCACCACCAGCGGCGCAGCCGAGCTAAAGGTCGAACACCTCAGCTCCACCCAGAACGTCCGGATGTCAATCGTCGAGTTCCCTCCCGGTGCCATGATTGGAGATGCCCCCCATGCACATGAAGGACAGGAGGTTCATGTTGTCATTAAAGGAACCATCTATGCACAGCAAGGGGAAGATGGAGCTGAATTTACTGAGGGTGATTCCTTTAGCTGGAATGCCTGCACCCCCCATTCCGTCAAAAATACGGGAGAGGACACCGCGATTGTGCTAATCTCCATCTACACTGAAAGCGAAAACGGACAGGATGTCCTCTGAACATTCAAAAGCCCGTACTCTGGCCGGATAGGCAGAGTGCGGGCTTTTATTCACATATTCGCTATCTCATTATATTCAGCATGCTTCTCAATCTCCGTCACGATCATCTGCTGATTAATCTCTTGAATCTTATAGGCCTTGGCCTGTTCTCTGGAAGAGATCACTTTATACCCATCATCTTTATAAATAATGGCACAGTGATTCTCAATGGCTATGCCTGTTGTATCCATTCCCTTAACCATCTCCAAGAAATCTGCCTCGCGGTTGTCTTCATTATAATGAGGACAGTGAATTCCTGGTAAGATCCCCATCGCCTTCAATTTGATATAGATCCATTTCCCTTCATTATCGAACGCCTCTGAGTCACTATGACCGTATTCGTACCAGCAGATCGAACCCGCACTCATTCCTGACAGCACAACCCCCGAGTCGTACGCTTGCTTCAGCAAAATATCCACACCATGCTCCCGCCAGATGTCCAGCATCTTTCTCGTATTACCGCCACCCACATAGATTAAATCGGCGGATAAGATCATGTTTTCGATCTCTTCTGGTGCATATGTATTCTTCGTCAGTAGTAAATGCTGGACCTCACACCCTAAGCGGTCACCGTACACTAATTGAAAAGAGTCACAATACCCTTCCGCATCCATACTGGCTGTAGGAATGAACAACGCTTTGGGATTCTTTTTGTTCGTTAGATCTACAATCGTTTGATCGATTGCCAAAGTCTCCAATTCGCTAATCTCTCCTCCGCCAATCGCCACAATAATCCCCATCTTCATCACTCCTATTTATAATATTGAAGCAAAAAAAGAATACAAAAAAGTCCCGGATGCATTACGTCTTATTCAGACACACCGGGACTGACTTTGTTGTGAAAGTTATATAGGTTGGTTAAGATAATTCCCCCGCTGCCGCATCCCCTCAAACAGCAGGATCGTTGCGGCCATCGCGGCGTTCAGTGATTCGGCGCGGCCGGCCATCGGGATGAGGATGCTTTTGTCGACTAGACGGGCTGTCTCAGGTGAGATGCCTTGGCCTTCGCTGCCGATCAACAGCCACTGGCTGCCGTGAAAATCATGGGTGTAGCAAGAATCCTCCGCCGTCAGCGAGGTGCTGACCAGCAGCGCGCCGCGCTCCCGCGCCTGCGGCAGAATCGTGCCGAGCTCCCCCTCCACTACCGGGAGATGGAACATTGAGCCCATCGTAGACCGGATGGTCTTCGGATTGAAGAGGTCGGCGCAGCCTTGGCCGAGAATCACGCCGTCAGCACCGGCCGCATCCGCGCTGCGGATGATGGTGCCCACATTGCCGGGGTCCTGGACCCCGTCCAGCACCACAACCAGGCTGTCCTGCTTCGCCAGAATGGCCTCTATCCCCTTCTGCTCCTTCCGCACAATGGCGAACACCGGCTGCGGGGTGCCCGTGCTGCTGCACTTGGCAACCACCGCTGCCGACACGCCGATGACCTCCATACCCTGCACCGCCTGAAGCAGCGGCTTCAATTCAGACGGCATTCCTTTATCGAGGTCAAAGGCCAGGCATTCCACATCCGCTTCCGCCTGCAGCGCCTCCTGCACCAAATGAATGCCTTCTACGATATATTTACCGGACTTGTCGCGGTGCTTCTTCTCCTGCAGTCCGGCCCATTCCTTCACCCGCGTGTTCTGCGGCGACATAATTTCCATAGGGTCCTACCTTTCTGATGCTTACAGATTCCTATTGATAAGCCATTTCCAGCTTCGTCAGGTTATCCTTCCGTCCGACAATGACAAGGACATCACCATCGGTCAGGCGGTCCTCCGCTCTGGGGGATATATTCATTTCCTCGCCCTGACGGATCGCCATAACATTGCACCCATATTTGGCGCGTATGTCAAGCTCCTGCAGGTTCTTGCCCAGCATCGGTCCTGAGACCTTCATGTCGAGAATGCTGTACTCCGGTGACAGCTCGATGTAATCGAGGATGTTCGGAGAAGCGAGATGATGCGCCACCCGCATCCCCATGTCCCGCTCCGGGTAGATCACCTTATCTGCTCCGATTTTACCCAGCACCTTGCCGTGCAGCTCACTTTTGGCTTTGGCGATAATGGCAGGTACGCCCAGATCCTTCAAGATCAGCGTTGTCAGAATGCTGGCCTGAATATCCTCCCCGATGGCGACTACCACCACATCGAAGTTACGGATGCCAAGCGCACGCAGCGCCTCTTCATCCGTGGAGTCTGCAGATACGGCATGGGTCACAATATTGGAGATTTCCTGGGTGCGCTGTTCATCCGCATCAATGGCCAGCACCTCATAGCCCATCCCGCTGAGCGCCTTGGCCACACTTGAGCCGAAGCGGCCCATGCCGATGATCGCATACTGTTTTTTTGCCATTAAGCCTTGTCCCTCCCGCCCATATAATACATCTCACACAGTATAGCATAAGCCGTTATAAACTTGAATGTTCAGCGCTCCCGCAGGGCACCTTATAAGAAGGCTGCTTACCTGTCTAAGCCCCTGCTTTCGAAGTCAGTTTTGCGATGCTGATTCAGGAAGCAGATGCTCACAAAACTTTAAGGAGGCCGATTATGCCAGTCACCCTTGATTTGCGCCAGGCCATCATTCACAAGGTGCACGGCCAGTCCGAAGAAGGTCTGCGGGAGGTTATTGAGAATTCCGTGGACGGGCCGGAAGCCGCGCTTCCCGGACTGGGTGTCGTCTTTGAGATGATCTGGAAGGACCTCGACCCTGCGAAGCAGGACCGGGTTCTCTCTATGCTGCACAGACATCTGGACAAGCTTACCCCAGGGTCCATCACCTCCTAGAGGAGGCCCATCCCGTCAAAAACCTCCGCACCCCACCGTGCTGCTGCACAGGTGGAGCCGGAGGTTTTTTATAGCCTAATTGTACATATGCTTAACTGTTCATCTTACTTCTATTACACCCATCAAGGTGCAGTCTCCAGGAACTTCGCGGTCGGATTCTTCTCCATCGCGGTCCGCATAGCGTATTCGTTCTCGAACAGCACTACGTAATTACCCTTTTTGTCCGTAACCAAAGTGGAGTTGATCCGGAACTTGCTGGCATCCGGCTTGTTCTCATCCACGATCCAGCGTGCGAACTGGTAGCTCATGCGCTGAAGCTGCACGTCCACGCCATACTCACCCTTCATGCGGTATTCGAACACCTCGAACTGCAGCTGTCCGACTACACCCAGCAGAATATCGTCGAAGTTGACGGTACGGAACACCTGGATCATACCCTCTTCGGTCAGCTGGTCGATCCCCTTCTGGAATTGCTTCGACTTCAGTGCATTCTTGATGGTGACTTTGGAGAAAATCTCCGGCGAGAAGGTCGGCAGCTCATCGAATTCGATATCTCCGGCCTGACTGAGCGTGTCGCCAATCCGGAAGATGCCCGGGTCGAACAGACCGATAATATCCCCCGGATACGCCTCTTCAACAATGTCCCGGTCCTGGGCAAGGAACTGCTGCGGCTGGGATAGCTTGATGTCTTTGCCGGCACGTACATGCTTCACACTCATCCCGCGCTCGAACTTGCCGGACACGATACGCAGGAAAGCGATACGGTCGCGGTGTGCGGGATTCATGTTCGCCTGAATTTTGAATACATAGCCAGTGAATTTCTCATTCGTCGGTTCTACAGCACCTGCTGTACTGCGGCGTGGTTCAGGCTTCGGCGCAAGCTCCAGGAAATTATCCAGGAACGTCTGCACACCGAAGTTGTTGATAGCACTGCCGAAGAATACCGGAGTAATCTCCCCGCGCAGCACCTTCTCATAGTCAAAAGGATCGCCCGCTACATCCAGCAGCTCCAGATCCGCGCATAGCTGATCATGCAGGTACTCCCCCGCCATCTCACGGATAATCGGGTCGCGGTAGCTCTCCACCTTCTGTACTTTAATTACGGAATGGTCATCGCCCTGGAACAGCTCAACCTGATTCTTCATCCGGTCATAGACGCCGCACAGCTCACGGCCCATCCCAATCGGCCAGTTCATCGGCACCGAGCGGATGCCCAGCACATTCTCCAGCTCCTCCATCAGATCAAACGGGCTGCGGCCTTCGCGGTCCAGCTTATTAATGAAGGTGAAGATCGGAATGCCGCGCTTCGCGCAGACCTGGAACAGCTTGATGGTCTGTGTCTCCACACCCTTGGCTACGTCGATCAGCATGACCGCGCTATCAGCCGCAGTGAGCGTACGATAGGTGTCTTCACTGAAATCCTGGTGACCCGGAGTATCCAGAATGTTCACCCGGTGGTCCAGGTAATCAAACTGCATCACAGAGGACGTAACCGAGATTCCGCGCTGCTTCTCAATTTCCATCCAGTCACTGGTGGCGTGCTTGCTTGCCTTACGGGCTTTGACTGTACCTGCCAGACGGATGGCACCTCCGAAGAGCAGCAGTTTCTCTGTCAGTGTAGTTTTACCCGCATCCGGGTGGGAAATAATCGCAAAGGTTCTGCGTTTGTCGACTTCACTCTGAAGCTTATGGTCCGTTGCTTTATTCATTGCACATATCCCTTCATCTATAAATTCATGCTTACTCCTGCCTCTATTACCGGATCAATCAAATCGGACTATTCATGGATTCAGATCCTTTCCTTAGAGAATCAACAGAGAATCAACGTCTATTTCTTGAACGTAACGTTTACCATGTATAGGATCATCTATAGCGCTAGGCTTAGAAATCTTTATGTTGAAAGCATCCTTCTCAGTATAGCAAAATCCGGCAGAGATTATCTACAAAAAAGCGCCTGTAGTGAAATATCTTGTAATATAAATTCACGATTCATCAAAAAGATCCCCCCGCAGGCGAGATGCAGGAGGATCTGTAACAGTTCTTCTTCAGGGACTAGCGGTTAACCTGCCAGACCACATTGTCTTCATCCTGGCCGTTGACCGGCCACCAGTGGAAGCCTTCTCCGGCAAGCAATTGGTCGGCTTCAACCGGGCCCCAGGAGCCCGCAGGATAGGAAGCCAAGTCGTTGCTCTCTTCCTTCCACGCCTTGGCAATCCGGTCCACGAAGGACCAGGCCGAGGACACTTCATCCCAGCGGGTGAAGTAGGTGGAATCGCCGCGTGCAGCATCATGCAACAGACGCTCATACGCCTCCGGCGAGTTGATGCCGATCATGCAGCTCTGGCAGAAATCCATGGCCAGCGGCTGAATCTCGGATTCCGAGCCCGGCTTCTTCGCATTGATCTTCACGTAGATGCCTTCCATCGGATTGACGCGGATGACGAGCAGGTTCGGCTCGAGCTTGTGCTTCTGGCCCAAGTAGACGTTGGTCGGCATTCCTTTGAATTCTACAACCACTTCGGTGGTCTTCACAGGCAGGCGTTTGCCGGTACGGATATAGAAAGGAACTCCAGCCCAGCGGAAGTTATCCACGAACACACGGGCTGCGAAATACGTCTCTGTATTCGATTCCGGGTCCACTTTGTCTTCCTGGCGGTAAGCCGGAAGCGTCTTGCCCTTGTAGAGACCTTGAGTGTATTGGCCGCGGACTACGTTCTCGCGAACTTCATCAGCGGTCGCATAAGGACGCAGCGAACGTAGAACCTTGACCTTCTCATCACGGATATCTTCAGCCAGCAGACGGCTAGGCGGTTCCATAGCGATCATCGTCAGCAGCTGCAAAATATGGTTCTGGCCCATATCGCGCAGCGCCCCCGCATGATCGTAATACCCGCCGCGTTCTTCCACGCCCACCGTCTCGCCGAGTGTAATCTGAATGTTGGCGATATGCTTGTTGTTCCACAATGGCTCAAAGAAGGCATTGGCGAACCGGATCACTTCAATATTCTGAACCATTTCCTTACCCAGGTAGTGGTCAATCCGGTAGATCTCCTCTTCCTTGAAGACCTGACGGATCTGTTCGTTCAGTTCCTCAGCGGATTCGAGATTATAGCCGAACGGCTTCTCGATGACCAGACGGTTCCAGCCTCTGGCCTGCAGCATCCCGCCTGCCTTGAGGTTGAAGGATACGCTGCCGAACAGCTCAGGCGCAAGCGCCAGATAGAACATACGGTTGCCCGGAATATGGAATTTCTCTTCCAGACGCTCCGTCTGCTCATTCAGCTCACGGAAGCCGTCAATATTATTGATGTCGAGTGACTTGTATTCAAAATGCTGTACGAACTCGTTCCATTCCGCAGCATCACCTGCCTGATAACGGCAGAACTCGCGGATGGATTCTTTCACATCTTCCCGGAACTCATCCTGGGTACGGGGACGCCGAGCCACGCCAATGACCGCAAAATCTTGGGTCAGCTTGCCTTCACGGTACAAACTGTAAATCGCCGGGAAAAGCTTACGCCGGGCCAGATCTCCGGTTGCACCGAAGATAAAGAATACAGCACCGGGTGTATGCAGTGCATCAAGGGTTTGATTTTCAGCCATGGCTCCTCATCTCTCTGTATGTAATATAGTTGACATTCATTCTCATCGCCTGGTATGAAACAACATACGACTATAGGCGTGATGTCATTTTATCATAATTGCACGGAGGATGCCATCACATTCCTGACAGTTTTTCTCGGGATTTCGCACTTTTCCATTACTCTTTCTTATGCCTTCACCGGATTACGCTTATATTACGTCATTTAACCTCAGTATTCGATTGTAATTAATGGCATTCCAAGGGTTATCCGGTTCTCGTCCGCGTTGACGTTCTTGTGAACTGCCAGCTGGAGGGCCAGGCTGTGGTTACCGCTGCTGACTGTGCGTTGAAGACCCGGCACACTATACGAATGACTGGAGGTGGAGATGTCGGCGTAACTCTCCTCTGCCCGAATACCGGGGAGCGGTACAGCCAGTAGCTGCTCCGTAGCAAGGAGTGCTGCCTGCGTTCCGCCCTGCTCCTTCGCAGGTGCCTGCAGCGAAGCATTCCATTCCGCAGCAATTCCCGCCTGCAGCATCGCCTCTCCGGCGGCCGCCGCTGCGGCCGGCAGCTCCGGGGAGCCCAGAAGATCCGCCGTCTCCAGCGTAACAATACAGTAGCTGCGCCCGCCGCCAAGCTCACTCCAGAACAGGGAGACCTGTGTACCTCCACTGAGCTGCGCGGCAGAACGCCAGGCCCGGTGCCCTTCCTCATCTGCGCTGCTCATTTCACCCAGCCCCAGCCGGGTGGCAAGGCTCTGTACGGCAGCTTCAGCAGCCTCTTCGCCGCTGTATTCCCCCTGCCATTTCAATACGAGCCGGAGCGGCGCGCCGGGAGCGGAGGCCTGTCCGCCCAGGGTGGTCAGCAGGGCAAGGGATTCCTGAAGCTCTACGGCAGCTGTAGAAGCATCAGCACTCTGTACACCGCTTCTTCCTGCGGGTTCCGCGCTTCGGAATCCGCTCAGGAGCATCAGCGCACATATCCCTGCCAGCACCAACACCAGTATCCCCTTACTCTGCCCTTTATTCCCCACTTCGCATCTCCCTCTCAACCGATCTAGTAATCTACTAGACAGGTTATCCAATTTCAGAGAAAGATATACGAACGCATGCAAAAACACTTCCAAGATCGTCCGGGCGGACTCGCTTGAAAGTGCTCCATGGCTTCCATAGACCGTGCTTACTCCGCCAGTCCATTCTTATATGCATAAATAGCCGCCTGAGTCCGGTCTTCAACCCCCAGCTTGGCAAGAACATTCGTGACATGGAATTTCACCGTCTTGATTCCGATAATTAATTGATCAGCAATATCCTGGTTGGATTTGCCCTGGGCTAACAGCTTCAGCACTTCCATCTCGCGTTCGGTAAGCTCTTTGTAAGCCGGTGCCTCTCCTCTTGCATTGGAACGGAACCGGTTCATCATCTTGGACGCCACCTGCGACTCCAGCACGGACTGGCCTCTGGCGGCTGCCCGGATCGCATCTGCAACTTCGCTGGCCCGTGAGGTCTTGAGCAGGTAACTGAAGGCTCCCGCTTCAATCACCGGATACATCTTCTCATCATCCAAATAACTGGTCAACACAATCACCTTGCAATCCGGGTACAGCTTCAGCAGCTGTCTAGTCGTCTCGATTCCGTCCATGCCGTCCATCACCAGATCCATCAGCACCACATCCGGCGTATACTCCTGGGCCAGACGGATGCCCTCCTCGCCGCTTCCCGCTTCGCCGACGACTTCAATGCCATCCTCGGTGCCAAGCACCGCAGCAAGTCCGATCCGGACCATCTCATGATCGTCTACAAGCAGGACCTTGATTGCATTATCTTCTTCTATCTCCATCGTTACACCTGCCCCCTATTCATTGACTACCGGTACGGTAATATCAATCCGCATGCCTTTGCCGGGAGCAGTGATGAACTGGATCGAGCCCCCGATCTCTGTAATCCGCTCCTGCATATTCGACAGACCGTAAGAGGTCTGCTTGCTGTCATCCATCTCGAACCCGATTCCATCATCGCGCAGCGTGAGCCGGACGGTATCACCCCGGCGGTGCAGGCGGATCTCCATCTTCTCCGCTTTGGCATGGCGGAGCGTATTGGAGATAGCCTCCTGCACAATACGGAACAAATGATTCTCCACGCCCTTCAGCAGCTCTACTCCCTGATCCATCTCGAACAGAATATCAATCGGCACCTTGATCTTCAGTTCTTTAATCAGCTCCTGCAGACCTTCTTCCAGCCCCTTACCTTCCAGGTACACCGGTCTCAGGTGCAGCAGCAGCGCCCTCATCTCGGACTGGGCTACTGCAGACATCTCCTCGATCAGCGCGATTTGCCGCTGTGCCTTGTCGAAGTCCTTCTCCAGCGTCCGGCCTACTGCCGTTGCCGTCATCGAGATGGCGAACAGCTGCTGCGATACCGCATCATGCAGCTCCCGTGCCAGCCGCTGCCGTTCCTCGATGATTGCCGTGACCCGGGCCTGCTCGGCAAGCTTCGCGTTATTGGTGGAGAGCCGTTGCAGCGTATTAACCTGATTCTCCCACTTGCCGCTGATCCGCCCGAGCTGTTCCCCGAGCCGCCCCAGCTCATCGTTGCCCAGGTCCGGCATAGCCGGGGTAAGATTGCCTTTCTCCCAGGCGACCAGGGTAGCCCGCAGTAATTCCAGCTTGCGCTTGCTGCGGAAGCCCTGATAGAAGCCGTACCCGATTCCGAAAGCCATCGGCAACAGAATCAGCGTCAATCCTGTCCTTATGCCAATCCGCCAATCCTCGAACGGCCGTAGTAGCCCATATGTATACATAATATATGTAATAACGAGCAGCATGAACAAAGAGAACAGAGCTCCCTCACCCATACTGCGCGTTACCATATTACTGCTTTTTTTGTCCATGCCGGGAGCTCTCCCTTCTCTCTTGGCCCTAACATACTCTTAGGGGAAGCGTATGTCCAGATCCCCCATCAGATAAGAAATGTTAAACTTCACTTTATGCTCGCAGCTGTCATAGTTAGGTGACTTCCAGTTCAGCCGGTTCAGCATCCCCGTATCGCGGTTACTGCCGGACTCAATCGAGCCGAACAGTACGAATGCCTCAATCTCCACTCCGTAATCCTCAGACAGCAGAATGTCCACATCGCCAAAAATCCCCTGATACAGCATAATCGTCTCCTGCTCTTCCGCCATGGCCAGTGAAAGATCCACATCCACCTCGCCCAGCACATGCCAGGCGCTCAGACTGCGCATCACCCACGGCGAGAGATCCCAGTCGAATCTGGAAGAAAAGCTTTGCTTCTGCACAAACCCCGCCTTGCGCTGCATTCTTTTCGATTTGACAAAGAACATCCCCAGCGAAAGCAGGCAGATGCCAAGCACCAGCAGCAAATGATCCAGCAACAGCAGGACTGCTCCGACTCCCATTAGCTTATAACCTTGCTTGACCTTGCCCGACGTCGTCTGGTAGATTCCCAGCAGCAGGAACAGGAGTGCGACAATGGAGAAGAAGCCGATCCATTTGCCAAATATCATCAAGCAGCCTACACCAATCAATCCGATGGCAATCAAACGGTTCCGTTTATCCATTTCCGCACCTCCTGCACAGCATATCAATTCTTATATTTGAAGCAAAACTGACCTCGTAAGCCTTAGCTGAAGTATCGCGAAGCTACATCTTCAACATACTGCATCCGCTACAAAAGCCATACCGGTATGGAGAATCCATACCGTATGGCTTTACCTTGATCAGCATATCATATCCGGCTGCTCTTTAGGAACAGGGATTATTGTTCTTTTTTATTCAAAGGAGGGGCTGCAGGAGTTGAGTTCAGCTTGTTCTTGAGTGCGGCAAGCTGCTCCTCCACTTTCAGTTCCTTCTCAGGATCTACCGGCTTAGCATATGCGGTTGCCGAAGGGCTATACGGAGCGCGCATCACATCTGCTTCCGCTTCGAGCTGCATGATCTTTTCTTCCATGCGGTGGAAACCAAGGGAGGCACTTCCGCTTTCGATGGAATGTACGTTGCTGATCTGGGACATTTGCTTCTTGGCCTTAGCCATCTGAGCGCGGGATACCAGTTCATTGCGTTTGTTGCGCATTTTGTAGAACTCATCCTTCATATCATGAAGCTGCTGCACCAGTTCCTTGGCCTGTACTTCAGCCTGTGCGTGAAGCTCGCCATACTCGGTAAACTTCTGGTCGAAGTAGATTTTCTCTTCCAGCAGCTTGCGGGTAACTTCCTCCTGCCCGTTCTTCAGCGCAAGCTCAGCCTGTGCAGCACGTTGTCCGGCAACCTTGGCAGCTTCGTCCACACGCTGTTTCATACGGCGTTCATTAGCCATCTGCTTCGCTACCGTTACTTCAGCCTCATGAATCTCAGCCTCCATATCGCGCAGATACTGATTCAGCATCACAATCGGGTCCTCTACCTTATCCAACATATCATTTACCGACGCCTTAGTCATATCTTTAATCCGTTTGAATACTCCCATAATTTACACTTCTCCCTTCTCGTATTTAGCAAGTTTTTGTTTGAGCTCTTCCACTTCTTTTTGCAGTGCCTTCTTCTCGATATCCTTCATCATGGCATCCAGGCCGGAATCAGGAGCCGCATGAGCGCCTGCCTTCTCATAACCGGGATTGTAGCCCGGCTGTCCGCCATAGGGGCCATATCCCTGAGGTCCTTGGTGCGGAGCCTGTGGTCCGCGGCCATATTCAGGTCCGCCGGAGTAGGGTCCGCCGTACGGGCCGCCCGGCCCACCCGGTCCGGGACCGAAGGGATTGTACTGGTTAGGCTCCTTGGCAATCACCATTGCTGCGATAAAGTATACGAGAATTGTAGCTCCACCGCTAAATGGAATACTGATCACCAGCAGAATCCGGAACAGTGTAGAGTCAATGCCGAGAGTCTCGGACAATCCGCCTGCCAGCCCAGTCATTACTTTGTCTCTTGTTGAACGATACAATCGGGTCATACTACTACTCCTTTCTGCCATCATTGTTCAGCTTCTCCTTTAGACGGGCCATTTCTCTTTCGAGTACGGTTGCCACGGTCTCTCCGGCCTGCACCGCATATTCCTGTCCCATCCGGCGCAAGTCGCTCAGGCTTTTGGCTTCTAGCTCCCAGTCGTTCATCTTGTCTTCCAGACGGCCGAACATTTTGGGAACATCTCCGCCGCCATAAGCACCGGCTCTTTGATTCATGCGCTGCTGCAGCCGCAGCGACTCCATCCGTGCTGCATAGAACTGGCGTTTGCTATATACCGTCTGATACTCCATTTTGAGCTCGTTCAGCTGGGATTCCAGTTCGAAAAGTGATTGCTGGCTCGTCTCCAGCAGCCCGCTGTATTGCTCCAGCTTTTCCTCGTGGATAATTTTCTCCTGCAATGCCAGCTTGGCCAGATGATCTTCGCCTGCCTTGAGTGCGAGGAGCGCCTGCTCTTCACGTTTGTTCCTCATGGCGGTGGCCTGATTCACCTGCTGCTGCAATTGCTTCGTATGAGAAGCGTACTGCTGGTACAGCCGTTCGGCCTCCCCGATCTCTTCACGGGTTGAATGTAGAAATTGATCAATCAGCTTCACCGGATCTTGGCTCTGCTCCAGTCGTTCATTCAAGTTGGCTACGGTGATGTCCCTCATTCTGCGAAAAACACTCATGATTTCCTGCTCCCTCCCTGCTTCTTAATAAGTATGGACTGTGTGTATTAGTATGTTCTGCTTTGTTTGCCCCTGAGTACCGAGATGCCCCACACTACCAGAGCAATACCCAGCAGCGGACCGATAATCCAGGAAAGCTTGGAGATCAGGGACATGACACCGATGAACAGCACCACCCAGCCGATAATCTTGCGGCCGCTCTTAATTCCGTAGTATCCGAGCACCACCAGCACTGCCGGGAACAGGATACCGAAAATTCCTGAAATCAAGTGAGGCAGAATGCCAAGCAGCATTACCGCTCCGATTACAATCAGCGCAATCGCAAGTCCGTTACCTTTGTTTCTTTGCATTTGTTATCACCGCCTTTCGCTGCTCTCTTTCTTATACCCTTATTCTAGGGCAATCCCGCATCTTTCAAAACAGACTGTGGACGGTTTTATGTACTGGACCTTAGTCGGGGATGGTTGCAGGACTGGGGGCGGCTATATATCCTGAAAGTTTAGCATGCTGAAGAGAAAAAAAGGCTTCAGCGATGTAAGCAACAGCTCATGGATGTACAAATATGTAATGAAGATCGCTGCACTGGGGTTTGCTGAGGGAGATACAAGTAGTCCAAGGCTTTGGGGACAAGAAGTTCAAGGTAGATTTCTACCATGGAGATGCCTTTTTATTGTCCGACGAATCAAGACTGCACCGCCCCACTTGCAGGATATTCCAGGGTTGGCCATAATATTGGGAGAATGCCTGATTACTAAAGGAGTCATGCCCATGAAGACACTACTCATCGTTGAAGACGATCAAAGCTTGAACAAGGGGATAGCCCTGTCACTTGCCCATAATGAATTGCATATTGAACAAGCCTATTCACTGGCAATGGCTGATCAGATTATCTCCTCAACCCCAATCGATCTCATTCTGCTGGATGTGAACCTTCCAGACGGAAGCGGACTGGATTACTGCGAAAGAATCCGCGGAACCTCGCAGGTGCCGATTATCTTCCTGACGGCCAACGACATGGAACCGGATATTGTAACCGGATTTGCTCTGGGGGCTGATGATTATATTACCAAACCGTTCAGTCTGATGATTCTGCGGGCCAGGGTAATGGCCGTTCTGAGAAGAAGTGATGCGCTTACCAGTGAGAGGATCGTTGTAGGCCTGCTTGAATTTGATTTTGGCAAAATGGAGTACTTCAAGAACGGCCGGCCGCTGCTGCTGAGCAAATCCGAACAGAAACTGCTGCGCATACTGGTAACGAATAGGGGAAACATTCTGACCCGTGAGCAGCTGATCGACAAAACGTGGAGCCAGGAGGCGGTATTCGTGGATGAGAATGCACTAACGGTAGCCATCAAAAGATTGCGGGCCAAGATCGAAGAGGATCCCTCTTCGCCTCAATATATCAAGACTGTATATGGTTTAGGGTATACATGGACAGAAGGTCCTGTTCTATGAAGAGACAAGAACGGCTGCCGCTTAACCAATTGGTGAATCTGGCATTTGCTGCAGCTTTTATCATTCTGGTGCTGGTATATGCGACTTGTATTATATTACTGGAGATCACTGGTTCATCGCTGCTTGGACTCTCTCTTCTATTCATAATCTGCATGCTGATCCTAGGAGGTGCCTGGTTCCGGTCGCTCCGGAATATGGTTACTTCTTTCATGGGAAAGGTAGAGACATTGGTAGACAATGCTACTCACGGGCGTGAGCCCACCTATAATTATGAAGAAACCCTGCTCTCCTCCATAGAACATAAATTAATGCGGTACATAGAGATTGCAAGAGTGAACGGACAGAATCTGGAAACGGAAAAGAACAAAATTAAAGAACTGATCTCCGACATCTCCCACCAGACCAAAACGCCCTTATCCAATATTATGATCTACAGCCAGTTGCTTGAGGAAAGTCTGGTGAATGATGAACATGCGCTTCAGCTTGCTGTACAAGTTAAAAAACAGTCGGAAAAACTCGACTGGCTGATCCAATCCCTGATCAAACTGTCCAGGCTGGAGACGGGCATGATCTCTTTGCGCCTGGAGCCTTGTCCTGTGATCCGTGCGGTTTCTGAAGCAGTCTCCCAGATCCTAATCCAGGCAGAGAACAGCCGCATCACTATCAGTATAAACTGTGAACCTCACATCACAGCGTGCTACGACCCCAAATGGACAACCGAAGTGTTATTCAATCTGCTGGAGAATGCTGTGAAATATTCAGAACCAGGGGGCAGTATCCATATCACTGCGGAAGCAAATGAGATGTTTATACGCCTGGATATCGCAGATACCGGCCGTGGAATCTCCCAGGAAGAGCTGCCCCAAATTTTCAGGAGGTTCTACCGGGGAAAGAATGTGTGCGATTCAGAAGGTGTGGGAATTGGGCTATTCCTGGCCCGGGAGATCATCACCGCTCAAGGCGGACATATGAAAGCTGCTTCTGTTCCCGGACAAGGCACTGTGTTCTCGATCTTCCTGCCGCTATTCTGAATATGTCCATTCCGTCAGATTTCAGACACTCTCCTGTTAGATTTGTCTGATACCTTGTAGAGGTGGATACAAACATACGCACAGGAGGAATATAACATGTCTATTCTACGAATAGAGAATCTCAAGAAATATTATGGAAAAGGAGAGCATACGGTCAAAGCCCTGGATGACGTGTCTATAAATGTAGAAAAAGGGGAGTTCGTGGCAATCGTCGGGACGAGCGGTAGCGGAAAAAGCACGCTGCTTCACATGCTTGGCGGTCTGGACCGGGCTACAGAGGGCAAGGTTTATGTCAACGGGCATGATATTTTTCAGATGAGTGATGAGAAACTGACCATCTTCAGACGCCGTTCTGTAGGATTTGTCTTCCAGAGTTATAACCTGGTGCCGATCCTGAGTGTGCTGGCAAATATCGTCCTGCCCATTGAGCTTGACGGCGGCCAGATTGACCAGGAATATCTGAACCTGATCATCACAAGTCTGGGGCTTCAGGAGAAAGTTGGTAACCTGCCTTCTGCGCTCTCCGGAGGCCAGCAGCAGCGTGTAGCTATCGCAAGAGCGCTTGCCACCAAACCTTCCATTATTCTGGCCGATGAGCCCACCGGCAATCTGGACAGCAGGACCAGCCAGGAGGTACTTATCCTGCTGAAACAGCTCAGTGTCAAATTCGACCAGACCATTGTAATGATCACACATAACGAGAGCATTGCACAGATGGCGGACCGGATCATCCGCATTGAGGACGGCAGGCTTGCCCTGGGATCGGCGCAGGCCCACGGGGAGAGCCGGTTATGATCGCGACGAACAACCGGAAGACCATATTAAATCTGGCGATGACTAGCCTGAGAGCCAACCGGCTGCGGAATCTGGCTGCCATCTGCGCCATTATACTGACTACACTGCTCATCACCTCCATTTTCACCATGGCTCTAAGCCTTAACCAATCCATGCAATACGCACAGATGAAGACAGTCGGAAGTGACTTTCACGGAGGGTTTAAATATCTTAGCCCGGAACAAGTGGAGACGCTGCTGAAGCACCCTTCCATTAAACAATCCTCTCTCTCCCTTAATTCCGGCATATTACATAATAAAGTGTTCGACCAGGACCGGGTTGAGGTGCTGCAGGTTGACCAGAATTACGCTGATCACGGCTTCATAGAATTTGTTGAAGGGGGATTGCCTGCCGGAGAGAATGAGGTTGCCCTGAATACCTGGGTTCTGGGCAAGCTAGGGGTGCAGCCGGAGCTCGGGAAGGAAATCACACTGCAGATCGATACCGGAGAACGGATCATTAACCGCAAATTCACCTTGTCGGGCTATTATGAAGCGGACAAGCAATTGGCGATGGCGGGTCTGGCTTTTGTCTCCAAGGCCTTTACCGATAAAAACCTCTCAGACATTGATCCCGTACAATCGAAGGAAAGCGGATCCTACGTAAACACCTCAGAACTGAGTGTCATGTTCAACAATTCATTTCATATTGAGAAAAAAATGAACAGGATTCTAGCTGATACGAGTATTACGGCTCCTATCGGGATCAATTGGGCCTACTCCAGCGTATCTTTGGCGGAAAATGTTGAGAATATCCTTCCATATGCCGCAGTTATCTTTATCATTATGCTTAGCGGCTACCTGCTTATTTACAATATTTTTTATATTTCGGTGGTCCGGGATGTGAAGTTCTACGGCCTGCTGAAAATGATTGGCACCACCCCGAGACAACTGAGGAGAATCATCGCTATTCAAGCCAGGCTGCTGTACCTCATTGCCCTGCCGTTCGGCCTTAGCTCCGGCTATATGACCGGCAGATGGGTTACACCTCTGACCACTTCGCTATCCGGGGAGTTAAAAGGAAATTCTCTTTCATCCAGTCCATGGATATTTGCAGGGGCAGCCCTCTTCTCCTTCCTGACCGTGTGGATCGCAGCGCATAAGCCGGGCCGGCTGGCAGCGGACATCGCCCCGGTGGAAGCCGTTAAATTCTCAGGCGTTCAGAATAGCGGAAAAAGAACCCTCAAGCCATCCAGGCATGGAGCCAGACTATACCGGATGTCGTTCTCCAACCTGTTCCGGAGCAAGAAGAAGCTGAGCCTGATGCTATCCTCGCTCTTCTTAAGCATTCTGCTATTTAACACGATATTTACGGTGATCTCCTCTATGGATGTCAATAAATATCTCAGTGCATATATTCATGGAGATTATATGATTCACAACAAGGGAATTGTCCAGCAGGAGGGGGAACGCTCAGTCAATGAAACCGAGTTGTCCGAGGAACTGTGTGCGAAGCTGAAGCATCTGGACGGTGTGGAAAGTATCGATAAAGTATATTATACCCTCTTCTCTTATCCTCCGGATGATTCTGTCCGTGCTTCAGCCGAGTCTTCAGCCACTCCTTCTGCCCTTCCCGCCAAAGTGCATACCCAACTCTACGGGCTTGATTCCGGTTGGTACGATCTCGCAGATCAGGATATACTTGAAGGTCACTTTAACAAGGAACAATTCGATTCCGGAGATTACATACTGGTGGCGGAGACTCTTACAGGGCCAGGTTCTTATACAAGCTACTATCATCCCGGGGATACAATCAGCTATTCCGGATTAAAGAGGAGATACGAAGTGATGGCCGTGCTGAAATATAATGCTTTCTATGCAGCAACCAGTCAAACGTATTTCGGTAACGGCTACAATGCCTTTTTGCCTGCAGCCGAACTCCGGCAAGCCACTTTGGAGAGCGGGACTCCAGCAGACATCCTCTCGCTTACCCTGAATGCAGCCCCAGGCAAGCTTGACGAAACGGGGCAATTGATCAGGGAGGCTATCCGCCCGCTGGATGCTCTGCAGCTGAAATCAAGAGAAGATTACAGGGAGGAGTTAAGTGATAATATCCATATTTTTCAGATTATAGGGTATGGACTGAGTCTCGTAATTGCACTTATTGGCCTGCTTAATTACATTAATTCTGTCCTGACCGGAGTGATCGCACGCAGGCATGAATTTGCCGTTCTAGAGAGCATTGGAATGACCAAACAGCAGCTCAAGCGTATGCTCGTCTACGAAGGCATGTACACCGTGCTTCTCACTGTGCTGCTTACCTCTACTATAGGTGTGCTGCTGACTTACTGGACGGCAAGGGGCATTACCGCAGGGATGGCCTACATGGAATTCCGGATGATGTGGCTGCCGTTTATTCTGATCATCCCTATCCTGGCAGTCCTCTCTTATCTCATCACCTTAAGCGCCTATAAGCCGCTCGCCCGCAGCCCGATCGTCGAAAGGCTCCGTGAAATGGAATAAAGGCATGCTGAAACAGCCGGATGCTCTAATAGAGTACCGGCTGTTGCTGTTATAAGATATGAAATACAGCTTAATAATAGCGTACCTGAACAGTCAGCAGAATGTGGTTATTCGCTCTCAGTGTACCGACTGCTGCGGCGGTTGTATATCAAGCGCTGCTTGAGTAGCCGCCGGCTGTGGCTTACTTCGGAAAAGAGTCACCAAAACCACAGCCCCGATAATGATCACGGCAGCGATCAGGGTGTTCAAGGTAAGCTGTTCGCCTACCAGCAGCCAGCCAAGCAGCACAGCGACTACCGGATTCACGAAGGCATACGTGGAGACGAGGGTAGCGTCAGCATTCTTAAGCAGCCAGATATAGGCTGTGTAGCCGACAATGGAGCCGAAAGTGATCAGGTAGGCCAGAGCCAGGTAAGAGCGCATAGAAATGCCGGAGAGTTCAAACCGAGACCAGTCGCCGGTAAAATAGGAGAAAATCACCAGCAGCGCGCCTCCTGTTAGCATCTGAGCAGCCGTTGACATCAAAGGTGAACCCGGCATGGTTGCGCTTCGGGAGTACATAGACCCTGCCGCCCAGCTTATGGAAGCTGCCAGCAAGGTAATAATGCCAATCATATCGGTAGCGGTACCGCCCTCTCCCTTCCCCGGCTGGAAGACCAGCACGGCGATGCCGAGCAGTCCAAGAACAATTCCTGCGATGACTCCGGTATTCGGCCGTTTGCCGCCGCGTCCAAGCCAACCCATCAGCATCATCCAGACAGGCACCGCCGCTACGATGAGCGAAGCGATGGAGGAAGAGACTCTTTGCTCTGACCAGGCTACTACCCCGTTGCCCCCAAGCAGCAGCAAGGCACCTACAATCGCGGAGGATCGCCATTCACGCCCGGCCGGACGCTTCGCTCCGCTTACTCTGGCAATGAGGTACAGGACCACACCTGCCGTGAAAAAGCGGACCCCTGCCATCAGAAAGGGCGGCATCGTCTCGATGGCAATCTTCATGCCGACATAGGTGCCTCCCCAAAATAAATAAACAAATAAGAGTGCTATTCCCACCACATATAACTGATTCATTTTCCCCTTATGCTTCAAGCCGCGTCATCCCTTTTCCCTAAAAACAGGTTTATGAGGGGTCTCCCGTTCTATCATTTATAAGAACATCCCCTGGGCAATATTATAGCATGATCCCTCCCCGTACATTGACTAATCGTTAGAGTATCTCAATGTTAGCGGCTGGTTCTCGTCAAGCCCTACTTTCTCAATATCTCCCTCTTCAATAGTATTATTAATAAAAAGTTTCCAGTGCTTCTCTTTATCATTTTTTATATCACCTACCTTAATTATTTGTCCTTTCTGATCCTTTTCGATTAGCATCCCCTGTTCAGCATTGTCTGAAATGGCCTGAAGTGCTTTCCAGACTGTGGGGTTATCATCAATAATCTTAACGGTCTGAAGAAACAAAATATCATCTTCATTATAAATAACCACATTAACTTTTGTTTCCACATCTCCTTGACCTGTGTATTTTACGCCATGATACTCAGGAGAAATCCCATCCCCCTTTTTACTTCCGCATGCTGTTAACGATAATGCAATAACAATTACCAAAACTAATATACTGTAAATGGGTTTTGTAGAATTCACTTTAGGTTGAAACACTATTATTTCCCCCTTCAAGATTATATTAAACTATTTGCTGTCCCTCGCTCATTCACTAAACCGGATTCGTTCCATCAAGCTCTCCTTGCTTAAGCGCCACTGCATATAAAAGGTAGTCCCTACTTGAACTATAAAATAGGCGAATAATAGGGTTAGCATGGCTGTCATTGGCAGTTGATATTGGACATAGGTGGCGGATTGCTTGAAAATTTCAACGCCAAAATATCCTGCTGGAATGCCCAGTGAAAAAGTGAACACCAGACTGATTAGGATCACCATTAAGCCTTCACTGCCTAATTGTAAAATCAGCTGACTCCGCGACAGTCCAATAGCTTCAATTAAGCTAATTTCCCGCTTTCTAGAATTCATGCTCGTTAAATTGGAATTTATTAAATTAAATATGCTAATAATCATTAATGCTGAAATAAGACCATTAGCCGCCAATTGAAGCACTTTCTTCATTCCATTGAACTCTTGATATATTTCTTGAAAAGAAGTGAATGTTATTCTCCGATCGGCATTTGCAATCCCTTTGAGGGTTTGCTCTACCTTCCCTTGTTGGCCTTGATCGGCTAAAACACTAATCTGCTTAATACGTTGATCTGAGTCCAATCGTTTAAACAGGTTCTGATGCGCAATAAGAGCTCCCCCCTCTGAAGTACTACCTTTATACGTAACATAATTGGGCAATACACCGACAATAGTGAATACACGTTCTTTCTTTCCTTCTCCATACTTTGCCAATCGTATTTTATCACCCACTTTGTACCTTCCATCTTCCGCGACCGCAATGAGATTATCACCATTTCTCAGTTCTGTAAGCATAGAATCATCTTTCCCGAGCATCTTGAGTGTATTTTTCATTAAGCCATCATCGTAAGCATAAATATCCGTACGAATTTCCGGGTTTTTCATACTCGCCATGTCCTTGAGATGAAGGTTTGCATCTTGTTTGTTATAGATCAAGACATCATACATTTCTGTTAATACTGTCTTGACACCAGTAATAGCATCTACTTGGTTTATAACTTTGTTATTTAACAGATCTAGGTTTACATCAGTTCCACGGTAAGCAGCAGTACTTAATTTATAATCACCAGGCACCATACTTCCAGCCATATTATTAATATTAATACTACTAAGAATACTCCAAGTGACCACAAAAATAAGTCCTGTCAGGGTAATCGATGTTATGGTAACCCAAGTACGTTTACGGTATCGGATCATTTGTGCCAATACCAGAGCAAAACCGCTAATTGAGTTTTTGAATTTTTTTTTGGTCTTATGACTTCTCTTTCCCAAGTCTTCAGCGGGATTATAACGAATAGCTGCAATCTCCGTAATTTTTCCTACTTTTTTAGCAGGAATATAAACAGAAAATACAACGAGAATCTGGCCTGTAATTAAAGCAATACAAGCAATGTTAGGAGACAGTTGAACATATAATTCGGAGCTACCACTAGCCATATTTCCTAAGAAGGGAATAAATGCTGCACTTCCCCCTACACCCAGCAAAAGCCCCATAGAACTCCCAACCAGCGGAATCATAAGTCCTTCCGTAAGAATCATCTTTCGCAGTTGATTAGGAGTCATTCCTATTGCTTTCATCATCCCAAATAAACGGATCTGCTCTGATATATATATATTGAATATGTTATAAATAACCATGGCTGCACTAATTATAATTACAAACACAACAAGGGTTACTTTCAGAATAGTTAACGGATTCTGCTCATATGCGCCATTGTAACGTTCATTTATTTGTATTTGATCATCTTTTAGCTGAGAGCCCTCACCAATTTTGTGAGCCGTAGATGAAGCATTAAAGTCTGAATTCAAAAGAGCAAATAGAACAACATCCGGGTTAGGACTATATTGCCTGGAAAGGTTTTGAGAAATAAACATTAGACCAGCTCTAACCGTTTTACGTACGGCGATATCATCAATAATGCCAACTAGCTTAAATTTTTTTGTTATATGTTCTGTTTCCCCTGCATTCATAACTTGCAAATTCAATGGAATTACTACTCCTATATTAGGAGAAAAGCCAAGTTCCTCAATTACCCATTTATCCAATACAATTTCGTCGTCAGTGACCGGAGCCCTCCCTTGCATTAATTGAATCAGTCCTTCATTAATTCCCTCTATATAACTTATAGCCATATTAATATTTAATTTTTCAAACGTGTCCGACTTAACATTTTTACTGATATAGGAAACATAGTGCTTTTTTATCTTCGGATTATTCTCAATAGCTTGTTGCTGCTCCGGCAACAAATGCTCATACTGCACATGATAGGCACCTAACTCATTAATCGCTTCTCGCTTGCTCCTCTGGTCGTCAGAGTAAAAATAAGTCAGCACCACAAAAATTAAGGCTACGGCTAAAGCAACTGTACCTACAGTCAATAAGGTCCGGCTTTTGTGATGACGTAGATTTTTCAGGGATACATTGTGGACAGTAATCGTATTTTTCATCCTTCTACCTCTACTGCTATGGAACCGTCCACCACTCGAACAGTCCGACCTGCAAGCTTAGCCACTTCGTCATTATGCGTTACAACAATCAAAGTCTGATTATATTTCTCTACGGATAAACGCAGCAAATCCAAAACGTTATTGCTAGAACGGCTATCGAGATTTCCTGTGGGTTCATCTGCGAGCACAATAGCCGGTCTAGCTGCCAATGCACGGGCAATTGCCACCCTTTGCTGCTGGCCGCCAGACAATACTGTGGGCAGACTGGCCCGCTTTTCATAGATCCCCAAAGTATTTAAAATATCTTCAATATAGGTAACATCTGCTTTCTTCCCATCCAGCCCAATGGGTAAAATGATGTTCTCCCACACATTAAGTGAGGGTACCAAATTAAAAGCCTGAAACACAAATCCAATCTGGCGGCGGCGAAACACTGCTAGTTGACTCATTGGCAATGTATAAATGGAAGTCCCATTTATGATGACCTCACCGCTTGTAGGAGCATCCAACCCCCCAATGATGTGCATTAATGTACTTTTGCCTGCACCAGACTGTCCAACAATAGAGATAAACTCACCTTTCGCCACTGAGAAATCAACATTGTGGATTGCCTTCACTTGACCTTCTCCACTGCCATAATATTTACATAATTTCTTTCCTTCCAGAATCATATCGGCGCCTCCCTTTATACGTGGATACAAAAATATCCTCCCCTAAGTGGTTCTCTAGGAAAGGATATCCAATAGTTATCTATTATTTATCAACTTTGGTGCAGCAAAATCGAAACTTTCACACAGGCGCCACCTGACTTATTGTTCGTTAGCTGAATACTGCCCCCTTGCTTCTCAGCCAGTACCTTGCAAATATTCAACCCCATGCCATAATGGCTCTCCTCATCTTCCGCCTTGCTTGTATAAAATGGCGTGGTAGCAAGCTTCAGATCCTGACTTGAGAACCCTTTGCCATCATCATTAACTGTAATCGAAAAGAATCCTTTAACAAATTCAAATCGTACAGAAATCGTCTGACTTGCATAACGAAGCGAATTGGCAATCATATTTTCGTATATCCTGGTAACCATTCCTGTATCAATGTTCAACGATTGTTCAGCGATTTGATTTTCAAATGATAATTCCAATGAATGTTCCCGTGCCAGAAATTCAGCCAAACTGCTTAGTTGTTTCAAAAAAACGGAAACCTCTACTTGGGTCCATGCTACCGAGATATCTTCGAGTTTTTGGGCCTCGCCCATAATTTGCACATAATTCTCCAGCCGTAATATATGTATACTCATGGTTGTTATGGTATCCAGTAGCTTCTCCTTGCTTATTTTATCTTCTGGCAGATATCTATTTAAAAAATCCGCGTAACCTCTTAATACTGTCAGCGGTGTCCGGAGATCATGTGAAAAAGCTGCATTCAACTGTTTTCTGTCCTCTATAGAACGCCACATCTGACGGTTGTTATCCTCCAAAGCAGCTCTCATGCTCTCAAAAGACCTGCACAGCTGCCCCATTTCATCTTCACTATAGTGCGGAATATGAAAATCCAAGTCATTATTGGATATTTTATTAGAAGCTTCGCGCAAAATCCCAATCGGTTGTTTGAGCTTATTATGGTAAAACAACCAGGAGGCCGACAAGGTAGCCAGCCCAAAAAATATCAAAATGGACCAGGAGTCCAGAAAACTGCATAACTTAATAATCTGTTCATCTGTATAAGAATAATCTGTATTGAAGTCCTTCATGTTGTAGACAATGGCTGGATTCTCAATGTCCGCTGAGGTGTAAGAGTCGTTATACTTCAGAAACATATTATTACGTATCTGGCCTGCCCCAGTAATAGTAATCACACTAAGGAGTCCGGCAATAAGGACAAATACAAGCATATAGATCATAAATGTCACCCTAATGGATAAGTTACGCCAACCTTTTATTACCCTACCCATTTATAGCCCACACCCCATACTGTTGAAATGTATATGTGATCACTAACCTCATTAAATTTAGACCGAATTCTTCTGATATGCTCTGCAACAACGATGCTATCTCCTTCATGGTCCAGGCCCCAGACTTTTTCATAAATATGGTCCTTATCAAAAACCTGACCGATGTTCATTGACAACAACTCAATAATACCAAATTCTTTCTTGGCAAAAGATATTGGGCATCCTTTGCAGTAAACCAATCTGGAAGAATAGTCGATCACTAAATCATCTGAAAATCTGGTTTGTGTCTTAACAGATTGTCTTCGTTCACGGCGCAGATGTGCCTCTACCCTAGCTCCAAGCTCATCAATGCTGAATGGCTTCACAATATAATCATCCCCGCCCACACGAAAGCCATTAATTTTATCTGACTCTCCCACTTGCGCAGTCAGGAATATAATAGGGCAGGATACGAAATCCCGTATACGAGTGCACACCTCAAGACCATCAATTTCCGGCATATTAATATCCAGTAAAATAATGTCTGGATTATACACTACTTTGCGTAATGCCTCCCCGCCGCTCCGCGCGGTTAAGACCTTATAACCATTTATCTCAAAATAATCTTTAAGCAGATTAACTATATCCGTCTCATCATCAACAATAAGAATCTGATTATTCATAGCTCATACTCCGCCTTCCTCGCCTGTACTTCCCCGTTCGCCGCCAAAAACAACCCCCTCCGCAAGCCCCGACACGAACCGCTGCAGCCAGGCATAATACTCGGCCGCATGCTCCAGCTTCTCCAAATCTCTGAGGCAGGCCTGCCGCTCCTCTTCGGGTGTGTCTGCTGCATAGGCCAGTGCCTGGAGGTCAGGGACCGCAGCTCCCATGGCTTCCTGCATCACATCGATCTCCCGCTGAAGCTTCAGGGTGAAGAAGTTCCGGAAGGCCTCGAAGAAGTCCGTCTCCGCTGCGTACAGCTCCTTCCGCTCACGCTTCTCCGGAAGCTTCGTGACCATCCGGGAGGCGATCAGGGAGCGGACTCCGTAGCTCATATTGCTTTTACTCATATTCATGACCTGCTTCATTTCCTCCAGCGTCATCGGCTTGTCCTCGAAGAACATCACTCCGTACAGCTGTCCGAAAGAATAATTTGCTCCATATAAATCCATGGTCTGGGCTATGGCATCGATTACCGGGCCGAGCAGCTGCTCCCGGGGCGAACGGTGCGGATTTTCTTCGCCGAATGCGGCCTGCTTCATCAGGTGGCACCTCATTTTCACATAGAATCGTTCTCTCTACCTTACACAATACCGCAGCTTTACGGCAATCATCCTACAAATTTTACAGAAAATCCGAACGGGCTTTACGCCCGCTTAACCACAAGCCTGCCTCATGAGTGTACAATTTTTTTTGAACAGAGGAACTGTCCTCTGCATTATACCGCATCAACCAATGTGGAGGAAATGGAGAATATGGACGAAAATGACACGTTCAAGGTTATTCAGCGGCTTGAAGCCCGTGCTGTTCACTCTGCCGGCCATGATCCCGTTCGCCGTGTTCTGGCTCGCGCCGCTGCTGTATGTGCTGTATCTCAGCTTCACGGAATGGGATTTCATGAGCCCGGAGAAAACCTTTGTCGGCTGGCAGAATTATACCGATCTGCTCAGCAACCCCGCTTTTTACAAAGCGCTAAGGGTGACCGTTCTCTTCTGTCTCGGCAGTGTGCTGCCGGTGATCCTGTTCGGACTGGGTCTGGCCCTCCTCATGAACAGAAAGCTGAAGGGCTCAGCCCTCTATCAGATCCTGCTGTTCTCGCCTTGGGTGACGCCGACCGTCGCTGTGTCTATCGTCTGGTCCTGGATCTATCAGCCTGAAGCCGGACTTGCCAATGCGGTGCTGAACTTCTTCGGTCTGGACTCCATCGGCTGGCTGCAGGACCCCAAATGGGCATTAACCGGCGTCCTGCTGGTCACGATCTGGAAGTCGGTCGGCTGGGCAATGATCTTCTATCTGGTGGCGCTGCGCAATGTGCCTTCCGACCTGCTGGAAGCCGGGGAGCTGGACGGGGCAAGCCCGGTGCAGAAGTTCCTGCGGATTACATGGCCGCTGATCTCGCCGACTACTCTTTTCTTATTCGTGGTGCAGTTAGTCTCGGCACTTCAGGCCTATGACCAGATTAATGTCCTGACCCAGGGCGGCCCGTCCGGCTCCACCCGCACTCTGCTCTATCTGTATTATCAGTCCGCCTTCGAATCGTTCCAGATCGGAGAGGCTTCTTCCGTAGCTGTCGTTCTGGTCTTGATCTGCATGCTGCTGTCGGTCCTCTCTTTCGGGATCAGCAAGCGGACCACTCATTATCAATAGAAGCTTTACCATCAGCCCTTAAGGAGGTCTCACCGCTTGCCTATATTCACACGTATCAGTAGGCTGGTCCGCCAGATTTTTTTCGCCGCGCTTGCTCTTCTGATGGCCTTCCCGTTCTATTGGATGGTTACGAGTGCCCTCAAGACCAATGATGAGATCTGGCGCTCTCCGCCCACACTCTGGCCTGAGGTGCCGCTGTGGGGCAACTTCGCCGCTGCCTGGAACGAGGCGCCGTTCGCCAGATATATGGGTAACAGTATCTTCGTCGCTGTCTCCATTGTCCTCCTGCAGACAATCAATTCCGGGATGATGGCTTATGCGCTGACGCATATGAAATTCCGCCTGAAGGGCGTTTTTGCCGGAGTGATTCTGTTCGGTTATATGGTTCCTGCAACGGCAGTCTACCTGCCCGGATACCTGGTCCTCTCCGAGTTACACTTGCTGAACTCCTATGCGGGCCTGATTCTCTCCAACTGTGTGAGTATATTCTCGATCTTCCTGATTAGGCAGGCCTTCCTTCAAGTCTCGCATGAGCTGGTGGAGGCCGGTGAAGTGGACGGTGCCTCGCATATGCGGATTCTATGGACGATCCTTGTGCCGGTCACAAGATCCTCATTCGCCGTACTGGCGCTGATTACCTTCATTGACCAGTACAACAATTACTTCTGGCCGATGCTCATTACGAAGGACCCCAGCCTGCAGCTGGTCTCGGCCGGTCTGCGCAGCTTCTTCGTGGAAGGAGGTGCTTACGGACTGAAATGGCCGCTCATCATGGCCGCCAGCGCCTTCACGATTGCCCCGCTGCTGCTAATCTTCCTGCTGGCGCAGAAAACGATAATGCAAAGTGTCAACATGACCGCAGGCTCAAGTAAAGGCTAAACCCTAAACTTCAATACCCAAGAGGAGAATGATGATGAACGTATCAAGTGGAAACAGCTTCGCCATCCTTTTAAAGGACGGTACCGTTCCAGCGAGAAATTCTTCTATTTTCAAAAGGTTGTCTGCAGCATCCCTGATCGCCGGACTCTCCGTGCTCACCGCTTGCGGCGGAAATGCCGCTCCCGACAATGCAGTCACAGCGGACGGAGCAGCCGCCGCAGTCCCTGCTGCCAATGCCGCTCCGGCTGGAGGCGCACCGGTCACGATTGAATTCTGGTATGGGCTCGGCGGCAAGCTGGGTGAAAATATGGAATCGCTCATTCAGAAATTCAACGCCTCCCAGCAGGAGGTCATCGTCAAGGGGATCGTGCAGGGGGATTATACAGAGACCGAACAGAAGCTTCAGGCAGCGATTGCTGCCGGGCAGGTCCCGGCGGCGGTCCTCTCCTCCAATATCGATTGGGCGCGCAAGGGTTATTACGCCCCGATGGATGAGCTGATTGCCGGGCAGCCGGACTTCAATAAAGAGGATTTCGTCCAGACCTTCCTGAACCAGGGCCAGGTTGACGGCAAGCAGTATTTCCTCCCAATGTATGGATCGACCCAGGTGATGTACTACCGTAAGGATGCTTTTGCGAAAAGCGGCATAGACGCCAGCCAGATTAAGACCTGGGAAGACCTCGCTGCGGCCGCGAAAAAAATGACCATCTCCGAAGGTGGCAAAACCACCTTCTACGGCTGGGAACCGATGTGGGGCTCCGGCAATATGGTTGATGCCGCTCTCAGCAAAGGAGGCAGTATTCTTAGTGAGGACGGCACCAAGGTCACGATTGATTCCCCGGAGTGGATCGACGCCTGGGAGTTCTTCCGCAAAGCAATTCATGAGGACAAGACGATGCGCATTCATTCGGGCGGGCAAGGCTGGGAGTACTGGTACAAGACAATTGACGATGTGATGAAAGGCCAGGCGGCCGGATACACCGGCTCCAGCGGCGACCAGGGCGACCTCGATTTCAGCGTCGTCTCCGCTATGGAGCAACCGGGCTGGGCCGGAGCCGGCGAAGGCAAACCTGTCGCCGGGGCGAGTATGGCCGGTATTCCTGCCAAAGCCGGAGACGCCGAGAAGCAGGCAGCGATGAAATGGCTGACCTACTTCACAAGCTCCGAGAATACGGCCTTCTGGTCCATCAACACCGGCTACATCTCTGTCCGTGAGTCTGCACTCAAAGATCCGGCATTCGTCGCCTTCAGTGAGAGCAATCCGCAGATCAAGATTCCATTGCAGCAGGCGGCTCACGCTTCCCCTCCGTTCCAGGACCCGACAGGCGGCAAAATTAATGATGCCCTGACCATCGCAGCGGATAAGGTGCAGATTGAGAATATCCCTGCAGCCGAGGCGCTGAAGGAAGCGCAGCAGACGGCTCAGGCGGCACTGGATAACCTGAAATAGAACGGCTGAACTACGCATGCAGGAACAAATATACTGCCGTCTGATGAAGGCGGCGGTTTCTATCTGAATGTGAGAGCATCTTGACTATTCAAATTATGAAGGGGGACGCTGCGTGATTGAGCTTAACACTCCGCAAGGAAACTATCCCATATCGGCCATCCTCTTCGACAAGGATGGAACCTTACTACAGTTCGTATCCCTCTGGGGAAGCTGGGGCGAGTGCTTCCTGGACCAGTTCACCTGGAAGCTTGAGCAGCGCGGACTAAGCTTCCCTGAGCAGCACCGGGCCTCCCTGCTGGGAACGGTTCATGATGCCGCAGGGAAGATCACCGATTACGACCGCAACGGTCCGCTCGCCATGGGCACGATGAGCGATCTGTACGCCATTGCGTCCTGGCAGGGTTATTCTCTCGGCCTATCCTGGGCCGAAGCGGTCGAACTGGTGGACTCCTGCCGGAATGCAGCGGATGCGATGCTGGAGCAGAGCCGTCCGGTCCGTCCTCTTCCCGGGCTGGTGCCCTTTCTGGACGCGTGCGCAGCCCAGGGCACGCCTATGGCCGTAGTGACTGCCGACGAAACTGCGGCAGCCGAGAGTCATCTGCGCTGGCTGGGCATCCGCCAGTATTTCACCGCCGTGATCGGCACCGATCAGGTGGAGCGGGGCAAGCCCTTCCCCGACATGGCGCTGCTTGCCTGCGGGCGGCTGGGGGTATCTCCGGCTGAAGCCGCCGTGATCGGCGATACGAACGGAGATATGCGGATGGCGAAGGCAGCGGGCGCTGCGGCAGCCATTGGGATTGCCGGCGGAATTACCGCCGGGCTGGCGGCAGACACGCGGGCTGCCGGGACTCTTTTGCCGGATGCAGATTGTATCGTGTCCTCTTATGCGGAGCTTGGCGTACGAAGGATGGTACGATGAAGGCCGAAGGGGCCATGGCCTGGGTATTTCTTGCCTTAGCTATTGTCTTCGAGCTGTCTGGAACGGTCTCCATGAAGCTGTCGCATGGCCTCACCCGGCCCTGGCCCTCTGTGCTGATGTTCGTATTCTACGGAATTAGCTTCACCTCACTGAGTGTCGCCCTCACCTCCATCAAGGTTGGAGTCGCTTATGCCGTATGGTCCGGGGCGGGTATCCTCCTGATTTCTCTGGCGGGGGCATTGTTGTTCGAAGAGAGGCTGACGGGCTCCTCCCTCCTATGGGTGACTGTGATTGTAGCCGGAATTATTGGTTTGAACATTAGTACCAAGGGGCATTAGCCTAACGAATAAAAAATATTTCAAGGAGGCTTCGCTTGCCTATGAATACATTTGCCACACCCGGCGTTACTGAACCGCTGTTGACGTTCCAGATTATTACCGACACCCATGTCACGGCCGATCCCGAGCATGAGTACAATCAGAACTTCGGACGGGCGCTTGAGGATATAGCGGGACATGCTCAAGGCAGCAGCGGCATCATGCACATTGGAGATATAACAGACAATGGCTTCCCGGAGGAGTATGAGGAGGTCCAGCGTATTCTTGAACAGCATCAAGCCTCACTGCCGCAGCTTCGTTACACCTTGGGCAACCATGATGTCGGCCTCGGGCATTGGGAATCCCGCCTTGGGATGTATACTTCCCGGATGGGGATGCCGGGCCCCTATCATGACCACTGGATCTCAGGGTATCATTTCATCTTCCTCGGCACGGAGGAAGGGCTGCCTACGTTCTGCAATCTATCCGCTGAACAGCTGCAGTGGCTGGACCGCAAGCTTGGTGAACACGCACCAGACAAACCGAAGTCTAACGGGCAACTGCCGCCTGACCAGGAACAGACTTACCTGCCGGATCAGCCCGTCTTCCTCTTCCTGCACCAGCCGCTGAAGGATACGGTAGCCGGTTCACTGGAATCTCAGGAATGGTACGGGGTAACACAGGATCAGGAGCTGCGTACTATTCTGTCGCGGCACCCGCAGACCTTGCTGTTCACCGGACATACCCACTGGGAGCTGGAGGTCAGCAACACGATGTTTCCCGGCAACGGGCAGACGGCTACAATGTTCAATGCTGCTTCGGTGGCCTACCTCTGGACGGATGCAGATGAACACAAGAGCGGCAGCCAGGGCTATTATATAGAAGTCTATGCTGATAAAGTGCTTGTGCGGGGACGGGATTTCACTACCGGAACCTGGATTGAAGCGGCGCAATATGAGGTGGCGTATCCCGTTAACGCTCTAAGGTAATTCCGTTCGCGGAGCGTCCACCCAAGTGTCCACGCTACTCCTAATTACAATAAAAAGCTGTCCCAATCAGCCAGTTCATGGCGTTTGGGACAGCTTTTTCGTTTACTTTAATATAGCAGTCAATCCGTGTATCTTCTATTTAAAAGCAGGAAGCGCGATGTCCGCGTAATTATCCTCCAGGAACTTCTTCACTTCCGGGCCGCTGATCGCCTTCGCCAGCTTCTGGATGGCTTCGGAATCCTTGTTGTCCTCACGGGCAACGAGGGTGATGGTGAAGGCGGAATCTTCACGCTCGGTGATCAGCGCATCCTTCTTCGGAGTCAGGCCCAGCGGGCTGGCATAGGCCGGCGTCATCGCTACCAGATCCGCATCATCCAGCATCCGGGCCAGCATAAGCAGATCGACCTCCTCGAACTTATAGTTCTTCGGATTGGCAGTAATGTCAGCTTGGGTAGCCTGAATTCCTACCCCATCCTTCAGCGTAATCAATCCGGCATCTGCGAACATTTGCAGGGAGCGTCCAATATTGGAAGGATCATTCGCCATCACAAGCGTTGCTCCCTCGGGCAGATCAGCAATATTCTTGAAGCGTTTGGAGTACCCGCCGTAGATGGCATCATATACAGGCTGAACCGGCACCAGCTTTGCCCCTTTGCTGGCATTGAACTGTTCCATGTACGGGACATGCTGGAAGAAGTTCGCATCCACCTCTTTATTCGCCAGTGCTTCGTTCGGCTGCACATTATCGGACAGCACGACAACCTCCATGTCCACGCCTTCTTCCTTCAGAATCGGCTTCACAATATCGAGGATATCCGTCATTGGCGGAATCAGCGAGGCTACCTTGATCTTCACAGGTCCGGTGCTGGTTGCCGCCGGTGTCTCTTCCGCTTCTTTGCTGTTGCCGCAGCCTGCAAGTGCAAGCGTCAATATAAGCAGTACCAGTGCAAACGTGGTGGTTATTCTTCTTCCTGTTCTCTTCATGATATCTCTCAAGCCCCCATTATTGTATAGTATTCTAGCGTTTGTCCAGCAGTCTGGCTATCGTGCTTCCCGTGAACTGGATGAGCTGCACCAGCACAATCATCACGAGAATGGCATAGATCATCACCTCAGTCTCGAAGCGCTGATAGCCGTAACGGATGGCGAAATCACCCACGCCGCCGCCCCCGACAACCCCCATTACGGTTGAAAAAGAAATGAAGCTGATCGTAGACGCCGTGAGTCCCAGCACCAGCCCTGAACGGGCCTCTACATACAGAAATTTGAAGATGATTCCCAGCTTGGATGCTCCCATCGACAATGCCGCTTCAATCGTTCCCCGCGGAACCTCCAGCAGTGATTGCTCTACCAGCCGTGAGTAATAAGCAATGGCAACGATGGACAGCGGCACCGTGGCCGCCAGTGTGCCAATCGACGTACCTACGACCAGCCGCGTGAACGGAATCAGCGCCACCACCAGCAGCAGGAACGGAAACGAACGGATGACATTGACGATGCTGTTCAGCACCAGAGACAGCCCTCTATTCTCATACAACTGGCCTTTGCGGCAAAAATACAGCAGTGTCCCCAGCGGAAGACCCACCAGCAGCGCAGCGCCTATGGCAATGCCGACCATGACAAAAGTCTCGCCGATAGACTGCCACATCTGATCCTGGTATTTCAGCATACTCTCAAACATCGGATGCCCCCGTTCTGCCGGTGATTCTCTCCCGGAAGGAGCCTGAATGCGTTCCCGGCGGGAGGAAGCCGCCCTCGCCGCGGGAGAAGGAATCTACGATCCGTCCGCCCTCCATGACGGATACCTCAGAACAGATGCTACGCACAACGTCCAGCTCATGGGTAACGATCACGATGGTTACGCCCAGGGAAGCATTGATATGACGCAGCACCTCCAGAATGTCCGCCGTGGTGCCCGGATCCAGCGCAGATGTCGGCTCATCGCACAGCAGCAGCTTCGGACTATTGGCCAGTGCGCGGGCAATCGCTACCCGCTGGCGCTGTCCGCCGCTGAGCTGGGCCGGATATTGCCCGGCTTTGTCTGCAAGGCCTACGAATTGCAGACATTCCTCCACCCGCTTCATCCGCCCTGCACGCGGCACTCCGGCAAGCTCTAGAGAGATCGCCACATTCCGGCTGACGGTAGCATTACCGATCAGGTTAAAATGCTGAAAGATCATACCGATTCTCTGCCGCTGCCGGCGCAGTTCCTTGTCCGGCAGCTCCGTAAGCTGTTGCCCGTCAACCGTAACCGTTCCTGCATCGGGCCGCTCCAGCAGATTCATCAGCCGCAGGAGCGTGGACTTCCCCGCCCCGCTGGCGCCAATAATACCGTGAATGGCACCCGCCTGTACTTCAAGTGATACCTGATCGACAGCCGTATAAGGGCCGTCCTTCAGAGTGAAGCTCTTGCTAACCTGAATCAGCGAAAGAATATGAAGCCCTCCCCTACAGACTGCCTGGACATGCTCCCTGAACCTCAGGACTTATTGTACTATAATTATTTAAAATCTGTTTCATTAAAAATCTCTTTAAATAATAAGGTATTTCTTCCGCTGTGTCATCATTTTTTTCAAAATGATTGCTAAGCCTTTGGAAGAGCAGAGCATTATAAGGATGCTCGCGGCTCTATGGGATTATTCAAGGGAAGCAGGATAGTACCACAAAAACGGGTGCAGTCCCTGGTAGGACTGCACCCGTTTTGCTATTTTGCATACATAAGTCTATTCGCTCTGAACGCTTATTCTTTCACACTGCCGACATTAAGACCCACTACGAAATACTTCTGCATGAACGGATACACCAGCAGTATAGGTACGGAGGCGACCACTGTGATAGCTGCCCGGATCGAAATCGGCGTGACCATCGCCCGTGCTGAATTCTGATCCATCCCCACCCCGTTGGTTACGGTAGGGTTCCCGTTAGAGTTCATCGTTGAAGACAGCAGCTTCATCAGCTCATACTGCAGTGTACTCAGATGTTGCTTGGAGGAGGTGTAGATGAAAGCATCGAACCAGGCATTCCAGGCTCCGACCGCCACGAACAGTGCAATGGTCGCCAGCACCGGCTTACAGAGCGGGAAGACGACCCGCATGAAGATTTTGAAATCCCCGGCGCCGTCGATTCTGGCCGATTCCATCAGACTCTCCGGTATAGTCCCGATGTAAGTGCGGATGACGATCATGTTGAACGCGCTGATCATCGATGGAATAACATAGACCCAGAAGCTGTTCAGCAGGCCCAGGTCCTTAATCAGGAAATAGTTCGGGATCAGACCTGCGCTGAAATACATCGTCAGCACGAAGACTACAGTAATAAACTTACGGAATACGTACTCCCTGCGGCTTAAGGTATACGCCAGCATGGTTGTCAGAAAAATATTAAGCAATGTAGAAATCACTGTACGTGCCACTGAAATCAGGAAAGCATCAAAGATCGTTCCGGTAGCAAAAATCGCCTTGTAATTCTGAAAGGTCCACTGTCGTGGCCATAAGTAAATGCCGCCGCGGATCGTATCATTTCCTTCATTAAATGAAACAGCAATGGTATTGATGAATGGATATAAAGTCACAACCACCAGACAGACCATGAAGACCGTATTGAAGGAAGTGAACAAAAACGGTTCAAGTCTGCCGGTGCCTAGGTTTCTTTTCGCCGTAAAGCCTGCTTTATGCCCAGGGCTAATCTGCCGGTTATCCGCCATTATAACAACCTCTCTTCCCCAAGCCGCTTGGAAATCCCGTTAGCCATAAGCAGCAATGTCACGCTGACCACCGTTTTGAAAATCCCGCCAGCGGTTGCGAGTGAATAATTCCCTTGTGCAAGTCCGTATTTAAGCACGAAAATATCTATCGTTTCGGCCCAGTCTACTACCAGTCCGTTGCCGAGCAGGTACTGCACTTCAAAGCCTGCTTCCAGCACATGTCCTATGGACATAATCATCAGAATAACAATGGTTGCCTTGATGCCAGGCAGGGTTACGTGCATCATTTTCTTGTAACGGTTCGCTCCGTCAATCTCGGCAGCCTCATACAGGGCAGGGTCAATGGAAGCGATGGCTGCCAGATAAATAATCGTATTCCAGCCTACTTCCTTCCACACATGTGAAGCCCCTACGATTCCCCAGAAATATTTGCCTTCACTGAGCCACAGAATCGGCTCTTTAATCAGATGCAGCTTCATCAGAACGATATTTACAATCCCGTCATTGATGGACAGCGAGGTGGCCACAATACCGGTAACGATAATCCATGACAGGAAATGGGGCAGATAGGAGATCGTCTGCACGGTTCTTTTCCAGAATACTTTCTTAATCTCGTTAAGCAGCAGCGCCAGCACGATGGCTGTAACGAAGCCGAGGATCAGATTGATAACCCCCATGGCCAGCGTATTGCGCAGGACACGAATGAAGTTATCATCGGTGAACAAAAACTTGAACTGCTTCAGTCCCACCCATTCCTGCTCGCCGAAGGACTTGGCCGGTCTGTAGTTCTGGAACGCCATGGTCCAGCCCCACACAGGAACGTAGGCAAAAAGGATAATGTAGAGCATTAAAGGCACGGACATCCAGATCAGCTGTTGTTGATTCTTAATCACGCGCCAGGTAATCGGCTGCTTTTTCTTCTTGTTCTTCTTCGGACGCCGGACGCCAGTATCTATTTCTAAGGTCTCATCCATATTCGTTGTCTCCTACTCCATCAAATTAATGTAAGGCGGAAGGCCGGTTGACGGCCTTCCACCTTCTAAAACCCGGTACCAGACCTTACATTATTTACTCCAGTTCTCAATTCTCCACTTAATCTGCTCATTGATCTTGTCTTCGTAAGCCTTCACATTGGCTTTCTCGATCTGTTCCGTATAATCGGTCCATACGGAATCGAATTCGGCCGGCTTGGCAAGAATGGCTTTCGGCAGGAACTTGGTCTGCAGCTCATTTAGCTTGGTACTGGCGATTTTGGCATCCGAGCCTTCAATCAGGTCGATGGACCAGGCAGGATAATACACAGGATTTGGCGGCGGATCGCTGAAGAAGTCCACGTAGGAATTGAAGCCATAGGCATCCAGAACTTCCTTATCGTACGGCTTCAGACCTGCTTTGTATTCTTCCGGCTGTGCAGCGGCATCCGTGGAGTTGCCGTCGCTGTAGCTTCCTTCGGTCTTAGGCAGATATTCGAACAATGATTTGGCCTTGTTGGCCAGCTGCCAGGTTGCATCGGCTGCATCATCACGCTGCTTCTGGGTTCTCATGAATCTGCCGTTCTCAACAATATAATCCTCGCCTTCTACACCCCAGGAGAACAGCTTCTGCCACTTCTCATCCATCAGGGTGTCGAGCAGCTTGATAATCTTCACCGGATCTTTGGCATTAATGCTGATGCCGAAGCCATTGTTAAGATTGAGCACCGCAAGATCGCGGTAGTGGTCTTTGGTCGACTCATCGTATACCAGCGGAAGACCTACATAAGTGCGTTCAATTTTATTCTGAGTCGTCAGTGAATCCTCAGCAGCGTTGAAGTTCCAGTGCTGGTCGAACATCCCCAGAACGGTTCCGCTGGACAGCTTTGCCATATACTGGTCGTAGTTCTGCACAAAGGTTTCTTTGTCGATAATGCCCTTCTCGTTCATCTCGTTCAGCTTCTGATAGTACTTCTTGGCATAATCCTTATTGGCAAATACCTCGGCCACGCCGTCCTTCACGACTACGCCGCCATCATTCGGATGTCCGATCAGATGCTGAGGTGCGTTGAACAGCCCCCAGTTTTTCCAGTCATAGTTCAGAATTTCGAACCCGATGGTCGGGCTTCCGTCGATTTTGGGATACTTTGCTTTATATTGCTCAATCAGGTCAAAGTACTGATCCAGTGTCTTAACCTTCGGATAGTTGAATTCCTTAAGCACTGCTTTTTGAATCCAGAAGGCCGGTCCTGAATACCATGAGCTGTTGACCTTACCGTTATATACACCGTAGTTAGGCAAAATATAAATATGTCCGTCATTCGGGTCCTTCATCATGTTCCAATATTCTGCATAATGCGCTTTCAAATTCGGCGCATGCTCTTCGATCAGGTCTTCAAGCGGGATATAAGCCCCTGCTGCTGTAAGCTTGGTGCTCCCGGTCATAAGGTCCGGATAATCCTGGCCTGCAATCATAACGCCCAGCTTCTGGTTAATATCACCTGCCAGGAATTCCATATCGAAGCTGGCACCGGTCTCCTCTTTGATCTTCTTGTAGATCTTGTTGTCCGGTGTCGGCTGTTGCCCGGCTACCCCGATAAATGCGCTAACCTTGAACGGTTCAACCTTTCCTCCCGTGTTAGCTGAAGCAGAATCCGCTGTTGTAGTCGCCTTTGCTTTGTCAGTTGTAGCAGCATTCTTGTCGTTGCCCCCGCCGCAGCCTGACAGTGCGAAGCTAAGGGTTAATAGCGCAACCAGGGAATACTTAAACGTCATTTTCGACTTGCCCCCCATTAAAGCACCTCCATAGTGTTTGTCTTTAATTTGTAAGCACTTACACAAGTAAATTATAGAGGTGAACTATCCGCTAAAATACGACCGAACTAAAGGTGTACCCCCGAAAATTTTAGAACTTGGCATGCCGGTACTCATTCGGGCCCATGTGCAGCTCCTTCTCGAACCGCTTCAGAAACTGTCCATAATTGGCATAACCGACACGTTCGGCAATCTCTGAGAGCTTCAGCCTGCTCCCGCGCAGGAGCTCAGCCGCAGCCTGAATCCGCAGATGATGCAGCTGCTCATTGAAGGTCATCCCGTTCTTCTTAATCAATAATTGCCCCAGGTATACCGGATGCAGGAAGAAGATCTCGGCCAGCTTCTGAATGCTCAGACTCTCCTGATAATGCTCCCCGATGTACTGGTTGATCTCCCGGACAATCCCATGCGACTTATAATTCTGCTCTTGCACCAGCAGATCTATGGCCTTCCCGCCGTAGGACAATAAGCGGCTGAGCAGCCCGCTCAGCGGGGTCATCGCCTGCTGAATCTCTGATACCTCAACACCCGAGGCCACTCCGCCCCCCTCGCCTGCGGCTTCTGCCCCGGGTGCGAGTGCGAATATCCGGTACATGAGGTGGATTACGAATTTGCGCACTACCTCCGGCGCCACCTGCTGTTCCCGGAAGCTGCGGGCCGCTGCCTCCAGTGCCTCGCGGTAGCCATCCGCGTCCAGGAGATTCACGCAGTCCAGCAGAGCATCCATCAGCCCGATATGGTCATAGTGATAACTGAAGGGCTTGTCCTGTACCGCGCTGTAAGCCAGCACCCCTGCCTGCTCCGGCTCGTAAAAGAAATGGAGCAACGTCTCTTTGGCCCGGCCATAACTGCCCTCTATGGACAACAAGAAGTCCTCCGGGGTTCCCAGCGCGATGTGAATCTTCCCTCTCCCGTACTCGCGCAGCAGGATATCCAGCACTTCAGCTATTCCGCCGTCTTCCCCGCTGCCTGCCGTCATGCCGTACACGATCCCAAGCAATCCCGCTTCCAGATCGATCGTCACCACTGCCTGATATCCGGCCAGCAGGGAGACTGTGCGGCTCCGTACCTCTGTGTACAGCTCCGGGACCGTCCGGATCAGGCAAATATTCCACGAAGTACTCTCCTTGAAGCCGGGCAGAGTCTCCAGCCATTCCATAAGCTCGGGTTCTCCCTTTTTGCCATATAACAGCCCCTTGATTAAGGTTACCGCCTCTTCCCCGGAAGCTGTCTCATGGATTCTTCTGCGGTTCGCCTCCTGTTCCAGCTCCAAGCGGATCTCCCGCAGCTCCTCGGTAGCCTCCTCCGGGAAGACCGGCTTCAGCAGATAGTGATTGATTCCGTAGCTGATGGCCGTGCGGGCGTATTCAAACTCACTGTAGCCGCTCAGAATGACGAACTTCGTCGAATCCGTCCCCTCCTGCCGCCACTCCCCGATCATCTCCAGACCATTCATCAGCGGCATATGGATGTCGGTAATGACCAGATCCGGCTGAAGCTGCTTCATCATCTGCAGCCCCTCCCGGCCGTTGCCGCAGGTTCCGCACAGCTCGAAGCCCAGCTCCTGCCAATCGATCCACATCTCCATACCTTCCAGAGCGCTAGGCTCGTCATCGATTAATAGAACTTTGTATTTCATCGTCTATACCTCTCTTTCCAGGGAATAATTCTTCTCAAGCAGCTTCAGGGGAATGCCAAAGGTCACTACGGTTCCCTGATCCGGCGTACTGGATATCTCGAAGCGCACCTGATCTGCGTAATTCAGCTCCAGTCTGCGGTATACATTGCGAATCCCAATGTGGGTGCCCGAGTAATCCTCCTTGCGGACCGCGAACATCAGCTCCTTCAGCTTCTCCGGCTCCATGCCCTTACCATTGTCGGATACTGTAATCTGCAGCCTGTTATCCAGCACGACCGCAGCCACTTTGATTACGCCCAGCCCCTCAATCGTCTGCAGGCCATGCTTGCAGGAATTCTCGACCAGCGGCTGCATACTCAGCTTCGGTATTTTATAATCCAGGGACTGCTCATCGATCTCAAAGGTATAATCGAATTTATCCCTGAACCTGAATTTCTCAATCCGCAGATACATGTCGATAAATGCGATCTCCTCGCGCACCGGCACCAGATCCTCCTTCCAGCTCAATAGTCTGCGCAGCAGCTTCGACAAGCTTTTTATAATATCGGTGACATCGTTATATTTGTTCTTGGTGCAGACCACCAGAATCGCATTCAGCGTGTTGAACAGGAAGTGGGGGTTCATCTGGCTCTGCAGGAAATTCAGTTCCGCCCTGACGCGCTCCATCTCCAGGTTCTTGCTCTGGATCTCCAGCTTGTACACATCGTTGATCAGGGAGTGGATTCTGGAGGTCATCCGGTTAAAATTGTGGATTAGCCCGCCGATCTCATCCCGGCCCTCATCGATGGCGATCAGCTCGAACTTCTCGTTCGTCACCTTCTGCATATGCCGGGACAGGCGTTTCACCCGGTAGTTGTAGGAGCGCAGCATGATATAGATGAATCCGCTGGTCAATACGGTCAGTGTTGTTGCCAGTCCCGCCGCATACAGCCGGATATCGAGAATCGCCTGGGAGATCCGCTCCCCCTGCGTAATTCCGACAATCCGCCAGCCTTTGAGATAATTCGCCGTCCCTACAGCCATTACCCGAACCCCCTCGCTCTCGTCCTGACTGTCCCCCCACTGATCGAATACCGGATAGGGATCATCCGTAATGTGCTGATAGCCGCTGTCCGCTGACATCACGATCTTGTTCTCCCCATTGATCAGATAGAGGCTTAGGTAATCCCGTTCCCGGACGATAATGTCATAGATCTCACTGAGGTCCAGATCGATCCGCAGCACCTTCTCATAGTTGTTCAGATTACGGTAATTGTCCATGGTCTCAATAATGCTGAGCGTCGGGGTGGATGAAGCCAGATTCTTGTTCTCCATGATCCGGTAAGCAGCAACATAGACCTGGGTAGTGGCCTTCTTGGCCTGCCGGTACCAGTCACTGAACCATACTTTATCGTTCATTACCTGATAATTCCCCCCGGATACAACCGTCTGGTTGTTCGTGAATATACTGATTCGTTCCAGCTGGTTATTGACAGGCATATAGCTGTTCATCCGGTCTCTCAATTGTTCGTTGAACATACTATAGAATTCGATAGAGTCCGTATAGGTCCGGTCCAGCATCTCGTACAGATTCTTATCCGCAGCCAGCGTGTAGCCGACAGAGACTCCCCCTTCAATAAAATCATGAATGTCCTTCCGCGCCCGCTCCATGGAAATCTCCAGATTCTGCTGCTCCCTCGATTTGATGAGATCTGTAATCCGCTCCAGGAATACCAGATTCAGCACCATGATCGGCAGGAGCACACCCACAATGTAGATAAGATAGAACTTGTAGCTTAGCGGAATATCATTGACGATGGTGCCGAATTTAAACCGTTTTGTCGCCATCCCTCACACACACCCGGCTTTCCTATCATTATAGAACTTATATGTTTTCGGGGTCCCCGCAAAGTACCTGAGTAACCTTCGAAGCCAAAGATCCCCCTTGTGGGGTTACTTTAGATTTCGGGGTCCCCGCAAAGTATCTGAGTAACCTTCGAAGCCATAGCCCCACTTTGTGGGGTTATTTTAGAGCTGTTTATTGTTGTGGGCATTCTTGTACACCGAAGGTGATGAACCCACCTTATTCTTGAACTTGTCGATGAAATAATCGGTATTGGAAAAGCCCACCTGCACCGCGATATCCGATATCTTGAGCTGGGTGCGCTTGAGCAGGCTTTTGGCCGCTTCGATCCGCTTCTCATTCAGATAATCGCTGAAGCTGCGCCCCGTCTCCTTGCGGAACAACTGGCCCAGATAGGCAGAATTCATGTGGAACTGCCTGGCGAGGTCCTGGAGCTGCAGCTTGCTGCGGAATTCCAGATCTACGTATTGAATCACGTTATAGATGGTGTTCCCCTCGTTATTAGCCCGCAGCTCGGTGAGGTACGCTGCGGTCTCCAGGCAGAGCCGGTCCACATACAGGCTAAGCTTGTAATAGTCCGTGAGTCCGCCCAAGTTGCCGTACTCCTTGTGCATCGCACACATGATCTGGTCGGGGTCTCCCTGCATCTCAGCAATACTCCGGCATAAGGTCATCTCCAGATGGGCTACCTCAGCTTGTGCAGCGTCAATACTCACCCTCTTGGCGGTCATGGCTGCGAAGGCTTCCCTGGCAGCGGCCCGGATTCTCTCAGGCACGCCTTCCTTCACCTCATCCAGCACACGCGTAAAGTGCCCGTCAGTGAATTCGGGAGACAAGCGGGCCGTACGCAGATCGTTGTAGTAGAAAATTCCGCCCCGCTCCTTCCGGTATTTAAGCCCCCAGACCTCAAGCGTCTGGGTGTACAGCTCCTGGACGGCGCGCAGTCCGTTCCCCCGGCCGCTGATCATTACAGCTACCGGTACCCCCAGCTTCGCTGACTGCACCTTCTGCACCTGAGCGGCTGCTGCCTCCAGCGCTTCCGTGGACAGTCCGGCTGAGCGAATCAGAAGCCCGGCCCTTCCGGCCGGGTCCTGGAAGACATAGCCCAGGTGATCCGGGAAGCCTTCGGTATCCCCTTCATTCAGGCTCACCGTACCTGAACCTGATATGGCAGCAGCAAGTATGCATTGCAGCTCTGTATCAGGCTGAAGCCCCAGCAGACCGCAGGCGGCGTGTTCCAGCTCCTCACTCCAATCCCCCTGGACACAACGGCTGATCAGATTATGCACCAGAATATTATGCTTCTTCCGTTCCTCTTTTCTGGAAGCGGTTTCATAATGAATAATAGCTCGGATCTTTCCGAGCAGCTCCTCGATCTCCTCATCATCCACCGGCTTCAGCAGGTAGCCGTCCACCTTGTGGCGCAGCGCAGTCCGGGCATAGTTGAAATCGTCATATCCGCTCAGGATCACGAACCGGGGCGGCGGGTCTACCGTTTCCTTCACCGCCGCAATCAGCTCCAAGCCGCTCATCACCGGAAGATTGATATCCGTCAGTAGCAGATCCGGCCTGTGCTCCCGGATCAGCCGCAGCGCCTCCCCGGCACTAAGCGCTTCAGCGCACACCTCGAATCCGCACTTTTCCCAGTCCACCATCGTCCGGAGTCCTTCCAGAACCCAGGGTTCATCGTCCACAATCATGACTTTCAGCATGAGCTCCGCTCCCCTCTCAATCATCTAAATTTGGTAAGTAATAGAATTACAAGTAATGCTAACATACAAGTTTAATCCTGTGAATGTTAAGTTAAGCGGATGTCATGCCCTTATCTAGCATTACTTATTCAGCACAAACAGGGAAGAACGCAGCCTGTGTGGCATGGCTGCGGACTTCTCTGTTATCAACTTACCTTCTTAGCGGCATATTGTAATCGGTTTTTCACCTACATTCGGCAAACTTTCCTTTCCATACGAGAACAAAATGCCTGCGGCATCCCCATTGTGATCGGTTTTTCGACCATATCCGGCCCACACGCCTCTGCCGCACCGAATGTAGTCGGTTTTTCGACCACATTCGGCCCACACGCCTCTGCCGCACCGAATGTGGTCGGTTTTTCGACCATATCCGGCCCACACGCCTCTGCCGCACCGAATGTGGTCGGTTTTTCGACCATATCCGGCCCACACGCCTCTGCCGCACCGAATGTAGTCGGTTTTTCGACCATATCCGGCCCACACGCCTCTGCCGCACCGAATGTAGTCGGTTTTTCGACCACATTCGGCCCACACGCCTCTGCCGCACCGAATGTGGTCGGTTTTTCGACCCTATCCGGCTGTTCGGTGAAATCAGCGAAGTCATTCCTATTACTGATCCAGAATATAGTCATCCTGCCGATGCTCCAAGACACTTACCCCCAACTTTATGCACAACTTATCCATATCGGACGCAAATCACAATTTCCTCTAGAGTAAAGGGCTGGAGTAACCCAGCCCCTCCTCATCAAACCGTACGTGAGGTTTTCCCTCATACGGCTTTCCGATGTTTGTCATTCATGGGCATGCAGATTACAATAGCGTTTTTAGTCCGCACTTATTGGCCATATACTTGACCTCCGGGAATGAACTCATCCATCTCCTCCGATTTCTCTTCTTTGCATACCACCGGGTGAATCGCTGCAGAATATACCAATCCAGCTTCGCTAACCTCTTTTGGCTATACTTCGTGTAATAATAATTTCTCCATCCCTGTATCTTGGGATTGAGCCATTCCACGTGTTCCTCAAACGATTTCCAGCGCATGCCGGGTGGTGCTAATCGGTCTTTGACCACGCCCCGGATACGTTCCTCTGCCTTCTTCGTTAGCCACTGCTGTGTGGTATAGTACACCTTCCCTTGAGAGGTTTCTGCTTTCGTTTTTCGGTGGTGCATTCCTAAGAAGTCGAAGCCTTCGTCTCCTGTCCACAGACCTACAATGCGGGTTTTGGTCGGATGTAGCGTGAGTTCCAGACGTTCCATAATGTTGCGGATGAGTTCATACGCATGTTCCGCATCCTTTTTGGTTTTACAGACCACAACGAAGTCGTCAGCATACCTCGTCAGTTCTCCCAGCCCACTTCCGTGTTTCTCCCATAACCGGTCAAAGTAGTTCAAATAGATATTCGCCAGCAGTGGCGAAATCACGCCACCTTGGGGTGTCCCTAAATCGGAGCGCCGTACGTTTCCTTCTTCCATCACTCCCGCATGTAGCCACTTCCGTATCAGCTTCAAGATCCGCCTGTCATTGATACGCATTTGTATTAACTTCATGAGCTTCTCCTGATTGATATTGTCGAAGTAGCCTTGGATATCGATGTCGACTATCCAATTTCCTTTGCGGTTGCAGGCTTTACGAATTCGCTCCAACGCTCCTTTCGCACTTCGTTTCGGACGAAATCCGAAGGAGACTTCTTTAAAATCGGCTTCAAAGATGGGTTCAATCACCAGTTTCGTTGCCATCTGTAGGACTCGGTCACGCACGGTAGGGATGCCTAGCGGTCTTGGCTTCCCGTCTTTCTTTGGGATATAGTGCCGACGTACGGGCTGCGGATGGTAGCTGCCTTCTTTCAGTTCTCGCTCGCATTCCTTGAGGAATCTTGTTTCTCCTTGTTCTTCAATATCTGCGAGCGTTACGGCATCTACTCCCGCAGCTCCCTTATTCGCTTTCACCCGTTTCCAGGCTTCGCCTAGCACATCCCACCGGTAGACTTTGTCGTACAAGGCGTGGAATTTACGCTTGTTGTTCTCCTTGGCCGCATGACCTAGCTTTTCTTGGAGTTCTTGAACTTTTTCCTTGGGTGTCGTTAGCCGTTTGGCATTCACTCACTCGTACCTCCTCCAAAAGCGTAAACAAAGCAGGGCTCCTTCCCTCCCTAAGATTATGTTGTCCTTAGGTTCTTCGGTACTATAAGCCCCTCGGACTCCCTTCCCACAGACGGTTCATTTCGTCTTCTGGACTTATAGAGCGTCTCTTTACGGGTTCCTAAAAAAAAATTTTTTTCTTTTTTTTCTTTTTTTTTTTTTCTTCCGTGTGGGGGAGGGTCTCCCCAGTTCACTGCATTATCTTTCAATCCATGCCGTTCCCTATACGCCGGAGGATTCTTCACTGCTGTTCCAAGTTCTTTACAGTTTCCTTGGCCTTCGTCTATTGATTCGAGACTCGGCATCCTCTCTTCCCCTTCGCAAGGCCTTTTTGACGGCGCGGCAAGATTCACTTCATGTTGCGGCCTGGATTGTTGCTCGCCCGGTCTCTGGCCGGTACTTTTGTCGATGCGCTTTTACACACAGATTTCGCCATGCGCAAGCATCCTAGCTACAAAGGTGGCTTGGTCCCTCCTTTGGTTGGACTTTCACCAACTAGATAATGCGTGCCTCTGGGCACGCAATCAACAAAAAAGCCGCCCAACCGCACCGGATGTTTTCCCCTGAAAACATCCGGTGCGAGGCGACTTCACAAAAAACACTCAAATATAATTAGTATCTGTATTAGCCCTATTCCTCTTCTCCCAGCTCCGCCCGCAGCTTCAGGAACACCTGATAGCTCCGCTCCGCGACCTCAGAGATGGCGATCGGGTGGAAGCCCGGCAGATCCGCATACAGCAGGTCGTTCAGCGGTGCGGTCCATTGGACCGGCAGCTTGGCAGCACCCAACTTCGCTCCCATAATAGAGCCAACGGTCGCGCCGTTGCAGTCCGTATCCATCCCGGCCGCGACCGAGGTGACCACTGCTTTCTCGAAGTCATCGCCGCCGTAGATCAGCGAGGCCGCCACAATAGCAGCGTTGTTGTTCGTATGCACCGGGTCGTAATGGCTGAACTCGTTCCAGAGGGTGCTGACCAGCTCACGCTCACTGCCTGCCTGCTGTGCAATTTCAACTCCCCGCAGCACATCTTTAGCCAATCTGCTCGTCTGCGGAATCTCACTCAGGCCGATCTGGACAATCTCCTGATTGCTGAGGCCTGCGAAAGCTGCTGAGATCATTGCTGCATTGAACATCTCGCCGTAGATCCCGTTCTTCACATGCGAGAAGGAGGCATCCCGCCAGCCCAGCTCCGCAGCCAGCTCGGGATGTCCGGCCGCTCCATAAGCCAGGGCATCCGCTCGGATCGCCGCACCAATCCATTCCCGGTACGGATTCAGATGCATCCGTACCCGCTCCTGCCGCAGCGGCCAATCCGCCGGCTTCTCCCCGTGCAGATGGGAGGTCTCCTGAGCAAAGTTCATATAGCTCTGCGTTTCGGCCGTGCAGACCTGACTGTAGGTCAGATGCCCGTGCCACAGCTTGCCGATATCCCAGGAATCCCAGTTCAGCCCTTTTTGCTCCAGCAGCATCAGACCAAGCACGGTATAACGAATATCGTCATCGCTCTCCATGTAGCTGATCTTCTCACGCGTGCTGGTGAATGACCAGTCGCTTAAGCCGAGGCCGTATTCCTCGCGTGCTGTAGAATGCTCAGGAGTATAACCTGTAATCGGCCAGGCATCCGCACCGCGGAACCACAGCTCGATATTCTCCCAGCCGGTCCGGCCATCCTTGCCGTACAGATAGTCCCAGTATTCCAGCGGCTTGCCCAGCGCGCAGCCTACACTCCGCCCGAGCCAGGCCCCGTAGAACCGGTCTCTCCACTGGTCCGGCGTCCAGTCCACCGCAAGCTTGCGCGGACCTTCCGGACGGAGCTGCCGGATCCCCGCCAGATCCGAAGGCTCCTTATAAGGAAAATCAGCGGATACAGGAAGTGCCATCAGCTCCCGGTAGACCTCCATCAGCTTGTCCTCATCGCTCCCGGCCGCATCCAGCTTCTCCGCCAGACTGCCCGGCTGGCAGCCTTCCTCGATCCGCTGCTGCAGCTCGAACCTTACCGTCTCCTGCAGACGTTCCCAGCCCGCCATCCGCTAGGATTCTCCTGCCGGAGACCCCAGCTGCCGGTCTAACCGTTCCAACGAATCGAACAGCAGCTTGATGAAGGCTTCGCGGTCTACACCAAGCAGTACCTCCGTATTCGCAGGCTGATCCGGCTTCTTGCGGCGGTCCGCCACAGTCATGCCGCGGGTAAGCTTGCCTTCGGTCTCTACGGTTACATACAGGTGCTCGGATTCGAACAGCTCCGGGTGCAGCAGCCAGGCAATGGCGCAAGGGTCATGCAGCGCATTGCCGACAAAGCCCATTTTCTTCCCGTAGATCGAATAGAAATCCAGCAGCTCGCCGACCATGACGGACACGGGACCGCGCGTCTTCAGCTCCTGAATCTCCTCTTCGAAGATCGCCGCTTTATCTGTCACATCCAATCCGCTCATGACAATCGGAATGCCGGATTCGAAAACGATCCGCGCCGCCTCCGGGTCTACATAAATATTGAACTCCGCTGTCCGGGTCACATTGCCGTAAGCCAGTCCGCCGCCCATTAGAGAGATCTTCTCGATCCGCTCCTTCACTTCCGGGTACGCCGTAATCAGCAGGGCGATATTCGTCAGCGGGGCGGTAGGCACCAGAGTGATCTTCTCTTCCGAGGCGCGGATAATCTCCAGCATGAATTCTACTGCCCCCTGCTCTACGGGCTTGAACTTGCTCGCCGGCAGCGCCGGGCCATCCATGCCCGACTCCCCGTGGGCTTCCTCTCCGGTAACAAGCTTGCCCAGCAGCGGCGCCGCAGCGCCCTTGGCTACCGGAATATCTGCATTTACAAAGCTGAGAATCTTGAGGGCATTGTCGGTAATTTTATCCAGAATCTGGTTGCCGCCAACGGTTGTAATCCCCCGGATATCCAGCTCTCCCGGATGTGCCAGCGCAAGCAGAATGGCAATCGCGTCGTCATGCCCCGGATCGCAGTCAATAATGATAGGTGTTGGCATCGTTGTCGCTCCCTTAGGTTAGTTGTGAGTGGCTAGATAAGACTCACTTAAGAGTTGAACTTGAAGCTTGGTCGTCGCTGCGGTGAACATTTGGACTTCCGGCCGCTGTTGTCACCAGATTTCTTGATTTTGAACCGCTCTTCGCGGTAGAAATCCGGTGACAAAGGCGGACGCTATCGCTCCTACAGTTCCAAATTTCCCCTCCGCTTCTTTTTGCTTTTCGCTAATTTCTTTCGTGTGCCTTATCTACCTTGTTTATTTCGTAACAGTAGCCTTAAGCTTCTTATTCTTCTTCCGTGTCTCCGAGACCGCATAGATAATCAGACCGATGACTGTCGCCACATAAGGCAGCGTAGCGATCAGCTCAGCCGGAATCTTCAGCACCTGCAAAGCATTGGAGAGCGCATCGGCTGCACCGAAGAGCAGCGAGGTCAGCGCTGTGCCCACGGTGGTACTCCGGCCCATGGATTCAGCAGCGATGGCAATCCAGCCCCGGCCGGCGATCATATCGCGGGTGAACAGGGACAGATAGCCCATCGACATATAAGCTCCGCCCAAGCTGGCGAAGAAGCCGCTGAGCAGCAGCGCGCTGTACTGGATGCGGACCACACTGACGCCCACTGATTGGGCCGCATGCGGATTCTCGCCGACGGAGCGGATTCGCAGTCCAAGCGGTGTACGGTTGAGCAGATAATAGACTACAAGCACTGACAATATAGAGAAATACGTCAGAATGTGGTGCCCCGACAGAATCGGGCCCAGCACCGGAATATCCTGCAGGAGCGGAATATCTATACTCGGCAGCACTTTACTCGCCAGGGAGGTGGAAGATCCTTTGTCACCGCTCAGCAGGTACAGAATGAATACCGTACCGCCGGAAGCGAACATATTGATTGCAACTCCGCCGAGAATAATGTGGGTCTTGAACTTTAAGGTGAAAAAAGCCAAAATGCCCGCAATCAGCGTTCCCGACAGCACCGCCCCAAGCAATCCCACCCAGGCGCTCTGCGTATAGGCGCTCACGATAACCCCGGCCAGCGCCGAGACCAGCATGATCCCTTCCATCCCGATGTTGATGATTCCCGCACGGTTCGAGATCAGCGCCCCCAGTGCAGCGAACAGTATCGGCGTGGTTACACGCAGGACAGAGAAGGCAAAATCCGTCGTCAGAATGACATTCAGCAGACTGTTCATGCTTCCTTCGCCTCCTTCAGCAGCATGCGGTTCTTCCAGAACTTGAGGAACTGCTCAGCGGATATCAGCAGAATAATGACAGCCTGGATAATCGAGATCATCTCGGACGGCACATCGGAGAGGCGCGACATCATATCGGCGCCAATGCGGATATAGGCCAGGAAGAGCGCCGAGACAATGACGGAGAACGGATTATTCTTGGCCAGCATGGCCACCAGAGCACCATCCATACCGTAGCCCGGCAAGGAGGTCCACTGAAACCGGCTGTACATCCCGAGCACTTCCACCGAGCCGCCCATACCGGCAATGAACCCGGCGATCAGATGGACCAGAATGATCACCTTTGCCGTCTTCATGCCTGAATAACGGGCGAAGTCCCGGTTAACCCCGGTCATCCGCAGCTCATAGCCCCATTTGGTCCGGTACAGGAACAGGTGGGCCAGCACAATAAGCACCAGCACAATAATAAGTCCGGTGTGAATCCGCGTCCCTGCAAACAGCTTGCTGAGCTGGGCCGTTTTCTCGAATTTAAAAGAAACGTTGGCAAAGGCCTTGGCATCCCGCAGATGATAGTTTAGCAGGTACAGCCCCACCCCAAACAGGATGTTATTGAACATCAGCGAGGTTACCAGCTCATTGGCGTTCCACTTCGCTTTGAGAATACCGGGGATGGCTGAGAGCAGTGCCCCTACGATCGAGCCCGCAAGAATCGCCACTACCGGATGGAACCAGCTGTTCAGGCTGAGATGAATCGCCAGCGCAGTAGTCACGACACCGGAGAAATAGAAGATCCCCTCCGCTCCCAGATTGAACATATTGGCCCGGAACAGCAGGGAGACCGCAAGACCGGTGAACATCAGCGGAATCGCCATCTCAATGACATTGCCGATATGGCCCTTCGTGGACAATGGCTCCCAGAGGAAGATTCCGATCGTCTTCACCGGGTGGTCACTGACCAGCGAGATAATCAGGAACGCGATAATAAGTGCAATGACGATGACCGCCGCTGTGCGGATCGCCTCGAAATATTTGACTTTAAACATGATATGCGGCCCTCCCGGTCTGCTCTTTGTCCTGCCGGTTAATTCCCAGCATGTAGAGCCCCAGCTCTTCCTCACCGACTGCTGACGGATTATCGAAATAGGCAACAATCTGGCCCTCATACATCACGAGAAGACTGTCGCTCAGCTCCAGAATTTCATTCAAATCCGCGGATACCAGCAGCGTGGCACAGTTCGCCGAGCGCAGCTCCAGCAGCTTCTGGTGAATGAACTGGGCAGCCCCGATATCAACGCCCCGGGTCGGCTGCTCGGCGATCAGCAGTTGCGGATTCGTGGAACATTCCCTGGCTACGACTACCTTCTGCATGTTACCGCCGGACAGCATGCCGATCGGCTGCTGCGGGCCGGAGCAGCGCACCTTGAATTCCTCCACCAGCGCAGAGGCCAGCGCAGCAATTCTTGACCCGTGCAGGAAAGGCCCTTTATTCATATCCTTCTGACGGTAGCGCGTGGAGATCAGATTGTCGGCAATGCTTGCATCTCCGGCAGAGCCCTGGCGCATCCGGTCCTCAGGGATATAGGATACCCCCAGGTTGCGGATGTCCAGAATATCCAGCTCACGAACATCCTTCCCCTTCACCTGTACCGACCCGCTGCCGCCAACCCCGCGCAGGCCACCGGTCAGTGCCTCGATCAGCTGCGTCTGTCCGTTCCCTTCAACGCCGGCGATGCCGACAATCTGGCCTTCACGGACCGAGAAGCTGATCTCGGAGAGCAGCGCTTTTCCCTGGCTGTCTGAGACGCTCAGCCCTTCCACCGCAAGCACCGGCTTGCCGTAGGGAAGATCGCTTTTGTCATACTTCAGCACCACATCCCGTCCAACCATCAGCCGCGAGATCTCCTGCTCTGTTACTTCCTTAGTATCGAAGACGCCTTCACTCCGGCCGCCGCGCATGATGGTAATCCGGTCACAGATGGCTTTGACCTCCTTCAGCTTGTGCGAGATGAACACAATCGTGTGTCCCTGCTCCTTAAGCTGCTGCAGCTCATGGAACAGCTCCTCCGTCTCCTGCGGAGTCAGCACTGCCGTTGGCTCATCGAGAATGAGAATCTTGGCCCCGCGCACCAGCGCCTTCAGAATTTCCACCTTCTGCTTCATGCCGACACTTAGGTCCTCCACCTTCGCCTTGGCATTCACTGATAGATTATATTTACGTGCAGTTGCTTCCGTCAGGCGTACGGCCTCTGCATAATTGAAGCCAACGCCCTTCTTCGGCTCCATACCGAGCACCATATTCTCCGCCACCGTAAAAGAAGGCACCAGCATGAAATGCTGATGCACCATCCCGATCCCGCGGTCAATCGCGTCCTGCGGGGACTGCAGCTTCACTTGTTCTCCCCGGATGTAGAGCCCGCCTTCACTTGGGCTCTCCATTCCGAACATAATTTTCATCAGAGTCGATTTACCGGCTCCATTCTCACCCGCAATCGCATGGATCTCGCCTTCGCGCAGGGAGAACTCAACGTCCTTGTTGGCAACCACACCGTTCGGATACACTTTGGTGATTCCCCGCATTTCCAGCAGAGCATTTGCCATGGGTCATCAACGCCTTTCAACCAAAGTTTTATTCATGTCCTTAAGGTTTAACGGCATTACGGATTGCTTCCACTTCAGAAGTCTCCATACCCATTGCGTTATCCACCTTAATTTCCTTATTGATCAGCTTCTGCTTCACTTCTTCAATCTTGGTCTGCAATTCCGCCGGGAATGCCGCCTTGTAGATCTCGTTCTCGGCAATGCCCACGCCGTCTTCAACGAAGCCAAGCACATCGCGTTTACCCATTTCAAGCGTGCCGTCCTGCAGTTTCTTGACTGCGCCAAGGATGGCCGAATCGATCTTTTTAATCGCAGAAGTAACGATCAGGTTGGCTTTCACACTATCCGTATCCTTCAGCAGCATCGCCTGGTCAGAATCGACGCCGATCGCATATTTGTTCTTTTCCTTCGCTGCATCGAAGATGCCAAGGCCCGTACCGCCCGCTACGTTGAAAATAATATCCACACCCGAGTTATACTGGATCAGCGACAATTCCTTGCCCTTGGCAGGGTTCACGAAATCTCCGGCATAAGAGACCGCTACCTTCACTTCCGGATCCACATACTGTGCTCCCTGAATGTAACCGACCAGGAAGGCATTGATGCCGGGAATGTCCATTCCGCCCAGGAATCCGATCACATTGTCCTTGTTGGCATTAGGCATATCAGACTGGGTAGCAAGCGCCGCAGCCGCTCCGGCCAGGAAGGAGACCTCATTGGTCGAGTAAGACATATTGTACATATTGGCAGGCGCTTCCTCGATGTCGGTGTCATAGTTAATGAATTTTTTATCGGGATTTGCTTCTGCCGTTGCATTGAACATTTCTGTAATTTCCGAGCCGCCGGAGATGACAACATCCCAATCCTCAGCAGCGATATCATTAAAAGTCGGCTCCCATTTCGTCTTGTCAGCGCCCATTTCCACAACCTTCGTCTCTGCGCCAAGCTCGCTTTTCACCTTCTGCAGACCATTGTTCGCCGCATCAAAAAACGACTTATCGCCCAGCGTCCCCGGAATCAGCAGCACCACCTTGAGCTTGTCCCCCGCAGCCGCGCCGCCTTCCGCATTCGTTCCCGGAGTTGCTGTCGCACCATTCCCGTTCCCGGACTTGTTGTTTCCGCACGCAGCGACCAGTACCATAACTGCCAGCAACATTAAAGTGAGCATTTTCTTTTTCATGTTCTAAGTTCACACCCCTATTTGTAATAGATCCACCCTGCTGAATAGCATAAAATCCCAATTACACGTTTTGTTGGTCCCATCGAATCGGGCAGCATGAATAAGCGACTGTTGAAATTCTGAAAATAAGCATTTTACTCTGAAAACCAAACATTTCATGTTACATTTCGCTAAAAAACCGTAAAATATCCGAACAAGATGGCCAGTCCCGTTGAGAATCTTCGGTTTTATTGATAAGATCATATCAAATGAAAACATAAATATTTATATATTTTCGGTCATGTTTTTGTACGATTCGGCTAAATGACGATCAAGGGAGGCTCATCATGGATCGTGTCCTATATATTGTAAATGCAGAACATGAAGCAGGTACCTATATCCCTCCGCACCAGCATGAGTGCTTCGAGCTTGTCTATTACATCCACGGTCAGGGCACCTGCAGCATCGGCCAGCGCAGCTATCACTTCCGGCCCTCTACCTTCGCCCTCATTCCGGCCGGCTTCAAGCATGATGAGAATCATCAGCCCAGCCCGGAGGTGCTGTTCGTCGGCTTCCACTGCGGCAATCCGGTGATCAATTCGCTGTCCGGTGTGTTTGACGATGATAAAGAGCACACAGTGCTACAGACCCTGCAGCGGATGAGCGCTGAGTTCAAGCGCAAGCGCGACGGGTTCAGCGAGCTGCTGAATCTGCAGATGAGTGAAATTACCGTCTATCTCCAGCGGCTGCTCAGCGCCTCCGATTTCCATTCCCCGGCAGAGGATCAGATGCAGTATGTGCTCAATTATATGAACGAGCATTACCGCCACAAGCTCTCGGTGGCCTCGCTGGCAGAGATGTCCGGTTACAGCTACGACCGCTTCCGGCATCTGTTCAAGGAGCGGTTCATGCACTCTCCCCACCGTTATCTTTTACTAAAACGCCTGGATTATGCCAAGTCCCTCCTCCTGCACAGCCAAATGCATATTTCCGAGGTCTCGGCTGCAGCCGGATTCGTCAACGACGCCCAGTTCTGCAATATGTTCAAACGGGAGATCGGCCTCTCCCCGCGCACCTTCCGCATTCAGAGCAGAGTCATATAGGGAATAGTCCCCTCCCCTGTCACAAGTAGCTTTTGTACACGAATCTTGCATTTGTTCACTGCGCAGGGGTCCAGCCTGTTCACAGTTATAAGCTTGTTCTACTGTCCTGTTCATAGGCTGGAGCTTATAATCGTACTATGAACATTTACGACAAGGACGGTACCCGCAAGAATACACAGTGAGTCAGGGGGCTACTTTGGATGAGACTGAACAAGATCGGCAATCAACGGGCATTGTACAGCAGACTGCTAGTTAGCATTACGCTTTGCGTCTCCTTAACCTTTCTGGTCTCCACCATCATTTATTACAACTACTATATCGGCGTAGAAAAGAAACAGACCTTCCAGTCCGACCTCGGCAACCTCACACAGACCAGCCGCGAGGTCGTGAACATGACGGATGCTGCGCAATCGCTTTCTTTTCAAATCTACCGCAACAGCACCATCTCCAAAATCGTGTTCTACGATAAGCCGGACATCTACGATGTCACCGCCGCCATGTCCGAGCTGGGCAACTATCTAAGCTCCATGCCTTATATTGAATCCATCTATGTATATAATCCCAAGGGCGGGCAGCTGTATGTTGCCTCCTCCCATGGTCAGAACGGTGTGTATACCGAGAAGGAGCTGGTCGATACCTCCATTCTGGATATCCTGAGCCACTATCAGAACTATAAGGCGTTCACTCCCATTCCTAGAGTCTATTCCAACGGCGCACTGGAGAACGATCAGGTCCGTGCCTACACCTTCCTGTGTCTGGATGCGATCGGCTGGGACCGGGCCATTAATTCGGCGGTGATTGTGAATATTTCGGCTCCGTGGATCAACAAAGAGATCGCCAGCCCGGCGGATTCCACCAGTGCGACCTATATTCTGGATGATCAGGGCGCCTTCCGCTCCAGCAACAGCCTGAAGCAGCAGGAGCTGACCCCGGAGGAAGCAGGATTCATCGAGCAGCGGATCAAGGGCCGGGAGGCCGGGTATTTCATCGCTCCCTTCGGGGGCGTGAACTCGCTGATCTCTTATACGGCACCGGATGATTTAAGCTGGCAGTATGTACGAATTACGCCGTATGAGATCATTACGAAGCAGACCAACAACATCCGCAACACCACCTTGCTGATCGCAGGTCTGGTGCTGGTGGCCGGCATCGGCCTCTCCTGGATCATGTCCAGAAGCCTCTACCTGCCGATGAACCGGATTGTCAGCGAGATGCATATTCTGGAGACCGAGAAGCGCGACAGCATGTTCATGATCCGGCAAAATACACTGCGGGACCTGATCCTCGGCCTGAAGCCTTTGCAGTCCATGCAGCAGGTAGAGAAGCTGCGCCAGCTCGGCATTCATTTCACCTTCAATGATGATTACCGGCTGATCCTGCTGCGGATTGACCGTTACCGGGAGTTCCGGGAAGCCCGCTCCTCTTATCTGCTGGCCTCCAAATTCGCCATTATGAACATCGCCTCCGAGATCTGCGGCCAGACCTACCGCGTGGAGACTGTGGATATGAACGATGACGGGATTCTGGTGCTGCTGAACATTATCGATCCCGTGGAATATACGGATACCGGCCTAATTGAAGCCCTGCTCCGGCAGATTCAGCAGGCCTGCTCCGACTATCTGAAGATCAGCCTTACCCTGACCTACAGCCATATTGACCGTAATGCCAGCCAGCTGCATCAGCTCTATCAGCAGGTCCGCGAGGCGTCGAATCACCGCCTGTTCTATGGGCATGGCAGTATCCTGAATGCCCGGGACATCTGTGCGCTGGAGTCCAGCACTTATCATTATCCGGCGGACAAGGAGAAGAGACTAGCGGATGCGCTGCTGAGCGGCAAGCTGACGGACGCCGCCGAGCAGTTCAGCGCGATGATCCGCGAGACCGGAGCCTTCCCTTACCAGACCGCCCAGTTAACCGTGTCCAGGCTCAGCGTCACCGTTAGAGAGATCGTGAACACTATCCAGAAGCGTAACCGCTTACAAATTGATGGAATGGCCGAGCTGCCGAGCCTGGACGCTATCGAGACGATAGAGGAGCTCGAGGAGGCCTTCACCGCCCTCTTCCATACCCTACAGGAGCAGCTGGCCGGCAAAAAGAACACCAAGCAGCACGACCTCATCTGCCAGATCAACGCCAAGATCAATGAGGATTACATGAAGCCTCATCTGAGCCTGAACCAGATCGCCGATGAACTGGACATGTCACCCATCTATATCAGCCGCCTCTACAAGCAGCAGACCATGAACAGCATCGTCGATGTCATCCTGGAGGTGCGGATGCGCGAAGTGTGCGCCCTGCTGGAGAATACCGACCTGCCCGTCACCGCGATCGCCGAGCGCTGCGGCTTCACCAGCAGCTCCTACCTGCACCGGATGTTCAAGCGCAGCTTCGGTACAACGCCTACCGATTATCGCCGTTTGAAAAGTGTGCGGACTCTATAAATCGTATTTGTAAGTTTTCGATCTGGGGCCGTGGCCCCAGTTTAGATTCAACTTGTTAAAATTTTCACAATTGAAAATGTTAAAAAACACGATATACTAAAATCACATAAGATTGGTTTGCTAACTGAGGAAATTGTACAGCAAGCAAAAATCATATCTTCTTATTTATCCGGGAGGTGTCTTTTTTGGAAGACGTTATTAATTTTGTCCAAGCTTTCAAAGGTCTGGAGGAGCGGATCGATGAATTTATTAATGAGGATTCATTCCTGGAATATTTAGAGGGATCAGAAGCAGTTGTTGAAGGAGGAGCTTATGTTTGGTCCAAATTAAAACCTGCTGAAATTAGTAAACAGGATCACATTAACTCAGATTATATGAATTTAGCAGAAGAGGTCAGAAATGTTTTGACAAATGAACACAGTCCGCATATTGAAAAGTTTGAACGGAGTTGTGCCATAGTATTAAACTATATTCGGCAGGACACTCTGCTGTGGGTCCCTGGACTGAAAAACGTAATTGAAAATATAAAATCAGAACTGGACTTACAGCAATTTTTCATAGAATTGACTAGATAGCACACTTTATCATCCATGGTACAGTATCGCTTTGGTGGAACACCAAGCCTTCTTTTAATCGCTTTGGTGGAACACCAAGCCTTCTTTTGTCCGCTTTGGTGGAACACCAAGCCCTTCTCCGTGTGCACGGAGAAGCTAGGGTACGCTTCACCTCAAGCCCGTCTCCAGATTCGTGGAGACGGGCTCTTCTGCTCTCCCCACCTGCCCCGGAAGCCGGGGGCTGACGCGGCAAGAGGGCCGGGGTTAGCGCAGGTGTGCCCAGCGCTTAAACAGCGGAGAAAACGGAATGAATGTGGAGAAGCGGAGCGTTCGCCTTTGTGTCCGGATTTTCACCGCTAAGGTAGAATAAATAAAAATCCGGACACAACAGCGATCGGAACATCGTTCCGTTTTCGGAGCGTCCACCCAAGCGCCATCGCCACTCCAGCACCAACTTCGGCTCCAGCCCCACCCCAGCACCCTCGGGCACACAAAAAGCCCCAAAAGCCATTCGGCTCCCAGGGCTCCCCTCATTATTTTAGACCTTTTTCAGCAACATAAGCCTCCCACTGCTTCGTCCACTCCGCCTGAATCTTCTCCAGGCCCGCCTGCTTGGCCTTCTGCATGAAGGTCTCCAGGCCCTTATCCACATCATCCACCAGTCCGGCCTCCAGCGGGAACAGGTACTGCTTCTCTACCTGCTCAAGCGCAGCCTTCTCTGCCTGATAAGAGCTGTAGTCCTCGGCGAAGCCCAGGAACAGGTCCGGCTTCTGGATTTTATCCAGCTCATCAAAGATCGCCTTGACTCCGTCAAATCCCTTGTCAAACAGCATGAACTCCGGATTTCTCCACGCCCAGCCGTTCATGCCCTCACGGGTGAAGCCATTGGAGGTACTGGTGCCGACCAGCTTGTAATAGCCGTCTTCCACCGTGTAGTTCTTGCCTTCAATGCCGTATTGTGTCAGCTGATTATACCGTTTGTCGAGCACCATCTTCTGATAGAAGGCAAGCGCCCGCTCCGGGTTCTTGCTGCTCTTCGGAATAGCGAACCCGTTGTGAATCGGATGTACAGGGGTCGCATAGCCGGTGGTTAAGCCGAAAGGAGAATACGCCAGCTCCCAATCCGGATGAGTCGTGCTGATCTTCATCTTCATATCATTGAACCGGTTAGGATTGTCCCCGAACATGCTGGCCGCTTTACCTGAAGTGACCGGGTCCTGCATCGTATCCTTAATATTCAGTACATTCTTTGGAATGAAGCCTTTATCGGCCCAGCGCTTCATCATCTTCAACTCTTCTTTTTGCTCATCGGAGCCCCAGTAGGAGTAGACCGTGGACGGAGAATCATATTTCACACCCATGCCGTACGGCAGCGCGCCGACCATTTTATGCAGCTCCGTATAGATATAATGGAGATTGTTACCCACATCGCTGTTGAGGGACATCGGCATCATATCCGGCTCGTTTTTGACAATGCCGTCCATGTAAGCCTCATAGCTGGCCAAGTCCTTGGGCTCCGGGAGATTGTATTTCTTGCGCAGATCCTCACGGTAGACGAACCCGTTGGTTACATACTCCTTGAAGGTCGCCGGAACCGTGTAGATTTTACCGTCAACCTTAACATCCTCCCACATTTTCTCAGGGACGAACTTCTGCAGCTCGGGTGCCGCCTTAGGCAGCAGATCATCCAGTGCCAGGAAGGCACCGCGCTTCGCATAGGATTGATATTGCGTCCAGTCCGCTGTAAAAATCAGATCTATCGCCTGCCCGGAGGACAGCAGCAGCTTATACTTCTGATCCCAGTCCGTCCAGCTGGTGAAGTTGAACTTCACCGTGGCGTTCAGGTCCGCTTCAGCCATTTTGTTGACCTCCGCCTGGATGGCCGGAAGATCCTTAGGAGCATCGCCGAGCATATAGAATTGCAGCTCCACCTTCTTCGAGGTGTCGATCCCGGTATCCGCTGCCGGAGCAGCTCCCTCTGATGCAGCCGGTGTGCCGGTATTTCCGTCTTTTCCAGTATTACCGGCGCTGCCAGTGTTGCCGTTGTTCCCCCCGCCGCAGCCGGCCAGGAGCGATAGAGCGAGCAACCCCGTTGTAAGCGTAACCAAAGATCGTCTGCCTGCTTTCTTTCTCATGAATGAACCCTCCTAGAATTTGTTGTAAGCCCACGCTTCCCCGATGCCCTCGTACAGTTCTCTACCCGGAAGCATACCATCCTTGTGTCTAACTCTATGTTAGCCGATATAGCAGATGTACGGTAAAGGTACAGTCTGCCAGCCGGTTCTAACCTTTGACCGCTCCGATCGTCAGCCCCTTCACGAAATAACGCTGGATGAACGGATACAGGAACAGAATCGGTCCTGTGACCACAATCGCCATCGCCATCTTGGTGGATTCTGTCGGCAGATCACTGCCTAAGCTGACACCGGTACCCGCGCCCATATTGGCGATGAAGGAGGCTGAGTTGATGACATTGTACAAATGGAACTGCAGCTGATACTTATGCGGATCATTAATGAACAGCGATGAGGAGAACCAGTCGTTCCAGTAAGCCAGCGCAAGGAACAGGCCTACCGTAGCAATCCCGGGCATCGAGAGCTGCAGTACAATGCGCCAGTATATTTTGAAATCCCCTGCCCCGTCAATCTTGGCCGATTCGAACAGCTCCTCCGGCACCGCCGAGCGGATGAAATTCTTCATCAGAATAATCAGGAACGGTGTCATCAAACCGGGGAAAATCAGCGCCCCATAAGAATCGGTCAGATGCAGATACTTAGTGATCATAATGTACCAGGGCACCAGTCCCCCGCCGAAGAGGGTCGTGAAGTAAATATAGAACGAAAAGGTATTGCGGTATTTGAAATCCTTGCGGGCCAGTACATACCCGGCCATCGTCATGAAGAACAGTCCCAGCGTCGTCCCCGTCACCGTAGTGAACAGCGTCACCCCATACGCCCGCAGCACCTCATCAGGGAAGGTGAATACCGTCTTGTAGCCCTCCAGCGAGAACTGCGCCGGGATGAAATGATAACCATCCTTGATGATGGACTCATTAGCCGTCAAGGAAGCCGAAATAATCAGCAGGAACGGAATCAGACAGGCTAAGGAGCCCAGTATAATTACCGTATAAGCTACTCCCTGCAATAGCCTGGTGTATGAGTCGTCTTTGATTTGCATGCTCTTTCTCTCCTTCCGCAGCAGGTTCCGCACAACCTAGAACAAGGCGTAATCGTCATTTATTTTACGGATGATATAGTTGACCGTCATAATCAGGATGAAGCCGAACAGCGATTGATACAGGCCGGCCGCCGTGGCCATCCCGACATCGAAGGTTACCTTGAGCGAGCGGAACACGTACGTATCCAGAATATCCGTTGTATTATACAGCACCCCGTTATTGCCGATCAGCTGGTAAAAGAGGTCAAACTGCCCCTTCATAATACTCCCCAGCGAGAATAGAAGCAGCATGACGAAGGTCGATTTCAGCATCGGCACCGTGATATACCAGATCCGTTGAAAAATGTGGGCACCGTCAATTTTGGCCGCTTCATAATATTCCTCGCTGATGCCCGTGATGGAGGCCAGGTAGATGACCATGCTGTAGCCGAGATTTTTCCAGAGATAAAAGAGAATGATCAGGAAAATCCAGATAACCGGATTATTATAGACATCCACAGGATTCGCCCCGAACTGAGTCAGCAGCGTATTCAAGAAACCGTTATCATAATTGAACACATTGTAGACGATAACGCTTAAGATGACGAACGATACGAAATACGGCAGGAACATGACTGACTGGGTCAGCTTCTTGAACCACTTCACCCGCAGCTCGCTGAGCAGAATCGCACAGATAATCGCCAGCACATTCCCGAGTAAAATAAAAGCCAGATTGTAGCCGATCGTATTGAGCGTCAGCTTCACCAGCGTCCCGGACTTCCAGAGGAATTCAAAGTTCTTCAGCCCCACGAAGGGAGCATCGAACAGCCCGGAATTGAAATCAAACTGCGTGAACGCATAATAGACCCCAACCATCGGAAAATACGAGTTAATTAGAAAGAACAACAGCGTAGGCAGCAGCATCAGGAACAGAATCCGGTTATGGACCAGCTCATGCACGAAGCCCTTCTTCCTTGTCTTCCGGGTGCCGGACTCAAGCTGCGGGGACAGCCCGCGCGTTCCCTTCAAGGGAAGCTGGGTGACGAGCGGTATACCGGTCTTGCGTTTGCGGTGTCTCAAAGCCTTCACTCTCCTATGCCTATAGATAAGTTGCCGCGTCACTGGGTTCGAAGCCTCTGCCCTTGGGCCTTGATGGCCCCTGCGGCTTCGTGAAATCCAATGTATGACCTGAGTATAGAAGAAGCCTCCTGCGGCTGAACAGTGAAGCTTCGGGATATTCCTGTACTTTACGGCTAACCGCACTGTGCACTTATCATACATTTGTGCAGTAATCGCAAGTTCAACGCAAATAAGCCCCCGGAGTACTCCCTAAGTAGAAGAATCCGGGGGAATTCGGGTGGTCGCGCTGGACCTATCCATAGCCTTACGATTTAAACTTGCCTGTAATAAATTATAGGTGATATACTCTGGGAAATGTACTAATTCTCCAACCTAAACTTTCAATATCCAAACTTTCTTCAGGAGGCCAGCCCATGAACCCGCTTCTGTTCCGCATCCCTCCCCTGCCGCATTATATAGCCAGCGGCCTCAATCACTGCCAGCCCGGCTATCAGCACCGGAGCCGCCAGCAGATCAAGGTATTTGACTTGCTCATTGTCCAGCAGGGATGCCTGTATATCGGCGAGGAGGAGCAGCGCTTCACCGTGAAGGTAGGCGATGCCTTGATCCTTCGCCCCGACTGCCACCACTTTGGAACCGAAGGCTGCAAGGAGGATACGGCCTATCATTGGCTCCACTTTCAGACCTTCCATGACCTGCCCGCCTTATCGGTGACAGGGTCCGCTTCCGGCAATCTGACTGAGACTACAGGAGAGCTTCCCGCTTCTCTATTCGATATCAGCTCCTTCAATCTGGTGTTATCCCAGTTTGTTAACTTACTTCTGCCGGACAGAGCTTACGAGGTCTTGGAGCAGCTCACGCAATTGCAGGCCACCGCCCACCTCGAAGCCGTCCGCTTCCGGCAGCAGCTCCTCTTCCAGGATCTCCTGCAGCAGCTGGCCGCTTCTGTGAACCCGGAGCACCGCAGCTCCCAAACCACCCTATGTGCCGAGCAGGCCGCCTCCTATCTCCGCACCCACTACCGTGAAGAGATTACAACCGCCATGCTGGGAGACAGCCTCAACTTTCATCCGGTCTATATCGCCCGTTGCATGAACAAGGTATATGGCTGTTCACCCATGGAATATCTGCTCCGCTACCGTATCGGACAGAGCAAGCTGCTGCTGATGCAGACCAGCTTCCCGATCTCCCGGATTGCCGGAGAGGTCGGCTTCAACCAATCCTCCTACTTCAGCTCCAGCTTCATGAAGCTGGAAGGGTTGTCGCCGCGCGAATACCGGCAGCGCTTCTCATGAAACAGGCCATCAGCGAAGGATACGCTGATGGCCTGTTTACTTAATGATGATTACGCCTCCGGCAATGCCGCCGTCAGCGTGAACTCGAATTCCAGCTGCTGACCCGCTGCGATCCGGTATTCCGGATGCACCGGCGCTCCCCAGCTGTCATCCCCGCCCACACCCATCTGCTGCGCCGCGAGGGTGACAACCGTGTAGTGCACCTTAGGCAGCTCATAAGCATGTGCTGCCTGCTCCAGCTCGAACGCTGTATACGGTGACAGCGTACATTCCAGCGGCTGTCCCGCAGCCGCCTGAACCTGCAGCCCATACCCCCGGCTGTCCGTGATGCTCACCTCACGGACGCCCGTCCGGTTGCCGGATTCCTGCGGCACCAGATACGGTGACGGCAGCTCCGTCACCTTACGCCGGAAGCGGGTGAGCCGCGCTCCATATGCGCGGTCACTGTAGTTCTCTTCCGGTCCGCGGGCATACCACTCGGAGGCCTCGTAGTCTGCCGACATCCGGAAGGATACCGCCACTACCGGCACATCCGGCAAGCCGTCTGCTCCGGTGTAGACCATCCGGACACGGACGCTGCCGTCGGCATGGACCGTGTATTCAATGCTTGCCTTCAGCTCACTGCTGATGCTGAAGGCGTAGTCGAAGCTGACCGTAGCCCGGTCTGCTTCGGTGTACAGGCTGACCGCCGTACACTGGCGGGCCAGACTGGCCGCGAACCAGCCGCCGGCATGGTACCCCAGCGCAGTCCCTTTATCATTGTCGGTCGTTGCCCGCCAGAACAGCGGAGCCGGCGGAGTCGCAATCATCTCGCGCCCCCCGTAGCAGAGCGACACCAGGGAGCCCGCCTGCTTGGAGAACAGGGCGGAGAAGCCGCGTCCGGTGATTCCGATGTTCACATCCCCTTCAATGACGCCGAACTCCCCGGACGCAGGCAGCAGTGCCTTTTTCCCGCCTGCCGTTACCCCGGCTGCTTCTACGCGGAACACATGCTCTCCATAAGCGGTCTCGAACCCGGAATCCGCCCATAGTTCAGCTTCCTTCAGCGTAAGGCTTACCGCCAGCGTGTACTCCCCTGGAGCTGTGGATACATCCGGCAGTTCCAGCGAGATTCTCGCCTCTTCCTGAGCCGCAACCGCAAGCTCCTGCTGCCCCTTGAAGATCTCCCGTCCTTCTCTGAGCAACCTGAACTCCAGCAGCAGCCGCTCCGTTCCCTCGAACAGATTGCCGTTGATCACTGTCACGGCATCCGCTTCAGGAACAAGCCGAATGTTCTGGTAGAGGAACTTCACCTCCTGCATCTTCGGCGTAAGGGTCCGGTCAGCGAAGACAATCCCGTTGCCGCAGAAGCTGTAGTCCGTCGGCCGGTCAGCGAAATCCCCGCCATACGCCAGATACTCTTCACCGTACCGGTCCTTGGCTACCAGCGCCTGATCGATGTAATCCCAGATGAAGCCGCCCTGATAGAGCGGATAACGGCTCTCCAGCTCGATATATTTATGGAGTCCTCCAACCGAATTCCCCATAGCATGCATATACTCACAGCTGATATACGGCTTATCCGGCTGATTCTCCAGGTATTCCACAATGTCGGCGGGCTTGGCATACATCCGGCTCTCCATATCACTGCTGTCATTATATTTGCGGTTGTGGAAGACTCCTTCATAATGCACCAGCCGTCCCGGATCAGCCTTGCGGAAGTAATGGGACACCTTGAGAATGACCTCACCTGCATACGATTCATTGCCGCAGGACCAGATCAGGATCGACGGATGATTTTTATCGCGCTCCAGCATCGATACCGCCCGGTCCATGACAATCCCCTCCCACTCCGGCTTATCCCCGGGGATGTTCCAGGACGGCTCAACGGCGCCCATCTTCTGCCACGAGCCATGGGATTCCAGATTCATCTCATCAATCACATACACCCCGTATTCATCACACAGCTCATACCAGAGCGTCTGATTCGGATAATGCGAGGTCCGCACTGCGTTGATATTATTCTGCTTCAGGATGATGATATCCTTAATCATATCTTCCCTGGAGATGTTCCGTCCTGTGCGGGGGTTGAACTCATGGCGGTTGACGCCTTTGAACATGATCCGTTGGCCATTCAGCAGCATCAGCTTGTCCTTCAGCTCGAACACGCGGAAGCCCGCCCGCTGCACAATCGCCTCCACCAGTTTCCCTTCGCTATTACATACAGAGATACAGACGTTATACAGGTACGGATTCTCCGCGCTCCACAGGAACACCTTGCCTGCATCCATACTCAGAGCCGCCTTGCCCGCCACAGCCCGTCCTTCTGCTGTCGCCACCACAGCGCCGGCCGCATTCTTCAGCTCCATTCGGATTACAGCTTCGGCCTCTGACGCCATGCGAAGTTCAGCCGTTAACTTGCCTTCCTCATAGGAAGCATCCAGCCCCGCCTGAATCCGCAGATCCTGTACATGCAGCTCAGGAACCGTATACAAATACACCTCACGAAAAATCCCCGAGAACCGCCAGAAATCCTGATCCTCCAGCCAGCTCCCCGTGCAGCGCTGATAGACCTCAACCGCGAGCTTATTGGCTCCTTCCTGCAGATAGGGTGTCAAATCGAATTCCGCAGGGGTGAAGCTGTCTTCGCTGTAGCCGACGAAGTGCCCGTTCAACCATACATAACAAGCCGCCTCTACCCCCTGAAAAGAAATAAAGACCGGTCCCTTCCCCATATTCTCCGGCACCTCAAAAAACTTCACATAGCTGCCCACCGTATTACTGCTCACCGGAATCTCCGGCGGTCTTACAGCATCCAGACCGTCCCAAGGGTACATCGTATTCGCATATTGCGGCCTGCCGTACCCCTGAAGCTGAATATGACCCGGCACCTGGATATCCCCCCAGCCTCTCGTATCATATTCCGTCTTATAGAAATCCTTAACACGGGCTGCCGCATTCACCGCATAGTTGAATTTCCAATCTCCGTTCAGAGAGTGGCGCAGCGCCATGGGGGCTTGTCTCTCCGCTTCCTCCATCGTTCTATAATAGCGGTGGTCCGAATGCGCTTCCAACCGGTTCACCTTAAATACAGATACATCGCTCAGCCAATCCAGACTAGGTTCATTGCCTGACATTATAGTGTCCTCCTTCATCTTCTTGAAGTGAATATGTTCCTTATTCTACCCAAAGTTTGCCCCGGCTCCAAGAAGCGGATCACAACTTCAGTGCAGATAACTTACTTTTCAGCTGGTTTTATGATTTCCGGAGGCTTTCGCTTCATTCTCAAGGGAGGCGAAATAAGCGATCTTATGGTCAATCTTCCGGGCAAAGCTCTGAAAGAACTTAATTTTCTCATCGATATGCTGTTTATGCTCCTGCAGCAGTCTGCGCTGGTCGGGCAACGCTTCTTTGCCTTCCTGCGAGAGCGCAATGAATTGCTTAATGTCCGCTATAGCCATTCCGGTATCCTTCAGGCAGCAGATTAGCGAGATCAGCTCCAGATCCTCATCATTGAAGCAACGGTTACCGTTCACATCCCTTGCCACAACCGGCAATACACCCTCCCGTTCGTAGTAACGCAGCGTATATTGGCTCAGTCCGCTTTTTTGTGCTATGGTTTTGATACTGTATCCCATCCGTACAAGCTCCTCTCTGCCAGCCGTTGCCGGCTTCACCTATATGTAAAGGTAACACCAATCCGTTTCTATGAACAGCCACTCTATGATTCTATTGACTTACACCTAACTCTAAGGTCTAAGCTTACACTATACCTTCATTTAAGGAGTGAATAATTAATGGTAAAAAGAATTAATGTGGCTAACGGTACACTTGAGGTGTCCGAGATTTCACTCGGCTGTATGCGGATCGCTGATTTGTCTCCCAAAGAGGCTGAAGTCCATATCCACAGCGCCCTAGAGGTGGGCATAGACTTTTTCGACCATGCGGATATTTATGCCGGCGGCAAAGCGGAGGAAGTATTCGGTAACGTACTGGCTGCAAATCCCGGCATGCGCGACCGGCTGATGATCCAGGCCAAATGCGGCATCCGCAATGGCTTCTTCGACTTCTCTAAGGAGCATATCGTGAGCTCAGTAGAGAACAGCTTGAAGCGGCTGCAGACCGATTATGTAGATGTCCTTCTCCTCCACCGCCCCGATACCCTGATGGAGCCGGAGGAAGTGGCCGAAGCCTTCGATGATCTGGAGCGCAGAGGGCTGGTCAAGCATTTCGGCGTCAGCAACCAGAACCCGCTGCAAATTGAGCTGCTGAAAAAGAATGTCAAGCAACCTCTCCTGTTCAATCAGCTTCAGCTCAGCATCATGGTTACCGGCATGATTGATGCCGGCTTCAATGTGAACATGACCAATGCGGGTTCCGTAGTCCATGATGGTGGAATCCTGGAATACAGCCGCCTGCATGATATGACCATCCAGCCCTGGTCACCGTTCCAATATGGCTTCTTCGAGGGCGTATTCCTCGGCAACGAGAAGTTCCCTAAGGTGAATGAAGTGATTAACCGTATCGCGGAGGACAAAGGAGTGACCGACACCGCGATCGCCATCGCCTGGCTGCTCAGACACCCGGCCAAAATGCAGCCGATTGTCGGCACCACCAACACTACCCGCCTGCTCGATATCGCCAAAGCTTCAAGCATCACCCTCAGCCGCGAGGAATGGTACGAGATTTATCGCGCAGCGGGGAATGTGCTGCCTTAAACCAGACCATCTGTATGAAAGACCCGCAAATCCTCTTTAGAAAGGGGTTTGCGGGTCTTTTTGTATTGCACCCATGACTTCAAGCAAGTTTTATAATAGGCACTTGCAAAAAATTTTATATCATAATACGCTTTTCACAGACATCGATGTACTTATATTTAGAAGGAGAACAAGTATGAATAACAGAATTCTAGATTTCGAGAATCTGATTAAAACAGAGTATGGCAATATTGCAGGTATTGTAGTACTGCTCGGCAGCGAAAAGGTATATGAAGGCTATTTTGACGGCTACACCGCTGACGATCCGATCCATATTGCATCGGTGACGAAGAGCGTTGTGTCTGCACTGATCGGCATTGCCATAGACAAAGGCTATATTAAAAGCATTGACCAGAAAGTATTGGAATTTTTTCCTGATTACACGGTCAAACGCGGTGAAAAAACGATACAGAATATCACAATAAAAAATATACTGACAATGACCGCACCGTATAAATACAAGTCGGAGCCATATACAAAGGTCTATACCAGCGAGGACTGGACCAAAGCTGCGCTGGACTTGTTGGGTGGCAAGGGCGATCCTGGAGGATTCAAGTATTCCACAATCGGCCTACAAGTCCTGTCGGGAATCCTCACCAATGCAACCGGCCAATCTGTACTTGATTTTGCCACAGAACATCTGTTTAAACCACTTGGAATCAAAGCGCCCCCTAATGCGAATATACATTGTAAAGAAGAGTATTTGGCGTTCCTCAAAGATAAATTTGTTAATGGTTGGATCATAGATCCCAAAGGAACGAGCACCGCCGGTTGGGGACTTACCTTAACCCCCTTGGATATGGCAAAGATCGGTCAGCTATACCTAAATGAAGGTTTGTGGAACGGCAAGCGAATGCTATCCGCAAAATGGATCAAGGACAGTACCCAAGAAAACAGCCGATGGGGAGAGTTACCTTACGGGTATTTATGGTGGATTGTTAACAATGAGGGACAAGGTTGTTATGCGGCTTTGGGCGACGGCGGAAATGCGATTTACGTAAATCCCGACAAGAAAATCGTAGTTACGATTGCTTCCCGTTTCATGCCGCGTGCGAAGGACAGAATTGAATTGATTACAAAGTATATCCTACCGTTGTTTGAGCCGACAAAGGAGTAACCGACATCACCCTCAGCCGCGAGGAATGGTATGAGATTTACCGCGCAGCCGGGAATGTGCTGCCTTAACGAAGAAGGCAAAAAATACACCGCCAGCTTTAGACGAAAGTTAAAGTCTGGCGGTGTTTTCTTTAACTACCTCGCGATTGGACTTGCTTTTTTACCCATCTTATAAATTCCAATCCACGCTAACATTAATAAGATCTGAGCCAGAACAACCAGCCACAATACTTCTGTGAAACCTCCTATGAGGCAAAATATAGTGTTAACCAGGGGGAACCCTAAGAACGTAAACATGATCGGAAAATCTTTTTTGGGCGTGATTGAATAATTCGCCTTCCGGTCCCAGAGCTTTGTGAAAGTTAATGCTAAAACTCCGATTGTAATTATAGAAAGTGCAATCAACATCACCCATTGCATATTAGATTCTCTGGCGAAGAACGGCCCCATGTAATTAAAGAAGTTGGATAACGGGGAGAACATACAAGCCAATGACGCAAGGGACGCCAGAAACGGATAGATGTAACCCACGGTTTTACTGTAGCCTTTCTTTTTATGCCACCATTCCCCAATTAGAATAAAGACGGTCCAATATCCCGCGATATAAATCCATCCTGTAAAATTCATCACGGGCTCCCCGTAGATTTGAGGTTCACCGGCCAGCGGATAATAAGTCCATCTTGCAATGGTTCCATCCATGGTCTCAAAAATCTGTTTAACGGCCACCGGGTCGAGTGAAAAGTCAAACACCATCGCACTTAATCCCGTAATAAACGGTTTCGTCCATGACGGTATATTTACAGACTTTAGAACACGCAAAGTGGAATAAATAATCAAGAACTCAATAATAGGGACAGTAATTGGTATGTTAAACAACATTAAAATACTGCGCCCATAGGCGTAGAACCCTTCCCCAAGCGATGAAGCCGTAATTTCAAAAACGGCGGCGTAAAAGAACACAAAACCTATAAATTGCAGTAAAACCGTTTTGGGATGTGTTTCCTTATCAAGGATATAGAACACCATTAGGACAGCAGCAATTAAGACAAGAATGTCTTGAATAACCCATACAGGCACTACAGTTATACTACCCATTTTCTTCCTCCAATTAATTTAATTTGAATCGAATGTTTAAATAAATTATAATATCATCATGTTAGTTAAACAACAGGCTGTTCGTTTGGATTATGTTAGTTATTATACAATTCATATTAGATTTGTTCATTTACTATTTTATTATTTTAAATTAGGAGGATACGATGTCAGACAAAAAAACAGATCACCGGGTGAGATATACAAAAATGGTTATCAAAGAAAGCTTGTTGAAGCTGCTGACAGAGCGGTCTATCAATAAAGTTACCGTGACCGACATTTGCAGCGAAGCAGGCATTAATCGCAACACCTTTTATTCACACTATGCGAATCAGTTCGAGCTTCTTTCGACGATCGAAAATGATCTTTACGAAGACATTAAGCAAGTTGGGATGAGTTCGTCCAATCCTCAAAAGCTATCTTATGAATTATGTAAGTATATAAAAGCGAATAAAATGATATGTGAGGTTCTGTTCTCCGAGCATGGCGATAAAGAATTATTAGAAAGAATCCTTTATATCAGTCACGATTTAACGATTGAGCGATGGAAGCAGGAATTAAAATATTTTGATCCGCAATTATTTGAGTCCTGGTATACGTTCACCGCTCATGGCAGTATAGCCATTATTAAAAAGTGGGTGAGTAGTGGCCTGAAGGAAAGCCCGGGTAAGGTCGCAGCTTTTATTGATAAAGCCACAGAGGCAGTATCCAAGGCTTTTTATTCCGAGGAAATATAAATCATAAAAAATGAAGCGGTCCCTCTTTTTTGCGGGCCGCTTCTCTGCTCTTTTGCCAACATTCATTTTCATTCCGGCTGATCCGGTTGATCTTTTGCTGCTTGTATAAGTGCGGCCTCTTTCGCTGAAAGCTCATTTATCTATTAGGCTGGAAGGGCCATTCATGGCTGTAGACATCGGATATCTTTTCCAGCACTTGCTTATCATATTATGTGAATTTCAATCACGACTGAGGTTGTCCGCCGCATGGACTGCGCCTTGTTCGTGCCGGGTCAAGATATGCTTGAAATCCGGCTGATGTACCATCGCATCATAAATATAGAGCACATTTCCGCCAGGATAACCGAATACGCACTCTACGTCTTCCTGCATCAAGCCGCGCAAAAGCACCTCCGAACCGGTGATATATTCCCCTGCTGGCATGGTTGTTTCATCCGTCATTCCTAATTGCTGTTCCATGGGGCAGCCTCCTTTGCAAAATAAAACCCCTTTCCTCCTGAGCAAACTGACAGCGGTCAGCTCGTACAGGGACGGAAGGGGATTGTTTCGCGGTACCACCCAGGTTTACTGCAATCTCGCTTTCTGATAGTAGCATAGACTCGTTTTTTTCAAATCAAATGAATACCTTTATGCTCAGATGAGAGGTACGTTAGCGATAGAAGTCAACCATATCTCCAAACAACTGTTTAATAAATTCAAGCTCGCTTTCGTTATATTTCCCCAAAAATTCGTACATTCTTTGCTTTTCCTTCGCATGAAGCTCATCATGAGCAGCAAATAGCTTTTTGCCGACAGACGTTAGCCGAAAATACACTTCCTTTTTGTTGTCGTTGAGCTGGGCTTTTCGAACCCAACCTGCCTTTAGTAATTTATTTGCGATCTTGGAGGTATTTCCTTTGCTTAAATTTATTCTCTCCGCGATGGAAGTGAGATTGATCGGCTCCTGCTCACCGATGCACGCAATGATGTGCAGTTCCGTCATATTCAAGCTGAATTCCGACTCAATATATTTCCGGATATCCTCCAGGTATGTGGCAGTTATTCGGGTTTCATATTGCTCTTTTTGCTCAAGAAACTGAACGAAAAATTCATGAATGGCGGTTTTGTTCTTATTGGCAGTATCCATGATTATACTGGCTCCTCAACTTGTTTTTATTATTATATCATAGATTGTTCTCTGTGAAACAAATGTTCATACACTTATTGATATTGGGGTTGACAAGACAAATAGCAACAAAGTAAACTGATATTGTTTCATATGAAACAAAAGTAGAATATAATTTTCATCACACTTGTTTTAACAGGCAGTAAAAAAGGTTCCAACGAAACAATAATTGATGAAGGAGGTTTACTGGAAATACTTGACCACTTTTCAAGAGAAGATTTATAAATATGGGAATGGAGCCTACCTGCCTATGGAAATTGTGAATCCGAAGATATTGACGGACAAGGTTACATCTGTAATTTCTCATGTCGTGGTAACTACTGCCTCAAAACTGGCTTTCATCTCAGGTCAGGTTTCTGTAGATGAATCAGGAGCATTGATCGGTTCAGGGGACTATTACGCGCAAGCGATTCAAGTGTTCACCAATCTTAAATATGCATTGGAAGCCGTGCAAGCGGATCCCTTGTGCATTGCAAAAATGAATATTTTTGTCGTTAACCACAGCCCGGATTTGATTTCGATTATTTTTAAAGCCGGATTTCATGTGTTTGGCCCTAACTGGCCGAAGACAGCGAGTACCTATATAGGCGTTCAAGCACTAGCCGATCCTGAATGGCTTATCGAAATAGACGCTATCGTGATCTTCCCATAATGTATAAGAAAAGAGGTTATTGATATGAAATATGAAGTCATCCTGATCGGTGGCGGTCCTGTCGGCATGATGTTGGCTGGAGAATTGGCCTTAGCCGGTGTAAAGGTATGCGTCATTGAGCGACTAAAGGCGACAACCCCATTTTCACGTGCGCTTACCGTACATCCACGCACGCTTGAAATATTAGATATGCGTGGAGTGAAATCACAATTAATCAAGCAAGGCCGCTTACTTTCGAAAGGACATTTCGCCGGATTAGAAACTCCTTTGGATTTCTGGGCATTGGATTCTTCTTCCAATCATACCCTCTTTTTACCGCAGAGTGAGACGGAGAAGGTGCTGGAGGACTGGACTCTTAGTCTTGGCGCGGAGGTCTTGAGAGAGGTTGAGGCTCTGTCTGTGCATCAGGATGAGAATGGGGTCAACGTTAAGATCGCGGGACCGCATGGAGAAACAACGTTAAGATCAGCTTATGTGGTAGGTACGGATGGAGCCAGAAGCTTGGTTCGCAAACACGCAAATATATCCTTTGAAGGTACAGATGCGACCTTCACGGCTATTCTGGGGGATGCCGTTCTATCTGATTTGGCTCCTATGAGTGTCATATCCCGAATTACAGAACAAGGATTGGTCAGCATCATTCCAATACATGATCATATCTATCGAGTCTTGATGATCGATATGGAGAGACGTAACGTCTCCAAGGATGAGAGCGTTACATTGGAAGAATTTCGTTCATCGCTCATCCGTACGACCGGAAGCGACCTGGGATTGAACGATGTGAATTGGATGTCCCGATTTGGAAATGCTACACGGCAAGCGGGACGCTATCGGAATGGTCGATTGTTCTTGGCGGGAGATTCGGCGCACATTCATTTTCCCGCTGGTGGACAGGGAATGAACGTCGGCTTACAAGAAGCGATGAACCTAGGCTGGAAGCTTGCAGGAGCAATCAAAGGCTGGGCTCCAGACTGGCTATTAGACAGTTATCATGCCGAACGTTTTCCATGGAATACGGCCTTGCTCCGGAATACCGAGGTCCAAACCCTGCTTCTGGACGTGACGCCTCTCATCACGGAACTGCGAAGCATGCTGGCTAATCTGATTCAAATACCGGAGGCTAATTATCAAATCGCTGCACAAATTTCCGCCCTGGACGTACATTATGCACCCGACGCTGAAGCGCGTTCCCATCCTTTAAACGGGAAACGTTTCAAAGATCTAAGCTTAAAGCTGAAAGACGGGCAATTAATTAACTCCTATCCACTCCTGCACAAAGGTACTTTTCTTCTGTTGCATTTCCATTCTAATGAACAGAATAGCGGTCAATGGGAAACGTATAGCAACCTTCAAGTTGTACATGCCTCTTTAGCTGAGGCTGACGCGGATTGGAACGACGTCCACACGGCGCTTATTCGGCCGGATGGACATATTGCCTGGGCGATTTCTCTATCCGATCCAAATCCAATTCAAACCATAAAAGAAGGAATCATTCGCTGGTGCGGAGACATCACCGTGTAGTAATTCGGGATAAACTAAAATCACGCAGTGTTGTCTTGCTAGGATCGAAGCCAAGGAACTCCCGGTGGCGCTCGTTATCCATGACCGGCCGGCGGAGTTGGCGACTGGAGGAACTTTTGCGGTAGGGGAAATGATCCAGAAAAATAAGAACAGCCCATTAGATGAAAAATCTAATGGGCTGTTCTTACTAAAAATAATACCGGCGAGAGGACTCGAACCTCCACGGTTTCCCACTCGATTTTGAGTCGAGCGCGTCTGCCATTCCGCCACGCCGGCGTATACATATATAATTTCCAAAAAAATAATGGAGGTGCCACCCAGATTTGAACTGGGGATAAAGCTTTTGCAGAGCTTTGCCTTACCACTTGGCTATGGCACCACATGAAATGGAGCGGACGACGGGAATCGAACCCGCGACCCTCGCCTTGGCAAGGCGATGCTCTACCGCTGAGCCACGTCCGCATATAATGGCTGGGGATATAGGAATCGAACCTATGAATGACGGAGTCAAAGTCCGTTGCCTTACCGCTTGGCTAATCCCCAATATATTTTTTAAAAGAAAATGGGGCGACCGATGGGTCTCGAACCCACGAATGCCGGAACCACAATCCGGTGCGTTAACCCCTTCGCCACGGTCGCCATGTGAAGCTTTTAAGTTGTATTGCTATGTAATTCTTATAAAAGAAATGGGGCGACCGATGGGTCTCGAACCCACGAATGCCGGAACCACAATCCGGTGCGTTAACCCCTTCGCCACGGTCGCCATATGATTCTTTTATATGAAATTACTTGGCAGGGGCAGCAGGAATTGAACCCACACCAACGGTTTTGGAGACCGTTGTTCTACCTTTAAACTATGCCCCTAAAAAATGGTGGAGGCTGATGGATTCGAACCACCGAACACGTACGTGAGCAGATTTACAGTCTGATGCGTTTGGCCACTTCGCTAAGCCTCCACGGTATGGTGCCGGCGAGAGGACTTGAACCCCCAACCTACTGATTACAAGTCAGTTGCTCTACCAATTGAGCTACACCGGCATATTAAGTTGTGTATGGTGGCGCGGGAGGGAATCGAACCCCCGACACAAGGATTTTCAGTCCTTTGCTCTACCGACTGAGCTACCGAGCCATAAAAGTAATTTTGAAAAGATGGCGGAACCGACGGGATTCGAACCCGCGATCTCCTGCGTGACAGGCAGGCATGTTAGGCCAACTACACCACGGTTCCAAATTGGTTGCGGGGGCAGGATTTGAACCTGCGGCCTTCGGGTTATGAGCCCGACGAGCTACCGGGCTGCTCCACCCCGCGTCATTGAACAAAATCTATTCGATTAAGATAGATGGTGGAGGCTGAGGGGTTCGAACCCCCGACCCTCTGCTTGTAAGGCAGATGCTCTCCCAGCTGAGCTAAGCCTCCATGTATCAGTTCAAAAAAAATGGTGACTCGTATGGGATTCGAACCCATGTTACCTCCGTGAAAGGGAGGTGTCTTAACCCCTTGACCAACGAGCCATGCTGTGTAAAAAGTATTGCTACGGAGAGAGAGGGATACTCTTCACTTCGTTACGAGATTGCGAAGCAGTGCTAACGAAGCCTATGCTCCAACGAACCACTTAGGGTTCTCATCCCTATTCAAAGAAGTATTGCTACGGAGAGAGAGGGATTCGAACCCTCGAGACGCTTGTGGCGCCTACACGATTTCCAATCGTGCTCCTTCGGCCAAACTCGGACACCTCTCCATATGGCTCCCCGAACAGGACTCGAACCTGTGACAACTCGATTAACAGTCGAGTGCTCTACCAACTGAGCTATCAGGGAATATACATATCAGGCTTGATCGCCTGAAAACTGAATCCGAAACGAATCTGCGTCTTAGAAATTTGGATAAGCCCTCGACCGATTAGTATTGGTCAGCTCCATGCATTGCTGCACTTCCACCTCCAACCTATCTACCTCGTCGTCTTCAAGGGGTCTTACATACTGGGAAATCTCATCTTGAGGGGGGCTTCACGCTTAGATGCTTTCAGCGCTTATCCCGTCCGTACGTAGCTACTCAGCCATGCTCCTGGCGGAACAACTGATGCACCAGCGGTACGTCCATCCCGGTCCTCTCGTACTAAGGACAGCTCCTCTCAAATTTCCTGCGCCCACGACAGATAGGGACCGAACTGTCTCACGACGTTCTGAACCCAGCTCGCGTACCGCTTTAATGGGCGAACAGCCCAACCCTTGGGACCTACTTCAGCCCCAGGATGCGATGAGCCGACATCGAGGTGCCAAACCTCCCCGTCGATGTGGACTCTTGGGGGAGATAAGCCTGTTATCCCCAGGGTAGCTTTTATCCGTTGAGCGATGGCCCTTCCATGCGGTACCACCGGATCACTAAGTCCGACTTTCGTCCCTGCTCGACTTGTAGGTCTCGCAGTCAAGCTCCCTTATGCCTTTGCACTCTGCGAATGATTTCCAACCATTCTGAGGGAACCTTTGAACGCCTCCGTTACTCTTTAGGAGGCGACCGCCCCAGTCAAACTGCCCGCCTGACACGGTCCCCGTACCCGATGAGGGCACTAGGTTAGAACCTAGATACGATCAGGGTGGTATCCCAACGGCGCCTCCGCAGAAGCTTGCGCTCCTGCCTCCACGGCTCCCACCTATCCTGTACAGATCGTACCCAAATTCAATATCAAGCTGCAGTAAAGCTCCATGGGGTCTTTCCGTCTTGTCGCGGGTAACCTGCATCTTCACAGGTATTAAAATTTCACCGGATCTCTCGTTGAGACAGCGCCCAAGTCGTTACGCCATTCGTGCGGGTCAGAATTTACCTGACAAGGAATTTCGCTACCTTAGGACCGTTATAGTTACGGCCGCCGTTTACTGGGGCTTCGGTTCACAGCTTCGGGTTTAACCCCTAACCGCTCCCCTTAACCTTCCAGCACCGGGCAGGCGTCAGCCCGTATACTTCGCCTTACGGCTTCGCACAGACCTGTGTTTTTGCTAAACAGTCGCTTGGGCCTTTTCACTGCGGCCCCCTCGGGCTATTCACCCTACCGAGGCACCCCTTCTCCCGAAGTTACGGGGTCATTTTGCCGAGTTCCTTAACGAGAGTTCTTCCGCGCGCCTTAGAATTCTCTTCTCGCCTACCTGTGTCGGTTTGCGGTACGGGCACCTTCTCCTGGCTAGAGGCTTTTCTTGGCAGTGTGAGATCATGACCTTCGCTACTGTAATTTTCGCTCCCCATCACAGCCCAGCCTTACGATGTGCGGATTTGCCTGCACACCAGCCTCACTGCTTAGACGGACATCCATCAGTCCGCGTCACTACCCTCCTGCGTCACCCCATCGCTCATAGCGGATTACGGTGGTACAGTAATTTCAAACTGTTGTCCTTCGACTACGCCTGTCGGCCTCGCCTTAGGTCCCGACTTACCCTGAGCGGACGAGCCTTCCTCAGGAAACCTTGGGCTTTCGGCGGATCAGATTCTCACTGATCTTTTCGTTACTCATACCGGCATTCTCACTTGTATGCTGTCCAGCGCTCCTTACGGTACACCTTCAACCCACATACAACGCTCCCCTACCCCAGATGCAAAGCATCTAGCCATAGCTTCGGTGGTGTGTTTAGCCCCGTTACATTTTCGGCGCAGAGTCACTCGACCAGTGAGCTATTACGCACTCTTTCAATGGTGGCTGCTTCTAAGCCAACATCCTGGTTGTCTGTGCAACTCCACATCCTTTCCCACTTAACACACACTTGGGGACCTTAGCTGATGGTCTGGGCTGTTTCCCTTTTGACAATGGATCTTAGCACTCACTGTCTGACTCCCGGCAAGAAGTAAATGGCATTCGGAGTTTGACTGAGCTTGGTAACCCTTGCGGGCCCCGCACCCAATCAGTGCTCTACCTCCACCACTCCATTCACCGAGGCTAGCCCTAAAGCTATTTCGGGGAGAACCAGCTATCTCCGAGTTCGATTGGAATTTCTCCGCTACCCCCACCTCATCCCCGCATTTTTCAACATGCGTGGGTTCGGGCCTCCAGTGCGTGTTACCGCACCTTCACCCTGGACAGGGGTAGATCACACGGTTTCGGGTCTACGTCCACATACTCAGTCGCCCTATTCAGACTCGCTTTCGCTGCGGCTCCGGCTTCTCACCTTAACCTTGCATGTTAAACGTAACTCGCCGGTTCATTCTACAAAAGGCACGCCATCACCCATAAAGAGGGCTCTGACTTTTTGTAAGCACACGGTTTCAGGTTCTATTTCACTCCCCTTCCGGGGTGCTTTTCACCTTTCCCTCACGGTACTGTTTCACTATCGGTCGCCAGGTAGTATTTAGCCTTAGCAGATGGTCCTGCTGGATTCATACGGGGTTTCACGTGCCCCGCACTACTCGGGATCCGTCTCGGAGAGAACACAGTTTAGGCTACAGGGCTTTTACCTCTATCGCGGGCCTTTCCAGACCTCTTCGCCTACCCTATTCCTTTGTAACTCCATGTGAGACGTCCCACAACCCCAAGAGGCAAGCCTCTTGGTTTAGGCTGTTCCGCGTTCGCTCGCCGCTACTGACGGAATCACTATTGTTTTCTCTTCCTCAGGGTACTTAGATGTTTCAGTTCCCCTGGTCTGCCTCTGCGTATCCTATGTATTCAGATACGAGTAACTGCGAATTACCACAGCTGGGTTTCCCCATTCGGACACCCCCGGATCAAAGCTTGCTTACAGCTCCCCGAGGCAGTTTCGTTGTTCGCCACGTCCTTCGTCGGCTCCTGGCGCCTAGGCATCCTCCGTGTGCTCTTAGTAGCTTAACCAATGCGTTTTCCCTAAGGAAAATCGCTAGTATCGCCATTAATATGAAACTTGTTTACACAAGTTCAGCTTAAAGGAATGTTCTAAAACGCAAATTCGTTTCGGTATCCAGTTTTCAAGGATCAAGTTTAAAGATGAGAGCTTAAACTCTCAAAACTGACCAACGAGTGAGCATTCGAACCCAAGGGTTCTATTGTGGAAGCAAAGCTTCCGATTTGAATGTCTTCATTGCAGAAGACGATTCTCCATAGAAAGGAGGTGATCCAGCCGCACCTTCCGATACGGCTACCTTGTTACGACTTCACCCCAATCATCTACCCCACCTTCGGCGGCTGGCTCCCTTGCGGGTTACCCCACCGACTTCGGGTGTTGTAAACTCTCGTGGTGTGACGGGCGGTGTGTACAAGACCCGGGAACGTATTCACCGCGGCATGCTGATCCGCGATTACTAGCAATTCCGACTTCATGCAGGCGAGTTGCAGCCTGCAATCCGAACTGAGACCGGCTTTGCTGGGATTGGCTCCACCTCGCGGCTTCGCTTCCCGTTGTACCGGCCATTGTAGTACGTGTGTAGCCCAGGTCATAAGGGGCATGATGATTTGACGTCATCCCCACCTTCCTCCGGTTTGTCACCGGCAGTCACTCTAGAGTGCCCAGCTCAACCTGCTGGCAACTAAAGTCAAGGGTTGCGCTCGTTGCGGGACTTAACCCAACATCTCACGACACGAGCTGACGACAACCATGCACCACCTGTCTCAACTTTCCCCGAAGGGCACCTGATGCATCTCTGCTTCGTTAGTTGGATGTCAAGACCTGGTAAGGTTCTTCGCGTTGCTTCGAATTAAACCACATACTCCACTGCTTGTGCGGGTCCCCGTCAATTCCTTTGAGTTTCAGTCTTGCGACCGTACTCCCCAGGCGGAGTGCTTACTGTGTTAACTTCGGCACCAAGGGTATCGAAACCCCTAACACCTAGCACTCATCGTTTACGGCGTGGACTACCAGGGTATCTAATCCTGTTTGCTCCCCACGCTTTCGCGCCTCAGCGTCAGTTACAGCCCAGAAAGTCGCCTTCGCCACTGGTGTTCCTCCACATATCTACGCATTTCACCGCTACACGTGGAATTCCACTTTCCTCTTCTGTACTCAAGTCACCCAGTTTCCAGTGCGACCTCAGGTTGAGCCCAAGGTTTAAACACCAGACTTAAATAACCGCCTGCGCGCGCTTTACGCCCAATAATTCCGGACAACGCTTGCCCCCTACGTATTACCGCGGCTGCTGGCACGTAGTTAGCCGGGGCTTTCTTCTCAGGTACCGTCACTCCGGTAGCAGTTACTCTACCGGACGTTCTTCCCTGGCAACAGAGCTTTACGATCCGAAAACCTTCATCACTCACGCGGCATTGCTCCGTCAGGCTTGCGCCCATTGCGGAAGATTCCCTACTGCTGCCTCCCGTAGGAGTCTGGGCCGTGTCTCAGTCCCAGTGTGGCCGTTCACCCTCTCAGGTCGGCTACGCATCGTCGCCTTGGTGGGCCGTTACCCCACCAACTAGCTAATGCGCCGCAGGCCCATCCCCAAGCAGCAGATTGCTCCGCCTTTCATTCTTCTCTCAGGAGAAAAAAGAAATTATCCGGTATTAGCTACCGTTTCCGGTAGTTATCCCAGGCTTGAGGGCAGGTTGCCTACGTGTTACTCACCCGTCCGCCGCTAAGCAAGAATGAAAGCAAGCTTCCATTCAAACTCCGCTCGACTTGCATGTATTAGGCATGCCGCCAGCGTTCGTCCTGAGCCAGGATCAAACTCTCCAAATTGGTATTTAGAAAGAGCGATTGCTCATTTTGAAACATCTGACGAGAATGGTTACATTCTCTAATTTTGGATCTCGCCGAAGCGATCTCCGATACTCACTCGTTGTTCAGTTTTCAAAGATCAAGTTCATCTTCCGTCGCCGTTTTTTGTTTCAGCAGCGACCTTTATAATATATCACAGCACCCTCGTTTTAGTCAACCTTTTTTTAATTTCTTTTTTCGGCTGATTTACGACTGCATTGCTGCGCATCGTTATGTCAGAGGGACGAGTTATAATTTATCATAAGAACTGCACCCTAGTCAACCCTAAATATTCAATTCCCTTTCAGCTCTTCTACAAACTTGGACAAATAAAAAAAGAGAGTACATTCACCCTCTCCATTCTCCCGCTAATGCTATCTATATAGAGATGTTACCGCCAGTAGACGATTTGTTAATTTAAAGGGTATAACGAATGGCATGACCATCCCCGGCATCAACTGCCCACGAGGCGATCTCCCGAATTAATGAACGGGATACCAGCTTGCGAAGCACAAGCGGCAACTCTGCCTGGAGCGGGCTGAGCCCCGAATGCTGCAGAAGCTCCTTAATGCTCCACGCCTCCTTACGGCTGCCCAGGATATGAAGCAGCATGATACAGCAATCCTCCATTTTTGACATAAGGGCAAATTCACAGGCAAGCAGGATCAGTTCGATTCTCTGGTCCAGTGTCTCTGTGCTGATAGTCAATTCTTCATATAGCTTATGGACCGGGGAGTTCAGGCTTTTCACCTGTCCCCATACTGCCGGTTCCGGGAAATACCCCGCTTCACTCACTTCAATGCGCGCCCAATGATACAAGGCAATGAGTACGCAATTATAGGCATCCATGGTACAGCCTGCTTCAATATAACGCTTGGACTTAATATACATATGTAAAAAACGGGAGAATTCCATGAACAGCACCCGTTCTTTGAGCGGGCCCTCAAACTGGGTGAGCTGCTTACGCATCTCCGCCAAGATCCCCTTCGGGTCCCAGAGTACCTCTCCGGATATCAGGCTGCTAACAAGCTCGTTGTTATCTCCGGCCATGACAGCACGTTCCAGTGCAGATAGACCTACATGCACCGATTGAGTCCGCTTATCACCGGCAATGCTATGGGTTATGATGCGTTCCGTCTCCTGTTCCTCATGCAGCAGAAGGACCACCATATCAAAATCGTGCAGCAGCGCACTTTGAAACGTGGCATCTCCTCTTTGCCGCCAAGCAACGGCTCCAAGAACATTCTCCTCAAATGTCTCCCCACTTAATAGGGTCAAATTGGACAGTTCCATGCTTCCCTCCATCAAATTTGGCGATTTTGCGTCCGTCAGTTATAATCTCTATACATAAGCTTATTCTACATATTCATGCCAGTTCCTCCTGAACAACCGAACTATATTTCAGTTAGGAGATCGTACTCATGAAATTTAAATCGGCCAAAATCAATGCTTTTCGCACCTGGGGACTGCTTCTGACCATGCTTGGCATGGGTCTCATGATCATGGGAACCGCAGGTATTGTATTCTGGGGCTCTGCCGGCAAAGTCGTTGCTGCTGTCGGTCTTGTCATTGGACTCGTCTCCATGATGGCCAGTCTGGCTATTTATTTCTGGGCGGGCATGCTCTCAACCAGTGCGGTTCAGGTGGAATGTCCGGAGTGCCATAAGCTGACCAAAATGCTGGGCAAAACCGACCGCTGCATGTTCTGCCATACCATCCTCACCATGGACCCTGCACAAGCTACCATTACTGCCGAAGAGCTTGAACTCCAGCAGCTTAAACATTGATCGTGTTCATGCAGCGTTAACTGCAATTATTAGTTATTAAACAGCATTCAGATTTTCTTGCAAAAAAGGTGGTGTCCTGTAGAGGACATCACCTTTTTTATATGATTATTTTATAATTCCCTTCAATGCTTCCCATGCCTCCGGACTGGCAAAGCTACGGTTCCAGGCTGCCACACCGCCCAGCTTCAAGGACTGGGCCAGCTCTACCCTGGCTGTGAGCGAGGTGGTGTCCTCGATCCAGATTTTGCGGAGAACATCCTCTTCCTTATACTCCACGTAGTTCTGTCCGGCTTCCTTATCGAATACGGGTGTCAGCTTCTTCTCAGCGATGATCTCCTTGACTGCATTCATGCTGACGGCCTTGGAGCTTACCTTGGTCTTCCCCTTCTCGGTGGCTTCCGTCCAGATCCGCGTATAGAGTGGCACTCCCAGAATTAACTTCTCTGCTGGCACCTTATCCTCCTCGATAATCCGGTTCATAGAGGTCTTAACCCACGGTAAAGAGGCTACTGATCCTGCAACCGGACTGGCTGCCCAGTGCTCGTCGTAGGCCATTACAATCAGGAAGTCGGACACGGCGGCAAGCGCCGGACGGTCGAGAAACAGGGACCACATCTCGCTCTTGGACTTCGGCGTAACATCAATAGAAACAATCAGATTACGGCTCTGGGCCATCGGCTTCAGTTCCCGCATGAACTGCGTTACGTTCGGTCCATCCTTGGTGTACACATTCTCGAAGTCGATATTAATCCCGTCTAAATTGTACAGGTCTGCATACTTAAGCATCTGCACAATGGCATTCATCCGATTGTCATACGTGGATAAGGCTTCAGTGGTCAAATCGGGTTCAAAGCTGTTGCTCAGCAGCCCCCATACCTCCATCCCCTGATTATGCGCCCAATCTACATAAGAGCGGTCCGCCTGGCTGCGCACATTCCCCTTCACATCAATAATGCTGAACCAGGTGGGGCTAACCACATTAATTCCAGGCAAGGCTGCGAATTTGGCGGGATTCGGCTTGCGTTCGTACACAGCTTCCCAGAACATGTTAACCGGCTTATCCTTCCAGCTGCGCTGCGCACGTGTAGGTGTTTCGGGCTTTTTCTCTATAGTTCGGGTACCGTCTTCGGTAATATCATCCGCCTGGGCGTAGCCCGAATAACCATTATCAAGCTGAGCGTATACCCAGTCCTTGGTGTCCGTGTTCCAGATCCGTACGACATCCCCGGGGTTCATATCAGCAAAAATCGGTGCATGCACCGAGGGTTCACTGCGCAGGGCTTTCGTTTTCCCGCCTTCTTTACCCTTCACCTTGCCAAGCGGCACCGATTCACCTGCAGTCATTAGCAGCACTGCACCGGTATTCGTATCCTCTTCGATCTCGAAGCCGTACAGATTCTCCAGTGTGTCTGCCGGAAGATAGGTCACTTTATCTTTAACCTCGGGAGCAAGGCGAAGCTGCAGAGGTTCATTGTTCAGAGCTGCGGCCTTGGATTCCTCCTGCATGTACAACAGACTGCTGTCCGTTGAGAGGATGACTGATTTGCTCTCTTTTTCATAGCGGATAGAAGAATCTACATATTCCTGCAAAAAAGGCAGCGGTAACAGCAGTCCGTCCCCCGTACCCGATGCTGAATAGCCGGTAAGCTGTCCCTTCACAAAAATCGGCTTGTCCAGCCCCTTCCAGTCCGGGTCCAGATGCTGGCGGTTCGGCAGTACATAATAAACAACCCAAAAGGCTGCGGCGGCTATGATGACAAGTCCCAATAAGCGGCGAGTAAGACTTCCACGCTTCGTGACGCGTCTTTGTCTCTGTCTTCTGTCCAAAATAGGTCCTCCAAACCATTCGTTGAATTTTAAAAGCAGGCAACACTTCTGTTAAGTATACGCCATGCAGGCGAGCTTGGTTGCGCGAATCTCTTGGAAGGTTTGTATTTTTGTAACAGCTTGATTCTCTCTTCATATAAAAAAGCGTGCAGAATCCGCATTCGGACTCTACACGCTTATAGGTATCATTCCATTCAGTGCTGCTTCTCGCCGCAGCCTTTGCACACACCGTACAGCTCCATACGCAATCCATGAATCTTGAAGCCTGTGGCCCGTTCGGCCTGCTGCTCTACCTCATGAAGAGTGGAATAGCTGAAATCCTCAATCTTGCCGCATTCCTGGCAGATAACATGATAGTGATCAGATACATTGGCGTCGAAACGGCTGGAATTATCACCGTAGGTCAGCTCACGGACCATACCTGCTTCCATGAACATCTTAAGATTGTTATACACAGTTGCCACACTCATACTCGGAAACTGAGGCTCAAGTGCCCGGTAAATATCGTCTGCTGTAGGATGATTCATCGCTTCCATCAGATACGTTAGAATCGCATGACGCTGAGGCGTAATACGGACACCGGTTGTCTTGAGTTGCTCCAATGCATGCTGTACGCCACTACCCATCCATGCCACCGCCTTTAATTATACAACTTAATAATAATTCTAATGTAATTGTATGACTCTGCTTTCAACGTTGTCAATGAAGTCATTACATTATATTCATTATTATATAATAAAAATTCCTTATTTCAATATTTGCTCACATTTAAATTGCTGTTTCCGTCTACACGCAGCTTGAATTCACCGGTTCCAATCTGGCCGGAAAGCACTTTTTTGTCAATAACGAGCCCTGGCAGGTCTGTTACGATATCTCCATATCCGCTGGAGCCCTCCACCGTATAATTACCTGTTAGCGGCAGGAACAGTTCAATATCCCCCACTGCACTGTACACATCCCAGTCTCCCCCGAAATCCCCGGAGCGGATGCTGATCCGGCCGTTCAGGGATTCGGCATGCAGCTTGGATCTTGCTCCGGATACCTCCACATTGCCATTCTTCGTGGACAGATCCAGCACATCCCCGCTGTCATATGCCGTGATGTTGCCGACCGCCGTTGACAGCTTCAGGGCACCTCTAACGTCCCAAGCCCCCATATCGCCTCCGCTTGTCCCCAGCTCCACATTGCCCAGGACATCTCTGGTGCGCACCGCACCGTTTAAGGTTTTACCTTTTACATTGCCGTAAATGCGGTGCAGAATCAGCTCCCCGTTCCCGGTCTCCAGCGAGATGTCGGCAATGGCTTCCACATTCTGCAGGGTAATTCCGCCATTCATCGTACGGACGTTCAGGTCGAACCGCCGGTCTTCCGGCAGGGAGATATCCAGGTTGATCCGCGGCTGGCGTTTGCCGGATTCACCGTACGCCTTACTCTGGGGTGTGATCTTGATTGTCGTACCTTCCGTCACCTCGACAAAGGACTGGTCCGCTATGGCTTCCGCCTGCACCCCGTCCAGCTGGTCCACCCATACGGTTGCCGTAATCTCGATATCCTCCACAGCAGCCCGGTGAATGAGAATGTCTCCATTAATAGCGTCAATATTGACCTTGGAGGTGTTCAGTTCGACCGGAACCATCAGCGGAGCCTTCTGATACGAGCTTCCTTCCGCTTCCCCGTAATCAACTGCCGCCACGGTCAGGTTAAGACTCACCTTGTTCCATAGATGCAGATAGTGCTCCTGCTCGGTTACGATAAACACACATGCAGCCAGTATTACCGCAGAGAACAATCCCCGCAGATCCATCCGCGCTCTTCCGGCAGTACCGTTCTGCTTCAGCCGGCGGAAAAGAATATAGATCAGCAGATACTCTACTCCCCATAATACCGGAATGATAGGCCACCATTTGAGCAGCAGCATCATATAATCTGTTCCATCACGCCAGTCCAGGAGAAGCAGGATTCCGACAGCAGCCAGCGTTACTGAGGCCGTATATCTGCCGATCCGCCGCTTCTTCCGCTCCTTGTCCTGACGCGCTATGGAGTCCCTGGCCATCTCTCTGATTCCCATAAGCAGGCCAAGGCCTATCAGCACCACGGAGGCGGCAGCACCGGCAGAGGTCTCAATGAATCCCCGAAGCCAGGGCGGCTTTTGCTGGAAAAGAAAGAGCATCGCCCCGCCGATAAGCAGCAGGAGGCCAAAGGAAATCCCCGGCTCGCTGATCCTTACCCGGCGTCTTGAGGTTGTTGTACCGGACTGGATGGTCTCCAGCTCTTCAAGATCATGCTCAACAGGAAACCGCAGAATCAGGTCTGCGTTCTGAAGCGCGTCAAACACATTATAGAAGTATAACACCGGAATCAGCAGCCCCAGTAAAATCAGCAGCGGTACATTGATTTGCATCCCGATAGATGAGAAATACAGCAGTGCCACAATATCCAGCACAATAAGGAAAATGACAGAAACCCCTTTGCGGAGCAGCCCGAGATAGAGATGTCCCGTGCCGGGAAGCACTGCAGCAAGCAGGCCGGCTATAAATTTACGTTTACGCGGACGGCGTTTGGGACGGGGAGGGATGTAGGGATGGTTCAATTCTACGTCAGCTTCAGACAGCGGCAAGCCTGCCTCATTCTCTTCTTCCCGCACGGAAAGCTCCTCATGATTCTGATGGCCGGAACTCATTCTCGGTACTCCTCCTTTCTAAATTGGGATGTACTTGTCATTTCAGCCTGCCTGTCCGGTGGAATTCCAGCAGCTCTACTCCAGGAACCACCTCTTCGGACCCGACAGGAATGAACCCGTGCTTGGTATAGAGCGTCACTGCCGGAAGGTTCAGCTTCCCCGTAGATACGATAAACTGCTCCATCTCCGCGTAACGGGCAAAGATAAATTCTAACAGTCTTCCGGCCACGCCTTGGCGGAAATGATCCGGGCTGACCATCATCCGGGTAACGGTTAGCTTGCCGGGAGACTCCTGGGTGACTGCAACAGCGCCGAGCAGCTCCTCCGTCTCATCGAAGCAGCCGTAGAACTCCTCTGTAACCCGGCTGAGCATGTCCCTCGTCTCCAGCAGCGGCGGTATGTCACGAAACCCGATGATCTCCGCCTCCAGGCGGTATGCCTTATGCTGAAGGCTCCATAGCTCATCCAGCGTGATCTCATCCTGCAGATTCAGCTTCACTATTGTATCCATCCGTAAATTCCCCTTATATACTGCACAGGGGCCTGCCGTTGCCGACAAGCCCTGTGCCCAAGATTCTATAATCTATTACCCAATCTAGCTGTTCAGCACTTCTGCAAGCAGTGTGTTCACAAGACCCGGGTTAGCCTTCCCTTTGCTCGCCTTCATGACCTGTCCTACAAGGAAGCCGATCGCTTGTTTCTTGCCGGCCTTGTAGTCTTCGACAGATTGCGGATTAGCAGCGACCACTTCCTGTACGATTTTCTTGATCGCACCTTCATCACTGATCTGCACCAGACCCTTTTCTTCAACGATAACTGCCGGCAGCTTGCCGCTCTCCAGCATTTCTTTGAACACGGTCTTGGCAATTTTGCTGCTGATGGTTCCGCCTGCGATCAGGCCGATCATCTCGCCCAGCCCCTGCGGCGTAATCTTCACCTGGGATAACTCCAGATTATTGCTGTTCAAATACCCCAGCAGATCGCCCATCATCCAGTTGGCGACAGCCTTGGCATCCTGTGTGTAAGCCAGACTACCTTCAAAGAAGTCGGCGAGCGGCTTGGAGGAGGTGAGCACTCCGGCATCATAGGCAGTCAGACCAAACTCCTCACTGTACCGGGCCTGCCGGGCATCCGGCAGCTCAGGGATCGTGGAGCGGATCGCTTCCTTCCAGTCCTCGCCAATATGCAGCACAATCAGATCCGGGTCCGGGAAATAACGGTAATCATGGGCTTCCTCCTTGCCGCGCATGGACAAGGTCTTGCCTCCCGCTTCATCCCAGCGGCGGGTCTCCTGTACAACGATTCCCCCGTCATCCAGAATCTCCCCCTGACGGAACTGCTCATACTCCAGCCCGCGCAGAACCCCGCGGAAGGAGTTCATATTCTTCAGCTCCGCACGGATACCGAATTCTTCCTGCCCTTCCGGCCGCAGGCTGATATTGGCATCACAACGCATCGAGCCTTCTTCCATCTTCACATCTGACACATCGCAGTATTGCATAATGGCGCGGATCTTCTCCAGGTAAGCACGTGCTTCCTCCGGTGAACGCAGATCAGGCTCCGAGACAATCTCAATAAGCGGAGTGCCTACCCGGTTGAAGTCAACCAGTGAAGCAAATCCTCCATCCACGTGAGTCAGCTTGCCCGCATCTTCCTCCAGATGAAGACGGGTGATCCCGATCCGTTTGGTCTCTCCATTCACTTCAATATCAATCCAGCCGTTCAGGCCGATAGGCTGATCAAATTGCGAAATCTGGTAGGCCTTCGGGGAATCGGGGTAAAAATAGTTTTTGCGGTCAAACTTGCTGACATCGCCGATCGTACAGTTCAGAGCCATTGCCGCTTTCATGGCATACTCCACCGCCTGGCGGTTAAGCACCGGCAGTACACCGGGGTGGCCGAGACAGACCGGACAGGTATGGGTATTAGGCGGAGCGCCGAATTCTGTGGAGCAGCCGCAGAAGATTTTGGACTTGGTATGAAGCTCCACATGAACTTCAAGCCCGATGACCGTTTCATATTTAGACATAGATAATCTCATCCCTTAAAAGTTTTGTGGGCATATACTCAAACTATATAAGAAGCACTAAAGAAATAAACAAAAAGCAAAAGAAACGGAGGGGAAATTTGGAACTGTAGGAGCGGTAGCGACCGCCTTTGTCACCGGATTTCAACCGCGAACAGCGGTATTAATCAAGAAATCTGGGGACAACAGCGGCCGGAAGTCCAAATGTTCACCGCAGTGACGATGTAGCTTCAAGTTCAAAATCTTAAGTGCATCTTAATATAAAAGCTACATTTGCGGGCGGGCCTTGTGATGCTCTGTATGTTGTTCAAAGGCATGCGCAACGCGCAGTACCGTACTCTCATCAAACTCCTTGCCGATAATCTGCAAGCCGACAGGCAGACCTTCCGCGAACCCGCAAGGGATGCTGATGGCAGGAATACCGGCCAGACTGACAGGAATGGTAAGGATATCATTCAGGTACATGGTCAGCGGATCTTCGGTCTGCGAGCCCAGCTTGAAGGCTGTGGTTGGCGCAGTCGGGCCGATCACGACATCATATTTCTTGAACACTTCATCAAAATCCTGCTTAATCAAGGTGCGCACCTTCTGCGCCTTCAAATAATAAGCATCGTAATATCCGGAGCTTAGCGCATAGGTGCCGAGCATGATCCGGCGTTTGACTTCAGGGCCGAAGCCCTGGCTGCGGGAGTTATGGTACAGATCCAGTAATCCACCCCCATCATCCACACGCACTCCGTAACGGACACCGTCAAAACGGGCCAGGTTGGAGGAAGCCTCGGAAGAGGAAAGGAGATAATAAGCGGCTACAGCATATTCCGTATGCGGAAGGGAAACCTCTTCCCACACTGCGCCTAGGCCCTCCAGCACTTTGAGTGCTGCGAGCACCGATTCGCGGACCTGGGCGTCCACACCTTCACCCAGGTATTCCTTCGGTACGGCAATCCGCAGACCTGAGATGTCACCAGTCAGCGAACTCAGATAATCAGGTATGCTGACCTTGGCCGAGGTGGAATCCTGGGCATCATAACCGGCAATCGCCTGCAGTACATATGCAGAATCCTCAACGCTGCGGGTAATTGGACCAATCTGATCCAGGGAGGAGGCAAAAGCCACCAGCCCGTAACGGGAGACCAGGCCATAGGTAGGCTTAAGGCCGACTACCCCGCAATAGGAGGCTGGCTGGCGGATGGAGCCGCCTGTGTCTGAGCCGAGGGTGAAGAAGACTTCCCCGGCTGCAACCGCTGCTGCCGAACCGCCGCTCGAACCGCCTGGAACACGCTCCAAATCCCATGGATTGCGCACAACGCCGAAGCTTGAATTCTCATTGGACCCGCCCATGGCGAACTCGTCCATGTTCAGCTTACCTATAGTTACGGCATCAGCCTGACGCAGCTTGGAAACTACGGTAGCATCATAAATCGGCTGGAAGTTATTAAGGAACTGGCTGGCACAGGTGGTGCGCAGACCTTGGGTCACAATATTATCCTTGATTCCGGCGGGCAATCCGAATAACAGACCACGTGCAGCTCCGGTTGCCAGCTTGTCATCAAGCACACGTGCCTGATCGCGGGCCCCCTCTTCATTCAGTGTCAAAAAAGCATGAACCTTGCTGTCACGTTCCGCAATGACTGACAGGGATTCTTCAGTCAGTTCACGGACCGAGACCTCTTTACTGTGCAGCATGTTATGTACTTCAGATAGTCGATATTGAAACAGGCTCAACTTGCTTCCTCCTCTCAGGGTATGGTTATTCCAGAACAGCGGGAACCTTGAAGTGTCCCTCTTCATGTTCCGGTGCGTTAAGCAGCGCTTCCTCTTGGGTCAGGCTCTCCTTTACCACATCGTCACGCATCACATTGCTGACTTGCAGCACATGGGTGGTCGGTTCTACATTCTCAGTATCCAGCTCATTCAATTTCTCGGCATATTGTAAAATAGCATTCATTTGTTCGGTGAAGGTAGCCTCTTCTTCCGGGCTTAATTGCAGCCTAGCCAGCTTGGCCACATGCTGCACATCTTTGACGGTGATGCTCATAATGGATATCCCTCCTGTTTAAAGGGCTAAAGCGCCCGGATAACGTTTTTAATTATAGGGTAGACGGCCTTACAATTCAATGCGCTTGTCGATTGAGGGGGATATATACAGCAAAAGACCCGCACCTGCTGATTGTGGCAGCAAGCGGGTCTTGAGTGCTTAAGCTTAATCCGGCTAATGATTCATCCGGTAATACAGGTCATTCCAGCGCAGCTCATTTTCGAGTGAGGTAAAGGTACTGGAGGCGTCGATGACGAGACACTCGATTCCTGCCATGCGCGCCCAATCCCGGAGCTGTTCACTTGTGGTGTGGAAGGAAAAGGCGAAGTGATGTGCACCGCCGGCCAGAATCCATGCTTCCGAAGCCCCGGTCAAGGAGGGTTCCGGTTGCCAGAGCAGGCGTGCTACCGGCAGACGGGGCATGCTGTGTTCATTCCGCACGGCATTCACTTCATTGATGATCAGGCGGAACCGGTCGCCCATATCCACCAGTGTGGCATTGATTCCCCGGCCGCTTGCTCCGTTAAAAATCAGCCGCGCCGGAGCCTCCTTGCCGCCGACAAATAAGGGATGCACTTCAATCCTTGGTCTGTCCGCAGCCAGGGACGGGCAGATCTCCAGCATATGGGAACCCAGTACCATTTCATTGCCCTTTTGCAGATGATACGTATAATCCTCCATGAAAGAGGTCCCTTGATTACCAGCCATAATCTTCATCATCCGTACCAGCGCCGCCGTCTTCCAGTCGCCTTCACCGCCGAAGCCGTAGCCTGCCGCCATCAGCCGCTGAGCCGCCAGCCCCGGCAATTGCTTCAGTCCATGCAGGTCCTGGAAGCTGGTCACGAACGCTGTATATCCGCCCTCCTCCAAAAACTCGCTCAGCGCAATCTCCATCCGCGCCTGTTCACGGATGGCTTCCCGTTCAGCGCCATCGGCGCGACCCTGATCCGTAAAGTCGTATAATTCCGCGTATTCATCCATCAGTGCACGCAGTTTGGCATCACTAACACTCCGAACCCGTTCAGCCAGATCGCCGGCCGGATAGCCGTTGACCGTCCACCCCAGCTTGATTTGCGCCTCCACCTTATCGCCTTCCGTCACCGCAACATCACGCATATTGTCGCCGAATCTGGCGATCCTCATCGTCTGGCTCCCGGTATAGCCCGCCGCCGTCTTCATCCACCCTCCGATTCTTGCACGCACCTCTTCATCCTTCCAGTGGCCTGCAATAATCTTTCGGGCCATGCGCAGGCGGGCGCCGATGAACCCGAACTCACGGTCGCCGTGCGCCGCCTGGTTCAAGTTCATAAATTCCATATCAATACTGTCCCAGGGAATCTCGATATTGTATTGGGTATGCAGATGGAGCAGCGGCTTGCGCAGCTGGGTCAGCCCGGAGATCCACATTTTGGCCGGAGAGAAGGTGTGCATCCATGTGATCACCCCCGCGCAGGTCCCGCTGGAATTGGCTTCAAGACAAACTCGCAGAATCGCTTCCGGAGCCGTGACCGTTTCGCGGAATTGGATCGGATACGGAAGGCCCCCTTCGCGGTTTAGCTCCTCCACCATTTTCCTGGAGTTCTCCTCCACTTGCTCAAGTACTTCCTCTCCGTACAAACCTTGGCTCCCTGTTACAAACCAGAATACATAAGGCTTAGCCTGCAGCATATCAAATTCCTCCGTTTGTTCAGTTCGTTTTGAATTTCAATTCAATCTCATAATGAACGGCTGCTCCAGGCTCCAGCAGCTTCAAAGCATGCGCTCCGCGTTCTTCCGCTCTCCCCCGGGTCCAGCAATTGGACGGCTCGAGTCCCAGCACATGTTCGCCTGCTCCGGGCATTCTCCACTGCACCAGTCTGGGCAGCGTCCGCTGATCCCACCTCAGCTCTGCCGTCAGGCCGCCCGCAGAAGAGGATAAGCCGGGTACAGGAAAAGAAGGGCTGCAGATTTGTGCGCAGATGTACGTTTGCTGTTCCAATGGCTCATGGTAGTACACTTGTTCTTTCAAACGCTGATCCGGCGCCTGCCATTCATGTATCCGTGATATCTCCATATCATCATCACGCGGAGCACAGCTGCTCTCCGGCAAGATGATCCTGGTATCCTCCGCAAGCAGCGGAAAGCCAAAGTTGAAATGATACAGCATCAGATGCGGGGCCGGTGTAAAGCCTGCATTCTCCACGCAATCGTTAAGCTGCAAACTGTTCTCGCCAAGCCTGCTTGTAATCGTGCGGGTCAAACGTAGCTTATGTCCAAAGATGGACGTCTCCTCTACGACTCCCCGCAGGCGTATCTCATATTCATTACCTTGCCATTCCGCCTGATAGGAAGCCTGGCGTGCAGGCGTATGATGAATCTGTCCATGCAATCCATAAGCTCCGTAATCGTCCCGGCCGGCCGCACCTGCCTGCGACAATCCGCAAGTCATCAGCAACCCGCCGGAAGCTGTCTGCAACCAGTGATTCCCCTCTTCCCGGAAATAAGCAGGATGGGGATCACCGTTGGCGGCAGACCAGTTAACCGGAATGCCGCAAAATTCAGCCAAAGAGATATCCATTCCCTTGCCGGGATGCACCCAATAGGAGAGGCCGGAGCCGGTCCGCACACGGAACACTTCCTGACCGGCCTCCGGCCCCTCTCTCATTACAAAGGGCTGCACTCCCGCAAGCTGCTCTATCCGGCCAACTCTGGCCTCCAGCTCACGCCGGGTCCATTCTCTGCCATAAAGTCTTGCCATACCGCCATTCCTCCTGTAACGGGCAGGAAAGCCTCAGGCTTGTCCGGCACTCCCGAAAATTCTCATCGTTCTCACAATATCCTGCTGTACAGCTTCCATAGCCCATGCGGAAATGTCATGATAATAGCTTTTGCGCTGCTGCGCGCTGTTGGCCGCCAATTTCGCCTGGAGGGTATTGGCCACTTCATGCGCCATATTGGAATAATAGTTAAGCTTGCGGATGCCGCACTGTATGGAGGTGATATAGGCGGCTTCATCCAGTCCAGACCCTCCATGCATCACCAGCGGCAGGCCGGTAAGCTCCTTGATGAGCTTCAGACGCTCAAAATCCAGAACCGGTTCTGTCAGATAAACACCGTGCGCAGTCCCGTAAGCAACGGCGAGCGCATCAACATCGGTATGTGCAATAAAAGTTTGGGCTTCTTGGGGATTGGTGTAGACATCGTCCGGATCATATTCTTCTATTTCTTCCTCCGCTCCTCCGCCCTCCGGACGCAGAATCTTGCCAAGCTCGGCTTCTACGGAAACTCCGAGCGCCTTGGCGATTCTGCTGATTTCATTGGTCTGGCGGATATTCTCCTCCAGCGGCAGATGCGCGCCGTCGAACATCACCGACGAGAAGCCGAGCTGCATCGCCCGGATCAGAATTTCGTGATCCTGGCCGTGGTCCAGGTGTACGGCAACGGGAACCCGCGCTTGCCTCGCAGCCGCCAGTATAATGGGAGCGATCACCTCCAGCGGAACAAGCGGAATATGCACTTCCGCAAAGGACAGAATGACCGGTGAGCGCGCCTCCTCGGCCCCGGCAATGATTCCCCGGATCATCTCCAAATTAATCACATTGTACGCGCCGACGGCATAACGTTTGGCTTCGGCATCCTTCATTAATTCTTTCAGGGTCACTAATGGCATTCTTCAGCATCTCCTATGGATTTGACATAACGTTGTTCACCGCTTGATACAGCCGTTTATATTTGGCGTAATTCTTATCATAGTGCCTGCGGTTCTCCGGGCGGGGATAGAAGGTAGTGCCCACCTTCACCAAAATGCGGGCAGCTTCTGCATAGGAAGGGAATACTCCCAGCGCCACCCCGGCCAGAATAACCGCTCCGAGAATACCTGCCTCTTCGATATCAAGGGCGATGACGGCCCTGTTCATGATGTCCGCCTTGATTTGCAGCCACAGGGAGGACTTGGCACCGCCGCCGCAGGCTTTTAGTTCCCTGATACTCATACCTGCTTGCTCCAGGCAATCCAGATTGAGCCTCATCTCATAGGTGACGCCCTCCATCAAGGCTCTGTACAGCTCACCCTTTGTGGTATTAAAATTCAAGCCCGCAATAACTCCAGCCGCAGCCGGATTCATGTATGGTGTTCCTGAACCGGCAAAATGGGGCAGCACCAGAAGGTCCGTGGGACCTTCTCCGGCGTTCTCGCCCATAATCTCATAGACGCTTCGGCCGGACTCATCTGCCGCGCATTTTTCTTCGTAGCCGAACTGGTCCCTGAACCACTTGAGCAAGGAACCCCCGGTAAAATTAAAGGCATACGTGGTGTATTTCCCCTGGAGATAAGGGACCAGCGACAGCTTGCTGGCGGCAAGCGCCTGGTTATTGACCTGCATTTTACGGAAAACGGGCGTGATGCACTCTACGGTGCCGATGCCGTCTACAGCCGAGCCTTCTTCCGTGATTCCCGCGCCTATAGCTGCGCATACCTGATCATGTCCGCCGAGCACTAGCTGGAGATGGGCAGGCAAACCCAACGCCTCAGCCGCTGCGGGTGAAATCTGGCCAATTCGTGATCCAAGCTCCTGCGCCTCAGGAAATAGCCCGCGCTTAAGCTGTGCCGCCCGGATAATATCTTCATCCCACCCAAGCCGATGGACATCAAAGGCCATCGTTCGGGATGCCAGCGAAAAGTCGATCACCGGTCTTGCACCCAGCTTGAACAGAATAAATGATCCAAACGGCAGAAATGTATGAAGCCGCTCATAAATGTCCGGCTGCTCTTCCCGGTACCACATCAATTTGGAGAGAGTATACATCGGATGGGGGTGAAGGCCCGTTTTGCCAATGATGTTCTCCTCCCCGAGCTGCTCCACCAAAGCCTCCAGCTGCCTGCCTCCCCGCTTGTCGATATACAGCAGACTGTTCCCCAGCACGTTGCCTTCACTGTCGAGCAGGACGGCAGCCTCCCCAAAGGAAGAGACGGACAGGCCGGCAAGCATGGCAGGCGGTCTGTCATACTTGTTCATTGCGGAACTGATCACAGCTACCACCGCTTCCCACACCCGCTGCGGACTCAGCTCATAACAGCCGCTTTCCGGCGATTCCATGGGGTATTCCCTGTATGCCTGGGCCAGCACCTCACCCGTTGGAGCCATGATCAGACATTTCGTGCCTGTTGACCCGATATCTAAGCCTATAAGATCGACGGCCATGTCCCCGATTCAGCCCCTCTCCCCATCCGGGACGTATTTCACACCAGCTATACTATAGCGCTCAGAGATTATGTCTTGTTGCTCTATGCTCAGACCGCCTTCTTGGGTCACCTTAATTGTGGCAAAAGGCAGGCTCTCAGAAATCATGGAATAGCTTACTGCATCATCACATAAAAGCGAGCATTCCCCTGCTTCCGCACCGTACAGAACAGACTCTATATTAAAAACGGTGTCGTCCCGGACACATAGAACGGGCTCTGCCCAAGGAATTAGCGCGCCCTGTTTGATATACAGAGGAACTTCATCCTCAGCAACCTGGCGGGTGATCCATTGTCCGCCGTTCAACCACTCTCCGGTCAATCGTTCATACCAGCGGCCTCCGGGTAAGTAAATCTTACGCGTATCACCATTGCCGTAGACAACGGGAGCAACCATCAGATCGTCTCCCACCATAAACTGGTCGAAGCAATCCAGCACCTCGCGGTCCTCCGGATAATCCATCACCAAGGGACGGATGGGCGGTACCCCTTGCTGACGGTATTTGCCAAATGCAGCATACAGATAGGGAATCAGGCTCATCCTGAACTGCATCAGCTTTCTGCATTGCTGCGCGAGCTGCGGCCAGTCCTCAAGCCACTCACCGGCATGGTTACGGTCATGATCGAATTGTTTCCAGGGCGGCGATGGGATCATATAACAGTTAAGTACAGCCATTGGTGAGAAAATCACAGCACCGATCCGGCGCAGCAGCTCCTCCCTCGTAGCGGTCTGGCGAACCTCCGGCGACCAGAGGAGACCTGAGAAGGATGCGGTGGCCATTCCCCGTACAAAGTCTTCATGGTCGTACAGGTCGCTGTACAGTACATAGGGATAGGGCGCCGCAAGCGCGTGGGAAGCGCGCACCTGTCCATAGGTCCGGCGATCCGCTGCCTTGAACGGGGCGAGCATCGTTTGCTGATAGAGCTGGCCGAACAAGCTGTGCATCTGCTCCCCGTCCGCCCCTCCCGGAAAACGGGCGAAATCGGGAAAACCCCAGTTACCGATATAATCGCCGTTATCACATTCATCCAGCTTGAAGCCTGACAACCCCGCCTCAATGAAGGGCTGGTGGATGTCCGTGAAGGCTTCCCGGGCCTCAGCTTGCGTGAAATCCGGCACCAGGCCGTCCCACACATAGCTGTCTGCCGAATGGGGCTTCAGCTCCGGGAAGACAGGGCTCTCCGGATGCACATAAGCATGTTCCCAGAGATTGAGGCGGTAGCCCATTTCATTCAGATCCCGGATAAGCCCTTTTTCATCCGGGAATCTGCTTTTGTCCCACACATAGGTGCAAGAGTAGGCGTTCGTCTGCCAGCCCGGCTCCAGACCGAACATGTCACAAGGCATTTCATCTGCCCTGATTTGCCGGGCGAGCTGCAGGACATCCTCTTGATCCGCATGCCAGTCAGCGCGGTACATCATCCCGAGGCCCCACATGGGCGGCAACGCCCCACCCCCGCTGAACAGATTATAGCGGCTGACCGCGTCCTTCATATCCCCGCCGCAAAACACATAAATATCTACTCCTTGCGCCGCAGGGATATCTACCAGCATATTGCCGCTTCCCTTTTTCACTTCCCAGTGCCCCTTCTCGGTGCCTGCCGATTCGAAGCCTTCCAGATCCTGCTTGCTGCCAACTCTCTTGCACCCTCCGCTGAAAAAAGTCGCGTACCGTGCCGTATCCACCAGAATGGCATAACCGGCAGTACTTACATAAAAGGGAACCGGCGCATGGGAGTCTCCCAGATCCGCGGACGGGTCGGAATTCGTGCGCAGCTTCTTCTTGCTGCCGCTCTGTCTGAACGATTGAAGCTGTAAGCCCAAACCGTATACTTCCTCTTCCGGCTCCAAGGGAATCTCCAGCAATATGGAGCCTTGGCGCGGTTGAAATTGAATGTCCTCCCTTAGAAAGGGAAGCGGATGATCTTCATGCGCATTCAGCGCTTCGAGGCATGTGACGGGCTTCAATACTGATACCGGTGTAAATTCTTCGGGTGTTCCGAAGGTCAGCTTAAAGATTCCACTGGCAATTTTCTGCATAATCCATTTCTCCTACTCTACTGTAAATAGTTTTTGGAACTATCCCTTCACGCTTCCCAGGACGAGACCAGACACGAAATAACGCTGTAAAAAAGGGTAGACGCACAAGATGGGCAACGTGGCCAGAATGATCTGCGCGCTCTTGGTCGTGCGCGGTGAGATGCTGGCCAGGAGTGCGGCATCCTCAGACCTCACATTGCTGAAATCGAAGCTGACAATAATGGAGCGTAAATAGGTGGCGAGCGGATAGTTCTCGGTCTGGTTCATGAAGATCATTCCGTCAAACCAGCTATTCCAATGCCCTACCATAGCCAGCAGCAGGATGGTCGCAAAGGCAGGCAACGACAGCGGGAAATATAACCGCCACAGGATGGTCCAGTGTCCGGCTCCATCTATGCGGAAGGACTCATCCAGTTCCCGGGGCAGTCCTCTGAAGAAATTGATCATCAGAACGATGTTGAAGACCGCCAGGGCTGTCGGCAGAACCAGTACCATCATGGTATCCAGCATGTGGAGGGATTTCACCTGCATGTACAGGGGAACAATGCCTCCGCTGAAGAGGATGGTGAACATGAAAAACCATACATAAAACGTCCGCATGCTGAAATCCCTGTTCTCCCTGGAAAGGGGATAAGCCGAAATAAAGGTAACCAGCATCTGCAGGGCGCTGCCCACAAGCACACGGATCACAGCCACGCCCAAGGATCTTAGAAATTCCGGACGGGTAGCGATAAATTTATAAGCGTCCAGTGAAAAGTCCGACGGAAAAAACCGTACCTTCCCCATCGCCACCGCCGAGGCGGAGCTGAAGGAAATGGCTAACGTATTGACAATCGGCGCAATGCAGAGGATTCCCAAGAGAATGAGAAACACTTTGTTGAATACTGCGAACACGGTGCTGCCGTTCAAACGGTATTTCACCCTTGCTCCCCCTTTCAAAAAATGCGGTAATCGGCAAACTTATAAGCCATATAATAGGAAACTGAAATAAGTACTCCGGATACCAGCGATTTAAACAGTCCTACGGCTGTCGCTACGCTGTACTGCGCCTGATTGAACGCCAGCCGGTAGACCAGCGTATCCAGGATATCGCCGGAATCGACCACCAGCGGATTGAGCAGCATGAATACCTGTTCGAACCCGGCGTTCAGCACATTGCCCAGACTGAGAGTAGCCAGAAGAATGATTGTGGGACGAATGCCGGGCAGCGTAACATGCCAGATCTGCCGCCAGCGGCTGGCTCCGTCAATCATGGCTGCTTCATATAAATCCGGATTGATGGATGTTAGCGCAGCCATATAGATAATCGTATTGAAGCCAAAGTTCTTCCACACTTCAGTAGTGACCAGTACACCGGGGAACAGCCGGTTGCTGGACAGGAAGCCCACCGGCTCTCCGCCAAAGGCCTGGATGAGGCTGTTAATCACCCCCTCCAGACTGAGAACATCCAGAATGATGCCGCCGAGCACCACCCAGGACAGGAAATACGGCAGGTACATCGCCGTTTGCAGCACCCGTTTCATCCGCTGGCCGCGCATTTCGTTCAGCAGCAGTGCAACCACGATAGGCACGAGCAACGAAAAGACTATTTTTAAAATCGAGATATAGATCGTGTTATACATGACTTGCCCGAAGCGGGGCATGGAGATGATATATTTGAAATTGTCCATCCCGACCCATGGACCCGCAAGCCAGCCCTTGAACACGCTAAAGTTCTGAAAGGCCATGACAATCCCCATCATCGGGATATAGCAGAATAGAACAGCCAGTATAATTCCCGGTATCAAAAACAAATGGTACGGTAATTCATGTCTGAAGCGGCTCTTCAGGTGCGATGCTCTCACAATAGGCTACCCCTTTCATCACAAGCTGGCGTTGATCTCGTCCAGAATCTGCTGGCCGCCCAGCTTGTGCCACTCGGATACGAAGGTATCGAAGGCGTCAATAGGCTCCGCACCCATGATGATCTTCGTGAAAATTTCACGTTCATAATCGCCCAGAATGCCCATTTTGTTCAGCATCGTTTCCGTGGTGCCTCCATAAGCCTGGGGAATCAGATGATCCGTGCCATAGCCCTCCACAATCGTTTTGAAGGCTTTGACCTGGTGATATTCCATATAGCCGGTCCCCTTGCCGTCCAGATAAGCTACGCTCGGTTCGTATTTCCCCGTCTCGGTCAGAGCCTGATCCAGCTTGCTGGGATCGCGCTTCTCGATGGCTTCGATCAGGTATTCCAAAGATTTCACGGTGGCATCATCGGTCGTAAGGGTCCGGGCCAGGGACAAGTGCCCCTGTTCCACAATGGTCTGCCCTTTTTCGAAAGCAAAGAATTTCTTGACCTCGGGATCGTTCCGGTTCGGACCGTAAGCCATCTCGTTGTAATCATTCAATAATTGGACAAGAATTTCGGGATGCTTATAGTCTTTGTTCACCGCGTAGTAGCTCACCACGGTTGTGCCTACATTGGCAAATACATCCTCGCCGTCAGCGCTTGGGGCCGCCAGTGGAGTCCAGACCATATCCGGCTGGCCCTCCAGGCCCGTACCGTACATGTATACGTTCCAGCAGCGTCCATAGCTGATGCCGTATTTGCCGCCGCTGACCTCCTCCGTTACCTTGGTCGTATCCTTCATGCCAAACTCAGGATCAATCAGGCCGGCCTGATACATTTCTCTGAGCTTAGCCAAGGCATTCTTCATTTCAGGCTGCACGCTGCCGTAGGTGATCTTACCGTCATCTCCTTTGAGCCAGCTCTGCGGATAGGCATGGTAGCCGTTGAAGAATCCGGTGGTGGAGGTAATCCCGTCGAATAGCCAGTTGCTGAACGCCAGCCCGCCGGTGTCGTCGATACCGTTGCCGTCCGGGTCCTGTTCCTTGAAGGCCTTGGCCACCGCAATCACATCGTCAATGGTCTTCGGCACTGGTAATTTCAGCTTATCCAGCCAGTCCTGCCGCACCCATAGCAGACTGGGTTCATAGATGACCGAGGTCGTGTAGGGCAAAGCCATGAGCTTGCCGTCAAAGGTTGCCGAATCCATCGCAAGGCCGCCGTCACCGGTGAGAATCTCCTTCGTCAAATCAGACGCATGCTCCTCGAAAACATCGGTCAGATCCGCTGTCATACCGGCCTTCACCATGGTCTCCAGCTGGTTGGTGGAGGCTTCGATGACGATATCCGGAATCGATCCCGAGGCAATGACGATATTCAGCTTCTCATTGTATTCATTCTGCAGAGCTGTCCATTCGTGTATGACGTTCAGATTGAACTTGTCAGCATAATGCCGGTACCAGATGTTGTTCGCAAAATCATCCCCTGCGGGATACCCCCAGGTGGGCAGGGAATAACGGCCTACCCGCAGGTCAATGGGTTGCTTCGGATCGGCACTGGAGCTGGCAGTGTCTTTGGTATTGGATGGTGAGCTGCAGGCTGTCAGGGCCAAAAGAACGGTACTAATAGATAAAGCGGCAATTTTTCTCATGATTTTGCTTCCCCCTCATATTCGGTTTCTGCATGATCTCTTTATTGCACAATCAGAGCCGGCTGGCCCCAGAAGGCCCTGTCATATCCGTAGTCGCCCAAAGAATCAGTGATCAGGGTGATGATGACCGAAGTTCCGGCATATTCGGCCAGCGGGATACTGAACGGCGTCCAGGCCCCGCCCGGCATGATATCCTGCGACCACTTTACCGTTCCGTTCACCGCTATGCGGAAGCCGGCGCCCTGGGAGTCATCCGATCCGTCCTTAATGCCGGCGAATCCCTGCAGTACAGCCTGCGTGTCTGCGGGCAAATTCAAGGCATATTCAATATGCGTCTGCCCGTGCTGCGGCGGGTGGGCATCCAGCCCCTGCTTCTCAACGCCGAGCACAGAACCGCTTCCCGGGAATCCGCCAAATGGAGATTGTGGCGGCCCCTCGCTTCCGTTCTCGAACACCAGACTCGAATGATAGGGAGCCCCGCTTAACGACAACGGCAGCTGCACAGGAGCAGAAGTGTTGTGAATCAGATACACCGTACCCGAGGCAGGTGCTGTAATTTCGTAGTGATTGTTACCTAGACTTACAGACGAGGCTGCTCCATAGCTGGATTGCACCACAGTTAAGGGCAGCGGGCTGTTCACCTTGAAGTTTACGCTGCGATTGCCGCCGTAAGTTGCGACGGCTACCGTAGGTGCCACCCATACGGCAGAGTCATTGTCCACCGTTGCACCGGGATGCGTCTCCAGCCGGAGGGTCACTTCTTTGCCTGCTAATTCCGACAAATCCAGCTCCATGGCTGTGGGTGAGGCACTTCTGCTGAACTGCTCTTCACTCAGCACCGTACGGTCCCCAGGCGCTTCTGCCTTATCCCAAGCGGATACCTTGAAGGTGACACCGTCACTGCTCGCAACGTTCTGCTCGGAGCCCAATTGCACACCGGCTTGAAAGCTCGCTGCCGCTGCTGCGGGCAGACTGATATCAAATTCCAGCCAGGTATGTCCGCCCTGCCACGCTCCTGCGTAAGGCGGATGGGCCAGCATCCGGTCGCCCCAGTGCTGCACGGTTCCTCCACCAGGGAAGGAGTAGGAGAAGCCGCCTGCGGTAGAAAACGGGGCAGCGGTTGTATGGACGGTTCCGTCTCCCATGACCTCTCCTGCCCGGACCGGTCCGTCGTAATTCAGCAGATCCATATCACCAGACTGAAGCTTATCTTCCATAACGATGGCAGTGTGGGTGGACCGGCTGGACAGCCGTTTTAGCGCCACATCCTCCGGCCACTCATAGACATGGAATGCTTCGGAATCACGGGCCTGGTTCAAATACAGATACGTTTTATCCGGGTTCAGTCCGAACAGCTTCTGTTCGTCATAGAGTAGCCACCCCGGAATGCTTCCCGGCAACGGATAGTTCTCTGACCCGTACAAATAACGCATAATATCCGTACCCCCGCCGGAAGGGTTCCCGTCGTAGGCGGTCAGCTTCTCTCCGTAGGAATCACGTACATATTCGGCACTGCCGCCGTTTGCAGTCTTGAAAGCAAACAGAGTGGAATTTGACCTGTTGCTGAAATCGGCTCTAGGCTGTGCGCTCTGGTACCAATTCGCTTCATCCAGCAATTGCTCCATCAGCGGGGTGGCATTGGCGATCTGACCTAGATTGGGTCTGGTGAGCATCGGAATTGCCCCGAGCTTATTCTGAACGACCTTATGCCAGGCCATGTAATAGTCCTCCGTCATCGGGTTGGCATGATCGGGATGACCGTAAATGGTCGTATAGGGTGCAAAAATCGCAGAGCTGGCCGGAACCACCTGGTCGATTTTGCTCTCATCCCAGGTGCCGCTCGCGGCGAAGATGCCATATGCATGACGCTGTGCAAAGGACTCGTACCGGGTCGTGATTTCATTCAGGCTTTCTCCGCCCAAGGCGATATTCTCCGGCAGCGCTTCTCTAAGCTCGCGGTGCAGGGCGATATTGCCTTGCATCATGTTGTTGCCGTCAATCAGGCCGTTGGCATCGTTATACATGAGCAGCGACTGGTCCAAGTGCAGCGCGTCCGGTCCGACCTCATTCACCAGGGCAGTCATCTTGTTAACGAAGAGTTCCCGCCACGCCTCCGCCGCCGGATTAATAACGGCAAATGAAATCTGTTCCGATCCTGCTGTATACTCCCAGCGCTTCCGCTCCAGCGTGAACGGATCCTTCACCTGATAGGGCTGCATCTGTGTGTAATTTTCGTTGTTAAATGATGTTCCAAATATATTGACATACAGCATCACGCGGAAACCCAGTGCCTGGGCGGCGTCAATCCTGGCTGCGATATCCGGCTTAGGCTCATAATTGGGAAAATTCACATCATAGGGGTCCGCTCTCCAGCCAGGAACGACCAGCAGCGTCCGCCCGGGATCTACCCGCTGTGCAAGCTCCTCCAGCATCGGCTGGTCTTCCAGATCCGTCAGCACCGTGAATCCGATATCCTTGGCCCAATCCGGTTCCTTCGCGGCAGATTCAGCTAACCCGAAAGCACCATCTGCCCACTCCCGGTACATCGCCGATCCTTTTGCCCAGTCACCGGCGTAGGCTTTAAGCCGCCAATCCGTGGAGACCGACTTGGTCGTTTGCTGAAATGGAGCGGGTGATTGCGTCTCTATTCCAACATAGAAGCTGCCATTCTCATGCTTCACGTGCAATGTTTTGAAGAAATCAGCATTGTCATCCGCATGAACCAGCAATCCGCCCTCTGCCCCCTGCACAAGAAACATCTGCGCCTCCCAGACATCGGGATAGGTGAACTGGGAGAAGCCATAGGCGGCGTCCGGTGATTCGGCAGTAAGCCGGATCCCGCCCAGTGCAGGAATAATCAGATCATACGTATCGGGGATACTGAATCCCCATTGCATGCCCGATATGCCTGGCTGCTCTGTCTGCGCATGTTGGCTGACGGTCAAGGTACCGTCATATTTACGGGCAACCGTCGTCTCCAGCTCAGCCAGCGAAGTGCCCGACCCCCAGGTGTGTTCGAAGGTGACATGCCCTCTCTTCGCTGAAACGATGGAAGCTGCCGTATCATTCCACAGATTGTTCTGCGCCAGATGGCGGATACCGGTCAGCTTGCCTTCGTTGCCGCGGGCCAGATTTATCGTTCCATAGGTGAAGTCGATGGCGGCCGTTCCGGAATCAATCGTCACCTTCCCATTGACTGGATCTGCAGCACTGAAGCCCGGCAGAAGGCTATACAACAGCATACACGCCACACACACCATCACTGTTCTTCTGACAATATTGATCATTACCTATCCCCTCTCTTGATCCGGATTGGAATGAATCTGCATTTCAAACTGGCTGAACCTGAATTCCGCACTCCCCTCACTAACGAACAATCCCTTCCCTCCCTGCTGGAAATCATACAGCCGCGTGCTTAACGCAATCTCCCCGTTCACATAGACTACGCAAACCTGATCTTCCAGATAGACGCTTAACGAGCACGGGGTTCCGGGCAGCAATTGCAGCGGCCGCTCCATGCCGACGGCGTAAGGGACATCCCCCTTCCTCGGCCACTGGTCAACAACAATCCGGTTACGGCCCGGCTCCAGCCGGATCATATACCCCTGCCCGAACTCCTGATCGGTCCGCAGAACAATGCCGCAGCCCCGGGTGCCGGGAGCGAACGTTATCGTTGCCTCCAGCTTGCAGGCGCCGTCCGGTAATGGCCCCGCATAGGCACCGGCGAAGGAATCGGCTGCCATAACCGCAGCCGTGCTGCCGCTGAACTTCCAGCGTCCGAGCACTTCGGTGAAGGATAAAGCGCTTTCTTTATTGAACGCAGCATTCAGGGTATCCGGCACTTTTACAAGCAGCGCACCATCCGTGCCCTGTACGACTTCATGCACAACCAGATGTCCGCCCCATTGCCAGGTGCCCCCGTCATGCTCGCCTTCCCGCGTCGGGTTCCATCCGAATGCATAACGCCGCTCACCGTCAGTCCAGGTCTTGGCGGCATAGAATGCCCGGGTATCAAGTGCATCGTTCTCGGGCGCCAGCCAAGGCCCCTGCAGCGAGCGGCTCATCCGGTAATGCGTGACCGTACGGTCCGAGAATGTCGAGTACAGAAGGTACCACCAGTCCCCCATCCGGAACAGGTCCGGGCATTCATGAGTCGTATACAAATAGGGAGCCCAGAACGGATCGCGTACCTCCCAGCTGGTCAAGTCCTTGGAGGCGCATAGGGCAACGCAGCCGCGGCGACCCGCGGGACCTTCCTTCAAACGGGCGGCAAGGAGCATCCAATATTCCCCCGCCTCCTCGTTCCAGAACACAAACGGATCACGCCAGTCATGCTCCTCATAACCCTCCGTTGGTGCGTAGAAGGCATCCTCCGGCCGTTTTTCCCATTGTACAAAATCGCTGCTGACCGCATGCATCACTGCCTGCTGCGCCTTACCCTGCGCCGGATAATGAAAATTGTTGCCGGTATAGAAAATATGATACAGTCCGTCTTTTTTCAGCACGCATCCCGTATAGATATACAAGTCCTGCTCGGATACCCCGCCCCTCGGCAAAACCTCTCCGTATTCCTTGTAATGAATGAAATCCCGGGTCCCCAGCAGAAACCAGGGTGTGCCTTCACCGTGTCCTTCCCTGTCACGCCAATCTTTCAGATACAGCAGCTTGAACTCGCCGTCTTCATAGAACGGGATAACGTCGGCCAGCCAGCCGTCTTCAGGCTTGTAGAATAATTTGCTCATGCTGCTCGTTCACTCTCCTCCATACGGTTCATTAATTTCTTCCAGGATCGCCTTACCGCCAAGCCGGTTCCATTCCTTTACGAATCTATCGAATTCATCAATGGAAACCGCACCCATAATAATTTTGGTGAAGGTTTCTTTCTCGAGCCTATCCAGCATGGCCCACTTCTCGGTCATCGTAGGGGTCTGTCCGCCGAAGGCAGTCATCAGCAGCCGGTCGCCGCTATAATGATCCATGGTTGTCTCGAACCCGAAATATTGATGGGCAACGGCCCAATTGTCCATATTCCCGGTTGTCAGGTAATCAAGGGTCGGCCCGTATTTGTCGGTTTCGGTGAGCGCATCCTTCAGCAGGCTTCCATCCTCGTTCCTGATGGCCTCGCGCAGTAACGACAACGACTCTGCCACATCCTCGTTAGATACGCCGGATTGGACAAAGGACAGCCTGGAGGTGTTGATCCGTCCGCCGGCTTCTTCCACGGTAATGAATTCGCCTTCGCCGCGTCTGGAGCCGTGAACCACCTCTTCATGCAGGTTCAGCATTTTCACCACAGCCTCCGGGTGCTGATAGCCTTTGCGCACTACGACATATCCGCTGGCCGAGAATCCGACGCTGGCCTTGGCCGGCACACCATCCACTGAAGGCACCGGAAACGGCTTCCACTCCATTCCGGGGTTTTGGCGTACAGCATCCAGGAATACATAGGGATTCCAGTTGGCGCCGAACGTCATGCCGAGCTTGTTCGCGGAGATATCCTCCACTACCTGGTCGCTGTCCTTGACACCGAATTCCCGGTCCAGCTGCCCGGTCTTATACATCTCCTGAAGCTTGCCCAGCGCATGCTTCATCTCCGGCTGTATGGAGCCGTAGATCACCTGACCATTCCCGTCCTTGATCCAGGTCTGCGGATAAGCGTGATACGCATTGAAGAATCCGGTAACCGAGGCAATGCCGCCATACAGGTAATTATTGATGGCCAGGCCAAAGGTATCCTGCCGGTTGTTGCCGTCGGGATCTTGCCCCGTAAATGCATCGGCAATCGCAAACACCTCCTCCAGCGTTTTGGGCTCAGGCAGACCCAATTTGTCCAGCCAGTCCGTTCGCACCCACAGCAGATTGGCTTCGTAGATCGGAGCATTGACGATGGGAATCGCCAGCAGTTTGCCGTTGAACGTAGCGGAAGCCAAGGCCGCACCGCCGTCTCCCAGCTGCAGTTTTTTGGTGCGGCCGGAAGCGAAGCGCTCGTATACCGCCGTCAGATCTTCCAGTTGATCCGCATCCGCCAGCTGTTTGAGCTGGCCTGCGGAAACGGAGAACATCTCCGGCAGACTGCCCAATGCAATCAGGACATTCAGCTTGCGGCTGTACTCCCCCGGCAGGGCGGTCCAATCGTGTTCAATTTCGATGCCCAGCAGGCTGCGGTACTCCCGGTACCAGATATTATCTTCAATGCTGTCACCGCCGGGATACGTCCAGGTCTGATCGACCGGACGCGCGATATGAAGCTGAATCGGCGGATCGTATTTTCCAAACGGGTAGACTTCATGTTCCGCAGAGTTCAAAATTCTGCCTGTTCCGGGACTGCTCGCGCTCAGCAGCAGCGACAGAACGATTCCGTAAGACGTCAAGACTGCCACTCTCTTTCCCTTCACTTCTTATCCCCCTTCAATCTTGGAGGAGCTTCGTGAAAGTTCGCCTTATTTAGCATTATTATAGGCTCGCTTCCCCTGACCCCTCTACTCGCCGATTTTCACTTTTGATTATCCGATTTGGATAAGGTATGCCGCTCTCTGTATTCCTGGGGAGTAATGCCGGTCTCCTTCTTGAAAAAGCGGTAGAAGGATTGCTCCGTCATAAAGCCGACCGCTTTCGAAATGTCCTGCACAATCAGACTGCCGCCCTCCAGCAGCTTCTGGGCTTCAGTTAACCGGGAGGAAGCCACGTAATCCGGCAACGACTGGCCCGTTAAACGCTTATACAACCGGGTCAAGTAATACGGATTGTAGCCGACGACATCACCGATCCGGGTCAGTGAGAGATCGCCGGCCAAATGGTGCTCCACGTACAACCGGACGCGGGTAATCAAATCATGCTCGCGGTAGACCTGGTCATCTTGCTTTTGTTCAAACAACTGCATGGCCAGCGCCGACAAATAATCTTCCGCGCTCTCCCAAGAAGGGTGGGCCTCATAGCTTGTAAGCTTGTCCAAATCAATGGACTCTCCGATGACCTCATGCAGTTCCCAGCGGTTCATATAAGACAGCAACAAACACATGAGCGAATAGTAGATCTCCAGCTTCAGCCGGTTGTCAGTGCCACGCGCAGGGGAGGCCAACGCTGCCAGCTTGCCGAATTCGAGAAAAAAATGCTCCTGCTGTCCGTTGTCCAAATAAGCCGCCATGGCTCCCAGCTTCCCCAATTGGCTGCTAATTTCATGATTGTGCAGCTCTGCCTGCTGCGCCTCCTCTCCGGCCTCCTTGCCCCGTTCGATCAGGACAAGCTCCTTGCCCATGCCAAGTCCCCGTCCCAGCAGCGCCTTCAGGGTGCTGAACTGCCGGGGCGCCTCCTCCCAGGGGCGAAATGCTGCACCGGCCGAGAACGACAGCCGCAGCTTCAGCAGCCGCTTGCAGCTCATGGCGATCGTCTCAAGCGTCCCATGGATGAACCGGAGCGCCCGCTCCCTGTCCTCCGGAGCGTCTGCCATAGGCTGCAGCAGCCATAGCAGCTTGCTCTTCTCATAACGCAGACTGAGGCAGCGCACGGAGGGGAGCCAATATTCTTCGGCAATATTCCGGATAGCGTACAGCATCAGCTCCCTGTCTGCTACACTAAGCTCGTCCCGCCAATCGTCCACACGCCCGATGGTGAGCAGTACGCCGCGGGCAGCATTCAGCGGGCATTCCAGCTCCTGGAATTTATGTGCAAGCTGGCTTACGCCCGGGCTATCCCCCTGCATCAGCTCCAACAAATAATCGCCCAGCAGCATCGGGCGGACAAGCTGTAGCTGCCGGTGCGCGCGCTCGATCAGCTCTTCTGCTTCCACCGCCGCATCCAACTGTGCAGCAGCCTGCTCCACAGCGCGAAGAATCGCGTCCTCGCCTTCTGTCTTTAACAGATAGTCCACCCCGCCGCCACGCATGACTTGCTGTATATAATCAAATTCGTTATATCCGCTCAAAAAAATAATTTTGCACCACGGCCAGTGACGTCTGATTTCCTGCTGCAGCTCAAGCCCGTCCATTCCCGGCATACGGATATCGGACAATACAATATCGAACTTCATCTTCCCCAGCTGCTCCAGTGCCTCCGTAGCGGAATACGCACCGTATACCTCCAGCTCGAGCTTGTCCCAATGCCCGAACAGATCAAGCAGGTTCCGTACAATCCACCGTTCATTATCGACAATCAGCAGTCTGATCATGGCTGTCTCCCTTCTTCCCGTCTTATCATCAGCAGCACCTTCAATCCGCCCAGCCCGCTGCGTGACACCTCAATTCCGAACGCCGGACCATAGTTCAACTGAAGCCGGCGGTGCACATTGAGGATTCCTGTCGTCTCCATAGCTTCTTCAGCAAGAGCCAGCGTTCTGCGCAGCGCATGCAGCTGTTCATCATCCAGCGATTCGCCGTTGTCTTCTACCCCGATGACCAGCCGGTCCGCCCCTTCCTCCCGGAAGGTTACCCGCAGCATCCCTTCTGCCAGCTTGTTCTCCAGCCCGTGGGCATAAGCATTCTCAATTAATGGCTGGACAATGAGCCGAGGCACCATGGAAGCCTCCCACCCCTGCGGTATGGACTCCAGTTCGGCTGTAACCGTACCGGCAAAACGTATATTCTGAATCTCGACATAAGACCATGCGTGCTTCATCTCTGCAAGCAGACTGACCTGCTCTGCTCCACTACGTGTAATAAACTGAAAATAGCCACTGAGATGGTGAAGCATCCGCTCGGCTACTTCATGTTCCCTCATACGAACGAGACCCTGCAGAATGAAGAAGGTGTTGTAGAAAAAATGGGGGTTAATCTGCGATTGCAATTGCTTAAGCTCGGATTGCTGGGATCTGATTCTCTGCTCATACACCTCATGAATCAACTCCTGAATCCGCTCCAGCATATGGTTGAAGTGGTTATATACATAATTGAATTCATCCTGATTGCCGTGATAGAGCCTGACACTCAGATCACCCATCTCCACTCTCCGGAAGGAAGTAATCAGCCGCCTCATCGGCTTATGAATAAACCTGTATATCCAGTAAGAGAAAACTACGGCGAGCAGCAAAGCGACTAGCGACTCTCCCCAAATCCAGTTGCGATGCTTGTTCAGCGGCTCTAGCACCGTCTCCGCAGGAACAAATACGGCCAAAGTCGTCCCCAGCAGTGATGAATATTCACTGGCTCCAAAATAGTCAATGCCTGCTGACTCCAGCCGGTATTGGCCGGACTCGCCGCTGTCGTCGAGCAGTTCTCCCCGCAGTGCTTCCCCGAACGCAGCCAGCAGCGAGTCCTCCACGCCGGAGGCAATCTGCCACTGGCCGCCGATGTCCATCCATACAGCTCCGCCGCCCTCGCCCTCCGCCATGCTGGAGAGTGAGCGGAGAATCTCCGGGCGTGACAGCTGAATTTCGATGGCCAGCACAGGCGGCCGGCCGGCGTACACCGCATCGGGGTACACGCCGCTCATCAGCAGCTTCTCGCCCATGCCGAAGATCGGTGATTTCATGTGAGCCGGGTTCAGAATGCCCTCCAGTTCTTCAAGCGGCATCTCACTGTCGAAATTGTTGGCATTGATGCTTCGGTCCAGGGAAGGAATATACAGCTTAACGTTCTCCACGAACGGGCTGGAGCTTTTGAGCAAATACAATTTACTCTTGGCGGATAACAAGGCGCGGGTCCGTTCATAGTCGTTCAACTGGTTGGGAACCGTCGCCAGCAAGAGCAAATCGTCATCATTGACATACTCCAGCTTCAGCCGCGTAAGCCGGGTCAGCTCTGTCTCCAGCGAAGTCAGATAGAAGTGGACACGGCTGGCCATGGATTCCGAGATTTGCTTCTGGACAACCTCCTGTCCGGATTGATTCATGACCAGACCCCACAGGTAGAGCGGAATAATGACAAGCAAGAAAGCCATAACAAGTTTGGGATAAATTGAAAGCGTTCTCATAAACCTGATCAACAGCATCTCTCTCCTTCCACAAGCCTCCCCTGTAGTCCCATCATACCTCTGCAGCAGGCCCTTAAACAATAATAAAGAGAGGCGGTTAGCCTCTCACATTTCAAGCAGAAATTGTATGGTTTTGTCCTCGAAGCCCGGCAGCCGTTCATGGATGAAATCGGGATAGATCTCCAGTTTCTTCTCGCAGCGGATTCGGTTGTAGGCGGCGAATTGTGTCGAAGGCGGACACACCGTATCCAGCAATCCCACACCCATCATCACCTTGCCGCTGATCCGGTCCGCCAGATGTTGAACATCAATATAGCCGAGCCGTTCAAAAATCTCATCCTCCCGCAGGTGCTGGGGATCGCGGTGACGGAAAAACGTCCGCAGTTCCTCGTAAGCATCTCGGGCCAGGTCCATTTCCCATACCCGTTTATAATCACACAGGAACGGAACACTGGGTGCAGCCCGGTTGATCCGCGGCTCAAGCGCCGCACAGGCCAGCGCCAGCCCCCCTCCCTGCGATCCGCCGATTGCACCGACGCGGGCCGCATCCACTTCCGGCATGTCCATTACAATTCCAGCGAGCTGTGCCGTATCAAGATAGATCTGCCGGAACAGCAGCCGTTCGGGCGCATCATCCAGTCCGCGAATTAAGTGCCCTTTATGTGTGGTTCCTTTGACCCCGCCAACATCTTCGGACAGTCCTCCCTGGCCTCTGCAATCCAATGTGGCTATAGTAAAGCCCAAGGATGCATAGATTAGCTTGTCGGCCCAGTCATCCGAATGGTGGGCGTACCCATGGAACTGCACTACCGCCGGGTGCGGACCTGCAACATGCTTCGGCTTGACCAGCTTCGCATGGATACGCGCTCCGCCTGTCCCCGTGAAATACAAATGGAAGCATTCGGCGAACGGAACCTGAAACTCGCTTCTCACCAGTTCAACACGGGCATCCGTATTTCTCATCTCTTGCAGTGCTTGTTCCCAATAAGCCTCGAAGTTGGCCGGACGGGGATTACGTCCCTCATAAGTCAATAATTGTTCTAACGGCATATCGACTAACGGCATTAATAAGCACCTCCGTCTCTTGGTTTGTGTGTCCCATATCAAATACAGTACAATGTTGCCAGCAACGCAGATTAGCCCGGAAGAAGAGGAGGCCGAACCATGAGCTTGTTGTTCAACCTGCCCGAAGTCAAGGAATTGCTGCGCAATTTCTATACATTGACCGGTATTCGCACCGTGATTTTCGACAATTCCTTTACTGAGCTGGCTGCCTATCCCACCCGCCATTCGACATATTGCCATATCATTCGCAGTGATCCGCGCGCGGAGGCCCAGTGCATCCTCTGTGACCAGGCAGCCTGCACCCAAGTGAAAAAGGAGAAAACCCTCTACACCTATCAATGTCATGCCGGACTTACCGAAACGGTGGTTCCTATTCAAACGGACAATCAGGTCATCGGATATATTATGTTCGGCCAATTGCTGCAGACCGGGTCCCGTGATGAGTTATGGGAGAAGGTCTGTGAGAATATGAGTCCCTATAATGTGGATATGAATAAACTGTACAGCGCCTTCCAGCGCAAAAAACACATCTCCAAGGAAGTCATTGATGCTTACGCCAAAACCATGGAGATGAGCGCCAGCTACCTGTATCTATCCCGGATGCTGGTTCTGAAGGAGGATACGCTGGCACAAAAGATCGACGGTTATATTACAGAGCATATCCAGGAACCGCTCTCCGTTCCCGTTCTGTGCAAAGCATTCAGCATCAGCAAATCCCATCTCTATAAGCTCTCGGAGCAGAACTTTGGCATGGGCATTGCAGAATATATCCGTAGCCTCCGTATCCAAATGGCCAAAAGGCTGCTGGGTGACACCGACAGTCCGATTTACGAAATTGCGGAGCAAGTCGGCATTCCCGATTATAATTACTTTACCAAAGCCTTCAAAAGGGTCACCGGCACATTGCCCAGAGTCTACCGCAAAGAAAACACTTTACAAGGACGCACTCCGGGCCGTTTCTGATCGCACCCGAATTGGAAGCGTATACATCAGAGGTGGCAGCTAGCGTCACTAGCCTCTGTTATCACCCCCGGCTTCTAGCAATTCTGCCCTGCCCTGCTCTGTGCTGATCTTATCATCCGTTCCCTGGACCAAAATAGTAATATTCGTTTGAATTAATAGTCATTTTGTTTCAAGGGTGTGGATTATAGGCGGCGTGCCTATCTTATCACAAGACAAAAAAAAGCCGGCATTCGCCGGCTCTTACTTAAATCCAAGCGCGAAGATTCACCTGCTTGATGAAATCCGCCTGGGACAAACCTTCTTGGGATGTTGTCTCTATCTCTTCCACTTCAACTTCTTCGCCGTTCATCAGGTGATGGAACAGCTTCTCGTTGTACGTTGACAGTGCATAATCTATCAGCGCTTCGTGCGTGGCTCTCTCGGCTTCTGCTACCAGCAATTGCTCCTCGGCCTCAATATCCTCTGCCGTAACATAGAAATTCCGGTTAGCTTCGGGAACACGAATGACATAATCAAACGCATTATCAGGATTGCGGTCGTAAGCAATCAGGTAGCCATAGTCTCCGATAGGAAGACTCTGCTCAAAAGCGTCCGCGACAATGACAATCTTCTCTCCTAAACGCAGCATCATCCTACCTCCTGACCAAATCTATCATGGATCTGCTTGTTTCAACAGTCTACTAAAAAAAGATAGAGCTGTCCAGCAGCAGGATGATGGTACGATGAATTTCCGCAGAAAACAGTCTGAAAATTCATGAAAGATCGCTTACTTATTGCAAAGCTTGCTATACTGGCAATTTATTCCTCCCAGCCAGCAGTGAGGCACCGGCAATACAAATAATAATCAGGAGCACGGCGGAGACAATGGGCGCCAAGCTTACTCCGGTGCCTCCATCTGCAAGCACACCGGCAGACATTCCCGGCAGAGAAGCAGGCATCCAGTTCAGCTTAACCGGCAACAGGCCATGGACGAGGCTCATGACCGCTGCCAGCAGGAGAGCTAGACCGGCAGCAGCAGGCCCGCGCAGCCAGGCACTGAAGAGCAGCGTAAGCGACACCGCACAGAGCAGCCACAGCGCATACAGTCCGGACGCTGCAATCACATCCCGCCAGGATAGAGCCCCCATAAGCTGTACTGTATAATAAGCCGCTCCCGCTGCCCCCAGCCCAATGGCAATAACCAGCACTGTGAAGTTCGCGGTCCATTTGGCTGCAACAATGGATATTGAGGAGACCGGCTTCGCCATTAACAGTTCTGAGGTGCCGCTGCTGCGTTCACCTGCCAGGCTGTTCATCGTTCCCAGCACCAGAATCAGCATCCCAATTGTTCCATACTGGCCCAGGGCCTGAGCCATTACAGAGGACGCGGCCGGTCTCTCCATATTCTCCATCAATTCAGCCGGGACATTGGAAGAGAACGCCAGGATATCCGCCATATAAAAGCTGACCAGCGGCTGCATAATTCCCAGAACAATAAACACCACCGGAATCCAAATCAGCTTATAGCTGCGCACACTCTCCAGCATCTCCTTCAAATATAGAGCCCAAAGTCTCCTCATGTTCCCACCACCTTCATGAACAGGTCCTCCAGTGTCGATGAGCCTGCTTCAAATTGCAGCAGCGGAATATCCAGCTCCACAGCTTCCTGCAAGAGCGTCCGGCGGGCGAGTGCTACATCTGTGACGTTGAACACGGCCTTACCATCCGAAATTAGCGCTTCTTCAATAAAGTCCTTGTGTCTAAGCGCTTCAAGCCAGCGGATAGCCGAATCTTCTTTCCTTGTAGTGAGCCGGATTACCGGTAGACTGTACTCTGCGCGGAGACTGGACAAGGTTCCTTGAACGGCTATAGTCCCCTTGTTCATCAATACGACATCATCGCATATCTCTTCCGCATCATGCAGCACATGCGTGGAGAAAATAACAGTTGTCTCCTCCCGGATGTCCCTGAGCAGCTCCATGACTTCCCGGCGTCCGATAGGATCAAGCGCAGAGACAGGCTCATCCAGCAAAAGCAGGCGCGGTCGGTGTACCAGGGCCTGGCCCAGCCCAAGGCGCTGCTTCATCCCCCCGGAATAACCGCCAATCCGTCGCCGTGCCGCAGAGCCTAGTCCCACACGCTCCAGCACAGCGCCCGATGCCGCCGCAGCCTCCCGTGCATTCATGCCGCTCATCCTGGCGGCAAATAAGATGTATTCGTGACCGCTCATCCAGTTGTAAAAAGCCGGGGCTTGGGGGAGATAACCCAAATACTGACGGTAATCCGTCCCCGGAGAGCCCCCGCCAAAAGTGATCGTTCCGGCAGTCTGCGGCAGAAGACCGGCAAGCATACGCAGCGTTGTAGTCTTCCCGGCTCCATTGGGTCCGAGCAGCGCGACACAGCGTCCTGCTTCAATTCCAAAGCTGATGCCGTTCACCGAGGGATGCCCCTTAAAGCTCTTGTGAAGATCCTTGACCTCAAGCAGCGGCATCAGAATTCTTTCCTTCCCAGAGTGAAGTAAGCCACGCTGCCCAGCAGGTTGCCAAAAATCAAGAACAGAACCCACATCCATTTCGGTCCGCGTACTTGCTCTGTCTTGCTCAATGAAATCAGACCGATTATTGCCAGCACTACCTGCAGTGCAAGCAGCGGCCCAATCAATCCCCAATTCAAATCCTTCATAAAGGTATCCTCCTTGTCTCCCTGGCAAGGGACGATTGTCTCAGCGGCTCCTTCCAGCCTTCCGTTTGCGCTTATCTGGAAGAACTACAAACAGCAGGTAACATACTGCCGGTGACGGTGCACCGGTAAGTCCCCAGATTCCCCAGAACCAGGCCTTCATCCCCTGACCTCTGTCCCTGGCATCACGGAACAGCCAGGTTCCCTGCAGCAGCAGCACAACTGCAAGAATTATCCAAATCCAAACAGGTATCTCCTGCAGCTCCTTCACGATTATGATTCCTCCCGCCCGTGTCTGATCCGCGCTGCTCCCAGGCTGCCAAGTGCGCTCAGAATGAACACTGCCTGCAGACTCCAATACAGCACCGGCGCCGTACTTAGAACAGAAATCACTATGGTAACCAGCACAAGAGCCACTAGAATGAATAGCAGCAGTTCCTTACGGCGCCGCTTCCTCCGGCGGACAGCTTCCCCGGCAATTAGCTGCTCCAGCTCCGGCAAGGAGGGCGGAGTAACATCGGCGTACAGCATATCCAGATGATCCAGTTCTTCGGACAGCTTACCCAGCAGCTCCTCGTCACTCTTAAACCTCATCCTCATTCAGCTCCTTTCGCAGTTGACCCAGTCCGGCAGCTACCCGTGATTTGACCGTTCCGGAAGGGATCTCCAGCATCTCCCCGATCTCATCGTAGCTGTATCCGTAATAATGCTTCAGCAGCACAGCCATTCTGTGCGCAGAGGATAGACGCGACAAGGCGTCGAGCACTTCACTCCACTCCATATTCCGGCTCTCAAAGCTCCAGCGCAGACTGCGGTTCCCCTGCTCCTGCATCTGCCCTTCCCGCCACTGTGCCTCCCGGCTCCAGCGCCGCTTACGGTCAATATACAACCGGCTGCCAATGGTAATTAGCCATGAAGAGAATGCCGAGGTACCATTATAAGTCCCGATCTTCTCCATGCATCTGACCATCGTGTCCTGAGCAATCTCTTCCGCAAGCAAAGGGTCAAGTGTCGCTTTGATCAGATACTTGTACAGGAAGGGATAATGCTCCCGCAGCAACACCGCCAGTGCGGCAGCGTCACCCTGCTGTGCCTGACTGATCATCTCCAGCGTCGTGTCGCCCATAGCCCCTCCCCTTATCTCTTCTGTCACACCTGTAATACGTCTATGTAATAGTTATCGTTCATTCCGAGTCAGAATTATTCTGCAGCTCCCACAGTCTGCGTCTCCATGGCTGAATAGCGCCCTTGCCTCCGGGAAAGCTCCAGAACAGCGTATACTTAGTATCACTCTTCCCGGCCGGATCATTCACTTCATTCCGCTCCGCTATCAATGAATCTTTCGCTTCTAATTCCCCGTAATCCAACTGGCAATGCATATTATCCTTCATTCTGCTTCCCCCAATAAAATTCATCTCTATAGGCAAAAAAAAGAACGCAAACCGGGATTATTCCACAGTCTGCGTGCTTCGCGAGGTAAATGTTACATTTAATTAACCATATTGTAACAATCTGGCCCCGGCTTGTCTACCTCTAATTTCCCGGTTTGTGTCAGATCCGGCCAAAAGATGTCGTTACACGGCAAACGGAAACGGCTTTGGCGTTCTCTTACATCGGAACATAAGGGTTGTGAAGCTTCTCATAGCCGATGGAGGTTCGCGGACCATGTCCGGGGAACACTCTCACTTCCTCGTCCAGCCGGTACAGCTTGCCGCGGATCGAGTCGATCAGATCCCGTTCTCTGCCGCCCGGAAGATCGGTACGTCCCACTCCCATTTTGAACAAGACATCACCAGCGAACAAATCATTCCCGCACAGGAAGCTGACGCTTCCCGGTGAATGTCCCGGCGTATGCAGCACCCGGAAAGAAAGGCCTAGCAGCTTCAGAATCTGGCCTTCCGCCAGATCGTATTCTGCCGGATCTGTGCTGACGGGAGGCGTGGTATCAGGCCACATCAAGGAGCCGTTCAGCTTCGGGCTGCCCAGCCACTCGCTCTCCAGCGGATGGATATAGACCGGGCACTTCTTCGCTTTGCGGACCTCGTCCAGCCCGGCAATATGGTCAAAATGGGCATGCGTCAGCAGAATCGCTTCAATCTCCATTCCCTCAGCGCCGCGGAGCAGACCCGCAGGATTAGCACCCGGATCAATGATGACACCGCGCTTAGGGTCTGCCCCCGTCAGAAGGTAGGCATTGGTCTGGAGTGCCCCCAGATTATAAGAACGAATATTAAGCATCGGCATTAGAATCCGGAGATCAGACTGCGCAGCTCTTTGGCGATAACTGCGTGTGATTCCGTTCCTTCTCCGTAGGCTTGCCCCATTGCTTTGCGCACTTCGGTAATTTTGCTGTCATAGTCCGCTGCTTCGCGGTCCGGGTTCTCCCGTTTGAATTCTCTCATCAGGGTCTGGACATGCTCCGGACGCGGTCCCCACTGCCCCAGTACATAACCTCCGGTGTCTGCAAAAATCACGATGGGAACGGAACGGCCGCCCATGGTCAGGAAGTTATCCATCAGGTCCTGGTTCTCTTCGAGAATCAGCACTTCCGTCTTGATACCCGCAGTCTCCAGAATCCGGAAGACCACCGGGACATTGCGGACCACATCTCCGCACCAGTCCGCAGCCAGAATCAGCACACGCAGATCATCACGGTGATTCAGGCTCTCGAAATATTCGCGGTCACTCTCGTCTTCCCAGGTGAACTTCTCATACCAGGATTCAAAAGCCTGCTGGTTCTTCGTCATCGCTTCCACGAACTGGCGCGGAGTCAGGCCTTGGCCAAATTTGGATGCTACATTCTGCTTCATACTGCACTACCCTTCTTTTTGGATTTGTACCACTTGAACAGGAAATACAGAATAATTACCGCAATAGCGCCAAGAAGAATCTCATGAGTGTACTTGGCTGCGACCTCATCAATGGTCTCCCACTTGTCTCCAAGCGTATACCCCAGATAGACAAACAACGCGCTCCATGGAATGACTGCAAGGGTTGTCAGCAAAGTGAATTTGCCCAGCGGCATGCGGGAAATACCGGCCGGGACCGATATGGCATGGCGGACAACCGGGATAAAGCGGGCGGTGAAAATCACACCGGTTCCATACTTTTGAAACCATTCTTCAGAGTGGTCAATATGCTTTTTGGAGATGAAAATGTACTTGCCGTACTTCTCCAGCACAGGCCTGCCGCCATAACGGCCAATCCAATAAACAAAGATCTGGGCGATCACTCCCCCGACGGTACCGAACAGCACGGCGCCAAAAAAGTTAATATCGCCTTGTGAGACCAAATAGCCGCCAAAAGCCAGGACAATCTCACTTGGAATGACTTCAATCATGAGCCCGATCATAATTCCAAAGTAGCCCAGAGACTGAATCCATTCAAACAAATGTGAAATGACATCAGATATAAAGTGCACTGCAGGTCTCCTCCCGTATGGCGTAATAGCCTGGTATTCTGCTGGCAGAACCCATCTGCTTAACCGCTCTATGTATCCAGCTTCTCCTAGCCTATTCTAGCATATGCAGGCTTACGACTTCTAGTTGAGGAATACAAGTGGAAAGGGGTTGGGCATTCTTTTAAAGGGCGGCAGCGTTTCAGCGGGACATAGAAGGATAATTTATAGCGTGAAACATATATGAGTTTCTATATTGACAAAGATTGGAATCGACACATAATATATATTTAGATAATTATTTAAATGTCGAAAGGAGGACATGGAGTTGAATGAATCGTTCAAAGCGCTCGCTGACCCGACCCGGAGGCAAATTCTCCGGCTGCTGCGTGAAAAGGACCGGACGGCCGGGGAAATCGCCGATTTTTTCAATATGACGAAGCCCAGCATCTCTCACCACCTCAATGCGCTGAAGCACGCGGGGCTGGTGCAGGACGAACGTAACGGGCAATTCATCGTCTATTCGCTGGACTCCACGGTACTTGAAGAGGTGCTTGGCTGGTTTCTCGAATTGACGGGTACAGGCAAGGGCAGTACGGACAGCCAACCCGAAGAACATGCGGATGTTGGCTCAAAGGGTTCAGGACCCAAAAGGAAAAAGTAACCCGCACGCTATTAAACATACGGAGGATGAACATTGATGAAGAATTTCACATGGAAGTGGCAGGATACGCTGATTGTCATTCTCGGGTTCCTCTCACTGGGCTATGCGCTGGTGAATTACGGCAGGCTGCCGGATCAGCTTCCCGCCCAATTCAGTCTTACCGGCAAGGTTAACACTTACTGGAGCAAGGGTTCGGTTATTGCTTTGTTCTCTTTTATGGGATTGATTTTTCCTTTGGCGATACAGTTTATACGTAATATTGATCCCAAGGGAGAGAATTATAATAAGTTCCAGGGGGCTTACAAAATGGGCCGTCTCACCATTGCCGTCATATGTGATGCCGCCCTTGTGCTGTCGGTGAGCTACGGGCTGGATGAGCATTTCACCGCCGCGAAGTGGGCTACTGTAAGTGTGGGACTGCTGCTGGCTGTAATCGGGAATTTCCTGCCGCAGATCAGGGATAATTATTTCACGGGAGTCCGCACGCCTTGGACGCTGCATAACCCTGCCGTATGGCGGAGAACCCACCGTTTCTCCGGAAGAATGTGGGTGACCGGTGGTCTGCTAATTGCGCTTGCGGCCTTCATGCCCGCTACGCTGTCGATCAGCATGATCATCACCGCTCTGGTAATCATGACTATTGTCCCTATTGTGTACTCATGGCTGATCTCACGGAGTGTAAAAGTCTGAGATTAGTCCGGGGATGGCTAGAAACTGTGGCTTGGGTAATGGGCGGCGGCGGCAGTCCTAGTACAGCGTCAATTAAATTTATGGATTGGGTCAGTAAAGCGATAACACCTATTATTGTGTTCGGTTTTTCGCATACATTGGGCCCGAGGACTGCACTCTTTTAGTCCTTCAGGCCTCATCATGCCCACCCACTATTTTTAATCTGATGCGCTACTAGTACAGTGTCAGGTTTAAAAGGGTGGATAAGCTTGTTAAACTCCACCCCGAAATCTAACGGACCGGAGAGACCTTATCCCCACGAAAACGCCACTTTTTGCAGCGTAACGGACTCAGGCGGCCTTATTGTCTCCCTACGAGACGTTTTGGAGCCGAAGTGTAAAGGATAAGGCCCATGGAGTCCGTCACTCGCCCAGTTGGCGCCTTTCTTCCCAAATTAAGAGCACCTCAGTCCGTTACGCTAAGCCAAACGCCCCTGAAGAACAATCCCCGCTTGGAAAAGATGTAATTTGAAGGGTAATTGCTTCTTCTCCACTATTTTAAATCTGATGAGGTACTAGGATGAAGCTGCAGTCATTATGCTGATATGTTCACCACCTCAGATCAAGCTCCGGTTCCAATATGAGGTGCGTCTTATCTGTCGTTGGAGCTAAGCAGCGCCTGGGACTGTAAATGTGTTAACTGAAAGTAGATCCCTGCACTCTGCGGAAGCAGGGTGAAGTTGCGGTCATTGTGCTGCGGTCCTCTGTCCTGCTCCTTGGCGGTCAGCAGGCTGTTGCCGCAGCAGCTCTAGTCCCGCCGCCGCGCTGTCCGCCGCTATACGTCTGTCTCCCTCTGCCAAGCTGCGTTCCCCCATCTCAAGCATTCCTTTTAAAGCAGCAAGCCTTCTGGCAGCATTAAAGTGATCTGTCTGTTGACTGCGGCGGACCCAGTATAGCGCTTCTCCAGGATCACTGCCCCGCAGAGAACTTGCCGCAAGCTCCCCGTGCAGGGCAACGTCCCCCGGAGAGAATAACAGGCTTCGCAGGAGCAGATCAACCCCCTGCTTCTGTGGAAGCAGCCGCGATAATGCAACCGCAGTCTGCGGCTCTCTCGGGTTCCAGCTCAGTGATTGCTGCAGCAGCGTAATTCTTACGGCAGGATCACTCTCCCTGACCGCCTGCTTGAATAGGGCGGCCCCCTTCATGGCCTGGAAGGAAAGACTGCTGCATAGAAGGGTCAGCCCGCAGAGAACGGTTATGCCTGCGTATCTCCATAATCGGCGAAGCCGGTTCTTTCGCTGGCCAGCCGGCTTGCTGCGCCGCCAACGGGAGTCATGCAGAACTGTAGGGACAGCCGTCCTAGCGGTCCGGCTGTTTGCTTCGGCAATTGCCCAAGCGGGCAGCAGGAGCAGCAGCAACCAGACCAGTCCATAGCTCCAGTCGAAATCGGCTGCGCTATGCAGAATAATCACCAGCAGAGGCGGAAGCAGCCTTGGTGATGCCTTGAATACCAGCCATCCTGCGGCCAGAAGCAGCAGGATGACCGCAGCCAGACCCGCCATCCCGAGGTTCAGCAGGATGTCGAGGTAACCGCTGTGCACCTGGCTGCCCACGTAGGGGCGGGACTGGGCGGCAAGGTACGTATGCCGCCAGGTCTCGCCCCCGCGCCCCAGCCAAGGCGCTTCTGCCGCGAGCTTCCAAGCGTCGCGGTAGAACAGCCCGCGCGCGTCGGCCGTCGGTGACGGCCCGGTGATCCGCGCGCGTACCAGCAGCAGGACGGCGCTGGCCGCCGCCGTCCAGCCCGCCGCCGCCAGCGCCAGCAGGGCGGCGCGGTGTCCTCCCGCCGCACGGCAGCTGCGGCGGTGCAGCCACAGGCCGGCTAGCCACGCGCCGGCCCAAAGCCCGGCCAGCAGCAGCAGGCCGGGCAGGGGCTCTGCCGCCAGCCCGGAGCGGGCCAGCTGGCGGTAGAGCAGCGCCGCCGCGGCAACGGGGGCGGCGCCGGTGATTAGAAGCGGCACGAACAGTTGCCGCTTCAGGAGAAGGGCTGCGGCACCGGCGGCAGCCGCAGCCAGCCATGCGCCGCGCGACTCGCTGAGCAGCAGCGCGGCGGCGTACGGGAAGAGCGGCAGCAGGCGCGCCGCTCTTAGCCAGTGCGAAGCGGACCAGGTTCCGGTCCGCTTCGCACTGATGGCTGCATCTCCTGTACCTACCTCACCCTCTCCGCTGACGCCCATACGCTCAGCATTATTGCCTGTACCCGCGCCTTCTGTACCTACCTCACACGCTCCACTGTCATCCATACGCACCGCATTATTGCCCACACCCACACCTTCTGCACCTGCCTCACCCGCTCCGCTGACACTCGCACGCACCGCACTGCTGCCTGCACCTCCCTTATCTACTCCGGCTACAGCCACGCCTCCAAACGCACCGTTCTTCTCCCCATCCGCTGCTTTCCCAGAATCTCCAGACCCGAAGCTATAAGCGGCTGCAAACAGCCGTTCCAGTAAATACATGGCCATCACCGCACCAAAGGCATTCGGATACTGAAGCAGCCCGGCCAGCCTGGCACCAGTGGCACTGACTCCCGGCGATTGGGTATACGCCACCGCATAAGGAATCGGCAGACCTCCGCAGACCGCCAAAAGGGCAGACAAACTGATAGCGATTCCAAGCAAATGCCACACTGCTGCAAGAAGAGTTACTCCCCAGCGGGTTCGCGCCGCCAGCAAAGCGAATGTAACAAAGCTAGTGTAGAAGCTTGAGCGCAGCATTTCATTCACTGTTCCTTGGACGGATACGGGTCTGCCTAGTGCCTGGATAGCGTATAAGAGACAGAGTAGCACACAAGCGCTGAGTAACCCCCAGACAGCCAGCCCCCTCCCTCCACCTATACTGCCAGCCAACTCCCGAATATGCTTTCTACGTTCAGGCTGCTCCTCTACTTGCGCCCCTCTACCAGCCGCCATATAGATAAGTACCAATCCCAGCAAGACTCCGCACAAGCCAAACCACACCGTCAGGAACAAATACATCTCCCCGGTGAAAAAGAACCCTCTCAGCACACACGCCGCCGTCCCCGCTGCTATTAACGCCAACCCGCAAACCAAAGTAACCAACCAATCACTTTGCCGTTCATTCCCGTTCACCCGCATCCTAAATCTCCTATTGCTCATGATGCTTAACAGTCTGCCCATATTTACCGGAAAACAGAAGTAGCAGTTAATCCACCCAAGTTAGCTCATATGCACAAATGAAGGGCACTTATGCTCCTCATTCCGCCGAAAGATGCTCACCTGCTCAAATGAAGAGCACTTGTGCTCCTCATTCCAACCAAACCAGCTCTCACGCTCAAATGAAGAGCACTTGTGCACCTCATCCCAACCAAACCAGCTCTCACGCTCAAATGAAGAGCACTTGTGCACCTCATCCCACCAAAAGTGGCCCTCCATCAATTCAGGAGCATTATTGTCTCTCAAAAGCTATCTATAGCCATCATCCTGCCTACTCACCTTCGCATCAGCAACAATTGTGTTCAGTTTTTCGCATACATTTGCTTCATCCGCCCAACTCATTAGGCTCGATCCCCTGATCACCCAATCCATCCAGCACCAAACCGCACACAAAAACAGCCGCCCCCATCAGGAAGCGGCCGGCCGGTCTGTCATACCCTAAACTATTCAACACATGAATTAAACTTCCGTACTGCCGGCGGGCAGCAGGTCGGAGCAGACGCGTTCCAGGTAAGGCTTGGCACCGAGGAAATCGCGGAATGCGGTGTATTCACGCCATTTGGCAGCCCGGTCACCGCTGTCGCTGCGGACGGCACGGATCAGGATGTTCTTCGGGGTGTGCTCCATATCGATGAATTCCAGCAGCTGGCTGCGGTATCCCATCAGGTCCAGCAGCTTCGCCCGGATCGCATCGGTGGCGAGCGCCGAGAACCGCTCCTTCAGGATGCCGTGTGACAGCAGCGGATTCAGCACCTCGCTCTCTACCTGCGCGAACAGCTCATGCTGGCAGCAGGGCACCGAGAGGATCACCGATGCGCCCCAGCGTACGGCCTTCTCCAGTGCAGCATCGGTGGCGGTATCACAAGCATGCAGCGTGACCACCATGTCCACCTGATCCAGCTCATTATAGTCGGCGATATCGCCCACCAGGAACTTCAGCCGGTCATAACCCAGCCTGGCAGCCAGTGCATCGCAGTGCGCAATGACATCCGCCTTAAGGTCAAGGCCGACAATATTCAGCTCCCGCTGCTCGCGGACCGCGAGATAATGGTACAGGGCGAAGGTCAAATAAGACTTGCCGCAGCCAAAATCCACAATCGTCAGCGGCCGGCCTGCCGGCAGATCGCCCAGCACATCCTGAACCATCTCCAGGAACCGGTTGATCTGGCGGAACTTATCATATTTCTTGGCCAGCACCTTGCCTTCGCTGTTCATAATACCAAGCTCGACCAGAAACGGCACCGGCTCCCCCTCATCCAGCACATACTGCTTCCGGCGGTTATGGGCCAGATCCGGCGCTTCCTGCTTGCTGGCTGATTTGGTCAGAATAGATACCTTGTATTTCTTGCTGATCAGCACCTGATAGTCGGCACCGGCAGTACACAGCAGACCTTGGCGGAAGGTGTCCCTCAGCAAAGAGAGCATCTCTTCAGCGGCATCCTCTGCGGGAATGTTGCGGTGTATGGCCTTAGGGCCGATGTAATAGGCAAACTGATAATGCAGCTTCCCTTTTAGCTCAACAGGCTTAACCTGTACTTTATTGTAGGCGGCATCGCCCTTGCTGCGCAGCTGGCTTAGTGTAGCCGTAATCAGAGTGCGGCCGGTTATCACTTGCTCGATCAATTCCTTCAACGCTTCCAAATGGGTACATCTCACTTTCGGGTTTATAAAATAGAGCACGTTGTCTCCTGAATATCGTTACATTATAGCATTAACCGTGAGCTTGCTCCATTCTTCCCTGCCCTGCTGCACTTCCTCCAGAGGAAGACTGCCCTGGGCTAACTGCTCCGGACTTAACAGCAGCAGCCGTTCATACAGCTCTCTGCCTTCCTCCGCTACATTCTCCCCCTGCTCCCAGAGCCGGTAGAGACTGTTCTCCGCCTTGGCGTAATGTCCCCGGGATTCGTGGTAAGCCATCAAGAGGCATTCGGTCTTGGCGGGAAGGCGGTACGGCTCCACTTCCTCCAGCAGCTCATTTATCTCTTCTGTCATGTTCAGCAGCTCACGGTCCGCGCCATGAAGATCGGCATAAATGAATAAATGCAGGGCACGCATCGCCCTGAACAGGGCCGCATCCCGATCTCCTTTGGCCGCGTAAATCCCGCCTTCCTCCTTCAGCAGCCGGGCTACTCCTTGCAGCTTGTCGGCCTCCAGCACGCCTCCGAGACGAAACATATCAATAATATCCTCTACGGACAACGAATTGAGCAGACGCGAATTCAGGCGAAAATGCCGCATCAGCAGCTCATCCACTTCCCACAGAGCTTCCGTTGTTTTTTTATCCTGCTTCAGGGTCATTACTTTGGCGACCATAGCTGTCATATCCTCAATCATCCGTACAATATAATCCCTCCGGAACATACCCGTGCTCCTTTCGTTACGCAGTTGCTTCTCTTCTGTATCCTATGCTTGCTGTTGGACTCATCGTGAACTACCATCCACCTAAGAGGTGGCGGCTTCTTGGTCAATGAAGCTACTGCTCCAAGTTTACCCAAGCTCAAAGGCTAGTCCCTAGCCCAATCATTGCCATATCACATGGCTAGTTTGAGTAGGTTTTGAGCAGCGTTTACATCGCGATCATGATGCACGTTACATTCTGGACAAGTCCACTCTCGCAAGGCGAGATTCTTCACCTCTGCGTTCTTATAACCGCAACAGGAGCAAAGCTGACTGCTTGCATAGTGCTTAGGGGCAATAATAAGTTCTCTGCCATACCATTGAGCCTTATATTCAAGCATCGAACGGAACATACTCCAAGATACCTCGCTAATCGCTTTTGCAAGTTTGTGATTCTGCATCATATTCTTTACACGTAAGTCTTCCATCACGATGACTTGGTTTTCGTTTATCATTTTGGCAGACGTTTTATGCAAGAAGTCTTTACGCTGATTCGCTATTTTTTCATGTAACTTGGCAGCTTTCAGCCTAGCCTTATGACGGTTATGGCTTCCCTTCTTCTTCCGCGATACATCCTTTTGCAGCTTCGCTAATCGCTTTTCAGACGTACGCAAGTATTTAGGATTGGATATGATTTCGCCATTTGAAGTCACAGCAAAGTCTTTCAGCCCAAGATCAACGCCAATCTTCGTATGCATTTTGGGCAACTGGACGATATCCGTTTCAACCAATACGGAAGCATAATACTTTCCCGTTGGTGTTTTTGAAATCGTGCATGATTTGATCAGTCCCACGAATGGGCGGTGCAGCTTGATTTTAATGCCCGTTTTTTGCTTTGGAATCTTAAGATATCCATCCTCTATAGCCACGGTTCCATTTTGGTTATTCGTTGTGAAGCGATGATTACTCGTCTTCTTGCTCTTGAATTTAGGAAATCCCGTTTTCTGGTCCCGAAAAAAATTCTGATAAGCCTTGTCTAAATTCAGTTGTGCATTCGCTAAGGCAAGGCTATCGACTTCTTTCAGCCAGTCGAATTCCTTTTTGTATTGTGCGGGTGTATTCCTCAGCATCGTTTCCGTTTGCTTGTAATGTTCAATTTTATCTGCAAGCATTCTGTTGTAGATGAAGCGAACGCATCCGAACACTTTAGCGAAGTAGTGTTGTTGCCCATGGCTAGGATAGATACGGTATTTGTAGGCTTTCAGCAATGGCGATCACCCTTTCACCCCTTGGGTTTCGATGTATTTTTGAATGACGTCTATTGGCGCTTCACCCGTGGTAAGCAAGCAATAGGAGCGTGACCAAAAGGCCTCTTTCCAAAGTGATGTTCGGAGGGTAGGAAACTCCTTCTTGATCAACCTAGATGATGCACTTTTATAAGCGTTGAGAAATTTAGAAATGTCGGTATTAGGATGAGCTTTCATTAGGATATGAACGTGATCCCTGTCATGATTCCATTCCTGCAAAGTCACATTGTAAGTAGGCTGAATGGATGCAAATATCTCTTTCAGACGTTCGGATATGGGATCTGTAATGACTTTCCTACGATACTTGATGACTAGAATAAGGTGGAAGTGAAGGGAGAACACTGAATGGTTATTCGAGTCTAATTTCATTAATTTCACTGACCTTTCCAAGATACGACTGAATACTTTAATTATAGCATCTTAGGCGGTTAGAAACCATGTAGATTAGACCGTTTCCATTCATCCCCCACTTAAAGAAGATGGGAGAATTCTGTCAACTGAGGGTTAAACCATTCGTCTCTCCGGCGCCACTGTGCGGAGTTAAGTCTTGACCACACTATAATGATGAACTATAATCCAGTTACCCAATCTGTATTACAGATTGAACTATTTAGCAGATTGGAATTGGATACAGACTGTATACATGTTAATACGGACCCTACATAGGAGGTTTATTGATGACCAAGCCAACCGGCAACACGCAAGACTCCATCACAGCAGCCGTTTCAGGTCAACCGGATCTGCAGTCAAGCAACCGGATTTTGAACGTTACGCCGGAACAGGATAAGCTGCTGGAGAGCGCCTTACGGATTAAGATTATGCACACGCTGTCGGCAGAGCCGCTTACATCCAAGCAGGTTGCGGAGAAGCTGAACAAGACTCCGGGTAATATTCACTACCATATCGTCAAGCTCTATGAGGGCGGTCTGCTGGAGCTTGTCCGTACAGAAGCCGCAGGAGGAATCATCCAGAAATTTTACCGTTCCAAAGGTACGGTGTTCCACTCGGAGGCGCTTCGCAGCCTTCACTTCCGCGAAGAAGACCAGACCCGGCATTTCAATACCAGACTTACTCTCTCTCCTCAGGAGCTTGCGGAATTCCACCAGGAGCTGCTGGAGCTGATTACCGCCTGGGAGTCCAAGGTAACGGAAGGTGACGAATACGGTGTGGAAGTGATGCTGGGCCGTCTGCAGTCTGCCGATGCTGCTGCGCAGCCGGAAGAGGAGGCACATTAATAGATGAGCACCGCTGGCCCTTCCGGACAACCGAAGCATCATCCGCTTGAGGGCTTCGCCGCCCCTTTCCGGCAATCCCGCGCCTTTCCTTACCTGTGGCTGGGACATTTAGTTTCTTTTTTGGGCAGCTCGGTAACCATGGTTATCCTGCCTGTCCTGGTCTATTCCCTGACCGGCTCCACCACCATTATGGGGATGGTCATGGCCGCCTACATGCTGCCTAATGTAATCATGCTGCCGGTATCCGGACATATTGTCGACCGCTACGACCGTGTACGGATTATGATGCTGGCCGATATTGCCCGGTTCATCGTTATGATTACGACTGCTGTGCTGTCCTTGACCGGAGTGCTGAGCATTCCGTTGCTCTATGGACTTGTTGCCTGCTACGGCCTGCTGGACGGCTTATTCCAGCCCGCCTACGCTGCCGTCCGCGCTACCGTATTCACTCCGGATATCCGCGTAGCAGCGAATTCTTTAACTCAGATCACAACCCAGTCCGTGCGGCTGATCGGTCCCGCGTTAGGGGGACTGCTGATTACCCACCTGTCCGCGGGCATCGGCTTCGGAATTGATGCCTTCACCTATCTTATCTCCCTCATCTGCCTGGTCTATCTGCGCAGAGTGATGATGACCCGGCTGCAGGCTGCCGCCACTGAGACTGACATCCCGGCTAAGCCTGCTGCCGGGACCTCTCCCGCTCCGCACTGGAGGCAGGATTTCGCCGAAGGAATACATGTTCTGCGCAGCCAGCCCTGGCTCTGGATTACAATTCTCGCCTTCTGCTTCGTCAATATATGTTATACGGGCGTAATCAGCGTCCTTCTTCCCTGGCTGTTCAAGGTCCATCACGGCTGGCCTCCTTATCTCTATGGCCTGGCCGTTACGTTCTCCGGTGTCGGGGCCATAGCGGCCGGCCTGCTGTACGGCCTGAGGCCGAAATGGAATCACCGCGGCATCCTGGCTTACGGCGGCGCACTGATCAGCGGGGCTGCTCTGCTGCTGCTCCCGTTCGCAGGCACTCCGGCAGCAGCTGTCACCTTATTTGCCGTAGAAGGCTTCGGACTAATGATCTTCGGGCTGATCTGGGAGATCAGCCTGCAGGAGCTTGTTCCGAAGGAAGCCTTCGGACGGGTAGCCAGTCTGGATATGTTCGGGTCCTTCGCCCTGCTGCCGGTCGGATATATCTTAGTCGGCTGGCTGGCCGACCAGATCGGAGGAGTACCGACCATTATTATTTTTTCCGGCCTGGGCCTCTCCTGTGTTGCCCTGGTGCTGTGCGTTCCGGCTATCCGTAAGTTTCAATAAAATCCAGCCAATAAATTCTTATATTTGCACAGCAAACAGAAGGCAGCACCCGCCAGAGAGCGGAATTGCTGCCTTCTGTCCCTATTGCCTGATGTAATTTACTTCTGCACAGGGGCCTGAACGAAATCCTTAATAATCTTCGCCAGCTGCTCCGGTGCTTCAAACATACCCATGTGGCCTACACCCGGCAACGTCACCTTGGTGATATTCCGGTTGTCTGAGGTGAACGTCCGCTCCGGCGTCACCTTCGAATCCTCAGCTCCGGCAACGAGAAGCACCGGCAGCGCCGTTGCCGAGATCACATCTCGGCGGTCCGGGCGCTCACGCATCGCCAAGGACGCGCCAACCGCGCCTTGCGGCGGAGTCTTGTAGCCGATCTCCTTGGCCCGTTCCAGCAGCCGGGGCTCCGCTCCAGGAGCAAACAGTCCAGGCACCAGCTGATCCACAAAAGCAAAAATGCCTTCGCTCTGGATCATGGTGACGCTCTTCAGCCGGTTCTCCTTAGCTTCTTCACTGTCAGGATACCCGGAGGAATGAATCAGCCCGAAGCCCTTCAACCGGGAAGCATGGCGCTGGGCAAACGACAGGGTAATATAGCCTCCGAGCGAATGTCCCAGCAGATAACATTCCTGAATCTCCAAGGCATTCAGCAGCGACAGCACATCATCAGCCATCTGCTCGATGGTATAGGCTCCAAGCGGAGCATCGGAAGCCCCGTGCCCGCGCAGATCCGGAGCGATGACCCGGTAATGGGCTGTAAGTCCGGGAATCACCTTTTCCCAGTATTCGGCACTCCCGCAGAATCCGTGCAGCAGCACGATTACATCCCCTTTGCCTTGATCACTATAGCAAATGTTGCTTCCCTCGCATCGAACATTTTCCATGGCTGCTTACCCTCTTTCTATGTAGTGGTCTATATTAATAAGCTAGAACAGCTGATTTGAAACGCTCTCAATCCGTAAGTCCGAATCCCAGGGCGGCTGCCCTGGCAATCTGGTCGGCCATAACCATTACCCGGTAGAGCGGGGTAGTCTGGATGGTCCGGTAAGGACGCGGACTGTTCACATCAACGATCGCCGCCAGACTGTAATTTCCTACAGCAGGCAAGAGTCCCCCTACAGATTCTGCCGGACGCAGCGGCTGCGCGGCCGCAAAGTAACAGCCCAGTGCGGCCGGCGGTCCCAGGCAGGCATCAACAGCGATAATAATCTGCCCTTCCGGAATCTCAGTTATCCGCTGAATCAGATTATCCGCATCACAGGGCGCCGGAAGCGTACCCGTTACATTCGGAAATCCGTACTCCAGCAGGCGGCTTCCTGTCAGCGGCCCCAGTGCATCTCCGGTGGAGCGGTCTGTTCCGATACAGAGGAAGGTCAGCTGCTCAGCGGAATACTCGTCTGCGATCCCGCGGAAGAAAGCCGCCAGTCCCCCGGCATCCATTTTACGCCGTTTTCTGCTCTCTTCTTCTCTGATGGCCAAAGACTCTCTCCCCCTTGCTAAGCAGCCAGTTATATTCACCTTTAATTTAACATGTTTGCGTGATCTGGACAAAAAAATGGTCATCCCCTGCCCAAACATGATAAGATATTTGAACTATACCAGTTCACATTCTATATTACTCAGGGAGGATGGTTATACTCAATGGATTTGTCAAACCCAAGCCAGGAGAACGTTGAATATATGATTGAAGGCATCAAAAGCAAGCTGAAAATGGCCAGTGCCGCTGCAATGCAGGCGTCCGCCTTTTCGGTGGAGCAGTATGAGGATATCCAGGATATTTATGAGGTTGCGATGGGCAGTGACCGGCTCAGTATCTCCCAGGTGGAGGCGCTCGTCTCAGAGCTTGGCCGCCTGCGCAAGAAATAGCACCAGCAGTTCGTATACAATATAAAGCCCTTCAGCTTCATTGTCCGTAAGACGGGACGTTGAAGCTGAAGGGCTTTTGTATACTCCAATAATAATCTTACTGTCATGCTCCGGCCTGCTACGGGAGATCAATCAGAATGAATTCTGCATCTCCTGAGCTGCTTATGCCTTTGAGCGTAAGCTCGCAGCTCTTGCGGATACGCGCCGCATCCCCCTGCTGGAGCTGGAATACACCGTCCGCGCATGAGATCTCCAGATTCCCGGAAATGACATACAGATGAGTTCGCCGCTCCTCCTGCTGGGGATAGCGCAGCTCCCGGTTCGTCTGCAGAACGGACAAGTAGATATTAACATCATTGTCCAGCTGCAGCGAACCCTGAGTCCCTTCCCCTGAAGCAATAGGCAGCAGGTGGTTGAGCTTAAGCTCGGCCGGATAGAACCGGGCATCCCATTTCGGGGTCTTACCGGGCCGGTCGGGCAACAGCCAGATCTGCAGGAACCGGACATCCACATGGTCTGACGGATTCGTCTCCGAATGGTTAATGCCTGTTCCTGCGCTCATCAGCTGCACACTGCCTGCCTGCAGATCTGCATGATTCCCCAGATCATCCTGATGCTTCAGCACACCGGATACCACATAAGTGATAATCTCCAGATCATGATGCGGGTGCTCATGCATGCCTTGCTCCGGCTTCAATTCATTGTCGTTATGTGCCAGCAGTGCGCCGAAATGGGCGTTGCTGGGATCATCATAATCGGCAAACGAGAAGCTGAATTCACTGTGTATCCATTCTCTATTCGAAGTATGACGCTCGGCTGCTGTAACTACTTTTATCATAATGTTGCACCTCCATAGATGTTGGAATCTTATCAATATCCTAAACAGGGGAATGAATGCTCTTCAATATGGGATGTATAGATGCGCTATGATTAACTATTTCTTACCCCCTTCCCTTCGAGATCAATCAATCTTGTAAAGCCGCATATTCATCCAATTAGGTATGAAAAAATACCTTTTCGGCTGGGATGCTCCCTTATGCTCCGGCAATCTTTGCCAAGCTATTCCGCTGTTTCAGCACATAGCCCAAAGTGTATATACGAAGTAAGAACATTCAGGCTCACCTGAATTTGAATAACAATTCTGATAAGGAGTGATTGATAATGAATAAAGCAGAGAAGGAATATCCGGTAGAAAGCGGCGGCACATTCTTAAAAGGGATCTTCATCGGCGGACTCTTGGGAGCGGCGGCGGCATTGCTGTTCGCACCAAAGCCTGGACGCGAGATGCGCAGTGACCTGTCCGATAAGCTCACAGTAGCTACGGATAAGACAAAAGAGGTTGCGGGAGCCGTAACTGACAAGACCAAGACGATTGCTACGACCGTAGGTGAAAAAGCTACAGACCTGGCAGGCACCGTATCGGCCAAGGCCTCCGATATCTTCACCACCGTCAGTGACAGCAAGCAACAAATTGCAGCTACTCTGGCGGAAACCGGCAAAAAGATTGGTGAAACGGTAAGCGATGCCTCCAAGGACATCACGGGCAGCGTTAAGGACGCCTCCCAGGACATAGCGGTTGAAGCCAAGGATACCTCCAAAGAGGTTGCCGACAAGGCGAAGGACGCTTCCAAGGAAATCGCAGGCGCAGCGAAGGATGCCAAGGACGAAGTTAAATCCTCTTATTAATCCCGGATGTTCAGGCTGATTATACATTGAAGGGAGCGGCCAGATCTTCCGTAGCTGGCCGCTCCCTATTTATGCATGTCTTATATCTCAATAAAGCCTGATTCAGGCTACAGAAAGCAGGTACGCCTTATGGGAGAAGCGGACAACAGAACCAAAGCTTATGACGTAGATGAGCATCCCTTCGAGCTGCGGCATGAGGTCAAACGCTTGAATGCGAGGCTCGACAAGATCGCCGACTCACTGGAGAAATCCGAGTTCAAGGATATCCTGGAGAACTATACAGACCCCAAGAAGCGGATTATCACCAATCTGATGGCCGGGATCTCCAGAGGCCTGGGCCTCTCACTCGGTACCTTTGTCATTCTTGGTATCCTTGGCTATATCCTCAGTTTGTTTCTCAATGTACCGGTTATCGGGGAATATCTTGGAGAAATCAAAAAGTATATAGATGCTAACTAAACACATTTCCCGCGCATCCCTCCTGCAGCCTACTCTACCGTGAATAGACTGCAGGAGGGATGTTGCTCTTTAACCCCACAAAGTGGGGCTCTAGCGTAGGTGATGACTCAGGTACTTGGCGGGGACCCCAAAACATATAAATTCTTATCTACCCAAAAAAGGGCAGGCTCTATCCCTTACGGGATGGAACCTGCCCTGATAAATATAATGACCTTGATCCTTAATAGGATGAATTAGCCATGATCTGCTTCAGCTTCTCAGTGGCCCGCTTCTGGATGCGGGATACGCTCATCTGCGAGACACCCAGCTTCTGGGCAATGGCCCGCTGGGATTGGCCATCCTGGAAGGCCAGCAGCAGCACCTGCTGCTCCTGCTCCTTCAGTTGTCCGAGCGCCTGCTGGAGATCCATACGCTTCTCCACTGTCTCGTAGTCATTCGCATCGGAGCTGATCAATTCACCGAGTGTTGCCCCACTCTCTTCCTGGGAGAGCGGTGAATCCAGGGAGACATAATGATAACATTCTCTGCCGGCCAGTACTTCCACAGTTTCCTCTACGGTGAGATCCAGATAGTGGGCAATCTCTTCAACCGCCGGAGAACGTTCGAGCCGAATGGTCAATTCATCAATGGCCTGCTGAACAAGCGCGCCCTTTTCCTTAATCCGCCGTGGAACCTGTATGTACCAGGATTTATCACGCAGGTAGTTTTTCATATGTCCAATCATGCTCTTCATCGCATACGGCTCGAAGGGAATCCCCAAGCTGATGTCGTATTGCGCCAGCAGCCGGATCAGCGCCATTTGCCCTACCTGATACAGATCCTCATAGAGATCCGGACGGTTACGGGCAATTTTGCCGGCTGCCATCTTTACCATAGGTTCATATTTGCGGATGAGCACTGTTGCGATTTCATTGTCTTTCGTCTGCTGGTATTCCCAGATCAGGCTTACTGCTTCATTCATGGACTCTGGGGGAGTCACTTTGTCATTCATACTTTCTCCTCGCTGAAATTGAGCCGTTTAGTCAGGGTAACGACTGTCCCTTTCCCTGATTCGCTAACAACGCTAACGTCATCCATCAGCGCCTGCATTAGATAGAAGCCCAGTCCGCCCACTTGAACATCATTCAGCTCCTTGTCATGAAGCGTCAGACGTTCCCCGGACGCATCCAAACCGTCAAAGCTCTCCCCCTCATCTTTGACAGTAATGGATAAGACACTTGATCCTACCTCAAAGATTACATCAACCATACCGTCCGCTTGCCCATAGGCATAGAGCACGGAGTTATTACATGCTTCCGAGACGGCTACCTTCATATCTTCAATGTCTTCATAAGTAAAACCCATTTTGGAGGCAATGCCGTATAAATTAAGTCTGACAATATCGACATATTCTGCACTGGCGGGTAACTGAAGAACTACTCTTTGTATGTCATCACTCATTCTTAGTTCGATCCTTTCCTAGTGGGAATTCTCTTGGGAGGCAAAAAACTTGGAAATGCCGGTCATGTCAAAAAGCTTCTGTATTTGCGGGGGAACTTCAGCAACGGTGAACTTGACGTCCATTCCATGTCTTGCTTTGAGGATCGACAACAGGATTCCGATACCGGTGCTGTCAATATACTTCAGATCCTTCAGATTAATCACGAGATCAAGCCCCGTGTCTCCCACTAGCGGTTCCATCACCAGACGAAAGTCAGGCGCCACAGACAGATCGAGTTCACCTGTCAGATAAACAGTACATACCGAACCAACGGTTTCGGTCTTTGCGTGAAACTTTTCGCTTTTATGTGTATTCATAGACAACTCTCCTGGTTAAATGTTTTCTTTACCAATAACCCTAATAGCCTAGGGTTGAAACAACAAATAGACAAGACGGCACTGGTAAATCATGGGTCATGCGTTGAAAAGCGAAGTGTTCCGCGCGGTTGCGGGGTTATCTCTGCCTGAATATCTGGAGATCATCTGTTTGATGCTGCTTAGCTTGAGCGGCTTGCTGATGTAGCCGTCCATTCCGGCAGCGGTGCAGCGGTCCTGAATCCCCTCCATCACATTCGCAGTCATCGCAATGATCACCGTCTTGTCAGGCGAACCGCTGCTCTCCTCTCGAATCAGGGAAGTGGCTTCAAGACCATCCATCACAGGCATCTGCAGGTCCATGAAGATAAAATCGTACTCGGATTGCCGGGCCAGTTCTACAGCCTGGTTCCCGTCCTCAGCAACATCGGCACAATATCCGAGCTTATCCAGCATGCTGACCATAAGGCGCTGATTAATCGGATGGTCATCTACGACCAGCACTTTGCTCCGGCTTGCTTCATCTACCTCGTCCGCTGTACCGTCCTCTTCCCGGCAGCCGCCTTCCAGCTCTTCCTCCGGCACGGCAACCTGGATAGTGAATACAAAGGTAGCCCCCTTCTCTTCCATCGACTCTACACGGATATCTCCGCCCATCATGCCCACGAGGGACTTGCAGATGGCGAGGCCGAGGCCTGTGCCTCCGTATTTACGCGTCATGGAGGAATCAAGCTGGGAGAAGGGCTGGAACAGCCGGTCACATTTCTCCGGTGAAATTCCAATGCCTGTATCCTTAACGGTAAATTCTATTACCAGCTTATTATCCGCTGAAGGCAGAAGGGAAGCAACTAAATAAACGCCGCCCTGGTTGGTAAATTTCACCGCATTGGATACGAGATTGATCAGCACCTGGCGCAGCCGGGCCATATCTCCATAAATCAGCCGCGGCAGCTTCTGGTCGATGAAATAGGCCAGCTCCAGATTTTTTTTGCCGGCTTCCGCCGAGAACAGACTAAATACCTCCTGAACGGTGGTATGCAGCTCGAATAATTGCTCTTCCATTTCCATTTTGCCCGATTCCATCTTAGTGAAATCAAGGATATCGTTAATCACGGTTATTAGTGTGTCCGCACTTTTACGGATAATCTCTGTATATTCCTTCTGCTCAGGAGCAAGCTGGGTCTCCATCAAAAGATCAATCATGCCCACTACGCCATTCATCGGCGTGCGGATCTCATGACTCATCATCGCCAGAAATTCGGTCTTGGCCTTAGCCGCGATCTCCGCCTCTTCCTTGGCTTTGATCAGTTCACCGTTCATGCGCTCAAGCTCCAGCGTCTTCTGCTGCAGCTGCATCGCCTGAATCTGCTGCTTCTTGCTGGTCAGATGCATATTCACAAAGCCTTCAATCTTCGACTTCAGAATCTGCGGGATAAACGGTTTGACCATATAATCAATAGCGCCGGCAGAGTACCCTGCGAAGAGATGCTCCGACTCCCTGCTGTTGGCAGAGATGAAGATGATCGGAATATCCTTGGTTTTCTCCCTGGCTTTGATTAACTTGGCGGTTTCGATCCCGTCCATACCCGGCATCTGAACGTCCAGAACAATCACGGCGAATTCATATTTCAATAAGCACCGCAGTGCTTCTTCTCCAGAATTGGCTTTGACAAGCTTGTAATGCTGACTCTCAAGGACAGCTTCGAGTGCCAGCAAATTCTCGGGACGGTCGTCAACCAGCAGTATATGAATCGGTTCCTGAACCCCCATAGGTCCCTCCTTACCCGCTATTTATTTTTGCGGTATATTTTCTCTACCCGGTCCAGAGGCTCATAGCTGTCACTGTAGCGTGTGAAATGAATAGATTCCTTGGAACCGAGGACCAGCACTCCGAACCGGCTGAGGCTCTCATGGAACAAGCCATGCACATGATCGCGGAGCTCGTCGTTGAAGTAGATCATTACATTCCGGCACAGGATCACATTGAATTCGTTGAAGGAAGTGTCCGTTGCCAGATTATGCTCTGCAAAAATGATGTTCTTGCGTAAATACGGCTGCAGAATCACTGAGTTATATTTCGCTGTATAGTATTCCGAGAAGACGCCCGTGCCTCCGGCCTCAAGGTAGTTCTTGGTGTATTGCTTCATCTTGCCGATCTCGTACACGCCTTCTTTGGCCTGCTGCAAGGAACGGGCGTTCATGTCCGTGGCATAAATTCTAGCCTTGTCATATAATCCTTCCTCATGCAGCATAATTGCCATTGAGTAGACCTCTTCGCCTGTCGAGCAGCCGGCATGCCAGATCCGGATATAAGGATAGGTCCGCAGGAGCGGAATGACCTTCTGACGGAAGGTCAGGAAGAGTCCGGGATCACGGAACATCTCTGTCACAGGGATCGAGAGACTATACACGAACCGCTCGAAGCAGGCACGGTCATGCAACACCTTTTCCTGCAGGGCAGAAATAGTAGGTAAGCTCTCCGCATGGACATGATGCCAGATGCGCCGCTTCAAGGAAGGCAGGGCATAATTCCTGAAATCATATCCATACAAACGGTGTACTCCGTTCAGAAGCAGCTCAATCTCAATCTGTTCAAGCTCCTGCTTGCTCTCCGGCGGATTCCCCTGACCCTCATATCCGTGCTCCATCGCTGCCATTGTCATCAATACTCCCTTGCCTGCGCCTTATTTCCGTACTTGGTTTGAACCTGCTGTATAGCTATTACCCCGAAATCACCCTTACGAATACAACCAGACGCGCATTAACGAAAGAAGCTGATCCGTACTGATCGGTTTCTTCATATAATCGGAGGCTCCGGCTTCAATACACTTGGCCCGGTCCTCCTTCATAGCCTTGGCTGTGAGGGCGATAATCGGCAATTTCTGGTACTGCGGCATCTGCCGGATGCGGCGCATAGCTTCATATCCGTCCATCTCCGGCATCATCATATCCATCAGCACCAGATCATAATCACTCTGTTCGACAAGCATGTCGATGGCCTCGCGGCCGTTCTCGGCAAATTTCACTTCCATGTGATAGCCTTCGAGCACGCTGGAGAGGGCAAAGACGTTGCGTATGTCATCATCGACGAGCAGTATTTTTTTGCCTTCAAACAGTTCCTCTTTATTGTGCAGCTTTTGCAGGATTTTACGCTTATCCTCCGGCAGATTTGCTTCTACCCGGTGCATGAACAGCGTTGTCTCATCCAAAAGCCGTTCCGGCGAGCGGACATCCTTGATAATAATGGATTCCGCATATTTGCGCAGCTTGGTCTCTTCCTTGCTGTCCAGATCCTTGCCGGTATAAATAATAATCGGCAGATCGTTCAGCTCCTCATCGTCGCGGATCTGATCCAGCAGCTCGAAGCCGGTCATATCATCCAGCATCAGATCAAGCACCATACAGTCATATCTCTGCTTGTGCAGCTCATTCAGCGCCTCTTGGCCTGAAGACACCGCCGTAATCACTACATCGTCATGTCCGATAAGCTCCTCGATGGAACGGCGCTGAATATCGTCATCCTCGACAATCAAGAGATGCTTCATCGTGCTGGCGGTGTAATTCTCAATCTGCGAGAAGGCCCGGTCCAGTGCTTCACGGGAGGACGGCTTTCTGAGGTAGGCCATCGCTCCCATCATGAGCCCCTGCTTCATCTCATCATTCACAGAGATTACATGCACGGGAATATGGCGTGTCTGGGAGTCGCTCTTGAGCTCTCTCAGAATCGACCAGCCGTCCAAGACAGGCAACTGGATGTCGAGGATGATCGCGTCCGGCAGCAGGGTCTTGGCCATCTGCAGGCCGATATCACCCTGCAGGGCTACCAGCCCCTTGAAGCCGCGTCCGCGGGCCATGCCCAGCAATATCTTGGCAAAGCTCTCATCGTCCTCAATAATCAGCAGCACCTTGTCGCCGCTGGCAAGGGATTCCCGGTCATCTTCCACAACTGCAGGCTTAGCAGGTGTAGGCGTGATGTCCCCTGCCTTATCCCATGAAAGTTCCTCCCGGAACTCCTCAAGCTGCAAGGGCTCCCCGGCAGGAGCGGCTTCAACCGCTCCCGGCAGCAGGCTAAAGTTCCCCTGAACCGGCAAATACAGTGTAAATACGCTGCCTTGCCCTTCACGGGACTCCAGTCCGATGGCCCCGCCCATCAGGCGGGCTAATTCGCGGCTGATCGACAGGCCAAGCCCCGTGCCGCCATATTTGCGGCTCGTCGTACCGTCAACCTGCTGGAACGCCTCAAAGACGATATCCATCTTATCTGACGGGATGCCGATCCCGCTGTCTTTGACGGATATGGCAATATAATCATATTCATGCGGCAGATAGGCAGGCAGCCGCTTGACGTCCGCACGGCTAACAGAGAACACTACATACCCTTCGCTCGTGAATTTGAAGGCATTGGACAGCAGGTTACGCAGGATTTGCTTCAGTCTGTGACTGTCGCTATATACACTGTCCGGAAGCGGCTCGTCAAAGGACAGGCGCAGCGACAGCCCCTTCTGCGCAGCCAGCGGAGCAAAGTTCTGCTTCACGAAGGTCTTCAGCTCGACGAGCGGAATTTCTTCATGATTCAACTCCATTTTGCCGGCATCGACCTTGGACAGATCGAGAATCTCATCAATCATTTTAAGCAAATCTGCACCTGACATATAGATGGTATGGGCGAATTCGACCTGCTTCTCGCTCAGATTGCCTTCCTTGTTCTCCGTAAGAAGCTGGGAGAGAATGAGCAGGCTGTTCAGCGGAGTACGCAGCTCATGGGACATATTGGCCAGAAACTCGGATTTGTATTTACTGGTTACTGCAAGCTGCATAGCCTGCTTCTCCAGCTGCATACGGGCATGTTCAATCTCATCCTTCTTCTCTTCAACCTCTTGCACCTGATCCTGCAGGGCACGTGTCTTGGAGACCAGCTCTGTATTGTAATGCTCCAGCTCCTCCTGCTGGCGCTGCAGCAGCTCCTCTGAACGCTTCAGAGCATCCGTCTGCTCCTCCAGATTCTCGTTAGAGCGGCGCAGCTCCTCCTGCTGGGTCTGCAGCTCCTCCGACTGGCATTGCAGCTCTTCCGTGAGCGCCTGCGATTCGCGCAGCAATTCCTCAACCACAAGCCTGCGGCTGATGTTGTTCAGAATAATCCCCAGATTATTGGAGAGCTGATGCAGCAGTTCATTCTGCAGCACCGAGAATGGTGTGAAGGAAGCGAATTCCACAACACCCAGAACCTCATCCTCGAATAAAAGAGGGTGGATCGATATATAACTTGGATGCGACTCCCCGAATCCCGAAGACACTGAGATATAGTTGTCAGGCGCCTCCGTCAGCTTGATCGGCAGCTTATCCAACGCGCTCTGTCCGACCAGTCCCTGACCGATCTCGAAGCTCTCCCTGGGCGTAACCCCCTCCTCACCGGCATAAAAAGCGCTGCTGACCAGCAGGTTCGGATTATCCTGGCTCTTCAGATAGACGGCACCATACTGCGCTCCAAGCACAGGCGTGAACTCACTGATGAAGGTCTGGGCTACCTGATCCAGTGAGCTGACGCCGCGCAGCAGCTCCGTAATTCGGGCAATATTGGCATTCAGCCAGGCCTGATCGCTCTGTGCCTGGGCATAGGATCTCTCGAGCTGCTGCTTCTGCTCAATATCCTCGGCCATCCGCTGGAATACCCGGGCCACATCGCCGATCTCATCTTTCGACTTCACCTTGATCCGGCGGATCGCCCGCATTTTACCGTTGCCGAAGCTGGTAATCATCATGGAGACGACACTTAGGCCGCGCGTGATGCTCGGTATCACCCACAGAATGACACCCAGCCCGAGCAGCAGCCCTAAGACCATGATCAGGGTTACCATCTGAATCGATCTGCTCGAAGCCTCTTGGGCGTTAGCAGTCTCCTCCGTCATCCGGAAGGCATTGTAATCAGACAACGTATTCAGGCTGTTCAGCACCTCGTTCTGAATATCCTGTCCTTCTGCATTGCGGTACGTGTTGGCATTCTGAAAGTATCCGGCACTCAGCATCTCCAGAACCTTGTCCTGATACTTCAGATAGCCGGAATAGGCATTCTCAATCCGGGATAACATCTGCAATTCCTCTGCCGTCTTCAGCGAGGCCTTAATATTCTCCAGATGCTCCGCAGACTTCAGGACCTTGCTGTCAATTTCCGCCTTCTGCGCTTCCAGGGTTACAGTATCGGCATTAAGCATGGAAGTGGTCAGTATCCGTGCCATGTCGTTCACTTCCCCGCGAAGTCCCGAAGAAGCACGGCCTTTGCTATATCTCTCCTGGTAGCTGTCCAGCTGATTGCTCATATAATGGAGCCTGTCATACCCGATCAGGGTAAGCGCCAGCATAATCGCCAGCATGGCACTGAATCCGATCAGCAGCTTAGCCTTAATCTTCATTCCTTATCGGTTCCTTTCTTCAGCGAGATCCACACCAGGCATTTATCGTCATCACGTTCCGAATTAACCGGCTCGCTCAGGAAGGCAGCGCGCACCAGGTCTTCCTGCCAGTCATGAGTGGCATTCAAATGCCCGATCATGAATTTCAGCTGCTCTTCCTGCTCGCCCTCCACCATCTCCATGAGGCCGTCCGTGAACAGCACCAGATGACCCTCGTCTTCGTAGCTGAGGCTCTGCTGCTGGATATCGATCCGGTCAAACAGCCCGACAGGGTGGCCGTTGCTCTCAAGCAGTACAGGCGTCTTGGCCTCCCCTTCAAAAAACAGCGCCGGCGGATGCCCGGCATTCACATAATTAATCCGCTTCATGCGGGTATCAATGACAAGATAGATCGCCGTGAAATAATACTGAACCAGCTGCTTCTCAATATATAGCTGATTAAAGCGTCTGTTAAGCTCCTGAATAACCTTCTCCGGTTCCACATAGGTCGTTACGGTATCCTTCAGGACCGAGGCAAGGAACATGGTAAACAAAGAAGACGAGATGCCGTGGCCCATCATATCCAGCAGGATGACCGCATAACGCCCGTCTCCCAGCGGATACCAGGCATACAGATCCCCGGCCAGCTCGAAGGAAGGCTGGTAAATCGCATGTACCTCCAGGGTCTCCTCAGCAAGGGGCAGACTGAGTACCGCATTCTGCACCAGGGCAGCCAGCTTCAATTCATCCTGTATCCGCTGGTCCCGCTCCTTATGCCAGTCCTTCTCGCGCTTCAGCCGCAGTGCGAGGCGGATACGGGCCATCAGCTCCACCTTGTTAATCGGCTTCGTAACATAATCCACCGCTCCGGCATCCAGCGCCTCTGCGAGCTTCTTGGAGTCACCTACAGCCGTAACCATAATAATAGGAATATCCTTCAGATGCTCATATTGCTGGACCACCCGGCAGGCTTCAATTCCGTCCATTTCCGGCATCATCATATCCAGCAGAATCAGATCCACATCGGACGGCCGGGGCTCTTCCCCCACACCGACGCCCAGCAGCTTCAGCATATCTTTGGCGGACGAAGCCGTTATGAAATTCCGGTAATCTTCCTTCTTGAGGATCTCACGGATAATAATTACATTGGTAGGATTGTCGTCTACGATTAATATTCTCAAGCTTCCTCACCTCACGCGAATATTGTGTTAAGGCCCTAACCCGCAGCTCTGTAATTCTATCATACGATATTTACACGGCCTGTTACCAACCAGCTAGATATTGGCATAAAGCAGGTCCCGGCTTCAACAAAGTAACCTCCAGCTCCACTAACGTCTAGTGGGACTGGAGGTTACGCTATTGTACTATTAAGTAAGGTCAGCGAAGCCGACCCGCGATTATTGTGGGTTTCTTTTGGCAATGACCAGAACCTTGCCTGTATCAAGCTCTTTCTCGTAAAATGCCGCCTCCGCTGCGCTGAAGCCCAGTGAAGTCATCTTGAAGCGTAAAGCGTCGCCGCGCGAACGGAATAGGTTGGCAATGGCACCGAACAGCCCTTCTTCACTCAGCCCCACTTCATTAGTATCTGCGGCGTCCACGATACGCCCTTCGCGGTCTTCATCGTGACTGATCACATAAAGATCCTCTCTGGTGTAGCCGCTGCTACGGAGCCGATTCACTTCTTCGATCGCCTGAACGCCATTCTCCAGGAGCTTGGCATAAGCCTGTGTACCTGTTGAATCCATGAGATCACTCTCCTTCATAATGAATAAGGGCCCAGCCACCGGATGGATGACTGAGCATTCATTAACCCAAATCGCCGCGCTTGAAACAGCTTCAGAAGGAATACGCGTCGAATAAATCCAGTCCGGCCCATTCGCCGCTCTCCGTATTGCGGTAGATCTTGAGCGCAGCCTCTCCTCTAATATAAACATCCCCATCCTCAGCTTCAAAATCAGGCGCTCCCAGCATATCCTGCACGTTCATGGCCTGCGGATTAAGCATCCGTCCATTGAGGCTCAGACCATATTGTCCGGCCTGGGAAGGCGAAGCATGAACATACAGGACAACACCGCTGCATACCCCCGCCGAGCTATCGGCATACTGATATTCAAGACACCCGGCCCAAGGATCTTCAACAATCTGCTGAGGGGTTCCCTTGATCTGCAGCAGCTCCTCTTCCGTCATATATAAGCTAATGCCGGACAAGGAGTCGAAGCTGCTTATGTAGAGATCGGCAGCTGCACTATGCTCGAAGGCGAATATTACCGGCAGCTGTGCAGCGGTACCGGGAGCGGGAGAAACAGTCTCATCCTGCGGCGGTGCAGATATGAAGGGAGCAAGCAGACTAAGCAAGAGAATAACCATTTTCATAGGGTTCCCGCCTTTCATGAGCTGGTATTGCCCCGTCCTGAGCCCCGCCGTATTTCATTCCATCGTATTAATGGCGGAATTTCTGCCAGATTGCAGCGGCTGCATCCACGCCTTTGAGGGCTGAGGCTATCTTGCCCTTGGATTTGCTTGAACTCACTGCCTCATAGGATTGCACGGTTCTCTCCTCGGCCGGTGTTAACGGGGCTTCTGCGATGGATACCGATTTTGCCTTATCCTTCAGTTCACGTGATTTACGGAATTTCTCAATTACCGTTACAGATACCTGCTTCACGGTCAATGTCAGCTCGTTCATGACATCGCCCAGATTCTTTACAGAATCCACGATCGGGTCAATCTTCTGAATTTTACCCTGCACATCCGCTGTGATGTCATTGGCATGCCGGACTGTTGTTTTGACTTCATAGGTAAGCTCATCAATAGTCTTCTGAACCTCCTGCAGAGTCTGGCTGACCTTGTCGAGCGATTCCTTCGCTGACTTCAAGGTTTTGATTAAAAAGAATACGAGTACTGCGAATGCGATAGCAGCCAGTGCTACGCTAAGTTCAATGATCATTGTAGATAACCCCTTCCGAGTGTGTAAATTATCGGTTTGCACTGTCTGATACTGCATAGTTACCCTTACAGAATTGGGCCGAAACAAAGGTCAAGCCCCTGGAATCCTCTTCCTTTCCTCCCTGTTTCAAATGGATACGCCCCGTTTAAACAATGACTACATCAACGCACAGAAAGGATGACATCTCATGCTAAGATGGTCAATAATTCTGCTGGTAGTCGCCCTGATCGCCGGTATCTTCGGATTCTTCAATATTGTGGCGGCGGCTGTCGGCATCGCCAAAGTATTGTTCTACATCTTCCTGGTCCTCTTCGTGGTCTCACTCTTTATGGGCCGCAGGGGACGATCTATGTAGGCAAGCACGCCGTTAGCTGACTGCCGGACAGGCAGTGCTGCAGGCCCGGAGGCCTCCGCCAGGAGATCTCCGGGCCTTTTGCTGTTCCCGCCAGTCTTATGTAGTGTTGAAATGGGCTTCATTCCCCTTCAAAAAGTATAGGCCTTTCCGCTCAGGTTGTCATCCGTGATTCAGTCCGTAATGAGGCGTTCCCCGCTAAGGCCGGACAAGAAAAATAAAATTTATTGATGCCGCTGGTTCATTCAATGCAATTTATGTTTACATCCTTATTAGCACAGCATGAACATAGAACATCTCACCATCATACCTAGGAGGAATCATCGATGAAAAAATTAGCCAGTTTAACAGTAGCAATGGGTCTTATGGCTTCCTTGGCAGCAACAGCTTCCGCAGCTGAGGTAGTAACAGGAACAACAGAAACTACCAAAACCACTTCTTCCGATGCAGTAACTACTGTAACCGGAGTAACTTACCTGAATCCGGCAGACCCTATTATCACCCAGGCTGATATTAAGCCGGCAACACCTCAGATCATTCTGACCAAACTCACAGCATTCCATCTTTCTGCGGGAAGCACAACTGCTATTGGCTGGTTGGGTGCACAGACTGTTGATACTACTGGTGTGATCACGAAAGACGCTATGGGCAACGAATGGAGAGAAATCTACACTTGGCTGGGTAAAGCCTGGATCAAGGTTCCTGCCTCTGCATACGTAATCAATCCATAAGCGATTCGACATATAGGAGTCATAGCTGCTCCACTCATATGCTGCAGCTATGACTCAACGGATGTACCTAACAAGGCACGTGGACGCCAATCCAAACGGCCTTTTTTTGCGTCTGATGGATGCTAAATTCCCCCACCAAAACATATAAAAAGGGTTATCCCTCCAGTAGAATCTTCTACTGGAGGGATAACCCCGCCATACACCCGCTTGTAGTTCACCCGTCACAAACTTGTACTGCCTGTCGCTTCTTGCTGTCCTAGCTGTATATATTAGCGGATGACCGAGCCTCCGTACAGGAAACGGTTCATCCAAGAAGCGCTAAGATTATCCACTCTTACACCGCCGGAGCTTACTGAATAGGTATGCAGCAGCTTCCCGTCACCCAAATACATGGCGACATGCGTAATTCTTGCCGTAGATTTGTTGATTCCGGCATAAGCAGAGGGAGAAGTTCCTTTATAATCCATGAAGAACATCAAATCGCCCCGCTTCAAGCCGGATACATCCGTAACTGCACCACTGTTCTGCTTCACCCAGTCCCCTTGCTGCCGGGAATCGGCAGGCAGCTTCAAGTTCGCTGCATCCATGAAGATCTGGCGGATGAAATCAGAGCAATCGAAGGTACTTGTATTATTGCGGTCAGAGCCGTATTCATATGGCGTTCCCAGATAGCCCATGCCCGCTGATATCACTCGTTCAATCACAGCAGTCTGCCCGGCTGTAGGTACAGGTGCAGGTGTTGGTGTTGGAACAGGTGCCGGCACCGGTGTCTGAACAGGTGCAGGTGTTGGAGCTGGAGTGACTGGAGCAGACGGCGATGAAGCGCCCGCTGTAATATATTGATCGGATGAGCTTGTATAACCCACCGTCCCGTTTGCCGTTCTTATTTTGTACCAATAGCTGTTGGTCTCTTCAAGAATGGTTACCTGGTCATTCTTATAGAGATATCCAACCACTTGCCCGCTGGTTGCAGGGGTCTCTCTTACACGGACCGTGGCCTGAATCACCGCTGTCCGGGATGCAGGTGCGGAAGCTGTACCTACCCGGATATAGGAATCCCCCGAGCTCATATACCCCACAATTCCCTCTGCCGTTCTTACTTTGTACCAGTAACTGTTCGCAGCTTCCAGAATAACAACCTGGTCGCCTTTATTCAGATATTTCAATACCGTGCTGCTGGTAGACGGATCTGTACGCAGCCGTACCGAAGCTTCAATGATGCCTGTCTGTCCAGCGGACGCCGCAAGCGTTGTAATCGAAGAATCGGTTGCAGCGAAAGCCTGCCCGGGACTGAACACTCCCAAGGATAATGCCAGTGATGCGGAAACCCATAACGATGCTGTAATTTTCTTGCGTGATACGATCATAGCGTTCCCCCGCTTAGCGTATTAAGAAAATCAACAACGGCGCGCGCTACGTTTGTTGCTTTCTGCCCTCATTATAGGCTGGCCCGGGATTTGGAACATGCTCCAAATTTCACAAAAAACCTTTCCATCTTATGGTAACATACAGGTCTATAGTCTCGATTTCTCCTTGGATTTGGTGGAAATTACAGATAACTAGGAGAAATCATGGAATGTTAATCCTTGGGCTCCACGTGAACTTGCACATGCATGATGTTGTGCAGCTTGGTCATCCGTTCTTCAATCGAGTCGCTGATCTCATGCCCTTCCATGACTGTCATGCGGGCATTCACCTCTACGACTACATCCACCAGCACATGATTGCCGTGTACACGGGCCTTCAGATCCTTGATGCCCTCTACGCCCGGTGTCCGGGCAATGGTGCTGCGCAGGTCCAGCAGCTTATCTTCGTCAAAGCCGTCCGTCAGCCGGTACGTGGAATCGCGGAAAATATCCCAGGCGGTCTTAATAATCAGCAAGCCGACTCCGATGGCAGCCGCGGAATCGATCCACGGCAGTCCGAACTGTGCCCCTACAATCCCTACAGCTGCACCTACGCTTACGATAGCATCCGAGAAATTATCCTTGGCAGCAGCCATCAGAGCATGATTATTGATCCGCTTCGCCAAACGCTTGTTATATATATATACCCCCATCATCGCTACCGCACACACCAGCGCCACTCCGGCCGACCAGAGCTGCGGTACAGCCTTGCTTCCCTCAAACAAAGAGCGTACCGCTTCCACTATAACCTGGATGCCCACCAACGCCATAATGAAAGAAGCCATCAGCGCGGCAACCGTCTCGGCCCGGAAATGTCCGTAGGTATGATCGGAATCCGGCGGCTTCCGCGAGATGCGCAGCCCGATCAGCACCGCCAGCGAGGCCACAATATCGGTTAAATTGTTGAATCCGTCCGCCAGGAGCGCACTGGAAGCGAACAAGTAGCCGCAGATCAGCTTGAAGGCAGACAGAACCAGATAAGCAGCAATGCTGACCATCGCACCCTTTTCACCCTTGCGTATATCCTCATAAATATCGGTCATTTCTGTCGCCCCTCCCATCCTTTGCCGCATAATTACAGGAAAACTTTCTTTGAGTTATTCTTGCCCTTGTAGCAGCATTTAAAAACAATTAGAATAAGGAATAAGGACTTGCTGCCTAAGGGGGTAACATAATGAGCGAGAACAATGAGAAACCAAAAATTAATTTGGCTGATGCGATCCGCCAGAAGCTGGAGCAGAAAAAACAGCATGCTTCAGGAAAACCGGGTTCAACCTTCCAGGCCGGCTCCGCGAAGCCGCTGAAAAGCCAGAATAACAAGAAGCCTAACAATCAGCGCCGCCGGACTGGCGGTTCCTAGACTTCTAGGTTGTTGTATATGGTGAACATAAACGGCTGCGTAATCCCTCCGGGGACGACGCAGCCGTTTGTATATGAACTCATAACTGTTCATTCTGCCTATATCTAGTTCTTAAGCTTCTACAGGGTACATCCGGGCACGCATTTCCTTGATCTCCGGGTTCTCCAGATACTCGTCATAGCTCATCGTACGGTCAATAATTCCAGCCGGAGTAATCTCGATAATGCGGTTGGCAATCGTCTGGATGAACTGATGGTCATGGGAGGTGAACAGGATCGTGCCGTCAAAGTCGATCAGTCCGTTATTGAGCGCGGTGATCGATTCCAGGTCCAAGTGATTGGTAGGCTCATCGAATACCAGCACGTTGGCTCCGTTCAGCATCATCTTGGCCAGCATACAGCGGACCTTCTCGCCCCCGGACAATACGCTTGCCTTCTTCAGTGCTTCTTCGCCGGCGAACAGCATCCGGCCCAGGAAGCCGCGCAGGAAGGTCTCGTCCTGATCCTTGGAGTATTGGCGCAGCCATTCCACCAGGTTCATATTCACCCCGTCGAAGTAGCTGGAATTATCCTTAGGGAAATATGCCTGGGTAGTTGTCACTCCCCAAGTGTACTCACCCGCATCTGCTTCCTTCTCGCCCATAATGACATCGAACAGCAGGGATTTAGGCTGGGAATGCGGTCCTACAAAAGCGATCTTATCCCCTTTGTTGACTACAAAGCTGATTTCATCCAGTACCTTCTCGCCGTCCACTGCCTTGGTCAGGCCGCTGATCGTAAGCAGCTGCTTGCCGGCTTCACGCTCCGGCTTGAAGTTCAGGAACGGATATTTACGGTTGGACGGACGGATGTCATCCAGGGTAATCTTCTCGAGCTGCTTCTTACGGGAAGTCGCCTGCTTCGATTTCGAGGCGTTCGCCGAGAAGCGCTGAATGAAGGCTTGCAGCTCCTTCATCTTGTCTTCCTTCTTCTTGTTGGCATCGCGCTGCAGCGCCTGGGCCAATTGGCTGGACTCATACCAGAAGTCGTAGTTGCCGACATACATCTGGATTTTGCCGAAATCGATATCCGCAATATGCGTACAGACCTTGTTCAGGAAGTGACGGTCATGGGATACCACGATAACGGTGCCTTCGTAGTCCATAAGGAAATTCTCCAGCCAGCCAATCGATTCAAGATCCAAATGGTTGGTAGGCTCATCGAGCAGCAGGTTGTTCGGACGTCCGAACAGGGCCTGGGCCAGCAGGACCCGCACCTTCTCGTTGCCGCTGAGTTCGGCCATTTTCTTGTCGTGCATCTCACGCATGATCCCAAGACCGATCAGCATGGCGGCTGCGTCAGGCTCGGCGTCCCAGCCGTTCAGCTCCGCGAATTCGCCTTCCAGCTCACCGGCACGAAGTCCGTCCGCTTCGGTGAAGTCGCTCTTTGCGTACAGGGCGTCCTTTTCCTTCATAATTTCATACAGGCGGGTATGACCCATGATTACGGTCTCCAGCACCTGGAACTCGTCATACTCGAAATGGTTCTGTTTCAGTACGGCCAGACGTTCACCGGGTGTGATGTGCACATCGCCGATGTTCGCTTCGATCTCTCCGGACAGAATCTTTAGGAAGGTCGATTTGCCGGCGCCGTTCGCGCCAATCAGACCGTAGCAGTTGCCGGGTGTGAATTTTATGTTTACATCCTCAAATAGTGCGCGTTTTCCGTAGCGGAGTGTTATACCGCTTGTGCTAATCATTAAGCATTACCATCCTTTTCACATAGGTTCCGGCTCATTATAGCATAAAATCAAGCAAAATGGCCCTTATTACGGCTCTTATTTAAGTAGAAGTGTTTAATACAAGCCTTGTATGGGCTATTGCCCAGCCGGGCGTTCCTCGGGCTGGACGACCAGCGTCTCCCCGTACCCGAGGGTACGGATACGCTCCTCGCCAAGCCCCTGCGCCACCCTCGCCTGCTCCATCCGGTCCAGCGCTTCGCGGGCGGTATCATCGGCCAGCCTGAAGGTGCCGAAGTGCATCGGAATCATCAGCTCGGCCCCTACATCAAGGAAGGCCTGCACCGCCTCCTCGGGATTCACATGCTGGGAGTTCATGAACCATTCAGGCTCATAAGCGCCAATTGGCATCAGCGCAACATGCAGCTTGAAGCGTCTGCCGATCTCCTTGAAGCCCGGGAAGAAGCCGCTGTCTCCGGCAAAATAGAGGTTCGGCGGAAGCAGCTTATGCTGCGCCTTACCCTCCTCCCCCTCCGGGTGCTTCTGCGGGTCTGCCGGCTGAAGCACATAACCGCCCCAGTGCGAGGAATTCGTATCGAACGGCGTTCTCCGCGTCCAGTGCTGAGTCGGGACAAACGTCAGCTTGACAGCGCCCAGCGTAATCTCCTGCCACCACTGCATTTCCCGGCAGTTCGGGAAGCCTTTGCGGAGCATTTTGCGCTTAAGTCCGGCAGGCACGACAATGGTTGTTCCTGCCCGGTACAGCTTGCGGATGGACGCGATATGCAGGTGATCGTAGTGGGAATGAGAGATCAGGATCAGATCGATGGGCGGAATATCCGCGAGCGGAATGCCCGGCTGACCGATCCGCTTCTCGAAGCCCAGCCGCCGCGCCCAGATCGGGTCGGTGATGATATTAAGCCCTTCGTATTGCAGAAAAAAAGTCGAGTGCCCGATCCACGTGATCGTCGTCTCCAGCCGGTTCCCGGCCAGATAGTCGAGCCGCGGCGGATGATTCGGCACCTTATAGGTGTAATCCTTCTTCTTCCGGCGGCGTTCCTCGCGCCATTGGCGGAATTCCTTAAGTGTTTTATCGGTGCTTACATTGTCGATGTTGTTATAACGTATTCTGGCCATAGCAAGAACCACTCCTTATAGCTGATTTGCCATTTCTGTTGCCGGGCGGCAAACCACATATCTTAACTATAGGGTTCCGCAGAATCATTTGCAAAATTACAGGGCCCTGCGGGACGCTCATTACAAATTGTACCCAAATGGCTAAAGGGGAAACGTCCGGGCATCAGTTGTCAGGGATCAGGCGGATTTAACGGGCGGTATGGGGCAGCAGGAGGCGGTATCAGGCGGTATCAGGCGGCATAAGGAAGGATGAAATCCTGCACGAATTGCAACATTCCCTCCCTATCTCAGCCTCACACCCAAGATTGTTGCATATATATCAGCATTTCTACCCCACCGTGCGGTCTTAGTGGGATATTTCCTGCATTCCATGCAACATTCCCTCAACAACCCGCTTATTTAAGAAGTTAAAATTGCAAATTGTGCAACATTCCCGTTTGAGTTGCTAATTCAACAATATTTTAAATTTAAGCGGGTTCGCGTCCGCCCCTTTGTATTCACTTGCTTAAATGAGGTAAAATGCGGGTAAAGCAAACGGTGCTTATGCTACTTAGAAGAGGAGCTGACATATGAAGATTACATTTATTGAACCGACACCGAGTCCAAATACCATGAAGCTTCATCTCGATGAAAGCCTTGCACCCGGTATCCGCCGGACCTATACCCCGGAGACCCGGCGCTCCGCCCCTTCCTGGGCGCAGGAGATGCTGGAGATTCCAGGCGTTACGAGTATTTATCATGCCGCTGACTTCGCCGCGCTGGAGCGCAAAGGCAGTGCGGACTGGGCTGCAATTCTGCGCGAGGTCCAGAACCGCTTCGGAGCGGACGGCCTCAGCGCGGAATATAGTCTTGGCGATGAGAATGACGGAGCCCACTTCGGGGAGTCCCAGGTGTTCGTGCAGATGTTCCGCGGCATCCCGATCCAGATCCGCGTCAAGACCGGCGCGAAGGAGGAGCGCATCGCCCTCTCCAGCCGCTTCACCCAGGCGGTGACCGATGTGGCCAGCGCCGTGATGATCAAGGAGCGCAAGCTCAGCGATTACGGCGTACGCTACGGTGAGCCGCCGGAGATTGCCCGCGAGGTCGAGCAGGAGCTGGAGGCGGCGTATCCGCAGGAACGCCTCGACTCCCTTGTGCAGCAGGCCATCGCGCACGGGGCTGCCGGCGAGTTCGTCGAGCAGCGGCACAAGAAAGAGCAGGCCGAGCTGCTGCGGGACCTGCACGATGCGGATTGGCGCGTGCGCTATGCCGCGCTGGAGGATCTGGCGCCGGGCGAGCAGCTCCTGCCGGAGCTGCGGGCGGCGCTGCACGACCCCAAGCTGCAGATCCGCAGATTGGCGGTCGTGTACCTGGGCGATATCCGCACGCCAGGTGCGATGGAGCTGCTCTATGAGGCGATGAAGGACAGCGCCCCGGCCGTGCGGCGCACAGCCGGGGACACGCTCTCCGACATCGGCGACCCGGCGGCGACGCCGGTGATGACGGCGTCGCTGAGTGATGCCAGCAAGCTGGTGCGCTGGCGGGCGGCACGCTTCCTCTACGAAGTCGGGACCGCCGAGGCCCAGGACGCGCTGAGCGTGGCTGCCGAAGACCCCGAATTCGAGGTAGGTCTCCAGGCCAAGATGGCGCTGGAGCGAATTCTGTCCGGCGAGGAAGCAGCGGGCACTGTCTGGCAGCAGATGTCAGAGCGCCGGCGGAGCTGACGTGAACCTGCCGTATTTTGTCATTGCCTGAGAAGCCGGTATGCCTTATACTGATTCCTGTTGTTCATATCGTTCAAAGATAGCCTCATCATACCTAGGATGAGGTAGAGGTCGCGGATAAGAAGAGTAAGCGCGTGGAGATGCCTAAGAGCCATCAGTGATACGCGCCCAAAGGAATATCCGCCGAAATCGTAACTGCTGCTCTTAGTCCGCAGCTACGATTGGGGCCGTTTGCCGAAAGGCGCGGAACTGTCACTGTGTATTGCCGCCTGTCAGGAGACTGCGGGAGCTGCACTGTGTTGCGCTATCTTAACAGGGAGTATGATGCGGAGCCTATAATCAGGAAACCGCAGCGTCCGTCTGCGGTTTTTTTGCGTGCAGCATGCCGGGAAGAAGACACCGGCACATGCAGGCAGCGGCACTCCCCCTGTGAACAGAACTATCAATCTAAAGGGAGTGTCTTATTCATGCAAGCACAGCAGCCTAAACGGCCGGCAGTACAGGCGGGCAACGCCAATACGCCGGGCCTGCGCAAATCCTTCAAAGCAAGACATCTGACCATGATCGCCCTCGGCGGCTCGATCGGAACCGGACTGTTCCTCGCCAGCGGCGGGGCCATCGCCTCCTCCGGTCCGGGCGGAGCACTGCTCGCCTACACGGCCGTCGGCATTATGGTCTATTTTCTGATGACCAGCCTTGGGGAGCTGGCAACCTATCTGCCCGATTCCGGTTCCTTCAGCACCTACGGTACACGGTTCGTCAGTCCCGCCTTCGGCTTCGCTATCGGCTGGAACTTCTGGTACAACTGGGCAGTAACCATTGCAGCTGAACTGTCAGCGGCCACCGTTATCATTAAGTACTGGTTCCCGGACAGTCCTTCGTTCCTGTGGAGCCTGCTCTTCCTGGCGCTCATGTTCGGCCTGAACTTCCTGTCTGCGCGGGGGTACGGCGAGTCGGAATACTGGTTCGCCATTATCAAGATTATTACGGTGGTCGTCTTCCTGACGGTCGGCGTCCTGATGATCTTCGGGATTCTGGGCGGCAAGGCGGTGGGCTTCAGCAACTTCCAGCTCGGAGGCAGCTCGTTCCATGGCGGCTTCTTCGCCTTCGTGGGGGTCTTCATGGCCGCCGGGTTCTCCTTCCAGGGAACAGAGCTGGTCGGCGTAGCCGCCGGAGAGAGCGAGAATCCGCGCCGCAACGTGCCGATCGCGATCCGCCAGGTGTTCTGGCGCATCCTGATCTTCTATATTTTCGCCATTGCCGTCATCGGTATGCTGATTCCTTATACGAATCCCGATCTGCTCCGCGGCGGTATTGATGATATCGGCGTCAGCCCGTTCACCATCGTCTTCAACAAAGCAGGGCTGGCGATTGCCGCCTCGGTCATGAATGCCGTGATTCTCAGCTCCGTGCTGTCTGCCGGGAACTCCGGGATGTACGCCTCCACCCGTGTCCTGTACGCCATGGCCAAGGATGGAATGGCACCGCGCGCGCTCGGCAAGCTGAACCGCAGAGGTGTTCCTGTAGGCGCATTGCTCGTAACTACCGCTGTCGGCATGCTCGCCTTCCTTGCCTCCTTCTTCGGAGACGGCGCGGTGTACAATTGGCTGCTTAACGCTTCCGGGATGTGCGGCTTCATCAACTGGCTCGGAATTGCCGTCTGCCATTACCGTTTCCGCCGGGCCTTCGTGAAGCAGGGCCATTCGCTGGAGGAGCTGCCTTACCGGGCAAGATGGTTCCCGTTCGGTCCGCTGTTTGCCTTCGCTCTGTGTATGGTTGCCGTATTCGGCCAGAACATGGGCGCCTTCACAGGCGCGAAGATCGACTGGTACGGCATACTGGTCTCCTATGTCAGTGTGCCGCTGTTCCTGCTGATCTGGCTGGGCTATGGCTGGTTCCGTAAGAGCAGCCTTATCCCGCTGGAGAAGTGTGATCTGAGCACCCACGCAGACTGATTCATTGCAGCAGCATATAAATTCTTATCTTTCAGCAAAAGACCGGTTTTGATCCCGCAAAAGTGGGCCAAAACCGGTCTTTTATATATTGCTAGTACCTTATCAGATTTAAAATAGTGGATCAGACGCAAGTCCCCTTCAAATAACATCTTTTTTCCAAGCGGGCCTTGTTCTTCAGGGCGTTTGGCTTAGCGTAACGGACTGAGGTGCGCTTATTTGGGAAGAAAGTCGCCTATTGGGCGAGTAACGGACTCCACAGGCCTTATCCTTTGCACTTCAGCTCCGAAACGTCTCATAGAGAGACTCTAAGGTCGCCTGAGTCCGTTACACTGCAAAAAGTGGCGTTTTCGCGGGGATAAGATCTCTCCGGTCCGTTAGATTTTGGGTTGTAACTCTGACGCTTTACTAGCTTAAATTTGCTTCTATTCCTGAGGAATCCCTACTACTGCTGTTTATGCCCAGGTTGTGATCGTCTCAACCGGCAGACGGTAGGATGGATACCCCTCTTTGGCGGCTTTGCCTATCGAGATCAGCATGACCGGCTGGAACCGTTCTTTGTCCAGGCCGAATACTTCTGCAATATGCTCCTTGTCATAGCCGGCCATCGGGTTGGTATCGTATCCGTGGGCGCGGGCCACCAGCATTAACTGCATCGCTACAAGCCCCGAGTCAATCAGATTGACATCCCGCAATTCGGACGCGGAAATGTTCGCATAATAAGGCTTGACCTGCTGCAGCTGCATGTCCATCACCTCGCGGGGCATGTACCCGAGTTCTACAGCCTTGCCGAAAATTTCGTCAATATATTCAACGTTGTTCGTATCATAAAATACAGCAATCACAGCCGAGGAGGTGAGCGCCTGGGTCTGGTTGAAGGAGGCCAGCGGTGCCAGCTTCGCTTTGCCTTCAGCGCTGTCTATGACCAGGAAACGCCACGGCTGCATGTTAATCGCAGAGGGGGCGCGGGAAGCTTCCGCCAGAATCTCGGTCAGTTCCTCTCTGCTGATCTTCACCTCAGGATCATAGACTTTCACGGAACGGCGTTCCAGGACAATTTCATTGAAATCATTGGTTTTATGGTATTTCCCCATCATTGTGCTCATGTACATTTCTCTCCTTTTATATACGGAATGGTACGGATGAACGTGAACGTATCATCACTAGAAGAATTGTAAACTATAAAGTATACTTCATAGCAAGAACAATAAATGGGGGGATTGCCATGAAAACCAGTGAAGTTGCCAAAAAGGCTGACCTTCCGATATCAACCCTGCGCTACTATGAGAAAATAGGCCTGATTACGGAGGAGTACATCCTCAGAGAAGAGAATAATTACCGGAATTATGCCCCGGAGATTATTCCTTATCTTGAAGTCATAAAGAATAGCTTAGCTGTTGGATTCTCAATCCACGATATTAAATCGATGATCTCCAAGCAGGGAATATCGAAAGAGGAACAAAAACGGATCATTGCCGACAAAATTACGGAAATTGAAGCTGCGCAAAAAAACCTGGAGGCTTCCAAGCAGTCTCTTTACGAGCTTCTCGAAATGAATATTACCTGTGAGAACGGGTACGGAAAATACTAAAACCCCAGAGCTGTGCTCCAGGGAGTCGTATAAAGGCGCAGGGGCCGGGAGACGCTAACCTGTAATTCCAGTTCAAGGAGGCCTTTATGAAAAAAATATGGACAGTAGCCTTGTTGACGTTAGCCCTGGTCCTGAGCAGCCCGTTAAGCCGGAGCTCCGCTGCACCTGACTATGCCCGGTGGGGAACCATCGCCGTGAAGGAGACGCAGCAGAAATACAACGCCGAGATCATCGATTACAAGCACATCGGCCGGACCCAGATCAAGCCTAAGCTTGCAGAAGAGAAGTTCAAGCTGGTGGTCCGGAGCAAGGCAGGCCGGGAATTCGGCGTATTCGTGATGGTCCGCTTCAACCCTTCAACAAACAAGCTTCAGACCATCCAATTCCTGGAGACCAGGGCCTGAAGTGCACCCTGGCTGGTTCGCCGGGTAGCTGCACGCTTTTATTTCCAGGTCACATATACCTTAAGATCTCCTGTATTCTCGAACGGCGAACTGTTGAAGGCCAGGTTATTCAGTCCCAGCCCGTAGAGCACCTGCAGATCCTGCCTCAGCAGTTTGTCGCTTCCGCGATAGCGGAAGAGCAGCGACTGCTGTCCGGCCTCTGCCGCCTGCTTCGCAAGCTTCTCGAGCTGTTCTGCCGACGAAATCACCCGATTCTCCTCGTACAGCCAGTAATTGAGGTCCTTCTGCAGCGTCTTGTATGCCTCCACCCCCTGGCCCCCTTGATTGACCAGCTTAGTCAAGGTCTGGGCATAACTGGTGGAGGCCGCCGGATAGGACTTCGTCCAAGTGTGGTCAAGGCGCATCTGGGCATCGGTCCTCATATAATAGAGCGTGCTGATTCCGCCCTCCGGACTCGGGTCCGGGTCATCCCAGGTGGTGTCGAGATGATACCATGCCCCGTTCAGAAGTACCAGATTCCAGGCATGCGACTGGGTCACACCATCTGCCGCTCTGGCCGTCCCTTCCACAATTCTGTTCGGAATCCCCGCCCCCAGCAGCAGCTTATAGGTTAGCAGCGTATAGCCCTGGCAGACCGCACTCCCGGTCTGAAGTCCCTCATAAGCGGTGTATTTGCGGTGCGAGTGATCATATTCCAGATTCAGCACGACCCAGTCGTGGATCGCTTTTACCTTCTGGTGATTGTTCATCCCCGGTGTTATGATCTGCTGCAGAATAGCCTTCACCTGCTTGTTCACATAGGCCGTCTGCTGCAGCGTCTCCCGGTATTCCACCTGAACCGTCACATGAACAGCGCGCGTGCTTCCCCGGTAGGAGAAGGCATAGCTGTCAATAATATAATACAGGTACGGATCGCTCCCCATCGCCTGATTGATTGCCGTCTGGATCTCACTCTTCAGCTTGGCGGTCTTGCCCTGATAAGTGAAGGTAATCGTCTCTCTGCGGTTACTCATCGCTCCAGCCAGCTTCTGCGTCATTCCTTGTGTCGTCTGCACCACCGCCGAATCCGCTGCAGCATACGCATGCTCGTATCCCCAGTACGTCGCAGGCGGTAAAGCAGCAAACACAAGCATAAGTCCAACCGCCGTCTTCAACAGCGATCCCTGTCTCTTCCCCATACGATCCGCGCGCCTCCTATAATCTATATCATCGGCCATAGCCGTATACTTTATAGTAAATGCCAATATTGCCCTGATTACAACCCCGATCTGAAGAACGTGAACTTACACCAGTCATTCTTGTCCATTATATTCGGTGAAATAACACTTAAAGTGATTCATCTTGGTATCCTATCTTAGTAGAGCATCAGAATTAAACAAGTGATTTCATTCCTTAAAAACGGTAAGGTATAAGGCTGCGTTCGTAGCGGAAAACAGGGATAAGTGTAGTCTGTACAACTAAAAACAGTGAAACGGGTAGATTTCCTCTTCTAATTGTAGTCTGTACAACTAAATTTACCCGGATGGGCGAAAACCCAGGTATAGGGGCATTTTAATTGCACGAACTACATCTAAACGGAGATTTGGCGGCACATCGGACGATTTAGTTGTACGAATTACAATTAAGCATCCCCCTTGCTGCTATTAATATCGTCAGCTCTGTATCTTCTCTAGAAAAGCTTGAAATACTTTTTTTGTCGCTTCCCCTGAATTGGGGATTAACTCATAAATCCTCTGAAGAAGTGAAGGGTTTTTCAATATCAGTTTTTTACTTTCAGAACTAGTAAAACTTCTTAATGAATCAACACAGATTTCGAGTAGCTCTTCATCATCAGTATCTAGCAGTTTCAACAACATATTCAATTCATCCATGCTAGATTCATTATGCAAACAATAAGCTAATTTTCTTTGCCACTCTATCGGCTTATTTAACACTCCATTTGATAATTCCCCCCAATCTTGTGGGGAGAATTTTAGCAGCATCTCCTGTGCAATTAAAAAACCTTCATCATACCAATAATCATCCGTAAAATATCCTGAAAGATAGTCATCAAATTCTGTAAACATTAAAAATCTCCTTTGAATTAGATTACAAGTTAAGGTGCTGTAAAACCACTTAGAAGTTGTGTAGCTCCTTTACCCGTCATAACACATAGAGGATAAAAAAGACCACAACACGGGCGATTAGCTCGCATTGTGGCATTTTAGGTTGTCTTGTACGATTCTGTCGCCCAGGTTGTAAACTATAACTTTCCGCCCACTTCTTCGAACCAATCATCAAATATATGACTAGATAATTTTTCAGGATCATTTGTATATTTTATCTCGTAACTGTAACGAGCATCTAATTTGTTCTTAAATACATCATAAGTCAATTTCATCTCTGTAGGCATTTCCCTATTATTTTTTTTGCATAAATCACTAATTTCACGGAGATTTTTATTTAAGATGTTAAGTAAAGCAACTTGTCTTTCTTTCGAAATATTATAAACAGGTCTTGAATTACTATCAGTGTCTGAAACTGCATCATTAACCTTATGTTTTTTAACAATAAAATTATTAATTTGGTAAAATACATCTGTACTAAATTGTCCAAATTCATTAGAACCATATATATATATCATATCTGCCTTATTACTCACATACTCAAGACAAATTGACACCATATCTGCTTGTAGTTCTGAAAAATAATCTTCAAATACCTTTGTCATCATCCAATCTCCTTTTAATTTATTAAATCGAAAACTTTTAGCTCACCATCTATTGTGTAGGTTACATTAAAGCTAGACGGTCGAAGCGAATCCTCATCATATTTTATTTTTACGTCAACAGTAACATGTTTCGGCGGTTTGGCATTTAAAGCCCTTGCCCATTCATTTTCTATTTTCTTATACGTACTTAGATTCACCTTACTTGACTGAGATACAAGGTTGTCAATCTCTGGCGAGCCGCCAAATCTATCTCCTGCCAAATGACCTGCGTGGTCACCTGACTCCTTTCCTGGCGTATTTGCGTCATGTGGTAAACGTTCATCTCTTGCCGTTAATTTTAAATCATCCGTACTAAAGTTTTCAATTCTACCCAGATGATCTGTTTCATAATCGTATTGGTGCTCACCAGCTTTATACTTCACATTCGGTTTTAGTTTTCCTGCCTCATCAAATGAATTATCGACAAAAGTCTTATTGGGAACTTCACCCTTCCCTTCCAACCCATCCATATACCGCTGCTGCACCGGCGTTTTCGGCATTGCTGGAGTATCGGGGATCTCTCCTATCTTGAAAACAAACCCTTCCGGCGTCTGCATCACCGGACCCAGGTTCGGCAGCTTCTGCTTAATCCCTTGCAGGGCATCCTTCGCCGCTTGGCTGACGACGTCTTCTACCTCGCCTAGCACTTTGCCCACTTTGCCTGCTTTGGTGACCTGTAGTCCGGGGACAAGGATGGATGCGACTGAACCGAGCATTTTCGCCTTCTCTTCGGGTGTGCCCTCGTCAAACTGATGATACGCCATCTTCGCCGCTTCCACCAGCACTTCGGGATGGTCAATCAGATATTGTGCTTGCTGCTTCATTTCTGTGGTGGTTTTGACCGGGTCCACAACCAGCTTGAAGGCAAAGGTTGCCGTATCCGCCACGCCCATGACGACCTCTTTCATCAATCCTTCGGTAAAAGCCAGCACTACATCTCCCGACTGACGGACCTTGCTCTCCCATTTCGTGAGGCCGTACGTGTTATCCAGCCAGCCCAGATAACTGGTGTACATCGGAGTGAGATATTCATTCGGCACATAGACTTTCGCCTGATAAAATTCCAATGTGGTCTCGTTTTCCTTGTTGTCTGCGGTAATTGGCGTGCCATCTGGCAGCGTGAGCGGAGGGCCGTTCAACCGCCGCTCTGCTTCGATCTGCTCTTGAACCTGCTTAAGAGCCGCTGCGACCTGAATTTCCTGCCGCTTCGCCGCAAGCTGACTCCGCGCATACGCTCCGGCGGCGGTCTTCTCCATGGCCAGCCGCAAAAGCAGTAAATATTCTTCGTTATGTAGTAAGGGAACCTTCTCCGCCGTAATTGAAGGATCATACTCACAGGCTGTAACCGCCGGTTGTTTGTAATAGCCGCTTAGATCCTTGCCGGATTCATAGTAGATCTTGGCTACGCCTAGAGAAGCCAGCTTCTGCCGGGCTTCTTCCGCCTGTGCATGAACAGCCGTCATCTGCGCCTGGTTTCCGAACGCCTGATACACTTTAAAGGCCATCTGGGCCTTGGCGATCTCATTCCGTGCCGCGAAAATATCGTTCAGCTTACTTTGCGCAGCGATATTCTCTACGGTCAGCAGACCGGAGGTTTGAATGACATTCCTGAGCTGCTGCACCACCGGGTCCCTGCTGAGCTCATCTTTTCCCGATAGAGCGGCAATCGAAGTAATGAGATTGGTCGCACTTCGCTGCACAAATTCAGGAATGGAGACTCGTCCGGCGGTTGCTTGCAGCCCCAAGCTTCCGAAGGCCGCGAACAAAAGATTAAACTGCCCTGTCAGCTTCTCCGCCTGCTGCTTATTCTCTTCCTGCAGCTCCGAGACGCCTCTCAAGGCGACGCGGATGATATCCTCTAATTTCTCCGCTTCTACGGTTAATTCATTGATTAGGACCTGGGCCTTGACCAAATGGTCGCCCATCGGAATACCGCCCCAGCTGCTGGACTGGCCCTTCAATTGAAGGTACAGCCTGTTGGTGTCCTGGCTCACCTGACCGATCTTCGTCTGCAGGCGCCGGACTTCATCTTCGTTAAATACTAGCTTCGTTGATGCCATAGCCACCCTCCCCGCCGGACTAGAACTCTGGCTTCCACTTAAACCAATAAATATCCCTCAGTTATACAGGTTACCTCCTATTATTATCGGGTTTATTTCCCACTAGATTTATAGTTTTCCATTTTTCCTTCAATTCTCCTAATCATCACACCCCCACCGAGTAAATCCCGCCTGCCTTAACCTCAAACGCACCATTCAGTGCCTGAGCGCTGCCGTCCGCAAGCAGCAGCTTCAGTGCTTGCGCATAACTGAGCCGCAGCATCCCATCGCACTTCACTGTAATCCGCGCGGATACCAGAACCCCAGCCTGCCACTCCATGTCCACCTCATACCCGCCGCGCGCCTTAAGACCCCGGATACGGCCATTCTTCCAGGCTCCAGGCAGCGCCGGAAGCAGCGTAAGCTCCCCCAGATGACTCTGCAGCAGCATCTCTGCGATCCCAGCAGCCGCACCGAAATTACCGTCAATCTGAAACGGCGGATGCGCGTCGAACAGGTTGGGATAGACGGAGCGGGTTAGCAGCGTGCGCACATAGCCGTAAGCCGCATCGCCGTCTGCGAGCCGGGCATAGAGGTTAATCAGCCAAGCACAGCTCCAGCCGGTATGCCCCCCGCCGGAAGCAACCCGCTGCTCCAGCGTTAAACGGCTGGCCTCCAGCAGCTCCGGTGTATCTCGCCGATTAATCCGGTTGCCCGGATACAGGCTGTACAGGTGGGAGACATGGCGGTGCCCCGGTTCGGCTTCGGCGAAGTCATAGAGCCATTCCTGCACCCGTCCATCCTTGCTAATCCTCAGCGGAGACAGCCGGGCAAGCGTCTGTTCCAGCTCCTCCTGTAGCTCAGCGTCCACGCCGAGAATGCGCGCAGCCTCCAGGCAGTGCTGCATCAACTCAGCGATCAGGCTCATATCCATGGCCGAACCCATAGAGATACTGCAAGCTCTGCCGTCCTGCGTGATGAACCGGTTCTCCGGTGAAGTAGACGGACTGGTAACGAGCCACCCCTCCGGTCCTTCCACCAGCCAATCTAGGCAGAAGAGGACAGCTCCCTTCATTAGCGGATAAGCGGTCTCACCCAAATATTTCATATCGGGGTTGAATTCGTAATGCTCCCACAGGTGGCGGCATAGCCACACGCCGCCCATTGGCCAGAAGGCCCAGCTAGCATCTCCGCCGGACGGTGTGGAAGCCCGCCACAGATCCACATTATGATGGGCTACCCAGCCGCGTGCCCCGTAATGAATAGCCGCGGTTCTGGCCCCGGTCTCACTAAGCTCCTTAATCAGCTCAAGGAGCGGCTCATGGCATTCGCTGAGATTGCAGACCTCCGCCAGCCAATAGTTCATCTGCGTGTTGATATTGGTTGTGTAATTGCTGTTCCATGGCGGCTGAACATGAGGATTCCAGATCCCCTGCAGATTCGCTGCCTGGGTTCCGGCGCGCGAGCTGCCCATCAGCAGATAGCGGCCATATTGGAACAGCAGCGCTTCCAGCGCCGGGTCTTCTGCCCCGTCCCGGTAAGCGGACAGACGTTCATCGGTGAACCTCTCCTCCGCCTCGTGACCGCCAAGCTCCAGATCCATCCGGCGGAAGATCGCCTGATGATCGGCAACGTGGCGTGCGAACAACTCCTCATAAGTCTTACCAGCCGCAGCACTTAATCTGCCGGCGCATAGCTCCGCCGGGCTTACCACTGCTTCCAAATGTTGAGCAGCCGAAGCAGTCCTATGGCTTGCTCTGGACCGCACCTCCTCATAGTCCGTTCCGGCAGCCAGCAGTAGCAGTACACGATCTGCTCCGGTGATCACGAGCTTGCCTGCGGAATACCGGACACTTCCCCCGGTTACCTGTGCGTGCAGGTGCAGTTCGAACGCAACTCCAAGTCCCTCCTCATAGAGCACCGCGAGCGGATGATCCTGGTGGTAATTGTCGGCAATATGCGATGGGCAGCGCCCCTTCATTACCAGCCTGTCTCCCTCCCCTGGGCTAACGCTATGCTGTAATTGGCTGTCCAGTGCCAGCTCTAGCTGAATTCCCCCCGGCTGATCGCTTGTCAGATGCACGACTCCGACCTGGTCCGGGGTACTGATAAATACTTCACGGGTAAAACCTCCCTGCCCAGTCTGATAATTCACTCTGGCAATTCCGCTATCCAGATCCAGCTCTCTTTCATAGGCTGTATAGTTCTCTGCGCCCGGCTGCGTAAGAATCAGGTCCCCGAGCGGCATATAGGCCTGGGCGTTGACCCCCAGCATATGGGCATTCACCATATCCTCGGCCTCCCCATACTGGCCTGCAGCGATTAGCTCCCGGGTTCTTTTCAAATACCTGAGCGCTTCGTAATTATTGGTATCCCGGGGGAACCCGGACCATAAGGTATCCTCATTCAGCGAGATCAGCTCTTTATCCGTACCGCCGAATACCATAGCCCCCATATGCCCGTTCCCGAGCGGCAGCGCCTCTTCCCAGACCGCTGCGGGCTGACGGTATCTGAGCTTCCATGCGGATGTATTTTGTTTAGTTTCCATGTTCTCCTCACCCTTCCTACTAAGTTCTGAATACAGCAAAAGGCCCTGACCTAAGTCGGGCCTTCTGCTTTCTGCTGTACTCTGGATCATGCTACATCCCGTTAGGATTTACAGATTTTTGCCTGTCCACAGGGATACTCTCTTTTTCACCAGCTCAGTGAATTCTTTTTCCATATCCTGAGCACCGGCTTTGTCCAGCTCGGCCAGGAAGGCGTCATAGACTTTATCGAAATCAGCCGGTTTGGACAGAATCGCTTCCGGGATACGTTTACGTACGATATCCTGGGTCTTTTTGAAGATGACCTGATATTTACCGTCTGTCGGAACCGGCAGGTTGTACAGGGCACCTGTTTCTTTTACAGGGAATTCATCCTCTTTCGGGAACAGGTCCTTCCAGGTAGTCGCCTTATATCCGGCAAGGGATTCCTTCTCAGCTTCGGAGTACGAAGCAACAATCTGCTCAGGGAAGCTTGTGGTGTAATAGTTGTCTGTTGAATCCTTCACGCCGTCGCCATACCGTGCACCGAAGATCAGGTACTGGCCGATCCCGGTTGTTTTTTGAGTGTTCGCCGTATCGTTGGCTAAGCCGTCACGGATCTCAGGCAGAACCTCGCGCTTGCCATTGGCATCCACAGTATAGTGCTTATCTTTAATCCCCCAGGTTCTCAGGATCTGGCCTTCATCGGAGGACATCCAGTCCAGCCATTTGATGATCCGCTCAGGATCTTTGGCTGCCGTAGTAATCGCAATGCCGTAGCCGTCGATACCGGTCTGCATGAAGGAATGGTCCTTATACTCTTCGGTCAGGGTTACAGGGAAGTGTCCATAGGTATACTCGTCTTTGCCGGCAGCCTTCAGGGCATTCTCACCGTCGGAGTATTCCCATTCCTGGGAGATCAGACCGAGCACACGGCCGCTGGCCACTTTCGCTTTGTATTGGTCATCCTTTTGTACGAAGGTATCCTTGTCGAGCAGGCCTTGATTGTACATACCGTTCAGCCAGCGGAAATATTCCTTTTCTTCGGCGCGTTTGTAGTGAAGCTTCGCTTCGAAGGTCTCAGGGTCCACATAATATTCACCATCATCCGGTGCACCGGTTGTAGTAAAGGCCGGGTTCGTCACGGTGATCATAATCTTCCAGTCATCGGCATTCAGCGTCAGCGGAATGGTAGGCTGCCCATCGGTTTCCGGATGCAGCTTCACATAATCCTTAAGCACCTTTTCAAAATCAGCTACAGTCCGCACTTTCGGATAGCCGAGCTCTTTGAGTACACGATGCTGGATTTCAAATCCGCCTGTGGCATCGAAGGATTTCTGGCCGACACCCATATTCGTAGGAATCTGATAGATACTCTGGTCGTCCAGGCTGTACTTCAGACGGTTCATGTTCTCGCCGTAGACTTTTTTGAGGTTGGGGCCATATTTGTCAATCAGGTCCGTCATATCAAGGATCAGGCCCGCATCCACCAGGGTACTCAGACTTCCTTTAGCGAAAATAATATCAGGAACGTCGCCGCTCGCCGCCATCATCGCAATCTTCTGGTCGCCGCCGCCGCTGCCTACATCGAATTCAGCTTCTAGGGTAACCCCTGTCTTCTCCGTAATCGCTTTACCTACATCATCCTGCATCTTGTTCCAGTTCGGGCTGGCATCCGCACCGAAGAAGGTGAATGTAGCCGGTGAGGTATCTAGAGCCGTATCATCTGCTGCGGCAGTAGCATCAGGTGTTGTTCCTGAGTTGTTAGGCGTCGTATTGTTGGCTGCATTATTGCCGTTGCCTCCACAACCGGCGATCAGCATCGAGCTCATCAGCAGGAGTGTGAAGATCGTCTTGGTACTCTTGCGATTCATTGTGTATCCCCCTTGTATCTTAATATGTTGCCTCTATGCATATCAGGTGAGACCTGAATATACCATTGTGAACGCTTGCAAAACTACTATAAATATAAATTTCCATTAATTAACACATCAACCTAAGCGGGTTAGCTGCCCGGCTCTGCACTGAACCCGGCAGCTTCTCCCCCTGTCGCTCTGGGTTAAGGCCTAAGCCTTGACTGCACCCAGCGTCATCCCGCCGACAAAATACTTTTGCAGGAACGGATAGACCACGAGAATCGGCACCGTTACGACAATGGTAATCGCCATCTTGATCGACTCCGGTGAAATCTGCGCCATCTGTCTGGCCATATCATTCGCATTTGCCATGCCGCTGCCCTGATTGGTCGAAGACAGGACCTTCATCAGCTCGAACTGCAGCGTAGTCAGATGCGGCTTGTTGCCGTTGTAGAGATAGGTAGTGAACCACTCATTCCATTGCCCCACGGCCAGGAACAAGGCGATGGTTGCCAGCACCGGCTTACAGAGCGGAAGAATGATTTTGTAGAAAATCATAAAGTCATTCGCCCCATCCAGCTTAGCGGATTCCTGCAGGGCAAACGGCAGGCCGTCCATGAAAGAGCGGATAATGAACACGTTGAACGCGGATACCATACCCGGCAGGATGTAGATCCAGAACGTTCCGATCAGATTCAGGTCCTTCATGAGAATGTACATCGGCACCATACCGCCGGAGAAATACATGGTCAGGGCCAGGAATACCGAGACGAATCTTCTGGCTCTGAACTCCGGACGGCTGAGGGTAAAGGCCAGCATGGAAGCACTGATCAGCCCCAGAAGAGTCCCGGAAAGGGTACGCAGAATCGATATTTTGAAGCCTTGAATCAGCCCCGTATAGCTGAAGATCCGCTGGTAATTCTCCAGAGTCCAGACCCGCGGGAAGATATAGATGCCGCCCCGGACCGTATCTGTAGATTCATTGAAGGAAATCGCCAGCACGTTCAGAAAGGGATATAACGTCACAATCATAATCAGGATTAGAGCGATGTAGAGAAAAATATCGAAGACACGTTCACCTTTTGACATTTGGAATGCTTTGCCACCCATGGATGATCCCCTCCTTACATAATGCTTTCTTTGGCAAATTTCTTCATCAGACCGTTAGCGGTGAACAGCAGGATGACACTGACTACCGAGGTGAACATGCTTATCGCGGTACCGTAGGAGAACCGTCCAATCTGTATCCCGTATTTAAGCGCATACAAATCCAGCACTTCCGAATAATCGGTAACCATGTTGTTCTGCAGCTGGAATTGCTTCTCGAAGCCGATACCGACCAGATGGCCGATATTCATAATCAGCAGCACCATCACCGTTGTGCGGATACCCGGCAGCGTAATATTGAACATCTGCTTGACCCGTCCTGCACCATCGACTTTGGCCGCTTCATACAGCTCTTTATCAATGCCTGTAATCGCTGCCAGATAGATGATCGCGTTCCAGCCCGTTTCCTTCCAAATGTCAGCAGCCGTTAAGACTCCCCAGAAGTATTTCCCTTTGGCCATGAACTGAATCGGCTCATCAATCACATTCATCCAGAGCAGCAGATCGTTCACGATCCCTCCATCGATGGCAAGCGTCTTGTAGACAATCCCGCCTACAACGACCCAGGATACAAAGTGGGGCAGGTAAGATATCGTCTGAACCGATCTCTTGAAGACGTTCCCGCGCAGCTCGTTGAGCATCACGGCGAACAGGATAGGAACCACGAAGCCGAAGATCAGTCCCAGCATGCTCATCGCCAGTGTATTTCTTAATACGAGGTAGAAGCGTTCATCCTGGAACAGCTCCCTGAAGTTGTCCAGTCCGACCCATTTCTGCTCGCTGAACGACCTGACCGGCTTATAATTCTGGAAGGCCATTAGCCATCCCCATATAGGCACATAGCTGAATATAAATACCCAGATTACGAATGGAAGGGACATCAGGTATAAGTACTTTTGCTGGAGTACGCTTTTCCAAAATCCACTATTCCGTTTCGCAGGTGGGCGGGGGGTTACGCTTTCATTTGCTGTAACACCGCTTTCAGTGAGCGCTTTCACGATCATTATTCCCCCTTCGCTTTGATAGCTTTATCTTATCCCAGCGCCGGGGGCGAGAATACCCAACAGATTTCACGTAAAAACCTATAGAAATTAGACATTCTCCCCGCCTGTATCCCCTTAAGCCTTCAAACCACTGTCCTTAGGGATTGAAAATGTAATCCGGGTCCCCTCTCCCTCCCGGCTTGAGATGTTCAGCCCGTGCTCCGCTCCGTAATACAGAGTCAGTCTCTGCTGCACATTGCGCAGCCCGATCCGGCCCTGCTCCTCTTCCTCCGCCTTGGTGATGACCTCCATAATCGCAGCCAACCGATCTTCCGTCATGCCGATCCCGTCATCCATTACAATGACCTGAATCTCCTGATTCTCCGTGAGAGTGACGGCGATGCTGACATGCACCGTACCTTCCTTGTTCTCCAGACCGTGAACGACGGAATTCTCCACCAGCGGCTGGATAATCAGCGGCGGAATCATCACCTCAGCGGCGGCGGGATCGAAGGCAATCTCATACTCCAGCCTGTCCTCGTACCGGAACTTCTGAATCTCCAGATAGGAGCGGATCATCTCAATCTCTTCCTTGATCGGCGCTCTCTCCCGGCCTACTTCCAGGTTCTTGCGCATCAGCTTGCCCAGCAGCCGGACAATATTGGCGATCTCCCTCTCTCCCCGCAGATGGGCGTTCATCCGGATCGACTCCAGCGCGTTGAACAGAAAATGCGGATGAATCTGGCTGGCCATCATCTTCAGCTTAATCTCCCGCTGCGCGATCTCCAGCGTACTGTTCTTCTCATTGCTCTCTATCACCTGGGTAATCAGCTGGTTGATGCTGGCTACCATGTAGTTGAACTGGCGCGACAGCTGGCCGATCTCGTCTGTTCCATCAATGTGGGAGACGATGTTCAGGTTCCCGAGGGCGACTTGATTGAGCTGGCGGCTCAGCCGCAGCAGCCGGTTGCTCGTCAGCAGCGAGATGGTGTATACCAGTACAAGCGCAACCAGCAGCACCCCGATTACGATGAACAGACCCAGCTGACTCACCTTGTTGGCATCGCTCAGAATGCTTTTGGTCTCGAACACCGAGATAATCTTCAGCTTGCTGACACTCAGCTCAGGGATCATTTCATCGATGATAACGTAGGAATCCTTGTCCTTCACCTGCGTTGTGAACACGCCCTTGGACTGCGCCTGCACATCAATTCCAATGTCAAAAGCATCCACCGTGCTGCCTACCAGCTGCGGGTTTTTGGCGGATACAATATAGCCCTGCTCATCAATAATGATCGTCTCGAACGGCTCCTGGTGCAGCATCTGGTTCAGCTCATCCTGATTCACCTGCACCATCAGAATTCCTGACTTGCTGTATTCAGGGTAGGGAACCTGGCGGATCAGACTCAGCTTGTTGATGGTCCCTTTGGGGCTGTTGATATAAGGGTCCTTGTCGTGGATATACATCCAGTAGATCTGATTGTTCTGCATAGCCTGTGTATACCAGTTTCTCGTACGGATCTCCGGCGTTACCGGCGCGATGGACATATCGTCCACCAGTGTGGGATTATCGATGAAAAAGCGGATATTGGAGATCTCCCGGTACCGCAGCACATATTCCTTGAGGTCGGTATAATTCAGGTAGGCCTTGGTCAGCTCCAGAATACTCGGATAATGCGTATTGACCAGCCGCTCCAGATCCTCATCGAAATAGAGCAGATTCGAAATATCTGTGGGGACCCGCAGCTTGCTGTACAACTGGCTTTTGATCTTTTCCACGTTGTTGGTGGCCTGATCTATCGCTCTGTTCAAGGCTCCCTCCCGAAAATAATTTGTCAGAATCACCCCTGCAATCAGCACGGGAATCATCACCACTATGATATAAAAGAAGATCAGCTTGTATTTCAGCTTCATGTTATTGACCATCCGCACCAGCTTCTTGATATCAATCTCCCCCTCTCTATACAAACAGGCTGCTCCCGGATCTTCTGCAAGAAGGGGAACAGCCTGTATATCATAAGCCTCATACCTGAATCTCTGCAAGCTTGCCGCGACCTACAGTTCCAAATTTCCCCTCCGCTTCTTTTTGCTTTTCGTTAAGTGCTTTCGCGCTTCTTATATAAATTTAGTTCTCCTTGCGGTATGCGCTTGGGGAGACGCCGACATATTTGCGGAATTTGGCATTGAAGTAATCAGAGTTCATGTACCCGACCTGCTCGGCCACCTCATAGACCTTCATGCCCTGGGTCAGCAGCTGCTTGGCCTTCTCGATCCGCACCTTATCCAGATACGTGTTGAAGTGCTCGCCCACCTGGTTCTTAAACATTTTACCCAAGTAGGCACTATTGTAGTTAAAAATCTCCGCAAGTGTGCCCAGCTTCAAATTCTCCTTATACCGGCGCTGGATCAGATCCGTAATCCGCTTAATCTCATCGCCGCGTCCGCTTCCGCTGCCCGTCAGCCGGGACAGCTGCTCCATATAGCCCGACACCAGCCGCTCTGCATCATGCAGGTATCTGCTGCTGTAGACCTCGCCCATCGGCGAGGCTTGTCCGGCAATCAGCGGGCGCAGTTCGGGACTCGCTGCCTCCAGCCGGGCAATCGTGCTGCTGACAATCCGCAGCAGCTGGTCCTTGATATAGGTCTCGTCCCGCTGGGTATGCACGAGCTTGCGGATAATCTGCAATGTAAGCTCCCTGGCTACCTCGCTACTGCCAGCCTCTACTGCCAGCAGCAGCTGCACCTCGATATCACGCTCGGGGTCCAGCTCCTCCTCCGGTTCAACCGCGCCTTGTGCAGGCTCCTCCCACAGGTCCGGCATTCCACAGAGCAGTGTGTTCTTCTGCCCGAAGAAGGCATCCTCCAGCCGGGCGCGTGCAGCCCCAAAGGACTCTCCTGCCTCCTGCGGCCGGACAGCTGCTCCGCCCGCTGCGGCCACGAACTCCAGCCCCTCCTTCGAGATCAGGTGGTGCAGCTCCTGCCAGAGCGCCGCCCGGGCGCGTTCATCCCGGAGCGGCTCCTTCAGCAGAATTCCCATGTACGGGGGAAGGGTGAAGAAGAAGCCGTGCCCCTCCTGCTCCTGCCAATGCCGCTCCATCAGCCGCTTCACCGCATCCTCACGGGCATCCTCGCCCTTGTTAAGCCCTTTCAATTCCAGCAGCACCACTTCGCAGCCGCTGTCCGTGAGGCCCAGTTCAGCCGCGGCTTCCCCGCCTTCCTTCGAATTCGACTGCAGCAGCTCCCGCACCAGCACCTCGGTGGTTCTTGCCGGCTCCAGCGCCTGCCATTCGTTGATCCGTTCCTCCAGGCTGATCTTCTCCCGCAGCTCCTGCAGATAGCTGATCAGCTCCTCCTCATCCACCGGCTTGAGTAAATATCCGTCAATATGATAGGAAATAGCCTGCTTCGCATATTCAAAATCGGCATAGCCGCTCAGAATCAGCACATGGCAGCCCGGACTTTCCTTGCGCAGCTCAGCGATTAATTCCAGTCCGGTCATTCCCGGCATACGGATATCCGCCATCACAAGTCCAGGTTGCAGCTCACGGAATTTGTCCAGCGCTTCATAACCGTTAGCCGCTGTCGCCACCACGGTATACCCCTCTTCCTCCCAGGGAATCAAGGTGCGCATCCCTTCCCTCAGCTTGGGCTCATCATCCACAATCAGTACTTTGATCAATAGGGGGCCTCCCTTCATGCCGTACTCGAGCTTCCGAGCCGGAATTTATCATACTAAAATAAGGAACACTTAAAATTGTACTTGAAGCAGTGTCGTCACTGCGGTGAACATTTGGACTTCCGGCCGCTGTTGTCACCAGATAGTCTTCTTATATAGATCTTATACCCTAAAGAAAACAAGCTGCCACCCTTTACAGGATGGCAGTCATTCCGTGCGGATATTCTATTTACGGTAAGAAGCCAGCTTCTCATTCAGCTCGCGGGTCTGGCCGTATACATCCTGATACAAAGCGAAGATCCCGTCATATAGCGCCGCCTGATCTGCATTAGGGGTATAGGTCTCTGCCGGACGGATGAAGGCTTCCGCACATTCACCCAGGGAGTCGAACCAGCCTGCGCCGTAGGCTGCCAGCATAGCTGCGCCCATAGCCGGACCCTGCTCGCTCTCCAGCTTGATGATCGTAGCGCCGAAGATATCAGCCTGCATCTGCAGCCAGGCTTCATTCTTAGCCCCGCCGCCGATCGCCACAACCTCGGTAATCTCTTTGCCGGATTCACGCACAATCTCAATCGATTCACGCAGCGAGAACGTGATGCCTTCCAGCACAGCGCGGGTAAAGTGGGACAGGGTATGTCCGGAATCCATACCGATGAAGCTGCCGCGGATGCTGGCATCCGGGTGCGGTGTACGTTCCCCGCTGATGTAAGGGGTGAACAAGAGACCGCTGCTGCCAGCCGGGATTTCGTTCACACCCTGCAGCAGCTCGTCGAAGCTCTTGTCTGCTGCAAAGGTCTCCTTGAACCAAGTCAGGCTGTGTCCTGCCGCCAGGGTAACACCCATGATATAGAAGGCATCCTTCTCACTGTGGTTGAAGAAATGCACCTTGCCTTCGAGGTTAAGATCCTTGTTGCTCTCGTAGGACAATACCACACCGGAAGTCCCGATGCTGCACATCGTCCGGCCTTCACCCAGAATGCCGGCACCCAGTGCGCCGCAAGCATTGTCTGCCCCGCCGGCGAACACCTTGGTGGTAGGAAGCAGGCCGGAGGCTTCTGCAACTGCCGGAAGCAGAGTTCCGGTCTGCTCGAAGGATTCCACGAGTCTCGGGCAGAGGGAGACCGGCAGATCGAACGCTCCGGCAATCTCCGCACTCCACTGCTTAGCGCCAACGTCGAGCAGCAGGGTTCCGGCGGCGTCGGAGTAATCCATAGCATAGTCACCTGTCAGGTGGTAGCGCACATAATCCTTCGGCAGCAGGAACAATTCAGCCTTCGCGAGCACCTCAGGCTCATGCTCCTGGACCCACAGAATCTTCGGAAGCGTGAAGCCTTCGAGCGCGCGGTTGCGGGCGATATCGATCAGCTTGCTGCCGAGCTTCTTCTCAATCTTGCGGCATTCCGCAGTCGTACGTGTATCATTCCATAGAATGGCGGGACGCAGCGCCTTGCCTTCGCCGTCAACGAGCACAAGCCCGTGCATCTGGCCGGAGAAGCTGATACCGTCGATCTGTCCAGGCTCTGCACCCGATACTTCCATCAGACGCTTCAGACTGGCGATGGTTCCCTTCACCCAATCCTCCGGATTCTGCTCACTCCAGTTCGGCTGGGGTCTGCTGAGCGGATACGCTTCAGAATGCTCGAAAGCCACCTTGCCCTGAGGATCTACCAGTACAGTCTTGACCGCACTGGTTCCAAGATCGACACCAATTACATATTTCATAGTTATCCTCCTAAAAGTTATATGAAGCATTACTTCTCTTCGAGCAAAACTCGCTTCGTAAGCATACGCTTAGTTATATGAAGCTTTACTTCTTGAACCAACTCCGCAATATAACTCGCTTCGTAAGCATAATCTTAAGTTTTGCGGGGTTCCGCATCCTGTATTCTCTTCAAGCAAAACTCGCTTCGTAAGCCTCTCCCGTATTACCGGAACCGCTTCCACTGAACATGCGGCCGCGATTGTATTTCCTGCAATAGATTCTCGTTAAATCGGCCGAAAATCGTAGGCAATTGTACTTTGTACACTAGAATTTCATGAAAAGGCTGTTTTGTACGGTATCCTCAAATATCTGTTGTACGGAATACAGCAGAATGCTATTTTCCAGCCAAATTAGAGCATTCTACTGCACTAAATACATTCACACAGTCCTAGTAGAGCATCAGAGCTAAACAAGTGAATTTATTCAATAAACAAGGTAATGTATGAAGATGCGTATGAACCGAACCAATCGGTGATAGTTGTATTCTGTACATCTAAATAGAGTGAAAAGAAAGGTTCTCCTCTTCTAACTGTACTTTGTACAACTAAATCTGCCCGAATAGGCGAAAACCCGGGTACGGAGGCAGTTTAATTGTATGAATTACAACTAAACGGATATTCGGCGGTACATAAGATGATTTAGTTGTATAAAATGCATTTCCAGTATTAAAAAAGGGGCTGCCGAAGAATGCTCTCTTCAGCAACCCCCGTTGCGTGTCTTCTCTAATGAATCTGCGGGCAATCCCGCAAATCCGGCAGCGTCTTACTCAGCAGTCAGGATGTACTGGTTAAGTGTAGCTCTCAGCAGTTCCTGACGTCCGGATTTGTTCGGACGCGGGCTCTCGTTGTTCAGCGCGTAGTCAGCCAGCGAAGCCAGTGTCGCTTTGCCGGATACGATGTCAGCGCCAACGCCTTCGTTGAAGCTGCTGTAACGCTCAGCGATGAAGTTCTCGAATACGCCGTCTTCCAGCAGCTTAGCAGCTACCTTCAGGCCCTTAGCGTATACGTCCATACCGGAGATATGTGCCAGGAACAGATCCTCAGGCTCGAAGGAAGGACGGCGTACTTTGGAGTCAAAGTTGATTCCGCCTTTGCCCAGACCATCGTTCTTCAGTACTTCATACAGAGTCAGTGTAGCATCGTAGATGCTTGCAGGGAATTCATCTGTATCCCAGCCGAGCAACGGATCGCCCTGGTTCGCATCGAGTGATCCCAGCATGCCGTTGATACGGGCTACGTGCAGCTCGTGCTCAAATGTATGGCCAGCCAGTGTAGCATGGTTCGCTTCAAGGTTCAGCTTGAAGTGCTTATCCAGGTTGTACTTCTGCAGGAATGCGATGCAAGTTGCTGCATCGAAGTCATATTGGTGCTTGGTAGGCTCTTTCGGCTTAGGCTCGATCAGGAACTGGCCGTCGAAGCCGATTTCCTTCGCATAATCCACAGCCATGCTGAACAGGCGGGCAATGTTGTCCTGCTCCAGTTGCATATTGGTGTTCAGCAGTGTTTCATAACCTTCACGGCCGCCCCAGAATACATAGTTGTCAGCGCCCAGACGTTTACCCACTTCCAGACCTTTCTTCACTTGTGCAGCAGCGTGTGCGAATACGTCAGCGTTGCAGGTGGAGCCTGCACCGTGCATGTAGCGCGGGTTGGTGAACATGTTGGCAGTGTTCCACAGCAGTTTTTTGCCGGAAGCCTTCATGCCTTGTTCAAGGATGTCTACGATCGTATCGATGTTGCTGTAGAATTCACGCAGGGACGCGCCTTCAGGAGCGATGTCCACATCATGGAAGCAGTAGTACTGCAGGTCCATCTTCTCCATGAATTCGAATGCTGCTTCTGCACGGGCCTTAGCCTTGTCCAGCGTGCTCAGTTTGTCCCAAGCGCGGACTGCAGTTTCAGCGCCGAACGGGTCGGAACCGCCAGCTGTTAATGTATGCCAGTAAGCCATTGCAAATTTCAGGTGTTCTTCCATTGTTTTGCCGGCTACGATTTCTGTAGGATTGTAGAATTTGAATGCATAAGGGTTGGTGGAACGGCTTCCCTCGTAAGAGATCTTGCTCACTGTTTCAAAATAAGCCATTTGTAAAATCCTCCTCGATATTTTGCTTCGCCCGCAAGCGTTTACAGCATCATCTTAACACATCTCTTTGACTTTGTATATTGGTTAAACAAAGTTTTTTTATTTTTATTTTTCCCGCTGTTTCGCGTGTCTACCGGAGCTTATATTCACCTTCATAAGTTCCAGTTATTTAAAAATATGTAACGTTCGGACCGTCCAGCTCCAACGGATATAGTTGCATTTTTACGCTCTTCATTCTAGACTAGGGGGCATACCCGCGCAGCGGAGAGCGTCTTCACAGCTACCCTCCTCCCGCCTGTGCAAGGGCCCAGTAATCTACTCGGTTCTATACTGATAAATTCTTATATTGTAAAAGGAAGTGTGCTGCTTGAAAGTTACCGGTGATCAGGCGCTGGTCAAAAAAATAAACAAATCGATTATTTTACATACCATCCGTATGCATTCCCCCATCTCGCGGGCCAAGGTGTCCGAGGTGACAGGATTGAATAAAGCTACCGTCTCCAATCTGGTAGCCGAGCTATGCGGGCAGCAGCTCGTAACCGAGGCTGGACCCGGAGAATCCAGCGGCGGGCGTAAGCCGCTGATGCTGCATTTTAACGAAATGGCGGGAAGTGTGATCGGGATCGAGCTGCGCGTGAAACAGCTTAAGGCCGTACTCTGCAACCTGGGGGGCGGCATTCTTCATGAACGGGACAGTGTGCTGGAGAACCACGACTTCCCTTATGTGCTCGGGCAGATGCAGCAGATGATTTCGGAGCTAATCGCTACGGCCCCGCCTTCACATTATGGACTCGTCGGCATTGGTGTCGGCGTCCCGGGAATGGTCGATGAGCACGGCGTTGTCCTGTTCGCGCCCAACCTGGGCTGGGAGATGGTAGACCTGCGTTCGATTCTGGAAAGCGCCTTCGCGGTGCCGGTTACGATTGATAATGAGGCCAATGCAGGGGCTCAGGGTGAGCTGAACTTCGGGGCGGCCCGCGATGTGCGACATCTGCTGTATATTAGCGCCGGCTCGGGGATCGGGTCGGGGATTATTATCGGCGGAGAATTGTACAAGGGCGCGCGCGGCTATGCGGGTGAGACTGGACATATGACGATTGAAGCGGAAGGCAAGCCTTGCAGCTGCGGCAGCCGGGGCTGCTGGGAGCTGTACGCCTCCGAGAAAACCTATGATAACCCCGGCCTCTCCCTCCCGGCCCGCACAACGACCGGACTGGTCAAGTATGCACTTGAGGGGCAGCCCGATACGCTAAGCCATTTCAACTCCATTGGAGAGTATCTGGGGATCGGAGTTACCAATCTGATCAACAGCTTCAACCCAGAGCTGATCGTGATCGGCGGCGCTCTATCGGAGGCGGAGCCGTGGCTCGGCGAGCCGCTGCGCCGGGTGGTAGCTGAGCGTACCCTCCCCTACCACAAGCAGCAGCTCGAAATCACCTTCTCCAGGCTGGGAAGCCGGGGAACCATGATTGGAGCGGGTTTTTCAGCGGTGATGCATTTTCTGGGCAACATCCGCGTCACTCTCTAGACCCTTAAATTCTTATATTTCTTAAAATCGCCGCATTTTTTTCTGCATTTCCTGCTCTAAAAGGAGTGGCTATCCTATATAATAAGGATACTCGTGTGACATTTGTCACCACACCCCTTTTTCTGAAATGGAGAGAGAATCCATGACTTATGTTGATACGTCTGATATTTCGGCGAAGATGTTCATCGCAGTGCTGCTGCTGCTGCTCATCATTGCTCCGCTCGTCAGCCTCGGTGTCCTGCGTCTGTTCCAGTCGCGGAAGAAATCGGGATTCCTCCTTATCGCAAGCGGCATTGCCGTCTATGCTGTCTTTCAGATGTTCATGTCTCTTACCTGAGGTCTGCAAGCAGACAGAAATGACGTAAGCAAGTAGAGAAGCAGCATTTAAGATTGTTCATTTTCGCTAAAGCAGGCCAGGCCAATGGGCAGATTTAAATGTTGTTTTTCCTCCGCATGCACCGCAAAAAGCCGCCTCCCACCGGGAAGCGGCTCTATATATTTCAGGACTGCCGGCTATTATTCCGTCGCAGCCAAAGCCTTGTCGAACTTGGTCTTGTTCATGCCGACGATCTTCATATCCCCGATCACCGTAATCGGCACAGCTCTCATGCCCATATCCCACACCTGCTGGGCGTACTCTTCATTCTGCTCGATGTTGCGTTCTTCGTAGGCTACCCCTTTATCGCTCAGGAAGCTTTTCACCTGACGGCAATGCGGGCAATTCGTCGATGTGTACACAATTACATTCTCCATAGTATGATTTCCTCCTCGTATCTAAGTATTAGACTCTGAGATCTATTGTAGCACCGTAATCCCTGCTTCTCCAAATGCCAGACTTACATAATTACTGCGCTGTGCTCCAGGCTCTCGATATATTTCTCGGCATCCATAGCCGCCATACAGCCGCTGCCCGCAGCCGTAATGGCCTGTCTGTAACGGGTATCCTGCACGTCGCCGCAGGCGAATACGCCGGGAATGTTCGTCTCGGAGGTGCCGGGATTCGATACGATATAACCGTTGGCATCCGTAGTGATCTGTCCGCCCAGGAATGCCGTATTCGGATGATGGCCAACCGCCACGAATACCCCGCTGGCTTCAATGAACTCTTCTTCGCCAGTCTCGTTGTTGATCACCTTCAGGCCAGTTACACCCTTGTCTTCGGCAATCACTTCAACAGGGGTACGGTTCAGTCCCCAGGTCACTTTGGCGTTATCGCGGACACGGTCCTGCATAATCTTCGAGGCCCGCAGCTCTTCGCGGCGGTGCACCAGGGTTACCTTGGATGCAAAACGTGTCAGGAAGCCCGCTTCTTCAAGCGCGGAATCGCCGCCGCCGACCACCACGATCTCTTTGCCGCGGAAGAAAAATCCGTCACAGGTAGCACAAGTGCTGACCCCGCGGCCAATATTATCTTGTTCCCCGGGAATTCCGAGATACTTGGCTGTGGCACCCGTGGAGATAATCAGCGTATCCGTAATCAGTGTGCCCATACCTTCCACGTTAAGCTTGAACGGACGGTCGCCCAGCTCCACGCTGTTCACCCAGCCGGTCACGAACTGTGCGCCGAATCGCTCAGCCTGCTTGCGCATATTATCCATCAGATCGGGACCCAGAATGCCTTCCGGGAATCCCGGGAAGTTCTCGATCTCCGTTGTAGTTGTAAGCTGTCCGCCTGGCTGCGGACCTTCGATAACGAGCGGGTTCAGGTTCGCACGGGCCAAATATATAGCAGCTGTCAATCCGGCCGGTCCAGTACCGACAATAATTGATTTGTACATGATGATATCCCCCTTGAGATGGACGGAAAAGACGCCATTCCTTATTTAAAATAATTATAATCTAGTATTTATTATGATCACCTCAAGGGGAGTTGTCAATATGCCAGACCCGTTGTAAACGCTCCATTTTGTGAACAATTCAATTTTAAGCAATTTAAAATAAGCGGGCGCACCTATTCAGCTGCTCCCTCCATTGTACCGGCCTCTAACGCAGCAGACGCAAACCGTTAAGGATAACGAGAATCGTACTTCCCTCATGCCCGACCACCCCGAACGGCAGCGCAATCCCCTGCACAAAGTTGCTGATCATCAAGGCGGCAATGACCGTTACGGCAAAAATCATATTCTGCTTCACAATCCGCTGCGTCCGGCGCGCCAGGGCAATCGTCCCGGCAATCTCCTCAATGTTGTCATTCATCAGCACCACATCAGCAATCTCCAGGGCAGCCCCGCTGCCCTTCATCCCCATGCCCATGCCAACTGTTGCGGTTGCGAGCGCAGGTGCATCATTCACCCCGTCGCCTACCATGATAACATGACCGTATTGCTCCCGCAGCGCCTTGATGTGTGATACCTTATCTTCTGGCAAAAGCCCGGCGAACACGAGATCTACGCCGCTCTCACCCGCAATGACCCGGGCTGTAGCCTCGCGGTCACCGGTCAGCATCGCTACCTTGATCCCCAGATCATGCAGCTTGCGCACGGCAGCCGCCGCCTGCGGGCGCACAGTGTCCTGCAGGGCAATCATTCCGGCAATGGTCTCTCCGGAAAGGATCAGCGATACCGTTTTGCCTTCCTGTTCCAGCCTGCTGCGCAGAGCCTTCCAATGGTCCGTATCCGCCCCGGCAGCCGCCCCTTCCGCTTCATCCAGCAGATTCGACTTGCCGATCCGCCACAACTGGCCGTCGATGACGCCTTCAATTCCCCAGCCGGTGACCGACTGGCTCTCTTCAATATCCCGCAGTCCGATCTGTTCCGCTTCCGCCAGCGCGACAATGGCCTCTGCCAGCGGATGCCCCGACAGCTTCTCAATAGAGGCGCTCACGGCCAGCAGCTCTTCCCGCACATAGCCTTCTCCGGCGATGAAGTCCGTGACCTGCGGGATGCCTTCCGTCAGGGTACCCGTTTTGTCAAAAGCAACGACCGAGGTCCGTGCCATATTCTCCAGATGTACCCCGCCTTTGAACAGGATGCCTTTGCGGGCGCTCTTGGAGATGGCCGACAGCATGGCGGGCATGATGGAGGATACCAGCGCACACGGGGAAGCCACGACCAGGAAGACCATTGCCTTGTAGAACGTATTGCTCCAGCTCCAGTCCAGCACAAACGGCGGCAAGGTGATCAGCAGGACCGTGGCAGCCACGACAACTCGGGCATATACGGATTCAAGCCGTTTGATAAAACGCTGCGAATCCGGCACTTCGTTCTCCGCCTCTTCCACCATGCGGATGATTTTGGCGAACAGCGTATTCTCGGCCGTCTTCGTCACTTCTATATAGAGGGGGCCTTCTCCATTAACGGTACCGGCGAATACTTCACTGCCGGCAGCTTTGTCTACGGGAAGCGATTCTCCCGTGATGGAGGCCTGATTCACAGATGATTCCCCCCGGCATACCTTGCCATCAGCGGGAATCAGTTCACCCGGACGGATCAGCAGCAGATCTCCGAGCATGAGCTCATCAATCGTTACCTCACTCATCGCCCCCTGCTCAATCCGGACCGCAGTAGCAGGCTTGAGGGCCAGCAGAGCGGAGATGTCCTTTTTGCTGCGCTCCATGGTGTAGCTCTCCAACGCTCCGCTCAGGGCAAAGATGAAAATCAGCATCGCCCCTTCATTCCAGTACCCGATGGAGGCGGCACCCAGCGCTGCAGCGATCATCAGCAGGTTGACATCCAGGTCACGCTCCTTGACCAGCGTCTCCACGCCTTCTTTCGCCTTCATCCAGCCGCCCAGTGTATAAGAGATCACATAGAGGATAACGGATAAGACCTCCGACCAGCCGCTGGTAGCCCAGGCTACGAGCATAATCAGCCCGCTCCCCAGAGCGGCCTGCATTTCGGAGTTGCTGAGCATCGCCAGCGGATCGAAGCGGCGCGGTCCCGGAGTGCGGGGCTGCTGCGCCCCTCCTTGACGCGCTATAGATTTGGGCATTGATTTCGAGGTTGCTTGCATGAACAATCACCTTCCTGAATGGTTTTGGTTAAGCGCACACTTGAGAATGAGAGCCATTATTAACACCCTTAAAATGACACATGCTGCCCCGGCATCGCCGGGACAGCATGTTGAATGGGTATGGTAGTTGAGGATAATGACTGAAAGATAAATGAGAATGATAATCATTGTTGCAATAGAGCAACTATATTTCCTTCGCGCAACTTATAACTATACTATACCACGCCAGGCGTAAAAGTAAACCCGGGGGCAAGCCTGATTTTTGGGAAAGAGGGGGTTGCATCAACCGGCTGTCGTTGAACACTAACAAAAAGTCCCGCCGGGGCGCTGCTAAAGCCGTTAGCGGGACACTTTTTATACACTGCTTATATACTCTGAATCTAACTTAGACACTCTGTCTATACAGAAAGCCTATCGTTATAATATGACCTCCACTTTCACTGATTGTTTGTGCGGATATGCGGGGATGACTGTTCCTTCGAGCCGTTCGCCGTCCACCCGGATTTCTTGGACGCCTGAGCAGACATGGCTGTTGTTCTTCACGGTAATCTCATACTCGCAGCCACGGAACCGCCGGGTGACCGAGAAGCCCTCCCAGGCAGACGGGATGCACGGGTTAATGGACAGTCCGGCCAGCACCGGCTTGATGCCCATAATGTACTGTGTAGCAGCTACATACATCCACGCAGCCGTCCCGGTCAGCCAGGATACATTCGCCAGACCGAAGCGGTCGGACTCCGGCCCGAACAGGTTCGAGGCATAGACATACGGTTCTGCCTTGTAGCGCCAGATTCCGGCTTGCTCCATGGCGATGTTCGGGATCAGCTGGCGGTAATATTTGTACGCCTGATCCCCTCTGCCCAGCATGCACTCCGCAATAATCGCCCAGGTATTGGCGTGGCAGAAGACGGCCCCGTTCTCTCCGGTTCCTTTGTTATAGTTGGTTAGCGGATCGGCGGGATCGGGGAAGGTGGTGATGGACGGGTGCAGTTTTTTAATGCCCAGCTCTGTATCGAGAATGTCGCGCACACTGTCCATCGCCTTCAGCCCCTTGTCAGGCTCGGCCATCCCGGACAGGGTCGCCCAGGTCTGGGCATTGAGCCAGATCTGGGCCTCCTCATGCTCGGCGGTACCCAGATACCGCCCGTCATCCATCACCGCCCGCCGGAACCACTTCCCGTCCCAGCCCAGCGTGTTCACGAGCGACTTCTGCTCCCCATAGAGCCGGTCATAGTACGCCGCATGCTCCGGGTAACCGGAAGCCGCCGCCAGATCCTTCATACGCAGCAGCACCGTCCCGAACTGCATTGCTGTCCAGATGCTCTCCCCCCTGCCCTCACGGCATACGCGGAAAAGCTGGTCATTCCAGTCCGAGCGCAGCATCAGCGGAAAGCCGTTCGGTCCCAGCCTGGAGACGGTAAAATCAATCGCCCGCTTCAAATGTTCATAGAGCGGCGCTTCACCGCCATCATAGAACGGAATATTTTCCTGAAGGAATGCCGCGTCTCCGGTCTCGGCAAGAATGTCCCAAACGGCCAGCGCCGTCCACAGGTGATCATCCGAATGGATGCTGGTCACCGGGTCCCAACCCTCATTCGGGAAAAAGTAATGATTCACATGCCCGTCCTGATACTGCTGCCCGAGGAGCAGGCGGACTTTATCTTTGGCGGCCTCGGGATCGTATGGTACGACTGCCAGAATATCCTGTGCGGTATCCCGGTAACCTACGCCCCGGAAGGTACCGGTGGCATAGTACGAAATATTGCGCGAGAAAAGGAAATTCCGTTGCGACTGGTACGGATTCCAGGTGTTAAGCATACGCTGCGCATCCTGATCCGGCAGTTCACAATTCCATGCCCCGAGGTAATGCTCCCAGTTCTCCTGAAGCGCCGCGTAGGAACGGGTGACGAAATCCGCCTCCCGCGAATGGTCGATGGCCCGTTCAATCTCAGCCTCGTTCATCGCTGTTCCGAGGAAAAAGTTCACGGTGCGGGTCTCGCCGGGCGCAAGCTTTACCCGGACCTGGAGTGCACCGCAGGGGTCGCCTCCCAGAATGGCCGAGCCGGTGCAGCCCCCCTGCTCAATAGCGGCCGGATTGGATTCACTGCGGTAGCTGCCGATGAATTCTTCACGGTCTCCGTCATACCCGGCGAGCGGTGCATCGGACATCATATAGACGAGCGGAGTTTCGTCCGGCTTGGGCTGATTTTCCACCCCGTATTTGTAGATCAGCGCTTCCTTCTCATGATACTGCACCGACACCTGATGCTTGTTATAGCATTGCCATTGCAGCTCGCGCATGAATTCCATCATCCCAAACTCGGCGTAAGCATACACATTCAGCTCCTTGACCTTGCTGCTATTGTTCGTCAGCGTCAGATTCCAGATCAGGGAATTCTCATAGGGCCCGACAAAATAAACCGTCTTCGCCGCCAGCTCATCCGCCTGCGCTTCAAACCGGGTATAGCCCATGCCATGGCTGCTCCGCCACTCCTGCGGCTTCCGGAAGGCCGGCTCATACGTGGGACACCAGTAGCTGCCTGTTCCGGCATCCTGCAAGTAAATATACGGGCCGGAGCGATCGGTGGGCAGATGGAAGAAACGGTAGCGGGTAATCCGCCAGATCTGCGGAGACTTATAGAATGAAAGTCCGCCGCCCGCATGGGACAGCATGGTATGGAAGGTCCCGTTGGATAGATAGTTCAGCCAAGGGGTCGGCATGTCATGCCGCTTGAACTCCACCTCCCTCGCGTCATCGTTGAAGGCAAAATACTGGTCCAGCTCTGTATCGCGGCCGGGAGGGCCTGCGGGTGGAGTGAGTGATGTGGGTGGTACGGATGATGTAGTTGATGCGGATGGTACCGGTTCATTGGCGTTCATATCGGTCTGCTCCTCTCCATTGGTTCTGCTCACTTGGGCTCCACCTCATCCATTGTCAGGCGGAACTCCAGATCATTCATATATGTGCCGTCTGTATTCAGGAAAACCATGCCGAAGGCGATATCCTCCTGCGCTCCCCGCACGATGGCGATCAGACGGTTGATCCCGCTGGCCAGCGTAATCTCCTGTTCAGGATCTGCCACCAGCCTGCCATTCATATAGATCTCAAAAGCACAGGCCGAGTTCACCCGGAGTCTGCCGGTTCTTATGCCGTCACTGCTCACGCTGTCTGAGGCTGCATCCGCCGTCTCCGGCAGGTGCACGAAGCAGCTCAGGAACAGGGACCGGCCCTCCGGTGCGGGGATGAGGAAGGTTCCGTCCGGGCGCCGTTCTTTTTTCTTCATCCAGCCGTATAGGCCTTCCCCCAAATTGTTCAGGGAGAATTCGGGGTCTGTATAGTAGTCCTTCATCGCCTCGTAGTCGGTATGCGGCGGACAGAACAGTGTCATTGCGGCCTCCACCGCCCACTGCGCATCTCCCTTGTCATGCAGCAGCAGCTCATCGGCGAAAGTTGCTCCGAGATTGCCGAGCAGGCGCGTGTAGAGCCTGAGACTCTTGTCGCTATCCGGGTCGGCGAGCAGCTGCGAGCAGAGGATCTCTCCCGCTCCGGCAGCCTGCCGGATCACAAAAGCTCCCGGGGCAGCCGCCTTCCTGCGGTTCAGCTCGACCAGCGCCAGCCTGCTGTATTCCGCCGTATGCTGCCCGGCGAAATAGTCCTTCCAGGCTGTGCCTTCGACGCTGGTGCACAGCACCTCCGCATCTGGCACCTCCAGCCTGTACCCGGCCAGCTCCCGGTTGACGACATCCCGGGGCGAGAGATGCACCTTGTCGAAGCCGAACAGGTCGACGGGGCTGATGCCTTGCATGGCGGCGTGCGCATAGTCCGCCGCCAGATGATACGTCCCGTGCGGCGCGATGCGCACGGGAGCGTCCAGCAGGCGGGCGAGTGCCTCCTGCCCGCCGGGTTCTGCCGGCAGCACCAGCACGCTGCCGCCGGCCAGGGCTGCCTGGCGGACGGCTTCCGCCGCGCCCGGTGCGCCTAGCAGTGCGGCCTCCACGACGAGGAGGCCGGGGGTCAGGCCGGACAAGCCTGCGGCGCTGTCCAGCCTGTGGCCCTTCAGGCGGAGCTTGCCGAGCAAGGCTGCCGCCGGACTGTCGCTGCGGACCCAGACCGCAGCGGATTGTGCCGCGGCTGGATCGGCTGCTGCGGGCTGCACCGCAGCCGGGGCTGGAGCAGTTACGGCTGCGGTAAGATCGGTGCAAGATGGAACGGTGGCGCATTGCTCCTCTACGACGGACCTGGCGGCGGTGGCAAGATCGGCTGCTGCGGTCTCCGGCGCGGCGGACCGCAGCGCAACAGCCGCCGGACCAGCGGCCGCGTGGACTGCGCGGCCCGCATACTGCAGCAGGCTGCGCAGCAGCAGCTGTGCCTGGGGAACCTGCTGGAGATGATCCATGATCTCCAGTTGATTCGCCAGGAACATGCCCACTCCGCTGCGGTATTCGAGCAGCGGCGACCACAGATCGCCGCCGTCTCCGAAGTCTCCTGCACTGCATTCCAGCAGCAGGGTGAAGTCGCCGGTCACCGGCTTCTCGAACGCCGCCCGGATGATCGGCAGCGGCCCGTCCTCGCGCAGCTCCTCATGCCAGTACATCAGATCCTCCGCGCCTAATCCCCGGAGCACCGGATGCCCGTAATCCCCACTATGTGCGCGGATGAATTCCCGGCGGGTGAGCGGCAGTCTGCCGCAAGAGAGATGAAGCTGCTCCAGCAGCAGCAGCCGGCCGCCCCGCTGCACGAATCCTCTCAGCCTCCGGTCAAGCGACCCATCCTTATCCGCCATTTTGCTGCCGACAATCAGCAGGCTTCCAGCCGCAAGCTTATCTACCGCTTCCGGCTCTGCCCGGACCAGAGCGGGCACCAGCGCGTGAATCGCCTGGAAGTCCCGGTCAGAGCCGATGTATGCTGCGGACAGGGCAATCTCTACCGGCTCGGTCCGGCAGCTCCCGGACAGCAAGCGGTAGCTTACCTCAAGCTCATGCATCAGCTCGCTGCCATGGAACAGCCGGGCAGACAGAGTGGCTTCTCCTTCACCTAGTGGTGCTCCTACTCCGGCCCCCTCTCCTCCTTTTGCCCCTTTTCCTACTCCTGCCCCATCTTGTACTGATGTCCCATCTCCTGCTGCTACCTTATCTCCTACTGCTACCCCAGCTCCTTCGCCATGGACTGCCTCCGGCATCCACTCCAGCCGGATGCTCCGGCGCTGAGCAGGCTCATGACGGAAGCGGAAGGTCTCGCTGTGTACGCTGCGCCCGCCCTGCATGACTTCACATTCCACCGTTACTTCCTGCGTGGACAGTGTATCGTTATAGACATCGAAGCTGCGGGAGACCGGCGCATCATCGAAGAAGCAGCGGTTGTATTCGGCGGCAATCAGCGTTACCGGCTTGAAGGCCGCGGCCATAATGGCAAAAGCCGGATTAGGCCTGTAAACCGGATACGCCTCCGGCAGCAGCCCGTTATTCAGCGAAAGCGAGTAGGCAGGAATCACAGCAGGCTTGGGGCCGGGTGTGGTCAGATCAGCCTGCGGCAGCTTCAGCTCCTGCTCCGGCATCGCCCGCATGAAGTAATGGACAAAGTTAAAGGTAGAGATGCCTGAGACGCCCTGCCGCCGTGCATATTCCACGAACAGCCGCTCCTTATGGGCCAGACCGGCAGCACTCGCGTCCGATTCCTTATATACATCCATTCCCGAGTACATGCTGCTGTTCTGCGGACAGATGTACCACCAGCCGCCATGCTCGCCGAAGGTGAGCGGAACCTGCCGATCCCACTGCGCGATCGTGCCGTCAATATTGTAATGGCGGCTCTCCACCTCGGTCTGCTGCCTGGAGACCAGGCGGTTATCTCCTTCTACCATGACCGGACGGGTATCATCCAGCGCCTTCATCAGCTCAATCAGGCCGGGGATATGCTGCTTGTATTCATCGCGTCCATCCACCCAACGCATCTCGTTCTGCACACTCCATAGGATGACCGAAGGGTGATTCTTGTCCCGCTGCACCAGCCGCTGCACATGCGCGCGGCAATTGCCGATGAAATCGGGATGGGCGGCATCCATGCTTTTGCTGGAGCCGTAGATAGCCGTCTCATCGACAATCAGCATCCCCTCCTCATCGGCAATCCGCAGATAGTCGGACGGATACGGCTGTGCGTGGAGCCGGATGCTGTTAATGCCCGCCTGCCGGCACATCCGGTACCAGTTACGGATATAGTCCTCTGTCTGCTGGGCCGCACCCTGAAAATGCCAAGAGTCCCCCCGCAGATTAACGGGAATCCCGTTCAGCATAAACTGCGGCCCTTCGCACCAGAACTCCCGGAAGCCGAAGGTCTCGCTCCGGCGGTCCAGAACGACATCGCCCGATTGAAGCACTAGCTCCAGCTCATACAGGACAGGGGAATCCGGACTCCACAGCATGGCCTCCTGCCAGGGCAGGCTGAATGCCGCTCCTCCCCACTCCCGGCTGCCGGTATTTCTGCATAACTGCCGTCCGGCCGCAGCTTCCGCAGGGCGAAGCGCTACTGCGGCTTCCGCTTCAAGTATGGGCAGCGGACGGGCGGCCGCCAGCTTCTGCGACAGATGGGGCGGCTCTGTCCGTGCGGCCGGAACGCCGGACGTTCGCTCCCTGACCTGCAAAAGCACCCGCAGTCCTTCGGACAAGGGACCGTCTTCTGTGCCGCTTATCAGGGCATCCACTTCCAGCCTTCCCTGCCGGACAGAGGTGCGGATCGTAAGATCCTCCAGCGATACCGGCGGACAGGCCTCCAGGAAGACATCCTGCCAGATGCCCCGGGCGATTCTGCCGAACCAGGAGCCGGAGAGTCCGGTGATTTTGGTCTCCCCGGAGGGAAGCACGGCCGTGTCGAAGCTGCCGCAGACCACGTGCAGCTGCTGCTCCCGGCCGGGCTTCACTAGCCCGGTGATATCCAGCCGCAAGGGCAGGAAGCCGTCCTCCCAGAGCGCAATCCGCTCGCGGTCCAGATAGATTGCCGCTTTTTGCATAATACCATCGAACCGAAGTACGACCCGCTGCTCCAGCATTGTCTCCGGCACCTGAAAGCTGCGGTGAAGCACCCCGGCTTCGGCTGCATTCCATTCCTCCGGGTAGCTGTACACATCGAAAGGCTGAAAATTATGGTCGGCGACTTCGCCGAATTTGCTGCCCGAAGGCGCAGTATAGCTGTAGCGCCAGCTTGAGGGAACCTGTATTTTGCGGGCCTCGTATTGCAGTCTCTCCGGAAGCGCGCGGCTGCGCGGCTGGTCATAGAGCGGCATGAAATCCCACTCACCATTGAGACATATGGATGTACGTAGCATAATCATTCTCCTTTTTCCGCATAGGGGCGGGGGATGGTTAGGACGAGCGTAAGCTTTTTCCAAATGGCCTGATCCGGCTGCATCTCACTCCATTTCCTGAAATGCGGGTCCATCACCTCACCCCAGTTCTCCGGCCGGAGATTCGTGGTAAGCTTCCCGGCGTACGGGGCAGGCTCCACCGTTGCAGGCAGCTCAGAATAAAAAAACAGCAGGTTCTCATGCAGCCCGATAATCCCATATTTGTCGCCGTCCCCCGGATGCTCCTCCTGATACTGATAATGGTGATACACATAGCTTGCGACCTGCTCCGGCTTCAGCGCCGCCACTCTTCCGTAGGGGATTCCCGCCGCATGACTGCGCTTCCAATGCTCTGCGGAGACCGGCTGCTGATAATGGAAAATATCCATCATAGGCACCCACAACCGGGGCTGCTCCCCTCCCGGCCATTCCTTGAGAATCTCTGCAGTCCCCTGAAACAGCTGATCCGGCTCCACCTCCCGGCGGGTGCACTCATAGTACAGAAACAGCTCCTTGCCATCCTGAAAAATACTAAGCCGTCCCAGGCCCAGCCTGTCCATGCATTCATTCAGCAGCCCGGTCTGTGCCTCCCAGAACGCTGATGGATTAGTAGCCTCCCTGCACTCGGCTCTATATAAACAACGCTGCATCGTGTCCCTCCAGCCTTATGTCATCTACCCTTCTAGAGTAACGTATCCGGCGGGCCGATTCCTTGACGATCATGCCCTTCTTTAGCATAATAACGACATGCAAAAATGCAGCTATACGTGCACATGATGCGGCAACCGAATCCGGGCTTACTGTCAGCGCTGTGCAGACCACCCGCCGATGTTTCAGAATAAAGGAGAATCTTGTTCCGGGAGAAAATAAGATGCTGATCGAGGCCTGCCAACGCCGGCACTGGGGGGGACATATACACTTGACTCTTGCGCCAACAGTGCTATTCCAGTAAATACGGTGTATTTATCCCTTCATCCGTGCGCCAACGGTAGATTTACGGAAATGTAGTGTATTTATACCCTTCATCATTGAGCTCGCACGCAGGCACATGAACCAATGTATGCGGAAAACAGCATACATTCAGCTCGCACGCAGGCACGTGAACCAATGTATGCGGAAAACAGCATACATTCAGCTCGCACGCAGACACGTGAACCAATGTATGCGGAAATCAGCATACATTCAGCTCGCACGCAGGCACGTGGACCAAATGTATGCGGAAAACAGCATACATTCAGCTCGCACGCAGGCACATGGACCAAATGTATGCGGAAAACAGCATACATTTAGCTCGCACGCAGACACGTGAACCAATGTATGCGGAAATCAGCATACATTCAGCTCGCACGCAGACACGTGAACCAATGTATGCGGAAATCAGCATACATTCAGCTCGCACGCAGACACGTGAACCAATGTATGCGGAAATCAGCATACATTCAGCTCGCACGCAGGCACATGGACCCAATGTATGCGGAAATCAGCATACATGCGCCAACGGTGAATTTGCGAAAATGTGGTGTGTTTATGCACTTCATTCGTGCGCCGATGTTATTTTCCAGAATGGCAGCGACTCAGCAGCAAGCAGACGAACAAGACGGCCGGAAACCCCGGCCGTCTTGTTACACACCTATACCCCCGTAGCTTCGCCAACTATAACCGGCTAATCGCTGTGCGCCCCGCTCACATCACATGGCCACATGAGCCTAACTCTCCCCATCACCCTCACTATCACCACCATGCAGGGGACTGCCCTGGGCTTTGCGGTATTCGCCGGGTGTGATGCCTTCGAGCTTCTTGAAGACGCGGATGAAGGACATGGGGTACAGATACCCCACGCGCTCCGCGATGCGCTGCACCGGATCGGAGGTTCCGGTCAGCAGGCGCTTGGCCTCCTCCATACGCAGGCGGGCCAGATAATCGACGAAGTTCTCGCCGATCTCCTCCTTGAAGATCCGGCTTACCGTCTTGGTGTTCATGGCGAAGCTGTCGGCAACATGGGTCAGGGAGAAGTCGGGATCAGCGTAATTACAGGCGATGTATTCGCGCACCTTATTGGCAAGCGTATACTGCTCACGGTTCATCCGCAGGCTGCGCAGCGCCTCCTCCATCTCCTCCAGCGAAGAGACCAGTTCTCCATGCAGCTCCTCAATCCATTCAAAAGATTCCGGCGAATGCGGAATTCCCCGCAGCCGCCCGTTGTTCCAGATCCCCTTCATCTCCGGCGGCAGCTCCTGCATCTCCCGGGACAGCCCCGTCTCCAGCAGCCTCAGCAGCCGGACGATATCCTCCTTGGAGTAGTTGCCGCCTGCCAGCAGTGCAAAGATCCGCTCAATCAGCGGCTTCCACTCCGCATTCCCCAGCCGGTAGAGCTGGGGAACAGCGCCGATGGCCTGAACCAGCACATCCATGCCTTCTGCCGGAGGCAGCGGCTTTTCGGCTGGCGCCGCATAGACGCGGCCTGGACCGGCGGTGATTTTGCGCTCCAGCGCCCCCAGGGCCTGGCGGTACGCGACGGATAAGCCGCTGAGACCGGCGGCGGGTCCGCTGAGGCCGAAGGTAGCCGTGAACTTGAGATGCTGCTTCACCCAGGACCGGGCAGACTCGGCAATGAGTAGCGTCTTCTCTGCGATGTCCGCTGTCTCCTCATCCGCAGAGCGGCGGAACAGCAGTCCCAGACGGCCCGGTCCGATCCACTCGGTCCACAGGGAACCCCCTTCCTTCTCGGCAATCTCCTGAATCACACTGCGCAGCGTGAATTTGAACAATGCCTGATCCCGGGCCGAGTAATCTGCAGCAAAAGCCTCATAGAAATCAATCTCGGCAATGCCCACCACCGCACCAGCGAATTCACCGTCCATCCCGATCCGTTTCGCTTCCCGGCTCCAGTTATCCGCCGACATCTGGCCGCTGTTCTCCAGCAGCTCCTTGAATAACTGATTCCGCCTGTGCAGAATCCCCTCGGCCTGCTGCTGCTCATAGCTGTTGGTCTGCTCGATCAGGCTCTCCAGCGCATGGCCGATGAAGGCGAATTCGTCGCCTTCCTTGCTCTGCGGCTTCCAGCCGAAGGCACGGTCCTCCCCGAAGGAGTAGATCCGGCTCATGACCTGCTCAATCGGACGGTAATTCCGGTGGCTGATATACGTCATGGCGGCGATACCGCCGATGATCGCGGCGAACCCCAGGACCGCCCAGACATTGGAGAAGGCAGACAACAGAGAGAAGGCCTTGGCACGCTCCATGCCTACCTGGATCGTCCAGCCGGTATAGGAGGATTTGCGGCTGACTGCCTGACTATGAACCTGCGGCCCGGAGCAGGCCTCTCCCCCGGCAAAAGCGCGTCCCGCCGCATCCTTCAGGCAAATCTCCGTATTCGCCATGTTCATCTCCTGAATCAGCGCCTGCAGCGACTGCTTCCGCACGTTAATGACAATCAGCCCCTGCTCACCGGAGAAATACGGCACCTGCTCCACCAGCGAAATGACTGATTTCCGCTGATCCTCGCCGGAGAACAGCTGCAGCTCACGAATTCCGCTCCAGACCGGACTGCCGGTATTCTTCATGGAAGACTCTATGAAGCTGCGGTCCCCGAAGTCCGGCAGACGCGAGGAGAAATGCTGCATCAGCACCTTGCCGTCAGCCGCACGGTATAAATAGACCGACTCAATCATCGGCAGCGGCGACATGAAATCCAGCAGCACCTCCGTTACCCCGTAATCGCGGTAAGGATCAAGCTTCCCCGGACGGTCAAAATAACTGCCCACCTGATCATCCATCAGCAGGCTTTTGATCGTCATGGTCTCCAGATTGCGCAGGGTAGTATCTACAATCTGCAGCACATTCTCTGCATATACGCCGTTGGCCTTCGCGGTCTGCCTCTCCATCGCTTCATTTAAAGTCACGAAGAACAGAATAATCAGGCAGAACACCACAGCAAACAGGATCGGCAGATAGGAAAGAATCAGTCGGTACAGCCATTTCTTATGCATCGGTGTCATCCCCTGTAAGTCCAGATGTTGGCTATCTTATTAATGATATGGGCTGCGCACCCGGGTTCATAAGCTTATGCTGTCAGTATCCCAGCTCCGTGCTCGCATTGCGGGAGACCAGCCCGAAGTACCCGGCTTCCCCAATGGCCCCGGCGGCGGTGTCCAGATAATTGAATACCTGCACCCCGTTAACCTTCAGGATCAGGCGCACACCCCCGGATTCTTGAAAAGCACCGAGCTGAACCCGTTTGCGCTCCCCGAAGGGCAGGAACGAATTAGGAATCGCCGGTCCGCCCAGGCTGGGCAGGCCCTCGATTGCGCCATAGATCACGGTCCGCACCCCGCTGTTGAAGCGGTGCAGCTCAATGCCCGAGGCTCCAACGACCACCAGATACATGCTGCCGGTGCTGTAGCTCAGCTCCTTGCTCTGATTATTCAGCATCAGGGCATACCAGCTGGAGGAGGCAGGGCTGTCATTGATTGTCATAGTGAAATCCAGCAGCTCATTCTGATATTTGCGGTTCTGGTAGATGATATGGCCGCCGGGTGCCCGCAGGGTCAGCGTGTCCGTCCCGCTCTCCTTCAGCCCGTTGGCCGTTGCCGCTACATACCAGCCGCCTGAGTCCTGCACCTCGCCTTGCAGGGTATGATCGTAGGCACTCTCCTCATTCCATACCTTAACCTCATATTGCCCCTGCGTCACAGTGCCCAAATACTCCGTAGAGAGGGTCAGGGTGGCCGAGCCGGTCTGATGGGCCGTTAACAGGCCGTTCCCGCTGACGCTGACGATGGAAGGATCGCTGCTGGTATAGGTGACCGCATCCAGCTCCTCACGGTTGCCGAACAGCGTCTCGCCATAAGGCTGCAATTGCAGGTCTGCGCCTTCACGGATGTAAGCAACATGGCCGTCGTGCCCCTCCAGAAGAACCGTGGACAGGGTGTCTCCCACGAACACATCCGCACTGAGGGTGCGCAGCATCGAGCCGTTCAGGATGCTCACTACAAGCTTCGTCTGTCCCTGGCTCAGTCCGGTGACCTCACCCCCGCTGCTAACCGAGGCCACTGCCGGATCGAGAATGCTATAGAAGAAGGTGCTCGACGCTGTACCCAGCGGCCGGTCTTTGCCGTCCAGCGCCTGGAGGGATACCTGCCCGCTTGCACCGGCGGCCAGCTTAAGCGGAGCAAGCCTCCAGCGGCTGACCTGCCCTTCTGCGCCAGAGGCGTATTCCGGCTGAAGCCCCGCCTGCTCGATAATGGACAGGGCCGCCTGCGGCCAGGCGGCATCCGGCTGGACCAGATTATTCTGGAACAGCACATTGCGCCCGTTGTTGGTGTATCCGTCTGTTGTCGTATAGTTGTTCACGAAATCCACATCATGGATGGTCGGCACATACGCCATCGCCCAGCGGAGCGGAGAATGCCAGAGCGGAGCGTCCTTCAGATCAATGACGTTATGCTCGAAGCTCCAATAGGCAGACCCTTCATCCGTGTAGAGAACGGCATTGCCGTCCATCTGGTTGCGGATGTAGTTGCCGCTGACCAGGTTTTTACCTTCGGCTGTGGCTCCTGTCGGGCCAAGACTGTAAATGGCGCCTCCGTCACGCAAGCCCATGCCCATGAGGTCATAGATCAGATTATTCTGAATCTTGACGTTCCGGGTGGCAGCATCGAACAGCTTATCCCAGCCGTAGCCGATATGGGTTCCGCTATAAGGCAGATTGTACATCTCATTATGGCTGATATCCATGTCCACCGGATACCCTGCCGATACGGCGGACGCTGATTTATAATCGATGCCGATATCATGAATCACATTGTTCAGCACATCATTATTCTTCATCAGCAGCCGGGGGTCTGCCGGATGATAGATATTGCGGTCTGCCGAATTCGGCTGGCCCACGTTCAGTGCGCTGCCGGAAATATCATAGAAGCGGTTGCCCTCGATCAGGCTGTTCTGAACGCCATTCTGCATCCGTACCGCTGTAATCCCCAGCTTGGTGAACTCGTTGCTGCGGAAATTCACTGTATTCGCCAGCTCCAGCATCACCGCCGCCTCGGTCAGCTCATCGGGGATGGACGGATAACGCAGATGGTTATTCTGTGAATCGGAATGTCCCGCCGCCGTACTCGGGCGGTTCCAGGTGGTGTACATAAATTTCAGGCCTTCAAAATTCAGATTGCGCACCGGTTCGTCAGCAGATACACCATACACTGTGGCGAGCTGCTCCAGTACCGGAACCACAACCCCGGCCGTGGACAGATCCTCCCAGGCACGCGGTTTGTAATACAGCATACCTTCATTCCGGTTATAGTACCATTCCCCGGACTCATCCAGCAGCTCCATAGCATTCTCGTAATAGACGGGCACAGTCGCCGAGGTTAATCCCCGGTTAAAGACCGCGCTCCGGCCCGGCTCCTGCAGGACTATCTGTGCTTTGCCGCCTGAAGCGGTTACCGACTCTACCTTAATCCGGGAATTCGTCCACAGCTCATTGAACACCAGCTCCATATCGGACGTATTGCTCCACCCGGCCAGCTCCGTATTATCCGAGGTATAGCCGGTTGCCGTCTTCAGCGGATTCACGAGTCCCGCTGTGCTCCGGGCCCGGACTGCCCGGATACCATCCACGAACAGCTGCCTTGTCTGAAGGCCGGTTCCGACATTTGCCCGGTAGATGCCCTTGGCGCTGTCAAACACCGTCCAGCCTGTGACGGACCGCCCGCCGCTGATGGCCGCCTGCTCCCCGGGATAGCTGCGGTAGGTGACAAAATATCCGTTCGTCCCGGAATCCTCCGGTGTGAATTCCAGCGGTTCCGTCAGCGTATAGGTCCCTTCCCGCAGATTGACGATGATGTCAGCGTCCATATCCTCATTCAGCTGCCGGACCTCGGCCTGCGCCCGGGCAATCGTCCGGAAGGGCGAGGCTTCCGTGCCGTCATTGTTGTTGTCGTCCCCGCCCGGAGCGACATACAGCTCCTGTCCGGTTGTCCGTCCGGTTACGGTAACGGATGTCTCGGCCCGGACGCTTCCGGTCTCATCCGTGACGAACACGGTAGTTGTTCCGGCGCTTACCCCCGTCAGCTCTCCGTAGCGGTCAATCACGGCGATGCTCTCATCCTCCGTTCCCCACAGGATGCCTGTATCCGTATTGTCTTCCGGTGTTACTGTTGCCTGTAACAGCACACGGGAGCCTGCGGGAACCGCCCGCTGAAGCGGAGCCAATACAATATCCGTGATCGGATCTTCGTAGACGGCTACCGTAGCGGTTACCGCCGGAAGCGCTTCGTTCGGCTCAGCCGTAACGGTCGTCACCCCCTCACGGATGCCGGTAACCAGACCGTTGGCGTCCACAGTTGCCACCTCCTCGCTGCCGGTGGACCAGGCTGCAGTCTGATCCGTTGCATCTGCAGGTGTGAACTGGAGCGGCAAGGACAGCTTCTCCCCTCTTCGCAGCCCGTAAGACTGCTGGGAGAAGGCTGCACTTACCGCCTGCTTGTATCCGCTTACAATAAAATCGTCAAAACCTATCTTGCCGATGCTGTCCTTATAAAAACCCATGTAGAATAAGGCTAACGCTCCTCCCTCGGCCATTGGCTCCTTCGTCAGCAGACGCTTGCCGTCAATGGACAGATCGAAGGTATGGCTGCCGCTGTCGAGGGCCACCCGTACGTCATACCACACCCCTGCCGATATTGGCAGTACGGAGGTCCACGATCCGGCACCTTTTTTCATATAGCTGAACGCACCATTATTAATGGCGAATTTCACCAGCGTCACAGAGCCGCTCTGCGGGGTGGGCAGGTAGATCACCGCTCCGGTCTGCTCCGCTCTGAACGAATAGCTGAACATGCTTCTGTACGTCACATCTGTAACGGATCTGCTGATGCTGTAGCTGCTGGCGAGCTTGCTGGTCTGCTGGAGCTCCAGCAGCTTGCCGGGATACCCCTCCCACGCCTGCACCCCCACACTCACTCCCTGGGGAGGTGTCTTGATCGTCCAGCCGGCCGGCTTCGCACCGGGACTATAAGATTCAAAGGTCTCCTCCAGCTTATAATTACTATCCGCCCGGGCCACAGAACCAAGGTCTGCCGGAAGCAGACCCATCAGCAGAACCAAAATGATAGCGTATACAAAAAACGGTTTCCGACTTGATTTTCTCATAATAGCCACCTTTCCGTAGGGAAGCAAGTATAGTGTTCCGGTAGAGCATCCGAAGTTAAGCAGTGAATTCATTCCATAGATGCAGCCCATAGATACGGAAATAATTAAATGCGGCCTCTATGGAGTTGCGTTCGACGCGAACATTCAGCGATAGTTGTACTTTGTACATTTAAAAACGGTGAACAGGCAGGATTTCGTCTTCTAACTGTAGTCTGTACAACTAAATTCACCCAAATGGGTGAGAAGCGGGGTATAGGGGGATTTTAGTTGTACGAAATACAGCTAAACGTATATTCGGCGGTACATTGGGCGATTTACTTGTACAAAGTGCAATTAAGTATGGTGCTCCCACCCCCGTTTCCGCTTGCATCTCAATCGGGGCACGGCAAACCTTGCCGCTTGAACCGCGTGGTTAAGGGGCGTATGGATCAACGGTGAGCTGAACCGGGGGCTGGTCGCCCGCAGTCAGCACAATGCTGCGTATAGAGGCCCACGGCTCGCGCGGCACCTCCCGGTCATCCCTCACCGTATCCTCAATCGTCACCGTATCGAGCAACCTCTGGATATCCGCTGACTCCGCTGCTTCGTCCAGACATACCACCGCCCAGCCCGCTTCCAGGCGGGGCAGTGCCAGCATCGTGCTGCTGCCGGAGTAGAGAATCTGGCGGAGCCTGATCCGTCCTTCCTCCCGCACCACCGTAACAGGCAGTACGGCGTGAGCTTCCGCCTTGGAGTCCAGGCCGCTGAGCGCCGTGACCGCTACCGCGCAGCCCGGGTAACGCATCACCAGCCATTCCCTGTCCCCGGCAGTATTCAATACAGCTTCCACCTCGCCGTCATAGCGGTGGATCAGCCATTCATCGGCAATCTCCGCTGCCCGGTTATGCACCCGGGTCATCGAGCGGACCACCACCAGCGCATTCCCCTGCTGGGCGGAGCGCGTCTCCACCTCCGGGTACAGCGGCTCGGCGAACAATGCGGGCATCAGATAGGCGCTGCGGTACTCCTCCGCCGGATGCGTTCGCACGGCGGCGGAATCATCCACGTACCACCGCAGATAGGATACCTGCTGATCCTTCACGCTGAAGCTGACCGGGAAGCTCTGCCAGCCCAGCCCCCAGGACGGATGCTGGTAGCTGCCCGGCATCACCGGGAAACGGTTGATGCTGCCCAGCCGGGTATGCTGCCCGATCCAGGTATAGGAACGCGAGGCATCGAAGATCCGCTCCTCACGAATCCGCGGGACCGGCAGCGCAGCCGGGGCGTTCTCCCGGGGCTGCAAATCTGCCGCAAACAGCAGGAACCCCGCCATATCGTTAAGGGAAAAGGTCTGCTCCGCCAGAGCGCTGACCCCGGTCACACCGGCAATCGTCCACAGCAGGCTCTGCCGCCAAGTCTCTCCCCGGAAGTTATAGCTGCGGATCGAGGGAACGAATTCCTCTCCGTCATGGAAGAGGAGCAGTCCTTTCAGAGCATCCATCTGCACAGACAGCCGCCCGGCCAGCTCACGGGCATGCTCCCGCAGCACAGAACCGGCAATGCTCAGCGCATTCATCATCACCCCTTGATAGACAAGGCTGATATTCTCTCCCCAGCCCCAGCCCCGGCGGACCGTATATTCCTCCCACCGCTTGAAATAGGCAGTTGCCGTCTGGAGATACTCAGGTTCTCCGAGGAAGTGGGCCACCGCCAGCAGCATCGCCCCGTCACTCATCGTCTTGTTCGGGTAGAACAGCTCCGGTGTCCGGCATTCCTTGGAGAACCAGGCAGCCGCATGCCGGAACATGCGCTGCATAATCTCCAGATGGCTGGCCGGGAAGACGCCGGGACTGCTGAGGCGCACCGCCACCAGCGGCATGAGGATGAAGAAGGCCGCATTGGAATCCTGGATCATGCTCTCCTCCCGGTACCAGAGGAAGCCTCCGTAATCCGGGTGCTCCGGGTCAGTGAATTGCAGCGCGGCAATCGCTTCGAGCATCTCCAGCCCTGCCGCTTCATCCAGCTCTCCCAGCAAGGTGCCGTAAGCATAAAATCCGGCCGAGAACCGGGCCTCATGGCAATACGGCAGCTGAGCGACCTGCCGGGTATGCCCGGGCCGGTCATAGCGGACCAGCCCGGCTTCGATTACACTATCCGCCGAGGCGGCGGCATAGCTTTTTTCGAGAATCTGTCTAACCTCATGCTTCAACGCTGCCCGCCCCCTGTGCTTGAATTCATCTGTTACTCTACCGTGCTCAGCTGCTTGCCCATCTCATAAATATCCTTCAGCATGATGGCATCCGCTTTATTGTCCTGATACCAGGCTGCGTAGAACTCATCGACCTTGGGTCCGCCCGCCTTCTCCCAGATGCCCTTGGCCTCCGCAATGAACTGGTCCACCGAAGCCGGATCGGAATTCACGATGGCCTGCATGGCCCGGTCGAGAATCGTTTTATTCGCATTGGTGTTGATCTGGGTCAGCTCCTGAGGCAGCAGCGGCAGGAAGGCCTTCTGCGTAATGCCGACAATCGGACGGTCAGGGTTCAAATACAGCTTCTCGGCCATTTCATAGATTGCGATAAAATCCTGCTCCGCCGGTGTAGGGTTCACCTTGTTCTTCAGCCCGTAATTCTTGCCAATAAGCGGGGTGAGCATTCCCATATCGCGGTTATACTCCAGCTCCTTCTTGTTCTTCTCCGGGTCGATCACCTCGGCACGGCCATCGGCGGTTTTCTTGTAATGGACCCCTTCGATCCCGTTCTGGATCGTGGTGGTATAGGTCTCTGTCACCATGAAATCAATCATTTTCATGACGGACTCAGGGTCCTTGGCCGCTGCATTCACCATACCGGTCATCTGGATCGGTGAGGTCAGCGTCGGGCTGAACTGGCCGAATTCCGTCGTTGGCAGGGCAATCGGAATCACCTCGGCCTCCGGGGAGTTCTTCTTAAGTGTCTCATAGGTGCTGACATCGGCCCCGTTACCGCCGTAAATGCCCAGCTTGCCGGAGATCCAGTCCTGCTTCTGCTTCTCGCCGTTCTTATCGGTCACGAAGTCCTTATCCACCACCCCGGCCGCATACAGCGCCTTCTGGAAAGAAACTGCTGCCTTAATTCGATCCCAGTCATGCACCACCTGGTCATTCTCCAGTACCCATGGGTACTGGTCTTCGCCGAACAGCGTGAACCCGGTGCCGAACATGTTGTTCAAAATAATACCGGCCACGAAGCTGAGCCCGGTTCCATACGTATCCGCTTTGCCGTTGCCGTCCGGGTCCTGCTCTGTGAAGGCCTTCGCGACCTTCAGCAGCTCCTCCGGTGTGGTGGGCACCTGCAGATTCAGCTTCTTCAGCCAGTCGTTGCGGATAAACAGATAATGCTGCGGGCCGAACTGGATCGGACGCCCCACCGTATACAGCTTGCCGTCTGCCATGGTGCCTGCCTTGCGCAGCGCCGGATACTTCTCCAGCATTGCCTTATATTCTGTACTGCTTTTCTCAATCAGGTCATCCAGCGGCAGAAGCTGCTTCTGGTTATAGAGCTGCCCCTGGTAAGCGGTATCAAATTCAAAGATCAGATCGGGGGCGGATTTCGAGGCGAACAGCACGTTGAACTTTTGCAGGGATTCGAAGCGCGGCACCGTAACGTATTTGACATTCACTGGCCCGTTCTCGTTGACCCATTTCGTCCAGCGGTTGTCGCTCATTGTCCCCTCTTCTGCGGGTACGGAGCCGCGGTCATACAGGGAGACGGTGATGGCCCCGCGCTTCCCGGAGCCCTCTCCCTTGTCTGTGCCCTGCGTGGCGGCATTGCCGCCGCCGCAGCCTGTTACCGCGATTGCGAGCAGCAGGGATGCTGCACCGGCAGCGGTTGTTTTTCTAAGCCGGGGTGAATTGTACATATGAATATGACCCTCCTATAATGGCATTCTGGTACTTGCAGTATGGCGCAGCAGCGGTCAGCCCTTGATGGCCCCGATGGTTACGCCTTTGACAAAATAACGCTGCAGCAGCGGATAGACAATCAGCATCGGAATAACCATGACCATAATCCCCGCAGCCTTGATGCCTTCCGGTGTAATGTTGACCACCTCCTGCGAGTTCATCGTATTCAGCTCCTGCAGGACGGCCTGGCTCTTCACCATCTGCTGGATCAGTACGGTCAGATTGATTTTCTCCGGGCTGTTCATGTAGATCATGACGTTGAAGAAGGAGTTCCAGTAATACACGCCGTAAAAGAGACCGATTGTCGCCAGCACAGGCAGGGACAACGGCAGAATAATGCCCGCCAGCAGCCGCCATTCGCCGGAGCCGTCAATTCTCGCCGCTTCCACCAGCTCCTCCGGGATGTTCTCAAAGAAGGAACGCATAATCATCATATTATACGTGCTGACCAGAGCCGGCAGCCACAGGGCTGCATAGGAATCGACCAGACCGAGACTGCTGACCACGAGATAGGTCGGGATCAGTCCGCCGGTGAACAGCATCGTGAACACAATCGCCAGCGTCAGCGTGCGTCTTCCGTAGAAATCACGGCGGGACAGAGGATACGCGGCGAAAATGGTGAACAGCATACTGGCCGCCACACCGACCAGGGTAATCAGCAGGCTGTTGCCGAAGGCGCGCACCACCGGCGTTCCTTCAAAGAGCATCGTATATGAGCTTAGCGTGAAATCCACCGGCCACAGGGTGACAAAACCGGACAGCACCGCATCCTTGCCGCTGAGTGACAGAGAAGCCAGATGGAGCAGCGGCAGCAGACACAGAATGCCTGCCAGGGTCAGGAGCAGATAATTGAAGCTATAGAATACTTTTTCACCGTTTGTACTTTGCATAGTGTCCCTCCTGTTACCACAAGCCTTTATTGAAGCGCCGGGCAATGGCGTTGGAGATCAGCACCAGAGTCAGCGCAACCAGGGAATCGAACATCCCCAGAGCAGCCGTCAGGCTGAACTGTCCGCCTTGCAGTCCAATCGCGTAGATGTAGGTGCTGATGACCTCGGAGATCCCCGATACAATCGAATTCTGCAGCACGTAGACATGGTCGAAGCCCACCTCCATCACCCGTCCCATGGCCAGAATCAGCATAATGACGATGGTCGGACTGATCCCGGGCAGCGTGATATGGCGGATCTGCTTCCATTTGCCTGCTCCGTCCATACTCGCCGCCTCATAGAGACTGGGGTCGATGGAGGTCAGCGCAGCCAGATAGATAATTGCATTGAAGCCCGCATCCTTCCAGATTCCCGAGCCGAGGAAGATCGAGACCCAGGACCACTCCTTGAACAGGAAGGGAAAAGCCTGGCCGGTCAGCTTCTCAACTACCGCATTGGCTACCCCGGTCTGGGCAAAGATCGTTACTACCAGCCCGCCGACAATGACCCAGGAGAAAAAGTACGGCAGGTAGACGAGGGTCTGGACTGATTTTTTGAACCACTTGTTCCTGACTTCATTCAGCATAATCGCCAGGGCTATCGGGAACGGAAAGCTGACCAGCACGGATAATATACTGAGCACAAGCGTATTGCGGATAATCTGCACCGACTGTGCCTGGGTGAATAGATTGGTGAAATTGTCCATGCCGACCCACTGGCTGCCCCATACCCCTTCATAGAAGGTATAGTTCTTGAAGGCGATAACCAGCCCCAGCATGGGGGTGTATTTGAAAATCATATAAAATGCGATAACCGGAACGAACATGACCCACAGGGGAACATTGTTCTTGAAACGCCGGGTCTGCCAGAAGCGCTTACGGCTGCTTCCGCTCTGCCGTGAAGTGTCCAGCCGCAGCACCGCTTCACTGCTTGTATTCGCTTTCATTTTCGGTGCCTCCTTTCGCTTGCATGTTGTGCGTGATCCTGCTCGTGCATGATTAAGTCTTGCGATGGAGCTGAAATGGCCGATTTCATGTCCTCACCATAGCCGCTTCAGCGGGTTAGGGCAATATTCAGTTTTTCTGTTAATCGGCGCGAACCCTTATACCGCCTGGGGTTACAGAATTCCGGCCAGCTCCCGGGCCAGATTCTCACCCATCCGTATATGTCCCTCATCCCCCGGGTGAATCAGGTCGCAGGACAGCCCGGCCAGATCATCCAGCACCCGGCTTCCTTCGATCAGGCTCAGCTTGGGCTGGGACAGACGCTGCACATGACTGCGCAGAATGTCGTTGAACTGAAGATCCTTCTCCGCGATTCCGCTGCCGGGGAACACCGCAAAGTTGGGATACATCGTGATCACCGCTACCGGCTTCCCGGGATGTCTGCTCACCAGCTGGTCAAGCAGGTAGCCGCTCCGCTCACGGAATTCATCCGGCGACAGGTGGTCACGCATGTTCACGCCCAGCTCCAGCGTCATGAATGACCAGTCCTCCTGCGCCGCAAGATAGTTGCTCATCTCCCGTTCACAATGGCAGGAGCCGCTCATGCCGAGATTGAGCACATCGGCCGCCAGCTTTCTTGCCGCGTGGGCAATATACGGCAGGCTGCTGTTCTCTCCATACGTGATGGATGAGCCGTAAGCAATCCAGCGTGTGCGGGGAATCTCCCCTTCCACCGGCGGGCGGAGCGGATGGCCGAAGGTCTCGATGCCACAGACCACACAAGCATACCGTCCGAAGCAGATCCGCCATACCTCCGGCGCGAAGCCCGCTTCCATCAGCAGCTCACGCTCCGCCATCGCCAGACGCGGCGGTTCGCTTAGCTGGAGGGTGCGTATGCTCCCGGCCTGAAGCTCATGCCTGGAGTGGAAAAGCCCGCCCTTGTATACCGTTACGCTGCCACCCGTCTCCGGCAAGGTCAGCGTGACACGGATATTCGGAGCCGGTGTGACGAACCTGAGCTCACAGCCGCCCGCTTCCCCGGCGATGAACCGGCCCCGCTCGTTCAGATGCTCCCTGACGCTGCGGGGAATGCGGCGGAGGTGCACGCCGTAGCCCGCTGCCGGCTCCAGCTCGGCCACGTTATGGAAGGCAATCCGGTCCAGCCCCGGCAGCCCCTTGGTGGCGGAATTGATGCTGGCGGAATTGATGCTGGCAGAATGGGTGCTGGCGGGATTATACATGCTTCATCGCCTCCACCAGCAGCAGCAGGGCCATGGATTGCCCGTAGGGCATCGGGCAGACCGGAATCTCCCGGTAGTCGTCAAGCGTAGCGCCCATCCCCGTGCCGTAGGAGACGCCCTGCACCACCCCTTCTTCATCGATCTGGCCCAGCACATAATGCAGTGCCGCCATTGCAGGCTTGCGGCAATCCTCAGGCAGCAGTCCTTGCCGCACCGCCTTCAGCATCCCGTAAGCAAAAGCGGCGGTGGCCGAGGTCTCCAGATACGAGCTGCTGTCGTCCAGCAAGGTATGCCATGCGCCTTCCGGGGCTTGCAGCTCTGTCAGCTTGCGTACCTGCCGCGCAAGGGAGGACAGCAGGAAGCTGCTCACCCCTGACGGCAGCTCCACCATCTCCAGATAATCCACGAGCCCGGCGGTATACCAGGAATTGCCGCGTGCCCACAGGGCCCGGGCAAAGTGATGGCCGCCCTCGAAGGTCCAGCCGTGAAAGAACAAGCCGGTCACGGGATCGGTCAGATACTTCAGGTGGACGAGAAACTGGCGGATGCTCTCCTGTATACACGCCTCCTCCTTCAGCACGATCCCCATCCGGGCCACAAACAACACCGTCATATACAGCGTGTCGTCCCAGAGCTGCCCGGTATTCGGACTGCCGGTCACTTCATGCTGAAGACCGCCTTCCTCCGTGCGCGGCATCTCATGCAGCGCATACTCCAGCCATTCCCGGCACAGCTGCATATAATCCGCGCGCCCGGTCTCCTCTGCCAGATAGCTAAGGGTAAGCATCGGACACATCGTATTAACATTTTTCGCCGGAATGCCTCCGTCAAGCTTGCTGTCGAACCAGCCCGTCAGGTAGTGTAGAATCTCCTGTTCCCCGGTTTCCCGGTAATAGCTGTATAAGGCAAATAGTCCAACCCCCTGAGGCCACTCCCAATTGTCCATAGAGATGATGCCGATGGGTGCGGTTTCATGAATGGAGCCTCTCATATCCTTCATCCGCTCAATGACGCGGGCGATATGGCCTTCGAGTACTGTCCGTGATACTGCTTCCATAATGCTCCTCCTTCTGCAATGTCCTGTTCTGAACCGGAAACCTGTAGCCTGAAACCTGGAACCTCAAACCTGGAACCTCAAACCTGGAGCCTAGAGCCTAGAGCCTGGAGCCTAGAGCCTGGAGCCTGTTCCCGGCTGTTTAGCTGTTCGCAACCCCAGTGTAGTCAAGCGCCGCATTGCCGTCCATTAACAAGAATCTTGCTAATCGCTTTCACTTCTGGCATTGTTCATAATAGAGCTGTATTCCTCAGTTGGAGGAGTACATGAGTAGAAGGAGTACATGCTCACGTTCTAATTCTGTATAAAGAAATCTGGGAGGGTAACAGGTAATGAGAATTAAGTTTGATCTTTTTCCGGGCGGAGTTTCTAAAGCGCTAACAACGAGCTGGGATGATGGAAGAATCTACGACAGACGTCTTGTGGAGATCCTTAACCGGCATGGGCTGAAGGGATCCTTCCATTTGAATTCGGGGTTCTTCGGCAAGGAAGGCTATATCACTGAAGACGAAGTGGCTGCGCTCTATGAGGGGCATGAGATCTCAGCACATACCAGTACTCATCCTTTCCTTACCATGACTCCGCGCGAGGGGATCGCGGATGAGATTCTGACCGACCGCAAGGCGCTGGAAGCGCTGGCCGGTTATCCGGTAAGGGGCATGTCCTATCCGTTCGGCAATTACGATGATCAGGTGATCGGCCTGCTGCCTGCCATGGGCATTGAGTATTCCCGCACGGTGAATTCGCACCGCAGCTTCAGCCTGCCGGACAACCTGTTGGCTTGGCACCCTACCTGCCACCACAAGGAGATGCTGGCCCTGGGCAAAAAGTTCCTGGAGGAGAAGCCCCGCTTCTCGCATATGCAGCTTCTCTATGTCTGGGGACACAGCTATGAGTTCAATGACGATGACAACTGGCAGGAGCTGGAGCAGTTCGCCGCTGTGATGGGCGGCCACGAAAACATCTGGTATGCCACCAATATCGAGATTGTGGACTACCTGTCCGCCCTTCAAGGACTGCGCTTCTCTGCTTCGCAGGAGATGGTATATAACCCTTCGGCAACGGAGGTATGGGTCTCTGTGGGGGATGAAACCCGCCGCATCCCGGGCGGGGTGACGGTGAAGCTAGGGTAGGATTGGAGTGAGACTCGGGAGCTGAATGAGGGCTAGAGAGCTGAATAGAGAGAAAATTCGGGGGAGACTGTGGCTAAACTTGGACGGTGGCTAGGCTGAGACTTGAGGCTGGGCTGAGACTTGGGTCTGTCGTTGAAACTGAGATTATAGCTGTAACTGGGGCTGTGACAATGCAGTCAACTAGTTCCAATCCCGATCAGCCCCCACCGAGCTGCCACAAGAGTCCTCCCTTCAGCCTCAGCACACCACAGCTATAACTCTAACCGTGCCGTGCCCGAGTAACGTGTAGGCGGCATACTTAATTGCACTCTGTACATCTAAATCGTCTGTTGTACCGCCGAATATTCGTTTAACTGTATTTCGTACAATTATAATAACGCTATAGCTGGATTCTTGCTCATTCGGGCTAATTTAGTTGTACCAACTACACTTAGAAGAGAAAAGTCTTCCTTTTCGCAGGTTTTAAATGTACAGAATACAACTACCGCTGAATGATCGCTGCGAATGAAAACTTGGAGCTCCAAGCATAGCCGCATTACGCCGCAAAATGGAGTGTGCTTCCCTAATCATATGAAATTAAAACACATTACTTAAAACACATGAGATAAATCATACGACATAAAACACACCTATAAGTTAGTTTAAAAACCCGATTCCGCGCAGCCCCAGGGCTTGGCGAAATCGGGTTGTTGTTGGTTGTTGAGGTTTGTTGTGGGTTTTCGAGTGTTTTGCGGGTATTTCGTTGGCATACGTTTGTGCAGATGGTGGAGAATAGAGCGCTGTATCAGTCGTTGCCTGGCCGATCCCGCTACTCGCGGCAGACCAGACAGTGTAGGCAGGCCAGGCCGCCGCTACTGCCAGCTACCGCCAGCTACCGCCAGATACTTCCACCTACTGCCAACCTCCGGCGGCAGCATCAGGATGCTCCTGCCTCGCTATCCAGGTGAGGCAGGCCGCCCGCAGCAGCGCGTCGGTCCGCTGGGCCGCGCCGCAGAAGACCCCGCTCAGGCCGATCTCATACAGATCGGCCAGCGCGTACGCCGCCGGTGCCCCCGCGGCGAGCACTGCCGCCGCCGGCCGCACCCGGCGCACGGCGGCCAGCACCCCAGCCGCCGCCTGCGCGAAGCCCTCGGCGGCGTTCTCCCCGGGCGCGGCCTCCTCCGCCGCGCCGTCCAGCACCAGGAAATCGGCGATACGCGCGATTTCCCCGGCGGCAGCCGGCCCCACATCGGGCGCGAGCAGCGCCCCGATGCGGCAGGCTGCCGCATAAGCGTGGCCGATAGTCTGCTCGGCCACGCCCTCAATGAATTCGCGCTGCGCCGCGAATTCCTCCAGGCTGGCGGGGTACGGCGCCAGCAGGTCAATGCGGCTGTCGCCGCCCAGCCGCTGGCTGTGCAGGGCGGCGGCGAACAGCGCGCCAAGCTGCGCATCCTGCAGCGTGGCCAGCCGGTCCGGGCGGGCGGCGAGCTCTGCCGTGTAAGGCAGAGTGACTGCGGCCCATACGCCGTCCGCCGACTCCAGGAGGTCGGCAGCAGCAGCCCGCAGCCGGTGATAGATCCGCTGCAGGATACGCTCAGCCTGCACCGGCTCCTCATCCCCGCACGACATCCAGCGCGAGTAGAGCGCCGACAGTTCCGGCTCGTGCAGCCATTCCTCGCCCCGGATCAGGCAGGGCCCCGCAGGGTAGACGCCGGGCGGCTCACGGCGGACAGCCCCGTCCCCCCTGCCCTCGCGCAGCACCAGGAAGGCCTGGCGCTCCCCGGGACGGCGGATATACGTGCGACTCGTACTCACGTTACTCTTGCGCCGGTCCCCCTCAGCAAGAAATTCCGCTGCGGCGGAGGCTACAGATGCGGACTGGCTCATCTCTGTACCAGCCGCCCGGCCACCGGGGTCAGACTGGAACGGATGCTCCTCATACTTTGGACCCTCATTCTGCTGGCGTTCAACCTTCATCCTCGCACCCACCTTTTCTCACTAGGATTACTGCCGTGCTGTTCCTCTCAGGACTGCTGTCAACACCTCACATGCTTCATTCTATAGTTACGGGCAATGATGCTGAAATATGCAAACGGTATCAAATGAATGCGGCTGCATCTTACCCGAATGGGTAGTGGACACGGTGGGGCGGCGAGTTGAGGGAAGTACGCGAGTTGGAGTAGGCGGGCGAGTTGAAGTCGGTGAGTAAGCTGGAGTAAGTCGGGCGAGCTGGAGTGGGTGAGTAAGCTGAAGTAAATCGGGCGAGCTGAAGTGAGTGAGTAAACTGAAGTAAGTGGAGCGAGCTCAAGTGGGTAGGAAATAACTTTCACATATTTTGTTGTCAGTCTCTAATGGCTTTGAACCGGGGTTGGGATTCGGGTTCGGCATGGTCCATAGCTGATCTAATGTATTTACTACAGCAGATCTTCTCTTTAGCGGTTGCAAAAAGCGATCTATTGCAGTTTGTACAGCAGATTTTAGCGGGAGGGGTGTTTTGGGGCCGTATGCCGGAAATCTGTTGTATGGAATACATTAGAACGGATTTTAACGCCGAAAATGGCCTAATCCATTGCAGAAAGTACAATTGCCGTGCAACTTCAGCGCGAACACATACCTCACCAACCGTTTTACTCACAAACTATTCCCCCGCTGACACTCCTCTCTCTTCCCATTACTCCCAAACCCACCTCCTGCTAAAAAACAAGACCACTGCCTAATGCAGAAATACGCTGCATCAAACAGTGGTCTGTAATTCCTCTTCCTATGCTGCAAGGAACAGCGCCTAAGCCTGCTGGCTGGCAGCGATCGCCTGCTCCAGATCATAGAGGATATCGTCGATGGATTCAGTACCGATGGACAAGCGCAGCAGCTCCGGTGTAACACCGGCGGTAATCTGTTCTTCGTCCGACAGCTGCTGGTGAGTGGTGCTCGCCGGGTGGATGATCAGCGACTTGGAATCGCCGACATTGGCCAGATGGGAGAACAGCTTCACGTTCTCGATCAGCTTCACCCCTGCGGCCGCCCCGCCCTTAATTCCGAAGGTCAGAATCGCGCCCTGGCCCTTAGGCAGATATTTCTGTGCCAGCTCATACGAAGGGTGACTCTGTAGTCCAGCATAGCTGACCCACTCTACCGAATCATGCGCCTCCAGATACTGGGCAACCTTGAGTGCATTCTGGCTGTGGCGCTCCAGACGCAGGTGCAGCGTTTCGAGACCCTGCAAAAGCATCCACGAGTTGAACGGTGAAATGGCCGCGCCTAGGTCACGAAGCAGTTGAACCCGCGCCTTGATGATATAAGCAATCGGACCGACCGCTTCAGTGTAAACTACCCCGTGGTAGCTCGGGTCCGGCTCGGTCAGGCCCGGGAACTTGCCGCTGGCCTTCCAGTCGAACTTGCCGCCATCCACGATGACTCCGCCGATAGAGGTACCGTGGCCGCCGATGAATTTGGTCGCCGAGTGCACGACGATATCCGCCCCGAATTCAATCGGACGCAGCAGATACGGACTTGGGAAGGTGTTGTCTACAATCAGCGGAATCCCGTGCTCGTGGGCGATGGCTGCAACCTTTTCGATATCCAGAACGTTCCCTTGCGGATTACCAATCGTCTCAGCGTAGAGCGCCTTGGTCTTGTCCGTAATCGCTGCCCGGAAGTTCTCCGGGTTATCGGAATCCACAAAATTCACCTTAATGCCCAGCTTGGGCAGCGTCGTGGAGAACAAATTATAAGTTCCGCCGTACAGGCTTGCGGAGGAGACAATCTCATCCCCTGCCCCGGCAATATTCAAAATAGAGAAGGAAATCGCTGCTGCTCCGGAAGCGGTCGCCAGTGCCCCTGCCCCGCCCTCCAGCGCGGCAAGACGCTGCTCAAACACATCGGTGGTCGGATTCATCAGCCGGGTATAGATGTTGCCGAACTCCTTGAGCGCGAACAGATTAGCAGCATGCTCCGCATCCCGGAAACCGTAGGATGTAGTCTGATACAGCGGCACGGCACGGGCTAAAGTAGTGGGATCAATCTCCTGGCCTGCGTGGATGGCGAGGGTTTCAAAGGACAGCTTGCGCTCTTCTGACATGGGTATTTCCTCCTCTAAAATAGGTAATGTCAAATGTTAACTCTATAAGATTGTACCTATTCTCTCACAAACCATGTCATTTGAAAAGATAAAATTCTTATTAATTCACTGTGTTTTATTAAGTTTAGTAAGCCCCGGCATAGCCTCATGGCTGCTGCGCTATCCCCTTCATGAAGCTCATGAATTTCTCCGCAATTTCTTTGGGATGGGAACGGTACAAATAATGATTGGCATCCAGCAGCTCCATGTCTGCATGTACGGAATTCTGGATCAGCTTCTCATGCTCAGGAATCCATTGATCGGTTGCCGGATGCTCTGCTTGAACAAAAAGAAGGACAGGAAGATTAGGAGGGAACGTTACCCCTCGCTGTTCAGCCCCTCTAAAGCTGGAGTACATGTTTTCTGCCTCATTTAACAGAGTGGTGTTATACATATTTCTCTGTATCAGCAGTTTCAATTGTTCTTTGGTATGTTCATCATATGCCAGTCCCTCATAAGGGTCAGCACTCAGCTTCAATTGCAGCCGGGCGAACCCCAGATTGCGGAACCATTTAACCATGCTTGTCTCTGAAGACTCTATTTTCTTCTCGCTCAGCGAGGGTACACTGTTATCCAGTCCGACAAATGCACTGACTTCATCAGTATATTTGTTCACATAATCCAGACTGTAAATTCCTGAAATGGAATGGCCCATAAGGATGTAACGGTCAATATTGAGCTGCTGCAGTGCTTCATGGATTTCACTTACGATGTTCTCTGAGGTTCGTTCTTTCTTCGTCGCATCGCTTAAGCCATAGCCGAAAGGCTCAACAACTACAACCTTATAATGTGGAGACAGCTCGTCAATGAGCAGCTTGAAATCAAGCGCCGGTGAAGCTGTTCCGAAGCCGGGAAGCAGCACAACCGTGTCCGGGCCGTCGCCTTGAATGAACACATTCATATTCTTGCCGTCTACGGATACATGCTGGCCGTAAGGCTCTATCCTTTTGGCCTCCGCATTGCTGCTGATTACATTCGTGATATACACAATCCCCACAAAAATCACAATAGCGAGCAGGATGGCTCCCAATATTTTAAGCAGAATCTTGCGCAGTTTCTTGAACCCCGTTTGATTTCCCATTATGTTATTCGCCGATGGTCTCATGTTCATCTTCCCCTATCTTAACTGGTAGTAAGCTTGCTTCATTGCCGTTAATGCAAGCTTACCGAACGAAGATGTACTCTTTATGACGACAATATGAACAGAATATGAACCGAATATGTACTATCAGGCGGACGCTCTCGCTCCTACAGTTCCAAAATTCCCCTCCGCCACTTTCCCTTTCCGTATATTTTCAAGTTCAATCTATATAAGCAAAAATGCTACAGTTACCTACAAGCGAGCTTGTGTGCAACCGTAGCATAGAATGAGAGTGACGAGCCTCAGGTGTCGTAGCTGACCAGATAATGATGGAGCTCCGTATTATAGCTGCCGATGCTGTGTTCGATCAGCCTGCCTTCCCCGTCATAGGAGTTGCGCAGGCGCTTCAGCACAGGCGTCCCCGGCGGAAGCTTCAGCAGCAGGCATACCTCGGGTGGTGCTGACTCGACAAAAAACCGGTCCCTGAAGTTCTCCAGCACGATGTCGTTCTCCTCCAGCGAGTCGTACAGGGACTGGATGTCCTCCCCCAGCTCTGCCGACCCTCCGCCCGGCAGGGCTGCTGCCGTCAAGAAGTGCACCAGATGGATATAAGGCTGTCCATCCAGAATATACAGACGTTCAATCCGCTGGCAATACGGCCCGTAGCGGCTGTATTCCTCTGTCCCAGTCTCATTGGTGACCAGACTTGTGCTCAGCAGCTTCTTTTCCAGCTTATGACCTGCTTCAACCAGCAGCTCTGTGAACCGTTTGCCCTTAGAGAGCTTCTGATAGGCGGTATTGCGCATGACAATGGTTCCGACACCGCTTTTCTTCTGCACATAGCCTTCCTGGGCCAGCTCCTGGACCGCGCCGCGGACCGTCATTTTGCTGACACCGAACTCTTTCTCCAGCTGCGGCTCGGAAGGGATAATGCTGCCGAGCGGGTATACCCCGTGCAGAATCCGGTCCTTGAGGATCTTCTGGATCTGCTGGTATAAGGGGCCTTGCTTGCGTTTCAGAGACACCTTACGTTCACTACCTTTCAACATCTGAGGTATGGCCATCCAGCGCGCGGAGCACCTCGCTCTCGGTGAACAACGCTGTATCGCCCGGGATGGTATGGGCCAGCATCGCTGCGGCCGCTGCCATATCCACCGTCTGCTGCTGCGGATAATCCTGCAATTCACCATGAATAATGGCACTGGCAAAAGCATCCCCGGCACCGATCCGGTCATACACAGGGAAGGTGAGCTTACGGGAGAACGCGAACGTACCTTGACGGTACAGATATCCTGTGAGGGAATGCGAATTGTCTGCGTTAATCTCACGGTGGGTGCCCGCTGCTGCGGCGATTCCGAAGCGCTCCGCCACAGCGGGAACCGCTTGCTTCAACTGTGTTATTCTATCATAATCTGCCGCTGCGGTGCCAAGAATGTACAGCGCATCCTTCTCGTTCATCAGCACCAGATCGGCAAGCGTAAGCAGCTCTTCGTAATGCGGGCGGGCCTTAGCATACCCCTCCTCGCCCCATAATGCCGGACGGTAGTTACAGTCGAATACCACCCTGCCCCCCGCACGCTTCACCTCTGCCGCAAGCTGCTTCATTTGCCCGCGCACCCTGTCATTCATAGCCAGCGTAATGCCGCATAGATGAAGCACATCCACCCGGGAAGCCAGCGCCGCCATATCATACTGATCAGCCTCAGCGGTATTGAAGCTGCTGCCCAGCCGGTCGGTATACGTGACTCTTCCGGGGCGGGCACCGAACCCGTTCTCCAGGAAGTACATCCCGAGGTGCTTGCCGCCCCTGCGGATCAGTGACGTATCTACCCCAAGCTTGCGCAGATAAGCAATCGCGGCTTCCCCTACCGGAGTCTCCGGCAAGGTCGTGATTAATGCTCCGTTATGGCCATATCTGGCCAGCGCTGCCGTTACATTTACCCCGCTGCCCGAAAAAGAGTACTCCAGCCTGCTGCTCTGGGCCAGTGTCTCCACCCCCGGAACCTGCAGCCGCATCATCACTTCGCCAAATGCAGCAATTCTAGGCATACCGGTCCACCAGCGATTTCATCGTACCAAGCAGTGTGCGGACATCCTGCACATTCGTGCTTCCGGTCTGCGGATCAATGATCGAGGAATAGACATGCGGGATAACCTGCGGTACACCCGCCTGAAGCGCAATCTCCAGAATGGGCGCGAAGTTATCCAGATCGATGCCGCCCGTAGGCTCCAGGGCAAATCCGGCTTCTCCGCAGGCCTTGGCTACCGCACGATACTCTTCTTCCAGCTCCAGCCCCTTCATCGGATAATATTTGAGCGCATTGCCGCCCATGTCCCGGACCAGAGCGATCGCGGCGTGCACCGGAACGATGGCCTGCGAAGCATTCCCCGAGCTGACCGGGCCGGTGGATATATTGACATAACCGGGCTGTCCGCAGGGAGAGACCAGGCTGTTAATCCAGCTATCTTTTGCTCCCAGATTGGCCCGGGTCGCTCCTACAGCCGGAAACACCTGATTGATATGGCTGCCCGCATAGCTTGAAGCAATCTCTGCGACTACCGCCGCCTGGCGGTTGTCCCCGGCTCCAAGCCCGATGGATACGGCGTCCTGAATCACCTGTCCATATTCCGTCATAGCGGCGGATGCTTCCCTGGCGTTGGCGTAATTTTTGGAGAGTACGCCTACCAGAACATGCCCTTCGGCAGCCTCGTATATATCCTTGGCATTCCTGATACTGCCGGCCAGTACATTCAGTGCCGCTCTGTTCTTATAGAATCGCTCCTGAATCTTGCTCATTATGATCTGCCCCCTATAATCTCATGAATTCTGCTGACAATGACCTGCAGATCATCGCCTTGCAGCGGCCTTGGATCGATATCGAAATACCCTTGCTTCACTCCATAGTCCCGGGTATACACTGCAATCTCGCCTTCCCGCAGGCGGTCATTGACCTCCCTTGCATCCACGCCCGCAGCAGCAGCATCAATCTGGATGCGTCCCCGGTAAATCGCCCGGCCCGCTTCATCCTGCACGGTGCGGACCGACACTCCGGGAAGACCGGCCAGCGGCTGAAGCGCCTCCAGTGCCTGCTTCTCCTGCTGGCTGTTGTCCGCCTTGTCCTGGTACTCGTCCAGAGCCTTGAGCAGTCCGAAGGTCGTCTCTTTGCCGACCTTCATGCTGCGGCCGATCCCGTGCAGCTGCACCTTCAGCCACTGGGTGTATTTCTTCCCGCCCGCTACAATGCCAGAAGTTGGACCTTCCACAGCCTTCGAGCCGCTGTAGATGGCCAGATCGGAATACTGGACATACTTCCGCAGATCCTCCTCCGCAGCCGCATCGACAATCATCGGTACTCCCCTGCGCTGTGCCACCTCCCAGGCTTCCTCCACCGAGATCATATTCTTCTGGACGGCGTGGTGGGATTTCACATAGAGGATCGCTGCGGTACGTTCACCGATGGCCTGTTCAATATGCTCTGCACGGCCTTCGTTGGCATATCCCGCTTCAACCACCCGGCCGCCGCCAAGGAAAACCATCGTCTCCACCGGCGCTCCATACTGCACATTATGGCCCTTCAGCATAATGATCTCATTCTTCAGCACCGGCTCCTGGTGCAGCCGCAGACTGAGGCGGGGATCTCCGGCGGTCACAATGGCTGCCACCGACAGCGCAATGCCGCTGGAGGCCGAATTCACGACAACAGCCCCTTCCGAGCCGAGCAGACGGGCGATGTACGCTCCCGATTTGTCCACCAGATCCGCAATCTCCACGTACTGCTGCCCGCCCTGCTTCATTGCCTCCATCACCGAATCTGTTGGCGCAGATACACCAAGGATGCTCATTCTTCCACTGGCATTAATCACACGCTTCAATCCATATTTAGCTTGTAATGAGTGATCCATTGATAAAGACTCCTTTTGCTTCAATATAGTGATTCGCGGTCCGGACATCGCCCTCCGAGTCCATAAGCTGCTTCTCTCCGGCTTCCAGAGCGAACAAAGTCAGGTTGGCCTGCCCGCCTACCCGGATCTGCCCAAGCTCCGGCTTGCCGAGCCACGCTGCGGCGCTGCTTGTGACTGCACGGATCACCTCTCCCAGGCTGTAGCCGAGATAGAGGAATTTGGTCAGTACATCCGCCATACTGTACACTGGACCATTCAACCGGTTGCCCCGGTAGATGTCTGTGCTGATCGTATTCAGCCCGATACCAGCCGCCTTCGCCTGCTCCGCCACCCGGAAGGAGAAGCTTGCGGTGCCGTGTCCTACATCCAGCCGGACGCCCCGGGCTACAGCAGCCAGCAGCTCCGGCAGCGGAGTGCCGTCCGCCTGGAACAGATTATTGGCTTTGCCGTTCAGGTAATGGGTAATTACATCGCCTGCCCGCAGCAGCTCCAGCACTTCGCAGATGGCAGGCGGAGCGGAGCCGATATGCACCATGAGCGGGAGCTTCATCTCATCCGATAAGGTACGCGCCAGCTTAAGCGGCTGTATGCCGCTGTCTTTGACGACGCTTTGGCTGATGCGGGCTTTCAGGCCGACGATGAATTCAGGATAAGCCTCTACTGCTGCAAGTGCGCAGTTTCGGTCAATCCAGTCCAGCTTGGAGAGCTCATCGGTCCGCGTAAGGCCGATTCTTGAGATATTGAGCAGCGCGAATACCCTTGTATCCGCCAGAAGACTGGCACTATAAAAAGCCCCGATCCGGTCTGCCCCGCAGCTTCCGGCATCCACCACTGTCGTCACTCCCTGCTTCACCCCGATCTCGTCGATCACATCGCCGTAGGGGTCAAGCTCCGGCACAGCATGTACATGCAGATCAATCCATCCGCTGGAGCCGTATAACCCGGAGCAGTCCAGCAGGGTCCTGCCTCCTGCCTGGCCCGGCGGGGTAATCGCGGTGATGATCCCATCCTGAATGGAGATATCTACCGTCCGGCCGTCCACCAGCCGCAAATTGCGCAGCACGTTCTCTGTGCCCACTCGTCCCATCTCCTTCTTCAATTACAGATTTACAGGGGAATTACAAAAAATGATTAATGACATGAACTCCATAGATCCTTATATTTAACAAGTAGTAACGGCCGTGCCGTCCTCTTATAAAAATATAAAGCTGCTTCACTCTAAAGATTATAATGTTATAATGTTTATAGTAGCACAAGTGTAATCCAGAAGATAACTGCAATTTCTGAGTCAAGAGGTTCCATCCTAGATTTCTAGTCCGAATATCTTAACACTGGAGGTACTGCTGTATGGCTAATTCCGCACCCCAGCCATCCTTGCTGAACCGGTTCCGGCTGACCTGGAATCATTTCAAGTCAAGGCTGCTGCTGAAATATGCTTTTTCCTATATCCTCATGTTCCTGATCCCGCTCACAGGTGTTACCATCTTCGTCTATGAAAACGCCGTCAAGGGCCTGCGGGTCGAAATTGAACAGTCAAATGTCAATCAGCTCAATCAGGTGAAAAGCACCATCGACGGCCGGATGAACGAGCTTCAGGAGATCGCCGGAAGAATCGCCTATGACAAGCATCTGACTCCTTATATGGTCCGGCATCCCTATTACAGTCTGGAGGCGATTCAGGCACTGGCCAATTACAAGGCCAGCAGCAGCATCGCGGAGGATCTGTTCCTCTACTTCCACGGTGATTCCAATATCTATTCTTATCGCGGCCTGGCTGATCTTCATGTCACCTTCGATACCCTCTATCAGTTCGAGCGCTGGACCCCGGAGGAGCTGCGGCGCGACTTGAACGAGACCCGTCAGCCGCTCGTCCGTCCTGCCGAGAATGTGACTGTCAATTCCCGGATGGAGCCGATGCTCGCCATGCTTGTCCCGGTGAAGCCGAATGACCCTTTCCCTTACGGGACGGTCGTCTATCTGATGAAGGAATCTAATCTTACCGGCGTTATGGATTCGGTTCTGAGCGATTTCTCAGGCAGCAGCTATATCTTCGGCCCCTCCGGCGAGGTGCTGACCGCGAACAGCCATGGCGTCAGCTTTCCCCAGAACGAGCTTCAGACCCTATCCGCCCTTGAGCCGGGGATACACAATCTGGAGCTGGACGGGGAACAGTACTCCGTCGTGTCCGTGCAGTCGGAGGAGAATGGCTGGACCTACGTCACCACGATGCCCAGCTTCCAGTTCTTCAGCCGCGTTGCCCATGTCCAGACACTGATTTTGATTGTCTTCTGTATTACAGTCGTTACAGGCATAGCGGCCGCGCTGCTGCTGGCCAAGCGGCAGTATCACCCGATCCGCGATCTGATGGAGTTCGCCAAGCCGAGAGGCAACAGCAATGAGGCTCCGAAGCTGCGCGATGAATGGGAGTCCATCCGGCAGACGCTTCATGACTACAGTGCCCGGATTGATCTCCAGGAGCCTTTTGTCCGCAACCAGTGCATGCTGCTGCTGCTCAAGCACGGCCAGCCGGATGATCCCGAGATTGAACAGATGATCCTGAGCGCAGGCTTCCGGCATCCGCAGGGACAGGGCCTCTACTTCTCGGCCATCCTGTCCTGGGATGATACCGCTCCGGGCGGCAAGTCCTGGCAGGAACGCCATCTGCTGCAGGAGATGCTGAGCAATATCTGCCTGCCGGGCCCGGATGCGCAGATCTTCGGAATTGAATTCTCGGTCAAGGACCAGTTCGCCCTGATCATCTCCCTTCCAGGGGAGGGAGAACTGCCCGTTCAGAGCCGGATGGAGCAGGTGATTGAAGCGATTCAGGATGTGATCCGTGAACACTCGCAGCTTGCGCTGAGTATCGGTGTCGGTATGGCCTACCGTGATCTCGCCCGGCTGAACCAGTCTTTCATTGAAGCCGCCGCCGCGCTGGAGCACCGGATGATCCGGCGCAGCGGCCAGGTCACCTACTTCGAGCAGCTTGCGGAGCTGAACCCTGCCGCTGCCGAGAGCTTCTGGATTCCGCGTAAAACCATGCTGAAGCTGGAACAGAGTCTGAAGCAGGGCAACGAATCGGTAGCGGCCCAGATGATTACCGACACCATTGACACGATCAAGGACGAGCTGCTGCAGGTTCATCTGCTGCGGTGTATCTGCTTCGATCTGCTGAACGCTTTTCTGCGCACCGCCTCCGAGCTTGGTATGGATGAGGTGTTCACCAATATGCCGGAGCTGACCTCCTTCGAGACATTAGAGGAGCTGGAGAGCCGGCTGCTCTCGCTGGCTTCCGCCATTTGCGCGCAGGTCGAGCGGAACACCGAGACCAGTGAGTCTTCCCTGATGGATGACATTCTGGCGTACGTGGACCAGCAATTCGCAGATTACACCCTCAGCCTGGAGCATGTAGCGCTGAAGTTCGCCATCTCGACCTCTTATTTAAGCCGGAGCTTCAAGGAGAAGACTGGCAGCAATTTCTCGCAATATATCTGGCAGCGGCGTGTGGACGAGGTCATCCGTCTGCTGGAGAACACCAGCGCACCGCTCAAGGAGATCATCGAGCAGGTCGGTTACCTGGATGCGCCCAATTTCATCCGCAAGTTCAAAAAAGAAACCGGTCTGACGCCGGGGCAATACCGCAAGGAACATGCCTTGAAGGGGGCCGCTGCGAAAAGACCGGTTTGAGGCGGGGCTTCCGCCCTGTGGATAGGCTGAACCGTGGATAGGCTGAACCTGAAATTGCGATGTCCAAGCAATTATTTATCCTGTGAATAGTTAATAGCCTGAACCCCTGAAATCTGGTGAGCACCCCTATAATTCTGCAACAAATGCAACATTTCCCGTATCGATTTGGCCCGAATCCGCGATTGTTGCAAAAAGGGCAGGATTTCACCTTTTTCAGGCCGCTTAGCAGGCAGATTGTTGAATTCTATGCAACAATCCGCCTGTACACCTGGCTACGTACGAACCGAAGCTGCAAAAAGTGCAACATTTATGTCCTCAATGCCTTATAAAGGAGTTCCCTGGCAGTTGGGAGTGAACCCCTCGCCCGTAGGGGAACTGGGACTGGTTGCTCCACTTCATTGCCTACTCCGATTTCTGAAGCTGCCGCCTACTCCGCTTCCTTCAGAATATGCTCCACCAATTCATCCAGCGGCACCGTGGCGAGCGCGATCGCTGTGTCCGTTACGCCGTAGTAGATATAGAGCAGACCGTCCTTGACCACATTGCCGGTCGGGAAGATGACATTTGGAATCTGGAAGCCGAATTTCTCGTAATACGTCTCCGGCTCCATAATGAAGTTATGGGTCCGGGCAATGATCTTCTCCGGCTGCTCCAGATCCAGCAGCATCGCCCCCACGCGGTAGACGATCTCTTCATCTACGCCGTGATAGAGCACCAGCCAGCCCTTGTCTGTACGGATTGGAGGCGTAGAGCCGCCGATCTTCCGCGATTCCCAGGACAGGTTCCCGGCGGTGGCGAGCAGCTTGGGCTCTTCCCAATTCACGAGATCCTCGGAATAGGTAATCCACATGGCGGCTTTCTCCGTTCCGTAAGCCTCGCCCACATATTCTTCGGGGCGGCGGAGCAGCACGAATTTGCCGTTTATTTTCTCAGGAAACAGGATGTTGTCCCGGTCGTTAATGTCCAGCGGCGTGGTGTCCGCGACGAACTCCCAGTCCAGCAGATTGGTTGACTTCAGAATCGAGGAGCGGGTCAGCCAGTGGCCCTCCTCTTCCCCCCAACCGTCCGGGTAGGTCGGAATGGAGCGCTCAGGGACGCCGCGCCCGGTAGGATAATAGCTCATGGCGCAAGGGCGCAGGGCGTAGTTGAGGTAGAAGGTTCCGTCAATCTTCACAATACGCGGGTCCTGCACGCTACCGTACGGGAAGCCTAGCATATCCGGGGTGACAATCGGCTCATCCTTCACATGGGTGAAGTTCACGCCGTCCTCGCTCTCCAGTAGACCCAGAAAGTTCTTGCACGGAGTCAGGGACCCGGCTGTACGCTCAATCATATAGAACTTGCCGTTATCGATGATAACCGCAGGATTGAACACGGTCACCTTGCGCCACTCATAGCCGCCCGGGACGACAATCGGATTATTGGGATGTCTTGTAATTTGCATGTCTATTCCTCCTGCGAATGATGTTCGTGGTATATAGGAAGCACTGTGGTATACAAGAAATACTTAGGATTTGAACTTGAAGCTTGATCGTCACTGCGGTGAACATTTGGACTTTCGGCCGCTGCCCGTATACAGATTTCTTGATTCAAGCCGCTGGTCGCGGTTGAAATCCGGTGACAGCTTATGCTTCCGATGCTAGCTTTCCTACGGAAAGCTTTCAGGCGGACGCTACCGCTCCTTCAGTTCCAAATTTCCCCTCCGCTTCTTTGCTTTCAGTTAATTTCATTCGTGCTTCTTATATAGCTTAAGCGTCTGGACCTCATAAGGCCGGAAGGACAGCGGAATCACACCGCCGGATGTCTCCACAGAGCCGGTCTTGCTCTCCAGCAGGTTGACCCTGCAGGCGAGGACGTCCTCGTCCTGCCAGTCCAGCGTGGCTGTCTCTCTGCTGCCTGCCGCCTCATACAGCCGGACAATCGTGCCGCTGCCGTCCTCGGCAGGCTTGATCGTGTCGAGCATGACGTGCTGGCTCTGGAAGGCAAGCCAGGCATGGGTGCTTGGATAGCGGCCGGAATGTGCAGCTTCGCTAATGGCCAGCAACGGCTCATTCAGCTCCGCCGCTTCCCGTACCACATCGGCCTGACGCCATTCTCCGCTGTGCGGATAGAGCGAATACGTGAATTCATGCTCCCCCTGGTCGGCATTACGGTCCGGCCAGCGCGGGGAACGCAGCAGCGAGAGCCGAAGCACGCCGTCATGGATGTCATAGCCGTATTTGCAGTCGTTCAGCAGGCTGACGCCATAGCCGCCCTCGGACAGATCAGCCCAGCGGTGTCCGCAGACCTCGAATTGCGCCTGCTCCCAGCTGGTGTTGCGGTGGGTCGGCCGCTCCAGCGCGCCGAACGGGATCTCATACGAAGCCTTCGCGGCCACAATGTCCACCGGAAAAGCGACCTTCAGCAGCTTATGCTGCTCCCTCCAGCTTACGCTGGTGCGGAAATCCACTCTCAGGCTGTTCCGGGGCAATACAATCTCCTGCTCAATCTGTGATTCACCGAGCTGCCAGCGGAACTTCAGCACGGTCTGCACGAGTCCGCTGCTGACCACACAGCGGTCCAGCAGCTTCGCCTTGCCCGCAGGCTGCTGCTCATAACGCGGGTCTATATCCCAGGCATCCCACAGCGGCGGGGTGTCATGATAGAACTGAAGCTGGTTGCCGGTCTGGCCGGGCTGGAGCAGCTCGCGGCCCGCGCTTGTGTCATACCAGCGGCTGATCTCGCCGTCTTCATTGAACTTCAGGATATAATGGTCCGTCTCCCATTGCTCCGGGAAGCCGTCTCCCGCGGCTGAATCAACCTGCCGCTCAAGCCTTACTCCGGCTGGTTCCCCAGCCTCCCGCAGCCAGACCGTCCGGCAGCCGAAGGCCGGGACCTTACGGACCTGCACAGCCAGCGTGTAGCTGTCTCCTCCAGCCTCCGTGTTCCAACACTCACTCGGCAGCAGGCCGTCTTCATCGAAGGCCTGCATAGCAGCCAGCTCAGGACCACCCTCCAGCCGGATGACCTCCGTCCGCTCCCAGCCCAGGCTGTTGAAGACCACATAAGGACGGCCTTCGCCCGAAGTATTCACCCGGCCTGCCAGAGTGTGCAGAGCAGTGTCCAGCACCTGCCCGCCCAGACGGAAGATCTCAGCGTATTCCTCACGCGAGGTTGTATACACCTCCGGGATGGAAGTCCCCGGAATGATATCATGGAACTGGTTGAGCAGCAGTAGCTTCCAGCCCTCGGCCAGCTCCCCGGCGGGCAGCAGACGCTGCACATCCGGCTGATCCGGTTGCTCCAGCTCCAGCGCACCGTCCTTCTGCGCCAGCACACTCCAAATCTCCGCCTGCCGGTACAATATCTCCGCCTTGCGGTTGCTGCGCTTATTGAAGGCATGGGTCGTGAAGGTGCCCCGGTGCAGCTCCAGATAGAGGTCGCCGTGCCACGCCGGAAGCTCCGGCTGACACGCACCGATCTCCGAGAAGAAGGCTTCGGCCGTAGAGAATCCGCTGACCGGCTGGCCCGGCGCGAGATCAGTACGGGCCACATATTCCAGCATCTCATGAGTGACTCCGCCGCCTCCGTCTCCGTGGCCGTAGAGCAGCATCAGCTCATCATGCTCTTCCTTCTGGGCGTAGGCCTCCCAGTGCTCCTGCACATCCTTCGGGTGGGTATGCTCGTTCACCCCATGGTTCTGATAGGCCACAATCTTCGTTCCGTCTATGCCGACCCAATGGAATAAGGTATGCGGGAAGGGATTGGTATCATTCCAGCCCAGCTTGGTGGTCATGAAATAATCGATGCCCGCCTGCTTCAGCAGCTGCGGCAGGGAGGCGCAATAGCCGAAGGTATCCGGCAGCCATTCAATCGTAGAATGCTTGCCGAATTCCTTCATATAAAAGCCCTGGCCGTACAGCATCTGCCGGACCAGCGACTCCCCGCCGGGAATGTTCAGATCCGGCTCTACCCACATGCCTCCGACCAGCTCCCACCGGCCTTCAGCGATCCGCTCCTTGATCCGCCCGTACAGCTCGGGATAATGCTCCTTGGCGAAGGCATAGAGCTGGGGCTGGCTCTGCGAGTACCGGAAGTCCGGGTACTTGTCCATTAGGGTGCAGACGGTGGAGAAGGTCCGGCTGACCTTGCGCACCGTCTCCCGGACCGGCCACAGCCAGGCCACATCAATATGCGACTGGCCGACCATATGCATCGTCCCGGGGTTCAGCCCTGCGGACCGTTCCGCAGCCGCAGCCGACCTTAGCTGCTGTTCCGCCGCAGTCACGGCCTCAGAGTCCAGCAGCAGCTCCTCCTTCATATAGAGCGCGTCCATCACCCGCTCCAGCGCCTTAAAGCTGCGGATGCGGCGCATGTCACCCTCCGGCAGCAGGAGGGCTGCTTCGTGCACGATTCGCACCGTATGCAGCAGGCTGTATACCGGGCGATTGACGCGCACAAGCTTAATTTCAATGCCCGTCAGAGGCGGCTTAATCACTGCCTGCCGGTTCAGCGGGTCCTCCGGCTCAGGCACCGGATCATACAGCTCGATGTCCAGATTCAGCCGTTCACCCGGAGCATAAGACGGCAGCGGAATGAACCAGTGATTGCTGTCCAAGCCATGATACGGCGCTCCGCCCAGCTTCAGGAGGCCTTCCCCGCGTCCCAGATAGAGCAGCGCTGCTTCTTCCGGTCCCCAATCCCCCGGAACCGTAATCTCCCGCTGAAGGAAATACGTAGTACCATACCCGCCATCCAGCCGGGAAATGTTGTACTCCTGATGCAGTTCCTCCTCATGCTCATAGCAGCCCGGAGTGAGGTAACGGGATTTGCGCATCGTCCATTCCGCAAGCTCTATTTTCTCAGCCCACTGCCGCTTGGCCAGCCATCCGGTGAACCGCTCCATTCGCTTCATGACTTAGCCCTCCTCTCTGACCTGGAGCGGCGCGCTCAGATACTCTGCGGAGTGAGGGCCTGCCATCACCGCGAATTCTCCCGGCTCGACGATCCGCGTCAGATCCGCTGATACATATTCCAGCTCCTCCCGGCCTACACGGAACGTTACCGTCTGCGTGTCTCCCGGCTGAAGGCTGATTTTGCGGAAGCCCTTCAGCTGCTTCTCGGGCCGGGTAATGGAGGAGACCAAGTCAGAGATATAGAGCTGTACCACCTCACTGCCCGCCCGGTCACCCCTATTAGTCACATCCACGGAGACAAGCGCTTCTTCATCCGCAGAGATTACAGGAGGTTCCACCTTCAGGTTGCTGTACCCAAATTCAGTGAAGCTAAGACCATAGCCGAAGGGATATTCGGCGTGGAAGTCTGTCTCCAGATACCTTTTGCCTCTCGTCCGCCGCTTATAGTAATACACAGGAAGCTGGCCGACATGCTTCGGAACGCTGATCGTCAGCCGCCCCGAAGGATTCACCTCGCCGAACAGGATATCGGCAATTGCATGTCCGCCCTCCTGGCCCGGATACCACGCCTCCAGAATGGCGTCGGCGTGCTCTACAATCCAAGGCTCGGCAATCGGACGGCCGTTGATATAGACCACAATCAGCGGCTTGCCCAGCTTGTGAAGCTCCTGCGCCAGCTCAAGCTGCACACCCATCAGATTCAATGTGGACCGGTCGATGCCCTCCCCGCTTTCCATATCGCTCCAGGAATGTTCCGTCACGACAGAAGCGCCGGTGAGCAGATCAATCGTCCCCTCACCGAAGTCTCTGGCGCTAGAGCCGCCGATCGCCAGCACCACCGCATCGGCTTCAGCCGCACAGGCCAGCGCAGGGGCGAAGCCTTCGCGGGAATCGCCCTTGATCCGGCAGCCGGGTGCGTACTGGACCTTGTCCGCTTCGCCGCCCAGCGCCTGCCGGATGCCGTCCAGCACGGTAACAATCGCGCCTGCGGGCTGTGGCGAGGTGTAGTCGCCAAGCTGGTTGTACGGCGCATCCGCATTGGGACCGATTACGGCAAGCTTGCGAATCTCCTTGCTTAGCGGCAGCGCTGCGTTCTCATTCTTCAGCATGATGATGCTCTCACCGGCGATACGCCGCGCCAGCTCCCGGTGCTCCGGCTTGCCGATGATTTGCTCTGCCTGCTCAGGATCGGCATAGGGACGGTCGAATAACCCGAGCTTGAACTTCAGCTCCAGAATCCGTGCTGCCGCGCGGTCCAGATCGGATTCCTGCAGCCGTCCATGCTCGATCGCGGACGCGATATGCTGCTCGAACATCTCGCCCGACATCTCCATATCGATGCCGGCCAGCAGTGCCTGGGCTACAGCCGTTTCTCCGCTATCTGCGGTGTTATGACCATTCGTCAGCATGCCCAGCGCTCCGCAGTCCGTGATCACGAACCCGTCAAAGCCCCATTGCTCCCGAAGCACATCCTGCAAAAGATAACGGTTCGTCGTACAAGGTACGCCGTCAATCTCGTTGTACGCTGTCATAATGGACAGCGCCCCGGCCTCTACCGCCTTACGGAACGGCAGCAGATCGACCTCATGCAGCTCGCGCAGTCCCATATGCACAGGCGCGGAGTTCCGCCCGCCTTCCGAGCTGCCGTAGGCGGCGAAGTGCTTCAAGGTGGCCAGCACGGAATCCTCCGCGTCCAGCCGTTCCCCCTGCAAGCCCTTCACGGCTTCTACACCCATCGCCGCGATCAGGAACGGATCTTCGCCGAAGGTCTCCTCCGTCCGGCCCCAGCGCGGATCACGCACCACATCAAGCACCGGCGAGTAGGTCGCCGCTCCGCCTTGGCTGCGGGTCTCGAGCGCCACCACCCGGCACATCTCCCGGTACAGCTCCGGGTTCCACATGCTGCCCAGCGCAAGCGGCACCGGAAATACAGTGGCGCCGATAGCCATATGCCCGTGGGAGCATTCTTCCCCGAACAGAATCGGTATCCCGAGCCTGCTCTCCTTCATCGCGTAAGCCTGAATTGCATTAACAGCCTCCGCCCCCTCCTTCGGGGACAGGCCGGTCTCCAGCGTGACCCCGGTCCACGGGTCGGCACGCAGCGTCCCATACAGGGAGCCGACGCCTCCGGCAGCAACCTGGCGCTTGAAGGCTTCCGTCATGCCTGTGGTTCCGTCCGCGTGCTTCTCATAGCACTGCCAGCCGAAAGGCTGGACTAATTGTCCAGCCTTCTCTCCAATCGTCATGCGCTGCAGCAGGTCCTGTACCCGATCCGCCACAGATTGTGTTTTATCCTTATAGATCATTTTTACAGCACCTTTCTGCCGGGCCTGATTTAGTTGGTTTTCCAGCGGTCATAGGCAGCCTGGTTAATCTCGGCTACACGTTCTCCGCCCATCTTCTTGACAGTGGCCACATAGTTATCCCAGCCGGTCAGCGGCTCGGCTCCGGTAATGAATTTCGCTTCCATCTGCTTCACATAGGTGCTCAGGTCCGAATTCAGACTGCTGATTTCCGTCTGCTCTTCCACCGTGAGGAACAGGGCCGGGAATGGAATCCGCGCGCCTTTATCCAGCAGCTTCTGCTTCGTCTCCTGCTCTACCCAGAGGTCGAAGTCTGTCTTCAGCCCCTTGTTAATGTCATCCATGGACAAGGTTGGGGCAGGAATACCGTAGTTCGGCGTCAGGGTGGCCCGGAAATCCTCCATTTCCTTGCCGTCCGGTACAGGCAGATATTGCTTCACGCGGTTCTCTTTGTCAGTGTACTCCCAGAGCGTACCCTCCGGCCCTTTGTTGAAGAACAGAGCGCCTTCATAGGAATAGAGGTAATCTACCCAGCGCAGTGAGGCTTCCGGTGCAGGATTGCTGTTCGTAATGGCGAATGCGCCTGTCGTAATTCCTCTGTTCTTGGCAATCGCCGGAGCGGACACCGATTCACTGCGCACCGGGGCGAACATCGGATCTGACGTGGACGGCTCTCCACCCTTCGTCATATAAGCGTGCCAGTCGGAAAAGAGCGCCACGCGGTTATTCTGCGCCTTGGCCTTCTTCTGCTCCGCTGTCTGTGAGAAGCTCTCATGATCCAGCAGCTCCTCGGACCACAGGCGGTTCATATACGTCAGGTACTCCTTATAGCCTTCTTCAAGCGGTGTATAGTGGACCTTGTCCGCATCGTCTACATAGATTTCTTCTTCATAGATGCCAAAAGCGCCCAGCAGCCAGGTGCGGATATCGCGGAGGTTCGCGGCCGTTGTCGTCACTGAAGAGATCGGAATTTCATCGGCGGTTCCGTTGCCGTTCGGATCTTCCTCCTTCACGCGCTTCAGGTAGGTGTACAGCTCCTCGGTCGTTTCCGGCAGCTTATCGATGTTCAGCGCCTTCAGGAAGTCGCCGTTATACCACATCGGGTTGCGGTACCAGTGCTGGCTCATTTCCACCACCGGCAGGGAGTAGATATGACCGTCCGGGGCGGTAATCGATTTGCGCACATCCGGGTTCTCTTCCAGCAGCGCCTTGAAGTTCGGGGCATACTCTTCGATCAGGTCCTCCAGCGGGATCAGAATCCCCTGTTCGCCGTAATTCATCTGCTCGGCAGTCGTCAGACCGGCCGCGTAGAAGATATCAGGGTAATCGCCGCTGGCGAACACCAGATTCTTTTTGGTATCGAAGCTGTCCTTCGGCGCATTTTTATATTCCATCGTAATCCCGGTCTTCTCCTTCATCTGCTGGAGCACCGGCATGTTCTCCCAGTTCTGGATGCCCACATCCGGGGCCATCATGGACAGAGTGATCGGCTCACTCACAATCGGGAAGCCCTCTTTGTTCACTGTAGCCTCTCCGGTACCCTTGTCCGTTTTACCTTCATTTGCCCCCGAGCTCCCGCAGCCTGCCAGCAGTCCAACAATCACAGCCGATGACAGCAGAATCTTCCATGGTTTACGTGTGATCTGCATTAATAATTCCTCCCTTAGGTTCATTACATTTTAACCTTTAGCCTTTCACAGAGCCAATCATGACCCCTTGGACAAAATAACGCTGCAGGAACGGGTAGACCGCTACAATCGGCAGTGTCGACACAACGATAACTCCGTATTTGACCAGCGAGGCTGTCTCTGCCTTATTATTCATGGCCATAGCTACCTCGCCGTTGATCGCAGCGCCTGTAGTTTCGGCCGACATCTCCTGCAGGACCAGGATCTGGCGCAGCACCATCTGCAGCGGATATTTGGCTTCATCGTTCAAGTAGATCAGGGACGGGAAGTAACTGTTCCAGTGTCCAACCCCGTAGAACAAGGCCATCACGGCGACAATCGGCGCAGACAGCGGCAGGATGATGCGGATGAACAGCTTCAGATTCGTACAGCCGTCAATGTGGGCCGCTTCCTGTAGTTCTTTTGGAATGGTGGACTGGAAAAAGGTGCGGGCGACCACGATGTTCCACACCGATGCGGCCACCGGCAGGATCAACGCCCCCATGCTGTTAATGAGGCCAAGGTTCTTGACGAGCAGATACGTCGGCACCAGCCCGCCGCTGAAGAACATCGTGAACAGAATGAGGCCCATGAACAGCTGGCGTCCGACAAAATCAGACCGGCTGAGCGCATACGCAGCAGGCAGTGTAACCGCCAGATTAAGCAACGTGCCCACCGCTGTGTAGATGATGGTATTGAGATATCCGTTCCAGATCTTCGGGTTCTCGAACACCAGCTTGTAGCCGTCCAGCGTCACATTCTTCGGGAACAGCCACATGGCGCCCGAATTGACATCCTGCGGCGAACTGATGGACGCGCTCAGGATGTAGATCAGCGGATAGAGGACCACTACCAGCGCAAGGCACAGATAGATGTAGGTGCTGATCAGAAACAGCTTATCTCCCCTGGATTCTTTCATCGCAGTAACCATAGACTTCAACTCCTTTCTACCAGAGGCTGTTCTCACTGGTGCGTTTGGCAATCCGGTTCACGGTAACGAGCAGTATTACATTGACTACCGAGTTGAACAATCCGACAGCTGTCGAGAAGCTGTATTGGGCGTTCACCAGACCGGCGCGGTAGACATAGGTGGATATGACATCGGAGGCTTCCATGTTGAGCGAATTCTGCAGCAGCAGGATTTTCTCGAAGCCCAGGCCCAGAATGTTACCCATGTTCAGAATCAGCATGATCGTAATCGTGGGTATAATCGTCGGCAGATTGATATGCAGCACCCGCTTGATCCGGCTCGCTCCATCCACGATGGCCGCTTCATGCAGCTGTGGATCTACGCCGGACAGCGCTGCGAGATAGATAATCGTCCCCCACCCGGTGCTCTGCCAGACGCCTGAGAAGACGTATACCGTCTTGAACCAGGCCGGGTCGGTCAGGAACTGTGCGGGCTGGAAGCCCAGGAATTCAATCGCCCGGACAATCATTCCGCTGGAGGGCGACAGGAAGGTAATAATCATCCCCGCCATGACGACCACTGAAATGAAATGCGGCGCATAGGTAACCGTCTGGACCGACTTCTTGAACGGGCCGTTGCGGACCTCATTGAAGGCCAGGGCCAGAATGATCGGCAGCGGGAACCCGATGGCAAGCTCATAGAAGCTGATGCTGAATGTGTTCCACAGCAGATCCCAGAAGAAATAAGAATTGAAGAACCGTTCGAAATGGTCGAAGCCTACCCAGTCGCTGCCCGTAATTCCTTTAGAAGGTACGAAGTTTTTGAAGGCAATCTGAATGCCGTACATCGGACCATAATGAAAGATGAAGAAATACAGTAACGCGGGAAGCATGAACAGATAGAGCTCCCAATTCTGCCAGATTCGTTTGCCAAGGGACTTGTTCCCCTTCATTCTCCCACTCCTCTCTATGTTAGTTTTCATTACACATAAATCTGTATCCGCTTCGCATTCTTGCAATGGCCTTGCCTGCTAACGCTTACATCCCAAATTGTAGTGAAACTAAGCTGACACCGTAAATATGTAGGTTGTGCATTGTCATGTTAACGGAGTGTAAAACCGCGCTGTTACGGGGCTTACGGGCTTAATAGCTTGTATGTGCCGCCGCTGGCTGTCTGCCGTAAATGTGTGAATTATGAACCCTTCTCCCCCCTGCAAAAGTTACATATTGTGATCCCCGGGCAGGTATGCAAACATTTGCTACGAATGCCGACACTACAACACCCTACTGAAGATATAGGAGGTTTCTGTCATGACCCGTACAACTGCCCACCTGATCTCACACACCCACTGGGACCGGGAATGGTATATGCCTTATGAGCGTCACCATGTGCTGCTGGCGAAGCTGATGAACGAGCTGCTGGAGACGCTGGAGCAGGACGAGCGCTACCGGTATTTCCACCTGGACGGACAGACCATTATTATTGAAGATTATTTGCAGGTGCATCCTGAGAAAAGAGAGCAATTGGAGCGGTTCATCCGCGAAGGCCGGATTGTCATCGGTCCCTGGTATGTGCTCCAGGATGAATTCCTGACCAGCTCCGAGGCCAATGTGCGCAATCTGCTGATCGGCCATCAGGACGCCGCGAAATATGGCGTGATCTCGAAGCTCGGGTACTTCCCCGATTCCTTCGGCAATATGGGACAAGCCCCGCAGCTGCTCAAGCAGGCTGACATCGAGACTGCGGTGTTCGGCCGCGGCGTGAAGCCGACAGGCTTCGATAACATGGTCGGCGAGCTGAACAGCACCAGCTATGAGTCGCCATACTCGGAGATGTACTGGGAATCCCCGGATGGCTCAGCCCTGCTTGGACTACTGTTTGCGAACTGGTACAGCAACGGCAATGAGGTGCCTGTAGATGCTGAGGATGCCAAGGTCTTCTGGGACCGAAAAATCGCGGATGCCGGCAAATATGCCTCCACCCCGGAGCTGCTGTTCATGAACGGCTGTGATCATCAGCCGGTGCAGCGTGATCTCGCGGATGCGCTGGAGACAGCCCGGAAGCTCTACCCGGACACGGACTTCGTCCATTCCAGCTTCGAGCAATACTTGAAGGCGCTGGCCCCTTCGCTGCCCGAGGATCTGGTTACCGTGCACGGCGAGCTGCGCAGCCAGCATACGGACGGCTGGGGGACGCTGGTGAATACCGCTTCCGCCCGTGTCTATCTGAAGCAGCTTAACCAGCAGGGCCAGACGCTGCTGGAGAAGGGCGCCGAGCCGCTGGCGGCACTCGCTTATCTGGTCAGCGGGCAGGCCTACCCCCATGCCCTGCTGACCTACGCCTGGAAGACTCTGATGCAGAACCACCCGCATGACAGCATCTGCGGCTGCAGTGTGGATGAGGTTCACCGGGAGATGATCAGCCGCTTCGAGAAGAGCCGCCATGTTGGCGAAGCTATTATTGAAGAGAGTCTGAAGGCGGTATCCGCACAGATCGGAACCGGGAAGGTTGCGGCCTGGGGCGAATCGGCCCGGCCAGTGACGGTGTTCAATACTACCGGCTGGGAGCGCAGCGGAACAGTTAGCGTGGAGGTGATCTTCGCCAAACGTTATTTCAAGGAAGGGCCGAATCCGGCGGCGATTGCCGAAGCGCTGGATCAGCTTACGCTTGAGCTTGCGAACGGACGGCTGCTCGACGCTGAAGGGCAGACTGTGGCTTGCCGGGCGGAGGATCTGGGCACCCGGTTCGGCTATGAGCTGCCGGACGACCAGTTCCGCAAGCCTTATATGGCTCGGATGGTCCGGCTGACCTTCGAGGCTGCACAGGTGCCGCCGCTAGGCTACAGCACCTACGCCTGGGTAGAGTCGGCGGATGAGTCCGCCGGGACTGCTGCTGAAGGTCCGCTTAAGCTGCTGGAACGTGGGATGGAGAATGAATTCCTGGCCGTTCAGATCCGCGAGGACGGTTCTTACGATGTGGCTGACAAGCGGACGGGCCGCAGCTTCACCGGACTCGGCGTCTATGAGAACTGCGGCGATATCGGGAATGAATACGTGTTCCGCCAGCCCGAGGGCGATGCTGCACTGACGACCAAGGGCCTTGCCGCCCGGATCTCGCTGGCTGAGCATAAGCCTTACCGCATCACGTATGAAATCGTGCATGAATGGGCGATTCCCGCTTCCGCCGATGCTTCGTTCGAAGATGAGAAGCGCAGAATGGTGCCGTTCCGGCAACGTAAGGCCGGACGCTCTGCGGAGCAGGTACCACTGCGGATCGTGACCCGGATCAGCCTGGAGACCAGCGGGACCGGCGTTCAGATCTCTGCCACGTTCAATAATCAGGCTAAGGACCACCGGCTGCGTGTGCTTGTCCCTACCGGGCTGGCGGCTTCCACCCTGCGGGCCGATTCTATCTTTGAAGCTGCTGAACGCGAGATTGAGCCGGCAGCGGACTGGATCAATCCGAGCAATGCCCAGCACCAGCAGGCTTATGTCAGCGTGTCAGACGGCCGCGCCGGACTGCTGGTGGCCAACCAAGGGCTGAACGAATACGAGGTGCTGCGGGACGGCAGCAATACGATTGCTGTCACCCTGCTGCGCAGCGTATCGGAGCTTGGTGACTGGGGCGTGTTCCCTACACCGGAAGCCCAGTGCCTTGGTGAGCAGACCGTAGAGTTCGCGGTCCGTCCCTTTGCCGGGGATGCGGAATGGACGGAGGCTTGTGCCTGGGCCTATCAGTACCAGGTGCCTTGGTTCGCGGTCCAGACCGGCTGGCAGGAGGGCTCCCTCCCTGCGGTCTATCAGCCGCTGGAGTGGCAGGGCCGCACCCTGGCGCTGTCGGCCTTCAAAATGTCCGCAGACCATGAGGACATCATCCTGCGCTGGTACAATCTGGCGGGCGCGGAGCAGGAGCTCGCGCTGACGCCGCATTTTCCGGTGAAGGCTGTCCATGCCAGTGATATTCTGGAACGGCGCAAACAGCGGGAAGTCCTGGATGAAGGTACTCTCCGCCGCTCTGTCGGTAAAGCTCAAATCGTCACCTATGCCCTGCAAACCGTACAACCCTAAATTGACTATGCCAGGAGGAGTTACACCATGAATCTGCCAGCTTCCATTACCGCCTATCTGAATGAGGCCGATGAACGGCTAGCGCATCACCCGAAACTGCAGCAGTTGTTCCGCAACTGCTTCCCGAACACTCTGGAGACTACAACCAAGCTGCTGGATGACGGCACGACCTTCGTGTTCACCGGCGATATTCCGGCCATGTGGCTGCGCGATTCGACGGAGCAGGTGCGGCATTATATTCCTTTTGCCAAAAACGACCCTGAATTGCAGCGGATTCTCCGCGGCCTGATTGCCCGCCAGATGTTCTATGTGAATATTGATCCGTACACCAATGCCTTCAACGAGACGGCAAATGACAAGCATTACCGGGACACGGACGACTGCAACCTGAACCCGTGGATGTGGGAACGCAAATATGAGCTGGACTCCCTCTGCTTCGTCGTTCAGCTCGCTTATATGTACTGGAAGGAAGCGGAGCAGACCGATATCTTCGATGCCGCCTGCTACCAGGCGCTGACCTCCATCGTGAACACGATCGAGACCGAGCAGCACCACGGGGAGAAATCCCCTTACCATTTCATCCGCCAGACGCTCCAGGATACGGAGACGCTGCACAATAACGGACGCGGGATGCCGGTCAACTACACGGGGATGAGCTGGTCGGGCTTCCGTCCGAGCGATGACAGCTGCGAATTCGGCTACAATATTCCCTCGAATATGTTCGCTGTGGTCATTCTGGGGTATATCAGCGAGATGGCAAGCGAGGTCTACCAGGACGAGCGGCTGGCGGCGAGAGCAGCGAAACTGCGCAAGGAGATCGACTTCGGCATCCGTACCTATGGCATCGTGACCCATCCGAAATACGGCAGAATCTACGCCTATGAGACGGACGGCTACGGCAATTACTCGCTGATGGACGATGCCGGAACCCCAGGGCTGATCTCTATTCCTTACATTGGTTACGTGGGCGTAGAGGATGAGATCTATCAGAACACCCGCCGGTTCGCGCTCAGCTTCGATAACCCGTTCTATTTCGAGGGCAAGCACGCCAAAGGCATCGGCAGTCCGCATACACCGGGCGGTTATGTCTGGCATATGGCGCTGTCCATGCAGGCGCTGACGGCGGATAATGATGAGGAGATCAAGCAGCTGATCGATATGCTGATCCGGACCGATGCCGATACCGGCTACATGCACGAGGGCTTCCACCCGGATAACCCGGCCGACTTCTCGCGCGAATGGTTCGCCTGGTCCAACAGCCTGTTCGCTACGCTGATCGGTAAGGCGATGGATAAGGGATTGGTTTAAGGGGGCAAGGGGTGAACTGAACAGTCTACTCATAGAGGAGCTAACTACTAACAATCTGCAGAATAAAATCACCCTGCGGTGAATAATGCTGGTATCTCACCGCTTTCTGATGGTATATCCAGCCAGTATGTTTTTTCTCTCTCACCGACCTATTGTGTGGAGAGCATTGTTGCATATTTTGCAGGATTCTTATATAACTACTGCTGATCGTGGTAGATTGTTGCATTATTTGCACAAATTCCAGTACAGAGAGCAAATTAGCGTTGACTTTGTTGTATTTCGTGCAAGATTTCGGCACAGACCGCTTCTATTAGGCAGTAATGCTGCACTTTTTGCAGGATTTCTCTAAAATTTCCCTGGCTGGAGAGCATGAGGCCTATCCTTCATCCCAGCAGCACCCCTTGTATTCTGTTTTACGCATATCTTTGGCCCACGTACAATAAAAAAACAAGGACCTGGCTAAAACCCACAGTGTCCTTGTTTTTTTTCATACTGTCTCAATAACGCCAACTACCTTGCCCCTCAACCATAGATCATTCATAAAATTGTCCACCTAGAATATATATGGAAATGGAATGAGGGGAGTAATTATGCTAAAGCTGAATAATATCAGTTGTATGTATGCTTTATTATTATTCATTGAATTGCAATTAATGGGGAATGTAAATAGACTGAGTAGGACAACTGGTTTAGATTTCGTTTTTACAAATAGATTGGTCTCAATTTTTAATATAATATTTTTTATTTTAGGTACGGCTTTCTTCGTTTTTTATACCAACAAGCATTTTAAAGAATCTAAATTAAATTATTTCACGGCAATTCTATGGTTGCCATACTTCGCCATTTTCGTATTTGTTTTTACCAGAATATGGCCAAATGTGAATCCTGCCGAAATGCTTCCTCCAGTGCATGGACTCCTTGCTATTGGTGCGATGGTTATATATCCTTTTTATATAACTTTTATCAATTTGTTAAGTACTCTTAAATACAATTAATTTATATAGTGGAACGGCAGCACTCATATGTTCTTTAATAGTTGGAGTAAATCCACCTACCCTACTTCCTCTAAACACAAAACGGCTGCGGCTCCCTTGAACTCAAGGAGGCCGCAGCCGTTTCTATGTGTATAGCTTACCTCAGCTTAGTAGCCGCTCTGGCTCTGCTCGCCCTTGGCAATCGCTACGCCGCCGCTGGTGCCGATCCGGCTGGCGCCTGCGCCGATCATCACGAGCGCGTCTTCCGCGCTGCGGACACCGCCGGAGGCCTTCACGCCGATCTCAGGGCCGACGGTCGCCCGCATCAGAGCGATATCTTCCTTCGTTGCCCCGCCGGTCGAGAAGCCGGTTGAGGTCTTCACGAAGTCTGCGCCCGCTTCTACAGCAAGCTTGCAGGCACGGACCTTCTCCTCTTCAGTCAGCAGGCAGGCTTCAATAATAACCTTGGTCAGCGCTTTGCCGCGCGCGGCTTCGACTACTGCAACCATATCGCGCTTCACCAGCTCGTCATTGCCGTCCTTCAAAGCGCCGATATTAATGACCATATCCACCTCACCGGCACCATTCGCAATGGCATCCTTCGTCTCAAAAGCTTTCGTCTCAGGCGTCGATGCCCCCAGCGGGAAGCCGATTACTGTACATACCTTCACTTCCGGGGTATCCTTCAGCACGGCATGCGCCGTAGCCACCCAGGCCGGATTTACGCACACAGAGGCGAATTTGTAGGCTTTGGCCTCTTCGGCAAGCTTGATAATATCGTCTTTCCGGGCATCCGCCTTCAGCAGCGTATGATCAATAATCCCGGATATTGTAGTTTCACTCATGTTCAATTCCTCCATATAATCGGTAATAGATGTTCACATCCCTTGTATCATACCAATAGTCGGACGCTTTTGAAAGCTGGAGGGCATAACCGCTGCTAATCCTGTATCCGCTCCGGGCAGTATAGATCAAGCGCACCGAACCCTTAGCCCTATACATTCACCTGCCGGATGGCCTCCCGCAGATCGCCTGTACTCGCGCTGACGCTCAGCGAAGCCTCGTAGACTTCTTTGATTCGCGCCAATTGCAAATCAGTCAGCTCACGGATCTCCCGGGTCTGCTCCGAGACCTCTCCGGCAATATCGGCCATGCTGCCCACCGCTGCCGCAACCTCCTCCGAGCCGGCGGAGAGCTGCTCGGCGGTCGCCGACACATCAATGATCTGTCCGGCTACCTCACGGAAGGCAGTGGAAGCCTCCAGCAGAGCAGCCTCCGCTTCGGCTGACATCCGCACCCCTTCCTTCACTTCAGCGGACGCTTCCGTCATCTGAACCCCGATGCTTGCCGAAGCCTGGCTAATGTGCAGCAGCAGCTCGGTCACCCGCTCGGCCGAGGCTGCGGAGCCTTCCGCCAGCTTGCGTACTTCACCGGCTACGACAGTGAAGCCTCTGCCGTGCTCCCCCGCACGCGCCGCCTCAATGGAAGCATTCAACGCCAGCAGCTTCGTCTGATCCGCAGACTGCCTGATCGCAGCCAGCGCACCTTCAATCTCATCCGTGTACCCTTGCAGCCGCAGCACGATATCCAGCGTCTCCCCGGTGGATACAGAGATCGATTTCATCTGCTGATTGGTGTGGTTCATCGCCGTCTGTGACGCCTCTGCAATGTCCAGCGCCTTGACTGCGAATTCCGAGACCGCAGCCGAGGCCTCCGAAATGCGCGAGATGCCCAGCGCCATCTCATCCATGGCTACTGCGCTGCTCTGAGCGCCTTCCGTCTGCGAGTTAGCCCCGGCATGGATATTGCTGATTCTGCCGCTCACCGTCTCACTCATCTTCAGCACATCATCGGCATTCCTGGCGAAGGTCTCGGAGGAGCCGTAGAGACTGTCAGATGCGGTAGACACCCCGGATACCATCCCTTTCACTCTGGCATTCAGATCCCCTGACATCTGGAGCATCGCCTGATAAGCCCTGCCAATCTCATCCCGGGAGTTGACCGGACGGGCATGCAGGATACGGGCCGCCCCGGCGAGATCCCCTTCAGCCATCGTGCCCGCGCTCTCTGTAATCGTCACCAGCGGACGCAAGGACCGGGAGACGAACCAGGCCAGCACCGCGAGTGCGCCCAGAGACAGAGCTAGAATAATACTATAGAGCGGCAGGCTCTCCATCAGGACATCACGGGTCAGCGTACTCAGTACAGCAACATCGGTATCAATGCCCAGCGCCCCGACCAGCTTCCCGCCGGTGTCCTTCATAGGAACGAATGCTGAGATATAATCCCCGTATTCGGGATTGCTGATCAGCGGCGTGCTGGCATTCTCTCCGGCAAGCACAGCCGTAACTGCGGCCGCTGGCATATCAGTACTCTCATTAACCCCCGAAGCCAGCGGGTCTCCCTCCGGCCTGCCGTCAATCATCAGCTGCGGCTGGCGGGCATCATCAATCCGCACAAAATATACATAACGGGCACCAATCGACTTCCGGAACTGATCCAGTTCATTGCGGAGCGACCAATACAGGTCCGACTCCTGCGGATCGGCCAGAAATTCACTGTAGCGCCCGGCATCAATCTGTGTCACATAATGGCTGGCAATACTCATGTTGTAGCTGCTGATCGTCCCTTTGACCGCTGATCCGGTGTTCACCCACTGAATGGCGGCATTGCCTGCTGTAATGCAGAGAATCACTAAAGTCATAACACAGAGAATACTGGCAATCAGTCTGGTTCGGATAAAAGAAAACATGGAGGCCTTCCCTTTCGCGCATAACAATTGCGTAGTTATAGTAGGGCCATCCGAAGAAGCAATGACAAATGTCCCTCTACCGGAAAATTTCGACAAACTTTTCAAAAACCCTTTTCCAAAGACGGCGTAGACGATTAAAATTTGTAGGATGAATCCTTTACATTATTATATTGTCAAAAAAGACTGCTTCTGAAGCCTAATCGCTCCAAAAACAGCCTTCTTTCCTTGATCCGTCAATGGCCGCCCGAAGACGACAATCCAACCCGCTGCACCAGCCGGGCACTTTCTTCATTTAGACCCGTGAGAGTGACCTTAGTACCCAATGCCGCGTATTTGTCCATCGTCTTGGCAATGGCCCCCACCGCCGACTGATCCCACACATGGGAACGGCTGAAATCGATAATGACCTGCGCCGGATCACTGTCATACATGAATTCATTCACGAAATGGCTCGTGGTTCCAAAGAACAGCTGGCCCGATACCCGATAAGTCGTTACAGATGCCGTAGTATGAACATTCAGCTGAAGGGAAGCGATTTTCCAGGCAAAAGACAAAGCACTCAGCAGCACGCCGAACAGCACGCCGATCGACAGGTTATCGGTAGCTACTACTGTAACCACAGTGACCACCATGACCAGGGCATCGCTTAGCGGAACTCTCCGCAAGGAGGTCAGGGACTTCCATTCAAAGGTGCTGATGCAGACCATAATCATTACACCGACCAGTGCGCCCATAGGAATCTGCTTAACAACATCACCCAGCACAAGAATCAGGAACAATAGGAAGATCCCGGAGACAAAAGTGGACAAGCTTGTCCGTCCGCCCGATTTCATATTGACCATCGACTGGCCGATCATCGCGCAGCCAGCCATGCCTCCGAAGAAGCCGGTCACGATGTTGGCCAGCCCCTGCCCCTTCGCTTCCCGGTTCTTGTCGCTGCCGGTGCCTGTGATATCATCAATCAGCGTGGCTGTCATCAGCGATTCCAGTAATCCGACGACCGCGAGTGAGAGCGAATACGGCAGTATAATCAGCAGTGTATCCAGCGTCAAGGGAAGGCTCGGCAGATGGAATACAGGCAGCGCTGAAGTAATAGTCCCCATATCGCCCACGGTTCTTACATCCAGACCCAGCACAATGCTGAGGACCGAGACTACGACAATGGCGACCAGCGCCGATGGCACCGCCTTGGTGATCCGGGGAACCGTATAGATGATGACCAGCGTAAGAGCCACGAGTGCGTACATGATCCAGCCCTGTCCCTCAAAATGCACGAGCTGAGCCATAAAGATCAGAATCGCCAGCGCGTTGACAAAGCCGGTCATGACCGGCTGCGGCAGGAAGGTGATGAACCGGCCCAGCTTCAGCAGCCCCATCACAATCTGCAGGATGCCAGCCAGCACCGTAGCCGCGAACAGATACTCAATGCCGTGCGACAGCACCAGGCTGCCGACCAGCAGGGCCATCGCTCCTGTCGCCGCCGAGATCATCCCCGGCCGCCCGCCGGCGAAGGCTGTTACAATAGCGATACAGAAGGAGGCGTACAGACCAACCATAGGGCTTACGCCAGCAAGGATGGAGAAAGCAATCGCTTCAGGAATTAAGGCAATAGCCACGGTCATGCCCGATAAAATATCACTCCGTGTGTTGGAGAACCAACCGTTGTTGTATGAGACGATTTGCTTCAAAATTTCAGTTCCTCCTGTTACCTGAATTCACCCTGTTTCACTTAACGGTATAATCCCGAGGCCTTCACCTCATTGAAGAAGGTGTTGAACTCCTCAATATTAAGCTGCTGCGCCGCATCAGACAAGGCTGTAGCCGGATCAGGATGCACCTCCACCATAATACCGTCGGCTCCGGCAGCCAGCGCAGCTTTGGCACACGGGATCAGAATGTCCTTGCGTCCGGTGGAATGGGTGACATCGACCAGCACCGGCAGATGGCATTCCTGCTTAAGAATCGGCACCGCCGAGATATCCAGCGTATTGCGTGTTGACCGCTCATAGGTGCGGATACCGCGTTCAATCAGCATAATCTCCATATTGCCGCGGGACATAATATATTCTGCCGCATGAACGAATTCATCCAGCGTGGCGGATAGTCCGCGCTTCAGCAGCACCGGCTTGTTCACTTCCCCTACCGCCTTAAGCAGCTCGAAGTTGTGCATGTTCCGCGCGCCGACCTGAATGACATCCACATAATCCAGCGCTTCTTCAATATGCCGGGGATCGACAATCTCACTGATCGTCAGCAGCCCGTATTCATTCGCCGCTTCACGCAGAATCCGCAGGCCATCCATGCCCAGTCCCTGGAAATCATAAGGGGAGGTCCGGGGCTTGAAGGCGCCGCCGCGCATAACCTTGACGCCTGCCTTCTGCAGGGCCGCAGCCACCGTACGGGTCTGCAGCTCGCTCTCCACCGAACACGGGCCAGCTACCATCAGGGAGGATAACCCGCCTACTGTAACGCCGCCCGGCAGCTCAATAACTGTATCCTCCGCATGGTCTTTACGCGCTACCAGCAAGGTCTTCTTATGCTCCGTACTTTGCAGATCAAGCGAAGCTGAGAAAATCTGCTTGAACAGCGTACGGATGGTTCCATTCGTGAACGGCCCCTTATTGCCTGCGACCATTTTCTCCAGCATCGCCTTCTCCCGTTCAGGATCGAACTTCGGCACACCTTGCTTCTCTTTGAGCACCCCAATCTCCTGAACGATTCCGGCACGCTCCGAGATCAGCTCCAGCAGCTGACCGTTAATCTCATCCAATCTTGCTCTCAGATCATCCAATTCCACATTACTCATTCCAAGACACTCCTTTGTGATATTAATAGTTAAGGCTATGAACGAACGCAAAAAGACCCCCCGCCGCAAGGGACGAGGAGCCGTGGTACCACCCTTATTTAGAACTGAATCCTGCTGACGCATCAGCACATGACGGCATAACCTGAAGGATACCGGCCAGTCGATTCATTCTGTCTTACATCCGTTAACGCAGGAAGCGGGCCACCCTACCCATAACTGCTGCAGCAGTGTACTTCAGGGACCGACTCGGAAGTGAACTTCGGCACTAAGCGTCTAATGGGGGTGCTCTCAGTCTCCGGCACGCCTTCCCTGTTAAAATACGCTATGAAGTGCTTACTCTCTTCGTCATTGTCATTACAAGGTATATCGGTGCTGCTTATGCACCAGTTTCTGCTATCTTAATCAAAAAGACTTCCATATGCAAGACATCACAGCACTGCATTGCAGCTTTAACTCAGCATTGTGATTATTTTGTGAAGAGAGGTCTGCTTATTCCTGTTCCGCAAAAAATTTCCCGATTACTTTCACAATGCTGTCGCTTCTCAGCGGCTTGCTGATATACTCATCCATCCCTGCTTCAAGGCATAGCTCCCGGTCGCCCTTGAGCGCGTTGGCCGTCACTGCAACAATGACCGGCTGCTGGTCTGCCGGCTGCTCTGCCCTAATGGCAGCTGTGGCCTCCAGGCCGTTCATCCCGGGCATCTGCACATCCATGAAGATCAGATCATAGCCATGCCGGGCCGTCATATCGACCGCCTGCCGCCCATCCTCGGCCACATCGACGGCGAAGCCGCGCTTCTCCAGGATTTTGCGCAGGACGATCTGGTTGATCACATTGTCCTCGGCTACCAGAATATGCAGGGACCGGCCTTCTGATTGCGGCTCCGGCAGGTTCGCATCCGGCCCGTCAGCCGGAAGCGACTGCGCTTCTGTCCGGAGGACCACGGTGAACACAAAGGTCGCCCCCTGCCCGGCTGCTGTATCCAGATAGATCTCTCCGCCCATCCGCTCGACCAATTGCTTGCTGATCGCCAGCCCCAGACCGGTGCCTTCACCCTGGCGGCCCCTGAAATGCTCCATCTGATAGAACGGCTCGAACAAGCGGCTGCGGGCCTCCTCGGGAATCCCGCTCCCCGTATCCGCCACGGTGAACTGGAGCGTTACGCCTGCCAGGCCATCGGCAATGCGCTTCACGCCTACCTTTACCCCGCCGGTACAGGTGAATTTCACGGCATTGCCGGCCAGATTGAGCAGCACCTGCTTCAGCCGCTCCCCGTCCCCGATCAGCCGCTGCGGCACATCCGGCTCCGTCTCCACGCTGAGGGTCAGCCCTTTGCGCTCCGCCTTGAGCTGAAGCAGCTCCAGTGCGGAATCCATACAGTGCTGGAGGATGAACGGCTCGTCTTGGAGTGAGATTTTGCCTGCCTCAATCTTGGAGAGATCGAGAATGTCGTTGATGATATTCAGCAGGGATTCACCGCTCTGGCGGATAATCTCCAGGAACTCCCGCTGCTGCGAACCCGGCTCACTGCTCTCCAGCAGCAGGTCGGTCATCCCGATCACCCCGTTCATCGGAGTACGGATTTCGTGGCTCATCATGGCCAGGAACTCACTTTTGGCGCGGTTCGTATTCTCTGCGGTCTCCTTGGCAATCAGCAGCTTCTTCTGCTCGGTAATATCCTTGACGATAATATAAAAGCCTACGGTAGACTGGTTGATAATAATCGGCGCAAGGGTAGTCAGGACCTCCACAGAATGCCCGTCCTTATGCCAGATCAGGTTGATATCCTGTCCCACGGAGCCGCTCCGCCGGCGGGGACCGAGTACATTCTGCAGTTGCCGCTCGCCGATGATCCGGCTGACACTCATGCCCACCATCTCGGGGATCGTATACCCCGTCAGCCTTACCGCCTGTTCATTCCCGTTAATAATATGGCCTTCCAGGTCCAGCGATATGATCGCGTCATGATTATATTTCTTCAGCGAGGTATAACGCTCGACCGATTCCTGAAGCTTCTGCTCCACAATCTTGCGCCGGGTCACATCGCGGCCGACAGCCAGCACCCCGCGCTCCCCGCCGTCTTCCACCGTTCTCAGAGAGAATTCAATCCAGATATATTGGCCGTTCGCATGTAATATCCGCAGCTGGACATCAGGCGAGTCAGCCATCTGCTGCGCACTGATTAAGGCCAGATCCTCAGAATGAACCAGTCTGCTGTTATCCCGGCCGATCAGCTCCTCCGGTCTGTACCCGAGCACCTCTTCCACTGAAGGGGAGCAATAGCGGCAGACTGAACCCGGCGCAGCATAGTACACAATGTCCCTGATGTTGCCGGCAATCAGCTCGTACAGCCGCTCAGACGGTCCGGGAAGTGCCTTAGCCGGTGCCGCAAGCTGCCCTCCAGCCAAGTGAACGATATAATACAGCCCCTCTCCCGTCGAAGGCTCGCTCACCCTCGCCACATGCAGCAGCACCGGAACCGCAGAGCCATCCGCATGGCGCAGCTTAATTTCGGCTTCAAAAAAAGGGGCTGCTCCTGTCCTGAGGCTCCCCATCCTGTAGCTATGTATGTGCAGGCTATCTTCATCCCAGAACGCTTGGAAGCTGCGTCCCAGCAACTGCTCTTCGGAATATCCGAGCAAGAGGGTTACCGCCGGATTCACTTTCATCCATTCTTCAGCCATGGAGAGAAAGGCTACTCCGGCAGTTCCTGTCTTAAATGCCTGTTCAAATGGAGAAGACGTCTCCGTATGCTGCCCTAGCATAAGATCCACCGCCCGTTTGTGAAGTATTAGATGCAATTCCTTTATATTAAATCTGCAATATAAATATCTTGCATAATCGGGCGAAAGTCAAATCATTATGTCGAATACTGACAATTCCTTATTCAGCGGATTACAGCAGCCCGTGAACCCGCCGCCAGACAGAGATCTCCCCAGTTCCCCACCTTAATGAATCCCCTGTTGCTATTTCAAGCTAAATCTTCTGCAGGTCTTCTCCGTAGAGCAGCCTCTTCACGGTTTCGGTGAACGCTTTAACCTGAAAGGGCTTGGTGATATATTCGGCAAAGCCCTTCTTCCGGGCCTTCTCAATATCCGAGCTTTGCGCAAACGCACTCGTCGCCAGCACCGGAATATGACAAGTTGCCTGATCCTGCTGCAGTACTTCCAGAGCTTCATACCCGTTAAGTCCGGGAAGCCCGATGTCCAGGATAATCAGGTCCGGCAGAGCTTCCCGCGCTATTTGCAGTCCAAGCTCTGCCGTTTCAGCCTTCAGCAGCAATACGGAGGGCAGATTTCTTTTGAAGATATGGTGTACTAAGGCCATATTGAGCTGATTATCTTCTACATATAATACCGTCCACTTGCACTCCTCCATCCAGCTTATCCTCCTAAAAAGTCTCAGCACCCCTAACGGCAAATGGGCAGAAAATAAAAAAACCGAAGAAAGGGACGATTCCCCCTTCTTCGGCTCATGTTCGGCTCATTTGCATGTCCGACTCATTTCCACCTCATATATGGTTAGACTTTAGTGAAAAGTATAGGCTATCACGCTGGTATCTTTGTCGAAATCCCAATCCACATAAATATCCGCCAGCTCTTTGCCGAGCATCGGGGCTATCGTGGTGGTATCCTCCAAATATCGTTTCTCCATCTTGCGCTTGGTGGTCTTCAGTGTATTCTCGTAGCCGAGGCCAATCAATTCCTTCTCCAAAGGAATCATGATGCCTTCGCGCTTGATAATCAGAATGCGGGGTCCCAGCCACCAGGAGTCTGTATGGACCGGTTCCTTTTGGACCTTCCTGGTCACCTCGTTAATCTGGGTATGGACTTCTTCACGCCCGGCATAATCATCAATCGGTACGTCGTCATTCTTGATGAGTGCCACGATCATACCCGATGCATTATGAATGCCCCAATCATAAAAAAGCTCGCCGACCTCAATAGCCAGGCTCTCCTTCAGGTATGCTGCAAGCTCGGGAAGCAGGGACTTCATCAGAAGCTCCCGTGTATAACGAAACGCCTGTTCTTCTTCCTTATTCAATAAAAACCTCTCCACAGGTCCGATGAAATTACGGATATGCAGTGCTATACATTGCTCCCCGATAGAGGCATGTATCGATTCAGGTCCCTTCCCGAAGCGTTCCCGCAGTAGCCTTCCTGTGAAACTGGAAAGTTGGCTAGTAAGTTCTGTAGTGCTCATTCAATTTCCTCCAGCATAATATTCTAGTGTCTGTGTGTAGATTTGGGGAGACGCTCCGCCTGCTGAAGAAACGGTTCGTTCAACTTAGTATAATCGGTAGCCGCCCAGTTAGTATATATTAAAATAATTTATATTTTTCTGCAGCAGCTTAGCCTGCTTCTATATGTATCGGCGTGCTCCTAGTATTGCCCAAATTATGTCATATTACTTAGACACGGCCGAAACGTACAAGAACATGCACCCGTCAGTCAGAAGCGATTATATACAAAAAGGTGTTCCGCTGCCGGCATGGCTGCGGAACACCTGTGAATTCACTTGCCTATCTCTTGCTGCTTGCCGCGGTAAGCTTCGGTGAAGACCTCGAAGAACGGTGTCGTGTCCCGTTCTGCCATCGTGTCCTCCGCCCCCGGATTCCAGCCGATCTCCTTCCGCCAGCTGCCCAGCCGGCCGGATTCAATCAGCTCCTGCTCATCCGGGTTCGCAGACTTATCTGCCTGCGGTGCCACATACAATGCATCGACAGGACAATAAGCTTCGCACATGAAGCAGGTCTGGCAATCCTCCTGGCGGGCAATGACGGCAAGCTTGCCCTCCATCGCGAAGACATTCGTCGGACAGACCTTCACGCACAGCCTGCAGCCGATGCAGCGGTCCTGGCTAACCAGCTCAATCATATGGCCCGCTCCTCTCCCGGAATCCGCAGCTCATGGGCATGAGGCACACTTTCCGTGCGGATACCGATCGTATTAACGCCGGAGAGAATCAGGCGGTGGGTCTGGCGCGGGTCCAGCGCCGGATACTCGGCCAGGCGCTGCAGGCCGCGGCTCTCCTTGCGGGCCAGCGCAGCAGTGTAAATCCAGCGGCCGACATTCAGCATAGCGGCCGCTTCACGTGACTGCACGATGCCCTGAACCGTGGCAGGCACCTGCCCGCCCAGCTCGGGCATCAGGCGGTTCAGGCGCTGCAGGGCGGCAGCGACCACGGGCTCGCTGCGGAAGTAATTGATCCGCAGCGGCAGGATCTCCTGCTGGACCGCCGCGATCAGCGGCTTCGCGTCCAGCGTCCTTGCCGTGCCGGCGCCAGCCGGCATGCCGTAGCGGCCCGCCGCGCGGAGCATCCGGCGCTCCGCCGGATGCGGCTGCTGCAGAGCGAGCCGCGCCGCGCTTCGTCCTGCCCAGCTGCCGCTGCAGATGGCCCAGGATGCATTGTAGGCGCCGCCGCCGGAGATGGCGCCGGTCACTTTCTCGCGGGAGGCGGCGTCGCCTGCCGCATACAGCCCCGGCACCGAGGTTTCACACCCGGGGCCGGTCAGGCGCAGGCCGCCCGTGCCGCGCATCGTGCCTTCATAGCGGAGCGTAAGCGGAAATTTATCCTTGAACGGATTAATCCCCGCCCGCTCCAGCGGCATGAAGAAGATCGGATGGGCGTTGCGGAGGAAGTCCTGCTTCTCCTTCGTATCTGCCAAATCCAGAGAAGCATAGACCGGGCCCTTCAGCATCAGCTCGGGAATGCTGCCGAAGGTGCGGTCACCCCGGTGCAGCGGCCTGCCCGCAACATCATACAGCGTGGCCCAGGCCAGCATCCGCCCGCGGGTGACCGTTCCATCCGCGAAGCTCGGAGCATATTGCCGGGTGAATTCCATGCCCGACAGCTCGGCACCGGCTTCGGCTGACATCAGCAGCCCTTCACCGGTAAGCACATTACAGCCCAGCCCTTTGCTGAGGAAGGTACAGCCGCCCGTAGCCATAATCACCGCATTCGCCTTCACTTCCCAGCTCTCTCCGGTCAGGCGGTTGATTCCGCGGGCGCCACCCACGCCGTGCTGATCATGGAGCAGCTCCAGTGCCGGAGATTGATCCCAGATGCGCACTCCCGCCTTGCGCACCACTCTGCGCATAATCCTCATGTATTCCGGGCCATGCAGATGCGTCCGCAGCGGCCTGCCCTCCTCATCCTTCGGGAAGGGATACCCCCATTCCTCTACCAGCTGCAGATTCTGCTCGACCTGATCCAGCACACGGTGTATCCAGGCATTCTCCGAGAGATAGCCGCCGGCCTTAAGTCTGTCCTGCACGGCCTGCTCCCGCAGCTCGGCTACCGGCGGAATCACCAGCAGCGTCGTTCCCCCCGGCGCGGTAGCCCCGCTGGTTCCGAGATATCCCTTATCGGCCAGGATCACTTTCGCTCCCTGAGAAGCTGCACTCCATGCCGCCCATGCTCCGGCCGGGCCTCCACCCAGCACTAGAACATCTGTTGTAGCCTGCTGTTGCTGCGGCATTCCGCTTCCTCCTCTTTCGGTCCTCTGAACATTACTTGAGCTGCCAATCGCTAATATTGAAATCCTTCTTGGCCAGCTTCTCATCGACGAGGAAGTTCTTGGTGCCCTCCAGCAGCTTAATGCCGTCATCTGTGAAGGCTGTATCCTTGATATCACTGATTGGATTGACCTGCTTCGCGAGCTCCGGGGTGGTATCTCCGATCTCAGCCAGGAATGCATAATATTCATCTTCATGCTGCTTCAGGTCGGCCAGTGCCTTCTCCCGGGCCGCATTCCAGACCTTGGGGAAATCCGGGAATTTCGCAAGGTACTCCTCTGACACTACGGTAGCGCTGCTACCGAGCAGATCCGGATGCTGCGAGGCATCATCCAAATGGGTGTACCCCTGCTCAATCTGCTTAAGCGCCGCCACACCGTTATTGGTGGTCGCGTCTACATCGCCGCGGGCCAGTGCTGCGCTTGCATCGGGAATCAGCATGTGAACCAGCTTATAATCAGTTACGCCCTCCTGCTTCAGCAAGCCGACTACATAACGGTGCATAAACGAACCTTTTTGGATGGCAATCGTCTTGCCCTTCAGGTCCTGCACCGTCTTCGGCCCGTCCTTCTTGCCGATCAGATAACCGACTGTATGCGCTGAAGTCTGGGCGATCAGCCGGGTCTTGGCTCCTGAGGCGTAGGCGATAATCGCCGGGGTATCCCCGAGGCTGCCGAAATCGAGTCTTCCGCTGATTAAGGATTCCGTCTGATCCGGCCCGTTCGGGAAGCCTGTCAGCTTGATTTCGGTAATTCCGTATGGTTTCAGCTCTTCCTGAATAATGCCCTTGTAAAGGCCCCAGCCTTCCGCGCCTCCCGGCAGATTCAGCTTATTGGAGCCGATGTAGCCGAAATTCAACACGGCCGGAACATTGCTTGCAGCCTTACCGCCAGCCGCTTCAGCGGTATTGGTACCTCCACTGCCTGCTGCCGAGTTGCTCCCCGAGCCTGTATTATTGCCGCAAGCCTGTAGTACCAGCATGATCATCACCACACCTGTAATCAGCGTGAGGCGTCCCCTTTTGCTCCATATACCTGTAATCTCTCTGTACAATCTGCTCATTGCTGTATTCTCCCCTCAGTCGTCTACTGGATGTTGTTATCGCATATCAGAAATCAGAATCCTGCCCGCGCCGCCAGCTTAACCATGAAGTCATGACTAGCCACCGGCTGTCTGCCCTTGCCCCAGCCTACCTTCTCGCGGTAGCCTCCAAGCAGGCCTTGCTCCTCCAGCTCTGCCTCTGTAATCCCGGTAATTCCCTCGGAATCCGGAGCAACATACAGCGCATCCACCGGACAATACAGCTCACACATGAAGCAGGTCTGGCAGTCGCTCTGCCGGGCGATCACGGGAATTCCGTTCTCTACCCGGTCGAATACATTGGTCGGGCAGACGGATACGCATTGGTTGCATTCTATACACCGGTCAGCGCTGATGACTTCAATCACAACAATACACTCTCCTTCGCTACCTCTTCTGTCTTCACCCATACCTGATCCAGTCCGCCGCTGATCAAACGGTGATGCTGGCTGTCATCACTTCCCTTGAAGTCCTCCCGTTTGTGCATTCCCCGGGTCTCGGTGCGGGTCAGTGCGGAGCTGTACATCCAGCGTGCCGTCGCCGTCATCGCTTCGGCTTCACGCGCCTTTACACCTTCCGGCGTGCGCTGGATTTCCCGGCTGCGCTGCTCCTTCCATAGTCCGTCCAGACGTTCCAGCGAAGAGGCCAGCCCCTGCTCTGTACGGAACAGATTAATATCGTACGGTTTGACTTCTGCCTGCACAGCCTCCACATATTCTGCGGTTCTGGCAGCTGCGCCTGCCCGGACTTCCCCATGAACCAGCGGGGAAGAGGACAAGCCGGAAGGTGTCCGATGGCTGGCATGCCGGCCAAGTCCTGCGGCATAAGCCGCAGCCCCTTCTCCGGCGAAGGAGCCGGAAGACATGGCCCAGGCGGCATTATGGCTGCCGCCTCCGGTGAACCCGCCGCAGATCAGCTCGCGGGTGGCGGCATCTCCCGCCGCGTACAAGCCGGGCACGCCTGTGCCGCACTGCTCATCCGTAATCCGGATGCCGCCGGTCCCCCGGACGGTCCCCTCCAGCCGCAAGGTTACCGGGAAAAGATCCTTGAAGGGATTAATTCCCCGCCGGTCGAACGGCAGGAAGAAATTCGTCTGCGCCACCCGCAGCAGCGGCTGCAAAGCCTCATCGGCTCCGTCAAGCTTCGCGAACACCTGGCGGCCCGCCAGCAGATTCCGGGCAATGACCGAGCGGCCCTTCTTGGAGCCCGCTCCTTCCACCACGCTGCCGTCCTCATAATAGAAGCTGGCATAGCTATAATATGCGGTCTTCGTTACAGAGGAGAAGGTCGGGCAGATCGCATAGGCATTGGAGAACTCCATGCCGGACAGGCTCGCTCCTGCTTCCGCAGCGAATAAGTAACCATCACCCGTCAGGACGTTGCAGCCCAGCGCCTTACTGAGGAAAGCGCAGCCCCCGGTAGCGATAACCACCGCCCCGGCATGCACACTCCAAGCTTCTCCGTTCTGGGTCTGCACGCCGGCCGCTCCGGCTACCCCGTGCTCATCGGCGAGCAGCTCCAGCACGGGACTGTGGTCCAGAATCTTCACACCTGCCTTCTTCACCAGCTTGCGCATCAGACGCATATATTCAGGTCCCTGCAGGCCCCGCCGGTATGGATTGCCTTCCTCATCCACCGGGAACGGATAGCCGCTGACACCCAGTCTGTTCATATTCTCATAAGTACGGTCCAGCACCCGGTCCATCCAGCGGTGCTCTGCCAGCTTACCGCCCATAGCATAACGGCTGGCCTTCGCGGCCTCGCGCAGCTCCTCCTCCGGCTTCACGTACCATACTCCTGTGCCCGACGGGGCAGTCGCGCCGCTGGAGCCGCAGTATCCTTTATCGGCCAGAATCACCTTCACTCCCTTGGCTGCGGCTGTAAGTGCCGCCCATGTTCCTGCCGGACCTCCGCCGATTACCAGTACATCTGCCGTCAGTTTCAATGCTTCCTTCAGTGCCGGTTGGCTCATGTTGTTGCCCCCTTGGTTTCATTAGCGTTAGCGTTTCATTAGCCCGTCTTCAACCTTGATAGCTGTCACGCCAGTACAGGAATTTGCGTTCGATGACGCGGAATAGAGAATCGATTAGCTTGCCGACCACGGCGAAAATAAGTATTCCGACAAAAATCACTGCCGTATTGGAATTCTGCTTCGCTTCATTAATGAGAAATCCAACCCCGGACTGTGATCCGATCAGTTCAGCAACCACCAGACCGATCCAGGCCACAGCCATCGACAGGCGCAGTCCCAGGAGAATGCCGGGCAGCGCAGCCGGCAGGATCAGCCGCCGCAGCTTCTGCAGCGGACTGAAGCCGAGCACCCGGGCCACTTCGAACAACTTGTTATCCACTCCCCGGATGCCCATGAAGGTATTAACATAGAGCGGGAAGAAGGAGCCGCTCATGATAATAACCACCTTCGAGATCTCGCCGAAGCCAAACCACAGAATAATTAGCGGGGCAATCGCCAGATGCGGAACCAGCCGCAGAATCTGAACACTTGGGTCCAGCAGATAGGCTGCGCTGCGGAACAGGCCGGTCAATGTCCCCAGCAGCAAGCCGAGAATACCTCCAATCAGGAACCCGATGCCCGCCCGTCCAATGCTGACACCCACATGATGGACGAGTTCTCCCTTAACGGTCAGATCCGCAAATGCAGAGAGGATCGTCAGCGGTGCCGGAAGAAACTCCGGCGAGATCCAGCCTGCGCTCCCGGCAAGCTGCCACACGGCCAGCACCGCTACGGGAATGGCTGCCCCGGCTACCCAGTCATACAGAAGCTTTTTCCAGAATACTGAATCTGTCTTTCTCTTGTTGTTAGCCGTAGTAATTGAAGCAGTTCCGCTATAATCACGGGCTTCCCTTACCCCCTTGGCTGTCTTGATTATGGCTTCGATCCCTTCACTCATGCTGTTCTTCCCCTCCTATCCCTGATAACTGTCCCGCCACCGGAGCAGATGCTGTTCAATCAGGCGGACAATCGTGTCACTCAGCAGTCCGACAGCGGCAAATACAATAATTCCGACAAATACAACCGGCGTATCGGCAAACTGGCGGGCATCTGACATCATGTAGCCGATCCCCGAGGTAGAAGCAATAAGCTCCGCCACCACCAGTCCCAGCCAGGAGAGTCCCAGCGACAAGCGCACCCCGAGCATTATATTCGGCACCGCCGCAGGCAGCACCAGCCGCACAATCTGCTTCCCTCTGCTGAAGCCAAGCACTCTGGCTACCTCAAACAGCTTGTTATCCGTCCCGCGTATACCGATAAAGGTATTGATATAGACCGGGAAAAACGCCCCTTTGGCAATCAGCAGCACCTTGGATTCTTCGCCGATGCCGAACCAGAGAATGAACAGCGGTACTACGGCAAGGCTCGGAATCATCCGGATCATTTGCAGCGAGGGGTCCAGCAGCTTCTCCGACCGGCGGAATAATCCGACCAGGATGCCGAAGAACAGACCAAGCCCTCCGCCAAGCAGAAATCCTGACAATGCCCGCACGACACTAATTCTCAGGTTGCTCCATAAATCCCCGGTAGACGCCAGCGTAATGAATGACTGGGCAATCGTATAAGGTGTCGGGAACAGCATCTCCGAGATCACTCCGTAATAGCCCAGAATCTGCCACAGGATCAGTATCCCTGCCGGAAGCAGCAGCCCCAGACCGGCAATGACCACTTTTCCAGGTCCATCAGGCTGTCCGGTTTTTCCGGCATTCCCTACAGTTACAGTCCGCTCTGCCATGGCTGTCTCTCCTTCTGAATTAATTAATATATTCGTATGGATTAAGTCGGATATGAATTAGCACTTAACCTCACTTTTCCATAATAAGCATCTGGAGTTACTTTATATTCCGGCCCCGTCCTTCAGCTCAAGCTCCTCCACCTTCTCGAAGTAATTCAATACCTTGAGCCGCAGCTCTTGAAAGGAGGTTGTTGTTTTGGAGCGCGGATACGGCAGGTCTATGGGAACGATCTTACGGATTCGGCCGGGACGAGGCTCCAGAATCACCACCCGGTTCCCCAGGAACACGGCTTCATCTATATCATGGGTCACAAAAATCATCGTCGTCCGGTTCCGCTGCCAAATGTCGAGCAGCACCGACTGCATATGCGCCCGCGTAAAAGCATCCAACGCGCCAAAGGGCTCATCCAGCAGCAGAACCTTGGGACTGCGCAGCAGCGCCCGGGCAATCGCTACCCGCTGGGCCATCCCGCCCGACAGCTCACGGGGATAGGACTTCTCGAAGCCGCCGAGCTTCACCAGCTCAATCAGCTCATCTACCCGCTGCCGGATATCCGGCCTGCCCAGCGGCAGATCCGAGGCAATATTCTTCTCTACCGTAAGCCAGGGAAACAAGCGGTGCTCCTGAAAAATAAACCCCTTATCGATTCCCGGCCCGCTGATCGCTGCCCCCTCCAGGGTAACACTGCCGGTATAGCCGGTATCCAGACCGGCAATGATGCGCAGCAGGGTGCTTTTGCCGCAGCCGCTGGGTCCAATCACCGTGATGAACTCCCCCTCCTGCACCTCCAGCTCGACATCCTCCAGCGCCTGCACCTTGCCTCCAGCGGTATCAAAGTGCTTATTCAGTTCTGTGATAGACAACAATGCCTCTCCCATATCTGCTCCTCCTTCTGGCTGAATTCCCTTAGCAACAAAAAAACAGAGGGACCTCGCGCAACAATCACGCAGGCACCTCTGTATGAACAGTCGGTAAAATATAATCCAAAGTAAGTTGATTGGAATTTGTAAATTTAAAATATCATCCATCAGGTAATCTGTCAATAAAAATACACAATATCCGGGCGGATTAATTTGATTTACTGCTGACATTCTTCTGAAACTATGAAACAGTAACGATGAACCAGACAATGTTAATAGCTATTCGCAAACTTCCACTCATATACTTACAATTAGTAAGTAATTGTGATATACTGGGCTATATCCTTGCACTAACGGACAAGCTTACAAGTAACTGCTGCTCACCATTCTGGATGATAAGGGGTCTGTACCATGAACAATCAAGGGAATACACAAGCTAATGCGCAAGCAAATACACAAGCGGATGCTCAAGAAAAAGAAGCAAGCCTGCCGGAGTTTGAATTCGGCATTTATACATTGGGCGATATTGTTACCGACTGCCATACAGGGCAGCGGATCAGCCCCGCTCAACGCCTGCAGGAAGTCATTGCAGCCGCGAAGCTGGCCGATGAAGCCGGACTGGATGTATTCGGCGTAGGCGAGCATCACCGGCTGGATTTCGTAATCTCATCGGTGCCCGTTGTCCTGGCAGCTATCACCCAGGTTACACAGCGGATCAAGCTTACCAGCGCTACGACCGTGCTAAGTACCATTGATCCGGTCCGTGTCTTCGAGGACTTCGCCACCCTGGACCTCTTGTCTGGCGGTCGGGCCGAGATCATTGCCGGACGCGGCGCTTTCCTGGAATCCTTCCCGCTGTTCGGCTACGAGCTGGAAGATTACAAGCAGCTGTTCAGCGAGAATCTCGACCTGCTGCTCACACTGAACCAGCATGAAGTCATGAACTGGAAGGGCAAATTCCGCTCCCCGCTGCATAACGCCGAGATCGCTCCACGTCCGCTGCAGCAGAGACTCCCGCTCTCGGTCGGCATCGGCGGTTCAGCCGAAAGTGCCGAGAAGGCTGGGGCCCTTGGCATAGGCATGGCTATCGCTATCCTGAGCGGCAGCCCGGAGCCCTTCCAGAATCTGGCCGGCACCTACCGCCGCGCCGGTGCAGCCGCCGGCCACCAGCCGGAGGACCTGAAGATCGCCATCACCAGCCATGGCTACATCGCCAAGACCTCTCAGCAGGCACTGGATGAGTATTACCCTTATTACTACAGCTACCGTAATGCGATCAGCCCGCGCCCCGGTCAGGAGTACCGGATCTCCCGCAGCGAGTTCGGCCGGTTCACCTCGCCGGACAACACCCTGGCCGTGGGCAGCCCGCAGCAGATTATCGAGAAGATTCTCTATCAGCATGAGCTGTTCGGCCATAACCGCTTCATGACCCAGCTCGACATCGGCGGCCTGCCTTACGCCAAGGTAGCCGCCGCCATCGAGCTGCTCGCCACCGAGGTCGCCCCGGTGGTGCGCCGCGAGGTTGCGAAGAAGCAGCGCGGAATTTCCTCCGCGCAATAGGGGCCATTGCGCTGGATGGGGCGCCGCCTAACTGATTGGCTCATTTAACTAACATCTGTTGGATTCAGGGGCACTTGTGCTCCTGATTCGCTCATTTAGCTAACTTTTGCTCGATTCAGGTGCACTTGTGCTCCTGATTCGCTCATTTAGCCAACTTTTGCTCGATTCAGGGGCACTTGTGCTCCTGATTCGCTCATTTAGCCAACTTTTGCTCGATTCAGGGGCACTTGTGCTCCTGATTCGCTCATTTAGCCAACTTTTGCTCGATTCAGGTGCACTTGTGCTCCTCATTCGCTCATTTAGCTAACTTGCACTCCTCATCCAGCCCACTTTCGGCGCCACCAATGGGATTTATCCCTCTAATTTCCTCGTCCGCCCCACTTTCAGCACCACCAAAGGGATTTATCCCTTTAATTCCCCCGTCCAGCCCACTTTTCAGCGTCATCAATGGGATTTATCCCTTTCATTTCCCCGTCCAGCCCACTTTTCAGCACCACCAATGGGATTTATCCCGTTAATTCCCCCGTCCAGCCCACTTTTCAGCATCATCAATGGGATTTATCCCTTTCATTTCTCCATCCAGCCCGCTTTCAGCGCCATCAATGGGATTTATCCCTTTCATTTCCCCATCCAGCCCACTTCCGACGGAGTCCCCTTAATTATCCCTTATTAGTTTAATTTCAAGACCCGGCTGACGGAGGATGCCACGGATGTGAGTGAGCAAGCCCATCAGGAGAGCGCATAACTTCGCATTCCCTAAGTCGTTGGCCGCCGTTCCTCAAACAGCAAAAAAAGCCCCCAGCGATTGCTGGGGACCTGTTCAATAGTATGATTTAGCCAATATTCAGGCAAATGATGGCTTGTTATTATCCACTTTACCGCTGACCAGCTTCTTGTACTCGTCGTCTCCACCCTCCACGGATGGTGCCAAATAGACGCTTGACGCTGAGGGCGTAAGCTTGGGGCCGGATTTGCGTCTGGAGCGGCCTTTGCCTCCCGCGCTGTTGCCGTCACCGCTTGCAGACCGGCGGACAGTACTGGATACACTAACGGCATTCTTCATATTCTTCATCCTGTTAGTCCCCTCCCACTAAATGATTGACGGTGCGGAACAAATCCCGGTTATAGGCCACGACTGCTGTAATATCCTCTCCCGATAATCTCTGATTTCCCGAGAAGTGCACGGACAGCACATGGTTCTCCCCTAAAGGATAGCATAGGATATATACCTCCGCAACTTCCGTACGCTGTAAAAAAGTCCATTCTTTTGCCAGAAAAGCATCCAGCACCCCCGGCTTCACGCTTCCGTCCTCGAAGGCGGCGAACGGATACATCTGCCCGCGCCCCACATTGCCGCCGACCTGCTTCAGGCCCGCTTCCGCTTCGGCCCGCCACATGGCGGCTCCGATGACCCGGCAATCCTCCGGGGGCAGGAATGAATTGCGGACGGCTTCGCTCAGTGCCTGATATTTCTCGGCTGCCTGGGGTGGCGTTACATTATTATTATATTGCCAAAAGAAGTGAAGGATACTTTCTTTTCGCCTAAGCTCTGCCCGAAGCTGCAACAGCTCTACAGCCGGGTCGTGGTACATCCCCTGCGCCTGAATACTGTCGATGATCTTGCCACAGCTCACATCCACCGCTGCTGTAACATTCTCGTGCTGCCACTCATATTCCAGCGGGGTTAGTCCCAACAGATCCGACAGCAGATGATACTCTTCCACATTCTCACCCGGAATCAGATCACTGCGCGCGGGTACCTGATCCGGCAGCAGGCAGAAGACCCGGCCGCGCCGCAGCCGTGCCCAGAACAGGCCCATTTCGAACTGGGTGTTGTCCCGGGTCACATAATAATATTTACCCCTAATCCGGGCTACATCATCCGGCGAGAACACAAAGACGGCAAAATCGCTGATATCCAGATTCCGCTCCAGCGCTTCCATGGTGTACTCATTCGGCCGGAAAGCAGCGGCATACCACGGATGGACCTCAGCGGTCCGCTTCAGCTGTTCGTGGATAGCCCTGGCATAGCGGATAGATTCTCTGGAAGAACCAATGAATAATCTAGGTCTGATCACGGCGGCACTCCTTTGTCTGTTTCCCCAATATGTAATAATTATACAGACATTTCCTGCCAACGAATAGGGCTTCAGGCGATATTGGGCAGCCGCATAGGAAGATGAGAGTACTGTAATAATCATCGTTGTTAGCGGTAGTTGGAGTAGGTATTTATCTTCAATTTTAAATTTTCGGTATTCTTCTGCCGATGAAACGGGTAATAGATTGTTATCTCTCCGGGAAATGAGGATTTATTTGTATGCGACAAAAATTACATACTGCAGTCCTGTCAGCCTGTCTGCTGACTTCATCCATACTCGCACCTGTCCTGCCGTCTTCTACCGCTTATGCTGCAACTGCTTACACGGCCAAAGTGTTCGCCAGCTCCCTGAATGTACGCAGTGAGCCTGCTGCAAACGCTGCCGTCACAGGCTCTCTGGCTGCCGGAGCCACCGTTACCGTCACTGAAGAGCAGCATGGCTGGCTCAAGGTCCGGGCCGGCTCTGTCTCCGGCTGGGTAGCCGGTTATTATCTGAAGCGTACCAGCGGAAGCTCGTCCACCAGCACTTCTTCCGCCAGCACTTCTTCCAGCTCCACCGCCTCCAAGGCATCGGCCAAGACGGCGGTTAAGACCACATCGGCCTCCAGCGGAACGGCTGTCGTGACCGCGTCTTCCCTGCGCATCCGCAGCGGGCCGGGAACCGGCTATGAGGTAGTCGGCTCCCTGCAATCCGGCAACAAAGTGACACTCCTGCTCCGGCAGGGAGAATGGTCGCGGGTCCGCACCGCCGGAGGAACCGTCGGCTGGGTATCCTCCGGGTATCTGTCAGGCGGAACCGTCCGCAGCGCAAGCACTATCAGCTCAAATAGCCAGACTCCGAGTGTGGTACGGAAATCCGGCAGTATCCGGGGCAAGCTGATCATAGTGGACCCTGGCCACGGCGGCACCGATCCGGGCATGCTCGGGACAACCTATAACACGATGGAGAAGGATCTGACGCTCCAGACCTCCCTGTATCTGCGGGATTATCTGACCGCCAAGGGAGCCAGAGTGGAGATGACCCGGACCCGCGGGGACCAGAAGCCTGCGCTCTCCCAGCGGGTGCAGCTCGGGCGGTCGCTCGGCGCAGACGCTTTTGTCAGCATTCATTATAATTCATCACCGAAGAATGTCTCCGGCACGCTGACCTTCTTCTATTCGCAGCAGAACGACCTGCGGCTGGCCCGGGCAGTGGAGACCCGGCTGGGTGAGGGCATCGGCCTTCGCAGCAACGGCCTCTCCTTTGGCGACTATCATATTCTGCGGGAGAACCCGCTGCCGGCCACCCTGGTAGAGCTGGGCTTCCTGTCGAACCCGTACGACGAAGCAATTGTACGCAAGGCGTCTTATCAGCGGAAGGCGGCTCAGGCGGTCGCTGAGGGAGTGGCCGATTATTTCAACAAGTAGATTGGAATCAGAGACTGATCTCCCGGATGTTAAGCTCCGTTCTTTTGCTGAGGTCAATATATTCATCCCCGATGCGGATCAGCGGAGTCTCGATGTCATGCGGGTTCAAGTAGACAATCTCGCCGACCCGGCCATCGGTTAGGACCACTTCACGCCCAACAGACCGCTTGACGATATTTTCCAGAAAAACGGTTACAATATGCGGGTCCAGCGCGCCGAAGCTGCCTCTTCTCATCTGATCCACAATCATATGGAACGGCGTCGGTTCATGATATGGGCGCTTGCTGGACATCGCATGAAAAATATCCGCCACGGCCACAATTTTGCTGTACGGATCGATCTGTTCGTCCTTCAGCCCCAGCGGATACCCCTTCCCGTCATTTCGCTCATGATGCTGAAGCGCCACCAGGGCAATGCGTGAATTGGCTCCGGTGGTTTCTTTGAGGATCTCGTAGCCGTAGACCGTGTGCTTCTTCACCTGGGTGTATTCCTCGTCCGTCAGCTTGCCGGGCTTATTCAGCAGCTCTGAGGGTATCTTCAGCTTGCCGATGTCATGCAGGGTTGCAGCCATGGAGAGCACGGACAGCTCCGCTTCACTCATCTCCAGCCATCTGCCGATCAGGGTAGAGAGCACTGCAACGCCGATGTTATGCTCATATGTATAATCATCCTTGCCCTGCACCGAATGGAACAAGGCGAAGATATCCGGGTTGCGCGAGATCTCCTGGATGACCGGAAGCACCTCCTTGCGGATATCCGCCAGCGGGATTTTGCGGGAGATTCGGTAAGATTCGAATAATTCCTTGGACAGGTCCACTGTACTGTTGACCATCTTCTGATAGGGGGGCGCCTGGTCAGCCTCATCTGCAAAAAGAATGTCGAACCTGTCGATTTTTTGTTTGCGGATAAGCTCCAGATGCTCGGCATTTAGCCTGCTTCCTGCCGGAATTACAGTCACTCCGTAGGCATTAATCAGGTCATTCTTAATCGTTCTTCCCAGATCATTGTCCATACTATCCAGCCCTCCCCAATAACCGCAGCTATGTATTTATTGCCCATATAGCTATTATCGGTTGCAGGCCGGGAAATGCTGACAGGCAGTCCGTGAACCTTACATACTCAGGCTTCTTCCTCCTGCTTGCGGTATTCTCTTGGCGTGATGCCGGCATTTTTTTTGAAGACACGGCTGAAATACTTCTCATCCTCATAGCCCACCAGCTCCGCGATCTGCGACAGCCGCAGATTCGTATTCTGGAGCAGTGTCTTCGCCTTCTCCACCCGGAGGCCGGTCAGATAATCCGACAGATTCTCCCCGGTGATCTGCTTGAACTTGCGAGATACATTCTCCCTGCTGATGAAAAAGCGTTCCGCAATATGCTGCAGCGTCATCTCCTGCGCATAGTTCCGGTCCAGGTACTCCCTGATCTCCTGGACGAGCCGGCTGTCCGGCGTCTGCGGGCTGCCCTTGGACAAGTGGTGCAGCAGCGTTTTCAGCCGGCACTGCCAGTTCTCCACCGAGAACAGCCCTTCAGCGTCATAACAGCACTCCAGGCTAATCTCTGCCTCCGGCCGCCAGCGCTTCAGAACGTCCAGCATCTCCGTCTGCTGATGCAGCAGACTGCTCTCCGTGAGCAGCGGCAGCCCGGCCAGATGTCCGGCCCACTCCTCCGCCACCCGCTCCATCCGCTCCAGATCGCCGGACAAGACGGCGACTCTAAGCTTGTCCAGCCGTTCCTCCAGGCCGTAGTCGTTTACAGGTCTACTCCCTTCCCCACGCTTCCTGAAGAGATGAATACGCCCGTCCCGCTGCAATAGATTCCGCTCCGCAAGCGCCTGGCCTGCCTGTTTCAAAGCTGGCCGCAGCCCCTCCGGCAACGGGTTCAGCGGACTAAGCCCGATATCCAGCTGAACACCGAACGCCTGGCGGATGGCTTCATTCATGCGGGTAAGTATCTCCTCCGCCTGCGCTACAGCACTCCACAGCAGAACTACAAGCTCGCCTCCGCCCTGCCAGTTGCGGAAGGCGTAGCCGCTCTGGCCCTCTGCCATCACTTCATTGCAGACATTGGCCAGCACGAAGGCCGTCAAGGCTACATCTCCATGGAATCTCCGCAGCAGATGACAATCTGCGCCTTGCAGCGGGATGACGGCGATCCTGCACTCCTGCGCCCCAATCGGCATTCCCAGCTCTTCACAGAGGGCCAGCTTCAGCTCATGGAACGAGGCCTGTCCGCTCACCAGATCGGACAGCATCTTGTCCCAGTAGAGCGGACGCAGCGCGTTCAGCTGCATGTTCTGGCGCTGGCGCCGCTTCCGCTCTGCCTCCTCCTCCATCCACAGCTTGAAGGCATGCTCCGCAGAGGCAATCAGCTGCTTGCTGTTCAGCGGCTTCAGCAGATAATCCGTACCGCCGTATACGATAGCAGGCTTCACATAATTGAAATCCTGATACCCGCTGATGACAATCGTCTTCGTATGCGGATAATGACGGTGCAGCCATTCCAGCAGCTCCGCCCCGTCCATCAGCGGCATCCGCATATCCGTGAAGACGACAGCCGGCTGATGCTCCTGCACAATCCGTGTCGCCTCCTGCCCGTTGGTTGCCTCATAGATCCCAGAGATGTTATAGCTGTCCCACGGAACAAAATACCGGATGGCCTCCCGCACATGCTTCTCATCATCTACAATCAGCACCTTCATCTCAGCCGCTCCTTCAAGAAATAGTCTCTATTCGCAAAAGCCGCCGGAATTAACCGTCGATCTCCTCCAGCGGAATAATCAGCGTAACAGTAAGCCCCTGGCCGTCTTCATTATTCTTAAGCTGCATCTCCGCTGCGCTGCCGAACTGCAGCCGCAGGCGGGCCAGCACATTGTACAGGCCGATCTCCTCCTGGTCCGGCTGGCTGCTGCCTCTGAGGCAGGCCGTAATCTCCTCCAGCCGCTCCGGGCTCATGCCCCGGCCGTTATCCTTCACGGCAAGCACCAGCCTGGCCGCCCTCTCCAGCCTGCACTCTATCTGGATCAGCCCTCCGCTTATCCCGTCAGCGAAGGCATGCTTGAAGATATTCTCTACAATCGGCTGCAGGATCATCTTCGGCAGGATCAGCTCCAGAGTCTCCGGCCCCGCCTCGACCGCAAGCTGCAGATTCTCTTCGCCGAACCGCTCCGTCTGCAGAATCATATAGTTCTGCACATGCTCAATCTCATCCCGCAGCGGCACCCGGGTCCGCTCGGTATTCATCGAATAACGCATCATACTGCCCAGGGAATAGATGAGATCATACACCTTAGGCGCGTTATAGCGCAAGGACAGGCTGGCGATGGATTGCAGCGCATTGTAGAGAAAATGCGGGTTCACCTGGGCCTGGAGCGCCTTCAGCTGATTCGTCTTGTTCGCCAGCTCCAGCCGGTATTCCTTAACGATCAGCTCATTGATCGTGCGGGTCATGCCTGTGATCTTGCGGGTGAGGAGCCCGAACTCGTCCTCCCGCTCGGCATCCATATGCGCATCCAGCTGGCCGGTCTGCACCTTCTGCGTGAAGTGAATCAGCTTCTTGATCGGACGGGTGAAGCCGATCGAGATCAGCACGGCACTGATGCCTCCGATCAGCAGGAACAGCAGTCCGATGCCCATATTGAAACGGGTAATCACTCTCGCGTCTGTGTACAGATCCTCATAGGGCACCAGCTTGATAATGCTTCCGCTGAACAAAGGGGCCTTGATCTGCTTGTACATTACGATTCCCTGGAAGCCGTCCTTCTTCCAGGCGAAATGCCCGCTGTCCTGCTCTGCGGGGAGACGGCTCCAGCCCGCTGCGACCGGCTTCCCGATCCAGTCCGGATCGGAAGCGAACAGCGCCTCGCCTTGCTCATTCAGCACATACAGGCGCTCTGTGTCCGAATTGTACATCGACTCCACGATCCCCTCCAGCTCCCCCAGCGTATAATCGATCGACAAATCTGCCAGTACGCTGTCACTAGGGGTCCGGTAGATGGGAAAATGGGCCGTGAAGACCGGCACGCTCCCCGGCTTCAGATTGGGGAAGCCGGACTTCACTCCGTATTGATGATCCATATGCGTCACTTCGAGATATGGGCGGTAAGTGCCTCCGGCCTGCCCCTCCGCAGCATAGCTGGCATTATCCTCACGGCGGAAAAATCCCTTAAGCAGCAGATTAGACTGCCTGGCGGCCCTCACATACAGATGAATCTGATACGTATTGCGGTCGGAGAGAAACAGATTGTACAGCTGGGTGGAGATGATAGCCCGGGTATCCGGCAGAATCGTGCCGGGCGGGGCCTGGGCAGCGCTTTTGGCGGTAAGCAGGGTGGTATAGAAGGAGCTGGGAACATTGATCCCGCTGTAGAGCGACATCGCCTGCTGGTTCATGCCGCTGAAATAGCTCCGGAGATTCGCCTCCCCCAGCGTCAGCAGCTTCGTATTCTGCTTCACGGACTGGTCCGTAACCGACTGCCTCGTATAGAGATAAGAGAAGGTCACAGAGATGCCTGACGGGATCACTGACGCCAGCAGCACTAAGGCCATCAGCCGTGTCCGGATGCTGTTCTTGAACATGGGGGAACCTCCTACAAGTTGTGTGAGCCGTATGGCCTGCAATATAATCCACTTTTCCCGGCATGAAATGAAGTGTTAGCGGTGGCCCGGGCTTTCTATAATCAAGCTGTGAACCCGTAGATATCTTACCCAAACTTACCCAAAGGAGAGTCCATATGAGAAAAACTCTAGGTATACAGCGCGGCTGGGGACAGCAAATCGTATTTCTCGGCCCCTGTCTGCTCTTTTTCCTGACCATTGTGGTCACCCCGTTCTTCCTCGGCTTCTACTACTCCTCCACGGACTGGAACGGGCTGGATCTGGACAAAGCGGTCTGGACCGGCGCGGCCAACTGGAAACGGATCTTCATGAATGACGATAAGTTCTGGGAGTCCCTGGTCTTCACCCTGCGCTTCACCGTGATCTCGGTTGTGGCTGCCAACGTGCTTGCACTGCTGCTGGCCTTCATTTTAATGACGACGCTGAAGACGAAGAAGCTGCTCCGTACCGTCTTTTTCATGCCCAATGTGATCGGCGGCATTCTGCTCGGTTACATCTGGCAGTTCATCTTCACCAAGGGCTTCGCTACGATCGGCGAGCTGACCGGGATTTCGTTCTTCCAGCTGCCCTGGCTGGGGACGCCAAGCACCGGGTTCTGGGGGCTGGTCATTGTGTTCGTCTGGCAGACAGCCGGCTATATGATGGTCATCTATATTGCCGGGCTGGCCGGGATTCCGAAGGATCTCATTGAAGCTGCCCGCATAGACGGTGCCCGCGCTCCGCAGCTGTTCAAGAGCGTCTACATCCCGCTGATTATGCCGGCGATCACCATCTGCCTGTTCCTGACGACCTCCAATGCCTTCAAAATGTTCGACCTCAACCTGTCGCTGACCAAAGGCGGACCCGGCACCTCGACTCAGTCGCTGGCCTATAACATTTATGCGGAGGCACTGATCAACAACCGGTATGGCCTCGGTACAGCCAAAGCGCTGCTCTTCTTCGCCGCCGTCTCCCTGATTACCGTCACCCAGGTCTGGCTTACCAAACGAAAAGAGGTGTCCGCCTAATGAACAGCAGCCGCTACCGCCCGGGCAACTTCATCCTCGAAATTGCCGCCATTCTGCTGGCTATTGTCTTCCTGTCGCCGTTCTATCTGGTCCTGAGCAACTCGGTTAAGGGGCTGAAGGATATCCTGATCGATGCCGCTTCCTGGCCGCAGGTGTTCCACTGGAGTAACTATTCCAAGGTATGGGATGCCATCAACTTCCCGCAGGCCTTCTTCAATTCTCTGACCATTACGATTCTAAGCGTAATCTTCATCGTCCTGTTCAGCTCGATGGCCGCTTACCAGATTGTGCGCAAGCCGACGCGCTTCAATTCCTTCGTGTTCCTGCTGCTGGTCTCGGCGATGATCATCCCGTTCCAGTCGCTCATGCTGCAATTGGTCCGGGTGACCAGTCTGCTGGAGCTGCGCGGCGAGCTGTACGGTATTGTGGCCTGTTATCTCGGCTTCGGGATGCCGCTGTCGGTCTTCCTGTTCCACGGGTTCATTAAGACGGTGCCGCTGGAGCTGGAGGAAGCCGCGCGGGTGGACGGCTCGAATCCGTACGGCGTGTTCTTCCGGATCGTCTTCCCGCTGCTGCTGCCGATTATTGTAACCGTCATTATCCTGAATACGCTGTGGATCTGGAATGACTATCTGCTGCCTGTCCTGGTGATCGGCGGGAATAAGGATCTGACGACCCTGCCCGTAGCTGTGACCAAGTTCTTCGGACAGTACACCAAGAAGTGGGATCTGGCCCTTGCGGGTCTCGTCATGGCGATCACGCCTATTCTCTTGTTCTTCCTGTCGCTCCAGCGTTATATTGTGGAAGGCGTGACTGCAGGCTCCATTAAGGGATGATCACTCGGCCAGCTTTCCTTTGCAGCAATAATATCCACTTTTTCGAGCAACATATGAAGTGTAAGTCCTCTATCATTTCCATTACGCTCTAGGAGCAGGAACCACAGACCAGGGAGGTTATTCTATGAAAAGAAAGTTCGCGTTCATCATGGCAACCGTTTGCACCCTCATTATCGCAGGTTGCGGGAACAGCGGCAATACGAATTCCGCAGGCAATGGAAGCGCTACGAATGCTCCTAACGCGTCAACCGAATCCGCAGCACCGGAAGCCGGCAAGACGCCTGCCAAGGATGTTACGATCAAGATGTTCCAGTTCAAGGTGGAGATTGCCGAGCAGCTGAATGCACTCGCCGAAGAATATGAGAAGGAGACGGGGGTGAAGGTGGAGGTCGAAACGCACGGCGGCGGTGAGGATTATGGCGCACTGCTGAAGGCGGAGATCGCTTCCGGCTCTGAGCCTGAGATTTTCAATAACGGCGGGTATACTGCTCTTGTTCCTTATATGGACCGTGCCACTGACCTGAGCAATGAACCTTGGGCCGCCCAGCTGATTCCGACCGCCAAAACACCGGCAACCGTAGACGGCAAGCTCTATGGTATGCCTATGAATGTAGAAGGCTACGGGCTGATCTACAACAAGGATCTGTTCGCCAAAGCCGGCATAACGGAAGAGCCCAAGACACTCCCGCAGCTCAAGGATGCCGTAGCCAAGCTGAAGACCGCCGGCATCACGCCGTTTGAAGCCACCAATGAGTGGTGGTCGATGGGGATTCACCTCGTTAACGTGGGCATGGCGCACCAGCCTGATCCGAAGCAGTTCATTGACGATGTGAAGGCGGGCAAACAGACCATTAAGGGCAATGCCGTCTTCAAGCAGTGGCTGGATCTCGTAGATGTGATCTTCGATAATGCCCAAGACAACAAGATGACTACCGATTACGCGACCCAGGTGGCTGAATTCGCCTCCGGCAAGGCCGCCATGATGCTGCAGGGGAACTGGACGCAAGGCGATATCGACAAAATCGATCCGGCTCTGAACCTGGGCCTCCTCCCGCTCCCGATCAATAACGAAGAAGGCACCATCCTGGTAGGCGTGCCTAACAACTATATCGTGAACAGCAAATCCGCACATCCGGAGGAAGCCAAGGCCTTCCTGAACTGGATGGTCAGCTCGGAAACCGGCCAGAAGTATCTGACCAAGGAGTTCAAGTTCATCCCGGCGGAAGCAAATATCACCGCAGACGCTGCTGATATCGGCCAGGTCGCCGTTGCCGTGCAGGAGAAATCCGGCAACGCGCTGGGCTGGAACTGGGATATGTTCCCTGACGGCGTGACCCAGGGCTTCGGCGCTGCCATGCAGGAATACCTCGGCGGCCAGCTGAACCATGATCAGCTGCTTGAGAAGCTGGATAAAGCGGTGCAGGATATTGTGAAGCAATAGGGGGCTAATCCTTTAACAGAAAAGAGGTGTCTTCAGAAGCCGGCAAACGGCAATTGAGACACCTCTTTTGTTATGCGCATGATTTACGTACGATGCTCGGTGAGCACGCTCAGCTGTTTAAGAGGGGAAGTTACAAACACAGATTCAAGTGCACTTCTGCTCTTCATTTACGTTCGCCGCTATCTCTTGCCAATTCTGAGCGTTTTCTCTCACCGACCGATTGTATGGATAGCATTGTTGCACATCTTGCAGGAATTCTCTACAAATGTTACTGGCTGTGGAGCATGGAGCCCATACTTCATCGCAGCAGCACCGATTGTATTCGGATTTCCGCATACATTTGGCCGCTTACCTTAGCGGTAGCATATTGTGTTCTGTTTTTCGCATACATCCAGCCTCTGACCAGTAATATCAGGGACACCTCCTGTTCCTCCCGGCGATCCTTCAGCCACGTTCAGCAACAAAGTCACTCTACGAATCCTTCACCCTTTACTGGGATTAGGTTTGTTCAGAATCCGCTCTATTCATAACAGCGCACTTCATACACCGCCGCAGAGGGGTCGCCGTTCGTAGCTTCGATCACGATCCGCAGCTTCTCCATCCGGATGGAGTCCGGCAGCGTATGACGCACATGACGCTGATAATTATCCACGGCATGAATGACATCGTTCCACTCTCCGCCCGTCCATGACTGGATACGGTACTCCTTCACACACTGCGGATCACGGTAGAAGGGGCCGTAGGCATGGTACTCACGGAATATATGTCCGGCGAAGGTGATCTCCACCGTACCTATCTGTTGTTCTTTTTCCCAGGATAGCTGCACCCACTGCGGTAAAGGCTGCACCGGATCGGAGCGCCAGAGATTCGTGTACCGGTAAGGCCGGTTGACTCCGCTCACAATATTCTCAGCGCCAAACGGCTGCTGCGGTGGAGCGATGCGGTAGCTCATCGTCATGCCCTTCTCGAAGCGCCGCATTCTGCCGCCGCCCATCTCGAAGGCGCTGATATGGCCGGGGATTATCGAGCCTGCCGCATGCCAGATGACCTGGGGATTCGCGGCCAGATCCAGCCGGACATACCTGCCCCGCTTCAGCCCCTCTGCAGCTCCGGCCGGGCTGGCCCATTCGATCCAGTGCCTGCCTCCCGGCGGAACGGTCAGGGTGCAGGAGGCCAGCTGCCCCTCCTCTGGCTCCAAACGGTAGTCCCATATATGGTCCACCTGGAGCAATACAGCTTCCACCTCCTGCGGCTGGTCCGTAATGTTGCTCAGGCAGACCGCCAGGCTGTCGAGCTGCGGGGAGGACACGGCGATCCATTGGCCGCGTCTTCGAAGCAGCAGCTCATCCTGCCCGCTCCAGTCCTTGCGGTCATTCCATTCGCTCAGCTTCGGCAGGTAAGTCCCGGTCTCCGGCCCTGCGCCGTAGACCGCTACCTCGCTGCTGGCCGAGACCGCAGCCTGCCGGGCCAGATCACCCGCATCGCGGTTCTCTGCGTTCGGCAGGAAGCAGCCGTCGCGCAGCAGCGTCTGCTGCAGCTCCTGCATGCCCTCCGTGGTCATCGCCTTGATCCCTATGCCCTTCTTCAAGGCGATGGCCGCCGCTGTCCCCGCAGCCTGGCCCATCAGGGCGCCGGTGGCCATGACGCGCACGGTCCCCAGCGCGGCGTGCGTCACGCTGACATTGCGGCCGGCCATCATCAGATTATCCACATCCCGGGCCAGCATGATGCGGAAGGGGATGCCATAGGGGCCGCAGTAGCTTTTGACCGCATAGTCGGAAGTCTCGTTGTAGCCTTCGGAGCTGGCATGCTCACTGGTCGCGGCCAGCAGGCCACCCGGGGTATGCAAATCCAGGAACCAGCCGCCGTAGGCGATCTCGTCCTCGAACACCTTGCGGTTCACCGGATCATGCTCGGTCATGAAATATTCGCCCATAATCCGCCGGCTCTCCCGCTTGCCCGGCACCTGCCCGATCCAGTCCAGCGCGTAGTTCGCCGCAAGCTCCTTCGTCCGGGGATCACGGTTTTTGATCCAGTCCCAGATGCCCAGCGTATGCTTAGTCAGCTCATGCCGGATATCCTCGGCTTCCGTAATCGTATGCCAGGGCACGCCGATCTCGATCCACCAGTATCCGCTGCGGATATCGTAGGGTATGCGACCCTGGTCGTAGAAATACGCCGCATCCTCATATTTGGCGGCCCACTCCGGGGCTGTGTAGGGCACCGGCCGCCCCATATCCTTGGCCTTGAAATGTATCGAGTTCCCCATCGTGTCCCCGCTCGCCTGCTCGGGCGCATGAGGCTCGTTGAACTCGTCCCGCCCTTCGGTGCCCATTCTCCACTCACAGCCGGCGAGATCGGCAATCACGCCATCCCCGGTGCAGTCAATGAACAGATCCGCCGTGATCTCCAGATTCGTCTCCGCATTAGCAACCCGGGCCAGGATGGACTGGATGGTCTTGTCATCCTTCATCACGACCTCATGAACGGAGGTATTCAAATGAAAGGACAGATTCGGCGTGCTTAAGGCCATATCATACATCGTCATATCCCAGACGCTGTTCGTCCAGCCGTTCTCGGTAATCTCCTCATGGTTGCGCGCCCGCTCCTCGATGAACAGCTCGGAGATGATCCCTGTCTCCCTCGCGTACGTATGAAAGGCCGCTGCCCCGTGCAGCGTCACCCGGATCTCCGACGAGCTGTTGCCACCGAATACCGGCCGGTCCTGAATCAGGCAGGTCTTCGCCCCGTGCCGGGCAGCCGCAACGGCTGCGCAGAATCCGGCCATTCCGCCGCCGATCACTGCGAACTCATACTGTTCCTTTTTGTGCATCATAACGTCATCCCTCTCCTGTTTGTAACTGCGGCGTTCCAGTTCCTTAGCTCCTCATCTCTTAACTCTCCAATGCTCCAACGCTCCAACTCTCCAACCCTCCAGCTCCTCAGCCTTTAAGCCCCGTACTGGCAATCCCCTCAACGAACCAGCGCTGGAAGACGGTAACCACGAGCACAAGCGGTGCCAGTGCCGATACAGAAGCGGCCATAATCAGCGGATAATCCGTGCCGTTCTCGTCCGTGAAGGTGGTCAGTCCAAGCGGGATGGTGAACAGATTGCGGTCCCGCAGCAGAATCAGCGGATTCTCATATTCATTCCAGTGCCAGGTGAACGTCAGGATCAGCAGGGTGACCAGCGCCGGCTTCGTCAGCGGAAGACAGATCTGCCAGAACATCCGCCAGTACCCGACCCCGTCTACCCGGGCTGCTTCCAACAGCTCGCCGGGCAGCGTGCTGAAGAATTGCCGCATGATGAAGGTACCCAGCACCGTGAACATCCCCGGCAGAATAATCGCCAGATGCGTATTGACCATACCCAGGCTGTCGAACAATATGAACCGCGGGACAAAGAATACCTGGGCGGGAATAATCATAGTTGCCAGATACAGCAGGAAGATCGTCTCCTTGCCGCGGAACCGCAGCTTCGCGAAGGCATATCCGGCCATCGAGCTGGTAATCAGCGAGCCCAGTACCTGGAAGAAGGTGATTTTGACTGAATTCTTGTAATACACACCGAAGGAAACGGCCCCGTTCCAGACCTTCTCATAATTGGCGGTGTTCAGCGTATCCGGAATCCATTCGATCGGATAGCGGAACAGCTCCGAGGTGTTCTTGAAGGATGCCGAGAGCATCCAGATAAACGGCAGCAGCATCACAATTCCGATCAGAAGGAATACAGCTGTAATCGATATTTTTGCGGCCACCAGATAAGTACTGCGCTTGTTCAACTACCTCACCCTTCCTCCCTAGAATTGATCCTGCCAGTTTTTCTGCGAGCGCCACTGCACCAGCGTCACAACGAAGATGAAGAGGAACAGCAGCCAGGACACCGTGGCTCCGTAGCTCATGTTCCGCAGCTCAAAGGCCTGCTCATAGATATACAGCGCAAGTACGCTGGAGGAGCGCATCGGCCCGCCACCCGTCATCACCTGCACAGAGGCGAATACCTGAAAGGATGAAATAATCAGCGTAACCGCTGTCAAAAAGGTGGTCGGCTTCAGCATCGGTACGGTGATGTACAGAAAGCTTTTCAGGCCGCTGGCTCCATCAATCTCTGACGCTTCGTACAAATCCTTGGAAATCCCCTGGATACCGGCCATATACAGAATCATTGCATAGCCGATATACGTCCAGATGGTCATGATTATGATTCCCGTGAGCGACCAGTCCGGACTGGACAGCCAGCCCGGCGGATGGTCTATTCCCAGCGCCTTCAGCACCGAGTTGACCGGCCCCTGGGAAGGATTGTAGAGTACCCTCCAGACCACGGAAATGGCCACAATGCTGCTCATATACGGCAGAAAAATCATGGTACGGATCGCTGTCTTCATATATACGAACCTGTTCAACACCACGGCCAGCAGCAGGCCCAGCACCAGCGCCACAGGCACACTTGTCAGGGAGAACACTACGTTATGCAGCAAGGATCTCCAGACAATGGGATCGCCCCCAAGCTTGAGGATATTGTCAAGACCGGCGAAGCTGAAGCCGTCCATTCCTTTGAGGTAGTCCCAGTCCGTGAAAATAAGGACGAAGCTGAACACCATAGGGAAGAGGATGAAGGCGGCAAAGCCCAGCAGGTTCGGAAGAATAAACAGATAACCGGCAATATTCTCCCTCGTTTTTTCTCTCATACACTCAACTCCTTTTACCAGTATTATAGAGGCGGAGCCCCGCTCCCTGAATGTCATAAACTGTGCTTAAACCGTGATATTCTTTGGAGTTGCCTGCTGCTGATCCGGCGGTTCAAAAAAAGCCGCTCCCCGATATTAAGGGAACGGCCATGTATCGTATTCATCTGTCTCAGGGGCTGCACCCGGGTCTACTTCGCCGCGGCAATCGCCTCGTCAGCCCGTTGCTTAATCGTCTGTACCGTAGTATCCAGATCCTGCGCATCCATGAAGTACTTCTCGGCTTCTTCCATGAAGGCTTTGCGCATCTCGGTCAGCCCCGCAGTCTGAGTAATCTCTGTATTCGTATACTCTGTGTTCAGCAGACTCACGAAGGATTCCTTGTCAAAATATTGGGCCTTGTCGCCCATAATGGCTTCCGCCACCTGCGCGACATCGGCCTTCTTGCTGGAAGGAATACGTCCGCCGGGCAGCATTTCGGTATTCCCTTCGGTGAGGAACCAGCTCAGAAACTTCATCGCTGCTTCCTTGTTCGGGCTCTTGGCATTGATCGAGGTCATATCATTCAGCTTGCTGTTGTTGATATTGCCCCCCGCCGTCCACTGCGGCATTGGCGCAAAGGCAATCTGGTAATCGCGGTTCGGGTACGCGGTGTCATCCTTGATATAGCGGACAAAGTAAGCGGAGGTATAGGTGGAAGCCGCTCTTTCGTTCAGCAGCTCATCCTGCGGCTGGGCTTTGTTCGCTACCCCTTCCGCATAAGGCATCACATTCTTGCCGTCAATGAGCTTCTTCTGCAGCTCAAGCCCCTTGCGGAATGCTTCATGCCCGAAGTTGGATGTGCCGTCGGCGGCATAATAAGCATCCTTCGGCTGGGCAGAATTCAGCACATCGAAGGCAATCGGCTCCCAGGTAGGCGTGAAGAACGCCCCGTACTGTCCGTCCCGGGTCAGCTTCCCGGCCAGTGCTGCGTAGTCATCCCAGGTCCAGCCCGGCTCCGGGACGCTCTCTCCGATAGCATCCAGCGAAGCCTTGTTGAAGGCGATGAACTTCACATCCCTGGACCCCGGAAGGTTATAGATGGTTCCGTCGACCTTCGTAATATTCTCCGAGCCGATGATTCCCTCGAGGTCAAACCCGCTGGACTGGATCAGACCCTCCAGCGGCTCTACCATACCGGCCTTAATGCGCCGTTCCAGATGGGCGTCCGCGTAGCTGACAAATAAGTCCGGAGCATCCGTATTCGACAGGAGCGCCGTCTCCAGCTTCACATTGCCCGGATCATCATTCACGAACCGGACATATTCCACCTGAATGTCAGTGTTCTCCGCGTTCCAGCGGTCCACAACCGCCTTGGGCCCGTTCTCTTCAGGCACGCCGCCCCACCATTTTAGTGTAACCGTTTTCGAATTCCCGGAGGTCTGTGCGCTCTGCTGCGGCGCATTGCCCGGTTCCCCGGCCTGATTCCCGTTATTGCCTCCGCAGCCGCTTAGCAGCACACTTGCCAGCAGGACAGAGGACAGGCTTAATGTGAATCCACGCTTCATTATGATTTCCCCTTTCGTTAGTTGAACAGTAAGCACACCTTAGTTATAACAAAGCGCTGCCCAATAACGAACGGCTTATTCTTTGGTCTTCGAGGGATTTTCCAAGCTGCCCGGTTTGCGGCCGATCACAGTTTTGCGGTATTCCAGCGGAAATAATCCCTCTATCTTCTTGAAATACTTACTGAAATGATTGGAATCGGCATAGCCGACCATTTCCGAAATTTCATAGATTTTGTAGGTGGGATTGCGCAGCAGCTCCCGGGCCTTCTGCATGCGGATCTGCGTCAGATAATCCACAATCTTCACACCTGTCTCCTTCTTGAACATGACACTGAGATAATTCTCGGCAAATCCCGTCCTTCTGGCCAAGTCGGCCACCTTCAGTGAACTGGCGTACTCCTCCTCCATGATGGCGATCATCTGCTTCACCTCATCACGGTATACCGGCTGGCTGTTCTGTCCCGTCAGGGTTAAGGCTTCCGGAAGCCAGCCCAGAAACCAGCTGCCGATCTCCCCGAGCGTCTCCGCGTTGCGGATCACATCGAAGGGGTATCTTCCCTGATGCTCGGGCATGACATACAGAATATCCCCCGACTGCCCCATATGCCGGAAGACCAGATGCAGCCACTGCAGCCACTGCTCCCTGACCCAGGCGGCTCCCATCGCCTCTTCCGCCTGCAGCCAGGCAGTCCAGTGCCGTAATTCCTCCAGAATCACAGCCTCTTCCGCCGTTTCCAGCAAGGTATCCCAGTGCCCGCTTCTCAGAATACTCACCTTGGGCTGAACTTCCCCCGCCTCGGCCAGCGGGTATAAGATATGACGGTCTTCATGAAAAAACCGCCGCCCGAGCGCCAGCTCCGCCTGCCGGAAGCCTTCATTTAACTGATACGGGCTGCAGCTGTCCCCGGACACGCCGAAGCTTACATTGACCTTGGCAAAGGTGCTGCCTGCAGCCTTAAGCTCATCCAGCATCCCTTCAGCATAGGAGCCGGCCAGGATCACCAGCTTGCGGTTATGCATATCCACCAGCTGGCACTTTTCATATTTTTTCAATATTTCCGCAAAAATATTGCTGACCGTATAGATGAGCAGCTGCTCACTCTGGAACCGGTTCTCCTCCAGGACCTGCCGGTAATGGTCGACACCCGCCACAATCACCCGGCAGCCCTCCAGGACGAACGCCGGAAGGTTCCCGTCCCGCTGCAGATGGTCCACCTCCAGCCTCGACCTTTGCTTCACAAGCAAATCAAGCAGCGTCAGCTCGGCGGATTTTGACTCCAGCACCTTGATGCGGTAATCCAGCTTATGCTTCTCCGAGCGCTCCTGCTGTTCACTGTGGAAGGACTGCTGAAGCCGCTTGCATTTATCAAGCAGCTCTTCCGGCGTATAAGCCAGCTTCAGCGTATAATCGGCAGCCCCCAGCCGCAGCGCCTTCTGCACATATTCGAAGTCATTATGGTTGGACAAAATAATAAACTTTATATCCGGCCACTTCACCCGGACATGATTCATGAGATCAAGGCCATTCATCTCCGGCATCCGGATATCGGACAGAATGATATGGCAGGCTTCGCGTTCCAGCAGCTCCAGAGCCTCCACGCCGTTCGCGGCTTCCCCGATAATCTCAAAGCCGTGCTCCTCCCACGGAATCAGCGTCTTGAGCGCCACCCGCACCAGAATTTCATCATCCACAATCAATATGCGTGTTGTCATCCTTCCAGCTCCTTCCGATAAGGAATCCGCACCGTCACCTGAAGTCCGCCAGCCTCCGGCCGGGACAGGAGAATACCGCATTGCTGCCCGAAGTGGATTTTGATTCTCCTGTCCACATTCAGCAGCCCGATGCCGCTCGTCTTCACATGATCCTGCTGCAATTGATTAGAGATTACCTGCATGGTCTCCTCAGAGATCCCCTTGCCGTTATCCCTAATATGAATGAGCAGGTAGGGACCGGTGCATTCCGCCTCGATGCGGATATGCAGCGGCAGCTGCGAGCCATGGATAATACTGTTCTCCACCAGCGGCTGGAGCGTGAATTTCAGCACCGTGCAATCCAGCAGCTCTTCCGCAACCTGAATAGAGACGGTGATGTCGTCGTGGTACCGGATCTTCTGCAGTGACATATACAGCTCCAGATATTCCAGCTCCTGCCCCAGCGTTACGAATAGCGTATTCTGCTTCATGGAGAACTCCATCAGCTTACCCAGCGCGGTAATCATATCGCTGACATTGCGGTTGGTCCCCGAGAGCATGGCCATCAGCTTGATGGAATTGAGCGTATTGAACAGAAAGTGGGGATTAATCTGTGCCTGGAGCGCCTGGAAATGCGCCTCCTCCTTATGCCGCTGCTCCTCCGCCACATGATGGACCAGTTCCTCCAGCTGCGCGACCATTTTATTGAAATGGCTTCCGAGTACGGCGATCTCATCCTTGCCGCGCACCTCAACCTTGGTGCTGAAGTTGCCGCTGCCCACCCTGCTCATGGAGCGCACCAGTGCATAGAGCGGCTTCGTCAGGCGCAGCAGGATGTAGATCACGATCAAGATCCCCACGCCGAAGAACAGCAGGAACAGGGCAATGGACTTCGTCCGGGAGTTATCCAGCTGGGCGGAGAAATCCCCGATCCGCTGCAGGGAGACTATGGATATGCCCACCTGCGGGACTGAAGCCGCATTCATTAGATAGGTTTCCTTGCCCAAGGACAGCTTCCTCGTTACAGACGGACTCTTCCTTAAGTCTTCCAGCTGCTCCGGCGTCAGGGAATACTGCTGCTTGCCGTATATATCATACAGGGCTCCGGCCGTATCCATCACCAGCAGCTGCGTATTATCGGGCAGCCCTTTGGCGGGGATGCCATAGAATTGACTCACTGGAATGGCTACTACACTTAATCCCCAGTTACGGATGGAGGATTCGAACGCAAAGGAACGCGACAGCAGCATGAACTCCTTATCCGGCGCATTCTCGGTATACCCCAGGGCTGCGGGCAGCCGGTAGACCCGCTCCCAATAGGGATAGCCCTTCTGCTCCATCCCCGCCTTGAACCAGGGTTCGCGGATAATCGTACCCGTTGCCTGGCGGTTGAAATTGTATAAGGTCGTCACCACACTGCCCTCCGCATCGACAAGTCCGATGAAGGCGCTGTTATCCAGCAGGATATCCCTTAAATAGCCCATCTTCTTCTGGATTTGAAAAATAGCCCCCATCGCCTCCGCATTCCCGTAGTCCCAATTGAAGGTATTGGAGCCGAAAGACTGGGCCATATCCGCCTCCAGCAGATAAGTCGCCTGAATCATCCGTTTGGCTTTATCATTAATCGTCAAGGCTGCCTGCTCGATCAGGCTCTGATTGGCAGCATACACTTCCTGCTCCACCACGCTGACCGATGTTGTGAAGTAGCTGTACAGCACGATCAGCGTCGGCAGGGCAATCACGATGAGTACGGTAGCGATCAGCTTGCTGCGGATCGAACGCAGCCCTCTCCAGCTTCCGGTTATGGCGGCTTCCTCCCTGGCTCTGCGACCTGTAATCCCGAAATATCTTAAACACATTAATTATAGCAAAGGATAGGCCGTGCGATGAATGGGATATACTGTTTAAAAACAGGGGAATTCTGTTTCGGGTCGGGCACATCATCTATAATCAGCAGCGCCTGCAGCAAACAGAGCAGCGACCCTCTTAGGAGGACCGCTGCTCTGTTACAATACATATGCTTCAAGTTCAATGCTTTACACAAACATCTCCACAACCAGGAACAGGTTCAGCGACACCACCAGGGCTGAGATGATCCAGCCGAGGATGGTGGTGATGCGGTGGTTCACGAGCCCCTTCATAAGCTTGCGGTCGCTGGTGAAGATCACCAGCGGAATCAGGGCGAAGGCAATCCCGAAGGAGAGAACGACCTGGCTCATCACGAGTGCGCTGGTCGCGTTAATGCCGAAGGCGATGATCGTCAGCGGAGGGATGATCGTAATCGCCCGCCGGAGGTAGAGATTGATCTTTTTATTAATGAAGCCCTGCATGACCACATCACCGGCCATCGTGCCGACCGACGAGCTCGACAGACCTGCGATCAGCAGACCGAGGCCGAAGGAGATGGCTGTAACGGGTCCCGCCAGATTGCGGAACTGCTCGAAGGCGATATCGAGATCCTCAACGACCAGCCCATTCTTGAAAAAGAGTGCTGCTGCCACGATCACCATGGCCATATTCACCGCACCGGCAATCAGCATCGCGATCAGGATATCGATGAATTCCAGCCGGAAGATCTGCTTCTTCTCCCGTTCATCAATCCCGATGACCCGGCTCTGGGTCAGCGAGGAATGCAGATAAATCGCATGCGGCATCACCGTCGCGCCGAGAATCCCGGCCGCTAGCAGGATGCTGTCGACACCTTCGAATCTTGGGGTGAACATCCCGGTAAGGATACTGCCTGCATCCGGCTTCGCCATGATGACCTGGAACGCAAAGGCCAGCACAACAATCATCACCATTCCGGCAATGCCGGCCTCAAGAGTCCGATAGCCGCGCCGCTGAAGCTCCAGAATGGCGAATGACCCGACGGCGGTAATCAGTGCGGCCGGCAGCATCGGTATCCCGAACAATAGATACAGTCCGAGCGCTGCCCCGATAAACTCCGCCAGATCGGTAGCGATAATGACCAGCTCACTCTGTATCCACAGGAAGATGGATACGCCCTTCGGGAATTTCTCCCGTGCGACCTCCGGAAGATTCTTGCCGGTCGCAATGCCCAGCTTGGCGGATAAGGATTGAATCAGTACAGCCATCAGATTCGAGGCAAAGATGACCCATAATAACAGGTAACCGTATTTCGAGCCTGCCGTAATATTAGTGGCAAAATTTCCGGGGTCCAGATAAGCTACGGAAGCTATAAAAGCCGGGCCCAGAAAAGGAAGAAGTCTCTTCAGTCCTTTGACATCTCCATTAAGCACGGATTGTGCCGAATGTGTATTGATATGACCTTTTAGTATAGGGGATGATTCTACTGCGGTATTTTGCTCCATCATGTTCTGTCCTCCTCTTGCCCGGAAAAAGTTGTCTATACACACGAAAGTTTCCCTGGTGCAACATTTGATCTGGTTTTATTATAATCCTCAAGTTGAGAATTGTAAATGTATTTTCATTGGGTTTTCATGTAATGCCTGAGCTAATGCCCGCGCTCCCAATCCTCCACCCATATTATGTAAAGGCACTCTGTTAAGTGAGGCTCTTGCCTTATGTTATTACCCGCTCCCATTATCGAGTTGACTCCTCTGCCGGGGGTGATTGTACTTTGTGCAGTAGATTACACAATAATTTGCGATAAAACTCACTCTGTTGTATTTCATACATTTGATTTTCGGGTTTTTGTTTTCAAAGGCCATTTTCCCAATAATCTGCTGTATAAACTACAATAGAAGCTGCTTTTTGGTCGATTATAATGAAATCTAATGTACAAAGTGCAGCCAACGCTTTACTCCCAACCCGATATTTCTCCCACTTGTCGACCTTTAGCCTGGCAGACGCATACGCAAATCAGCGATCCTCCAGTAACAGGAGCACCGCTGCTTGTATATTCTAAACTTTTTAAGAAGTTAGCCTGGCATAGCCCGCACAACCCGCCAAATTCTAGATTCATCCACTACTTATTCGCTGCTGCTTACGTGTCCTGCGTTGCCCTTCCAGGTGTCCTTAAGCGGGACGATTCTGTTGAACACCAGCTTCTGAGCTGTGCTATGCTTGCTGTCGATGCAGAAATAGCCGTGACGCAGGAACTGGTAGGTATCCCCAGGCTGAGGGTTACCCGCAAGCGGCTCCAGCAGGCAATCTGTAAGCAGGGTCACGGAACCCGGATTGATGTATTCCTCCCAGCTCTCTCCTTCCTCCTTCGGCCCGTTGTTATCCGTCAGCAGCTGCTCATACAGGTATACGTCACTCTTCAGCGCATGAGCAGCCGAGACCCATTGCACAGTCCCCTTCACCTTCCGGCCGCTTAGGGGGCCGCCGCTGCGGGTCTCCGGGTCGTAGGTACACCGCAGTTCGAGGATTTCTCCCGTCTCTGCGTCCTTCATGACTTCATTGCAGCGGATAATGTATCCGCCCTTAAGCCGCACCTCACCGCCTGGGACCAGTCTGCGGAAGCCCTTCACAGGCACCTCCATGAAATCGGCCCGCTCGATGTAGAGCGTGCCGGAGAACGGTACTTCTCTTGAACCCAGCCCGGCATTCTCAGGGTTGTTAGGGATCGGAAGCAGCTCAGAGGCCCCGGCGGCGTAATTGGTAAGCACGACCTTCAGCGGGTCCAGTACCGCCATGACCGCCGGCACCTTCGCCTTCAGGTCCTGTCTCAGGCAATGCTCCAGCAGCGAGAAATCCACCATCGTCGTATTGCGGACCATGCCGATCTCCCGTACGAAGGCCTCGATGCTCTCCGGCGTGAAACCCCGTCTGCGCAGCCCGCTGAGCGTAGGCAGGCGCGGATCATCCCAGCCGTCCACGAAGCCTCCGGCTACCAGTGCCCGGAGATGCCGCTTGCTTGTAACCACTCCGGTCAGGTTCACCCGGCCGAATTCCCTCTGTCTCGGCGGTTCCGGGGTGCCCAGCTCGTTCAGCACCCATTCGTACAGCGGCCGGTGATTCTTGAACTCGATCGAGCAGAGCGAATGCGTCACCCCTTCCAGCGTATCCTGAATCGGATGGGCGAAATCATACATCGGGTAGATGCACCAGGCAACGCCCGTGCGGTAATGCGCGGCATGAATAATCCGGTACAGCACCGGATCTCGCAAATTCATGTTCGGCGAGGCCATGTCAATCTTGGCCCGCAGCACTTTAGCGCCATTCGGATAGCTCCCCGCACGCATCTCCCGGAACAGCCGCAGATTCTCCTCCGGCGTTCGGCTGCGGTAAGGACTGTCCTTCCCCGGCTCGGTTAAGGTCCCCCGGTAAGCCGTTACCTCTGCTGCCGTCAGATCACAGACATAGGCTTTCCCCTTCAGAATGAGTGTCTCTGCCCTGTGGTAGATCTCCTCCGAATAATCCGAGCCGTAGTAGATGTGTTCCCCGGGACTGCAGCCCAGCCATTCAAGGTCACGGATGATTGCCTCCGCATATTCCTTATCCTCTTTGAGCGGGTTGGTATCATCGAAGCGCAGATGGAAGCGGCCGCCGTATTTACGGGCAATTTCCACATTTGTATGGATGGCAAAAGCACTTCCGATATGCAGATAGCCATTGGGCTCCGGCGGAAACCGGGTGCAGATCTCCCTGCTGAAGACTCCCGCCTCCACATCTTCTCTAATCAGCTTATCCATATAATTCTCCGGCATGGCCGGTGTGTTCTCATTCTCATTGGCAACTGTCATGATGATCTCCTCCTGTTATAGGTGGGACTACCTAAATTTCGGATACAAAAAAAGAACCTCACCTCCAAGACCCTAAGTCTTGGGGACGAAATTCTCGCGGTACCACCCCAGGTTCATTAATATGTCACCATATTAATCTCATCAAGTACGGCGCTGCCGTCCGGCAGGCTTATACTCTAGCTCTGTAACAGGAGCTCCTGTCGTACCATCCCCGGCTGCTGCCTGGTTCCGGTAAGCCGCTCAGAGGCTTGTTTCCATCCAGTCTTCCCTGCTCCTTCACACCAGCCGGAGCTCTCTGTGAGGGAAGAAATGAATGTACTCTTCTCGTCATCGCGTTTGCGTTATTGGATACAGAATAACAAAACTCACAACGGGTGTAAAGGGCTGCACCGGACTGCCGGGAGCAGCAGCCTAAGCCTCTGCCGGGTCCTGGCTTAGCGCCGCGAGCAGCTCCAGCGCTTCCTCATGCTCCGGCTCAATCAGCAGCGATCTGCGCGTATAATCCAGCGCCGCCTCATCATCCTCCTGCTCGTAGCTGCAGATCGCCAGGCAGTACAGCACGGTAATTACCGGCTCCTCCTCACTGGACTGGAGCGAATGCTCCAGGAAGCGGCGGGATTCCCCGTACTGCTCCATCTCGAACAGCAGCAGGCCGCAGTCCAGCGCCAGATCATACTTCTGCGGCATCGGGTAGAAGCCCCGCCACATCCGGTCGATCCCCCGCTGAAGGTCCAGCAGCTCCTCGTCGCTGGCTTCCGGCAGCAGCGCAGAGATCCGCTCAGCACTCTGAATGAACAGCTCCGCGTCATATCTCCCCAGCCGCCAGAAGGCCAGGATCTGCTGCATGCCGATGGTGTCGTAATTCTTGTCGATCCACACCTTCAGGCTGAAGAAATCATCCGGTCCGAACCGCTCGACAAACCGCCGGTAGGCCAGCCGGGTATGCGGATGCAGCATCGGCTCCTCCAGCATCAGGATGCAGCCCACATTGAGATTTTTATAATGATGCTGCGTGAACTGGGATTGTGCGCCCTTCCGTTCAAAATAATGCACCAGCGCATGATAATTCGCTGTAAGCGAGATGCTTCCGTGATGAATCAGCTTCGGCGGCTCGGCGAACTCCCAGTTCTCCAGACGGTGGTCTCCCTTATCGGCAGTGAGCAGCAGGAAGCTTCCCCGGGAGAGTGCACCCAGACGCTCCATACAGGACAGGGCTGCCTCCGGGAACAACACATGTGAATCCTCCAGCTTGTCCAGATAGAACGAGATCACTTCATGATAAGGATACGAGCTGTCCTCATAGCCCGCTGCACGCTTGTAATGGTATTCCGGCACCAGATCACGGAGCACCTCGGACGGCCCCATGGTAGCGGACTGCTCCGGATATTTCAGCGAGACCTCACATTCATAGATCTTGCCTTCATCCACATAGAGCAGCTCCTGCGGGATACTGTCGAAGAAGTAGTTGGCGATCACCATCAGCGGCTGCCCCAGCTCCCCTGGCTTAATTACCAATCCGCTCTGCGTTAAGGACAGCTCCGTATCCCGGACCGCATCGAAGCGGGCAAAGTCCAGCATTCCCTGTTCTACAAAAGGCTTCAGCCCCTCATGCTGCTGCCAGCCCTCAATGTTCTTCCACGGCAAATCGCTCATCACGTAACGGAACGGCGGCAGCGGCACGCCCGCATACTGGATCAGCTCACAGAGCTGCTGGAGCACATGGAACGCGAGACGCCCCACACCTGCACCCAGCTCCAGTACCACTACCGGCTCTGTAGTGAATCCCTTCTGCGCACGGTCCTGAAGAAAGCCGAAGATGATCTCCGCATACGCTGTTCCAATCATCGGATTGCTTGTAATATACTGCGGAACCTGGTCATTGGCCCAAGCCTGGAGCCCCAGCTGTTCATAGTAGGTGCGCTGCAATTCCCATATAGGCGCTTCGCTGAAGCGGTAGCGTTCTTGTCCACTTAATGTCATTGGTTCTAACCCTGCTCTCTGATTATCGTACGGATCTTTGTCCGGTAGTCAAATATTATCACATTTGCGCATATATTTTCTTGAAATGCTGTGCGTTCCAGAAAGGAGCCTATGTGATGAATCCTGAGCATCCCCGTTCTCCAGGCCAGCCCGTCATTCCCCAGCCCATACGCAGTGACGGTGCAGGCAATATCGACCTGGGTCCACGTGACATCATGCGCGACCGGGAGAATCCCGACATGTTCGTTCCTCCGGTCACGGACAACGGGCTGATCCCGAATCTGAAGTTCTCGTTCTCCGACGCCCACATGCAGCTGAATCATGGCGGCTGGTCCCGTGAGGTGACAGTCAGGGAGCTGCCGGTAGCCACTACGCTTGCGGGCGTAAATATGAGCCTGACGCCGGGCGGCGTACGTGAGCTGCACTGGCATCAGCAGGCAGAATGGTCCTACATGCTGCTGGGCAGCGCAAGGATTACAGCTGTGGACCAGAATGGCCGCAACTTCATCGCCGATGTCGGCCCCGGCGATCTGTGGTATTTCCCTCCAGGCATCCCGCATTCCATTCAGGGCCTGGCTGAGGGATGTGAATTCCTGCTTGTGTTCGACGACGGAGGCTTCTCGGATCTGAACACCCTGTCCATCTCCGACTGGTTCGCCCATACGCCGCGTGAAGTCCTGTCCGCGAACTTCGGTGTACCTGAATCCGCCTTCGCCTATCTTCCCAAGGAGCAGGTGTACATCTATCAGGACCAGGTGCCAGGTCCAATTGCGAGCCAGCGGATCGAATCGCCTTACGGGGAGATTCCGCTGAGCTTCAAGCATCGGCTGATGGCCCAGCCGCCGCTCAAGACCCCGGGTGGCAGTGTGCGGATTGTCGACTCCAGCAATTTCCCCATCTCACGGAATATCGCCGCAGCTCTAGTAGAGATTGAGCCCGGGGTGATGCGGGAGCTGCACTGGCATCCGAACAACGACGAGTGGCAGTATTACCTCAGCGGGCAAGGACGAATGACCGTCTTCGGAGGCAACGGCGATGCGCGTACCTTCAATGTAAGGGCCGGGGATGTCGGCTATGTGCCTTTTGCCCAGGGGCATTATGTTCAGAATACCGGCACAGAGACGCTCTGGTTCCTGGAAATGTTCAAGAGCGACCGGTTCGCCGACGTCTCCCTCAACCAGTGGATGGCGCTCACGCCCCATGAGCTGGTCAGCAGCAATCTTCATGCCGGGCCGGAGCTGATGAACGCCCTGCGCAAGGTGAAATGGCCTGTGGTGAAGTACCCGGAGCAGCAGGAGCAGGGACAGGGCAAGAAGAAGGAATGATCTGCCTTAGATGTCGAAAAAAGAGCGGTCAGACTAGGTCTGCACCGCTCCTTCTATATTATGAATTGTACACGGGATCGTGGCCTCCGGTTCGTTTACCAGGTCTCTGATTAGAGCCACTTCAGCTCCAAATATAGACCGAGCAACGTGATGAACAGTGTGGGAACCGTCAGGATAATCCCTATTTTGAAATAGGAGCCCCAGGAGATCTTCACACCCTTGCCGGACAGCACATGCAGCCACAGCAGGGTGGCCAGTGAACCAATCGGTGTAATCTTGGGGCCCAGATCCGAACCGATAACATTGGCGTAGATCAGAGCCTCCTTCACCAGACCCGCGGCATGTGCGGTATCAATGGCCAGCGCCCCGATCAGCACGGTCGGCAGATTATTCATCACGGAGGAGAGCAGCGCGGCCAGGAAGCCCATCCCCATCGTGGCTGCGAAGAGCCCGTGCTTCGCAATTCCGCTGATCATCTCTGCGAGCACATCCGTCAGTCCCGCATTACGCAGGCCATACACCACTACGTACATGCCAATGGAGAAGAAAACAATCGCCCAAGGCGCCCCTTTGACCACTTCCATCGTCTTCACGTAAGGACTTCTGCGGGCCATCAGCAGGAAACAGATTGCGATCACTCCCGCTACCACGGATACCGGAATGTCCAGAAATTCACTGACGAAATATCCGGCTACCAGAAGCGCGAGTACGAACCAGGATAGCCGGAACATCCGCTGGTCCTTAATGGCATCCCCCGGAAGCTTCATTCCGGCGGTGTCATACTCCTTCGGAATGCTGCGGCGGAAGTAGAGATATAAGACCAGAATGCTTGCTCCAAGCGAGAACAGGGTAGGCAGCCACATGTGTCCTGCATACTGCATGAAGGTGATGCCGAAGAAATCGGCAGAGACAATATTCACCAGATTGCTGACGGTCAGCGGCAGCGAGGTGGTATCGGCAATGAAGCCGCTGGCAATAATAAAAGGAAAGACTTTGCGCTCGTCCAGATTCAGCGCCCGGACCATCGCCAGCACAATCGGCGTCAGAATCAGCGCTGCCCCGTCATTGGCGAACAGCATCGCCACGACTGCACCCAGTACAATCACATAGATGAACATCAGCGTGCCGTTGCCGCGTGCCGCCGCCGCCATATGCAGCGCCGCCCACTCGAAGAAGCCGACACGATCGAGAATTAAGGAAATCAGAATAATCGCTACAAAGGCAAGCGTTGCATTCCATACAATCAGCGTCACATCACGGACATCGCCGAAGCTAACCACTCCTGCCGCAAGCGCGAGAATCGCCCCGCCGCAGGCGGACCAGCCAATTGATAAATTCCGCGGCTGCCAGATCACAAAAACCAAAGTCACAACAAAAATCAGGCAGGCTATCACAACCATAATTCAGCCCCCCATTTGATCTGCAGCATTCCCTGATGCACTCCTTACAGTAGATATAAATATAAGCCAATTTATATATACTAAAGCAGCCTCATCCGAAGTACAAGATAAAAATTGCTGGAAGGTTCACCTGCGCTACGCAAGCCTGTTCAGAGACATTACCGTCCGACCGGCAGCCGTCTGCTGCAATAATATTTATATGCTTAAGTACTAAGTGTATGTATGAATACATAGGCTGGATTAAGGGGAACGAAGCAGCTTCTTGGAGAGGAGATGCAGGTCCGTAAAGAGCCATCCTTGTTACGGGATTGGAGGTTCGGACTACCATGAGTACAGACCAGCTCATCGCACTGCTCGTTCTTGTTATTATGATTGTACAGCTTGCCGTCAAGAAGGATAAATCCTGAATCCTGAAGACAGCAGGCCCGCCGAAGAGGCCGGGGCAACCCGGTCTCTTTGGCGTGAGAACAAGTGTGGACCGCACCCTCGTACGTGCCCAATGTGTTTGGTTTTTCGATTACATTCGCCCCCGCACCCTCCTACCTGCCCAATGTGTTCGGTTTTTCGACTGCATTTCGCCTATGCGCCATCCGTCCGGTCCAATTGTAATCGGTTTTTCGACTACATTTCCCCTACGAGCCGCACCCGGTCCAATTGTAATCGGTTTTTCGACTACATTTCCCCTACGCGCCGCGTCCGGTCCAATTGTAATCGGTTTTTCGACTACATTTCCCCTACGCACCGCGTCCGGTCCAATTGTAATCGGTTTTTCGATTACATTTCGCCTACGCTACCTGTCCGATCCAATTGTGCTGGGTTTTTCGCATACATCGATTCGATCTGCTAAAACTATAGTTTCCCATACAATAAGAAATCAATAAAAATCACCTATTTCACTTACTAAAGTTGAGAAACATTAAAAAGTATAGTAGAATGATGACATGAAGAAAGAAAGGGGCGGATGAACATGGCCGATGAGAAGAAGATTATGGAAATAGGGATAAGCACGTTTTTGGAGACTACACCTGACCCGGTGACGGGGCAGACAATCAGCCATGCAGAACGGCTGCGGGAAGCTGTCGAGGAGATTGTGCTCGCTGACCAAGTGGGCCTGGACGTATATGGAATAGGCGAGCATCACCGTAAGGATTATGCAGGGAGTGCCCCGGCTGTAGTCCTCGCCGCAGCGGCAGCGACAACCAAGCGGATCAGACTGACCAGTGCGGTCAGCGTCTTGTCTTCGGATGACCCGGTGCGGGTCTATCAGGCGTTCGCTACGCTGGACGGCCTCTCGAACGGACGGGCAGAGATTATGGCCGGACGCGGTTCGTTCACTGAGTCCTTCCCGCTGTTCGGTTACAGTCTGGAAGATTACGATGAATTGTTCGAGGAGAATCTGGAGCTGCTGCTGGCGATCCGCGCCTCCGAGAAGGTCACTTGGCGCGGTGGGCACCGTCCGGCTATAAATAATCTGCCGGTCTATCCACGCGCTGTTCAGGACCCGCTTCCGGTCTGGGTCGCCAGCGGCGGCAACCCTGAATCCGCTGTGCGGGCTGGAACCCTTGGTCTGCCTATCGCCTTCGCCATTATCGGCGGAATGCCAGAACGGTTCGCTCCGCTGGTGAACCTGTACAAGGAGGCGGCAGCACGCGCCGGACATAATTCGGACAAACTGCAAATCGCCACACACTCCCACGGCTTCGTAGGTGAAACTAACGACCAGGCTGCGGCCTTGTTCTACCCGTCCACCCAGGCGCAGATGAATGTCATCGGCCGCGAACGGGGCTGGGGCGGAACCTACAACCGCGCAGCCTTCGACGATGCCCGCAGCTTACGCGGAGCACTCTATGTCGGTGACGCAGAGTATGTCGCCGAGAAGATCATTCTGCTGCGCAAGAATCTCGGCGTGACCCGGTTCTTCTTGCATGTGAATGTCGGCTACATGCCGCACCGCGAGGTCCTGCGTGCCATCGAGCTGCTAGGCTCCAAGGTTGCCCCTATCGTGCATGCGGAGTTAGCCCGTACTGAGGGGAAATAAAGTCCGGCTTCACTCTAACCCGGAATATTTTACTCTATCCGGAACAAAATCACCTTGCGGGTGAATGAGATTACCTGCGCGCCACTTATCCACAACAGAAGAAAATCATAATTTCCTAAACAACAAGAAAGCCTCAAGCGCCAAACGGTGCTTGAGGCTTCCTTGTTGTTGAAAACTAAGATTGCACCAACGCTTGAATCACAGGATACGAAACCAGATTCCGGTCCCTGTACGCCGCCGTGATTACATCCTGATGAGAGCTTAGAATCCCATTTTGCAGCAGCACCGCCTTGATTCCCCTTTCGGCAGCCCCGTTATAGGTGAACAGAACGCAATGCTCGGCGGCATAGCCGGAGAGAATCAGCAGATCGATGCCTTGCTCCCGCACAAGCTTGTCCAGATCCGTCTTCCAAAAGGCATTCGAGTATTCCTTCTTCACGTTGAAATCCGTCTCCTGAATCTCAATTCCGGGGATGATCGCGAACTTCGCTTCCTCAGAGGGCTGCATCCCTTCAATGTCCTGAATATGAATCACGGCATGGCCCTTGGCCCGCAGCAGCCCGGAGACATAATTGATATACTCGCAGGCACGGTCAATCTCCTTCTGCTCCACCCCGCTGACATGGACCTCTTGCAGATCAATAATTAACAATCCGATTTTCACTCCTGCTTCCCCCTATCCGCTTATCCTTCCACCTTACCTGATGCCGGATGTTCATTCAACCGCTTGTGCAGATCCACTCTGGTATAGGTGGTCTCATATTCGCTACCGTCTTCCTTATAAAAAACAGCTGTTCTCAGGTAAGGCTCCGTAACCGCTTGATAGCCAAGCCTTGTAATGAGCTGTATCATCCTTGGATTGTCCAGCGGATCAACACTGACAAACAGTTCAGAATAGCCCAGCTTCCGGGCCAGTTCCTCCTGATAACGGATCAGAGCGGAGCCTGCTCCTTTTCCCCGGCTGGCTTTTTGTACATAGAGATCACTTAATTTGGGTTCGGTACTCCCGCTTAACTTCAGAAGCCCGAACCCTGTAATCCTTCTACCCTGCTCAGCAACGATAAAGCATATCTCCCCTCGCTTCTGCTGATCCAGATACTTGCGGAATATGCCCTCATGGTTGCGGATTGAACATAAACTGCCCAGATCGCTCTCGCTGGCGGCTCTTGTGTTATAGGTCATGGCTACCTCCATATCACAGATAATGTCACTAGAATTGTAACATTAATCCGTACTGAACCGAATCTAAGCATACAAAAAACTGCAGTAGAATGATCCACCGGAATGGACCTTCTCTGCAGTATGGTTTGTCTTCACAGCTATCCTGATCCGGTTATTCTTTGACTCCGCCCAGTGCTACACCTGCGATAATATAACGGGACAGCAGGAAGTAGACTACGAACAGCGGCAATGCGGTCAGCGCCAGCCCCATATAGATGGAGCCGAATTCCGTCTTGTAGATGTCCCCGCGCAATAAGCTGACCATGATAGGCATCGTATATTTCTCCTTCTGAGTAAGGAGGATTAACGGCATGAACAAGTTGTTCCAGTTGGCTACAAAAGCAAAAATGGCTTGTGTCGCAATGGCCGGCATCATCAGTGGCATAATAATCCGGTTAAAGGTACGGAACTCGCCAGATCCGTCTACACGGGCTGCCTCTACGATCTCAATGGATAGTGTAGCAAGCAGGTATTGACGCATGAAGAACACCACTGCAGGCGCTGCAATGGCCGGCAAGATCAGCGGAAGGAAGTTGTTGGTCCAGTGCAGCTTATACATGAATTGATAGAAGCCGATCGCACTGGCTTGGGAAGGAATCATCATCACGCACATAATGAAGGTGAAGAACGCGCCCCGCAGCTTCCAGCTGTAGGTTACCAGTCCGTAAGCAGCCAGTGAGGAGAAGTAGACCGTACAGAGTGTTGCACCGCTGGCAATAATGAAGGAGTTCATGAAGCCTTGCAGTGGATCAAAGCTCTTGTCGAGCAGCACCTTCAGATTGCCCATCATGTGGCTCGAAGGGAGCAAGGAGAGTCCGCTCTGAATCTCCGGTGTAGAGCGTGTAGCGTTCACGAACATAATCCAGAACGGCAAAATGCTGAGTACTGCCAAAGCGATGCAAACCACGTAGATAATCGTCTTGTTGACAGTTTGGGTGACTTTACTGCTTTCCCGATTCTTCTCCATGGATTACACCTCCCTAGCCGCTGCCTGGGCAGCATTTCTGTGTGTTTGTTTTTGGATCTTCTTCAACTTGGCTGCGTCCCGGTCACGCATCACGTAGAACAGGAGGCCGGACAGTACAGCAGAAATCAGGAACATGATCATACTCGCGGCTGCAGCACGGTTATACATGTAGCTGCCCTTGAACGCCTGCCCATAGATGAACATGGACGTAGTAAGCGTAGAGTCATCCGGTCCGCCCGCCAGGAATAATTGCGGAATATCGAACATGGTCAGACCGCCGACCATCGAGGTAATCAGGGTGAACAGCAGGATGGTACGCAGACTCGGCAGGGTGATCCGGAAGAAGGTCTGGAACCCGTTCGCGCCGTCAATCGCCGCCGACTCGAACAGCGCCGGGTTAATCCCCATTACGCCTGCAATCAGGACGATCATCGTGTTCCCGTACCACATCCAGAACTGGATGAAGGCGATAATGCCGCGGGCTGTCGTCTTATCCTGCAGGAAGAAGATTGGAGAATCACTCCAGCCCAGCATCTGAAACAGGCTGTTGACCGGACCCATAGGATATGCGAACAATGTACTGAACAGCACGGCAATCGTACTTGCAGTGATGATATTCGGCATATAGAGCAGAACCTTGAACAAGCCTTGTCCTTTGACGTTCAGACGCTTGTTCGTGAACCAGGCGGTCAGCAAAAGCGCAAGGGCCATCTGCGGAATAAAGTTGGTAATCCACAGGAGGAAGGTATTGATCAGGGACTTGCGGAATGAAACATTATCGAACAGGAGATCCTTGAAGTTCTGGAACGGGTTATCAAGGATATGTATAGGCTTCGGAATGAGCCCCTTCATATCCGTGAACCCGATGACTGCTGTATACAGAATCGGATACAGCGAAAAAATCAGAAAGGCAAGTACAAATGGAAAAGTAAAGATATAGCCGAATTTCGCATAGCTGACATCCTTGCGGCGCATGCTCTCACCTCATTAGTTGATTATAGGGGCGGGGATAATCCCCCGCCCCTTCGAATTCCTCTTATTCGCTTTCAATACCCAGCTGGTCTTTGACTTGCGACTTGAAGGTTTCGATTGCTTTTTCCTTGGTCTTATTGCCTGCAGTGTACTCACGTACCTGTTCGCGCCAGGCTTTGTTAATCGTTTCGTCGAATTGGGTCAGGTTCTTACCTGAAGCATTCGCGTTGGCCGGAACGAAGACGTCGAACATGTTCTGTCCGCCGAGCAATGGAACTTCACCATTGGACTTGGACATCACCACAGAGGAAGCTACGCTATCCTTCGTGCCTTGTTCGCCTGCTTTCATCGTACCGTTAGCCCAGTAATACTGGAGGCCCGTCTCAGAACTGTCGAGTGTAACCCATTTAACGAAGTCTGCAACGGCTTGCTTCTTCGCTTCATCCTTGGTTACTTCGGCATTGGCCAAGAGCCAAGTACCGCCCCAGAAGAAGCCTGTGGTTGGTTCAGTTACAGCCCAGTCGCCGTTGGTATCCTTCACCTGACCGTTCATCACGTAGTTGATGAGCCAAGCCGGACCGAAGAATCCGAAGATAGGTTGAGCGCCTGCACCGGACATATCGGCATACCATGCTTCTGTCCAGTCTGTTGTATCGTTATGATAGCCGTTGTCTTTCAGCTTCTTGGAGAGATCCATGAATTCTTCACGCTTCGGATCGATGTGCAGCTTGCCGTCCACGATCCAGCCCTTGTCCGAGCTATTCTCGATCGGGTGCCAGATATCACCGTCGCCGGATACGATACCATAGCCTTTAGCCTTCAGCTTCTTCGCTGCATCGAAGAATTTATCCCAGCCGGGCCCAACCTCTGTTTTGATCTTAGCCGGATCATCGGTTCCGAAGACATCCTTGGCAATGGAGCGGCGATAGATGAAGGCACCGCCTGTAGCCTGGTAACCGAGGCCTTTCAGATGACCGTCAAGGCTGCTGCCGATATCTACAGAATACTGGGCGATGCCAGCATCTTTTACCATTTGATCATCAAGTCCGAGGTCTGCATAATTCGCAGCATAGGTGGATGCATCGCCTTGCGTGTATTTAAGTACAAATGCGGATTCCGCTGCGTAAATATCCGGGGCATCCTTCCCGCCGCCTGCCAGTGCCTGGTCAAGTGCAGGCTGATAAGCACCGTCTGTAGTTGCAATTACCGTAGTTTTGAATTCCACATTCGCATCAGGATGCGCTTCCATATACTTTTTGGTCATGTTCGGAATTTCATCGGTGAAGCTCCACAGATTGATCGTTACCTTCTCACCGCTACCAGCTGGAGCTTTGGTGGCCTCTGCAGCATTCGATGCGGTCGGAGCCGTTGTCGCGGCTGCGCCGGATGAGCTGGAATCCGAATTCCCGCCGCCGCATCCTGCCAGAGCAGATGACATCACGAGTACTGTTGAGAGCCCCGTTAAAACACGCTTCATACTTTTCATACTTTGCCTCCCCTTTTATATTCATCCTCGGTTTTTTGTAACCGCCTTCATATTATAGTGCTTGTCTCTCCCCCGCATAAGGAACCCCTCATTGGGAAAAATACCACTATTTATGGGTTTTGCTCTAAAAAGTACAAAAAAAGACGCTTGGGCTATATGCCGAAGCGCCTTAACACATAGGAGAAGAATCATTCGTGATGGATCTCTCTACTCTTCATAATTCTTGCCAGAAGCAGGCCGTCGCTAAAATAGTATGCCTCATTCCTGGCAATGATAGATGGGTATAGGTTAACTGCAATGGTCCAGCCGTTCAAAACGAGGAAAATCAGCGGAAGGAAATAGTTATCTTCATTGCCGATTCAAGCAGAACCCTGCCTTTACGAAATATTTTTCACCATTAACGAATAATTATCTTCATTCATTCTATCTAACTATGGCCTATTGGGGTATAAGTAATTAGTCGCCCGAGCTGAGAATGCTGAAACTTGTCATCATTCCTAACGTAGATTTGAACCATACAGACAAAGAAACACGGGAGAGGAGCTTGTTCCTGATGGAGTATTACCGCCGCAATAGTTCAGACACCCTGGAAGAAGTCAACAGTTCCGCAAGCGGGCTTACGTCTGCTGAAGTAGACAACCGGCTGGCCAAGGAAGGCTACAATGAGTTGAAGGGTAAAGCGAAGGACCCGCTATGGAAGCTGTTTCTGGAGAATTTCAAAGATCCTATGGTCATTGTGCTGCTCATCGCGGCTACAGTTCAGATCGTAATGGGACATATTATGGAATCCGTTATCATCTTCGTGGTGCTGATTCTGAATGCTGTAATCAGTGTAGTTCAGACCCGGAAGGCGGAGAGCTCACTGGACGCCCTGCGCAAAATGTCCGCACCCGAAGCCAAGGTCATGCGGGACGGGGCCTTACTGTCGATTCCGGCAAGGGAGCTTGTCCGGGGCGACATCGTCTTCCTGGAAGCTGGCGATTATGTGCCTGCGGATGGACGGATTATTGAATCCGGGAGTCTGCGGATTGATGAGGGCATGCTGACCGGCGAATCCGAAGCCGTCGATAAGCATACCGAACCGATCCTGCAGGAGGCTCCGCTGGGCGACCGGCGCAACATGGCCTTCAGCGGTTCGCTGGTCGTCTATGGCCGGGGAACGCTGGTCATTACAGGAACGGCACTCGGCACCGAGCTCGGGAAGATTGCCGGGCTGATCGAGAGTGCCGAAGCCAAGCAGACGCCCTTGCAGCGCAAGCTGGAGAGCTTCGGCAAAAAGCTGGGGATCGCCGTCCTGTTGCTGTCGGTGCTGATCTTCGGCATTCAGGCCGCACGCGTCTGGCTCTCGAATGACACGGTGGACACCACCGAAGCCATCCTGAATGCCCTGATGTTCGCTGTAGCAGTAGCCGTTGCCGCTATTCCCGAGGCGTTGTCTTCTATCGTGACCATTGTACTCTCCGTGGGCACGAATAAAATGGCCCGGCAGCATGCCATTATCCGTAAGCTGCCTGCTGTAGAGGCACTCGGATCAACGAGCGTCATCTGTACGGACAAGACCGGGACGCTGACCCAGAATAAAATGACGGTTGTCGATTATTTTCTCCCCGGAGGGCCAGAAGAGCAGTTCAAGCTGAAGGCCGATGACTGGTCGGAGGAAGCCCGCAAGCTGCTGCATATTGCCGTGCTCTGCAACGATTCCAACATTAATGAGGAAGGCAAAGAGCTGGGCGACCCGACCGAGGTAGCGCTGATTGCCTTCAGCAACAGCAAAGACAGGGATTACCGCGAGATCCGCGATAACTTCCCGCGCGAGGCCGAGCTGCCGTTCGATTCGGAACGCAAGCTAATGACCACGCTGCATACGTTCGAAGGACAGAAAGCTCTGCTTACCAAAGGCGGCCCGGATGTTCTGTTCAGCAGATGCTCCCATGTCCTGCTGGAGGGCCAGGAGGTTCCGCTGACGGCAGAGGTCCTGGAAAACTTCAATGAAGCGAATGAACAGTTCTCCGGCAGAGCGCTGCGCGTGCTTGCTTATGCCTATAAGAACGTGCCGGACACAGTGACTGAGGTGGGGCTTGACGATGAGCAGGACCTGGTGCTGGTCGGCCTGTCGGCGATGATTGACCCGCCGCGCGAGGCCGTATATGGCTCTATCGCCGAATCGAACAAAGCCGGTATCCGCACAATTATGATTACCGGGGACCACAAGACTACGGCCCAGGCGATCGGCCGCGACATTGGGCTGATGGCAGAGGATGAGATCGCCGTCACCGGCCAGGAGCTGGATGCCATGTCCGATGAGGAGCTGGACAACAGACTGGAGCAGATCGGCGTGTATGCCCGGGTCTCCCCGGAGAACAAGATCCGGATCGTCAGGGCGTGGCAGCGTAAGGGCAAAATCACCGCCATGACCGGGGACGGCGTCAATGATGCCCCGGCACTGAAGCAGGCCGATATTGGGGTTGCGATGGGCAGCGGAACCGATGTCGCCAAGGATTCGGCGGCTATGATCCTAACGGATGATAACTTCGTATCCATCGTCAATGCGGTGGCCGTGGGCCGGACGGTGTTCGATAACATCAAGAAGGCGATCGCCTATCTGTTCGCCGGCAATCTGGGTGCGATTATCGCCATCCTGTTCGCCCTGATCTTCGACTGGATCAATCCGTTCACGGCCATTCAGCTGTTATTCATTAACCTGGCGAACGACTCCCTCCCGGCGATTGCGCTGGGCATGGAAAAGGCCGAGCCGGATGTAATGAGCCGCAAGCCGCGGGACATCAGCGAGGGCATTTTTGCAGGCGGGATGATGCAGGCAGTGATCACCCGCGGTCTGCTGATCGGGATTGCCGTGATTATCTCCCAGTATATCGGGCTGCAGCATTCGGATGAAATGGGGATTGCGATGGCCTTCACCACGCTGATTCTGGCGCGCACCCTGCAGACCTTCGCTGCCCGCTCCAACAGCCAGACCTCTGTGGAGGCCGGCTTCTTCAGCAACAAATATGTAATCGGCGCGGTCTTGATCTGCTTTGCCTTCTACGGCATTGCGGTCCTGCCAGGTGTCAGAGAGATCTTCTCGATCCCTGCCACCTTCGGGATGAACCACTGGCTAACCGCCACCGGACTCGCCCTAGGCGCAGTCATTGTGATGGAGCTGGCGAAGCTGATCCGCCGGCTGCTGCCTGCGAAGCAGGCTGCTTAAGCTAGGCTAAGTTAACGAACCTTAATAACAGCAAGAAGCCTGCACTCCCGGCATGGGGTGCAGGCTTTTTATACTCAATCACTTCTTCAAATGATAAGGCACTGTAGTGACAATCACATCGCTGCGGAACAGCAGACGGGCGCGTATCAGCAGACTCGATTGATTATGAAGGATATTATGCCAGCCTTTCTTCGGAATGAACTGTGGAATAATTACCGTTACCCTATGGTTCAACTCTGCAGCCTTCCAATTCACCTTATCAATAAACTTGGTCAACGGCTGTACAATGCTTCTATAAGGAGTATATAGGGTTACTAACCTTACGTCCGGCTGCCACTTTCTCCACTTCTCCTCGAACACCGCTTCATCTTCCCGCTCGAAGGGCACGTAGACGGCTATAATCTGCTGCGGAGACAGCGACTTGGCATATTCCAGGGAGTTCATCACGACATGAGTGATTCCGGCAACCGGCACGATAATCACATTGCCTTCAATCTTGACCGTTTCCTCACAGGTAGTAATTCTAAGCTGGTCCGCAATGGCCTCATAATGTTTATGAATCCGGTGGAACACCAGGAGCAGAATCGGCAGAAAGACAAATACCGGCCAGACCTGCGTAAACTTGGTCATGAAGAACATCATCGTTACAACGAAGCTGATCAGCGCGCCAACCGTGTTGATGATGAACTTTTGCACCCAGCCCGCAGGCTTTTCCCGGAGCCATTTCACCATCATCCCACTCTGCGACAACGTGAAGGGAATGAACACACCTACAGCATATAAAGGAATCAGCTGCTCCGTTTTCCCCTCAAAGACATAAATCAGAATCATGGACAGCACACCCAATATGATAATACCGTTGGAGTAACCCAGCCGGTCCCCCCGCATGGTGAACATTCGCGGAATGAATTTATCCTTGGCAAGGTTCACGGCCAGCAATGGAAAGGCGGAATAACCGGTGTTGGCAGCCAGAATCAGGATTAATGCAGTCGTTCCTTGGATAAAATAGTACATCGCATTCCGGCCAAAGGTTTGCTCGGCAATCTGCGAGACAACAGTAACATCAGCACGGGGAGCAATCCCGTAATAATAGGCTAACACCACAATGCCTGAGAACATCACAGCCAATAAAACTCCCATGGCGATTAAGGTTTTGGAGGCGTTGGACGCTTCCGGGCTTTTGAAATTCGGTATGGCATTGGAGATCGCTTCTACACCCGTTAACGCAGAGCTCCCGGAAGAAAATGCGCGCAATAATAGAAATAGGCTGATCCCCGCTACCGGAGTCCCCAGTGAGGTATGCAGTTCCGCCGGAACGTTACCAGACAAGATGTTGTACAGACCTGTACCAATCAGGATGAATAAGGCCAAGACGAATAAGTAGACCGGATAAGCGAGGACGGAGGCAGATTCCGTGACCCCTCTTAAGTTCAAAATCGTGATCAGAAGCACAAACACAATGGCAATCACCACTTTATGCTCATGCAGGCTGGGAAAAGCTGAGGTGATGGCATCCGTACCCGCCGATATACTTACAGCCACCGTTAAAATATAGTCAACCAGCAGCGAACCGCCGGCAATTAACCCCGGATACTTGCCCAGGTTCTCCTTGGACACCACATAGGCGCCCCCGCCGTGGGAATACGCAAAAATAATCTGCCGGTAGGACAGAATGAGCGCGGTCAGCAGGATCAACACACCCAGCGCAATCGGGATCGAATACCAGAAGGCGGCTGCCCCAATCGTAACCAGAACAATCAGGATTTGCTCCGGCCCGTAGGCCACGGATGACAGCGCATCTGAAGACAGTATAGCCAGCGCTTTCTTTTTATTTAACTTTTGCTCGCCCAATTCACTGGACTTTAAGGGCCTGCCAATTAAAAATCGTTTTAAAAATGAAATCACTCGGTTTCACCACTCGCTTGTTATTTGTAGGATCTTGGTTGTACCCCATCTGCTCCCATTCTCGGACACAACAAAAAGACCACAGAAGAATGTTCTGTGACCTTCAACATATCATGTCCGGCATTAATATAGCGTTAAGGATTACGCATAGATATTAAGATTGCATTAAGATATTGAGGCTGGCTGATGGACCCATAGCCTCCGCTTGTTCGGCTTCAGGTGTGTCCCAGTCTAGCTTTTGAATAAGTGCTTGAATATCTTCCACGTGCTATCCCTACTTTGCAATAGTCTATTCCCTCTGTTCTTCCACCCAAGTTCCATCCTTATAGATGAAATAACGGGGATTCCCCTCCCGGTCGCGTGCAACAATCTCTCCGGCAGGCCCTTCCCCGCTCTCCTCCATCACTTCAAATGAAGCCTCATCCCCGGCAGGGAGCTTCCGGTATACTTGCTCCAGCCCGTCTTTTCCCGTCTTGCTGCGGACAACGTCACTCTTAACGGCAAAGATCATATTCAAGTCTAAACGGACCTCTCCGCCCAAGACAGGCAACACCCCAAGCACCCTTCGCTGGGAGTCGATGACGTCAAACCCCATTTTCCAAAAATCACTCAGCTTGTGAATCTGATAATCCCCGAGCGAATACACCTGAACGGCTGCCTGTGGAGTGAGTGTGAATTTACGCGGAAGCCCTTGTTCCAGTTGCATTAGCATGGCAAGCTTAAGACTGAGATACAGGACAATAAACACAGCACAGCCCGTACTTAGCACCCGTCTCCTGCCCAACGACACCGGAAGCACAAAACTCATAACCCCCACTAACATAGGCATCCAAACCGTAGGATCACCAAGATAGATCAAGGGCAGAGTATAAGCTTCGCTGGACAGCGGATAGACCAAATGGACCCCATGTCCCAAATAATCCACAAGAATATGCCCCAGCACACTCCCCGCTAGACACAGATATAACTGGGTATACGAATATTTTTTCAGCAGCAGCCTGAACAGGAACACAATCGGAACCATAACCAGCCCCATGACTATAATGGAATGCGACCAAGGAGATACATACCTGTTCCCCAACAGATCCGGCACAATTCCAAGGAACGAGGTCAGTCCGAGCAGAACCACTTTTTCCTTAAAAGAAATCGCCTTGCGCATAAGCACAATCGATACAATAAAACTGCCCGTAAGCAGATGTGTAGCAATATGCATTGCCAATATCATAGACACCTGTAATCCCCCCGCTTTGGTTGTTAAGCTTCACTACTCAGAGCCTGGCAAGTTATAAACAAACGGAGCGGGGAAAAGGTTCATTTGCCTAGTTTATTCTTATATGTTTGTACCGTTATACTCATTCTGTACGGTTAGCTTAACGAAGCCCCTGGACCTTCAACCCCTCTGAAGCATCCAGCGTCACTTCACAGACATCTGTCCTGATCGTTAGCGGATGCGGATAGGCTTCCTCCTGATCAGACATGAACCAGACCCGGCCTTGCTTCACAGCAATAATCAGCCCATGCTCGTCACCGGCAGCAGCGAACTGGTTACTATAGTCCTGCCAAGGAACGATCCCTACCCGGGATAGCTTAAGGAGTGCTTCCTCCACATCGGGTACAGGCAGACCAATCTCACTGACACATAACAGACTGGCCGGAGAAAAGGCTTCATTGGCGGAATTGTTCAAATTGTGCCGGGCAATCAGCTCTACAATGTTACCTGACGGATCATAGAAATAGATGGAATCGGCATTCCAAGACTCGAAGCGCACAACCTCCTGCCCTTCGTCGGGAATGACAGACACCTTAGGAGTAATCCAGCGCAACGCTTCATTGATCTGGTTCTCAGGAATATTAAAGGCAAAATGATATTTCGGCTGTCTGCTTGGGTTAGACTCAGTAAAGGTTAGAGTAGACACTCCCGCTTGTACACTGAAGCAGGCTGAATGTTCCTGGACTACCGTCAGCCCAAGAGTATTCTCATAAAAGTATTTCATTTCTTCTAAGGTATGGGTCCACATCTCTACTTCTTTTATCATCTAGGATCACCTCTGTTTGTGGCATAACAGCCAGATCTTTGCTTCCATGGTATCCATGAAGAGCATTGAAGTCAAACCCGCATCTGCAACTTCTGTGCAGCATCCGCGTCCATAACAATATGGAAAATCTATCTATTCTCTGAAAACAATAGGACAATCGAACATTACAGGAGGTTTCTATATGCGCTATATGGCAGCAATTGTGCTGGCGGCAGCTCTGCTCTCAGGGTGTCAGGGGGCAGACAAGGCCGGTGTGAACGGCTCTTCCCCGTCCCCATCCTCACCCGCAGAAGGGTCACCCACGGCTATGTCAGCCACACCTACCACTTCAGCACCTTCAAGCGAGGAGGAGCCGCTGCTCTATATTGAGCAATTGAAAGTGATCGGCGGCGGTGGACAACTGATACAAGTGAAGTCGAACAGCGATATCGATAAAAAATCATTGGAGCAAGCGATAAAGAATAGTCTGCAGACCAGTGATCCCGAGACTGAATTCCGTTACACGCTGGAATGGGAGTCCCCGCGGTTTTTGCAAATCCGCCTGCATCTCGATGAGGGCAGTGTCTGGTCCGGGACGTTCAATCTGGACGAAGCCGTCACCACAGACGGGCGCAAGTATGCTAGTACAGAGCAGCCGTACCGTAACACGGTAGTGATCAGAGCTGGAGACGGCGAGGGCAGTCTGTTGTTCCAAGGCGTCACCTCCGGTACCCGGCGCGTAGTACCTGCCTGGAACACGGGCTGGATCAAGTCCATTCAGACCCGGGAATCGGTTGCCGCTTCCTATCTGTTCTACGGACAGGAGAAGCATCATCTGGTGCACGCCCTGACAGGCGAGGCGCTGGAGATTCCGGTTTTTGCTCAGGAGAAGGATGCCTACGGCAATGACTATGGTTACCATGAGATGTATTCTGACCGCTTCTATGGGGACTTTACTTATATGATCTCAGGCAATAAGACGCTGTATCGGGTAGACCTGAAGGGCTTCACCCGTACGAAGCTTCATGTATTCAGCAAGCCGGTCTACGGCATGTCCTCCTCGCCTGACGGCAAGCGCATAGCTGTATTAACTGCTCATGACGAATACATTGGACCTGGGGCGGACCTGACGGTGCTGGATCAGAAGGGGAAAATACTGCATTCGCAGCAGAACGCCGCCTTCATCTCCCATAGTGACGGCTTCCTGTTCGTGTATTCTCTGACTTGGGAGGACGATTCAAATCTGATCCTTCCCGCAGACAGAGGTGAGCATAACCCGCTTGGACAAGTCCGTTACAACACCGGAAGCGGAACGTCCACGGTGATGCAGGATCAGCGAATCACGGACCAGCTAAAGAAGGATCTCGCAGAGCATGAGCGGCAGCCGCATAATGACCTATTGCTATCCGGACTGAATTGGTCACCCGACAACAGATTCGCAGCCTTCAAATCCGGCACAGGCGCCATTCAGGTGTACGACACACAGGAGCGGACCTTCACGTTCGTATCCGCAGGCACATTGCTGGGCTGGATGCCGGACGGAACGCTGGCTTGGGCGGATATTAAGGATCATGTGTATACCTTTTGAGTAAAAGTGACGGACATTGAGATCATATCCTATATCTAGTTCCGCAAAAAGCCTGCAATCCCGGTATGGGGTTGCAGGCTTTATAGCAGAAAAGAAACCTGAATCGCAACAGCGAACGCTACTTCTTTATGCTCCACTTTCCTATCTAAAACTGGTCTGTTATAAATTTTTGTGTAATGAAGTGAGAATAATGAATGGTATTTTGCATCTTAGAAGTAGAACAGCAGGAAAGGAGGATTACAAATGAATGACAGGGAACAGGAGCTTAGCATAATCCAGGATATTTTAAGAGGAAATAAGGCCTCCTACACTTTCCTGGTAGACAAATATAAAAACAAGATTTATGGCCTACTTTTAAAAATGGGTGCCTCCTCTGAAGATGCAAAAGATATGACACAGGAAGCCTTTATAACAGCTTATCGGAAGCTGGGAAGTCATCGCACAGACCGAAGTTTTGCAGGATGGATTTATACCATTTCGATTCATATCTTCCAGAATAGATACAGAGGAAAAAAGCACCAGGTTCATCTAGAAATCACAAACGATCTCTTAAGCTCGTTACCTGATCCGGAAAGTGAAGCTATACATCAGGAGAATAGAAAAGAGCTCTCCGTTCTAGTCAACAAGCTTCCAAGCAAATACAGATTAATGATACTACTGAGATATACAAATGACTTGACTTATGAAGAAATGGAGCAAATTACAGGGTACAGTATTAATCAAATCAGAAACGGATTGCATCGGGCTAAAAAAAGACTTCATAAATTACTCATAAAGGAAGGGGTGAACTTAAATGAAATGTTGGAGCATTGCGGAGATGGAAGAGTATCTCATTAGGGGGCACCTGGATGAGTTGGAGAAGCATATTGAAAACTGCCCGGGTTGTTTGGCGCGTTATAATCAGCTCCTGCAAGAACAATCTGAATTCTCTGATGCCTTATTCCCGGCTGTATTACCATCTTCATTCACCAATCAAGTCATGGAATCACTACAAGGAACTTTAATAGAGCCTGTCGTAGAGCCAGTGCAAATGAATCTCCCTTCTAAAAATTCTCCTCACCGGACACATAGAACCTTACAACGATGGACGGCTGTTGCGACGATTCTTATATTGTGTGGGTCCTTAGTATTTGCAAGTCCATCTATAGCGGAATTCGTTCGATCCATGTTTTCATCTAACGCCTCGTTAGACCCTGGACTGCTACAATCCAGAGAATTAGGGCTGATTCAAGATCCAGGAATAAATGTTAGTAATCACGGTTACAGAATTCAGGTAAATGAAGTTTCAGCAGATGCGGTCAGACTCACCATAGCGTTGAAGATCACTGACCGTTTTGGACAACCGATTAAAGATGGATTTGATCCAGAGAAACTTATCGTTAAAGATGAGCAAGGAAATGAAGTCGGCTTAGGGAGTGGGATTGCAGGATATGTTGGTGGTGTATATGTTTATAAATATACTTATAAAGGGGAACTTACTTCATCAACAATTATTGTAGAAAGCCATATTGATCAGATCAAAGAAACCAAAGGGAACTGGAAATTTTCTTTTCCTGTGGATTTGACTATAGCAGCTCCTCTGACTACTGTAAATGAGTTGAATGAGCGCTATGTTACCCCAGAAGGCCTGACAATTCAGATGGATAGACTGACCCGTACTCCGAGCGGAGTAAAATTGGAACTTACAACATCACTAAGCCAACAAGCAAGAAATAAAGTTCCGGCTGATATGGAAGAGAAGCAGAAACTGATATTTCACTTTGAAGATGAACAAGGAAGAATAATATCACAAGTTAATGGACTAGGTTCTTTTAATATGTTGGTGGGAGATATATCAGAGCGTACTGAAAAAGGGGTTCATTGGGCTTATACCTTTATTGATCTGCCTTATGATACACAACACATAAAGATGGTTTTAGATGGATACTCCCTACCCGAGAAGAGCGAGGGTTCCATAGTCATTTATCCATCAAAGCTAAGCAAAGAAAATGCCGTATTTAATAATTCTGGTGATATAGTAAGGTTCAAATCCTTTAAAATCACTCAGGACCCTGATCAACAAGCAGCAATAGCGGCTGGAGTTATCAAGAATCAAGAACCAAAATCGGCGGGAGTTTTCGAAATTAAGGGTGCCTATGTAAATACGGGCAGTCCTGATATTGATAAATGGCAAGCCATTGATGATAAAGGCAATAATTATCCAGTAGAATTTCGAGGGAGAACGAGTCTCGAAGAGAAAGAACAAGATGGAATTTTTATCGTTAAAGGCTTAAACAATATACCAATGAGACTAACTTTAATTCGAAGTATTGTCGATCGGTATTATTCAGATCTTCAATGGTCTTTAGACCTTCCAAGAGGCAAACCAATCCCCGGATTGAAAAACAACGAAACCAAATAATTGGCAGTAATGAGAAAACTACATTTTGACACTAATATTGATTTATTCTGAGAAGGAACAACGCAGAGTTGTTGATTACAACTCTGCGTTCTCGATTATCCATTTATCCGTTTCTCAACCTTCAGCGCCAGTGTTAATGCGCCCTCGGTTTACACATCAGCCAACCTATACCTTTTAACTATACTTCTCCCCAAAAAATCTCAGTCTCATATTCAAATGGAACCACACCGCCCTGATTATGCCTGTCAAATATATTCTGCAGCTCTGTCATCATCGGATTGTAATTCGGATGTCCGGGAACAGGGCTATAGGAGGAGGATAACAGCCGGCCGCTCAGACCCTCGAAATCGAACTCCTGAGTCATTTCAAACCGGCTTGTATACATCGTATTCTCTTTGAAAAAAGAGCGAAGCATCGCCGGAGAAATATTTTTATGATTCACTTGTTCATAGTCGGTTCCGTAGGTGTGAAGCAGCTGATCATACTCTTCTCGAAATGAAGTACCGTGTGTAAGCCGGGAATTCCATATGAGTATGACTTTCCCGCCAGGCTGTAGTATTCTCCGGAACTCCGTTTGCGCGGCTACCTGGTCGAACCAGTGAAATGCCTGCGCACAGACAATAAAATCAACCGACTGCTCCGGTAACCCGGTAGCTTCCGCAGACCCTGATTTACTTTGAAAGTTCGGATTGCTGTAGAGCCTTTGCTCTGCGGCTTCACGCATGGCCTGATTGGGCTCGACCGCGATTACCTCGCTGCCGCGTTCCAGAAGCAGCTTGGACAGGCTCCCAGTGCCAGAACCGATATCTGCTATTTTACTGTTCGGGCGCAGACCAATATTGTCGTACAAATAATCAATAGCCTCTTGTGGATAGCTTGGGCGATACTTCAAATAGGAATCGACCCGGTCTGTAAACCTTTCACCACTGTTCATCGCTGTTCACTCTCCTATTTTGTTTTCTTCGGAAAACCGTATACGAATAGTATCACACCAATTAACGTAAGGATTGGCACAAAGAGATTATCGAAGAAGCCTGCGACATGAGTTTTAGGCTGGACATCGTACATTTGCGCCTGGTATAACGCAGAAATTTCATGAATTCGAGCGCTCAATGTCCCTACACGTTCGATCGTGTAGATTAACGCGGCCGTAATCAGAAAGGCTGCCCCTAGTTTTCTGTATAAGTCGTTGCCCATGGAATATTATTGCCTCCTCTACCCTTGATTGATTTAGTTACGGTTTCACCACTCCGCCCGGAAGCTCGGAAGCCGGCGGCCAGACGATGGTTCCGCTGCGGTTCATGTACCCTCTGATTTCCTCGCGAGTATCTGGAACCAGCAGGGTGATTTCTGCCAGTTCGCCTTTAAAATCAGAGGCCCAATAGAGTTGCGGCTTAACCACGAAGCGTCCGGAGGTATTAATATAGCCGTACCTCTGCCCCGGGCTTGCCGGAGCCAGACCACCCTTGAACAAACCTCCAGCCGTGAATCCCTGAATGACCTTGGTGCCCTTCTTATTAATATAGAAGGTGGCTCCATTGCGCTCGACGAACGCCAGACCTTCCGAGAACGGTTGGGCCATGCTGAACTGCGGCTTAATCAGGTAATTGCCTGTTTTGTCGATGTATCCGTATTTGCCGTTCACATACACAACTGCCGCCCCCCCGGAGAACGGTGTGGCGTAATCATACCGTGGGGTGATGCGAAGCTTGCCAGTGGTGTCGATATAGCCGTATTTGCCGCCAACGGCAAGTGTAACGGCTGCCATACCTTCAGAGAAATCAGAAGTAAAGCTATATCTGTAAGGAACGATAAGCTTGCCCTTCGTGTTAATGTAACCCGAGGCTTTACCCATATTGACCCGGGCCAGACCTTCGGAGAAATTAAATGCCCGGACATAGATTGGCTGTATGGCCACCTTGCCTTGGCTATCGATATACCCGTACCGGGTCGCCGTGGCCCCGCCGGCGAGTTGAACCTTCGCTGTATACAGCGCGCGGTCATTATACAGAATGCCGGCGTCTCTCAGCTTATATTCGAACAGCTTCGTACCGGCCGAACTGAAATAATATTGCTTTTTGGCTGCATGGTCCTCGACATACACCGTCCCTCCGGGCATTCCTGAGTAACCATAACTATCATACACCGCTTCAATAACCACCTTGCCCTTGCCGTTGATGAAGCCGTATTTCCCGTTCACTTCAACCGGATATAATTGATCTGCTGTCTTGGCCTGCACAGTACCAGCACCGGCGGCCTGGGCCTTGTCCTGCGATGGACCCGTTACACCTGCACTGAACACCATCGTCGTCATAAGTAGGGTTAAAGCCAGTTTTTTTAACACTTGCGGTTCACACTCCTTTGAGACTATTTTCCATTCTTTATGTATAGACGGCGATTGTACCGGTTTTGTTGTGCATGATTTGGAAGAAAAAAATAGGGCTGCCCCAAGCAGCCGCTCGTGGCTACCGGGACAACCCTCTGTAATTATAATCAGCGAATCTCGCCTCTGGAAGCAATCAGCTTCTGATACCAGTAGAAGCTCATCTTACGGATGCGGCGCAGCTCCTTCAGGTCGAATTCTTCGCGGTCTACATAGATGAAGCCGTAACGTTTGCTGGAGCCCTGATGGGTGCTGACCAGATCGATGGCAGACCATGGACAGAAGCCGAACACCTCTACCCCGTCGGTAAGCGCGAGCTGAATTTGCTCGATATGCTTGCGAAAGAATTCAATCCGGTACGCATCATTTACGGTTCCGTCCGCTTCCAGTTTGTCGAATGCCCCTAACCCGTTCTCTGTAACAATCAGCGGCAGGTGGTAACGGGAATAAATCTGGCGGAGCGTTGTTCTGAAGCCCACCGGGTCAATCTCCCAGCCAAACTCCGTAGTTTGCAGGTTAGGGTTCACTGACCCCCGGTATGCTCCCGGCTCGCCAACGATTTCGTGCTGATCGCCCGTGTGGGAGAAGTCGTTGCCGTCATTTTTGCTCTCCCCAACGGTCTGCGAAGTGTAATAGTTGAAGGCGATGAAGTCCGGATGGCCTTGCCGGAGGATATCCATATCCTCTTCCTCAATCTTCGGCTCATAGCCCTTCTCCACTAGATAACTCCAGGCAATATGGTTATAACGTCCATAGACCGCCATATCCAGGTAGAGCCAATTGCGGATCGCAGCATAGTTATCTGCGGCCAGCATATCCTCTGGCTTGGAGCTGGCCGGATAGATCACACCGATGTTGGGTGCAGGACCAATCTTCGCTTCAGGCAGCATCTGATGGCACAGCACCATGGCCTTTGCCTGCGCAACAAGCATATGGTGGTTCTGCTGGTAGAGCTCTTTTTGCGGATCGGTCATATTCTCATTCAAGGTTCCGATCGATCCCGGATGCAGAATCAGCATATTCTGTTCGTTGATGGTCAGCCACCACTTTACGCGGTCCCCGTAATTCTCATACAATGTCTTGGCATATTGTTCAAAAGCATCGATCGTCGCCCGATTGGACCACCCTCCACGCTCTTCAAGCCCGTAAGGCAGATCGAAGTGGTACATCGTGACGATAGGCTCAATGCCGTATTTGAGCAGCTCGTCAATTAGATTGCTGTAGAATTCAAGCCCCTTCGGATTGACAGCACCGTCTCCATGCGGATAGATCCGGCTCCAGGCGATGGAGAAGCGGTAGGCTTTGAAGCCCATCTCTGCCATAAGGGCCACATCCTCTTTGTACATATGGTAGTGGTCACTGGCTACCTTGAAGTCCGTCACCCCTTCCACATGGTTGGCCAGATCAATCACCGAAGGCCCTTTGCCGTCCTCATCCCAGGCACCCTCCAGCTGATAAGCCGAAGTGGACCCGCCCCACAAGAAATTCTCTGGAAAAGCGTGAAGTTGTTTGTGCAGCATACCTTATTCCTCCTCAGTCTTGTATTAATCCACCAATGTCAAAAGCACTTCGTTCTGCTCAATCTGCTGCTGGTTCGTTTCGAAAATCTCGACCTCTTTGGGGGTCAAGGTTACGATCACTGGCGTAATCGTCTGATACCCGGCCGCCCGGATCTGCTCCAGATCGAAGCGGATCAGCAGATCACCTTGGCTCACCCGGTCACCTTCCTTGACCACTGGTGTGAAGTGCTTGCCTTTCAGGCCAACCGTATTAATTCCGATATGAATCAGCACCTCTGTTCCGGCTGCGGACGTGATGCCAATGGCATGACCTGTCGGGAAAATGGAGGTCACCGTCCCGTCCACCGGGGCTACCGCTTCTCCAATTACAGGATTAATCGCCAGCCCTCTGCCCATGGCCCCGGTGGAGAATGCATCATCCGGCACTGTGCTAAGCGGGAAGGCTGCGCCGGTCAGCGGGCTGAAGATCAGTTCCTTTTTCAAGTCCACCACTGGTGCTGCCGGCTTGTCCGGCTGAATCTGTTCAGTTACTGTTGCTGGAGCGGAAGCCTCCAATTTGTTCTTACTCTCATATCCGAACAGCCAGGTCAGCAGCAGCCCTGTACCCATGGAGACCACCATCGAGACAATGAAGATCGACATCGGCTGCTCCACCGGAATCGAGAAAATATTATGGAACACATACGCCGTATACAGCACACCGAAGTGTCCGTTAATCGCTCCGCCCAGTGCCCCGGCAATAATAACGATTGGAATCACCCGCTTGTAGCGGAGAATCAGGCCGTACACAATCGGCTCGCTGACACCGGCCAGCAGTCCGGTAATCCCGGAAGAGGCGGCGATACTCCGCAGGTTCCGGTCTTTCTTGGCTCTCAGGAAGATCCCGAAGGCCACCCCGATCTGGGCAAACACCGCCGCTGAAGCCATGGCTTCAATCGGGTCACCGCCGTTCGCAATATTTTGCAGCGTGATCGGGGTGAAGCCCCAGTGGAGTCCGAACACAACCATGAAGGTCATCCCCCCGCCGAGCACAACCCCCGACAGGATGCCGCTTACGCCAATCAGCCAGGTCACACCGGAAGCAATCCAGTCGCCGACACTTGTACCGAATGGACCGAAGGCGATCACCGACAGCGGTACCATAATCATCAGGGAGAGCATCGGGACCATGAAGATTTGCAGATCCTTGTGGATGATCTTCTTCAGCAACTTATCCAGTAAGGCATAGATGCTGATCGCAATGAAAATCGGGAAAACGCTGGAGGCATAACTGACCATCACCACCGGAATTCCGAGGAAGGAATGTCCGCCATCCCCCTCCAGCATCGCCGTAAAGTTCGGTTCCATTAGCGCTGCGCCGATTGCTCCTGCTACGTACGGGTTCGCTTTTAACTTGATGCCCAGGGTAATTCCCAGGAAGATCGGCAGGAAGTAGAAGACCGCATTGCCGGCCGCAGACAGAATCTTGTAGGCATCGCCTGAATCAGACATCCAGCCCAGCAACGTAAGTACCGTCAGCAGTGCCTTCAGCATCCCCGATCCGGCCATTACAGGAATCAGCGGGGAGAAGCTCCCGGAGATAACCTCGAACACCTTCGATACCGCCGAAATCTTCTGGCCGGAATTCTGCGTATCTGTGGAGGTGCTGGACAGGAAGCTGGTGCTTTTGACAATTTCGGCATATACATTCGCTACGTTGCTTCCCACGACAACCTGGAATTGCCCTCCGCTCTCCACCACGGTAATGACGCCCGGATGCTTCTCCAGCGTCTCCCGCTCGGCCTTCTTGTTATCCTTGAGGCTGAATCTCAGCCGGGTGGCACAATGGACAAGATCGTTAATATTCTGTTCTCCGCCTACGAGACGGATGATGTCTTCCGACATTTTTCGGTTATCCATGCTGATTCTCCTTTGCTTTACCGCCAAAAATGGGCATAAAAAAAACCTAAACGAAAGTTGTGAGATCACACCGGTGTGATCCACATCTCGTTTAGGTATCGCCTGCTGTAGCAGTAACAATCCTTAGATTTAAGTTGTGACTCCAATATAGCGGATTAAGTAATCGTTTGCAAGCCCTTTTTGACTTCCTTTTTACTCCAACGGGTTCATATCTCTTGAGGTTACCCGCTGAATATGAATCGTCAGATAGACCTTCTCGTCAATGGACATGGCATTCCCGTACGTCTGCTCCAGGTAGCGGTTGATCTTGCCCGTACACGCAAAAGCCTTAGGAAACTTCACCTTAATCTGGTCATACAGGAAGTTGTCGCCCGATGCAGACCGCTCCTGTTCCCCGCTGATCATACGCTGGAGGAAGTACTGGAGATGGGTGAGGAACCGGGAATAATTGAACGAATTCTCATTAAGCTTAACCTGGTATTCCTCCGTCAAAATGCTGAAGATATCGCTCATCGCCTTGGTCACCTCGACCGTCCGCTGCATCTCCTGCCCATCCTGCCGGGCATTGACGAAGTGCATCGCAATGAAGCTCGCCTCATCCTGATCCATCTCGATGTCAAAATGCTTGCGGATTAGACTCAGCGCCTGCACACCGATAGCGAATTCCTTGGGATAGAACTTCTTGATCTGCCAGAACAAGGCGTTCTTCAGATTCATCGACTTCCGGTAGCGGGCAATCGCAAAATGAATATGATCAATTAATGTGATATAGATATTGTCATTGAAAATGTCGCCCATCTCCGCCTTGGCATAAGCGATAATCTCATCGGCCAGCGAGAAATATTCAGCAGACGTCTCCCCGATCAGATCAATCAATTTGCGCGGAACCTTCTCAGGTTTGAGCATGAAGGTCTTCTCGATCCGTTCCTCTTCGACCCGCTGCCCCGCCTTCTTCTTAAAGCCTAATCCGTTCCCAATGACAACGTATTCATGTCCGACCTGATCTTCAGCCCGAATCACATTGTTATTGAAAATCTGCCGGATAATCATGGTGCTTCACCTCTTCTGTATGACTCCCTGAAAATATATCCTAAGATAACACAGTGGTGTTAGAAAAGACAAGGGGTGGGGGCTTCTGTTCATTTGGAACGTATTGGTCCTAAAATGGTAGCTACGAATTGAACCAATAGGATCAGAAAAAAAACGTTCCAAATGCTCGGAATAGTTGCAATGGCAAAATAGAAGGACTAGGGTGCCAGCCAGATCAAAGAAATGGCCATAAGTAAGCGAAGACCACGCCAGATTGAAATGGCCATGACGGCTGAAGGTACAATGAGCATGAGGACCACAATCACTTGTGTGCTGTTGGATACCGCCTGCTCACTGTAAGGGTTATCAAACAGAAACAGAAAACTTAGTCCAATACCCAGTAGGGATAAGAAAAAGCCCAACCACTTCACCCCTGGACTCAAATGCCTCACCTCCTGTTCAATGTGGATAATAATCAGAGAATCCCGAAATCAGAACTCTAGACCCTTTAGTGACGCTATCCACCTTCCACGTTCCTTTCGCGAATACTAGCGAGACTATCCGATCTTCTGCGTATTGGTCTTCACCTGTAAGACCATTTGCCACTATCACAGACTGCGAAAGTGTAGCAGCATTCTTACTAGTATAAACGGGTAAAGTGACAGGCGCTTCATAAGTACCCGCTGTTTCCAATCCTTTGTTCTGAACAATAGACTTCATGAATCTATCCGTGAAGTACGGTTTTAAGGTTGAATTTACATTCTTAATGGAGGATACCTTTGAGGCTTGATTTAATTTATCAGATAGGAGCTTCAAACGCGCGTCAGAAATTTTATTTTTTTCCGGAATTTGAATGGGCGGGGTCTCCATATGAACAACCAATCCTTTGTTGCCCATTGTTACTGCAGCTTGTTTAGACAGTTGGTTCCACACTACCGTTGCCCCTAACGACTGACTAACAAAACGCAGAGGGACATAAGTTGTTCCATTGATGACTTGTGTTGCAGTATCCAAATCGACATATTTCCGTGACGGTGTATCTGGAGTTTCACTCGATGGAGCAGATTCAATAATCACACGTTTGAAATTTGCCGCAAGCCATATCGTCGAATTCCCGTTTTTGATTTTAACAACTTTATCTGTTTGAAACCATTCCAAACTTGCGCCAAGATTTTCGGAGACAGCACGTAGGGGGATTAATACTCGACCATTGTTTATTTGACCATTGTTAATCGTTGTAGATGTTTGTACCTCAGCCGCATAACTAGACCCAGTTGTTAAAGATAGCATAAGAAATGCTGATGAAAGCAATGCAATTGTCCATTTTTTTATCATAATATTTCCTCCTCTTAAATAATTCACCACAAATTACTCTCACGCATCTGATTTCTCTATAAAATACAATTCGGTCAAACAGAAACTCCCCACAAAGTATCAGGCCTTATCTCGCCTGTCTACCGTGTGGGGAGCTAATCAGTACAGAAACACTGTCTTCTTGTGGTGCGAATCAGCCTTTACTGTGCAGAGTTATCAGGTAACCGTCCGGATCGGCGAAGGTAAAGGTACGTCCGAAGGGGCCGTCGATGGGGGCGGATGTGATTTTCACGCCTGCTGCTGCGAGTTTATCGTGAATGTCTTGCGTATCCGGGGCATAGAGCCATAGCGCAACACCAAGTCCAGGCTGAGTCCCCGTACTGAGTTCGACTCCCGGCATGAGGTCACGAAGTGCAAATGCAATGGGCTTGGTGTCAAAAACCACCGCATGAGGCGGGCCCGCCTGTGAACGGACGAGTCCAAGATAGTGTTGATAAAATTCAGCAGAGCCTTCAAGATCGCTGACCTGAAGGGAGATGAAATCGGGTCCAATGACTGACATAATAGCCTCCTAATATTCTTGTTTGTAGGTGAATATAGTCTTCATTATACCCACCCTTCCTGACAACGTTATGTCAGTAGCTGATGTTGTACATTATCGCACTATACAGAAAATCTGCCGTCCCCTCTTTGAATTGATTGAAATAGTTGTTGAACCGGGCATCGTATTTGTAATTATGGGCAATACAAGCTAGCAACTCCGCATCACACGGCATGAATTGCATTAGAATTTTTTTCCACTCTTCAATCAATTGCTGGACTTCATCAGAGGAAGGTTCTTGACCCGAACAAGTCACAATTCGCTTGAATATTTCCTCAAAACTGGAGAAGTATCTCTCTTGATCCTCTGCCGACATCTTGGCCATCACTTCATCATAGGCTTGGTACGCCTCTGTTTCTCCATAAATAATCTCCGCCTCATTCGCATACTGTTCCTTCAAGGGCAGGATCGGAGAATGGTCGAAAATATGCAGAGTACTAACATCATTCCCTGAAACATATTCATCCAGAGCTGTCATGATATTTTCCAGTCTTTGTTTTTTTGCTAATAACGTTTGTCTGTGCTTCTTCAATACTTGCTTCTGTTCTTCCCGGGTCAGCTTTACAATGTCCGCAATTTCTTTCAGGGAAAAATCCATTTCCTTCAAGATCAGGATAGTTTGCAGTTTCTCCAGACTGCTGCGGTCATATAAGCGATATCCTTTTTCCGTTAGCTGTGCCGGTTTAAATAAACCGATTTTATCGTAGAAATGCAGAGACCGCGCCGTAATGCCTGTAATCTGAACGATCTCTTTAACCGCTAATAATGGTTTCTTCATCCCAATATCCCTTTACTTCTTCCAGTATTTGCGCAGCAGGCATTATGGTGGCCTCCCAAATTGTCTTGCCTGTTTTTCTCAAGTAATACTTGATTAGATGATACCCGCATGCGTAACCAGCACTGTAAGGCATATTGACCGGCTTAAAGTTCTGAAGCTCCGCAAGCTCGTCACCGTAAAGATACGGGGCAAAATGATGAAATCCGGTTAGTTGAAGCTGCTCGCGGAGCACGGGCTTAATACGCCTGTTAAGGGTTTCCGTATCAGTTCTCGTTACCCAAGGCCCCAGCAATTCTTCACCAAACAGGGAGGTGGCATAATTCTCCGCTAATCCTTCACTTACAATAAGCTCGCCCAGATCAACAGTATGGTCCCACTGAATGTATTGATAGCGGACATTATGGTTGCATTCATGCGCCAGCGCTGCTTTTATCCGGGAAAGGGTATGCTGATTGGGCAATAGCGTAATCCAGATAAACCCGGGAATCCCCCCAAAGCCGCTATACCCTTCGTTTATAGTCAAGGCACGATTCTCTGGATCTCCCAGTTGAACAGTGAATAAATAGTCAGATACAGGAAGACTTATTCCATGTTCGATAAATAGACGGAGGCTTGTGGTTACGGCTTGCTCACACTCGGACCAGAGCGAATCCGAAGAGATCCATTCTACTTCAGGTAAAATAATCGGGGTCATCTGATCAGGTGCCCGGTTCATCATACTATTAAACGAAATCACGTCGAAACCTTTTGCTTCTTCAGCTCTAAAAGGAATCTGTTGGATTTGCCATTGTTTCATAAAGGGAGCCAACATTTCGTGTCGGAATAACTCCAGCTTGTCTTCCGGCGAGGCTTGAATCACCTTTTGATAAATGGGGTCTGAACGCAATGCTGTTATATTCATCTTAATCACTTCCAGTCATCTATTCTTACAGTGAATTATGCACTATGACGCAACGTCATAGTCAAGCACATAGCAAAAACTCCCCATACAGTTAACAGGTTTAACCATCTCACCTGCCTGCCATATGGGGAGCATCCACTTACAGAAGCCTGTTCTTCATGCCGTTAATTAGGCTCTTTTACGCAATTTCTGAAATGCCGAGTATTCCTGCTTTGACTTAATGTAGTTTAAAATCTGTTCGGCGCATTCTGCCGGATTCAGCTCTTCTGTGTTCACTTCGAGGTCATATTCATCATAACGATAGACGATGTCGAACTGGGCATCCGCCAGTCCAATCTGCCGGTCCCCTCTGGCCTGCTCTCTTCGGATAAGCTCTTCCCGGGAGCATAGGACACCAACAAATAGCGTAGTCCGATCAGCAAAATGATCCCAAAACTCATTAAATCTCTTATCGTTGTCGAATACGGTATCCACGATGACATTGAAGCCCATTTCCGACAACAGCTTAATCGTCGAATAGTACACGGAGACTATGGAGTCATCCAGTATTTGCGAGACCACCTGATGGTCTATTTCCCGTACAGGCTCGTCTGGAAATTTATGATTAATGAAATCATTGTAATTCATGAAAAAATCATCAATCGATACATGATAAAATGGAATCTCTTTCTGCTTTATCAATTCAGCCGAGATGGAGCTCTTCCCGGAGCTTGAAGTTCCATTTAGAACAAGCAACATGCCTTTATTCATTTCGTCCCCTCCTTTTCATCCATTATAAACCATAGACGATAGAGGCAGGAACTCATCATCTGGATCAGTTGAATCCGCCGTTGACGCGAATCGTCTGTCCGGTAATCCAGCGGGCCTTGTCACTGACAAGCAAGTCGATCACATTCGCAATATCCTCAGGCTCGCCAAGCCGTCCAAAAGCATTCATCCGCCGGAAGGAATCCACCATCTCCTCAGATTTCCCGTTCAGGAATAACTCCGTCGATACTTGCCCAGGCGCGACGCAATTCACAACGATATCCTTCACTCCGAATTCCTTCGCTAACTGGCGGGTTAACTGCTCGACTGCCCCTTTGGTTGCGGCATAGACGCTATAGGTTGGCAGCATCGCTCCCGATACAGAGGTCGAGAAGTTAATAATCGTTCCGCCCCGCTCCATATGCTTCATCGCTTGCTGACAGGCGAAATAGGTCCCTTTTACATTTACAGCAAAATGCCGGTCGAACATCTTCTCCGTTACGTTTGCGATAGGCATACATTCCATAACTCCGGCATTATTCACCAAAATATCGATGCACCCGAATTGCCCGATTGTCTCCGAGAACAGGGCTTCGACCTCACTCACCTTGCTTACATCGCCTTGAACGGCTATCGCTTCCCCGCCAGACTCCTTAATGATTTGGACGACCTCGTCCGCTTTCCCAGGGTTAGATGAATAATTGACAGCCACTTTTATTCCTAACCCGGCCAGTTGAATGGCGATTTGTCTTCCAATACCCCGTGACGCACCTGTGACGATGGCTACTTTTCCGTTCTGACTCACTTAGACCACTCTCCTTAAGTTCGCTTAGGCCGGATGATGATCTGTTGGCCTTATGGATTCATTGTAAATCAATCGGTGAGCATCCCGTTATAACAGACCTGTTCACTTCTTGCCTATTTCTCTTCTACTCGCTATGATTAACAGCAAACCCTACGTATATGTAAAAAGGAGGATACTAACTTGAACGATACATTGCGGACCGGCCCGCTTTTGCAGCAATTGGCTGCGCTGATTCTTCGCCATGCTCCATCTGCAGGCACCTACCAGACGCATATCCCTTCCTTGCAGTTGATGCACGCCACAGATACAGCTGAACCGCTGGAGTCTGTCTATAAGCCGTCGATCTGTGTCGTTGCCCAAGGAGCCAAAGCAGCCACCCTGTCCAGCGAAACTTATCATTACGATCCTTCCACTTACCTGGTCACTTCGGTTGAACTGCCGATCAACGGGAGAATAACCGGAGCTTCGCCTGATCATCCGTTTCTGGGCATCAAGCTAAGCTTCGATCCTGGACATTGTAAAAGAGATGGAGGACTCCACCCTTGTTGCGGGTGAAACATCTCTTGGCATCACCGTGGCCCGAACCTCTGAGCACTTACTCGAAGCCATTGTAAGGCTTATCCAGTTACTCGACGCGCCGAAGGATATTCCCATTCTGGCCCCGCTCTTGATCCGCGAAATTCTGTATCGCGTTCTTCAAAGCGACCAGGGCTCCCACCTGCATCAATTCGCCATCATCGGCAGCCATGCGCACCGGATTGCTCAAGCTATCCAAGTGATCACTAAGCAGTACGATCAATCCCTTGTCGTTGAACAGCTTGCAGAGTCCGTAAATATGAGCACCTCCGCCTTCCACAAGCACTTCAAGCGCGTCACTGCCATGAGTCCGCTGCAATACCAGAAGGTCATCCGCTTGCAGGAAGCCCGCCGCCTCATGCTAACCGAATCCCTCCAAGCCTCCGATGCCGCCTTCCGCGTAGGCTATGAGAGCCCCTCCCAATTCAGCCGCGAATACGCCCGCCAGTACGGAAGACCTCCGATGTCGGATGTCCAGGGGATTCTTGGGTTATCTAAGTAGCTAACTTCTTCAGACCTAGCTGTTCACGTAACGACATCCAGCTTTCCGTCACGGTCTGATGCGCTGTATCGATCACGATGTGGTCACGGTCCCAAGCCTCGTAATGTCTGTTCTTCACCTCACTCCAAGTGGGGAGGGTAAAGCCGGGAATATCCGTTGTACGAGTGGTAATTCGATGCTTGTGTGTACATTCGTCCGAACAGACCACTTCGATTTCGACAAACGGAATTCCTAGAGACTCTGCTACATTACGCCAAGCTTGGCGGGTATAGTGAATGGGATTGACCGTGTCCGCGATCACGTCCAGACCCAAAATGAGATTTTGCCTCGCTATCTCGTAACAAACGATGTAACCCTCAGGTCCATCATCCTTACCCCCGGCCACGCGCATAGCCTGTTCTACAACATCAACCCGAAGATACGGTGCCCGAAGTTCGCTTGCTAAAGCTGATGCTAATGTAGACTTACCGGTGCCTGGCAACCCGCCGAAAATATAAAGCATATGGATTCCCTCCTTCATGACAACCTGTTTACTGTTCTATGCCTACTGTCTCTTTGAAAATGATGATACCTTAACTACCCTAGGCCCCGCAGGATGTAATCGTGCAGACTCTACCGGATTTAACGATGAATTTGATTTATTTTTTGGTATCTTTCCATCAAAAATGAGCCGTCCTAATGTCTCAGGACGGCTCAAGATGAATTAACTTAATCGATGAATATTTTCATATCAGCTTTGATCAAAAAACTGTTGGGTAATAAAAAACTCTGTAGCTGATTTTGTTGAGTTTATTGGGGTTGCTGCGGCACGTGATAAAGATGAAAAAAGAAAGTGTGGAACTACTAAAAAATCATCTTGCAAAAAAATCGGAAACTATTTTTAAAAAAAACCATCCTATAGCGCAATATAAAGGAACGAACTCTTAAGATAAAGTAAATTTATTAATTATCAGTAGCCTTAAACCTACTTATGAACTGAGATCCAGTTTTCCAAGTCATAATGGTCACTAAGCTTTTCTTTTATTATCCGTCCTGTTTCACTGCACTGTTTTTCCATCTGTTCAATGAGTGCCAGTAATTTATTTTCCTTGTCTACATTCACAAGGAATTTTTTTGAGAATCTTTTAGCTATTTTATTTGTGAGTGCCAATCTAGGCTTTTCCTCAGTATAAATTCTTATTAGAAATTCATATGTTGCTTGAAGTATTTCTGGATCTACTTCTTTTGAAATCATTTCCCCAGATAAAATCATGAAATTAATAGTTGTAAAATCTACTTGTACTCTCGGTAGTATTTGATTAAACAAAATGTTTTTTCCGAAAATTTCCTCTAGGTCATTAAAGTATGAGTAAGCCTCAATTTCTTCAATTACCCTACCTAAATAGTGTTCTTTTTTCTTTCGATCTATATTATCAAAGAAACTTACCCATAGATCTTCACTGTCTGGTCCGTTGTATGAAATACATTGTATTCTTAGAGTATCAAATACTAAGTTAATTACATCATCTTCATTTGATCGAATATGCTTGCCCCAAATCTCCACTACTTTTTTTCTAATTTCACCTTTAAAATAACCCATTATAAATCTACTCACGAAATTTTGGGTTGCTATAGTAAAAGCAGGATGATTCGGTAACTCAATAAGCCTCAATATAATTTCAGGCCACTTAGTTAATCTCGCATGATGATACCCTAGCCACCACAGCGGCTGGGGATGTCCAATATAAACTCGTATACAATCCACAAGGAGATCCGACGGAAACTTTTCAATAATTCCATCAATATCTTCCGCTAGGATATTCTTTTTCTCTTCACCTAAAATTGCAGATAAAATTTCAGGAGAAACAATAGTTCTTGTTAAACTAACTGCTTTTAACCATTGTACATCTATCCGTTGACTCAGTAACAAAGATAAGATTTCTCCTTGTTCTCGCTCACTTAAGTGATCCCATTGGTTTATATACTCTGCCAAAGAAACAGTCAGAAAATTAGTATCCTGTTGATTAAGTATCCGAGTAGTTAAGTGTTCCCTTAGTTCGGGCTGCGTACCTGCTAAAAGATAATCAGAAATAGCATATCCAGCCTCATATAACATACTATTTTGAATGTTTCTTTCTATCCAATCTAACCACGATTCACAAACTTGAACTACTTTATCCGAAGAAATATTATTTATTGAACTGGTAACGGTATTAAATAGATGATATTCATCCACTGATACAAATTTATCTGGTACGCTCTGTAAGAATACAGCAAATAGTTCACTCCAGGCTTCCCATAAATCCTTTTTTTGGTTAGTATCAATTTCGTTTCTTTCAATACTATCTGCTCCGTATTCATCACCAAAATCAACCATAAATCTATTGGCTTTAGCAGCGATTATTTTGTTTAACATTGCCTCCTTCATATGGCTCAATAGATACATTTTTGAATCTGCTGATCGGCTATGCCATCCATTTAGTGCCCCTCTTATAGCTTGGAATATTACATTAGGATGTTCATCACCAAAAACTATTGCTATTAATTCGTTTTGACCCTCACAAAATTGATCCATAAATGTAAATGCAATTTTTTCTCTAATGAAAGACTCTTTATAAGATAACAACTGATTGATTAATATTAAATTTTCATCAAATTTTTCGAATAGAAACCCACTTGAAAGAATACTCCAAGCTTCCTCTGATGAAACGGTATGAGTTTCTGCTGGATTGATTAATCTATTTGCCACAATATCAATATCTTCATGTTGATTTTGACTAAGCATATCAGGAATTCTATCTAGAAAGTTATAAGTATCAGTAATCTCTATCCAAGGCTCGCCATCATGCCAAAGCAATCTCTCATTATCTATATCAGCATGTTTAACATAATTGAAGACCTTTAACTGAATTTCATTATCCAAATGATCGATATGAGAAATCAATAAACCAAGTGATGCATCTCTTACAGATGGGAAGATCGAGTTCAGACCATTTATAGCGAATGATATAATTCTCTTTTGAAAATCTATATACTCAACATACACCTGGTAAAGCTTGTTTAAATATTTCGTAAAGGATAGGGCTGTACCTGTTTCCAGGCAAGACACTCCCTTCCATATAATACCTTCCATTGACCTCAATCTTAATCTTGGTTGATGAAGGATTACATATTTTGCGGCTTCATGATAGGTTGGATGTGTAAACCTTATCTTATTGTTAATTATCGAAATATAACCGTGTGATTCCAGCTCGTCTAGCTGATCCAGAACCCAATCCTGTAATGTAGTAACATCGCACGTAGGAAAAGATGGCGGTGGAGTTTCCTCACCTGGAAAATTCATACTTTTGTAAGAATCATCTTCTAAAATTATTATGCTGGGATGTGCATCAGAGTCAGATAAAATAAAAGAAAGTTCCTCTGTATTAATGGCTTGCCTTGGGCTCGCACCCAACCCCAGAGCTATCAATGTTTTCCTGAAATTATCCGACTTATTTCCGAAGTACATTCCAAGCTTTTGGGCATCGAAAGTCGCTAACTCTATTAATTGAGAAAAATCTTTACCTTGCAAATTTGATATATCATTATAAGCCAAATATCTAAGTTGGCCAGGCTGTAGCAAATTTTCTTTAGATGTATTGGTAAGATTATTTTTTACAAGATGATACACATTTTCCGGTATTTTTTTCTCATTACAGTAAGTTTCCCATATATCAATAACAAATTCATGACTAGTTACGGTGAGATCATTCCATCTATGACCATGTATCATCCACTGATCAGGATCATCTCCCCTACTAATACCTCTCAATAGCTCAATTTTACTTGTTACAATAATTTTTTTATTTGGTGTTGATCTCGTTATTAAATCACTTAATTCTGCCCACACTTCATAATATTTAACTTCCAATTCCACTTGCCCGAAAGGATCTTCAATTAAACACAACCTATCTTCAATAGAAATCTGATTTAAAAAACGAGTTGCCTCTTTAATATCTGATTCAATAATACATCTGTATCCTTTCTCTTGATAATTACTTGCAATCTCTCGTGCAATATGTGTTTTCCCGCAGAAAGAGATCCCAGTCAATAAAAGTACATTTGTTGTTTCAAATTTATTCATCAGTTCTATGTCAGCTTGTCTTTTTACACTTACGTGATTTAAAGGAATTCGCTCACCATTGAATGAGTCAAGCAGTTGGATAATAGAGGGAATAACATCTTTACGACGGTTTCTTGCTAGTTTAATTAAATCTAGTAGTTGCAGCAAAGCCGTACCAGTCATACTATGAGGAACAACAAATGAATTATTCAATATCTTTATACAGTTATTTTTAAGTACTTCTTCTTCCCTTTGCTCCCAAACCAGCACTTTTTTCAATACACTTCTTAATTTAGGGCGATGAGAATTATAATTGTTTGCTTGCTCCACGCAATAAAGTGCACGTTTCTGTTCTAACTTAGAACCTTCACCATAAGTTGTACGAATATGCTCAATAGCAGAAGTTAATAATTGATTGTTAAATGCGTTAGTGTTTATACCAATGAAATCTGCTAGAAATGGTCGGACTGAATCCATTGCCCGTGCCCGAGTAATAAATAAAACAAACCGATCATCATCTGATTCTAGACGATCTAAAAGGTTATTATTTGATTCATTGTCCGGAAAATGAGTTAACCATTGAGCCAGCTCTAAAATTTTCAAGTCTTCCCTTGTGCTTTTAACTTGAATTTCCACCGTAATTTCTTTAGTACCATTGATGATTTTTAATTCAGCATCTTCACCACCTGCTTTCTCTACAATGAGCTGGATATCTTGCCGTTCTCTTAAGTACGTCAACGCAATAAATAAAGTGGCTAAATATTGATACTCATATCCTTGTGGTCCTATAAGCTCAATCGACATTTAATCCTCCTGAATTATTTATATTTTGAATCTTAATACTTTTATCTCATTACCATCTAAATTTATACTATCTTCAAAAAAATATTGGTTGGGTTTGAGCTTTTCAACCACAAAAGCCAAACTATATCTTGCCCGCGTCACACCAACATAGTATTTGTCTGGAGCTTTCAATCCTTTGCTAGGATCGAGCAAAAACGAAGAAAGCGGCTTATTAGGAAAGATCAAAACACGTTCCAAAGTCATCCCTTTGCTCACCCCAAAGTTTAAAGATGGATACCCTAAGGTTGGCGTCTTAACATCATATTTTAAGATATTTGGTTTTAGTTGCCTTATATAAGCGTCTACATCAGTTTGAAGAATCTGAAAAACTCCGATAGCTTGTTCTTCAGTTTCCAGTGCTCCAATTATCGGTTCATTTGGATATACCAAGTTAGCAAAATCAGCTATATCAGAAACAAATCGCTTAGAGGTATTATTTTTAACGATGTTAATCCGATGTGAATCTCTACATGTCTCTAGATAACTGAAAACATGCATACCACCTTTTTTTCTATCAGTTCTCGGGTTATGAGTCTTTAAGGTAGATTGTTTATAGTCACCCACACAATAAATTTTAATTGATGAAAGAAATAATAATTCAATGAGTTCTATATCTTTCCCTACTAAGTCCTGCAGCTCATCAATATAAATGCATGCATATGTGTCCTCAAGCCTTTTTAATACAGCTCCATCGGATAGAATATTTAATAATAGTGCAAATTCGGAAGCACGATTGGCTTTAACATCATTATTTCTATTTAAAAAATATGATTTTGAATTTCTCTTCGCATAATCAACACCGTACATGTTAGAAAAATCAATAGATCTAATCTGACTAAATTTCTCTAAAAAACTTCTCTGGTATGGCCTGATTAATTCCTTTAGAATGAATTGAAACCAAGTACTTATCACAACATTTTTATCGAGAACACCATTATTTTGTTTTGCATATTCTTTCTTTATGGAGTGGATCCCTTTATGAGTGTAAGAAAGCATTAACACTTTCTTAGTAGATTCCTCAGATAAAGACCTTGAGTCATTACACATTCCATAAGTTTTACCTGAACCGGCACAAGCAAGTACTAGAGTGTTATCGTATTGCATTTTTTATATATGCGGGATACTCAATACATTCTTCTGAGTCAAAAACTCGCAATCCCCATTCTGCTTTATTATTAATCATAAAGGATTCTACCTCTTCCACATTTTTATTAACCATAGAATTCTTTTTAGAGATAACTCTTCTAAACTTGTTGAAGACTTCTGCTTCTAATGAATTTACAGCCAAAACACTAGGCTCAATAGTATGAAACAATTCATTGACTTCATAGTGTATTTCTATTAAATCCCCATTTTTTTCTGTGAACTCTATATATTTATCAGAGATATTCCGTTGAACATCCCCATCATTGTCCGTAATAATTCGCAAGGGCTTCTTAACTAAAATTGCCAGGTCGCAATATCTTTTAAATGCTAGTGAATCGACTGAAATGACATCTACTCCATTTTCAATTGGCAACTTCCCATGAACATCCTTGTAAGCTCGTTGAACAATTAATTCATCAGTTGGCCCCTCCACCAATATCACCTTATCTGCTAATAAAAAACGAACAGTACCGAACCCAGGCAACTTTTTAAAAAAGTTCATAGTATCAGGATTTATAGCATTCAATTGACTTATATTCCCTTTATACAAAAGGATTATATGTTTTAGTCCTAATTTGTTGGCTACATAACTACTATGGGTTGAAATAAAGACCTGTTTACTCTGGTCTTGATTTATTTTTGAAATAAGGCGTGACATATTCCCAAACGCTAAATTATTTTCAGGTTCCTCAAACAGTACTACATTGGATTTCTCTGTATCTTGCTTAAATACTAATTCCATTTTAATTAAGTTCTGAGTACCAAACCCCATATCCTCAAAGGGAATATTCTCAACATCAATTGAGACCTCATTCATCCAAGATTCAAGTGCTTCTTCACGCATACCAAACTTAATCGTTTTATCATCAAGTTTTTCTTCTACTTCTAACCTTTCATTAAGGGCTAATACGTTCGGATTGTTATTAAATTCGTATTTCATTTTCCTATAGGCCCTAGCTAAATGTACTTTTTCATCATCAGATAAATTAACAGCAATTCTTGAATTGATAAACTTGTTCACTGCTGAGTCATAATCTTTTTGTGTAGTATCAATCAGCGAGACCTTAACTGGAAACGTTCTAAAAACAATTGGGCTATCACCAAAATCTCTCCAACTAATTTTATAAAACTCAACTGGTATATCGTAGACTTCCCCGTTTTGTAACATCGTTTGATATGCTTTTGAAAAATCGGGATTAAACTCTACAGTCATACGAATGCCTGGGCAGTCTTCACTCAATTCGTTATTTGTCCCTCTATATTCAGTGTTATTACCGTCGTTCTCAAAATAGGCTTCAACGATTATAGAAGGTAATTCTTCGATAGTTTTAGCTGGATTGGCAAGGGCTTCTTTAAAAAGAGAACGAGTTCTAGTGTTAAAAAAAGAGGTTTTTAATTGGCGCTCAAAAGACAAATTATTTATTCTTCCATTTAGAAGAACTTGAATAATCTCAAGTAAAGTACTTTTCCCAGAATCATTATCACCGACAAAAATATTACAATCTTCATTCAGATGAATTAACACATTTTCAAACATTCTATAATTTTTTATGTATAGCTTATTAATTTTCAAAATACACTCCCCTTACTCGACCCATTTAATAAAAAATTGCTTTGGGCTGTATTTTATATAATTCCACAAATCCCTTGTATTCCCTTGTATATTTTGGTCGAAAACTGTAGAAAAGCCCCCAAAATTATTTTTGGGAGCTTCGTTATGAATTTTATAAGTTCAATAAACGCTCAATTTCACTAATTACTTTTCTTGAAGTCGGCATATGGGCCACACTAGCAGTTGAAATCAATCTATTTCTGGATATTACGGATGATTGCTTTACTAAATTGTTATATGCTCAGTGTAGCTTTCTAATCTGAAAATCCTCCACTGATTCAGTAACCGTTGAAAGATATGATTTCACCCTCGGCAAATCCATCTAGTGGATCGAACAGCAGCAGGCTCCGAAGCATGAATACATTGTTGTGCGATGGATTGACCCTCAGTTTCACTTACAAGTAGTTTTCAATCAATTCTCTAATCCCCTTAATCATTTCACCTATATCTCTTATATCAAATTCATCCCATTCTGCATGGAGTGCTTTATTTCTGATTCCAGAATACGCCTTTACTCTTTTCCCCTTAACTGATGTGAATATATCAGCGTTAATTATAGATTCTATCAACGGTTCCAATGTTATCCCCTTAGAAGGAATATTATTTTTAAGTGCAATTTTTTTAATCGTGTCTTCAAGAACAGAACTTGCAAGTATTGAAGATTCTATCTTTTTATTTGATTTATGATAGTCTGAAGCATGATCCAAAAAATCATCAAAAGTCTCTGCTGCAACAATGTATTGGATAACCTTCAAGATTCCCCGCTTCCACTCCTCATTAGCAGAAGCAAGTAATCCATACATTCTTTGATATACAATAATCGGTATTCCTTGTGAGAGATGTTCGTGTTGCATTATGTTATTACATTCATTAAAATGATAACTTTGTTTCGGTGAAATCATTTGAATTAAATTGACTGCAGATGATAACCAAGTCTGAAATAACGGTATTGATGAATCATCAACCCAATAGGAATCTCCACCGGTTTGTCGGGATAGCAACAAACCTTGTTGAATTAATTCATTAAATCTTTGTTCAATTAACTCTTTCATATGGAATTATCACCTCATATAGTTTATCAATTCTTTTGCATAACTTCCCCCTATTCATGAACCCGTAGGATTGTCTGCCTGGGATCACTTCCTCGAATTTCCTACAGCAGACCTAGGGCTGTATGGCCCACAGCGTGAATTATTATATATTAGACGATATTGCCTCTTCATTGATTCCCCATTCCATGTTTTAAGACAATTTCGCATAACGTCTAATTTTCGAATTTCGTAAACAACTCTATATGCAGAATATTCGCGAGATTATTCAGCTATCCCTGCTCAGTAGAAAAATAACGCTAACTTTTCTCCACAATAATTCCCCCCATAGAGTTTCTATTCTCTCCAAACAGGAAAATTAATCTATATTAAGCTAAATACGCAAAAAAAGCCGTCCTCAAATTGCAGGACGGCTTTTTTGCGTATTTAATAGTTCCACACTTTTAACATTGGTTACAGACTTTCTTTACTGGTTCCCAACTTTTTATCACCAGACATCAAAAACATCCAATCTTTTCTCTTACTCCACAGTAACACTCTTAGCCAGGTTTCTTGGCTTATCCACATCATGACCCAGGGCCAGAGATGCATAGTACGCCAGCAACTGCAGGGTAACTACAGACAGTGCAGCAGTCAGCAGCGGCAGGGTCTGAGGGATTACGAATACCTGGTCAACAGAGCGGAGCAGGTCGGTTTTGTGCTCTTCGTGGGTGATGGCCATGACATGGGCGCCACGGGCCTTAACTTCTTTGATGTTGCTGACAGTCTTCTCCAGCACGGATTCCTGAGTCGCCAGAGCGATGACCGGAACACCTTCTTCGATCAGTGCCAGGGTACCATGCTTCAGTTCACCCGCAGCATAGGCTTCCGAGTGAATGTAGGAGATTTCCTTGAGCTTTAGTGAGCCTTCTTGAGCTACAGCGTAATCTACGCCGCGGCCGATGAAGAACAGGTGCTTGTGCTCAGCGATTTGCTCAGCGTAGGCTTTGATTGCGTCTTTTTGACTCAGAATGACTTCTACTTGCTCCGGCAGAGACTGCATAGCGGCCAGAATCTTGGTAACCTCAGCCTCAGACTGTGTGCCGCGTACTTCAGCCAGATACAGACCCAGCAAAGTGAATGCGATCAGCTGAGAAGTGTAAGCCTTGGTAGAGGCTACAGCGATCTCTGGACCAGCCAGCGTAACCAGAACACTGTCTGCTTCCCGGGCAATAGAGCTGCCTACTACGTTGGTGATCGCCAGCACATGGGCTCCGTTCGCTTGACCTTCACGAAGAGCAGCCAGTGTATCAGCAGTTTCGCCCGATTGGCTGACTACAATAACCAGTGTCTCCGGAGTTACGATTGGCGAACGGTAACGGTATTCAGAAGCAATATCATTCTCTACAGGAATGCGTACCAGAGACTCAATCAGGTTACGTCCAACCAGACCGGCATTATATGCAGTACCGCAAGCTACCACTTGGATATTGCGGATGTTCTTGATTTGTTCTTCTGTCAGGTTAAGCTCAGGCAGAATGACTTTGTTGCCTTCCGCATTCATCCGTCCGCGCATGGTATCGCGGTATGCCTTTGGCTGCTCGTGGATTTCTTTCAACATGAAGTGCTCATAACCGCCCTTTTCTGCGGTAACGGCATCCCAATCGACAGTAATCATTTCCCGAGAAATAAAATTGCCTTCAATCGTCATCAGTTCGACAGCATCCCGTGTCAATACAGCCATTTCGCCGTCGTTCAGAATATATACGTTACGGGTGTATTCCAGCAGTGCAGGAATATCGGACCCGATAAAGTTCTCGCCTTCTCCAAGACCGATGATCAGCGGGCTGGCTTGACGCACAGCGACCAGCTTATCCGGTTCATATTCAGTCAGTACACCCAGGGCAAACGCTCCGCGCATGTAAGAAATCGCCTGCTGTACAGCCTTAACGATATCTCCCTTGTACTCACGGGCAATCAGGTGGGAGATAACTTCTGTATCTGTCTCTGAGGTGAAGTGGCATCCTCCGGCAATCAGTTCTTCCTTGAGATCCAGGTAATTCTCGACAATCCCGTTGTGTACTACCGAGAATTTGTGACTGTTGTCAGTGTGAGGATGGGAGTTCTCATCGGACGGCTTGCCGTGTGTAGCCCAGCGGGTGTGACCGATCCCGGCGCTGCCTGTCAGCGGAGTCGCGTCCAGACGGGATTCCAGGTTCGCCATACGTCCCTGTGCTTTTACCACCTGCAGACCATCCTTCGTGAATACGGCAATCCCTGCGGAATCGTACCCGCGATACTCCAGCTTCTTCAGACCCTCTACCAAGATCCCCTGCGAATTCTGATTACCAATATATCCTACAATACCACACATTATAATTTCCTCCGTCCAATTTATCGTAATTAGGCGCGCATGAGGAAAGAAACGTGCCGTGCGGCATGTTTTGAAGAAAAGCAAATATGATGTTGTCCATTACACCCAACATGATAACCTGTCAATTACATCGTTAGTCACGATTATGCACAGTCTTCTCCTCTGCCGTGGCAGAACCGTCTGCGTTCCTGCAAATGCGCATACCCATGATTTGTACATCTTTAAGTTAGCACCCACAAAAGCGTTGTGTGCAAGGTCGCCCTCGCATTTTCCGCTTTCATTTACGGCTCTGGTGCATCACCGGGAGGTCCCCGCCGAACATTTCGAACACCTCCACCTCGTCAGCTTACATCTGCCGTGATCCGTTCAGACCGTCCTGCACTGCTTACGCAGCCACCGGTCCTCCCTTCTCTCCCGCGCAAGATCAAGCTCTGGCGCTTGTGTTGCAATAACCTTACGATCCCCGCTTTCCTTCTGGAATGACACTTAGTCTATTATATGCACCTCAACCCGTTTTTGCAACGATGTGGCGAAGAAAACCTTTTTCATCCATTTCACACTTTTTCCAAACAGCCATGACCCCATTAATAATTCAGCCGGTGAACGAATCGGATTGATCCATTCACCGGCTACCCGTTCCTGCTACTTCAGTGAGTGATTACACCAGCTCGCGCTGAACCACTTCAACAATCTGCCCTACAAAAAGATCCAGCTCCGCCTTATCCGGCCCTTCTGCCATTACACGGATCAGCGGCTCGGTTCCCGAAGGACGCACCAGGACACGCCCGTTGTCGCCCAGCTTGCTTTCCACTTCTATGATCGCGGCCTCAATGGCCGGATTATTCGGATAATTGGTTTTGTCCTGAACACGCACATTGACCAGCACCTGCGGATACTTAGTCATCATGGACTTCAGTGTGCTTAGCTTTTTGCCGGAAGACTTCATGGTATTCACCAGTTGAATCGCAGTCAGAATTCCGTCACCTGTAGTATTATAATCCAGGAAAATCACATGGCCGGATTGTTCCCCGCCCAGATTATAGCCGCCGCGGCGCATCTCTTCCATCACATAACGGTCACCGACCGCAGTCTTCGCCGTATTCAGCGACAGCTTCTCTGTTGCCTTGTAGAAACCGATGTTGCTCATTACTGTAGATACAATGGTGCCATCCTTCAGCTTCCCTGCACGGTTCATCGCATCCCCGCAAATGCAGAGAATGAAGTCGCCGTCCACCTCGTCGCCGTTCTCATCGATAGCGATCAGGCGGTCCGCATCCCCGTCAAAAGCAAGCCCCAGATCCGCACCATGGCGCAGCACCTCTGCACGCAGAGTCTCCGGGTGCGTGGAGCCGAAGCCGTCATTGATATTAAGCCCGTCCGGCTCTGCCCCAATGGCAATCACTTCCGCGCCCAGTTCCTTGAATAATCGTGGTGCCAGCTCATAGGCTGCGCCGTGTGCGCAGTCGAGCACCACCTTCGTGCCCTTGAAGCTCTGGTCGATGGTGGTCTTCAGATACTCCAGGTAGAGGTATTTCGCTTGATCATCGACCCGCAGCGTGCCCAGACCCGATCCTACCGGACGCGGCAGCTCATCGTGCTCGGCATCCATCAGCTCCTCGATGCGCAGCTCCGTTTCGTCTGTCAGCTTGAAGCCGTCTCCGCCAAAGAACTTGATTCCGTTATCCTCCACCGGATTATGTGAAGCAGAGATCATCACTCCGGCATCCGCCTGGAGCAATCTTGTGATATAAGCAACAGCAGGTGTAGAGACTACGCCCAGACGGATCACATCTGCCCCAATGGACAACAAACCCGCAATGAGTGAAGATTCCAGCATTGGACCCGAGATTCGTGTATCCATGCCGATGACCACTTTAGGCTTTTCCACATTTCCTGCCAGCACATATCCCCCGCAGCGTCCAATACTGTAGGCCATTTCTGCTGTTAATTCACGGTTAGCCACCCCGCGTACGCCATCTGTTCCGAAATACTTACCCATCTTTTTTTCTCCTTTAGAATACGCTGCTTCAGCTTAATAAATTATAGTATGAATGATTCGATAATTCGTGTATGTCAGGTGCATATAAATAGACTTTTACATGCCCGGAAGGTTACGTTCCGCCCGTACTGTCGGCATTATTGCCGCTTGCGGGCGGCGTTGGTTCAGCAGTCTCCGGCGGAATATGTGTCGGCGTCGGGGTCTCCTCTATAATCTCGGTGGTGTGCTCCGGGGTTGGCTCTACGAGCGTCTCGTCCCCGGATGCAGGCTCAGCACTGGGCTCCGGCGTAGGCGTCGGGATAGGGCTACTGTCCGGCACGGCAGTCGCGGCCGGAGCAGCAGGCGCTACCAGCTCCACCTTCGCAACAAGCTGCGAGGCGGCATTCTCCAGGGTAATGAACCGGGGGAGCGACACCTGCAGCGTAATATCGTAAACACCGGCCGTAAGCCCCACGACATCTGCAACCACACTGATGCTATCCTGGTCGAGCTGGTCCAGCAGTGTTGGCGCACCTGATAGGGTCAGATCCATAGTGGCGCTTCCAGGGTCTATGACACTGGCTGTCAGCCCGCTGCTGACGCCCTCCAGCTTAATGGGGATAGCAGAGAGGGTCCGCTGGGTAATCTCCGCCGCAGAGACCGCTACGGTCATTGCCGCAGGTTCAATCTTGCCTGTGCCCTCCGGCGGCTTAAGCTCCAGCTTCATCTGCTCAGTACCCGCATTCTTGATAGCGCTCAAATCCAGGACAGCCTCATACGAGGATAAGGTCTTAAGGGTCTCTGCACTGCCGTACACCGTTACCATATCCTGTTCAGGCGTTACCCTGGACAGCACTAGTGAACCGGGCAGACTGCCGGTGAAGCTGATATCTAGCGGCAAGGTTTTGGACGGGAGGGTAACAGGCACTTCTACCGCTACTGTAGAGGGTTCAATGACCGCATCCTCCAGCTCATTCCCCTTACTATCCAGAGCAAAGAGCTTCAGCCTCTTCTCGCTAAAAGTCTCATTCTGCCCCTCCAGCTCCACCTTCCCCTGCACCTTCGCTACCCGTCCAAGATCACTTGCCGGAAGAGTAACCTCCACGGATACCGGGTCAATCACAGGACTGCCTACTTCATAGCCTGCTGCCGGCTCTCCCGTAATATTCAGCGAGACGGGAAAAGACTTCGTCGTCCGCGCCTCGATATGCACATTCACCTGATTCGGGACCATAGCTTCCAGGGTTACACCACTCGGTGTCGAATACATCAGCGGAAGCGTGTTATCACCGGGCTTCACATCCTTCAGATCCAGCCATACCCGATAAGCATCGGAGAATTTATAGGTCAGATCGGACTTTTTGCCCATTACCTCCATCCTGACGCTGTCCACATCCTTGGTCAGTACATAATTCTCACTGTCAAAACCTTCAATCTCCACTTTGACATTCTCAATCGTCTTCGATTCGTTATTAACCGTAGTCTGGTACGTTGGCGCTGTATCCACATGCACAATGGTCCACAGAATAATCCCCAGAGCCAGGGCAAGGATCTTGTTGAAGTTATTGTTCTTCATCCATTTATCCATTGTCTTTATTCCCCCTCCGTTTCCAGAAAGCGGAGCTCTTCTCCATCAGGGGCGAACTGGTTGCGCTCAGCTCTTGGTGCAGCTTCGAGATCAGGGACTCTTCCTTGATATCCCGGACAATTTGTCCATTGATGGCCAGCGAGATCAGGCCGGTCTCCTCAGAGACGACCACAGACACCGAGTCTGCCACTTCACTGATACCGATTGCGGCCCGGTGCCGGGTTCCCAGCTCCTTGCTGATGAACGGATTCTCGGAGAGCGGCAGGTAACAGGCTGCTGCAGCGATCTGGCCTCCCTGCATAATCAGCGCTCCGTCATGCAGCGGCGTATTGGGGATGAAGATATTAATCAGCAGCTCGGAGCTGACCTCAGAGCGCATGGCGATCCCGGATTCCGTATATTCATTAAGCCCCGTGGCCCGTTCGAATACGATCAATGCCCCGATTTTGCGGACAGCCAGATAATTCACGGCTTTAATCACTTCACCGATTAATTTACTGATCTCCTCATCATTCTCCGCATTCCGCCCGAAGAATTTGCCCCGGCCGAGCTGTTCCAGCCCCCGCCGCAGCTCCGGCTGAAAAATAATGAAAATCGCGAGTATCCCAAAAGTAAACACCTGGTTCATCAGCCACCTCAGGGTATACAGATCCAGTAGAGTACTGCCGCCCCAGATGACGACCAGGACCATAATCCCCTTCAGCAGTTGAACCGCCCGCGTCCCGCGCACCATATTGAGCACTTTATAGATAATGTAGCTGACAATTAGAATATCAATTATATCTTTAATGGATTCTTTCCATGTAAGGTCGGTAAAGTAGCTCATGGCCGAAAACCCCCGTGATTTCAAATTAACTGGGTTTATGTAAATTGTCTGTTAAGCTTGAATCTTATTCTAGGTTATAACGTTACGCCTCCGGTTGCAAGTTTGGCGGCTGGTAAATTGATGAACCTGTCATTTCAGGCAACAAAAAAGCGCCATCTTTCCGGAAAAAGAGGCGCAAATGAGTTATCTGCTACAAGCGACCAACATTTAGCTATCGGTAGGCAACTTCAGAGAACATGTTCGTCACTTTATACCAGATCCAGCTTACGGCTTGGTCTATACTTTTGACTTGCCCGGAGATATGGGCGGTTGAAGCCTGATACAGCGAGCCGTCGATGACCGTTACGTTCCCGTTGACTTCCCCGTAGACTTGAGTCTTACCGTTCTCCACCGTCAGATCGCCGGAGATAATTTTGCCGGAGGGTACAATCACCGTATTCCCCTTGATCACAACCTGGTCGAGGTCTGCCCCTCTAACCACAAGCTGCCGATCCTGATTCCAAAAGGTTACGGAGCTCATCAGCATCACAAGAATGAACATAGACGCCGCCGTCAGGGCCGGATGTCGCTTGATCCAGGTGATGAAGGCTCTTTCCTTCTTGGGTTTCGGTAATGAATCCATAATCCGGCCAACCAAATCCTCCGAGGCCACAGGTGTCTGGTGCATCAGGGAAAACATCAGCATATCGGTCTGTTCCAGTTCTTTGAACCTCGCACGGCACTCCGTACAGGATAAAAGATGCTCCTTCAATTCCCTCTGCTGCAGGTCGGGCAAGTCGTCATCCAGGTAGTCGTGCATCATAGAGACGGCCAGTTTGCATTCCATAGGAGCCAATCCTTTCATACGTGCTAATTTAGTGCATAAGACTTGCTTAACTTACATACGTCCCTGCAATGCAGGAGTTTCATAAAAAATAATCTATTTTTACAATTTGGGTCCTAACTTCTTACGTAAAAACTCACGGCCACGATGCACTCGGGTCTTGATCGTCGTTACAGGCATATCCAGCACATCGCCGATCTCCTGAAGCGACAAATCCTGCAGATAGCGCAGAATCATAACCGACCTGTACTTCACGGGCAGGCTGTCGATGGCTTCATAGATGAGTCTCTGTGTCTCAGAGAGCAGCAGCTCCGTCTCCGGGGTCACATTATCACTCGGAATCATCGAATACCCGTCTATCCCCTCCTGGTCGTTCATCTCGGCATCCAGGGAATAGGTCGGGCGACGCTTACGCAGCCGGTCAATGCAGAGGTTCGTACCAATCCGGTAGATCCATGTCGAGAACTTCTGCTTATCATCATACCTGTCCAAATTTCTGTAGACGCGCAAAAAAGTCTCCTGAACAACATCCTCCGCCTCATGGCGGTTATTCAGCATACGGTAAGCCAAATGATAAATTTTGTCTTTATATAGTTCCACAAGCTCGGCAAATGCCCTTTGGTCACCCTTCAGGGCGAGCTTTGTCAGTCTGCCTTCCAGATTCTCCACCTGTTAACTCCCCCAGACTTGCCGCCCTTGGACTTTCAGCTCTTCGAAGACCACGGTACAAGCATTTAAATCGTAAATCATGTGCTTGCAAAAATCAAGGTTTGTATTGTTACCTTCTATATAATGTGCTGGAAAAGCTTGCTGCCGGGTTGCTGGCGGCTGATCGCTGGAGGAACCCCCTGGCCCCCCTGGCGGCTGATTAGTCGGGGACTGCGCAGAACATTTGGACTTCCGGTCGCTGTTATTGGCAGATTTCTTGATTGGAACCGCTAGCTGCGGTTGAAATCTGCCAATAAAGGCGAACGCTATCGCTCCTACAGTTCCAAATTTCCGCTCCGCCCCCTCCATCAGCCTGGTTCCCCCCACTGCTTTTCTTGTTGCCCAAAGTATATCTCAGGCAACAATGGGGTGGGGCATGGGCTCGGCCGGGTCTGCGACTCCCGGCCTCCCTGGAACGGCAAAAACCCCGTCCCTCCTCTTGGTAAGGGGGGAACAGGGTTGAAGAACAACGCATTCAAAATCTTAAAGCGGCTTCGCCGACTTTTTAGATCAAGATCGTCAGAGCGAATGCTCATACACCATCAGCCGGTATTCCGAAGACCGGCAGCAATACCATTGATCGTGAGCAGTACCTCACGCAGCAGCTCAGCGTCATCCCCCTCAGCCTCACGCAGGGCGCGAAGCTCAGCGAGGAGCTGAACCTGCAGGTAGCTGAGCGGATCAACGTACGGGTTACGCAGGCGGATAGATTCCTGAATGACCGGAACATTATCCAGAATGTCCTGCTGGCCGGTGATCTGAAGGATCAGCTCGGAGGTCAGCTTGAACTCAGCCTCGATCTGGCCGAAGATTCGCGCACGTGCTTCCTCGTTCTTGCCCATTCCGGCGTATTCCTTGGCGATGACAAGATCCGCCTTCGCAATAGCCATCTGCAGCGTATCGATCAGGGTCGTGAAGAATGAGAAGTTCGCATACATATGCTGCATGATCTTCATATTCTCTTCCTTGCCCTCATAGAAGCTCTGCAGACCGGTTCCGGCGGCATACCATGCTGGAAGCAGATAACGGCTCTGCGTCCAAGCGAATACCCAAGGAATCGCACGCAGGTCCTCGAAGCGCTCGCTATTCTTCCGCTTCGAAGGGCGTGAGCCGATATTCAGCTCGCCTACCTCCGGCAGCGGGGTTGATTCTTTGAAATACGTCAGGAAATCCGGATCACGGAAGATCAGATCCTGATACTTGTTCAGCGAGACTTCAGAGATACGGGCAATAATCTCATCCCACTTGGCCTCGTACAGATCCGCTTGCGGCGATCTGGCATGAATAGCGGCCGTAATCAGAGCGGATGTCGCCTGCTCCAGACTGCGGTAAGCAATGCCTTTCATCGAATACCGGGAGGAGATAACCTCGCCCTGCTCGGTAATCTTAATCCCGCCGCCGATGGTGGAAGCCGGCTGGGCCAGAATGCTCCGGTTGAGCGGCATACCGCCGCGTCCGAGGGCGCCGCCCCGTCCATGGAAGAATTTCAGCTTAATGCCGAACTCATCGGCAGTCGCTGTGATCTGCTTCAGGGCCACACGCAGTTCCCAGTTCGCGGTAACCACGCCGCCGTCTTTATTACTGTCGGAATATCCCAGCATAATCTCCTGCAGATCATTCATCGCACGGACCGCATCGCGGTAGATCGGCATGTTGAGCAGTGTACGCATAATCTGCGGCGCATCATGCAGGTCGTCAATCGTCTCGAACAGCGGCACAGCCTGCAGAGTACAGACTACCGTACCGTCGTTGTCTTTGCGGAACAAGCCGACTTCCTTGGAGAAGACCATAACCTCCAGAATATCGCTTGCCGCCTCCGCCATACTGATCAGATAGCTTGTGATACACTGCTTGCCGTATTCCTCCTGCGCCTCATAGATCGCACGGTATACCGCCAGGCATTCCTCTGTCCCTTCACTATACGACTGGTAAGGGGAAGTCAGCGGACGCGGATCATTCAGCAGCTTCTCCAGCAGCACAATCTTCTCTTGCTCCGACAGCTTGGAGTAATCCGGTGTAACATTCATCTTGGCCAGAACCTCTGTCATTGCATTCTCATGCTCCTGGCTGTGCTGGCGGACATCCAGCGTAGAGGTGTGGAAGCCGAACAGCTCCACCTGACGAATCAGCTTCTTAATGTAGGTATCTGCTACATAATCGGCGTAGTGATGCCGCAGGCTGCGGTCAATCACGTTCAGGTCGTCGATGAATTGAGCCGGGGATGCGTAGCGCTCTGGTGTTCCTTTTTTCTCATCGTCCAGCACATTCTGTGTCTTGGAGATCATATAGCTGAGCTTAATCCGGTAAGGCTCGTTATCATTACGCCAGGCATCGACCCGGTTAAGATTGATAATATTCCGGTCTGCCTCAATGGATTCCAGCAGTTCCGGCGTCACATTCACAATGCTTGTACTAAAGCTCAGGTACTGCATCAGCTCGCGCATAATACGCTGGTATTCACGAATAGCCAGCTTACGCTGCAAACGGAGGGTCTGCAAGGTAACGGATGCCTTCACGGAAGGGTTGCCGTCGCGGTCTCCCCCGATCCATGAACCGAAACGCAGATAGGTCGGCACATGCCAGTTCTGGCCCGGATAATATTTGCTCAGACAGCGCTCAAGCTCCTGATATACATCCGGCAGCACTTCAAAAATCGTCTCATGGAAGTAATACATCCCGTTACGCACTTCATCCAGCACCGTTGGCTTGCGGTCACGCAGTTCATCGGTCTGCCACAAGGTAATAACCTCATTCAGCAGCTTCTCCCGGAGCTGTTCCCGTTCGCGGAACGTTAGCGTCGGATTATCCAAGCCCATGACGTCGTCGGAGATCCGTTTGTGGATATCGAGAATCGCACGGCGCATAGCTTCAGTAGGGTGAGCGGTCATAACCAGCTCGAGTGACATGCCGCTCATAATCTCAAGAACCTCTTCGTGGGAGAAATCCCGTTCGCGAAGCTCCTGAACCGCGCTCTCAATCGACCCCGGCTGTACAGTCTCCCCGGCAGAACGTTCGTAGTCGCGTTTACGGCGAATCCGGTGGTTCTGCTCGGCGATATTCACCAGCTGGAAATAAATCGCAAAGGCACGGATCACCTGATGGCGATTCTCCGGGTCCAGTGAGCTAATCAGCTCTTTAAATTCGTTGTGCAGTTCAGGCAAAAACAATGAGCGCAGCGATTTGCTGGTCTCCCGGATTTTCTCCACAATATCCAGCAGTTCGTTGCCGCCTTGGTGTACCAAGACTTCGCCCAGTATGTTCCCCAGGAACCGTACGTCCCGCCGCAGCAGATTGTTGGAGTTGCTTTTGCTAACGGTAGTCGTAAGTTCGGTCATGCTGCTCCCCCCATCCTCTTCCGGATCAATGCTCTTAACATTGTCTATTTGAAAAGCTTCCTCATATCATACAATAAAACCGCCCGGAAATCTTCAACTTTATTGCGCGGTAAAGCAGTGCAGTGATTTCGATTATACACCAAACCGGCCATTTATGCAGTCCCAAAAAATTATGTATTTCTTCCTGGTATATTCTCTCTTTGATATGTACTTTATGCAGTGTTCATGTGAAGTTATATGACGTAAAACGACAAAAAAAGCCAGCTCCGCAGAGCCGGCCGTTCATCGCAGGTTAACTTTTATTTCATTGTGTGGCCTGAGCGGTTGTTGAATGCCAATTCGAATAATCCGGTAGCCGATAACCCGGCCAATCCGCCTGCCCATAGACGCAAGGTCAACTCCAGCTCTGTAAAAGGATACGCCGCCGCTCCAACCAGCAGCCCGATGCCCAGTCCGATAAAGGGGATGCTGTTACGCGGCAAATGGGTATTATTTTTGATCAGCTGCACTAGGGCAAGAATAAAGACTGACAGGATGGAGGCAAAAGCCAATACATTATCCAGCAGTTCGCTGTTCATCATGTGATTGCTCCTTTCTGCGGGATGGTGGTGATATCAACGGTGTTGGCAGCCGGATGGTAGGCAATCTGAGCGCCCAGTGCCTCCGCAATTTTACGTGCAGGAACATAGGTCACCCCATTCTCCAGCCACCCGTCGGCAATCTTCCTGCCATTCACCTGTACTGCAACTTTCATCTGAGTCCTCATCGCTTGTTCCTCCTTGGGCTTGATGCGTTCAACCACCGCCTCCACGGCCGCAGCCGTAGGCTTTTTCCCCGTTCGCAGATCTGCCAGACTTAATCCGAAGCTCATCTGCAGATGCGGGTAATCCTTGAAGCTGTTCCAGTCGCCGCCCCATTCGAACCCGATGGCCTTAGCGTGCTGCACCACCTCCAGCCAATCCCGAATCCCATTCTGGTTCTCATCCCTGTTCATATCCCAAGAGACACTTGAACCATCCGGAAGCAGCAGCGCAAAATCCGCCGCCAATCCATAATTGTGATAGCTGTACCCGCCGCGCGCATTCGTCACGATTGCTCCCGGCCGAGTTCGCCCCAGGGCATAGAGCGCATCCTGTTCGGCAATCGTCCGCAGACCTTGCGTGATCAGAATGGGAACTCCAACAGCATAACTACGTTCAATCAGTGCAGTCGCTGCGGCAAGGACGGCGGGATGAAGTCCTTTTAACCGGGCAGCAGATTTATTCAGGAGTTGAGTTAGCGTCATCATGCGATCCCTCCCCTTTCCTGATTTCAGAGAGGACCACGAACAGATCCTGGCGTCTGGTGTACATCAAGAGGGTTAGAATGACTAGCCCTAGGGTCGTTCCCGTCTGGGCAATAGCCCAGGCATTCGATTGCAGCGAGCTTCGTATAGCGTCCGGGACGGGAGCGGAGCTGAATCTGATCCAGAAGGCCACCGCCATTTTAACCGTATACGCCCCGAGGAAAAAGAACGCCGCCAGCATAAACAGACTGACCACGCGCACCCGGAATCTTCGGCGGAAATACAAAAAAAGCGCAGCCATCAGCAGCAGCGCACAGATAAAAGATATAGAATAGGCCAGTAACAACACAATATCAATGCTGCTCATCTTCTGCCCCCCGATCATAGATTAGGAACTCGGCGAACCCGTTGTTCCTGATTTCATCCTGAATATCTTTCGAGACATTCTTGTACCTGCGGATAGAGAGCGATACTTTATGTCCTGCCAGCGCCAGCCTACGCTCTCTGTCCCGGTGCAGGGGCGATAGACGCTTGATCCACGCACTCAGCACGTTATCCCCCCCTGTCTTCTTCATTAGTACTGGTACTACCCGTATGGCTGCCTGCGGAATGGTCTATCTTCAAGCGCTGTAAGACTTCAAGCGTGGGTGCCATGAAGTCTGACCGCTCCTTGTCGAGGATATTCTGCAGCCGGTCCCTGTCCTCCTCAGCACGCTCCAGCAGTTCACGCGGCACCAGATTCCCCTTCACAATTGACCGCAAAAGCACAAGCATAATCATGAGCAGAATCAGAGCGATGATATAAGCCAGTCCATACTTATCCGCAAGCGGCAGCAGCTTCTCCAGATTCGCTACATCGTTGCTGTCCATTGCTTCACTCCCTTCTGTGTGGTTATTAAAATAGTTATTAAAGTAGTTCTATAAGACGCACTTAAGATTTAAACTTGAAGCTTCATCGTCACTGCGTTGAACATTTGGACTTAGCCCCCGGACGAGTCCGAGGGCAAAATAAAAACGCCCTCAGCGGCGCCTGTAATCATCTACTCTTCAGTTACAAGGAACGTAAGTCCGTTCTCCACCAGAATCTGCTTGACCGCAGGCTTCAGCGTAGAGGGGACCTCGCTATACTTGGTCTTCCCCAGCGTAACGCGTTGTGCAAAAAACAATGCCATTGCTCTCACCACCTTTCTATAATAGAGGTAATGCGCAGGTTAGAACCGCTGAACGATTACGTGTAGACTTGCGTGGCCATCTCCGCAATGAGATCCTCAATGAAATCCGCCCGTTTGCTGAGCGCGTTATTCTGCGCCTTTAGCCACAGATTCTCTTGCTGCAACTGCTCCAGCTCTGTCAGTACCGGCGGCTTGTTGGCCTCAGCCTCCTGGTACGCTTCCCACGCCGCCTGTAATTCAGCCTCTGTCGGCTGCGGCACCTCCAGCTTCCAGACGGCGATATGCGGGCCGCGTTCTACGAGATCATAATCCTCGCCTTCGGTCAGCAGATTGTAGTCAATGCCATGGCGGTAGTGGACGCCTTCTACGGGTTGTTCGCCGATTTCTGGCGGCTTGATCTCGTAGCGTACCCTGCCTTTGGCTTCGGCTCCCGGCCGCAGGACGGGTTCTGGGCCTTTGTCCCATACTTCAAAATTTTTAAATAGTTCTGCTTGTGGATATTTGTGCATGATTGCAAGTGATATGTTCATTTTTTAAGCCTCCTTCTATGCTACTCTTACAATTTCTAACCGTGTCCACTGATCCCCACCAATAACTGTGGTGGCTGACCCTGAGTAAATTTGTAAAATAATCTCATCGCCCGCGTTCGCATATATCAAAATGTCGCCCGAAACATCTAGATCAGAGCCTGTTCCTCTCACGTTGCAAATGTCGCGCACTGCCGAATAATTGTGTAAAATCCTTAAATACACTTGCACTCCATTTGCTACCGCTTGGCACAAAACACGCGCCTTAATTTTGTACCAACCCGCCGCCTTCGCCTTAAAAACTCCGGTTGATGTGTTATATTCAGAAAGTTGGTCGGTACTCTCGACCTCAAACCCAACAGTTGTGAACGTTACAGCGGCTACTCCAACATTAGTGGCACGATACGCCCAAACTAGGGAACGCGTACTGTACGTATTATCTCCCCATGGGTTAATAGCTCCATTGTTGGAGTGTATAACACCGCCAAATGCTGTATCATACATAACCACTGCTGTTAAATTAGAAAAGGAAACAGCAATTTGCCCTCCATATGAAGCATTATAACCAGTCGTGTTATTTGAACCAGTCATATATTGCGCTAAAATATCGCCATTTACATGAGCATATACAGCATATGATCGATTGCTTATTTCACACTCATTAAGGTAGACTTTAGTACCTTCTACATATATACCGTATGGTGCACTGGAAGAGTTTACTGCAGAGCAACGATACAAAAGAATATCCGTACAACCTCTCAAAACAAATGGCGTTGTGTTAACTGAATTCGCATTAATACCTAGCACTTCAACGCGGCACGAACAATTAAGTACCGCAACATTCTGTACAGTTCTTGTGGTACTTATAACTGAATCCCCACTTATTTGTAAAATCCCACGGCCTGAGAATCCAGATACATTTACTTCCCCCGTGTACGTACCTGCGCCAATTTTAACAATTGCCGCATGATTTACGACCATCGGGATCATACTAATCGCCTTTTGAATCGTCCTAAAAGCCCCCCCAGCCGTATTCCCCAGCCCAGTATTCCCATCATTCCCATCCGTCCGGACGTAATAGGTAACATCCGCCGTAGTCTGCTGCGGTGTAGTCACTAGATTCGCCTTGCCATTCCAGGCCATCTTCTCCGCATCGGTTACGAAGCGGTTGGACGAGTCCTGTACGATGACCGATGGCGAGTGCGTGGAAGGATGCACATAATTATTAGCCCCCTGCGCCACACTATCCAGCTTCGACTTGTCCGCTCCGGCCATCAGCCCCGCAGCAGTCGTGGTCGCAACCGCAGTAGACGCCTTGGCGTTCCATGCGGTGCGCTCCGCGGCTGTGATGTGCTTGACCGCATCCGCAGCGTGATCCTGCGCGGCCTTGACGGCTGTGTCCAGAATATCCATATTGCCGTTCAGGTCGGTGATATCTACAATGTCTGTACCATCGGGCTTTTTCAGCCCCAGATTACCCGTTGTTTTCATCGCTCACACTCCTATTCATATACTCTTAGTTCATTCCAGGTCTTGCCGTGCGCACCGTTCCAGGTGAGGGACTTCAAGGAGTCCCACCAGGTGTAGCTGTATACGAAGCTGTAATCCAGATGGGCTGGCTTAATCTCTTCCATGATCTGAATCAGCCCTGCCATATTGGCCGGGATGCCCAGCGTGCCGACGAAGCGCACCTCGAAGCTGTACGCTCCGGGCACCTCCACGACCTCCACATCTCCCCCGGAAAAGGCAGACGCCGTCCGCCGGATCATCTCCGGTGTCGTCGTGCCGCTGCCCCGCAGCTTGGCCTTGATCATCTCCCGCCTGGTGGCGTAGGACTTGTTCGGATCTGAGGCCAGTCCCAGCATCCGCTCCCAGCGGGACAGCCCCCAGGTAGCCGACTCCAGCGTCTTCTGATCATCACTGTCGGCCATGGCATAAGCCACTTCACCGCAAGCTGCACCGGCGCTGACCTGCACAGCCTCCATCTCAGGCACGCCCTGATAATAATCGGGCAGGTATTTCATTAGATCGGGAGCGGTAATCTCCGGCCCTTCCCCTGTCACACCATCTGCCGAATATGCCACAACGCCATATATACTGTCTCCATAAGCCACAACTACACCCCCTTCAGCTGATTCCAGGTCAGCGGACCCTTCGGCATATAATCATGGGTATGTGCAGCCGCCGGATAGACCGAAGGCTTTCCGTCTACACCTGACCACGGAACCGTATCCGCAGCCTGGGCATAATCGACCTTGCCGTTGTTATTCGTGTCGTAGATGCTTTTCAGCATATCGCCTGTGCTTTGGCCTGCCGCCAGCAGCATATTGCTGCTGCCGCTGCCGATGAACAGCTTGCCGCTATCCGTGCAGTAGCCCAGCTCGCCTGCGGCCAGCGTACCCAGCGCACTCTCCAGGCCGCGGCGGATTTGAATCAAAGTCTTCCGTGCCATGGTCACCGCCTCCTAGAATGTTCCGCCGTCGATAGTGCTTACCGTGAGCTGGTTGCCATTGGCCGAATCGTAGACGATACTTGAACCGTCGATGTTGACCTCGATCCCCGTCGAGTTTACCAGAATACCCTTACCCGGCTTGGCCGCAACACTGGTTGAGCCGACAACGATCCCGTTGCCTGCCCCGACGCTCAGCGTGACACTGTCCGCCTGCCCGCCGCCGGTAAGCCCATTCCCCGCCGTGATCGTCTGCAGCGCGCCGCCCGTACGCACCCAGGCGCTCCCGTTCCAGCTGTAGATTTTCTGCTCATCGTCCACATAGGCCGTCCAGCCGACAGCCGGAACATAATAAGCCCAGCTACCTGAGGCATATTCCGCAATCTGACTGGTTTTACCCGCCCAGACGCCGGTAGCGCCGGAAGGAATAATATACCGGTCTGCTTCCACGGGACTTCCTGGCGGAGCCGTCAAGTTCTGATCCTTCACCGAAGCCTGCGGTTCAATATTATGCTTGGCCAGCTCGATTTCGTTTTTGATTTTTTGCGCGGACCACAGATCTGTAATCGTCGACCCGCCATCGTTGATAACCCTGTGCTTCGCGGCATCGTTAAGATGCGTTGCAATTTCTGCGGCAGTCTTCGAATTCGTGCCGTCCGACACTTTATTGGGATGCCCTGCTGTAAGATCCGCCTTGAGCACCTTGGCATATGTGGAGCCGTCAGCGATATCGTCCACCGTTCCGCTCACATCTGTTAATTTCTGCGCATTGACCCGGCGCCAGGCGGCCCCGTCATCGAAATACAAATACCCGTTGTTACTCCCGCTGCTCACATAGTATAGACGCCCCGCCGAGGCTGCCGCAGGACGCGAAGCTTCGGGACCGGACAAGGCCCGGCCCACCATGGAGTTGGAGCTACCGTCTCCGATATAGACCTCCTTCGTATCTGTACAAAAGCCCATTTCGCCCGCCTTCAGCATCCCGTAAGTGGACAGCTCGGCCCGGGTACCACGTTTGACCTGAATGGTCTGTGCCATATTACACCTCTCTTCTAAAAGATCCGCCGTCAATCAGACCGGCCTGTTTATACCGCTCCAGTTCACGCTGCGTAGCCGTAAGCCCGCCCTGTAACTGGTTCACATCATCCGCTTCCACAGTGTCTCCCGGTGTCTCGTAAGTCACATAGACTTCGGGCACATCCGCATAGATGTTAATGAGCCGCCGCCAAGGAGCCTCGTCCGGGAAAGAGACCGAGTAATTGCGCACCTCTGTCCCGCTGAAGCGTGAGCCTGTGTACACGGCCAGCGTCTGATTGTTAATATTGTCGTGGGCCAGCAGTCCGCTGAATGCACCACCTGTAAGCCGAAGCTTCTCCTCTACAACATGACTGCCGCCGTTTGCCTTTTTGTTCAGCTTATCCTGAAAGACATCGATCTGCTCCGGATATCCCATGCTACACCTCCAGTACGACATTGCCGAACAGCGGCACTTCCGTCTCCAGCAGAGGGATATTTGCCGTCCCGCCGTTCAGCTTCAGCCCGCTATAGTCCACTACGCCCTCCGTATTCAGCAGCAATGCGCCAATAACCGATTGACTGATATAGGTAGCGGCAAAAGCCTTCTCCTTACGATACTTCTCCAGGAGTGCCGTAAAAGCTTGAATAACCGGCTGCAGTGCATAGCCGGCAGCGAGCGTAACCTTAGCTGAGACATCAACCACCTTGCCTGTGGCCGATTCCACCGTCACCACCGCTCCCACCGGAGCCTGGCCCTCGCCAAGACCCGGCGCAGGATCAATGAACTGCTGCACCTGGAAGACCAGCAGCGGGGAGGCGGGCTGATGCTCCGCGTTCACAATGACCACCTTGACCGTCTTCGGTCCGGCCCACAGCGGGAAGACCCGTGCTCCCCCTACGCCCTGGATCTGCTGTGCCCACTCCATATAATGATATTTATTGCCGCTCGTTGCAGGCCGCCGGGCCGAATCGAAGTACCGCTGCCGCAGCGCTTCATCTGTCTCCGCATCCGTGCCGGGAACCAGCAGGCCCGTAATCTCCCCCCGGGCCAGTCCCGGGATATAATCAATCGGCAGCAGCGCGCCTGAATACTGATTCCCCTCAGCCCCAGCAGTTTCGCTCTCCAGGCGGTACGTCCCGGGAGCCAGCTTCTCCGCCGCACTATAATGAAGCAGTCCCAGGGAGAAACGGCTGCCCAGCGGAATGTCCAGAGGCTGTTCGCCGCTGGTATAGAACCTCGCGCCCAGCTGCGCTTTGCCTGCCGGATGACGCTTCAATCCCGTCCAGGCAATGGTTCGTTCCAGATATTCGCCGTCTGCCGTATCCGGGAAGAACAGATTATTGCTGACCTCAAGCTCCAGATACATCTGGGCCATTTCAGCCGCCGCCGGCGCAAGCGCATCATAGATAATACTTCCCTCGCGCTTATCCAGCCCCTCTGGCACACGATCCAGCATGCGTTCCAGAAGAGCCTCGTACGTCTGATCCTCATACATTGCCAATCCCCTCCTTTCTCAGCTCCACATCACCATATATCGTGACAGCGGTACAGCTGAAGCTAACCGTATCTCCGTCAAAAAAAATCTCCACATCCTCAAGCGCCTGAATCCGCTCATCCTGGAGCAGCGCATCGCTGATCAGGCGGCGCAGCTCCGGCCGGGCCAGCAGCCTGTCCTGACCCAGCACCAGCTTCCACTCCGTTCCGTAGTCCGTGCTATAGATCAGATGCTCATAACGGCTGGTCTGCAGCACCTTGATTGCTGCCTGCTTCACCGCTTCAAGCCCGTCTACCTGCCCGCCGATCCGTCCGCGCTCCCAGTCCATCCGGTACGTCAGGCTCGGAGCATTCACCACAGCGCTCACATTCCCTTCCAGAGCTCCCGTCACAGGACCGGATCTGCCTATCGCCGGAATCATAGGTCCACCAGCCGATCGAGGACAATATAGCTCTGTCCGCCTTGCATCCGCACGAGCAGTACGCGGTCTCCCGCTTCAAGTCCACGGCGCAGCAGAATCTCCCGGCCTTCGATTACGGCCTTGCTCTCCATCACGGATTCAACCACCACCAATGCGGCTCCTGTCAGCAGCAGCCGCTGCTCCACCTGAATCTGCAGCGGCTGTGCCAGAACCACTGTCCCATAAGACAAAGCCACCGGATTTGTATTCGATACGGCCCCAAGGCTTGCCTGTTTAATAATATCGAGCATGTTGTCTACACCACCTTAATGTCTAGGGACATCGTATGCTCCCCTCCGGAAATTTTATGGCTGCATTGATCCACCAGGAACAGCTGCGTCTGGAATTCATCCAGCAGCACATAGATGAAGTTCCCAGCCCTCACCCGTATATCGCCAATAGCCTGCACAGAAAGACTGACCTTCTCACGGTTATGCTGCTTAAGCAGATTGCCTGCCTTTTCCTGAATCTGCGCAGCATTCGCATTATCGTCCGCCTTCTGGTAGAGGTGCAGGATGCCCCAGCGCTTTACATTTTCCTTATCCGTGACCGGATAGAACTCGCGTTTGCCGGTCTTTTCGTTGTCCTGGTAGAGCAGAATCGTATTGTACGTATTATCGTCGATGCTTCTTTTCAGCGAATAATCATACAGGTAATGACCTGCCCCCAGAATCACCTTCAGCAGCATGGACTGCGGACTGCGCAGCGTCAGCTTGCCAAAATCATCATAGAACGCCATCAGATGGCCCTTATACTGCAGCTCACTGCCGACCGCACCCATAATAATATCGAGCAGCTTTTTGCCGTCTTCGATCAGCGAGGGAATCTTGTACTCCGCCGGTTCCAGTAGTCCAAGCCGCAAGCCGCGGTCTTTGGCAATGGTGCTGATCACTTCAGCCGCAGTAACGTCCTGAAGCACATAACTGCCATTGCCCAGCAGATAGCGGATCTGATCGTACGCCGTCAGCTTGATCTCCTGATTCGCCCCCGTGTCGATGCTGAAAACGAAGCCGTAGAATACATCGACTCCATCTCTGCGGAACTGCACAATATCCCCGTTGCTGATCGCGAACTTTTTATGCTGATACATACCGCTGTCCACCAGCGTAAGCTCAAGCGTCGCAGGCTTGCCGGTCCGGGTGGTTTTCCACGTGATATCCGTAACGATTCCGGCAATATTCCAGATGGCGCCTTCCTTATTAATTATGATTAATTCCATCGCCACGGCCTCCTAAGACAGCTTGATCACTCGGCCAATTTTGAGCTTCTTCAGTTCGCTGTCCGAGATATTGTTCAGCTTTTGCAGCGTTTTGGATTTACTGCCGTCACCGAGCAGCTTTTGGGCCACCGACCAGAGCGTATCCCCGGCTTTGAGCGTATAGGTAGCAGGTGCTGCCTTCTCGCTTGCCCGCTTCTGCTGCTTCTTCACTTCACCGGTGCTGCCCACCTTCACAGCCAGAGCCTGATAGAACACATACTTTTTGAGTCCAAGTGTATAATCGATATCCCCCGAGGACCCCGCACTGAGCTTCCAGGAGAAGTTCTCAATACTGACCGCCATATTAATGCCAATATCCCCGGTAAAAGTCTGCTGCGCCTGCGCCCTGGCCTGCCTCAGCCAATCTGGGGTCTGCGTATTCTGCACATTCGCCGATTTCAGCCCTGAGAAAACAAACCGGACCGGCCTGCGACTGAGCATCCATTTGCGGATCAGCTCTACATACTCATAGGGCTTCAGCAGCTTTCCGGCATTCTCGCCGGAATACACCACGAACGGATAATATTGTGCCGGGAACATACTCTCAATCGTAATCTCCGTCAGCTTCGGATAAGCAATCGCATTGATTTCGCCAAAATCTACAATCGTATAGCTTTTGCCATCGCTGTTCTCCTTGATCTCCAGCGTCTCAGGGTTCACCGGAAGCCGGATCACCTCTTCATAATTATTGAAGCTCAGATAGAATCCATACTCCTCCATGTTACGTGTACACCCCCTGCGCCGTAGAGACGAACTCCTCTTTCAGCTTTTGCCCGATCTTCGTGATGATGGAGTCAATATCGCCGGAATTATTAATATTTCCGGTTGTTACCTGCACCGTCGGCGTCAGCTCGACAAAATTCTGGATCGACTGAATCTCCGCCAGCTCCCGCAGCATATCCAGATCATCGCTGGAGATATCAACCTTTTCATTGATCTTGCCTACCTCGCCTACCTTGCCGATATTACTCATGTTCTTGGCAGCAGTCTGGGCATTATTCGGAGAGGTATCCTCCTTTTGCTTGGCCGGCTCCAGCTTGGTATTGAATTTAGTAACAAGATCGTTTACTTTACCCTTGTATTCCTCCACACTCTTGGAGGTATCCACGAATTCCTTCTTCGGTGTATTGTATACATCCTTAGTCGATTTAGGTTCTACCAGAGTGCCTTGAACGTTCTTGATCATATCACTGAAGACATGCGGGTTCTCCGTCTCAAGGAAGTTAGGCTTGAAATCAGCCAAGAATTCAAAGCCTGGAACTTTGCTTAACCACCCTGCCAGCGTTTGAACTCCTTTAAGCACGAAGTTTATACCCTCGGCTATGGCCTTGACGAACCCGCCTGCAAAGCTTTCAACACCTAATGCCATTTGATACATGAAGCCCAGGAAGTTCGTGGCCAGGTCATAAAACAGCTTTTGCACCGCATACGTCGGATCAATAAATAAGTTACGGAAGAAGTCTGCAAAGGAGACAAAGTTATTGTACAGACCGATTACAAAATTCTCTATGGTTGCCCTCAGCCAGCCAAATGCTCCCCCGATAAAAGCCACTACTGCGTCTACGGATACCCCCGCTTGCTGCAAAATATAAATTAGCAGTGCTACAGCAGCAACTATTAAAAGGATTGGCCACATGCCTACAAGCCACGCGGCAGCAAGACTATACAACTGCACAATCATCGCAGCTATGAAGACAATGGCAATGGCCGCAAGGATCGGCCCTACAACATCCCAATTCTCCTGAAAAGCTGTGAACATGTACATGATGCCGTCCACCACTTCGCTAATCACCGTAGCAATGACCAAGAAGCCGTTCGCGATCAGATTTAGCGCCGTAGACATTCCTTCAGACTGAAACGCGTTGTTCAAGGTATCCAGAATCGGACGCAGCGCAACGATCGCTTTTTGCCCCATCAATTCAACTGCGTTGTCCATATTGCCCTGCAGCTTGCCCCATTTCGCCTTATCTTCGTCAGAAGCATTGGCTACTACTGCCTTGGTGCCCAGTTCTTTGACCTTATCAAATACGCTCCCAAGGTCCAGTGCTCCTAAGGAATCCTTTGCTTTGGAGAGAAAGCCGGGCTCCGCTGCCTTTTTCTCCTTCTCGGCCTTTTCTTTTTCCTTCTCTTCCGCCTTTTCCTTCTTCTTGTCCAAAATATACCCTACTGCTTTTTCACCCACGTACGTGATTAACTCGAACCCGCTGACATCCAGCGCCTTCATTATTTTTTGCACTTTTCCCATGAACCCGTTTTTTGCATCCCGGACATCATTATCACCTGGACCATCACCATCCGAACTGTCAGCAGAGCGGCGGGATCTTGACGAAGCACCTTCCTCGGACAGGCGTCTGGCTGCTTCCTGCGACTGCATGAATCCTTCCATAAAAGACTTGTTCTTCTCTTCATACACCCGCTCCAGGATCTGCTGCAGACCACTGAGCGAGTGACTGGCCCGGTTGAAATTCTGGTTCAGCCGGTCCCACTGTGAGTTTACATTTTGCCAGACTGTTAGTGCCGTTACAGGAACCAGCGCTGTACTTGTAATTTCCATTCATTCACCCCCTTCATCTCTTCTTCCCCTTGCTCCGTGCACGCTCCCGCTTCTCCTTGTCCACGCGTACGGAGATCATGGCATAGATCGCCGCGCGTTCGCGGACGGAGAGCTTCATCAGCTCATGCGGGAGAATATGCAGCTCATGGAGGGCGTAGTAGGCCAGATTCGCCTCACCATCGCCCTCGTTGATTAGTTTTTTACGTCATCCACCAGCTCGTTCATATCTGTGGCGAAGCCGTTCAGGGCCTGTACCCGCTCCCCAAGCGCAGCGAATTCTCCGGGCAGCAGCATTTTGCGCAGCAGCGATTCGGCGCCCATCACCCCGTAGGAGCGTTGAAGCTCGGTATTTTTCAGATCCGGATGCACAATGCTTGCCGTCATGAGCTTCGCCATATATTCATTGGGATCAATGTCCGTCGTGTAGGTGCCGTTCTTTCCCTTGACCTTACGGGTAGCCGCCTTGCGGCATTCCTGGTTCTCTTCCTCATTCATACTGCGCAGCTTCCAGACGGCTGGGTTACCTTCCTTATCCTTGAACCGCAGCGAGACCGCGAATTCCTCTGTTGTATCACAAGCCGCATTTTGCGCAAAAAACAAACTTAATTCACTCATGTTGTTCCTCCCAGATTCTTATTGTGTTAGGGCAGCGAAGAGGCCCGCCGCAGAATACCGCCGCACAGCGGCTATGACTTCTTTAGTGATCGTCCAGATACTTTGCGGGAGCCCCCCAACTTATTCAGTCATTTACTCTTTTACAACCTGCGGATAGCCCGCTTAAGCTTTATTGGCCGGCATTAGCCGGAGCCGCGAAGGGCTGCACCAATTCCACATCCTCGAAGGTAAAAGCAACCTCTTCCTCCAGCGCATCCGACTCCGTATCCAGCGAAGCCATAATGACACTGTCCAGATTGACATCCTTCAGCATGATGCGCTGAGCGCCCACGGTTGAGGACGGATCTTCATTGGTCACGATAATGCTGAAATATTGGTCTATCCCAGTCTTCATGTACTCCAGCATCATCTGGCGGAAACGGCTCGTCATATAGAAAATCGTCATCGTACCGCTGCCCGACCAGCCGGTCGCCTTATGCTGCACCCCGCGGCGTCCAAGCGTCTTCACTTCCGCCTTCTGCTTCTCTACAGTGGCTTCCAGGGTTTTGACATAGAACATTTCTTCCGTCTGTCCGTTAATCGTGGCATACGCCCGGCCCTCCTGGCCGGACAGCGTATCGCTGGCTCTCAAGAATGTCATCTTAGACCACCTTCACTTTCATATATACTTTTTCTACGGAATCTACCGGCTTCACAGCTACCTCCAGCACTACGCTGTCACTGTCCGCTCCAGGAGTCACTACAATATCGCTCTGTGCATTGAAGTTCTCAATCGCACCAAGGTTCTGCAGATCATTCATATAAGTGACGCACTGCGACCAGAACAGCGCACGCCCGTCCTCATTATTCGGCAATTTGCCAATGAAGTAGCTCTCAAAAATCCGCTTCAAATCACCAGCGATCCCATCCAGCACCCGCAGCACGCGGTTCTTGGAGAAGGCCTTGCCTTTGTCCGTGGAGAAGGAGGTGAACGTGTTGATATCCTGCTCTACTACAGCCCGGCCTCCGCTATAGGTGAAGAGCAGTTCTCCGTCTGTGAGCGCTTCTACAGTCTCGGAATGGCTGAAACGCACATCCGCATCTACAGCATCGTCATAGGCCTGATAAGTCAGAGATTCGTTCACAGCAGCGGCGGCAGTTGCACCGGCTACCCATGCCACGGCATGGGCTTTATCCACTACCGTCCCATCGCTCAGAATGACGCCGTTCGCCACACTGATAATGCCCTCATGATCAGCCGTAGAGTAATCGGACAACACGGCCTGCACCTTCTTGCCTTCCGTGTTACGCAGACGCTTCACATAGGCGCTATACAGCGACTTCAGCGTGTTATCCTGCGATACCAGACCTACCGTCTGGAAATCCTGAACCTCCAGTGCCGACAAGAACGCACTATGCTCCGCATTCGTGACCGTACCATTTGCCCCGCCTGCCAGCGGCAGTCCAGCGGTCACCGTCAGCGCACCGGCTTCATTCGGCTTAAATTCTACATAATCGTTCGCAGCCAGACCGGCAGCAGCGCTTACCGTCTGCTTGTCCACTTCTGCCCCGTCCAGCAGCGTCCGGACATCGAACTTAGTAGCGTCATCGATATTTTTCTCGATCACTACCTTAAGCGCATTCCCGCGTTCCCCGCCATACCGCGCAGTCGCCTGAATTCCGTTATTGGTCACAGCAGCCTTCACACCCTGATTCAGACGGTAGAGCAACAGTGTGCCTGCCCGCTTCAGCACCTCTCTTACCGGCAGCAGCTCTGCTGCCGTCAGATCGTAGCCCAGCTTTTGCTGGAAATCATCCTGTGCCGTAAGCTTTAGAATGACTCCCGCAGGCCCCCAAGGCAGTGCAAGTGCCAAGGCAGCCGTACCGCGTTCTCCCATTTTCCCTGCCACAATACCGTTCGAGGCCACATTTACGTATACCCCCGGACGCACCTTGTTTTGTGTTGTCCATGTTCCTCCAGCCATTAGATAACCTCCTTATTTAGATAACGCTCCATTAAGTGCTTAGCCTCTTCCAAGGTGTAGCTCCCGTCCTCTTGCAGAACTACCTCCAGTACATCCTTTTCCTTAGGGCCGAACAGGGCCGAGTTCCTGATCTGCTTTTTCCCAAAAACATCCGGTTCCCCGCTCCCGCGTCCCTGCTCACTTGCCGTCATTTCCTTAGAACTCATTTCAGCCGCGCCCCTTCTGTGAAGTGTCCCATCAGCTCTGCCTCTTCCACCGGCTGCTTCTGCTTCTGGAGATAGAGCATATAGTCCACGGTGAACAGTGCTCCCCGTTCCTCTGCTCCGGCTACCCAGGACTGGCGCACCACCCGATAAGCGGGATTAACACTTTCTCTTGCGTCCAGCGCCTCACAGAGCCCGTCAGCTATAGCCTCTGCATCCAGCAGACTGCCTTGCTCATAGCGGATACCGAAGCGGTAGACCGCCATGTATCTTCCTTCACGCTGCCTGTCGTAGGTTGCCGAGAGCAGCTCCAGCCTGAAGTAGGCTGACTGCGGCTTATCCCCTTCCACATAGACAGGAATATCCGGGAAAAACTGCCCCAGTGCAGCAGTGATATTCCCCCGTAGATGTTGTACCGTCATGACTTCATTCCTCTCATGATTAGATGTGGTAATCCCTCCTGCCTTTCTTGAAGTCACCCGCGGATTCGATTCAGGAAGAATAGGACCCGTCTTGTATCCGGCAATGACCGAAGGAGCTTTCACCGCGCTTGTCTGCCGGCCTGTCTTAGGCTTCGATGAGGTGGAGCATTCATGCTCCTGCGGTGTCCTTCTGCTTCATTTGCCATGTTATAATCATAGACCCCCTGAGACCTTGCGCAGGCGCTATTACAGATGAGTTAACGATAATTTCCGGTGGTAAATGGGATGGTAAACGGCGGTCCCCTCATCTGAAACAAAAAGCCGCATCACCCAAAGAGGGCAATACGGCCATGTCGATTACATATGGTAGCTGCATGTTGTCAAAAGGATTTCTGCTCCTTAGGCAGGTTCCCACCAGCGGGGGTCTTCGTGAGCGTAGCCAGAGACAACAGCTGCAGATCAGCAAGTGCAAGCGCCATCTTATAGAACGCCTTCGACCTTATTTTCACATAAGTATCCTTGCTCACCGGAGGATCGAACACATGATTGTATATCGTGTAGTCGTAGCTCTCCTCTCTGCGCATGTATCTCTCCCGCACCAGTTGTTGTTCCCTCTGGGTAAGCCGCTCTACAACCGAATCAATCACAGCACAGTACGCCCGTCTTGCAGCAGGCACATCTACATTATGCGTGGCAATCGCTGCTGTCTGATCAGTAACCGTATGGGTTGCGCCATGGAACCGTTCCGTATAGGAGTACGTAATCCCGGCCTCTTTAGCCTCAAACGTTACAGATTTGAAAATCCGGTACTTCTCCAGCATATTCTCTATAGTGACCTGAGTTCGGCGGCGGTCAAGCTCGGGCAGCGAAGATAGAATCATCATTTATACCACTCCTTAGATGTTATACAGATTTAAGAACTTTGTTGCGGACCTTTCCGGCCAAATGTGTTAAAATTCTACTTGTTCGTATATTGTTCGCCTTTTTTCATAATATACCACTTATCTACCAATTCAGTAAAACCTCATTTTAGCCCGTTTTGCAGCACAAACAAGCTAAATGCATGCCCATTCTTACCTTTTGGCAATAATAGACTCTTTATTGTTTACCTATTGGCATAAATAGCTTATAGTAAGTACAACAGCTTTTTAGGTGATTAGGGATAAGGAGTGGTTATCGATGGCAGAGGAATTCGGATACTATCTGAGACAGCTTCGGGAAGGAAAGGGATTGACCATTAATCAGCTGGCAGCGCTTGCCGGTATCAGTGGAGCCCAAATCTCACGAATCGAGAATGGATTACGGGGTGTCCCCAAGCCGGCTACCCTGCGTAAGATTGCTGAAGCGACCGATGTGTCGTACGAGGAGCTGATGGGCCATGCCGGTTATTTAACCGAGACGGAGAGCAGTACAGAGGGCGCTGTGCCTGCCTGGGCTACCAGCAAGGATAAGCGTGACTTCCGCCAAATGCTGGAGGATGATGGTGAGCTGATGTTTGATGGAATTCCCCTGAACAAGGAGGATAAGCAGCGGATCAAGGACGTATTAACCGGCCTGTTCTGGGAGGCAAAGCAGATGAACAAGCGGACCACGCCCAAGCACGATCCAGGCAAGGAGTAAGTACCAGGCAATCCAACTACTATTAACATGCTGCGGGTGAAGAATATGGATGAGCTAATCAAGCGTTTGGTCAAAAAATACAATACCAGCAGCCCCTTCGAGCTGGCTGAAGCACTGGGGATTCACATCCGGTTCATGCATCTGGGTGACGGCACCAAGGGCCTCTACTATCGGAAGTTAAGAAGAAGGTTCATCGTCATTCATAACCAGCTGCCGCTGGAGTGGCAACGATTCGTATGCGCCCATGAACTCGCGCATGACCGTCTGCACAAAGGGGTCAACCGTTTTTTTCTGGAGGAGAATTCGTATTTCTCGCCAGGCAAGCTGGAGCGGCAGGCTAACCTGTTCGCGGTTAAGCTGCTATCGGTCGGCACTGCCATTGAGCAAGATGAGTCCCTACAGAGCTATTATGCAAGGATTGGCATCCCGGCTGAGGTTGTCTTTTTTTTAGACGATTAAAGGAACATACGTTCCTTTAATGACGCAACAAAAAACTCTTACCGCAGTAAGAGTTCATTGGCCAGCCATAAGCTGTTCGATCGGGATGACACGATTTGAACATGCGACCCCCTGGTCCCAAACCAGGTGCTCTACCAAGCTGAGCTACATCCCGAAACTATGAAATTATTATGGAGCGGGTGATGGGAATCGAACCCACGCTATCAGCTTGGAAGGCTGAAGTTCTACCATTGAACTACACCCGCAAAGGTGAAATATCGGGATGACACGATTTGAACATGCGACCCCCTGGTCCCAAACCAGGTGCTCTACCAAGCTGAGCTACATCCCGTTAATGAAGTAATAATGGCGCGCCCTGAGAGATACGGATGCTGCGCATCCGATTGCGAAGTAATCCTATCGAAGCCTATGCTCCAACGAACTCGTTCGAATCTAGAGGACACTTTGAATATTCAAGAAGTAATAATGGCGCGCCCTGAGAGATTCGAACTCCCGACCTTTTGATTCGTAGTCAAACGCTCTATCCAGCTGAGCTAAGGGCGCAAAAAATTTGGAGCGGACGACGGGAATCGAACCCGCGACCCTCGCCTTGGCAAGGCGATGCTCTACCGCTGAGCCACGTCCGCAAATAAGTGGTGCGCGTGAAGGGACTTGAACCCCCACGTCTTACGACGCCAGATCCTAAGTCTGGTGCGTCTGCCATTCCGCCACACGCGCATGAATCAATAAAAGTGAGCCATGAAGGACTCGAACCTTCGACACCCTGATTAAAAGTCAGGTGCTCTACCAACTGAGCTAATGGCTCATATTTGGCAGGGGATATAGGATTCGAACCTATGATGACGGAGTCAGAGTCCGTTGCCTTACCACTTGGCGAATCCCCTACAATAGATACCTATATAATGCCCACAATCTCCCTCAAATATCAAGAACATTATGGTGGAGGCTGAGGGGTTCGAACCCCCGACCCTCTGCTTGTAAGGCAGATGCTCTCCCAGCTGAGCTAAGCCTCCATATGTATGGTGACTAATAAGGGTACTAGTTAAAAATGGTGACCCGTATGGGATACTCTTCACTCCGTTACGAGATTGCGAAGTATTCCTTACGATGCCTATGCTTCAACGAACCCAGGGAATTCTCATCCCATAAAAAATGGTGACCCGTATGGGATTCGAACCCATGTTACCTCCGTGAAAGGGAGGTGTCTTAACCCCTTGACCAACGGGCCTTAAAAAATTTGTGGAGCTCTCAACCGGATTCGAACCGGTGACCTCTTCCTTACCATGGAAGCACTCTACCTGCTGAGCTATGAGAGCATGGCTCCCCGAACAGGACTCGAACCTGTGACAACTCGATTAACAGTCGAGTGCTCTACCAACTGAGCTATCAGGGAATATTGTCCGCTTGGCAACGTCCTACTCTCCCAGGACCCTTCGGTCCAAGTACCATCGGCGCTGGAGGGCTTAACGGTCGTGTTCGGGATGGGTACGTGTGGAACCCCTCCGCTATCGCCCCCAAACGGGCATTTACAGCGTAAATGCTTCAGGAATTTGATTCCTGAAAACTGAATCCGAAACAAATCTGCGAATTTTTTTTTTGGATAAGCCCTCGACCGATTAGTATTGGTCAGCTCCATGCATTGCTGCACTTCCACCTCCAACCTATCTACCTCGTCGTCTTCAAGGGGTCTTACATACTGGGAAATCTCATCTTGAGGGGGGCTTCACGCTTAGATGCTTTCAGCGCTTATCCCGTCCGTACGTAGCTACTCAGCCATGCTCCTGGCGGAACAACTGATGCACCAGCGGTACGTCCATCCCGGTCCTCTCGTACTAAGGACAGCTCCTCTCAAATTTCCTGCGCCCACGACAGATAGGGACCGAACTGTCTCACGACGTTCTGAACCCAGCTCGCGTACCGCTTTAATGGGCGAACAGCCCAACCCTTGGGACCTACTTCAGCCCCAGGATGCGATGAGCCGACATCGAGGTGCCAAACCTCCCCGTCGATGTGGACTCTTGGGGGAGATAAGCCTGTTATCCCCAGGGTAGCTTTTATCCGTTGAGCGATGGCCCTTCCATGCGGTACCACCGGATCACTAAGTCCGACTTTCGTCCCTGCTCGACTTGTAGGTCTCGCAGTCAAGCTCCCTTATGCCTTTGCACTCTGCGAATGATTTCCAACCATTCTGAGGGAACCTTTGAACGCCTCCGTTACTCTTTAGGAGGCGACCGCCCCAGTCAAACTGCCCGCCTGACACGGTCCCCGTACCCGATAAGGGCACTAGGTTAGAACCTAGATACGATCAGGGTGGTATCCCAACGGCGCCTCCGCAGAAGCTTGCGCTCCTGCCTCCACGGCTCCCACCTATCCTGTACAGATCGTACCCAAATTCAATATCAAGCTGCAGTAAAGCTCCATGGGGTCTTTCCGTCTTGTCGCGGGTAACCTGCATCTTCACAGGTATTAAAATTTCACCGGATCTCTCGTTGAGACAGCGCCCAAGTCGTTACGCCATTCGTGCGGGTCAGAATTTACCTGACAAGGAATTTCGCTACCTTAGGACCGTTATAGTTACGGCCGCCGTTTACTGGGGCTTCGGTTCACAGCTTCGGGTTTAACCCCTAACCGCTCCCCTTAACCTTCCAGCACCGGGCAGGCGTCAGCCCGTATACTTCGCCTTGCGGCTTCGCACAGACCTGTGTTTTTGCTAAACAGTCGCTTGGGCCTTTTCACTGCGGCCCCCTCGGGCTATTCACCCTACCGAGGCACCCCTTCTCCCGAAGTTACGGGGTCATTTTGCCGAGTTCCTTAACGAGAGTTCTTCCGCGCGCCTTAGAATTCTCTTCTCGCCTACCTGTGTCGGTTTGCGGTACGGGCACCTTCTCCTGACTAGAGGCTTTTCTTGGCAGTGTGAGATCATGACCTTCGCTACTGTAATTTTCGCTCCCCATCACAGCCCAGCCTTACGATGTGCGGATTTGCCTGCACACCAGCCTCACTGCTTAGACGGACATCCATCAGTCCGCGTCACTACCCTCCTGCGTCACCCCATCGCTCATAGCGGATTACGGTGGTACAGTAATTTCAAACTGTTGTCCTTCGACTACGCCTGTCGGCCTCGCCTTAGGTCCCGACTTACCCTGAGCGGACGAGCCTTCCTCAGGAAACCTTGGGCTTTCGGCGGATCAGATTCTCACTGATCTTTTCGTTACTCATACCGGCATTCTCACTTGTATGCTGTCCAGCGCTCCTTACGGTACACCTTCAACCCACATACAACGCTCCCCTACCCCAGATGCAAAGCATCTAGCCATAGCTTCGGTGGTGTGTTTAGCCCCGTTACATTTTCGGCGCAGAGTCACTCGACCAGTGAGCTATTACGCACTCTTTCAATGGTGGCTGCTTCTAAGCCAACATCCTGGTTGTCTGTGCAACTCCACATCCTTTCCCACTTAACACACACTTGGGGACCTTAGCTGATGGTCTGGGCTGTTTCCCTTTTGACAATGGATCTTAGCACTCACTGTCTGACTCCCGGCAAGAAGTTAATGGCATTCGGAGTTTGACTGAGCTTGGTAACCCTTGCGGGCCCCGCACCCAATCAGTGCTCTACCTCCACCACTCCATTCACCGAGGCTAGCCCTAAAGCTATTTCGGGGAGAACCAGCTATCTCCGAGTTCGATTGGAATTTCTCCGCTACCCCCACCTCATCCCCGCATTTTTCAACATGCGTGGGTTCGGGCCTCCAGTGCGTGTTACCGCACCTTCACCCTGGACAGGGGTAGATCACACGGTTTCGGGTCTACGTCCACATACTTAAGTCGCCCTATTCAGACTCGCTTTCGCTGCGGCTCCGGCTTCTCACCTTAACCTTGCATGTTAAACGTAACTCGCCGGTTCATTCTACAAAAGGCACGCCATCACCCATAAAGAGGGCTCTGACTTTTTGTAAGCACACGGTTTCAGGTTCTATTTCACTCCCCTTCCGGGGTGCTTTTCACCTTTCCCTCACGGTACTGTTTCACTATCGGTCGCCAGGTAGTATTTAGCCTTAGCAGATGGTCCTGCTGGATTCATACGGGGTTTCACGTGCCCCGCACTACTCGGGATCCGTCTCGGAGAGAACACAGTTTAGGCTACAGGGCTTTTACCTCTATCGCGGGCCTTTCCAGACCTCTTCGCCTACCATATTCCTTTGTAACTCCATGTGAGACGTCCCACAACCCCAAGAGGCAAGCCTCTTGGTTTAGGCTGTTCCGCGTTCGCTCGCCGCTACTGACGGAATCACTATTGTTTTCTCTTCCTCAGGGTACTTAGATGTTTCAGTTCCCCTGGTCTGCCTCTACATTTCCTATGTATTCAGAAATGAGTAACTGCGAATTACCACAGCTGGGTTTCCCCATTCGGACACCCCCGGATCAAAGCTTGCTTACAGCTCCCCGAGGCAGTTTCGTTGTTCGCCACGTCCTTCGTCGGCTCCTGGCGCCTAGGCATCCTCCGTGTGCTCTTAGTAGCTTAACCAATGCGTTTTCCCTAAGGAAAATCGCTAGTATCGCCATTAATATGAAACTTGTTTACACAAGTTCAGCTTAAAGGAATGTTCTAAAACGCAAATTCGTTTCGGTATCCAGTTTTCAAGGATCAAGTTGCTGTTATTATGAAACAATCACGACTGTGATGTTCGGAATAACAGACGATGTGCATATACTGTTGTAAAACATGATTGGTGGAGCCAAGCGGGATCGAACCGCTGACCTCCTGCTTGCAAGGCAGGCGCTCTCCCAGCTGAGCTATGGCCCCATATAATCACCCCAAAAAGTGAGGTGTAGCTTCGAGGTTAATTCCGATTACTTTTCGGGGACCCCGGTACTTGCTATTCAATTCCAGATTGTTATATGGTGGGCCTTGGTGGACTCGAACCACCGACCTCACCCTTATCAGAGGTGCGCTCTAACCAACTGAGCTAAAAGCCCATATAACAAAACTTGCAGTAGTGAAGCAATCAATGAATTGATTGTTCGCTTGGCGGCGTCCTACTCTCCCAGGACCCTTCGGTCCAAGTACCATCGGCGCTGGAGGGCTTAACGGTCGTGTTCGGGATGGGTACGTGTGGAACCCCTCCGCTATCGCCACCAAACGCATACGAAAGAGACTTGCTCTTTCAAAACTGAACACGAGTGAGTGTCCGAACCCGAAGGTTCTATTGTGGAAGCAAAGCTTCCGATTTGAATGTCTTCGTTGCAGAAGACGATTCTCCATAGAAAGGAGGTGATCCAGCCGCACCTTCCGATACGGCTACCTTGTTACGACTTCACCCCAATCATCTACCCCACCTTCGGCGGCTGGCTCCCTTGCGGGTTACCCCACCGACTTCGGGTGTTGTAAACTCTCGTGGTGTGACGGGCGGTGTGTACAAGACCCGGGAACGTATTCACCGCGGCATGCTGATCCGCGATTACTAGCAATTCCGACTTCATGCAGGCGAGTTGCAGCCTGCAATCCGAACTGAGACCGGCTTTGCTGGGATTGGCTCCACCTCGCGGCTTCGCTTCCCGTTGTACCGGCCATTGTAGTACGTGTGTAGCCCAGGTCATAAGGGGCATGATGATTTGACGTCATCCCCACCTTCCTCCGGTTTGTCACCGGCAGTCACTCTAGAGTGCCCAGCTCAACCTGCTGGCAACTAAAGTCAAGGGTTGCGCTCGTTGCGGGACTTAACCCAACATCTCACGACACGAGCTGACGACAACCATGCACCACCTGTCTCAACTTTCCCCGAAGGGCACCTGATGCATCTGCTTCGTTAGTTGGATGTCAAGACCTGGTAAGGTTCTTCGCGTTGCTTCGAATTAAACCACATACTCCACTGCTTGTGCGGGTCCCCGTCAATTCCTTTGAGTTTCAGTCTTGCGACCGTACTCCCCAGGCGGAGTGCTTACTGTGTTAACTTCGGCACCAAGGGTATCGAAACCCCTAACACCTAGCACTCATCGTTTACGGCGTGGACTACCAGGGTATCTAATCCTGTTTGCTCCCCACGCTTTCGCGCCTCAGCGTCAGTTACAGCCCAGAAAGTCGCCTTCGCCACTGGTGTTCCTCCACATATCTACGCATTTCACCGCTACACGTGGAATTCCACTTTCCTCTTCTGTACTCAAGTCACCCAGTTTCCAGTGCGACCTCAGGTTGAGCCCAAGGTTTAAACACCAGACTTAAATAACCGCCTGCGCGCGCTTTACGCCCAATAATTCCGGACAACGCTTGCCCCCTACGTATTACCGCGGCTGCTGGCACGTAGTTAGCCGGGGCTTTCTTCTCAGGTACCGTCACTCCGATAGCAGTTACTCTACCGGACGTTCTTCCCTGGCAACAGAGCTTTACGATCCGAAAACCTTCATCACTCACGCGGCATTGCTCCGTCAGGCTTGCGCCCATTGCGGAAGATTCCCTACTGCTGCCTCCCTAGGAGTCTGGGCCGTGTCTCAGTCCCAGTGTGGCCGTTCACCCTCTCAGGTCGGCTACGCATCGTCGCCTTGGTGGGCCGTTACCCCACCAACTAGCTAATGCGCCGCAGGCCCATCCCCAAGCAGCAGATTGCTCCGCCTTTCATTCTTCTCTCAGGAGAAAAAAGAAATTATCCGGTATTAGCTACCGTTTCCGGTAGTTATCCCAGGCTTGAGGGCAGGTTGCCTACGTGTTACTCACCCGTCCGCCGCTAAGTCTGAAAGGAAGCAAGCTTCCTTTCAAACTCCGCTCGACTTGCATGTATTAGGCATGCCGCCAGCGTTCGTCCTGAGCCAGGATCAAACTCTCCAAATTGGTATTTAGAAAGAGCGATTGCTCATTTTGAAACATCTGACGAGAATTTACATTCTCATTTTTGGATCTCGCCGAAGCGATTTCCCACTCACTCGTTGTTCAGTTTTCAAAGATCAATGTCTCATTTTAGCTCTTCACCGCATCTCAGCGGCGACCTTCATAATATATCATAGTGTTTCGTTGTTTGGCAAGCTTTTTTTTGAAAAAGTTATTTTTCATTATTTCTTGCCTGCGTCTTCTCTTTAAACATTCAAAAGGAGCGCGAGATATAATGTATCATGTCGGCTCCCTTTTCGTCAAGCTATTTCATTCATTTTATTTATTCCGGTTATCAGCCTGCTTCAGCCTAGTGCTTGAACTGAGAAGAACGTCCACCCCATGCATACTTAGACAGCTCTTTCTGTGGAGCAAATCGTGCATACATACGGAAAACTGTTTTATATCGATTGGCAATCGCATGCCTAATGTTCTGATCTAAACGCTGATCACTCATATCCAGTAGCATCTCATCCAGCTCTTTGCGCAAAACATAGTCCAGCTCCTTGCATTCCTTCTCATTGAATAACATCCCCAACATATGCTTGGCCTCCTTCATGAAATTCATAATTATCCAAAACCATCAAACGCCGTTTCATCTCACTCAAAAAAGCCATTTGATGTGGGAAGCTCTATTGAAGTGCTTACACTAAATTAACCGGAGTATTGAACCTATAACCATTATCATAAGAAAATTCCATTTATGGACTCTCTTTATTCAACCTGGCAGCAGATCCAAATGTTTCGGCTTTACTGTTATGCACAATTCCCCAAGATTTTATGATAAAAGCCAAAATGTAATTGTGCTCTCGATGATTGCTGCCACAAATAACAGAATCACAATCCAGACCGAAGCGGTGAAGGTCTGCCGCATAAAGGCCTGCCAATTCATTGCCCCTTCCCCGCTCCGCTTCATCGCTCCAAAGAGTGCAGAGAGCACCTTACTGCCGAACTTCAGCCCAAAGGCGCAGGCAATGATGATGGCCGGAATCTCAATGATGCCATGCGGCAGCAGTCCTTTTACAATCAGCGTGAACAGATCCTGTCCCTGTATCGCGGACAAATGAATCAGATAGCCGATAACCGTTGATGAGCAGGAAGAATGCCGGCAAGAGGCCGAATAAGGCGCCCAGATAAATGATGACTACGCTTTTGATACTATTGTTCAGAAAAATGAATACAAAAAAGCTCCACTGCGGATTGGACGACTCTCTAAGGTTCCCGCTAATCTTACTGATCCCCTTCAATTGCTCATTCAGCAGCTGCTGAAGACTACCTGTGCCGAGCCAGCCCAAGATTCCCCCGGCTATGAACAGGATTGTGGCCATTAGGAGCGCGGTGCGAATTGTCCTTAGATCTTTGATAAATGTATTAAAAGATAACATGCGTACCTCCTGATTTGGATTCTGCCGAATTGCATTTCGTATGGAATGATTCATATCTGAGGTCATAAGCGCCCTGTACGAGCATACATTTAGAACAAACAAGCATTTCGCATGGGAGAGGAGCGCTGACATTATGAATTCTTTTTATGTATTTAGCGGCAAAAAGATCAAACGGTTCCTGTACATTTTTGCTGCTGCGCTTCTTACCGCCGGCGTTGTCTATGTGGAGAGGGGCAATATCACCGTATTCTCTGAAGCTGCCCCTTCTGCCATTTACAGTGTGCCGACGGAAAAGAAGCTGATCGCCTTAACCTTCGATATCAGCTGGGGAGAGAAACGGCCTGAGCCGATTCTGAAGGTGCTGGAAGACAAAAAGGTGGATAAAGCGACATTCTTCCTGTCCTCACCTTGGAGCAAAACCCATCCTGAGATCGTTACAAGCATCAAAGACGCCGGGTTCGAGATTGGCAGCCACGGTCACAAGCATGTGAACTACAGTACGCTAAGCAATGATGAAATCCGCACGCAGATCAGTACTGCCCATACAGTATTGACGGAGCTAACCGGTTCTCAGCCCAACCTGATCAGAATGCCTAACGGTGATTTTGACAAAAGAGTCCTGCAGGTGGCCACCGATCTCGGCTATAAAGTCATTCAATGGGACACGGACTCACTGGACTGGAAGAACATCGGTGTGGATAACATCGTTAACCGTGTAACGAGCAAAGCCCATCCCGGGGATATTGTGCTGCTGCATGCCAGCGACTCCTGCAAACAAACACATGAAGCCCTGCCTCAAATTATTGATAAGCTCCGCAGCCAGGGGTATGAGTTCGTAACCGTCTCTGAGCTAATCAGCCAAAGCAGTGCAAACGGTAAGGAAGTCCGCGATTCCGCCTTGCTGAATAATGGCCTGGAAGACGCTGCAGGAATGTAACTCCCTTTCCCTTACCTGTGTATGGCATCAGTGACGCGGTGAGATCAGCTGAGAGATATCAGGCGTCGGTGTATTCAGCTTCGGGTAACTCAGGTCAAGCCCCTCCAGCGTTTTGACCACAATCTTCAGGGCCAGATAGTTGCGGTACCAGCGGTGATTCGCCGGAATCCAGTACCATGGAGCCTTATCTATACTGCTCTCCTGGAAAACATCCTCATACGCCTTTTGATAATCGTCCCAGTATTCGCGTTCCTGCAGATCACTGGCATCGAATTTCCAGTGCTTCGCCGGATCTTCAAGCCGCTCCTTAATCTTCTCCAGCTGCTTCTCTTTGGAGATATGCAGAAAGAGCTTAATGACCGTCGTTCCCTCTTCCGCCAGCATCTCCTCGAACTGGCGGATGTAGCGGAACCGCCGCTTGGCATCCTCCTTGCTAAGACTGCCATGCACGCGGGGCACCAGCACATCCTCATAATGCGAACGGTTGAATGCGGCAATATAGCCTTTGGGCGGGGTCTTCATATGAACTCTCCACAGGAAATCGTGCGCTTCTTCCTCCAGTGAAGGCTTCTTGAAGCTGGTTACGATGAACCCCTGCGGATTGATGCCGGAGAAGATGTGTTTGACGGTTCCGTCCTTACCGCTTGAATCCATTCCTTGCAGGATGACCAGCAGCGAATGCTTTTTCTGTGCAAAAAGGATATCCTGCAGCTTGACCAGCCGTTCCTTCAGCTTCTCCATTTTGGCTTCGGCTTCTTCTTTGGATTTGAAGTCTCCCCGTTCATCAGGATCGAGGTCCTTCAGGCGTGTTTCACTGGTGTCTTTTATCATATAGCGCTTGATGTTCATATATTCCCTCCTCCACTCTGTTCTTTAAGATTAACCTCTTCATCTTCATTCTAACCGCTCCCCACAGGCAATGCCAAAACCCCGCCTCCCTGGTTGTATACAGAGGGGCGGGGTTTTGAGCATGATTGCTATGGTCCGATTGTGGCCGGCTTCAGTACACGGTGCAGCATCAGAATCTGGAAGGCATTACAGGCGATAAGCGGTACAAGAATAAAGATGGTGGCGCTGTCCACGCCGATCCGCAGCACACCGATAATCTCCACTATAGTGATGGCTGTCATGAAAAAAAAGGTCGGGACCCAGGCTGACGCGTTCGTGCTGCGAATTTTGAGCCAAGATACAATAAGTGCAGTGAACAGAATTGCCACGCCTAGCGTCAAATCCGTCCGGGCGCTCTGGTCTCCGCTGACAAAGGTGCGCAGGAACATCAGCTCAAACAACGCCAGCACGGCCAGCACCAGCTGTATGTAACGCCACGCCTTGCGCGGGAACACCCCGATGCCCGTATAGTTGAGGATCAGATATGCAAAAAATCCGAGCTGGGCGTATACGCTTACAAGCACTCCGTAGCCCAAAAGAATGAGGGAGTACAGGAGAAGATCGGCAGTGCCTTTAAATTGTATACCGCCATTCCCTATCTGCAGAGCAAGTCCAGCAATGACAGCCCCGCCTGCACCGATCAAAAGCGTGGTCCAGAACAAATAAAACCATTTTCTCAAGCTCAGCGCTTCCACCTCCCCGTGTCAGATTTATTTTACCAAGGTTACCGTCAAAAAACCATTCCGCTTCAACATAAATGTGCCCTGGCGCGGCATACTACAATCAGTAATTCTATAAAGGAGGGCAGCGCCAATGAAATGGAGAGCTATCTGGTCTGGAGGCTTGGCACTTGGCTTGATAATCACCTTGACGGCCTGCGGGGGCGAACAGAGCAGTTCTTCTTCGGGACAAGGCGGATATAAGGAAATGAAGACGATGGTTGTCGATATATTGAAAAGTGATGAAGGGAAAAAGGCTGTAGAGGAGGCCTTGTCTACTCCAAGCTCAGAAGAGGGCAGCGCCGCCAGCGGCTTAAGCATGAAGATGATGCCTATGCAAACCACGGAGCAGATCCGGCTCGCTGTTAAAGATACCCTCACCGCTCCGGAGTATCAGAAGGAAATTGAAAAAATCATGACTGATCCGCAGTTTGCCGGCGATTTCGCCAAAGCGATTAATAAACAGAGCAAGGAACTTCATCTTCAATTGATCAAGGACCCCACTTATCAGAAGTCGGTTGGAGAAATTATGAAGTCGCCCGAAATGACGAAAATGTTCCTCGATCTTACGAAGACTCCGGATTACCGCAAGCAGTCCATGACGATTATGCAGGAGGCTATGCAGAACCCGCTATTCCGAATGGAAGTACTTACGCTTCTCAAATCCGTGGTCCAGGATGAACTGCAGCCTAAGGTTGAGAAAAAGGATGGGGGTAAAGGCGGTAGCGGCGGGGAGGACAAGCAGGGCGGTGACAGCCAGAAGCAGGAAGGCGGAGACGATTCCGGTTCGGGTTCTTAACCTCTTATATTTTAAAATAAGGCCTTGCCCCGTGGATGGGACATGGCCTTATTTGTTTATGTGCGTTCAAGGTCAAAGGGTGATTATTGCTCGTACTTGGCAATCAGCTTGTCTGCAATGTCTGCGAACAATATTCCGGTAGCCGTATCCGCCTTATATACTGACGGTGAAAAGTCCGGCTCGGAAATATGGTTGTCCGGGGCACCCAGCGGCACCTGGGCCAGCAGCTCTGTATGCAGCGTTTCCGCCAGACGGGCTCCGCCGCCTCTGCCGAAGATATAATCCTTTTTGCCGCAGGAGGAGCATTCGTAGTACGCCATATTCTCAATGACGCCAAGAATCTCATGCTCGGTCTGCAGAGCCATAGAGCCTGCTCTCGCTGCCACAAAGGCAGCTGTAGCATGAGGGGTAGTGACAATGATCTCCTTGCTGTGCGGCAGCATCTGGTGGACATCAAGGGCCACATCGCCCGTACCTGGAGGCAGATCCAGCAGCAGGTAATCGAGTTCCCCCCAGCCGACATCGGCGAAGAACTGGCGCAGCATTTTGCCAAGCATCGGTCCTCTCCAGATCACCGGACTATTCTCTCGGATGAAGAAGCCCATCGACATGACCTTGACGCCGAAGCGTTCTACCGGAATAATCGTTCCTTCTTCCACGATCGGCCCTTCTTCAATTCCCATCATGTCCGGGATACTGAAGCCGTAAATATCTGCATCGATCAGGCCGACTCTCTTGCCCTTACGGGCCAGTGCCACGGCCAGATTCACGGTTACTGTTGATTTCCCGACCCCGCCCTTGCCGCTGGCGATCGCGATGAAGTTCACCCCTGAGTTCTCGTTAATCAGCTCATGCCCCTCAAGGCCTGCTGCGTGTCCTTTGAGCTTCTCCCCTTCATCTGAATCCGGCTCGTCCCCGCTGCCCTCTCCGCGAAGCATAGCCCGTTCATAATCGGTGGCATCACGCAGGCGGATATGAATCTGTTCTGCCCCGCCCGCCGTAAGCAGGTCACGTACCTGCTGCTCCAGCTCCATCCGCTTCTTCTCATCCGAATCCAGACATACGATGGATAACGAAATACGGTCCTCTTTGATCATGATATCGCGGATTAACTGTAGTTCGATCAGGCTTTTTCCGGATTCCGGGTCTGTAAGCGGCTGTAAAAGTTCCTGAATTTGTTCCCTGGTCTGCATGGAAAGCACCTCTGTTCCTATCCGGCGGTAAGCCCCGGTATTTGTACCTATTATAGCATTACCCCCGGAGGGAAGAGTAGTCCCACCCTATGCCGCTATGGCTGCTCGGAGCTGTACCGCAGGATGCCCTGGTAGATGCTGGTTGCCACTTTCCGCTGATACAGATCATCCCCTAGGAGCAAGGACTCCTGAGGATGTGACAGGAAGCCTACCTCAACGAGCACGGACGGCATCTTTAACACTTTTAACAAATAAATGGTATTCGCCGTCTTCGCCACGCGGTCCGTATTCTCAAGTGTAGCTCTCAGCTCATCCTGAACCAGCCCGGCCAAGGCCTTGTTCCTCTCGCTGCTTGGATAATAGAAGGTCTGCGCCCCGCTCCAGCGGTTGGAGGGAATACTGTTCATATGTACGCTGACAAACAGATCGGCGCCCTTCTCTTCAATGCTCCGCACCCGCTGCTTCAGATCCTCCGTCTTGCGTCTTGCGTACCCCTTGGTGCTGTCCTGGGCCAGATCATAATCGCCTTCACGGGTCATCACCACAATCGCCCCAGCCTGCTGCAGATAATCGCGCAAGTACAGCGACACAGAGAGATTGATATCCTTCTCAATCAGGCCTGAGCGGCTCACTGCTCCCCCGTCCGGTCCCCCATGACCTGCATCAATGGCAATCACCTTGCCGGAGAGCGGCAGGCTCCAATAATTGACCGTCTTGGCAGTCGGCATGTCGTAGGCGATGATTCCGATCATTATAGTGAGCAGCACAGCGCCCAGGATACCTTTTTTGATGCCGCGCCAAGAGATCCAGACCGAGACTTTATGCTTCTGCCCTCCAGACATAACAAAGACCCCCTCGTCCCGATAGATTCTACTCATCTATATGGGACAAGAGGGCCAAATAGTACTGGCTGTCAGGAGTTTACAGAGACTTCCGGTGACATACCTTCAATCAGAATCTGCGCCACCTCAGGGCGAGTGAATTCAGGAGGCGGACACTGTCCGTCACGCAGCAGCGCACGTACCTTCGTACCGGAGAGAGTCAAGTGCTGGTCAGACGGATGCGGGCAGGTTTTGCTGGAGGCCATATTGCCGCACTTCACGCAGAAGAAGCTGTGCTCGAAGAACAGAGGCGTGATGCCCAGTTCCTCGGCGGTGAAGTTCGCAAAGATCTCCTGCGCTTCATACGTGCCGTAATAATCACCAACACCCGCATGATCACGCCCGACAATGAAGTGTGTACAGCCGTAATTCTTGCGCACCATGGCATGGAAGATGGCTTCACGGGGGCCTGCATAACGCATCGCTGCCGGGAAGACGCCAAGGAAGGTACGGTTCTCCGGATAATAATTCTCCAGTAAGGCCAGATAACTCTTCATCCGCACGTTGGCCGGAACATCATCCGACTTGGTCTCACCAACCAGGGGATTGAGGAACAGAGCGTCTACAACCTCCATAGCGCATTTCTGGATATACTCATGGGCACGATGTACCGGGTTACGCGTCTGGAAGCCTACAACCGTTCTCCAGCCCTTATCGGCGAAGATCCGGCGGGTCTCGGCGGGGTCAAAATAGAATTCAGCGAACTTCTCAGGCTGCGGGCGGTTGAGCACCGTTATAGGTCCGCCTACATAGGTTGCCGGCCGGGACAGCAGCTTACTGACTCCGGGATGCGCGGGATCGGTTGTTTTGAACACATTGTGCGCCTCAACCTGTTGGTCTACCGTATAAATACTCTCAATATCCAGCAAACCGTAGATGATATCATCGTGTTCGCCTTTGAGTGCCACTCTGTCGCCTATTGCAAGAGTCGCTGCCTGCTCGTCACCTATAGCCAGCGTAACCGGTATACTCCATACGGTTCCGTTAGCCAGGCGCATATTGCTTACTACCGAGTGATAATCCTCTTCGTTCAGGAATCCGGTGAGCGGCGAGAAGGCACCTACACCAATTAAATCCAAGTCAGATAAGGTCCATGTATTGAGGGCAATCGATTGATGGCTTGAAGCTTGCTTCAGCAGTTCTTCTCTCTCTTCACCGTCTGCGATGCGCCGGATCAGCGTTCCTCCGTGAGGAAGTATTGAAGTCATCCCTGTTCTCTCCTCCTGTGCAATGCCTGTGTAGTGCTGTATAGAGTGCTGGTAATTTAGTGCGTGCGGGTAAATAAGTGCGGATAAATTAGTGATCATATCTGAGCGATATTGATTTAGGCGTATCTTATTTGTGTAGTCCACATTCTGTCTTGTCCGAACCGGACCATCTGCCGGCACGCGGATCTTCACCAGGCATAACAGCCCGGGTGCATTGCTCACAGCCGATACTCGGGAAATTGCGGTCATGCAGCGGATTGTAGACTACATCATTCTCGCGGATATAATTCCACACATCCTCTGTAGTCCAGTTCGCAATCGGATTGAACTTGACCAGCCCGAACTTATTATCATATTCTATCTTCTTCGCATTGGCCCGGGTAGGGGCCTGGTCCCGGCGAATCCCGGTAATCCAAGCGTCGTATTGTGAGAGAATACGAGTCAGCGGTTCAACCTTACGGATCGCGCAGCACTGGTTAGGGTCAGTATTCCATAGGGCCTCGCCATATTGCAAGGCCTGCTCCTCTACCGTAATCTGCGGAGACACCCGGACGAATTCCATCCCGTACTTATCAGCCATAATATCTCTAGTCTCATAGGTTTCCTTGAAATGATAATCCGTATCTAAATAGAACACATCTGTCGAAGGACTCACCTTCTGGATCATATCCACCAGCACTACATCCTCCGCCCCGAAGCTGCAGGCAAAGGTTATATTCGGAAAGGTCTCCACCGCCCAGCGGATAATCTCCTCGGGAGAAGCATTCTCCAGCTCTTCCGCTTTCACTTTGATTAAATCCTCTTTCTCGAGCAGGTTCATCTTAGTTTCCTCCATCCGGATATTTCATAAAACATCTGGCTTCCGATAATTCCAACTATTCTTATATGGAATAGTATAAGGCATGTGGGGCGGATGCACAACAGTTTTATCCATTTTGGGCGAAAGTTTTGGATTGAGGTTTGGGAGAGGATTAAGTTGATCATTTGTGGAACAAAAAATGGTCTACCTATACTAGCCGGAACAATGATTTATGTTTTCTCAAAATTAAAAGGGCCCCCGGGGACCCGAGGGCATAAAACACCTCAATGGGCGCTTAAGATTTATTTATAATTGCATAGGCTGTCAAAGAATATTTCTTCTTACTTTGGGGTTTCTTCATATTTCTGACCAGTGATTTCTAAAAATTCCTGTTCACTAATAATCTTGCCGACAACATTACGGACACGTTTGATATTCCAAAGATTATTATCATAATAATATTTTACGCGCTTAAACCATGTCATACAATCTCAACTCCTGACATAATTACAAGATAATCAATATCAGACCGCAGCTTAATATTTTCTGTAAGTTTTTTCATATCAATTTGTTGCTGATATGCTAGATGTCCTATGTGTAAGGCTTTAAGTGCAGCATCCCTTGTTTCAAATTCCAGACCATTAAGCCATTCATTATCCGTTTGGTCAATAGTGATTGTTGTAAACGCAATTCCTTTGTCCATAAGACTCTGCTCAATAATATTTTTTTGTTCTTCGGACACACAATACTCCCGTTTCTCTATAGTTTGGTCTTGGCGTACCTCATCCCATTGCACACAAAACCGAAAAAGTTCGACCGTATCACCGACCATCCTAAGCATAAATTTACCCCCCAAAAAATTTATTGTTAGTAATCATATTATCTGTACCTTCATCCACTACATTTTTACCTTCACAGACATTTGATGTAATCAGATTCTTTTCACTCGTTACCCTTATAGTATATTCGGTGGCCCCATATCCTTTTATTGGCCAAGTCCAGAACTTGCCGCAGTTATTCCCGATAATAAGATTAGAGCCTCTGGTCACTAATATTCCCGTAGCATTTTCTCGACAATCGTTGCCGATAATAAGATTCCCCTCATTTATTGGTCCATTTGAATATTCAATGGCTATGCCTATATTGTTGTTTTGACAAATATTATTTGAAACTACCATACAAGAACCCGTTATAGAAATCCCATAATCATTCCCAATACAAATATTATTTGAGATAATATTTGAACCTGCGCCGTTTTGATTGGCATTGTCGACAGTGTGTATTCCTCGGCCATTATTAACAAGAAAATTTCCCTTTATTATCGTTCTTTTAGTATTCACATATTCCGACATATTGTAGTTGGATAAGTAGATTCCGGCATAGGGGCCTTTAACCATACCGTTGATCTGTAAATTTTCTATAGTGCATCCACTGGCAGCGACGATTAGTACTCCGTCAAAATATTCCTCTACCCACACCCGTTTTAGTTCCGTTCCATTTCCGTTTCCGCGAATAGAGACATTGTTTTTATTTACCTGTACCGGAGAAGATATATTATAAGAGCCCTCAAGCAGAGTAATCCCGCCCCCTTTCGGGGGCAACGCTGCAATAGCTGCATTGATCGTGGTTTGATCGTTTTCCCCAGTACAAATAAAATCCGCTCCATCTTTCCCCCCATGCGTGCTGTTGCTAGCAGCTACAATTAGTGTTGCTGTGCGTACGCTCCCCCCTGTGTTATCGTCAACATAACCTTTTGTTGCTATATCGCCCGCCGCTGCTGGGACTGCAACCTGCGCCCGCCCAGCTCCATCCCGTATAAGCATACGGTTAGGTATTGCCGCCGCTGTAGCGCTGTGAGCACTCGTGATATTTGAATGAGCATTCACTTTCGTTTGTGCTCCTTCGGGTGTCTCTTTGGATGTCCAAGCTGTTTTTTCTGCATCAGTAACAAATCGGTTATTCGCATCTTGTACAATGATAGACGGCGGATGTGCAGCCGGATGAGTGTAGTTGTTGGCCCCGGCGGCCACTCCATCCAGCTTCGCCTTATCTGCTGCGGCCATCAGTCCCGCTGTGCTGGTCGTGGCCGTAGTCGTAGATGCTTTGGCGTTCCACGTTGACCGCTCTGCTGCGGTGATATGAACTGTTGTATTTCCGGTATGGCTAGTTAAGTTGGCCTGGACGGTATTTGCCTTAGCCGCAGCATCCGTCGCAGCCGCTGCCTGGGCAGCGTTCGCTTTCGAGGTTGCGTCCGTTGCTGCAGCAGCCTGAGCCGCGTCTGCCTTAGCCTGCGCTCCAGCCGTTGTCTCCTTAGCATTCCAAGCCGTCCGCTCCGCTGCAGTAATGTGCCGTGTGGCATCATCTGCATGTGCTTTTGCAGCCTCCAGTGTTGTCGCCGGTGCTGTCCGCCAGGAAGACTTACCTGTAATGGATTTGACCGTATTCGCCAGCCAACCCAGAAGATTGGTAACGGTGCCACTGTCTCCTGTTGGTGCTGTAGTATCTGATATCGTCCGGCTTCCAATAACCGCATCCGTGGCAGTGCCTGCCCCGCCTGCTCCTGCGGTGATCCCGGCCAGCTTATTCTTTTCGGCTGAGGTGTAATCATTTGCAGACAGCCCCTTGCCGGAGACTTTATCCACTTTAGCAGCTTCAACGGTGTCCAGTTCGGTCTTCTTCGCAAACACCAGCGACTCATCAATGACTGCGGTAATATTGGCGGCTGTGCCCACAACTACGACACAGTCGAACGTCTTCTCGATAATATCTGACCCGCCGCCTGGGGGGATGTAGTCGGCTGTCACTCCGGCGTTAGCATATGCATAGAGAATTTCCCCAGCATCCGGGTCTTGTGCAAAGACCCCCACTTCCCGCCAGTAAAATCCTGTAGAGACATCCGCGTTCCGCAGCACCGAACCAATAATCGCCTTATTAGGCGACTGTGTGGTTATTCGTGTAATCGGCAAACTGATCTTTTGCGAAATCAGGCCATTCATCGCCGGAACAGCTTGTCCTGTAATTGAACCGTCGCCTACAGCAATGCGGGTATAATTCAATTTGCCCCCCGCTTGGGCTTTCCCCTGCAGCACAAGACCTTTATTCGTCAGTGTCATGCCTCCAAATACTGCCACATGATTCCCTCCCTAAATCTGAATATGTTCCCCGAAATGTAAAAAGCCGCCCATATAAAGAGGCAGCGGCTCCGCTTGCGAAATAGTGACGCTATCCAGTACAGCAGCCAACCTCTTAACCGCATCGACAGCGGCAATGAATTCCTGAGCCCGTGCAGCAGTCACATCCGCATTGTTGGTGACCACCCGGAAATGATAAGGGTCTCCTCCATATTGCCACCATTCTTCGACTGCCCCTTGGCCAAACAGGATGGCGATCAAATCTTCTACTGCACTGGCAGTCCCTTTGTGTCTGTGAAAAGGAATTGCATTTTGAATCAGCAGCCGCTTCTGTTCCACAGGCAGAGCCGGATCATAATACGGCGGCTTGAATTGCCAGGCCAGTTCATCCGTTTCCGCATCCGTCCATTCAGCGGACCGGCCGAATATATTCAGATCGGCGATCATAGCGGTTGTCTCTTGCAACTGTATATCTAACGCAGCCGCAGCAGCAGCCATGGCAGGGTCCTTACGAATAGGAAGCGGCAGCAGCTCGATCAGGCTTAAAGTCTGGATATTAATCATCTGCCAGCCCCCCATAAGTCAGTGCCGTTGCGCCGGCCAAAGCCACTTGGGTTGCGGACATGGTTTTATACACGGGCTCTGTCACCGTCACCCGTAGTGCCCCAGCTGCCATAATACGGGATATTAGCTCTGACGGGTTGATATCCCGGCCAAGCTTGGAGCGCTGCCAGAGCTGATAAGCAGAAACAGCTGCCGATACTGCCGCCTGGATTCCCGGAACCTCAGCAGCCCGGCTGCGGCTAATATAATAGGTCAGCGCAGTATTATAACTGACAGGCTGCGGCGCACTCACGGTTACCTGATCTGTCAGCGGCCGGATTCCCCTGTCCTCCAAAGTCTCGGCAATTGAATTCAGAACATCTTCCCCTGGAATTTCCCCTTCTGCCAGTAACGGAACCACGGTTACACGCCCGGGCGCCGGAGAGAAGGCATGAACATCCTTAATTGCCGAGGAAGCGGACTTGGCCCAGAATTCATATGCTCCCTGAGGCCCGGCCGTTGAATATGATTCCGGCGCATGGCGTATGCGTTCCTTGAATGCTTCATCTGTCTCAGCAGCAGCGCCGCCAGAGCTGGTGGTCAGATTCGTTACCGACTGGACAAAAGGCAGCGGGTCCATTAGAACATTAATCTGCCCGGGCAAGAACCCGTTCCCTGTTGTCCCCGATTCGGAGCATTTTGCCTTGATCATTCCCGCAGTCTCTCCCGGAGGAATCTCCAAGTACTCCATGGTTATAAAATAAATCGTGCCCTTCCCTCCCTGTACTCCGACGCGTGTCCCTGCCGGTATCGGGGTCGCTGAAGCCAGCGGGATGGACAAAGCAAACTCAAGCGTAACGATTGCCGCAGATGCCTCTAACCGCTTCGATCCTTGAAAAGCCCCCATGTGATCCAATAATGTTCCGGAGGCATACCGCAGTAAATTTCCTTTGGCTGTCTGATTGATCAGCACCTTTTGCTGGATAATCACCGCTGCGAGCGAAGACAAAAAAAGCCGCACCGGATCGGCAGGCTGTAGAGTGCGTCCGGCAAGGCCTTCATATACAGTGATGACATTCTGCTGTATGGCTGCTGCATCCTCCTCCGAAAAGCGGATATCCGGTAATTCAGCATATTCCAATTCCTACTCCTCCTCTGCCAGGCTATATTTCAATACAACGGCCAAGCTGCCTGTAAGCTGTTCTTCTATATCCTTGTGAAAAGAAATATCGGCCACGATTGCGCGCGGCTCCTGCTCTGTAATGGCTGTGATGATCGCTGCCGTCAGGCGGGATTCAGCGATGTATGCCGGTTCATCAATAATCGAGTAGTCCAGACCAACTCCACGGGCCAACGGTGCGCTCCCAAGCGGAGTAGCCAGGATCATCCTTATATTCTGAGCCACTTCGTCTGCTACTGTTACCGGGCTAAAATCAATCAGGCTAGGCTGAGTCATATCAATGGTATACATCATTTCACATACTCCTCAAGCGAGATCGTGACCTGTGCGTCCAGCACATTGCCGATGCTATCCAGCCTGTTCCAATCCTGCGACAGACTGCTGATCACCCATAGCCCAACCCCCACATTTTTGCGTCCTATGATTAACGGCATCGCTTTGCCGGCACGATCCAGCTCGGTAAGCCTGTCAAGCTCTTTGCGCGGATTAAGGCCAAGCGCCGCCGAGAAATGAACGGAGAAAGAAACTGAATCTGCCCCCGGTCCAAGGAATTCCTTCTTGGGCTTCTTGCCGATAATGTCATGCTGCGCCCACCGGCTGGAGCTGCTGCGTTTGAATTCATCTATGGTACGAATCGCTCCTTCCGCAACAACAAACACGACCGGGCCTAGACTGCCAATTTTATTCATCTTATAATCTTGCTTCTGGTCTTTGCTGCCCTTATCGCTCATCCGGTTCTGCCTCCTCCATCATGAAATGCACTGGCAGACACTTTGCCGGTAACCGTTAAGTCTCCCTCGATCCTCACCCCGCCGCTTGCCTTAACATTCAGCTTTTGGGCTATACGGTCATAATAGACATAGCTGCCATCCTCAAACCATACTCCCCGCTGATCCTGGGTGCCGGAAGGCTGACCGTCATCCGTGAAATAGGTTCCCAAACAGATCCCAGCGGAACGCGCATGATTCAAAAAAGCACACACGACCCGCTCTCCCGGCAACGGTACTGCATTGCCTTTTCCCCAGCCGCCCGGTGTTAGTACCGGCAGCTCGCCGGAAACCATATCATCACGGTCTGCAAAAGTAACCCTGACACTTCCGGCTGCCGGATTCGATGTGGATACCCTACCAATAAGTATCACCATTCACCACCCCAATACTTTACGAATGTCCAGACTGGTTGTATATCCGCTGCTTCCAATTGAGTGCCTTGCCGATTCAATAATGTATTTGCCGTCAAACCGCTTCCAGCCTTTGATATTGATCGTGAGTCCCGCGGCCATCCTTAGATCTCCCATAAGCGAGAGAGTACTTTTGCCGCCCTCTTTATTCTTTTCCCGGAGCCTTTTACGGGCCAGCCGCATAGCATCTGCTTGCGAGTCGACCTGTTCATTAATCTTAAGAATTGGACCGCTCTTAGGCGCGCCTTGAGGGGTATACGTGGCCTTCAAGGGCTCTTTGCCCTGAGAGGGAGTATAAGTCACTGTACATGCCCGGAAAGTTGCATAGGCCGTATTGTAAGCGAAGCTGTAATCCGTCACATTGGCCTCCCCGCGCACAATTGTGACCACTGCTTCTTTTTGTTCATATTCTTGTTCATCAAAAAGCACCAGGCTTCCAGATGATACTTTAATTGCGATACCTTCTTGCGTAGCTGTATTCAGCAAAAAGGCCAAGTCCGACACCTCCGACTGCTCCAGCCGATCATAAAAGGGGTTGTCCTGTGCCTCGTAGATTAATTTGAGCTTCGCGCGTTTGGCCACTTGGGCGGCTACTGTTTTCAGATTGGTTTTCTCCCAGCTGCGTGAGCTGCGCTGCATCCGAACCTCGGAGGTCACGGGAAGCGAGACCGCCTTAATTGAGATCGTGTCAGGAGGACCGCTAAAATCAATACTGTCTACCTCAAAGGTGCCCAGCGGCAGCTTCTTGACTTCACCCGGCTTGTCCCAGTTGACCGTCCGTATCGCAGCAACCAATTGATCGCCTTCAACCGGTGACCAAGGCCCCTGCCAGTTGCGCTCCCTGTCCTCAAGCGTAACTGTAAGATCATCTAACGAACCCGAGGCAGCATCATTATACTGAAAGTCTATCAGCGATTTAGTGATATCCTGCGTAACGTCCTTTCCGTTATAGCGCAGCTCGAGTACCGCTCTGCGTGCATCCTGCATAAGTTCCATCAGCGTCACTCCCTTCGCCAGGGAGGCAGTGAATTGGATATGTCGGAGGGCAGCTCCGGTACATTCAGTACAATATTGCCTGAGAATACACTGACAGCAGCATGTGCCGGATTAGCATTCAGGAGCAGCGTCAGGAAACGGGCATCTCCATAGATTTTAAAAGCAATCCCATCCCACATATCGCCTTGTACCGTTCTATAGATCATTGGAAGCTCACCCGCCTCTGTTGCACTAGCATCGACTTGAACCGGCGTTCGAATCCGTCCTCAGACTGCCTTAAAGCCTCCCGTACCTGTTCAGCTACAGATTTATCGCCACCCTGAAGGGTTACACTAGGCGCCCAGGTTACATGGATATCCCCATTGTTAACGGAATTATTATTATACCCCATTAAATCATTTGCCTTCTCAAGCAAAGACCTCGACCGGGGCTTGCGGTTTAAGGGAATAGCGATTTCAGGGCCAGCCTCACCAAAAATAGAGGGCACATATGCGATACCGCCTTCAGCGTATTCTGCAATGCTTGGCCCACCATAGAGCGGGTGGTATGGTTTCACTTTCGGTTTGACACCTTCTTTGCCTTCTCCCCCTGGAACTCCAGTAGCATTCGGAACTTTCCCTATCTGCTCCCAAATAAGCTGCAAATTCACTTTCATTTCAGCAGGCAGCTTATCAAGCGCAGCGTTAAGAAGCATCACCTTATCCAGAGCCTGCCTAAATCGATCTTGTTCAGCAACAGACATATCCTTGTACTTGGCTGCTTGCTCTTGCAAGGTACCACCAAGATCAAGTTCAATTATTTTTTTCTGAGTATTATAATAATTGACCAGACCATCTTCTGCCTCTTTCCTATCACTATCTGTTTTCTTAAGTTGGTTGTTCTTCTTATTAATGGATTCCTCCATTTTAAAATAGTCATCTTCAAAGTGATCTATTATTGTATAATCTTTCCCAGTCACTTGGCTTGCTTTTTTAGAAAAAGCTAAAAACTTCTCGCCTTTTTGATTAGGATCGAGATCACTATATTCTATTTCGTTGTACTCCTCCATAAGCACGACGTAGTCCCTATACTTTACCTTCATCTCCTCATAGGCGGCACTTTGATCTTTAAGATTCTGAGTCAGCTCTGAATAATTATTCTCCAATTCAGGCAATTTGGCTTGTGCAGTAAGGGCCTCATGTTCTAGTTCACGACGTCCCATTTCTTCTCGGGCTTTGGCAATATCTCCGACAAGACCCATCTGTTCTCGGAATTTATCATTCTTGGAGCCTTCAGCAGACAAAATATTAGGATTCATATCGATAAGTGTTTGCTCTACATCCTTCAGTTTTCGTCTGGCTTCTAACAATTCATCAGCTGGAGTTCTTGCATCCTTAATCTTCCCTGTCAATCGGTCATGCTCAGTGATTAGATTCTGGGTTTTGGAATTAGCCTCCTCAATCGCTGAATAATTAGCATATGATTCACCCAGCACATCCCCCATATTCAAAAGCTCCTGGCGCGCATCCTCCTGATGCTTTTTGAAGGCGATGACACCGGCCGTGACCAGTCCGACACCGGCAACAGCGAGACCTACGGGATTCGTCAGCAATCCCAGTGCACCTGCAAATCCTCCAGCCGCTCCGCTGGCCGCGCTGGCCGCCTTAATGATCGTGGAGAACCCCTGAACAATCTTCACTGTTTTTGTGGCCAGCATCGCAGCAGGAACAGCGAGACCGATGACCATCAGCACTTCTTTGTTGTCTGACGCCCAGCTAGTCAGCCCCTGAAGTGCCGGCATCACGCTCTCTCCCAAAGGAACCACAAGACCGGACATCAACTCCCGCCCTATGGCTGAAAACTGCTCGGTTAGCGTATTGTCCTTAATCGCAGACACTTCATCCATCGTCTGCCGGGTCATATCAAACTGATGCCGCGTCTGCCCCAGGGACAACACCGCTTTGTTTCCGATGTCCTCAAACTGAGCCCCGAATATAGCGCTGGCAAGGGCCGCTTGATGAACCGGATCTTTAATTGCTTTTAATTTGCCAATCACCTGATTCATGGCATCCTTACCGGTCATAGACCCATCTGCCAGCCCTTTGAAGATTTCATCCCCGCTGCCCATTGTCTTGCGCAGTTGAAGCATGGCCTTGCTCGCCGAGTCTCCACCCGCCTTCAAATCCTTGACCAGGGCAACAGCTCCATTCTTCCCGGCCACTTTCACCAATTCGCCGAATTCCTTCGACTTCGTTCCGCCGCTTACAAGTGCAGCACTGAATTGGTTCAGCTGCTCAGGTGCAAACAGCTCATAGACGGCGGCCTTTGTGGAATCTGAGCCCTCTTTCACTGTTGAGCTGAATTTCTTCACAACCCCGGCAAGGCCCTCAAGGGAATTCCCACCATTGTCCATGCCAGAGCTCAACAACTCAAACATCTCGTCAGCAGAATACCCCATCTTCTTGAAGTCAGCGCTATACTTCTCTACAGCACTTAGAAGCCCGCCGGATGTATTCATCCCCTTCTGCGCACCTTGGGCCATCAGATTATAGGCCTGCTCTGAAGAGATGCCGAACTTTTGCATCATCGCGTCAACGGCTTGTACTGAGTCTGATATATCCCCCTTAAAAACATCGCGATACGTCATAGCCGTCTGGGTGGTCTTCTCCAGCTCATCTCCGGTTTGGCCCAGAACTTGCTGTACCGTTCCAACCGCCTCACCGATATCTTCGAAGTTTTTACCGTAATTCTGACTGTACAGGCTATCGGAGATTTCTTTCATTTCGCTCATCTCAGCGGCGGTTAATCCGGTTGATGCCTGAAGCTGCGCCATTGCCCCGGCAGAATCATTTACAGCCGTCCAGACCGCTTTTAGGGGTTCAACCGCTTTAGTCAGCATGGAGAAATCCACTTTTTCGAAAGCAGCCTTAAGTTTGTCACCGAGTTGTTCGGCTTCGTCGCCAGCGTCCTCAGCATCTCCGCGCAGTTGATCGAAGTAGCCCGCCCTGGCCAGCCCCTTAAGCACGTCTTCCAAATCCTTAATTTGCTGTTCCACTTCCTCGACAGAGCGGGGAACATTTGGATTCACCAATACATTCAACCGGACAATAAGCTCACTGATGCTGCTTGGATTGCCTGAACCTGAACCTGCCATAAGTTACCTCCCTCCTTTAATTCTCGCCACCCGCTCTGCCCAATCCCCCAGTTCCTCAACAGGCAGGCTGAGAAAATAGGGGATTGGAGTGTGGGTAAGCATGGCCAAAGAGACGGCGATGTCTTTGATCCCATCGCCGTCTCCGCAGCCTACAGCAGCAAAAAACTTTGTGCCTGTAAGGTAAGTTTTGTGAAATCCTTAGCGGGCAGAGCTTTGATCAGCCCCACATGAACACCAGCAGCCCTGGCCACAATATAAGCCTGATAAGCTTTATTGGTCTCTTTAATCAATTCCCCGCCAGATTGACGGGCAGATTCCATCTGATACTGCCGGTCACAGGTGAGAATGTCCTCGCCGGTTAACTTATCAAAATCAATACTCAGGCTTTCAAACGTATCGCCCTCAAAGTTGACGGGCCGGGCGAAAGTGTATACTTCCGCTCCGGTCTCCTCCAATTCTTTTGTTCCCATCGTGCTCTCTCCTTATAGACCAAGATTCTGTTTAGTAGCCGCAAGGTAATCCACTTCGTATACTTTATGAATGTAGTTATACTTATCAATTTCCAGTACCTGAACACCATCCAGGGTGACCTTCAGATAGTTAACCGAGAAGTTGTTGGTAGTATCCATTGCTGCTCCAGTCTCCAGATTACCGAGTGTCAAGCCGAGCGGTCTCGCCCGGACAGTAACCTTAAACGGTACCTCGCGGTATTCACTTGTTGCGGTATCGAACGTCTGAATGGAAGCACGCAGATCCAACGTGTGGACCTTCGGTGCCAGTAGAGAGGCTGCTGCACTCTCAATCGTGCGCCATTTAAGCGCCAGACTCATCGCTCCCGTATACCCTGGAGAAGGCGCCGCCATTTCTCCGGCAATCCCGCCCCCTTTGATGGTATCTACCAGGTAAGTAATTTCCGGCAGAGTCGCGGTTGCTGTTCCCAAGTAATCGACGGCATTCAAGTACACCGAATAATCAATAACCCGTTCTGATCTTTTTGGCATTATTGCTCCTCCTTCTACGCTACCAGCGCAGCCAAGTATGTTGTGTCGTATTCAAGCAGGAAGGAAATCTCCTGTGCCGGTCCAGGCGGCGTAAGATGCAGATGGAATGTAATTTTACCGGCCATCAGATCTGTCACCGGATTCTCGGATTCATTGAATTCTACCCGACCGCCCAGCAGAGCCCCCGATGCTGTCAGGCCGTTCAGCCAGATATTGACTGAATCCGTAACCGCAGCTACCAGCCGTTTGTTCATCGGGTCATCCACCTTCTGCATATAGGTCAGAATGAGACTGTTTCCGATCCAGTTGAACATCCGGCGGACCGGAATAAAGCTATCTTTAGGATCGGTTACACCCGGATAAGCAGCGGTGTTGTTCCCCCAGCTCTTCCAGCCGCTTGTTCCCAAATTAAGTGCTGTTACAATGCCTGCACTATTCAGGAAGCTGGCCTGGTCAATTCCGAGGAATTGGCTTGTCCCATCAGATTGTGTAGTACCATCCGCTTGCAGAGGCTTATTTGAAGGCGATACAAAAGGGATACCGCCATTATCGGCATCCGCCGCAGCAATAAGGCCGGCAAGCTGAGTGGAGAAATGATATTTTTTATCCCCAAGCGTCAGCATCGGATAGGTGGCAATTTGCAGAGCACCCGTGTAGCTATTGTTAGCTTTCCAAGTACCGGCATCTGTATATGATCGGGATGGATCAATATCCGTCAGGGCAATCGCTTTGAAATTCCCGTTAATATTTCCGGCCTTCGCCTTCATCACTGCGGCAACCGCAGGCAAATGCGACCAGCCCGGGGCCAGCAGCAGATCCGGAAGGATCCCGAAACGCGGGTAAGCCTGATGAACCAGTTCAAAACCAGTGTATTCACCCGAAGCGGTTACACCTCCAATGATATCCTCAGCTTCTACAGCACCGGGATTCAGTTTGTCATATCCCACAGATAGCTGATCTGCACTTGCTGCAATGGCTCCAGAAGACTTCGTTGTAATCAATACATGACCATTCTCATCAAAAGCAGCTGTGTAATCCGTACCGGACACATAAGTGGAAGTGCCATCTGAAGATTTAACAACCAGCGTTGACAGCAGCACGCCTTCGGTCTGCACGGTTGCCAGCCGGTTACTGACTGCCACCGTTTCAGGAGCAACCGTTGTCTTATGGATAGCCGGGTCAAGCACATTGACCAGGATCATTGGAGCTCTCTCGTACAAGGCAAAATGAGAATATACTAACTCACTCAGCGTGTATTTTGACCAGTCTTCACTATATCCTAGAGCCGCAACGGCTTCCGCGTAGTTATTCACAAGCACGGGAGTATTAACGGGTACAGCCTTCGTCGCCAGATGGAGCGGAGCCGTACCTACTGCAAAAGGAATACCGCTTGTTGCTTTTGCCGGAGCCAGAACCGAAGTTGATTGTTCAATAATGCTTACACCATGTTTAAATGCCATTGATTAGTTCCCCTTCCCTAGAAGCCTTTGATAGACTGTATATTCAGCGGTACCCGCTTGAAGGATGCGCTCCTGCACTTCCGTCATTTCATCAACAGGTACAATCAGTTCTGCCACATCCGGCTGTTCAGCCATTAACGGCGTTAAATAAGATGGAATACCTGAACGGAATACGGTGGATTGCAGCAGTTGACCGCCACGCAGGTTAGGCCCCAGATAAATCCGGATCGTCTCCCGCTGGGTTTGTTTCTGGTCTTCATTTTCAATAGAATTCACAATACTACCTCCTGTCGAATTTGGGGCAATGCCCAGGTTGTTGTAAGTTCGCCCCTCCAGACTGCTGAAGGGTGCTCTTCGTCAAGCTTCCATGTCCAACTGGCCTCCAAACTGAATTTCTGTTCAAGAACTCTCTGGCGCAATAGCAGGATACGTACCCGCTCCATCAGATTAAGCAGCTCAACCAGGCCTGTGTCATCTTCAGAATAAGTACCAAATTGAAGCTTCATTTGAATTTGCCCTTGGCCAGAATCTCCTTCACCCTCAGCAGGCCGAATCATAATTACCGGATATACCGGATTTACGCTTGTATTCGGTGAAAGATATCCAAGCTGCACTGGGGGCACGGGCTGCGTATCATCAGCCAACTCCTTTTGCAGAAACTTTTGAATGGCCAAAATTAATAATGTGATGGTCACTGTCGCCCTCCTTATTTACGTTAGTTAACCTCCCTTCTATTTATTAGGGGCTTTCACTAGACAAACCCATTTAATTATTTATAATAAGCTCACTTTGTTAGATAAGGGACCTATACTCCTCCATTACGGAGCTGATCTTTTTTTGTGCCCGCTGGATGTACTCACTTACACTGCCTGCCGAAATCATGAGCATTCCAGCAATAGCAACATGCGAGAATCCTTCACCGTTAGCCAGCATATAGCACTCCCGCTCCCTTCTGCTTAACAGCCCCAATACATATTCCAATTGAAAACATTGATCCTCAGTGAGTCCTTCAGAAGGAACCGCATTGAACCCGGCGGTAAAGTTCTGCATGCGAACCGGCTCTAACAGAATTTCCCGCTCATATCCCGCACGCCGTTCAATCCCCCGCTTGTTCCCCGGCCGCCGGCCGCTGCTCAGCCACTCAATCACATACTTGCAGTCACTGACCATTCCGGCGATTACCTTCTTATCATCCGCATCTGCATTTCTGTATAATTGCTCTACACTCTTTAAAGAAATTTGATATTCCGGAAGCAGTTTTTGCACACAATTCGAATCCAGAAGTTCCAAATCCTCCTGCTCTATACACCACATGTTTATTCCCCCTTATCGAAAATAATTTTAAATATACTCAATTTCGTATTTTTAAATCATATTATGCTCAATTCCGCATTGTGTCAAGCCTTATATCCGAAATAATACGAAAATGCATATTTACATTTGAATTCAAACCTTTTACAATAAACTTAAGAATACGAAGTAGCGTATACACTGATGATTTTGAGGAGGACTGCGTGTGCAACGGGCTGAAGTCTTAAAGCGATTAATCGAGGAAACCGGCCTGAACACCAAGGCTTTTTCAGAAAAGGCAGGAATTCCTTATACTACGCTGAGGTCCATTCTAATGCGGGGTGTCGGAGGAGCTTCTGTTGATAATGTTCTTAAGGTTTGCCGTGCTTTAGGTATCACTACCGAAGAACTGGATCGTCTGGCCAATGGAGGCGCAGAAGACACTTCGTCATTATCTGAGCTGTCTGAGTTTGAAGCTTTTTTAAACAATCCGGAGCATGGGCTATTTTTCAAGGATTATCTGGATGCACCGGATGAGCGCAAGCGGGAAATGTTAACCTTCTGGCAATTTATCAAAGACCAAGAAAAGAAAAAAGCCGATTCTTCAGACACCAATTAAAAAGTAGAACAAATCGTGGTTTCAGCCAACGGGCTGATTCCGCATATCCAAATATGCGAACATACATTCTATTTTGGAGGTTTATTATGTTTATTCATTATACAAAAACACATTTGGAACATTTCGTGGAGGACCTCTACATAACACATTCGATTCTGCAACCAGAGGACATCACGATTCCTAAGCTTTCAGAGGAGTTAGATGTGCTTGTTAATTATGCGCCGATGACAAGCCGTGCCTATGAGTCCTCATTAGGTGTACGTTATATACTTCTGGATAATCGGGATTCTCCTATGAAGCAGCGGTTTGATTTTCTGCATGAGCTATGCCACATCCTGAGACACGCTGGCAATCAGACGGTAATGCCTGTCCCCTTCATCAAAGCTCAGGAGGAGGATGCCGAGAAATTCGTTCTTTATGCCACTATGCCCTTTTTTATGCTCCAAACCTACAGTTTATCCGATGAATATTCTATTGCAGTTCAGCAGATTTCAGAGCTCTTTGGTGTACCCATAGATATGGCCAAAATCCGGTTTGATCAAATCTTACGTCGGGAGTATGAAGGAGAAATGTGGCCTAAGAAGAGAAAAGAGCATCCGTATGCCTTTTATCAAGCTGAAGAGGAATGGTGCCAAGCTTCGGATCAGCCAGCAGTCTTTGCCTATTATGATCCTCACAGCACTTTGGATGGCCCCGATCAGCTTATTGTCTGTCTTGATCAACACACGTTATCTACACGAACTGAATGGAGGATTCCTTTAGAGGAGAGGTTTCACGAAATTGAGCTGGATGCCCTGAGGAATTTCGAACTTGCGCCAGCCGCAAGGGGAGATCTGATCTGCTTCGATGGACAGCTTACCTTACAGCTTCACCAGCTTGTACACCGGTATGGTTCATCCAAACGAAACTTTGTACTCCAAATGAGAGATGTTGAACAGATCTTTGAAGCGGATCAGAGTACGGTGCGAAGATTTTTGTGAGGGGTAACAAAAACAAAGCTCCCGGCCAATAGGCCAGGAGCTTCTTTTCCTTGAGAACAAGGGATTCTTAACGTTTCGAGAACTGTGGAGCGCGACGAGCAGCTTTGAGGCCGTATTTCTTACGTTCCTTCATACGTGGGTCACGTGTCAGGAAGCCGGCTTTCTTCAGCGTACCGCGATATTCAGGGTCTACTTTGAGCAATGCACGGGAAATCCCGTGACGGATTGCGCCAGCTTGACCGGAAATGCCGCCACCATGTGCAAGTACGATTACATCGTAGCTGCCCAGAGTTTCAGTCAGGTTCAAAGGTTGTCTTACGATCATTTTCAGTGTTTCAACACCGAAATATTCGTCCATCTCACGTTTGTTAATGACAATGCGTCCTTCACCCGGTACAAGGCGAACACGTGCTACCGAATGTTTACGACGACCTGTCCCATAGTATTGTACTTGTGCCATGAAACTGTCCTCCTTTATTCTTATCCGCGAAGTTCGTAAACTTCAGGTTTTTGTGCTGCATGTGGATGTTCAGCGCCTGCATATACTTTGAGTCTCAGCTTCATGTGATTACCTTGACGAGTCTTAGGAATCATGCCATGAACTGCGAATTCAATCATACGCTCAGGTTTGGTCTTGAGCAGTTCTTCCGCAACGGTAACTTTCAAGCCACCTGGGTGCATCGAGTGACGGTAGTATTTCTTGTTTTGCATTTTCTTACCTGTGAGGTGAATCTTCTCAGCGTTGATAACAATTACGAAATCACCAGTATCAACGTGTGGAGTGAATTGCGGTTTGTGTTTGCCGCGGATCAGGGCAGCGGCTTCGCTTGCCAAACGGCCAAGTGTTTTGCCTTCGGCATCAATGATGTGCCAATTGCGTTCAACTTCGTTCGGCTTCGCCATGTAGGTGGTACGCATGAATGTTTCCTCCTTGTTCTCGTACGAAAATCATCTGTTTCGTATATCTTGTTTCGCGATTGAATTACAATTTAGTGAGTAAAAAAACTTATTTGTTGGCATTTCCTTGATCGGGGCTGTGGGATAGCCATCAAGAAAACACAACTTTTATATTACAGTATAAACATGACAAGCGCAAGCGATTTTTAAACAATCAGTACTTATTTTCATAAAAAAATATAGTATCGGCCGTTTAGTCGTCTATCTCGTCATATTCCACACTCCAGAGTGCTAGCCCCTTAGACACAGCCGTAGGTCCAGCCGCTGCACGATCACAAGCCGCAAGAATGACAGGCATTCTATCTGCGCTGATTTTACCTTGCCCCACCTGCATCAGCGTGCCCATTATAATGCGTACCATATGCTGCAAAAAGCCACTGCCTGTAATATAGGTATGGATCACTCCCTGGTCAGGAGAGCCCGGGCGGCACATGCTGCGGTCTACTTCAAGATAAGCCTCATAAATGGTCCGCACATGCGAAGTCTTGGTAGACTTCCTGGACGCAAACGAGGTGTAATCATGGGTACCCAGCAGCGCGCTTAGCCCCAGCTCCATCGCAGGAACGTTCAGCTTCATCGGATGATGATGCTGCCAGCGCCGCTGGAACGGATCCGGGAACCGGTTGCCGTTAATCGTGTAGCGGTAGGTTTTACGCTTCGCCCCTCTACGGGAGTGAAACGAAAGCGGAACCTCAGCAGCCTCAGTAACCACGATATCCTGCGGCAGCCTGGCATTCAGCGCCAGACACCAGCGCTCCAGCGGAATCTGTGAGGAGGTTATGAAGTTAAAAGGTTGGCCATAAGCATGCACCCCTGCATCAGTCCGTCCTGAGCCCGTGATTTTGAGCGTCTCACCGGTCAGATGCTGAATAGCATGCTCCAGCTTGTCCTGAATCGTATTGCCCTGAGGCTGGGTCTGAAAGCCATCATAGTGGGTACCGTCATAATTGACTTTCATCAATAGATTGCGCATTTCATTCTCCTGTTGGTCCATATACTTAATTTATTCTCAAAAAAAAGAGCCCCGGCGGGAGCTCCTTCTACTCTATACAAGGTGATTCCCGCGGTTATTTGCACGGCAGGGTACTATGCCCTGCAGTACAATAACGTTAAATACGTAAAGCGTACATCCGGAAATCATGGCTTGTGAAACTACGCGCGGTCTACCAGTTCAAGATAAACCATAGGCGCAGCATCGCCACGGCGAGGTCCCAGCTTCAGGATACGAGTGTATCCGCCTGGACGCTCTGTGTAACGTGGAGCAATGTCAGAGAACAATTTTTGGATTGCATCTTGTTCACCATCTACAGTCTCACGACGAACAAATGCAGCTACTTGACGGCGAGCATGAAGATCGCCCTTTTTCGCTTTAGTGATCAGTTTCTCAGCGATGGAACGAACTTCCTTCGCTTTGGCTTCTGTTGTCTGAATACGTTCGTATAGGAACAGATCCGTTACCATATCGCGGAACAAAGCTTTACGCGCGCTGGAATCACGGCCCAATTTTTGGTATGCCATTTGTTTTCCCTCCTTCACTCAAGTCTCAAGAACTCCGGGGTCCTATTCTTCTGTACGAAGTCCCAAACCAAGTTCCTCAAGCTTCTCTTGAACCTCTTCCAAAGATTTGCGGCCCAGGTTACGAACCTTCATCATATCTTCTTCTGTTTTCGTAGTCAGCTCTTGCACGGTATTAATACCGGCACGTTTGAGGCAGTTGTAGGAACGGACAGAAAGATCAAGCTCCTCGATCGTCATCTCAAGTACTTTTTCTTTTTTGTCTTCTTCTTTTTCAACCATAATTTCGGCGTCTTTCGCTTCATCCGTAAGACCTACGAACAGAACGAGGTGCTCGTTCAAAATTTTGGCTCCAAGGCTAACGGCTTCTTCCGGTCGGATACTGCCATCTGTCCAAATTTCCAGCGTCAACTTGTCGTAGTTAGTCACTTGACCAACACGGGTATTATCAATACCGTAATTCACACGTGAAATAGGAGTGTAGATAGAGTCAACTGGAATTACACCAATTGGCTGATCGTCGCGTTTGTTCCGGTCCGCTTGGACGTAGCCGCGACCACGGCCTGCAAAAATGCGCATGTGCAGTCTCGCGCCAGGTCCCAGCGTTGCAATATGAAGATCCGGGTTCAGGATCTCAACATCGCTGTCCGCACGGATATCACCCGCGGTAACGATGCCTTCTCCTTCAGCATCAATCTCGAACACTTTCTCTTCATCCGAATGAATCTTCAGAGACAGAGCTTTAAGGTTCAGGATGATTTCCGTCACATCTTCCATTACGCCGGGAACGGTCGAGAACTCATGCAGAACGCCGTCAATTTGGACCGAAGTCACTGCGGCTCCCGGAAGGGAGGAAAGCAGGATCCGGCGAAGCGAGTTCCCCAGAGTCGTGCCATATCCACGTTCCAGCGGTTCAACTACGAATTTCCCATAGGTCCCATCATCATTGGCTTCTACGGTCTCAATCTTCGGCTTTTCGATTTCTATCACGAGTGTACCCCTCCTTCAAACGTCGCTCCTATATGAAACAGTCACCCCATCAGGTGTATCATGTAGTATGCCTAAACACCTATTATTAGCAGATGCGTCAGAATTATACCACAATCACAATTCTGATTGTACTAAACGCGGCGACGCTTCGGCGGACGGCATCCATTGTGAGGAACTGGAGTAACGTCTTTAATGAGGTTTACTTCAAGACCAGCGGCCTGAAGGGAACGGATGGCTGCTTCGCGGCCCGCGCCCGGTCCTTTAACCATAACTTCAACGGACTTCATGCCGTGTTCCATAGCTGCCTTAGCAGCTGTTTCGGCTGCCATTTGCGCTGCAAATGGAGTCGATTTACGGGAACCTTTGAATCCTTGACCGCCGGAGCTTGCCCAGGAAATTGCATTTCCGTGGGGATCCGTGATCGTAACGATAGTGTTATTGAACGTGGAACGGATATGTGCCACGCCAGACTCGATATTTTTCCGGTCGCGACGTTTCGTACGTACGACTTTTTTCGGTTTAGCCATTGTCTCTTATCACCTCTTCTTATTTCTTTTTGTTTGCTACAGTACGACGCGGGCCTTTACGGGTACGAGCATTGGTTTTGGTACGTTGACCGCGAACAGGCAATCCACGACGGTGACGAACACCGCGGTAACAGCCGATCTCAGTAAGACGCTTAATATTCAAGGAAATTTCACGACGAAGGTCACCTTCAACCTTAACCTCTTTGTCGATCGTTTCACGCAGTTTGCTGACTTCATCTTCCGTCAAATCACGGACACGTGTGTTAACGTCAATGCCTGTTTCATTAAGAATTTTCTGGGAAGTCGTTTTACCGATTCCGAAAATATAAGTCAAGGCGATCTCAACGCGCTTATCACGTGGCAAATCCACTCCAGCTATACGAGCCATTTTACGCTACACCCCCTTCTTAACCTTGTTTTTGTTTGTGTTTCGGATTTTCGCAAATTACCATAACAGTCCCTTTGCGGCGGATGACTTTGCATTTTTCGCAAATGGGCTTTACAGAAGGTCTTACCTTCATGTTAATTACCTCCTCAAAGTTTTGCGAAGCAAAACTTTTGTTGTAGTTCCCATCTATTTACGGTAAGTTATACGGCCTTTTGATAAATCATAAGGCGATAACTGCACGACCACTTTGTCTCCGGTTAGGATACGGATAAAGTGCATCCGCAATTTCCCGGACACATGGGCAAGTATTTGATGACCGTTCTCAAGCTCAACCTTAAAAGTTGCGTTAGGCAACGGCTCAATAACCGTTCCTTCTACCTCAATGACGTCTTCCTTAGCCACAGTTAGTCTCCTTTCTCATTAGCACTTTTTCCAGCGGGCTGGCCATACTTCATCACTGCAAACCGCAGCTTTCCGTTGGTGACCCGGCCGGTTTCTTCCAAACTGTCTACAATCTCACTGCTGATGAAGGGTATGAGCTCCAAATGCTGAATATTCTTCTTCTTTGGGCTGTCAAACTTACGTTTGTCCCCATCAGCAATATATACAAATCTGCTATCCACAACTGCGATAACAACGGCAGCCTCTCCGGCATCCTTGCCTTTGAGAATTCTCACGATTTGACCAACCTGCGGGCTGCTCCCAGTATTCACGTGAAGATCACCTACGCATTCAGTTTTGTGAAAATTTCCATGCCGTCCGGTGTAACTGCTACTGTATGCTCGAAGTGAGCGCACAGTGAACCGTCTACCGTAACGACCGTCCAGTTATCATCCAGCGTTCTGACATAACGTTCTCCAGCGTTAACCATCGGCTCAATGGCGAGTACCATACCCGGCTTCAGACGTGGTCCGCGGTCCGCTATGCCATAGTTCGGAATTTGCGGTTCTTCATGCAGTTCTGCCCCAATGCCATGACCAACATACTCGCGGACAACGGAGAATCCGGCGTCTTCAATGTATGACTGAATGGCATGGGAGATTGTAAACAAGCGCACATCCGGTTTGACTAACGCCAGTCCAGCGTACAGGGAGCCTTCCGTGACGTCCAGCAGACGCTGAGCCTCTTCGGAAATGCTGCCCACCCCGTATGTCCAGGCGGAATCACCGTGATAACCACGGTACTCTGCACCGATATCCAGCGTAACGATGTCGCCTTCTACCAGTTTGCGTTTCCCTGGAAATCCGTGCACCAATTGTTCGTTGACTGAAGCGCAAATGCTGGCAGGAAAACCGTTGTAGCCTTTGAAAGACGGCACAGCACCCTGACTGCGAATGTACCCATCGGCGATTCTGTCGAGCTCACCGGTAGTAATGCCTGGCTGGATAGCTTCAGCAATAAGACGGTGACTCTCGGCAACAATTCGACCAGCTTCCCTCATAAAGACAAGTTCCTGTTCGGATTTGCAAATGATCATTACATTAACCCCGCAGCATAGATACGATTTCAGAAGAAACGACATTGATTTCGTTTTCTCCGTTGACCTGACGCACAAGACCTTTATCGTCATAAAATGCAAGCAGCGGCGCTGTCTTGTTATCGTACTCATCCAGACGCTTGCCTACACTTTCTTCGTTGTCATCCGGACGCTGATACAATTCTCCGCCATCAATGTCGCAGACGCCTTCTTGCTTCGGCGGGTTAAAAATTAAATGGTAGGATGTTCCGCATACTGAGCAGATCCGGCGTCCGGTAAGACGCGCCATCAGCAGTCCGCGGTCCACATTCAAGTTGACAACGTGATCCAGTGAAGTTCCAAGCCGGCTGAGGATTTCTCCCAGCGCTTCCGCTTGCGAAAGGGTTCTTGGAAAGCCATCCAATAAAAAACCTTTTTCGCAATCGGACTGCTGCAGCCGTTCTTCGACGATTCCAATAGTCACATCATCAGGTACAAGCAACCCTTGATCAATATAAGATTTGGCCTTAAGTCCAACCGGTGTGCCTTGCTTAATAGCCAAGCGGAATGCATCACCAGTCGAAATATGAGGAATACCCAACTCTTTTACAACAACAGCGGCTTGTGTTCCCTTGCCTGCCCCAGGAGGGCCCATGAATAATATGTTCACGATTCTCTTCTCCCCCCGAAAGTTCGCCACCAAGCAAGAAACAGCACAATAGGTACCGGGAAGTTTAAAGCCTTAGGTACTTCTCCGGAACCTATCGCCTATTTATTGATGAAGCCTTTGTAATGGCGTTTGATCAATTGGCTCTCGATCTGCTTCATGGTATCCAGCGCAACACCAATTACAATCAGCAGTGCCGTACCACCAATCTGCACTTGCTTCGGTAACCCGGACAACGATCCAAATAATACTGGCAGTACAGAGATTAATGACAGGAAGAGCGCACCGGACATGGTCAGACGCGACATAACTCTAGTCAGATATTTCTCAGTAGCCTTACCTGGACGTATACCTGGAATGTATCCGCCATTCTTTTTCATATTGTCAGCCATTTGCTGCGGGTTCATCTGGACAAACGTATAGAAGAACGTGAATCCGATGATCATGACTACATACAGCAGCATGCCGAGCGGCTTGGTATGATCCAGATTGGCCGAGACCCATTTAGCCCAAGCGTGGGTGGACCAGAAGCTCGATAAAACGACCGGGAATTGAAGCAGTGAAACGGCGAAGATAACAGGAATTACACCAGCCGCATTAATTTTAAGCGGAATGTGCGTATTCTGTCCACCGTACATTTTGTTACCGACTACGCGCTTGGCATATTGTACAGGGATTTTACGGATACCTTGTTGAACAAAGATCACCCCGACAATAATCGCAACAACCACGATCAGTACAATAACGACTTTAAGAATATTCAGGAACATCTGACCCGGCTGAATGAAGCTTGATTGCGCCGTAGTGGTGATATATCCCGGAAAGGCGGCGACGATTCCCGCAAAAATCAGGATCGAAATCCCGTTTCCTATACCCTTTTCAGTGATCTGCTCACCTAACCACATCAAGAACGATGTACCCGCCGTCAATATGATCGCAATAAGCAGGTAATCCGCAAAGGTTGCATTTGGAATCATCTCAGTGCCATAAATCCGGTTAAACCCGATAGATGTGGCAAACGCTTGGATCAAACCTAGCACTACTGTGCCGTAACGCGTAATTTGCGCCAGTTGCTTTTTCCCGTGTTCCCCTTGCTTAGCCCATTCGGCAAACTTAGGGACAACATCCATCGAAAGCAATTGAACGATGATGGATGCTGTGATATACGGGTAAATGCTGATCGCAAAAATCGAGAAGTTTTTGAGCGCTCCGCCCGAGAAGGTGTTCAAAAGACCCATCAAAGCGTCTCCGCCCTGATTTGTTGATTCCAGTACTTCTTTGTTCACACCGGGAACCGGTACAAACGAACCGATGCGGTAAATGATCAGAACGAACAGGGTAAACAGGATCTTTTTGCGCAAATCTTCAACATGCCATATATTCTTAAGCGTCTTGAACATTAGATCACCTCGGTTTTACCGCCGGCAGCTTCGATTTTCTCTACCGCAGATTGAGAGAACTTATTTGCTTTGACAGTCAATTTAACAGCCAGTTCACCATTGCCGAGAATCTTGATGCCGCTCTTAGTGTTGCTGACAACACCAGTTTCAAGCAAAAGCTCAGGAGTTACTTCTGTTCCTTCTGCAAAGCTATTCAGATCTTCCAGGTTCACAATCGCGTACTCTTTACGGGTAGGATTGACGAAACCACGTTTAGGCAGACGACGATAGAGTGGGTTTTGTCCACCCTCGAAGCCTGGACGTACACCACCGCCGGAACGGGAGTTTTGACCTTTGTGTCCACGGCCCGAAGTTTTACCGTTACCGCTACTTGGTCCACGACCAACGCGGTTGCGTTCTTTCCGTGATCCAGGAGCTGGAGCAAGTTCATGTAACTTCATCGTTTGCACCTCCTTATGTTTGTTAATTTATGCGAGGCTTATTAGCCTTCAATTTCAGTAACGGACAGCAAGTGGCTCACTTTGTTGATCATCCCGCGAATTGCAGGAGTGTCGTTGTGAACCACGGACGAGTTGGTTTTGCGCAGGCCGAGCGTCTTAACAGTAACACGTTGTGTTTCTGGACGTCCAATTACACTGCGTACGAGGGTAATTTGCAATTTAGCCATTGACGTTCCCCTCCTTAACCGCGTAATTCTTCGACAGATTTGCCGCGAAGCTTCGCGACCTCTTCAATGCGCTTCAGACGGGAAAGTCCCTCTAGAGTAGCATTGACCATGTTCATGGAATTCGAAGAACCCAAAGATTTTGTCAAGATATCGCCAACGCCTGCCAATTCAAGCACCGCACGAACCGGTCCACCAGCGATAACGCCGGTACCTTCGGATGCTGGTTTCAGCAGAACGCGTCCTGCGCCGAAATGTCCAGTAACCAGGTGAGGAATCGAAGTTCCTACGATTGGAATGTGGATCAGGTTTTTCTTGGCGTCTTCAATGCCTTTACGGATGGCATCCGGAACTTCGCCGGCTTTACCGATACCAGCACCAACGTAGCCGTTGCCGTCGCCCACAACAACAAGTGCACTAAAGCTGAAACGGCGTCCGCCTTTTACAACTTTTGCAACACGGTTGATGTGTACAACTCTTTCTGTCAGTTCTAAACTGTTCGGATCTACACGCAAGTCGTTAACCTCCTTTTAGAAATATTCTAGAATTCAAGACCAGCTTCGCGAGCTGCGCTAGCCAGAGCCTGAATCCGTCCATGGTACAAGTATCCACCGCGGTCAAATACAACCACTGCATAACCCTTTTCTTTGGCGCGCTCAGCGATCAATTGACCCACTTTGCTTGCAGCTTCAACGCTGCCGCCATTTCCGATTGTAGCACTCAATTCCTTATCAAGTGTGGAGGCCGATACGATAGTAACGCCAGTCACATCATCGATCAGTTGAGCGTAGATGTGTTTCGAAGAACGGAACACATTCAAACGTGGACGCTCAGTAGTACCCTGGATCTTCTTACGAACACGCAGGTGTCTTTTGAGACGAGCCTTGTTTTTATCCTCTTTTGTAATCATGACTTCCCTTTCACTCCCTTCAGTTTGCCGTAAACAGCTTCACTTTAAGATGCACGGGGTATCTTACAATTAAGGTAGAGCTGGTTATTTCTTCTTACCAGCTTTACCTTCCTTGCGGATGATACGCTCGCCTTCATATTTGATACCTTTACCTTTGTATGGTTCAGGTTCACGTACGGAACGAATTTTGGCAGCATAAGCGCCAACGCGTTCTTTGTCAATCCCTCTAACGATGATCTTCGTGTTCGCAGGAACATCGAACTCGATACCCGCTTCCGGTGTAATTTCAACCGGGTGGGAGTAACCAACGTTCAATACGATCTTATCTCCGGATTTGCTTGCACGATATCCGACCCCAACCAGTTCCAGAGATTTCGAGAAACCTTCAGTCACACCACTCACCATGTTGTTGACAACGGAGCGGGTTGTGCCGTGAAGTGAACGATGCAATTTGTTGTCCGACGGGCGAACAACAGTGATTTCGTTATTTTCAACTGTAATCTTCATGTCTTTATGAAGCTCACGAGTCAAAGTGCCTTTAGGACCTTTTACTGTAATAACGGCGTTGTCCAAAGTGACATCTACACCGCTAGGTACTGCGATTGGTTTGCGACCAATACGAGACATGTGTTGCACCTCCTTATCTTGTGACGTTTATTACCAAATGTAGCAGACAACTTCTCCGCCGGATTTAGATTGACGAGCTTCTTTGTCGGTCATAACTCCCTTAGATGTGGAGATAATCGCGATTCCAAGACCACCGAGTACACGAGGCACTTCATTGCTCTTCGTGTATACGCGAAGACCTGGTTTACTGATTCTTTTCAGACCAGTGATAACGCGCTCCTGGCTTGGGCCGTATTTCAGGAAAATACGGATAATCCCTTGTTTGCTATCTTCAACGAATTCAGCATCACGGATGAAGCCCTCACGCTTCAAGATGTCCGCGATTTGTTTTTTCATAGTAGAAGCAGGCATTTCTACTGTCTCGTGACGCACAGTGTTGGCGTTACGAATACGAGTAAGCATATCTGCAATAGGATCAGACATAGTCATGTGTGTAAACCTCCTTCCCGTTTATAAACTTCTTACCAACTTGCTTTTTTCACGCCAGGAATCTGGCCTTTATAAGCTAATTCACGGAAACAAATTCTGCAAATTTTGAACTTTTGCAGTACCGAATGTGGACGACCGCAACGCTCGCAACGTGTGTATGCACGTACTTTGAACTTAGGCTCGCGTTGTTGTTTAACTTTCATTGAAGTCTTTGCCACTTAGACTGACACCTCCTAAACATTTTCGGAGAAATGGATGATTCTTATTTTGTGAAAGGCATTCCCAGCTGATTCAGCAGCTCACGGGATTCCTCGTCCGTCTTAGCAGTCGTTACAATAACGATGTCCATACCGCGAACCTTATCCACTTTGTCATACTCGATTTCCGGGAAGATCAATTGTTCTTTAAGACCCAGTGTGTAGTTACCACGGCCATCAAAGGCTTTGCTGGAAACACCACGGAAGTCACGAACGCGTGGAAGCGTTACGTTGATCAATTTATCCAGGAAGTAATACATACGCTCGCCGCGCAGTGTTACTTTAACCCCGATCGGCATATTCTCGCGCAGTTTGAAACCGGCGATGGATTTCTTAGCTTTAGTGATAACCGGCTTTTGACCAGAAATCAGTTGCATATCGTTAACTGCAGCGTCAAGTACTTTGGAGTTTTGAACAGCGTCACCTACACCCATGTTGATGACGATCTTCTCGATCTTAGGCACTTGCATAACTGTTGTGTAGTTAAACTTCTGCATCAAAGATGGTGTGATTTCATTCAGATAACGTTCTTTCATTCTTGCTGCCATGAAGATTTACCTCCTTTCATTAGGACTGTATTAGTCGATAATCTCTCCGGATCTTTTTGCTACCCGAACCTTCTTACCGTTATCTAGTACTTTATAGCCGATACGCGTAACTTTCCCGCTCTTCGGATCAATGTGCATTACGTTAGACACATGAATCGAAGCTTCCTGTTCGATGATTCCGCCTTGCGGATTCAACTGGTTAGGCTTCTGGTGTTTCTTCACCATGTTCACGCCTTCTACCAGGACGCGGTTTTCACGAGGATAAGCAGCGATGACACGGCCTTTTTTACCTTTGTCTTTCCCGCTGATCACAAGCACCACATCATCTTTTTTAACGTGCAGTTTATTGTTATGGGATTCCAGAACTTTTTTAACTCTAGGCATTGATTACACCTCCTATAACTGACCTTTTCAAGTACAACCGAGCATCACTCGGATTTTTAGATTACTTCCGGTGCCAAGGAAACGATCTTCATGTAGTCCTTGTCGCGAAGTTCGCGAGCAACTGGTCCGAAGATACGTGTTCCGCGCGGGCTTCTGTCGTCTTTGACAACAACAGCTGCATTTTCGTCGAATGCGATGTAAGATCCATCTTTACGGCGTACCGAACGTTTTGTACGAACAACTACCGCTCTAACAACATCACCTTTTTTGACAACGCCGCCTGGTGTTGCTTGTTTAACGGAACAAACGATCAGATCGCCGATTGCTGCTGTACGGCGTCCAGTACCACCCAGTACGCGGATACACATCAGTTCCTTCGCACCAGAGTTGTCAGCCACATGCAAACGTGTAAATGGTTGAATCATTATTATTTTCCTCCTTCCGGAAAGGGATCTGCTTCATGTCTTAGATGATTACCGCTTTTTCTACCACTTCAACCAGTCTCCACCGTTTGTCCTTCGACAATGGACGAGTTTCCATGACTTTCACGACATCACCAATTTTAGCTACATTCTCTTCATCATGTGCCTTGAATTTCTTCGTGGACTTGATGCGTTTGTGATACAGATTGTGCTTTTTATAGGTTTCAACAGCAATTACGATGGTTTTATCCATTTTGTCGCTGACTACTTTACCGATCAGCACTTTACGTGCATTACGCTCTTCGCTCATAATTAGCCTCCTTCCTGATTACGGATTATGCATCCGCCGTCACTTAACTAATCCCAAGTACTCTTTGATGGATAACGGTTTTAGCACGAGCTATTTCCTTACGCACATCACGAATCCGAGTCGGGTTATCCAGTTGGCCTGTTGCCAATTGGAAACGGAGATTGAAAAGTTCTTCCTTAAATCCGGCGATTTTCTGTTCAATCTCAGCAGTGGTTAAGTTGCGAAGTTCATTAGCTTTCATTTGCTTCACCACCCAATTCTTCACGTTTCACAAACTTAGTCTTTACAGGCAGCTTGTGAGCGGCAAGACGCATCGCTTCACGAGCGATTTCTTCCGACACGCCTCCGAGTTCGAACATAATCTTACCCGGTTTAACTACAGCTACCCACTTCTCAACGTTACCTTTACCACTACCCATACGAACCTCGAGAGGCTTCTGAGTGATTGGCTTATCCGGGAAAATCTTGATCCAAACCTGACCGCCACGTTTGATGTAACGTGTCATTGCGATACGAGCAGCTTCGATCTGACGGTTAGTGATCCAAGATGGCTCCAGTGCCTGCAAACCGAATTCGCCGAAGTTAAGTTCGGTTCCGCCTTTTGCCATACCCTTCATGTGACCGCGTTGTTGCTTGCGGTGTTTAACGCGCTTTGGTACCAACATGATTAGTTGCCTCCTTCCTGAGCAGCTTGTTTCTTAGCTGGGGGAAGAACTTCTCCACGATAAATCCATACTTTTACGCCGATACGGCCGTAAGTTGTATGTGCTTCAGCTGTTCCGTAATCGATATCAGCACGAAGCGTATGAAGTGGAACTGTTCCTTCGCTATAACCTTCTGAACGGGCAATCTCAGCGCCGCCAAGACGTCCGCCAACCTGAGTTTTAATTCCCTTTGCGCCGGAACGCATAGTTCTTTGAATCGCTTGTTTCAGAGCACGACGGAACGATACGCGACGTTCCAGCTGTTGTGCAATGCTTTCAGCAACAAGAATAGCATCCAGTTCAGGGTGTTTGATTTCATTGATGTTGATGTGTACTTTCTTACCGCCGGCGATAGTTGTAACTGCGCTGCGAAGTACTTCTACTTCTGCTCCGCCTTTACCAATTACCATACCTGGCTTGGCAGTGTGAATTGTAACGTTCACTCGGCTTGCCGCTCTTTCGATCTCGATGCGGGAAACAGAGGAATCTTTCAACTTGCCTTTAAGGTATTCCCGGATTTTGACGTCTTCCATTAAAAGAGTACCGAAATCTTTGCCTGCATACCATTTTGATTCCCAATCGCGAATAATACCGACTCGGAGTCCGACTGGATTTACCTTTTGACCCACGTGTTATCCCTCCTTATTTCTCAGATACCACCAAAGTAATGTGGCTGGTACGTTTATTGATCCGGCTTGCGCGGCCCATGGCGCGCGGACGGAAACGTTTCATTGTAGGACCCTGGTTAACGAAAACTTCGCTTACGAATAAGCTGTTAACGTCCATAGAGTAGTTATGCTCAGCGTTCGCAATCGCCGAGTTCAGTAGCTTCTCAACAACCGGAGAAGCGGACTTCGGAGTGTGGCGAAGAATTGCAATTGCTTCCCCCACTTGCTTGCCGCGAATCAAGTCAACAACCAGTTTCGCTTTACGAGCGGAAATCCGCACCGATCTTGCATGTGCTTTTGCTTCCATTGTTTTCCCTCCTCTCAAACGAAGACGTTAATTATCTTCTGGTTTTCTTATCGTCACCCGCGTGGCCTTTGTAAGTACGTGTTGGCGCGAACTCGCCCAACTTGTGACCTACCATATCTTCCGTTACGTATACAGGCACGTGTTTGCGGCCGTCATATACACCAAACGTATGTCCGATAAACTGAGGGAAAATGGTTGAGCGACGGGACCAGGTTTTTACTACGACTTTCTTGTCTGACTCGTTCAAATCCTCAACTTTTTTCAGCAGGTAGCCATCGATGAACGGCCCCTTCTTTAAACTGCGACCCATGTGTGAATCCTCCCTTCATCCGGTTCTTCAAAACCGCGAATCGACGCTTCGCGCTTAACTAACTTGCCTGAAGCGTCTTATTTTGTGCGGCGACGAACGATATATTTATCAGATGCTTTGTTTTTCTTACGCGTTTTGTAGCCGAGGGTTGGTTTGCCCCAAGGTGACATTGGCGATTTCCGTCCGATTGGAGCGCGGCCTTCACCACCACCGTGTGGGTGATCGTTAGGGTTCATGACAACACCGCGTACTTCAGGACGACGTCCGAGCCAGCGGCTGCGTCCGGCTTTACCAATCTTGATCAGTTCGTGATCTCCGTTACCTACGGCTCCGATAGTCGCACGGCAAACGCTGAGGATTCTGCGAACCTCACCCGAGTTCAAACGAACAGATACGTATTTATCTTCTTTACCCAGCAGCTGAGCTTCAGTACCTGCAGCACGAACCAATTGTCCGCCTTTGCCTGGTTTCAACTCGATGTTGTGGATAACTGTACCTACCGGGATGTTGATCAACGGAAGGCTGTTACCAATTTTGATGTCCGCAGCAGGGCCGGACTCAACTTTATCCCCAACTTTAAGGCCTTTAGGAGCGATGATATAACGTTTCTCTCCATCAGCATAGTGGATCAAAGCAATATTGGAAGTACGGTTCGGGTCATACTCGATTGTAGCAACGCTACCTGGTATGCCGTCTTTAGTCCGCTTGAAGTCGATGATACGGTATTTACGTTTGTGTCCGCCGCCATGGTGACGAACCGTAATTTTACCTTGGTTGTTGCGTCCGGCATGCTTGAACAGCGGGGACAGCAACGATTTCTCTGGCTGGTTTGTTGTAATTTCTTCAAACGTAGACACAGACATGTTGCGTCTTGCCGGAGAGGTCGGTTTGTACTTTTTGATTGGCACTATAGTTTCCTCCTTACTTTAAGAGTATTATTCTACCGCTTCAAAGAACTCAAGCGGCTTGCTGTCCGGGCTAAGCTTCACGATGGCTTTTTTCCACTCCGGAGTATAACCGGAATATTTGCCGTAACGTTTCAGTTTACCAGGTACGCGCATTGTGTTCACACTAACGACTTTTACTTTAAAAATAGCCTCGACAGCTTTTTTGATTTCGGTCTTGTTAGCACGGATATCCACTTCAAAAGCGTACTTCAGTTCGCTCATGTATTCGGATGTGCGTTCCGTAATCACTGGACGCTTGATTATATCACGAGGATCTTTCATTACGCGAACACCTCCTCTACCTTCAGAACTGCTTCTTTAGTGATGATCAGTTTGTCGTACGTCAGTACGTCAAGAACATTGATGCCGTCAGCCGCTACGAATTTCACCCCAGGGATGTTACGAGCGGAAAGTGCTACGTTGTCATCATAGCTAGGAGCTACGATCAGGGCTTTGCTGCCCACTTTAAGGTTGTTCAGAATCGCTGCGAATTCTTTCGTCTTCGGAGCATTCAGAGTCAAGCTATCCAATACGATGATGTCATTCTCAAGCACTTTTGAGGACAACGCGGATTTGATGGCCAACCGGCGAACCTTCTTAGGCAATTTCCAGGAATAGCTGCGTGGTGTTGGTCCGAAGACTACGCCGCCGCCTTTCCATTGTGGAGAACGAATGGAGCCTTGACGAGCACGACCTGTACCTTTTTGTTTCCAAGGCTTACGTCCGCCGCCACGCACTTCAGAGCGTCCTTTTACTTTATGTGTACCGCGACGAAGGGAAGCTCTTTGCATAAGTGCAGCTTCATGCAGCACATGTACGTTCGGTTCAATACCGAAAACTGAATCACTCAGTTCAACTTCGCCAACTTCGTTACCACTAGTATTGAAAAGTGTTACTTTTGGCATTTCATGTTCCTCCTTTCTTCAGTAATTATTTCTTAACGGTTTGTTTAACTTTCACGAAGCTGTTCTTAGGACCTGGAATAGCGCCTTTAACCAGCAGTACATTACGTTCTACGTCAACCCGGATGATTTCAAGCTTTTGAACCGTTACGGTCGTGTGACCCATATGTCCTGGCAGGCGTTTGCCCTTAGGAACACGGTTAGCCTGGATGGAACCCATCGAGCCCGGTCTTCTGTGGTAACGCGATCCGTGTGCCATTGGTCCGCGGCTTTGTCCCCAGCGTTTGATGTTACCCTGGAAGCCTTTACCCTTCGAAGTACCTGTTACGTCAACAAACTCGCCTTCAGCGAAGATGTCAGCCTTAAGCTCTTGTCCAACCTCGAGTGACCCGAGGTCAACACCGCGAATTTCGCGAACGTAGCGCTTAGGTGTTGCATTTGCCTTTTTGGCGTGACCCTGTTCAGGCTTGTTGGAGCGACTTTCCTTTTTATCGGAAAAGCCCAACTGCACTGCTTCATATCCGTCGATATTCAGGTCTTTCTTTTGCAGTACCACACAAGGTCCAGCTTCGATAACAGAAACCGCGATTACGTTACCTTCTGGAGTAAACACTTGAGTCATACCGAGTTTTTTTCCTAAGATACCTTTCAATGTTGACACCTCTTTTCTTTTCCTGATTACTTAATGAATTACAATTTGATTTCGATATCTACACCGGACGGTAGATCCAAGCGCATCAAGGCATCCACAGTTTGTGGTGTTGGGTTCACAATATCGATCAAACGTTTGTGAGTCCGTTGCTCAAACTGTTCACGGGAATCCTTGTACTTGTGTACCGCACGGAGAATGGTAATGATTTGCTTCTCAGTTGGCAGCGGAATCGGCCCGGATACACCAGCACCCGAACGTTTTGCTGTTTCAACGATTTTCTCTGCGGATTGATCAAGAATTCTGTGGTCGTATGCTTTCAAGCGAATACGAATTTTTTGCTTTGCCATTTTAGTCCCTCCTTCTATCGCCCAATTTATTATCGGACATACTCCGTGAAAATTTTCTGACGTCGACCTCATGGCAAAGGGGCCGGGTGTGTCAGTAACCTCTCACATCATCGCAACGTCTCAGAACAACATTTATTATTATATCTAATAGGCGGCTATATTGCAAGAGCCTTTGCAAAACAAATCACCTTTTCCAGAAAAAAAGTTTAAAAATACACGGTTTTATCTGAAAATTGTTAATGACTGATTTCAGCGAGCTGAATTAGAGTATCCATCTCCAAAATATTCACGGTTCTTTTATGCATAGCGATGATCTTCAGCGCTTCCAGCTTGTTCAGCTTACGGCTTAGGGTCTCGGCAGTAGTGCCGATCATCGCTGCCACTTCTTTTTGCGCCGATGGGAGATCCACGGAATGTCTTAAAGCTTGCATTGTCAGAGCTGATTCTGGTAGATTCCTCGTGTACAAGTAGACTAGAAGCCGGGCTAACCGTTTTTCCACTTCAAACATATGCAGTGCCCCTGCTGTTTCTTCCGCCAGATGCAGCTGCTCACTAACAGACATCAGAAAGCTAAACGCCAGGCCCGCATTCTGCTCCAGCAGGGGAATGAAATCCTTCCGGTGCATCCGGCAGACCACTCCACTCTCAATAATCTCCGCCGTTACATCATTATTTTTATTGTGAAGCAAGGCAAACTGACCGAAATAATCCCCCGGGAAAAGAAAACGGACAATATGCTGCTTCCCTTCTTTACTGTTCTTCGTTAATTTGATAAGCCCGCTCTTCACCACAAACAAGGCTTCAGACGGCTCCCCTTCTCGGCAAACTTGGCTACCCTTTTTATATGAATGGGATTCTGTGATTGATTCTATGATAACCAATTCTTTATCGGACAAACTCCTGAATACCGGAACCTGGCGCACACAGGCATGAGAACTGCACGTATTGCATTCCATACATCATTCCTCCTCTACTGTCGCTTATCCCACCATATCAATGATCGAAGCGCTGCCGGGTGACTGGACGCACAAATTTTCATAAAACTTGATCTATATCAAGGATTAACGCGCCGGCTGTCTATACAATAGGTTCATAGAGAGCAAAGGAGTTGATGGGCTTGCAGCAATACACTTTTGAGGACATGCGCCAGATGAATAGAACAACTCTGGGCAATATGGTACCCCTTGAACTATTCCGGACCATCCGTCTAATTGGAATGAACCAGGGATTGCCGTTAGGCGGAAAGGGAACGACTGTGACCATTGGCAGAAAGATCGGCGAGAGCCTGCCTGTCCAGTCCGTGGAAGAGCTGCTGCAGATCTTTGAGGAGCTCAAAATCGGGATTCCCCGAATTGTTCATTCCGATGAGCGCAAAATTAATATCGCTGTTGACGATTGCTTCTGCAAAGGACTACCTTCCCTTGAAGATGAAAGAATGGTCTGTGATCTGGAGGGAGCTATCATTGAAGGTGCTCTGTGCCGAATTCTCGGCCGCAAGGTTTCAGTGAAAGAGATCAAATGTAATGTCACCGGTCATGAGCACTGCGAGTACGAAGTCAAGCTTTAAATAATACTAATATAATGAAAGCAGGGATTTATAATGGAAAAGAAAACACTAGCTGAGGCCGTACAGTATCAAGAGGAACGCTTTACCAAAAAGATCATTTTCCAAAAAGGCGATAGCGTAGTATTTGTGCTTAATTTCATGCCTGGGCAAAAGCTGCCCGTTCACAAGCACCCCGGAGCAGATGTCTATATCCTCGCCTTACACGGTGACGGTACCATTCATGTTAATGAGGAAGAGTTCTCCTTCATCCAAGGAGAGACCATCTACATTGCCGGTGACGAGTCATTCGCTTATACGAATAATAGTTCATCGCCGTCCAGCCTGCATGTGGTTTTATCCAAGTTGCCAAGTGCGGACTATGCGAAGGAAATCTAATTCTCAATCTTATCTATAAAATAAAACAGGCCCCCTTCAAATGAAGGGGGCCTGACTTATATTCAGTCTATCCTAACGGATAGAGCCTGAATTATTTCTGGATGGAAGCTACGGAACCGGCACCAACTGTACGTCCGCCTTCGCGAATGGAGAATTTAGTACCTTCTTCAATAGCGATTGGGGAGATCAGCTGAACAGTTACAGTGATGTTGTCACCAGGCATAACCATTTCAGTACCTTCTGGCAGGTTGATGATGCCAGTTACGTCAGTTGTACGGAAGTAGAACTGTGGACGGTAACCAGTGAAGAATGGTTTGTGACGTCCGCCTTCTTCTTTAGTCAGAACGTAGATCTGAGCAGTGAACTCAGTGTGTGGCTTAACGGAGTTCGGCTTAGCCAATACTTGGCCACGCTCGATGTTGTTACGGTCAACACCACGCAAGAGTGCGCCGATGTTGTCGCCAGCTTGAGCGGAATCAAGCAATTTGCGGAACATTTCCACGCCAGTAACTACAGACTTCTTAGTTTCTTCGTGAATACCAACGATTTCGATTTCTTCTCCGACTTTAACTGTTCCGCGTTCTACGCGACCAGTTGCCACAGTACCGCGGCCAGTGATGGAGAATACATCTTCGACAGGCATCAAGAAAGGCTTGTCAGTCTGACGTTCTGGAAGCGGGATGTATGTGTCGATCGTTTCGAACATTTCAACGATCTTCTGTGCATACTCGCCATCAGGGTTCTGCAGAGCTTCACGAGCAGATCCACGAACGATTGGAGTGTCATCGCCTGGGAAGTCGTATTCGCTAAGCAGATCGCGAACTTCCATTTCAACCAATTCAAGCAACTCTTCGTCCTCAACCATGTCGCATTTGTTCAGGAATACAACGATGTAAGGAACGCCTACTTGACGGGACAGCAGGATGTGTTCACGAGTCTGTGGCATAGGGCCGTCAGCTGCGGATACAACCAGGATCGCTCCGTCCATTTGCGCTGCGCCAGTGATCATGTTTTTAACATAGTCGGCGTGTCCAGGGCAGTCTACGTGAGCGTAGTGACGGTTAGGAGTTTCATATTCAACGTGAGCGGTGGAGATAGTGATACCGCGTTCGCGTTCTTCAGGAGCCTTATCAATTTGGTCGAATGCTACAGCAGCACCACCGTATTTTTTGGACAATACAGTTGTGATTGCAGCAGTCAGAGTTGTTTTACCATGGTCGACGTGACCAATAGTACCGATGTTAACGTGCGGTTTGTTACGTTCAAACTTTGCCTTTGCCATTTGAACAGTTCCTCCTTATTGTGGGGTCCATATATTTGAGCCGTCCGCCTATTAGCAGTTCTAAGGTGACTTAAGTGTTATACCCGGACGGCAAGTTAAAAATTAAGCTTATTCTCCGCCTTTGTTCTTGGCTACGATTTCTTCAGCAATGGATTTAGGTACTTCTTCATAGTGAGAAAGCTCCATTGAGAATACGCCGCGTCCTTGAGTACCGGAACGGAGTGTTGTGGAGTATCCGAACATTTCGGACAAAGGCACCTTCGCACGGATAATTTGCGCTCCACCACGGGAATCCATACCTTCGATTCTACCGCGACGGGAGTTCAGCATACCCATTACATCGCCCATGTATTCCTCAGGAACAGTTACTTCCACTTTCATGATTGGCTCAAGCAATGCAGGTTGACATTTTTCTTTTGCAGCTTTAAGCGCCATCGAACCGGCAATTTTGAACGCCATTTCGTTGGAGTCAACATCATGGTAAGAACCATCTACGATGGTAGCTTTAACGTCAACAAGCGGGAAGCCTGCAATAACGCCGTTCTTCATTTGCTCTTCAATACCGGCAAGTGCAGGAGCGATGTATTCTCTTGGAACCGAGCCACCGACAACTTTACTTTCGAATTGGCTGCCAGTACCTGGCTCGAGGGGTTCAAACTCAACCCATACGTGACCGTACTGACCGCGACCGCCGGATTGGCGAACAAACTTGCCTTCTACGCGGGCAGATGCCTTGAACGTTTCGCGGTAGGCAACCTGTGGTTTACCCACATTGGTTTCTACTTTGAATTCACGACGCATACGGTCGATGATGATGTCCAAGTGAAGCTCACCCATACCTGCCAGGATGGTTTGGCCTGTTTCTTCATCAGTGTGAGCACGAAGAGTAGGATCCTCTTCAGTCAACTTTCCGAGAGCAACACCCAGTTTATCTTGGTCAGCTTTGGTTTTTGGCTCGACTGCGATTTCGATAACCGGATCTGGAAAGTTCATGGATTCCAGAATGATCGGATGCTTCTCGTCGCAGAGTGTATCGCCTGTGCTAGTGTCCTTCAGACCAACGGCTGCCGCGATATCACCAGCGTAAACGATGGAGATTTCTTGACGGCTGTTCGCATGCATCTGCAGGATACGCCCAATACGCTCACGTTTGCCCTTAGTAGCATTAATTACATAAGAACCTGATTCCAGGATACCGGAGTATACACGGAAGAACGTGAGTTTACCAACATAAGGGTCTGTCATGATCTTAAATGCCAAGGCACCGAATGGCTCTTCATCCGAAGGATGACGTTCCGCTTCTGTTCCATCCTCCAGATGACCCGTAATAGCCGGTACATCCAAAGGTGATGGCAAGTAATCAACAACAGCATCCAGCATAAGCTGAATCCCTTTGTTACGGTAAGAAGAGCCGCAAATTACTGGGAAAATTTTAACTTCAACTACGCCTTTGCGCAGAGCAGCTTTGATTTCCGGAATAGTAATTTCTTCGCCTTCCAGGTACTTCATAGTCAGATCTTCATCAAGTTCAGCAACTTTCTCGATCAGCTCGAGACGCAGTTCCTCAACCTTTGCCAAATATTCTTCCGGAATATCCGTAACTTCAATATTTTGGCCCAAATCATCTCTGAACATATGTGCTTTTTGCTCAACGAGGTCGATGATACCTGCGAAATCATTTTCTGCACCGATTGGCAGTTGAATAGCAACTGCATTGGCTTGAAGACGATCACGCATCGTTTCGATAACGTTAAGGAAATCCGCACCGATAATGTCCATTTTGTTCACATATGCGATCCGTGGAACGTTGTAACGGTCAGCCTGTCTCCATACGGTTTCGGACTGAGGTTCTACGCCCTCTTTCGCACTAAATACACCAACTGCCCCATCCAATACACGCAGGGAACGTTCAACTTCAACGGTGAAGTCAACGTGTCCTGGGGTATCAATGATATTGATGCGGTGACCCTTCCATGCAGCAGTTGTAGCAGCGGAAGTAATCGTGATTCCGCGCTCCTGTTCTTGTTCCATCCAGTCCATTGTAGCAGCACCCTCGTGAACTTCACCGATTTTGTGCGTACGGCCTGTGTAGAATAGAATCCGCTCAGTGGTAGTAGTCTTACCAGCATCAATATGCGCCATGATCCCGATATTACGTGTATTTTTTAAGGAGAACTCTCTTGCCATGAAATGGATCTCCTTTCAAAATAGAAGTTATTTGAACGACTGCAATCCTACCAGCGGTAGTGAGCAAACGCTTTGTTCGCTTCAGCCATCTTGTGTGTGTCTTCACGTTTCTTAACGGAAGCGCCTGTGTTGTTGGAAGCATCAATAATCTCAGCCGCCAAACGTTCTTCCATAGTCTTCTCACCGCGGTTGCGTGAGTAGTTTACAAGCCAACGTAATCCCAAAGCAGTACGTCTTTCAGGTTTAACCTCAATAGGTACTTGGTAGTTAGCACCGCCGACACGACGAGCTTTAACTTCCAATACAGGCATGATATTCTTGATGGCAGCTTCGAAAACTTCCATCGGCTCTTTACCTGTACGTTCTTGAATCAACTTGAACGAATTGTACAAAATGCTTTGAGCGACACCTCTTTTACCACCCAGCATAATACGGTTGATCAAACGAGTAACCAACTTGCTATTATACAATGGATCTGGCAATACATCTCTTTTAGTAACTGGACCTTTGCGTGGCATGGATATCCCCCTTTCTTATATGGTTATTATTCTGATAAGCTCATCTTATTTCTTGACTTTAGGACGTTTCGCACCATACTTGGAGCGAGCCTGCATCCGGTTAGCAACACCTGCAGTATCCAGTGCACCACGAACGATGTGGTAACGAACTCCTGCAAGGTCCTTAACTTTACCTCCGCGCAGCAATACTACACTGTGCTCTTGAAGGTTGTGTCCGATACCCGGAATGTAAGCAGTCACCTCAAGACGGTTCGTCAGACGAACACGGGCATACTTACGAAGTGCTGAGTTTGGTTTACGTGGAGTCATTGTGCCTACACGAGTGCATACACCGCGTTTCTGCGGAGCGCTCAAATTTGTAGCCTCACGCTTGAGGGCGTTGAACCCTTTTTGAAGAGCGGGAGATTTGGATTTTTCGATTTTGGCTTGACGGCCTTTACGAACCAATTGATTAATAGTTGGCATGTTGTGCCACCCCCTTCCTGAAATGATAGTCAATTTACAAACATTAAGTCCACAGACCCAGGTGGTTCATAAAAAGACAAATGAAAAGTCCTTGCTGCCGAAGTGTACCCCGGTACAAAAACGTTCTCTTGCTGCTATTGTTTTAAGACGGCTGCCATCGCAGCACCAACTTCTATACCGCAGGCCTTGCCCAAATTCAGCATCGTGTCCACATAAGTGACCTTCACACCTTGTTTGTTGCAAAGCATTACAATTCTGGAAGTAAGCCGTTGATCTCCGTCCTCTGCCACATAGACTTCTGCGGCTTGGCCCAACTCCACCGCCTTAACGGTTTGCTTGGAACCGATCTTGACCTGAGCATCCTGTAACCCTCTGTCATCAGTCATGAAAATCATTACCTCCACTGAATAAGAATGACAAGACTACTCACGCACCTTAGACATATTAGCATCCTCAGCACATGATGTCAAGAAAAACGACAATAAATTTATTAATAATCACAGCAGACAGCCGCGTCACGCCAGATTTCTGCGTGACGCGGATACTGCTTGCCATGAGTATTCAATTATTCAGCGGGTACCGGCTCTAAAGCTTCTTCACTGCTTTCAGCATTCGGATCGCTCAGCTTCACATTACGGTAACGATTCATGCCTGTACCTGCAGGAATCAGCTTACCGATGATTACATTCTCTTTCAGACCGAGCAGCTTATCCACTTTACCCTTAATAGCTGCATCTGTTAAGACGCGGGTAGTTTCCTGGAAGGATGCCGCAGACAGGAATGAATCAGTTTCCAGAGAGGCCTTGGTAATCCCGAGCAGAACCGGTTTGGCGACTGCTGGTTCATTGCCGGCAAGAATGGCTTCCTTGTTGGCTGCTTCATATTCATGAATATCCGCAAATGCACCCGGCAGGAGACTGGTATCTCCGGCATCGATAATACGGATTTTGCGCAGCATCTGCTTGATCATAACTTCAATGTGCTTATCATTGATTTCAACGCCCTGGTTACGGTATACACGCTGTACTTCTTGCAGAATGTAGTTCTGTACCCCGCGGATCCCTTTGATACGCAGCATTTCTTTAGGGTCAATTGAACCGTCTGTTAATTCATCGCCGGCCTCAATCTCCTGGCCTTCGCTGACACGCAGACGGGAGCCGTAAGTGATGGAATACGTTTTGGACTCTGCTTCACCCTGGACTTCGATCTCGCGGCGGTCCTTGGTTTCGCGGATTTCCTTAACTACCCCGTCAATCTCACTGATTGTAGCCTGACCTTTAGGGTTACGGGCTTCAAACAGCTCCTGGATACGCGGCAAACCTTGCGTAATATCGTCTCCGGCTACACCACCGGTATGGAACGTACGCATGGTAAGCTGTGTTCCCGGTTCACCGATGGATTGTGCGGCAATAATACCGACAGCCTCCCCGATTTCCACGAATTTACCTGTTGCCAGGTTACGTCCGTAGCACTTCTTGCAGACACCGTGACGGGCACGGCAGCTCAGTACAGAGCGGATCTGTAGCTTGGTCACGCCAGCATTCACGATTTCTTCAGCCTTATCCGAGTCAATCAGATCGTTACGGTGAACGATGATTTCCTTCGTCTCAGGATGACGGACGGTCTCGAAGGAATAACGGCCTTCAATACGGTCGTAGAGATCCTCAATGACTTCCTTGCCATCCTGAATCCGGCTAACCATGAAGCCTTTATCAGTACCACAATCTTCTTCACGGACAATAACATCCTGCGCTACGTCAACCAGACGGCGCGTCAGGTACCCGGAATCCGCTGTACGCAGCGCTGTATCGGCCAGACCTTTACGCGCTCCGTGAGTGGAGATAAAGTACTCGAGGACGGTTAGGCCTTCACGGAAGTTCGCTTTGATTGGCAATTCAAAGATTCGGCCCGAAGGTGTTGCCATCAGACCACGCATCCCACCGAGCTGGGTGATCTGCGATTTGTTACCACGCGCCTTGGAGTCGACCATGAGCATGATGGAGTTGAAGCGGTCCATTGATTTAAGCAATACGTTAGTCAGATCATCCTTGGTCTTCGACCAAATCTCGATAACGCGGTCATACCGCTCATCATTGGTAATCAGACCACGGCGGTATTGATTCGCAACCACATCAACCTTAGCTTCGGATTCCTTAAGAATGGTAGCTTTTTCCTCAGGCACGATAACATCCGATACGGCAACCGTAACACCGGAACGTGTAGAGTACGTAAAGCCGAGTTGCTTAATTTTATCCAGAATCACTGAAGTCTTGGTGGTGTGATAAGTCTCAAAGCAGCGGGCGATAATGAGGCCCAGATATTCTTTACCTACAGCACTGGCTTCCGGAGCTGCCATGATCAGTTCGCGGACATCCGCACCCTTTTCATAGATGAAGTACTTCTCAGGAGTTCCCTGCAGCAGGTTAGTTTTGGTAGCTTCGTTGATATACGGGAAGCTGCTTGGATAGATTTCGTTGAAGATAATCTTACCCACAGTAGTGATCAGCAGAGCATTCTGCTGCGCTTCTGTGAAGCTGGTTTTACCCAGAGCCTTAACAGGAATAGCAACACGTGCATGCAGACCCGCAGTTCCGCGCTGATAAGCAGAGACCGCTTCATTCACGTTACGCAGGATCATCCCGGTACCCTTTTCTTCCTTGTTGTCCATGGTCAGGTAGAACGTACCAAGGACCATATCCTGGGAAGGGGTAACGACCGGCTTGCCGTCCTTAGGGTTCAGGATGTTACCGGACGCCAGCATGAGAATACGGGCTTCAGCTTGAGCCTCAGCGGACAGAGGAACGTGTACCGCCATCTGGTCACCGTCAAAGTCGGCATTGTAAGCCGTACATACGAGCGGGTGAAGACGGATCGCGTGACCTTCTACCAGAATCGGTTCGAACGCCTGGATACCCAGTCTATGCAGCGTAGGGGCACGGTTCAGCAGAACCGGATGCTCTCTGATTACCTCTTCAAGCACATCCCATACTTCAGGACTTACGCGCTCAACCTTACGCTTCGCGCTCTTTATGTTGTGGGCCAGCCCTTTGTTAACCAGTTCTTTCATTACAAACGGTTTGAAGAGTTCCAGTGCCATCTTCTTAGGAAGACCGCATTGGTACATCTTCAGGTAAGGTCCTACGACGATAACCGAACGGCCGGAATAGTCAACACGTTTACCGAGCAAGTTCTGGCGGAAACGTCCCTGTTTACCTTTCAGCATATGGCTGAGCGATTTGAGCGGACGGTTACCTGGTCCTGTTACAGGACGGCCGCGGCGGCCGTTGTCAATCAGCGCATCTACAGCTTCCTGAAGCATCCGTTTCTCATTCTGAACGATAATGTCAGGCGCGCCGAGGTCCAGCAGTCTTTTCAGACGGTTGTTCCGGTTAATTACACGGCGGTACAGGTCATTAAGGTCAGAAGTAGCAAAACGGCCGCCATCAAGCTGAACCATTGGACGAAGCTCCGGAGGGATAACCGGGAGTACATCCATGATCATCCAGTCAGGCTTGTTGCCGGAGTTGCGGAAGGCCTCAATGACTTCCAGACGTTTGATTGCCCGGTTGCGGCGCTGGCCTTGAGCGGTACGCAGCTCTTCTTTGAGGAATTCCAGTTCTTTATCGATGTCGATATCCTGAAGCAGCTTTTTGACAGCTTCTGCACCCATGCCGGCCTGGAATCCGTAGCCATATTTCTCACGGTAGCTGCGGTATTCTTTCTCGGACAGCAGCTGCTTCTTCTCCAGCGGAGTTTCCCCTGGATCAGTTACAACATAAGATGCAAAGTAGATAATCTCTTCGAGCGATCTAGGAGACATATCCAGTGCCAGACCCATACGGCTTGGAATACCTTTGAAATACCAGATATGAGATACAGGAGCTGCCAGTTCGATGTGGCCCATACGTTCGCGGCGGACTTTAGCGCGGGTAACTTCCACGCCGCAGCGGTCGCACACTACGCCCTTATAACGGACGCGTTTGTATTTACCACAGTGACATTCCCAGTCCTTTTGCGGTCCAAAAATACGTTCGCAAAAGAGACCCTCTTTTTCCGGTTTCAATGTACGATAGTTAATGGTTTCCGGTTTTTTAACTTCTCCGCGGGACCAAGAACGAATTTTTTCCGGGGAAGCGAGCCCGATTTTCATAAATTCAAAATTGTTAACGTCCAACAAGGAGCAACCCTCCTTAACCTATATCCTGATTTAGTACCACAGCCCTCTCTTGACGCTGAAGTCAACAGAGGGCATGGTCCTTTGTGTAATGAAATTATTGGCTTGCTGGTGAACTACTCTATGCCGACTTCTGCGCCTTCCAAATTGAGGCTCAGCTTATCGCCTGACGTCTCGTCCTCATCGTCCAGTTCCTTCATCTCGATCTCCTGCTCGTCACCGCTGAGGATTTTGACATCCATCCCGAGCGACTGCAGTTCCTTGATCAATACCTTGAACGATTCCGGTACACCCGGTTCTGGAACATTTTCACCTTTGACAATGGATTCGTACGTTTTCACACGGCCGACCACATCATCGGATTTCACGGTCAAAATCTCTTGCAGTGTATACGCCGCGCCGTAAGCTTCAAGCGCCCACACTTCCATCTCCCCGAAACGCTGTCCGCCGAACTGAGCTTTACCGCCCAGTGGCTGTTGTGTAACGAGTGAGTAAGGACCTGTGGAACGGGCATGAATCTTATCGTCAACCATGTGCGCAAGCTTGATCATGTGCATGACGCCGACAGTAACCTCACGCTCGAAGCGCTCGCCTGTACGTCCGTCATACAGCACAGTCTTACCATTACGCTGCATACCGGCTTCTTCCATCGTATCGAACACGTCATACTCACGGGCTCCGTCGAATACCGGAGTAGCCACGTGGATACCCAAACGCAGTGCAGCCATACCAATATGGACTTCAAGCACCTGTCCGATGTTCATACGGGAAGGAACGCCCAGCGGGTTCAGGACAACCTGTACCGGCGTACCGTCAGGAAGGAACGGCATATCTTCTTCTGGCAGGATACGGGCAACGACACCCTTGTTACCGTGACGTCCGGCCATCTTGTCACCTTCAGAAATTTTACGCTTCTGGGCGATGTAGACACGAACCAGCTGATTCACGCCAGGAGGCAGCTCATCGCCGTTCTCACGTGTGAATACTTTGACGTCAACGATAATACCATCACTACCATGCGGAACACGCAGGGAGGTATCACGAACTTCACGGGCCTTCTCACCGAAGATCGCATGCAGCAGGCGTTCCTCAGCAGTCAGCTCAGTTACACCCTTCGGAGTAACCTTACCTACCAGAATATCGCCGGCATTGATTTCCGCACCGATACGGATAATTCCGCGCTCATCCAGATTGCGGAGCGCCTCTTCACCGACGTTAGGAATATCACGTGTGATCTCTTCAGGTCCGAGCTTCGTATCACGGGCTTCGGATTCGTATTCCTCGATGTGGATCGAAGTGTATACATCTTCCTTCACCAGCTTCTCACTCAGCAGGATCGCATCCTCGTAGTTGTAGCCTTCCCAAGTCATGAACGCAACGACTACGTTGCGGCCAAGCGCAAGTTCGCCCATTTCTGTGGAAGGTCCATCTGCCAGGATGTCACCTTTTTTGACGATATCCCCACGTTTAGCCAGTGGACGCTGGTTAATACAGGTACCCTGGTTCGAACGCATGAATTTGTGTAATTTATATTTAACGATATCGCCTTTGACTTCCTTGCCTTCAACTGCCTCAACACGGCGCAGCCAGATTTCATTGGCAGAGGAGCGTTCGATAATACCGTCATATTTGGAGACAATACATACGCCGGAGTCTTTAGCAGACTTATGCTCCATCCCTGTCCCTACAAGCGGAGCCTTAGGAATAAGAAGCGGAACAGCCTGACGCTGCATGTTCGATCCCATCAGTGCGCGGTTGGAGTCATCGTTCTCAAGGAACGGGATGAGCGCCGTTGCGACCGATACGACCTGTTTTGGCGAAACGTCCATGTAGTCTACACGGTTGCTAGGCATAGTAGTGATGTTGTCTGAATCCTTGTTGTAACGAACGATAACCTGGTCTTCCTTAAAGGAGCCATCCTCATCGATCAGTACATTAGCCTGTGCAACTACATAGTTATCTTCTTCATCGGCAGTCAGATAATCGATTTGCTCAGTTACCTTACCTGTCTTCGGATCTACCCAACGATACGGAGCTTCGATAAAGCCGTATTCATTGATGCGGGCGAAGGTGGACAAGGAGTTGATCAGACCGATATTCGGACCTTCTGGAGTCTCGATAGGACACATACGGCCATAGTGACTGTGATGGACGTCGCGGACTTCAAAGCCTGCGCGTTCACGAGTCAGACCGCCGGGTCCGAGTGCAGACAGACGGCGCTTATGCGTAAGCTCGGCAAGCGGGTTCGTCTGATCCATGAACTGGGACAGCTGCGAACTGCCGAAGAACTCTTTGATCGATGCGATAACCGGACGGATGTTGATCAGCGCCTGCGGTGTAATCGCATTGGCATCCTGAATCGACATTCTCTCGCGGACTACGCGCTCCATACGGGATAGACCGATCCGGAACTGATTCTGCAGAAGCTCACCTACAGAACGCAGACGGCGGTTACCCAGATGGTCAATATCATCCGTGTTGCCGATACCATGCAGCAAATTAATAAAGTAGCTGATTGAGGATATAATATCAGCCTGAGTAATATGCTTAACCGATTTATCAATGTTGCCATTGGCGATCAGTTTGATGATACGGCCTTCTTCGATTGGCGAGAATACGTCAATGGTCTGAAGCGGAATATCTTCGCTGTCCATTACACCGCCGGTTACACGGTAGTTTTTGGCAGCCATACTCTTCTCGAAATAAGGAATCAGCTCATCAAGCAGGCGGCGGTCCACCATTTGGCCGGATTCTGCCAGGATTTCTCCGGTAGATTCATCAACCAAAGGCTGTGCCAGACGCTGATTGAACAGACGATTCTTAATATGCAACTTTTTGTTGATTTTGTAACGGCCTACATTGGCCAAATCATAACGTTTCGGGTCAAAGAAACGTGCGACGAGCAAGCTCTTGGCATTATCAAGTGTAGGTGGTTCGCCCGGACGCAGACGCTCGTAGATTTCAATAAGCGCCTTCTCCGTGGAATCCGTGTTGTCTTTATCCAGCGTGTTGCGAATATATTCATCATTGCCAAGCAGTTCCAGAATTTCAGCATCACTGCCGAAGCCCAGAGCACGCAAGAGGACTGTTACCGGGATCTTACGAGTCCGGTCGATACGGACATACATGATGTCCTTAGCGTCGGTCTCAAGCTCCAGCCAGGCTCCGCGATTTGGAATTACTGTGGCGGTGTAAGTTTTTTTGCCGTTCTTATCCACTTTTGTGCTGAAATAGACGCTTGGAGAGCGAACCAACTGGCTGACAATAACCCGTTCCGCACCATTGATAATAAAAGTGCCGGTTTCCGTCATCAGAGGGAAATCTCCCATGAACACTTCCTGCTCTTTAACCTCACCGGTCTCCTTATTGATGAGACGCACCTTCACACGCAGAGGTGCTGCATATGTTACGTCCCGCTCTTTAGCGTCGTCAACCGTGTACTTCGGTTCACCCAGGCTGTAATCAATGAACTCTAGTACCAAATTCCCTGTGAAATCCTGGATCGGCGAGATGTCCTGGAACATTTCCCGCAATCCTTCCTCCAAAAACCAATCATAAGATTTTTGTTGGATCTCGATCAGGTTCGGGACCTCGAGTACCTCGTTAATTCTCGCATAGCTCCGCCGAGTGCGTCGACCATACTGAACAAGATGTCCTGCCAACTTTACTCACCCCTCATGTCTACTCACTTAAAAATTGATTGCGAACCCTTGTTTGGACCCGTATAATGGAACCATAACACAAGGATTCAGCCATAAATACAGAAAAGCCCCTTATCGAAATCTTTCGAAAAAAGAGCACATCTATCCACGGCCAAAATACTCCTTATCCAGTAGATTTGCCCAAAACGTGCGTATTATACGTCACCAGGCTACAGTTCATGCGCTATTATCTATTGCCCCGGCGACCTTCGCCGTGACAGGAACATAGAGAACGGAATTCGCAAAAACCTGCCGTGCGGCATGCGCTTACCGGGCGACAATATATCACTTGACATTTCAGCAAACTAAAGACATGGAGCCTAGCTTAATACTGACATTTTATAATAATACCACTACGGACATCGCATGTCAATGAGTATTATTATTTATTTTTGAGCTTTTAAGATTCTATAGCCCTTGTCTTTCCCTACTTCTTCTACCACTGCAAACATACTCTCCAGCTTGGCAACCGCCGACGGCGCACCCTGCTTCTTCTGAATGACAACCCACAGACAACCGCCCTCATTCAAATGATCATACGCCTGTTCAAAAATCGCATGAACTACGGCCTTGCCGGCGCGAATCGGCGGGTTGGTTAGAATCACATCGAAGGACTGCCCCTCTACTGCCGATAGCACATCACTTTCCATCACCGTAACATTGCGGATTCCATTATGCTGCGCATTCTCGCGGGCAAGCTCTACCGCACGGCTGTTGATATCAATCATCGTTACATGTCCCTTGGAAGCGAGATGCGCCGCACTAATCCCTATAGGCCCGTAACCACAACCCACATCCAGCACCTTCGCATCCTCCGGAATCTCCATCGCCTCAATCAGAACACGGCTGCCATGATCAATATCTCCTTTTGAAAAAACACCGGCGTCGCTGGTAAAGCGTAGGCGTTTGCCTCTCAGCTCCGTATCGATGCTGCGTCTGTCATGACGCGCTTCCGGCTGCTGCGAGTAATAATGCTGCGACATACTATCCTCCCTTTCACGTTGAACTACACATACCTGCAAGGCTCCCTTATAGAGCAACCCCCTTGAACAAGTTCAAGGGGGTTGCGGAAACCGGAGAGAATGACTTCTGCTCCGGGGCAGTACCTATTGAATCAACTTATTTTACTTCTACAGCTGCGCCTGCTTCTTCCAATTTTGCTTTGGTAGCTTCGGCTTCTTCTTTGCTTACTTTTTCTTTGATTGCTTTTGGAGCGTTATCTACAACTTCTTTAGCTTCTTTCAAGCCAAGACCTGTGATTTCGCGAACGATTTTGATAACGTTGATTTTGGAAGCGCCAGCGCTTGTCAAAATTACGTCGAATTCGGACTGTTCAGCTTCAACAGCTGCTACAGCGCCGCCAGCTGCTACTGGAGCTGCTGCAGTTACGCCGAATTCTTCTTCGATTGCTTTTACCAGGTCGTTCAGTTCCAGTACGCTCATGCCTTTAATTTCTTCTAAGATTGTTTCTTTGCTCATGATTGAACCTCCATTATATTTGAATTGGTTTGTGGTCTTGATTATGAAGCTGGAAGCAAAGGCTTACGCGCTCTGTTCTTCTTTCTCAGCAACAGCTTTAACTGCAAGCGCGAAGTTGCGCATTGGAGCTTGAAGCACGCTAAGCAGCATGGAGAGCAAACCATCGCGGGATGGCAGTTCAGCCAGTGCTTTCAGTTGGTCCGCATCGATAACTTTACCTTCTACAACGCCGCCTTTCAGTTTCAAAGCGTCGTTCTTCTTAGCGAAGTCATTTAGAATCTTAGCTGCTACTACCGCATCAGTCTCGCTGAATGCGATCGCTGTAGGACCCGTCAGGACAGCGTCCAGATCAGTCAGCTCAGCTGCCGCAGTTGCACGGCGAAGCAATGTGTTCTTCAGGACTTGAAACTCAACGCCAGCTTCACGAAGCTGCTTACGCAGTTCAGTCACTTGCGATACGTTCAATCCGCGGTAGTCTGCAACAACAGTGGAGACACTGTTCTGCAGTTTGCCAGTCACAACATCAACCGCATCCTGTTTAGCTTGGATTACTTTTGCATTTGCCAATTATATACACCTCCTGAAAATTTATGTCACGGCGGTTATTCCGGAGAAACTCCGCCGTTCCTACGCAGGCATTAGAAAAGCCTCCGCAGATTCACGAAGGCTTGATAAAACGGAAAGTTAATCAGGCGAGCCTGGCACTTTTTGTTTCTATCACAACACCTCGGTAGGAAATTAAGCCCTACGGCACCTACTGTCTACGGTAAGCATATTCACATTTAAGATTGATCACCTTAATGTTTACAACTGTTATAGATTATCAAAGATAACTCGAGGAGTCAACCTTTAATTATCTGAAAGCAGCCGCGTTCACACGAGCGCTAGGTCCCATTGTGGACGAAATAGCGATGCCTTTAAGGTATACACCTTTGGCAGCAGCCGGTTTCGCACGGTTCAGAGCGTCCATAAGAGCTTTAAGGTTCTCGTTCAGTTGTTCAGCGTTGAAAGACACTTTGCCGATTGGCGCGTGAATTTGGCCCGCTTTGTCAAGACGGTATTCGATCTTACCGGCTTTGATTTCTTGAACAGCCTTGGTAACGTCGAAAGTAACTGTACCTGCTTTAGGGTTAGGCATGAGACCTTTACCACCGAGCAGACGACCCAGTTTACCGACTTCACTCATCATATCAGGTGTAGCTACGCAGACGTCGAATTCAAACCAGCCCTGTTGAATCTTGTTGATCATATCAGCATCACCAACAAAATCAGCGCCAGCAGCTTCCGCTTCCTTCGCTTTTTCACCTTTTGCAAATACAAGCACGCGTTGTGTTTTGCCTGTGCCGTGAGGCAGGACAACAACACCACGAACTGCCTGGTCTTGTTTACGCGGGTCTACACCCAGACGCACTGCTGCTTCAACGGTTTCGTCGAATTTGGCAGTTGCCGCCTTTTTCACAAGCTCTACAGCTTCTGAAGGCTCGTAAGTCGCTTCGCTGTTGATCAGCTTCGCGGATTCTTGGTACTTCTTACCATGTTTAGCCATGAAATGTTCCTCCTTTGTGGTATTAGCGGAAATTCCTCCCACATATTGCGGTCATGAATGACCGGTTCATCGAATACATATTAGTCTTCGATTGTGATTCCCATACTGCGGGCAGTACCTTCAACCATACGCATTGCAGCTTCAACAGATGCAGCGTTCAGATCGGGCATTTTGGTTTCAGCGATTTCACGAACCGCTGCGCGGCCCAGCTTCGCTACTTTTTTCTTGTTTGGTTCACCGGAGCCTTTTTCTACTTTTGCAGCGATGCGAAGCAGAACAGCAGCCGGAGGAGTTTTGGTGATGAAGGTAAACGAACGGTCTTCAAATACTGTAATTTCAACCGGGATGATCAGACCAGCCTGGTCGGCAGTACGAGCGTTGAATTCCTTACAGAATGCCATGATGTTGACACCCGCTTGACCTAACGCCGGACCTACTGGAGGCGCTGGATTCGCTTTCCCTGCAGGAATCTGCAGTTTCACCATTTTAATAACTTTTTTAGCCATGAGTGACACCTCCTTGCGTAAATAGTGGTATTCGAATGCTAAACAGCATTCTCCCACAAGAAACCCTTGTGCTTGTTATATCTTCTCCACTTGAGTGAAATCCAACTCCAGCGGGGTTTCCCGTCCAAACATGTTGACATGTACCTTGATCTTGCTTTTGTCTGCCAAAATTTCTTCCACGGAGCCCACAAAATTCGCAAATGGACCGACCATAATACGTACGGATTCCTTAATTTCGAAATCAATCTTCGCTTTAGGTTCAACCATGCCCATATGCTTCAGAATCTGTTCAACCTCTTCGGGTAGCAGAGCGGTAGGCTTAGAGCCCGAACCAGTTGAACCGACAAATCCGGTAACCCCCGGCGTATTGCGGACAACATACCAGGAATCATCAGTCTGAACCATTTCGACCAAAACGTAACCAGGGTAAACTTTGCGCATGACAGTTTTTTTCTTGCCATCCTTGTTTACCAGTTCTTCTTCCATAGGAACAAGAACGCGGAATATTTTGTCTTCCATGCCCATGGACTCAACGCGTTTTTCCAAATTGGCCTTGACCTTATTCTCATACCCGGAATAGGTATGAACAACGTACCATCTTTTTTCCATATCAAGCCACCTGGGACCTCTCTAAATAATCGCTTCAATCACAGCGGAAATACCGATGTCCAGAACCCAGAAGTAAAGAGAAATAACTACAATTGTACCGAGAACGATCAATGTATAGTTCTTCAGTTCTTTACGGCTAGGCCAGCGAACCTTTTTGAGTTCACTCCAGCTCTCAGTGAAAAAGGAAAACAAAGACTTGAAACTACGTTTCACGCCGACTACACCTCCAAAAGACTATCTGGTTTCGCGATGAGGAGTTTGCTCGTTACAGAACTTGCAAAATTTCTTCATCTCCAAGCGGTCGGGGTGATTTCGCTTGTTTTTGGTTGTTGCATAGTTTCTTTGTTTGCAACTTGTACAAGCCAAAGTGATAATTACCCGCATGATGTGCACCTCCCGAAGACGTACTTCTAATCATCAAATTAGAAGACGTAGATATTGATTCAAAAAAAAGCCGCGAATTTAGGCCTACCTAAAACACTTTAGCATAATATCAATGTCTGTGTCAACGAAAGTTTCCCCCATCGCACTGGGTAATTCCGGGTGCTGTAGCCTTATGCCATAAGTCATCTTTGATCCTGTTTCTTCTTTTACCGCTAGCTGTCTTCCATAATCATTATGCTGCAATCCGCTTGTGTATAAACCTGCCATCATCCAACGTTTCAGCAATTGTAAATTCGTCGTATCCAAATCTAGCGGACACTAAAAAAAGACTCGAGTCCCGAGCCTTCCTAGTCATTATATCATTAATTGTCACGCACTTCCAGATATCTTTCCAATTTACGTTTCACACGCTGCAAAGCATTGTCAATGGACTTCACATGCCGCTTCAAATCCTCGGCAATCTCCTGATAGGACCGTCCGTCCAGATAGAGCATCAGAACCTTGCGTTCCAGATCACTCAGAATCTCAGCCATCTTATCTTCCAGTCCGATGAACTCCTCCTGGTTAATAATCAGCTCTTCCGGGTCCAGTACCTGACTTCCGCATATCACATCCATCAATGTCCGGTCGGAGTCCTCATCATAGATGGGCTTGTCTAACGAGACATATGAATTAAGCGGAATATGCTTCTGGCGGGTAGCGGTCTTAATGGCGGTTATAATCTGACGGGTGATGCACAGCTCGGCAAAGGCCTTGAACGATGACAGCTTGTCACCCTTGAAGTCACGGATGGCCTTGTATAAGCCAATCATGCCTTCCTGCACAATATCTTCACGATCTGCCCCGATCAAAAAATAGGAACGGGCCTTGGCACGCACAAAATTACGGTACTTGTTAATTAAATGCTCCAATGCGCCACTGTCGCCACCACGGAAGATCTCGACAATTTCTTCATCACTTATGAAATCATACTCGGACAGCATTATTTCCTTGAGGTCGACACTCACCAAGAATCCCCCCGGCTGCAACGCAAGACACATCGTTACTTCTCGAAATATAGGAACAGTATATATTATGTTACCTTACACCGTCAACCGGATTTGTCCAAAAACAATCTTCAATAACATATTATGTCATTTTCTCGTGAGGGGCAACTGCTATTCCTGTCCTATTGCCTGCGCCAGTCCTCCAGCCGTTTACGTGTCTCCGGCGGCAGCTTGTCTTCAAGTGAGTGACGGGTCCCGCTCACGCTTCCCGGCTCGATCGCCTTCTTCACCTGCTTCTGGTTCTCCTCAATCTCAAGCCTCAGTTCCCTGGCTGAAATCCGGAGTGCGCCCTGGGCAAAAACGACATGCTGCTCCACAAAATCGCTGGTGGCTACCGAGATCTGTCTGCGGCGGTGCGTGAATTCCCCAACCAGCCGTTCGATGCATTCATCTGCCGTTTCCTTCTCCTTGGTGAAGAAGACCTGGATCTTCCCTTGTTCAAACGACCTGCCCAGTCCCGGCACACGGTAGGCATCGAATACGGCAATGACGCGCAGCCCGGAGAATGCCTGATAATCGGCCAGCATATCGAGCAGCCGGTCGCGTGCCCCCTGCATACCGGTCTGCGACAATGCCGCAAGCTCCGGCCAGCCGCCGATCATATTGTATCCGTCCACGAGCAGGATATCGCGCCAGTCTGCCATAGTTATCCCTGTTCTTGGCGGCGGCGGAGTACCTCGTACATGATTACGCCCGCTGCTACTGAAGCATTCAGAGAGTTGATTCTTCCGGCCATCGGCAGCTTAAGCAGCACATCGCATTTCTCACGGATCAGGCGGCCCATCCCTTTATTCTCATTGCCAATCACCACTGCTACGGGACCGGTGACAATATCCGATCCGAACAGATTCTGATCGGTATCCACATCCGTGCCGACTACCCAGACTCCCAGCTCCTTCAGCCGGTCAATGGTCTGTCCAAGATTCGTTACGCGGGCCACAGGCACATATTCGACTGCACCAGCCGAGGTCTTGGATACGGTAGCTGTAATCTGCGCAGAGCGGCGCTTCGGCACAATGACTCCGTGCACACCTGTGCAGTCAGCCGTACGCAGGATAGACCCGAGGTTATGCGGATCTTCAATTTCGTCCAGCAGGAGCAGGAACGGCGGTTCTCCCTTGGCTTCAGCAATTGCCAGAATATCAGCAACCTCCGTGTAGGCAAAAGGCGCCGCTTGCGCAACCACTCCCTGGTGCTGAACACCCGGTGCAAGCTGATCCAGCTTACGCTTGTCTACATGCTGAATGACAATGCCCGCCTTGCGCGCTTCCGCAACGATAGGTGCGGTCAGGTGCTTTTGTGCAGTTTCGGCGATCCATATTTTGTTGAGTGTACGTCCCGCTCTAAGGGCTTCAAGCACCGAATGCTTGCCTGCCAGTATTTCCTCTTCCGTTCTCAATTCTTCCATTGTTTTATCTCCTGTTCTGTATACTCACTTGGGGCGGTGCATCATATATTCGATACTGCTGTGAACAAGCTCCTGGATTCTCGCTTGCTGTCCTGTGTAATATAAATAGCCGATCATGCATTCAAAAGCAGTGGCGTGGCGGTATTCCAGCACATCCGCATTTTTGGGAATGCTGCCGGATTTGGCATTGCGCCCCCGTCTGACCACATCCTTCTCATCCTCGGTGAGCACCGGGTCCAGATAAGCAAGAATGTTGCTCTGAGCTCTGGCGGAGACCAGTCCGGTCGCCGACCGGTGCAGATGCTGGGGGCGCAAATTAGGCAGCGAGATCAGATACTGCCGGACTGCAACTTCGTAGATAGCGTCACCTGCATAAGCAAGGACGATTGGAGGCAGCAGATGGGCCGGCTTAGAGGGTTCATACGGGAACCAGGCGCGGTTCAGATCAAACAGCCCGTTCATTTGCGCCGCCACCGCATTCCCTGTGGAGTATCTTCCAGCAGAATTCCCAGCGCATTCAGCTCATCGCGGATTTCATCCGACCGGCTCCAGTTCTTGTTCTTGCGCGCTTCCACACGCTCTGCAATCAGGCGTTCCACCTCTTCACTTGCCACTTCTTCCTCAGCCTCTACCGTGAGGCGAAGCACCGCATTCATCTCGGCAAAAGCCTTCAGCAACGCGGCGAAGTCAGCCGGATTCGCCTCAGGATCAGCAAGCGTAAGGTTCGCCAGGCTCACCCAGTCGAACACCGCCGTAATAGCGTCCGGTGTATTGAAATCATCCTGCATCCGCGCATGGAAGTTGCTAAGGATAGCGGCCAGCCGCTCCGTAACCTGCGGACTTGCTTCACCCTTTGTCACCTCCGCCGCCAGCTCAAGGCGATGCTTCACATTGCCTTCAGCCAGAGCGATCCGCTCTACGCTTTTCTCAGCAGACAGCAGTGCTTCCTCGGTGAAGTTCAGCGGATTGCGGTAATGGCTGGATAGCATGAAGTAACGGATAGCACCCTGCTTGAAGCGCGCGCGGATATCCTTCACGAGGAGGCCATTCCCCAGCGACTTTGACATTTTCTCGTCACCGATATTCAGAAAAGCATTATGCATCCAGTAATTCGACAGCGGTTCACCCGTCAGCGCTTCGGTCTGGGCACATTCGCATTCATGATGCGGGAATTTCAAATCCTCTCCGCCGCCGTGAATGTCGATCGTTGTACCCAAATACTCACGCACCATCGCCGAGCATTCAATATGCCAGCCTGGACGGCCCTCTCCCCATGGACTGGACCAGTGCACTTCGCCCGGCTTGGCTGCCTTCCAGAGTACGAAATCCTCCTGGTTCTCCTTGCGCGAATCCACCTCGACACGGATACCGAAGCGCAGCTCCTCCAGATTCTGGCGGGACAGCTTGCCGTAATTGGCAAATTTCCCGGTACGGTAATACACATCTCCGCCGTTCTCATACGCGTAGCCTTTGTCTTCAAGCTCCTTAATGAACTCGATAATCGTGTCCATGCTCTCCGTAACGCGCGGATTCATCGTCGCCGGCTTCACGCCCAGCCCGGCCAGATCCTCCTGGTAGGCGGCAATGAACATTTCGGCAACCTCGGCTACGGTGATGTTCAGCTCCTCCGCCTTGCGGATCATTTTATCATCCACATCGGTGAAATTTGTCAGATAGCGGACCTCATTACCAAGCGTCTCCAGGTAGTTGCGCACCATGTCAAAAACAATGACCGGTCTTGCATTCCCGATATGCATATAGCCGTAGACCGTGGGTCCGCAGACGTACATCTTCACCTTATCCGGCTCCTGCGGTACAAATTCTTCCTTCGTGCGCGTCATTGTGTTGTAAATGTGCAAAGCCATTCTTGTCCCAACCCTTTCTATTGTCCCCGGATTTCTGAAATGCCGGTACTCTTATATTTCGTAATCGCCGATATATTGCTGGCTTTCGAGCCGCCGCTGTTCCTGCTTCTGCTTATCTTCAGCACCCATCTTTTCTCTTAGCTCCTCGATCTCCTTCTGCAGGAATTTGAGGGAATCAATCAGCGGGTCAGGCATCTTGGTATGATCCAGCCGGTCTGATACTCGTTCGCCGTTACGCTTAACCACACGCCCGGGATTGCCGACTACCGTGCTGTTGTTAGGCACTTCACGCAACACGACTGCGTTAGAGCCGATATTAGAATTATCGCCGATCCGGAAGGAACCCAGTACTTTGGCACCAGAGCCGATGACTACATTGTTGCCGACGGTAGGGTGCCGCTTGCCTTTCTCTTTGCCGGTCCCCCCGAGTGTAACTCCCTGATAGATAATAACATCATCGCCAATCTCACAGGTCTCACCAATGACAATACCCATTCCGTGGTCAATAAACAACCGGCTGCCGATGACCGCGCCCGGATGAATCTCCACTCCCGTCATGAACCGGCTGATCTGAGAGACCATGCGTGCCAGGGTAAACCAGCGGCGTTTATAAAAAGAGTGGGCCATCCGGTGTGCCCAGATCGCATGAAGCCCGGCGTAGGTGAAGACGACCTCGAACCTGCTGCGGGCAGCGGGATCATTGTCGAATACTGCCCGAATGTCCGACTTGATATGCTTAAACATCGCGGTTCCCCTCTTCTTTGAGATGCTATATTTCAAGTTACATTCTTATATTTCAACAAAAAACGCCCCTGCAGCATGATAGCTGCAGAGACGTTTAACCGCGGTCCCACTCTGCTTGAACATTCGTATATGCCAGAGCTGTTAAACTTCGCAGCCGCTGTATCCGGTGTTCCTCTTGGTGTCAGTAACGGCGACAGCCCGGCACAGTCTACAGCCCCGCACAGGGACATTCAACCATGCAGCTCACAGGTGCATCTTCAGCGGCAGACAAATGAATAACTCCCAGCCTGCTAGGGCATTCGCCCTTAAGCGGTTATTCTCTCTGGTAATTGTCTGTACACGCCTACTTTTCCTGATCCCAGCTATTCTTATATCCTTCTATCTTAGCGAAAAGCCGCAGAACTGACAAGGGTCTTCTCCCCTTGCATGTCTCTGCCCTAAGCGCCTTTGATTTGTGATTTCAGGCGTTCGATCACCCGGCTGCGGCCAAGCAGCGCAATCGTTGCATTCAAGTCGCGGCCATGCATCTGTCCGGTAAGAGCGACACGAATCGGCATAAACAGCGCTTTGCCTTTATGACCGGTCTCCTTCTGCACTTCCTTGATTAGAACAGCCATATGCGGGGCGCTGAAATCTTCGGCAGCCTCCACTTTGGCCAGAAATGCGGACAGCACTTCAGGAACCTGAGCTTCGGCAAGCACCCCTGCCGCTTCGGTCTCCAGCTCCAGGTGGCTGCGGAAGAACAGCTCGGAGAGGGCGACAATATCCGACGCAGCTGTCATTTGCTCCTGGTACAGTGCAACCAGGCTCTCCGCCCAGCCCTGCTGCTCCTCACTGAGCACCTCAGGCAGACGGCCCGCCTTCTGCAAATGAGGAATGGCAAGTGCAGCAATCCGCTTAGGATTGGCATGCTTGATATAGTGATTGTTCAGATGAGCCAGCTTGTTCGTATCGAACACTGCCGGACTCTTCGACAGACGGTCCGCCGTAAAGATCGAGATCAGCTCTTCCTTGGTGAAGATCTCCTCTTCACCCTCAGGCGACCAGCCCAGCAGGGTGATGAAGTTGAATAGAGCTTCCGGCAGGTAGCCGAGCTGATCGTACTGTTCAATAAACTGAATGATTGATTCATTCCGTTTGCTCAGCTTCTTATGGTCATCGCCGACAATCAGCGTCATATGTCCGAAGAGCGGAGCTTCCCAGCCCAGTGCCTCATAAATCATGAGCTGGCGCGGGGTATTGGAGATATGATCTTCTCCGCGCAGCACATGGGAGATAGCCATCAGATGGTCGTCCACCGCTACGGCGAAGTTATAGGTCGGAATACCGTCCTTCTTCACGATGACGAAGTCACCCATTTCTTTGCTGTTGAACGAAATGCTGCCTTTTACGATATCATTGAAGGTATAAGTGCGGTCTTCCGGAACAAGGAAACGGATGCTGGCTACGCGTCCCTCTACCTCAAAGGCCAGGCGCTGCTCCTCGGTCAGATTACGGTGTTTGCCGGAATAACGAGGGGTTTCGCCGCGTGCCGTCTGCTCCTCGCGTTCAGCCTCCAGCTCTTCCTCTGTGCAATAGCAGCGATAAGCCAGGCCGCGGTCCAGCAGATCCTGCCAGTAGACACGGTACAGATCCAGACGTTCAGTCTGGCGGTAAGGCCCGTATTCGCCGCCTACATCCACGCTTTCATCCCAATCAATTCCCAGCCACTTCAAATACTTCAGCTGGCTCTCTTCACCTTCTGCAATGTTGCGCTTAAGATCCGTATCTTCGATCCGGATAATGAATTTGCCGCCCAGATTGCGGGCGAACAGATAGTTAAACAAGGCTGTTCTGGCATTTCCGATATGTAAATGTCCCGTAGGGCTCGGTGCGTAACGCACCCGAACTTGATCCGCCATGGGTTTCCCTCCGCTTCATATTGGTTGAAATCAGGCCTTTATTTACGCTAAAGCCATCTCACGATGATATCACATCTTGCAGCAGACAAACAATAGATTGGGCGGCAATTCCCTCTCCGCGCCCTGCGAAGCCAAGCTGCTCGGTCGTTGTTGCTTTTACATTCACCTTCGATACGTCAGCGCCAAGCGTGCGGGCAATAATCTCCGTCATCTGCGGAATATAAGGTGCCATCTTCGGTTGTTGCGCAATGATGGTTGAATCGATATTCCCCAGCCGGTATCCGCGCTCACGCGCAAGTGCCCATACCTGCTCCAGCAGCTTCAGGCTGTCTGCATCCTTGAAGGCCGGATCGGTATCGGGAAAATGTCTGCCGATATCCCCCAGGCCCAGCGCTCCCAGTATAGCGTCGCTTACCGCATGCAGCAGCACATCCGCATCGGAATGCCCCAGCAGCCCCTTCTCATAAGGAATCGTCACTCCGCCGATAATACACGGCCTTCCCTCGACCAGCTGGTGTACGTCAAATCCTTGTCCTACAGCAATCATCTGTGTCCCTCTCCCCTGCTTCTTACTGTGAATTCAGCGAAATCCAAGTCCTCCGGCGTCGTGATCTTAATATTCATGTAGCTTCCTTCTACAACTGACACGGTAATGCCGCTGCGTTCCGCCAGACTGGAATCATCTGTCCCGAGAAAACCGTCCCGCTCTGCCTCCTCATAGGCGGACAGCAGATCGGACAAACGAAAAGTCTGCGGGGTCTGAATCGCCCACAGACTTCGCCGGTCCGGCGTTGACAGCACCTTGCCTTCACTGTCGACCTGCTTGATCGTATCCTTAACCGGTACTGCAAGCACCGACGCTCCGGCGGACTGCGCCCGCTCGTAGCAAGCTTCTATCTCGCTGTCTTGTACGAACGGCCTTACCCCGTCATGAACCATGACCCAATGGGTCTTAAGTTCATCCAGTCCGCGGCGTACCGAGTGCTGGCGCTCCGTTCCCCCGGGAATGACCGCAGCCACTTTATCCAGCTTGAAGGCTTGTACCCACTGCTTACAGCGCTGCACATCCTCTTCCCCGGTGACAAGCACAATCTCGGAGATCAGCTTATGCCGCTGGAATACCTCCAGGGTATGCACGAGTATCGGCTTGCCCTGCAGCAGCAAATATTGCTTGCTCTCTGCCGTTCCCATCCGGGTTCCTCTGCCTGCCGCTACGATAACGACGCCAACACTGTTTGACATGCTTTCGGCTCCTGTCTTTCTTTCACGTATACTCCCATCATAACGTGTTTGGCTGGCATTTCCAAGCCCGAAAGGGTGCTGCCGGAGGCCACAGCTGAACTTATTGTGCTTTTTCCAGAAGCTTCGGTTTGGCAAAAATCATCCGTCCTGCCGATGTCTGCAGCACGCTCGTCACCAGAACCTCCATCGTAGTGCCGATATAATCCCGGCCGCCCTCCACCACAATCATCGTGCCATCGTCCAGATAGGCTACGCCTTGTCCATGTTCTTTGCCGTCCTTAATCACCTGAACAATGATCTCTTCGCCCGGCAGAACCACCGGCTTCACTGCATTCGCCAAGTCATTAATATTCAGCACCGACACTCCCTGCAGCTCGCATACCTTGTTAAGGTTAAAGTCGTTGGTGACGACCTTGCCGTGCAGTACTTTCGCCAGCTTGACCAGCTTGCTGTCCACTTCTGAGATCTCCTCGAAATCCCCTTCATAGATCAGCACCTTAACGTCCAGCTCCTTCTGAATCTTATTCAGAATATCAAGCCCTCTGCGTCCGCGGTTACGCTTCAGCAGATCCGATGAATCCGCAATATGCTGCAGCTCCTCCAGCACGAACTCAGGAATAACAATCGTGCCTTCGATGAAGCCCGTTTTACAGATATCAGCAATCCTCCCGTCAATAATCACGCTGGTATCGAGGATTTTATGCTCCTGAGTTCCACGCTCCTCCGGTTCAGCAGAGCGTGCCCAGCGTCCGGTGTTCCAGAGCGAAGCCAGCTCCTCCTTCTTCTCCAGCCCGATCCGCAGGCCCATATAGCCCAGAGCAAGCGTGGCAGCTACCTGCAGCAGTTCCCCTGCTTTACCCAGCCAGGACATAGCGGGATACAGCAGCAGAGACAGCAGCAGACCTCCCGTAAGCCCTGCTGCGCCTGCAGCAAGCTCATTCATCGGGATACGCGAGCAATACGCGACCATCTCCCGCAGCTTTGAACTTGCCCATTCCGCGCATAAAGTCCCCGCAATCAGAAAAATAATGGCACCCAGCACCGCAAACAAAATGCTTCCTTCCATAGGCAAGCTATCCTCCAGTTTCCCAAGGCCTACCGGGAACCCTCTTTCTGCCGCGTGATATAGCGAATAACCGGACCAGGCTCCACAACACCCGGCAAGTATCAAAACAGACTTTTTCCACATAACCTCGCACCTCCTTTTATTCATCCATCAATCCTCTATACCTCACCAGTATGTTCCAATTTTTAGGACGATAATCCGGGGGCGCGTTATTTTTTCTGCAAGCCCCGAATTTCGTCCGGTTCTGTTGCCGTAAACTGCTATTCCTGGTTGAAAATGAGGGAGACCCTGGCATATAATGAATTCAATTCGAACCCAGGGGTGAATGGAAAATGAGCGCACCAAGTTTACAGGCCTTCCAGGATCAAGTCTCCGAACTGCTGCTCCGTCACCGTAGTCTTCTGGATGTCATGTCCAAGAACGGACAGAGCAGTGCTTCCGTCAACCGGGCTGTCGTCAAAGCCATTACCGAATGCGGCTGCATTCAACTGCATGCCACCAAGCAGGTCTTCGAGCCCACTCTAGGCCTTGAGCAAGCCAAGGAGCTTGCCGGAACCCATCTGGCAGGGGAGCTGTGTGAGAACTGCCGGGAGGTCATTGGCTCCGAGCTGGGCCGCGAGCTGTTCTACATGTCTGCACTCTGCAATTTGCTTGCTATCAATATGGACGAGGTTGTCGCCAAGGAATCGCAGAAATGCGCAACACTCGGGTTGTTCAACTTGTCCTGAGCAGACCGTCCGCGCTCTCCTTCATCCATTCCGCCAGCTTCGGGGGAACCGTATTCCGTATACTTCCCTTCCCGCAGGCAGCAAAAAGGCATTGCACTCTCCTGATATTCAGGAAAGGCAATGCCTTTTGTATATAGCGGTCTATGAATGAAATAAGTTCTGAAGAAGGGCTAACCGTTCTTGGAATGATATACCTTATCCTCTGAGCGTCTTCTGCGGCGGCGTTGCCGACGGACCTTAAACAGCCCTAAGCTCTGTCTGAAGCCATATAAGGCGTACAGCGCCAGAAGTCCAAAGATCAGCTTGGCAATCTGTTCAGGGAAGACCACCGCAACAGCTACAGCGATCACGATAACTACAGGTGCGCCTATAACCGCTTTTTTGGGAAAACCAATCTTCTTGAAGTTGGGATACTTCACTGTGCTGACCATCAGATACGACAGCAGCAGGGTAGCCATAATCATGAATGGTGCAGATACATCCTTATGGAAAAGTGCAAGCGTGGCCAGAACCCCGCCCGCAGCAGGAATCGGCAATCCTACGAAATATCCCGGAATCCCCGGGCGGACATTGAACCGGGCCAGACGTAAGGCTCCGAATACAGGGAAGATCGCCGTGACGGTCCATCCCAGTGCAGGATTCAGCTCCTGCAGACTTGTTAAATACATAATCAGCGCCGGGGCGACTCCAAACGAAACTACATCGGATAGGGAATCCAGCTCCTTGCCGAATTCACTCTCACATTTCAGCGCACGGGCCATCCGGCCATCCAGCCCATCGAGCAGCATCGCGATAATCACCATGATAGCGGCCATGCTCAGCTTGCCGTCAAACGCCATCATGATACCAAACATTCCAAGCATCAGATTACCAATCGTAAAAAGACTTGGAATTGATTTTTGTATCATTTCTTCACCTCAATTTTCCTACTTGTACTGCATGGGACTGCAACATTACGTGATTGTATGGTATTTACATTTGTCTGTCAATAAGAACTTGTTTCTGGAGCCGCTTCAGCCCGTCCTGAATATTGCGTGCGCGGACCTCGCCAATACCGTCCACTTCATCAAGCTCAGCTATGCTTGCCTTCATCAGGTTAGGCAGCATTTCGAAGCGTTCTACCAAATTGTGGATGATTACATTCGGCAGCCGTGGAATCTTGTTCAGCAGGCGGTAACCACGCGGAGTTACAGCTTCTTCGGAGGAAATGGCTGTTGAGGAATAGCCCAGCAGGCGGGCAATATGGTTGTCATCCATCAGTTCATCATCGCTGCTGCGCTTCAGCCCGGCAATGATCTCACGGATCTTCTCCTCCTGCTCTTCTCTGGCATAGTCTCTGTACAGCAGCCATGCTTCTTCCTCTGTATTTCCAACCAATTCTTCCATCTGCATACTGATCAGCCGGCCTTCATTGCCAAGCTCGTTGATGTAACGCTTAATTTCCATTTTGATTCTCAGCACCATCTCCACGCGCTGGATCACACCGACGACCTCGGCCACCGTCACAATCCCCTCATATTCAGAAGCGGACAGGTTGGTCAGCCCTTGTGTCAGAACGGCTCTGTACTTCTCCAGGGTCTGGATCGCCTGGTTGGCTTTGGCCAGAATCGAACCGATTTCCTTGAGTGCGTAACGGATGGAGCCCTGATACAGCGTAATAATATTACGGCGCTGGGAAATGGAAACGACCAGCTTGCCGGTCTGCTTCGCTACCCGTTCTGCCGTCCGGTGCCGGATTCCTGTCTCGATCGAAGAGATGGAGGAATCGGGGATCAGCTGCGTATTGGCGTACAGAATCCGCTTCAGATCCTCGCTCAGAATAATCGCTCCGTCCATTTTGGCCAGCTCGTATAAATAGTTTGGTGAAAAATCGCAGTTAATGGAGAAGCCGCCATCGACAACCTCCATGACCTCCGGACTATATCCGACAACAATCAGTGCCCCGGTCTTCGCGCGAAGCACATTCTCCAGCCCTTCCCGGAAGGGTGTTCCGGGTGCAGCCATTCTAAGCAGATCATTCATATTATCTGATGGATTATATTCTTTCATGTCCCTGTGCCCCCTAATCTAACGCGACCGCTAGTGCCTGTGCTACTGTGCTGACGCCTATAATCTGGATATCCTGCGGATGCTTCCAGCCCTTCAGACTCTTCTCGGGCATAATGACCCGCCGGAAGCCAAGCTTGGCCGCCTCTTTCACCCGCATCTCTGCGCGTGATACCCCTCTCACCTCACCGGTAAGCCCTACCTCCCCGAAAAACACATCATACGGCTTGGTCGGAAAATCACGGAAGCTGGAGGCAATGCTGATAGCGACAGCCAAATCCACCGCCGGCTCATCCAGCTTCACCCCTCCCGCAACGTTGAGGTAAGCGTCCTGATTCTGCAGGAACATGCCCATCCGCTTCTCCAGCACAGCAATGATCAGCGCCATCCGTTGATGATCCATACCTGTGCACATTCTGCGGGGCGAAGGGAAATGTGTCGAAGCCACCAGCGCCTGCAATTCAACAAGAACGGGTCTTGTGCCCTCCATGCTGGCTACCACCGCTGACCCGGCCACTCCGAGCGGGCGCTCAGACAGGAACAGCTCCGACGGGTTCTCCACCTCGGTCAGCCCGATTTCCCCCATTTCAAAGATCCCGATCTCATTGGTGGAGCCGAAGCGGTTCTTCACCGCCCGCAGCAGACGGTACGTATGATGGCGCTCCCCTTCAAAATAAAGGACACAATCCACCATATGCTCCAGCATACGAGGGCCGGCAATAGCGCCTTCCTTCGTTACATGACCAACAAGCACTGTGGCGATCCCCCGGATCTTGGCGATGCGCATGAATCTTGTCGTACATTCCCGCACCTGTGCTACACTGCCCGGCGCACTGGTTACCTCCGGCATAAATACAGTCTGGATCGAGTCAATGACCAGAAATTGAGGCTGAATCTGCTCAATCGCTTCCTCAATGCTCTCCATGTTCGTCTCACATAGAACGTACAGTTCCGCAGACAGCGCTCCGAGGCGGTCGGCCCGCAGCTTGGTCTGCCGCACAGATTCTTCCCCCGAAATATACAGCACGCGCAGCCCTTGTGTAGTCAAGGCATGCGAAGTCTGCAGCAGCAGTGTCGATTTCCCGATTCCGGGGTCGCCTCCGACCAGCACCAGCGAGCCGGGAACGATCCCGCCGCCAAGCACGCGGTTAAGCTCACCGATGCCCGTCAGAATACGGGGCTCCTTGTCACTTTCTATATTTATGATCGATTGCGCCTTTTCTTTACTCTGAAAAATAGGTGCATTCATGCCTTGTGTTTTGACTACGCTTTCCGTTTCCTCTACCATCGAGTTCCATTCCTGGCAGCCCGGGCACTTCCCGAACCACTTCGGTGATTCGTAGCCGCACTCGGTACAGAAAAATTTTGTTTTAGGTTTAGCCATGTGCACTCCTTACCGTCCGAACTTGCTAAAATTGCGGATATTTTACTCTTATTCAAAGTTTACCATTTCTGCACACTGAACGGAAGGACACTTAAGATCTAGTTTTCATTTGCGTCTTATTTTAGGCGTGTTAAGGTATGCCTGAGGGGCGGAAACAATTAAAGCTCCCGCCCCTCTATACGGAGGAGCGGGAGCTTTGTTTCATTTTCCGGAACAATTATTCAGTTTCGACTGTTTTCTCCAGGGAGACCTCGGACGGTGCTTCAACGGTGGTTACGACCAGTTCGCCGTTCACCTCATCAATGTTCAGGGAATCCCCCTTCTTGATGTTGCCTTTGAGCAGCTCTTCGGAGAGGCGGTCTTCGATATGCTTTTGAATCGCCCGGCGGAGCGGACGGGCACCGAAGGCCGGATCATAGCCCTCTTTGGCCAGGAATGCTTTGGCGCCGTCAGTGAGCAGGAAATCTACATCGTACTCACGCAGACGCTTGCGCAGCTCCTCGGACATCAGAGTCACGATCTCTGCGATATGCTTCTCATCCAGCGAGTGGAAGACAATGATCTCGTCGATCCGGTTCAGGAACTCAGGCCGGAAGCTCTTCTTCAGCTCTTCCATAACCTTGCCCTTCATGTTGCTGTAATCCGCGCCCGCATCCTGTACTGCGGTGAATCCAAGCGTCGAATTCTTCTTGATCGCCTGTGCCCCTACGTTCGAGGTCAGGATGATCAGGGTATTGCGGAAATCGACCACGCGGCCCTTGGAATCGGTCAGACGGCCGTCTTCCAGTACCTGCAGCAGAATGTTGAACACTTCAGGGTGGGCCTTCTCAATCTCATCCAGCAGTACAACCGAGTAAGGCTTGCGGCGCACCTTCTCTGTCAATTGTCCGCCTTCTTCATACCCTACATACCCTGGAGGCGCTCCGACCAGCCGGGAGGTGGAATGCTTCTCCATATACTCCGACATGTCGATGCGGATTACCGCATTCTCGTCACCGAACATCGCTTCGGCAAGCGCCCGCGCCAGCTCGGTCTTACCAACCCCGGTTGGTCCGAGGAAGATGAAGGAGCCCATCGGACGTTTCGGGTCCTTCAGACCCGCACGCGCCCGGCGGAGTGCCCGGCTGACCGCCTTAACGGCTTCGTCCTGGCCAATTACACGTTCATGCAGCAGGGCTTCCATATTCAGCAGGCGGTCTGTCTCTTCTTCCTTCAGCTTGCTGACCGGAATGCCGGTCCAGCTGGCCACCACCTGTGCGATATCCTCAGGTGTAACCTGGGAATCGGTGCGGCCCTGCTTTTCTTTCCACTGGTTCTTCGTAGTGTCCAGCTCTTCACGAATCTTCTGCTCGGTATCGCGAAGTGCAGCAGCCTTCTCGAACTCCTGGCTTTGTACTGCGGAATCCTTCTCCTTGCGGATATCATCCAGACGCATTTCCAGTTCCTTCAGATTCGGCGGGATGGTGTAAGAATTCAGTCTTACCTTAGAGCCTGCTTCATCAATCAGGTCAATGGCCTTGTCTGGCAGGAACCGGTCAGGAATGTAGCGGTCAGACAGCTTGACTGCTTCCACAATGGCTTCATCTGTAATCTTCACCCGGTGATGGGCTTCGTACCGGTCACGAAGACCGAACAGAATCTGTACAGCTTCCTCAGGGGAAGGCTGATCCACTGTGATCGGTTGGAAGCGGCGCTCCAGCGCGGCGTCCTTCTCAATATATTTGCGGTATTCATCAAGCGTTGTGGCACCGATGCATTGCAGCTCACCACGGGCGAGGGCAGGCTTCAGGATGTTTGAAGCATCAATCGCGCCTTCCGCACCACCCGCTCCGATCAGCGTATGAAGCTCATCAATGAACAGCACGATGTTGCCCGCCTGGCGAATCTCATCCATGATTTTTTTGAGGCGGTCTTCGAATTCACCGCGGTATTTCGTACCAGCCACTACAGAACCCATATCGAGGGTCATGACACGTTTGTCGCGCAGCGTCTCCGGAATTTCATTGTTGATGATCTTTTGGGCCAGACCTTCGGCAATCGCCGTTTTACCAACCCCAGGTTCACCGATCAGCACCGGATTATTCTTGGTCCGGCGGCTCAGCACCTGAATGACACGCTCAATTTCCTTGCTGCGGCCGATCACAGGGTCGAGGTTACCATCCTTGGCATAGGCCGTCAGATCGCGGGCCAGGCCGTCCAGTGTTGGCGTGCTGACGTTAGCCGGAGCTCCGCTGTGGCTGGAGGTGGCTTCACTGCTGCCCAGGAGCTGCAATACCTGCTGGCGGGCCTTGTTCAGGCTAATGCCGAGATTGTTCAGCACACGGGCTGCTACGCCCTCTCCCTCGCGGATCAGACCGAGCAGGATATGCTCTGTTCCCACATACGTGTGACCCAGCTTGCGGGCCTCGTCCATGGACAGCTCGATCACCTTCTTGGCACGAGGAGTATAAGCGATGTTGGTCGGTTGTTCCTGACCTCTGCCAATCAGTGTTTCCACTTCATCCTGTATCTTCTCCAGACCCAGACCAAGTCCGATCAATGCCTTAGCGGCAATGCCGTCTCCTTCACGAATCAGTCCGAGTAAAATATGCTCTGTCCCAATGTTGTTGTGTCCCAAACGTACGGCTTCTTCCTGCGCCAGCGCCAGCACCTTTTGTGCGCGTTCCGTAAATCTTCCAAACATCATATCTCCTGCACCTCCACGGATAATAAATATCTATAATTTAATGTTGTGATCCCAGTGTCTCCCGGAGCAGCTTCGCCCGGTACATATCGCGTTCAGTAGGCGACAGCTCGTCACCGAACAGCTTTTGCAGAAAGCCCGGCTGAGTCTTGACATTCAGCTCATTGAGCACTGAAATCGAAGGCCCTTCCAGAATCCCCAGATCTACACCAAGCCGCAAATCGGAGAGCCGCTGTGCCGATTCTTTCAGTTCCATCACAGCAGCATACGCCAGAATTCCGTAGGAGCGCTTGATACGGTCCGTAATCCGCAGAGCGGAATCGACCAGCAGGCGTTCGCGTGCGTTACGTTCATGCTCTATAATCTGGGTGACTACGCTGTGAAGATTCTCAATAATCTCATTTTCGGTCTGTCCGAGCGTAATCTGGTTGGAGATCTGAAAGATATTCCCTACTGCTTCGCTGCCTTCACCATAAATTCCTCTAACGGTAAGCCCCACCTGATTAACTGCGGACAAAATGCGGTTGATCTGATGCGTCATCACCAAGGCCGGCAGATGCACCATAACCGATGCTCTCAGCCCTGTTCCCACATTGGTGGGACAGCTTGTTAAGTAGCCTCTGCGGTCATCGAAGGCGTAATTGACAGCAGCCTCGAAAATATCATCGATGGCGGTTGCCCTTACCCAGGCTTCTCTGACCTGCAGCCCCGGGAACAGGCATTGAATGCGGAGATGATCCTCCTCATTAATCATAATGCTGACCGACTCGTCCTCATTAAGAATGACTGCCCCGCCTTTGGAATCATCCGCCAGGTTAGGACTGATGAGGTGCTTTTCCACCAGTACCTTTTTGTCCAGCTCACCCAGCTCATCCAGTCTCAGCAGCTCGAAGCTGCCGAAGTCGGCCGAAGCTTCACCCTGAAATACGGGGGCAAGCTGCTCCAGCACCTCCTCCGACTGCTCTCTTGAAGCGAGCAGCGGGAACGGAAGATGCTCCAGATTACGGGCGATCCGCATACGGCTGCTGATGACAATCTCGGAATGGCTGCCGCCGCAGCGCATCCAGTCACTCAGTGCTTGTTCGGTAAACCGGAGACTTGACATGCCCGGATCCCTCCTATATATCAAAGACTTTACTCTTGTGGCATTTCTTTTTCAAGCTTGCGGATTCTGTCCCTCAGCTCAGCTGCGGTCTCGAACTCCTCCTGCACAATACTCTGCTGCAATTCCTGCTTCAGCTCATCAATCTGGCGCTTGCACATAATCTGTGCGCCCGCCCGCTTGGGCAGCTTGCCGACATGTGCTGTACTGCCATGCACCCGCCTAAAGAGCGGGTCAAGCGTACTGTCGAAATACTTATAACAGGAGCTGCAGCCGAACCGTCCCAGCTTGCTGAACTGTGAATAGGTCATGCCGCAGTTTTCACAATGCAGCCCCTGCACACTTTGTGCTGCTGCTGACTTTCCCTTGCCCGAGCCTTCCAGATCCAGGAGACCGGAAAGCAAGCTGTGGATAGAGAAGCCTCCCGCAGTTCCGGGAATCAGTTCACCCTTCTCCCGCGCACAGCTTTCGCAGATATGAAATTCCGTCTTTTCCCCGTTCACAATCTTCGTGAAGTGGAGTGTAGCCGGTTTGACGCCGCATTCCTGGCATAGCATGAGCGGTGTCCCTCCTTACCATTTGACAAATTATTTGCCCAATAAAGAGATTAGCATAGCCTTCATAAGCTTGGCACGAATCTCATCCCGGTACGGCAGATTAACCGTCAGGCATTCCCGGGAAACCGCAGACCGCATCAGACACGCTTCACGTTTGGAGAGGAAGCGGGCCTCCTCCAGCTGATAAATCAGCCCTTCGGCAGAATTCTGATCAATATCATTCCCTATCGTGGAGTTCAGATGTGCGTATAAGGCGACATTCTGAGGCAGCTCATAGCGCTGAATCCGGATATATCCGCCGCCGCCGCGTTTACTCTCCACCACATATCCCTTTTCCAATGTGAACCGTGTGCTGATGACATAATTGATCTGTGACGGGACACAGGAGAACTGGTCCGCCAGATCATTGCGCTGAATTTCCACCGTACCTTCGGGACTTTCATGCAAAATATTCTTCAGATATTGTTCAATAATATCGGAGATATTACGCATCACTCATCCTCCAGTGTATAAGCATTGGTTAAATCTGTGCTGCGCCAACGCCTGCCGTCAGAAGACATGCTCTTAAGAACTTAACCCGGGCAATGTAATAAGAATCGGCTGCAATAGCCTCTGCCCTGCGCTTTTTCTCTAAATGTTACATTCCTGAGAACGATAATATCCGGCCTGCGTTGACTTTGACTTTCTTTGACTTTTTCATATTATAACATATTCTCGCTGAATGCCAAGGGGTTACTCTTATTTTTTACGTTTTGGCTGTATTGTATTCCGGTTGCCTGCTTCGTTCACTGAATGGAGGCGTTATGTATAGGACAGCTCCTCCCTCCCAAGGGAAGAGGAAGAGCCGTTCTCTGTCAGAAAAAATCGAATAATGCCGTCTCAGCCTGCGGAATCAGCGCTTCAAGCCAAGCGGTCGCCTCGGCAGTCCCGGATAATTGTCCGTACTTTGCCGCCTGAAGCGGACGCTTGTATCCCATCAGCAGCACAGTAAGCGTGCCGATACTGCATTCCAGGTCAGCCTCTGACCGCTCGCCCTGAATCCGGGTGAACGCCGCTCCCCCTTGCTCCGACACAGTCCACCGCCATAACCCGTTGTTCCATGACGCATGCTTATCTTCAATATAAAGCACCCACTCCCGGTCACCCTCCGGCACATTGAAGGTCATGTTCTCCACAAAAGCCTTAGCATTGACGATACGCGCCATGAAGTATGGATAATTCTCCTGCGCAATCCGCGGATCGGGAAGGAGGAAGGGAAGAATATCGTCAGCAGGCACCAGCTTCAGCTGTGCAGCCGTAATCATGGAGTCATGATTGGCCAGGAAGGTCCACAAGCCCTGGCGGGCAAGTTCGTTCCCATAGATAAACTCATCTATGACCAGCTCCTGCTGCACTATTTTATACAGCACATAGCCCTCCGGTTCACCCTGCTCTGAATAAAACACACAGGAATGCGTATCGTCATCAAGCACACTTTCCTTCCACCAGGTCTCAGTGCGCTGGAGAGTCCCGTTATACCTTATAGCGAATTGGTCGTACAGCTGCTGAAATACTGCAAGATCCGGGATATCGCGCTTCACGCTGCCCTTAATCTCCGTCTTGTGCGGGAACTTCCCTACCGGAAGAGTATACTTCTTATATTCACAGTAGATCTCCCAGCCGAATTTACGGTAAAAGGGAATCAGGAACGGATGCAAAAAGGACAATGTCTGACCGGCTTGATTCATCGTCTCGAGCGCATGGGTCAGCAGATGGGCTACATAACCCTGCCGGCGGTTCTCCGGCCAAGTGGCTACACCGGCGATGCCCCCCATAGAAATGGGCTTGCCTTGTATATATACCTCTAACGGAAGAAGCGTCAGCTTCGCACCGATACTGTCCCCTTCAAAAATCGCCCAGGTTTGTTCCGGTTTGAAGCTCTCCTTGGCGCGTACTCTGTCTTCTGCAGAAACCTTATACTTAAAAGCATATTCGGACAAGCTTAGGCTGTCCTCAAATTCTTCGGCACGTAATTGCCTGATTTCCATGCTGTTCCCTCCGTTACATTCCATAAATTAGCTCCAGATATTTGCTTAATAGAGAGTATAACAAGCCAAGCCGCCGGATGCTAATAAAGGCAGACCATCAGTTGCAAAAAGAATAGTTATCCACAGCTTTTGCACAGCAAAGCAAAAAACCGGAAAGAGTTTCTTTCCGGCTCAAAAGAGTTATCCCCGATTACATTTTATCTATCCACAATATTCACTTTTTATCCACAAAATCGGTGTATTACTTATGTTTTCGCTTGACTCATCCACAATATTGTGCGTGATTCAACCATGATCCGGGGATCATTCTGTTCCTGTAAAGGTATCCACATGTGCGCAACTTTTCTGTACTTACTGAAATCTATCCACAGCTTTTCCACAGCCCTGCCCGCACGCAAAAAAACCACTGTCGATTGCTCAACAATGGCTCATGTGCTTGGCAACGTCCTACTCTCCCAGGACCCTTCGGTCCAAGTACCATCGGCGCTGGAGGGCTTAACGGTCGTGTTCGGGATGGGTACGTGTGGAACCCCTCCGCTATCGCCACCAAACGGATTTTTTCCGGTCGGCTTACTCCCTGAATTTCTTCAGGAAAATAATCAACCTTCCAAAATAATCGCTACAGAAAATATCAAACCATCGGTTTAACATCCTGCCAGGCTTGATCGCCTGAAAACTGAATCCGAAACGAATCTGCGTGTTAGAAATTTGGATAAGCCCTCGACCGATTAGTATTGGTCAGCTCCATGCATTGCTGCACTTCCACCTCCAACCTATCTACCTCGTCGTCTTCAAGGGGTCTTACTAATTGGGAAATCTCATCTTGAGGGGGCTTCACGCTTAGATGCTTTCAGCGCTTATCCCGTCCGTACGTAGCTACTCAGCCATGCTCCTGGCGGAACAACTGATGCACCAGCGGTACGTCCATCCCGGTCCTCTCGTACTAAGGACAGCTCCTCTCAAATTTCCTGCGCCCACGACAGATAGGGACCGAACTGTCTCACGACGTTCTGAACCCAGCTCGCGTACCGCTTTAATGGGCGAACAGCCCAACCCTTGGGACCTACTTCAGCCCCAGGATGCGATGAGCCGACATCGAGGTGCCAAACCTCCCCGTCGATGTGGACTCTTGGGGGAGATAAGCCTGTTATCCCCAGGGTAGCTTTTATCCGTTGAGCGATGGCCCTTCCATGCGGTACCACCGGATCACTAAGTCCGACTTTCGTCCCTGCTCGACTTGTAGGTCTCGCAGTCAAGCTCCCTTATGCCTTTGCACTCTGCGAATGATTTCCAACCATTCTGAGGGAACCTTTGAACGCCTCCGTTACTCTTTAGGAGGCGACCGCCCCAGTCAAACTGCCCGCCTGACACGGTCCCCGTACCCGATGAGGGCACTAGGTTAGAACCTAGATACGATCAGGGTGGTATCCCAACGGCGCCTCCGCAGAAGCTTGCGCTCCTGCCTCCACGGCTCCCACCTATCCTGTACAGATCGTACCCAAATTCAATATCAAGCTGCAGTAAAGCTCCATGGGGTCTTTCCGTCTTGTCGCGGGTAACCTGCATCTTCACAGGTATTAAAATTTCACCGGATCTCTCGTTGAGACAGCGCCCAAGTCGTTACGCCATTCGTGCGGGTCAGAATTTACCTGACAAGGAATTTCGCTACCTTAGGACCGTTATAGTTACGGCCGCCGTTTACTGGGGCTTCGGTTCACAGCTTCGGATTGCTCCTAACCGCTCCCCTTAACCTTCCAGCACCGGGCAGGCGTCAGCCCGTATACTTCGCCTTGCGGCTTCGCACAGACCTGTGTTTTTGCTAAACAGTCGCTTGGGCCTTTTCACTGCGGCCCCCTCGGGCTATTCACCCTACCGAGGCACCCCTTCTCCCGAAGTTACGGGGTCATTTTGCCGAGTTCCTTAACGAGAGTTCTTCCGCGCGCCTTAGAATTCTCTTCTCGCCTACCTGTGTCGGTTTGCGGTACGGGCACCTTCTCCTGGCTAGAGGCTTTTCTTGGCAGTGTGAGATCATGACCTTCGCTACTATAATTTTCGCTCCCCATCACAGCCCAGCCTTAACGATGTGCGGATTTGCCTGCACACCAGCCTCACTGCTTAGACGGACATCCATCAGTCCGCGTCACTACCCTCCTGCGTCACCCCATCGCTCATAGCGGATTACGGTGGTACAGTAATTTCAAACTGTTGTCCTTCGACTACGCCTGTCGGCCTCGCCTTAGGTCCCGACTTACCCTGAGCGGACGAGCCTTCCTCAGGAAACCTTGGGCTTTCGGCGGATCAGATTCTCACTGATCTTTTCGTTACTCATACCGGCATTCTCACTTGTATGCTGTCCAGCGCTCCTTACGGTACACCTTCAATCCACATACAACGCTCCCCTACCCCAGGATCGACTTCACTCCAGCTTCGAAGTTCATGTTTATCCCCTGAAAGCATTTAGCCATTCATCCCTTCGGATGGTTCACGGCATCAATGTCAATCTGGATAAACACGCCTCAAAGGCGCAGTGAAGTCGATCCTAGCCATAGCTTCGGTGGTGTGTTTAGCCCCGTTACATTTTCGGCGCAGAGTCACTCGACCAGTGAGCTATTACGCACTCTTTCAATGGTGGCTGCTTCTAAGCCAACATCCTGGTTGTCTGTGCAACTCCACATCCTTTCCCACTTAACACACACTTGGGGACCTTAGCTGATGGTCTGGGCTGTTTCCCTTTTGACAATGGATCTTAGCACTCACTGTCTGACTCCCGGCAAGAAGTAAATGGCATTCGGAGTTTGACTGAGCTTGGTAACCCTTGCGGGCCCCGCACCCAATCAGTGCTCTACCTCCACCACTCCATTCACCGAGGCTAGCCCTAAAGCTATTTCGGGGAGAACCAGCTATCTCCGAGTTCGATTGGAATTTCTCCGCTACCCCCACCTCATCCCCGCATTTTTCAACATGCGTGGGTTCGGGCCTCCAGTGCGTGTTACCGCACCTTCACCCTGGACAGGGGTAGATCACACGGTTTCGGGTCTACGTCCACATACTCATTCGCCCTATTCAGACTCGCTTTCGCTGCGGCTCCGGCTTCTCACCTTAACCTTGCATGTTAAACGTAACTCGCCGGTTCATTCTACAAAAGGCACGCCATCACCCATAAAGAGGGCTCTGACTTTTTGTAAGCACACGGTTTCAGGTTCTATTTCACTCCCCTTCCGGGGTGCTTTTCACCTTTCCCTCACGGTACTGTTTCACTATCGGTCGCCAGGTAGTATTTAGCCTTAGCAGATGGTCCTGCTGGATTCATACGGGGTTTCACGTGCCCCGCACTACTCGGGATCCGTCTCGGAGAGAACACAGTTTAGGCTACAGGGCTTTTACCTCTATCGCGGGCCTTTCCAGACCTCTTCACCTACCATATTCCTTTGTAACTCCATGTGAGACGTCCCACAACCCCAAGAGGCAAGCCCCTTGGTTTAGGCTGTTCCGCGTTCGCTCGCCGCTACTGACGGAATCACTATTGTTTTCTCTTCCTCAGGGTACTTAGATGTTTCAGTTCCCCTGGTCTGCCTCTGCGTATCCTATGTATTCAGATACGAGTAACTGCGAATTACCACAGCTGGGTTTCCCCATTCGGACACCCCCGGATCAAAGCTTGCTTACAGCTCCCCGAGGCAGTTTCGTTGTTCGCCACGTCCTTCGTCGGCTCCTGGCGCCTAGGCATCCTCCGTGTGCTCTTAGTAGCTTAACCAATGCGTTTTCCCTAAGGAAAATCGCTAGTATCGCCATTAATATGAAACTTGTTTACACAAGTTCAGCTTAAAGGAATGTTCTAAAACGCAAATTCGTTTCGGTATCCAGTTTTCAAGGATCAAGTTGCTGTTATTATGAAACAATCACGACTGTGATGTTCGGAATAACAGACGATGTATCGAGTATTTCAGACATAACAAATAGATGAAGTTTGTTGGTGGAGCCAAGCGGGATCGAACCGCTGACCTCCTGCTTGCAAGGCAGGCGCTCTCCCAGCTGAGCTATGGCCCCGCAAATTCCATCAAAACCGAACAAATGGAAACACTCAAGGCTTTACCAAGTAAAGCCTGCTTCAGGAAGCAAGCTTCCTGAAGACTTTTATTTGAATGTCTTCATTGCAGAAGACGATTCTCCATAGAAAGGAGGTGATCCAGCCGCACCTTCCGATACGGCTACCTTGTTACGACTTCACCCCAATCATCTACCCCACCTTCGGCGGCTGGCTCCCTTGCGGGTTACCCCACCGACTTCGGGTGTTGTAAACTCTCGTGGTGTGACGGGCGGTGTGTACAAGACCCGGGAACGTATTCACCGCGGCATGCTGATCCGCGATTACTAGCAATTCCGACTTCATGCAGGCGAGTTGCAGCCTGCAATCCGAACTGAGACCGGCTTTGCTGGGATTGGCTCCACCTCGCGGCTTCGCTTCCCGTTGTACCGGCCATTGTAGTACGTGTGTAGCCCAGGTCATAAGGGGCATGATGATTTGACGTCATCCCCACCTTCCTCCGGTTTGTCACCGGCAGTCACTCTAGAGTGCCCAGCTTCACCTGCTGGCAACTAAAGTCAAGGGTTGCGCTCGTTGCGGGACTTAACCCAACATCTCACGACACGAGCTGACGACAACCATGCACCACCTGTCTCAACTTTCCCCGAAGGGCACCTGATGCATCTCTGCTTCGTTAGTTGGATGTCAAGACCTGGTAAGGTTCTTCGCGTTGCTTCGAATTAAACCACATACTCCACTGCTTGTGCGGGTCCCCGTCAATTCCTTTGAGTTTCAGTCTTGCGACCGTACTCCCCAGGCGGAGTGCTTACTGTGTTAACTTCGGCACCAAGGGTATCGAAACCCCTAACACCTAGCACTCATCGTTTACGGCGTGGACTACCAGGGTATCTAATCCTGTTTGCTCCCCACGCTTTCGCGCCTCAGCGTCAGTTACAGCCCAGAAAGTCGCCTTCGCCACTGGTGTTCCTCCACATATCTACGCATTTCACCGCTACACGTGGAATTCCACTTTCCTCTTCTGTACTCAAGTCACCCAGTTTCCAGTGCGACCTCAGGTTGAGCCCAAGGTTTAAACACCAGACTTAAATAACCGCCTGCGCGCGCTTTACGCCCAATAATTCCGGACAACGCTTGCCCCCTACGTATTACCGCGGCTGCTGGCACGTAGTTAGCCGGGGCTTTCTTCTCAGGTACCGTCACTCCGGTAGCAGTTACTCTACCGGACGTTCTTCCCTGGCAACAGAGCTTTACGATCCGAAAACCTTCATCACTCACGCGGCATTGCTCCGTCAGGCTTGCGCCCATTGCGGAAGATTCCCTACTGCTGCCTCCCGTAGGAGTCTGGGCCGTGTCTCAGTCCCAGTGTGGCCGTTCACCCTCTCAGGTCGGCTACGCATCGTCGCCTTGGTGGGCCGTTACCCCACCAACTAGCTAATGCGCCGCAGGCCCATCCCCAAGCAGCAGATTGCTCCGCCTTTCATTCTCTCCTCAGGAGAAAAAAGAAATTATCCGGTATTAGCTACCGTTTCCGGTAGTTATCCCAGGCTTGAGGGCAGGTTGCCTACGTGTTACTCACCCGTCCGCCGCTAAGTTTGAAAGGAAGCAAGCTTCCTTTCAAACTCCGCTCGACTTGCATGTATTAGGCATGCCGCCAGCGTTCGTCCTGAGCCAGGATCAAACTCTCCAAATTGGTATTTAGAAAGAGCGATTGCTCATTTTGAAACTGACGATTCATTGAATGAATCTTGTAAAAATTAAAGCGTTCCATTTGTTCAGTTTTCAAAGAACTTGCTCCCGGCATTTCAACGTTATGTCTCTTGCACAGGAATTAGATCATATCATTTTATTACGTTTGTTGTCAACTTATTTTTCTTCCGCCGCTCAATTCAGCGTCGATGTCTCATAAGCACAAGAGATAATATATCACGCGCTCCAAGCGTTTGCAAGTCTTTTTTTATAATAGGATTAAGCACTGCTTTTTTTGAGTTAATAATGAATAGTTCGCCGCAGCCTTGCACAAATTGATTCCCATAATACTTCATTTGTCGCTACAATAGAATTTATCTTCGTATCCATAAGATAACTTATTTATTAACTGTTCCTGAAAGGAGTTCAAATGTCCAACAAGACCCTGCCTCAAGCTCCACCCGGCCCTCTGGGGGAATCACGCAATCTGCAGCAGGCTACCATCTACCGTATTTTGCTTGCTGTCAGCTTTGTTCATTTATTCAATGATTCCATTCAGGCACTGATTCCGGCGATGTTCCCTGTACTAAAGGATAACCTGGTACTCTCCTATGCCCAGATCGGCTGGATAGCGTTCGCGCTGAATCTCACCTCTTCGGTGATTCAGCCTATTATCGGCTTCGCCGCTGACCGGAAGCCGCGTCCGATCCTGCTCCCGCTGGGGATGTGCTGTACCTTTGCCGGGGTGTTCCTGCTCGCTTTTGCAGGTAATTATGTATTAGTGATTGTATCCGTAATGCTTGTGGGCTTCGGATCAGCTGCGTTCCATCCGGAAGGGATGCGTGTGGCTCATATGGCTGCCGGTCAGCGCAAGGGGCTGTCGCAATCCATATTTCAGGTGGGCGGCAACGCCGGCCAGGCCTTGGGTCCTCTATTAATGAAGTGGGTATTCATTCCCTTCGGTCAGATGGGTGCTCTCGGCTTCACCGTTATCGCCGCTGCCGGAGTCGCCATCCAGGCCTATGTGGCCCGCTGGTACCGAGAGATGCTGGATGCCGGATACACCTTCCGCAAAAAGTCAGCGTCACGCTCTATCGACCCTGCCCGCAGCAAACGTATTCTGATTACAACGGTTATTCTGGTCTTCATCGTATTCGTGCGATCCTGGTACGGCGCCTCCATCGGCGGGTATTATGCCTTCTATCTAATGGACAAATACGGGATGACGCTGGATAAGGCTCAGATCTATATCTTCATCTATCTCGCTGCCGGCGCTGTCGGCACCTTCTTCGGGGGCCCGCTGGCAGACCGCTTCGGCCGCCGCAATCTTATTCTGGTGTCGATGATCGGGACGGTGCCTTTTGCGCTGGCCCTGCCTTTTGTGAACCAGTTCTGGGCGGCCGTGCTGCTGATCATCTCCGGGTTCATTCTATTATCCAGCTTCTCCGTCACTGTGATTTACGCTCAGATGCTGTATCCAGGCAATATCGGTACGGTCTCGGGTCTGATTACCGGCCTTGCCTTCGGGCTTGGCGGAATTGGCTCTGTCGTAATTGGGCATCTGATCGACACGATCGGAATAGCCACGGTGTTCGTGGCCTGCGGCTTCCTGCCGCTGCTCGGTCTGCTGGCCCTGCTGCTGCCCGGCGACAAGAAGCTGGAGGAATGGGCAGCGGAATAATCCTCTAATCTGGATAACGGCAGAGAATTATTCAAGGGACACTTTTTGCGGTACAATTAATTAAAACTTGAATTAATCACTCTAAGGTGGAGGCACCAGAGGAGGCTAAGCGCTTGAAAAACTTACTTACAACCCTTCGCAAAGGATACGGCAAGAAGCTCGTCTCGATTCACTTGTGGAATGCCTGGCTGGTCTTAATTCTTGCCCTTAGCGGTCTGATGCTGGTTGGCGGCTTCTGGAGAGAGCTGCTGGGTGAGGGCAGAGTGTGGCTGAAATGGGGCCATATCGTGTTCGGTCTGGCACTGTTGATCCCTGTGGTCTACTATCTGCTCCTGGCGGCGAAGCACTGGAAGCGGCTCAAGGGTAAACCTGCGCAAAAAGCCAACGTCCTCTTCGTGCTGACGCTTTTGATCGGCTGGCTGATTTCAGGGGTTGTGCTCTGGCAGTTCAGGCTTGCCGGGCCGAGAGCAGCGAATACTGCGTTATTCATTCATGATCTGCTGACCTGGGTCGGCCTGCCAGTCATCATCTATCACTCCATTACACGGGTGAAGTGGCTGAAGGAGCCCAAGAAGCGCACGATTGTGGCAGAAGCTGTCCCTGTTGAAGAGGCCTCTTCTCCCGCAGGACGGGCGCGGCCTGCGGCTCCTTCTGAAGCCCAGCCTATGTATTCACGCCGCGGGTTCATTAAGGTTGCGGTAGGCGCAGGGCTTGCTGTCACGCTCGGCCCAACTTTTGTCCGCTGGATCGGTAAATCCCTGCAGTTTCCCGGCACAGCCGACTATGCGGCAAGCAATGCCAATGCATTGGTTCCCGATCCTATTCCGCTGGCGGAATCTGCACCTCCTATCGGCGGGGGAGCCGAGGGCAGCTTTCGCGTATATACGGTCACGGCCATTCCCGCGTTCGACAACTCCAACTGGTCTTTTACCATTGATGGCCTGGTGGATAAGAAGCTGAGCTGGAACTGGGAAGAGTTCGTCAAGCTGCAGCGCGAGGTGCAGGTCAGTGATTTTCACTGCGTAACAGGCTGGTCTGTGTACAAAAATACATGGGAGGGCCTCCCCCTCTCGAAGCTGCTCGATATGGCCGGTGTGCAGCCTGGGGCCGTCATGGTCAAGTTCTACTCGGGAGACGGTGTCTATACGGACTCACTCACTCTAGATCAGGCGAGGATGGACGATATCATGGTGGCTGTGATGCACGATGGCAAACCTATCCCCAATCAGCTCGGCGGGCCGGTTCGCCTCGTTACTCCGCAGATGTATGCCTATAAATCAGTCAAATGGCTGAACCGCATTGAGTTAATCAATGAAGATTATGTCGGGTACTGGGAACAGCGGGGATACGATAAAGATGCCTGGCTGCCGGGTGCGAAGCGGGTGTAATGTAGCTTCTGTCCTCTATTTCAGAAAAAACCTCCTTTCCCAATCCGGGATTTGGAGGTTTTTTGGTTCTTGCTTCATGGATCACAGGCTTTTGAAGGAAGCATCGTACAGGCGGAACATGGTTTTGTAGCCGGACTCGTCAATCTTGATTCCCACATCCAGGCGCCCCGAAATTTCCAGCGGACCTGAGGTGTAGCGGAGCTTACTGCCTTCAGGAACAAACACGATCATAATCTTGTTCCAGTAGGTCTCATCCCCATTATCGAACGGACACTCTGCACCCGGTTCGGGAATAAGCAGGAACCAGTTTTTCTCAAAAGAAAGGACCTCACCCATGAATCCCTTAATGGTAACCTGCTGTCCGCTGAGATCCCAGAAGTGCTCTGAGGGCCGGGTCTGATCGTCTCCGTCAAAAAAACCGTTCCAGTCTATGGCCTTATTCCCTGTGGAGGTGGCACTCACGGTAGACGCTGCCTCTGCTGCCGCAGACGGTGACGGTGAAGGGGACACGCTCAATGCCGGAGCAGATCCAGCCTTGACGGGTTCTGCTTCAGCGCTGCTCCCCCCGGTACCCTTAGACGCTGCCGCTGGGCGGGGGCTTTGTACAGAAGAAGAGGCGGCCGGACTCGGCGTAATGGTTACATTCTTCCCGGAGGGCTTCCGGGTAGCCGTTCCAACAGGTGCAGCAGTAAGCGATGGAGACGGCTTGAACGTAACCGTCACCTTGGTCCTGGTATCCGTACCTTTGGATGGAGCAGCGGATGCAGCAACTCCGCCCTCGGCAACTGGAGCAGGGGCCTGCGGGGAAGGGGATGCGGACGACTCAGCCTCCGCCGTGACTTCCTCAGTGCTCTGCGGAGCTTCCACCACCGCCGCAAAGGACTCCCCGTTCCCATTAGCAGCAGTATTCTGGCCACATGCCTGAAGCAGCAGCATACCTGTCACAGCTCCCGACAGCAGAATCAGTCTTCCTTGTAGTCGTATCAATTGAACGTACCTCCTATGATTTGAACAAGGCGAGCGGATGCATCCGGTACATCCTGAAGGCAGGTCCAAGCGAGGACAGCAAACCTATAGCCAGCGCCCCAAGCACAATAAGCCAATGCTCCGTTGTCCAGTGGTAGGGCTCGATTTGAATGCCCGCCTGCGAGAACAGCATGTCCTTGAGCAGAAAAGCACAGAGATGACCGATCACAAGCCCCGCGATGAGTCCGGTTGCTGTTACCAGCAGGCCTTCTGTGGTTAGGGAGAGCCATACGTAGGCCCGTGATTTTCCGAGAAGACGCAGTATTCCGACATCCTTGGTCCGCTCCGAGGCTGCTGCAACGAGAGATAATAGAATCGCAATACCTGCAAGAAGTACACAAATGGCGGTCAGCATCCCCAGCAGCCGGGAGCCCTGATCCACTGCATTCACCACCTCGGACACGGCCTTGCTGGTATACGCCGCCTGGACACCATTGCTGCCATCGAACGCCTGCTTCAAATCATGGGCCCCCAGCAGACTGGCCGGCTTAACCAGCACCGCCGTAATCTCCCGTTCCTCAGGGGACAGCCCGTGTACAGCCCAGGCATAGTCTACTGTCGTAAAGACCGCCCGGTCATCTGGAGTATGGAGTTCTGGAAGAATACCCGCTACCCTGTATCGAAAATCCTCATGGGCATGCCCGGCTCGCTCTCCCGTTCCCTCATCTTCTGCTGCCGCATGTCCTCCTGCTTCTTCGGCCTCATGATCCCCTTCATGCTCAGCCGCTGCGGATTCGTGGTCTTCTCCCTGCACAAGTCCATGCGCCCCCGCAAAGGTATCACCTACCTTCAGTCCCAGGGACCGGGCCACGTATGAGCCTACAATCGTATCACCAGTATCGGCATACATCTTGCCTTCCTGCAGTCTGCTGCCACCGTAACGGGTGAAGAAATACCCGGAATCTATCCCGACAATCGGATAGCCCTTATAGTTGTCGCCCGTAGTCATCGCAAAGGCAGCTTCCACAGACGGGTCACGCCGGGCCTCATCCAGTACAGCGAGCGGGATATTCCCGGTTGGTGCGCCGATATGATAAAAGGTATTGAGTACCAGCTGTGTCTCACTGCCCGCTGCGCCTATGACAAGATCAAAGGGGCCATAGCCTTTCTTGGCTCCCTGCTCTACACTCTGCCGGGACAGGACAAGTAACACAATAAAGGCAACTGTAATCGCCACAGCACACACGGTAAGCAGAGACAGGAACCGCCGGTGCAGCACATTGCGGAGAGTGAGCCGGAACAGACTCATAGCGAAATCCCCTCCTTGTCCACCCCACTGAGCGAAGAGCGCTGCCGGGATAATGCCTCCCGCCGCACTTCATTGATATCCTGAATGTTCAAGCGGCGTGGAAACCGTTCAGCCATATTGAGGTCATGGGTTACCACGATTAAAGTGTGTCCATGCGCCGCGCTAAGCTCCAGGAGCAGCGAGGATATCTCATCGGCAGTCTCCCAGTCCAAGCTGCCTGTCGGTTCATCTGCCAGCAGAAGCGGCGGGTGATTGACCATGGCTCTTACAATGGCAACGCGCTGCTGCTGCCCGCGTGAGAGCTGGGAAGGCAGATGCCTTCCGCGGCCCCCCAGGCCCACCTGCTCCAACCAGCCGTCCACTATGCGCCGTCGCTCCTTTTGCGTAAGCCGGGCCGTCATGGCAATCTCGACATTCTGCCGTGCGGTCAGCGAGGGAATCAGATGGAAGTCCTGCAGCACATAGCCGATAGCAGAAGCACGGAAGGCATCGCGCTTCGCCTCGGTCAGTTCGTGAAGCGGCTGTCCGTCTACGGTAATTCTGCCGCTGTCTGCACGCATGATGCCGCTGATCAGGTGCAAAAGCGTGCTTTTACCGGACCCGCTGGGTCCGGTAATGGCTACACGATCTCCTTTTTCAACATTCCACCGGGGGATATTGAGGATCGGCACAGCTCTGCCGTCCACTTTGAATTGTTTGGTCAAATTCTGAATCTGGAGCAATAGGAGCCACTCCTATCTGAGCACAATGCGTTCGGACAGCGCATCCCAGGTTAAGGTCGTGCCCTTCAACTGGTTGAACGCACTAAGCGGAAGGTAGAGTACGTTGTTATCCACATCCACCGTGTATGCGGCCGCTTTGCTGTTCAGCTTCGCTGTTTTCCCGGTCAGATCGACCTCGATGGTATTCTTTCCAATAGTAAGCTTGGCAGCAGAAGTGCTCCCTGTATAGGTTCCTCCAAGCGCCTTCACCAGAGCCTGAGCCGGATAGAGCACTTCATTGTCGCGGCTGATTTTGAATTTCGGATAAACATATTTCGACTGCAGCTCTGCGGAACGCTTGTTCAGATCCAGTCCCAGTATTCCCGCTCCCATAGTTGCGATCTGCGTATTATCAATCTGCCCCTTCACCTTGTCAGCAATCGGGCCATACGCCCACACCCCAACATCCACCGCAGAGTGGCCGTGACCCGACCAGCCGACCAGCAGGCGCTTGGAAATCACTGCATTATAAGCGCCTTCCCGTTTGTACGAAGAACCGTCGCCGTTCATAATCTGGGTAACTTCTTCATCCGTCAGATCTGTAATCCAGGTGTTTGCCGTTACGATCTTGCGGATCTCTTCCGGTGTCTGCGCGGCTTCAAGATCGGCTGCCAGACTCTCGGAGGAGTGCTTCTGCTTATTCCACAGATCGATGTTGATCTCATAGATATTGTCACGCGAGAGTGAGAGACCGCCTGTCTCATGGTCAGCAGTAACCACCACGGAGGTATTGCCGTTTTTCTTCGCAAAATCAACCGCTGTCTTGAAGGCTGCGTCGAAGTCGAGCGCTTCCTGCACCATAGTCGGCAGATCGTTGGCATGACCGGCATGGTCGATACGCCCGCCTTCAATCATCATGACGAAGCCGTCTTTATCGGCGGACAGAATATTCAGTGCTTTGGAGGTCATCGCCGAGAGGCTTGGAATTTCCGGAGTGCGGTCTGGCGTATAAGCCACATGGGAGTTGCCGAACAAGCCTAACACCTTGGTATTCTTGGAAGTGAGTGTATTTAAGGCTGTGGTATTCTCAACGACCGTATAGCCTTTGGCTTTGAAGTCAGGCAGCAGGTTCTTATCCGTACGTTTGCCCTTCTCATCTTTGGTCAGGAAGAACTGCTTCCCGCCGCCCATGAGCACATCTACTCCACTCTCCAGATACTGTGAGGCAATCGCCGATTCATTGTCACGGTTACGGACATGGGATGCGTATACGGCTGGTGTGGCATGGGTGATACGGGCAGTGGTCACAAGGCCAGTGGCCTTGCCCGCGCTCTCCGCAGCTTCGATTATAGAAGCAAAGGGTCTTGAGACATCCTCATTAGAGACGCTGATGCCCGCGTTATAGGTTTTATGGCCTGTAGCAAATGCAGTACCGGCAGAGGCAGAGTCTGTGACGATCCCGGATACGATTTTACCGCTGTCCTCTCCCCGGTCTGCATATGTAGTAGCTTGTCCCACGTAATATGGATCGAGGTTCAGGTGCTTGACTCCCTTGGTATATTGCTGAAAATATCTTGCCGCAGACACTTGGGCCGGGCCCATGCCGTCGCCGATCAGAACGATAAGATTCTTAGACTGCGCCTTGGCAGCGCCCCCGGAATTAGCCGGGCTCTTGGCCGCACCTGCAAGGGTTGCTCCTGAGACTACGGCTGCCGCCAATCCTCCAAAAATCATGCCCCTCATTAACTTGTTCATCATATACCCCTTCCTCATTGTGACGGTTCTAATCCCAAGCTTACCTTGGAAAGATTAACTAACTGTCAAAATAAGTATGGAGTTGTATTAAATTATCAAATGTTCACATGAAAGCGGAAGGGTAGCCGTCTGCATAACAAAATCACCCTACCGGGTAACAAATGCTGGTGACTTCCCCTGTACATCCGGCCCGTTCGCCCTCACTTGGCGCAATGTGGTCGGTTTTTCGATTACATCCGGCCCGTTCGCCCTCGCCTGGCGCAATGTGGTCGGTTTTTCGATTACATCCTGCCCCTTCGCCCTCGCTTGGCGCAATGTGGTCGGTTTTTCGATTACATTCCGCCCGTTCACCCTCGCTTGGCGCAATGTGATCGGTTTTTCGATTACATCCGACCCGTTCACCCTCGCTTGCCGCAATGTGATCGGTTTTTCGATTTCCTATACATCAAAAAAAGCCCTGCGCCCCTCCGCCCATAAGCAAAGGAAACACAGGACCTATATATTCTCTTACATTTCTAGCAGCCGGATCAGCTCGTCTTCATCCTCAATGACTTGAATGCCGAGCTGCTGGGCTTTGGCCAGCTTGCTGCCCGCCTTCTCCCCGGCGATAACCAGATCCGTCTTCTTGGAGACGCTGCCGGATACCTTCGCCCCCAGAGCCTCCAGACGTTCGGCCGCTTCCTCGCGGGTCATTTTTTGCAGGGAACCGGTGAGGACGACTGTTTTGCCGCTGAAATAGGTATTGGTATTAACTACACGCGGAGCTTCAGGAGCCTTGGCCTCTACCCCCAGCGCCCGCATACGGTCGATGCTAACCACTACGAACGGGTCTGCAAAATAATTCACGATGCTCTCCGCCACAATCCCCCCGATATCCGGCAACCCGGCCAGTTCCTCCGCTGTAGCAGACATGACGGCTTCCAGACTGCGGTAATGGTCGGCCAGCATTCTTGTCGTAGCTTTGCCCGTATTAGGAATGCCGAGTGCATAGAGGAAGGATGCCAGATCTCTGCCTTTGCTGTCTTCGAGTGCCTTCAGCAGATTCGCCGCCTTCTTCTCTCCGAACCGCTCCAGCTTCACCAACTGGTCGAAGGTTAGCTCATACAGATCCGCAGGCTCCCGTACACTAAGCTCCTCATGCAGCTGAGCCGCTGTCTTCTCACTGAACGTCTCGATATCCATGGCATCTCTGGAGGCAAAATGGGTAATCCGGCTGACAATCTGCGGCTTGCAGTCAAGCTTGTTGTTGCAGAACAGATGAGCGCCGCGCATCTCCAGCGGGAACCCGCAGGCCGGACACTCTTCGGGGAAGATAATCTCCCCGCCGTCACTCTCTTCTGTCACCTTACCCAGAATCTCCGGGATGACATCATTGGAGCGGCGGATGAACACCCGTGTGCCCAAGGCAAACTTCAGATTCTTGCGCTCAATATCGCCCACGTTGTTAAGGGTGCAGTTCTGCACCGTAACCCCGGCTAGTTCTACAGCCTCCACCCGTGCGAGCGGAGTAACTTTGCCGGTACGTCCGACATTCCAGCTGACAGATTCCAGAATGGTTGTGGTCTCTTCCGCCTCGAATTTATAAGCAACGGCCCATCGCGGGAACTTATCCGTATAACCCAGCGCTTCACGAATACGGAAATCAGTAACCTTAATGACCGCTCCGTCAATCAGATAATCCAGACCGGAACGGCTCTCTTCAATCTCTGCCAGTTGCTCGGTTACATCATCGAAATTGCTGAAGTAGTTGAGGTAAGGGTTAACCTTAAACCGGTTGCTGCGCAGGAAATCCATCATCTCCTGATGATCGGCGAACTGTACGCCTTCTGCATACCCCACATTATAAAAGAAAGCATTCAGCCTGCGGTCGGCAGTCATCTTCGGATTCAGGTTGCGCAGCGCGCCCGCCGCACCGTTGCGTGCATTCTTCAGCGGCTCTGCTGCGCGGGTATTATAATCCGCCAGTACCGACAGGTTCATAATCCCCTCGCCCTGCACTTCAATAACGCCTTCCTTGAACGGAATATTCAGCGGAACGGACTTGATCGTCTTCACCTGAGCCAGAATTCCCTCACCTGTCACCCCGTTGCCACGGGTAGCTGCTTGTACAAGCGCCCCATCACGATAGGTCAGGTTCAGCGTCAGGCCGTCGAACTTCAGCTCTACGGCATAACACGGCTCCGGCAGCGGATTCTCCGGGTTCTTGGTATTATAATCATTCACCAGCTTCAGCACACGGGTGTTCCAAGTACGGAGCTGTTCAATATTCTGCGCCTTGTCCAGACTCCACAGCGGTGCCAGATGGCGGTGCGGTGTGAAGCCCTTCAGCAGCTCCCCGCCTACCCGCTGAGTCGGGGAATGCGGCAATACAATTCCGCTCTCCGCTTCCAGCGCTACCAGTTTATCGTAGAGTACATCATATTCCTTGTCGCTGATCTGCGGAGCATCCAGTGTATAGTAGTGATAATTGTATTGATTCAGCTCGGCTACAAGCTCTTCCATCGTGAACATCATATCCATCCGGCATATCCCTCCGTCAAATAGGTTTCCTACGGTTAGCGTGATCCAAAAGCACTGCCGTTAATCGCAAGCTTGATTTATTCAACTTTGGTGATCGGCGCAAAGCCGGCCAGCAGCCGCTTAACGCCTACCGGCGCCGGGAAGGCAATCTGCAGCTCCGTATCGTTGCCGCTGCCCTTCACGGCCACAATGGTGCCGGTGCCCCATTTGCCGTGGGCGACCTTGTCGCCCGCCTTGAAGCCTCCGGCCTCCGCAGCCGCCCCGGCCCCGCCCGTCGTGCGCTGCGCGCCTCCGGTCGTCACCACCACACGGCCCGCGCCAGGCACCGCGCTTGCCGAGCTGCCGCTGCCGAAGCTGGCGGACCCGCCGCCTCCCGGCGCGTTCCCGGCAGCTGCGGTGCGGCTGCCGAAGTTCCCCCGGCTGCCTCCGCTTCCGCTGAAGCCCCGGCCGCCATAGGCACCGCCAGCCTCCGCGCCTCCGCGCCGGAAGCGGTCCGATTCACGGACAGTATCTTCCTTCAGCTCCTCCGGAATCTCCTCCAGGAAGCGGGACGGCGCATTCGCGTTCGTCCGCCCGAACAACGTGCGCATCCGTGCGCAGCTGAGGAACAGCTGCTTCTCCGCACGGGTAATGCCCACATACGCCAGCCGGCGTTCTTCTTCCAGTTCATCATTGTCCTGGAAGGCACGGCTGTGCGGGAACACCCCTTCCTCCATCCCGATGATGAAGACGGTCGGGAACTCCAGCCCCTTCGCGCTGTGCATCGTCATCAGCACCACCGCATCACTGCGTTCTTCTTCATCGTTCACGCTGTCGATGTCCGCAACCAGCGCCAGGTCGGTCAGGAAGGAGACCAGCGACTTGTCTTCATTGTTCTTCTCGAATTCCATCGTAACGGACAGGAACTCGTCAATGTTCTCCAGGCGTGAACGGGACTCCAGCGTATTCTCATTCTGCAATTCAAGGCGGTACTGCGACAGCTCGAGAATCTTCTCAGTCAGCTCTGTCACCGAGAGGAATTCCACCATCCGGTGCAGGGCTTCGATCATATCGTAGAATTCCACCAGCGTGTTGCGGGTCCGCCCGGCGAACCCGAGATCATCCACCGTCTGCAGCGCCCGGAAAATCGAGACGCCCTGGGCCGCAGCCGCTGCCGCAAGCTTCCCAACGGTTGTATCCCCCAGCCCGCGCTTCGGAACATTGATAATCCGCGTCAGGCTGATATCATCATCAGGATTGGACAGCAGGCGGAGATACGCCAGCAGATCCTTGATTTCCTTACGGTCGTAGAACTTGATCCCCCCAACGATCTGGTAGGGAATATCCGATTTGATCAGAATTTCTTCTATTACACGGGACTGGGCGTTCGTACGGTACAGAATCGCATGGTTCTGGTAGGCCTGCCCCTGCTTGACATTTTTGTTGATCTCCCCGGTGACAAAATATCCTTCGTCATGCTCAGTGTCGCCACGGAACACCTTGATCTTCGCGCCTTCATCGGAGTCGGTCCACAGCTTCTTCGGCTTGCGTCCCGTATTGAGGGCAATCACGCCGTTGGCGGCATTCAGAATGTTCGAGGTGGAACGGTAATTCTGCTCCAGCAGAATCGTCTGGGCTTCGGGGTAATCCTCTTCGAAGTTCAAAATGTTCGAGATATCCGCCCCGCGCCAGCGGTAGATCGACTGGTCACTGTCCCCGACCACGCAGATCCGGTGGTGGCCTTCAGCCAGCATCCGGCAGAGCATGTACTGCGCACGGTTCGTATCCTGATACTCATCGACATGAATATACTTGAACTTCTTCTGATAGAAATCCAGTACATCCGGCTTCTCCTTGAACAGCTCGATCGTCTTCATAATCAGGTCATCGAAATCGAGAGAGTTATTGCTTCTCAGCCGGTGCTGGTATTTGGAATACACCTTAGCCACCAGGCCTTCAAAATAATCGCCAACCTTCTGCTCATACTGCGCCGGTGTAATCAACTCATTCTTATTCGTGCTGATGACAGCCTGGATGGCCTTCGGTTCGAACTTCTTGGTGTCGATGTCGAGATCCTTCATACAATTGCGGATGACGGACAGCTGATCTGTCGAATCCAGAATGGAGAAATTCGAGGTGAAACCAATCTGATCGATATCCTTCCGCAGAATCCGCACACACATGGAGTGAAAAGTGGATACCCAAATATCCCGGCCCTCCGGCCCTACCAGCTTGGAGACACGATCCTGCATCTCCCGGGCGGCCTTATTGGTAAACGTAATCGCCAGAATCGCCCAAGGCGGTGCCTTGCGGTTCGCAATCAGCCAGGCTATCCTGTGGGTCAGCACCCGGGTCTTGCCGCTGCCCGCGCCAGCCATGATTAGCAGGGGTCCTTCAGTTGCTTCTACAGCCTGACGCTGCGGGGGATTCAGACGGCTTACGGCGTCCTGTATGTTAACAAGTTGCATGTGTTACATGCTCCTTTCTGAATATAAGTTATATAAGACGCACTTAAGGTTTGAACTCGAAGCTTGGTCGTCGCTGCGGTGAACATTTGGACATGATCTATAAACTCTACCAGTCCATCTGCGGTGTATCCCGTACAGCCTGGACCGTCAACAGCGCTTGTTCCACATTACTATAAATAATATTGCCGACCACTACTGTATCACATAGCGCGGCTACATGCATGGCTTCCTCTGGACCTGTAATTCCGCCTCCGTAGAAAAGCTGGCTGTGCTCAACCACTTCCCTGACCTCGCGCACAATCTCCAGATCTCCATAACGTCCGCTATATTCAAGGTAGACCACCGGGAGGTTCATCAGCTTGTCTGCAATCTGCGCATAGGCTCCCGCACCAGCCGCATCGAGCGAGCAGTCCGCACCGGTCAGGCGCGCTACCGAGGAATCGCTGTTCAGCACAATATAGCCCTCTGTCAGCAGCAATTCCCATGGGATCAGACTGCCGAAGCGTTCAATCGCCCGGCGGTGATGGCCGAGAATCCATGAAGTATCGTCAGTGTTGAGCACCATGGGAATCATATACAGGTCAAAACCGGGCACAGCGGCCTCCAGCTCCGAGATCTCCAGCGCGCAAGGCAGGTCATACTGCCGGATTCTCGCAAGCAGACTCACTGTATTCTCATAAGTCACGCCAGTAGAGCCGCCTACGATAATCGCATCGGTTCCCGACTGGCACACAGCGGCCAGCTCCTTGTCACCAAGCACACGGTCCGGGTCCAGCTTGAATACATGCCGCCATGGCCTGATCATTTGCCGCATCTCGTTCATCTTTGTCCATCCTCATTGTTCATCTAAGTGAATATACACACTCCTGCGCTCGCAAAAATCCGTATCTCTAGTCTAAGTCAGCACGAAGGGGGGTGTCAATTTAAAAGAGAACAAAATGCGAACATTTTTTCGCATATTTGCCTTAGCCTTCTCCTCGATCAGCGGAGACCCTTGATCCGGTTCAAATCATTTTCCGGGACAAAATCAGTATAGAATCCGTTGACGCCCAGCCGGGACAGCTCCACAATCTCCTGCTCATCGTTCACGGTATGCACATAGACTCTGGCGCCCGCTTTTTTCAAGTTACGCACGAAGCTCTTGGTAGCCCTGGTTGTCGGCATCGTGATGTCCACGCCGGTCTGCTTGACGAATTCAGTGACCACCTCGTCGCTGTCCTCTGTCTGGTATAGGGTATAGATGATTTCCGGAAAAGCGTACACCTGCTTCACAACCTCCAGCATCTCCCGGCTGTAAATCTGCGGAACAATCCGCTCCAGCAGCGCTGGGTCCTTCTTCCGTGCGGCTTCTACAATGAGCTGAAATTGCTTCGTTACCTGTTCCGGTTCCAGCTCCTTCGTGTCCGTAACAATATAGGTATCCGGGTAGATCTCCATCAGATTGACGATTTTCTCAATATCCAGCGGAGAGTAGAGCTCCAGCACCGGGCTGTTCATCACTTCATCGTGAGTCAGCACCTCTCCCTGCTTGTCAGGAGGAAGAACCTCCTGTTGACCCAGCTTCTTACTCATACCTGTAGTCCATTCATGACGGGCCACGAGCTGTTCATCACTGGTCAGCAGCAGGTCCGCCTCAAAGATCCGGGTCCCCTGCTCATAGTTCGCAATAAAAGCGTCCTTGGTATTGGTATACGCCTTGTCATTGATTCCGCCCATGGCATGGGCAATGACCCTGTGGGCCGCGAAGCCTGTAGCTGGCTGTTTTTCTTTTCCTCCAAGCATCAATACAAGCAGAAGTGTAACAGCCCCGATCATAGTAATAGAAGCAATAAGCTTTGTTCTCTTCATGATGGCAGTCTCCTTTGCAAGTAGTAGAGAGTCGGCTGAAAAAAGCAAAAACGGCTGTGTCATCCTCAAGGGGCAGCAACCGTTTTTTAGCGGAGAATAGAATATAGATAAGACCGTGTATTAATAAGCGTTCTTAAACCCATTACGAATAGTCTTGGCAATAATCCGGATATCGAACAGCAGAGACCAATTCTCGATATAGAAAATATCATGCTTGATCCGGTCCTCAATCGAGGTATCCCCGCGCAGACCGTTACTCTGAGCCCAGCCGGTAATCCCCGGCCGCACATGATGCTTGACCATATACTTCGGAATCTCGCCGCGGAACTGCTCTACAAAATAAGGGCGCTCCGGCCGCGGACCAACCACACTCATCTGCCCGAACAGCACGTTGAAGAATTGCGGCAGCTCATCCAGACTCGTTCGGCGGATAAACGTACCAAAGCGGGTCCGGCGCGGATCTTCCTTCGTGCTCCAGCCTGTGTCCACTTCACCATCCGTCTGCATTTTCATGGAACGGAACTTGTACATCATGAAATTACGGCGGTTCAGCCCCACCCGCTCCTGCTTGAAAATCACCGGCCCCGGTGAAGTCAGGCGCACTCCGAGCGCAACAATCAGCATCACCGGAGACAGCATAAGAATGGCGAACAAGGCGAACACAATATCAAACGCACGCTTTGCCATTTTGTTCCCAGCCATATCCAGCGGAATATCGCGCACATTAATCATCGGCATCCCGGCAAAGTTATCGAAATACGGACGGGCCGGCAGGTAATCGAAGAAGTCAGGAATAATCAGCGTCCGCATCCCGGCTTTCTCACAAGTTGCAATAATAGCCGGGTATTTCGAGTGGGCATCCAGCGGCAGCGCCAGAATCACCTCATCGACAGGAAGCATCTCCAGCATCGCCTCCAGCTGATCCACGGTACCCAGAATCGGCTTATACCGCTGCTCCTCAATGCCATCCCACTGATGGAAGTCATCCAGGAACCCGATAGCCTCATAGCCCAGCTCCGGATACTGCTCCAGGTTGTTATAGAATCTTTTACCCAATGTGCCTGCACCAAGAATCAGGACGAACTGGCGGTTGAAGCCTTTTTCACGCAGCGACTTCAGCATCTTCTTCAGCACATAACGGTACAGCATAATGGATAGAATATTGAAGCCCATGTAGATCGCCAGGTATTGCCGGGAGATATCAATTTCTCTCAAGAAGAACATTAGACCAAGCAGAATAAAAATACCCATAACATGTACCTGAAAAATTTTGACGAATTCATCAATGAACCGCTTCTTCCGCTTAGGCAAGTATAGAGACACTACAATACCGATCAGTACGGCTATGGCCCCATAGATAATACTCCAGTACCCATAGGATTCTATAGGCAGCGTCCGGTAGGATTCCAGCAAGCCGCTCTTGAACTTCAGCCACCAGGCCGCAAGGAAGGACAACTGGATCACGATAAAGTCGGCTACCATATATAGTTGGGTCAAAAACTTTTGATTCCGGCGCATCATAATCTCACCTCAGCCTTCGATTCATTGCGGATACCGGCTTCCCCGGGAACATTCAAACTCTGTGCGGGTGTAGGTACCTTACGCGGGGCAATCAATGCGTTGCGCAGCAGCGACAGAGTGAACTTAACGCTGACGCCCGCATAGACCGCTCCATTTATCATACTGTTGTAGCGGCTGCTATAATGCTTCTTATGAAATAAAATCATGGCCCGGTGAAACTCATATACGATCTTGAACGGTCTGCGGCGCGCACTCCCACCCTTCAGATGTACGATGGACGTCTGCGGATAATAATAGATCCCCCAGCCCGCTTCCTTGATCCGGTAACACCAATCCAGATCCTCTCCATACATGAAAAAGGTCTCATCCAGCCCGCCCACCTGCTCAATCGTCTCCCGGCGCAGCAGCATGAATGCTCCAACCAGACAATCTACCGGATATTCGTCATCCGGGTCCAGATAGCCCAGCTGATAGCCGTTGAACTTCGGACGGTCCGGGAACAGCTTACTGAAGCCAAACGCATAATAAAAGGACGCAGACGGTGTCGGGAACCCTCTCCGGCAGGCCTTATCGAGCGACCCGTCCGGCAGAATCACCTTACACCCGGACGCGCCAAGATCAAGGCGGCTGTCCATGAACGCAAGCATCGTCTCCAGCGTATCCTTACGGATCACGGTATCTGAATTGAGCAGCAGCACATAACGCCCGGAGGCGACCTCCATCCCCTGGTTATTCCCCTTGGCAAAGCCTACATTCTCCGAATTGGCGATTAACAGCACCTCCGGGAACTCCTTGCTTATCATCTCCACCGAGTCATCCTGGGAGTTATTATCTACTAGAATAATTTCATAGGAATACCTTGTCTCCGAATCATATACCGACCTCAGACAATCCATCGTCAGGCGGCATGTGTTGTAATTTAGAATCAATATACTAACATCTACATTCACTGCTATACTCTCCTGACAAATTTAGTAATCTATCGACAATTATTATAACACAAAAACCCCGTTGATAGGCAGCGCCTATTCAGGGAGGTTTTTACAAGCGTGGGTATAATGAGGACGAATGATGTTAACTGGCATAGATACCGAGATAATAAGCGTCTTTTAAAATATCTGCGGGACTCCTCTAAGTTCTTCATTTTCTTCCCCACTTGCCCTATTGTGCTTGACGTTTAGCCTTCTCCTGGATATAGCGGCGCTTGCGCTTCAGGGCAGCTCTCTGTGCGAAGAAGGAGGTCCAGGCTCCTAACAGCTTAGGCTCTTTCAATAGCGAGTAGCCATGTGCGGCGATCTCGTAAGGAAGAGAATTTAGCAGAGTGAGCAGCAGTGTGCGGGAGGGCTCGTTCTTGTATATCATTTTATACCGATTAATATAGGAGATCCGCTTGATGAACATCGCTTTACCACTCCGTCCGGACGTCTTCCACCCCCGCTCATGGTAGCCTAGCGCTTCCGCATCATAGTAGGCCTTCCAGCCGAACAATTCCGCACGCCAAGCCACATCCACATCTTCCTTATACGCAAAAAAATCCGCGTCGAAAAACTCCCCCTCCACGCTGATATCCTCAATCATCCGCCGCGAGTACATCGCCGCTGCACCGGAGACACCCAATACTTCGCCAGACTCATTCCACTGGTCAGCAGACTCTCCCGCTCCACGGTCAAATGCCCTCCGCGCCTTATTCATCCGCAGTCCGGTACTATCCACCAGCGAATGATCCGCCTTCAGCAGCAGCTTGCCTGTGGCACTCCCGATCCGGGAATCGGCTTCCATCCTGGCGATCAGCTTAGATATATAATCCGGGGCCAGCGTAAGGTCCGGGTTCAGCACCAGCACATAATCGGTCGTTGTACCGGCAATCGCCTGATTGTGCGCGGGGGCGAAGCCAGTGTTATGTTCATTTTCCAGGAGGACGAGGGTTGGGGGAAGCGGGCTGTCTTTAGAATCTCCATAGTTGGTTGCTGCTTCGGTTGTAGATAAGGTTGCTGTTATGTCAACGGAGTATAAAGGATCTAAGCGCGTATGCGCTGAACCCTGACTAAGCTCATGATAGAACGACCTTACCTTCTCCGCCGAACCATCCGTGGACGCATTATCCACCACCACAATCTTTTTGACCGGATAATCCTGTCCGAGCACAGCCGACAAGCATTCCGCTATATCATCTGCGCTGTTATAAGTAACAATATGCACACTGACTGTTTTAAGTTTCATGGGGTACCTCGAATTCCATATATTCATTGTACGAACCTGTTACTCCCATTATAACGAAAACAGAGGTGCCGGGCTATGGAAGGTTGTTGAATTGACCCCACCAATACTATCGAATTACAATAAGAAACCCCTAACCATTAAGATGGATTAGGGGTTCTTCAACATATCCTGCAGCTATTTCAGCTCTAGCAAAAAGTCTCTCAGCCCTTCACGCCATGGACGGATATCCTGGAACCCGTTGGTACGGATCGCTAGATGCTCCATCACCGAGTTGCGTGGACGAGGCGCCGGACGGGGGAATTGCTCCGTCGCACAAGGTTCAAGCTTCGCTGTAAACTTCAGCCCCAGAAGTTCCTCTGCTTCCGCAAAGATGGCCTGGGTGAATTCATACCATGTGCAAGACTCTGTGTTCGAGGCGTGGTACACTCCATACTTTTCAGTCTGGATAAGCTTAAGCAAGAATCTTGCCAGGTCCACCGTATAGGTAGGTGAGCCCTTCTGGTCATCGACAACCTGCAGCAACGGCTTTTCCTGCCCCAGCTTCAGCATGGTTTTGACAAAGTTATTGCCGTATTTGCCATAGACCCAAGAGGTACGTACGATGAAATACTTGGAGGATAACGACTGGACTAATACCTCTCCGGCACGCTTGGACTTCCCGTAGATACTCTTGGGGTCGGTATTATCATATTCATGGTAAGGTTGCTCCCCCATGCCATCGAATACATAATCCGTGCTGATATAGACCAGCTTAGCCCCTGCCTTCTCAGCAGCCAGCGCCACATTCCGGCTTCCTGTAGCATTAATGAGGTACGCCGCATCCACATCAGTCTCAGCTGCATCCACTGCCGTATGAGCCGCACAATGAATGACCGCATCGGGAGCGAACGCACCAATAGTCTGTTGGCACTGGTCCAGATCGGTAATATCCATCTCCTGACGGTCACAGCCCAGCACTTCATACCCCTGCCCTTGAAGCAAAAGCATAAGATCCTGCCCCAGTTGCCCGCCAGAGCCTGTGACAAACACCTTCATCTTCGCCATTACAGAGAATCCCCCAGACGGGTACCGTACTGGAGTGCGGCATATTTCTGGTATTCGCCAGACTGAATGCGAGTCCACCATTCCTTGTTATTCAGATACCACTGAATAGTTTCCTTAATGCCGGTTTCGAACGTGTGCTTAGGCTTCCAGCCCAGCTCGTTCGTAATCTTTGTTGGATCAATGCCATAACGGCGATCATGCCCGGGACGATCCTGAACATACGAAATCAGCGAATCCGGCTTGCCGAGCTCTTGAAGCACAGTATTCACGATATGCACATTCGTCCGCTCATTGTTGCCGCCGATGTTGTACACTTCACCATTCACGCCTTCATGAATAACCAGATCAATCGCGCTGCAGTGATCTTCAACATATAACCAATCACGGATATTCATTCCGTCTCCATATACAGGCAAAGCCTGATCTGCCAGCGCACGCGAGATCATCAGCGGAATCAGCTTCTCCGGGAACTGGTAAGGACCATAGTTATTCGAGCACCGGGTAATGTTAACTGGCAACCCAAAGGTTTCATGATAAGCACGCACCAGCAAGTCTCCGCCTGCTTTACTTGCAGAATACGGGCTGTTCGGCGTCAGCGGTGTTTCTTCCGTGAACAGACCTGTAGCACCAAGTGATCCATAGACCTCATCCGTAGACACTTGAACGAACTTAGTCACACTATATTTCTTAGCCGCATCCAGCAGCACCTGAGTACCCAGCACATTCGTCTTCACGAACACTTCCGGCTCCAGAATACTCCGGTCTACATGAGACTCAGCAGCAAAGTTAACCACTACATCCACACCGTCACCGATCAGCTTATCCATCGCCGCTACATCAGTAATGTCTGCCTTCACAAACGTATAGTTCGGATGATTCTCAACAGATTTCAGGTTCTCCAGATTCCCTGCATACGTCAACGCATCCACATTGACGATCTGGTAATCAGGGTGTTGCTGCAGCATGTAGATTACAAAGTTGCTGCCGATAAAGCCGGCTCCGCCGGTTATGAGGAGTTTCATTTGTTGACCACCTTTTACTAGTTGTTATGACGATTGAGTCCCACTCTCTACAAAAGAGCAGGAAACATATTGCATATAATTCCAATCTAGGTTTACAGCTCAAAGTTCAACTCCGCATCTTTTAAAAGCGGATGACGTTGATCCTTATCAGACAACACCGGATTCGTAGTCGGCCAGTCAATTCCCAGCGCCGGATCATTCCATAGTATGCCACGATCATGCTCAGGGGAATAATATTCGTCCACTTTATATAGTACTTGGGTGTTGGGACCGAGCGTGCAGAATCCGTGGGCGAAACCCCTAGGTACGAGTAACTGACGCTTGTTGTATTCGCTGAGAATGACCCCGACCCATTGTCCAAATGCGGGAGAGTTGCGACGGATATCCATGATGAAATCATAGATCGCACCACTTAGCACACAAATGAGCTTAGTCTGAGCAAATTCAATTTTCAACTCTTACAATTAAAAAATTATCCGTATAAAACCAATATTGTATTGTCTGATTTTAAAGAATATTAAAATTAGGATTTGAATAGCTCTGAGAATGATATATTATACTCTCTAATCCAACCTTTTATTTGCTTATTATCAACCTTTTTTAGTTTATTTATATTTGCTCTCTTTCTTAGCATTATGAAAAGACTTCTCCATACATCTCTATGAGCTTTTAAAATAGTCAGAACTAATTTTTTCTTAGAATGATTTATTAATTCATTAGCTGCACTTTTTTCATTAAGAATATTGAAAAATTGAAATAAATAGAGTTTTATTGTATAAATAGGATTCATCAACAATAAAGATATGGGATAGTTTTTTATAACAAACCAATAATGATTTCTCTCAACTAGATAGGTTTTAAAAAGTGAGTACTTGCCAGCAGATGCAGAATATCTATGGTAAACCACTGCTTCACTAACATAGAAGCATTCCCAACCGGCAAGCTGAAGCCGAAAACCTAGATCTGTATCTTCACAATAGCAGAAAAAATCTTCATCAAACAATCCCACTTCATTTAGCGCACTTCTTCTATACATAACAGCACAACCGCTAGGTATTAAAATCCGCTCAGAAGTATTATAACCATTGATACTTTCGTTTCTGCCTCTACCTCTAGACATTCCACTAATATTTATAAGTAAACCTGCTGAATCCATAATTTGAGAATCATAGTAAGAAATTATTTTGCACCCACAACTTCCAAGTTGCGGATTTTGCTTAAGATTGTAAAGTAGACTTTCTAACCAATTAGGATCAGCTTTTGCATCATTATTTAAAAGAGCAATAAATTCACCCTTAGAATGCTCAATTGCAATATTATTCCCTTTTGCAAATCCGCAATTTTCCTTTGACTCAATTAATTGAACAAAAGGATACTTTTTCAGTAAATCTATAGAACCATCTGTAGAATTATTGTCCATCACAATAATTTCCCAATTAGTATAAGATTGACTAATCACTGATTCTATACACTCTTCTATGAAATCTGCACCATTATAATTGACTATAATAACGGATACTAAATCATCCATTTTTCAACCTCTTTCTGGATGTCCTCCTTTGTTTCAATACAGAAATACTGTAAGGCAGTAAAGGTAATGCATACACAAATAATGTTATATAAGTTAGCGCTTTGCTAGCCAAAATAGGGGATATCACCATTAATGTTGTATAGCCCCAAAAATGTAACACAGCAAGCATGGTAACTTCCGTACTCCCCTGACCACCCGGAATCATACTCAGCACACCAACAATCATGCCTAGAGAATGTGTAACAATTATTTTTATTAGTGTAATTTCGATATTAAAAGCATGAAAAATCAAATACAAATAAAAATATTCTGTTATTATTGTAAAAAAAGAACAAAAAATAATAATAACCCCTAGCATTGGTTTTTTTAAGGGGATAAGTAAACTCTGCTTAACGTTAAATAAAATATTCTTTAATTTTTCTCGATATATTTTAATTATTGTAAGAATAAGCACTATTAAAAAAATAACCACTGAAAATAGAACCAAATAATTATTACTTTTAATTCCATTAAAATTCCCGCTAACAAAAGAGAACAAACTTCCACTAATCATTAAAATAGCGAATACAGAATATAATAGAACACAGAATAATTCAATAATTTTATCAAGAAATAGAATTGGCAAAATCTTGGAAATGTCAACAGTGTATTTAAACTTCAAATAAGCAGATACAAGAATTTCCCCAGCACGTCCTGGAATAAATGCTCCCATAAGTTGACTTGATGCAGTCAAGGACAAAGCTTCCTTATAACTCATGTCAGTATACGCATTAATAATTCGATTGAGTTTATAAGACCTTAATAGGAGTACCAAAGTATAAACAAAAAAACTCATTATAAAATAGAAATAGTTAAACCCTGCTGGTAATTCTTTTCGAAAAAAAAATATCAGCCCAAAACATACTAAAATCCCAAAAGCAATATATATATATTTTTTTTTATTCACCTTTCATCCTTCTTCTCTATAAGTAACATGTATTCTTTAACTTCTCTCCTATTAGCTTCGTCAATCTCCAATGACTGTTTCAGCAAACCAATTTCCTGAGACATCTGCCGTACTTTAATTGATAAATTAGAGATGGATATACTCAGACTAAAGATAATAACAAGCCCACATATTATGCCTACCAAAAAAACGAAGTTTGAGGGTGCCTGAAAACCGAATAGACTAGTAAAAAAGAAGGCAATTTGAGGTAGTATAGATATTGTTATCATAATAATAACTACAATAATCCATAAAAGCGCATATCTTAGTTGCAATTGATATTTCTTTATCATATTAATTAAAAAGAACAATAGTATAATACATAGAATAATAAGCGATAACTGCAATTTCAAAGGAAACATTTTAGTACCATCCTTTAAGTAACCTGATGTTTTCGTGTGTAATCTATAACAATAGCAAGAGTAACTTTTATCATATAGTATATAGTTTTTAGGGATTTAATTGATGATACCCCCCCGTTACGCTCTCTCATCAGAACAGGTATTTCCATTATTTTAAAGCCACTTCTGCTTAGCGCCATTATAGATTCTGGCTCAGGATAGTCAGATGGATAATTACCAGCAAAAAAATGAATAACTCGTTTATTACATGCTCTAAATCCCGATGTAGGGTCAGTTACCTTTTGCCGCGTTAACATTTGCAACAATCCAGAGAAGTAAACAATACCAACTCGTCTTGTAAAGGATGACTGATAACCTTCTTTTTTTATAAATCTCGAACCTATGACAAAATCAACTCCGTTTTCCACTATCGGACAAATTAAATTTTTCAGATAGGCCGGGTCATGTTGCCCATCACCATCGATTTGTATTGCAATGTCATAATTATTTTCTTTTGCATAAATGTAACCGGTTTGAACTGCTCCCCCTATTCCTAAATTGCATGGAAGATTTATTATGTTTACGTTGCTTTCCTTACAAATTAAAGAAGTTGAATCAGTTGAGTGATCATTTATAATTATAAAATCTAATATATCAGAATACTCAGACAATTCTTTAATTAAACATCTTATATTCTCTTCTTCATTAAAACACGGTACTATACCAAGTATACGCATATTTCACCCTCACTCCATATTATTGCTTATTGAAGCTTCTTTTAATCTTAATAGAACTGCACCTTCAACTTTAACTATGACATCGAAATCATTCAAGTCAATATTTTCTTTCTTTGACCATTCCTCACTACTCATACTATCAAATAATATTAGATAAGGATTCTTATTAAGATCATTCTTCCACTTTTTATAATCCAGAATTGGGTCTTCATAGAAAGAAGATAAGGCGTTACTATTATATTTAGGCCATATTTCGGTGTATGAATAAAACCACAACTGTTGCAATAAATCCCCAACAACAGGTATGTAATTTGAACCTTCAAGATAAACTGTCTTATTTTTGACTATTCTGTCCATAAACCCCCTCTGCTTTTCATTAAAAATAGTAGTCATGTTTATAGCAGTTTCTTTATTGAAATTTTGAATTTTAGTTACATTACGTTCCAACTCTACATTAAATAATAGGTTTTTCTGCTGAATAGGTTTATCTAAAAAAACTGAGGTTAATCCTAAAATACATATAATCGATACAATAGAGAAGTACAGAGCCCTAAATCTTATTTTAGTATAATTCAACCCTATAACGAATAGCAGAATAAACAAATTTTCTAGTAAGTAATAATTTTTAAAGTAATAGTAAGAGGATACTTCTCCACGCATTCCCATATATAAGAGGCCAAGAGTTAGTAGTACATATATTAGAGTAAATATAAATATTGACGACGTTCTTTTTTCTCTGATCCATAAGGAAAATGATAGAACCGCAAAAATTAAATATGGTTTAAAATTTGAATATAGATCTCTATAAATATATCCTTCAGAAGCAATTGCGCTTATATCACTGGATAACTCTTTATTGTTAAAAATAAGAAGGTACGAAACTCCACATATAAAAGTAACACCACAAACTATTATATTTTGCATCGATAAAATATTTTTCATGATACTCTTATAGTTAAAATTTCTTTGATCAATTAAATCCGACAAAACAAATGCGATCATAGCAGCCGGGATAAAATAGTAGTATGCAAAAAACAAACCTACCATATTCAGAGTTAATAACAAGATTTTCACTTTTTTATTTTCGATTGATTCGTTAATTAAAATTATTGTTAGGACTAGTAAAACCCCTGCCATTTGACTAGTAAATCCGAAAATTATACTATTAAAATTATATCCTGCAGCAGCAATTATTATGATAATTGTAGTCTGTAGAAAATCCACTTTTTTAACGAACTTACTATAAATAGAAAATAATGTTAATATGAGAAAGAAGTAAATTAAAATATTGCTTATAAGGTATATTGCAATTTTCGAGACACTTGATTCTACGAAACTCATTAACAATCCAGTATTTGAATAAGCTAAAAATGGATAACTGCTCAATCCTTCATAAGCGATTAAATTATTTACACGTAATAAAAGCCTTCCAGTTTCAGAAAAATAACTCGCAAGCAAATAATGAACTGCCGGGTCAGTTGTAACAAATCTAATATTCATTGAAGAAGAATAGAGATGAAAAAAAACATACACACTAATTATTACTGTAAGAAAAACAGCGTAAAGATTATAAAGGTTACTCTTGATTTGTGGAGAATGATAAGAAATACGTTTCTTTTTGTAAAGAATAAACAAAAAAGCTGCGAATACTATATTAATAACAGAAACACTATAGCCAGTAACTCTAATCGCTAATACATCCAATAAAATACTTATCACAGAGATATATGATATATAAGTAGCAAATAACAAGCACAATATTCTAAGTTTCCCCGCAACTTTTTGCCCAAAAAATAATCCAATTTGAAAAAACAAGAGTAGTATAGTCAATAAAAAGATAAGGAACTCCATGGTTTACATCCAATCCTTTTTAATCGATTATTTTAAAATTTTTTTCATATAATAAAAAATTTTATTTCTCACTTTAAAAACAAAAGTACTAAAATTCATGTTTCTTGCTTTATATATTAATGTGGGTGGTCTGTTCAGTAAAAACTCAGCATCTTTAAATATGGATGCCATATTTATCTCAAACTTTTTATTGAAATGTTTTTCTCTCACAATTGACAAATACTTATCAAATAATTGCTGTCTCTCAGTATTAAAAATCACATTCGATGGGATTCTATAAAGCGAGGTTAATTTTTCAACATATAAAAAGTCATACTTCAGTGCATACTTCAACCATAGATCCCAATCCTCTAAAACTTCCATATTTGGATCTATCCCGCCTAAATCATCGTATATTTCTCTGTCAAATAATACTGTTTGAATAGGGAAATAATTATGATGCATCAGAATAAGGCGATTAAACGGTTGCCTATGTTGTACATTATGAAACAATTCTCTATATACATAGGGTTCTTTAGAAATAACCTCCGTCGGAACCTCAAAACTTATAGAGTAAGCAGCCTTTTTGTCGGGATTTTTCTGCAATTGAGAAATTAAAACTTCAACATGATCTGCGTAGAGTAAATCATCATCATCTAGAAAATTAAAATATTTTCCCGTAGCTGTTTCCATTGCTATATTACCGACTACACATCTTCCAACCCTATCATGCGTAGCTTTATAAACTATATTTAGATCTGCAAATTCCTTTAATATTAAACTTTCTGAAATGGCTGGACCGTCTTCAACTACAATAACTTCAATGTTGCTGTATGTCTGATTTCGAACACTTATCAAAGCTTCTCGCAATACACTAGGTCTTCCACATGTTCTTATTAGAATAGATACAAGAGGCGTGTTTTCAGGTTTTTCATTGATGTAGAATGCGCCTTCTCTTATAATTTCATAATCCCACATTTTAAAATCAGCTTGAAATCTAACTGATTTTGCATTTTTAAATTTCCACTTTCTAAACCTATATCCTTCAAAAGGGGCACGAATTATATTTTTGAACACTTTAGCCTTATGATTCTTGGAAGGTCCCTTAACTACAAGTAATCCACCATACATAATATGGCCCTTAATAATATCCTTAATATCTCCAAACTTATAACGAAGCATCAAGTTCATGAATGTACTATTATAAAATTGATTAGGCTTAACTTCATTTGCACTCATATACGTATAATGATGAATTATACATTTAGGCACATATATCAGCTTAAAGCCATGAGCTCTAAATCTCCAGCTTAAATCAACATCTTCACCATACATAAAAATCTTCTCATCAAACATACCTATTTGTGTGAAATAGTCTCTTCTAACTAAACAACAAGCACCACTAGACCAACTTGTCTCCATACTTACAGGATTATAGATTTTAGGATGCTCGTAAGGAAATTGCCTCGCTTCCCACAACCCAATACTATCATCAGAGTTATCGACAGCCTTCATGAGTTCTATAATGCTGTTTTTGTCAACCTCAGTATCAATATTCAAGAAAAAGACATAATCTTGATTCGTATTTTTAACTCCATAATTATTAGCTTTACCAAACCCGAGATTTTTATCTAAAAAATGGTATTCATAGCCACCAAAATCTTCTTTTCCATCAAATGATTCTATTAATTCTCTACTTCTATCGTTTGAACAATTATCAACAAAAGTTAAATGTAATTTATTTAAAGGATAATTTTGATTGTATAAGCTCTTTAAAAGCTGATTGATCCATTTCTCAGAATTATACGATATTAATATAATATCTAAAGTTTTCAATGATAGTCCCTCTCCTGCCTAAAATTTAGCTAAATAAGCTCCTTATATACCTAAATATAGAAGTTATTCTCCATGAAAATGAACTTTTCAGACTACTAATCTCTAATTCAAGTTCTATATTTTTTCGGTTAATAGACTCTAACTCATTACTCATCTGGTTCATAAATTCTAATTTCTCATTCTGGGCATCGAACAAATTAATTATGAGATTGTTTGATGTCTTTAGTTCTAGCTGCAGAATTGCAATCATTTTAGCCATTTCTTCTAATCCATTAGTATTTCTCAGATCATCTAATCTTTTTTGGAGATTATATAATAACTGGGGCTTAAGTTTTGTTTCAAATAACATCTCAACCTGAACACGAAACAGCTTATAGTTCTCCATATTTTCATGGATAAAATCTTTTTGTAATTGAGGATCTTCACCAAATGAGAACAAATCCAACCCGTCTTCATGAACTTCGATTTCCAAGTCATGAATGGCTACTAAATTGTTATTTTCAATAGCCTCTAATTTATTAGTAACGGCATCCATGCCCCACACTTTAAAAGAACGTAGATTTGCAAAGCTGGGGAAATTAGTTGGATCTAAACGAAGTGACATCAAATCCCCTTCATCCAACTTAAACTCAAAGACATAATTATGGTATTCCCCATCCGCTTGCAGTGGAAGTCTTTTTGAATTTCGTTCTTTGAATCCCTCACCTGTGTTCCAAAACAATTGTATAAAATTCGCAAATCTATAACTCTCTTTTTCAATATAATCCTTACAATCATCAGATTTCTTAGACTTGTTTTTTTCTGAAACAGTAACGAATTGATATACATGAGCATCAGTTTTATTTTTCAAGTACTCCTCTATTGCACTTGGAACCATACTATAACTACTTGACAATTCTGTCTGCTCCGGCAACATACAAATCTTATGAAGTTCCAGCAATGACAAGTCTGCTGAAAGGAGTAGTTTTTCCAAGTTATCGCGAGTAAAAAAGGTTAAATGTGTTCTGTCTAATAGCCCTGTTTCTTTGTATTCAAATTTCCCTTGCATTAGCTGTAGTATTACAGCTGTATGCCCAATGTGGGGAACAGAGATTAAAACCTTCCCATCATCTCTTAATAATTTCTCAGTTAAGTTCCCCAGTATCTCTTCGGGCTTCACCAGATGCTCTAGGACGTCTGCAAATATCAAATAATCAAAATATTGGAATTGATCTTCACATTGTTCTAACCACTCTGTTTTATTCAGATCAGCTATAATCATCTTGTCACAGAACATTTCAGCTTTGGCGGCTGCTAACTCATCAATTTCCAGACAGTATACTTCACACTTCAACTCATTCTTCAAGTACTCTGTCATGTAGCCATCTGCGGGTCCAAACTCAAACACCTTTGAATTCGGCTTCACATTCCTTAGTATTACCGATAGTGGAGTATCCGTTTCTAAATCTACAGAATAATGATACTTCAACTTCCATCCTCCTCGACCTTCCAAGAATGTTCTAGAAATAATAAACCCTCAGCAAAATAGGAAGAAGAGCCTAGATTAAAAGAAGCATACCTCGCTTTGTAATCCAATCTAATTAAACCAGAACTTTCAAAGAAGCCTATATCCAAATAATATGTTCCAGGTAAAAGAGAAATTTTTTCATAAGTCAACACTAGTTTATACGTTCCTGATTTAGAAGGAAGTGGATACTGGTCTAATTTCGTGTTGAGACCACAAACATATTTGTTTTCCCTATCGAATATTGCAATACCCCCAACTAAATTTTCAATACTCTGATGCAACTCATAACTCACTTCAATTATAATATCGTCATTAAATTGAAACTGCTTCGTTGACTGCATATCTTTATTGAAGAATTTCACTTCTCCAATTGTTAAAGTATTACTTTGAAAATCTATACTTTCTTGTTGAGTATCAGATGATTCATCGGGTATATCCAACATATTTTTCATATAATCCTCATATAATTGAGAGACTCCATTCACATCTCCCCTCATATGAACTTGTCCGTCCATCATCCAAATAACTTCATCACAAAAATTACGGATTGAATAGGTATCATGACTAACAAATAAAATTGTCTTCCCTTCTTTTTTAAAACTTTTCATTTTCTCAATACATTTCAACTGAAATTGCATATCCCCTACAGACAAGGCTTCATCTACAATCAAAATGTCGGGATCGACATTAACTGCACAAGCAAACGCAAGTCTTACATACATCCCAGAGGAATATGTTTTAACAGGTTGATCTATAAAGTCTCCAATGGCGGCAAACTTCTCTATAAGAGGAACTCTCTCTTTCACTTCAGTCTCTGAAAGCCCCATGATCGCTCCATTAAGATAAATATTTTCACGCCCTGTAAATTCCGGGTTAAATCCACTCCCCAATTCTAGTAGTGCAGAAATTCTACCGTCAACATCAATATTCCCTTGAGTCGGAGTCATTGTACCTACTATTAATTGAAGCAAAGTGCTTTTGCCGGAACCATTTTTCCCAATAATACCTATAGTTTTACCTTTTGGAATTTGAAAGTTAACATTTTTCAGGGCCCAAAACTGATTTTTTAGTTTATCTTTATCTTTTACAAAGAACTGCTTCAGACGATCAGTTGGTTTTTCATACATTAAGAATGATTTGCTAATATCATTAATTTCAATAGCATTAGAGGACATCTGCAAACCCTCCCTTTGTCTTTCTAAACCAGACGAAACCTAATGCAAATACTATAGAGCCTAGGACTAGACCTAAGATAGTAAATTTCCAATTTGGAACTTGTCCCCACATTAAAATTCTCCTCATATCTTCAACCACATACGTCAGTGGATTAAAGTAATATAAAAATCTAAGTTTTTCAGGAATGATACTTATTGGATAGAATATAGGACTAAGAAACATAAGTGCTTGCATTACTAGACCAATTAGTTGTGTAATATCCCTTATAAATACTCCTAAAGAGGATAAGAGCCATGAAAATCCTGTTGCAAATAAAACGATAGGCAAAAACACGAGAGGTAAAAAAATGATAGTCCAATGAAGAGAACCAATAAACAACAGACCTACTACCAAAATCCCTATACTAATAATTGTATGCACTAAAACAGACCGCATTAATACTATTGACAAAATCTCTAAAGGAAAAACTACTTTTTTCACCAAATTGGTATTACTGATCATTAGTGTTGGTGACTTCGTAACTACCTCAGAAAAGAAGTTAAAAACAATTAAGCCACAAAATAATACTAAAGCAAATTCAAATTTATTATCAGAGGCAGATGCTCCCCACCTATTATTAAATACGAAGCCAAAAAAATATGTATAGATCGCCAACATAAAGAGAGGTGTAACAAAGGACCATAATATTCCCAAGTAAGAACCTTTATATCTTTGTAATACATCCCGTTTAACTAACTGTTTCATCAAATGTCTATTCTGTCTAATCAATTTTAAAAAATTTCTCACTTTTTTTCTCCCTAACTATAATGAATTTGGTATTAGTAATTTTGTATTAGCAAATGATACTTATAACTAAATCGCAATAATTATCATCCTAAAAACTAACTACTGCTCCTATGTTGGCCGAGACATGTCTCATATGCTAAAATATCCTCGTACCTACAGATAAAGGAGATTATAAACGTGTCGAAACCAGTATACGGTAAAAATGCGGTTCAGTCGAGAAATGTTGAAAAGATATCCAGTTACATATGGGCGTTAGCGATAGGGTTCATTGTTTTTTTGGTCTGGGCCCCGTTTCAAGTAGGATTATTTAATGGGCAGCAGATTGACTTTGAGAAGCCTATCTATCTGTCTTCACTCCTAAGTAGCCTGATGCTGCTGGTGTGGATAGGCCTATACTTCACCAAGTTCAGACTGGAGGGACAGCGTGATGCGCTGGCTGTGGCCTCGCTGCTGTTGCCTGCTACCTATGCGTTGTCGCTTATTGGCGCTGCTTCGCATTATATGGCGATGAACCTGCTGTTTGTACAGAGCATGTATGTCGCAATATTCATTATAGCGTTATATTTGCTCCAGCAAAAGCAACTAAATGTTGTCATTCAAAATGCCATTCTGGCGATCGCTTATTTCATCGTCGGTTTCGGTCTGCTGAACTGGCTTGGCAGCTGGAAATTTGCCGGGGGGCTGATAGGCTGGTTCTCCAATACGGTGCGTGATGGTAAATATTTAGATGCAGTCATGACGGACTCTAACGGGCTGCGTCTGACCTCCATTTTCCAGTATGCCAATACTTATGCAGCCTTCCTCATGGCATTCCTGTTCGTGGCAGTGTATGCCCTGGCACGCTCCAAAAAGTGGTATGGTACGCTGACGCACAGCTTCATGCTGGTACCGATTATCGTATCTCTTCTGCTGACCTTGTCCCGTGGGGGACTTGTCATGCTGCCTGTAGTGTTCATCCTGCTCCTGTTGTTCCTAAAGCCTGCGCAGCAGATTCTCTGGATTATTCATCTTGCGCTATCTGGCCTTGCGGCTCTGCTGGTTACTAACCCACTGACTACACTGGGTACAGAGTTAAATACTACTTATTCCTCTTCAGCAGCACTTAAGGCCTGGGCCTATCTGATCGGGGCCTCGGCAGTCGTTGCTGCTTTGGGCTGGGTGATCCAAAGATTTGCGGCGCCATGGCTGCATGGGAAGCTTGGGGGCTCGGAAACCCGAAAATTCACCGGACTATGGATTCCGCTCGGATCAGTCGTGGCTGTAGCTGTTGTAGCTTTCCTGCTGATTGGGACTAGTGTTCGCAGTATATTGCCGGATAACATTGAGACACGTTTGGAGAACATTAACTTCAAGCAGCATAGTGTACTCGAACGATTTACTTTCTACAAAGATGCCATGAAGGTAGTGAAGGATTATCCTATTCTAGGATCGGGCGGGGGCGGCTGGTCTGCCTTATATGAAGAGTACCAGAACAACCCATATGTAAGCCGTCAGGTTCATAACTTCTTCCTACAGTATTTGATCGAAGTCGGGATTGTCGGGTTCATTGTGTTCATGGGTTTCATCGGATATATTTTCTACAAATACATCCGTGCCTACCTGAAGCGTGACAAGGATGAATTCCATAACGGGTTCTTCTTCTACATTATTGCGCTGTCAATCCTGATCCACAGTCTGCTGGACTTTAACATGAGTTATGCCTTCATGGGTATTATGGTGTTCATCGGTTTAGCTGGTATGGGCGCTGTAATGGATAACAAACCGCTCCGCCAGAGCTTGAATAAAGCCGGAATTCGAATGGGGTACATGGCTGTACTGACAATCGGGACGATATTCCTGCTGTTCCTGTCAATCAACTACATCGGGTCCAGTGATGCTGCTCTCAAGGGCAAAAACTTAGTTTCCGTGAGTACTTCCTATGAGGAGATCAAAACTCCGTTGGTCAAAGCACTTGATGCCCGTCCTTACCATCCGGAAGCAGCATTATACTTGTCCTCTCTTGACATGCAGGTATTCAAGCAAACTCAAGATGAGCAGTATCTGGCTGAAGCGTCCAATGTGCTGACGCGTGCTTTGAAAGATGAGCCTTACAATAAAAATCTATTGACTCAACTGGCCAGCTATTACGATCTGAAGGGCCAACCTGACATGGCGTTGGCAGTATACAGTGACAATGCCTACAAGTTCAACTGGGATATCACGTGGTATGAGTCATTGATAAACCGTGCCCAGACACTTGCTGCTGCGGCGGCTGAGCAGAAGGATGAGGCCAAGAAACAGGAATACCTCACCGCCGGACTTGATGCGTACAAGCATGTGGTGGATGGTGTGGAGCATCTGAAGACCTTGCCTCCTGAACAGCTGCAGGGCCGTCCTTTCTCAGTTACCCCTGCCATTGCACTAAATGTGGGTAAGCTACAGGTCATCTCAGGACAAAATGATGTGGCTGCTGCTACGTTGAAGCTTGGTTTAAGTGACGATTACAGTGATACCGCTAACCGCGAAGTAGCCCGCTGGTATTTGGCGGCACTGAAGAAAGCAGGAGCAGCAGTCGATCAGCCAGTCTATGACAAGCTGGTTGCCGCAGATCCGGCTGAGGCCGCAGCCATTGAGGCTGTTGTGAATACGCAGTACTGATCGGAATAACAGAACAGATATACAAAAAAGCGGCTTACTGTCTGAGTACAGTGGGCCGCTTTTTTATGATTAAAGGGGGGAAAGCAATAAGTATGAACATAAGTAATAGTTTGATTACCTGCTAATCAGTCTCTCCTCGTTCTCAATAACTTCCTTCAGATACTCTAGCAGCCCTTCCTTAAGCTCCTCATGCTGAAGCGCGTAATGAATGCTTGTCTGGATAAAACCCATCTTCTCGCCGACATCATGCCGTCTGCCTTCAAAGTCGTAAGCTATTATCCGCTCCACTTCGCTTAAGCGTGAGATAGCATCAGTAAGCTGAATTTCCCCACCTACACCTACCTGCTGCTCACCCAGCATATCGAAGATACGCGGAGTCAGTATATAACGTCCCAGGATCGCCAGGTTGGATGGAGCGTCCTCACGCTTAGGCTTTTCTACAAGCCGGTTGGCTTTATAGACACGTTCTGCTAATTCAGATCCGTCTACCACCCCGTAACGGGAAACATCCTCCCAAGGTACGGGTTGAACGCCGACGATGGAGGATCTGTACTGCTCGTACACTTCGATCATCTGCTTTAGGCAGGGCTTGTTCGACTCCACAATGTCGTCTCCCAGCAGAACCGCAAACGGCTCGTTACCGATGAACTTGCGGGCGCACCAGATGGCATGTCCGAGGCCGCGCGGTTCTTTTTGACGGATGTAGTGAATATCGGCCATCTCAGAGGATTTGCGTACCGACTCCAGCAGCTCCCACTTCTGTTTCTCTGCCAAATTGAATTCCAATTCGAATGAATTATCGAAATGGTCTTCGATTGCGCGCTTGCCTTTACCCGTCACAATAATGATATCTTCAATCCCAGAAGCAACTGCTTCTTCCACAATATATTGAATCGTTGGTTTGTCTACGATGGGCAGCATTTCTTTGGGCATCGCTTTGGTCGCAGGCAGGAAGCGTGTTCCCAGACCGGCAGCGGGAATAATCGCTTTACGGATCTTCATCTCATAGCTCCTTTAACAGATATACTCATAATCTCAATTATAACAGTTCCTGCTGATTTTGGGCAGTATACTGAGGCAGGGACAAACAGGGACGAAGATCTCTGGGTGAACGCCCAGCGTTGACGTTCCCTTTGGATGTTGATATAACAGCACTATACAGCACTTCCATTCGAAGAGGAGGGTATCCATGTTAGACTTATCCAGTCCGGTATGGCAACAGCTTCACGGCCCTTTCGGCCCTGCTGAAGCGGTCCCCGGGTTACTGCAGCAGTTGCGGAAGGAGTATAGCACCGAGGTTAAAGATGAGCTGTACTGGGAGCACCTGTTCCATCAGGACACGATCTACAGCTGCACTTTTGCCGCAGTGCCTTATTTGTCGCAGCTTGCCAGGCAGTCGGATGACCCCGAAGTAAAACTGGATATTTACGTGAACTGCGGGATCTTCCTGACGAATCAGCTGACAGTGAACAGCGAAAATCTTCCTTCTGAGTTTGCTCACCAGAACCCGCCGCTTGCTGAGGAGCTTGTCCAAGAGATTTATACGGCCTACCTCACTGCTATTGAATACCTGGGCAACCTGTCGGAAGAGATCTTCCGCTATGCGGAATCGGCGCAAAAGGATGACCAGGAGAAGCGATACATCCTCGCTGCGGATGCTGCTTACCGGGGAGATCGGGCAGTAGCGGGTATATTGTTGACCTATTCGGAAGGCGATGAATACATGGTCGGATGCCCGAGCTGTTATGAGGAAATGTATATCTGGCCGGATGAGAACAGCCCCGGGATGACCGCCTATTCTGACGACCCGGTATTCAGCGGCAAGGAGAATGGTCAAGCTGTTACACCTTCCGAGATTGGCAGTGTCCGGCCGGAAGACAGCCCGTTAGCACGCCTATGGCAAGCAGCTCATACCATCAAGAACGGTCAACTCCTGGAGCAACTTCCCTATCTCTGCGGTCATGTGTCCTGTCCAGCCTGTGGTGAAGCTCTGGAAATCTGGCCAGAGCTGTTCCCGTTGTAAGAAAGAGCGGATGGGTAAAAGGTTTGGTTGGCTGGATAGTGTGGAAGATACAAAAACAGGCCCGGAAGAATCGGGAGCCATCTGGTTAGATGGCCTCGGTTTCTGCCGGGCCTGTTATTATGGCCTTAGCTGATTGAGTGCATGAAACGTGCGAAAACAAGTCCACCCTTGGGGGAATGGGTCTAACTCATTTACTTCGCATTCACCAACTGCCCGCGCGTAACCCCAAGCTGGTTGGTAGCCTTCAGGCTCTTCCAAACCTGGGTGCCGGAGATTTCGCCACGTAGTGCGCGGCTGTAGAGGCTGATAACCTCTGCCACCTGCTCTGGGGTCTCCTCCAGGAACTCAACACGGAAAGAAGCTACGCCTAGCTCACGGAAGTGATTGAGGTATTCAGCGCCCGACTGCTCTATCGCGTTATAGACGGTGTTGCGGCAGCCTTCATCCACACGGACGGGATGGGACATGCCGATGCGGTCCTGTAAGGACGCACGCTGCTCCTCACAAGGACGGCCACAGTTGGTGTAGTCCGTGCCTTCACTCATGAAGGTACAATAGACGCAGTGTTCTGTATGGAACATCGGCAGATGCTGGTGGATAACAACCTCCATGCGGGAGGTGTCGCTGTGCCCCAGCAGGTCGACCATCTGCTGAATGTTCAGGTCATACGACGGTGTCACCATGTCACAACCGGCGTCAAGGAACAGATCCACAGCCCGGTGATTGGCGATATTCAGCGAGAAATCGCCAATCAGCCGGGGATGCGCAGCCTCTGGATGCTCCATGCGGTGGCGCAGGTAATAATACAGCGCACCGGTGTTGCGGACCAGCACAGCATCAGGCTGCAGCCGCAGGATGTTGGCATGGTAGCCGTTCTCGTTCGGCATATGGATGCGTGGGGTGGCCAGCGCAATGCTGGCCCCAGCAGCCCGCACAGCGTCTACTGCCGCCGGGAACTGCTTGATGAACTCGAAATCGGCGTATATATTCGTTACGCCGGCTTCGAGCGCAGCCTGCACCTGCGGCAGGCTGCGGCACAGCGCGGTGAGCTCCGCTTCACCGCTGCCCGCCCCCGCACCATCTCCTGCGGCGATGGTGCCCGTTGTGGCGCCCCTGCGGGAGGCACCGCCGTAGACCTCAACCTCCCGTTTCACATATACGGGAGGCTTAGGGCGCTCGCCTGCAAGCAGCTCCACCGCCTGGCGGCGGATGCTGTTCAGCTCGCGCATGGGCACGATCACGTCGCCTTGCAGATGCGACTCCAGCGCTTCAAGCTGGAACAGGGTCCCGCCCAGGCGGCCGAATTGTTCTTCCAGCAGCGCGGTATCCATCGGACGCTTCTGCGCTGTCTCCAGCGCGAGCTCCGAATCCACACGGACAGTGACGTTCTTCTGAACGTCTGTCCACCAGGTCGTCAGCTTCTCGCCTACGCAGCCCTGTACTCTTACATGAACTGGGAATACCCGGTACGGCTTCTCGGTCTCGTAGGACTGGCGCAGCGCCTTGTCGAGCGCCGGGTCGTTCGTCTTCCAGATGCGGTCCCCCACATGCAGACGGCGCAGGTCTACGTCACTGCGGCCGGGAACGATATCAATGATCCAGCCCTCGCCGGCTTCGCCTTCCAGCTTGACGCCCTTGCGGCGCAGATCATAGACACGGCCGCCTTCTTCCTTCTTCGTCGGATCTCCGGCATCGAACACAATGCCGTCTCCGCGCTTAAGCGGAGCATGAATCCGGCAGACCACCCCATCGCGCAGGATCTGTTCCACGGTGCCCAGGTACACCCCGCGGCTTTTCGGGAAGGTGCCATCGACTAATTTTTTATTATTGGTGCCTTCAAGGAAACCGTTCGTGAAACCGCGCGAGAAGCTCTGTTGCAGCTCACGCATATCCTCCTTCGAGGTAGGCGTCCAATTACCTTCAAAATACTTATCGATCGCCTTACGGTACTTACTAACCACATTGGCAACATACTCCGGGGTTTTGAGCCGGCCTTCGATTTTGAATGAGGTCACTCCGGCTTCAATCAGCTCCGGCATCAGGTCGATGGCAGCAAGATCCTTCGGCGACAGCAGATAAGTCACATCGCCCATCGGCTTCACTTCACCATCAATCATCAGATCATACGGCAGACGGCAGGCCTGGGCGCATTCCCCGCGGTTCGCTGAACGTCCGCCCCACATTTCGGAAGTCAGACACTGGCCCGAATAAGATACGCATAGCGCACCATGCACGAACACTTCCATAGGCAGGCGGGCTTGATCGCCAATCGTACGGATCTGCTTGAGATTATTTTCACGCCCGAGTACGACGCGTTCCAGCCCCCACGGCTTCGTGAATTCCACCGCTTCCGGCGAGGTAATCGTCATCTGTGTAGAACCGTGAATCGGGAAGTCCGGAGAGATCTCACGGATCATCTTCACCAGCCCCAAGTCTTGCACGATTACAGCATCTACACCAGCGTCCACACAGGCATCAATCAGTCCCTTGGCATCCGGCAGCTCATTCTCGAACACCAGTATATTAAAGGTCAGGAACCCCTTCACTCCATAGCTGTGCAGAAACGCCATAATCTCCGGCAGCTCGTCCATCCGGAAGTTGTTCGCTCTGGCCCGTGCATTAAATTTCTCTACGCCAAAAAAGACAGCATCCGCCCCGTTCGCCACCGCTGCACGCATGCAGTCCCAATCTCCCGCCGGAGCCAGCAGCTCTACGTCTTCTCTGCGTATTCCTTGCTCTTTCATTTATATCCTCCCAAACCGCCTGTTCGGCGGGTCATTTACAGCTTTTTAACTTATTAATTGTATCAAATATCACAGCTGTCTGCCAGTAAAATAGAAACACTTGGATTTTGCTTTCCATACGGTTCTATCTTAAGATAAGCTGGAGCTCCTGCTTTAATAGACAAATGAAGAAGAACCAGCGTAAAATATGAATAGAAAAGAATAAATACGCAAAAGATCTCACGGTTCCCAAAATTTATATGCAGCAAAAGGAGAGTTGAAACAGTTATGAAAGGCATAATTCTTGCGGGAGGAAGCGGCACCCGGTTATACCCTCTCACAATGGTAACCAGCAAACAATTACTGCCGGTCTATGATAAACCCATGATTTATTATCCCTTGTCCACATTAATGCTGGCAGGCATCCGAGAAATTCTGATCATCTCTACTGCTGAGGATACACCACGGTTCGAGCATTTGCTCGGTGATGGCTCCCAATTTGGAATTTCACTGCAGTACATCGTCCAGCCGAGCCCGGATGGGTTGGCACAGGCTTTTATTCTGGGCGAATCGTTTATCGGAGAAGACTCTGTAGCAATGATTCTCGGAGATAATATATATTACGGAAACGGCATGACCAAGATGTTGAAGCAAGCTGCCGACAAAACAAGCGGGGCGACCGTATTTGGCTACCATGTGCCCGATCCCGAACGTTTTGGCGTGGTGGAATTTGACGGAGACGGCAAGGTCCTCAGCATCGAAGAGAAACCAGAGCATCCAAAATCTAATTATGCGGTTACCGGCCTTTACTTTTATGATAACCGGGTGATTTCTATTGCTAAGGAAGTCAAGCCGTCACACCGCGGCGAGCTGGAAATCACTTCAATCAATGAAGCCTATTTAAAATTGGATGAGCTGGATGTTGCCCTGCTGGGGCGCGGGTTTACCTGGCTCGATACCGGAACCCACCAGAGTCTGGTGGATGCCACCAACTTCGTCAGAACCATTGAAGACCATCAAGGGATTAAAATCTCTGCACCCGAAGAAATCGCTTATGTCAATGGCTGGATCACCAAGGAACATCTCCTGGAATGCGGACATAAGCTGAGCAAGACCGGATATGGCCAATATTTAATTAAGGTCGCTACAGGTAAAATCCAATTTTAAACCATAGAAAGAGTGGATATAATGAAGTTTATCAAAACCCATCTGGAGGATGTTCTCGTCGTTGAACCGGCAGTCTTCGGAGACCACCGCGGCTGGTTCATGGAGACCTACAGCGAAGCTAAATTCCATGAACAAGAGCTCCGATATCAGTTCGTTCAAGACAATCAATCTTATTCCGCTGTAAAAGGTACTCTGCGCGGACTTCACTTCCAGCTAAATCCGAAGGCACAGACCAAGCTTGTACGCTGTACACGCGGTTCGATCTTTGATGTGGCTGTTGATATCCGTCAAGGCAGTCCTTCTTACGGCAAATGGTTCGGCGTTGAGCTAACTGCTGAGAACAAGAAGCAGCTTCTCATCCCCAAAGGGTTTGCTCATGGTTTCATGACACTAACCGAGGATGTCGAGGTACAGTACAAGTGCGATGAGCTATACGCGCCCGAATGTGACGGCGGTATTCTGTGGAATGACCCCGACATTGGCATTGAATGGCCGATCGATGTTACCCCTCTTCTGTCTGCCAAGGATGAACAAGCACCGCTGTTAAAGGACGTAAAGCATAATTTTGTTTATCAGGCTTAATTATTTATTTTATTCGTGTCTTACAAAAACAACGTCCCGGCTGATCGGCAGCCTGGGACGTTGTTTTTTTATATACCCTCCTACTCCCCCACCCACCCAAACGACCCCAGCACCCGCTCCAGCACCGCCTGCTGGCTTGCAGTGGCGTTGGCGGTGTTCAGCGTGATAGTGAGCGTATAGACTACCTCGTTGCGGCTGAACACAATGATCTTCGTGCTCGCCGGGATGCTGTTCTTGGTCTGCTCTACTGTGAGTATAGTAGCTGGCATACCCGCGAAAGTGGTTTCTGTGACGCTTTTCACCTGCGGACCCTTAGGATCTTGCTTGGTGTTCTGGTAATAGCTCTGCAGCTGGCTGACGGCATATTCCGGCGTGACCTCGGGGCTGGCATAGAGCTGGAAACGGCCGCCGGTGAAGCGGTATTCCACGCTCTGGCTCTCGAACAGATCCTGAACCGGGCTCCACAGCCGCGGAATCTCGAGCCTGTAGCCGTAGGTTTTGGAGATCTTAGTGACCGACTTCTGACTGAGCTGGGTATAATCCTCGGACGCCAGGCGTCCGAAGTTACTTTTCGTCTGGGCAAAATCAATATCGATCGAGTTCAGTACCTCTGTAAAGCGCGCCTGATCACCACTCTGTCCGGGCCCGGAAGCCGCAACATATTCAAAATAATAACGGTACCCGTTCTTCAGCAGCAAAATCTGATATTCGGTGCTCCACCCGCTGCCCGGGTTAAGCCCGATCTCGTTAATCAGCACCGGTTCACCGGAGACCTTGCCCGCTACGCTGTCCTTCAAGGTGTAGGCCTCAGCCACATAGGTGTCACGGAGCTGTGACTGCAGTTCCTGGTTCCAGCTTGCCAGCGTAGAGCCCGCAGGGGCGGAGCTTACTTTTACACGCAGATAACTCCCCTGTTTGCCCGCATAGTAGAGCTGCTGGTCATCCGCACTCCAGTCGGCAGGGACCTTAAGCGCAATCCCGTAGTCATCGTTGTAGCCTTCGCGCAGCCCGTTGCGGATCGTGGAGAGATCGCGGATGCTCCGGTCGGATGCGTCAAAAGAGGGCTGAAAAGAATTCAGCAACGCCGCATATTTGCCCAGATCCTTATAATTGGCTGCATTGTCATCTGTCAGATAGATCTCATACAGCCTGCCTCCGGCATAATATTGCCTGCCCTCCCAGAGCGCGCCGCTCGAATCCTTGCTCACAGTCCGGGCATAAGGAACCTTGGCCTTAGACACAGCCTCCCGGTCCAGTACAATCTCCCCGCCCTCCTCCGAGGAGCGGACCAGATTCTCCAGCAGCCCTTCGGCATCAAGCGGAACGGCAAGCGGCGAAGCGTGCACCTCCAGATAGTACCCATTCTCTGCACTCGTAAAAGTCGCTACGCTCTCATTCCCTCCACTGTCGCCCACGACCAGCCCTGGCGGATAGTTCATGCTCCACTCCAGATAACTGTTGCCGATACGGGTTTTGCCTGCGTCACTGTCAATCCCGGTCTGCGCTTCAACGCCTACCATTGCTACCGGAGGAGCTAGCGTAACTAGTACCCCTCCGCCCGCCGCCGGATTTATCCGTGCACCAAGTACTCCAGCCACGAACCTTAGCGGCACCATCAGCACACCGGATACCATACGCGGGGGCGCGGCGAGGTTGATTTTGACACCATCCTTCCAGGCAATCGTGCTGCCTATCGTCATCGCACCGGTATGCGGCCCGTACATTACCTTCACCACATCATCGCCTGTGAGGGAGACGGTGCTGCCGAAGGCTTTTTTGAAAATCCCCAGCGGGACCAGCAGCGTTCCATTCTCAGCAAAAGGCTTCGGAATCGTGACCGGCTTCCCGTTAACCGTTGCAGAAGCACTGCCCGCTTGAAGACTAAGCTGTAGCAGAGCCCCCTCCGCCGCCTGCGCCCTTCCCGCAGGAAAGAGACTGAGCAGTAATAATAGCACTACAATAACAGACACTCCGCGCCGTAGTTGTCCCGCTCTGCTGCCTGGCCCGGCTGTACCTGCCGCCTCCTCACTCTGTCGTCTGATCATCGGTCTCCCCCTCCGTCTTAGCGGCACTCACCAGAGGGTCGCCTTGTCCAAGAACAAGGCTTCTGGCTACGATATCGCCGTCACTCTGCATCAGCAGCTTGACCACCGCCCCCGGCTTGTACTGTCTGAATAATTCATTAACGTCAACAAGTGAAGTCACCCGGCGTCCGTCTATGGCGTACAGTGCATCTCCCGCCGTAATCCCTGCCTTGCGCGCTTCTGCCGTAAGCACCTTCGTCACTGTTAATGGCTCCTGCCCCGGCAGTCCGACAATTACGGGCCAGCTCTCCTCAAGCTCAATTCCGAGGCTTGGACGCCGGACCTCTCCATATTGGAGCAGCTGATTCATGATGTACTTCACCGTATCTGCGGGAATCGAGAAGCCCATATTTTCCACACCCACAGCTGCGAACTTCATACTGTTGACCCCGAGTACCTCCCCCTTCATATTGACCAGCGGTCCTCCGCTGTTGCCGGGATTGATGGCCGTATCGCTCTGGATCAGCCGGTACGCCGCATCCACCGAACGGTTGAGACCGCTGATTACGCCTACAGTAGCCGAATTTCTCAAGGAAAAGGAGATCGGCGTCCCGATCGCTATAACCTTCTCCCCAACCTGAAGATTGGCGGAGTTGCCTGCGAAGGTTGCGGGCTTTAGGGCTTTGGCTTTGATTTTGACCAGTGCAAGATCGCTGAATTCATCCGAGTATGTATCTGTGATGTTATAGCTCGTCCCGTCTGAGGTGACCACTACCGCCTTCTCCAGCCCGGCCATCACATGGGCATTGGTAATGATCCATCCGTCTGCTCTGATGATAATCCCGGAGCCGTGGGTCAGATTGTAACGGTCATCCGGTCCGCCGGTTTCTCCTCCCGCTTTGCCGATAATGCCGACTACAGACGGCGAGACTCTGCTTATGATTTGCGGAACCGGGTCTGCTGTTGCGGGCTGGCTCCATTGCCCCTTGTTCTCCTTGTTCTCCTTGTGCACCGTACCTGCTTGTCCGGCCTTCATCACGTTGACAGCCGTGCCTCTCTCAGCCTCTAATGTTCCTATCCCGCTGTAGACCGCCCCATGAACAACACCGGCTGGACTTATGAATCCCGACAACATCAACAGCATAGTGCCCAGCAGGACCACCCTGCCCCGGGCCGTCCTGCCCCTCCCCATTCCCATGGCTCTCCCCTTCTTTCCTGCGCGAAGCATATAAATTCTTATCTTCAAAAAAAGACGCCTTTAGGATCGCCGCTGGCGGTAAAGGTGTCTTTAAGATGAGCCTGCCTCTGAGGTTATGTGTGCCTTACTCTAGCTGAACCAGTTCATAATCATTGCATAATCGGATACCACAAAAACCAGCAGACTTACCACTGCAAAACCGATGGCAAATTTGTTCTTCTGCGGAGCTCTAAGCAGCCGGACCACACCGATAAGTATCAGGATCGTGAATACAATCATAAACGCATCGAAGGTATGAAATTTAGACGGTTCTTGCGCGGCAGCTTCTGCAAGCAGCATGGCAATCCCTCCCTGAGAGTGTTGTCAAGCAAGTTTCTCTAATCCATATCACCTTCTATGTTATCGTTACCATTTCCGTCACGCAATAGAAATATTTCAAAAACGGTGTATTTGTCACAAAAAATATTCCTCGTGGCTAAATCGCGCCTCGGATTGGCGATATTTATCATTGACCACCGTTGTTTTTTTAATTTTCAAGGAGCCAATCCACCTCAATCCAGCCTACAGCTGCTGCTATCCATTCAACGTAAAAGCTTCTCATTGAATCTTACGGCGGATATGCTATAGATATGCCTGTTTGGACTTGGTGGACTGAGTGGACTGGCTGGACCTCAATACTACGATTACAATACTTTATCACCTTTAATTAAATCTTCATTAATGAGCGCTAAATCGCTATCCACCATCATCTTGACCAATTGCTCAAATGTAACCTCCCGTTCCCAGCCTAGCTTTTCTTTAGCCTTGGAGCAATCACCAAGCAGTAGATCCACTTCAGCAGGTCTAACAAACCTCTGATCAACCACAACATAATCTTTCCAATCCAGTCCTACATGCGTAAATGCGATGTCTACAAGTTCTTCAATCGTATGCGTCTCCGCAGTCGAGATTACGAAATCATCCGCTTTATCCTGCTGAAGCATCAGCCACATCGCTTTAACATAATCCCCTGCAAAGCCCCAATCTCTTTTTGCATCCAGATTTCCCATCCGGAGTTCCGTTTGCAGACCCAGTTTTATTCTCGCCACAGCATCAGATACTTTGCGGGTTACAAATTCAATGCCACGACGTGGCGATTCATGGTTGAATAAGATTCCAGAACAGGCGAACATGTCATAGCTTTCTCTATAATTAACAGTAATCCAGTGACCATAAACTTTAGCCACACCATATGGACTTCGTGGATAAAATGGGGTCGTTTCTTTCTGTGGTGTTGCTAATACTTTACCGAACATTTCACTGCTTGAGGCTTGATAAAATCTCGCTGCCGGTTTAGTCAAACGCACCGCCTCGAGCAAATTGGTAACACCCATTCCAGTAGCTTGAGCAGTTGCAACAGGTTGAACCCAGGAGGTTGCTACGAAAGACTGGGCGGCCAGGTTATAGACTTCATCCGGATCTGAGATGCTCACCGCTCTCATCAGTGACCCCAGATCCAGCAAATCGCCTTCAATAAATTCGATTTCATTCTTTAGATGTCCGATGTTATCCATAATTGGTATACTTGTTCTGCGGCGCAAACCAAATACTTTATATCCTTTTGACAACAGAAGCTCTGCCAAATAAGATCCATCTTGTCCTGTAATCCCTGTAATTAATGCACGCTTTGTCATTTAAATCCCCTCATTTTCATAGGTAGTAAGGCTTACTGATACCTATTAACAAAGCCTGCAGAATATGTCTAAGCGCTTTCTTGTCCAGTACAATCATAAAAGTGAAAGCAGCCCAATTGTTAATCATATCTGGAAAGAACGGCGACCCTTCTTGAAATACATCGAATTTGGAATCGGAAACACGTGGCTGGTGCGAACAGAGATTGAACAGCCGGATGGGACAGAGGTCGAAGTACAGGGGATCGTCCGGCCAGTTATCTTCCGTTCCTTCTACATCCGCGTCTGGATCGGAAGAACCGTCTGGATTGCGGACTCACGGGAAGGGTTCAAACGGGGAGCTAAAACTACCCGCCGATTTAAAATTATCCTGGGCATCCGCAGTGAGTTGTAGCGGGGAGCTAACACTATAAATTACTGATCGGGCAGTATTGCTGTTGCGTGTGTTTTTGCTTACCGCCGTAGTGTGAGTGCGAGGGATATTTAGTGGAATTAGTACATTTAGTTTGGCGTAACCGTTACATTTATATCAAATAGTTGGAAAAACAACACTTGTTGAACCCGATTTTTGGTGAATATACAGAGTTCTATGGAGAGAAGTGTACTTTTTCCAACTACGTTAGTCCAACACGCCGCTTCGGCAGTATTAAGTGCCTTATTTCCAACTACTTCCGCTCTATAGCTTAGAGACTCAATAGAGGGCATTCTGACTCCCCAAAACGTATCGGAACTTGTGAAACCTGCCGCAATATTAAAATAACCCATGCCCCCTTTGTAAGAAGGGGCATGGGTTATTCGGATTAATGAGGTTATTAGGTTTTATACCGCTCTTCCTACATTTAAACCGTCTCAGACGTCTGCAGCTCCATAGCCTGCGTACGTTCCGTATCACGGATCAGGACTGGCTTCAGGTAGCGGCCCGTATAGGATTCCTCCACGCTGATCAGCTTTTCTGGTGTTCCGGTAGCAAGGACGGTACCGCCGCCGCTGCCGCCTTCCGGTCCCATATCAATGATGTAGTCGGCTGTCTTGATGACATCGAGATTATGCTCGATGACCAGAACCGATTCGCCTGAATCGACCAGGCGGTGCAGTACCTCAAGCAGACGCCCGATGTCGTCCACATGCAGGCCGGTTGTCGGCTCATCCAGGATATAGAGTGTCTTACCGGTACTGCGGCGGTACAGCTCGGAAGCCAGCTTCACACGCTGGGCTTCACCGCCGGACAGGGTGGTTCCCGGTTGGCCAATGTTGATATAGCCCAGACCTACATCCAGCAAGGTCTGCATTTTGCGGTGAATTTTCGGAATATTCTTGAAGAACTCCGTTGCATCCTCCACCGTCATCTCCAGCACATCCGAGATATTCTTGCCTTTATATTTCACTTCCAGCGTCTCGCGGTTATACCGTTTGCCTTTGCAGACCTCACAAGGAACGTATACATCCGGCAGGAAGTGCATCTCAATCTTGATAATGCCGTCTCCCCGGCACGCCTCACAGCGGCCGCCCTTCACATTGAAGCTGAAGCGCCCCTTCTGGAAGCCGCGCACCTTGGCCTCGTTCGTCTTGGAGAATAGATCACGGATATCATCGAACACACCTGTATACGTAGCCGGATTAGAGCGCGGTGTACGCCCGATCGGGGACTGGTCAATTTCGATGACCTTGTCCAGATTCTCCAGGCCGCGGATTTCTTTGTGCAAGCCGGGACGGACCTTGACCGCCTTGTTCAACTGGCGGGCCAGACTCTTGTAGAGAATCTCGTTAATAAGCGAAGACTTGCCGGAGCCGGATACGCCGGTTACCGCTGTGAAGACACCGAGCGGAATCTTTACATTCACATTCTTCAGGTTATTCTCCTTCGCTCCACGGATCTCGATCCAGCGTTCATTATCGGTTGGCCGCCGCTTGGAAGTCACCGGGATGAACTTACGTCCGCTCAAGTATTCACCGGTCAGGGAACCCGGGTCCTTCATAATCTCCTCCGGGGTCCCCTGAGCAATGACCTGTCCGCCGTGTTTCCCGGCACCCGGTCCAATGTCGATAATATAGTCAGCTGCCATCATGGTATCCTCATCATGCTCAACGACGATGAGCGTATTACCGAGGTCGCGCATATGGGCGAGCGTAGCAATCAGGCGGTCATTGTCCCGCTGATGCAGGCCGATACTCGGCTCATCCAGAATATAGAGGACACCCATCAGACTGGAGCCGATCTGGGTAGCCAGCCTGATGCGCTGGGCTTCCCCGCCGGATAGAGAGCCGGCTGCCCGGCTAAGGGTCAGATAGTTCAGCCCCACATTCACCAGGAAGCCGAGCCGGCTGCTGATTTCCTTGAGGATCAGATTGGCAATCGCTGTTTCTTTCTCACTAAGCTTGAGATCTGCGAAGAAGTCCAAGCAATCTCCAATCGAAAGATCCGTCACATCCGCAACATTCTGCTCATTGATAGTCACCGCCAGAATCTCTTTCTTGAGCCGTTTGCCCTTGCAGGAATGGCAGGGCTTGGCGCTCATGAAGCCTTCAATGAACTCACGGATTCCTTCGGAGGCTGTATCGCGGTACCGGCGCTCCAGATTCGGAATAATGCCCTCAAAAGCAACCAGGGCGTCTTTGCGCTGGCCGAAGTCGTTCTCATATCGGAAACGGATCTTCTCGCTGCCTGTTCCGTGCAGCAGCTTGTTCATATGCTCCGGCGACAGGCTGCTTACCGGTACATTCTGCGGAATCTTGAAATGCTCGCACACCGATTTCAGGAACTGCGGATAGTAGTTCGACGTACTGCCTGTCCAGGCCAGGAAAGCTCCTTCTTCAATGGACTTCTCCATATCCGGGATCAGCAGATCGGGATCGACTACCATATTCATCCCCAGCCCGTCACACTCAGGGCAGGCTCCGAATGGGCTGTTGAAGGAGAACATACGCGGCGCCAGCTCTTCTATGCTGAATCCGCAGACCGGACAAGCAAAGCTTGCACTGAACAGCAGCTCTTCCTGGCCCATCACATCAACGAGAATCTGACCACCCGACAGCTTCAGGGCAGTTTCAAGCGAATCGGTAAGCCGGGTTTCAATATCATCCTTAATTACAATCCGGTCAACAACAACCTCAATCGTATGCTTTTTATTCTTCTCCAGTACAATATCTTCCGTCACTTCGCGCAGCTCACCATCCACACGTACACGGACGAAGCCTTGCTTCGAGATATCTGTGAACAGGCCCTTATGCTCACCCTTACGGCCGGAAATGACCGGGGCCAGAATCTGCAGACGGGTCTTCTCCGGGTATTGCATGATCCGGTCCACCATCTGTTCAACGGTCTGCGAAGTGATCTCTATGCCATGATCCGGACAATGCGGATGGCCGATTCGGGCAAAAAGCAGCCGCAGATAGTCATAGATCTCGGTAACCGTCCCTACCGTGGAACGCGGGTTACGGCTAGTCGTCTTCTGGTCAATTGATATGGCCGGGGAGAGTCCGTCGATGGAATCTACATCCGGCTTCTCCATCTGGCCCAGGAACTGGCGGGCATAGGCAGACAAAGACTCCACATACCGGCGTTGTCCCTCTGCGTAGATGGTGTCGAAGGCTAGGGATGATTTGCCTGAACCGCTCAGTCCCGTCAGCACGACGAAGCGGTCACGCGGAATCGTTACGTCGATGTTCTTGAGGTTATGGGCCCTCGCGCCCTTGATTACTATACTTTCATGTGCCAACGGTACCTCTCCTTTAAGGGGAATTTAAAATGGAAAAACATTTTGGGAAAATATTTTCGATCCCTCCCAAACCCTCCCTTCCAAGGGAGGGCCCCAAGGGTTGCACCCTCTGGACACCCGCAAACTTGGCGGAAGGAATTAGGCGGGTGGATGGACGACTACTGGGGCATTAGGCCCGCTAACCCCTACGGGGCCGCTATACTTACAGAGCAGGGTACGGCTCGCTTCCGCTTGCCGCAGACGCTGTCCCTTCGGGATACGCGCTAAGGGCTTAACTGCACACTCTCCTTACGGGATACGTGCTTAGGGCTTGAGTGCACGCTGTCCCTGCGGGATACGCGCTAAGACCCTGAGTGCACGCTGTCCCTTCGGGATTCGCGCTAAGAGCTTAACTGCGGGCTGTTCCTACGGAATGCGCAAAAGACTTCAACAGCGGGCTGTCCCTTTCGGGATACGCAAAGGGCTTTAACCATACTATCTTCAAAAGGAACGGCCTAAATAGCGCCGTTCCTTGAATCATTAACTTCTCGGCCGGGTTACTCTGCCCGCAGCTCAAGCAAGGCATCGCGCAGCTCGGCGGCGCGCTCGAATTGCAGGTTCTTGGCGGCGTCCTTCATCTCGGCCTCCAGACGCTGCATCAGGCTCTGCTTGTCTTTCTTGTTCAGCTTGCCGCCGACACCGGTGAGATAATCGGCCTTGGACTCGGCCACCTTGGTCGCCTCGATGATATCGCGCACCTTCTTGTTGATGGTCGTCGGGGTAATCCCGTGCTTCTCATTATGGGCGATCTGAATCTCACGGCGGCGCTGGGTCTCGCTCATCGCCTTCTCCATGGAGTCCGTAATGCGGTCCCCGTACATAATGACCCGGCCCTCCGAGTTACGGGCGGCACGGCCGATCGTCTGGATCAGCGAACGCTCGGAACGGAGGAAGCCTTCCTTGTCAGCATCCAAAATCGCGACTAGCGACACCTCCGGCAGGTCAAGGCCCTCTCTGAGCAGGTTAATACCGACCAACACATGGAAGGTGCCCAGACGGAGATCACGCAGAATCGCCATACGCTCCAGTGTCTTGATATCGGAGTGCATATAACGTACCTTGATGCCAATCTCCTTGAAGTAGTCCGTCAGGTCCTCAGACATCTTCTTCGTAAGGGTGGTAACGAGAACACGCTCATCGCGTTCTACCCGGTCACGGATTTCATTGATCAGATCATCGATCTGCCCTTCGGTAGGGCGCACTTCAATGATTGGATCAAGCAGACCGGTAGGACGGATGATCTGCTGGACCATCGTATCGCAATGCTCCATCTCATAAGGTCCCGGTGTTGCGGACACGTATACAATCTGGCTCACCTTGTCTTCGAATTCCTCGAATTGCAGCGGACGGTTATCCAGCGCAGACGGCAGGCGGAACCCGTGTTCTACAAGGACTGTCTTACGCGCACGGTCACCGTTATACATCGCCCGGATCTGCGGCAGCGTCACATGAGACTCGTCAATCACAATCAGCATGTCATCCGGGAAATAGTCCATCAGTGTATAAGGAGTCGCTCCCGGCTCCCGGAAGGTAAGCGGACCGGAATAGTTCTCGATCCCCGAACAGAAGCCAACTTCCTTCATCATCTCGATATCATAACGGGTCCGCTGCTCCAGCCGCTGGGCCTCCAGCAGCTTGCCTGCTTCACGGAGCACAGCCAGCCGCTCCTCCAGTTCACGCTCAATATTAACCAGCGCTACACGCATGGTCTCTTCCTGGGTAACGAAGTGAGACGCCGGAAAAATCGCGATATGATCGCGTTCGCCGATCAGCTCGCCTGTCAGAACATCAATCTCCGTAATCCGTTCGATCTCGTCTCCGAACAGCTCTACCCGGATCGCATGCTCGCCCTGGGATGCCGGGAAGATCTCAACGACATCCCCGCGCACACGGAACGTACCGCGCACGAAATTAATATCATTACGCTGATACTGGATATCTACAAGCCGGCTCAGAATCTGATTGCGCGGCTTCTCCATCCCTACACGCAGCGAGAGCAGCAGGCTTCCGTATTCCTGCGGCGAACCGAGACCATAAATACAGGACACACTCGCCACAATAATAACGTCACGGCGTTCGAACAGCGAGCTTGTTGCCGAGTGACGGAGCTTGTCGATTTCTTCATTTATGCTGGAGTCTTTCTCAATGTAGGTATCGGAGGAAGGGATGTACGCCTCTGGCTGGTAGTAATCGTAGTAACTGACGAAGTAATCCACGGAATTGCTCGGAAAAAATTCTTTGAACTCACTCGCCAGCTGCGCAGCAAGCGTCTTGTTGTGCGCAATAACCAGCGTGGGGCGGTTCAACTTGGAAATCACTTGTGCGATGGTAAAGGTCTTGCCTGTACCTGTCGCTCCCAGCAGCGTCTGGTGCTTCTTGCCCTGCCGGATGCCGTCCAATAACTCTTCTATGGCATGAGGCTGATCGCCCTGGGGTGTATACTCGGACTCCAGTGCAAAAGTCTTCGTACTGACGACAATATCACTCATTTGCCCGTCTCCCCTCTATCGTCTAGAATATATGAATATATTATAATTTTAACCCTAATCATCCTTCATCCATACCAAGCTGAAAAATATGGAAGATAGGAATGCACGTTCCCGTTTATTATACAGCGTTGCCCAGACTGTTGCAAACCATAATATATAGAAATTTAAGGAGCCTGAATTTATGGATTTCATTACAATACTCGGCCTGCTGGCCGGAATTGCCGCCATGATCGGCGGTTTTCTGTGGGAAGGCGGCAGCCTGTCCGGCCTGCTGCAGCCCAATGCTGCCCTGATCGTATTCGGCGGTACCCTTGCGGCTGTACTCATCAGCTTCCCGGCATCCAAGCTTCGCAGCATTCCGGCGGCGCTCCGCCTGGCTTTTGGCCGACAACAGGATACCAGCCGGGAACAAGCCGAAGAGCTGATTGCTATGGCTGCACTAACGCGGCGCGGCGGTGTTCTCGCCCTGGAGAAACGGGCAGAGGAACATCCCGATCCCTTCACCCGTGAAGGCCTGTTTCTGATTGTCGACGGCAATGACCCGGATCAGGTCCGGCAGATCCTGGAGCTTGGAATGGATGCCAAGGAGCTGAAATATGAAGGCTATGCCAAAATATTCGAAGCCGCCGGCGGCTATGCACCGACCATGGGGATTATCGGCACCGTTATGGGGCTGATCCGGGTTCTGAGCAACTTAACGGACCCTTCCAATCTGGGCGCATCGATTGCCGTAGCTTTTACAGCAACACTCTATGGCGTAGCCAGCGCTAATCTACTCTTTTTACCCATTGCCTCCAAAATTAAATCCCGCAGCCAAAGTGAGCTGGGCACCATGGAGATGCTGCTCGTCGGCATTCTGTCCCTGCAGAACGGGGATCACCCGCATCTGGTCCGGCAAAAGCTGGCCCCCTTCCTGGCAGACGCCCCTAAACGCAGCGCCAGCACCAGCACCAATCCGGGAGAACCGCTATGAGACAAAGAAACCGCCGGCAGCGCCGCGCCGCCGCAGGGAAAGAGAGCCGGGACCGCTGGATGATTACCTATGCGGATCTGATCACGCTTCTGCTTATTTTCTTCGTGATTCTGTATGCCATGAGCAGTCTCGATTCGCAGAAATATGCCATTGTCAGCGGCTCCTTATCGGATACCTTCAAGAGCGGAAGTACAGTACTGGAAGGCGGAAGCGGCGTTCTGGAGGGCAATCAGGGCATTACAGGGACTGACGTTTCGAAGGGTCATAATGAAGACGGCAGCACCGCTGACACGCCTTCGGCCACAGACTCTGGGGATGCGAACGGACTCAATGGACACGGGGCAGATACACCTGCAGCCGGACAAGAAGGAGATGGGGCTGAACACCAGCCGTCTGCGCGCGAGCTTGCTTTTCGTGAACAGGAGGCGAAGCTGGCTGCGCTTATGGGCGTTATCACCCAATATGTGGAGGAGAATAACCTGGGTGAGCAGATTTTTGTTGCCGATAAGCCGCAGGGCATTGCCATCACGCTCAGTGACCGCTTCCTGTTCGATGCGGGTAAGGCTGAGCTGAAATCACCTGCACTCCCTGCACTGCGCCAGCTCTCCGGCCTGTTCCGCGGCATCGGCGCCACCATTAGCATCGAAGGCCACACCGACAATGTTCCCGTGACGCCAGGCTCAGTGTACAAAGACAACTGGGAGCTATCGGGCGCCCGGGCGCTGTCGGTCCTGCGCTTTTTTCTGGACAAAGAGGGGCTGAGCCCCGATACCTTCCAGTACGCGGGTTATGCCGATACCCGGCCTGCATATGATAATGCGACCACCGAAGGCAGACAGAAGAACCGCCGGGTCGAACTCATTGTTCTGCGCCAGCTGCAGGAGACGGAATAATATACAGACGCAAAAAGACAGACCTCTCACATTAGTAACATCTAATGTAATAAAGAGAGGTCTGCCGTATTAATATCCGCTTCCGCAAAAAAGCTAACTTTTATTCCCCAACCAGTTGCTTGTACGCTGCCGCATCCAGCAGGCCGGTTACTGCCTCTGCGAACTCTGCGTCCAGCTCCAGCTCAAAAATCCAACCGTCTCCGTAAGGCTGATCGTTGATCAGCTCCGGGCTGGCCTCCAGCGCATCGTTGATCTTGGTCACCTTACCGGATACGGGTGAATATAGCTCCGATACCGTCTTCACGGACTCAATACTGCCCACGCTGTCACCAGCGGAGATTGCCGCGCCGACTTCCGGGAATTCTACAAACACGATATCGCCGAGCAGATGCTGCGCATGATCCGTAATCCCTACACGTACTACGCGTCCCTCGCCCTGCTGCGCCCACTCATGCTCTTCGCTGTATAGCAGGTTGTCAAGCACTTCACTCATGTCCAAGCCGCCTCTTTTCCGTAATTGGAGTTCTAAATTTAGTTATAGCCTAAGTTATCGGCTTGCCTAATGTCAATATAACTGACAGTAAAATTAAATTTGTCAACTTTTTGACGTTTTTTGATTGACAGGGCGGAGGGTTACCCGGTTTAATGGAGTCAGTAGAAAAACATATGGTTTGCGAATGATGGCATAGGGAGAGACTGTCTCACAGGAAGACAGCGCCGAAGGAGTAAGCCCGGGATGGGTGAATCTCTCAGGCAAAAGGACCTTTGCCGGACGCATCTCTGGAGAGCATCCGGATGCCTGCGCCGCAGGCTTCACGGATCACCAACGGGGAAACCTGCGCTGCAATGCAGGGTAACTCTCAGGTACCAAGGACAGAGCGAAAGTCCATTTATGCATACGTGCATAATGGCTTTCGCCTGTCCTTTTTCGTATGTAATCAAAGCCAAGGGAGTGACGAGATGGAGTCTTTGAGAAGAACGCCTTTTTATGATCTCTATGCCGCGTATGCGGAGTCCAGGTGTATTGATTTTGGCGGCTGGGAGCTGCCGGTTCAGTTCACAGGGATCGTGAAGGAGCATGAAGCCGTCCGCAATCAGGCCGGACTGTTCGATGTCTCCCACATGGGAGAATTCATGGTTACCGGAGAGGGCGCAGAAGCCTTCCTCCAGAGAATGACCACGAATGATGTCAGCCGCCTGGAAGACGGCGCGGCGCAGTATACCCTGATGCTCTATCCAAGCGGCGGTGTGGTGGACGATCTGCTCGTATACCGGCTGGGCGAGGAGCGTTACATGCTTGTCGTGAATGCGTCGAATATCGACAAGGACTTCCAGTGGCTGCAGGAGCATCTCACCGCCGAGTTCAGCGGGGTTACCCTGAAGAATATTTCGGATGAGACCCTGCTGCTCGCTTTGCAGGGACCGCTGGCCGAGACCATCCTTGCCAAAGTGACGGACGCTCCTCTAACGGAACTCAAGCCTTTTCACTTCATCGAACACACCGAGGTCTGCGGCGTCAGCGTCCTGCTCTCCCGCTCCGGATATACCGGTGAGGATGGCTTCGAGCTGTACGCTCCTGCTGATACGGCGGCTACCCTCTGGAAGGGCCTGCTGGAAGCAGGCGCTCCGCATGGCCTGACTCCTGCCGGACTCGGCGCACGCGACACGCTGCGCTTCGAGGCCAAACTGCCGCTGTACGGCCAGGAGCTGTCGGCGGATATCACTCCACTCGAAGCCGGTGTCCAGTTCTTCGTGAAGCTGGATGCAGGCGACTTCATCGGCCGTGACGCCCTGCTGAAGCAGAAGGAAGCCGGTCTGCCCCGTCGTCTTGTGGGCCTGGAGATGATCGACCGTGGCATTCCCCGCTCCCACTATCCCGTATACGCGGATGGAGTAAAGATCGGTGAAGTAACGACCGGCACCCAGTCCCCGACCCTGAAGCGGAATCTCGGACTCGCCCTGCTGGATACTGCCTATACGGAGATCGGTACAGAGGTGTACGTAGAGATCCGCGGCAAGCAGCTCAAGGCTGCCGTCATCAAAGCCCCATTCTACAAAAGAAGCCAAGGAGTGAAGCCGCAATGAAGCACCGCTATCTGCCTATGACCGGGCAAGACCGCGCAGAAATGATGGAGACCGTAGGCATCCAGTCCATCGATGAGCTGTTCGCCGATATTCCGCAGTCTGTCCGTTACCAGGGAACCCTGCCGATGTCCGGTGCGCTGGATGAGTACGCACTGCTTCGCCACATGAAGGGGCTAGCTAACAAGAATGCTGATTTCGATACCCATGCCAGCTTCCTTGGCGCCGGATTATACGATCACCACGTTCCGGTCGTCATCAACCATGTGATTTCCCGTTCGGAATTCTATACCGCCTATACCCCTTATCAGCCGGAGATCAGTCAGGGTGAGCTACAGGCGATCTTCGAATTCCAGTCCTATATCTGTGAACTGACCGGGATGAAGGTCGCCAATGCAAGTATGTATGACGGTGCAACGGCCCTGTCCGAAGCGGCTGTGCTGGCCGCAGGTGCCACCAAACGCAAGAAGCTGATTGTCTCCCGTACGGTTCACCCGGAAGCGCGTCAGGTACTGCGTACCTCCGCCAACGCCTGGGGCCTGCAAATTGTAGAGATTGATTATGCTGACGGGGTAACTGATCTCGCCAAGCTGGCTGAAGCCATCGACAGCGATACGGCTGCCGTTCTGGTTCAGTCGCCCAACTTCTTCGGCGGTATTGAAGATCTGCGCCAGATCGAGCCGCTGATCCATGCGGTCAAGGGACTGCTCGTGGTCAGCGCGAACCCCATTGCACTTGGCGTATTGGAGTCCCCCGGACGGCTTGGCGCAGACATCGTAGTCGGCGACGCGCAGCCGCTGGGTATCGCCGCATCACTGGGTGGACCCACCTGCGGATTCTTCGCAGTGGCCGAACCGCTCATGCGCCGGATGCCGGGCCGGATCGTCGGCCAGACCGTTGACCGGAATGGCAAGCGCGGCTTCGTGCTGACGCTCCAAGCCCGCGAACAGCATATCCGCCGGGAGAAGGCGACCTCAAATATCTGCTCCAACCAGGCGCTCTTGGCGCTGTGCGCTTCCGTCTACCTGTCCGTGATGGGCAAGGAGGGCATGCGCGAGGTGGGTGAGCTGAACATCCGCAAGAGTCACTATGCCGCTGGGCGGCTGGCTGAAATCACCGGCGCTGAGCGCGTCTTCACGGCCCCGTTCTTCAATGAATTTGTCTTGAAGCTCCCGGAGGGCAGCAGTGTGAGTGCAGTGAACTCCAAGCTGCTGAAGGAAGGCTATCTGGGCGGTTATGACTTAGGCCGGGATTATCCCGAGCTGTCCGGACATATGCTGGTTGCCGTAACGGAGAAACGAAGCAAGACCGAAATTGACGAATTCGCAAGCGCACTGGAGGGCTGTGTATGAAACCGGAACAAAGTCTGATTTTTGAATTAAGCCGTCCCGGCCGCTCGGCCTACTCCCTGCCTCAATGTGATGTGCCGCAGGACGAAGGCATTGACTCCCTCCTTCCCGAAGGGCTGCTGCGCAGTGAGCCGGTCGTACTGCCGGAGGTATCCGAGGTGGATGTCATCCGCCACTATACCGCCCTGTCCCGCCGCAACTTCGGAGTCGATAACGGCTTCTATCCGCTCGGCTCCTGCACTATGAAATACAACCCGAAGATCAACGAGGATGTCGCCCGCTTCCCGGGACTCTCCAGGATCCATCCGTACCAGCCGGAGGAGAGCATCCAGGGTGCGCTTGAACTGATGTACACGCTGCAAAAGGATCTCGCCGCCCTGACCGGCATGGATGCCGTATCCCTGCAGCCTGCTGCCGGAGCCCATGGCGAGTGGACCGGCCTGATGATGATCCGCGCCTACCATGAGAGCCGCGGAGAGGTCCGCTCCAAGGTCATCGTGCCCGATTCCTCGCACGGCACCAATCCAGCAAGTGCCGCCGCAGCGGGACTCGACACCGTGACCATCCCCTCCAACGACAAGGGAATGGTCGATCTCGAAGCGCTGAAGGCAGCTGTCGGCAGCGACACCGCCGCGCTGATGCTCACGAACCCGAGTACTCTTGGACTCTTCGAGACGCAGATCGTCGAGATCGCCGCAATTGTCCATGAAGCGGGCGGCCTGCTCTATTATGATGGAGCGAACTCCAACGCGATTATGGGCATTACCCGCCCGGGCGATATGGGCTTCGATGTCGTGCATCTCAACCTGCACAAAACGATGAGCACACCGCATGGCGGCGGCGGACCGGGAGCCGGACCGGTCGGCGTGAAGGCGAAGCTGATCCCGTTCCTGCCGCAGCCTACTGTGGTCCGCAGCGAAGACGGCAGCTTCTCGCTGGACTGTGGCGGGCCGGAATCGATCGGCCGCGTCAAAGCCTTTTACGGAAACTTCGGGATTCTCGTCCGTGCTTATGCTTACATCCGTACCTACGGTCCCGACGGCCTGCGCGAGGTGTCCGAGAACGCCGTGCTGAACGCCAACTATATGATGCACCGGTTGGCCCCTTACTTCGAGATTCCCTTCCCGGGCGTCTGCAAGCATGAATTCGTCATGTCCGGTAAGAACCTTAAGCAATACGGTGTACGTACCCTCGATGTAGCCAAACGGCTGCTCGACTTCGGCTATCATCCGCCAACCGTCTACTTCCCGCTGACGGTAGAGGAATGTATGATGATTGAGCCGACCGAGACCGAGAGCAAGGAGACGCTCGACGGTTTCATTGAGACGATGATCCGAATCGTCAAGGAAGCGGAAGAAACCCCGGAGATTGTCATTAACGCACCGCATACGACTGAAATCAGCCGCCTGGATGAGACGCAGGCCGCGCGCAAGCCGGTGCTCAACTGCTCCTGCGGTTAACCTTCTGCCTTTCAGCCAGAAATAGAAGGATAATGGATAGCGTAAAACATATAAATTCTATATTTTCAAATAGCCGGGTCAGGGATACGTTGGTATCGCTGCCCGGCTATTTGATGTATGTATCTGATGCAGCTTCCTCCGGCTACGGCGTAAGTCGCCTCACGAACTGGAAGCGGTCATTCACCCGCATTTTACTATAGATACTCTTCAGCATATTGCGCACGGTGCCTTCACTGATCCCGAGGTCGCTTCCGATATGCAGCGCACTCTTCTCCATCAGCCATAGCCTTGCTACCTCCTGCTCCCGCGCGGTCAGCTTATACTCCAGCAATGTGGATTCAAGCCGGTACTGCTGCATCTCCGGGTTCTTCTCCATCCACTTCTCCATAATATTCTCAGCAATCTGCTGCACGAATGGAATGGCGAATTCAATCGGCTCTCCTCTATTAAAAGAAATATCAACATACCCGTAAACGCTATCATCATCCTGCAGCGGAGCGCATACACAATTCCAGTCGCGGAAGGTCTGATCCGTATGCTCCGTTCCCCGCACCACCCCGATGCAGTTCATCTCCATCGCCAGCGATACGGCATTCATCCCCGCCTGCTGCTTGCTTAAGCTGACCCCCGGACGCAGCTCCGCCTGCTCCATCTCGGCCTGCGTCTCCGAAGAAGAATAGACCAGCTCCAGAATGGTCCCCGCCTTGTCCGTCAGGAACACCACATATGGAATCGAGAGCAGCTGGCTTAATTTGTTCATTTCACTGCGGATCGAAGAAATCATAGCTCTATGGTAGATATGCTCCCTGGATTCTTCGGAAGTACCCGCTACGGACATTCCGCTCTGGACATCAACTTGGGGTGCACCCAGAGGCCGGAAGGCTTCAAGTTCGCTTGCTTCTAAATCCCCAGGCATACTCCATGCTCTTGATTGATTAAAGACTCTCACAAACGATCCCTCCATTTTTACCAATTACTATATAATCAATTTTAAAAGAAAGCATTATAACATACAATTACGGAATAATGAACATTCAGTATTGGATCTGTAAATCCCCGCGTTAGCGCTGTAAAATGTAGAAATCTGTTCACTCTTATATTTCTACATCATTCCAGGAGGTTCGACATGCTTCGCATCGGCTATCTATCGGCTGCCCTTAATCTGGCTACCGCCATGGTGTCATTCCTGCGCTTCGGAAGTAATTATGCCCTGCTCATCATGGCCAGCTATTCCCTCTTAACCCTTGCGGGATATCGGCTGCTGCAGAACAAAAGAACATTATATCTGATCCCTCTGCTTACCTTCAGCTGCTCATTCCTCTTATACAACGTGACCTATGTATTGTTGAAGCAGATTAACCTCGTAGACCTGTATGCTGTAGACTGGAGACTTGAGGTTCAGCTGGCGCTTCCCCTGCTGGTAGGGTTCGCCGTCCAGACTATCCTTAAGCGTAGCGGCAAATCCCGGCTGGTGTAGGCTATACGGGGCTGCCGCTTTTTTTTGCAAAATCGACCTAATCTGATAGTTTTCGACATCGGCTCAGTGATATATTTACTCTTACGTCATTCAGAACGCTGAGGATTCAGAATTTTTCTCGCAGCCATCTGCGGTAACGCTTTCAAAGCAATGAACAGGAGGGTTAAGCTTGAGTATGATTGAAGCCAAAGGGCTGAGTAAGTCCTTTATGCAGGCGGTGAAGGAGCCGGGCCTTAAGGGAGCGGTCAAGCATCTGTTCCTGCCCCGGCATATTGAGAAGGTGGCGGTCAAGCCGCTGGATCTGAGGATTGAAGCGGGGGAGACAGTGGCCTACGTGGGACCGAATGGTGCCGGTAAATCGACCACCATCAAGATGCTGACCGGCATTCTGATGCCTTCCTCCGGGAGTATCTCCGTGAACGGGATCAATCCGTACCGCAAAAGAATGGAAAACGCCGCCCAGATCGGCGCAGTCTTCGGGCAGCGCACCCAGCTGTGGTGGGATATTCCGATTGCCGAGTCCTTTTCGCTGCTGAAGGATATCTATCAGATTCCGAATGTCCTCTACAGGAAGAACATGGACTTGTTCACCGAGATGCTCGGGATGAGCGAATTCATCCACCTGTCCGCGCGGAAGCTCTCGCTGGGTCAGCGTATGCGTGCCGATCTGGCCGCAGCCCTGCTGCATAATCCGCCGATTCTGTATCTCGATGAGCCGACGATTGGCCTTGACGTATCCGTGAAGGAGAAGATCCGCGGGTTCATTAAGCAGATCAACCAGGAGCACCAGACTACTGTGATGCTGACGACCCATGATTTGGGCGACATCGAGGACCTGTGCAAGCGGCTGGTCATTATCGATCACGGCGCGATTATTTATGACGGTACGCTGAGCGAGGTCAAGGCCCGTTTTGCCAAAAACCGCGTCATCTTCTTCCAGGTACGCTCCCCCATGCCGGAATTGTACGCGCTGCTGGAGCATAGCCCCGGGCTGAAGCTGGAACAGCAGAGCAGCCAGGAGTTCTCGGTCACTTTTGACCGGTATGAATATACCGCCAGTGAAGTGGTTAGCCGGGTGATGAAGCATGGGGAGGTACTCGATTTCCGCATGGAGGACACCCATATTGAGCAGGTCATTAAGGCTGTCTATGACGGACATCTGGACCTGAACGAGCACCGGGGAGCAAGGGGGCAGGCGCATGATGATGACATCAGCCCGGCTTAACAAATACAGAAGCATTGCCAATCGCTCTCTGCAAAATGTGATGGCCTACCGGAACTCCTATATCATTAATTTACTCGCAAACTCAATTAATCTCGTAGCGATCTTCTTCCTCTGGCAGGGAATCTATGGCGGGCGCGAGGCGGTGGGCGGCTACTCCTGGGATCAGATGAAGACCTATCTGCTGGTGACCTTCCTGGCCAATTCCGTCTTGTCCTGGTATTCCGAGACCGCTATCTCCGGCAAAATCCTGGACGGCAGCGTCGCCATGGACCTGCTGAAGCCGATTGATTTTCAGACGGCCCGATTCGCTGAGACTTTGGGTGCGAGTCTGCTGGAGGGGGCGATGAGTACGGTTCTGCTGATCGTGTTCGCCACCTTCCTTACCGGAGTGACCTTTCCCCACTCGCCGATCGTCTATCTGCTGTTTGCGGTCAGTCTGCTCTGCGCGGTTGTGGTCAAATTCGGCGTGGTCTATCTGGCGGCTCTGTTATGCTTCTGGTCGACGGGTTCACTGGGGATTGTCTGGACGCGGATTGCGCTCACTAACCTGCTGTCGGGCGCGCTGGTGCCATTGGCCTTCTTCCCTAATTGGCTGGAAAAGCTGGCACTGCTGCTGCCCTTCCAGGCCATCATTCATACTCCGACGATGATCTTCCTGCAACAGGCAGATACGTGGGAAAGCCTGCGGCTGATCGGGATTCAGCTCTTTTGGGGGGCAGGGCTCTGGATAGCGGGCAAAGCCATGTGGAACTGGGCAGTCCGCCAGGTGACCATTCATGGGGGCTAAGGCGGAAGGAGGACGCAGAATGAAAATATCGCAAATGCTCTATCTCTATAGAAGGCTGTATGTGCAGCAGCTTAAGGCGATTCTGGAGTATAACAAAGACTTTTATATCCTGATGTGTTCGGCAGCCTTGACGCAGGTACTCGGGTTCGTCTTTCTGTGGGTGATCTATGACCGGATTCCGGATATTCAGGGCTGGCAGTTCTGGGAGGTTACCTTCATGTACGCTATGATCTTCCTGACGGAGGGGGCGGGTTCGCTGTTCTTCGAGGGCAGCTGGCGGCTGGGCAGGCTGGTCAACACAGGGGAGCTGGACCGTTATCTGCTGCGGCCGGTGCCGGTGGTTCTTCAGGTGTTCTGCACGGGGATTGGGATTAACGGACTCGGCAATCTGCTCATCGGCGGGGTGATCATCTGGCAGTCGCTTGTGCACAGCCCTATCCACTGGACAGCAGGCAAGGCCGCTATTCTTATCCTGTTATTCGTCACAGCGGTCATTATCCGGGTATCCATTAACCTCATGGGTAACTCGGCGGCCTTCTGGATTCGCAATGCCGGGAATGCGTTCCCGCTAATGGTGCATAATCTGTCCGATCTGGCCAAATATCCGATTACCCTGTTTCCGCAGGCGATCCGCATCTTCATTTCTACGGTGCTGCCCTATGCGTTCATCAGCTTCTACCCGGCAACCTATATTTTCGGCAAAAGCGGCTGGTCCGGCTGGTGGCTCCTCGCCCCTGTCGCGGCTATCGGAAGCGCGGCAGCGGCTTACGGAGTCTTCCGGTACGGGTTGTCCCGGTATGAGAGTACGGGGAACTGAGGGATGTGGCGAGTGTGGCAATGTGGCGGTATGGCAGTCCGCCGCTCACTTGCGGCGGGAGTGGGGGGAGCTGATGGTTGGCGGGGATAGGGTGAATGAGGTGCAGAAGTGCACCTTATTTGCTGGATTGGCACGCATTTGGGGATTTAAGGGGCACTAGTGCACCACATTTACTCAATTGGCCGGTATCCCGTGAATTCGGGGGCACTAATGCACTTCACTTGCCTGTTTTGGCGTATGTTCGCTGAAATCAGGTGTACTAGTGCACTTCAATACTCTTCTTCAACTAAACTTGGCAACATTCCACTCATCCGCCCACTTCTGCCGCATCTGAGGGATTTATCCCTCTCATCCGTCCCATCCAACGTACTTCCGTCAGCCGCCCTAATCACTCCCCTTTGATTTTCAGTATCTTACTATATTAAAAAACCTCCCTTCTACCCGGAAGCAAAATTCCAGATAGAAGGGAGGTTTTACTCTAACGCGCGATAAACAGCCGCTTCTCCAGATCTAAATCGTATACCCGTGGCTTCAGCTCCGGGTCACCGCCAGCACCCTCAGGCGAGTGCACCACTAACTGTTCGTTCTGGTTGGCCGGGAACGGCGGCAGCTCGGAGTAGACCAGCGTATCGTGTACGATTTCCCCCTGCTTGAAGGATAAGGGAAATACTTCTCCGCTTATCTTATTGACCGCAAAGGCGTAAGCAACCAGTCCATGCCCGGACTTGTATTGGGGAGCAAGCAGATACACTTCTGCATTCTTGAAGCTGACTTGACCGAACTCCAGAACCTGGTCTGTTGGGCGTACGAATAAGAAGGCGGGCAGCTTAAGCAATAACTGATCCTGCTTCTCCGCCCGGTATACGATGGAGTAATCGGCCTGATACGTCTGCTCCCCTTCAAGACCGTAATTGCTGGAAACATTGAGATGCCCCCGCTCCTCCGGGCTGCTTGAGATCATCAGTAGCTCGCCTTGTCCCGCTGAGGTTCTTGCCCGAACTGTCCCTTCGGCATTCACAGAATCGATAATGACCGATCCGGCCAGACCATCCGGCGGGAACTGGCTGGTGAGGCCAGCTGTAGTTATCGGAGTCGCTGAGGATGCAGTTTCTGCGTCTGCTGGTGAAGCACTTGGTGCAGATGAAACAGTCTGTGCAGGGGCAGTAGGAGTTGCCGATGGCGACGCAGAAGCAGATGCTAAGGCAGACGGAGCCGATTCTGCCCCCGGCGTACCGGTGACGGATGTATTTTGGCTGCTGCACCCCAGCAGCAGGCTAAGCGACAGGACCGTGCCTGCTGCCAGTGTTGTAGCTGTAGACCGGATAGGACTCATTCCCCTCTAATCGTTTTTTTTGAGTACAACCCATTATATAAGATTATCACGGTCCACAAATTTAGAGATTGTCTTATTTTCTTTAAAAAATAGTCATCGGAACATGCCCTTGAGCAGCGGCGGCGTGACAAGTGTGGTTACAATTACAGCAATAATCACTCCAGTGAAATACTCCGGCTGCAGCAGCCCGCTCGACAGGCCCGTGGCGGCTATAATCAGGGCGACTTCGCCTCTAGAGATCATGCCTGCCCCAATCACCAGCGAGGAACGTAGGCTGAACCCGGTCAGCCGTGCGCCGATTCCGCCGCCCAGCCATTTCGCCAATATTGCGAACAAGGATAACACCACCACAAATAGAATGTGGCTGCCCAGCCCCTCGAAGCTGACACTAAGCCCGATGCTGACAAAAAAGACCGGCACGAACAGCGAATACGCAATCGGCTCCACCTTGGACGTCACCACATGCTTGAACGAGGTCTGCGCGATAGCAATTCCGGCGGCAAAAGCGCCGATAATCCCGGCCATCCCCATCATCTCGGCGAAATACGCGTACCCGAAGAGAATCACCAGCGCAGCCGTGATGACAGGCTCCGTCACCCGCAGCGGGGCAAGCCAGCGCATCACCCGGGGGACGGCCAGCCAGCCGGCGAGGATGGCAACGGCGAAGAACAGCAGTTTTTTGCCGATCAACAGGGGAATGGAGATGTCACTGCCTGTGCCAAAAAAGCTCATCAGCACCGCCAGCAGAATCACAACAAGGATGTCATCGATCACCGCCGCCCCCAGAATGGTCGAGCCCTCCGGCGAATTCAACCGGTCCATCTCCTTCAGTACCTGAACGGAAATACTGACTGAGGTCGCACTTAGAATCACCCCTAGAAACAGCGCATTGTGGTCCGCGAAGCCAAACCATGCCCCGATGCCATATCCGCCGATAAAAGGCAGCAGAATTCCGCCCACCGCGACTGCCAGAGCCGCCTTCCAGTTCTCTCGCAGCTGCTTCAGGTCTGTCTCCAGTCCCGCGATGAACATCAGCAGCAGCACGCCAATCTCGGACATGTAATGAATGAATCCGCCCGGCTGCACCCAGCCGAGCACGGCTGGTCCGAGAAGGATGCCGACCAGCAGCTTTCCCAGCACCGCAGGCTGCCCGAGCCGCACAGACAAGTCCCCGGCCAGCTTGGTGAATAATAGAATCAGCAGTAAGTACAATATGAATTCCACTTGCTATTCCCACTCCTTTTCTCCTAAAAAAAATCCATAAAACGACAAAGAGAAGCCTTGGTGACAGGCTCCTCCTAATTACACTGACCTATTCAGTTAGCTTCAAACGATTCTCTCCAGTATAGCTCCAATGAACATTGCTGTAAACCGGACTACTTCAGATAAAAGACCTCACGCAGTGGCACCATCGGAACCGCATCGTTGAAATCAAAGGAACCTTCGACCATCTTCGAGGTGATCGCATTCCAGCGGTTGCAGGCTTCACTCCCGGCGATGTAGGCGAATGCGGCTTCTGTATTATCACATTCAAAGCAATAGAAGAACTGGTTGCCGTTCTGAAAAATAGAGTAGTTGCGGATGCCCGCCTTGCTGTGCTCCTCCAGAATCTCCGGCCACGGCTCCAGATGCATCTGTACGTATTCCTCTAAGTATTCCTCTTTCACCTTCCAGGTCCAAGCCAGCTTATTGCTGCCCATCCTCGTATCCCCCTGTCATATCTTCCTTTGATTCGATCATATCACATAATTATATAATTTGAATATGTCCGTTTTAGACATGGAGGGCAGCAAAGATACGCTTCGACCTCAGGTACTGATTCCGGCTTCATTCGGACGAAGAATGGCAGAGCCAATCGCCAGCAGAACGGCAGCCATCAGGCCCAGGATCGCAAACGGCATCCACAGCTCGTTCCAGCCGCCACCGGTCGCGGCAATGTCTACCGCTTGTATCGCCCATTTCTGCGGTGTAAAGTTGGCCAGCTTCTGCATATATTCCGGCATGATGGAGACGGGCCAGAAGCAGCCGCCCAGCATGCAGGTAGGGGTAAGAATCAGCGAATTCAGCATCCCGGCATTGCGCGGATTACGGATCAGCCCAGCAACGGTGCTGGCAATCCCCATGGAGACCAGCATGAAGGCCGCCAGAACCAGGAAGTAGAGAAAGAGCGGCATCTCATAATCGTAGCGGAGCACCCATTTGCCCAGCACCAGCACGACAAGGATCTGAATCATTCCCACAAGAAAGCTGCCCAGGAAGTTGCCAAGCGCAATTTCATAAGAACGGACTGGAGCGCTGAACATGCGCATCATGGTACGCCCTCTGCGGTCATCCGTGATCTGGGAGACGGAGCTGGTCACCAGTGCCATCAGGAACATAAGTGTCATCCCTGTAACCACGCCCAGCGTCTGCCGTGGATAGAGATCATAATCGGTACGGGTGCTACCCACGTTGTGCTGCTCCGACTGCTTCAGCACAGCAGCGAGCTGCGCCTGCATATCGCCTGTTCCTCCACTGGCGGCAGCAACGGTATGTGCTGCTTCGGCAATTTGAGCGGCAGTGGCGGTGATCTTCATCTTCATCATGATTGAGCTTTCGCTTGCCCGAAGCTCATAGATGCTGATCTGCAGCGGGTCCCCCGCCATTAAGGCGGCAGTGTACCCGGCAGGAATGAACACCCCCACCGTTCCCTCCTGCTTAATTGTCGCTTCCTTCAAAGCGGCCTCATCCCTGCGCGGCTCGAACTTATATTCTCCGGCCTGCTCCAGCTCCGCAATCAAATGTCTGCCGGCTGCCCCCGTATCCGAGTTGGCATATAGAACGGTTGCCGGTCCCTCCGCCATCCCTCCGGTAAGGGAGATAATCGCTGCCACCACTATACCGGGAAGCAGAATGAATACCATAAGTCCCCTGAAGGTGCCAATGCTTCGTCTGATCATATTCCAGGCAATAATTAATATTTTATCCACGGTAACCCACCTTCCGGTATGAGACAATCACTGCCGCGAACAAGGCCGCGCTGATGAAGCACATCACCCACAGATTCGGCAAAAGCTGCTCCAGACCGGAATGCAGCATCATCCGGATGACTGCCTGCTGCACCCAATGGTTAAGCGTGAATGCACCTGCACTGTTCACCCAGGAATCGGGAAGCGGCGCCATTCCTCCGCTGACGAAGGTCATCACTATAGTCAGGACACTAATGATGTTCGTAGCCGTCGCCGAGGTCCGGCTGAAGAGGCAGATCAGTACGCCCAGCGTCATCGAGGCGGCAATCATCAGCAGACAGAACAGCAGCAGCAGCCCCGGGCGATTGCCCCAGTAGACGCCGAACAGCCAGTCAGACAGCAGAATAATCGTAAGGCACTGCAGGATGCTGACCAGGCCTACGCCGAGCATTTTGCCGATGAACAGATGACTGTCTTTTACCGGCATGGAATGGATTCTGAACAGCGTATGGTTCTCTTTATCGTTAAAAAGTGAGGCTGTCACAGTAAGTCCGCTATACATCAGGAACATCAGCAGCATGGACGCTGCATAGAACTGGGCCGCCGAATAGGTCTTCCCGCCATTGTTCAGATCCCCCAGCACCACCCCCGGCTTCCCGGCAGGTGCCGTAGTCGCTGTAAGAGCCTGTGGTCCAAGGGTTACGGCTGCCGCCTGCTTATAATTCAGCTCCATCAGCAGATTGTCGAAGGCTGTTCCGGCGACCCGGTTATCGTCATGGCTCCTGCCCAGAATGAACTCCAGGCTCGCTTTCTTACCGCTCTGCACCTCCTGGTCGAAGCCCGGAGGAACAATAACTCCATAGGCATATTTACTGGTACGCAGCCCGCTCTCCGCAGCTTCACGGCTCTCTGTCTTGACAGGAATAATGAGCCCCTTCACCTCAGCCGACTCCAGAAAAGCCGTAAGGATCGCAGATGCCTCTGCCCCTCCGCCTCCGCTATTCACAATAGCTACACGTACAGGCTTGATTTCATCTGCCCCCTGTACCCCGACCACCCCGGAGAGCGAAGCGCCCAAGAGGAAGATCAGCACCAGCGGCAGCAGAAACATATTAAGCAGCAACGTGCGTGAACGGAGCTGTCTGCGCAGCTCAAACCCCATAATGATCCAGATATTCACACCTATCCCCCCTCTCTAATCCCGCAAGGTGCGGCCGGTCAGACTAAGGAACAAGGTCTCCAGATCCGGCTCTTCAATATTCAGGGAGGCAATGACCCCTTCGTGCTTGGAGAAAATAAACAGAATATCCTGGAGCGCACTTTGCGAGGAGGGAAGATACAGCTCTATCGCATCCTGCACCGCTTCTACCCGGTTGATCCGGGGATGCTGCCCCAGCTCGTTCACTAAGGCAGGGGTGATGCCCGCTGCCTTCACAACGATTTTCTCCTCGTGGGCCACCCGTTCGCGCAGCTCGTTCTCCGTACCGCAGGCAATAATATGCCCCTGGTCCATAATGGCCACCCGGTCACAGATCGCAGCGACCTCCTCCATATAATGGCTGGTGTAGATCACCGACGACCCCATCTTATTCAAAGCCTTCACGGATTCCAGAATATGATTGCGTGACTGCGGATCAATGCCGACCGTGGGTTCATCCATAATAATCAGGCGCGGCCGGTGCATGATGGCACAGGCGATATTCAGCCGTCTTTTCATCCCTCCCGAGAAGGTTGACGGTTTATCCCTCGCCCGGTCGCTTAGGCCGGTGAACTCCAGCGCCTCTTGGGTCCGCTCCTTCAGCAGTTGTCCGCGCAGCCCATAGAGTCTGCCGAAAAAGCTTACATTATCGCTTGCCGTCATATTCTCGTATAACGCCAGCTCCTGGGGCACAAGCCCGATGCGCTTCTTCACCTCAAGCGGCCGCTCCCGTACGGACAGCCCGTCGATAATAATATTGCCGCTGTCGGCTTGAAGCAGCCCGCAGATCATGCTGATGGTCGTGCTTTTCCCGGCACCGTTCGGGCCCAGCAGGCCGAAGATTTCACCCTCCTGTATATTGAAATTCACGTGATCCACAATCAGCTTACCGTCATATCTCTTCACAACATCGCTCAGTACTGCTAGTGCCATTGCCGATGCCCCCTGTTCCTTCATTCTCGTATTCTTATTGTACAGTAGGGCGGACACAGCCGAAGCTACTAAAGGTCATGATCCAGAGGTGACGAAAGTCATCTCCTGAAGGGCAGCACTCTTATGCTAAGATGGTTATACCTGAGAAGAATGTTGACCGATTAGGGATATTTTATCTAAAAGGATGAGCTTACTTGACCAGAGAACTGATTCTGCTGCGCTACAGCCTGCTTATAATCCCGGCGATCCTCTCCATTCAAGTCTATGAATTCGCGGACTATGACTGGTTCACTCTGCATTTCATGCTGCTGATGCTGCTGGTCACACTGGGTGCAAGGCAATCCAGGCCTCTCTACACTCTGACCGGAGGCATGGAGCTGATCCTCACCGCCTGGCTTTGTTACGAATACGGGCCTCTGATGGTTTTTCCGGCCTTGTCTGCGGTGATCTCCTATACCCGGCGGCAGCCCAAGAATACGGCCCTCACCTTCTTCTGTATTCATCTGGCCCTGCTGAATGCCGCCCTGCTTCATGGTGCTCCGGCAGTGCTTGTGTTCACGAACCTTACCTTCCTGCTCTGTGCCGGCTTGAATCTGCTGCTGCTCCGCACAGGGCGCGGGCGTGCCGATACCTTATTCCTCTATGATGAGCTGCGCAAAAAGCATTTCGAGCTGGAAGAGGCCCGCGCAAGGCTCCTCCAGTTCACCTCGCAAATAGAGGTGGCTACGCAGGCAGAAGAACGTGTGCGGATCGCCCGCCAGCTGCATGATGACATCGGCCACCGGCTGATCCGGGTCAAGATGATGACCGAAGCGGCCATCCACACCCTCCCTGCCGCACCGGAAACGGGACTGCAGATGATGAACCAGATCCGGGATCAGCTCTCGGGCAGTATGGACGATATGCGTGCGGCGCTGAAGCGGATTAACCCTGCTCCGCAGCTTGAAGGAGCCTATGCGCTGGACCGGCTGCTGGAAGAAGTGGGCCGCGATACAGGTATTGCCACCTCCTATATGGTGCAAGGGATTCCTTATCCGCTCTATCCGAGCCTTCAGGTTGTGCTGTACACCAATGCCCGGGAGGCCATCACCAATGCGCTGCGGCACGGGCAGGCCAGCTCCGTATGGGTGGAGGTCACCTATACGGAGCATGAGGTGCGGATGGAGACCGGCAATAACGGGAAGCTGCCCGAGGAGGAGGCTCTGTACAAGCTGCACCATACTGGCGGAATGGGCCTGAAAGGTATGCACGAACGCAGCGCCCTGATTGGCGGAACGCTGGAGCTGCGGCTGCAGCCGCAGTTCACGGTCATCACCCGGCTGCCCGTGTATCGGCAGCCGGAGGGATTGCTGCGCTGAATAGGTGCGGCAGGGGTGAGTGGGGGCAGGAGTGAGAGTGTGGGGCAAGGGTGAGAGTGAGGCTGTGGGAAGCTGGCTATAGCCATAGCGTACATATAACTGACGGGGAACTGATGGGAAGGCGGATCGAGATACAGGTGTTATATCCTAACAACTTGTGGATCTGGGGGGAACTGCTCCCTCTCTGGCAGAAGCAAGTGGAAAAACGTATCTTAATTTCACTGTTTCTGATGTTTCCAGGGTATTAGTTGGAAAAACAGCATCTACTGTCGATGATTTTTCTGCTGCGGGGCAGATTGGGAACAATTAAGTGTTGTTTGTCCAACTGTTGTCCCCAGAGAGGCCACTCGTTGATCAGCAAGTGCTCAAAATCCAACTATATTCCACCATCATAACATCGGCAGACGAGTCAGTTCTCCAACTATCCTTGGGCCATGAGCCTCAGCATCGGCCAGACTAACAGCTGTCCAACTGTAACCCACACCACAGCTTCCCCATATGCCACATCCCCCAACCACACACTCATCAACTTAGCCGGGGACGGGCAGCGGGAGTATATTCACAGATAAGAGGTGCAGATTCATGATTAGAGTATTGATTGTTGACGATGATTCTTTTATCCGCGAGAGCCTGAAGGTATTGATCGGGCTGGATGCCGGTATCGAGGTGGCCGGAACCGCAGGGGATGGCCGGGAGGCCCTCTCCTTGCTGGGGGAGCTGCCCGGCGGAGCGGATGTTGTACTCATGGATATCCGGATGCCGGGATGTGACGGGGTGGAAGGCACACGGATGATTAAAGAAGCCTACCCGGCCGTAGCCGTCCTGATGCTGACCACCTTCGATGATGACGAGTATATCATTGAGGCTCTGCGCGCCGGAGCCAGCGGATATCTGCTCAAGAACATCCCGCCGGACCGGATCATTCAAGGCATCAAGACCGTACATGAGGGCAATATGCTCATTCATCCCGAGATTGCCCGCAAGCTGGCGGGCTTCCTCCAGCCATCCGCGCGTCAGGAAGCTCCCGAGGCTCAGCCGCTTGCTTCCTATGGCCTGACGAGGTCCGAGCAGGCCGTAGTCACCTCCATCGCAGAGGGACTCACCAACAAGGAAATCGCCGCCAAGCTGTTCCTGAGCGAAGGCACCGTCAAAAACTATATCACCGACATCCTCAGCAAGCTCGGCGTACGTGACCGGACACAGATTGCGATTCTGTATCTGAAGAGTACGCAGGGGAACCATTGAGCCACAGACAAGCATATCCAGGATAAGGCACTGAATCCTAACAGGTGATAGACGCTTGTGCCTTATCGCTTTCTGTTAACAAACATCCAGCCCATATGCCTTTTTGGCCACACCCTGTAGCCGGTTTTCGTATACGTTCTGAAGTGCCTCTTCCTTTCATGGTGGCGCTCCGCCTATCTCTCGCCAATTCTAAGAGTTTCCTCTCACGGATCGCTTGTATGAATCGCATTGTTGCACATTTTGCAGGATTCTTCTAAAAATGTTACGGGCTACGGTACATTGTTGCATCATTTGCAGGAATTCCAGTGCTTAGCGCAACTTATCGCTGGATTTGTTGCATTTGATGCAGAATTTCAGCATAGGTCGCTTCTATTGGGCAGTATTCCTGCATTTCTTGCAGGATTTCTCTAAAATGTTACGGGCTGCGGAGCATGGGGCCCCCTCTTCGCAGCAGCACCGATTGTGTTCGGTTTAATACGAAAATAAAAGTCGGGATGCGACTGATGCACCCGACTTATTTTCATTCCTGGGGGTGACAAGGCCTCTGTCTTGTCATGCCTGTTTTTCGCAACCATGAGGTCCACAAGCCCCCATGGTTACGCATTGCGATTGTATTCGGTTTGTCGCATACATTCCAGGTGCCTCACATCACTTCCTTATCAAATATAAAAGGCCCATTCCCCCTGAACTTAGTTCAGAAAGAACGGGCCTCTTTAAGCTTCCGTACCAGCAGCCGCTGGGGGAACCAATTACGTTGATAATCATCCGTCAGACGCCGGCAGATTCCTGTTTGGCCTCTGCCGGCGGCGTCTGTTTGGCCTCCGCAGGCGGCGTCTTCTTCGCCCGGCCCAGCCGGTCGCCCTGCACTCCCCTCTGCCGGATGCCTGTCCGCATCCCGATGATGCTGAAGATACTGGACGGCTTGGTCTCTGCGGTGATGCCCCCGTCCGGGTCCGGCACCAGAATGATGCCGAGCTGATGATGGTCCCCCGCATAGATCGCGCGCTGCAGATACTTGCTTTCGCCTTCGCGGTTCTGCACCTCCAGCTTGCAGAACGCGGGGTTCATGCGCAGCGCCTCATGCAGCTGCGCCGCGCTGGTCAACAGGACCCCGTTGACCTTCAGCAAGATCTCGCCGGGCAGGATGCCCAGCTCCTGCGCGGGGCTGCCCTGTAGCACGGCCAGCACCTTGCGGCCGGCCGGGGGATGCACGAAGATGGGGCTAAGGCTGCGCTCCTCCAGAGCGCTGTACCAGCTTAACCCTTCGTGCAGCAGAATGGCCGCGAGCGCCGCGACAACCGTCAGCGGGCTCCATAGGTCCGCAAGCAGGCTGAGACCGAGCAGGACGGCGCTGTAAATCAGCAGCCGTCCGAACGTCCGGGCCGCCTTGCGTCCGGGCAGCATGCCCTGGGTCATCTCGCTGAAGCCGATGATGACCGGCAGCGAGACCAGGCCGAGGCCCCCGCCCAGCAGCGGATGCCACGGCAGCTCACCGATTCCCGTGCCTGCGGGAATCAGCACGAACAGCGGCAGCGGCCAGAAGGCCTGCAGCTGGTAGCCGCCCACCACCTTGCCGCGCTTGCCGGCAAGGAACAACGGCGTCGCCAGCCGTGGCCCCTGCCAGCGCGCCAGCAGCGCCTCGGCCACGTGAAGCAGCGCGGCCAGCACCAGCAGCGCCGGGATGTCCATCTCCCGCACGGCACCGGCAACCGTTCCGGCGGCTCCGCTCTGCAGCGTCCCCGGGAAGAACGACAGTACAAACTGCACGATTCCCAGCACGCCTATGGCATACGCAAAGCATAAGTAACGCACCCGAAAGAGCATTAAGATAAGGCTGACTACCCAGATACAGGCAACAGCCATATAGGTCACTGATACTCCCAGTGCAACGGCGGCAAGGGAGACCACCAGTCCCATGAGTCCACCAGTCCACACGGTCCGCCAGGTTTCCGGTCCCCAGCTATGCAGCTTCACATGAATAAGCTTCCGCTCCAGGGCTACCTGTCTGCGGTAATATAGGGCAATAAATAGAATAGCGATATAGTAATAGGGCTGAATCAGCAGATGAAGGACTGCTGTGCCCCAGCTGGTCAGCAGCTCCGGGAGTACATTCAACGGTTCGCACACTCCTTTTCATAGCCTATAGCAAATAGGGATTATCTGCACGCCAGCACAATGTATGCTGTTTTTCACATACATTTGGCCCATACGCCTGCACGTCAGCACAATGTATGCTGTTTTTCACATACATTTGGCCCATGCGCCTGCACGTCAGCACAATATATGCTGTTTTTCACATACATCTGGCCCATACGCCTGCAAGCCAGCATAATGTATGCTGTTTTTCACATACATTCGGGCCACAATTAAAAACAGAATTAAATGATAATATCCCATTCAAAGAAAAAAAGAAGGCTGAAATCAGCCCTCTTACTTGTTCGACGCCGCAGCCTTGATTTCCTTCTGAATTTCTTCGATCCCCTTATTCCGCTGATTGTCATTCACCGGATCCTGGATGACCTTGATCAGCGCCAGCTCCAGCGCTTCCGCGGTCTTGGCATCAATCGAGCCTGTCGATTTCAGCTTGGCTGCGCTCTGGAATTTCTTGACCGCTTCTTTGGTCCCGGCATCGAAATAGCCGTCCTTACGGCCCGGCTTGTAGCCTAGCCCATCCAGCATCGTCTGTGCACTTTTGACATCTGCATTGTTCATATTATATTGCAGCGTAACGCTCTTGTTAATCGGCGCCACCGAGAAGTAATCCGGCTGGGCTACGGCTATATCCGGCTTAATGCCCTTGCCGTGAATCCAGGTGCCGTCTGGCGTCAGCCACTTGGCAATCGTAATCTTCAGCAGGCTTCCGTCACCGAGCTGCTCCTCGAAGCTGGTCTGCACGGTGCCTTTACCGAACGAATTCTCCCCGATCAGCTTGGCTCCGGCAGATTGCTGCAGGGCTCCGGCCATGATCTCCGAAGCGCTCGCGCTGCCCTTGTTCATCAGCACGACTACCGGATACTTCTTGCTTGATCCCTTCGAGGTGCTGATCTCGCGCCGCTTGTTCTTATCCTCCACCTGTACGATGGCTTTGCCGGAAGGAACGAACTGCTCAACCATCTCAATGACGACCGGCAGCACACCGCCCGGGTCATTGCGGACATCAATAACGAGTCCCTTCATGCCCTGCTTTTCCAGCTTCGTCAGCTCTTCCTTGAACCGCTCCGAGGTGTTCTGTGAGAACTGCGTAACCTCGATCACACCGACATGCTCCTTCTCCATCTTCGCATAGACCGTCTCCAGTCTGACATCATCACGGGTGATGACGAATTGCAGCGGCTCTGCTGTTCCGGTCCGCTGGACCTTCAGGGTCGCCTTGCTGCCCTTGGGACCGCGTATTTTGGCTACAGCCGCATTCAGCTCCAGCCCTTCCAGCGATTCACCATTAACGGAGAGGATCACATCCTTGGCTTGAATACCGGCCTTCTCTGCCGGTGAGCCCTTGATAGGGGAGACTACAACGACCTTACCGTTGTCGGAGGAGACTTCAGCGCCAATCCCCGAGAAGGAGCCTTCAATGCTCTCCTCGAACCGCTGTGCCGTCTCCTTGCCCATGTAGTTCGAATACGGGTCGCCCAGTGCTTCCATCATTCCGTTGACCGCACCGTCAATCAGCTTCTCCCGGTCGACCTTCTCATAATAATTGCTCTCGATCAGGCTAAGAGCGGTACCCAGCTTCTTCGATTCCTTCTCCTGTAGTCCGGCAGTCTGCAAGACCGTTGCCAGCCCTTCACCTGCGGCTTGTCCGAATACCTGTACATAACCGGTCACGCCCAGGGTCAGCAGACTGCCGCACAGCAGTGCCGCGACAATCATAAAGGCCGCAGTGCTTTTCTTTAACATGATGTTCCCACCGTCCCTTCTTGTCCATCTTAACACCAGCATGGGTCCGTTCCATGAGAAACGGCATCTCTTCCAGTATATGCCGCAGCATGAAAATATATTTATCAGTTCAACCAAACTTATAATTCATCCGCTCAGTCCACTTACAGATAAGGCATAGGATTCACCGGTTTCCCGTTGATCCGCACTTCAAAATGCAGATGCGGGCCGGTGGAACGTCCCGTTGAACCGGATTCGGCGATCGTCTGTCCGCGCTCCACCCGTTGTCCCTGGCTCACCTTGATACCGCCCTCGCGGATGTGTCCGTACAGCGTCCATACCCCGCCGCCATGATCAATAATGACACAGTATCCGTAACCGCTATACCACTGCGCTAACACAACTGTACCGGAATCCGCCGCATGGATACTCGTACCCTGCGGCACGGCAAAGTCTATACCGGTATGCAGCTTGCCGACTTCATGCGTCACCGGATGGGTCCGGTAGCCAAAAGGAGAAGAGATCCGCGCGTAACCCACCGGCCGCAGGTAAGGACCGTCTCCGCCCGAATAATCTTCTGCGCTCGCAACGGAGGAGCTGTCGCCGCCGGAAGACTTGGGGGCCTTCGCCTTCTCCGCCGCCTTGGCTGCGGCTAATGCCGCCCGGCGCTGCGCCTCAGCCTTCGCGGCTGCCGCTCTGCGCGCTGCTTCCTCCGCCTTAATCTTGTCCTTCTGCGCTTCCAGCGCAGAGCGGCTGCTGGCCAGCTCTACCAGCTTGGCATCCTGCTCAGCAGAGATGACCTCCGAATTCTCAATCTCCTCATCATAATAAGCGATGAGCTCCTGCTTCTCCGCTTCCTTCTCCTTCAGCATACTGCGCTGGGCTTCCAGATCGGTATACAGCTGCTTCGCTGTTGCATATTGCCCTTCCAGCTCCTGCTTCTTGGCAATCACCGTCTGCTTGTCCAGCTTATGCTGCACCAGCAGATCCTGATCCTGATCCACGATCATCTTCAGGGAATCGGCCCGGTCCAGGAAGTCAGAGAAGCTGGTCGAGGATAGCAGTACATCCAGATAGGAGACTGCGCCATCCGTGTACATAAGACGGACACGGGATTCCAGCAGTTTTTCGCGGGAGGCCACGCGCGCCTCAGCATCATCCAGCTCCGTTGCTGTCACGGTAAGCGACTTCTCCGTACTGGCAATTTTGCCGGATATCGTGGTCATCTCACCCTTCACCTGGGCAATCTGCCCCAGCACATAGTCCAGATTCAGCGTGGTCTTATTCTTATAGTGCTTAGCCTCCTGATTACGGGAGTCCGCCTTCTCCTGCGCCGCCTTGGCCGCCTGGACCTCCTGCTGCAGCTGCTTCAGCTGCTTATCGATTTCGGCAACGCTTGTTTTCTTCGCATACCCGTCAGAGGGCCCGAACATTGTGACAGCCAGCAATATTACGGCCATTCCGGCAGCAATTCTTTTCAACTTGCACTCTCCGTCCTTTGTTCAATAATGTGAATAATACAGGCTATACCTTCAAGAACTTGCGGATCGACACCGTGCTGCCCCATACGCCAATCAGCACCCCGAGGCCCACCAGCAGCCCGCATAGCAGCAACCAGATATCCTCGAATGGAATCAACTGCAGTCCCAGCATCGGATCTCCCTTCACGGAAGCCACCAGACTGCTGTAACCGGCGTAGAGCGCGCCCGAGGTTACCACTGAACCAATCAATCCGATCAGAGCACCTTCGATAAAGAAGGGCCAGCGGATGAAATAATTCGTTGCTCCCACGAGCTTCATAATGCCGATTTCCTTGCGGCGGGCGAGGATCGTTACCCGGATAGTATTCGAGATCAGGAACATCGACATCAGCGCCAGTCCTGCTACAAAAATAAACCCGATATTCCGCACCGCCTTGGTCACCTTGAATAAAGTCTCCACAGAGCCTTTACCGTAGTTCACCTTGTAGATCGGCTGCTCTTCATGCGTCTTGTTCAGTGCTTCTATCTTCTCCGCTACAAACGGAACCGTGGTCGGCTCAATCACTTCAACGAGCAGCTTGTCCGGCAGCGGATTATTGTCTTCATCGAAGCCTTCCAGGAGCTCGGCGGCATCCGGCCCCATATCTTCACGAAATTCCTTCAAGCCCTGTTCTTTGGAGACGAACTCCACCTTGCTGACTTCCGGCATATTGCCGATTTCGTTTTCCAGCTTCTCCCGCATCTTCTGGTCCGTATTGAGCGTCAGATGTACATTGATCTGCACCTGGCTGTCTGCTTTGTCCGCAATTTGATTGACGTTAAGCACCAGCAGGATGAACACTCCGAGTACGAAGAGAGAGACAACGATGGAAGTGATGGACGCCACCGACATCCAGCCGTTGCGGAATACGTTTTTGAAGCCTTCCCGCAAATGCCGCAAGAAGGTTTTAAAACTCATAACCGTATTCCCCTCTCAATTGGTCTCTGACGATCGTTCCATTCTCAATCGCTAGCACCCGTTTGCGCATTTTGTTCACAATATCCCGGTTGTGGGTCGCCATAACGATCGTGGTACCGCGAAAATTAATCTCATCCAGCAGCTGCATAATGCCCCACGAGGTCTCCGGGTCCAGATTGCCGGTAGGCTCGTCCGCAATAATAACGGAAGGGTTGTTGACGATGGCTCTGGCAATCGCGATACGCTGCTGCTCCCCCCCTGAGAGCTGTGAGGGCTCACGCCCCGCCTTGCTGCGCAGTCCCACCAGATCGAGCACTTCATTCACACGCTTCTTGATAATCTTCTTCGGCGCCTCAATAACATCCATCGCAAAAGCCACATTCTCATACGCCGTCATCTTCGGCAGCAGCCGGAAATCCTGAAAGACCACACCGATATTGCGGCGCACATAAGGGATCTTACGGGGCTTCAGCTTGCCGATATTGAACCCGCCTACAGAGATCTGTCCTTTGGTCGGCGTTTCTTCTCTATAAATTAATTTCATGAACGTTGATTTCCCTGCGCCGGACGGTCCGACAATGTAGACGAACTCATTGCGGTCGATTTTGACCGATATTCCCTGCAATGCATGGGTCCCGTTAGCATAGGTCTTCCATACATCCTGCATCTCAATCATTTTCTCACTTCCCGATTCTGACATCTTCCGCCGGGCCACCGGGCCGGGGGAGCTTCCATAAACTGCATGATTATCGCAGGCGTATCTATTGTAACAAATCCATAACCCCTTGAGTACCCGAAAGTTTTACCGAATCCTTACATATACATAAAAACATCAGGTTTCGCCCCCATAGAAGGAGAGATTATTTATGAAAAAAATACACGCCGCTCTCATCGCGGGTTTCGGTCTGATGCTGGCCGGTTCGCTGGCTGCCGGTGGACTTCATCTATACGGCACCCAGCCTACTCTGCCCGCAAACACCGTTATCGCTGGCTGGGAGGTTGGCGGAATGAACATCGCTGACGTAACGGCCGGAATGGATGCAAGACTTCAGGCGCTGGAAGCTACTCCACTCATGCTGAAGGCAAAAAATAATGCCGGACTCCAGGTTACCCTTAAGCAGGCAGGTGTGACCTATGAAGCCGGGGACTTCCTCCAGGCGCTGAAGACGCTGTCGGACGGCACGCTGATGGAGCGGGTACAAGCCCGGCGCAGCTGGTCCGGCAGCTGGAATATGGAGATTCAGCTGCAGACTGCGCAGCTCAGAAGTCTTTTGAATCCCGAATGGGAAAAAGCCTCCTTCGGCGTTCCGGTCGATGCGGTCCGGCGGATCACCGGAGATGACCGGGTCGTATATACGCCGGGCACCTCCTCCTACGAGGTGGACTGGCAGACGCTAGAGCTTGCGATGCAGGCGGCGGTACCCACCCGGTTGGCCGCTGACGGCACACTTCAGGATCAGCAGATTCAGCTGGAGGTTCCCCTTGCCGTCAAGCAGCCGAAGATCACGCTACAGGCGCTCAAGGATCAGGGCATCGATCGCAAAATCGTCCAGTTCAGCACCTCCCTCGGGGCCAGCGGCCCCGGGCGCAGCTTCAATGTGGAGGCGGCCGCCAAAGCTGTAAACGGCACGGTGCTGCCGCCGAATGCGGTTTTTGATTACGGAAAAGCAATCCAAAAGGCCCAGACCGAATACGGCTTCCGCGAAGCCCCGGTCATCGTGAACGGCAAGCTCCAGCCCGGCACGGGCGGGGGGATCTGCCAGGTCTCCAGCACCCTGTATAATGCCGCGCTCCGCTCCGGGCTGGAGATCGTAGAACGGCGCAACCACTCGCTTCCGGTCAGCTATCTGCCCAAGGGGCAGGACGCCACTTTTGCCGAGGGGTATATTAATTTCCGCTTCCGCAACAACACCGGCAAATACTTGATCATCAAATCCGAAGTCCAGGGGCGCACGCTGACCATCAAGCTGTTCGGCACATTCCCGAAGAACGTCACCTATTCCGTTGAATCCAGAACCGTCGAGGTGCTGCCCCCCACGGATAAATATGTGAGCGATGCCTCGCTCCCCAAGGGCGGAACCCGGGTACTGCTTGCCGGCAAAACCGGCTATGTAGTTGAAACTTACATTACCCGCCACGTAGATGGTAAAGCCGTAGAAAGAAATCTGCTCTCCCGCGATACCTATTACGCCCAGAAACGTGTCATTGCCATCAACCGCGGCGGAATGAGCAAATCCGATCAGCCCGAATCCCCGCGCAGACAGCTAGTCGAGGATGGTGTGAAGGTGCGGTAACGTCCGGTTCGCCGAAGCATCTGAAGTGTGTATAGCAAGCAGAAACGGCTGTGCCCTCCTTGTGACAAGGTCGGCACAGCCGTTATTTTATGAAGCGCTAGACAGAGTCTGAAGCCGCTGCTTAGAAAAGAGTATCTGGCGACATATCAATTCTCCAGTAACCGTTAACCTTCTTCAGCTTCACTGTAACTACTTCGGAAGACCCGTTCGCTCCTTCCGCAGGTACAGTCAGCTCGAACACTGCCGCCTGCGCAGTCTTGGAGACCATCCGGGCAGTCGCTCTAGTGAAATCCAGCGAGTTGCCCAGATCGGAATTGACCTGCGCCATTCGGCCCTCATGCTCCAGGAACTGTGTCTGTGCGTAGAAGACCGCCGCATTATGCGTGAATCCCTTCTTGATGTAGCTCAACAGTTGCTGCTTCGAGCCCAGATCACTGGACAGATAGCGGTACTCCTGTGCTTTATAAGTGAACAGCTCCGGGCTGAATACATTGCCTCCCCGGCTGGCATACGTATATAGCTTTTTGGCATGAACCACCAGCGGAACAACACTCCGTTCAGTGAGATTGTTAATGGTAGCCGGCCCTTCCTTGCCCGGTGCAGACGCCGCAACCGTTCTTACGCCCTCAATACTTGCCACCGGTGAAGCCGCAAGCGCTCCGCCCCCTGCAGAGACAAGACCCAGTGATAATGCCAGTGAACCGATCATCCATTTTTTGTTCTTCATCTTGAACGCCTCCTCGTATTCCTGTGTGGTAGCCTGAAGCGTACTTCAGACTAAGCTGCTGCGATAAGTACTGTATAACATTACAATAGCCCGTAAGCTGTAATACCCAAACCACCCGGGGGTATAAACGGGTAATGGGGGAAAAGCGTAAAAAAACTCCGTTCCCGATAAAGAGGAAGCGGAGCTGCTTATAGATTAACGGCTAATTATTTGCGCTCATCGAGATTGGAGCAGGATTCACATCAGCAGCTGTTGGAGCTTCACCTTCCGCATTCTCGGCATCCGCGAAGTAGGCTGTAAACGAGACATTCGCCGTGATAATACTGGAAGTTCCTCCTGCACCCCCGCCGTCCGAGGACCGCTGAAAGGTTAATGTATCGACATTCACTATGCGGGGCAGCTGTTGCAGTGCACTCAGCCAATTACTGATACTAGAATAATCCCCCTCGACTACAGCCGTCATAGTAAGCGGCTTGACCGTAGGATAAACCGCCGTACCTGAACCTGTCATTGCCTGAATCGGATTCTCTGGGCCTATACTGAAATTGACATCCTTTAGCTTCGCCCCGGATACTGATCCGATAGAGCGCAGATCCAGAATCATTTGCTCACTGTTGTCACCTTTCGGAAGCTGGGTGAGCAGTGCAGCCTCTTCGGCTTGCTGTGAGGTGTCGTTCTTGCGTTCATCAATTTTGCGCTCAAGCAGGCTATTCTGTTCATTCAACTGGCTCAGCTCAGATTCCTGATCTTTGACAGTTCGGCTGGTAGGCTGTAGACCAAGCATGAAGAAGGCGAATAGCAACAAAAACAGGATAAGCACGCCCAATGTAATAGGTGACCTGTATTTATTAATTTGTTCCATTGCCATCCCCCTCCCCTGACGCTGCCTGTTGGTCTATTCCAGCTGCTGTATTATCAGCCTTCGTTTTTAGTAAGCTCACATGATAAACCGCAGTATACGCACCATATCCTGAGACCGAACCGGACTGTACGGTGGTATCTCCTTCGGTCAGCTTCTGAATTTCGGCTCCCTTGGTGAAAGACATTTTGCGCAGATTGGCCAAATAAATCGAGGAAGCTTCCATACTCGGCACTCTTAACGTGAGATCGATGGAATCATGATACGTATAGTTTATACTTCGCAGCAAGCTATCCTGCGGCAACCCCGCGGATAGCTCATTCAATACAGGTACAATAATTGTCCTATATGCGAGAATTTCATCCACTGCAGCTTTTCTATTCAGAATCCCGGAACTTCCATTGATCTTGGCGAGTTCGCTTTGAAGCATCAGTGAGCGGTCCTGGGCACCCTGGATTTGTTGCTCGTTCTCTGCGATCTGCCCTTTATTCGTTGCAAAGAATATACCGACCCCTACCGCACCAATCAGCCATATTCCAACAAGAGCGACAGCAACATATGGGAAAAGCAAGGCCTCACGGTCTTCCCGCGGCAGCAGGTTAACGGCAAGGGTATTACTATCCTGCAGGGCTGCCCCGGCAGCTACACGATAATCATTCAACTCCAGATCAGGAGTACTGTCACCCATGACATCTTCCAGTCCGATCGTTGCTACCTCAAGCTCCGTCAAGGATTGATGCAGCTCCTCAAGCAGCTGGTTGCGAATCTGAAGGGGGCCTGTAATCAGGACGCTTTGAATTCTTGTGCTTCCGTCATGAAGACTGTATTGATAAAAGTTCAGCATGCGCGATATTTCAGCGGTAATCTCCAGCATCCGCCCAGGCGCAAGTAAGCCACCGGCCAGACTAGTCGACGTAGCCGCAGCTTCTCTGACATAGTCTATCCCAGCTTGTGTAGAGGGCTGTACGCCGCTGTTCAAATCCATTTGATTAATGGTTCGGATAAACACTGGATTACCACTACGGAACATATATACGTCAAGGACATTCTGCTCGATGTTAATAAGCATCGTATCCTCAAACTCTGCCTTCCGGCCAATAGTCAAGCTACGGGCAAGTGCAGTTGCTGCAATCTCCACAGTGCCTACGCGCAGACCCGCTCCTTCAAGCACATCAATATAATCTTGGATCGGCTTCCGGGGGGCAGCGAACACCAAGAGATGACTGTTCTCCTCATCCACATCAATCGTGACATAATCATAAACAGGGCTTTCAAAGGGCAGATGCATCCCCGTCTCTACTTCCAGCTTCACAAGCTGCTCTACTTGCTTCGAATTGGTGCTGGGAATACTCATTTTACGGATGATGATCTGCGATGGCGGAATCGACAGCGAGACCCGTTTACCGCGCAGTCTCTCAACCTTTACCCAGTGCTTGACAGTTTCCAAGAGAGCTTCACTATCGGCTACCTGATTCTCAACAATTAATCCTGGCGGGAGCGGAAGATAGCGCTTTTTGCGTACTTCCCATAACTTTTTGTTCTTAAAGCTGATATAGCGGATTCCCGTCTGCTCAATCGCAAGACCAGCCACCGGATTCTGAAGTCCAAGCATAAGCCATAAGCCTCCTAATGAATAAGCGAGAGATACCCGCCGATAATCTCTGAACCATAACCGTAAGCAAGTAATGCACCTAGAGCAAGCCAAGGACCAAAGGGAACGGGCTGACCGCGCTTAACGATACCTGCCAATTGGAGTGTACCGCCAACCAGTGTACCTAATAGACATGCTGCGAAGAAGGCAAGCAGCACATTAGGGAACCTTATGACCAGTCCCAGCAAGGCGAACAGCTTGAAATCCCCCATCCCCATTCCGCCGAACCAGGCAAAAGGTAGAATGATCGCTCCACCTACAGCAGCACCTAGAAGAGATAACCATAAAGGTCCTTCAACATTCAACAGAGTTAGCACTAGCAGGAATGGCGTGAAAAACAGCAGGATTTTATTCGGTATCAGCATATATTTGAGATCAGCCACCGTTACAATAACAGCCATACTCGACAATACAATCGCCGTTACACCTCTAACGGTTACGCCGAACTCCAGATAGGACCATAAGAACAGCAGTCCAGTCGCAAGCTCGCCTAACGGGTACAGCATGGATACTTTGGCACCGCAATGCCTGCATTTACCACCGCTGGCCATCCAGCTGAGTACCGGCACCAAATCCCGCGGCTTCAGGCGCGTTCCACAACCGGTGCAGTGCGAGGGAGGATGAGTGAGAGATTCTCCCGCTGGCACGCGCAGAGCGACAACGTTAAAGAAGGAGCCTAATATTAGCCCCAGCAGCGTGATGTAAACAGCTATAACGATGGTCATAGTCCATTCCTTTTATTTATGGGATTTGTTAAAAAAGGAATCGGAATGATCCGATTCCTAGATAAAACAGTATTTTCATAGTTAAATTATTTTGTAGCACTTAGTACTTGTTTGGCACTAAAAGGAACTGCTTTGGAATCGACAGTAAACGAAACTGCATCTTTCTTGTCTGTTGCGGTATCCTCTAATTGACCTTTAGCGTTAAAATGAATTTCCCCTTCGCTAATTTCCTTTTTTGAACTCGGAAGTGCGAGCGGTGTATCAAGATATCCTCCAGTTTGCAAGTCTGATACTTTAACGGTTCCAGCCGTTTTAAAATCCCCATCTTTCGTGTCGATAATATATAATCTGGCAGCTTCATAGACTTGACGAGCAGTTGCTACGTCTGCACTGTCTTTAGACTTGCCGATAACATTTCCAATCAAAGGAATCGCAATAACCGCAATAATCCCCAGGATAACGATAACTGCCAGTAACTCGATCAGCGTAAAGCCCTTCTGGCCTTCCTCTTTACTCAATCTCTTCTTGATTGCATTTGCTAACATTTGATTTCCTCCTAAAATATAATTTTAAAGGTCTGGATGAGTGCTTGATTCTTTGTATCTGCATTCGTCAGTACGAAGGCTATCTGCCCCCGCCCGGCGTCACCCCTCTCAAAGATGTCTCATCACATATTGCTATAGATACTGAACATTGGCAGCATAATGGCTGCTACGATCACACCGACTACTCCCGCCAGGAAAGCTATCAATAACGGCTCAAGCAAAGACTTCAGCCGGTCAACAGTGTTTTCCACATCCATCTCATAGAAATCTGCTATTTTGGACAACATCTGGTCGAGCGCACCCGTCTCTTCACCTATGGCGATCATCTGTGTAACCAGCGGCGGAAAGACCCAGGCTTTTTTCAAAGGTTCCGACAGAGGCTTTCCTTGTCTGAGTGAGTCCCCTGCGCTGCGAATGTATTTTCCAATCACCTTGTTGCCCGCAATTTCTTCAACAATCGCCAGCGATTGCAGAATCGGCACTGAACTGGCATATAGCGAGGAGAAGGTTCTGGTGAACTGCGCAATAGAGCCCTTCTGATTAAGTTTCCCGAACACAGGCACCTTCAGCTTGGCATAATCCAATGCGTAGGCCCCCTTCTCTGTACGCTTCGTTATTTGAAAGGCTACTATGATCACAATCAGACCTATCAGCCAAAAATACCATTGCCCTTGTATACTCTTGCTAAGCACAAGTACTATCTTGGTAATATCAGGAAGCTCTGCATTCATCGACTCAAACATAGTTACGAACTGCGGAACGATAGCCCACAGCAGATAGATAACAGCAGCCACCGCCATAACGCCAACGGTGATCGGATACATCAGCGCAGATTTAATTTTCTCAGTGGTGGTATGCTGTTTCTCAAAATACATCGCCAGCCGTTCCAACGTTCCTTCAAGGTCCCCGGTTTCCTCACCCGCCCTTACCATACTCACGAACAAATGCGGAAATATCTTTTTGTGATCCTGTATGGCTTGTGAGAACGCTATTCCCCGCAAAAGGCTCGAACTGACGTCCTGCAGCGCTTTAGCCAGCGGCTTGCTGTCTGTCTGCTCCGCCAAAATTCGGGTCGCATCTACGATAGACACACCTGCACGGATTAACGTAGCGAACTGGCGGCAGTAAATAATGAAATGAATGGTTTTCACCGGATTACCGATATAAATCTCCATCGACAGGATAGAGTTTTTCTGCTCATTCAGTGAGAAAACAGTAAGTCCCCGCTTGCGGAGTTCCTCCATGGCAATGGACTTATCTTGTGCCGTAAGCTTACCTTTGAGCTGTTTGCCCGCCGGAGTCTTAACCTGATATTCAAATTGAGGCATCGGAATTCACCCCCGCAAGATAGGTTTTAGCTGCCGATGTGTCAATTAGCCCTCTAGCCAGACATTCACGGATGTTCATCTCCAGCGTATGCATCCCCTGGGCCTTACCCGTCTGCATGATATTCTTGATCTGATGTGTCTTCTCGCTCCGTATCATATTCCCGACTGCGGGCGTATTAATCAGAATCTCAGTTGCACTGATTCGCCCCTGACCTTGAGAGCGGGGGAACAAGCGCTGTGAGATTACTGCCAGCAATACAGAAGCCAGTTGCAAGCGGATTTGGTTCTGCTGATGTCCGGGAAAGGCATCGATAATCCGGTCAATTGTCTGTGGTGCATCTGAGGTGTGCAGGGTTGCCATGACCAGGTGGCCGGTTTCAGCTGCGGTTACCGCTGCTGATATCGTCTCCAAGTCGCGCATTTCTCCAAGAAGTATGACATCGGGATCTTGCCGGAGTACCGCCCTAAGGCCAGTTGGAAAGCTGGCCGTATCGCTTCCAATCTCTCTCTGATCGATAATGCAAGTCCCATGGCTATGTAAAAATTCAATCGGATCTTCCAGCGTAACAATATGTTTCCGTTCACGGCTGTTAATATGATGGATCATTGCCGCTAATGTGGATGACTTGCCGCTCCCTGTCGGACCTGTTACCAGAATCAGCCCCTGCGGCTTCAGCGCCAGTGATGAAAGTATCGGCGGAAGCGCCAGCTTCTCCAGGGTCGGAATGTCAGCCGGAATACTCCGGGCAGCAATACTGATTCCCCCTCGCTGCCGATATACGTTCACGCGGAACCGGACTCCGCCTTCCAGCGGGTAAGAGAAATCATACTCACCCGCCACCCGGAATTCAGATTCTCTCTCGGGACCAAGCAGGTCAAGGGCCATCTGTTCAGCCTCACCAGGACCAATGAATCCTCCCTCCACATTCTCAAGTCGACCGTCAATCCGCAGCACGGGAGGTGAGCCCACGGAGATATGCAAATCAGACGCCCTGGAGGAGTGAGCCAAGTGCAGAAGCTGTATAATCGTTCTAGTTGAAACTGGCAATATGTCTCCCCCTAATCATTAATGGGATACTGTCTCCCGCAGCACTTCCTGCAGAGTGGTCATCCCTTGTGATACTTTAAGCAGACCATCTTCCATCAGTTGGACAAGGCCGCCTACTTTGGCAGCAGAGCGCAGCTCTTCTACGGAAGCGGAGTCGGTAACCAATTGCCGCATATGATCATCGATAGTCAAAACTTCATGAATGGCAAGCCTGCCCCGATAGCCGGTAGAGTTGCAGCTTCCACAGCCGCTTCCCCGGTGAAGGATATCCGTCCGAAGTCCGTAACGCTCAAGCATAATCGCTTCCTGCTGGGAAGGCTTATAGGTCTCCTTACAGTCTGTGCAAATTTTGCGCACCAGCCGCTGGGCAACGACACCGATCAATGACGAAGCAATCAGATAGGGCTCGACACCCATATCGCGAAGTCGGGATATGCTGCTTACAGCATCGTTAGTATGTAGTGTTGAAAGTACCAAGTGTCCTGTCAGTGAAGCCCGGACCGCAATTTCAGCTGTTTCGGTATCCCGGATCTCACCTACCATGACAATATTGGGGTCTTGACGAAGTATAGAGCGTAATCCTGCTGCGAATGTAAGGCCAATGGCCGGATTAACATGCACCTGGTTAATCCCTTCAAGCTGGTACTCCACAGGATCTTCAACCGTGATAATGTTAACAGTCTCCTGATTCAATTGGCTGAGCGCCGAATACAATGTCGTAGTCTTTCCGCTGCCTGTAGGCCCTGTAATAAGCATGATGCCATAAGGACGGCCAATCATTTCCTTAAACGATGACGCATTGCCTTCACTGAATCCCAGCGTATCCACTGCCTTGATACCGGTACTGAGATCCAGCAGCCGCAGTACAATTTTCTCCCCGTGCATCGTTGGCAATGACGACACACGGATGTCAATCATCTTGTAGTCGAATTGCATTTTGATCCGGCCATCTTGGGGAAGGCGACGTTCCGCTATATTCAGCCGCGCCATGATTTTGAGTCGGGCTGTAATAAATCCCTGCATCTGCTTGGGAATCAGCCGCTCAGTACGAAGCGTTCCATCAATCCGGTAGCGGATGAGCAGGTTATTCTCGCCGGGATCGACATGTATATCGGATGCCCGCAATTGAACCGCCTGTTGAATCATCTGATTAACAAGCCGGACAATGGGCGAATCCTCGTCAGTAATTTCTGTCTCTGTAATCTCTTCCTGTGTCGGCAGCTCGATCAGCATCTGGTTCATAGAGTCGCGCATACCATAGTGTCTTGCAATAGCACGCTGCAATTCGTCTCTGGTAGAAATAGCCGGTTCAATCCGGAAACCCGTACTCATCCGCAAATCTTCAATTGCGAAATAATCCAGCGGATCCGCCATCGCCACCATCAGCTTTCCCCCCTCTTTCAAGAAAGGGAGAACCTGATATCGCTTGGCCATACTTTCCGGAATAATCTGTGTAATCGCCGGGTCAATATGGTATTTATGCAAACTGACATGAGGGATTCCCAACTGGAATTCCAATACCTCAATTAATTGCTGCTCTGTAATGTACCCTTGCGAAATCAGCAGGTCACCTAATTTGCGTTTGGTCTTACGCTGGTCTACCAACGCCTCCTGAAGCTGTTCCTCTGATATAATTCCGTTCTCTACCAGCAAATCTCCCAATCTCTTTTTTATGATTGCCAACCGCAGCTCATCTCCATGCCATGTGGATTATGTAAGATCCATAGGTATATTAGCCCATCAAAATATTTGATTCAAAATTTTATAATCAATATTTCGGTAAATAAATTTAAAAATATAATTCTAAAGACTCAAATTTAGAGGTATATTTACACATTCCCTCATTGCCTAACTGTGAAATTTATCCTAGAATGATATATAGCATATTATAGGTGATCTTACAATAATTTTAGGGAAAAAATGCAATTTCGCCATATGAAACAAACTATTCATTCTATTTTTTCGATAAACGGAGGAATTGTTGATGAAGGAAATGTTTAGACAGAGAAAGTTGGTCTTTATTTCTGGTGCTATTGCATTAATGGTAATGCTAGTTTTACTAGTTCAGATGTTTAGTCCGGATGTGGAGGCCTCCAATAATAACTATCCGATACGCATTCTTGAGGTCACTGATCCAACCAGTAGCAGTCTAAGTTCAGGCGGCAGTGAGCTGGAAGAACTCAAGAAAATTTCTAATGTCAGCGTAGAGACTATGACCATGAAAAGATTCGTGTCGCTGCGTGAGGACTGGGATGGAAAGTACGATGCAATCTACATAGGCCGCGGAAGCTTCAATAAGCAATTGGTTACAAGCACTGTGAATACCAAAGATACCGACCGGGACAAAGCCCATAATACGCTTGCTGTCCAGAATGATATCACGGGTCTGAAGGCACAAGAAATTATCGAGTACTATATCAATAAAGGACTTTATGTATACTTTCAAGAGGATACCTTTGCAACTCAGGATAAAGATAAGAATCTTCAAGGGAACCTCTATGCTTCTTTTAATATCTACCGTTCCTCTATGGGCGCAAAGAGCAATGTCATATTTCTCACGGATGCCACCCGCAGCAGCCTGATAACAGGAATTAAGACCCGCACTGCACCAACAATAACTGGCCTAATTCGGCGTCCGCTGCTTACCATTTCCAATAATTCAAAGATTAAGAGTTACTTGGCTAATCCTAATGAAACTTATGGACCAGGGGATACCCTGACATTCGGAATTAAGCTGGATAATGTCCCTAATATTGCTACCACCCCTGTAAGGGTAAGATTATATATGAATATGGATTCTTCAATTCCTATGACCGAAGAGCATGTGGTCGCCTCCCTTGAGCTGAATTCAACTGAAGGGACACTTCACTACACATTACCAGATACTTATACCGGACTACTTTACTGGAAGCTGGAGGTCACCGATACCTCTACTAACCTTAAAACCTTTGACAGAGACATCATCCGCTTTACGGGTGTTAAGCCTATCATCAATGTTCTTCAGGTTATGCCCTCAGGCCGTTCTGATAGCTCGCTCCGTAATAGTCTGAACATGAATCAGGAATACTTGAATAACAGCAAATATCAGCTTTCTATTTCTACGATGAACATCGACAAGTTTAATTCGTATATTACTGAGCATGCCAAAGATCCACAGCGTGGTCTTAACGGTGTGTATGATATGATCGTCTTCGGTTTTCAGGATATGTATGACCGGGTAACCAATCCAATGCTTTCAAAAGAGGCTGCCCATGCCGTCTATGATTTCGCTAATACGACAAAACAAAGCATAATGCTTACCCATGATACGATTTTTATTGATGATCCAAACGATTCAAATTTCTGGGGTGATTATTTCCGGGCGCCCGTTGGCCAGACTATAAGAACTTATCTGGGAGGAAATGCAGTAAATACATCCTCCAAGGTTGTTCCAGTCAATAACGGCTTACTGACGCAATATCCTTTTAACCTTAATACTGCGAACAATACTTACTACCCTGTTGCCGAGACGCATGATCAATTCTTCATGCTGGATCTGGAACGTGCCGATGTAGTGCCTTGGTATAACATTAAGAGTGAGTCTGGAAAAATTCAGCGTGATGTCGACGACAGCTATAACCACTTCTACACTTACTCAGTAGGCAGCATTACATTCTCCGGCACAGGGCATAGCAAAAAAGGAGATATCAATAGTAATATCAAATTCCCGGACTGGGAACAGAGGCTTTTCGTCAATACCATGTACAGGGCTTTTGCCGGCGCCAACCACGCTCCTGAGATTACGGTAAATTCTCCTGCTGAAGGCAGTGTCATCCCATCCTATGCAAATGAATTACTGGTAGATTACAGTGCAAGAGATTTTGATCTGAATGACCGCAACCTGAAAACCTCCATTCGCTTTAAAACGGAAGGGAATTATATAGATAATATTGGGGTAACTGACTTGAACCTTCAGTCTGGACTGACCATCAGCCGCTCCTTTACGAATCCGCTTCCGAATGGAGGAAATCTACAAATTGAAATTAAAGCCTGGGACAGTCATGGTGCGCTGGCAACCAAAACAGTTAACGTAACGATCAAACCGGCCACCTCTAGTCTGACCGCTACACAATCCTTGCCCGCTAGCATTGTCGATGGTCATGTTGTACGGGGAGAAAGCGTTGCTGTAACCTATACAATTATTCCAAAACCGATTCCATTCTCCCAAGCACAGATTACGGCAAATGTCGGCGACAGCCAGATTATTTCTAATATCACCTTTAAAAGCAATCTTCCATCCGGTCTGGAAATTGTCGAGTCCTCCTCACCCATCAACCAAACAGGAACGGTAGAATCGGGCTATAGCATTACCAAAAAATTAAATGATATTCGTTACACGCTCCAGACTGGAGCAAATGGTGTGAAGACATTTATTCCCGATCCAGGTCAGGAGGTTACTTTCTCCATTACCGTATCACCGCAAAAAGGCGGGGACTTCACATTGAACTCAGCTTCTCTACAATATGATGAAATTCACGCAGCAGCTAACGGGCCGCTTCTTGGAGCCGGACTGGATTACAACCTAATTGTTATCAATAATCAAACAGCGGCTACAATCAATAATCTCTCTATTAAAGGGCGGGTGGCTGTAAGTGGCGATGTCGACTTCCGCAACATTAGCGGGGGTGCCACTATTTACGGAAATAACGCTAACGGTGATTATTCCCAAAATGCTCTAGTAGTAGGTGGGAGTCTATACTACAACAACAATATCACTATCAACGGTAATGCAGTATATGGTGGTACTTACTATTACAGCGGTGCTGCAGACACGCAGTCTATCAGAGGAAAGGTTGTGAAGGGATCACCTATTGACTTTTCTTCACTTCGGGACCGGATGACGAGTCTGTCAGCCCGACTTAGTACACTGACTAATAATGGATCAGTAGAATCCGCGTATGGCACAATTAAACTAACGGGTACGGGTGATGCCAAACTATTTGTATTTACCGTTCCGGCTGCTATGGTTGCTTCTGCAACCAGCTTAAATATATCGGTCCCATCAGGCTCTACCGTATTAGTTAACACTGGCTCAGACAGTGATACTGTCAAAATGGCACTCAACACTAATCTCAGCGGAGTCGATGCCGCCCATGTTATGTACAACTTCCCAAGTGCTGAATCATTGGAACTGCACTACACTCTGAGAGGAACATTCTTGGCTCCGAATGCAACTGTCAGTTTTGATAATGGCGAGCTTACTGGACAGGTTATCGCCGGTTCCGTTACGAAGATGACAACTTTATTCTACTCCCCCTTCAGCGGAACCTTTCCGGTTAATGAGGTCCTTGTCCCAGGCTCGGCTGTATTTTCACCGGAGTTAAAACTGCATGCAGCAATCCGGGTTGAGAAAATCACGCTTCCACCAACAGATATCCTACTGAGTGATAAACCCTTAAGGATTGTTCCTTCAGAAATTTCACCAGTGGATGCGACCAATAAGATATTAAGCTGGAGCTCAGCCGATCCGTCAATCGTGTCCATTGACCCCATAAGTGGAGATGTTATCGGCAATAGAACCGGTTCTGTTGAAATAACAGCTGCAGCGACAGACGGAAGCGGAGTGATAGGTAGTGCTGTCATCACCGTCAAGGATCGCAGCCTGAGAATTGATGGCGGAGATAGTCCGGTCAAACCTAATACTAATGTAGGAATTATGGCCATTTATAATACAATCCTGGAGAAAAACATCACCTATAGCTGGAAGGTTTTTGATGTAAACGGCAAAGATGTAAGCAGCTATATCCAGGCTACCGCTGAGAACGCCACATTCAATGCACCTGCATCCGGAAAATATAAGGTTCAGGTCTATGTCTCCAGCGACAAGGCTGATCATATTTCCGCCAGCAAAATCATAACTGTGAAGACTCCACTTGAGACACTGACAATTTCGGGCAACGGGAACTCCATCCCAACGAAGGGTTCTCTTACTCTGACGGCAATTCTCACACCAGTACATGCAGACGAAACATCCTTGGAGTGGGGCTTCTTCCATCCGAACGATAGCCAATATGCTGAGTTGAAACCCATTCCCGGAACGAACCAATGTCAACTGGTAGCAAAAGATGTTCCCAACCATACGATACAGGTTGTAGTACAAGACAAAACTAGCGGGATTTCCAGTCTTCCTTATGCTGTAAATATTACTGGTCTTACCAGCCTGGAGTTCAGCCAGTTCAGCCATACTATTTATGTCGGCGATCCTGCCTTTAACCTTGCGAATCTGCTATGGACAATACCACGCACCTTTTCCTTGGCATCCATTCTGAATGACTTAACCTGGACCAGCAGTGACCCGGCTATTGCCTCGTTTGCCAACATGAATACAGGAGCAATTACAGGGAACAAGAAAGGTACTGTAACGGTGACAGTCACCTACGCACCTCCTGGAGCAACTAAGGTTACGGCAACTATCGAAGTGATTGTTAAAAAACACGAAGTGAACCTCAATGAGGGAGACCTCTACTAATCCTTGGGATAGAACTCTTATTTGAAATAAAAGACCTTCCTCCGCTCCGCTATCTACGGAACGTACGAGAAGGTCTTATTTCTGCTACATCATGCTCATTCTCTTAATTACTCTGTTGTATCAGTATGAGAAGATCTGGGAGGTATACTAACCAGCCTCATAGGACTGACAGCTATATTCACTTTGCGAATCCGAGGCAGACTGGATTGCTGATCGGTGTAAACCCTGTGATTGTAAATTACCCGGAAACGCTCCCTTGCTCTCGGCTCTGTAACTTGCGGTTCCGAGAAGATCAACTGGCTTGGAAGTACTGCGTCAGACGGTTCAGATGTATTGCCCAGCACCGCATTTACTGTCAAATCGCCTTTTGAGAAAAATCCGCCCTTCAGCCAGAATATTGAACCCACCCCATAAAGCTTCGCGTCAGCATCCGTATAAAAGAATGCATTCATTTCATCTGGATCTGCATTGGAAAAGGCATCAATCCGGTTTACCAGCACCGGCCCCTTGGAGATCAGCACTAATTCCTTTTTATCAGTACCCGTTCCCAAGCCGCTAATTACAGCATCCTCTACTGTAGTACGTCCCAGTACAAACATCGTAGAATCGAAGGACACGTTGCCTTTAATCTTTACATCACCCGTGACTAGAATGTTTGCTTTTATGGGGATAGAACCTGATTTATTATTTATAATATTCAAGTTGCCGTCTACCACAATCCATTTGGGAACGGCCCCCCTTTTAGCTGTCTCTTTAAAAGTCAGGCCGTAGAAGTCATTTCCCTCAATAGTGAGATTACCTCCAACCCGGTAGGATTGATTTAAGTCCATGAAGAAATGGTGATACGCTAGAAGCTCATTGTCATACTGTTCAAGCCTAGCCAGATAATCTTGATCACTCTCTTCCTCATTCTGTGCAGGTTTCTCGGGAGGAGGAGTAACTGTCTTGGCATTAATAAGACTCCCTGTCTGGAGCCACTCAGCTAGCTCGCTTGGACTTTTTTGGCTAAGCCGTCCCCTCAATGCCTCAGCTGCATTGTCATTTGAAGGCGAAGTGGCTTCAACCAGCTTATCAATAAAGGACTCCTCTACATTGATTTGTACAAACTTTTTCTGCTCTTTAATTTTAATCTTGTCCAAACTAATTCCCATAATATCCTTAACGGTTTGTTTCATATCGGAGCTGTCAGCTAATATCTTGGCCTCTCCTCCGTTTCCTGAGGGATCAAACACATGGTATTCAATGTCCTTAAGGGACTGCACAAATACCTCTCCCAGATTCGCAGCATCTATTCCATTAGGCTGTATCTGTGGAAACATTGTTGATTTTTTTAAATCGGAATCTCCCAGATACTTATATTCTGCCCTGTTAGAGATAACCAGCTTCTTACCTGCGTAAATATTACCTTTCAGCACTGGAGCTCCATTCAGATAGACGTTCTGCTCAGAACCAAAGGCATATTTCAGAAAATCGGGGTAGGTGTCGATCGTAATTCTCTGCTGCAGTGTACGTTGCACTCCATTTACCAGTGCTGAAGCCTCTACATCAATATAATATTGTCTTAGCTGCATAATGTCATCGGATTTTTTGTCTTTATATTTGATGTAATCAATCATACCACTGCTGCCAACACCAAGTTTTGTGGATACATTGAGTCCTTGCTTATCTAAACGGCTCAGCACATCCTCTAGCTTATCCGGATTAATATCACTTATTTGAGATAGACTGGCTTGGATATACGCCGTGGACTCATCCAGACCCTTTTGCGCCAAGTGAAGACTTTGCACATCATTCTCCCTAGTCTCTGTCCGCACCGCTCCACCGACAGTTGCACTGAGTATCCCCATGCCAAGAATCGTAAGCAACAGAACGATGAACATAACCAGAACCAGAGCGGAGCCATTCTCGGAACGAAACTGTTGCCCCTTGGCTCTATTCCCTCCCAACCGTGAGAGAGCCTTCAGCTTAAGAAGCTTATCTTTACCTTTAGAAGCCGAATTGGCTATCCACATGTAGCTCGTCCTCCTCTGATGCTCCACCTTTGTAATTTAACTTAAGCTGGATTCGCACCAGTCCGGATTCATATAATGCGTTAAGATTGGATCTATTCTCATCAACCTTGGTTACTGCTATGGTAGATCCCGCTAATGCTGAATCCAAATGAAGTGCCGATGTGCTTCCCGGACCAATCCTTGAGTCCCCGATTTGAATATCATCGCCGTCAACCTGTATACGCAGCGGATCACTATCAGATCTCAATAGCATAATTCCTGAATTCGTACTCTGAATTTCCTCAGGTCCATAGGTATATAGCTTTGTGATAATTGAAGACATCACAAGATCGGCTTCATCGCGTAATTTATTTTCCATTGTGATTTTATGATAGCTTCGGAAACCAAACATAGTCACGGAGCCAATGATTCCCGCCACAATGGCAAATAGACTGATGGCAGCGATCAGTTCAATCAGAGTAAAACCATTCTCGCGCTCAGTTGCATTAGCGAATCTCTTCATTGCTGATATATCCCTCCACCTCTACTGGTGCCGATGGGCTGCCCACGGAAGCACTGGTAACCACGACTTTGACCGGGAGCAGATATTTTTGATAAGCGTCATCTAACTCCTTTTGATAAATAACATCTATACTGTACTCCATCCCGTTAACTATGGGGTGCAGTACATGAGATAGGGTTTCCGTGTTAAACGCCTTCCGGTAGGCAGCTCCTTCATCACTGATGGCGTCACCACAGCCCCCAATCTTGCAAACATCTGCAGAAAGCCTATCTGTCTTATCTCTGAAGAACTCTACGGTTTTATCAAAATCCTGCTTCTCCATATAAAACAAAGCATTACGCGCCAGATTGACCATGATCGTCTTGTTCTGATTCGACTTGGAATAGGTCATGGCGTTGGTGAAATAGGAGGTCAGCACCAGGGACACTATCGACAAAATGACGATGGCGGCCAGCACCTCGATTAAGGTGAAGCCCGCTTCCTTGCTCCGCTCGCGGCTGCGGTTCCATGGGTCTTTCCAGGACATTGTGTTCGCTCCCTATACTCTATTGGATTCCATTATAGATAGTTCCCGCGCAGCAGAATAATGGCTTCTCTCACCCGCTGCCCGGAGCACATCCATGTCTTCAGTCCTGTGTCCTTGCATGTTTATATGAATCTTTCTACCTACTTCCATTATATTCTTTCTCCTCCGGCAGCAGCAATGCTTGGGGACAATAAATCTGGAGAAATCTACAGTTTATATCAGGTAGGGGCTGTGCTATCATGTGGGCAGAAAGGGGATACGCAAATGGCTTTGATTGAATGTAAATTTTATTCGGAGGTGCTGGGGCTCAGTACTTCGATGACTGTCATTCTGCCGCAGCAGACCACTACGCAGATCGGAATGAGTAATGTCTCCAAAGGGACCTTACACCCCACCCTGTACCTGCTGCACGGCCTGTCTGACGATGATTCGATCTGGCTGCGCCGGACCTCGATTGAGCGTTATGTAGCAGAGCTGGGCATCGCTGTTGTTATGCCGCAGGTCCACCGCAGCTTCTACACGGATATGGAGGCGGGCGGTAAGTACTGGACATTCATTAGTGAGGAGTTACCGGCACTTGCCCGTTCCTTCTTCCCTTTGTCGGCCAAGCGCGAGGATAACTTCGTGGCGGGATTGTCGATGGGCGGTTATGGGGCAATGAAGCTGGGACTGCGCAAGCCGCAGGACTGGGCCGCAGCAGCGAGTCTGTCCGGGGCACTCGATATGGCACACAATTTCTTGAACTTTGAAGATCCATCGCAGAGAACCAAGGATTATTTGCAGATTTTTGGGGACAAAGACATTGCTGGTTCTCCGGAAGATCTGCTATGGCTGCTAGAGGAAGTGAACCGCTCCAAAGGGCCTAAGCCGCTGCTCTATCAGTGCTGTGGAACCGAGGATTTCCTGTATGAGGATAATCAGGTCTTCCGTACGGCCTGCTCCAAGACCAAGCTGTCTCTGACCTACGAGGAAGGGCCGGGCGAGCATGAGTGGGGATACTGGGATACCAAGATCCGCGATGTGCTGAAGTGGCTGCCGCTGGGGAAGTAGAGATTGTGATATTGTAAGCGGTATCGAATGAACCCTAGGCATTATATTGTCAAAAAAAGGGGTCTGGACAATCATCCAGCGCCCTTTTTTTATGGTTATCCGCGTAATTACGTACTGCTCCCTGCCAGCAGGTTAACGATGATGTCCATTTGTTGTTCTACCGAAATCGGATCACTGAACAGGAATTGATTGAAGTCAATATTGTAGATTTTGCCCGCTTTCCCTGCCGGTGAATTCTGAATGAGCTTATCCACTTTCTTCAGCTCTGCCTCCGCCCCTTCATTCACTGCGAGAATTAGCCGGTCACCGATGAAATCAGGAATGACCTCGCTGGAGATCTCCCAGGTCTCTCCGTGAATGACCTCTTTCTCCACCTTTTCAGTCGGCTTCAGGCCCAGATATTTATACACGATATTGCCGCCCAGATTGGTATCCCCGTAAATGAAGACGGCACCGGAACGCACATTTAGAATGGAGAAGGTTTCATCTGGTTCGATGTAGGGAGCGATTTTTTCTTTGGACTCTTTTATTTTTGCTGCAAAATCCTTGTTCCACTGCTTGGCTTCCGTCTGCTTGCCCAGAATATCCCCGAACATTTCGACATCCTTGACCGGATCATTATACTGCTCCACTACAAGGGTTGGTGCAATCTGGCTCAGCGCCTCGTATCCTCCTTCGACCACCTCCGCGAACGGGGCTGTTGTAATAATCAGATCAGGCGCAAGCGACAGGATCTTCTCCGCATCAGGCGTAGAACCTACATCTTCAATATCCGACACATCGCTTAACAGCGGATTGTTCAGAATGAAGGTTGTTGCTCCCACCGGCTTCACTCCAAGCGCCATTAATTCCCCCAGATGAAAAAGACTGACGACCCGCTGAGGCTTCACGGGAATCTCGGTCTCCCCCTTCAAATGCTTGTAAATACGTGTATCTGCGGCCTCGCTGTCTGCAGCCGTACTGGTGGGAATAGGCTCAGAGGCTGCCTTTCCAGTGTTGTTACCTGTCTGACATGCACTTAGAAATATGGCTGAACATAACAGCAGCGCAGCCCCTAAGGCCGGTCTTGAAAATCTGAACATCGATGCGTCCCCTTCCTCATTTAACTGATAATAATTCTCATTATCATTATGAGAAACAGGCTTACCAGATACAATAGACGATTTCAGCAGATGTAATGGATTATTCTGAACGGTATGCTTGTTATTCTCCCGGAATCGCTGCGGCGAGCAGCCGGTATGCTTTTTGAACAAACGGCTGAAATAATAGACATCGGCATAACCCACACTGCCTGCGATTTCCTGAATTCGGGCATTGGATTGCAGCAGCAGCTGCTTGGATCTGCGGATTCGTACATGGATCAGATAATCGATAGGACCGAACCCAAGCTGACTCTTGAACATGCGGAACAAGTAGCTCGTACTGCAGCTGCACATTCCGGCCAATACCTCTGCGGTAATCGGCTCACTGTAATGCTCATGAATATAGTGAATGGCTTCAGTGACTACACCCGGTCTGCTGGTCCCCTGAGCCGAGGAGTGAATTTGCCGCATAACCTCATATACAAATTGATGAAAAACCGTCTGTGCCTCCAGCTTCTCCAGCGGGGCGGTATGCTGCCACAGACGATCCATTGCCTGGCACTTCTCCTGCAAGGGCAGCAGTGTGTAGGGAGTGAAGGCATACGGCATATTGAAGCTCTCCTGGTCCTCTGGAAATAGACTGTCGGCTTGATAGCGAATGAAATAACAGACAAACTCGTTGTCCAGCGGCATCAGCCCGAGCTCCGTTTCCTTGCCGCCATGCAGAAGAGGCGCAGACCTGGTGGAATAGACCGTCCCCGATAGACTTACAGTCGCCTCGCCCTGCACGCTCAGCAGGAAAAAACCCGTAGCCGCCACATCATGCTCAGGCACCGTTCCTGCTTGCGCAGCGAATAATTGAACCTCCAGCAGCCTGACCGCAGTACGGCTCCAGCATTCAATATGGGCTTCCCAATCCATACCTTTCCCCCTGTCTCTGTATTGCAAGTGGAAACGGCTTCGCCGTCCTTTTAAAAGATGGTACCGTTTCAGCGAGAAATATAAAAATAATTTATCACGTGAAACATATAAATTCTATATTTTAAAAAAGACTGCCCTTCTGCAGCTTCCGCTGCAAATGACAGTCTCTAATGCCTTCAGCAATCCTCTGCCTCTAGCGGGCAGTGCAGGCGATCTGCGTATAGGTTAGACGGCTCCACCATGCTGCTTCACCCATTCACCCGCAGCTGTCAGGTCCGCTTCGGCCCGCCCGATGGCGGCCTGCACCTGAACCGTGGCGGTACCGCCGTAGACATTACGGGCGTTCACCACGGCCTCCGGCTGGAGCACCGCATAGATCTGATCGTCGAACAGCGGCGAGAACTGCTTGAATTCGTCCAGCGTCAGATCCAGCAGGAACTTGCCCTCGTTGATGCAATACAGGACGGTCTTGCCGATCACCTCATGCGCCTGACGGAACGGCAGGCCTTTGCCCACCAGGAAGTCAGCGATATCGGTCGCGTTGGAGAAGTCCGTGTTCACCGCTTCACGCATCCGCGCCTTGTTCACCTTCATGGTGGAGATCATCGGTGCGAACAGCTGCAAGGCCCCTGTAAGGGTAGCTACTGTATCGAACATGCCTTCTTTATCTTCCTGCATGTCCTTGTTATAGGCCAGCGGCAGCGACTTCAGCACGGTCAGCAGTCCGATCAGGTTGCCGTAGACACGGCCTGTCTTGCCGCGTACCAGCTCCGGCACATCCGGGTTCTTCTTCTGCGGCATGATGCTGCTGCCGGTGCAGAAGGCATCATCCAGCTCCACGAAGCTAAATTCGGTGCTGCTCCACAGCACCAGTTCTTCGCTAAGCCTGGACAGGTGAGTCATCACGAGCGATGCATTCGCCAGGAACTCCACGATGAAGTCACGGTCGCTGACCGCATCCAGACTATTCTCATAGACCCCGTCAAAACCAAGCTGCTCGGCCACGAAGTGGCGGTCAATCGGGAACGTCGTTCCCGCCAGCGCCCCGGCACCCAGCGGCAGCACGTTAATCCGCTTGTAGCTGTCGGTCAGGCGCTCGGCATCGCGGCGGAACATCGACACGTAGGCGAGCAGATGATGCGCGAACAGAATCGGCTGTGCCCGCTGCAGATGGGTATATCCTGGAACGATAGTCTCCAGGTTATCCTTGGCCTGCCCGATCAGCGCACCCTGCAGCTCATGCAGCAGCGCCACCAGCTCCACCACGCGGTTACGCAGGTAGAGGTGCATATCTGTCGCCACCTGATCGTTGCGGCTGCGGCCGGTGTGCAGCTTGCCGCCGACCGGGCCGATCTCTTCGATCAGGTTCTTTTCAATATTCATGTGGATATCTTCATCGGCAACCGAGAATACAATCTCCCCCGCACGTACCTTGTCCAGCACCTTATTCAGCCCGGCCTTGATCGTCTCCACATCTTCCTGCGGCAGAATTCCGCATTTGCCCAGCATCGTGACATGGGCCAGACTGCCCTGCACATCCTCTTCCGCCAGCACTTTATCGAACTCGATAGAAGCCGTATATTCCTCTACCAGCTTGTTCGTTCCTTTGGTAAAACGTCCGCCCCACAGCTTGCTCACCTGTTGTTCCTCCTCGATAGACGTTAGAAGGGCCGCCCCTGTCCGGTTGGGAGGAACGGCCTTCTTGTGTCCGCTTTTATATGCTGCTACTTATTTATTGGATTCTGCTACGCCTGCCGATACCTTCAGACGCAAGGCATTCAGACGGATGAAGCCGGTCGCATCGCCCTGGTCGTAGGCCTGGGTAGGATCTGCCTCCATAGTGGCGATATCCGGGTTGTACAGGCTGACCGGACTCTTCACTCCGGCGCCGATGATGTTGCCCTTGTAGAGCTTCACACGTACCGTACCGGTCACATTCTTCTGGCTCTCCTTCACCAGGGCCTGCATCGCAATCCGCTCCGGTGCGAACCAAAAGCCGTTATACACAAGCGTGCTGTAACGGGTGATCAGGCTGTCACGCAGGTTCATCACTTCACGGTCCATGGTGATCGATTCCATTTTGCGGTGAGCGGTGAACAGAATCGTTCCGCCCGGAGTCTCATACACGCCGCGGCTCTTCATGCCGACAAAACGGTTCTCGACCATATCCACGCGTCCAATCCCATGCTTGCCGCCCAGCTCATTCAGCTTCTCCATGACTTGCAGCGGGGACAACGCCTCACCGTTCAGCGCTACGCAGTCGCCCTTGAGGAAGTCCAGTTCCAGGTACTCGGCTTCGTCCGGCGCATCCTCCGGCGCATTCGAGAGCAGGAACATTTCCTTGTTCTCCGGTGCGCTTGGATCGAACCAAGGATCTTCCAGCACGCCGCTCTCATAGCTGATATGCAGCAGATTGCGGTCCATCGAGTACGGCTTAGCCGCTGAGGCTTGTACCGGAATACCGTTGGCTTCGGCGTAAGCGATCATCTCCGCACGGCCCGGGAACTGGTTGCGGAACTCTTCCAGACGCCAAGGCGCAATTACCTTAATGCTCGGTGACAATGCAGCAGCGTTCAACTCGAAGCGAACCTGGTCATTCCCTTTACCTGTAGCTCCATGGGCAATGGCTGTAGCGCCTTCGGCGATAGCGATATCCACCATACGCTTGGCGATCAGCGGACGGGCAATGCTGGTGCCCAGCAGATATTGTCCCTCATAGAGTGCGCCCGCCTGGAACATCGGGTAGATGAAGTCATTCGCGAATTCGTCGCGCAGATCATCGATGTAGACTTTGGACGCGCCGGTGGCGAGTGCTTTTTCCTCCAGACCGTCCAGTTCTTCTTTTTGACCGATATCGGCTGTAAAAGCAATAATCTCCGCATCATACGTTTCTTTCAGCCATTTCAGAATGACCGAGGTATCCAGCCCGCCGGAATAGGCGAGTACAATTTTTTCTTTTGGCATGGGGGTTTAGCTTCCTTTCGGTGTGGAGGGTGATTATAAGATCAACTTCAAGCTTTGCGTATAGACATCCGGTGCTTGGACGCAGCTGCATGAAATGTTTGGACTTCCGGCCGCTGTTGTCTACAGATTTCTTGATTTATACCGCTGTACGCGGTTGAAATCCGTAGACTGCTGATGCTTCCGAAGCGAGCTTTCCTGCGGAAAGCTTTCAGGCGGACGCTGACGCTCCTACAGTTCCAAACTTTCACTTCGCTGCTATGCACCGGAAATCCAACGCTCCGTACCTAAGTTTATCTTATATATGTGTTGTGTATATATAATTAAATTACTTCAACCCAACTCTTGCTGAGGGTTGGCTGTGCCCGATTAAGGTGCCCTGGGTGGACTTAATTGCAATCTGTACAACTAAATTGGCTGATATAACACCGAATGTGCGTTTAGATGTAGTTCGTGCAATTAAAATGCCTCTATACCTGAATTCTCGCCCATTCGGGCAGATTTTGTTGTACAGACTACAGTTAGAAGAGAAAACTCTTACTTTTCACTGTTTTTAATTGCACATAATACACTTATCTCTGAAAGTCCGCTTCGAACGTCAACTTCATACATTAGCGCATTTGTGGAATGAACTCATATCTGGCCTCCTGATGGCTCTGCTAGGCTACATCTGCATCTAGCCCATCAAAGCCGCCATAAGCGCCTTCTGCGCATGCAGGCGGTTCTCCGCCTGATCGAAGATCACGGAGTTCGGGCCGTCGATGACGCGGGTGCTTACCTCTTCCTCACGGTGGGCGGGCAGGCAGTGCAGGAACAGATAATCGCTCTTCGCGCCTTTCACCAGCTCCTCGTTGACCTGATAGTCCTTGAACGCCGCTTCACGCGCCAGCTGCTCGGCCTCGAAGCCCATGCTTGCCCAGACATCCGTATAGATCACGTCCGCGTCCTGTACCGCCTCCTGCGGGCTGCGGGTCACAGTGATGACCGAGCCTGTCTCCTTGGCGATCTCACGCGCCTCGGCCACGACAGCCTCATCCGGCTCGTAGCCTTCCGGTCCGGCAACCGCGACATGCACACCCAGCTTCGCGCCGCCGATCAGCAGTGAATGAGCCATATTATTGCCGTCGCCGATATACGCCAGCTTCAGTCCCTTCAGCTTGCCCTTGTGCTCGTATACAGTCTGGTAGTCTGCCAGCACCTGGCAGGGATGCGCAAGATCGCTGAGGCCGTTGATTACAGGCACTGAGGCATACCGCGCCAAATCTTCCACTTTATCATGGCCGAACGTACGGATCATGATACCGTCCAGATAACGCGACATGACCTGGGCGGTATCACCAACCGTCTCGCCGCGGCCCAGCTGAATATCATTTTTGCTTAGGAACAGTGCATGTCCGCCCAGCTGATACATCCCCACTTCGAACGACACCCGTGTGCGGGTAGAGGATTTCTCGAATATAAGGCCGATCGTCTTCCCCAGCAACGGCTGGTAGACCTCACCGTTCTTCTGCTTGCGCTTCAGCTCAATCGCGAGGTCAATCAAATACGTGATTTCCTCCGGGCTGTAATCATTCAGCTCCAGCAAATCACGGCCTTTGAGCTGTGCGGCAATCGTCTCTGTTACGCCTGGTGTACCGTGACTCATCAATTTGCCTCCCCGTTTACTTTGTTAGCATAAGTATGAATTAGTTCCGATAGGATGTCCACCGCCCGATCAATTTCATCGGTGCTGACATACAGATTAGGCAGCAGCCGGATCACATCCGGACCAGCCTGAACGAACAGCAGTCCGCGCTTCTGTCCGGCGAGAACGATCTCGGCTACCGGCTCCTGGCACTCGATGCCGATCAGCAGGCCTTTGCCGCGAATCTCCTTCACAAAAGAAGTGTCCGCCAGCTTCGCTCTAAGCTGTCCGCTTAAGTATTCGCCCATCTCCGCCGCCCGCTCGGGCAGCTTATCTTCGAGCATGGTCTCAATGGTTGCTTCCATCACCGCTGCCGCCAGCGGGGTGCCGCCGAAGGTACTGGCGTGGCTGCCCGGGCTGAAGGCCTCGCGCAGATAGCCTTTACCGAGCATCACACCGGCCGGGAAGCCGCTCGCCACACCTTTGGCCAAGGTGAAGATGTCCGGCTCAATGCCGTAATGCTGATGAGCGAACAACTTGCCTGTACGGCCCATGCCGGTCTGCACTTCATCCACAATCAGCAGTAATCCGTGCTCCTTGCACAGTGCTACAACAGCATCCAAGAACTCCTGCTGTACCTCAAGCACACCGCCCTCGGCAAGCACCATCTCCAGCATAATCGCTGCCGTATGCTCCGTAATGGCGGCTTTCAGCGCCTCCAGATCGTGCAGTGGCACTGTCTTGAAGCCCGCCGGAAGCGGCAGGAAGCCTTCCTTGACCTTTGCCTGCCCAGTGGCTGTCAGAGTAGCCAGTGTACGGCCATGGAACGATTGCTCGAAGGTAATCACTTCATAGCGGTCCGTCCCCTTCACTTTCTGGTGATACCGGCGCGCCAGCTTGATGGCCGCTTCATTCGCTTCCGCTCCGCTGTTGCAGAAGAAAACCTGATCCGCACAGCTATTCTCTGTCAGCAGCGCAGCTACCCGGTCCTGGCCTGGAATGTGGAACAGGTTCGAGACATGCCACAGCGTATCAATCTGCTCCTTGAGCTTCGCACCGACCTTCTCCGGCGCATGGCCCAGACTCGTTACCGCAAGTCCGCACATGAAGTCCAGATACTTGTTACCCTGCTCATCCCATACCCAGCTGCCCTTGCCTTTGACCAGACTGAGGTCATATCTGGCGTAAGACGGGAATACCGCACTCAGCTTGGCAGGAGCGGCCCCCTGCCCGTCCGTTCCCGCTGAACGTTCCTGCAGCGCCCCTGTCAAAGAATTCTTGTCCGTTTGCGTAAGCTCACTCATTCTTAGTCACTCTCCCACCATGCTGCTGCCGGCTCCCCGTCAGCGCGTCTTATTATTCTTCCAGCCTATCTATGCTCTTACAATCCGCGTGCCCAGCGCTTCGCCCTTCAGCACCCGGCTGAGTACACGCGGCTCTTTGCCGTCTACAATAATAACCTCGGACACCTGGCCCTGGATGCAGTCCATCGCGGCACACACCTTGGGAATCATTCCGCCGTAGATTTCGCCGTTCTCAATCAGTGCTTCGATCTGTGCCACCGTTACGGACGGAAGCACCACCTTCTCCCCGTCCACCGTCCGCATAATGCCCGGCACATCCGTAACCACGATCATACTCGGTGACCCTATATAAGAAGCCACCGCTCCGGCAGCGGTATCCGCATTGATGTTATACCGCTGTCCTTCGCCGTCTACACCGACAGGTGCGATCACCGGAATATAGCCCATCGCGAGGATACCCGTCACAATCTCCGCTCGAACACCGGTCACTTCACCCACCAGACCCACTTCATCGTGATTGGCCACCGGGTGCGCCATGATCAGGTTGCCGTCAACGCCCGACAACCCGAGTGCCTGCCCCCCGCTGGCCTGAATTCGGCGGACAATCGCCTTGTTGATGCTGCCGGCCAGGGTCATCTCAACCACATCCAGCACCTCTTCTGTCGTTACCCGCAGGCCGTTCACGAAGCGGCTCTCAATACCGAGCTTCTCCAGATTGCCGGAGATCGCCGGGCCGCCGCCATGCACGATTACAGGCTGAATCCCGCTGACCTGAAGCTCCCGCAGATCCTCGAAGAATGAATCCGGCAGCGCCGCCAGCGTACTCCCTCCGCATTTCATTACGAACAGCCCGGCGGCCCCCGCCTGCGCCTGAGGCTCTATCGGTTCTATTGTCATCTCCTTGCCCCCTGTACGTAAAAGCTTAGTCGGCTTTCGGCCGCTGTTGTAATCCGGTGAAACTATCTGCACTACGTACGGTAGGCCGCGTTAATCCGCACATAGTCATAAGTCAGGTCACAGCCCCAGGCTGTAGCCTGACCGCTGCCGTCCGACAAGGTTACCGTGATCAGCACGGTATCGCTTTTTTGCAGATAATGCAGTGCCTGCTCCTCATCAAAAGCCACCGGACGTGATCCGCGCAGCACCTCGATCTCACCCAGCTTAATATCTACCCGCTCCGGCGATACCGGAACGCCCGCGCGCCCTACAGCCGCGATAATCCGCCCCCAGTTGGCATCCGCGCCGAAGATCGCCGACTTCACCAGGCTTGAGCCGACCACGGTCTTGGCAATTGCCGCCGCAGCCTCATCATGCACCGCCCCGTTCACCTGCACCTCAATCAGCTTCGTGGCCCCTTCGCCGTCACGGGCAATCGCCATGGCCAGACTCTGGCACACATGGGTGAACGCCGCTGCAAAAGCCTCCCAGTCCGCATGCAGACGCGTCAGCTTCTCATTACCGGCAAGACCGCTGGCCATAGTGACCAGCATATCGTTCGTACTGGTGTCACCATCAACGGTAATCATATTAAAAGTAGTGTTCGTCGCGCTTCGCAGCAGACTAAGCAGATCCTCGCCGTCAATGAGCACATCGGTGGTCATGAAGCCCAGCATCGTCGCCATATTCGGGTGAATCATCCCGGAACCCTTCGCCGCTCCGGCAATCGTAACCTCAGTACCGCCTACCGTTACTTTTACGCAGCTTTCTTTTTTGACCAGATCGGTGGTCAGAATCGCCTGGCTGAATTCCTCCGCACCGGCAGCGCCCGCGTCCAGCTTCTCCGGCAGTCCGGCAATCCCGCTGCGCACACAGTCCATCTTCAGCAGTTCCCCGATTACTCCCGTGGAAGCGACAGCAACATCCAGCTCATTCACGCCCAAATAACGGGCAGCAGCCGCACGCATCTCATATGCATCCGCCTCGCCCTGGTCCCCTGTACAGGCATTGGCATTGCCGCTGTTCACGATCACCGCCTGCAGCGTTCCGTCCGCCAGACTCTCCCGCGTAACCTTCAGCGGAGCCGCCTGAAACACATTGGTCGTATACACCGCAGCCGCCGTAGCAGGCACCTCACAGAGAATTACGCCGAGGTCATTACGCTCAGTTTTTTTGAGACCGCAGTGCAGGCCACCGGAGGTGAAGCCCTTAGGTGCAGTAATACTTCCGCCTTCTACGACGGTATATAGTGGTTGCTCACTCATGATATTGTTTGACCGCTTGCGCTTATGGATACACTGGTGTGTAACCAAGCCCGCGGGTTTCCTCCCATCCCATCATCAAATTGAGGTTCTGAATCGCTTGCCCTGCGGCGCCCTTAACGATATTGTCGATGACCGACACAATGGTAACCCGTCCGGTACGCGCATCTGTGGCGAAGCCGATATCGCAGTAATTCGATCCGCTGACTTCCTTCGTCGCCGGAACCACGCCGGGCTCACGCACCCGCACATACGGTCTGCCTGCATAATATTTACGATATAAATCTACGAGTTCCTGTTCACTATGTTCACCATTCAGTCCGGCATACATCGTAGTCATAATCCCCCGGGTCATCGGCACCAGATGGGTAGTGAAGGTTACTGTAACTTTCTCCCCGGCAATATCGGTAAGCACCTGTTCAATTTCCGGGATATGCTGATGTTTGTTGATTTTGTAAGCTTTGAAGTTCTCATTCATCTCGGCAAAATGCACCATCAGGCTAGTTCCCCGCCCTGCCCCGGACACCCCGGATTTCGCATCAATAATGATGCTGTCCGGCTTGATCCAGCCTGCCTCCAGCGCCGGAATCAGCCCCAGCAGCGTAGCTGTCGGGTAACATCCCGGATTCGAGATGAAATCCACTCCAGCCGCACGTTCGCCGTACACCTCGCATAACCCGTATACCGCCTGCTCCAGATACGCTGCCGGAGGAGCCGGATGCTTATACCACTGCTCATACTCCGCGCCATCCTTCAACCGGAAGTCCCCCGACAGATCGACAACCTTGAGTCCTGCTTCAAGCAGCCCGGGCACCAGCTTCGCACTCACTCCGGAAGGGGTAGCAGTGAATACAACATCCGCTCTGCTTGCAATCTCTGCTGCATCTACACCATCCAGCTTACGCTGCACCACTCCCGTGAGATGCGGAAAACCCTCCTCAATCGGCGCACCCGCACTCGAAGAGGAAATCACTGAAGTAATCTCTATATCAGGGTGTCCCTGCAGCAGCCTGATCAGCTCCACGCCCCCATAACCCGTTGATCCGACAATCGCCGCTCTCAGCTTGTCTGTCACTGTCATCCCCGCTTCCCGTTTCTCATTTCTATCATTATCGCTCATGCATAACCGTCCTGCAAATATGTATTATTATACGACCGAATTAATATAAATACAACACGTTGCGTTAACTTTATTCAGCTGGCGCACAAGAAGAAACGCAGGGTTATCCTATTCGCTACAGTATATCAAAAGAAGCGCAGAGCCCCCTTAAGGGAGTCTACGCTTCTCTTTTGAACCCTTCGCCCAGCACCTCATGAGCCTCGGTAATAATCACAAATGCAGCCGGGTCCACCGAGCGGACGATCGCCTTGAGCCTGGTAATTTCATTCTGGCCTACCACGACCATCAGCACCGTACGATTGTCACCGGTATAGCCGCCTTGCGCATTCAGCTTGGTAAGCCCGCGGTCCAGATCATTCAGAATCGCCTGCGAGATGTCCTCTGTGTGATCCGAGATGATATACGCCACCTTCGTGGTGCTGAAGCCCACCTCCAGCGCGTTGATCACCCGGCCGGTGACGAACAGCCCGATCAGTGCATACATCGCCTGCTCCATTCCCAGCACAAAAGCCGCCAAGGTAATCACCGTACCATCCAGCAGCACGACAGACAGCGAGAAGCTGAAGCCGGTTAGCTTTTGAATAATCTGTGCCGCAATGGTCAGTCCGCCCGTAGAGCCGCGCCCCCGGAAGACGAGGCCCAGACCGAGACCCACACCAATTCCTCCATAGATAGAGGCCAGGAGCGGATTCGTGGTCGGCACAGGCCCGTCCTTCGTCAGGAAGATAAACAGCGGCAGCACAAAGCTGCCCAGCAGAGAGCGGATGCCATACTGTTTGCCGAGAAAGATCACGCCGAGAATGAAGAGCGGAATATTAAGCGCCCACTGGGTAAAAGCAGGCTCTGCCCCAAACCAGGCCTCAGCCAGCACCGACAGCCCCGACACCCCGCCGGATGCAATCCGGTTCGGGAGGAAGAACAGGTTGAACGCCAGCCCGGTGATCAGCGAGCCGATCAGAATAAGCGCAATGTCCACCGTATGACGCAGCGGTCCGTTCAAGGGAATGAGCGGAGGTTTGTTGCGTGAATTGATTTTTTGCATGGTTGGCCGGACTCCTTTATGTTCAGACAAAAATTCCTACACCTCCGAAGACGCGTAGGAATTTGATTACTTTTATTCAGCTTCCGTCTTGATCTGGCTCCGCAGATACCCGTCAATGAACCCGTCCAGATCGCCGTCCATTACCGCTCCAACATTGCCTGTCTCTACAGAGGTGCGGTGATCCTTCACCATGCTGTAAGGATGGAATACGTAGGAACGAATCTGGCTGCCCCAGGCAATCTCGGATTGTTCCCCGCGGATCTCGTCCAGATGTGCCTGCTGCTCCTGAATTTTGCGCTCATAGAGCTTGGAACGCAGCATCTTCATTGCCTGCTCCCGGTTCTTGATCTGTGAACGCTCATTCTGACAGGTGACCACCACGCCGGTTGGCATATGCGTAATCCGCACCGCTGAGTCGGTAGTATTGATGTGCTGACCGCCCGCTCCGCTGGCCCGGTACGTATCAATCTTCAGGTCTTCCGTACGGATATCCACCTCGACGTCGTCAGCAATCTCCGGTACCACATCGCAGGATACGAAGGAGGTATGCCGTCTGCCTGAGGAGTCAAAAGGCGAAATGCGCACCAGCCGGTGAACGCCCTTCTCTGCCTTAAGGTACCCATATACATTGTGGCCCTTAATTAACAAAGTTACACTCTTGATTCCCGCTTCATCGCCCGGAAGATAATCCAGCACATCTACCTTGAAGCCCCGCTTCTCCGCCCAGCGTGTGTACATGCGCAGCAGCATTTGGCCCCAGTCCTGAGACTCGGTACCGCCTGCCCCCGGATGGAGCTCCAGAATGGCATTCAGCTTATCGTAAGGCTGATTGAGCAGCAGCTGCAGCTCGAACTCATCCACTCGGGCACTTATACTGCGGATCGTTCCAGCTATCTCTTCAGCCAGTGCGTCGTCGCCTTCGTCATCGGCCAGCTCCGCCATCATGGCAGCATCGTCATAATCCTGCTGGAGCTTCTCAAATTGATCAACCACCGACTTCACGGCATTCATCTCGCCAATCACGCTCTGTGCCTGATCGGGATCATCCCAGAACCCGGGAGCCGCCATCTTCTCTTCGAAGTTCGCTATCATCTCCAGCTTCAGGTCTAAGTCAAAGTGACCCCCTAAGGTTGGTTAATTTCTTGCCCATTTCACGCAGGTCCTGCTTCACATTAGGATCGATCAATTGGATCACATCACCTTTCATAATTGAATATTGCGCCGGGCTGCCGGTTTGGGCTTGCCGGTATGGACGACATATTTGCTGCTGATGCTTCGCTTCATCCGCCCCATGGCCCGGTGTACGCCGTAACTGCGGGGAATATTTGGACTTTCGGCCGCTGTTGTGCCCAGATTCATTGATTATACCGCATAGCGGATAAAATCCGGGCACAAAGGCGGACGCTAACGCTCCTACAGTTCCAAACTTCCCCTCCGTTACTTCCACCTCAGCCATAAAACATCTGAACGCTTCCGTCTGCCGCACAGCTGTGCGTCCCAAACCACTCCAAGCCCAAAAAAGCAGCCGGGCCGCAAACGGGGAGTCCCCCGGGCCCAGCCGCTTTTTATTGTCATTATAACCTAAGTGCAAGTGCACAAAACAGGAAGTGCGTTATGGTGAAAGGTATTCGCAGCTTCATGCCTGCTCATTATTTCACCGTGCACTACCAGAACCGGCCTTGACTCCTGGATTACGCCGTTCCAGTGAGAGTGAATTGACCTCTCAGATTCGGCCGTAATTCTGTTTATCTTACGCCTGACCGTGGCAGTTCTTATACTTCTTGCCGCTGCCGCATGGGCATGGATCGTTACGGCCAACTGTAGATTCCACATGCACCGGACGCTTCTCAGCAGGCTCTGCGTTGGTGGAGATCTTGTCTTCCTCCACTACCGATTGGCGCTCCTGATTCGTCTCGATGTGCGCCTTCATAATGTAGGTCGCCACTTCCTCCTGAATGTTCGCTGTCATGGCGTTGAACATCTCGAATCCCTCGAATTGGTATTCGCGCAGCGGATCGGTACCGCCGTAAGCACGGAGGTGAATCCCCTGACGAAGCTGATCCATGGCGTCGATATGATCCATCCATTTGCTGTCTACGGAGCGAAGCACAATAACCTTCTCAAATTCACGTACCAGCTCAGAGCCAAGACGCTCTTCACGTGCAGAATACTTCTCAAGTACACGGGCGAAGATGAATTCGATCATTTCATCTACTTCTTTGCCCCACAGATCATCACGGGTCAGCTCATTTTCTTCCAAAAGCTTGCTGTTCACATAATCCGCAACCTCTTGCAGCTCCCAGTTCTCCGGGATATCGTCACTGCAGTGGGCATTTACAATACGGTCGATAACCGGCTTGATCATTTCCACTACGATGTCTTTGATATTGTCCGACTCCAGAATTTCGCGGCGCTGCTTGTAGATAATCTCACGCTGCTGGTTCATGACGTCATCGTATTGCAATACGACTTTGCGGATGTCGAAGTTATTGCCTTCTACCCGCTTCTGGGCAGATTCAACAGCCTTGGTAATCATACGGCTCTCAATCGGCTGATCTTCCTCGAATCCAAGACGGTCCATCATGTTCAGCACATTGTCCGCACCGAAGCGCTTCATCAGCTCATCACCTAGGGACAGATAGAACTGTGTCGAACCCGGGTCGCCCTGGCGTCCGGCACGGCCGCGAAGCTGGTTATCAATCCGGCGTGATTCATGGCGTTCTGTACCAATAATATGCAGGCCGCCAACATCGGTTACCCCTTCGCCCAGTACGATATCCGTACCGCGTCCAGCCATGTTCGTGGCAATCGTTACGGTTCCCGGCTGACCGGCATAAGAGATAATTTCGGCTTCAGCAGCATGATGCTTCGCATTCAGCACCTGGTGTCTTACACCCTTACGCTTCAGCATTTCAGATACGCGTTCAGAGTTCTCAATCGATACCGTACCTACCAGCACCGGCTGATTCTTCTTGTGGCGTTCCACAATTTCAGCGACAACAGCGTTGAACTTGCCGTTTTCACTTTTGTAGACCACATCCGGCATATCAATACGCTGATTGGGCTTATTCGTAGGAACCTGAAGAACCTCAAGACCATAGATCTTCTTGAATTCCTCTTCTTCCGTCTTCGCAGTACCCGTCATGCCGCCTAGCTTGCGGTACATCCGGAAGTAGTTCTGGAAGGTGATGGTAGCCAGCGTCATACTCTCATTCTGGACTTCAATCTCTTCCTTCGCTTCAATCGCCTGGTGCAGCCCGTCGCTGTAACGGCGTCCCTGCATCAGACGGCCGGTGAACTCATCGACGATCATAACCTCGTCTTCATTCACCACATAATCGACATCCCGGCGCATAATAGCGTTCGCCTTCAAGGCCTGTACAATATGATGGTTCAAGGTAACATGGCTATGGTCATACAGATTCTCTATCCCAAAAGCACGCTCAGCCGTAGCCACGCCCTTCTCAGTGAGCGCTACAGACTTCACCTTGATATCCACGGTGTAATCCTCTTCGGCAGTGAGCTTCTTCACGAAACGGTCTGCTGCATAATACAGCTCCGTCGATTTCTCAGCCTGGCCAGAGATGATCAGAGGGGTCCGCGCTTCATCAATAAGGATGGAATCGACTTCGTCAATAATACAGAAGTAGAGCGGGCGCTGTACCATCTGTTCCTTATAGAGCACCATGTTGTCGCGCAGATAGTCGAACCCGAATTCATTATTCGTGCCGTACGTAATATCGCAGGCATATGCCGCTTGCTTATCATTATGGTCCATGCCGTTCAGGTTCACCCCAACGCTCATGCCCAGAAAGTTATAGATTTGTCCCATTTGCGCACTGTCGCGCTGAGCCAGATAATCATTTACGGTGACGACATGCACGCCTTTACCCAGCAGCGCATTCAAATACACCGGCAGCGTTCCAACCAGTGTCTTGCCTTCCCCGGTCTTCATCTCGGAGATCCGGCCTTCATGCAGCGCCATACCCCCAACCAGCTGAACGTCAAAATGCCGCATGCCCAGCGTCCGTTTGGAAGCTTCGCGTACGGTAGCAAAGGCCTCAGGAAGAATCTCTTCCAGGGTCTCACCTTTCTCAATACGGGCGCGGAATTCCGCTGTCTTCGCCTGCAGCTCTTCATCCGTAAGCGATACGAAATCCGGCTCCAGCCCATTAATTACTTCGACCGTCTTCATGAGACGTTTGACATCCCGTTCATTAGTGTCGCCAAATATTTTCTTAACAAGTCCTAGCATGGTTAACCCCTTTCATGCAACACAGATGGTGGAACCGAGCCCATCCTCATAGATTGAAAGGGCCATATATGATTTCGATTCCGCTGCTTCATAAATTGTAACAGTTTGTAAGAGAAGCCGCAATACAAGCCGCCCTAACCTTATTCTGTATAATCCCCTTACAAGAGGACAGAAGATGGCATTTTAATGAAACTTCTATATATACGCACAAGAGCCCTATTCGCTTCAGGCGAATAGGGACTCGTCTAATTGTCCACGTTAGGCTGAACCGAAGCCCTTGCTTATTCCAACAATTCCCGGTCCAGAGGTTAGTTCTGCTCGATCAGACCGTACTTGCCGTCATCGCGTTTGTAAACTACGCTCACTTCGGAAGTGTCAATGTTGGAGAACACGAAGAACGTATGTCCAATCATGTTCATTTGCAGAATCGCTTCTTCCACATCCATAGGCTTCAAGGTGAACCGTTTGTTCCGCACAACCTCAAGATCATCATAATCCTGTTCCTGCTCTTCAACAGCAACGGCGCTGCCCGAACCTTCAACGAACAAGGTCTTCAGGCTGCCTTCCTGACGGAACTTGCGATTAAGCTTAGTCTTGTGCTTGCGGATCTGACGTTCCAGCTTGTCCACTACGGCATCGATGGATGCATACATATCATCGCTGCGGTCTTCCGCACGAAGCGTCACACCAGCTAGAGGAATTGTCACTTCCACCGTATGAAGGCCGCGAACGACGCCAAGCGTCACATATCCTTCAGAGGTAGGGGGTGCTTCGAAATACTTCTCAAGTCTGCTGAGCTTCTTATCAACATAGTCTCTCAAAGCGTCGGTCACTTCAATTTGTTGACCTCGAATGCTGAATTTCATAAGGCACTCCTCCTTTGTTTACTTTTCCATTATAGCAAATTGTCAGGGCTAAGTAAAAAACAAATCATGACAGACTTTACATTCACCTAACAATAGATGTAACAGACCTGCCGTAACAACAAACGGCCCGGCTCGAGCATAAAGCCGCCCTCGCCGGACCGAATACTGATTGCTGTATTATTTCACGCTGAAGCCTGGATTATGAATGATTCCATTCATCAAGATTACTTATTTCGTGTGAATACGCAGAAGCTCTACAGGTGACAAGGTGCCATTAGAATCAGTGATAAAGAAGACTTTATACGCTGTATTGGCAGTGAGTCCAGTCAGGTTAATGCTGTGTTTCACAACTGGATTACCTGTAAGAGTACCAGCCCAAGGCGCTGTTAATGTAGCACCCGCACTGTTCTGTGCGTTAGCAATCTGCATTGCCGTTGGATCAGCATCTGTTGCCTTAACCACCACATATTTCAGAGGGGTTACCGGTGTACCCGTCTGCCCGTAAGCAGCATATACATCCGCAGACACTGTTGTTACATTGGTGATCCCTACCTGAGCGACCGACCATGTGCTGCCTGGTGCTGTTTTCACTTGAAGCGGCGTTACGCCGGACCAGTTACCAGAAGCGTCAGCCAGGGCAACGTAAACGGTATAATCCGTATTTGCAGTCAGACCATACACCGAGAAAGCAACGGATGTGCCGCCTGTAGCCGCAACTTGGCCGAAATGAACGCCTGCTGTTGTAGCATTAATCAGTCCGTCTTTCACTTGTGCTGCAGTTGGTGCGGTTACGTTCATGCTGTATGGAGCAACTACATAATACACGGCTCCTGTAACAGAAGGCGTAACATATACATCAGCGGTAACAGAACCTACATGGCCGTAAGTCACGTTGCTTACAGACGGCAAGGTAACGCTACCGCCTCCACCGCCGCCTCCGCCAGTGCCGCCACCACTACCGCCGCCAGGAGCTGGAGTAGCTGTTGGGCTGGTGCTTGGCACAGGTGTTGCAGATGGAGCCGGTGTTGCTGTCGGTGCTGGTGTAGGCGTTACTCCGCCTGTAGCCGGCTTATGCACAACTGAGTTGCTTATAATTCCCACCGCTTCGGCACGGGTAAGGGATTTCTTCGGACCGAAGGTTCCGTCAGGATAACCGTTAATGATCTTCTTCTCAGCCGCTGAGGCTACGGCCACCTTGGCCCAAGCTGCGATCTGAGCATTATCCTTGAACTTAAGCGGAGTAGAGCTTGTACTCAGCTTAAGCAGCTTGGCAGCAATAACTGCTGCTTCCTGCCGGGTGAGCGGGTTGTTGGCCCGGAAGGTATTATTCTCATACCCGCCAATATAACCGGCCTTCACAGCTTTAGCCACTTCACTGTAGACCCAATTGGATTTCTTCACATCCGTGAAGTTAAGAGTAGCTGCTTCGGTGAACCCGAACAGACGATTAATCAGTGCCACATATTCACCACGGGTAATTGCCTTATTCGGCTTAACCGTTCCGTCAGGATAACCACCCAGGTATCCTTTATCCAGCCAGCTCTGCAGTTGCTTCTGCGCCCAGTGTCCTTGAATATCCTTAGGTGCAGGCGCTGCGGACACACTTCCCAGTGATCCAAGCAGCATTGAAATACCAAGTACTCCGGCCGTAAGGCCACGCCACAATTTCTTCATTCTTTTGTTCATCCTCCTGTGAGTTTGATGGGCATAGGCTTCACTGCATGACTTCTTACCAAAAGATCTTTCGGAAGCATACGCCTAAGCAATAATGAGAGTGCAGACTAGGCAACAAAAAAGCCCAACGGTTTCTATTACCCATATTTTGGAGGATGTTAACATTTTTCCGTAACTAATTTTTACAAAGTGTCCAATTTAGGACTCTTTTCATCTCGAAATGTAGGCCATTTACTCGAAATTGAGAATATTTATAAGAAGAATGTAAGAACAGAGTCATACGGTCCCTCCTTACAAAGAACACCTCTCGAACTCTTATCCCCAGCTTTATGCACAGTTTATCCACAACAGACAAAGTCACATCATTAGACAAAAGCAACTTCATTCACTGCATAAAAAAGACCCAAGGGAGATCCCCTGGGTCTAACGCTAGCGTTGTCTCAATTGCTAACCATCTACCATATATGTAGGTCGGCTTCGCCGGATGATTATAATTTGATGACGTTAGCTGCTTGTGGTCCGCGTGCGCCTTCAACGATATCGAACTCTACGGATTGGCCTTCATCCAAAGTCTTGAAACCGTCAGTTTGAATCGCGGAAAAGTGTACGAATACGTCGCCACCATCGGAAGTTTCGATAAAACCATAACCTTTTTCTGCGTTAAACCATTTAACTTTACCTTCCATTGACTAAACATTCCCTTCGTCATCAGATGAACGTGAGTCTTGCTCACAATTCGACTATACCACCGCAGCTTCTCTATTGTCAATTGGAATAGTAAATGATTACTTTCAATAATTTACCAGGGTACAATCGGCATCAGAAATGGATAGAATTCGGTAATATAAGTTACAAAAAAAGGAGCAGACGCTTGTAAATACCCGTCTGCTCCCCTATTGAAACAGGAGAAAATCTATTATTCTATCTTTATTTTTTACGGTCCATCAGGAAGCTGTCCGGGGTGTAGGCGGTCTCGTAGGCGCTGCGTTGGATTTTAGCTAATTCTCTATGTTGAAGCCAATTGGCAGCCTCGCCTTTGAGTTGCTGCATTCTTTCAATTATTTCAGGATCTCGTCTTAGGACTGCCTTCAGATGACTCTCTTCCTCAATAGAGAGAGCAGACTGTCCACTAAATTTTTCTCGAATGGAGTCAATCAAAACCTGACGTTTCTCAACAAATTCCTCTAATTCCTCGAAAGAGCAAGTATTTAATCGATTAGTGATATTCAATGTAATATCAACCAATATAGCGACTTGTTTATCCATACGTGTTGTTATTTACCGGCATCTTAGAGGCTTCCATCCAAGTTAAGCGAAACTCAGTTAAATACCCCAAGGCCTCTTCTGCATGCGATTTCTCCTTCTTTACATTCGCTTGGATAAGCAAGTAATTAATATATTCATAAAGAGAGAGCAAACTGTTGGATATCTCGTAAGAAGGATTCAAAGTCGACATCAATTCACTGATAATCAGTTGAGCTTTGCCTAGATTGAAGTTTGCCTTCTGATGATTCACCGAATCAATCCCCTCGATACCAGCCCTGACAAATCGGATTGCTCCATCAAACAACATTATAAGCAACTGCGCTGGGGTCGATGTGTTAACCGATGATTGACGGTATTTTTCATAAGGAGAATTTATCATTTATGTCACCTTTCAGTTCAAATTAATTAGAGAATAAACTACTTAAACTTGAAGACTGAGAATTATATTTATTCATCGCAGTTTCCATAGCTGTAAACTGTTTATAATATCTAGTTTCTAAATCGCTAAGACGATCCTGCAATGAATTAATACGTGAGTTATAATCCTTTAGCATCCGTCCCATAACACTTTCCGTTTTGTAGGCAAAATTAAGGTCAGTTGAGAATTTTGATGTACCCGCTTTTAACACGATTTTATCTAAAGCTTTGTCTGCTGCAGTAGATAGTCCCCCAAAGATTCCTCCGTTCACCTCAAGCGCAGAACCACGGAATGTATCGCTTACTTTTTGTGGATTATCCAGGATAGCCTGTTTAAGTTTATCCTCATTCAGATAAAGCTTCCCATTTTCATAATATTGCCCAGTAGTAATTCCCATCTCACTAAGAGCACCAAGTTTACTAGTTATTGCTGTACGCATATCTGAAATTGCAGTTTGAAGAATAACATCTCCTTTGAGCAAACCACTTTTCGCTTTCTTCTCCCACAATTCTATTTCCTTCTCGCTCATTGCTTCCTTTTGTTCATCCGTCAGAGGAGTGAAACTTCTGTACTTTTCTTCCCCTATAGTTGTAGCCATTGTGTTGATAAGTTCATTATACGTTTCTACAAAAGCTTTAATTGTCTCAACAGATTTATCAGCATCAGCCTGAGTCTTAATCGTGGTAACTCCGCCCGTAGTGTCGCTTTTAGCAAGAAAAGTAAGCGTAACACCATTGACAGTTAGAGAATTTGAAGTACTGGTATAAACCTCAGCAGTAGCAGACTTACTGCTTGTAATTTCGACCTTTGCTTCTTGGGCCTTAAAAAACGATGCGCTTGTATCACTATAATCCATCTTTAACAGAGTAAGGAGTGAACCACTGACCTTTTGACTTTCAATCAAGTTATCTGTTCCAAACTTATTGGATGTAATCGATAACTTACCACTCACTTCATCAAAGGTGGCTTTGATAACTCCTGAGCCACTATTTATTCTAGCCATAGCTGTTGAAATAGTATCATCCTCAGTAAAAGTAATACTTTCTCCACCATCTACAACAAATGATAGTGGTGATGTCGCTCCACTCAGATTAATCAACTTGGTGTTGAGTGTAACTTTACTTTCATCGGGACTCTTCGAGGTATCAATAGTAAGTTTTGTGGCCGATTCTAATGAGGATTTAGTTGCAAGCTGTGTCACCTTAACCGACATATCCACCCCATTAGATGCCGAGCTAGCCTCTGCCCGAACAGCAGTCGTATTGCCTCCTAGAACTGCTTTTTGAGTGTTCATTTGGGTTGAAGTATTCCACTTAATAAGTTTATTCATTTTTAGATCGACTAATTTAGCATTAAATTCTCTGTAACTGTCCCGCTGCCATTCCATTAATGTCTTTTGTTGATTCAGCTTATCCAGTGGTACGCGCTTAGCTGCCATCATTTTTTTAACTACACTGTCGATATCTAATCCTGAAGAGAATCCGCTAACTCTCATCACCATTCATAATTCCTCCTTACACTTTTTCATCAATAAGAATGCCCGCTATTTCCATCATCTTTGCGACAAGATCCAGCGTTTTTTCTGGTGGAACCTCTCTTATTAACTCGCCTGTTTCTTTATTCATTACCTTTACCATCAGAGCATGAGTTTTCTCATGTATGCTTATCTCTAAAGAGGTGGTTGGCCCTTCTAGCGCTTTTACTGCACGAGCAATAGTTCGGATCAGCTGCTCTTCTCCTACGGGCACCTTGATTCCCTGCTTTTCCATAGCAGTCAGCTCCAAAGCACTCGTAGCTTGCGCTATCCTATTACTAACGTCTTTGTTTGAGGTTGATTCATTTCTCACATTACTAATGCTCCGCTCTACCGATTTTGCGGATAGAGAAAATTGAACGTCCATTCCCATAACCTCCACGGAAACTTGTATTTAGTTTATATATCGGTATAAGATTGAGGTTATTTAGCTTTTTCAACCTATCTCTCTATTTTTTACAGTACAAGGTGTCGATGCTGTTAATCTCTTCATCCCTTTTTACGCTTCTAAGCAAGGATACATCTATATTTCATTTATAAAGAACTGTTGGGCCCAGCATTTCTGTTTAGCTTTATACTCTATTGCCCCATCCTCATCTTTAAAGACAATCATTCCATTCTCAACATTCCGTTTATAAACCGAGGCGCCAATCCCTACTGATACCCGGTCGCCAATGGTACACTCCCCTACAATGGAGGAGTACGGAAGCAAGGAAACACCTTTTCCCAGTTTGGGATAAATACCGTTTTGCGCTCCAACTGTACTGCCCTGCGATGCTATCAAATAATCGCTGTATTGAGCTTTGCCTAATACCGTACCTACGGTATGAAATAGCAGGAAAATATCAGGCAACTTTGTATCATACATGCAGCTAAAGCCATGAAGTGATTTGTTAAGATAAAATATTTTATTGGCTAAGGCAGCATCCCCATTCTCATTCCATACACTATTTGACAAGAACCACAGAAAAACTGCGTACTGATCTGAGTGAAGATGATTTAAAAAGGCAGAGCCGTTCTTGTTATATGACTCAAGAGCTATGTTTGTGAAACAGTAATCAGTCCGCTCCAATGCAATATCAACTGCCACTTTCTCAATCCCGGATTGAAAATCAATAGTTTGATTGTCCGGAAAGAAATGATTAAGTTGGGCAGATATATACTTTTTAAAATCATATATTGAAAGAGAGAGTTTTATAGGATTCGCCTCTTTTCATTAGCGTAATCTCTTATCAATTCTTCCAGCAAATCCAAAGGATTTTGCGGCTTATAATTAAATTCTGTCCGTACACGTTTATTATCAATTTCCAAAAATTTTATAGTTTGAGGATTATCAACAACCTCAACCCTGCATCCCGTAAAAGAAGAAATACGATCTACCCATTGTTTATTTGTAAGGTTAAATCCGCTTGCAACGTTATACATACGATGAACTCCGTTATGAGCAATTTGAATAAGTAAATCAACGACATCGTTTATAGAAATATAATCCTTCTCTGACTCTAACGAAGTTCTTAATAATATTTTACCTTCAACTATCGAATCTTTAATAATAGAATATAAAAAGTTGTTAGAATTAAAATCTGGTCCGCACACATTTGATACACGCGAGACCCTTACATTAGGTTTGTTAATAGTGAGACAAATTGATTCTCCTGTGAGCTTAGATAAATTAAACAAATCTTCTTCACGGAATGGATTAACAAAGATTTCGCTTTCTTCCCCAGCCGTCTCTCCTGGAGGTTGATTTATATAGAGCCTTGTAGATGATACGTATAGAAAGGACTCGTACTTAGCCTTCTCTAGTAAGTCTGCAAGAAAGCTGACGTGTGCCTTTATAGTATCAAATGGGCGATCCCGAAAGTCAGAAGTGACACCTGCACAATAAATAACATGTCCCAGGTGATTATTGAATAGGTTTTGCTCTTTACGACTAGGACCATAAGCTTCCATTTGAAGCTGGCTAAGTTTATTCATAATATGTCTGCCAATAAAACCTTCTGCACCGATAACGGTTGTTTTCATTAACTCCTAATACCTACTTTCCTGGTTGGACTCCCTAAATTGACGGTGTAAGCTTCTATTTCCCCCGCTACCAAGGAGTTAGCTCCAATAACACAGCCTTTACGCAAAATAGCCCCGTCCAAAACAACACAATTAGCGCCAATCCATACATCGTCTTCTATTATAATTCCTCCTCTGCTTTCCATAAATCGTTGTTCTTTTATTGTCATATGGCGAGAACGATATTCATGATTTGTAGGTGCCAGGGTACAGTTTGCCGCTATCAGGACATCTTTTCCAATGCTAATACCATTGCCTGAATAAAGAACACAGCCTGAATTTATGTAGCTGTTCTCTCCGATTAATATATCGCCAGAACCACCAGATGGTTTAATTTTAACAAAAGAGTCAATCATTACTCCTTTTTCGATTACAATTCGTGTACCACGTGAGGATGGCTCAATATCTGCTAAATTTGAAACCTGGGCATGTTCAGATATGATCAGCATATATAATCCCTCCTATAACGTCCAATTAGGATAATTATTATCCCTATCATTGATAATCGGGGTATCTATAGGCCATTTAATTGTAAAGGCAGCATCGTCCCACCGCACTCCGGCACTATATTCAGAACGATAGGTTTCAGACATTTGATAATACACTTCTGACTTATCCTCTAATGTTTGGAATCCATGTGCAAAACCTTCAGGCACATAAAGCATCCGACCATTGGCTTCGTCTAATTCAACAGCAAACCATTTGAGATATGTAGAAGAATTCTTACGTAAATCGATAATAACATCGTATACTGCACCTCTAGTACACCTAATTAATTTAGTCTCCCCGAATGGTTCTAATTGAAAGTGCATTCCTCTCAGTGTACCACGGTGAATATTAAAGGAGGTATTACACTGTACAAAATCATTCGCTAAACCATGAAGTGAAAATTCTGCTTTACAAAAGACCCTGGCGAAATGACCTCTTTCGTCATAGTGAGGCTCCATATTAATTACATACGCCCCTATTAGAGGAGTCTCAGTAAATTTCACGATATCACCGTCATTTCGGGTACTGGAATTATCCATTTACCTCCCCATTCACGTATAAACGTCGTTTGTTCCATGATCTCTTCTTTCAAATTCCACGGAAGGATTAGCACATATTCCGGTTTTGTCCGTTTTAACACATCAGGTGAATATACCGGGATTCTAGACCCTGGAAGGAAAGTACCTTGCTTATAGGAGCTGCGGTCAACTGTATAATCCAAATAATCCCGATCAATACCGCAATAGTTAATTAAGGTGTTACCTTTAGCAGGTGCCCCGTACCCTACAATTGTATTTCCATTGTTTTTAAGATCTATTAGAAGGCCCATAATTCTCCTCTTTACTTCAACTATCTTATCGGAGAAATTTTTGTATGTGTCTATTTCCCTCATACCTAATGAAGCTTCTTGTTCCAGCAATGCTTGAACAGCTTGGCTTATAGAAAGCTCTCTGTTTTCTGAATGCTTTGCATATATCCGAATGGAGCCACCATGTGTCTCCAACTTTTCAACATCATAAATAGAGAGTTTGTGCTGTGCAAATAAATTACACACTGTTGTAAACGAGAAGTATGAAAAATGTTCATGATAAATCGTATCAAATTGATTATGCTCCATAAGCTGGAGAAGATGAGGAAATTCCATAGTAATAGTCCCATGAGAGTTAAGTAGCACCTTCATCCCCTTAACAAAGTCATTGAGGTCAGGTACATGGGCAAGTACATTGTTGCCTAGCAGGAGATCTGCTGTCTTCCCCTTTTCCTTCAAGGCATTTGCTAATTGGGTTCCAAAAAAATCAACTACAGTATCAATCCCTTTTTCTATAGCAGATTTCGCAACATTGGCTGCTGGTTCGATCCCTAATACAGAAATGCCCTTCTCCTTAAAGTACTGCAATAAGTAGCCATCATTACTGGCGATTTCCACCACATTCGTGTCACTAGAATATTGGAATTTATCTATCATATGTTCAACATAATTACGGCAATGGTTTAACCAACTATCCGAATAACTGCTAAAATAAGCATACTCACTAAAAATATGCTCTGGAGTTTCGAAATCTTCTACTTGAACCAGGAAACAATGCTCACAGACATAAGTTCTTAAGGGATACATAATCTCCTTCTGGCTTACAGATTCCACATAGGAGTTAGCTAAAGGCGAAATCCCTAGATCTACAAATATGGTGCTTAGTTCCTCACCGCAAAAACGACAGCTTCCCTTAGACATTCATTGTATCTCCTTATCATAAGGTATGTTTTTCACTTTTTATCTTTTCGTAATCGCGAATTTGTTTTAACGTCAAGTCTTGAATACCCTTACTCATATAATTTAAGTACCAGTCCATTGTCCATTCAATAGAATGGTTTATCGGCAGTTCAATTCTCCAGTTCAGCATACGTGAAGCCTTCTCACTATTTAACACAAGAGTTGAAGCTTCATAGGGCTGAGTAAGGGAAGGATAAAGGACATCTACAGGATAATCCAGATGCTTATTACATTCTTCAATAAGCTGGGCAACAGATATATTTGAAGCTTCGCCAGGACCAAAATTCCAGGAGCCGACATACTTTTCTCCGGATTCTCCCATATTTTGAGCCAGCAGCAAATATCCATTAAGACAATCCAACACATGCTGCCAAGGCCGTATGGCACTAGGATATCTGATATTTAATTTTTGTTTATGGAGTATAGAGCGGATGATATCGGGAATAATCCGATCTGCAGCCCAATCTCCCCCGCCTATAACATTGCCTGCTCTGGCAGAAGACAATAGTTTTCTGCCATTCGAGTAAAATGACCGTTTGTAGGCAGAAGTAATGATCTCCGAACATGCCTTACTTGCACTGTAAGGATCTGTTCCTCCAACGGGATCACTCTCAATAAATCCCTGTAATGAATTGTTATTCTCATAACATTTATCTGTAGTAACATTAATAACAACCCGTACAGATTCTGTATGCCTGGCTACCTCTAACAAATGAGCAGTTCCCATGACATTAATCGAGAAGGTTTCAATAGGTTTACGATATGATTCCCGCACTAGAGGTTGGGCTGCCAAATGAAATATAAACTCCGGTTGAACCTTATGAATAAAGGATTGCAGTTGTTCATAATCCAACATATCACCATAAACAGAATCCATATTTTCCGCCACGCTTGCTAGCTTGTACAGATTTGGGTCACTTACTGAAGGGGTATTGCTGTATCCATAAACATCAGCCCCAAGATATTGCAGCCATAATGCTAGCCAACTTCCCTTAAACCCTGTATGACCTGTGACTAACACCTTCTTGTTTTCCCAAAAGTTCATTCCTTACCACACCTTCCAGGGAGCAAAGCCTGTATCCCACAACTCTTCCAACTTGTTCTTATCCCTTAATGTATCCATCGGTTGCCAGAATCCATCATGCATAAAGGCTGCCAGTTCTCCTGATTTCGCTAATTTTTTCATTGGTTCTTCTTCCCAAATAGTATCGTCACCACTTATTAAGTCAAATATCTGTGGCTCCAAAACAAAAAATCCGCCATTAATCCAGTTACCATCTCCCATAGGTTTCTCCTGAAATCCAATGATTTCATTATCATGAAACTCAAATGCACCGAACCTGCCCGGTGGACGAACTGCAGTCACAGTCGCCAATTTCCCTCTCCGCTGATGAAAATCTATAAGCTCAGTTATATTAATATCAGATAACCCATCTCCATATGTGAAACAGAAAGGGCTATTCCCAATATATTGTTGTACCCGCTTTAATCTTCCTCCAGTTAATGTGTGTTCTCCTGTGTCTACTAAGGTCACCTTCCAAGACTCTGATTTATTTTTATGAATTTCCATCTCATTTGATCTGAAATCAAACGTAACATCCGAAGTATGCAGATAGTAATTGGCAAAAAACTCCTTGATCAAATAACCTTTGTATCCTAAACATACTATAAATTCATTAATTCCGTAGCTAGAATATACCTTCATGATATGCCAGAGCATTGGAGCTCCACCGATTTCAACCATGGGTTTTGGCTTCACTACTGTCTCTTCGCTTAATCTGGTTCCCAATCCACCAGCCAATATTACTGCTTTCATCTGCTATATATCCTTTCTAACGATAATATCAAAATCTACAGCAGAATCTTTTTTCTTTAAGACATTGCTATACGTAAGGGATAACCCCCGATTTGTAAATGCGCTAATTATCTTATTACAATCCAATTCATTAAATTCAGGAAAGCTTAGGCTCATTCCCAATTGACCGCCTAGATTGAGCATACCTGTAATTGTTTTGAATATATGATAATTGCTTTTCAACTTGGTAGCATCGTATTCGAATAGAATATAATCAAAGCTCTTTCCAATCAGATGAGTACTTATTTCATCTAAATTTCCTTCAAAGTAATAATCGGAAACCGTCTTTATATCCTCTAAATATTTATCTTCTAGGCAATAGTTGGTAATTTCTATATTTTGGATCCCTTTGTAATTTAGCATGTTTTTTAATTGTAGAGGATTACCTCCACACTTAGGATTTATCCCCAAAATTGCAGGATTCAACATGGACAATTTAACCGAAAACTCATTGAGAAGCAGAGGATTCATTATCGCATCCGACCACGAATCTAAATTATATTTTCGAATAAATATGTCTCTACTAACATTTAATGAGTTATTATTAATCTGATCTTCTCGAACCGTAACAGAACCAAAGTGATATGTGAATGTATCCTTGCAATATACCAACTTGTATCCCGCTCTTCGAATTCGGAAGCTGATATCATCATCAGCAAATTCTCCATAGTAAAATAACGGATCGTAGTAACCTATTTGTTTAAGTAATTCTGTTCTTACCATTAATACACAAGGAAGAAGTCTTACACGTTCCTCCCATTTTCGGGGATCCGAGTGGTTATATTGATCTGCAAATTGAATCATCTCTTCAATATTATTGTAATCACCATTAATCTGCTGCATATTGCTGATCATGCTCGCACCAGGAGATACATAACCTATTTTGTCATCAGATTCTATACACACCAATAGGTTATCCAACCAACGCGGTGTAAGAATAAAATCATTACATACCCCGGCAGTATATTTACCTGCTGCCACTTTCAATCCTTCATTAAATCCATTAGTGGGTCCTACATTTTTAATTAAATGAAGCGGCTTAACTTGGGGCATAGAATTAAGATATTCTTTAGTTCCATCTGATGAACCATTATTAACCACGATTAATTCATAATTAATATTTTGTGTATATTGCAATATACTCTTTATACACAATTTGGTATATTCTAATTTATTATATGCTAATACTACTATACTAACGAGTGGCTGTTCAGTTAATGAACAGAGCCTTTTATTATCATCGACCAGTTGTTCTATCACATTTACTAATTCAACGTCTTGTGTCACCTCTTTTGCTTTAGCAAAAAAGTAGTTGGATTGAATTAGATTATTGCTTAATTTATAAACGTATCCAAGGTTAAAAAGAACATCTACGAACTCCGAATCAATAAGCAGTCCTTTCCACAATTCATTTTCCGCCTCTTTTAAATTGTCCTCAGCTACGGCTATCGCTGCTCTCATAGTACAAATTTCAACTTTTGTAACTACTGATTCATCAGATTTTATTTCAGATATTATACATTTTGCCTCTTCAAGGTTACCGCTTTGAATAAGTTCTTCAATTTTCTCCTTGATCATGCAAGTCTCCTCGATTCTCTGTTGAATGTTAGGTTGCAGCCATCCATGTTACTATTGGAAATTTCCGTTTGATATCATCTCTAATATCGTTCATACCTTTAACATTATTTTGCTTCTTATAACATTGGTAACAACGCTCATAAGTGCTATAGACAGGATTTAAGTCCATGAGTTGGGAATAGAATAAATGAGCATCTTCGAGATAGTTATTTTGAAAACAAAGATCACCAAGTAAAGTAATAACCTTCATATTATTCGGTTGTTCGTCATATAGCTTGATCAAAAGATCAATTGCTACCTCTGCAAAACTATAATCCGCGAGTAAAAGACATATGTTGTACTTCGTTTCTACGCTTCCCTTCAAAAGGAGCCCTAACACACTTTCAAAGATTTCAAATTCCTGCAGTATGATAAGATGACGGCAAACTTCAATAATCAATTTTTCTAAACCTGTAGTTAATCGAACATTGGAACTATCTTGTCTGTTGACTAAACTCATTAGCACGTCACTCTCTCTGTTGCTTAAATTCAAAAGTGTACGCGCTTTTCGAAAGAGGGCAGGATCCTTAAGAATAACAGAAAGCAAAAGCAGATCTTCTCCCACTTCAACTGGATATTCGGTAATATCAGACCATTGTTCATGTGCCTGCTCATATTTTTTATCATATTGTAAAGACACCGCGATGATATGAGGCGGTGGTTCGATATTAAATTTCCCCACATATTTAATAAGCAACGGGTGCCTCAAGACGTATAGGGTATCCAGCAACAGCCTTAGGTCATTAATATTCTGAACATTGTATATGAACTCTATATTGTGATAGACCTCCTCAACAGGGAGATTTGCTTTCGTTACGATTTCAAAATACTTTTTTAAAGCCGGAGAGTACGTTTTCTTTTCTCGTAGGACCTGAACGGTCTCTTCATAGCTTTGAGTTATTTTTCTTTGTTTGTCATATATTTCAGCCAGCATAAACCGGGCTTTATAACCTCCTGAACCTTCAGTTATCATCGTTCCCTCTGTTTGGTCCCCAAGGAGGAGACACTTCTTGAACGATAATATCGCTTCTTCCTTATAATCTGCCTCCAGGAGCATTTGTCCTTGTACATAACGCATTTCAGAGTCTGAAGGAAATAGCTGAAGGGCATCCCCTATGATTCTTAAACCATCTTCATGCTTATTCAACTTCCCAAGATTCGAAGCAAGAAAGGACAACAAATCCGGAAAAAATGCTTTATTTTTACTCAAAGGGTAGGCTTGTTGAAACAGTTTAACAGCTTTCTCTGTTTCACCAAGTGCTACATAAGTTCTCCCCATATTAAATAAATTGTATCCATTAGGATTCTCATTAACTGCCTTAATCATGATAGGAAGATTTCTTTGCAGCTTATCCTTATCTGCAATCGTCTCTTTGTTGTAACCCGTATGGTGAAGAAGCAGATCCGCATCTCCTCCAACGAAAGAATAACGTTTATCCAATACATTAATATGTTCATGAAGATGATTCTCAAAATAAAGCTTATCATTATTCTTAAATAACCTTACGACTTTATGTGTAAAGGTTTGTGCATAGGATATATAATTTTTAATTTTTAGTAAGTAATAATCCGCATCTGATACAATTTCCTTATAAATATCAGATTTCTCATCCAGATATTCATCCGCATCCATGATAATAATATAATCACAGGTAGCTTGTTGAATACTATAGTTTCTTGCCTCGGAAAAGCTGCCAGTCCATTCAAAGTGGTGAATGTTTGAAGTAAACCTAGTTGCAATCTCTATAGACGCATCTTCTGACCCAGTATCTACAATAATAATTTCGTCCACCTTGCCGGTAACACTTTCCAAGCAACGTGCAAGTGTGTTCTCTTCATTCTTTACAATCATGCATAGTGATACTTTTTTGTTCATCGAGGTATCCTCTCATCATTTCAGAAATTAATAATTATACTCTAGTTATCGGTCTTTTCTCATAACATAATAAGATGCACAATGATTAAAAATTTATTAATTTTCATCATTTTTTTTATTTAGAATATCGAGACGATTTTGGGCCAATTTGTAATTGTATTCAGCTGAAATTTGATAATATGTTTTTGCTTTGACCAAATCACCTGTAGTTTCATAGAATACAGCAAGGTTATAGGCTGCCAGGAAACTTCCTGTTCCTTTAACACTTTCGTAATTTGTAGTATCTCCTACGGACAGACATTTCAAATATGACTCTTCTATTAAGGGGAAATATTTAAAATACTTATCTGTATCACTAAACACCAGTTCCATAAAAAACACTCCACTAGCGAAAAGGAAATCCGGGTAATCAATTAAGTAATGTTTCTCCTTTTCAATTAGAGTAAGCCCTTGTTCAAAATCTTTCAGCTCCAAGAATGTATGCAAATACTCAATTACTACTTGAGGTTTATAAACATCATTATTAGTGATTGACTTATAACATCTTGTTAGGTAAACATTAGCTTTAGCATATTCTTTTATTATCCGGTACTCTTTACCCAGTTGAAATATTGTATATGAGTCATCAGGATTCTGCTCTAACTCGACTTCTAGCATCTTAATATTACGTTTATACTTCTCAGACTTAAAATATCCGTCATGATATACTTCAATAGGCACGTTTTTTCTTGGAAGATCAGAAACAATCTGCTCATGTATTTTACCGGTGTAGAAGGATCCTTTGGGAAACAACCGGGTCACATAAGCCTGCGATTCTCTTAGCTCTCCATTATAATTAAAAATGTTAGTAATTTGGATTCGACCTACGGCATCATGCTTAAGTATGAAGTCGTCTATTTCTTTTCGTGAAGCATGTGTAATCTGGTCATCTGCATCCAGCACTAGTATCCACTCACCACTGCAATGCTCTAAAGCATAGTTTCTTGCACTCGAGAAATCATTATCCCAAATATAATCAAAGATCCGCGCTCCAAAGGTGCTTGCAATCTGCTTAGTATGATCTGTTGAACCCGTATCGACGATTACGATCTCATCAACGATAGATTTTACACTCTGCAAACACCTTCCGATTTTTTCCGATTCATTCTTTACAATCATAGCTAATGATAACATCGCCGTCACCTCACTTAGTTTCTACCCTACATGCGCGGGTTCAAAAAAAAAAAGACCTTAGATAAACTAAGGTCTCTATTCAGACGGTAAAGATTAACGAAGCAATTGAAGAACGCCTTGTGGCTGTTGGTTCGCTTGAGCAAGCATCGCTTGAGCTGCTTGAGCAAGAATATTGTTCTTCGTTTGCGCCATCATTTCTTTCGCCATATCTACGTCACGAACACGGGATTCTGCTGCAGTCAGGTTCTCAGAGGAAGTATTCAGGTTGTTGATTGTGTGTTCCAAACGGTTCTGAACAGCCCCGAGCTTCGAACGTTCTGTAGATACTTTTGCAATGCCCGCATCAACAGCTGTCAGAGCTGTTTGCGAATTAGCCTTAGTCTTCAAATCACCTACAGTAGTCATTAATGCCGCAGCATCCATATCAGCGAAGGTATAAGAAATCTTTTGGTTTGTATTAGCACCCACTTGGAAATCCACAGCAGTTGTAGCGCCATTCCAAAGCTTCTGTGTATTGAATTCGGTATCATCTGAAATACGAGTAATCTCAGTTGCCAATGCCTGATACTCTTGGTCAATAGCTTCCCGGTCAGCCGTCACGTTCGTATCATTAGACGATTGAACAGCAAGCTCTCTCATTCGTTGCAGGATGGAGTGAGTTTCATTCAATGCACCTTCAGCTGTTTGGATCATGGAGATGCCATCTTGAGCATTACGGGATGCTTGATCCAAACCACGAATTTGTCCGCGCATTTTCTCAGAGATTGCCAGACCTGCAGCATCATCTCCTGCACGGTTAATCCGAAGACCGGATGACAGCTTCTCGATATTCTTGCTTGTATTGCTGGTGTTAACTGCCAATTGACGGTGAGTATTCAGCGCCGTAACATTGTGGTTAATAATCATTTTGATTTCCTCCTTGAATGTAACTTCCACATCCTTGTGGAAGTTTTATAGATTAGACTCGAACTTTAGATTAACGAAGCAGTTGAAGAACGCCTTGCGGCTGTTGATTCGCTTGAGCAAGCATTGCTTGAGCTGCTTGAGCAAGAATGTTGTTCTTCGTCTGACTCATCATTTCTTTAGCCATATCCACATCACGAACGCGAGATTCTGCTGCAGTCAGGTTCTCAGAAGATGTATTCAGGTTGTTGATCGTATGTTCCAGACGATTCTGAACCGCCCCCAACTTCGAACGTTCTGTGGATACTTTACCGATAGCCACATCAACAGCTGCCAGAGCTGTAGATGCGTTGGCTTTTGTCGTCAAATCACCAACAGCGGTCAAAGTAGTTGCATCCATAGAAGCGAATGTATACGAAATTTTTTGTCCAGTATTAGCACCAACTTGGAAATCAACCGCTGTGGTAGAACCGTCCCACAGCTTCTGCGTATTAAATTCCGTATCTTTAGAAATACGTGTAATCTCAGTTGACAACGCTTGATACTCTTGATCAATAGCAGCGCGGTCAGCCGTAACGTTCGTATCATTGGATGATTGAACAGCAAGCTCTCTCATCCGTTGCAGGATGGAGTGAGTCTCATTCAATGCACCTTCAGCGGTTTGAATCATGGAGATACCGTCTTGAGCATTGCGGGATGCTTGGTCCAGACCACGAATCTGCCCGCGCATTTTTTCGGAAATAGCCAAGCCAGCAGCATCGTCCCCTGCACGGTTAATCCGGAGACCGGATGACAGCTTCTCGATATTCTTGCTTGTATTGCTAGTGTTAACTGCCAGTTGGCGGTGAGTGTTCAGCGCCGTAACGTTGTGATTGATAATCATGATAATTTTCCTCCCTGAAATATACTGGTTCCACATCCTTGTGGTAACAAGGATCCGTTAAGGTCGGCCGCCCCGCGGGATCTTCGTCTAAATTATATATCGTCTTTAAACCCTCATGAGTTTAGAGTAATCCGGCAAATTTCCATATATTTATTTTGGATTATTTTGATGTCATAAAGAAATACCGGAGATAGCCCTGAGCTACCACCGGTTAAAGTCTTATATCCATATTAATTTTTCGCCTCGCGTATTCGGTCAATAAGTGTGTGAATCTCTGAGGGAGCAGGTGCTGCCGATTCCTGATTGGATTCCTTAATGGATAGATATATTTCTTTACGAAATATATCTATATCACTGGGAGCCTTTATACCAACTTTGACTGTATCCCCCTCTACACTTAAAATTGTAACTTCAACCTGGTCCGTTATGATGATACTCTCGCCTTTTTTTCGAGAGAGAACGAGCATATTAAGCACCATCCTTTCCATAAATACTTGGAGACAACGCTAATAAGCTGTGTTTAGTATGATAGGGTGTGTTGTGCAGTACAATCTGCTTGCCTACTCGTTCTTCTGGGTTAAGCACAAGGGGAGCAAGCAAATTAATCGTAGACTCCTCCACCTTATTCTTCAGGGTTATTACACAACGTACGATTAGTTGGTTATCAATCTTTAGTTCCTTTGCTTCAGCATCAGGAAGATCAAACTCATACGACGGATAGAAGACAAAAGGGTCACTAAGCAGAAAGGACAAGGCCTTATCTTTCGTCGACTGTAAATACCAAAAAGAATGATCAAGGGTAGAAATTAATGCAAAATCAGTTTCCTCTTCAAATCCGGGAATCCCCTTTGAAAAATGAAATACATGTTCCTCATCCACTTCCATTTCCCCCCAAGACAGTGTATCAATAATCATCTGTTTCCACTCCTTCGTACAATATTAAACAAGAAAAGCCGTAGAAGCGCTATCCGGCACATCTACAGCTCACCATTGCAAATTCACTTCAGGCGGAATGAACTGAATAGATGTATACTGCCTCATATATATATCCAGTTTACCTCTTTTATATTCAATATCAGGCCGACGAACAACTACATCTATCTTTATCGCTCCCCTCAAAAACTCAATCCGGGGGCTTCTCGTTTCAAAATGAATATCCACATTATCATACGAAGCGGGGCCACGAATTTCCGGAAATGAAAAAGAATTCCAGTCCCCCCCGTACAATTCTGCAATAGAGTTTCCAGGTTTGAAGAATTCAGCCATTCGATTCCCCTGCTCCACTCGACGTGCAATGCCTTGGAGGTAAATTTGCTCAATACCGGAATATATGCGCCTATTTACCTCAATAAGACTCCCGCCATTATAGGCAGCCAATGCTTTGGATTGATCCACAGACATTTCAGGTTTAAACTGCTGGATATCCCACTGTCCTCTTTCGGATGTAATGTTTAGCTCTGCTTGGTGTTGAATAATTGAGAACTCCCCCATGTCAGAATCAATACCTATCAAACCAGGTGTCTGACGTATTTGAACTACTGACAGTACCAACAGAGAGCACCTCCATTATCTTATGAAATCAACGAGAGTTGTAGATATAATCTTAGCTCCAACAGATAGTGAGGCATTGTAGATGTTCTCTTGAATCTTGGACTTCATAATAAGTTCTTCGTAGTCCGCATCCTCAGTCTTAGCTTGAAGGTCTGTCAAGTTTAAATTCAAATCGCTCAAACGATCCTGCATCAACTCTACGCGATTAGTCTTAGCACCTATTTCAGAGCGGGCTGACAAGATGGTCTCTACGCGAGTGTCAATTATATCAAGTTGTCTGGAAACCGCTGTAATGTTACCAGTTTTCAATCCTTCTGAAATACTGTTTATTATAGAAAACAGATTATCTGTTTCTCCTGTATATCCAAAAATATCGTTTCCTGTCATATTAATAGGTAATTCCACACCCTCACCTACAATATATTGAATTTGTCCTGGGTCTGTTGTAATTACCTTAGTAGTATCGTAGGTGCCATCAGCCCGCTTGGCAAAATCATAAGGTTTGGTAGCATACTGTTCACCATTGAATATATACTTTCCGTTCAGCTTGCTGTTCGCTATATCCACTAGTTGTTCTTTAAGTTGCATCACTTCTTCATTAATACTATCCAAAGCTGACTGTGGATTACTGCCGGTAGAAGCCTGAACAGTAAGCTCCCGCAACCGTTGAACAACATCCCCCGCCTGTCCCAACACCGTATCGTTATAATTCAGCCAGGACAGCGCGCTATCCACGTTCTTCGTGTACTGCTCATTAGAGGACAGCTCGGCGCGGTAGCGGAGGGAATAGGTGATGCCTACCGGGTCGTCGGAGGGCTTGTTGATTTTGCGGCCGCTGGCCAGCTGGAGCTGGGTCTCGTTCATGGTTCGTGCATTGCGGTTCAAGTTAAGCAGCAGCTGTGAGCTCATCATATTGGAGGTGACTCTGATCATGGTATGGCCTCCTTATCTTCCGACTGTGCCGGTAGAATTAATCAATTTATCAAGCAGTTCATCATAGGTGGTCATGAAACGCGCAGCAGCACTGTAGGCATGCTGGAACACGAGCATATTGGACATCTCTTCATCCAGGGACACACCGCTTACAGACTGGCGGCGGGAACTCACCTGATCCACCAAGTAATCCGAGTTGCTGGCCTGGCGTGTAGCCTCTTGAGATTGGATACCCAATTGTCCAACCATGGAGCTGAGATAGGACCCGACTGTACCGGTCTTAGTACCATCCGCTGTAGCGAAAGTATTGTTATCCTTCATATTGCTGAACAGCAGCGCCAGTGTGTTATTTCCTTTTACTACGGATACATTGCCTGAGGTGTCTGTAGTAGTACGCAAGGAAGTAGCAAACAGCGTGGGATCAGCAGCGATTTCCGGATTCAGCTTGAGATTGGCAGCAGTGATCGCTTCCCCCGCTACCGCAGAGGTGAAGAACGGCCGGCCTGACGTCCCGTTGAGCGCATACCCCAGCTGATGAAGTCCATTCAAACCCTTGACTGTTGTTCTCAGATCACCCGGCAACGGGATAGGTACCGCGCTTCCTGCTGTTAGAGTCGTTTTGGTACCATCTGCATTTATAATCTCTGAATCCTTGAGCACAGTCGTTCCTGCGGGCAGGTTAGAGCCTGATGGTATGGTCACCTGCACTTCACCATTGGCAATGGTATTGGCCATCGCGTCGAGCTGCTTCCTGTAATCTGCTACATAGGTGTTTTTGGAGAAAAGCATCCCATAAGCTTCACCGGCCTTCAAATCGCCGGAGGCGAAGGCGGTATTAAGAAACGTACTGTCTACAGCCGCAGTCACGGTTGCTCCTTGAACTAACGGCTGTGTGCCCAGTGAGATGTTATATCCGGCATCTGTATCCAGAATAGTGATATTGGCAATCTTGGACAGCTTGTCCGTCAGCAGGTCGCGCTGGTCGCGCAGATCATTAGCTTTGTCGCCCATGCCTTCTATCTTGGAGATGGATTGATTGAGGTCAGCGATGGAGCTGAGGTAGCTCTGTATCTCTTTGCCTTTGACGTCAATGTTGGTGCTGAGATCGCGGTCCAGATTGCTGAGCTGTGTACTCATATAGTTCATGGCATCGGTAAGGGCCTGGGCTGTCTGCACGACGATCTTGCGGGCGGTGGGATCTTCCGGGTTCTTACTGAGGTCCGACCAGGATTTCCAGAAGTTATCCAGTACGATACGGACACCGGTATCTGAAGGCTCATTCACGATCGCTTCCAGCTTATCTAAGGTATCCGACTGAATGCTCCAGTTCCCGCTTGCCGAGTTCTCCCCGCGGAACTGATCGTCCAGGAACATCTCCCGAATCCGCTCGATGGAACTGAATTCAACCCCGGTTCCCAGCTGCCCTGGCATCGTCGAGTTATTCATACCATAGGCTTCAATCGGGATGGCCGCCTTCATATTCACACGCTGGCGGGTGTATCCCTCCGTGTTGGCGTTGGCAATGTTGTGGCCGGTGGTATTGAGCGCCGCTGTCTGGGTAAACAGGCTTCGTCTTGCGGTCTCGATGGAGTGGAATGTGGATGTCATGCTACTTGTTCCTCCCTTGTGATTGCTGCGGTGAGCGCAGCTCAGCGGATAACCTGATTATCCACGGGCATCAAAAATACCCGGCCGAGTCACACTGCTGCCCTTGTCGGACGGATGATGGTATGTCATTTCCTGATTTGGTCTTCCGACCAGCAAATCCAGGGAATAATCTATAAAGGTAAGCGACTGCTCAATCAGCTTCTGGTTCAGCTCATTGGCCTTTTTTAATTGCTGCAATGTGCCGGAAAGCTTCTGCTGAATCTGCAGCAGGCGTGATTTGTCATCGGGATCAAAGACAAGGCGGGACAGCTCGGTAAGATTCAGATTCAGATTGGAACGGATTCCAACCCCCTGCAAAAACTCGAAGGCCGCTTCTGCACGCCGTTCTTCCAGCTGTCCGATCACCTTCATCAGCTTGGACTCGCGGTTCAGGATATCAATGAGACCCTCTACCTTGTTGTCCATAATGGTCTGTTTCTTCACTGCGGCCAGATCCAGCATCTGCACATGCGCCTCGTCCAGCCGCTCAAGCAATTCTAATAATGTTGTAAGTGCCATGGGTGTGTTCACCTAATTCTCGGAGGATTGCTTAAAGTAGGGGGCGAGTGTCTCAGCGAGCTTGGCTGAGTCAACCTGGTAGGTACCTGCGGATACTTGCTGTTTCAGGCTCTCGATCTTATTCGCACGTTCCGTGTCAATCTTGCCGCTCTTCTGTGCCTGGAGCAGCTTAATGGCCTCATCCGAAATCGATACCTCATCCTTGCGTGTACTCTTCTTCATCTGTTCCTGCCTTTGCGATTCCGCACTTCGTTGGTATGGATTAATCGCATTGATTCGTCCGGCATCGTTAATTTTCATAACTTCACCTTCCTTCTGTAATAAAAAAGCCGATAATCTTTACTAAGTTTATCGGCCCCTGTTGAAACATTCTTTATAGCTGCAAGCGTTTTTTTGCAGAATTGTTTAGTTGCGGAACTTGTCTACCGCGCGGTAAGCGCCATCTGGAGCCTTCTTGGAAGCGCTCGAGTCTGCACTTTCCTTGGCTGCATTGGCAAGGTCCTTGGTCAGACGGCTGCGGCAGCTGTCGCACATATGCCCGTCCCGGATCAGGGTTCCGCATACCTCGCAAGGGTACATCATATTGGGTGCATTGGCTATGGAAATCCGGCCCTCCCGGATAAAACGCGTGATTTCCTTGATGGAAATATCGGTGGCATCGGACAGTTCCTGTATGTTGGTGCCTCTATTTTTACGCAAATATTCTACACAGATTTCATACTCATGCTCTAACTCTTTGATGCAGGGCTGGCACAGGTTCATCAGGTTCTTGACATATAACCGGCCGCATCTCGGACAATTGTCTACATTCATATCTACCGCGGCTCCCTTCTATCATTCTGCACAACTCATGAATCGCTTATGCTACTAAGATTACATGATCGCCGAAGATCCGTCTATGTTTAGTATCGGTCAGGGAAGCGGTTTTATTGAATTCCAGAGCGGCGGAAGCTGCTAGGAACGGGCCCAGGTCAGAGAGTATATCTCGGCGGTGCAATTCAGGCTGCGGCAGAGCTGCTGAAGCGCTTCGGCGCAGGCACGAATCGTACTTCCGGTAGTGTAGATATCATCGACAATGATGATTTGCAGGGGGCGCTGCTCAAGCTGATGCGTCGCACGGGAATGATGATATTCATTCAGACTTTGCAGAACCGCCGAATCTGTATTACCGGCAAAAGCATGCTTCATATCGGCCAGCCGCTCCCTTCTGCTTTTGAAGCTCTGCTTGGCAGTGTGATGGGTGCGAACCAGCAGCGGGAGCTGAGGGATTCCTCTGCGCAGGGATACTACTTCCGCCAGCCGCTCCGCCTGATTGAAGCCCCGTTCCGACAAACGGACAGCGCTCACAGGCACAGGGACCAGCAAATCGGCTTGCCATAGGTTAGAACGCATACGAAGCTTTGAATGCCATATCGGGAATGGTTTACTAAAAAAGTTGCTTTGTAGCGCTTCATTCAGTTGTTGTACACTCTGTTCTTGTTGCAGCAGCGCGTATGCCCTGTCCAGCATCAGACCGAGCAGGGGTGCGAGCCGCTCATTCCCTCTGTATTTATACTGGCCTAATATTTCACGCATTTCACTGGTGTAGGCTACTGCACTCCGGTTGCACCGGATCGGTATAGGTCCATGGCTGCGGCTGCAATCGGGACAACCCACATGTCTTCCGCAAGTCTGGCACCGGGGAACGCGAATCCATGGAATGCTGCTCTGGCAGTGCAGGCAGATCTCAGGCCATTCAGGGGAAGGGCGGCCTCTGCGGCCGCAAAACAGACATTCCGGCTGCGAAGGCGCGATTAGGGAGCGGGCTTGCTTCATCCATGATGACAGGGAGCGCATGGTAATCCTCCTTGTAAAATAGGGTGTGTGGAGATCAAAGTTCAGCATGTATAGCATTCAAAATGAGGGGAGCCGGGCATTCACAGCTATTTCCAAGGAATCCTCACAAAATCATTAAGACTTGAGATATCCTTGTCTGCGGGCGATAGCATTCATACTGCGGATCTGTGATATGGCGGCGCGCTGCGAGCGGCTCCACTCTGTTGAAGCGAAAATGACGTTGCCCGCCGGATCATCCTTGGAGCGTCCCGCCCGGCCCGCCATCTGCACTAAGGCTGCCTCATCGAATAGTCCGCTGTCCGCATCCAGAATAAATACATCACTATGCGGTACCGTGACCCCACGCTCCAAAATCGTGGTCGTTACCAGCAGGGAAATGGTGCCATCCCGGAACTTAAGCACCTTCTCTGCCCTGCCCGGATCTTGAGAGGAGGTTCCCTCTATAGAAATTTCGGGAAACATCCGCCGCAGAAGCTGCAGCAGTCCCTCAATATGGACAATCCGGGAGACGAAGAGGAAAATCTGCGCCTTACGGTCAAGGGACCGCTGCAGTGCTGAACGCAGTCCTGCCGGGATTCTGCCCTGCTTCAGGCAGCGATAAAGCGGCGGCATCCGGATATGACGCGGAACCGGCAAGGGGTGGCCGTGAAAACGGACCGGGACCCTCGCATGCGGCAATCTGCCGGAGCGGGCAAGACGCTGAAGCTCCGCAGGCGGTGTGGCGGAGAGTAGGATGAATCGTCCGCCGGGCTTGCACACCTGCCTTGCGGCATAATCCAGCATGGGATCGTTGTGATAGGGAAACGCATCGATCTCATCGATGATGACCAGATCGAAGGCCTGGTGAAACCGCAGCAGCTGGTGCGTGGTCGCCAGCGTGATCCGGCTGCGGCGCAAGCGGTCCTCGCTGCCTCCGTACAGCACGGCAGGGACATCCGCCGGGAAGGCTCTGGCCAGGCGCGGCGCAAGCTCCAGCACGACGTCGCGCCGCGGCGTGGCGATCAGCGCCCGGCCCCCGGCCGCGAGCGCCGCCTCCAGGAGCGGGAAGACCATCTCCGTCTTCCCCGCGCCCGTCACTGCCCAGAGCAGGAATCGCTCTGGGCCTCTTGCGGCGGAGCGCCTGCGCGGCTCCGCCAGGAACCCCAGCGCAGCGGCGGCGGCAGCCGCCTGCGCTGCGCTAAGCCCCCACCGGCGTGCTGCTACGGTGGGGGACACGCCGGCCGTGCAGCGCACGGCCGGCAGCGGTGCGCTGCGCAGCAGCAGCGCGCAAGCCCGGCTGCGCCCCAGTGCGAGGCAGGCCTCGCAATAGGCGCAGCCGGCAAGGCCGCACGCGGCGCAGGCCGTGCGGCCCGTGGGCACGCTGCCGCAGCGCAGGCAGCGCGGCACTTCGCGGCGGCGCAGACCTAGCCGCGCGGCGCCAGTGCCCTGGACGGCGGCTTCCAGCCGCAGCCGTCCCTGGAGATAGGCGAGCTGCGCCGTAGCCCGCCAATTCTCCGCCAGCTCCGGGAGCTGCTCGGCCACCAGCGCCTCTGCTTCACCCTGAAGCAGCGAACGCCCATCCAACGCCGTAACCAGGCGGTTTGCTCCCGCTGCAAGCACCTCCAGCTCATGCCCCCGTAAGTTCACCTGTTCGTTCCCTCGCCAGCTCTCCCTCCTACTTCCCCGCTCGATAACCCGTTCATTCTCCCACTCCTTCTCCCCGCCGCTGTCCCTCCCACTCTCCCACTCGCTCCCCGGCTCATCCCCCCATTCAAATCCCTCTCTATCCCTCCACTCACTGACCCCTGCCTTACGCCCCCCGTTCCATCCTCCAACCACTCTCCCCTCATCCTCGCTCCATCCCCTGTCCTCCGGCAGCTTATACACCTGAATCTCCTCGAAAGGCCAGCCCGCTTCCCGTCCACCTCCGGCAGCCTGCTCCGCCCGGATCTCTGCCTTCAAGAGAGCAGCGGCGTACTTCCTCCAGGCTGACTCATCCCAGCGCTGCATCTGGTCCGTGAACTTGCAGGCTGCTGCCAGCTTCACCGCCCAGCCCAGCGGCAGTGACCGGGAGAGCACCACAACCCGGTCTGCCGGTTGGCTTCTCTGGTCTGCCCGCTGACTTTTCCGTTCTGCCGCTTGGCTTTCCCGAGCTACCCGCTGACCTTTCCGGTCCGCCGCTTGGCTTTCCCGAGCTACCCGCTGACCTTTCCGGTCCGCCGTTTGACTTCTCTGGTCTGCCCGCTGACCTTTTCGTTCCGCCGCTTGGCTTTCCCCGTTTGCCACTTGACCTCCCCCTACTACCCAGCGCCCTCCCCACCCTCCCAGCCCCTCCGCCTCACCCGCCCACCATAATTCATCCACCGCCAGATTCAATGAAATCCGGGCCTGCCACTGTCCGCCCTGCGCCACCACATACACCGCCACCTTCAACCCCAACGCCTCCTTATCTTTTAGAGCACGCCAAAAAGCACACCGCCCCATTCCTGGAGAGTGTGCTTCACCCGTAACTTACATATTTAGCTGTCATTCGCCGGGCTTGGATGGGGATTTCCCGCTTCCCGGCAACCGCATCATCCGCAGCGGCAGCAGCGGCTCCTGCACCCGCAGGTCTACCGTAACCCCCTGACGGAGTTCTGCCCTGTCCGCGAGGCCGAAGAACGGCACCGCAGGTGCAAATTCAATAGAAGAGTTATGATAAGCCATCCGTGAGGCTACCGCCATGGTCCTGTCTTCTGAACCGTCATCCACCAAGGTGACCTGCAGGGGCCTGCCGATCCAGCAAGCATACACTGCAAAAACCCTGAGATACCACTCCACCACGGCCTCATGATTACGGGTAATCAGAATATAGTGAAGCCGCTTACCAGTCCGTGCTGCTGCCCGGGTCTCTTCCCGATGATGCAGGAGTTGAACAAGGGCTGCTGCGGATGCATAAATAGAGATAATCCAGATTAACTGGGCGATCATGAAGATGCACCTCCCTCTTATACCCACACTATATGCCGGTGATAAAAGGACGGTGACAGCCCATTAGCGCGGGAGCCCACCCGCCAGTTCAACTTAGGGTACATATTTAAGTTAGCATTTTGCAAAATTCGAATAGAGTGCGGACTGAAACAATACTATGGCTGCAGCTCTCGGCTGCATACAAGTTATGTACCGTTTATAAGGATCATTAGGATTCTCCAAAACGCTCAGTTAAAAGTTTATGAGGGAAGCTATAAAGTTACCCAGCCGTATTTGATAGAATTAATTACAGCCTGCGTACGGTCGTCCACTTCCATCTTTTGCAGAATACTGCTGACATGGTTTTTGACCGTCTTCTCACTGATAAACAGGTACTCCCCAATCATCTTGTTACTCTTGCCCTCCGCCATCAACCGCAATACCTCTGCCTCGCGGCGGGTCAGCGGATTGTTATCGCCTGCAACGAATTTGACACCGGCTTCCTTCACGGCCGTCTCGGCCATAGCGCCAGTCTCGTTAAGGTACGTCATGCGCCGCAGCTGATTAATCAGCTTGCCGGTCACCTTCGGATGGATAAAAGCATGTCCCTCGCATACAGAGCGGATCGCATTAATCAGCGACTCGGCCTCCATATCCTTCAGCAGATACCCGTTCGCCCCCTTGCGCAGCGTCTCAAACACATAGCTTTCATCATCATGAATCGAGAGGATAATCACTTTGACATCCGGGAACATTTCACGGAGCTTTTGCGTAGCCTCCACGCCGTTCTCAATCGGCATATTGATATCCATCAGCACGATATCCGGCTTATTGCCGTTGCAGAATTCAAGCACCTGGATGCCGTCCCCGCATTCGCCAATGACCTCGATGTCATCCTCCATATTCAAAATACGTTTAAGCCCTTCACGAAACAATTGATGATCATCGGCCAAAAGAACTTTAATGGGCGCTTTGCCAGAGTTTTGGTTCTCCATCACATTACTCCTTTCCCTTTTCCACATTCGTCGGAATGTGAATTACGATTGTTGTGCCCTGGTTCTCGGCTGATTGTATTTCCATTCTTCCCTCCAGCAATTCCACGCGTTCGCGCATACCCACCAGACCGAAGCTTTCCCGGTTGGCTTGTTCACTGATTTTTTTCACATTGAAGCCTAAGCCATTGTCTTTCACAACAATCTTGATCAATTGAGCCTGATAAGTAATCTCTACCAGTACGTAGCTCGGATAAGCATGCTTCGCCGCATTGGACAGAGCCTCCTGCACCAGCCGGTATACCGCCGCTTCCATCGCCGAGGACAAACGGTGCTCCTTCCCCCTGGTTTCAAAAGAGGTGCGGATCTTCGTCTTCTCCTCATAATCATGCACATACTTCCGCAGAGTCGGAATCAGTCCCAAATCATCAAGCGCCATCGGACGCAGGTTGAAAATCACCTTGCGCATTTCTTCCAGGCTGTATCTTACCTGCCCCTTTAAGTCTATTACTTCGGCTTGTACCAGCCCAAATTCCTGCTTTACCAGCATTCTTTCTACAATTTCCGTCCTTAGGACTAGATTCGCCAGCATTTGAGCAGGACCGTCATGAATTTCCCGGGCAATTCTTTTCCGTTCCTCTTCCTGAGCCAGGATTATTTTGAGTCCAATCATCTGGCGGTTCTTCGCAGATTCGACAATTCGCGTCACTTGACCTAGTTCTCCGGACAGATATTCCAGGACAACGCTCATTTGCGAACCAATCGATTCGGCACGTTCTACAGAATTTTCGACACTGCGAACCCGCATTTGCAATTCATCGCGTCTGCTCCGCAGATAAGCCTCCCTCTCCCTGGTCATCATCAGCTCCAGCTGCAGCTCCGTCGCCTTCTCATAGGCAATCCGTATATCCTTCTCCGTGTAGCGGACAAAATCCCGGCTGACCTCTGTCAGCCGGATCCGGGAGCGGTGGTACTGCTGCTCCAGCTTGTCTACCTTTTGCAATGTTTCATCCGTTTCTTCCATGACCCGCTGCAGTTCTTTGTTGAGTGCAGCAAGCTCATCGCGTGCCACCTGCAATATTTCGAATATCTGATACTTGCTGCTCTCCATCACGTCGATGGTGTTTTTAATCACCCGATCTATCGCATCGGCTTGAAATTCCACGGATGCTTGCCCCATTTCTATCGAATCGTATTAAAGGCTTTCCTTTATATTAACATATCACGATTCGATAGTTACGGTCTTAGTGTTCTGTTCCCATTTTACAGTGAGTCCGAGCTGTTCTGTCACGAGTCGAAGCGGTACTAAAGTCCTGGCATTCAGAATCATCGGTGCTACTTCAGCACTCTGCCGCTTCCCGTTCAGTACGAACTCCTTCTTATTCACGGTCAGATCCAGCGCCTTAGAGCCCCGGAGGACCATAATCTTCTTAGTCTTCGCATCCCAGACCGCATTGCCGCCGAACGCGTCCAGAACATATTTTATCGGCACATACGTACTGCCGTCCTTCACGATCGGCGCAACATCAATCGGCCGCTTGGTGCCGTTAACCGTCATCGCCTTGCCTCCAATGCTCATCGCCGCCGTCCCTTTGGGCAGTCCCGCCTCACTGGAAAGCGATGGCATCACGAAGGAAATATTATCAAAAGCCACTGTCCCTGTCTTGGCCCGTTCATCCTGGCCTTCTTCTACATTTACCACGTAAAGTCTCTTAAGGGAAGCTGGGAATTTAATCCCTGAGCCGGACAGATCGATATTAAGCGTCTTCCAGCCGTTCCAGTCGATAACTTTCGCCAGATCAATATAGGCCGTCTTTCCGCTGGCATCTGTCAGCTCGGCACGCATCCAGTTCAGGCTCATGTCCCCCATCACATCGACTGACATGGAGGTTGCCGCCGCCGGAATCTCCTTGCCCTTTGTACCGTTGAACTGGGCGTATGCGTACATTTTACCGGTGCCTGCACTCATATCGTAGCTAAGCGATAAGACCTTCGAGCCTGCACGCTCTGCGCTGCCCGCAACTACTGCTGCTGTTCCAGTAACCCCTGCCGCATTGGTTGTGAACGCGAACGGATAATTGGCATTCTCGAAATCCTCCCACGCCGTAGCAGCTGCAGTAGATAAGACAACCGCCGTGCTGAAGCCGTCATAACGGGCAATTGCATATCCGGTAGTTACGCCAGGATCGACTGCCTCCACTTTAAGCTTGCCGTCCCCCACACTTCCTTTGAAGCCGATAAACTCCCACTTCAGTGCGGTTGCCGGAACAGCTATCGTTGCTCCGCTCTTCGACACCGCGCTAACCGGAACCGATACAGTGGCTCCTGCTTGCAGCGGTGCAGTTGCTGTACCTGCAATCAGGCTGGACAGGTCTTCTCCGCCCAGAACGGTGACCTCGGTCTCCGCACTCGCTGTTCCGCTGGTCGCCTTCAGCTTGACGGTTCCCGGCTTGACGGCCGTGGCTTCACCCGCATTCACAGTCACACTCCCGCCGCTTGCGGTCCAGGCCGGATTAGCCGCCGCTACATCCACCGGATTGTAGTACGTATCATAGCCCTTCAGGGAGTATGTGGCCTTTTGCCCGATTAACAGTACCGAGCTGCCGCTGATCTTGATTCCTTTCACTTCACCTTGCGGAGCAGAAGTATATACTCCCACGCCGTTAACGATTGTGCGCTGCTCCTTGCCGTATTCGGTATTGAAGGTAAGCGTAGTCGAGGTTTCAGCCAGCGGGCGGTCTACCATCGTTGTAGAGCCCCCTCCGTCCAGATTAATTCCTTTCCACACCCCGATATTCGTCATGAAGGATTGCAGCTCTGTCAGCGACAGACCCGCACTATTGCTATTCTTCTCGGCTGCAATGACATATACATATCTGCCATCCTGGGAATAGCCCAGCGCTGTACGCGCCCGGTACCCGCCAATGCTGCTTGTAGAACGGGAGAACGACGACGCCTTGCCGTTATTGACCAGAATCGTATGCCCCCCGATCATCATCTGCAGCGTAGAAGGATCGAGCTCCTGCTGGGTGGTTTTGGAACGGAGCAGATAGGTACTGTTTATCTTTTGTCCTACAACCAGATGTGCCTTGACGAACTCGGCAGCCAGCCCGTGCGTCCGCAGAATATAAGCGCCTTTGGGTACGGTCACCGGCAGAGCCGAATCCAGCGAGATCTGGGTAATCGTATCATTCTCTACCAGCACCTCTGTCGGTGTAGTAGAACTGCCCTTAGGCCGCTCCAGCGCTGTCCACGCATCCGTGTAGATATAAGCTGCATTAGCATGACTGTAAGTCGAGCTGCCGCCTTCGGGATTGTAGGCCCCTTTGTTGATGCCGGACAGCGGGAACTGGGAGCCATCCTCTGCGGTCAGCATCCCTTCAAACGTATATTCATCAATGATAGGTTTACGGTCCTTGGTTACTGCAAAAGCATACATTCCGTTTAGCTGTGAAGGAGTGGACACGAGCACACCGCCCGACACCTGGCCGCCAATCGGTGCACCTTCTCCGCCGGTATTGAAGTAATCCCCGTTCACCGCCGCGACCGCGCCTGTCTCCGCCGCCATGCCCCCTGTGCTCTGCCGTGTCGTCAGATTCCCGCCTTTGCCGGTCATGACATCCAGAGAGACATAAGGATTATTCAGATCGACACGAATGACGCTGGCCAGTCCTGTGGCACTCTTACCTGAACGCACCGTGGTAAACTTATATTTCATCATCATCGCACCGGAAGTGATAACCTCTTCACTCAGTTTCGTCGCCGAGAAGGACGCTGCTGCTTGTGCTACCGGCGCAGTGCTTGCGCCCAGCCATCCTGCACCTTCACTCCCGACAACCGGCATGATCCAGATTACACCCGCCAGGGATGCAGCAATCCATTTTTTAGCAGGCGACCATTGATTTCCCCGTGTTGACTCAGTACTCTTTTTCCCCATGAAAAGCTCATTCATTTCAGTGTAACTCTCCCATCTATTTGTACTCTTCTACCTCGCTATCAAGACCTGGATATCAGTTCATAGTAATAGACTATACCTTTAATAGACTGAATTCAGCTCGAAAAGTTGCGAAAATTGGAGAGAACTAGCAGGTTTTACCGGATGAGCGGAGTCACGCTGGAGCTGTCCAGGTATGCCAAAAAAGCACCCGGCCCATAGACCGGATGCTCTGCTTAACTATACAATTCCCTTGCTCTTACAAATAGCCTGCTGTCTTCAGCATCCGCTGCAGCATGACCGCAGCCTGCCCTCGGGTAGCATTACCCTGCGGCTGGAATTGCGTGGTGCTGACTCCCTGAATAATCCCCGCCTTGACTGCCTTGGCTACAAATTCGATACTCTGGCTTAGAATCCTCGCCCGGTCCTTGAACGGGCTAAGCGTATCCATTACAGATGCACTTAGCGTTACAGGCTGCCCCGTATACTCAAGCGCCCTCACCATCATAATCGCCATCTGCTCACGGGTAATTTTATCCTCCGCACGGTAGGTCCCGTCCGTATTGCCATTGATGATGCCGGCTTTGGCTGCGGCGCCGATATAATTGCCCGTTTGACTGGATGACTGCACATCTGAGAAGCGCTGCGCTGTCACGCTATCCCCTAGCAGACCTAGCCCTCTGCTTAGCATTACTGCAAACTCACCCCGGGTGATGGCTTGATCCGGCTTGTATTGGCTGCCATAGCTGTTGTCGATGATATTCTTGGCTGCCAGTTCAGCAACAGCCGTGTTACTCCAGTGAGTAGCCATGTCTGCAAAAGAGCGCGTGGAGGAAAATGCTCCAACGATCTGATTTCCGCTGGTCAATGCACGCATTACTTTGTAAGTCCCTTTAGTAATACTAGTTGTAGGCAGATAAGCTGCATCGTAATAGGATTGATCTAGTCGTGCTACAGAAGTCTGCTCACTGCTATTTGAACTTGTTGTCCGGATCATGTACTTCCCTGGTAAGCTAAGCGCAGTCTCATTAGCGTAATTACCTGTCACAGATGCAGCCAGCCGAAGATCAGCCAAAGGGGTTATACTGGTTAGCCCCTGTGTCTGAAGTCTTTGGACGAATGGAGCAAACGCCTCAGAAGGCATTTTCTCTATGCGATAGATAAGAGAAATATTACTGCCGGTTGTATTTAGACTGGCTACGATTCCGTTGAGGTCTATTTTACCGAGATCAACACTATAGATCTGATCCCCATAACGAATACCAAATGACGAAGCCTTGTTGCGGTTGAACGCATCCACGAGTGGCTGTAGAGGTACAGTAACATAGGCTGCCAATTCGGTGGAAGGCACCTCAAACACTAGTGAAGCCGTGCCCTGTGCGTTTAAATACATATAACTGGCTGCCAGCTTATCTGCATTAAGACTGTATCTTTTCACATCCTGACTGTAAATTGAGCGGTCTGCTGCGATTACGGCGGAATCACTCTTCAGTAGCGGGAGCGCGTCTCCAAACTCGCTTGCCTCCAAGGTCCCCAGATAAGCTGGACGGTTCGCATCTGTTGGTACAGCAGCCGCCACACCTCCAGTAAGGTTCTTCACCGGAAGCTGCGAGAACGAAGCGAGTGCATTTCCGTTAAGATCCTTAATGAAGGATGTCCCCGTAGTATAGGATAAGTCAACTGTCTGCCCGCTACCCGCATAATCAGCCAGCATTAGTTTGAGGACGTTGCCTGTTAGGGTATAACTCTGAACCAGGGTAGTGGTACTATTCAATCTGACTGCAAACTGCGAAGTGCTCAGTGCAGAAGAAGTCAGCATACTTTGGACAAAAGTTACCGTCAGCTCATTACCGTTCACTGTTGCGCTGCTGATCTCCGATACGGTGATATCGCTCAGATCAACCGGCTTCAAGTCCACATAAACAGCCCGGTTGCCGTTAAGATCAGTTAAGCCTTTTACACCGGGTACATAGGAGACTGTTACAGTCTGACCTGCTACCATGTTATTTTGAAGTGTTAATGTCACACTGCTTCCACGTACTGCAACATTTGTGACGTAATTCGGGCTACCTCCCACCAGGACCGAGAACTGGCTGTTCATCGGAAGGTTACTGTCAGATAATCCCTCATTGTAATTCATTGTAATTTTCTTTCCTCCGCCCGTCGCATTCTGGAACACCGGCGGCACATTATCCTTACTATTGCGGATGTTAAACTCAGCGAAGTTTGCAATATTCTGCCCCAGAGAGCTAACCAGCGGATACGAACCGGCGTAGTAGGATACCCGGACCGACTCCGAATTGCCCACCTCGGAACCCACTGTTAAATAAAGGGTGTTGCCGCTGGAGCTGATTGAATTCACCCCAAGCGAATATCCATCAGTTGTTACCACAAACTGATCATACGCATAAGGAGAGACCGTTTTGAGCGTATCATTGAAGGTCAGTGTCACTGTTCTGCCAGTAATTCTGCCTTCTTTGGGCGTAGGGAGCGCCGATTCTATAGTATTAGTGATCTGCTGTCCAGAAAAGGTAGGCGCAGCATTCCCGCTCGTATCCTGAATCGTCCGCACGCCGCCGGTATAGCTGATTTTTACATTCTGGCCTACAGCGATACCTGTGCTAATCACTACAAATACACTGTCTCCTTGAATATAGGCACTTTCAATATTCCGGCTTTCCTCATTGACGGTTACCCCGAAGCTGGAAGCCAGCAGAGCCACTGAAGCATTAAGCGTCTCATTATACCTCAGGCGGATCGTCCGGTTGTTCTCTAGCACTGCGCTCGTCAGCGATGGCGGAGTCTTATCTATGGCTACAGTGCGGAAGCTCCAAGACTTGGTACCGCTTAATCCCTCATACTGCACACTGGGGTCTGCGGCATCTGTGAAAGCTCCTTTGGCGATGTCGATATAATAGATCGTATCTGATTCCAGCGCTGCGGACGGCTTAATGATGAATTCTTTAGCAGAGGAGCCTTGCTGAACTGCCGCATTCACTTTAGATCCATTGCTTTTGTACAGAACAACTCCGTTCGCGACTGTGCTATTGTAGACAACTTCCTGGTTGAAATTAACCGCTATTGTTTTGGAGATATCTACCGACTCACTGCGGTCTGCTGGTGATAACGCGGCTACAGACAGACTTGTCAGTGATGCCGTCGTGAACGTCCAGGAGTACGGTCCTGAAGCCGGAAAGATATGACCATCCTGATCATAAAAAGCTCCCTGCGGTATAGTCACTGTATATAGTGTACCGCTCAATAGCGGTGAAGCTGCGGAGGCTGGCAACAGAGTTATTGTCGAGCTTCCCCCACCGGTAACATTCGTTGAATTGACATTCAGCCATCTTGTTCTAGGGTCCCCTGCACCTGGAGAGACCGAGATTACTCCAGAGGCCGGACTCATCGGGCGGTCGAAGTATAGCTTAAGGGCTCCACTAACCGATGCGCCAAAAGATGCATTGGCTGGAGCCGTAGATGCAGAGATAGTACCCGTGCCGACCGTGGAGAAGCTCCAGCCGCTGCCGCTTGCTATCCCCTGATAGGTTGTATTATTAGCATCCTTGAATGCATAAGCGTCGATAAGGACATAATAATTCCCGCCGGATGGAAGCTTATTAGCCAGTGTCAACGTCACCGTTGTCGAGGAATCTGCACTCTGGAATGCTACCCCAGGTTCTCCATCTCTGATCGCAAACTCTTGTATAACCGCGTTATCCGCTGACGAGAGCAGCCTGACGCTGCCTCCTCCGGCTGTAAGGACTCCAGATAAGCGAATACTCAGCTCCGTTAAGCTACCTGCCTCTACTCTGGAATTGATGGCAGGAGACATGCTGCTTGCTGTAATCGCCGGATTTACCTCCGGGGCTGTCGTGAACTTCCAGCTTGTTGCGGCAGATTCATTGCCTGCACTATCCTTAAACAGCCCCTTAGGCACACTTACGCTATAGGTTTTGTAGGGAGCAAATTTAAGGCTGGCGCCTAGCTTGATCTCGTAGCTTGACGAGTTTCCGATTAGTCCTGCACTCCCGACTGCAATTTCCGTAAATACCGTTTCGGCATTTACATCTGTAATGGTGATTTTCCCGGCTTGCGGGATCACCTGGCGGTCAAAGCCAAGCCCCAGCGAAGCCCCGACATTTACAAAAGCAGACCCGTTCGCAGGAGAAATGCTGATTCCGAATTCCGAAGCGGCGTATACCGCTGATGTATGTATACCGATAGCCGGACTGCCCAGACCAAGCAGCAGATTGCCTGCAATGATAATTGCCGTTCCTATTCTTAATTTCTTTCTCATTCTTAAAAAACCCCTTTCAGCCCTTCCAGCACTTCTTGTATTTGTATACTGTTATATTTCGGCTAAAGGGCTTCCAAAGTTTAGAAGATGACGGCTGAGGGCACATCGGCTTGCTCTTTTCACAAAAAAATGCCCACACATCACCCTCTTCATGAGGGCTTCTGTATGGGCATATTTATTCTTAATTTCTTAGATTCCAGACTGGGCCTTTAACAAATCCGCCTTATCCACGCGTTCCCACGGAAGGTCCACATCGGTACGGCCAAAATGTCCATAAGCTGCTGTCTGTCTATAGATAGGCTTACGCAGATCCAGCATCGAGATGATTCCTGCCGGACGAAGATCAAAGTTATCGCTGATCAGTTGAACCAGCTTCTCCTCACTGATCTTGCCCGTTCCATATGTATCCACATTGATCGATACAGGGGTAGCAACACCTATAGCATACGCCAATTGAATCTCGCACTTGTCAGCAAGGCCGGCAGCGACCAGATTCTTCGCTACATAACGAGCCGCATAGGCTGCAGAACGGTCCACTTTGGTCGGATCTTTACCGGAGAAGGCTCCGCCGCCGTGACGGGCATAACCGCCATATGTATCCACAATGATCTTACGACCAGTCAGACCGGCATCTCCTTGAGGACCACCAATAACGAAACGGCCAGTAGGATTTATGAAATATTTAGTGGCTTCATCCAATAGTTCAGCCGGAACAACCGGAAGAATGACATGCTCTTTGATGTCTGCCTGAATTTGCTCAAGGGTAATTTCTTCTGCATGCTGGGTAGATACAACGATAGTATCCACACGCACCGGCTTGTCGCCCTGGTACTCAATCGTAACCTGGGTTTTGCCATCCGGGCGCAGATATTTCAAAGTTCCATCTTTACGGACTTCCGCCAGACGCCGGGCAATCCGGTGAGACAGGGCAATCGGAAGCGGCATAAGCTCAGGTGTCTCATTCGTAGCGAACCCGAACATCAGACCTTGGTCCCCGGCACCAATGTTAGCAGTCTCTTCAGCTAATGACGCAGGGTCCCGATGCTCAAGAGCAGCATTTACACCCTGGGCAATGTCTGCCGATTGCTCGTTCAAGGAGCTAAGGACAGCACAAGTATTATAATCAAAGCCAAACTTCGCGCGGGTATAGCCAATTTCCTTAATAGTATTACGTACGATTGCCGGAATATCCACATATTCAGATTTAGTGCTAATTTCCCCGATGACAAGCACAAGACCTGTTGCTACAGCTACCTCACAAGCTACACGGGCATTAGGATCGTTAGCAAGAAATGCATCTAGTACCGCGTCGGATATCTGATCACAGATTTTATCGGGGTGTCCCTCCGTTACGGACTCAGAAGTAAACAGATGACGCCCTTTGATCGACATATACAACAACCTCCCATATTGTTGATCTGACACTGTATTCAAGGGGGCTCCCTAGTAGATAACAGGCCAAATATAAGTAGTAGAATAATAATGGCCAATGCCTGTTTTATTCAAAAAATGAACCTTTTCCGGATGGAAAAGGTCTACGGCCTTCCTCAAAGGTCATATTATCTTATTTACCGGTGGCTGTCAATTGAAGCCAGTTATGCGAAAAGAGACTGCTCCGCCTGTTTGATCAACCTCTTTGTGATTTCCCCACCAACAGATCCATTATCTCTGGAGCTTAGATGTCCCAGATATGGAGTACCTCCAGAAACACTTGCTCCGCCAATCGTCCCCAGCTCAGAAGCAAATTCCGTATCCATTCCTCCGCCGTACGAAGCTCCATATAATCCGAATTCAGAAGCAATTTCATATTGCATTTGTTTCAGCATTGCCCGGCTCTCTGGTACCACAGTGCGATTTGTACGTGCCATGTTACAGCACCTCCTGCGAATTTTTTTTAAGATTACAGGTGGTATTGTGTACGAATCCCAAAGGCCTGAGTCGGCTTAATGTTTGTCAACTGTGGGAATGAGTTCCGGTGTATATGGAGGTCCAAAATAGGGCAATCTTTATATAGAAAGAAAATGTAAATTGTAGTGTAACTTAAATGGGTTGCAGCTTATTTCAGAGTATATGCTCCACGGACCATAACAACGATTTTCATCGTTTGACCGTCCTGTACAGCAATTCCACGGCCATCCCGGGGGAAAGATAACAGATGATTCGTAGGCGCAGCTACACCATTCGCCAAATCGACACCATCCGTCAAGTCAGCTACTCCATTAGCATCTTGGGAATAAATAACCGCTTTGCCGGCGCGAACAATAAATTCTGCACCCGCCCCGGCAATCAGGGTTTGTCCAGGTTTCACATCAACGATTTCGCTGGCAGTGCCTGTATCACCTGGACCCGTTGCCGGAGCTTTCGTTGGTGATGTGGTTGCAGCCGGTGCATTAGTCGCAGTAGCAGCCGGAGTCTGAGTAGGTGGACTAATTGTTCCACCTTGCAAAGCCTTCTGAATCTGTTGGTCCACATAGCTCTTAGTAACCACCGGGTCCTCTGCCGTGCCTGGCTGTGAACCGACACCGGCACCTTCAGCCGTTAAGTTAAGCATGGAGCCTGCCCACAGGCCACCCGCCAGCAACACTGCTGACATCGTAACTTTCCAAGCGGTCTTCAAAGTTGATTCCTCCTTATGGTGGGATAAATGGCTATAAAAAAAGAATAGCCTCCGAAGAGGCTATTCTTTGCTTCGTTAATCGGAGATTACTTAGCGGAAATTTCAGTGCTATCAGTGAGGATGTTACCATCACCATCTCTAGCAGTTGTTGTTCCAGCAACCTTAACGATGATTCTGTTAACTTCGTTGGAGTTCAGATCCAGCTGAGTATCTACAGCTGCACTTGAATCAACAATTTTCTTGGAGAAAGTAACAGACCATTTGCCTTTGTCAGATCCGTTAACAATCTTAGTTACTGTGTAGTAATCTTGATTGATAACGTTGGCAGCAGCAACATCATTATTGATATAGAATTGCAGATCTTGTTTGTTCAGAACTGTAACTTCTTTAGAGAATCCAAGGATCAGCTCATAAGAGTTGCCGCTGGACACTACTGCCGAAGTAAGGAGCGGACTAGTTCTGCTAGTCAATTTACCAGGTTTGCTAGCTGCTACAATCGGGTTACCAGAAGTATCAGTAACACCATTAACGATGAACTTGTAGTCAGTTTTTGTTTCAGTGATAGAAGAACTTGGGATATGAATTGTTGCACGAGCAAATTTCGGACTGGAAGAGCTGCTTGTCACAACCCCACCTTCTGTGAGAGTCTGAATAGTTACATAGCTACCTGAAGGAAGAGCCTTGTCATCCAGAGTATAGCTGTTAACATCCATCACAGAAGCAACATTCAAGCCGCTTGCATCTTTGATGTCGACAGTGATAGTAGCATCACCATAAACATTGCTTGTTGCGGATACTTTTTGACTGTCATTGAATTGAATTCCGTTATTAAACAATACTGGAGATTCGCTATCAGTAGCAGCAGAACCAATAGTCACTGTAAGCACAGTTGCCGCAAGTTTATTAGCAGAGAAGGATTTATCCTTGAAGAGTCCTTCTGGCAGGCGTACAGTGTATTCACCAGCTTCTACATTAACACCAGTCAAGATAAACGTTTTGCCGCTACCGCTTGTAGTGTTAGCAATCGAAGTAGATTGACCAGTTTTGTTGTTGATCAGCACTACAGAACCAACGCCACTATTCACAACATCTTCTGAGAATGTCAATCTAATACCTTTAACAGAGCCAGAAGTAGTATAAGTGATACCAGTAACAGTTGGAGCAACAGTATCCTTAGTGAATGTGATTGCTTGACTCGAAGCAGTTCCCAGAGTATTACCCAATGTATCCTTAACTGTCGCTCCAAACACTACGCTACCAGTGAAAGTACCGGTGGATGGGAAGCTAGTCAATGGGCTCTGCAGAGTGAACTTTTTGCCATTTTCAGTGGTAATTACGCTGAAGGTACCTTGGCTTTCACCAACGGCATTCAGGAGACGTACATTACCAACCAAAGACGCACGGTCAACATTCTTATCAAACTCAACTTCAACGAACTTATCACTTACAGGAGTTACGCTCTTGATCACAGGAGCAGCAACATCGGAAACGACAGTTACAGTTGTTTTAATTGGGTTTGGAGTAGCAACATTACCTGCAAAGTCAGTTACATTAAGCAGGGATACGTCATAAGATTTACCACTTTCCAATGTTACTCCGCTCAGTTTGAATTCAGTGTAAGTATCATTCTGAACAGTAGTGGAAGCAGCAGAACCATTTACGTAAGCTACGATACCAGTAGTTTTAACCGGTTCGCTGAAGGTTACATAAACATCTTTAGTAGTCTGTTTAGCGGAAGAAGTAATTGAAGCTACAGTTGGTGCAACTGTATCAGCTACAGGCAGCAAACTTGTGAATGCTGGGATAGCTTCACCAGCTGTAGTTTTAACAGCATCGCTTACTACAACTGTGTAGTTACCTTTAAGTGCTTTAACACCAGGAAGAGTAATAGTAGCTTCTGTGTTATCAGCGCTCAAAGTTACATATGCATTAGCAACTTCATCAGTTTCGCTTCCAACCTTAGTAACCTTTACAACACCATCGATAACTTTGCTGGATTCAGCCAGTGTATCAATATCGATAGCACGGTTGAATTTAATCACAACTTGCTTAGCGTTTGGTGCTGTAGCAGAAACTACCTTAGGAGCCTGCAGAGTTACTTTTGCAGTGTAGTCCTTTTCAAGGTGTTTGAAGTTGATTGTTGTTTCAACGCCTGCTACCAGAGCAGTTGTCAATTCAACGTTTGCAGTTGTCTTGTCAGAGAAAGTTACAACTACTTTGGTTGGGCTTAATGCTTCAGCAGTAGTTACAGTCAATGTAGGAACTTTACCGATTTGGTCAGCATAGTAAGCTGTTTCAACTACCAAAGAACGAAGAGCGTTAGCTTTGAAGTTGGCAGTTTTCTCTACCAGACCAGCGTTGATAACTGCTTGCGCATAGCCCTTAGCCCATACAGATGCACTGTTATCAGTTGTAGTTGGTTGTTCCAGCTTAAGAGCGATAGCCAATACTTTAGCTACTTCTTCAACTGTTACTTTACCGTTGTAGTTGAAGATACCTTTAACAGTATCTTGACCCTGCATCAATCCTGCTGCAGTAACTGCTTCGATGTAAGGAACAGCCCAGTTTTTAGCGTTGTAACCTTTATCGTTGTAAGACAACTTGCCAGTTACTTCAGTAAGACCGAACAATTTAGTAACGATCTTAGCGAATTCTCCGCGAGTCAAATCTTTATCAAGATGAGCCTTACCATCAGGGAACCCATTAACAACACCCTTTGCTGCTAAAGCATCAAATGCTTGTTGTGGAGTTACCTTTGCTGTTTCACCAAATGCTACAGAGGCAAACATCGAGAATGCCATTGCTGTAGATAATGCTACGGATAAAATTTTCTTCATAACCTTTTTTTCTCCTCCTTGGACATTCATAAACTGGGATTTTTCTTTAGTTGTGTAGCTCATATCACTCATTTGTCGAGCACCCCCTTTCCCGAGTTGAGCAGATTAAGTATAAATAATGTCTGTGACGGGTATCACAGAAACTTGTAAACAGCTTCAAGGCATAGTAATACTAGATTCCTAATTCTACCTAAGTATTATACAATGTGCCTCTAGTCACGTAAAGCTAATTTTTCCATTTAGCAATGAACAGTGCCTTGAGGGCATTCCGCAATTGCCTTGTGCAAGTGACTCTACACCTTAAACGCAATAGTTTCAAAAAAGTTGCGCTTTGGTTAAAAAAACTTTTTCTGCCCTGCTGTATCCCTGCCCCGATACTCTAGAAGATACAATATGTATGTTCTACTAACTATTGTTAATGTTGGGTGGCTACGGGAATCAGTATAGCATAGAGGCATTCCAAACGTCATTAAACAATATTTGCTAAGTTCATAAACAAATATTGTATACTAAATGTGATTTTTTTGTTGACCAACATTCGAGCTAATAAGTATATACCCACATTGCAGCAGGGTTAACACGTTCCCGGATAATGATTGACATAAAGAAAGGCTACTGAGATCAACTCAGCAGCCTTACCTTCAACTCAGTATATCCAGGGCTATCGAATCTTCATCGATAGCTGTATTAACTCCTGGCGCTTCTCAGGGCTTGCATTTACATTCTCATACATGGCATCAATCGCTGCGCGGTTCTCACGGTAGGTCTTCTCATGCTTGATGGTGCTATGGGACCAATCGATCAAAGCATTCTCAGCAATAACAAGTTCATTATAAGCATCATGGAAGCCAGTTGCTTGAACAAGCTCTTCCATTACTTCCTGAGTGATCTCCTGCAGTGCCCGCTTCGCTGCAATTTCCTTTTCCATAACCTTTGCTCTATTCTCAAACATATTCTTTGCTTTCGTGTAATCCAATTGTGCTTTTGATAAAATCGGTTTCATCGATAGCTTTCTCCTTCTTGCATTAAATGTTTGTGCTTACAGCTTCTTAGGTCATTGTAACGCAAAGTAACACACAATTCAAAGATTTGTATATGGAAATTGTAAAAGATAAGCCTCTTTCCCGTAAACAGGGAGTCAGAGGCTTATTTTTACTTCATATATATATTTTTTTTACAACCTCTTCATCTTAGCCATAATACGCTGTGCCATTACTGCTGCATCCGCCCTCGTAAAGTTGGCTTGCGGATCGAAACGGAATGTTGCCTTCTTTTGTCCAGCCACCAGCTTGTTTTCAATTCCAGAAATTACACCGGCTTTGTAGGCTGCAAGGATAGAAGGAGCTGAGTATACCGACACAATTGATCCCGTATCCGTAAACAGCTTCTGCAGGGCCGCCAGATCGGTGGCATTGTTTCCAAGCTTCAAGCTCATTGCACGAGCGATCATCACCGCTGCATCCTCTCTGGATAAGGTGCGGTTAGGAGAGAAAATTCTCGGTGCTGTTCCGCGGATAATCCCTTTGCGGACCGCTGTTTCTATATAACGATAATCCCAGTGATAATCACTGTATTTAACCACATCTGAGAAAGTCAGATTGTTTGGCTCGTAATCAAGCTGAATACCCATAATCTTAACGAGCATGGTAGCAAATTCCCCACGCGTAACATTCTCATACACGCCAAACTCATTAGCATCCTTCGCATTCATAATCCCTCTGGATAAAATAGTCTCCAGCTCGCTGCGCGCATAGGTGTGGGAGACAATATCATCATAACTGTAGCGTAAGCTCATTACAGTGTAATAACCAAAGCCGTCGAAGGTGGCCGTAATCGTCTTGCTCCCTGTGTTGACCACACCGCCCATGTTATACCAGGTGCCGTCAACATTCTTCCAAACAGAGATATTAGAGGTTGCGGCATTAACGATTGTCGGATCATATTTCAGTGTAATCTTCCCTTGCTGTGTAGGCTCCATCCATCTGCCCATATGTCCGAGGAAGGATTCGTTCCCCTTCTTATATGGATGAGAAGCAACTACAGTTGAATAATCATTAATGGACGTCGCGGAAACAAAGTATCCCGGGTCAATCCAATACAAGTTCGAAGCATATCCGTAATGAAGTTTTGGGGTCATATAAGCAGTAGCCAAGCCGCTGGCAGGAACCTCAACCAGCTTGCCGTCCTGATAACTCGTTCCATCATATTCACCTACCGGATTATACTGCTTCACGGTACGTCCATCTTGCTTATCAGCAATACCAAGCAGGATATATTGTTCATTGAACAGATTGATCTGCCGGGTATTACTTGACCCTGGTGTCGGCGTTGCATCCCGCAGCATTGTTCCTTTTGGGAAAACGAGACTAACTGCATTCTGGAAGGCTGTCAGCTTGCCAGATGAGTTAAGAGTCGTTTTTAGCTGTGCTCCTTGCAGGATCTCATCTGAGTAGGTTACATCAAACGTTCCGTTCGATTTCGTCGTGCCTGTCGTGACGGTGAACTTAACCGTGTTTTTTCCTTTTTTCAGACCTTTCAATTCGAGACGGAAGATGTCCTTCGCCCCTTTAATCATCGGTTCTTTACCAATTACAATGCTTGTAGCCCCTTCAGCCTGAATACTCACATCAATAAAGTTCTGTTTGATGATGCTTTCATTCGGAAGCTTTGGTGACAAAATTCTATAAGGAGGAACCTCACGGGTAATTTGCAAAGTCTGCGTGATTGCCACTGTTCCTACTCTGGCTGTAATGACAAAGGTCTGCAGCCCGGTCGTAGGTAGCTCTTGAGCTTTAATCACGAATTCTCCGTCCTTGTTAGCAGGTGTCGTGAGATAACTTGAAGCTGTGCTCCATACACCTGCACTAGTCCCGGAAGGTCCACTATAATCTGCAACAGCATATTGCTTACCGTCTTTCATTATGACAACCTGAGTGGCGTTATTCACTACAAAGTGAATATCCGCCGCAGATTCGTTTGTCGTGTAATTAAGATTTGAATTCTTAATAAACACCCCATTCGGATCCGAGATCTGACCTACTGGATAAGGAACGACGCCATCAATATTTGGTGTATTATTCGGAAATAGATACACAGTGAGGTTCGTCGAGACAGGAACTCCATTTGCGATACCCGCAATCGTAATTTTGTTTGGTCCGGCCACCAGAGAGATACCAGAAGTATCTACGCTGAACTCTTGAGGAGAAGTACTGTCGAGAGTTGGTTTAATCGAAGTTCCATTAATAGTTGCCTTGACAGAGCTAAGATCACCTGCCGGGAAATTTACAAACCGCCCCTTGATGGATGTGAATTCACCTTCATATTTAAACACCTGATTGTTATAAATATTCGTAAGCTCAATAAATGGAGCAGACACATAATTAACTGGGAGCACCTTAGTATCAATGACAGGACTGTTGGCAGAGTTGTCCTTCTTCAAGTCAATCTGCAATGTCTGCTCGCCAGTTGGCAGTCCATTAATCTTGAACACTCTGTAGCCGTCTGCCGTCTTCATAGAGTTTGTATCTGTGACAAACAGACCATCTGATACCTTTTTACCATTCTGATATGAGCTAATGACCAGATTTCCTGGAGCACTTGTAGTTTCGCTTGTCTTGATCATTAACCACAAAGGCAACTCAAACAAATTGGAATTGCCGGTAAACACGCCGGATGAGGAATAACTAACAGAACTCCCACTCGCCTTTGCGCTGTATAACTGTTCAACCCCTGTAATAGAAGGGTCATTGGCATCCCGGTAGGTGAATTGCAATGGATTTATGCCCATACCGTTATACGTACCATTGGTAGTTGTAAAGGTGATAGTGTACAAGCCATTGGCAGAGAGTGTTACATCAGCTGTAGTAGTATAATGGAACGTTATATATTCCCCGTTTTTAACCGTAGAATCAATTGTGGTAGCACCGCTAGCTAGTACATCGCTGCCCGTAGTCGTATTACGAACAGTGACGGTCATATTCGACAGCGGCGGTTTGCTGGTATCATCGGATACACGATAGGTAATCGAACCGGAAAGCTTACCCTTAATTTGGGTATCTGAGCCTGCATTTGTTACGATATTCCCCTCATCTATCTTGTAAGATCCGATCTTCGTCTGGTTCGGAGTCCCCTTATCAATAGGCGCATATACCACTTCACGCGTAACCGCATAAGTACGCGTACCTGAATCTGTGGTTGCAACGAAGGTCAGCTTATTAAGACCCGCAGTTAACGGTATGTCAGCAATAACGAAAGTACTGCTACCACCGTTAAACATTTTGGAATTATTAACCATAACTTCTGTGGCATTCGGAGCTTCCAGAGTCAAAGTTAATCCTGCTGTATTAACCATTGTAGGTGTATTCTCACTTAGCAATGTACCATCCGGTAAAGCAATATTATAAATGGCAGGAACGTTGGAGAAATTAACATAGGCTTCCCCACTGGCTAAGCTTCCTGTAGCCGTGGTACCGTAAACTGTGATCCGGTTGAGGCCTTGGCTCAGCTTCACACTAGGAAAACGGAAAAATTTCTCGTTCTCAATAATCGGCTTAACATCGGCACCACTTGCTCCAGGTACTACATTCCCGTTGACAATTCCGTCTACTTGATAGTAGATGCTGTCAGCAGACACTCCATTAAACGTACCTTCTACGTCAACGGTACTGGTATTCACTGAAGTTGGAGCACCCTTATCTGTACTGAACTTGGTAAACTGAAAGTATTGTCCTGTTGCAGGGTCCGCTGCATAAACAGCACCCGCTGAGGAAAGTGTGGATATCATCATCACTATCGCTAAGAACATTCCGCCTATCGCCTTCAAACTTTTCTTCACGTAAGAAACCTCCTACTGCTTTTTGGTTTATTGTCGGCCTGTGCAGCATTCCGCGTCTTAACCAACTCTATATTTTTATCGGACAGATATTGACTAATAATTAGCAAAAAAATAAAAAACCTTACTCCACTGGAGTAAGGTTAGGTGCTCACTGCGATTTGTATTTTATAAATTGCTAATCATGAATCTAGGATTTGGAGCTTCGTTCAGGATCAACCTTCATCCGCATTCTCAAAAACAAATCAATCACCGGGCGCTTGGTCTTGCTGATGACGCCGGTGATCTCTGCGCCGATCTGCAGGAAGAAGAGCATGACGCAGATGACTACGAAGGTAACCCAGTTGGCTTCGTAGAGCGAAGCGGAGGTCTGGATGACTGCCAGGATACCGAAGAATGCGGCAATGCCGTAGATGATCAGTACCGTCTGGCGGTGGCTGAAGCCGAGCTCGCGCAGACAGTGATGGAGATGGCCTTTGTCCGGAGCGAAGATCGGCTTCTTCTGCAGCTTGCGCCGGACGATGGCGAAGAACGTATCAGATAACGGAACTCCGATAATCAGGAGTGGTGTGATGAATGAAACCACCGCAATCTGTTTGAAGCCGAGGAGTGCAAGCAGTGCCAGGCAGAAGCCCAGGAACAGCGAGCCCGTATCTCCCATGAAGATTTTGGCGGGATGGAAGTTGAAGAACAGGAATCCCAGTATGCTGCCCAGAAGCAGCAGACAGAGCAGGGCAACCATGGTGTTCCCCATCAGGAAAGCCATGACAGCAATCGTAGCAATGGCAATACCGGATACGCCTGCTGCAAGCCCGTCCAGCCCATCGATCAGGTTCACGGCGTTCGTGACGCCGACAATCCAGAAGATCGTCAGAGGGATGGCAATCCAGCTCTCTAAGGAAGAATAGCTATTATGAAAAGGAATATTTACGAAATCTACCGTGATGCCAAACCCGAAAACTACAATACAGGCAGCAGCAATCTGGCCCAGCAGCTTCACTTTGGCTGATAGCTCAAAACGGTCATCCAGACCGCCGATCAACACAATCAGTCCTCCGCCGCATAGCAGCGCTTTAATGAAATTAGCCTCCCGGGGAGTGAAGTCATACGGAATAATCGGTAATACGGCAAGCAGGCCTAACACAAACGCCAGAAATATGCCGAGTCCGCCAAGGCGGGGCATGATCTTCGTATGCACTTTCCGGGCATTTGGCACATCTGTCGCACCGATCTTAATGGCGAATTTCTTCACGAACGGCGTCAAAAGCAGTGCAAGCCCCATGCACACAACGAATCCGGCGATGTATATGATTAACATGTGAAAAGTCGACCTCCATTTCTCTACCGCATTGAATTATACGCTGAACCAAAAACAAATTCCAATACTGTTTTTAGGCGATACCACGGATTTTTTCAGTAAATTTCCTCATTTTACTGGTCTTTTGTCACTTTATCTTTCTCTCGTACCACTTTTACTGCGAATTTCGGCAGCGCAAGCATTCTTTTGTAACGTGTGGGTTCCTTGAGCAGCCGGTATAACCATTCTGCCCTTAATTTCTGGAAGGCCACAGGTGCACGGCGGCTCTTGCCGGAGATCACATCAAAGCTCCCGCCGACACCCATCATCACCGGGATCTGCAGCCGGGCTTTGTATTTGGCGATCCATGGCTCCTGGCTGTCCGCCCCTCTGGCAACAAAGAGCAAGTCAGGCTTCGCTTCAAGGATTCCGCCCACAATGTGTTCATCCTCTGCCGGACCAAAATACCCGTCATGATATCCTGCGATGACAATACCGGGATATCTTGTTTGTAACCGGGAAGCCGTCTCGCGAATCACCTCAGGGGTTGAACCGAGCAAATATACTCTCCAGTTATAGCTTTCGCCTTGGTGCAATAATTCATGTAAAAGATCAAAGCCCGCTACACGCTCAGCTACAGGCTCCTGACAATACTCCGCGGCCCAGACCACTCCAGTTCCGTCAGGGACAACCAGCTCAGCTGATTTCATAATCTCCATATAAGACGGATTCTCCAGCGCCGCCATGACCATAATCGGATTGGCAGTAATTACCTGATGAGGCTCACGCTTATGAACCGCCTCTGTCAGATAAGAAACGGTGGTCTTCATATCCGCCTTGGATACTCTTATGCCAAAAATGGGTACTGTCGGTAATGCGCTATCTGCTTTCACTTGTCACTCATCCTTTACGGCCGAAATATTGGACAATTCGCCGGGCCGGTGCCTCTGCCTCTTGGGTGAGCGCGGCAATCAGCGGCTCCCGCTCCTGCTTCCAGCGCTCCCCTGAGCGCAGCAGTTCCAGAAGCCCGGCAGCTACCTTGTCTGCCTCCAGTGTATCTGTCTTGCCTACCGGCTGACAATCCACCCGCTCAAGAAAATGATCAATCTTCGGATCATAAGAGACGCCCATCAGCGGAACATGCTGTCCCGCAGCATAGATAAGGCTGTGCAGCCGCATACCTATAAGCGCCTGGCACTGGCTTACCTCCCGCAGCATCTGCAGCGGATGAAGCGCATCCTCACGGATCGTTACCGATCCCCCATTGTCTTCTATACTCCGGCCCAGCTTCTGCATTACATAACGGGAAGCCTCATTGTCCGCAGAATGATGGAAAGGCAGAAAGCGTATATGGAGCGGCTGCTCCGCAGAAGCCTTCACCAGGCCTTCAGCCAACGCGTCCAGCTCCTTACGGGACTGCTCCCAGAAGCGGACAGAGACACCTACAGTAGCGGGCACAATTTGCAGCCCGGAGCTATGTGTATGCCCAGCTACCGGATCTGCTCCTGTATGTTGTTCCGGCTGCATATCCTCAGGCAACTCCAGACCCATAACCGGGTCAGGTACAACCTCTATCCCGTCAGTGCTAAGCCCCATAGACTGAAGCAGCAGGCGGGACTGTTCATCCCGCACAGAGATATAGGCACATTTCCGGAAAACCGATTTGATCAGCGGATGAAACAGCTTGCGGTTCACCGGGCCGATCCCCTGGGAATAGATAAATATCGGCTTCCCCATCCACTGGGCCAGCTTGATGATGCCCAGGTAATACGGAATGGTCTTGCTGCTTGTAACATCCTGAAGCAGGCTGCCGCCGCCGCTGATCAGACCTGCACTCTCCGATATGGCTCTCCGCACCTCTCCCAGCTTCATGCGGTGTACGGATTCCACCCCATACGTAGCAGCCGTCCAACCCGGATCAATGGATAAGACCACAGGCTCCAGCGTTATTCCAGCGGCCTGAGACTGCTTGCGCAGAGCATTCAGAATTGACTGCAGAACGGCTTCGTCTCCGCTGTTGCGGAAGCCGTAGAAGCCGGAGATTACAATTTTTTGAGGAGTGGTGACCATCGTTTCCAACATCCTTCCGCAATCTGCCATACCCCAACAGCGATAATACCGATGATCAGGCCGAGTCCAAGACCCAGGAGTCCGCGGATCAGCGAGATCAGCACAGGTGAATGAATATGGGCAAAGGTATCCACCATAGACAACTGCCCAATGACTGCAATAATCATGATGAAGGCTGCACTCCTGTATTTATAGGCCAAGAATGCTCCGAGGATAAAGAGCGGATGCGCCAGCAGGAATTCCTTGTTACGCGGTCTTACCCCGACGGTATTCTCCAGGAAGACACGAAGGATTTTCTCCGGTGCACTTACACTTCCGGCATTCCCGGTCCGGCTCAGATAATACATTCCCACGATACCGATTACACCAGCCGCAATGACCATAGCGAGTGTAATCGGCGTCCGCAGCAGTTTACCTGTCTTGTTAAAGGCAAACTCTCCACGGTACAGAAGCACATAGATTGCGGTAAGCCCGATCGGGGCCAAATGTAGCAGACTTACCCCGCGGAACTGTTCCAGTACCAGGGCATAGGTAATATTATTCAGCAGCGCAATGACGAAAGGCACCGCACTGAAGGTGATTAACGCAGTTTTGACATACAGGACGAGACTATGGGTCAGACGGCGGCGCGGGCTCATTACTGCAAAGGTTAACGGATTAGCGCGTAACGGCGGGCCCATCTCATTAATTTTGCGGATAGCCAGCACTATAGCCAGTGTAGGCGCACTTATAGCAACGGCAAGCGCAAGCGCCTGTTCAAATAATGTCGGCTTCAGCACCAGCAGTCCTGCACTTCCAACCAGTCCAAGCACCCATACAGGCAGAGTAAGCCAAGGGATGAAGTAGGAGAACAGCAGCGCAACCATAGCCACCGCTCCGATTACCGCAATCAGCTTGAAGTAACGCTGGAAGGAGGAATCGCTCACATCAAAGGCTGTAGCCTGTCCAATGTTGAAGCCGTTCGCTTCAATTTTGGCCACCGCACCCTCAGGTCCGCTGAGACTCTCAATCAGGTTATCCATCGTATCTGTAATGGCAGCCTTCTTGGTGTCTCTGGAGGGAATCGTATTCAGATAGATCATGCGGATATTGCGGTCTTTGGTGCCCAGCGCGAACCGGTCTGCAATCACTTCAGTCTTCAGGCTGGAATCCGCCTCGCTGAGTGAATACAGGCGCGTCACGTTGTAATCCAGCATATAGGCCAGCTTGGAGAAGCCCTTCTGCTGAACCTTAATATTCTCGATTGCCGCAATTCCCATCCCGTGCTGCTTCAGGAGATTGGCGAAGACGGTCAGACTGCCCGTATCCGCATCATCGGAGTACCCTTTGACAGACTCTCCTTCAAAAAGAATCCGCTTGACGCCAAGCTCGGCGTAACGGTCCAGCAGCTTCTTCACGGCATCCTGATTGTATGCCAGAGAGTCTACAAGCCGGGGCACAATGTTGAAGCCCTTCCCGTGCAGCATTTCCAGTGTAATCGGGTCCGGCTGCAGCGGCTTGAGTGTTGCATCCTCCAGCGGTGTCTGGATGATCAGCCCCTGCTGGCCGCGGTAGTTCCATTCTTCCGTCCGGATGTCCAGTCTGCTGAAGGCATCGCGGATAACCGGTGAGAGCATTTCACTGTTCTTCGCACTGGTAAAGAGGACATATGTATAGTTCTCATTCTCCGGAATCACAGTATCGGTAAGATTGGCGATATCAGACGCTCCCCAGATCATCAGGCGGCGCGCCTTGCGGAAATCCTCCAATGTATTTTCATAGATAGCCATACTCTGAACACCGGCTGCCTTCAGCCGGTCTAACTGCTCGTTGATATAATCCTGCGGGTTCTCCCGGTAGCTCGCAACCTCAACCAGATCGCGGTAATCAAAGACAAACTCAACCGATTTGGAAGACTTCTCTGTCTGTAGACGGTCGTATACGACCGGAAGTGCACCGATCAGCCCTATCACCATAATGATCCATAACCACTTGCGTGATGCTATATTCCAGCGTTGCCATTTCTGCTGCACCAAAGTACCTCCTCTTTCACTTTAAAGCTGATTGCCTTACATCACAGCTGCCGACCCGACCCTCTTGCCACCGGCAAATTTAAGCGGAAACGGAGGTCTGTCCATCTGGAGCAGCTCCGTTTCCGCAGGGAAGTTATCTATTGCTTATTATTTCCCGTCTACCCGTGCCATAACCTGACTGGTCAATTCCGCAACCTTGTGCTTGGCGTTGTCCAAGGATTCACCCACCACGGCAAAATACACTTTGATCTTCGGTTCCGTGCCGGACGGGCGCAGGCAGAACCACGAGCCGTCCGACAGCAGATATTTCAGCACGTTCTCTTTAGGCAGACCGTCAAGCCCCAGGGAATAGTCCAGCACCTGCGTTACGGATGCCCCCGCGATTTTGTGCGGCGGGCTGGTCCGCCAGTCATTCATGATCCCCTGAATCTGGGCCACTCCGTCCTTGCCCTTCAGCGTGCGGGATTCCAGGCTCTCCAGGAAGTATCCGAACTGTGCATACAGCTCTTGCAGCACATCGTACAGGGTCTTGCCCTGGGCCTTGTAATAGGCACCCGCTTCAGCGATCAGCATTGCAGCAAGGACTGCATCCTTGTCACGGGCATAGTTACCGGCCAGATAGCCGTAGCTTTCTTCATATCCGAACAGATACGTATACTCGCCGGACTGCTCGAACTGGTTCATCTTCTCCCCGATATATTTGAATCCGGTCAGGGTGTTGAACACCGTAGCGCCATAATGGCTGGCTACAGCAGCACCCATCTCACTGGTTACAATGGTCTTGACTACAGCGCCGTTAGCCGGCAGCTTCCCTTGTTCCTGTAAACGGCTCAGGAAATAATGAATCATGAGCGCGCCGGACTGATTCCCGGACAGCACTACAAATTTGCCTTCGTTGTCACGAACCACGGCACCCATACGGTCAGCATCCGGATCTGTACCGATCAGCAGATCCGCATTCAGCTCTTCGCCCAGCTTCATCGCCAGGGTGAAGGCTTCACGTTCCTCCGGATTCGGAGATTTCACGGTAGAGAATTCGGAATCCGGCTGTTCCTGTTCAGGAACTACATGTACCTGAGTGAAGCCGATCTTCTCCAGTACACGGCGGACCGGAAGATTGCCTGTCCCGTGCAGCGGCGTATAGACAATGGAGAAGTCACGGCCCAGCGAAGAGGCAATCTCTTCACGGCTGACACTTACCGCAGCAACCGTATCCGTAAATGCCTCGTCCGCTTCGGCCCCCAGCCAGTGCAGCAGGCCTGCGCTCTCTGCAGCCTCCTGAGACATGCGCTTCACTCCGTTGAAGGAGTCCACATTCAAAATATTAGCAATAACCTTCTCCGCTTCATGCGGCACCAGCTGTCCGCCCTGGGCATTGTAGACCTTGTATCCGTTATATTCAGGGGGATTGTGGCTGGCAGTGATTACAATGCCTCCAGACGCCTTCAAATGACGGACGGTAAAGGATAACTGCGGCGTAGAACGCAGGGAAGAGAACAGGTGGGTCTCAATTCCGTTGCCGGCGAGTACAAGCGCAGCCTCCAGCGTGAATTCCGGCGAGAAGCGCCGGGAATCGTGGGCGATAACCACCGAGGGTCTGCCTTCTCCCGTATGCTGTCCCAGAATGTAATCAGCGAAGCCCTGAGTAGCCCGGCCGACTGTATAACGGTTCATCCGGTTACTGCCTGCTCCGATGACTCCGCGCAAACCGCCTGTACCAAATTCAAGATCTCTATAGAATCGCTCTTCCAGTTCCTTAGGTTCACCGGCAAGGGCCTTCAGCTCTTCTTTGGTGTTCTCGTCGACAGAAGGGTCCTGCAGCCAGCGTGTCAGGGTCTCCTGCGCCTTCGGGCTTAATCCAGTCATGTCAATCTCTCCTTCTCCATCTATAATATATAAGTTTATAACAGGAACTAGCTGAGTGCGAACATAATCTCGCCGGACGCTACCGTCTTGCCGTCCACCTTGGCAGTGGCTTGTCCTTTACCGATACTGCCTTTAAGCCGGGTAATCTCTACCTCAAGCACAAGGGTATCGCCGGGAACAACCTGTCCGCGGAAGCGGAAGCCGTCAAGCCCGGCCAGAAAACCGATTTTGCCCCGGTTAGCTTCTACGCCAAGAATAGCCACAGCGCCCACCTGAGCCAAGGCTTCCGTAATCAGCACACCCGGCATCACCGGGAAGCCAGGGAAGTGTCCGGCGAAAAACGGCTCGTTCACTGTAACATTCTTGATGCCTACCGCACGTTTGCCCATTTCTATTTCAGTAATTCTGTCCACCAGCAGAAATGGGGGCCGGTGGGGGATTATTTCTTGAATCTCATTGGTATTCATCATGATTATAAAGCTCCCTTCGGTTATAACCGCGTCTATGAACCTCCGCCTACAGCAGCACTTTTGTTTTATTCTCCGCCGTCTCTGCATAAATATGGACAGCTTCGGCAAAAACTATAATTATCCTTCACCACCTGCAGCAGTGGAGGTTAAGATAAGGGGCTTTCTCCACCGCACGCGGCAGCATGGCGGAGAGGGCCCTTTTTGGCGCTCTTAGGGCACGCCATCATTATACATTTTTCAGTATAAAAAAGAAAACTCCCCTGCACAACAAGGGAGCCTCCGATATCGGTATGCCATAACGCTTTAAGGTGCGAACACCAGATCATATACATGCTTCCACGTGCTCCACAGGAGCACATCACTTAGTTCCTTTTTGCCGAGGATCACATACCCTACGACCAGCCCGCCTCCAAGCGCGGCAACCAGCAGCAATGGAATCAGGAACCACTGAATAATGGTCCAGGCCCTAATCCTGCGCCGCTTCACCGGCTGCTGCTGTTCCTCTTCTGCTTTCTGTGCAGTCTTAACCTTCTCACGACTCATTCCTTCACCTCACGCGCGCATGTTATTAGCCAGGCCCAGCATCTGGTCACTGGAGGACAGCGCCCGGGCAGCAAGCTGATACGTACGCTGAATCTGCATCATCTCCGTCATTTCCCGGCTCAGATCCACGTTAGAGGATTCCAGATAGCCTGAGCGAACGCCCACTGTCGAAGGCTCTGTAGCAGCCTTGAATGCCTGCTGCGCTGTTACGCCATCAGCCAATACATAGAAATTACCGTCCACAGCTTGCAAAGCATTCTTGCTGAGCGGCTCAACAATCATTAAGCTGCCTGCCAGGACAGGCGGCTGTTTCTCATCCGTCTTGGTCCACACCTGCCCGCGCTCATCAATAGCAGCACTTACATTAGCCCCTACGCTGAGCGGAGTACCGTTAGCACCCAGCACAGGATTGCCGGTATTGTCCACAAGAATCATCTTATCCTTATTGGCCGTATCCGGGGTGAAGTGGAAATTCCCCTGGCGGGTATATGCCGTTTCACCGTTCACCTGAACGCCGAACAATCCATTGCCTTGAAGCGCCAAGTCCGTAGGCTTCCCTGTCTCCTGGAGCGTGCCTTCCTCCCAATTACTTGACACTGTAGGCACACGCACACCAAAGCCGATATTGAAGCCCAGCGGCATGCTGCGCCCAGGCTGGTCATAGTCCTTGGATTGCTGCTGTACACGGGTAAGCACATCCTCAAACGAGCCTTGCTTGCTCTTATAACCATTGGTATTCATATTGGCAATGTTATCCGCTATAATATCCAGCCGCTGCTGCAGACTGGCCATTGAGACAGAAGCACCGATTGTCGAGTTGTTCACAGGTCTAACCTCCTACTAGCTTGATAAGAAGAAACTGGCTTACACCATCAGTAATGGTCCATGCAGCCCGGCTATACCCGGCCGACTTCATTCACGGCCTTCTGCAGGCTGCTGTCGTAGAACTGGATCACTTTCTGATTCGCTTCATACGCGCGGTAAGCGGCGTTCATATCCACAGTGACCTGAGTGGCATCCACATTAGAGTTCTCAAGGTAGCCCTGGCGTACCTGCAGAATATCCGTTCCATTAGAAAAGCGGATGTCTGCGGCCTCGGCATCATCAGCATGAAAAACCCCGTTGCCGTCACGCACCAGCTCCTGCGGTCTTGTGACGACGCTGATTCCGATCCGGGTGCCTGAAGGCTGCCCGGTAGCATTGTTAATCAGATTTCCCTGCCCGTCCACTTTAAGGTTATCCTGGGGCCCTGTCAATCGCAGTGGATTGCCGTTACTGTCGAGCACCTTGAATCCGCCAGAACTAAGCACTTCCCCTGTAGGAGCAACTGTAAAGCTTCCGTTACGTGTATATAAATTATTGCCTTCATTATCTTGAACCGTAAAGAACGCCTGGGGCCGGTAAGTAACCTCGCCATCCGGACTGATATATTTCCCCGAGCCGTCAAAAGCAAGATTGGTACCCGGATTCTCCGGGTCTGGGACCTGCAGATCGGTAGACAGCGCAAAGTCTACGCTTTTGCCGCTCTCAATAAGGTCGCCCTGCAGGTATTGGGAGACGGACTGCTCGGCAAAAACCCCGGTATTGATCCGTCCGACAGTCTTAGCAGCGCCCCCGTTCATCGCGGTGACCAGCACCTCGGGAAAAGCGTGGCTGACACTGTCGACCTGCTTGTACCCCGTAGTATTTAAATTGACCAAGTTCTGCGTCGCCGTATCATGTCTGCGCTGCTGCGTCACCATTCCTGCTGCGGCTGTATATAATCCTCTGAGCATGAGGTCAGTCCCTTCCTGGAATCTGCTGTTCTCCCTTATTATCGGCAGGCTAGAACTTTTTCTTAACCACCTTGTCCAAATGATCCAGCATAATTCCCGTGCCCTTGACGACGCAGTGCATCGGATCTTCAGCCACCCAGACCGGAACATGCAGCTGTTCGGAGAGCAGCTCGTCCAGTCCGTTAAGCAGGGCGCCTCCGCCGGTCAACACCACTCCACGGTCAATAATATCTGCCGACAGCTCAGGAGGCGTACGCTCCAGCACCGACTTGGCCGCAGCCACAATCGACGAAACCGGGTCCCACAGCGCTTCCTTCACCTCGCCGGATGAAATGGTAAGAGTCTGAGGTAATCCGCTCACCATATCACGCCCGCGGATGTCCATCTCTGCCTTCATGCCGCCCGGACGTACCGAGCCGATGGTCACTTTGATATCCTCCGCCGTGCGTTCACCGATCAGTAGCTTATATTTCTGTTTAATATATCTTAAAATGGCATCGTCGAACTTGTCCCCTGCGATCTTAATGGAAGAGGCGGTAACGACGTCGCCCATGGACAATACGGCTACATCCGTCGTTCCGCCGCCAATATCGACGACCATATTTCCGCTAGGCTGATAAATGTCCATTCCTGCGCCAATGGCTGCAGCTTTGGGCTCTTCCTCCATGAAGACCTCTTTGGCCCCGCTGCGCTCTGCCGCCTCACGGATGGACTTCGTTTCCACAGATGTAATATTGGTGGGAGCACAAATCAAAATACGGGGCCGCGAATACCAGGTCCGGCCGCCAACGCTGTCAATAAAGTATTTGAGCATCATTTCCGTAATGGCAAAGTCGGCGATTACCCCGTCACGGAGCGGACGAATCGTCGTTATATTTCCAGGTGTCCGCCCGACCATCCGGCGTGCCTGTTCACCAACCGCAAGGACCCGCTTCGTATCACTTTCAAGTGTGACCACGGAAGGTTCATCCAGAACGACTCCCCTTCCCTTGACATGAATGAGCACGTTGGCTGTGCCGAGATCGATTCCGATATCCTTGCTAAGCATAATGAAAGAGCCCCCAAAGTGTTATTTTAAATGAGAAAAGAAGATTGTACCAAATTTAAAAATACCATACTTTAGGGGGTGAGTACAATGGACTAAACCTGAATTATGGCGCGAAAATCCGAAAATCTTATGGCTTTGAGGCTACGGCAACCTCACGCTTCTTACCTGTCGTTTTCTTATATTTAATTTTTGTGGCTTCTCCCCCCCGAAGATGACGGATGGACTTGTGATATTCGAGAATGTGCTTCACCTGATCAGCCAGATCCGGATTAATTTCCGGCAGCCGTTCGGTTAAATCTTTGTGCACCGTGCTTTTTGAAACGCCAAATTCCTTGGCTATGGTCCGGACCGTGTGCCTGGTTTCCACGATGCAGCGTCCGATTTTAATGGTACGTTCCTTGATGTAATCGTGCACGCTCCCGCCTCCCAACTGTGAATAGTTTGGTACATTATATGAGGGGCGGGCCTATATATTCGCGCTTTCAGGACATGACAAGCTCAGGAAGGCTCATTTTATTTGTCGGACAACCCAATTCACTGCATTTCACGGCCCCATTTCCAGAATAGAACCTGCTGGACTGTCCATTTCAGGTAGAAAAAAAACAGGAGGCTTCCGCCCCCTGCTGATCATTCGGCTTAGCGCTGCGGAAGCAGATCCGAAGGATTCACAATCTTGCCGTCCTCATGCACTTCAAAGTGCACATGGTTGCCAAGACCCTTCTCCATCTCATTGCGTCCCGCTGTAGCCAGCGTATCGCCCTGCTTCACTTCGTCGCCCTGCTTCACTTTGGTTTCACCCAGACTCTGATAGACCGTCTTCAAATCGCCGGGGGAGGTAATCTCGATTACCTTACCCAGTACAGCAACATCTTCCACTCTGGTGACTTCACCGCTGAGCGCCGCCTTCACATCAAACGTCTTGTTGTCCTCACGGGCAATATCAATTCCGGTGTTGGTGACAAAGGTATTGTTGTACTGCACCATCGCCGCAATATGATTCTCTTCCGTGCCGTTCTCATCGTAGTACGGTTTGACCACTTCCACTTCACTCGGGCTTGCTACAGGCCAGACCAGGCTTTCGGCTGATGCGACAACTTCCAGGGCTTCGGGATCACCGTTTGCGGCTCCGGTTTTGCTGCCGGCCTCACCTTGGGATACTACCGCGGCGTTGTCGGGATTCAGCGGCTTCTGGCCGGCATCCTGATAGACCCACACCAAGGTTAGTATAAGTGCCGCTGCCGCCGTGTAGACTGCCGGGAATACCCACCGTTTGGATAACAGTCTGCTCCATGAAGAAGGCTTGGCGCCTGAATCTCCCTGCTTGTTTTTGAGAGATTCATCATGGGTTGATTTGATTTTGTCTTGTTCATTCATATGGTTATCACCTCAGTAACCAGTGTTACCGGGCGCTTCGCTTTTATACGTATCTTGCAGATTATTTTTTCAGGAGAGTTGAGATTCCGGTAAAAGAGACCCCGCTGTAGTAGTGTTTGAGAATCTGGGTCGCGGTCTTGCCCTCTTTCGCCATTCCGTTCGCCCCCCACTGACTCATGCCGACACCGTGGCCGTTACCATACGTGGTGATCTGCACCTTCCCCGCTTGGCGCTTCCAGGTGAACTGGCTTGAGCGCAGCCCCAGCTTCTCTCTCACTTCCCGCCCGGTAAACACCTTCCCACCGATAGAGATCTGTTTGATCCGGTGGCCGGCTGTAAGCGACAGCACCTCCGCTGGCAAACTGGTGGAGGATTGAGCGGAGACCGGCACTGCCTTGCCCGAAGCTCCCAGACTGGCTGCTACCGGAAGGTCCTTGGTTCCAAGGCCCAGCTTGCTGCGCAGCTCCGAATTGCTGAAGGTGTAGCTTACCGCCAGGTTCGGAGTGATCTGAAGCTCCCAGGGGCTGGCTACACTGCGCAGGTAGGGAACCGCAGCATTCCAGTACTCCTCGGAGTTCTCCGTATACCCTCCGCTGGAGGCGAAGAAGGAAGCCGTGATCGGCTGCCCCTGATAGGTCATGATGGTTCCGCGCGTCTCCAAGACCGCGCGGCGGATCTTCGCCAGGCCGGCGCGCTTGCTGCCGGACGCCCAGTCCCGTTCCAGCACGGCCTGGGATACGTAAGCCTGATGGCTTACCGTATCGCTCACATCCGCTTCGGGAACGGGTACCCCGCTGTGGTCGCCGGCGACCAGACGGCGGGCAATGAACGTGCGGGCCGCTACGGCCTGCGCCTTGAGCGCTTCGAGCTCAAATTCGGCCGGCATCTCGGCCGCCAGTACGCCGCTGACGTATTCCTCCAGCGGCAGGGTCTCTATTTGTCCGCTGCGCGACAAATAGACGGAGACCTCCGGCTGCGGCGCCTCTGCGGCAGCCGGTGCCGGCGGCGCCGGAGCGGCCGTGGCCTGCGGCACGGCCGGGGGCGCCGGCGGCTGTTGTCCCCGCGCTGCGGGACAACAGCCAGCGGCAGCAGCAGCGCCGCCAGCAGGGGCGCTGCCAGCCAGGCGGCGGGGGCCAGCCGCCGCAGCGGGTGTGCGCCGCGCCGCCGCACGCGCGCTACGCTGCGCGGACGCTTCAGAATGCGCCGCAGGTTGATTAACTCTTTCATTTCTATGGCTCCTTCCGTAAGCACCGGTGATTCTTATAGATATGAATTTGCGGCACCTGCTAGAACGGGATTTTGAGAGAAAGAGAGTTGCGGAATCCCCCGGAACATATAGGTTATATTTTCAAAAAAAGGACCAGCCGCTTAGCGGCTGGTCCTCATATTTTTAAGAATAACTATTATACCCAAGACGGCTGAATCTGGAAACGGGGTCTGATCTCTTCGGCTTTGGAGGATTCGCTTCTGGCCGGTTCAGGCTTAAGTGCTTCTTCCTTCGCAGCAGGAGCAGCCGACTCTTCCATGGAAATCCGCCATATGTCCGCACCAAGTCCTGACAGCTTCTCAGCCAGGTGCACATACCCGCGGTCAATGTGATGCGTTCCGCTAACTTCTGTAGTGCCTTCCGCCACAAGTCCTGCCAAAATAAGCGCAGCTCCTGCACGCAGGTCCGTAGCACATACCTTAGCGCCGACCAGACTGGCATTGCCGGTCACAATTGCAGAACGGCCCTCAATCTTGATCTCCGCGTTCATATTGTGGAATTCATCCACATGCATGAACCGGTTCTCGAAGACAGTCTCTGTCACTACGCTGGTTCCTTCCGAGCGGAGCAGCAGCGCCATCATCTGTGACTGCATATCTGTCGGGAATCCCGGGTAAGGTAATGTCTTGAGATCGACAGCCTTCAGCGGCTTGTCGCTGATGACACGTACTCCGTTCTCATCCGGGATAATCGTAACGCCCATTTCCTCCATCTTGGCAATCACCGGACCCAGATGGTCGGCAATAGCTCCCTCAACATACACATCACCGCCCGTAATCGCCGCTGCCGCCATGTAGGTTCCAGCTTCGATCCGGTCAGGAATGACATGATGTCTTACGCCGTGCATACGCTCAACGCCTTCAATCCGGATCACTCCGGTACCGGCTCCGCGTACAATGCCGCCCATCCCGTTCAGGTAATTGGCAAGGTCAACAATCTCCGGCTCTTTTGCGGCGTTCTCAATCACTGTGGTGCCTTCGGCAAGCGCGGCAGCCATCATTATATTTTCGGTCGCACCTACGCTGGCCACATCCAGGTAAATCTTGGCGCCGCGCAGTCTCCCGTTACTTTTCGCATCAATATAGCCCTGGCCCAGACTAATCTCGGCCCCAAGCGCTTCAAAACCCTTCAAATGCTGGTCAATCGGCCTAGTTCCAATGGCACAACCGCCAGGCAGAGAAATACGAGTATGCCCCATACGGGACAGGAGTGGGCCCATAACCAGGAAAGAAGCCCTCATTTTGCGTACCCATTCATATGGTGCTTCACAGGAAGTAATATTAGTGGCATCTACTTCAATCACATCGTTCTGGTATGTAATACCTGCACCCAGAGATTCCAATACCTTGTTAATCGTCATTACATCGTCTAACGGAGGTGCGTCCACAATGACGCTGACTCCTTCTTCTGCCAATAGAGAGGCGGCTATGATCGGTAGTACGGAATTTTTTGCGCCGCTGACTTTCACGCTCCCGGTCAATCTGTTGCCACCGCGGACGATAAATTTGCTCATTTCGGTTTCCCTCCGCGTCCATTATTTCTGAAATTAATTTTGAGGTTAAAATTCGTCTGTTAAGATATTGAATATTCCGCCATTGCGTCTTAGGTGCAGATTCCTTGCTTAACTTCAGTGTTGACATAATAAAACCTTATTATTCGACACTTTTTTCACTATGTTGGCCTATACAGATATAACCAAAGCCGCTGCCGTTAAAACATCCGTGCGATAAGTCCGCTCCAGCCCAGGTAATCAAGCAGGAACCCGGCCACGAAGTGACCCAGAACAATCGCCAAGAGCAGGTGCAGCAGTCTGCCCTGAGGGCTCTTGGGATATCTTATGACCAAATCCAGCTTAAGGTTCTGAAGTGCCCACCAGGATAATGCAACACAGATCAAAGAGATAATCATCGAAATCATATTGCTGGTGCCGATCGCACCCGACAACTCAGCGGATAAGCGTGTGTTCATATTAGCCCCCTGTGTTAGGTACTCGGAAATCGACTCTTATATCATACTTGTGCAGGGGAAAAGAATCCAGTACTTTTACGAAATTTTAAACAATTGGGTCTTTATATGCAGATCTGATGACGATATGTTCATAATCTGCTAGATTTGCGCTAGCTAAATTACCCCACAAAGTGGGCTTTAGCTTCGATGATGACTCAGGTACTTTGCGGGGGCCCCAAAACATATAAATTCTAAAAAAAGCAGTCAAGCCCAGGGCTTGACCGCTTATCTGCTACTGTTGTCCTTTGCCGGTCGAAACTTTGATCCGCGTTACAGCACGCTGCAATGCCAGCTCCGCACGGCGGTGATCGATCTCATCCTGCTTGCTTTGCAGCTTTAGGCGGCGCTCAGCCCGCTCCTTAGCCGCTTCAGCGCGCTCCACATCAATATCCCGGGGCAGCTCAGCACTTTCAGCCAGCACCGTTACCTTATCTTTGTGCACTTCAACGAAACCGCCATGCACAGCGATGGAGACTGTAACGCCGTCCGCCTTAACGCTAAGCGGAGCAACCTGAAGCGGGGTGACGAGCGGAATATGTCCCGGGAGAATCCCCAGTTCACCATTCACGCCGCGTACCGTCAGACTGTTCACTTGCTTGGAGTAGACCAGATGCTCCGGAGTAACTATTTCGAGCAAAAAGGTATTCACTTCCATTCCTCCTCAAAGCTTTACAGAATAAAGCCCGATCCCCCAGCATAAGCATGCTTAGGGTTACAACGTTTTCGCTTTTTCCACGGCTTCTTCAATCGTGCCTACGAACAGGAACGCTACTTCCGGAAGATCATCATGCTTACCTTCCAGGATTTCCTTGAAGCTGCGTACGGTTTCTTTGATCGGCACATATTTGCCCTTGAAGCCGGTGAACTGCTCTGCTACGTGGAAAGGCTGGGACAGGAAGCGCTCAACCTTACGGGCGCGGGCCACAATGACCTTATCCTCTTCACTCAGCTCATCCATACCGAGGATGGCAATGATATCCTGAAGCTCGGTATAACGCTGCAGCAGCTGCTTAACGCCTTGTGCCACGTTATAGTGCTCTTCGCCGACGATTTCCGGTGCCAGCATCCGCGAGCTGGAAGCCAGCGGGTCAACCGCAGGGAAAATCCCTTTTTCGGAGATTTTACGCTCCAGGTTGGTCGTTGCATCCAAGTGGGCAAATGCCGTAGCCGGTGCAGGGTCAGTATAGTCATCCGCAGGCACGTAGATCGCCTGGATGGATGTAACAGAGCCTTTCTTCGTGGACGTAATCCGTTCCTGCAGCTGACCCATTTCTGTAGCCAGCGTAGGCTGGTAACCTACCGCAGATGGCATCCGGCCGAGCAGGGCCGATACTTCGGAACCCGCCTGGGTGAAGCGGAAGATGTTATCGATAAAGAGCAGCGTATCGCGGCCTTCCACATCACGGAAATATTCCGCCATAGTCAGACCGGTCAGTGCTACACGCAGACGCGCGCCAGGAGGCTCATTCATTTGTCCGAAGACCATGGCCGTTTTCTTGATTACGCCGGAATCGGTCATTTCGTGATAGAGGTCATTCCCCTCACGTGTCCGCTCGCCAACGCCGGCGAATACGGAGATCCCGCCGTGTTCCTGTGCGATGTTGTTGATCAATTCCTGGATGGTTACTGTTTTACCTACGCCGGCACCGCCGAACAGGCCGATTTTACCACCCTTGGCATAGGGTGCCAGCAAGTCGATAACTTTAATTCCGGTCTCCAGAACCTCTGCCTGAGTTGACAATTCATCAAAGGTAGGAGCCAGACGGTGGATCGGGTTTCTAGCCGCCACCACTTCAGCACCGTTATCGATTGGATTACCAAGTACGTTAAATACGCGGCCAAGTGTTGCTTCACCCACAGGAACCGAGATTGGCGCTCCCTGGTCAATAGCGTCAATCCCGCGAACCAGTCCATCTGTAGAGGACATGGCGATACAGCGCACCAGGTTATCTCCAAGATGATTGGAAACTTCAAGAGTCAGATCCATGCTGCGGCCATCGCTGAGGCTCGCAACTATTTTGATGGCGTTGAATATCTCGGGCAGCTGGCCGCGTTCAAATTCAATATCGACAACCGGACCCATAATGCTCACAACGCGTCCTTTGTTCATCTTCATTTCCCTCCTCGAAAGCTGTTACATATGGACCTTAAGCCCACTCATATTAAGACTGCGCGTTCGCACCAGCCACGATCTCGGTAATTTCTTGCGTAATGGCCGCCTGACGGGCACGGTTGTACGTAAGCCTAAGTTCTCCGATCATTTTTGACGCGTTCTTCGTTGCACTGCCCATCGCTGTCATCTTGGCTCCCAGCTCGCTGGCCTTGCCGTTCAGAAGAGCACCGTAGATTAAAGTTTCGGCATATTTCGGAAGCAGAACCTCCAGCACGCCTGCAGGTGAAGGCTCGTATTCATAAGCAGCAGATGCTCCGTGATGCCCGCCTTCCCCAACGCCTTCCATAGGCAGAAGTCTGTCTACAGTCGGAACCTGGCTGATCGCATTAACGAACCGGTTGTAGCAAATGTAGATCTCATCATAGACGCCTGTCTCGAACTGGTTAACCGCCGAATAGGCAATCGACTTGATGTCGGCAAATTTCGGGGTATCGGACAGCTCGGTGATTTCTTCTACAATGGGATATTCACGGCGCCGCAAAAAGTCACGGCCTTTGCGCCCGATCACAAACAGCGCATACTCATCCTTGGACTTATGGCGTTCTGCGATCAGCATCGTTACTTTACGCAGAATATTCGCATTGTAGCCGCCGGCAAGACCTCTGTCCGAGGTGATGATCAGATAACCTGTTTTTTTGACAGGCCGGCTGACCAGCATCGGGTGCTGGAGATCCTGCGTACCGGCAGCAATACTCGAGACGACCTCTTTCAGCTTCTCTGAATACGGACGGGCTGCTTCCGCCTTCTCCTGCGCCTTGCGCAGCTTGGATGCAGCGACCATCTCCATCGCTTTGGTGATCTGTCTGGTGTTCTGAACGCTCTTAATTTGACGTTTAATATCGCGCATGCTTCTTGCCATGATTTCACCACCTTAGAGCTTTGACGTAGGTCAAAGCTAACTTCGTAAGCATAAGCTGAGCTTTGGCGTACCAAAGCTAACTTCGTAAGCATAAACGGTAAACTCTATATATTAGCTTGTAGCAAAGCCTCTTTTGAATTTCTCGATGGCATCCTTGAGCGCTGCTTCGTTGTCTGCTGTCAGATCCTTGGTATCCGCGATGGATTTCAGGATTTCAGTTGCACTGCTGTCGATAAAGGCCAGGAATTCCTTCTCGAAACGCTTAACGTCCTTGACAGGAATATCATCCAGATGTCCTTTGACAGCGGTGTACAGACTAAGCACTTGATGTTCAACGCTAAGCGGCTGGTTCACACCCTGCTTCAGAATCTCCATCATACGCGCGCCGCGGTTCAGACGGGCTTGCGTTGATTTGTCCAGATCGGAGCCGAACTGGGAGAAGGCTTGAAGCTCACGGTATTGAGCCAGATCCAGACGCAGGGAACCGGCGACCTTCTTCATGGCTTTGATCTGTGCGGAGCCCCCTACACGGGATACGGAGATACCTACGTTGATCGCCGGACGCTGACCGGAGTTGAACAAGTCGGATTCAAGGAAGATTTGGCCGTCTGTGATCGAAATTACGTTCGTTGGAATGTAAGCCGATACGTCAGAAGCCTGTGTTTCGATGAATGGCAGCGCGGTTAATGAACCACCACCAAGCGCATCGCTAAGCTTGGCCGCACGTTCCAGCAGACGGGAGTGCAGATAGAATACGTCACCAGGGAAGGCTTCACGGCCCGGTGGACGGCGGAGCAGCAGGGACAATTCGCGGTAAGCCGAAGCCTGCTTGGACAGGTCATCATAAATGACAAGCACATGCTCACCCTTGTACATGAAGTATTCGCCCATAGCGCAGCCTGCGTACGGAGCAATATAGAGCAGCGGAGAAGGCTCGGAAGCCGACGCGGTTACAACGATAGTGTAATCCAGCGCGCCATGACGGCGCAGGGTTTCTACTACCTGTGCTACAGTAGATTGTTTTTGTCCGATAGCAACATAGATACACTTCATCCCGTTGCCCTTCTGGTTGATAATCGCATCAATTGCAATCGCAGTCTTACCTGTCTGACGGTCACCAATGATCAGCTCGCGTTGTCCGCGGCCGATTGGCACCATGGCATCGATTGCTTTTAGACCCGTCTGCATCGGTTCGTGTACCGACTTACGGTCGATAACCCCCGGTGCGTTATGTTCAACCGGACGGAATTCTGTAGTAGCGATCGGTCCCTTGCCGTCAAGCGGCTGGCCCAGTGCATTCACTACGCGGCCCAGCATGGCTTCGCCAACCGGAACCTGCATGATCTGACCGGTACGTTTAACCTGATCGCCTTCGCGGATCTCTTTGTATTCACCCAGAATAACAACACCGACGTTGCTTTCTTCCAGGTTAAGCGCCATGCCTACTACTCCGTTGGAGAACTCCAGCAGTTCCCCTGCCATTGCGTTTTCCAGACCGTAGACACGGGCGATACCGTCGCCGACTTGAATGACGGTGCCAATTTCGGCCACTTCGATATCGGCTTTATATTGCTCAATTTGACTTTTGATCAAAGTGCTGATCTCTTCAGGTCTGATGCCCAATATCCTCACCCCTATCTTCTTTGCTTATCATTAAAGGATTTCTCAAGACGCGTAAGCTTACCGGCCAGACTTCCGTCATACAGCGTATCGCCGATGACGACCTTCAGTCCGCCGAGCAGGCTTGTATCGACAACATTGGTTACACGAATCTTACGGCCAGTAAGCTGGCTGAATTCAGCCGCAACACTGTCCTGTTCTGCCTGGTTCAGGGAATAAGCGGAATAGACAGTAGCGTAGCCAATGCCAAGGGCATCCCCTTCAATCTTGATATACTTAGCCAGCAGCTCTGCGAAAATATCGGTTCTGCCCCGCTTTACCAATAACTCAACAGTGTTCATTACGGCTTCCGAGACTTTACCTTGAAGTGTTCCGCGCAGCACATTCAGCTTGTCGGATTGCGAGATGCGGGGTGCCAGGATAAACCGTTTCACCTCTGCATCGTTATCAAGCACTTCAACGACTAACTTCAGCTGTTCCTCCACTTGAAGCGTAATGCCTTCATCCACCGCTACACTGTACAAGGCTTTGGCATAGCGCCCGGCAACTACCGTGTCGCGGCTCATGATCGGCCTCCTACCTCTTTGAGGTATTGATCAACAAGCTGTTCCTGTTCGCCGTCAGCTGCAACTTCCTTCTCAAGCAGCTTCGAGGCAATGCGGACCGAGGCTGTACCCAGCTCGCTGCGCAGCGCTTCTACCGCCTTGTTCTTCTCGTTCTCAATGTCACGGACCGCCTCGTCTTTCAGACGGCTTGCTTCCACGTGAGCCTGCTCAAGAATCTTGTCAACCTGGTTGTTGCTGGTAGCCTGGGACTGCTGAATGATAGCCTGTGCCTCTTGGCGTGCCTGCTGCAGGGCTTGCTTCTGCTCTTCTACATAAGCGACCGCCTGCTCTCTGGTCTTGGCTGCTTCATCCATTTGCTGCATCACCATTTCGCGGCGCTTCTCCATAATTCCGAACAACTTGCTGAAGGCAAATTTGCTGAGCAGGAAGTATAGAATTACGAAAGCAGCAATAGAAAACACTATATTTGTCCAAATGATATCCACTGAGGTCACTCCCTTCCGTTACCGCGGCTTGCGGACATATACAAAAGTAAGGCGCGGATGGCACTTGCCCTCCCCGCCAAACCGTAAAAACGGTTTATTAAGTAAACATGATCAGGAACGCGATAACTGTAGCGGCCAAAGGAATAACTTCCACGATACCTACACCGATAAACATTGTTGTCTGCAGTGCGTTACGTGCTTCCGGCTGACGGGCGATAGATTCCACCGTCTTGCTGACGATCATACCGTTACCCAGACCTGCGCCGAGTGCGCCCAAACCAACCGCGATTGCTGCTGCTAAAAATTCCATTTGTAAATATCCTCCTTTAATTTCGGTTCTTTTTGTAATGTCTTAATAATATAAAATCTCCCGCGAAGGTTTCCGGCACCTGCCGCTATCCTCACGGCAGCTTATTAATGCGCTTCTTCCTCGTGGATCGTCATCTGTGCGATGTAGACCATCGTCAGAATCGTAAAGATAAAGGCCTGAAGCGCCCCGACAAAGATACTGAAGCCCTGCCAGATGGCCAGGAACGGAATACTGAACAGTCCCAGCTTCAGAATGACGGTAATCAGAACCTCGCCGGCAAAAATGTTAGCGAATAGACGAATGGCAAGCGCCACTGGCTTCGCCAGGTTCTCAATGATGTTCAGCGGCAAGAAAATTGGAAACGGCTCAATATAATGTTTGAAATAATGCTTGCCGTTCAGCTTGATGCCTAAATAGTTCATGAGTACAAACACAACGATCGCAAGTCCTGCGGTTACGTTGATGTCTGCAGTCGGCGATTTGTACCACAGAATCTCAGCATGCGCGCCATCGGCCAGGTTCTTAGTTGCTTCGATAACATGTCCGAAGACTGTAACCGGACCATCGGCCTCTGTAATAACGGAAAACGGCAGACCAAGGAGATTGGAGACGAAGATAAACAGTATCAGCGTCAATCCCAGTGATATGTAAGGCTTTCCCTTCTTCAGATCCATGGCGCTGCTGATCAGTCCCTGTACAAATTCAACCACCCATTCCATGAAATTCTGGAGCTTGGACGGATTCTCAACCGACAGGTTGCGGACGGAGAGCATGACCAGTACGAACACTATCACCGAGCTGATTACCAGCATTAGCACAGCAGACAGGTCAATCGGTATTCCGCCAACATAGATTAAAGGCATTTCGTGCATAGTATCATCCCCCTTTCTCTTTAATATGGCTACAGCTTATTCTTGATTCCTAGATATATCCCCACGGGAATAGCCAGAAGCTGGGGGATGAACAGGCCGATAATCGTTGCCTCCAGCGAGAAATGTTCGTATTTGACTGAGAACATGGTCACCAGAATTCCAAAACTGATTCTTGTAGCAAAACCAAGGCTGAAGGAGCTTTTCCCTTGCTTCGCCACCGCTGCTGTCACTCTTCTGACCTTAAGGGCTAGATAACGGAAATTAACCAGTCCTGCCAGCAAGCCGAGTGTCATTCCCAGAGTAACTGCACGGGTCTCATGATGGAGAGCCCACCCCATTACCAATCCTGCCATAATGATTACTGTCACCCTGGTGACGATATTGATTACGGGAGTCATATTATCCATTTTGCTCCCCCAAAAAATTTTTGATTAGCAAAGCAACATTCACAACTCCGAGAATCAACCCGGTAATTGTTCCGATAGCCAGCCAAAAGGCAGGTCCGTCCATCAGATTGCGCAGCCACTTTGCCACAAAAAAGCCTATTACAATGTAAGCGGTGAGCAAGCTGCCCGCACCCCCGAGTACTAGAGCCGTACGCCCCAGTCCAGGCTCATTCTTTGGTTCCTTCATAGGCTACAATCCCAACTAATTTTACTGAATATCCAGACTCTTTGTCAATTCACAGAAAATTGCCCAAAATCGCATGAAAATATGAAAATAATCACAGCAAAATACACCAAAACCATATAAACCGTACAGTTTAACTGTATGCTGCTTTTATTAACCTTAGTATATTAGTTGTCTTGCTCTGTTTTATCATTTGTGAACATTGTGTGAAATTCTTCTGGACGTTCTTCAGCGGCTCCGAAATGGTGCAAAATCGCATTGACAATTCTCTCGGAGGCTTTGCCGTCTCCATACGGGTTGGCGGCCCGGCTCATCGACTGATACAGGTTCTGATCGGTCAAAAGAGCATGTGTCCGTTGATACACCTTCTCCTCGTCCGTTCCCACAAGCTCCAGTGTTCCGGCCTCGATCCCTTCCGGGCGCTCGGTTGTATCACGCAGCACAAGCACAGGAACTCCAAAGGAGGGAGCTTCCTCCTGCAGGCCGCCGGAATCGGTCAATATCAGGTGGGTATGCGGATAAAAGTTATGCAGGTCAACGACATCCAGCGGATCAATCAGCTTGATTCTAGGGTGTCCGCCGAGGATCTCATGCGCCGGTTCCTTGACTGCGGGACTCGGGTGCACGGGATACACAATGGCTACATCTTCAAATTCATCAGCGATTCTTTTGACTGCACGGAAAATATGACGGTGCGGTTCGCCTTGGGATTCTCTGCGGTGCGCCGTCATCAAAATAAGTCTTTTTCCTGAAGCAAAATCAAGGACCGGATGCCGGTAGTCCGGCTGTACGGTATATTGAAACACATCGGTTACGGTATTGCCTGTGATATAAATACTTGATTCTTTTTTGTTCTCGTGTCTCAGGTTGCCCGCTGACCAATGGGTCGGAGCAAAATGCAGATCAGCAAGCACGCCTGTCAGCTGACGGTTCATTTCTTCCGGATAAGGCGAAAGCTTGTTCCATGTCCGAAGACCTGCTTCCACATGCCCAACCTGAATCTGCTGCAGGAAAGACGCATAGCTGGCCAGGAAGGTGGTCAGGGTATCGCCATGTACAAGCACGAGGTCCGGCTTCACTTCGCGGAGCACCGGCTCCAGGCCTTCGAGCACCCGGATCGTGATCTCATTAAGCGTCTGGCGGTCCTTCATTACGTCCAGATCATAATCCGGGGTAATTTTGAACACCTCAAGCACCTGATCCAGCAGCTCCCGGTGCTGCGCAGTTACACAAACAATCGATTCAATCTGCTCAGGATGTCTGTTCAGCTCCAGAACCAGAGGCGCCATCTTGATTGCCTCGGGGCGCACTCCGAAAATCGTCATTACTTTAATTTTGGACATAAGCCCTTCCCTCTCTTCTGAAAACCGCGGTCTATTGGGTTCGTACTATTATTATCTGTTATTATCTGTGCTTTTTACTTGGTTCCGTACAGTCTGTCCCCGGCATCTCCGAGGCCCGGAACGATATATCCGTGATCATTCAAATGATCGTCAAGCGCTGCAACATAGATATCCACATCCGGATGAGCAGCTTGTACAGCCGCAACACCTTCCGGGGCAGCAATCAGGTTCATCATCTTGATCTGAGTGCAGCCGCGGTTCTTAAGCGAGGTAATCGCCGCAATGGCAGAGCCGCCTGTAGCCAGCATAGGATCGATTACGATCAGCTCACGTTCCTGGACATCCGTAGGAAGCTTAATGTAGTACTCCACCGGCTGCAGGGTGTCCGGATCACGGAACAGGCCTACATGACCTACCTTCGCCGCAGGAAGCAGCTTAAGAACACCTTCCAGCATGCCAAGACCGGCGCGCAGAATCGGAATCAGCCCGAGCATTCTTCCAGAAATCACCTTGCTCTGCGTTTCCTGCACTGGCGTCTGCACCGTAATGGTCTCCAGCGGGATATCACGTGTAATCTCATAAGCCATAAGTGTTGCTACTTCATCGACATGCTCCCTGAAGTCTTTTGTGTTGGTCCGCACATCGCGAATGAATGTCAATTTGTGCTGAATCAATGGATGATCGCAAATCACCAATTTTCCCATGTTGTCCCTCCGGTAATTGTAAGTCTTATTTATAGCCAAAGTAAGCGCTGTGCTTCTCAGGTGGCTAAATCCTATCTATTATATCATCACCAAGACTGCTTTTCACCTACAGATAGACGGATCCGCGAGTCCTCCCGCTTCCTGCAGACTCCCAGCCCATGGAAGCTTAAGTCAATATATCCACCTCTTTGGATATAAAACAAAGCTTAGTCTGTACGATTGAGCGCTTTTAATACTATTCACAGTTCTTTCACTACTTTTAATGAAAGTTCCATGAATTTTCATGTAACTTTCAGTATAATTCAAACGTTTTCCCGGCAGCCATTTGTGAACATTATGTAACAGCAACGCAGCAAATAAAAAGCCTTTGCGTACTTCCGGCGGAACCGGGTACGCAAAGGCGATTATTAGAGGACTCTGATTAATACTGCAATCCAGGGTAAATCGGATATTGTTCAGTCAGCTTGGCTACCTCACGGGCCGCCTGAGTCAAGTTAGCTTCATCCTGCGGATTCTTCAGGACAGCAGCAATAATCCGGCCGATTGTAACCATAGCCTGCTCATCCATACCGCGTGAAGTAACAGCCGGTGTGCCGATGCGGATACCGCTGGTTACGAATGGGCTAGTCGGGTCAAACGGAATCGCGTTCTTGTTGACTGTAATTCCGATGGAATCCAGTACCTTCTCAGCGACCTTGCCGGTAATGTTCAGGTTGCGGGTATCCAGCAGGATCAGATGGTTATCGGTTCCGCCGGATACAATATTAATACCTTCGCCAACAAGGGTCTCTGCCAGTACCTTGGCATTCTTAACTACGTTCTCGGCATAAGTCTTGAATGAAGGCTGCAGCGCCTCACCGAACGATACGGCTTTGGACGCAATCACATGCATCAAAGGTCCGCCCTGGGAACCAGGGAAGACTGCTTTATCAATCGCGGCAGCCCATGGCTGTCTGCACAGAATCATTCCGCCGCGCGGACCGCGCAGGGTTTTGTGCGTAGTTGTAGTCACGAAGTGGGCATGAGGAACCGGACTCGGGTGAAGACCGGCAGCTACCAGACCGGCAATATGGGCCATATCGACCATGAACAGAGCGCCCACATCATTCGCAATCGAACCGAGTGCGGCAAAATCAATCGTACGCGGATACGCGCTCGCACCGGCAACGATCATTTTGGGACGATGCTTGAAGGCGGCTTTGCGCACTTCATCATAATCGATCAGGAAGGAATCCTCTTGTACGCCATAAGCCACGAAGTTATACAGAATTCCGGAGGCATTCACCGGGCTGCCGTGGGTCAAATGGCCGCCATGCGCCAGATTCATACCCAGTACGGTATCGCCAGGGCTAAGGGCAGCAAGATATACAGCCATGTTAGCCTGTGCGCCGGAATGCGGCTGCACGTTGGCATGCTCTGCACCGAACAGCTCCTTGGCACGGTCACGGGCCAGGTTCTCTACGATATCCACATCTTCACAGCCGCCGTAGTAACGCTTGCCGGGATAACCTTCGGCGTATTTGTTGGTAAGCACGGAGCCCATGGCCTCCATGACGGCTTCACTTACAATATTCTCTGAGGCAATAAGTTCAATGTTCGCACGCTGGCGGCTCAGTTCGAGGCCCATCGCTTCCAGTACTGCCGGGTCACTTTTACGCAATTGTTCCATGTTTCTAATTTCCTCCCTGTAACTCTGATTTATGTGGTATTAGTTAAAACCTCTCACTTCAGTCACAATTCACGGAACCGCTAGTCTCAGGCGTGCGGTACACGGCCCGTTCCCCGCCGATCAGCGGCGGTCTGCTCCATGCGGCATTTACCCGGGCAGCCCCGATATACCGCAGGCTAGGCCGGTAAGGTACGGCAATCCGGCGCAGATGCATGCCAATCAGGGTCTCCCCGATATCTATACCGGCATGAGCTTCAATCGTCTCTGCCAGTACCGGATCTGTCATGGACTGGTAGGCCGCAGCAGCCATGGAGCCTCCGGCTCCCGGAATGGGCACAGCCGACACCTCTCTAAGGCGAAGGGATTCCAGCAGAGCGCGTTCCATCACCAGCGAACGGTTCAAATGCTCGCAGCATTGATAGACCGGGTAAAAACCAAATTCATCCGCAATCTGCGTAATCCCCTCCAGCAGCTGCCGCGCAACCTCCAGCGCACCGCCTGTCCCAATCCGCTTCCCCGCCACTTCGCTTGTGCTGGCTCCGACGACCAGGATCTTCCCCGGACCGAGCTGGCCCGCTACTGCAAGTTCACGCGTTACCGCAGCAGTGGCTGCGGCCAAAGAAAGCTCCCCGCCGCCCGTTAGCTGCTGCTCTGCAGCTGCCATACCGGATAAGCGGTCATCCCCTGACTTCTGCTTCAGGACTTCCTCCATCTTACCGCCCCCTTCAACCGTTTCTGATTTCCATGGAGATGCAACTTTTAAACAAAAAAGAGCAGTCCGCAGGTTGAACTGCGGATGTGCTCTTTTGCCCAGGCGACCGGCCGTTTATTCCAGGTGCTCCATCGTGGTTTCATCCACACTTGTCGCCAGTTACACCGGAACCGGATCATATTTATTACATCTTAAGGGATAGTCAGCAAAAAATCAACCACTTCAAAGCCGTCTCAGCGATTCAAGCTTATCGAGCAGACTGTACAGCGCCGTACGGATCTCGGCAGCCGCCAGCTCGTAATCTTCACGAGAGCCGCCGAACGGATCACTGATATCGAAGCTGGGGATACGCTGGCGGATCTCAATCATCCGCTGCATAGCCGCAGCATCCGGCTCGGTGCCCAGGGCCAGATTCAGCTCCGCATCTGCATACAAGCTGTCCAGCTCCCGGATATCGGCGTTCACGGATTCCTGCGTCTGGACATACTCCTTAAGGGTATGGGTCTTGTTAACAGCGTCAGGAAAATATTGCAGCAAGTGCCGCTTATGCGCTCCTGTCAGGGTAAGGATCAGATCGGCCCAAGCCACTGCCTCCCCGTTCAGCTGTGAGGATACGATGCGGTCCTGAATCCCTTCATCCTGCAGAATGCCCGCAGCATGTCTGGATATGGAAGTACCCGGGACAGCAGAAACTCCGGCAGACCGCACCTCCACATGAATGCCCCGCTCCTTCGCAAGCTTCCGCAGAAGCCCTTCGGCCATGGGACTACGGCAGGTATTACCTGTGCAGACAAATAAAATATGCAGCAACCTTTCCACCTCCGGTAAACATTATAATTTCGGTATTAAGCAAGCATAAAAATTATGGGTATTGCCGTTATTGTATCAAAAGATGAACATCAAGCCAAACGCCAGGAGAATGGCTCCGCCCAGCGCTTCCCCGTACTCTCCGAGGCCCCGGCTCACCCGCCTGCCCAGCAGCAGCCCTGTAATGGACATAACACCGCCACAGGCACCGAAGGCCAGCACGGTTAGAATAATACTATTCACAAACATCCCAAGCGAAACCCCGACCGAGAAAGAATCCACACTTACACTGAGCGAAATCAGCAGCATGCCCCACACTGTCCGGTGATCCATCTGCCGGCTGCTGCCGCCGTCGTCCTGACGGAAGGAGTTGAACACCATATGTCCGCCCAGCAGAACAAGCAGGCCTCCGGCAGCATAGGTGGTAACCTGTCCCAGCAAATGCCCGACATAGCTGCCTGTGAACAAGCCCAGCAGCGGCATCAGCACATGAAAAAAAGCAATCAGCAGACTAAGCTGCAGCACATGCAGCAGACGGATGCCCCTCATCCCGATGCCCACGCCAAGCGAGAACGCATCCATCCCCAGCGCAACTGCCATAATGGCCACTGTTACTATCTGGCCCCAGCCTCCATGTATTCCGCCCCAGCCCCCATACATTCCGTCCCAGCCCATGAATAACCCTCCACCCTGAGTCCGTAAGTTCTTGTACAACAACGATATGCGGACAAGATGGTATTCATGACTGTGGGGTGGATGGCAGGGCGGGGGCGAAGGGCCATAGCCTGCGTAAAATCAGGTGTATCCGAATATTCATTTTCCAAATTTATCGAAGTATTCCTTTGCCTTTTTGAGGATGGCCAACTCTTCCTCCATCTCGGCCAACTGCCGATCGCGTTCCTTCAGTTGCCGTTCAAGCTCTCTGAGTTTGTCCTGATCGGCCTCCTGATCCTTTCCACTCATAGCAGCACCTCCACGTTAATCTTATAAGTTCCAGTCTTAGAAGGAGGATATGGTCCATACCATCCTAACAGCAACTGACTACCCGGCGTCGATCACTGATTCTCCAGCGGCTTTCATCAGCCGGTTCATGATGGCTGCGCCGAGGCCCTTGACCGGGCAGGCCTCGGCTAGAATGTACGTGGCCCCCGCTTCATCGAAGCGCCGCAAGGCGGCATACAGGAAGCGGGCGGCCTCCTCCGGCGAGGACAGCGAGCCGAGAGACACCGTGCAGGCGGCCGGGTCGGCGGGATACAGGGCCCTATGCTCCTCGAAGAGGAGCAGGCCCGTGATCTCGCCCGCCCGCTGCGCCGCCTGCAGCAGCCCTGCGGCGGTCTCCGCCACGCGCTGCGCGGAGGAGCCGCGTACGATGCCAAGCGCGCCGCGCGGGGCATAGTGCGTGTACTTCATGCCCGGCGCGCGCGGCGCCGGGCTGTTGACTGCGGCCGCCTGCGCAGCAGCGCCGGCTTCGCCGCCGCCGGGCACGGCTGCCGGCGGCACAGGCACGGACCCGCCGCCGGATGCACCGGCAGGCGTGTCCGCCCCGGCGGCCGGCTCCGCTGCGGCCGCTTCAGTGCCGGTCACCGCCGCGAGCTGCTCGGCGGTGATGCCCCCGGGACGGAGCACGGCTACCGTCCCGTCCGGCTGCACCTGCACCACGGTCGACTCCAGGCCGACCCCGGCCGCGCCGCCGTCCAGAACCCCGCCGATATATCCGGCGAGGTCTTCCAGCACATGGGCGGCCAGCGTCGGACTCGGCCGCCCGGAGCGGTTGGCGCTAGGCGCAGCAACCGGACAATCCGCCGCGCGCAGCAGCGCAAGCGCCACCGGATGATCCGGCATGCGTACCCCAACCGTGTCCAGGCCCGCCGTCACCAGCGGCGAGAGGACGCCGGGACGCACCGGCAGCACCAGCGTCAGCGGGCCGGGCCAGAACGCATCGATCAGTGCCTCGGCCACCGGATGCACCTCCGTCACCAGGCGACCGAGATCCTCCCGCCGGGCAATATGCACGATCAGCGGGTTATCGGAGGGACGGCCTTTGGCTGCGAATACCGCTTCTACCGCTGCTGTGTTCCGCGCATCTGCGCCCAGCCCGTACACCGTCTCCGTCGGAAAGGCCACCGTCTCCCCGCTCCGCAGCAGCGTTGCCGCTTCCGAGATCATGCCCAGGTCCCTCGTGCTCACCGGCAAACCGTCAGAACTCTCCGTTCCGCCATCCGTTCCCTCCTTGCCGGAAGCAAGGCTCCAGTACAGGGTGGATTCTATATGACCGCTGCGGCGCTGGGCCGCGAACGGTGAATGCTGATCTTCTGTCATCTATCATCACTAGCTTTCTGAATTGAATTATTACGCAAGTGAAAACGGCTTTTGCCGTCCTTTTTAAGGACGGTACCGTTTCAGCGAGAAAGATAAGGATAATTATAGCGCGAAGCATATAGATTCTTATCTTTGAACAAAATCATCCGACCGGATGAATGGGATTACCTGCGCGTCAGCACAATGTATGCTGTTTTTCACATACATTCCGTCCATGCGCTGTGCGTCAGCACAATGTATGCTGTTTTCCACATACATTTGGCCCATGCGCCTGCGTGTGAGCACAATGTATGCTGTTTTTGGCATACATTCGGCCCATGCGCTGCGCGTCAGCACAATGTATGCTGTTTTCCACATACATTTGGCCCATATGCCTGTACCAGCCGATTGTGCTCGGTTTTAGACACCTTGTCCACAACAGGAGGAAACTATAGTTTCCTCTACACTCAAAAACGGCCCCCTCAGGTGGAGCCGCCTCTGCTCAAGTTCTGCAATCATCGTACCATATCCGGCGCAAAAACTGTAGAATCCAATCCGCGTCGACACTATCCTTCTCAGGATATTCAGGCGAACAGCCCGCAGATCCAGCTCCAGATATTCTTCAGCAGCTCCCACACGAAGAACTTCACCTTCGGTGTCTCAGCAGCATCACCTGAACTTCCTGCCTTGTTAGCAGAATCCGAGAGACTGGATACTGCCCCTTGCGCTGTTCCATCCGCCGCCTTCACCTTCGCACCGTCTTCCGAAGCCTTGGCTGAGACCTTAGCCGCATCCTTGGCCCCCGCCTTCGCAGCAGCCGGTTCCGCAGCCGCAGCATCCCCGGTTCCTGCATCGATGAAGCAGAGCGGCGGAAACAGCACACACCACCAGTTCTGCCCTTTGCCTGCTCCAAGCGTGACCCGTACGGCCTCGTATTCTCCGGCTGGGTAGACCCGTCCGCCATACATTTTGGTCGGAAAAGGAACCGTGCCCAGCTCCACCTGATAGCCGTATTCAATCCCGCGCTGCGCCAGTTCTCTGCCCACCAGCTCATTCAGCTCCGGCAGATGATTACGGATCAGGGCACGGGCCTGCTCCAGACTCTGCGGATCTTCCAGCCCGGCCACCCACTGATTAATCTGCTCCACGATCCGGTCACGAATCTGGCGCTTGACCAGCTGATCCCCGGTGCCGTCCGAATTCGCCAGAATACGCAGGCGGATCGACTCCTGCGGGATGGATACCTCTGCTACGGCGGCATCGCTTTTTTGCCCTTCCCAGGCCATCATCAGAATCATAAAAAAACAAATTAAAATGGCAGTATACTTAAAGGTAATCCGCAGGGAATCCCCTCGCTCCAGCTTATAATCCTCCATCTTCCGCAGCCCCTCTCCCTCTGAACCTCTTATGTTCCCAGTATGTCCAGGAATGAGAGACTGCAAACCTATTAATCTATGATTTATGAAGTAGAGACGCCAACACCTAGTTTTTGGACAAAAGAGATTTGCCCTTCGCCTCCGGCTGCGGCAGCGGAAGATCATCCTCCACATCCTGCCCGTAGAGCCTTACGCTCATCGCAATCCCCATACAGGCCATATTAATCAGCAGCGAGGTTCCGCCGTAGCTGATGAACGGCAGGGTAATGCCGGTCAGCGGCATCAGTCCGGTCATCGCACCGATATTCTCCAGAATCTGATACAGCAGCATCGCCACAATCCCGACAATCAGGAGCGGCCCGCCACGGTCCCTGCATTCTAGGGCAATCAGGATTAATCTGTGGATCAGGATAAAAAAGAGCATCAGCAGCGCCGCTGCGCCCAGGAAGCCGAACTCTTCCCCAATCTGCACAAAAATCGATTCCGAATACAGATATGGCACACGGTTGCTCTGTACGGAGCTGCCCTGCAAATAGCCTTCTCCCTTAAGGCCCCCGGAGCCAATCGCCGTCTGGGCATTTTTCGTCTGATAGCTCGCCGTGCTGCTCGCCATCTCAGGCACGAGCCAAGGATCAAACCGGCTGACGAAGTGATCCCGTCCCAGCGTTTTTTCAATGAAATCCACTGTCTGTTCGTGATAGTTGATATAGCACAGGATGAAGCCCAGAATCGCTCCGCCCGCGACAACTAGACCGATCAGCGCATGCGAGAATTTGATACGCCCAATCCATAGCAAGCCAAGCAGGATTACGATATAACTAAGTGCATTGCCCAGGTCATTCTGGACGATGACCAGCGCGCATGGCATGAATGCAATCAGACCCAGCGGCACGACATCGCGCCAGAACTGGAGCCGGGTTTTATTTTTACGGACAAGCATGGTCGTCAGAAAAATAATCAGAATCAGCTTAAACAGCTCCGCCGGCTGAATGCTTAAATCTCCAATACCGATCCAGCCCTGGGCGCCATTCTTCACCTTGCCGAAAAAGCTGACCGACAGCAGAATCCCGATCCCGGCGATGTAAATGTAGAGTCCATAACGCACCAGCAGGCGGTAATCGAACAGGGTAATCAGGATAAAGGCGATAAAGCCCAGCGTATAATATTTCAGCATGGTGATATGCATACCATCCAAGCCGTCTCTTCCGTGAGTCACACTGTAAATGGAGAAGATACAGATCCCCATCAGCACAATCAAAATAAGCACAATGCTGCCGTCTATTCTTTTGATTCTCTGCAACATAAGGATATACCCCTCAACCTCTCCGGATTAGGAATCCGCCCGCTACACCCAGCCCAGGCTTCAACCCACTAATTTCCATTGTAATTCAATTGGGAGCATTTATTCAATTTTTCTATTTCTGCATAGCTGATCCACTACGCCCTCCTCCTAAGTATGTCAGCCCAGGTGGAAACGGATTTGCCATCCATTTGCAAAAAAATACCGGAACCCTTCGTAAACGAAGAATTCCGGTATGGATGAAGCATCCCGCTTCCCTAAATGCGCGGGCTTTATTATTCTTAATTAGTTAACTTCTCTTGGCGGAAGCCGGGGAAGAATACAGCGCAGGACTCGGCAGATCCTCCTCCACCTCTTGCCCATGCAGACGCACGCTCATTACAAGCCCTATGCTCGCCATATTGATCAGCAGTGAGGTTCCCCCGAAGCTGATAAACGGCAGCGTAATCCCGGTCAGCGGCATCAGGCCCAGGAAAGCCCCGATATTCTCAAAAATCTGGTACAGCAGCATCGCCACCACCCCGACGATCAGGAACGGCCCGCCCCTGTCCTTGCACTCCAGTGCAATCAGTATCATCCGGTGAATGAGGATAAAATACAGCAGCAGCACCAGCGCCGATCCGACAAAGCCGTATTCCTCCGCAATCTGGACAAAAATGGAGTCCGAATAGGTGTACGGTACACGGTCGGTCTGTACCGAGCTGCCCGTCATATAGCCTTCACCGCTCATTCCGCCGGAAGCGATGGCCATTTTGGCATTCTTCGTATGGTAGATCGCCTTGGCTGTCGCCTTATCCGGCACCAGCCACGGGTCGAAGCGCTCGATCCAGTGAGATCGTTTGATATCTACCAGGAAATCCTTAATTTCATCGTGATAATGAATATAGCTCATAATTCCGGCAGCCGCAGAGCCGCCTATAACCAGCAGTCCGATTAGCGCATGGGTGAACTTAATATTGCCGATCCACAGGAGACCGATCAGAATAACGATGTACGAGAGCGCATTCCCCAGGTCATTCTGGCTGATTACGATGACAAACGGCATGAGACTGAATAATCCCAGCGGAACCACATCACGCCAGAACAGCAGCTTATTTTTATTTTTGCGGACAAGCACAGCTGCCAGGAACAGAATCAGAATCAGCTTGAACAGCTCCGCCGGCTGAAGACTGAAGCTGTTGCCGAACTTGATCCATCCCTGTGCGCCGTTCTGCTCTGTGCCCACGAAGCTGACCAGGATCAGAATGCCAATCCCCGTGATGTACACATATAACGCATATTTTACAAGCAGGCGATAATCCACGAACGTCAGCCCGATAAAGGCAACAAAGCCCACGATATAGAATTTGATCATCTTAATATGCGACCCGTCCAGCCTCTCACGCCCGTGGGTCACACTGTATATGGAGAAAATGCTGACCACCATCAGCAGCACAAGAATCACCAGGATGACGCCGTCAATCTTCTTAATCTTCTGAAGCATATTCTGTCTCCTTACTCAGTACTGGTTCTTCCCGTTCTTGTCTCCCGGCAGCCGCCCAGGCAGAAGTTCCGTCACCTCTATTGTAAAGGAAGGGACCGCCTAAATACAATTTCCATCGTTTGGGGGTACTCTGTCAGACGAACAGCCGGGCCGCCTCCCCTCCAGCGGACTGAGCGGACCTTATTCGCTGCAAAAGCACCTTCCCGGAAATTATGCGGACAGAGAGGACGCTATTCGTTCAGTTGGTTGCTCAAACAGGCTTGTTTACAGGTAATAAGGTCTTCTCAGTCCACAAGAGTTGGTCATTTCGCGTTATTTGAGCAAATAGCGTCTTCTCAGTCCGTTCCCCGTCCTCACCGTGCTATCCCGAGCACATGCCGGGGAATCCCGGCGAGATCATCGATGGTGATGATCTCGTCCCAATGTCCGGCTGCCCGCAGCAGTCCGGCCACCTGCTCGGCCTGCCCCTGGCCGAGCTCAAAGCCGACCAGGCGCGGCGGAGCCGGGAGCAGCGGCAGCTGCTCCATCATGCGGCGGTACGGGTCCAGCCCGTCCCCGCCGCCGTCCAGTGCCGTGCGCGGCTCATGGTCGCGCACCTCGCGCTGCAGCCCGGCGATGTCGCCGCCGGGGATGTACGGCGGGTTGGAGACGAGAATATCCGTCTCCAGCCCCGCGAACGGCTCGAGCAGATCGCCGAGCCGCAGGTCCACCGCCGTGCCGTGCCGCTGCGCATTGCGCCGGGCCACGGCCAGCGCGCTGGGCGAGATATCGCCGGCGCAGACCCGCCACGCCGGCGCTTCCGCCGCCAGCGTGACGGAGATGGCTCCGCTGCCGGCGCCGATATCGACGGCGGTCAGCGGCCGTGCGGCGCCGGCTGCGCCCGCGCCGCTCACCCGGCGGGCTGCGTTGCGGCCCGCCCCGCTGTGGGCGGCTGCTTCATCCGCAGCCGCCATAGTTCCCGGTGCGGCTTCGCCCCGCACCACTCCAGCCTCACCGCCCGCAGTTGTCCACTGCTCGTCTCCTTCAACTTCACGTGCGGCTTCGTCCCGCACCCCCGCCAGACCGTCCGGCCACAGCTCCGCGCCGTACTTCAGGATCGCCTCGACGAGCAGCTCCGTCTCCGGGCGGGGGATCAGTACATCGGGCGTGACCTCGAAGGCCCGTCCGTAGAACTCTTGCTCGCGGGTGATGTATTGCACCGGTTCTCCCGCCGCCCGGCGGGTCACCAGCGCTTCCCATTCGGCCTTGAGAACCGGCGGGAACGGATCAGCCAGCGCCATATAATAAGCCGCCCCGGACAAGCCCAGCACATGCTCCAGCAGGAGCTGGCTGCTGCGCTGCGGCTCCGTAAGGCCGTGTCCGGCCAAAAAAGAAGAAGCCTCCGCAAAGGCTTCCCGGATGCTTTGCAATTCCGACATGACGTAAGAGTCGTGTTTCAAAGCATTATTCTCCTTTTTCCATCAATTCTGCTTGTTCCGCAATCGACAGTGCCGAGATAATCTCGGTAATATCCCCGTTCATCACCTGATCCAGACGGTGGAGGGTTAAGCCGATCCGGTGATCCGTCACACGGCTCTGCGGGAAGTTGTAGGTGCGGATACGCTCACTGCGGTCACCGGTTCCCACCTTGCTTTTACGTTCTCCGGAGTACTTCGCTTCCTCTTCCTGACGCTTCAGATCCGAGATCCGGGTACGCAGCACCTTCAGCGCCTTATCCTTGTTGGAGTTCTGGGACTTGCCGTCCTGGCAGGTAGCCACGATCCCCGTAGGTACATGGGTTACACGTACTGCTGATTTGGTCGTGTTAACGGACTGTCCGCCCGCGCCGCTCGAACAGAAGGTATCGACACGGATATCCTTGTCATGAATCTCGATTTCGAAATCTTCCGCTTCCGGCATTACAGCAACCGTAGAGGTAGACGTATGGATACGTCCGCCGGATTCTGTGGTAGGTATACGCTGCACACGGTGTGCGCCGCTTTCGAATTTCATTTTGCTGTAAGCGCCGCGCCCGTTAATCAGGAAGATCACTTCCTTGAAGCCGCCGAGATCATTCGTGTTCACATCCATCAGCTCTACGCGCCAGCCTTGAGTATCGGCATAACGGGTATACATCCGGTAGAGGTCAGAGGCGAACAAGGCCGCTTCGTCCCCGCCGGCTGCGCCGCGGATTTCTACGATTACGTTCTTATCGTCGTTAGGGTCCTTAGGCAGCAGGAGCAGACGAATCTTCTCCTCAAGAATGGCCTGACGCTCGGACAGGTCATCGATCTCCATCTTGACCATTTCTTTCATTTCATCATCAAGCTTCTCGGCCTGCATCATCTTCGCGGCTTCAAGCTCTTCCATTACGTTCTTATATTCGCTATACGCCTCGAAGGCGGGCTGCAAGTCGGATTGTTCTTTGGAATAGTCCCTCAGTTTCTTACTGTCGCTTGCAACATCCGGGTCACATAGCAGTTCACTGAGTTTCTCATAGCGGTCCGCCAGGGATTGCAATCGGTCCAACAAGGGAATTCACCTCTCCTGATTCAAATTCTTCGTTCATTATTACTTTAAATTGTTGCTACAACTGAAGTAGATATACGACTTTATATTATACCACCACAAGCCTCAATTGGCTACAGCACATACGGCGGGCCGGGGATTTTTTTAAATTTTGATTCTATATGATCTTATGATGTTGAGCCTCCGGCCAGCTTATACACCGGCACCGAGTCCGAATGACGAAAAGAAACCATCCAGCAAGCAAACCTCTACTCCTGAATGGCCTCTCTATAACAAGCGAAAAGTATCTATACGTTGAACCGGAAATGCATAACGTCGCCGTCCTGCACCAGATATTCCTTACCTTCCAGACGCAGCTGCCCGCGTTCCTTGGCACCGTTCATTGAACCTGCCGCCACCAGATCGGTATAAGCTACAACCTCCGCCCGGATAAAACCGCGCTCGAAGTCCGTATGAATCACGCCCGCTGCTCCAGGGGCCTTAGTGCCCTTGCGGATAGTCCAGGCACGAACCTCTTGAACGCCCGCAGTGAAATAAGTGTACAGACCCAGCAGCTTGTAAGCCGCTTTGATCAGACGGTTAAGCCCAGATTCCTGCAGACCCAGCTCCTCCAGGAACATCGCCTTGTCTTCGCCTTCCAGCTCTGCAATCTCCGCTTCCACCTTGGCACTAATCGGCACGACTTCAGCGTTCTCGGCTGCTGCGAATTCACGGACCTGCTGCACATAAGGATTCTCCTCGGCAGTCGCCACTTCATCCTCGCCCACATTCGCCGCATACAGCACGGGCTTCAGGGTGAGCAGGTGAAGATCACGCACGATCTGGCGCTCATCGTCAGACAATTCCAGACTGCGTGCAGGCTGGTCCTGATACAGGGCTTCCTTCACACGCTCCAGGACTTCTACTTCCTGGGCGTATTTCTTGTCGCCGCCCTTGATGTTTTTGCGGGAACGCTCGATCCGCTTCTCCACGCTCTCCAGGTCAGCCAGAATCAGCTCCAGGTTAATCGTCTGGATGTCGCTGATCGGATTCACCTTGCCGTCTACATGGGTCACGTTCTCATCGACGAAGCAGCGCACCACATGAACAATGGCATCCACCTCGCGGATATGGGCCAGGAACTTGTTGCCCAGGCCTTCGCCCTTGCTCGCACCGCGCACCAGTCCGGCAATGTCGACGAATTCAAAAGCGGTCGGAACCGTCTTGTTCGGCTGTACCAGCTCCACCAGCTTATCCAGACGTTCGTCCGGCACTTCTACAACCCCGACGTTCGGGTCGATGGTGCAGAATGGATAGTTGGCGGATTCTGCGCCCGCTTGTGTAATTGCATTGAATAATGTCGATTTGCCTACGTTGGGAAGTCCAACGATACCTGCTTTCAAAGCCATTTATATGACAACTCCTATTTTCGGTTGGTTTGATCACCGCATGAAATACCGAACTGATCTCAAACCATTATATATTAGAACAAATTCTCCAGCAACAGCAGAAGTCAAGCGGACAGCAAAATACCCCGCAAAGGGGTCTGCCTTACCTATAGGGTTTTGGACATTGTGATGTCTGTAACCTGGAAGCCCATTTTCTTGTATAGCCCGAAGGCGCGTTCGTTATGCCCGAAGACATGCAGGCCGATCTTGACCGCCTTCAGCTTCCGGGCTTCTTCATCCAACAAGAGTAGTGTCTGCTTGCCATAGCCCCGGCCCTGGAACGGCTCAAAGATATAAATGTCATAAATGAACGCCTCCCGCACCCCGCCGTTCTCGCTCACGTTGAACCAGAGATAACCGGCCCCAGTCCCCGAAGCGTCCTCTACTACCGAATAGAAATAAGCTCCCGCCGTATTGAGGCCTTGCGGCAGGTAGCGATTCATCGATTCCTGGGCCTGCGCTAACGCTGTATCTGCATCCCAGGCTCCGGCTTGTACTTTCTCTTCTGCGTAGTCGCGGGTAGATTGCTTCAAGAACGACTGAAACGCAGATTCGTCCATCGGGACCAATGTAATCGTCATTTGGATACCTTCCTTCGGTTCTGATTATAAAAGCAAGCCTGGCGTTAGCGCCGGACCAGACGGGGCGTTCCACGCAGTGCGGCAAGGTCCGGTGCGCCGATACCGAACATCACCGTCCGCAGCTCCAGCTCTACCTGGGCCAGCGCCTGATCCAGCGCCTCCTCGGAGCTGACGGCCGCACCCAGCAGCCCCCGTCCGAAGCCCGCCAGATCGGCGCCAAGGGCCAGCGCCTTGGCGGCATCGACGCCGTGCTTCAGCCCGCCGCTGCCGATCAATGCCCCGCGCGGGGAGACCGCACGGACCTCGGCAATGCACTCCGCCGTGGGAATGCCCCAGTCCGCGAAGGCCTCCGCAGCCGCACGCCGTACCGGGTCGATGCTGCGGAACTTCTCTACTTGGCTCCATGAAGTGCCGCCAGCCCCGGCTACATCAATGAAGGCAGCGCCAGCCTGATAAAGCCGGGCGGCGGTATCGCCGTCAATCCCCCAGCCGACCTCCTTGATCCCCACTGGAATCTCAAGGCTCCGGCATAATGCCTCTATCCGCTGCAGCAGGGAACCGAAGCCAGTGTCACCCTCGGGCTGGAATACCTCCTGCAGCCCGTTCAGATGGAGAACCAGCCAATCGGCTCCGGCAATCTCAACCGCCCGGCGGCATTCTTCTACCCCGAAGCCGTAAGCGAGCTGCACGGCTCCGACATTGGCAATGACCGGAATCGTGGGTGCATTGGCCCGCACATGGAAGGTAGCAGCCAGCTCCGCACGTTCTACAGCCGCGCGCACCGAGCCGACGCCAAGCGCCCAGCCCCGGCGCTCCGCCGCTTCGGCCAGCCGCTCATTGATCTTCCCTGTAGCCGCGCTTCCCCCGGTCATAGAGCTGATCAGCAGCGGGGTACGCAGCGTACGGCCTAAGAACTCAGTACCCAGTGAGATGGTATCGTAATCCAGCTCCGGCAGCGCGTTATGGCGGAACCGGTACTGCTCGAACCCGGTTGTAATTCCGTTACCGGCCACATCTTCATTCAGGCAGAGCCTTACATGCTCAATCTTCCGTTCTCCAGTTCTGGAGTCGGGCAGCAGAGATTTATGTCCGGCATGGCCTGAGCCTGCTGCCTCCTGACCTGGCTGGGGCCCTGTTCCTGAGGGCTTCACAGCGCTCTGCGGCACACCGTTTCGCGGCATATCATTCATGCTGTCTTCCTCCGTTTCTGCTTTACTATTCTCAAACTATAACAACATCACCCTACGGAGAATGTATGCTGTTTTTCGCACACATTCGGCCATGCGCCTGCCTGGGAGCACGATGTATGCTGTTTTCAACATACATTCGGCCCATGCGCCTGCGTGCGAGCACTATGTATGCTGTTTTCCACATACAGTTGGCCCATGCGCCTGCGTGCGAGTACAATGTATGCTGTTTTTCACATACATTCGGCCATACGCCTGCCTGTGAGCACAATGTATGCTGTTTTCCACATACATTTGGGCCATACGCCTGCGTGCGAGCACAATGTATGCTGTTTTTCACATACATTCGGCCTTACGCCTGCCTGCGAGCACAATGTATACTGTTTTCCACATACATTCGGCCCATGCGCCTGCGTGCGAGCAAGATGTATACTGTTTTCCACATACATTCGGCCATACGCCTGCGTGCGAGCACTATGTATGCTGTTTTCCACATACATTCAGCAACAAAGACACTCTACGAGTTATTCAAGGACTGGTGCCGCCCCTAAAAGGCGGCGAAACCGTCTCCACTTGCAATATATCCCGCTCCACAATTACCTTCCATTATAGCACAACTATTGCACAACCCCGCTCGGCAACTGAACGCGCTGGCGGGGTCCTCACTCTTCATACATGGCTTGCAATATATTCGCCCACCAGCCTGCCGGACAAGGACACCACAGGGGTTCCCCCGCCGGGATGCGTGGTTCCGCCCACATACCACAGTCCCTTAACATCGCTGGAACGGTTGCCCGGGCGGGAGAAGGTCTGCTTCACCGTATTGGAGGAAATCCCGTAAATGGCCCCCTGATGTGCCAGCGTATCGCGGGCGATATCCTGCGGGGTGTAACGCTCCAGCACATCTGCGGACGACAGCCCTCTCACACCGTGACTCTCCAGTACAGAAATCACCCGCTCCCCGTACGCATCCCTCTCCTCACTCCAGTCACAGGCCGGGCTCAGATAAGGCGCATTAGCCAGAATGAACAGGTTGCTGCCGCCCGCAGGCGCCAGCTCAGGCTCGGAATAACCGGAATGGCATACATACACTGTCGGCTGCTGCGGCGGACGCTTATGCTCGAAGATATCCTTGAATTCCTGCTCGTAGTTCTCCGGGAAAAACACCGTATGATGCAGCAGCGCATCATACGTGCGCGGCACACCCGCCAGCGTTACCAGCCCCGACAGGGAGGGTTCGTAGGCTTCAATCTTGCGGTCCGTCATTCCAGGACGAACCGCTTCCGGCAGCAGCATCCGGTTGATGCTCAGGACATCGCCACCGGCAATCACGGTCTTGGCCGGGTAGAAGCCCTGCGCCGTATCCACACCTTCCACCGCACCGGAGACTACGGAAATCCCCGTCACCTCTGTGCCTGTGATCAGCCGTACGCCCAGATTACGGGCGAGTGAAGACAGACCGCTGATTAATTCATAGGTGCCGCCCTTCACCCCGTATACGCCTTCCTGAATCTCCAGATGACCAAGCATGGCGAAGATGGAGGGGGAGCGATACGGCGATGATCCGACATAGGTGGCGTAGCGGCCCAGCATAGCCAGCGTATTCGGGTGGCTGAAGTAGCGGAGCAGCAAGCTATGCAGGCTGAGAAAAGGCCTTACGCGCACCAGATCCCGCACAAGGGAAGGCGAGAGCTTATCCCTCCAGGATAGCAGCAGCCTGTTCAGGAACTGCTTCTCGCTGAGCTGATACAGCCGCGAGGCTTCCTCCAGAAACTCCGGGAGCCGCGCAGCATCCGCCGGGCTGTAAGAGGCCATCTGCTCCTGCATTCGCCCGGTATCCCTTGAGAAATCGACAACCCTGCCGTCTGCGAAGACATTGCGGGTGCGCGGCTCCAGCTCATAGAGCTGGACATAATCCTCCATGCGGGCTCCCGCAAGCTCATAGAGCGAGCGGAAGACATGGGGCATCGTAATTGTACTCGGGCCGCGGTCGAAGGTGTAGCCCCCCGCCTTCACACGCTGCAGCTTGCCGCCCGGCTGCTGCTGGCGTTCCAGCACAGTGACTTCCCAGCCCGCCGCGGCAAGGGTGACCGCACAGGACAACCCCCCGAATCCGGCGCCTATGATGACTGCCTTCGGTTTCATCCATAACGCCTTCCTTTCCATTCATAGCCTGCGCGCGTGCGGCTTCCGCGCCAGGACGCCACAGCAATCAGCGACAGGCAGAGTACACTCGCCGGGAGTAGGAGACAGAACCAGAACGGCTGCCGACCGGCAGCATCGCTGGTCCGTTTCACGGCCAGACCGGCAAACAGCGCAGCAGCGGGCCAGAGGGCCACACTGGGCTGTGCGCTTAGGGCATAGTACAGAACGGCGGCGGCCGGTGCCACGTACAGCGACAGATATGCAATAAGCACACCCAGCAGCAGCAGCGGGCTGCGGCCGATGCCGGCATAGATATTCTTCCGGTAGCCATTCCATACTTGCCGGGCATTGTGATACATCCGCATGAACACCTGCTCCGTAACATCCATGAGCGCCACCGTTCCGCCCGACCGCTTCACGGCGCGGGCCAGCGCCATGTCATCCACCAGCTCGCTGCGGATGGCATCATGCCCGCCGCAGCTGTCGTAACTGTCCCGGTGAATCAGGATGAAACCCCCATGCGCCGCAACAAACCGCGGATCTCTGGAGCCGCGGACCAGCGGAATGGGCAGGTGGCAGATGATGGTGAAGACCATCAGGGGAACAACCAGCCGCTCCAGCCAGGTTCCGGTCATCTGCCGGGGGAAGCCGGTAATCATGCCGCCGCCCGCTGCTTCAGCAGCAGAAAGCGCCGCCTGAAGCGCCCCGTGCTGAAGACGGACATCTGCGTCCAGGAACAGCAGCCAGTCTCCGCTTGCCGCTTCTGCAAGCTGAGCGCAGGCATGGGACTTGCCCAGCCAGCCCTCCGGCAGCTCTCTTCCCTTCAGAACGCGTACTCCGCTGCCCGCTGCTGCGGCAATAGCCCCCGTTCCGTCAGTTGATGAATCATCCAGTACAATAATCTCCACCCCGATTCCGCCAGTGTTTGAGGCCAGTACGGAGGAGAGGCAGTCCCCAATATTATCCGCTTCATTCCGGGCGGGGATCAGTACCGATAAGCTCAAGGCCCGTGAGGATGCCGTTGCTTTTGCTGGCAGCGCCTTCGCCACTCTTGTACCGACCGCTGCCCCCAGCTTGGGGAGCTGCGCTGCATTCCATATTGCGAACAATAGCTGGAGCAGCACAACACCGGTTACAACCTGAAAGAATACGTTCATCCTCTCCCACCGCCCGGCCGCAGCAGGTCAAGCCATTCATTGGTAGATCTACCCCGGCGGAGCAGCGGCCTGAATTCATCCGGCATATAGCCTTGATGGTTAAGCACTCTGCTGCGGTGGGACTCCAGTTGTCCGCCAAGAACAGTCTCCAGCGTAAGGGCTACCCTTGAGCGGTCCATCTCCGCCCAAGGGAGCAGCAGCGGCGCACCGGCCAGCAGCGTAGCCTCCGGCTTCGTATGCCGGAACAGGCCATGGTATAGCGTCACTGGGACTACGGCCGTCTGCGGACTGAGCCGCAGCGCCAGGGCCGCCCCTTCCTTCAGGCTCAACGGCCGGTGCTCCAGCGGCCGGATTTCCCCTTCAGGATACATCCAGACGCTCTCTCCCGCCTGCAGCAGCCCGGCTGTATACCGCAGCGAAGCCCGCGCATCCCCTGGACTTCCAGGGTTAATGGAATACGCGCCAAGCTTTCTGAAGAAGGCATACTTCCGGAGCTGCTCCTCTTCCATCATGAAATAATGACGCTTCCCCGGCAGCTTCCCTGCGGCGTGATAGGCCAGCAGGCCGTCCCACCACGAGCTGTGATTCATGAGGTAGAGAATCCCCCGCCCGGCAGCGGCAGCGGGCTGAAGCTCTCCGCTGATTCCAATGAAGTGGAAATGTCTGCGCAGCAGGTACAAGGAATTATAACGGGAGAATAACCAGTCAAATTTTCCCGATGGAACGGCTTCCAGCATAGCGTAGACTCCCTTCGGCCAAAGCGGTGCCTGCTCCGGCGATCACCGCGCAGGCAGGCAATCCCTCTGTCAGGCTGATCAGGCCGAACAGGATCAGGATCGCCTGATACAGGCGGGTGCCCCGGCGGGCAGCCAGGCGGGTGAACGGCACAGTCGGGAGCAGCATAGACAAGGCAGCGCCTGCAATCAGCCAGCCGCCGAAATTGCTCCAGGGCACCTGATAGAAGCCCCCGCCGCCCTCCCAATGCCAGAAGTTCCTGGCATGGGCAACAGGATCGAGCACCAGATCCATCAGGACCGTCCAGAAGCCTACCTGCAAGGCCCGCAGCAGCAGAAGCCGGAGGCCGCGCTGTCCGAAATCATGGCTGATCAGCACGGCATTACACACAACAGCAATCCAGGCGAAGCCCAGGGTAACCGGCACACCAAATAATAAAGGCCCGAGAATAGTAGAATAATTATAATCCCCAAACAACCGGCCGGAATGCACGCCTACCCATTCGACGGCCATTCCGCCTAACCAGATAAGAGCCGCAGCATACCAGAATCGCTTGGTCATCCGGCCTCCTGAAGAATTGACTGACCAGTCAGACATGAAGGGTTTGAATTGCCCCTTGATTAATAAGTCCAGCCCGTAGACCCCATAGAATACGAGAAATAATCCGTTAGAGAACTTCAGACTATCCGGAATTCCGAACACGATCAGCAGCAGCGCTCCGATGGTATACCAGATCCAAAAAAGGGTTCGGACCATCGTTAGACCACCGCAGTTCTTACACCGGCATAACGCACGACCGTACGCTGGAACAGCTGAAGCTTGGCTTCATCGCTGACATAGGATCTTTTGCGGAAAACATCATACCCGTCTACCTCCACAGCATCCAGAATAGCAGCATAGAAGGATGCGGCAAGTTCAATGGCCAGACCGCTTTCCAAAGGATACGTGTGCACATGCTCCAGTCCTCGCCGGAACCAGTCCAACGCTTCTGTCCGCAGCTCCTGGATAACGGCAGTGAAACGGTGATTGACCTCCCCGTTCTCCAGCTCCTGCTGGCTGTAGCCATGTCCCTCCATCACCTCAAGCGGCACATATCTGCGTCCTCTTCTGAGATCCTCACCCACATCGCGGATGATATTGACCAGCTGCATTCCTATCCCCAGCGCAATTCCCGATGTCCGTGCCGCTTCACTCTGATCATCCCGCAGAACAGGCAGCAGCATCTCCCCTACCGTTCCCGCTACAAGATAACAGTAATCCTTAAGCTGCTCCATCGTGTCATAGGCTGTGAAGGTAAGATCTCTAAGCTGTCCCTCCATTTGCAAAAGGAACGGCTCACGCTGAAGCTGCGGGAAGCTGCTGAACAGCCAGCGCAGCGCCGGCCAGATGAAATGCCCGTCCGCCTGCTCCAGATTCATGAAATGCTCCCGCAGCTCATGAATGCTGTACGGCGCGCCTTCCGGCTCATCCACACTATCGTCTATAATCCGGCAGAAGGCATAAATAACATGCACCGCTTCACGCCTGGGACTTGGCAGAACATCAAACGCCTTATGGAACGAAGTGGACCCTTTCTTCATCAGTTCCTCACATTGCTGCAGTATCCTTTCATCCATGTACGCTCATCTCCTTTATCATTTCCTGAACGGCAAGCTTCGCTCCCTGCATGACGATCGGCACACCGCCGCCCGGATGAACGGAAGCACCTGCGGCATACAATCTCTTAAGCGGATAAGGCTTCGGCTGGGGCCGGAATACCCCCGACTGGCTCAGCAGCGGTGCAATACCGAAGCTGCCCCCGCCATACATTCCTTCCTTCTCCGCATCGGCAGGCGTTCTCAGCCTGCGCCAGATTACACTCGCGGTTAGCCCGGGGAAGCCCCGTTTCTCGGCATCTGCCATGACTTTATCGGCTAGTGCCCCGGCTATTTCCTCCCAGTTCTTATCCGGCGCCGCCGGGACGGGAACAAGGAAATACAGCACGCTCTGTCCGGGAGGAGCTGCACTATCGTCCAGCGCTACCGGATTAAACACATAATAAGAAGAATCCTGAGGAATTTGTCCCCGGTCAAACAGCTCATGCAGGCTGCTATTCAGACTATCCGGCAGGAAGAACTGGTGCACCAGCGACTCCGGCCAGCGCTTGTCTGTGGCCGCATAGATCAGCAGACAGCCCGAGGAGGGCTTCCAGCTTCCGCGTTTTATGGCCTTGGCCGATACGGATCTGCCCTTATTCGCCGTCACAACCGGTGCCTGTTCCTGCTTGAACACACCAGGCGGCAGCAACTTCTCTACATTCGGGAAATCTCCATTGTACAGAACGGCATCATAAGGAATCGGCTGCCCCTGAACAACAACTCCGCAGCAGCGGCTTCCTTCAACAACCAAGGATTCCACCTCAGCGCCCGTATGAATCTGTACCCCGCGGTCTTCCAGCTCCCGGGCCATGATCTGCGGCAGCGTCCCGTATCCGCCCTTCAGCATCCAGATGCCGAAGGCATGCTCGGCGTAAGGAAGCATGGTGTAGATACCGGGTGTGCGGAAGGGCGCTCCTCCAATATAGAGGCTCTGCAGGGAGAACGCATCCTTAAGCTCCTCATTGCGAAAATACTGGCCGATCGCAGAGCGCAGATTCCGGTAAGCGCGCAGGCGGACCATCAGCGACAGGTTAGCCGGACTAAAGAATTCCCGCCCGGTGGCATACCCCCGCTCCAGGAACGAGGTCCGCCCCTGCGGATACAGCACCGACATGTCCTTCATGAACCGGGTGAAGCCCTTGCCCTCTCCGGGATAGAGCCGGTCAATCTCCTCCGCCTGCGCCGATGCATCCGCGAATTTGGTTAACACACGCCCGCTTCGAAAGTGAACCCGGTAGAGCGGATCACAGTGCAGCAGCTCCAGACTGGATCGCGGAAGTCCGCCTTCCTCCAGAATACCGAGAAGCATCTCCGGCAGCAGCACGATGGTAGGGCCGCGGTCAATCCGGTAGCCGTCCTGCTCTTCAAAGGCCACACGCCCGCCCGCTTGGGGTGCCCGTTCATAGATCACCACCTCATGTCCCTGACGGGTAAGCAGCAGCGCCGCCGTCAGCCCGCCGATTCCGCTGCCTACGATGGCAATGCGGCTCATAACGGAACCCCCGCACCTGCGCCGGGCGCACCCGCCTGTACGGTGAACCGCCCCCGCACAGCCTGGTCATGCTCCCGCAGCAGCCGTGCGCTGATCTTGGCCGACTCGAAGATCGTCGGCAGGCCGCTGCCCGGATGGGTTCCCCCGCCGACCAGCCAGATGCCGCGTACCTCCTCGAAGGTATTATGCGGCCGCAGATGCATCATCTGCCCGAGATTATGAGCCAGATTGAAGGTGGCCCCGTTATATACATTCTGCTGGTTCTGCCAGTCCAGCGGAGAGAAGAACAGGCTCTCTTCCACGCGTCCGGCGATTCCGGCCAGCTGCGGGATCTGCTGCAGCCGCTCCATCATCCAGTCCTCCACCTCCGCACGCTCTTGCTCCCAGTTGATATCGGCACTCAGATTAGGCACCGGCATCAGCACGTAGAGCGAGGACTTACCGGGAGGCGCCAGTGTCTTATCGATGACTGACGGATTATGAATATAGATAGAAGCATCCTCCGACAGAACGCCCAGCTCCGTGATCTCTTTGACATTACGCCGGTAATCGTCCGCGAAATGAACCGAATGATGACTGAGGTGCACCTCTCCATCCACACCGAGGTAGAGCATGGCGGTGGAGCAGGAATATCTTTTGCGGGCAATCTTAGCAGGGGTATATTTCTTCAGAAGTCCAGGCTCGAACAGTTGGGTCATTGCAGATCCAAAATCTGCACCAATCACAATATAATCCGCATCCACCTTCTCTCCGTTCTCCAGCAGCAAGCCTGCGGCCTGCCCGTCCTTGACGATAATGCGCTTCACCCCGCTTGCGGTATGAACCCGCCCGCCATGCTCCTGGATGACCTCAGCCATAGCCTGAAGCACACGGTTAATGCCGCCAGTCGGATGATAGAGGCCGTAACGGTGCTCCATGTACGACAAAATCGTGAAGGTGCCCGGACACTCCCAAGGCGACATTCCCAGATACTTGGCCTGGAACGTGAACGAGAACCGCAGCCGCTCATCATCGAAATAACGGGACAACCGGTTATACACGGTGTCTGTAGCGTTCAGCTTAGGCAGCGCGTGGAACACATCTCTTTTAACATAATCCCCTAACGATTGGAACGGACGCTGCAGCAGCGGGATCACCCGCTCCAGCTTGTCGGCTTCTTCGGCCATGAACCGGCGGTAGCCGTTGCCATTGCCCGGGAACAGCCGCTCAATCTCCTCGGCCGTCTGATCCTGGTTCGTGGAAGGCGTAAATACGGTATCTCCAAAATGCAGTGAATACAGCGGATCAAGCGGTGTAAGCGAGACATAGTCATGCACCGAACGCCCTGCCATGGTGAACAGCTCCTCCAGCAAATGCGGCATCATCAAGAAGGTGGCTCCCCGGTCAAAACGGTAGTCTCCCAGCTTCAGCTCGCCTGATCTTCCGCCAACTTCTGCCTGTTGTTCATAAAGATCTACTTCATATCCTTCGGCGGCAAGCAGCATGGCGGCGGCCAGCCCGCCCGGTCCTGCGCCGATTACTGCGACTTTTGCGGTATCTGTGGTTCGGATCAAGCGACGTCCTCCTTCGTTCAAACATTATACAAAAACTATACAATAGTGATACAAATATCATACATACTTTGCCGGGTCATGTAAATATCATCCGCCGGACTTCCAGCAATTTGGTTGCTAGACTTGTCCATAGCAAAAGAACCGGACAGCCCCGCAAGCGGGTCCTGACCGGTTCCATAAAATCTCCTACACTATTAAAATTCAATATAACTGCTACGCTCTATGCCGGATTGTTGCATATTCCTGATCGAACCAGGCTTGCCATTTCTCCGGCGGCTCCGCCATCACATAGGTGGCGTTGGTATCCTGGAGGCTGATTGCCTCATAAGCTCTACCGCCCGCAATGAGCTGCATCTCCGGGTACAAGCTGCCTAGCCGTTCAAGCAGCTCCTCCGTATAGGGGACCAGCGTACCATTCGTAACGGATAGGCAGACAGCTCCGATACGCTCTTGCTTCTCCAGCAGCTCCATCACACCGTCCTCGGGGGTATTGGCCCCCAGATAGATGACTTCAACCCCGTTTCTGCGCAGGAACAGCGAGAACAGCAGCAAGCCGACCTGGTGATGCTCTCCTGCCGGGCAAAAGGCAAGCACCTTGTGCAGATGGGCATACACCGGGAACACGTGAAAGAACTGGGACAGCCGGTTCGAGATCATATGTGTCATATAATGCTCCTGGGCTACGGTTGCCGTCCCTTGCTCCCAGGCATCACCAACCTTCACCAGAACAGGCACCAACACCTGATGGACCATCGCCTCATAGCCGTACAGGGAGAACCCGAAATCGATCAGGGCATCGGCCCGCTCACCCTGGATGTCGAGCAGCGCTGCATAGATCTGCTGCCTCATTTTGTCCAAGGCATCCTTGGGGTCACCGCCCGCAACGGACAGCCGGTCATCCAGGTCCTTCTGCTTATGCTGCTTCAGCATCCGCACAGCATGTGAGATACTGATGCCCTGTTTATCGGTCTGTTCCTTCAACCAGCGAAGGTCCTCAATATTCTCTTGGTTGTACAGTCTATAGCCGGACTCGGTACGTTCCGGGACGACAGCCTGATACCGGTTCTCCCACGCCCGCAGAGTGACAGAGGGAATATCGAGCATTTCGACAACCTGTTTGATGGAATACACGATGGATCTCACTGCCTTCCTGTTTACACTGAATACATTTGAAGATTCAAACCTTATACAAATTATTTACACTCATTATACAATTGCATCTGTGTTATGTCACCAGAACTTGTATGATGCAGCTTGCAGGTACGGCGCGGATGAGCAGGAGCGCTTTGTGCAACACTAGATTTTTCAGGGATTTTGCCGTCAGCTGCTTCACTTCTCCTTAGCGGGCGTTATAGGTATTTACAATGCCGGGCTACCCTATAGCCGCTCTAGCCCCGCAGCAGACCCAGGAGGATAACTATGAATCAAGGCCGCCATCCCGTCACACCCGAAAAGTTACAGATCACGCTGGCTTCAGGTGCCATTACGGCATCCCGCCACAAGCGTCAGACGCAGTTCTTCCTGCGCCGCCGCTCCAGACTCCTGCTGGCCCTGATCCTTCTTCTCCTCTGGCTGGCCGGGGTGATGATCTATCAGACCCATAAGCCGCTGCCGCCCGGACTTTCTGCGGAGAGCCCTGCTTATAAGGTGAGTACGGTCGCCTTCTGGCATGATCTGACCTATCAGGACAGCAGCGGGAAGCAGGCAAGGGAAGAACAGATTCTGCCCAGAATCCTGCAGATTATTGAAGAGTCCAGACAGTTCCTCGTGATCGATCTGTTCTTGTTCAATAACTATACCCATACAGACCAGCAGTTCCCCGCTGTCAGCAGACAGCTTACCGATAAGCTGCTTGCCCAGAAAGCCGCCTATCCCGCCATGGAGATCGCCTTCATCACCGATGAGGTGAATACGAACTACGGCTCTGCGCCTAATGCCCTCCTGGAAGAGATGAGAGCTGCCGGTATTAAGATCATCATGACAGATGTAGACGGTCTGCGGGACTCGACTCCTGCCTATTCTGCGGTCTGGCGCACCTTCATCCAGTGGTTCGGACAATCCGGCACCGGCTGGATTCCGAATCTGATGGCCAGCGGAGGACCGGACATTACCGCACGTTCCTACCTGAAGCTGCTCAATGTCAAAGCGAACCACCGCAAGGTCGTGCTGAGCGAGAACACCGCCTTGATCTCCTCCGGCAATGTGCATGATGCCAGTGCTTATCATTCCAACATTGCCCTGGAGGTGCAGGGTCCAATCCAGGAGGATATTCTGCGGAGTGAACAGGCGGCGGCTAATCTCTCGGGAGCCGGTCCCTTGCTGAGCAAGCCCCCTGAATTCAAACCGCCCGCCGCCGCATCCGGGGAACCTTCGCTTGAAGTCCGCTATCTGACCGAAGGCAAGGTATACAAATATGCCCTGGATGGGATCGCTGCGGCAGGACCCGGGGATGTCATCTGGATGGGTATGTTCTATCTGGCGGACGACGGAATTATCGATGCCCTGCTTGCCGCAGATGCCCGCGGCGCCCAGGTGAGACTGCTGCTTGATCCCAACCAGAATGCCTTCGGACGGGACAAAATCGGCATCCCCAACCGTCCCGTTGCCATGGACCTGGACCGCCGCTCTGAAGGAAATATCCTGATCCGCTGGTACAACACAGGCGAGGAGCAGTATCACAGCAAGCTGATGTTCATTGCCAAGGCATCAGGCGACTCTACCCTGCTGGGCGGATCAACGAACTTCACAGCCCGTAATCTGGACGACTATAACCTGGAGAATGACCTCTATGTATCCGTTCCGCGGGAACAGCCGCTGTATGCGGAGGTGGAGGGCTACTTCAACCGGCTATGGAACAACGAGGGCGCTGAACACAGCCTGCCGCTCACGGAATATCAGAGTGACGTCACCTGGTTGAAATACATCCTCTACCGGATACAGACCCGGCTTGGATTCACTACCTTCTGATGGAACAACAAAAAACGGTACCGTCCTTTTGGGGCACGGTACCGTTTTTTTATTTCAGTCCGCTTGTCCGCTTACAGCAGCGGAGACATCAGCCGGGCTGCGGATTCCAGCAGCCGCTCCAGCAGTCTTTTCTCCATGAAGGTCTCATGGACAATTTGCCGCGTGGACTGCAGGTCACGCTCGAAGTCTGCAACAATGCGCGAGACACTCTCGGTCTGCAGCAGCAGCGCGTTCACCTCGAAATTCAGATGGAAGCTGCGCATATCCATGTTCGCTGTTCCAATCGTAGCAATCTCCCCGTCTGCAATCAGCAGCTTGGAGTGGATGAAGCCCTTCTCATATTCATAGATCTTCACGCCGGACTCCAGCAGCGCCGGGAAGTAGGAATGGGAGGCCAGGAACGGAATCCATTTATCCGGCTTGGCCGGGAACAGCAGGCGGACATCCAGCCCCGACATCGCCGCCACACGCAGCGCAGTCAGTATATCCTCATCGGGGATGAAGTAGGGACTGGCGATCCAGACGGATTTTTCCGCAGTAGTAATCATGGAGAAGAAAATATTCTTGAGCGCACGCCGCTCATTATCCGGGCCGCTGGCAATAATCTGCACCGCCCCGTCTCCGGTAGTGAAGCGAAGCTGAGGGGAGAGGTAGTCCTGCTCCAGGATTTTCTCGCCGGTCGTGTGCATCCAGTCCTGCAGGAAGATAATCTGCATCGTCCGCACCGCTTCGCCCCTCAGCAGCATATGTGTATCCCGCCAGAACCCGTAGGTCTTGCTGCGGCTCAAGTACTCGTCCCCGACATTCAGCCCGCCCATGAAGCCGACATCGCCGTCGATGACCACGATTTTGCGGTGATTGCGGTAATTCACCCTGCTGGAGAAAAAGGAGGTGGAGTTGCCGTAAGCAGCCACCTGCACCCCCGCATCACTGAGCTCCTTAAGGAAGGCTCTGGAGAGCTGAATGCTCCCGACCGCATCATACATGAACCGGACCGCCACGCCTGCGCGGGCTTTCTCAATCAGAATCTGCTGAATGCGCGTGCCGATATGATCTGCCCGGAAAATATAATACTCCATATGGATATGATGCTGCGCCTGCCGCAGCTCCAGCAGCAGTGTCCCGAAGGTCTCCTCACCGTTGGTCAGGATGCGCGACTCTGAATTGAAGGAGATCGGCGTGCGCCCGAGCCGTTGGGACAGGCCGAGCAGCTTCTGCTGCGCGGGGCTGAACACCGACCAGTCCTGGTGCATCCGCAACGCATCGTTCTCAATCCGTTCATAGGCCATGAGGTCGCGTTGGGCCTTCTTGTCATATTTGCGCCGCTTGAATACATTCTGCCCGAACAGGAAATAGAACACCAGCCCCAGCACCGGGATCAGCGCGAGCAGCAGAATCCAGGACACTGTGGTGGAAGGATTGCGGTTCTCCATGAAGATCCCCAGCGCGACAGAGATGACCGTCAATGTGGAAAATATACTGATAATCGTCCCGGCTGTACTGCCGAACACGCCAAATCCAAAATAATAAAAAGCCAGCAAAGCCGCTATAATGACTATTGCCTGCAGTCCTCTTCTCATATGTACCCTACCTTCTCATTCCGCCGATTCTCACCAAAATGACACATTTATATCTTACATGAAGAATCCGTTTCTTCCTACTGAAACCTGCAAATTTGTGTTGCTGCAGGATATATAATATAATCTCACTGACCAATCAGTCAAATATAGAACTGTCTAGTCAGAACGGGGGCTTATATCGCCTTGACCGCTAAAAGCATGACCAAAAAAGAACAAATCATCAAGACCGCCATGCAGCTGTTCGCTGTAAAAGGCTCCTCCTCCACCTCCATGCAGGAGATTGCCGAATTATGCGGGATCTCCAAAGGAAGTCTGTATCTGATCTTCAAATCCAAAGAAGATCTGGAACGCAGTATATACATCTACTGCTTCCGGATGATTCATGATCCGCTGCAGCAGGAGGAGCAGGCTGCCGGCAGAGAGCCCCGGGAGAAGCTGCGTAACCAGCTCGAAATTCTGCTTAGTCATGTATACGAGCTGCGCGAATTCCTGCAGCGCCAATTCCAGGAGGTGGCCGGCCGGGGTGTGGCCGAGATTCCCGATTGGGTGAAGCAGAACAACGCCGCCCTGCTGCGCTGGTTCCAGCAGAAGCTGGAGCTCATGTACGGGCCAGAGATTCTGCCCTATGCAGGCGAGCTGTGCGTGCTCAGCCACGGCATGATCAGTTCCAGCATCAAGCTGCTGTTCGGCCAGGAGACTGTTGTCTCCATCCCTGAACTGGCTGACCGGCTGGTGGACTGGCTGGACATTATGGTCTCCGGCCTGCTTGCAGCGAAGCCCGCCCCTCTGATCTCTTCCGCAGTCCTCGCCGGATGGGCTGAGGGTCAAGGAGAAGGACCGCGCCAGAGCCCGCTTCAGCTGATCAAGGCGATGAAGCTCCTGCTCAGTGAAGCGGACGGAATCAGCCCGGAGCATGCCGAAGACGGTCTGGAGTCCCTGGGTATTCTGGAGAGCGAAATCCTCACCACCCAGCCCCGGAAAGCGATCATTCAAGGGATGATTGCCAATCTTGAGGGGTACCCCGGACTATCCGGCGAGCTAAGTCAATTGAAGAAAGTATTCACCCCCTATATGCACACTTCCTGCGGACTTCATTAAGGACAGAGGCGGCACGCCTGTAAGATCAAGAATAATTGTACTGGAGGTTCCTTTTACTGATGAAAAGCCTAATTAATTTCTCGCTCCGCAACAAATTCGCCGTCTGGCTGCTGACGATCATTATTGTCTTCGCCGGTCTGTACAGCGGATTGACCATGAAGCAGGAGACCCTGCCTAACATTAGTATCCCTTATCTCAGCATTACTACTATTTATCCCGGAGCCGCACCCGAAGGGGTCGTGAATGACGTCAGCAAGCCGCTGGAGCAGAAGCTCCGCAACGTAGACGGCGTGAAGATGCTGACCTCCACCTCTCTGGAGAACGCCTCCAGCGTCACCATTGAGTTCGACTACGGCACGAACCTGGACAATGCTACAGCAGCAGTGCGGGAAGCCTTGAACGAGGTGAAGCTGCCGGATGAGGTGCAAAAGCCGCAAATCTCGCGCTTCAGCCTCAGCTCGCTGCCGGTCATCTCCCTTAGTATCTCTGACGAGAGCTCCGGCGATCTGGAGGAGCTGACCCGGGTTGCCGAGAATGATATCCGCCCGGCGCTGGAGGATATCGAAGGCGTCGCCTCTGTGCAGATTGCCGGACAATATGTCAAAGAGGTCTCCCTGAAGTTCAATCAGGAGAAGCTGAAGCAATACGGGCTGACCGAGGATACGATCAAAGGCATCATCCAAGCCTCCTCCCTGCGGGTGCCGCTCGGGTTGTTCGAGATGGACAAGTCACAGAAGGCTGTTGTCGTTGACGGCAACATCACTACAGTGGAGGACTTGCAGAATGTCAGCATTCCGCTGGTTCCTGCTGGTCCTGCGGCGGGTGCTGCCGGAGCCGGTGCAACTGGCATGCCTGGCACAGGAGCCGGGGAAGCAGGCGGTGCAGCTTCAGGCGGTGCTAGTGCTGCTGGCGGCACCAATGCTGCGGCTGGCAGTACCGGGGCTGGTGCTGGCGCCATGACCGGGCTGCCGACGGTGAAGCTGAGCGAGCTTGCCACTATCGAGGTAGTCGGCAAATCGGAATCCATCTCCCGCACCAACGGTAAGGAATCCATCGGGATTCAGATTGTGAAGGCAAATGATGCCAACACCGTCGATGTCGTGAACGGGGTCAAGGACAAGACAGAAGAACTGAAGAAACAATACAAGTCGATGGACCTCACCGTGCTGCTGGATCAAGGCAAGCCGATTGAGGATTCCGTGAACACGATGCTGTCCAAGGCTGCCTTCGGCGCCCTGTTCGCCGTGCTTATCATCCTGCTGTTCCTGCGCAATATCCGTTCTACCATTATTTCTATTATCTCGATTCCATTATCCCTGCTGATTGCAGTATTATGCCTGCGGCAAATGGATATTACGCTGAATATGATGACGCTCGGCGCCATGACCGTAGCCATCGGGCGGGTAGTGGATGACTCCATCGTGGTCATTGAGAACATCTACCGGCGGCTTACGCTGTCTGGCGAGAAGCTTCGCGGCAGAGAGCTGATCAGCGCGGCTACCCGTGAGATGTTTGTGCCGATTATGTCTTCAACCATTGTGACGATTGCCGTCTTCCTGCCGCTCGCCTTTGTCAGCGGGATGGTCGGTGAGCTGTTCCTGCCGTTTGCCCTCACTATGGTATTCGCGCTGCTGGCTTCACTGGTGGTTGCCATTACCCTGGTGCCTGCACTGGCCCATACCCTGTTCCGTAATGGACTCAAGAAGGGGAAAAAGGGTCACGAAGACAAGCCCGGCGCATTGGCGGGCGGGTATGTCCGAATCCTGGACTGGTGTCTCTCGCATAAGCTGATCACCTTGGGTGTTGCTGTCCTGCTACTGGCAGGCAGTCTGTTCCTGATCAAGCCGATCGGCGTCAGCTTCCTGCCTTCCCAGGAAGAGAAGAATGTTACGCTTACCTTCTCCCCGAAGGCCGGTCAGACGCTGGAGGATGTGAAGGCGCTGGGCCTGAAGGCTGAGAAGTTCATTCTGGCCCAGAAGCATCTGGACAAAATGCAGTATTCCATCGGGGGCAGCAGCCCGTTCGGAATGGGCTCAGGCAATTCAGGCTTGTTCTATGTCACGTATGACAGCAACACGCCTGATTTCGATACCGTGAAGGAGAAGTTAATTGAAGGCTTGAGCCAAGAGGTGCCGGATGGCGTGTGGGGCGATCTGTCCGGCATGGCCGGAGGCGGGCTCGGCGGCAGCACCCTTACTGTTAACATCTTCGGCGATACGCTGGAGCAGCTCAAACCGGTAGCCGATGACATTGCCGGGATCGTTCAGGCAGACACCAAGAACTTCAAAGACGGGAAGACCAGCCTCTCTGAAGCCTATGATCAATACACCATCGTCGCTGACCAGGCCAAGCTTAGCTCACTGGGCCTAACGGCCGGACAGCTTGCGATGAAGCTGAGCCCTGCCGGAACCCGGCCTGTACTGACTGAGGTAGAGCTGGACGGCAAGAATTACAAGGTCTACATTGAGACGGACAAGGATTCCTACAATAGTATTGAAGAAATGAAGGCCGCCACGCTCACTTCGCCGCTAGGTATTACTGTACCGATTGGCGAGGTAGCAAGCATCGAACAGGGCCAGTCCCCGGATTCCATTACCCGTGAAGACGGCAAAATGAAAGTCGAGGTAACCGCCGACATTATCTCCAGTGACATTAATAGTGCCTCCAAGGCTGTGCAGGACAAAATAGATGCTCTTGATCTCCCGGACGGCGTGACCATCACCTTCGGCGGAGTCACCGAGCAGATTAATGAGACCTTCGGACAGCTTGGCATCGCCATGCTCGCGGCTATTGCGATTGTATACTTCGTGCTCGTAGTCACCTTCGGCGGCGGTCTGGCACCGTTCGCCATCCTGTTCTCGCTGCCGTTCACAGTCATCGGCGCTCTTGTTGCCCTGCTCCTGGCCGGCGAGACCTTGAACGTCTCCGCACTGATGGGTGCGCTGATGCTGATCGGTATCGTGGTCACCAATGCAATTGTCTTGATTGACCGGGTAATCCATAAGGAACAAGAGGGAATGTCTACACGCAAGGCGCTGCTTGAGGCCGGGGCTACCCGCCTTCGCCCGATTCTCATGACTGCGCTCGCGACCATTGGCGCCCTGCTGCCATTGGTTACAGGCCTTGAGAACAGCGCCGGAATCATCTCCAAGGGGCTTGGCGTAACCGTCATCGGCGGTCTCGTCAGCTCCACGCTGCTGACCCTGGTCGTTGTACCGGTGGTGTATGAGTTCCTGATGAAGTTTCGGAGTAAGAAAACCTACGAATAAATAGGGGATGAACTTCAGTTTCAGTTATATGGGGTGATCGTAAGAACATAGCGTAAAGCTCAGACGTCACTACGGTGGATATTTGGACTTCCGGCCGCTGTTGTCTCCAGATTTCCTGATTATACCGCTTTTTGCGGTAGAAATCTGGAGACAAAGGCGGACGCTACCGCTCCTACAGTTCCAAAATCCCCCTCCGATCCTACACGCTTTTTGTATTTTCTCCAGATCACAACCTAATAAAGTGAAAGCTTAAGTTCAAGACCCCCGGAGCAGAACTAAGGCGCCCTTCCGATTGATGGAAGGGCGCCTTATTGATTGTGTATGGTTGCTTATTACGCCATCGCTGCTGCGCTGCTCTCCAGCGAAGCCTTCCAGGCACGCAGCATGTGCAGATCCTGCGGCAGGAATTCCTCCAGCATATGGCTGAGTCCCAGATACAGCGGGCTGTGCGGAAGGATCATTTAACCGTTAATTGTATTTTGTACACCTAAATGATGGTTAAAAGCCTGAATAGTCGGAATAACTGCATTCCGTACAATTAAAAACAACGGTATCGCTTGTTTTATGGAAAATCGGGATATTTAGTTGTATAAACTACATTTATAACCATTTACTAGCGATCACCCATCACTTTAGTTGCTCAGACTACACTTAAGGCCCGACGACCCTCCGAGCAGAAAAAGGCGCCCTTCCGATGGATGGAAGGGCGCCTTGTTGATTGAATATGGTTACTGATTACGCCATGGCTGCTGCGCTGTTCTCCAGCGAAGCCTTCCAGGCACGCAGCATGTGCAGATCCTGTGGCAGGAATTCCTCCAGCATATGGCTGAGTCCCAGATACAGCGGGCTGTCGGTGGCAGCGTTCATTCTCGCACAGAATTGTGGAGTCCACTTCAGCAGATGCTCCTCAAGGAATCTCTCCTGGATCTCCAGAAGCTCCATCGCACTGCGGATCGAGAAGCTGTTGTACAGCATCCGTTCATGCAGCACGGCCATGAATTCCAGTTCAATGGCAATATGGTCGTCGGCTTCGCCGCTGCACTTCTTGAAGACAATCCCCGCCGAAGCGTACACATCCGAGAGCACGTTGCAGAATTCTTCCTCACGGCCCAGTTGAGCCGCTTCACGGGCCACGAAGGAGCTGACGGCCCGCTCATTCATCAGACGTTTGTATTCGAGCTTTTCTTTTTCGCAGATGGCCGGGAGCATGGATGGCTCCTGGCTGCACAGGTAACGCTTCAACTCACGGCCGCCTTCGGTCATCTCCGCAGCGACACTCATCTCACGGTTACGGCTCCACTGGGCGACCAGTGAGAGAGATGGTTTTCTTCCATAGAAGTCCACCAGCAGCTGATATATTAATCCCCGACTCTCCAGCCAGCGGCTGCAAGCCTCCGGCACGACAAGCGATGGAACAGTTGGTATGGTCATTTTGCAAATCCTCCCTACATAGTTTGCCGGATACCCGGGGTATCCTTAGGGATCGCCGCCTGAGCCTTCCGGTATCATAGCTGTGCTTCGCAAAAGTAAAAGTATCTAAAGTTTGAATCTTCCGCACCTAAATTATATCGAATATGATAAGCGCTTTCGGTGAGCATTCTATGACCATTCCCTGGAATTGTCGCACTTTTGTCATAATTAGGCTGCTGCTTTGACCTTCTGTCCCCCTATGCTTTAGATTGTCCGCTGTGCATTGACGCGGCGGAATGGTTTCTTTAAAATTTAAACTAAAATCAACAGGTGAAGGAGCAACGCTATGGAGCCGCTGACTGACCCTTTTGGACGCATACATGATTACCTACGCATCTCGGTTACTGACCGCTGCAACCTGCGCTGTATCTATTGTATGCCCGCCGAAGGAATGCAATTCCAGCCGCAGGACGAGATTATGAGCTACGAGGAGATTGCCGCTGTGGTGGAGGCGCTTGCGCCCCTGGGCCTGCGGAAGGTCCGGCTGACGGGGGGCGAACCGCTGGTCCGCAAGGATCTGGAGAAGCTGGTCTCTATGATCGCCGTCATACCCGGCATAGATGACATATCATTGACGACGAACGGGCTGATGCTGCCAGCCAAAGCGGCTATCCTGAAGCAGGCCGGGCTGTCCCGGGTGAACATCAGCCTGGATTCGCTGCGGCCGGACCGCTTCTCGATGATTACCCGCGGCGGCGATGTTGCCAAGGTGCTGAAGGGAATTGAAGCCGCAGAAGCCGCCGGCCTGTCCCCGATCAAGCTGAATGTCGTGCTGATGAAAGGCATTAACGATGACGAGATCAAGGACTTCATCGCCCTGACCCTGAACAGCCCGCTGAATGTGCGGTTCATTGAATACATGCCGATTGGCAGCGCCAGCGATGCCTGGCGGCAGACCTATCTGCCGTTGGAGACTGTAGTAGAGGCCTGCAAGGAAGCTGGCTGGACCACCGAGGAGGCCGACATGCCCTCCGGGAATGGCCCTTCCCAGAACCGGCGGGTCACCGGCGCGAAGGGAACCTTCGGGCTGATCCACCCGGTCAGCGAGCATTTCTGCGACAATTGCAACCGGCTGCGCCTGACCGCCGACGGCAACATCAAAGCCTGCCTGTACTGGCAGGACGAATATAATGTGCGCCCGCTGATCAGCTCCCCTGCGGCGGTGCAGGCCCTGTTCCGCGAGGCGCTCGGCAACAAGCCGCATAATCATGAGATGGCGCTGGCCCTGGAGCACAAAGCCCAGAGCCACACCCCCACCGCCCGCCGCATGTCGCAGATTGGCGGGTAGGGCACGGCGACAAATGTAATAGGCCCATGAACTTGTTCATGGGCCTGCTTGTTTAGAATAGATTCATAGTTAAAGTGTTAAGCTACTCCAACACACTCATTGAAGCAACAGCCTTTTCATAAGCCTCTGGATCAATTTGTTTGGCAGATTTCATGCTAAAGTAAATTCCATCAATCTCAAAATATAAGAACTCCTGGGACCCTTTTTCCTTAATCCAATTTCCCGTTATGGTTTGAGTAAGCTGAACTTTTCTTGTTGTTTCAATTTCGTGTAACGGTTCAAGCTCCCTGGAAGACTCCGTAATTAAACCACGAATGAACGAGAGATTAACTTCATTTTCTCCAGCCTTAACGCTATGCAGGTAGTCGTCAACACCCAAGCCAACTGTGGGTATGTACACTTTACTAAGTCCAGCTTTCTTCGCAGCAGTAAGGATTTCGTTTATTTGCTCATCGGTGTAACTTAACAGTTCACCTTGTTGCTCCTCTAGATTGTCCTTCTCTCCTGGATCGTTATCAGCATTTACGGTTTGGATCGGCTCAGTCACAGACGGCTTACCGGTCGGGGCTGGATCAGAAGAAGATATGTTACTAACCTGACTACAACCAACTAACAATATTTCTATTAATACGACACTCGCCAATAATCTTCTTTTATTGTTCATTCTTAATTCCTCCCCACACTTCAGAAACCTATTTATCCATCATAGGCTAGACTGCCTGCGGAAAGTTCTCATAATGGTCTCAATAATATTTCATTTTTGGAAATCTATAATATCATTCTGTGCTGTACCCAACGCACAACGGCCGAGATTCCTTGAAGGATTCTCAGCCGTTATGTATGGAGGATCTATAGTTTAAGCCGTTCCTGAATACATCAGCCCGACTTCGGAATATCCGAAATCGCAATCTCGAAATCCACGGATATGGTCCCCCGGATCACTTGCTGCTCGCTGTCTAATTTGGCGGATAAGTCTACGCTTTGCATAATCACATCATCGCCTTTGTACCGCTTGCGGGATAGATAGTAGGTCGCCAGCTCGCTGCAGAATTGGGTGTAGTTTTTTTCATGAATGAACTTGTTGTGCTCACCAAAGATACTGTAAACCTTCCGGTAAGGAATGTAGTCCGCAAATCTCTGTATCACATGATCCACGTCCCACTTATACTGATTAGCCAATTGAACGATCTTGAACAGCGCCATAAAAATCTCGTTCTCCCGGGTTGAGATATACTCTATATATTCTTCCAGCACCTCAATCTGCCCATCCATTAAGCGGTAAAGGTACGTATTAGCCGTTCCCCATTCTGTATATTGAGCCTTAATACGTCTTGCTTCTTCGTCATCTTCCCGTATCCAGCTGTGATCCATGTACTGAGGTACCATATCCAATGCGGTTTTATAGTCGCCTAGCTCTTCATAAACACAGGATCTCATAAGCTGAGCATATAAAATATATGTATACAGCGGCTTTTTATAAAATTGATTGCTACTATGCTTACGATGCACTTGTCCGTGGAGTTCATATTGAACAGTGGCGACTCTTAGAAGTTCTTCTACAGACTGAGATACTTTGTCCCACGCCTGAAGCCCACTGTATAAATTAGCCAACTCTTTCAGCGCATCCAACTGATTGACTTCGTCCAGCTTATCGACATAATTCTCTAATATAGTAGCAGCGATTAGATTTTTCTGGGGATCATCGCCCAGATTAATGAGGAAGAGCCGATACTGGCAGAGCGCCAGCCGTTCGGAATGCTGGTATTTCTCGCTGGCTCCCACATTTTCGTAGATTAGTGCTGCGGCCTGCCAGTTTTTCTGCTCAAATAACTCCTCCGCAACCTCGAACAGCAGCGGTGCATACAGCAGATTATCCAGTAAATTCTGTGCCACCCGCTCAATGCAATCCAGACGCGATAGCGCCGCGCATTGCAGCAGGAATGGCCGTAAACGCCGCCAAGTCGGCGTCGAATCGTATAGACATTCATCAACATACTGACTGTAAAAGTAATCCTCCGGCAGCCCCATCCCGCTGGTCACGCGGGTCAGATGGTTCATCGCTAAGGCCTGCTGGCCTTTCATTACCCGGCTGAGTGTGCCGGAATGAATTCCGCTGGCAATCGCAAACTGATTAATAGACAGTTTATGTTTTGTGAGATACGCCGCTATCTCGTCTCGAATTTTGACTGTATGCTCCACAGCAGTTACCACCTTTTTTATACACGTGTCCAATGGAACTTATATCTGACTCTCCGATTGTTTCTTGAAGCACTGTTTAAGCAGGCGGCCTTTTATTCATCCGGTAGGCATTATCGTACGCATTGAGCAGCTCATCCAGCACCACGGATTGCCGCAAGACCTCAGGATGATTGAAACCGCCATATTGAATATGTAATGTATGAAGCTTACTTCTAGCTTGCTCTATGCGAATTGTAACGATTGCTGGACTATGCATGGGAATCCCGCCTCCTTATGCAACATTATAGATTTTTATGTAAAACTACAAAATAATGGACTGATTGCATTATCTGTTAAAGTGAATATATTGACAAAGCTCTGACGAGGTAGGAGTTGTCCATAAAAAAGACGCCCCTGCATTAGCAGAAGACGCCTAAAATGATACTATTTATAATTCTTGCGCTTATTCAGGCGCCCGTGCCATGACCCATGGTTTCAATCATTTGTTGCTGTATAGGTTTGCTTGCTGGTTCTGCTAGAGGCATAGTAATCAGTACAACAATACTACACGAGGCTAGCATTAATATGAGTTTTCTTTTCATTTGCATCCCGTACCTCTTTTATTAAGATTTTGTATTGCATCTGTTCATCTTCCCCGGCAATATGCCTGTTCTGCTCGAATAAATCAACACATTTGAAGATCATGCTCTCATTATTAAGTTTAGATGATGATTCCAAACTTCGTAGGATATATCCAATGCCTTCACTACGACTATTCCGTAAATAATAGACTCCCAGCTCAACAAGAAATCGAGCATGTTGGTCAGCTTTAATCTGCTGATTGTACGCTCCGAACTCATTAAGATGTATCCTATATGGCATATAATCAGAGAAGCGCTCCAGGACAGAGTCTACACTCCAGTTATACAGATTCGCAGATTTGACGATATAAAATAAAGCTGTGAAGATCTCACCTTGTTGCGTGGAAATATAATTAACATAATCATCTAATACCTCTAGCTGTCCATCCAGTAACCGATACAAGTAAGTATTAGCCTTACCCCATTCCTGAAATTGCGTTACAGTCCTCTTCGCTTCTTCACTTTCTTCATGTATCCAATCTACGTCGGAATATAAAGGAACAAGTTCAAGAGCCTTTTTGTAGTCTCCATATTCCTCGTATACATTGGAACGCATTAGATGAGCATACAATATATAAAAGCAAAGAGGTCTTTCTCCGCTCTTCACTGCCTCTTTATATTTCGGGTTACAATACAGATCGTACCGGATTGTCGCAAGCCGAAGCAGCTCAATAGCAAGCTCATTTACTTTATTCCACAGTTGCAGTGTATAGTAGACATGCATAAGATCCTTCAACCCATCCAACTGATCCGCCTCATTCAGGCGCGGAATGTAGCTCTCGAACAGAGTTGCCGCGCGCAGGTTCGTGCTCTGGTCATCACCCAGGGCAATCTGGAACAGACGGTATTGGCAGGTGGCCAAGCGTTCGGAATACTGGTATTTCTCGCTGGCGCTAACGTTCTCATAGAGCAGTGCAGCCGCCGGCCAGTGGCCCTGCTGGAACAAGCCTTCCGCAACCTCGTACAGCATGGGGACATACGTCAGATTATCCAGCAAGTTCTGCACCAGCAGCTCAATACAATCCGTACGCCCCAGTTCCGCACATTTCACAATGAACGGGCGAAGCCGCCGCCAGGTCGGTGCCGAATAATAGAAGCATTCCTCCACATATAAGCTGTAAAAAAAATCCTCGCCAAGCCCCATTCCTGCAGTGATTAACTCCAGATGGCTCATGGCAATGGGCTGATGGCCATTAATAATCCGGCTCAGTGTCCCGGAATTAATGCCAGATCTTATGGCGAACTGATTAATGGACAGCCCATGCTGGGTTAAATAATCTGCAAGCTGGTCTCGAATCATGACTGCAGGCTTCAAAGCAACACCACCTCCCACATTCCATAATTTAGAACATTATGTTTATATCTGTATGGTAGATGATGGGATTTCAACCGTCAATAGAATAAAGTCAAATAAAACAACTATAGCTCGAAAGTGTGAAGAATTCGAAACAGTTTGGCAAGCGGCTTGCCGAATCTTACGGATACAGGCCGAAACTATGTTAAACGGCACTCTTTTTCCCAAAAAGGTCCAGAGCATACATAGAGGTATCCAAGGATCTACAAGATTGCTACAAGGGGGAGCGTTTATGAGAAAAATCGGCATCATTTCAATTTCATTAATACTATTACTTGTTTTAATATATGTTTTAGTCAGACCAAATCCTGAGATTGTTAGCGTCACTCTTACTTCTGAAACAGCTGAAACTACTTACACTGATAACGATAGCATCCGGGTATTCAACCATGCTATAAGAACTGTGAAAAAAGTACGCGGGGTTGTTGATGTGGGTCCACCAACGTATCGAATGAATGTTACTTACGCGGATACCGAAGTTGTGAGATTCAGCCTTTATTTAGATTTTAAAACCAAAAGTGGATTTTTGATTAAAGATAGTAATAGCGAAAAAATGTTGAAATTAAAAGATCGCAGCTCTAAAGAATTAACAGATCTATTGAGCAAAGACTAATTAAGGGAAATCACTTAGCCATACAACAGCCCCCATAGCTGAACCCCCATGTAGACGGCGATCCCCCAGATCAGCAGTGCTGAAACGGTATTCAGCCCCTTCATAACCTTGCCGGAAGCATCCAGCCTGCCGAGCTGGCGGCCCGCTGCAGCAAGACCCAGGAACCAAAGCCAGGAGACGGCCACTGTCGCCGCCGCGAATATCCAGCGCACCGCACCATCGTATTGCAGCGAGCTGGTCCCGATCACGCCCACCGTATCCAGCAGGGCGTGCGGGTTCAGGAGGGACACAGACAGCGCATAAAGGATCTGGCCCTTCGGGGAGAGGCGGCCCGACTCATCCTTCGCCGGATCGGAGCGCCAGATTCTCCAGCCCATGAAGGTGAGGAACAGAATGCCCGCACCATATATAACAGGCGTGACCCCGCGCAGCGATAAAATGACCAAGGAGACTCCGCCGACTGCCGCAGCGATAAGCAGCGTATCGCATATCGCTGCCGTCAGTACGACAGGCAGTACACTACGGAATCTGGTATGCTGTGCCCCTTGATTAAAAACGAATATATTCTGCACGCCCAGCGGCAGAATCAGCCCGAAGGCCAGGATAATTCCATGTAGAATGGCCTGTACCATTTCTTTTCCCCCTCTTATCTTCCTTATGATGCTTCCAGGGTAAACAAGCCTCTCAGGCTTCCACCGGTTATAGCCTACTGATCGTACCCTGCCATAGCGGCCGCCGTAACCATCCAAGTTTTTGGACACATACCAACCAAGACGAATGAAAGGGGAGGAATCATGGTAGACTGGGAGAAAGAACGAAAGAGAGAGAGAAGGAAAGCAAGCAATGAGGGATTATGTTAGTCAACAGCGGCTGTGAAGGGGACACTCGCTCGGTAGCCTTCGCAGTGGCACAATGTGTTCGGTTTTTCGCATACAATCGGCCGGTTACCTTAGTAGTGACACAATGTATGTTAAAAACAGCATACATTGTGGTGGCACGCAGGCGCATGGGCCAAATGTATGCGGAAAACAACATACATTGTGGTGGCACGCAGGCGCATGGCCGATGTGTTCGGTTTTTCGCATACAATGGAGCCGGTTGCCTTGGCAGTGGCACAATGTATTCGGTTTTTCGCCCTTGGCATGATAACTGCTAATTGTCTACAATCATTCGTCCGGAAGGAGCCTGCCCTTGACACACTCACAACGCTCCAACCATACAGACTTAAGCACGCCCGGCCAATCCGTACATTCGGAGGCTTTCCGGCCCGCAGCTCCTGAAGTGCAGCAAGCTGACGCTGGCTCCGGCCTGTCTGAGAACTGGAAGCCGGACCCGGCTTCTCCGCTGCCGCTGCATGGTCAGATCTACGCCTACTTCCTGACCAAGATCAGCACCGGGGCCTGGCCGCCCGGTATGCGTCTGGCCCCGCAGAGGGAGCTGTGCCGCAAGCTCGGAGTGAACCGCAGCACGGTGGTTACAGCGCTGGGCCAGCTTACCGCCTTGGGCCTGATAGAAGGCAGAAGCGGGGGCGGAACAATAGTTACGGGCACACGTTCTGCGCTCCCGGCTTCCCTTGGTTCCGCAGGAGAATGCGTAGAAGACGGGGAAGAGGAGCCCTCTAAGCCGGAACGCTCCGGCAACTGGAACGACTATGTCGAGGAGGGGATTCACTATCCCAACCTGCCCACCATCCAGGACATTAACCGGCTCGAATATGAGCCGGGCCTGATCCGCCTTGGCACGGGTGAGCCAGCGCCTGAGCTGCTGCCCGGGGCAGCAATGAACCAGGTGCTGGCCGGACTCGCGCAGCGCGTTCTTCCTCCACTCTCCTATGAGGAGCCGCTCGGTAGTCCGGCGCTGCGGGCGGCGGTCAGCCAGTTACTGGCCCGGAGCGGCATTACCGCTGGCCCGGACTCCATTCTGATTACTTCCGGCGCCCTTCAGGGGCTTCAGCTCATTGCCCTAGGGCTGCTGCCGCGCGGCTCTTCTATCCTGCTGGAGAAGCCGTCCTATCTGTATTCGATCCATGCCTTTCAGTCTGCGGGGGTGAAATTCAGCGGCCTGCCTATGGACGGGCGTGGTCTGATCCCGGAATACCTCACGGCTGAGGCGATCCGCACTAAGGCGGCGATGCTCTACAGCATCCCTTCCTTTCATAACCCTACGGGAATCCTAATGGATAAGGGGCGCCGCCAGGAGCTGATGGAGGTCACAGGCAGACTTGGGCTGCCCATTCTGGAAGATGGGGCCTACCAGGAATTATGGCTGGACGCTCCGCCTCCGCCGCCGCTGAAGGCGCTGGACCAGGAGGGACGGGTCCTGCATCTGGGCACTCTGTCCAAGGCCGCCAGCCCCGGTCTGCGCATCGGCTGGATTGCCGGACCCGAGCCGGTAGTCCGGCGGCTGGCCGACATCAAGATGCAGAGTGATTATGGTGCAAGCTCCCTGTCTCAACTGGCTGCCGCCAGCTGGCTTACGGGCGGCTATCATGAAGAGCACCTGCATGTGCTGCGCGGCAGACTACGCGCGCGCCGCGACCACATGCTTGAGCTACTGCAGCTCCATTGCACCGGACTGGCAAGCTGGAACGTACCGGCAGGAGGCTTCTATATCTGGCTGTCTCTCCACGAGGCTGTCCCTCCACGCAAGCTGTTCAGCGCAGCGCTGCGCGCCGGACTGCTGCTGAATACGGGCGATCTGTACGACCGCAGCGACGGCAGACATCTCAGGCTGTCCTACGCTTATGCCTCTGCGGCTGAACTGGAGCGCAGCATCCCCCTGCTGGCAGAGCTGATCCGGCGGGGACTGTGATTGAGACAGCACAGACGGATTCAACCGAGTACGGCTGCGTAAATAGCCCCGCACCCATGACAGTATGATCTGTCTGTCCTGGGTACGGGGCTATGCTGTTCGGATGGGAAACCCTATCCACCCCAAGGTCTAACGGACCGGAGAGACTTTATCCCCACGAAAATGCCACTTTTTGCAGTGTAACGGACTCAGGTGGCCTTATTGTTTCAATCTGAGACGTTTCGGAGCCGAAGTCTAAAGGATAAGGCCTGTGGAGTCCGTTACTCGCCCAGTTGGCGACTTTCTTCCCAAATAAGAGCACCTCAGTCCGTTACGCTAAGCCAACGCCCCTGAAGAACACCCCCGCTTAGAAAAGATGTAATTTGAAGGGGAGTTGCTTCTACTCCACTATTTTAAACCTGACACTGTACTAATTTAACCGGCCTCCTGGCCAGTGAATATCCGGCTGAAGTACCGGCGCTGATTATTCGCCTGAACGGCGGGTTCATGGCTCATCCGCTCTGCTGCGGCAGCCGCACGATGAACGCCGTCCCCTCTCCGGGACGGCTCGTTACGTCTACGCTGCCTTCATGGAGCTCCACGATCTTCTTCACGAGCGGGAGGCCCAGCCCGCTTCCGCTTCCGCTGCTGACGCTTCTGGACTTATCCGCCTTATAGAACCGTTCGAAGATCCGCGCCAGCTCTTCTTCGCTCATGCCTATCCCGCTGTCCCTGACCTCCACCTCGGCCCATTCCCCCATGCTGCGTACAATGACGGTGATCCGTCCGCCCTGGGGGGTGAATTTGATGCTGTTATGCAGCAGGTTGGTCCATACCTGGCTCAGCAGATCCTGCACCGCAGTCACAGTGGTCTCATGAAGCTCGGCCTCCACCTCAATCTCCTTGCCCAGCCACTGCGGCTCTGCGGCCAGGATCATCGCCTGCACCTGCTTATCCAGCCTATAAGGCTTCCGCTCGAACGGGAAGCTCTCTGCCTCCAGCACGGACAGCTTCAGCAGATTGTCGCTCAGGCCGGACAGACGGCGGCTCTCCGCTTCAATAATATCCAGGTAATGCTTGCGGATCTCCGGACTAAGGTTCTCCTCTTGCAGCGCGGCAGCGAACCCGCGGATCGAGGTCAGCGGCGACTGGATCTCATGGGATACGCTGGCGATGAAGTCCTGCCGCATCAGCTCCATCCGGCTCAGCTCACTCGCCATTTCGTTAATCCCTTCCACAATCCCTCCGAACTGCCGGTACTGGCCGCTGTTCTCCAGTTCAATCTTGAAGTTGCCTTGAGAGATCTGCCGCATGGCTGTAAGGATCGGCCTATAGAAGTTCTGATCCTTGCCGCGTGTAGCGAAGGCAATCATCGCCCCGCAGACGAAAAAGATGATAATCTGCATCGCCATCACAAACAGGTGATACCCATATTCGGAGAAGGACCAGTGAAAATAATGGACCAGCAGCCTTGAGCCGAAATAGCTCCCGTTCCAGGTGATAAAGAACATGCTCAATAGTCCGGCTATAGGTCCAACTATTTTGACTTTCTCCCATATCTTCTTGGCTCTGTGCTTCATGCCTATCCCTCCAGCCGGTAGCCAAGCCCCCGGATCGTGCGAATGGAGAATCCGAATCGCTCCTGCGGAAACCGCTCGCGCAGACGGCCCACATGAACATCCAGCGTCCGCTCATTGCCTTCGTAATCGTAGCCCCAGATCTCTTCAATCAGCCGGTCACGGGTCAGCGTCTGCCCCCGGTAACTGGCCAGCTTGAAGAGCAGCTCGAATTCCTTCAGCGGCAGCGTGAACTCGCCATGCTCGGACAGCACCTCATAGGTGGCGCGGTTCATCCGCAGACTGCCAACGGTAACACTCTGGGCGGCCGAAATCTGGTAACGCTTCAGCAGGGCTTTGACCCTGGCGATCAGCACAGGCGGCTCAAACGGCTTGACCAGATAGTCGTCTGTGCCCAGCTCGAAGCCTTTGACAATCTGCGAGGTCTCCCCTTTGGCCGTCAGCATCAGTATCGGAAAATCATACTGCTTGCGCAGCTCCCGGCACAGCTCCCAGCCGTCCATATTCGGCATCATAATATCAATGATCGCCATATCCGCCGCAGTCTCTTCGAGCAGCCGCAGCGCCTCCAGTCCGTCAGAAGCGCTCAGCACCTCGGCCATCCCTTCAGCTCTCAGGAACACTCCCACCAATTCGCGGATGTGCGGATCGTCGTCCACTACCAGTATTTTGACCATAGTCTGTAGAACCCTCCTCTATCCCTTGGCCCAGAAGCTCGGGTGTGTTCAGCTGCAGCTGCTGCTCGGCGAATTCACGGTACAGCTCATGGTCCCTCAGCAGCTCCTCATGCGTGCCTTTGCCGGTGATCCGGCCCTTCTCCATAAAAATAATCTGGTCCGCATTCACCACCGTAGCTAATCTGTGAGCAATCACAATCGTAGTCCGGCCCTGCATCAGATTGCCCAGCGCCTTCTGCACTACGGCCTCCGACTGGCTGTCGAGGCTTGAGGTAGCCTCATCGAGCATGAGAATCTTCGGATCGCGCAGCAATGCTCTGGCGATGGCAATCCGCTGCCGCTGTCCGCCGGACAGCTTGACGCCGCGTTCACCGACATCCGTGTTGTACCCGTCCGGGAGCTCTTCAATGAAGCCGTCAGCGTAAGCCATGGCCGCAGCCCGCTTCAGCTCCTCCTTGCTGATTTCGCGGTCCAGCCCGTATCCGAGATTCTCGGCAATGGTACCGGCCAGCAGCGGACTTTCCTGTGAGACATAACCGATTCTCTTCCGCCAGGATTTCAGAGAGAACAGCGAAGCCGGTTTGCCGTCCAGCCGGATGACTCCGCCCTGCGGCTCATAGAACCGTTCCAGCAGCGAGAACAGGGTTGTTTTACCGCCGCCGCTCGGGCCGACAATGGCAGTCACCTGCCCCGGCTGCATAGTGAAGCTTACCTTGCTGAGGACCTTCTCGCCCGTCTTGTATCCGAAGCTGAGATCTTCCACTGCAATCGGACCCTCTGTGCCCTCAGCCTCTTCCACACCTTCATACACCTCTTCCTCTGCAGCAAGGGTCTCAATGATCCGCTCAGAGGCACCCTTGGCCTTCTGGAGCTGGGTAAAGAATTGCGTCAGCTGTGTCAGCGGCATAATAATCTGGATCAGATACAGAATAAAGGCGACCAGTTCGCCGGCGGTGAGCGCCCCTGAGGATACCAGCATCCCGCCATAGCCGATAATGACCACCAGCAGCATCATGAAAACGAAGGAGATCAGCGGGCTGATCAGGGCGCTGATCTTGCCCTCACGAATCCCGAAGCCCAGCAGGTTCATAATCCCTTTCCGTCCGGCCTCATATTCCTTCTGCTCCGCTCCCGAGGATTTCACCAGCCGGATCTCGGACAACACACCGCTGAGCACAGCGGTGAAGGAGGCCGTCTCGTCCTGCGTGCCTTTGGAGATCTTGTACATCTGCCGTCCCAGCGGCACCAGAATGAGCGCCGACAGCGGGAGCACCGTGAACAGCACCAGCGTCATTTTCCAGTTCAGATAGAACAGCACCAGGACAGAGCCGACAATGGAGATGAGGCCGGTGAACAGACTGGCCAGATGCTCCGATATCAGTGTCTTGAGAATTCCTGTATCATTAGTCATCCGGCTGACGCTCTCGCCTGTCCGGTTCTCATTGTAGTAGGAGACGGGCAGCACCAGGAATTTGCGCCACAGCCTGTCACGAAGCCCGGCCACAACTTTTTGCCCGACGGCATTCAAAAGGTAAATCGAGACTCCGCCGGCCACGGTCTGCGCAATGAAAGCTCCGGCGATGCCGGCAATCTGCAGCTTGCTGACAGAAGCCAGCGAGAAGCCGTCCACCAGATTCTTCGTGAACATGGGAATGACCAGACCGACCAGGGTCGAAATGATGCTGAGGCCAAGGGCCAGCGCCAGCAGCAGATAAGATGGTTTGGTTTCGTGCAGCAGCTTCAGGAACGGCCTCATGGCCGCGCCCTGCTTCTGCGGTGCCTGCTTGTTTGTCATAAGGAATCCCCTTTTCCGGCAGATAGATGTATGGAGCAGTGGCGCCCCGCTTCCGCCTTAGAACCCAGAATAACTGGCCTATGTAAACTGAAGTTAAACAGATATTTTGCCATTGATTTGTAGTTCCCCATAAAAGTTGGTTTGTATCCCTTTTCAACAAATGTTACAGTGATATCAGCGGCATCATAAGACGGCCACAGCAAGAATGCAAGGCATCCTAGCGGGAAAGGAGTGCAACGTTTGCGGGATCAATCCGATAAGCAGCTGTCTTTCACCTCTCTGAAATGGTTCAACTTCTTCGTATATGGAACGGTTGTCCTCTTCACCAGCTTCTTTCCCTTATATCTGCAGGATGTAGGGATGAATAAGCTGGAGATCGGGAGCCTGATGTCTGTAGGCGCACTGGTCTCCATTATTGCCAACCCCTTCTGGGGCATCTGGAGTGACCGGTATCAGAATATCCGGCGGATTGTCCTCGTCATGCTGACGGGAACGCTGGTACTGACCCAACTTGTCTTTCAGGCGAATACATATGAAATGATCTACATATCCATTCTGTTCTTCTATTTCTTCCAGGGGCCCCTGTTCGCCCAGAGCAACACGATGATTCTCAGCTATATTGACGGAACCAGCCGCAGCTTTGGCTCTTTCCGGTTATGGGGATCACTAGGCTGGGCTTTCACCGCCATCCTTGCCGGTCCCGTAATTGAATGGGCCGGCATCTCTGTGCTGTCCTATCTGTTTGCATCACTGCTCTGTGCGGCGATGATTGCACTAATCACGCTGCCGAAGCTGGACCATTCGATCGGAATTGCCCCCTTGCCCTTCAAAGGCATGAGCCAGATCTTCCATAACCCGTTCTTCCTGTGCTTCATCCTCTTCGGCATCCTGGTCTCGATTCCGAATACGATGAATAACACCTTTGTGTCACTGTACATCACGGAGCTGGGGGGAAGCAAGACCATGATCGGTCTCGCTGTGTTCCTGTCCTCCATCCTGGAGATGGGTGTGCTGCTCCTGTGCAATTACGTTCTCCGGCGCAAAATCTCTGTCCTGCTCGCCTCGCTCACGCTGGTCAGCGCGCTGTTCTTCCTGCGGTGGTGGCTGATGGCCGATGCAACGACTCCGCTGCAGGTCGCACTTATTCAGGTGCTGCACTCCATTACCTTCGGCGGCTTCTTCTATGTCGGAACCCAGCTGACTATGCTGCTGGTGCCAAGGCCCTACCGTTCCTCGGGACAGGCTCTCTACACGCTCACCTGGAGCGGAATCTCCGGCATTCTTGGCGGCGTCCTCGGCGGCTGGATGTATCAGACCCTCGGCGCGCAGACGATGTATCAATCCGGTGCGCTTCTTGCCCTGTTCGGGGCGATCGGCTTCGGAATGATGTGGCTCACTGTCATTCGCGGCAGCTACCGCCCTCCGGCTGATCCCGAGGACGAGCTGGCGGAAGACTAGGTATACGCACAAGTGGAAACGGCTTTGCCGTCCTTTAATGGGACGGTACCGTTTCAGCGAGAAATAGAAGGATAATTTATAGCGTCATATAAATTCTTATATTTGGATACAGCAAACAGGCTTGGCCTCCCGGCGGGAGACCAAGCCTGTTTGCTTATATGCAGCTCTTCTAGCCTTTCTTGGGCTGGAAGGAGCTTTTGAGGGATACAATCAGATTGAACACCAGATGCTCCGGCGACGAATACTTGCTGTCTACGTTGAAGTACCCGTGACGGAAGAACTGGAACTTGTCCTGCGCCACACTGTTCTTCAGCCCAGGCTCCACGAAGCCCTGCAGGATCTCGATGGACTTCGGATTCAGCTGATCCAGGAAGGTTGGCTCCGGCTTGTCAGCGGAAGCTTCCAGACCTTCTACTTCAGCATCCGTCTCCGCCTCTTCGGCAGAGATCAGCGGCTCATACAGGCGGAATTCCGCCGGTACAGCCTGGCCTGCATCTACCCAGTGCAGCGTTCCCTTAACCTTGCGGCCGGTGAAGCCGCTGCCGCTCTTCGTCTCAGGATCATAGGTACAGTGCAGCTCCACCACTTCGCCGTTCTCGTCCTTGATGAAGTCGTTGCACTTGATGAAATAAGCATTCTTAAGACGCACTTCATTGCCGGGGAACAAGCGGAAATACTTATTCGGCGGAATCTCCATGAAGTCATCGCGTTCAATATAGATCTCACGGGAGAACGGAATCTGGCGGTTGCCCATCTCCGGGTTCTCCACATTGTTCTCAATTTCGAAGTATTCGGTCTCGCCTTCAGGATAATTCGTAATAACCACCTTCAGCGGCCGCAGCACAGACATCGTCCGGGGAACCGTCAGCTTGAGATCTTCACGGATGAAGTGCTCCAGCATCTGCAGGTCCACCAGCCCCTGGCTCTTCGAGATACCGGTCTCATGCACGAAGCTGCGGATGGCTTCCGGTGTATAGCCGCGGCGGCGCAGCCCGGAGATCGTCGGCATGCGGGGATCATCCCAGCCGTCCACATGGCCTTCATCGACCAGCAGCTTCAGCTTGCGCTTGCTCGTAACGGTCTGGGCCAGATTAAGGCGTCCGAATTCATATTGATGCGGTGCAGCCTCCATGTCACATTCCGCGACAACCCAGTCATAGAACGGGCGCTGGTCCTCGAACTCCAGGGAACAGAGGGAATGGGTGACATGCTCAATGGCATCCTCCAGCGGATGCGCGAAGGTATACATCGGATAAATGCACCATGCGTCGCCCGTATTATGGTGATGGGAGTGGGAGATCCGGTAAATGACCGGGTCCCGTAGATTGATGTTAGGAGAGGACATGTCAATTTTGGCGCGCAGAACCTTCTCGCCGTCCTTGAATTCTCCCGCCTTCATACGGTGGAACAGATCAAGGTTCTCTTCCACCCCGCGCTCGCGGTAAGGGCTGTTCTGCCCCGGCTCCGTCAGGGTTCCCCGGAATTCACGGATCTGCTCGGCGCTGAGATCATCGACATAGGCCTTGCCCTTCTTGATCAGCAGCTCGGCCCGCGCATACATCTCCCCGAAATAATCCGAGGCGAACCGCAGCTCCTCCCATTCATACCCGAGCCATTTCACATCCTCCTGGATGGAATTGACATACTCGGTATCTTCCTTGAGCGGATTCGTATCATCGAATCTCAGATGGGTCTTGCCGCCGAACTCATCCGCCAGCGTGAAGTTAATCCAGATCGCCTTGGCATGTCCGATATGTAAATAACCGTTCGGCTCCGGCGGAAAGCGGGTGACGACTTCCTTAACCTTACCCGAGCGGAGATCTTCGGTAATGACGTTCTTAATGAAATTGGAGGGTGTACCCTGGTTCTCCACATTGATCAACCTTTCATTCTGTAATATAACTACTTCCTTGTATGAACATGTTTCCTATTAATATACCCGTTAAGCCGGGAATGTTCAACAAGCGGAAACGGCATTGCCGTCCTTTTAAAGGACGGTACCGTTTCAGCCAGAAATAGAAAGATAAGTTATCGTGTGAAACATATAAAATTTTATATTTTAAAAGTTAAGCAGCCGCCGCATCCTTTGACTTCTCTCCCGGCGATGGAGTAGCATGATAAATATAGGAATATTAAGCTAAAGGGGGATGCTTATGCAACCGGTAAAACTGCCTAAAGAGCAGCGGGAGATGATTACGGAGAACATCCGTGCCTACTTCGAGGCGGAGCGCGGGGAAACGATCGGCCACCTGGCCGCAGACAATCTGTTGGAGTTCTTCCTGAAGGAGCTGGGGCCGGCGATTTACAACGGGGCGCTTAGCGACTGCCGCACGCTTGCTCTTCAGCGCATGCAGGCCCTGGAGGAAGATATCTACGCCTTGGAGTGGCAGAAGCGTTAGTTCAGCGAGGCTTATAACTCACAACGCATAGGGGGCAGCCGCATGTTTAATTATGTCATAGATGAAGAGCTGAAGCTGAAGCTGCTCATGCCGGAGCATGCCCGTCAGATGTTCGCCCTGGTGGAACGCTCCCGCCACCGGCTCAGACAATGGCTGCCTTGGGTGGATGGCGTAGCCGAGCAGGCTCATCTTACCACGTTCATCAAGAACTCCGTGAAGCAGGGGATTGATAACGGCGGCTTCACTGCCGGACTGTGGGTCCGGGAGGAATTGGCCGGAATTATCGGCTATCACGAGATTGACTGGCATAACCGCTCGGTCGGCATCGGCTACTGGCTGGGAGAAGGCTATGAGGGACAAGGCTATATGACCAGTGCCTGCCGGGTCTTTGTCGATTACGCCCTGCTGGAGCTTGAGCTGAACCGCATCGAGATCCGCTGTGCCACAGGCAATCTGGCCAGCAGAGCGATCCCCGAACGGCTGGGCTTTATCTTCGAAGGGGTCATCCGCCAGGCCGAGAAGCTGCCTAGTGGTTATGTGAACCATGCAGTGTACGGCCTGCTGCGCAGCGAATGGAAGCTGCTGGGCTGAGCGGGGAGGGCTGCCGGTCATAGAGCACGGGTGCGCGGAGCATACAGGGGAACGGGTCGGTCGGGTCGGCGGATTCAGGGGCATTTCTGCTCCTCATTTCCGCTCCCGGCCCGCTTTTGGCGGATTCAGGGGCATTTCTGCTCCTCATTTCCTCGACCAGCCCACTTTCGGCGGATTCGGGGGCATTTCTGCCCCTCATTTCCGCTCCCGGCCCGCTTTTGGCGGATTCGGGGGCATTTCTGCTCCTCATTTCCGCTCCCGGCCCGCTTTTGCCGGATTCAGGGGCATTTCTGCTCTTCATTTCCTCGACCAGCCCACTTTCGGCGGATTCAGGGGCATTTCTGCTCTTCATTTCCTCGACCAGCCCACTTTCGGCGGATTCAGGGGCATTTCTGCCCCTCATTTCCGCGACCAGCTCGCTTTTGGCGGATTCAGGAGCACCGATATAGTTGGATTTTGTCCACTTACTGATGAACGATTGGCCCGTGCGCGAACTGGAGTTGGATAAATAACACTTAATTTCTCACCTTTCGTCTAACAGGGCTGGAACTAACTATTTTAGTTGCTCTTTTTCCACTTGTTTTCGGTTATTTGCCAGAAGTAGGCGAGATAAGATACGTTTCTCCACTTGTTTACTTGAAGGGCGGGTTGAGGGTGGCGGAGTGACAGAGTAGCATGTGCAGGTGTGGAGTGGAGAAGGACGAGTGTCTTAGCTCTCAGCCGCATCCAGCCATCTCTGGAACCGCTCACGGATACCAGCCGCAAGGCTCTCCAGTCCGGCCAGCTCAGCCAGCCCGGTAGGGTCCTTACGCCCATGCTCCATCGAGTACAGTACCTGTCTCACCGGGAAGCTTCCCGCACCGCTCTCCAGCTTAACAATCCGGTCACCGGCTGCCACCCGGCCTTCACGCAGCACGCGGAAATAGAATCCGCTATACCCCGTGGACAGCACCTGGGCCGGCATATCCGCTGGTCCATGCTTCTGCGTGAGCTTGAAGCACGGGAAGCGCGGCTGGCTGACCTCCAGCAGTGCCGTACCGATCTCAAAAACATCCCCGATGCACACCTCGGTCTCCAGCAGTCCGCTCGCCGTGATGTTCTCGCCGAAGGCGGAAACCTCCAGCTTCCGGCCAAGCCACTCCTCCCAGTGGGCATAATGCTCCACCGGATAGACGCACACTGCCTTGTCAGGGCCTCCATGATTGACCAGATCCGCTTGCCCGTCTCCGGTGAACCCACCCACCCGAAGCGCAAGCGGCCCGGCTACCGGCAGCTTGTAGATTCCGGTGTCCAGCGGCTTACCGCGGTACTCCACCGTCTTCGGCTTGCCTACATTAAGCGAGACGACTTGCATCTTCACTTCACTCTCCATCCCCTTCTCCTCCCGTCAGCCTGCAGCTCATAAATACTTCATCCACATAACGTCCGCTTAAGTAGAATTCCTCCCGCAGCCGTCCCTCTTCCTCGAATCCGCATTTGCGGTAGAACTGAAGTGCCGGTGTATTGCAGGAGAGCACACGCAGCCGCAGCTTGCGGATGCCATGCCCCGCGGCATGGCGCTTGATCTCCGCGATCAATCGGCTGCCTACACCCAGCCGCTGAAAGCGCGGGTGCACAGCGATATTCACCTCGCATACATGGCGGTTGCTCTCCATCCCGCTGGGACAGCCGAAGCCAACATAACCACATAGCTCCCCGTCCTGTAATGCTACAAGCTGGGAGCCGGGCGGCGCATGCAGCAGATAGTCCTCCCGCGAGCGCCACATCAGCGGACCCGGAGTTGTATTCTCTGTCCAGATCATATTATCGAGCACGATCAGCTCACGGGCATCCCTGATTTCGGAAGGCCGGATAAGCAGTGCAGCATCACTGTTAATTGGTTGCATTATTATACCCCCCTTGCCTTACTAAGCAGATAGAAAAAGATTAGTTGCAGCATGAACGATTATGCAGTCCTGCGCTCAAGCTGTACAGCTGAACGGTTCATATAGGCGTGGAGCGCGAAGAATCCCACGGACAGTACGGCCATGCCACAAGCCAGCCAGCCGGTTGGCGCAAGACCGCCCCTGTCGAACTGAACACCCATCAGATAAGGCCCGATGACACGGCCGATTGCGCCAATTCCGCCGCTCAGCCCGAGATAGAACGGTGCGCTGCGCTGGGCATGCTCCGAGATGAAGGAAGGCATCGCCGGAGAGATCAGCATCTCCCCAAGGGTAGCCAGCACCATACCCAGCAGCATCCCCGGATAGCTTGGCATAAACAGAATTACAGCATACCCGCCCAGGTAAAAGACGGCGCTTGCTGTCATCTGCGCGGTTGACGTCTGCGCGAACCCGCGCTTGATCAGGCTGACCAGCGGCTGCGCCGCGAAGATCAGCACACCGTTCAGCGTCCAGAGGAAGCCGTATAGCTGCTTCGACCAGCCTTCCGAGATAATGAACGGCGAGACTCCGCTGTTCCAGATCGAATTGCCGATCAGCAGGAACATCGAGCCCACCGCCATGAACAGATAGATCCGTATATGGCCGAGGAGTCTCCAGCCCGACACTTCATGCTGCGGTTGCTTTTTCGATACTGTGCTGTGAGCCGGAGCCGTCCCTACCTTACGCAGATAGACAAAGAAGAATCCGGCAAATACGGCCGAGGTCACCCCGTTAAGCACAAAGCTCAGCATATAATTGCCCAGGAAGCCGCTCAGCGCAGTTCCCAGGGCTACCCCTATATTATTGGCAACATAGATGATATTGAACAGCTCTGCGCGCTGCTCCGCGAACCGGAAACCGATAAACGCCTGGATCGCCGGCAGGGAGAGGGAGTTGAACAATCCCATCATACCCATAACGATTATGAATACGCTCCAGCTTCCGCTCGCCCACGGGAGGGCAAACAGCGTCAAGGCATTCATCGCCAAGGCGCCGACAATCAGGCGGTTCACTCCTACCTTATGATACAACGAACCGCCCAGCAGCTGACCGGCAATCCCGCCAAGTGACTGCACCAGCAGCACGATTCCCGCGTCTTTCATACTGCGTCCCAGTTCATCGAATACATACATTGTAACTAGCGGCCACATCAGCGCACTGCCGGTAGCATTAATCAGACTGGCAATCAAGAATACTTTAATTTCCTTCGGATAGGCCTGCATGAATCTCATATCTTGTCTGTCATCCCCTGTAACATAGCTGTCATTAATCCATCCAGTATCATCCCAAAACAGGGGGCAGAGCAAGCATTCGCGTTAATGCTTTATCGCGGGAAACCAGGGAATTATTTAGTTGAAAATCAATCCCGTCTTCCCGCCGCCAGCGATATTTATATTCTATAACCCGCTCTTTCACACGTAAACAAAAATACCTTGCCGGCACTGATTCGTTCCCCGGAAGCCGGGGTAATGATCCATATGAAACACTCCCTATTTTATTCACCGTGAGATCCGATTTCGTTCCCCCGAATCGGATTGCACGGTGAATTTTGTTTTGTCCGGAGGATGATCCTGCTGCACCTATACCAAACAAGTAGAAACGGCTTTGCCGTCCTTTTACAGGACGGTACCGTTTCAGCGAGAAAGATAAGGATAATTATAACGCGAAGCATATAAATTCTTATCTTTATACAAAAACACTCCCTGTCTCTACGAATCCCTTGAAGCAGGGTGCCGAGAAGCAGGAAGTGCTAGGCCAAGCTATGTTACAGTCCGGCGATGTGATTCACACCGGGCCCATAAGGATTAAGCGTGTTTCTTCAAGCCCGCAGCAGGCACGCCTGCGGCTGGGCTCACAGCACCCGGCTCCTTGCGCAGATAGGCCATCCAGTACGCAGCAGCCACGAAGATCGCGCCGCCCGTCAGATTGCCCAGCCAGACCGGAACGAAGTTGGCCGCATACTGGCCCCAGGTGAAATGTCCTTCGAAGATCGCAGCAGGGATAAGGAACATGTTAGCTACAACGTGCTGGAAGCCGATGGCCACAAACGCCATGGTCGGGAACCAGATACCGAGGATTTTGCCGCTGAAATTGTCTGCCCCGTACGACAGCCATACCGCCAGCGCTACGAGCCAGTTACAGCCGATCCCGGAGATAAAAGCCTGCAGGAACGTAGCATCGATCTTATGCTCCGCCATACTTACCAGCTTTTCCAGATACACGCCATCTGATGTAAGGCCAACGATGTGACCGAAGAAATAAGCGACGAACAAGGCACCTGCCAGATTGCTGAGTGTGATCAGCACCAGGTTCTTCACCACTTCCCAGAACGAAATCTTCTTCGCAATGAACGCCAGCGGCACCGCCATCATATTGCCTGTCAGCAGTTCCCCTCCGGCAAGCAGCACCAGAATGAGTCCAACCGGGAACACCGCAGCCCCGATGAAGTTAGCAATGGACCCCCACTCGGCAGGCGCACCTGCAATGACACGAATATCCAGCAAAAATCCGAGCGCGATAAACGCTCCTCCCAGAAAACCGAGAATGAGTACAGTGCTGAGCGGATTATGCGCCTTCTTCACTCCGTTCTCTACCGTGACTTCAGCGATTCCCTGCGGTTTGTTATAAGCCATGATTCCTATCCCCTTCGAATTACTTAAAATTTGTTCCTTTATGCCATTGTAACGTGATCCTAATCACATTTACGTGATAAAAGTCACTATCATAAAAACCACGTGAAAGTTTTCACTGACATGTCAAATTTACCATAAAAGCGGGTGCAGCGGTAGAAGAGAAAACGGATGTCTCCCCTAAAGAGGCAGCTCTTTCCTATGGGCATTCCTCGTGGGAGTCTATTCTTCTTCGTTATTTATGCCCTTTTTTACAATCTGGCAGGACGTTATGCTAGTCGGGCTGGAGAATCCATGCATACCCTACTAGCAGACTTCGGAGATGCGGCATCCGGATTCAATCTGGCGCACCTGCCCATCTGGCCAGCCGGTCCTCAGGGTCCGGGAAGTCCATCCGGTTCAAAACCTGGAAAGGGGATTAATCCATGAATCCAAACAAGGCAGAAGCAAGCAGCAGCAGGAAAGTACCCTCACGCGATCCTTATGTCTATGTGACTTATGAAATTGACTATCAACATGGCTATGTTGCCGTTATTGATCCTGTAGAGGATCGGATCATCAAGCGGATTCAGGTAGGTGCCAACCCTGGCGCTATGGCCATGGACCCCGACGAGAAGAAGCTATTCGTAGCGAATACCCGCATCGGTTCACTCAGCATCATTGATACGGGTAGCCATAGCATTCTCAATACGGTCCCCGTGGGCAATATGAGCTCCACTCCTGCACGTCCCGTTGCCGTCTTGGTTGCTTCGAATGGCAAGAAAGCCTATGTAGCCAATTACGGAAATAAGAACGTTACGATTATTGATTCCCCCACGAATATGGTTTTGAAAAATGTGGATGTCGGCCCAGGCAGGCCTTTCGCCTTGGCGAGCAATGAGAATAGCTCCTATATCTATGTGGCCTGTAAGGTTGCCGATGGAAGAGATTATGTCGCCGCCATATCCATTGAGGATGACAGCGTTCATCCGTACGGGTCCCAATTTCAGCTTACCTTTGACACGGCACACAATCCCCTGGTCGTCCACCCGAATGGACAAACACAAATCGCTCTTGGAACGACCGGTATGCTCTGTTTTTATGCAGGCGAGATAATAGGCGAGCCGAACACCTCAAGTTTGCTGGACAATACAGTATCCGGCGTCTACCTGGACAACAAATTATTGTTTTGCACTATGGAAAATAATAGAGGCTTTCTGAAACTATTTAATGACCTGGAAGTTGATTGGATGGGAACCGTATATGGCAATGCTCTTCCAGATGTCACCAGTTATAAAGGCCAGGATAAAATCAGGCTTTCGCGTAGGCAAGTGTATATTGGTGTCACGATTCAACCTACCACCTTACCGACGGGCGGTCTGCAAATCTTCAACACTACACGCGCCCAGACCCGGTTCGTTCCGCTTGCTTCTGTCGGCGATCTGGCGTTCTTCTCCGACACCAAAGCTTATGTGGGAGAATCCAGAGCGATTCGCCCAATTGATCTGACAACCGCAACCGCAACGGCCCTGCCTGCTATCGAGATTGGACCCACAGACAGCAATCCTATCGCGGTCAAGAATATAATCTCCGGTTATCGCAATCAATCGTAATGGACACGGATTTTTAAAGTTGAGCTGCCTCAACAAGTCGAAGTTGACTTGAGAGGCAGCTCTCTTTGGCTATTGCCGCAAAAAAAGAGCCCTAATGGGCTCCGGCAGAACATTTTACTTTTTAGAGTTATACGTGTACAGGTTCTTTGACGGCAGCCAGTTTCGGCAGAGCCTGAAGGCCTGCGGTGTTCAGGAAGTTCCAAGGCTTGTTGTAATGCGGCTGGAAGAAGAAGTCGATGAAGGCCAGCTGGTCCACGGTCATCTTATTCTGGATGCAGACCGATACGGTATTGATCGACTGCGTCAGATCCATCTTGGACATAATCTGCGCGCCCAGAATGCGGCGGGAAGCACGGTCAAAGACCACTTTTACCTGAACCTGCTCGAAGGTCGGCATGAACTCCGGACGGTAGTTGTCGATCAGCATCACGCTCTCCGTATCCATTCCCTCGGCTGCAGCAGCCTCTTCCGTCAGTCCGGTTCCGGCAATATTGTCCTCATAGATCTTGATGCCCGACGTTCCTTGTGTTCCCATGTAAGGGATCGTATTCGAGACCAGATTGCGGGCAACCAGCGTTCCCATACGCACTGCGTTGGTGGCCAGCGGGATATACGCGTGTTTACCAGTCGGATTGTAATGAATCGCGCAGCTGTCTCCGGCAGCATAGACATCCGGCAGGCTGGTCTGCATATAATCGTTAACCATAATCGCGCCGTTCGGCAGCATATCGACTTGGCCCTTCAGCAGCTCGGTATTCGGACGGAAGCCGATGCAGAGAATAACCAGATCCGTCTCATGTTCACCCTTGCTCGTAATCACCTTGGTCACTCTGCCGTTCTCACCTGCGAAGGAGGCGACCTTCTCGCCCAGCGCCAGCTTAATGCCGTGATCCTCAAGCGACTGCTGGATCGGTGCGGTGAACTCTTCATCAAGATATTTGCTTAAGATGCGGTCTTCCCCATCAATCAGCGTAACTTCCTTGCCGTTCATCTGAAAAGCCTCCACCAGCTCGACCCCGATATATCCGGCACCGACCACAGTAATTCTGTTCACCTTCTGCGCTTCTTCGATAATGGTGTTGGAGTGATTGTAGTTCTTCGAGAGCAGGATGCCCTCCATCTCTATTCCTTCAAGCTTAGGCACAATCGGCCATGAGCCTGTTGTCATAATCAATTTGTCATAAGTATCTTCCATTTCCTCGCCGGTCACGAGGTTGCGGGCTTTCAAGGTTTTGCGGGCGGTATCAATGTTGATTACCTCATGACGCATCTTCGTCTGCACACCCAGGGCGGCAAGTTGTTCCGGGGAGGAATAGAATAGTCCCTGCGGGTCCTTGACCACACCGCCAACGTATAAGGCAATGCCGCAAGACAGGAATGAGATATTATCGTTGCGCTCGTACACCGTAATCTGGGCATCCGGGTATAACTGTGCGGTATTTACAATGGCGGCCGTTCCGGCGTGGGTACATCCAATGACTGCTACTTTCATAATTTCTTCCTCCTCCAAGTTGAAAAGCTTATTTATCAGGGCTTGTGATTGCGTCTGTAAAAAAGTGCTGTACTGACTGCGTTTATACAACTTTACATTTGTGATTGTTTTCACTTTATATACTGATTATATTGTGATATTTATCACATTGCAAGAGTTATTGTGATTTTTCTCACATTGTTCACAATTTCAAATTTTAATAACTTTGGAGGTTCACCGCATCATCCACTCCACTTGTACCGCCGCTGCACTCTTCAACCTTGGCTTAGTTTCCCCCGGAGGAAGGGCATTATGTCTGCCAGGAGCAGGAAACAGCAGGAGGGAATCTGGCCTACGCGACGTACCCGGTCCAATTGTGAGCGGTTTTTCGATTACATTTGGCTTACGCTACCCGACCCACTCCAATTGTGATCGGTTTTTCGATTACATTTGGCTTACGCGGCGCTCCCAGTCCAATTGTGATCGGTTTTTCAATTACATTCGGCCTACGCGGCGCGCCCGGTCCCATTGTGATCGGTTTTTCGATTACATTCGGCTTACGCGGCACTCCCGGTCCAATTGTGATCGGTTTTTCGATTACATTTGGCCTATGCGGCGCACCCGGTCCCATTGTGATCGGTTTTTCGATTACATTCGGCTTACCCGGCGCATCCTGTTCAATTGTGATCGGTTTTTCGATTACATTTGGCCTACGCGGCGCTCCCGGTCCCATTGTGATCGGTTTTTTGATTACATTTGGCTTACGCGGCGTTCCAGGTCCCATTGTGATCGGTTTTTCGATTACATTTGGCCTACGCGGCGCGCCCAGTCCCATTGTGTTCGTTCTGTTTTTAGGCGCGCTGCTCATTTTCATGCTGGGGTTGTGCCTTGAAAGACATGTTTGTTTTAGCATACCAAATAGCCTCACCCTCCGCAGCATATCTGCGGTAAAGTGAGGCCAAACTACAACTATTAGCTGCTGATGTCTTATTCCAGACCCGAAATCACGCCATCCTCATCCACCAGCAGGCCTTCTGCTGCGGGCTTGGCGGGGAGACCCGGCATCGTGACCATGTTGCCGGTGATCACAACAGCGAATCCCGCCCCGAGGGACAGGGTGATGTCCCGGACGCCCATGGTGAAGCCTTCCGGGGCTCCGAGCAGCCGGGGCTGATCCGAGAAGGAATACGGGGTTTTGGCCATGCAGACCTGAAGATGGTGCAGGCCCAGCCGGTCAATGACAGCGAGACTGCGCTTGGCTGCCGGAGAGAAGGCTACTCCCGCACCACGGTAGATCTCCGTGACGATGCGGTTGATTTTGGACGGGATATCCAGATGGTCTTCATACAGCGGCGCATAATTCACAGGCTCTTTCCGGTCCAGCAGCTTCATCAGCTCCTTCGCCAGCTCCTGTCCGCCCGAGCTTCCCTCAGCCCATACCTTGGACACCGCAGCAGGTACACCCAGCCGCCCGCAGGCTTCCAGCACCTCATTCACTTCAGCAGGGGCATCCCCTTCAAAATGATTCAGTGCCACCAACACAGGCACACCGAACTTGTGCAGGTTCTCAATATGCCGCTCCATATTGGACATTCCGGAGAGCAACGCTGGCCGATTGCCCTCATACAGCTCTTCCTTGCGGACGCCGCCGTTGTATTTTAGCGACTTCACCGTGACCACCAGAACAGCAGCCGAAGGTGCCAGCCCGGCCTGACGGCATTTGATGTCCATGAATTTCTCCGCGCCCAGATCTGCGCCGAAGCCTGCCTCCGTCACCACCACATCGCCCAGCTTTAGTGCGTAGCGGGTTCCGATTACACTGCTGCACCCGTGGGCAATATTAGCGAACGGGCCGCCATGTACAATGACCGGGGTTCCTTCCAGCGTCTGCACGAGATTCGGCTTCACCGCCTCCTTCAGCAGCGCAGTCATCGCCTCTACAGCTCCAATCGCCTGTGCCGTTACCGGCTGACCCGCATGGTCATACCCGATCAGAATGCGGCTGAGCCGCTGCTTCAGATCCGCAAGGTCGCTGCACAGGCAGAGCACGGCCATAATCTCGGAGGCTGTTGTGATCTGGAAGCCGCTCTCCCGCACAGTTCCATTGCCGTCGCCAATGCCGGTCACGATATTCCGCAGGCTGCGGTCATTCATATCCATAACCCTTTTCCAGACGATCCGCTGCGGATCAAGCCCCAGGCTGTTGCCCTGGAACATATGATTGTCGATCATCGCCGAGAGCAGGTTATGTGCTGACGTCACCGCATGGATATCCCCCGTAAAATGCAGGTTAATCTCATCTGCCGGAACAATCTGCGCCTTGCCGCCTCCGGTTGCTCCGCCCTTCATCCCCAGACAGGGACCAAGCGAGGGTTCACGCAGCGCTGCTACCGTGCGTACACCCGCTGCATTCATCGCCTGGGCGAGCCCAATCGTCGTCAGCGTCTTGCCTTCACCTGCCGGTGTAGGATTCATTGCGGTAACCAGAACCAGCTTGCCGTCCGGTTTGTGCTTCAGCTCTGTCCAGAGCGAGGGCGCCAGCTTGCTTTTATATTTGCCGTACAGTTCCAGATGCTCCTCCTTGATCCCCGCTGCCGATGCTACCTCTGTAATTAACCTCATGCCGTTATGTAACCCTCCTGCCGTTATTATCCTGCATTCTTGCTTCCAGTATGCGATTCATGTAGTCAGGCGAAGCATTTCTCTTCAAAGAATACAGGGTCTCTGAAAAGATTCAAGGATAATTTTCATAAAGGGTGAAACTTAATTGTATAGAAAACTCCCGGACCGGGCGCATCTGCACCACTATCCGGGAGAACACGTATAGCCTGGCTCCAGCCTTCAGAGCGGATGATTTCAGCCTCATTAAAGCAGGGATTCGATAAGCCCCTTCATGCTCTCCGGTGATTCCTTCGGCTCGACACGGGCCACTACATTGCCGCTGCGGTCCACCAGGAACTTCGTGAAATTCCACTGGATATCACTGCTCTCGCCGTCACCCGGCTGCTGGCCCTTCAAATATTGAAACAGCAGGCTCGCCTCCGGACCATTCACATCGACCTTGGCGAACACCGGGAACGCAACCCCATAGTTAATCTGGCAAAAGGACTCCGCTTCCTCGCTTGTGCCCGGCTCCTGACCGGCGAACTGGTTACACGGAAAGCCCAGCACCACCAGCCCCTGGTCCCCGTACTGCTCGTACAGCTTCTGTAAATCTCCATATTGCGGGGTCAGTCCGCACTTGCTGGCGGTATTGGCGATCAGCAGCACCTTGCCCTCATAGTCCTTAAACGGCACTTCTGTACCCGAAGGCTTCACTCCGGCAAAACTATAAATTGACATCTCTGCTTCGCTTCCTTTCGGCTGTATGGCCCAGTTTTGAAGTGCGCTTTAAGCTTTAGATAAGTAACCTCTTCATTTTACCCTATTCTCAGCCAAAACCAAATTCCGGCGGCAAAGGCTACGCCCTGCGCTGCAGCCCGCAGGCTTCGGCGATGAGCCGGATGGACTGCAGCTTGTCCCTGAACTCATGGATATGCGAAGAAATCATCAGCTCCCCGCAGCGGTATTCCTCCGCCAGCAGCTGAAGCTGCTCCCTGACTTCAGCAGGCGAGCCTATGACCATCCGCTTCCGGTTATCCTTAATGGTGAAACGGTCGTAAGGGGTATATGTATAGTTCAGTGCAGTCTCTACGGACGGGGTCGGGGAAGAGAGGTGTTCCCTCTCCAGGCTAACCAGTGAGAGATCCATACTGGCAGCCAGCCGGTCTGCTTCGGCCGATGTCTCTGCACAGACGGCGAACACCGCAAGCAGCGGCTTCGGCGATGCAGCGGCCACGGATGGCGCGAAGCTGTCCTGGTACTCATGCACCGCTCCCGCTCCCCCATTCCCGGCAATGAACCGGGCGAAGGCATAACCGGTTCCCAGCCGGGCCGAGAGCGCCGCACTCTCCCGGCTGGAGCCCAGCAGCCAGATTTCCGGTGCTGAGTCTACTGCAGGCGTTGCCCGCAATCCGGCATAGCGCTGCGGGGATGCTTCTCCCTCTGTTTCATAGAGATAGGCAATCAGTTCCTGAATCTGCTGCTCGTACCGGTCAACGTCGTCAATAGTCACACGGGTATCCTGTAGTGCTTTGGCGGCCAGGGCACCGCCGCCTGCCGCCCTCCCTATCCCGAGATCGATCCGCCCGGGATAGAGCGCCTCCAGGACGCGGAAATTCTCCGCGACCTTGAACGCACTGTAATGCGGGAGCAGCACCGCTCCCGAGCCGATGCGGATCGCTGAGGTCACCGCAGCGAGATGCGCCATTAGCACTTCAGGGCTGGAGCCGGCAAGGCCTGGCGCAGCATGATGCTCCGCAACCCAGAAGCGGTGATAGCCGAGCCGTTCCGCTTCACGGGCCAGCAGGGCCGTCTGCCGGAGCGCCTCTGCCGGAGTGCTTCCCTCCGATACCGGAGATTGATCGAGAATGCTTAATTTCATATGAGAGCAGCTCCAATGGGTTGGATTGTAGAGTCTTCAGAGATACCTTGGCGTCCTACTGCTGTAGGATCTGTATTCTTCGCCAAAGACAAGACGCAGATGCTTCTCCTCCTGCAGAATCAGCAGATGAATAGCAGCAACATTCAACACTAGAATAACCAGCGTCAGCCAGCTCGGATACATAAGATAAAGACCTGCGAACATCAGATCGAAGCCGACAAAAGCAGCGTTCCGGCTAATCTTATACACCCCGCGGGTCACCAGCCTGGTTGTTGTGGACTTATCAATTCCTACTCTCCAGGAAGTGCTCATCGCTGCCATGGCAAGAATGAATACCGCACACCCTATACTAACTATACCCACACCGATATAATTCACAACCGGAAGATTATAATGCCGCCCAAGCAAGTTCACAAGATACGGCTCAGCTATGGACATCAGGAACCATGTAGCGCCCCACAGAAGCGTAGCGATTTTGACAAACCATTCGGTTGATTTAATGATCGTAATCTTCTTACCTTTGCCCAGTACATTGGCCTGGATGTTGTTCTTTCTGTTGAGAATTACAAGCTTTAACACATAAGAGGCAAGGAACGAACAAAATAAGATCAGGGATAGGAGATTGAGGGTGGTCATTGGACATAGCTCCTTTGTTGGATGGATGGCTTGGATGGATGGATAGTGGATGGTTGATTAACATACATATGAACAAATGCTCATATAATAAAATAATTATATCTCCCATCCGCTGCCGGGTCAATTGTTTCCTGCACAGCAAAAAGGCAGCACAGCAAAAAGGCAGCACCGCAAGTATCACGGAACCGCCTGATTTACTTTACTTTTATAGGATGGGATGGAGCAACGTTGTTACTGTTTCAGGGAGCCATGCTGCTTGTTCATGCTTTTTGCAGGAGAGTATAGGCACTCTATGCCATCAGCGTTGATTACTACAAAAACGTTTGCTACTTTCCGGTACCGCTACTTTTAGTGCTGCACCATCTTTACCAGCATATGCGCCAGCCGGTGGCGCTCCTCCTTGTTCCCGGCCTTCCACAATTCCAGCAGCAGCTTCTCTTCGCTATTGCGGGGCTCCTCGTACGCTGCCAGATAATCGGCGATTTTCTCGGCGGCCAGCGCCAGCTGTTCCTCGCTGAGGCCGATTTTTTGCGCCAGTTGAATGCGCTTTCCTAAATACGCCTTGAACTGCCCGAAATTGTCCAGAATCATCTCCTTCTGCCCCGGATCGATCCGGTCCAGCGCCTCCGTCACCCGGTTCATGGTCACACTACCGTCCTTACTCACCACATGATTATGTTCAGACATCCAGAACGCCTCCCATTTCATAGTGTGCGGTTTCCCACTACTTAACCAGCGTTTCCGGGGGTGAACCATGCTGCTGAACGAGCCATTACCCGCCTCAGAAGCAAGCAAGTGGATTAACGTATCTTATTTTCCCGGTTTCAGACGATTGGCCGGAAGCAAGTGGATGAACAGCATCTAATTTGGAGCGTTTGGCTACTTTTGCTGGATAGTGATTAATTAAGTGCTCTTTTTCCAATTGCTACCGGAGGAGGGCTCAATCGCGCCACAGGAGGTGGATGAAATCCACTTATTCTCCTGACACACGTATGATCAGAGCATCTATTACCCGACATCAGCGTGCCTTGTAGCATCAAAAGCATACATTACTCACCCTAGCCTGCTTCTTTGTAGCTTCAGAGATGCAACCTCTTACTATAGCGCCCCGTTAATGTCCGTACACGCTTCATTGTGGCGATACAGCCAACTGGCGAACAAACCACCTCCCGCCCGCCCAGACACACAAACGGCCCCGCAAATCGCGGGACCGCCTGATCATTGTGTAGGTTAATTCGACACCGGGACGGCGTCGTAATATTCTTCGAGTGTGATCCCTCTTTCGGCTATGGAAGCTGCAATCTCCTTGCCTACATACCGGACATGCCAAGGCTCATACTTGTACCCGGTAATCGCCTCCTTGCCTTCAAGGAACCGGATAATATAGCCGTATTCAGCGGCATGGGCGGCAAGCCACTCCGCTTCCTTTGTTCCTGCAAAGCAGCTCTCCGCCGCACACTTGCCGTCTCTGCCGGACAGGTCAATGGCCAGCCCCGTCTGATGCTCGCTGTGTCCCGGCATGGCGCTGTAAGTCCGGGCCTTCTCTTCGCCGTCTCTGGCGACATAGTTATCGAACAGCCGTCTCTGGGTCGATTCCGAACGGTAGCCGGATACACCGGCCAGATAGACCCCGTCCGCCTTCGCCCCCGCGAACATCTCCTCCAGCGCCGCAGCCGCTTCACGCCGCAGCATCCGCTTCTCAATCTTCTCCGAGAAGATAAAAGGTACGTCCGGGTAGACCAGATCGGCAGGCTTATACTGATCAGGCAGGCTGTACTGCTTATTAACCATAACCGTGATGCTCTCCGGCTCGGCTACCACCATCTGCGCAGCATTGTTCCCGGATGTGCCATTGCCTGAACCGCCAGGAGCTGGCTGATCCGTAGACCCCGGCACTGCCGAAGCATCAGGAGCTGCATCCGGCCCCTCGGCTCCCAGGTCTGTGCCTGTGCTTATATTGGTTCCGTTCTCCGGAGAAGCGGACGGGGCAGTATATTTCCCGATTCCCCAGCCGACCGCAATGACGGCGATAAGTAGAATGATAATTTTAGCGGTTTTGGACATGCTGTGAATCCTCCTAAACGTTGTGTACCCCTGCACTGCTGTATTCGGCAGAACCCCGCCTGATCCAAAGTGCAGGTTACATTCTTTATCTCTCTATTTATACTTGTACCCGAATGTTACGGCAGTATCTATTAGACAGGCCTGATAGCCAAAAGGTTTCAGTAAATAAATATTACCATAGAGTCATTGGCTGTTACGCCAACGGCCCTATGGTAACAAGGATTAGCTATGCATGTAAAGCGCCTTTATCTGGAGGAGCTGCGCCCGCCGCGCGATGAACTTCCGCCGCTGCTGCGTCCGCCCGAGCTGAAGCCGCCCTTACCGCCCTTGGAGCCGCCGCGTGAGCCGCCTTTGGGAGCGGAGGCGTTATAGCCGCCCGCATCGTTGCTGCGCGCTACATGCGCCCGGAATTTCGGGCTCGACTTCGCGCCGCCGGGATTATACCCGGCACCCGAGCCGGCACCCTTCGAAGCGCCGTAGCTGAAGCCGCCCGCATCTGCACCCCGGGATACGTTGGTGCTGTAGCCGCTGCTCGGCCCGCCCTGGGAGGCGTTGCCTCTGGAGGCCCCGCCCCGCGCAGCGCCGCCCTTGCCGCCGCGCCCGGCTGCGGCACCCGCACCTGCACCCGCAGCATAGCCGCTGGCTGGTGCGCTGTCGACGCCGCTGGCGAAGGCGCCGTAGCCGCCGCCAGGTCTCGGCTTCTTCGCCGCGCCTTGCCCGGCGGAGTCCCCCTTCGGCGCCGCAGCTGCGCTGTACGCGCTGCGCTTGCCGCCTCCGGCCGCGTCCTTCCGGCTGCGGCCGCCGCCTTCCGCAGGCGCGCCCCAGCCGCCTGCGTCTTTGCCGCCGCGTCCGCGCCCGCCCGGACGCCCTGCGGCTTCGCCGCGCGGCGCACCGCCGCTGCGGCCCTGCCCGCGGCCGCCACGGCCGGCGCGCGCCGCTTCAGGCGCCGCGTCTGCCGCCCGCGCGGCGAGCCGCCGCCTTGCACCGAGGTGAATTCGCCTACGCCGAATTCATCCTTCTCGTACCGGCGGCGGTCCAGCCGCTGGGAGATGCAGTGCTCGATCAGTTCGAGCCCGGCGCGCTCACGCGGCGAAGCGAACGTGATCGCGAGGCCCTTGCCTCCGGCGCGGCCGGTGCGGCCGATCCGGTGAATATAGCTGTCCGCATCCAGCGGAAGATCATAGTTGAAGATATGGGTGACCCCTTCAACATCCAGACCCCGTGCCGCCACATCCGTAGCCACCAGCAACTGGAGCTTGGCGTCACGGAACCGCTTCATGACGGCTTCGCGCTTGCCCTGCGACAGATCGCCGTGCAGCTCGTCACAGTCATACCCGGCCGCCTGCAGCGCCTCGTTCAGCTTGATGGCCCGGCGCTTCGTCCGGCAGAAGATGATCGCCAGGTAAGGACGGTCGCGCTCGATCAGGGAGATCAGCGCCTCCTCCTTGTTGCGGTCCGAGCATTCCACCACCTGCTGGCGGATATTATCCAGAGGGATCGGCGAACCGCTCTTGATAATGACATCCAGCGGCTCCTTCATATAGTTCGCTGCCAGCCGTTTGATCGGGTCCGGCATCGTCGCGGAGAACAGCATCGTCTGGCGGCGGTAAGGCACAGCCGTAATGATCGTCTCCACATCCTCCAGGAAGCCCATATGCAGCATCTGGTCCGCTTCATCCAGCACCAGCATCTTCACGCCGCTAAGGTCCAGGGTCTCCCGGCGGAGGTGATCCAGCAGCCGTCCCGGTGTACCGATGATCAGATGTCTGCCGCCTTCCAGCTTGCGCAGCTGCTTCTCCACATCCTGACCGCCGTAGACCGCCAGAATCTTCACACCCGTATGACGGGCCAGCTTGCGTGCCTCTTCGGTAATCTGCAGCGCCAGCTCACGCGTCGGTGCCAGAATCAGCGCCTGCGGATAAGCGGCCTCCACCCGGATCTTGTCCATAATCGGGAGCAGAAAAGCCAGCGTCTTCCCCGTTCCCGTCTTCGCACGTGCGATCACATCCAGACCCTGCACCAGTGGCGGAATCGCCTCTTCCTGCACCGGCGTCGGCTTCACGATGCCCTGCCCCTTGAGCAGATCAATCAGCACTTCAGATACTCCTAAATCTTTAAAACCCGGCAATTGCTCCACCTCACTAATTTTCTAAATTTTCAGTTCATCATGTCAGTCCATAACTTATATTCATCCATGTAACGGAGTAATGTACGCAAGGTAAGCAGAGGGGATCTCACCCTCAGGCCCTGTATAAGGACGGTACCGTTTCACATTCTTATCATATTAAATAAAAGCGGAAGCACCCCGTCACCGGAGCCCTTCCGTCCCATGGGCCCGCAAGGCAGCGGTCGAACGTTCGGTTATACGGCGCAGCAGCGATCCACCGGACGTTCAGACGGCACTCCATTTGCGTTCCATTACACTTTAATTGTGGCAAGTTATCTTAATATTGTACTTGATTTTGCAACCTTTGTATGCATTCGGCGAAGAATAATTATTTATCCGTCTCTTCCGGCTAGAATCTGCCCGATTTGAAGATAGAGAATAGCAGCCACAGAATCATCAGCAGCGCGATGACCGAGCCGATCTCCACAATCGGGAAGTCCCAGAGCAGCGACGGCTCGCCGCGCAGGGAGGAGGCAACAATCAGTCCGGCCATGATGATGCTGAAGGCCAACAGCACGATACTGAAGGAGAGGCGGTTGCCGATCCGGCTGAACTTATGCTCGAGGTCCTGCAGCTCGGGGACCCCGATCTCCACCTTCAGCTTCCCCTTGCTGATCAGCGAGGAGAGCTGCCGGGCCTGAGCGGGAAGCTCAACCAGACTCTCGGCAAGATCAGCTACCCCGCCCAGCAGCTTGCGCTGCAGACGGCTTCCGCTGAAGCGCTGCTTGATCAGCCGCCTGCCGAACGGCTCGGCCATCTGCATAATGCTGAAGGCCGGGTCCAGGCTGGCGACCATGCCCTCCAGGGTCAGCATCGTCTTGCCCAGCAGCGCCAGATCCGGCGGAATGACCAGCCGGTGCTTGCGGGCAATGCTGAACAGATCATTCAGCGCCTTGCCGATGCTGACCTGCTTGAACGGGATATCATAATACTGCTCGCGCAGCCGGTCCATATCCTCGTGCAGTGCCATCCGGTCGGCCTCCTCCGGGATCACTCCCAGGCGCAGAATGGCCCGTACCATTGAGTCCGTATTCTTGCGCATGAGTGCAATCACCAGCGCGGACAGGCCATCCTTCATCTCCTCGCTAAGCCGCCCGACCATTCCGAAGTCGATCAGGGCCAGCTTTCCGTCCTCCAGCACCATGACATTCCCGGGATGCGGGTCGGCATGAAAGAAGCCATGAATAAAAATCTGGTTCAGCATCATCTCCACGAGCTGCTGGGCAATCGTCTTAAGCTTCATGCCCGAGCCCAGTAGCTCGTCCTTGCGGTTCAGCGTAATCCCTTCCATGTACTCCATAGTCAGAACCCTTGTGGAGCTGAAATCCCAGTAGATGGCCGGAATATAGATGTTATCTTGAGCAGACAGCTGCCCGGCTATACGCTCGGCATTGCGCCCTTCCTGGGCATAATCCAGCTCCGCCAGCAGCGCCCGGGAGAATTCCTCGACCATCCGGGCTAATCCGTATTGCCTGGCCCAGTCCATCTTGCGCTCGGCGAGCAGGCTTAGATCCGATAGAATCTCAAGATCCCTGCCCATCGTCCGCATGACGCCTGGACGTTGTATTTTGACCGCAACACTCTGTCCGCCATGCAGCACAGCGCGGTGCACCTGGCCGATGGAGGCGGCAGCGAGCGGATTGTTCTCGAAGTATTCGAAGACCGCATCAATAGGCTGGTCCAGCTCCTGCTCCAGAATATTGCGGGCCGTCTCGGCTGAGAACGGCGGCACATTGTCCTGTAGCTTGACCAGCTCCTGAATAATCGCATCAGGCAGCAGATCGGAGCGCGTACTGGCAAGCTGGCCCAATTTGACGAAGGTCGGCCCCAGCTCCTCCAGCACCCTGCGGACCCGCTCAGCGAGGGTCACACTTTCATGAACCTCCTGTGTGATGATCCGGCGGGGAAGCGACAGAAGATGGTAGAGGCCCAGTTCCTCCACCATATAGCCGAAGCCATGACGCATAAGCGCCATGGCGATTGCCCGGTAACGTCCGGCATGCCTTATGCGGACAGCCATTTATTCCGTACGCTGTTCCGGCACGGTGGTCTCCTGGGGTGACTTGCCCTCAAGCTCGGCAACACGGCCCTCAAGCTGGGCAATGCGCGACTCCAGCCTGGTGATATCCTCCTGCACAGGTACCTTAAGCTCCTTCAGCACCCGCTGAACCTGCTCCTGCACGGCAGACTTGAACACACCCCGTTCTTCATCTCCGCGCTCTACCAGCCGTTCCACCAGCGCCTTGGATTCCGATGGGGCCAGCTCGCCCCGCTTTACCAGCTCGTCAACGACCTTCTCAACCTTCTCCTTGCTGACAATGGTGAGGCCTACGCCTAATGAGATAGCTTTCTTCAACAGATCACTCATGGTACTTCCCTCCCAAAGATTGCAGTTATGGATAAAGTATACCCCTTCGCCCGCCATTTCACAAAATAACCCCACAAAGTGGGGCTAAGCTTCGATATTGCCGATTATTTGCTGATTATCTGGGGATACGCGCCGCCCAGGTGGCTGCCCGCAGAATCAGCTGACGAACAGCCGGATGCCGGAACGACGGCTCATGATGGCCGGGCATCAGATAGACCACCCGTCCCAGGCCATAGCTGTGGCACCAGGCCGCAGGCAGCATCTCCCCGTCCGCTTCGTATTCGAGCAGAATCTGCTTCTCGGTGAACGGATCGAACTCGAACCGGTATGGCTCTTCATCGAGCTGGAAGTCTTCGATGCCTTCGGTAATATCATGCTCCTGCACCTTGAACTGAAGCGGAGTATAAGCCGGATGGCCGGTGAATCTGGCACCGATCAGCTGAGCCAGCTCATAACGCTTCGCCAGGGATACCCCGGTGTGCAGGACAATCAGACCGCCTCCTCCGCTGACATAGCTCAGCAGACCTGCCGTTTGCTGCGGAGATACGGTTTCATTCCACAATTCATTATATGCGATGCACAGATCATATCCGGACAAATGCTCGCTTAGCATCAGCTTCTTGTTCTCCGAGCATTGTACCGTCAGAAGCTCATGCAGAATTTCACTGACCTGCTTGTCCACACCTTGCAACGGGTGAAACCGGGGGTGTGTGTAATCGCCTAACAACAGGCATTTTCTCTTGTCCATAGGTCTCCTCCTCCATATCTCTCTGTATTTGTAGTAGTAAATGTAATTGAACGGCCCGCTGCTACCGGTTAGCCGCAATATAGCGGCCCAGGGTAACGAACATGCTGCCCATCCGCTCGTGCTCCGGCATGACAATCCGCTTCACGCCTTCTTCCTTCAGAGCCTCCGAGGTCATACGGCCGACAGATACCGCCAGCACCCTCTCTTCAAAAGCCTGCACCAACGCCGCAAGCTGCCCCTGCTCCCGCGCATGCTGTGCCAGGAAGCGGAATTGCGGCGCACTTGTGAACGCCACTGCATCCACCTGTCCTTCGGTGATCTCTGTGAGCAGCTGCTCCAGCGCTCCAGGCTCCGGCTGAGTATACCGGTAAGGCTGCACACAGCTTACGGCTGCGCCCGCCTGCTCCAGCCAACCGATCAGCTGCGGGGCAGTCTCCCCATGCAGCTGAAGCATGACCCGCTTGCCCTGCAGATCATAGTCCTGCAGGCCGCGAATCAGTCCGGCAGAGCTGCCGTCATCGTCACGCACGACCGGCTCAAGTCCCCGTTTCTTCAGGGCATTCACTGTCTTATAACCACGGGCAGCAACAGGTGAGCCAGAGAGAACCTCCAGGAAGCGGTCCGCAAGCGCCAGCTTCGCAGCCGTCTCGAACAATGCGTCCAGCCCCATACCGGTAGTCAGAATAGCCAGATCCGGCGGCTGCTCTGTCCAGGCAATCAGCCCCTCACGCAGGGCGGCATCATCCAGAAAGGTTGTCCCTTGAGCGGGACGGTGCAGCGCGGTTCCTCCCATATTCTCTACCAGCTTGGCCATGTCTTCCGCTTTACGCGGACCGGCCAGGGCTACGGTAATGCCCTTTAATTGCTCTGCCATGAACGCTTCTCCCCTTCATCACCCCGTATTGTTGCTTACCAGTATACTTGCAAAGTGAGGTAAAAGAAAAGACCAGACCGCATATTCGGCCTCATGAATTCTGCTGATCCCCAGGGAGGTTCTCCCCCGGCTTGACCGCTTCCGGCGCGGCAGGAGCCTGGTTTCCCGGGTACAGCTTGAAGCGTCCGACCAGCTGCTGCAATTCATCGGCTTGCCGGCTCAGGTCGGCTGAGGAAGAGGCGATCTCTTCCACCGAGGCAAGCTGCTGCTGGGCTGCTGCCGAGATCGTCTCGGTACTGCCTGCCGCAGCCTCGGTAATGCCGCGGATCTCGTTAATAGCTTGATCCAGACTATCTGCTTCTGCAGTCAGGGTCTGAACGCCTTCGTTCATTCCGCCTATAGTCTCCGCGGCCCCCTTAATCGCCCTGCGGATACGCGAGAACGAACGTCCCGTTGTATCCACAGCCATAATGCCGTCCATCACCTTAGTCTTCGCATCCTCCATGCTTGCCGTAGCCCGGAGCATCTCTGAATGGATAGAGGCAACCTGCTCGGAGATTAGGCTTGCTGACTTTCCGGATTCTTCCGCAAGCTTGCGGACCTCCGAGGCTACCACAGCGAACCCGCGGCCCTGTTCACCGGCTCTGGCCGCTTCTATGGACGCATTCAGCGCCAGCAGGTTCGTCTGCCGCGAGATTCCCGAGATCACACCGGTGATCCCCTGGATCTGCCCGACCCGCTCACTCAGCTGATCGATGACCTTGCCCATCTCCTCCACAGTCTCATGAATGCCGTTGATTTTGTCGACTACGCTGATGACCGAATCATTGCCCTCCGAAGCCGACAGCGAGGTCTTGTCCATCATTACCGATACCTGCTGCATGAACTCCGAGATATGGGCTACCTCGGTTGTGGTGGCAGCCGTGCTTGCCATTCCTTTATGTACACTGCCCACCTGCTGCTGCGTGCCGGCTGCCACCTCCTGGATGGCCACTGTCACATGCTCTATAGCCTTGGTCGTCTGCTCTGCCCCCGCGCTCAGCTGCTCCGCAGAGAAAGAGACATTATCCGTCATGGTCTGCACCCCGATAATCATCTGCCGCAGACTCTCCACCATCAGGCGGAAATTCCCGGCCAGCAGACCGATCTCATCCCCCCGGAATTCCCCGATATCCTGCGACAGGTCGCCGCCGGCAATCCGCTCGGTTGCCTTGCGCAGGCGGATCAGCGGCTTCAGAATCGACGCAATGTTGAAATAGATCAGCACCAGCGCCAGCAGCACGGATACAGAGATGACCAGCCAGACCGTCTCACGGATGTCGCTGGTTGCCTGCGTGATCTCATTCAAGCTGATGGTGCCTCCGATTCGCCAGCCCGTCAGCTCATTCACCATGAAGGTCATCTTCTTGGGTGCATCCTTATATACATAATCGAAGCTTCCGCTCTCACTCCCGAACATCTGCTTCACGAACTCAAGCGAGGATTCCGCACCAATCGCTTCTGTGGGATGAACCAGGAATTTCTTGCTGCTGTCGATAATCAGAATATAGCCCTCCTGACCGACCTTGGTATCCGTCATACCGGCAAGGGAGGACAGATTCAGATCAAGACTGACTACGCCGTCCCCGCCTGCGAGCACCGCCGATACCGCAATGGCGCTCTCCCCGTTCACCGTCTGAAATACCGGTGAGATCACAGTGCCGCTGCCCTTCTTAAGCGCATTGATATATGTATTCTCCTTGCGCGGATCATAGCCTTCAGGCAGCTCCAGCTCTGCCGCTCGGATGCTCTTGCCTTTGCTGGTTCCGGCATAAATATCAAGCACATCCGGATGCAGCGCGGCATACTCCCGCAATCTGTTCTCCAGTGCAGGCGCCGCCAGTCCGGCCGCCTCGTTATTAATGGAATCTGCCGGAAGCTGTCCGGCGAAATAGAGAATATCATCTATTTTCGACTGAATATTGGAACTTATGATCTGGTTCACTGCAACTACACTTTCCTGGGCATTATTGGTAAGCTGCTCTCCTATGTTGCTGCTGGCCGATTGATAGGTTAACCAGCCTATAATGATGCTCGGTACCAGCAGGACAAGCAGATAGGTAGTAATCAGCTTCGTACGGATGTTCAGACGCACCTTTTTATTCATATGATGGACTCACTCTCTCTTTCATTCTTCCTGGGTCTTAAGAAGGATCATAGCGGCAGGCTTTATATATAATTAAATATCAGCCCCCGAAACCCTCTTTTTTCCGGCAATTAATGATAATTTCCCTATATTTATTGATAATTTTTATAGGAGCATAGCAAAAAGACCGTTTCCATGAAAACGGTCTTTTGTTATATTCCGTTACTAAGCGAGCCAGCATACCCCATACAAACGTCCTAGTTCTGGCGTGAATTCCTGCTCTGGCAGGCCGGGCAGATACCTCCGAATACCACATGCGTATGAGTGATCGAATAGCCTGTATCTGCTGCCACCGAGTCGCTCCACTCCTGCGGGACCTGGCTCATCACTTCATCCACGGCACCGCAGATTTCACAGACAATATGCTGGTGGTCGTCCAGGCGCGCATCATACCGGCTGGCCGCCTCGCCCAGCTTCAGCTCGCGGATCATCTGCTTATCTGTAAGGTAGCGCAGGGAATTGTAGACCGTTCCATAAGCGAGGTTATGGCCCTGCTCAACCAGCCGGTTCATGACTTCCGCAGCGGTAGGGTGATCATGGGAATTGCGGACGATATCATACACGGCTTGACGCTGAGAGGTCAGGTTCAGGGTTCTCATCTTTATCATCCTCTAATTTGTTTTTAGATCAAGTATAAGTCCTGATGCCGGAAGCGTCAATCCGCCGCGGCTCTATTTGATCATTCCCGAGTATTTAATGTCCACCTTGGCCGTGACCTGAAATTGCAGCCGGGGATACAGACGCTCCCAGTCAGCCATCTCCGTATCATTATTCCAGTGCCGCGCGCCATAATGCAGCCCCCAGCCCAGCGGGTCCATGCCGCTGCCTTGTATTTTGACCAGCAGTGCGGTTACAGCATGTTCCAGTTCCGCTGCACCGGCCTCCCCAATCTCCTTCAGCATATGGTGGGTGACGGTCTCCGCCGTGCTGCTCTCCTCCAGGATCGCCCGGATTTTAATGGTATAGCGGAGATAGGGATCTTCATCTGCGGGAGTGACAATCTGGTAGCTTGAAGAGGAACTCTCCGTATAGTACTGATACATACCGCCGCCTATATGGGCGGGGAAGTTCGTCCGCAGATTGGAGCGGGACAGCAGGTTGAACAGCCGGGTCTCGTCCGGGGAGAGGACCAGCTTGATTTTTCTTTTATCCAGCAGAGCGATCTTGTCAATCAGGAACTGGTCCTTCTTCTGCGCTTCAATAACCGGCAATATGGGGTCTATCCCATTCTCATAAATACTCCGCATCAGCTGATAGGAATACACACTGGAGATGAAGGGCGACTCGGTGCCTTGCCCACTCATTGCCAGAATCAGCGAGTTGGACGGAATGCGCTCTGACGGCGGCTTAACCTGAAGCACCTCCAACGCCCCCGGCCTGCCCACGGCGAAATTAAGAATCAGCTGGATGTCTCTGCGCCGGACTGCCCAGTCCGTTACATGCCGGATATCGTCCGCGGCAAGCCCTTCCCCCAGAATTACCGATTTGCAGTGCACATAGTCGAGCTCCTTCTCCACCTTGGACTTCATTCTGCGCAGTGCTTCAGAGATACTATCCGATTCTTCGGTCAGGATCTGCATCTTCTCGTCAATCTTCGTGACATCCCCTTGCGGAATCGCCAGCTTCAGACTAACCTTGAACGTTCCTTCCTTCCGGCCGGGATCAATGCCAATAGCAACCACAAATATTCTCCGGTCAATATCCTTGAAATTACAGCCTGTAAGGGCCAGGGTCATGGTTGCGGACAGCAGCATCACCAGCAGAGTCCCGATTACTCCCGCTCTCACGCTCTTCGCCTCCTTACCATCCAGTAGCACCCGAATAACAGCAGGATCAGCAGCAGCTCCCCGTACCAGCGGATATGCAGCAGGAATACCCCGAGCATATTAAGGTCGTACTGATCTATGCGCATCAGGAGCAGGGTGCCCGCTGCAAAAACCGCCAGAATGACGATCTCCTGCCACTGTCTGGTCTTAGGTCTGCCGGGGGCGGAGGGGAGCTGGCTGAGGAGCAGCTCTTTGCCGACATGCCACTGGATAATGGCACTGACCAGCGCCAGCGTGCTGTAAGCAAAATAAAAGAGATAGAGCATACGCTCAATCAAAAACGACTCAATCCGGATGCTGTCCGCTGTGGTGAACCAGGTGTACACATGCCGCTCGACACCGACGGTTCCGTGATATCCGATGGGCACATAAAACGTGATGGCCAGCACGAGCAGCCCCTCCAGACTCAGAATCCAGATATGCTTCAGCTTCAAGCCATGAAATACCCGGTTGAAGACCGCCATATTTATGTAGCCGCTGAACGTGAAGGTCGCCGCCGCAATGCTGTTCCAGTCTGGAGGATGCAGGGCATGTGTCATGATCTGCAGCACAGCGTCCCAGCTAAAGTCCGGGTTCACCACTGCTTTGACTGTCGTGTACAGAATTAAGGGCAGGGTGATAGCCAGCGTAATTTCCAGTCCATAGAGCAGGGACAGCGAGTCTATTCTGGCACAGAGGCAGGTCAATACCAGGAACCCGAGCAAGACTGCCATCGGGCTGGTGTCCGGACTGATGAACCGGAGGGTAATGTCCACAAAGGACAGAAGAATCAGCGCCCCGGCCAGATACCAGAGAACCGCATATACAACAATTAGCGGGGAGACCAGCAGCCTCGGCATCACTGAACCGAAGATCTCCGGCAGTCCCTTCCCCGGAAATTTACGGATGACTCTGGTGAACAGGTAGATGAACAGGGTGCCCGTAACCACCGCAACCAGGATGGAGGACTGCGCACCGTCGAAGCGGGCATCCATCAGCTCCCGTGGGGTGAAGTTAATGATATTGATCAGGGAGTTCATGAGAAACAGACAGTAGAAATAGCGGCTGTTTGCCATTAGGAGCCCCCGCTTTTCTTCTTCAGTGACGCTCCCAGCGCATCAAGGGCGAACATCTTGAAATACGGCTGGCCGAAGCTGCGCTGGCTGCATAAGTATAGCGTGAAGCCCACCAGGCAGATAACGACACCGACAAGCCCGAGCACAGCTGCGGCAATGACAAAGAAATACTTCAGCACACGGATGGAGAAGCTCATCATATTCAGCGGAACCAGGAAATTGGATATCGCCACCACGGAGACGAGAATAATCATAATGTTGCCGATTAGCCCCGCCGCTGTAGCAGCCTGCCCCAGGATCAGACCGCCGACCGTGGTCGCTGTAGGACCGATGGCTCTGGGCAGACGCAAGCTGGCCTCCGTCAGGAACTCCATCATAATCATCATCAGAATCACCTCGACAAAAGAAGGATAAGGTACCGTAGCGCGGCTTCCCCCGATCAGCAGGGCGATCTGCACCCGCACAATCTCCGGATTGTATGAGGTGAAGGCAATGTACAAGGCCGGCAGCCATAACGTCATGGCCACGCCCAGAATGCGCAGCAGCTTCAGGAAGCGGCCGACGAAGGGCAGATGGATTTTGTCATCCATGGCGGTGAAGAAATCATTGAATATGGACGGAAGCACAATCGCATACCCGGTCGTATCCAGCAGGACCGCCACCTTGCCCTCTACCAGATTGAATACCACCCGGTCGGGGCGCTCGGTTACTATGGTCTTGGGAAAAATGCGCAGCTTGTCGCTGCTGATATATTTCTCCAGTTCACCGGCAGCCTGCAGAATGTCGAGCTTCAGCGAGTCCAGCTTCTCTTTTAACTCCGCCAGCACCTGGTGATTCACCCGGCTCTCGTCGTAGAGGATCGCCACCTTGGTCTTGGACACATTGCCGATAACGGTAAATTCCATCTTGAGCGCAGAGGACAGATACCGCCGCCGGACCAGATTGAGGTTCACCGCCAGACTCTCCCCCAGCGCATCGGATGGACCTTGGCTGATACTCTCCGTAATCGTCTCCTTGATACTGCTGGCCTCCGCCCGGAGGACATCGAAGCAGCAGAGCTTGCCCTCCCGCCCAATACAGGCATAGCCGCTGAGCAGAAGATCCAGAGCACGCTGCCCGTCTGTCACCTCTTCACTGCCGGGGTAATCGGCCACATAGCTGTAGTAGGCTGCGGGATGGCCCATCTCGTAGAACGGAGCAATAATATTGCGGCTGATGGCCTGTCCGTCTGTCACGCTTTTGATATAGAGTAGGCTGACCTGTCCCGCCGGAATCGTCAAGACCTTGTCTTCAAGGTCGCCGAACCCGCTTAGCTGGCTTCTGATCCATTCGAGCAGAACCGCCTGTGTATGCTGTTGTTCCGACATAGGTCTCTGCCCCTCTCCGCCCGCTGCTCCGTGAATTTCTTCTTAGGTTGGCACTTTCTGGCGGTTTTCATGCACCTGCCGGGGGAGCGGGGCGTTTCTTTTCACGGAAGAGTGGTAATAAATGAAATGGATCATCACTTAGGAGGGACTAGACTATGAGCACACAGGAACCCCGTCCGCAAGGTCTTCCGCAATTTCCGGAATCATTATGGATAGACAGTACAGGCCTGCCGTCTTTTCCGGTGCTTGCGGAAGATCATGTCACAGACGTAGCTATTGTAGGGGCAGGAATTACCGGGATTACTACCGCTTATCTGCTGTCCAAGGCCGGATATAAGGTCACACTGCTTGAAGCCGGACAGATTCTCGGCGGGGCCACCGGCTATACCAGCGCCAAAATCTCCGCCCAGCACGGCATGATCTATCATGATCTGCTGAAGCATTTCGGCGAAGAGCAGGCCCGGATGTATTATCAGTCGAACAGCGAGGCCATGGAATGGATGATTGCCACAGCGGAGGAGCTGGACCTGTCCTGCGGGATGAAGCGGGAGGCGGCCTACCTGTATGCGGATCAAGGTGACGAGAAGACGCTGAAGGCGCTGAATAAGGAATTCGAGGCTTACGGCAAGCTGGGACTGCCCGGAGAGTGGCTGGATCAGGTCCCCCTGCCGCTGGGTGCAGGCGGGGCTATCAGGATGCCGGATCAGGCCCGTTTTCACCCGTTGGAGTACCTGAAGGGACTGCTGCAGGCGGTTCTGGACAGGGGCGGCGCCGTATTTGAGCATACGATGATCGGAGAGAAGGTTGATACGGACGGACAGATAACCCTGCATACCGAGGGAGAGAAGCTCCAGATCCGCTGCCGCCATGCCGTGTCGGCTTCCCACTTCCCCTTCTATGACGGCGGCTCCCTCTACTTCTCACGGCTGCATGCCGAACGCTCCTACTGTCTGGCGTTCGAGCCGGAGACGGATTATGAGGGCGGCATGTATCTGAGTGCCGGTGAACCGGCCCGTTCGCTGCGGGCAGTGGAATGGGGAGACCGGAAGCTGGTCATCGCCGGCGGGGAGAACCACAAGACGGGTCAAGGCATTTGTACGTTCGGCCATTATGAGAATCTGGAGCGGTTCGCCGGGGAGCTGCTGGGCATCCGCAGTATTCCGTTCCGCTGGTCCACCCAGGACCTGATCACGCTGGACCGGGTGCCCTATATCGGCAAGCGCGCCGAGGACGAGGAGATCTATATCGCCACCGGCTTCGGAAAATGGGGCATGACGAACGGAACCGTGGCTGCCCGCCTGATCGCAGACGGCATTCTGGGAAGCAGCAACCCGTACACCGGGTTATATGATCCCTCACGCTTCAAGGCCGTTCCAGCCATCAAGAACTTCATCGTGCAGAACTTCTCGGTCGCCAAGGAGCTGGTGGCCGGCAAAGTGGAGATTGTACACACCAAGACGAAGGATCTGGAGCCGGATCAGGGTGCTGTCGTCTTCCATGACGGCAAACGCGTAGGTGCCTACCGCGACCCTGAGGGCCAATTGCATCTTGTGGACAGAACCTGTACCCACATGGGCTGTGAATGCGAATGGAATAATGCCGAACGCTCCTGGGATTGCCCGTGTCACGGCTCCCGCTTCTCCTACGAAGGCGATGTGCTCGAAGGTCCGGCGACCCTGCCGCTTAAGACAATTACGCCGGAAGACTAAAGCGGGATGACCAGGCGCTGCGGGGCATTAGCGGCACAGGCGGCACAAGTGGTACCGGGGGCCTGGCGGTCTGCAATGCCGGAGGTGCGGCTCCGGCGTGATTGTGCCCGGCCGCTCAGGTATAATAGACAGTATCTTCTAGAATTACCCATCATTCTATATATAAGGAGCGTGACGACAGGTTATGGATTTGAGAGGAACCAGTATTGTCATTACAGGTGCAGGCAAGGGAATCGGCAAGGCGCTCGCTATGGCGCTGGCTAAGGAAGGCGCCAACCTGGGGCTGATCTCCAGAACCTCGGCGGATCTGGAGGCGCTGAAGGCGGCGCTGACCGAGGTGTACGACATCAAGGTCAGTATCGCTGTAGCCGATATTGCCGTACGTGAAGAAGCGGAGCGGGCGGTAGTGGCTCTGCAGAAGGACCTCGGCCCCTTCGACGCGCTTATTAACAATGCCGGGATCGCCCAGTTCGGCACGTTCCTGGAGATGGACCCGGCGGACTGGGAACGGCATATGCAGATCAACCTGTTCGGGGCCTATTATGTGACCCGCGCGGCACTGCCTGCAATGATTGAGCGTTCGAGCGGCAATATCATCAACATCTCCTCCACCGCAGGAGAACGCGGCTTCGCCACAGGCTCGGCCTACTGTGCCTCTAAGTTTGCCCTTATGGGCATGACCGAGTCGCTGGCGATGGAGGTACGCAAGCATAATATCCGTGTCGTAGCGTTGACCCCAAGCACAGTGAATACAGGCCTTGCTTCCGATGCAGGTCTTAAGATCGGGGACGAGGACCGGATGATGCAGCCGGAGGATGTGGCCGAGCTGACGCTCGCTGCGCTTAAGCTGCCTGACCGCGTCTTCCTGAAAACAGCAGGTATCTGGACCACGAATCCACAATAAAGACTGACATTACGTACAGCCCTACAAGGAGGACTTGGCATGCTGGTAGTTACTAATACGATTAAGATCAAGGAAGGACATGGTGAAGCGCTGGCCTCACGGTTCAGCGCAGATAATGGGGTGCAGAGCATCCCCGGCTTCATCCGCATGGAGGTATGGCGCGGCGCTCCCAAGGAAGGCGTGGAGGAGCTTAAGATCAGCACAGTCTGGGAGAATGAGGAAGCGCTGAACGGCTGGACCTCAAGCCCCGCCTTCCGGGACTCGCACCGCGGTGCCGGCCGGAACGAAGCCATTGTTGGCTCCTCGCTCGACAAGTACGAGCTGCTGCACAGCCGTACTCCGGATGTCCAGGCTGACCAGTAGCACATCAGATCTAAACATGTTGAGAATTACTTTAACTAATGGCTTGCTGAGGGGGTTACCTCACCCGATTAGGGTGCAAGGGGTAGGCTTAATTGCAATTCGTACAACTAAATCGTCCGATACGCTGCCAAATCTCCGTTTAGATGTAGTTCGTGCAATTAAAATGCCCCTATACCTGGATTTTCGCCCATCCGGGCAAATTTAGTTGTACAGACTACACTTAGAAGAGGAAGTCCACCCGTTTCCCTGTTTTTAGTTGCACAGAATACACTTATCCCTGTTTTTTCGCTACGAAGGCAGCTTCGTACCTTACTGCTTTTATGGAATGAACTCACTTGTTTAATTCTGATGATCTACTAGCTTCGCTCAAAAGAAGCGCTTCTCCCTTTAATAGAGATTAGCTGGCAAAAACAAAAAAATCGCTCCTTTCGGGATGGTTGATGGATCTTCCATTTTCCCGAAAGGGCGATTTCTTTGTTGTTTTTTCAGAAAATTGTAGAACTAACTACTTCTTACCGCTGTGTATCCGAAGCAGAGGCTTCACTTACTTCCTGATGCTTACCCGGCCAGAAGGCCAGACGTCCGAAGAGAACAGTAATAGCCGGTACCAGGAAGGGACGGACCACGAAGGTATCCAGCAGAACACCGATCGCAGTGATAATCCCGAACTGGACCAGCACCTGAATAGGTAGGCTTGCCAGCACGGCGAACGTACCGGCCAGGATAAGTCCGGCGGAGGTAATGACCGAGCCGGTCTCATTCACACCTTCTGCAATCGCCTGCTTCAGCGGCATATGCTTACGCTTTTTCCAGATATTCGAGACCATGAAGATGTTATAATCCTCCCCGAGCGCTACCAGGAAGACGAAGGAATATAGCGGAATGGCCCCTTGAATCGCATCTGCTCCGAGCACGTAATGAATGATGATCCAGCCCAGGCCCAGTGCCGAGAAGAACGATAGAATTACTGTCCCCACCAGATAGACTGTGGCTACGACAGATCTGAGATAGACCAGCAGCAGCACCGTAATCAGGCCGATAACGACCGGGATGATCAGATCGGTGTCACGTTCCCCAAGCTCCTTGGTATCGTGCTGGGTAGCGGTCTGGCCGCTGATCCATACCTTATCCTGCGCGTTCTCAATCCCGGATTCCGTCAGGGCCGACTCAACCGTAGCCTGAAGTGCCGGGATATGGTCCATCGCCTCAATCGAATACGGATTGTCCTTGAACTCGATATCATAGGCAGTAATCTTCGGATTGACGGCCCCCTGCTGCGGGTCTGAGACCACATCCACGTAAGACAGGCTGCTCAGCACGGATTTCAGGTCTTCTCCGCCGGGTAACCCTTCCGTATCAACCATCAGCTTGGCGGGTGCCAGCTCACCAGGGGAGAATTGCTTGCCGATCAGGTCGAAGCCTTCCCGCGACTCCATAGTCTTCGGGAATGACGACAGAATATCATAGGTGAACTTAATTCCGCTGGAGAATGAGGCCAGCACTCCCAGAAGTACTACGGTAATTCCGACAATGGCCCACGGACGGGATACCACCAGGTACCCGATTCCCTTACGGCGGGCAGGCTGCGGCTGCGGCACCGGTCTGCCCTTGGCCTTGGCCCGCTCTGCTTCCATCTGCGGCGTGCGCGGCACGAACGGGAAGAAGGAGGTCCGCCCGAAGATCGCCAGCAAGGCCGGAACCAGGGTCAGACTGGCTACTCCCATAATCAGAATGGAGACGCTGAACGGCACTGCAAAGCGGTGGTACGCGCCGTATTTGGCCAGCAGCAGAGCGAAGAGGGCCAGCACCACGGTGAAGCCGCTCATCGCAATCGCCCCGGAGGAGTGGGAAATGGCGCTCAGTAGTGCGCGCCCCTTATTCTCCTCCACCTTCAGCATCTGACGGAAGCGCGAGATCAGGAACAGGCAATAGTCTGTCCCTGCCCCGAAGAGCAGCACCGTCATGATCGAGACCGCCTGCGAATCCACTGTAATCCAGCCTTCCCTGGCCATCAGGCCAAGCACCGGGCTGGTTACGCCATAAGCGAAGCCTACAGCAACCAGCGGAATCAGCGCCAGAATCGGTGAACGGTAGATCAGCAGCAGGAAGACCAGCACCAGAATGACAGTGGCAATCAGCAGCGACACATCGGCATTCTTGAACAGCCCTGTAGCATCTACCGAGATTCCGACCGGGCCGGATACGCGCAGGCTCAAGTCTCCGCTGTCGGGCTTGGCGGCAGACGGGTCAGTCCCCGTCTCCGTCCGAACCAGCTCCTTCAGGCTCTTCAGCGACTCTCCGAGCTGGTCGCTGTCCGCCGTCTTGTCGAACAGCACCGGGGTGACCAGCGTGCTCCGATCCTCCGACAAGGACGCCTGCAGCGCCTGCGGCGGCAGCTTGCCCAGCGGAGGAACGAAGTTCTGATGCATAAGAGGCTGCTGCTCAAGCTTGCTGTATACTGCTGTTATATGTACGAGATCCTCCTCCGCGATTCCTCCGTCACGATGCCATACGAGCAGTGCCGGCACTCCGCTTCCGGCCGGAAATTCTCTCTCAGCAACGACCGATGCCCGCACCGATTGTGAATCCTCCGGCAGATTGGAGGCATTGTTAGCAACCTGTGAATTCACTGATGGCCATAGCATCGTAAGCACCCCGACCAGCGCAACCCATACCAGCAGAGTGATCCATTTGGTCTTGCTCCCTGCTACCCATTTTCCGTAGCCCGACATACCTTTCATCCTCTCTCCTATCCGTCCGCCCAAGTAGAAACGGCTGTGCTGTCCTTTTAAAGGACGACACCGTTTCAGCGAGAAATATAAGGATAATTTATAGCGCGAAACATATAAATTCTTATATTTCAAAAAATGAGCCGCGGGTCATTTTGATATCCTTATCATATATACCCCGAAAATTTTAAGCAAATCTTTTTTCTGAAATGTTGAAAAACTAGAGTGATCACTGCCGCTGCTGCCCGGAAACAGCTGACTCAATGCCGCTAATAACGGGTGATCGTAGACACTCTCTCTAGTATTATCTGGGAAAAGTTGTATTTTATGCAGGAAAGGTTAGGTTGGTGGAGTCGAGTAGCGGCATAGTTAAGTGGTGAGTTGATGTGTGGGTTGCATTGTATTCGGTTTTTATAAAAAAAGCGTTCATACAGAGAATGTCCGAAGACGCTCTGCATGAACGCTAAGTTATACTTGGCTGTGGTCTACAGCCGGCTATATTCAGGTAACTGTTCTATTCGGATCAGCCTGCGTCCGGCAGGTCATCCCCGGAGAACTGGCTGTTATAGAGATCGGCATAGAAGCCGCCCGCTTCCAGCAGTTCCACATGGGTGCCCTTCTCAATGACGCTACCCTGGTTCATCACCAGGATCAGATCGGCGTCCTTGATGGTGGACAGGCGGTGAGCGATCACGAAGCTGGTTCTGCCGTGCATCAGCGTGTTCATCGCCTTCTGGATCTGCACCTCTGTCCGCGTATCTACGCTGCTGGTTGCTTCATCCAGAATGAGGATGGACGGATCGGCCAGAATCGCCCGGGCGATGGTAAGCAGCTGCTTTTGACCCTGGGAGATGTTCGAGGCCTCTTCATTCAGAATCGTGTCATACCCGAGCGGCAGCGTACGGATGAAGTGATCGGCATGCGCAGCCTTGGCTGCCCGCACCACATCAGCCTCCGAAGCCCCTTCCCGGCCGTAAGCGATATTATCGCGGATGGTCCCGTTGAACAGCCAGGTATCCTGAAGCACCATACCGAATTTGCTGCGCAGCTCGCTGCGCTTCATATCGGTGATGTTCACACCGTCGATCACAATTTCCCCGCCGCTGATCTCATAGAAGCGCATGAGCAGGTTGATCAGTGTGGTTTTACCGGCTCCGGTTGGTCCTACAATTGCAATGGTCTGTCCCGGACTGACCTCGATGTTCATGTCTTCAATCAGGAGTTCACCCGGCTTGTAGCCGAACTGTACGTGCCGGAATTCCACAGAGCCCTCTTCTGCAGCTGCTGAACGTTTCGCCAGTGTAGCAGCCACTTCAGGGACTTCCTCGTCCTCATCCAGCAGTTCAAATACACGTTCTGCCGAAGCGATGGTGGACTGAATGATGTTGGCAATATTGGCAGTCTGCGTAATCGGCATGGTGAACTGGCGCGAATATTGGATGAATGCCTGGATGTCACCGACGTCGATCGCTTTTTTGGTCACGAAGATCCCGCCGACCACACATACCAGCACATACCCCAGGTTCCCGATGAACATCATCAGCGGCATAATAATCCCGGAGATGAACTGGGAGCGCCAGCCGGAGTTATACAGATCCTCATTGATGGCATTGAAGTCCTTCAGGGAATTCTTCTCCCGTCCAAAAGCCTTGATGATCCGGTGACCGGTATACATCTCCTCCACATGACCATTCAGCTGGCCCAGCGATTTCTGCTGTCCGACGAAATAGGTCTGGGAGCGCTTGGTGATCAGCATAATCACCACGAAGCTCAGCGGCAGCGTTACGATCGTAATCAGGGTTAGCCACGGGCTGATCGTCAGCATCATCACAATAACCCCGACAATCGTCACAATAGAGGTGATCAGCTGGGTTAAGCTCTGCTGCAGGGTGGTACTGATGTTGTCCACATCATTGGTCGCCCGGCTAAGAATCTCCCCGTGGGTCCGGGAATCGAAATATTTCAGCGGCAGCCGCTCCAGCTTGCTGTTGATCTGCTCGCGCATGTCGTATACGACCTTCTGCGCCACACCGGCCATGACATACTGCTGGATATAACTGAACAGCGCGCTGAACAGATACAGGCCTGCCAGCAGGATCAGAATATCATTCACATAGCCAAAATCAATCGCCGCCCCAGGCACGCCCATCATCTTGCCATAAGCGCCTTCGAACAGCTTGGTCGTTGCCTTACCCATCACCTTAGGGCTGAAAATACTGAATACGGTACTGGCAATCGCCATTACGAATACGATAATCAGCTGTACCTGGCGCGGGCGCAAATACCGGATCAGGCGGCGCAGGGTGCCCTTGAAATCCTTCGCCTTCTCGGGAGGCATACCCATGCCGGGTCCGCCCGGGCCGGGGCCGAATCCGCCGTGTCTGCGGGCGGGCGGCTTCATTGCTTTGTTCTGCTCACTCATGCTATTTCCTCCTCTGACAGCTGCGAGGATACGATCTCGCGGTACACCTCATTGTTGTCCAGCAGCTCGCGGTGCGTGCCCATACCGACAATTTGACCTTCATCCAGTACGATAATCCGGTCTGCATCCATTACCGTGCTTACCCGCTGTGCGACGATAAGGACAGTAGATTCCGTAGTCTCCTCCTTGAGCGCGGCACGCAGCTTGGCATCGGTCTTGAAGTCCAGCGCGGAGAAGCTGTCATCGAACAGATATACCTCCGGCTTGCGGACGAGGGCACGGGCTATCGACAGACGCTGCTTCTGGCCGCCGGAGACGTTACCGCCCCCCTGGGAGATGCTTGAATCGAAGCCTTCCTTCATCGCTGTGACAAAGTCATAGGCCTGTGCCACCTTGGCGGCATGAAGAATCTCCTCCTCGGTAGCATCCTCTTTGCCGTAACGGATATTCTCGTTGATGGTACCGGTGAACAGCACGGCTTTTTGCGGAATATAACCAATCTTGCTCCGTAATTCCTCCTGCGTCATCTGGCGCACATCCACACCGTCCACACTTACCGTACCTTCTATGGCATCATAGAATCTCGGAATCATGTTCAGCAGCGTGGACTTGCCTGACCCGGTTCCGCCGATAATGGCGGTAATCTCACCGGGGCGCGCACTGAAGGTAATTCCCGACAAGGCTGCCTGCTCTGCACCCGGATAAGCGAAGGATACATTGTCGAACTCCACATACCCGCGCAATCCGTCACGGCCGTCCTCCTGTGTAGCTGTAGCCGTAGTCTTCAGTTCTGCAGAGGTAGGATCCTTAATCTCTGGCTGCATATCCAGCACTTCATTAATGCGCAGCGCTGAGGCAGAAGCTCTTGGAATCAGCACAAACATCATCGACACCATGATCAGCGAGAACATAATCTGCATTGCATACTGAATGAATGCCATCAGGGAGCCAACCTTCAGATCCCCATCGCCAATGCGGATTCCACCGTAATACAGAATGGCAATCATCGAGAAGTTCATGACGATCATCATCAGCGGCATCAGTCCCGCCATCACCTTGTTCACTTTAATCGCCGTGTCGGTAAGGTCGCGGTTCGCCGAACTGAACCGTCTGTTCTCATGCTCAATCCGGTTGAAGGAGCGGATGACGCGGATACCGGTCAGATGCTCGCGCAGCACCAGATTTAATTTGTCCAGCTTGATCTGGATCGCCTTGAACAGCGGTAGACCCTTCATTCCGATGAAAAATATCGCTCCGACCAGCAGCGGAATCACCACTACAAAAATCAGCGAGAGCTTGGCGTCCTCAGACACCGCCATAATAATCCCGCCGATCATCATCATCGGGGCACCGACCATCATGCGGAGCATCATAGTCAATACTGTCTGAACCTGTGTGATATCATTAGTGGTACGTGTAATCAATGAGGCCGTACCCAGCTTATCGAATTCATGGAGCGTAAAATTCTCCACATGATTGAACACCCGGGAACGGGTATTCTTCCCGAAGCCTGCCGCCACTCTGGCTGACAGATAGCTGGCAATAATAGAGCATAGCACACCGCCAGCCGCCACCAGCAGCATGAAGCCGCCGATTCTCCAGATATAAGGCTGGTCGCCGTCCACAATCCCCTTGTCGATAATGTCACTCATCAGGGTCGGAAGATACAAATCCCCCATGGACTGCAGAAATACAAGAATCAGTACAGCCGCAATGGCCCAGCGAAAGGGCTTCAGTTGTTTCATTAATTTAATCATGCTTCTCATCTCCGTTCATTTGTAACCGGTCTAGATTAGGCGGAGGATTATCCTCCATAAAGGCATAGACTTTCAGCAGCAGTTCCGCCAGTTGATCAGATTCTTCCTCACCTAAATACTCCACCATCCTGTTAAGTGTGGCGTCCATATGGTCCCTGGCCCTGCGGGTAATAATTTTCCCCTGTTCGGTCAACTTGATGCGCACTACCCTCCGGTCAGACGGATCAGCCTGCCGTTCTACCATCTGCTTGGCTTCAAGACTGTTAATCAGCTGGGTTACTGTTGGCGGAGTCAGTCCCAGGAAGCGGCTGATCTCCGACACCTTAAGTCCCAGATCTGAAGCATGCGACGCCCGTGCAATACATATCAATAAAGTCATCTCACTTGGCTTATGCCCCTCCACTGAGTGATGCCAATGCCCTTTGCGCAGCTTCCGAAGTGCAGAGAAAAGCTTGTGTCCGACTGAGTTTTCACCTTCGCGATTTATCCCAATGCTTCCACCCCATTTTAGTTAGGTCTACAAATAATTAAACCATGTATTAATTAGGCTACCTAATTATATTTTCGTGCCTGCAATTTGTCAATTCCTGATTACGCTCTTACTATGTAATTTATTTCACATTACCACGCGCAAACGCTCCCGCGACACAGAGGGCCGGGGAGTCTCTCTTAGCTATACAATTAACTGCTCTAATCCGCTTTAGAATTCCACTCCGTGTTCAACAGCAGTTAACCCTCTTGTCTTAGACTTCTGATCTGTTCCTATACCCGCAAGAATGAAGCTAAACAATACCAAAACGCTGGCCGTCATCAACAGTGATCTCTTCATGCGCTCTCACCTCCCTGATGAGCTCCCGGTACGCATTCTGCTGGGTATCCGAGGCATAGTCTCTGTTCAGTTCAAATAAGGTTACACAGTTAATGAAGTCCTTGCCGCTGTTCAGTCTGATGGTCAGACGCAGGCAATGAATGATATAGTCTATTCCCTTGGCATACTGCTGGCGGGAGATATGATAGATCGCAATCTGATAATAGAGACGGTACACCCGGTCTACATTGATCGTATCCTGGAATTGTTCGAAGCGCAGCATCTCCCGGGAAAAGCGCGACATCACCGCATCAGCGGAGAACCCGAAGCGGTTGGCCGACTCCATAATGATCACCATGCCGGACAGAATCTCACCGGGATGCTCGGACAAGAAAGCGATATAGGACGGCAATACAGAGATATTGCCCATCAGAATCTCCAGCGTGAACCCGTTGGCCGTGGCAAACAGCTTGAAGCTGTCCACACTGCTGCGCCCCTCGTCATCCAGCATCTCGAACCATCCCAGGTCCGCATAGCCGGCGGTATATTTCTTGGCCTGCTGATACTCCCCCTGCTTGGTAAGCGCCGAGGCCTTCAGCAGATAACCGTGCCCGTAATAGACCACCAGCGGACGTTCTGCCTGAAAGGCCTCTGCCCTCTTCCCCTTGCTGCGGCGCAGCTCCTCGCGGTAGATTCCGCTTGCTAATGCCCTCAGCTCATCAGCGAATTTCTCCACATCCTTCCAGCGGTGCAGCGCGAAGCATACCTTCGCCAGCTTCAGCAGCCCGTCCAGCTGCATCTCCTCGGGAAGCAGCCCGCGGTATGGCTCGAAGCTGATGACGGCGCGCAGCTTCTGCTCCATATCCACATCCGGAGTAGACTGTAAAGACATGAAGATACGGTACTGGCTAATCGCCATACGCTCGGAATAGCTGTCTTGTTCATGGTCTACAATCAGCTTGTAGAATACGATGGACTCCTGTACTTTGCCGCTGCAGAATAGCCTCTCTGCCACCCTGTAGATGATATCCAGCGGCCGCTGATATTCCATAATCCGCCTTAAGACCTCTTCAATGCATTGCTGCTTGCCCATCTCGGCACATTTAACCAGGAAGGGCTCGATACGGCGGCGGGAGATCCGCTCTTCACTGAAGCACTCATCCACATACAGCGGATACAGCCAGCCTTCCGGGAAGCCGAAGGCCCGGATCACGGCATCGAGCTGTCCCAGCGAGATGGGCTTCGGCGGATTGCCGTGAAGAATGGCGCTGAGACTGCCGCGGTTCAGGCCGGAGACTTTGGCAAATGAGGCAAGATTATGGCCCGAGCGGGACAGATTCTTCTCGATTTCCGTACGTAATGTAGTCAGCTTCGCCTCCACCCGGCACCTCCCTATCCATCATTCAGGTTATCCTTCTATTAATTGCCATTATAGGACAACACTATGAAAAGCACAACAAAATGGCCCCACATTAGTAGGACCATGATTAACAAACACCGTCAGATGCTTGGGTGTATTATAGATTATTGCTGCAGAGCCGCCTGATTCCTGATCCGCTGGCTCTTCTTATTCTTGCCGTAGGGCGCGGCTCCATTCTTGCGGCTGCGCAGGCTCTCCATCATCAGGTTCTGAGCCATCACAATATATCCGTCCAGCCGCTGGCTAAGCTCCAGCACTGTATGGTCGCTCAGACTCCGTTCCCGGGCCACCTCCAGCAGCTCGCTTCTTAAATTCTCTATAGTAAGGAACAGCTCATCTTCTCTGTAATCCCGGCCGCTAACATCAGGAGAATTCTGGTAAAGGTTCACGGTTACTCACCTTCTCTCTATCAACTTCTCCCTTATCATAAATCATGATGCCAAAAAACAAAATTTGCAAAAAAAGAAAAAAATGTCGGCGGAAGTATAAATAAGCTCTGTTATTTATATATCCTCCGGAGGCTCCGGCCGCGAATACCGCTCTCCTAGTACATTCATCGCAAAAGCAATCCACTCCCTTGCGGCAAAGGACAGATAGCGGTCCTTGCGCCAGATCATGCCCAGCTGCCAGGGAATCACCGGCTCGGTCAGGGGAATCACCGCAATCCGCGAACGGTCAATATCCCGGCAGATGGTCTCCGGCAGCAGCGCAATGCCCATTCCGGCGGCGACCATCCGGCTGATCAGATCCCACTGGGAGCTTTCATAGACCACCTTGGGCTGAAAGCCAGCTTTGACACATTCCGAGATAATCCGGTCATGGAGGGCGAAGTCCTCCCGGAACAGGACGAACTCCTCCCCGGCCAGCTCTCTCAGCGGCACCTGCTGCGCTCCGTCCAGACGGTGGCCTGTGGGAACCAGCAATTCCAGCTTCTCCTCCACAAAGGTGAAGCAGTGGAATCTGGCCGGGTCCACCGGCAGTACAATCGCCCCGATATCGAGCAGGCCGGACTCTACGTCATCCTCCACTTTCTTCGCCCCGTCCTCATGCAGCCGGATCGTCACCTCGGGATACTTCCGGTGGAATTCCCCGATGACCGCCGGGAAGAAGCTAGCCCCAACCATGGGCGGAAGTCCGATACGGATATGCCCCTGCTTCAGATTGCGCAGGCTGTCCAGCTCGGAGGAGAGGCTGGCAAAGGACTCTACAATGTTCTGCGCCTTGACGAGCAGCAGCTCTCCCGCATCGGTCAGACGGATGCTCCGGCCCTCGCGGTAGAACAGGTCGGCCCCCAGCTCCATCTCCAGATTGCGGACCATCTTACTGATGGTCGGCTGGGTGATATACAGCGATTCTGCGGCTCTGGAGAAGCTGTTCAGCCTGGCGGCCTGCACGAAATACTCCAGCTGTCTGATATCCATTAGGTAACCTCCATGCATAGACAATTAGAATGCGAGATATTCAATCCATTCATTGTACCTATGAAAGAATTAGATGTAAAATTTCAGTAAGAGATGAAAGGAGGTAATCATGATGAAAAAGATTGCCTTAGGCTTACTGCAGGTGGCCGGACTAACCGTGTTCTCCCTGCTCGTTAACGGATTAACCTCACTACTGCATATTCCGCTTCCCGGAAGCATTATCGGGATGATTCTATTATTCCTGCTGCTCGAATCCGGCGTGATCCGTATGAACTGGGTGGAGGCAGGAGCTTCTTGGCTGCTGGCTGAGCTGCTGCTGTTCTTCATTCCATCGGCTATCGGGGTCATGAACTACTCGAAGCTGCTGGAATCCTTCGGCCTGCAGGTACTGGCTGTTGTGCTCGTGGGCACCTTTGCTGTCATGGCCAGCTCGGGTCTGCTGACAGGGATGATCTATAAAGTAAAGGAGCGTAGAAGCTCATGATGACCGGACTATTATTCCTTGGACTTACCATTGCGGTATACCTTGTAACCAAACGGATTTATGCGGCCAGCGGCAAAATGTACGCCTCTCCGCTGATCATCACCCCGCTGGTAATCATCGGCTTCCTGCTGATCACAGGCAGCTCCTATGAATCCTACAATGCAGGCGGCAAATGGCTGTCAGACCTGCTTCAGCCGGCGACAATCGCCTTTGCAATTCCGCTGCACAAGAACTTCAAGCTACTCAAAAAGCACGCCGCCGAAATTGCGGCAGGCGTGCTGTCAGGAACGGTAACGGCTGTACTGTCGTCCATGCTGCTGGCCAAATTAATGCACCTGAGCGGAGATCTCGCCACCAGCCTGGTCCCCCGTTCGGTAACTACGCCGATTGCCATGAGCATCTCACAGAGCATCGGCGGAGTTCCCAGCATCACCGCAGTCTTCGTCATTCTCACGGGTGTGCTTGGAACGATGATGGGTCCTTCGGTGCTGCGCCTCTTCCACATTGAGAATGAAGTGGCACGCGGGGTCTCGCTGGGCACTGCAGCGCATGGCACCGGCACCTCCAAGGCCTTCGAGCTTAGCTCGCTGACCGGCACCATCTCCAGTATCTCGATGATTCTGGCGGCGCTGTTCTCCATTGGGCTGGCACCCGCACTGATCGCAGTGTTCATTCATTAAGCAGCTCCCTGACCCTAGGACAGAGTCCTACAGCTTCACCGGCAATCCGCTCTGGGCGGATTCATACGCGGCGCAGGTTACCTTCAGCGTCTTGTACCCGTCCTCGTAATCGCTGAGAATACGGGAGCGGTCTCCGGTGCGGACAGCGTACAGGAAGGCCTCGCTCTCTACAGCGTAAGGGTTGCCCGTATTCTTGTATTCCTTGCTGTCCCCGCTGCGGACTTCAAGCAGACGCTCCGGGTTCCAGTCAAGCATGCCGTTGTCATTATAGAAGCTGATTCCAGCCTTGTTCACCTCTCCTGGCAGCACACAGGTATTGGAGATGCTGGCGATAATGCCGCTTGCAAGCTTCAGCGATACGGTGCCTACATCGGCTACGGTCACCCCTTCATGCTTCTCATGCATAATCCGGTTGCCGAACATGCCGTAGACCTCTGTCACCTCACCGGCCAGATAACGCAGCAAGTCAACAATATGCGTCGTCTGCTCCGTGAATTGCCCGCCGGACTGCTCCTGATTGCGCCACCACGCCACGCCGGGCATTCCGCCCATCCATTCTCCGGTAATCATCCCTACCTTGTCTCCGGCAAGCGTCTGCTTCAGCCGCTGGATATTCTCCTGATAGCGGAAATGATAGCCTACCGAGGTCAGCAGCTGATGCTGCTTGATATCCTCCAGCAGACTGGCCGGAATGGCCGTACTTGAGCCTAGCGGCTTCTCGATGAAAAAGGGGATAGCCCTGCGGATCAGCGCCCGCTCAATCGCCCCGTGCGACTGTGGCGGCACGCAGATGTAGACGGCATCCAGCTTGTGGCTGTCCAGCATCTCGGTAATCTCCCCGTAGCCTTCGGCCCCGTAAGGGCGGGCCATCTCTTCTCCCTTAAGCTTGCTGCTGCCGCAGACCGCCTTCAGCGACACATCCTCCATGCCCGCCAGCAAATCCGCATGTACCTTGGAGAACCAGCCTGTTCCAACAAGTCCGATATTAAGCGTCATGTCATTACCTCCTGAGTTGTCTGGTGAATGCCTTTTCAGTAGATTATACCCGCTTAGGTCAACACAGAGTAGTCCCGCCACTCCTCTGGAAGCAGCTGCCGGTAGGAAGGCTGCATGAAGCGGTCGTCTGCAAGCACAATGACCCCGCTGTCGCTCTCACTGCGGATCAGCCGTCCTCCAGCCTGCTGCACCTTGCACATGCCAGGGTAGATATAAGCATAATCGAAGCCGTTCTTGCCCTGTGACTGGAAATAGCTCCGGAGCAGATTGCGCTCCAGACCCACCTGCGGGAGTCCTACACCTACGACCATCACCCCGTTCAGCCGGTCGCCGGGCAGATCCACCCCTTCGGAGAAAATACCGCCCAGCACGGCAAAGCCAAGCAGCGGCTCCGGGTTATCCGGGCGGAAGGCCGCCAGGAAGCTCTCCCGCTCCGGCTCGCTCATCCCGCTGCCCTGCAGCAGCGTAGGGACTTCAGGGTACTTCTCGGTGAACACCTCATAGACATTCCTCAAGTACACATAAGAGGGGAAGAAGACCAGGTAGTTGCCCTTCTTCGAGACCATGCCTTTAAGAGCATTACTAAGCGGCTGTAAGGAAGCCTCCCGGTCATGAAACCGGGTGGATACCGGCAGGACAGACACCTGCCACTGCTCTTTGTGAAAAGGTGAGGCCAGGCTCAGACTGTAGTCCTCCTCGCCTGCACCGATCATATCCCTGTAATACGAGAGCGGCGAGAGGGTCGCAGAGAACAGAATCTGGCTGCGGAAGCTCTTGCCCATTTGCTGCAGCAAATGCGACGGATCGAGATTGAACAGCTTCAGATACACATCTCCGCTGCGCACCTCGGCATAGGTAATGTAACGTTCATCGTAGGTTTTGAAGGTGCGAAGCATCCCCTGTACTGCGTAATAGGTATCCAGCAGGCTATCCGCCCCGTCCTCCTCCGCCTGCACAGAGCTTACCGGGAAAGAGGAATTCAGCAGCTCCAGCTCCGCTTCGGCTGCGAAGTTCTCCAGCAGCTCCGGCAGCTCCTCCGGATAGGCCGCCCACTCTTCCGCACCCTTATCACCGCAGATCTTACGCAGCGCAATGAAGAAAGCGTTCACCGCTTTGGCGGCAGTGCCGAGCCGGGGATTCGCCGTTTTGTAGGTCCGGCTGAGCGCCAGGAAGGGTGCCTTGGTAAGCTCGGCCGAATACATCTCCCGGCCCCTGTCCACCAAATTATGCGCTTCATCCACCAGCAGCACGGTGTTCTTCTTACGCTCCTCAGACATGCGCTTCAGACTGATGCGCGGGTCGTAGATATAATTGTAATCGCAGATAACAACATCGCAGGCATAGGCGGCATCCAGCGAGAATTCAAACGGGCAGACCTTATGCTTATGGGCATAGCCGGCGATCGTCTCCCGGGTCATCAGCGTCTCATGCTCCAGCATATCAATCAGGGCGCCGTTGATCCGGTCATAATAGCCCTCCGCATACGCGCAGGAATCCGTGCCGCAGATGCCTTCCTCCCGGAAGCAGGCCTTCTCCTTCGCCGTCAGCGCAATGACATGCAGATGCAGCCCCCGGAGGTTCAGCATCGTGGCTGCCTCCTGCGCCGCGATCCGTGTAACGGTCTTGGCGGTCAGATAGAAGATACCGGCCGCCTTGCCTTCGCCCAGCGCTTTGACCGCCGGGAACAGAGTGGACATGGTTTTGCCGATGCCTGTCGGTGCCTGGGCGAAGAGGTTCGCCCCCTCAGCAATGGAGGTGTAGACTGCGGCTGCGAAATGGCGCTGGCCGGGCCGGTAAGCCGAGAACGGAAAAGACAGGTTCGTGATGCTCTCCCCTCTCTTCGCCTTGTAACGGACCATCATCTCGGCATACGGTGCATATCTGCTTACTGTCTCTAGCGCAAAGGCCGTCAGCGCTTCACGGGACATCTCCCGGTAGAGACTGTACTGTGCCTCGCTTCCCCGCTGCACATAGGTGAGCTTCACCTGAATGTAGGGAAGCTCAAGATCCGTTGCCAGCATGTAAGCGTACATATAAGCCTGGGCCCAGTGTACCTCCTTCCCTTCAAGCGCAGGGTCCGGGATTCCGGCCATGGACTTGATCTCCTCCACTGTCAGGCTCCCATCCTCTGCCGTAAGCAGTCCGTCGCAGCGCCCGTCAATCTGGAACAGCAGCTCTCCGTAAGCAATTCCGGTCTTCAAATAGACCTCCTTGCGGTCTCCTTCCTTGTATTGCTTCTGGATCAGCTGATGGCTGCGCGTCCCCTCCGCCATGGCGGCTCCGCTGCGGAAGCCCGGCTCCAGACTGCCGCTGCTGTAGGCAAATTCCACAAGCGCCCTCACGGACAGTATGATTTCTGTATGCTCCATCCGTCCCCACCTCCAATAATTTCCGCCAGCTTCCGCTGCGTAAGGCTCATATTCTTCGTTTAACGCCGATATCCCCCCGCCTGAGGGAGTGGCCTGCGCCGGGTTCGTTCTAGCCGTAGTTTACGCGCGCTCCAGGGAGTATACGGCCGCTTCTGATTTTTGACATTCCTTCCCTGGCACTGCATAATAAGTTCTATTGATAATGGTATTCTTATGTCCTCATGCTGCTGTTTCCTATCACCCGGGAAACCTGTTCATTCTTCAGAAAGAAGGCGAAGCTGTGTCATCCCAAACTGTGAAACGCTGGCTCCTTAAGCCATTTGTGTTCTTTTCCATTCTTTTTCTGTTCAAAAGCCTGCTGGCCTGGGGTGTAATCTTTGATGATTTGCAATTCTGGAAATCCGTATTGACGGAGCTGCCCTTTGTCTGGGCCCTGTTTTTCCTGATTGAGCGCTTTGCTTCCAGACGGAAGCTCGGCTATTACATGACGGTCAATCTGCTGGTTACCGCGATCTTTTTTGCCGCCATTATGTACTTCAAATATTACGGGGTCATTGTCACTTACCATGCCGCCGAGCAGGTGAACCAGGTCACTGCCGTCAAGAACAGCGTGTTCTCATTGATGGACCCTTATTATCTGTTGATCTTCACCGATATTATCGTGCTGGGCTTCTACTTCTTCATTAACAAGAACGGACGCAATTATAAAAAAGACCAGATCAACCGGCGCAGTGGCCGGACGCTGCATGTCGTACTGTTCGCGGTCTCGCTCGGACTCTGCCTGTTCAATATTCTTCCGAATAAGGCGAGCATGAATGAGATCAAGAAGGCCCAGGAGATGGGCATCCTTAATTATGAAGCATACACGATCTTTGCCAAAGATAAAACCGAGCTGGTCCAGGCCAGTGAAATCACACAGAGCACGATTAACCAGCTCAAGGGCATCGACCCTTCAGCAGTCTCGGCTTATGCCGGTTCCGCCAAGGGCAAGAATCTGATTGTGATCCAGCTGGAGTCCTTCCAGAACTTCCTGCTGGGTCTGAAGATAGACGGCCAGGAGATTACCCCTAACCTGAACCGCCTGATGGAGGAGAGCCTGTACTTCACGAACTTCTATCAGATGGTCGGCCAGGGCAATACCTCCGATGCGGAATTCGTGGTCAATTCGTCCTTCTATATTCCTCCGCAGGGTGCGGCCACCATGTCTTATATCGACAAGCAGCTGCCGAGTCTCCCCCGTCTGCTGGGAGACAACGGCTATCAGACGGCCACGTTCCACACCAATGTAGTGGAATTCTGGAACCGGGGCGAGCTATACAAGGCCCTCGGCTGGCAGAAGTATTACGATCACCAGTTCTTCGGTGATGAGGATGCCTTCTTCTTCGGCGCTTCCGATGAGGTGCTCTACCGCAAATCCTCGGAGAAGCTGAAGGAAATGAGCGATGCGGGCCAGCCGTTCTATGCCCAGGTCATCTCCATGTCGGCGCATCACCCGTTCACTATTCCTGAAGAAAAGCACAAGATGAAGCTTCCTGAGCGGTATGAAGGAACCTTTGTCGGCGATTATGTCCGGTCACAGAACTATGCAGACTATGCCTTCGGACAGTTCGTAGATGAACTGAAGGCGAATGGATTATGGGAGAACAGTCTGGTTATGGTCTACGGCGACCATATGGGACTGCCGATCTATTCGCTGGACCATGACGACAAGCAGCTAATGAAGGAAATCTACGGATATGATTACAGCTACGCCAATATGCTCAACATTCCGCTGCTTATCCATGGCGAAGGAATTGCTCCGCAGAAGCTTGCACAGGTAGGCGGAGAAGTCGATATTATGCCTACAGCTGCCAGCCTGCTGGGGGTATCCATGGATAACAACATTCATTTCGGCCAGGATCTGCTCAGCCAGTCCTACAATCTGCTGCCGCAGCGGTATTACCTGCCTACCGGCTCCTTCATCTCCAGCTCTGCCCTGCTGATTCCGGGCAACAGCTTCGAGGATAATACCCAATATCCGCTGGCGACCGGAGGTACTGCTCCGGCCGGCAACGAGGATGAATACAACCGCGCTCTGCGGCTGCGCCAGTTGTCTGACAGTTACGTCACGCAACTGCCGGACAAAGAACCTGCCGCAGAATAGCCAGACTCAAGTGGAAACGGCTTTGCCGTCCTTTTTAAGGACGGTTCCGTTTCAGCGAGAAATAGAAGGATAATTTATAGTGTAAAACTTATAAATTCTTATATTTAGACAAGAGGCAGCGCCTCTCCGTAACGGGAGAAGCGCTGCCTCTTTGTAATGCTTATGTTAACGCTCCTGATTCTCCAGCATGAGATAATAATCCGCGAAGTTCTCCAGCTCTGCCGGCTCCAGAATGGCCAGATGCTCTTCCAGCAGCAGCAGTGACCGGCGCTGTGCTTCTTCCAGCACCTCTTGTCCCTTGCCGGTGATCGTGACGATTACCGCTCTGCGGTCATTCTCGTCCGTCACGCGGGCGATCAGCTCCAGCAGCTCCAGCCGGTCCAGCATGACGGTGACTGCACTGGACTTCACCTCCATCTTGTCCGCCAGCTGAATCACCCGTGCCTGCTGCTCCTGAAAGATCATATGCAGCAGCCCGAATTGCGGCACAGTCAAGCCCAATTCCTTATGAAATGACATCTGCGACATGATTCTGCGCTGAACCTTCCACATGGATAATCCCACACGTTCGATCAAAGGATTGACTTCTTGTGACATCCCTTCAGCTCCCAGTCCGTTTGTTCTGCTTCAAGCGTACCATTATACGGGTCCGACATACAGTATTTTTTGAAACTAAAATAGGATTAAGCGCCTACTTTTCAATGATTTTTTATACATAAACCATCATTTTCCGACACAAAAATTCTTTTTCTGACGTCTGCTCAAACCGCAGCGTATGCGCTATAATCGTAGCAGTGAACCCCATAATTCACTTAATCTTTTAGAGTCAGGGCTGGTGATATTTGTTATGAAATTGGCAACAAAATTAACATGGATGATGCTGATTGTATTGCTACTGGTTGGTTCATCCATAGGCTTCTTCGGTTATCATGCGGCTTACAAGCAGATCGATGAAGCTGCAGGCATTGAATTGGTAGGCTGCGCGAATATAACAACCGGTCTTATCGATCCTGCCGACATAACCGCTCTGGCTGCCGGCGATACCAGCAAGCTGACTGCGATCGAAGACCGCATCGGATGGATCAGTGATCACAAGCCTATTTTCAAAGAAGCCTTCATTCTATCACTGGACGGCAAGGTGCTGGCCGCTGACAAGAACTTCAAACAACGCGGCTACAAAGCTGGAGACCCCTTCTACTTCGCAGATGAAGATAAAGAAATGATTACCACGATGAAGCACTCCGCCTACTCGAAGGTGTATACATATCAGGGCACCTCCCTCAAAACCGGCTACGGCCCCATCTATCAGGACCATGACCCTACCAAACCCATCATTGCATTAATGGCGATTAACTTCGACGGCCCCTTGATTCAATCGCGGACCATGGATATCATCACCCAGCCCTTCCTGATCGGCAGCTCCATTCTGATTATTGCGATTCTCGCCGCTTATCTGCTGATCCGCCGGATGGTCAGCCCTCTCACCAAGCTGTCCGCATCCGTGAACACGGTAGCCCAAGGCGATCTGACCCGGGAACCGCTGCTCTTCACAGCCAAGGACGAGATCGGCGAACTTGCACGCGACTTCAATGCGATGACCCTGAATCTGCGTGACCTGATCACACAGGTTAACGATACGTCCATGCTGGTTGCCTCCTCTTCCCAGGAGCTGTCCGCCAGCGCCCAGGAGACCAACCGGGCCGGAGAACACAGCGTTAATGTCACTCTGGATCTGGCCGACGGGGCACACACCCAGCTGCAGAATTTGGAAGGCAGCTTCAAGGCTGTGCAGGATATGTCACATTTCATTACCGAAATTGCAGGCAATGCCGACAGTGCAATGAACCAGGCAGCCATCAACTCCCAGAAAGCCCGGACAGGCCGGGAATCTATGGACTCGACCACCTCCCAGATGGCTATTGTGGGCGCAAGCATCTCGGATCTTTCTGGCATTATCGAGACGCTGGGCAGCCATTCCAAAGAGATTGAGAATATTGTCGGCACCATAGCCAGTATTGCCGAGGAGACGAATCTGTTATCCCTCAATGCGGCGATTGAAGCCGCACGGGCTGGAGAAGAGGGCCGTGGCTTCGCCGTTGTCGCAGGCTCTGTACGCAAGCTGGCTGAACGTTCAGCCGGATCTGCCCGCCAGATCGGCGAGCTGGTCAGTCTGATTGTCCAGCAGATGGACAAGGCCGGAGAGACCATGAGGCACTCCACGGAAGAAATGCATCACGGCAAAGAAATGATTATAGCGGCCGGCCATTCCTTCTCCGAGATTGAGTCATCCGTCTCCGATATGTCTGCACATAGCCAACAGATCTCAGCCACCGTGCGTGAGCTGGCCCTGCTCTCTGACGGACTGGTCGCTTCGATCCAGAAGATCGTAGCGGTCTCCAATCAGACGGCCGAGGGCGCCGAGACCTTGTCCGCCTCGTCTCAAGAGCAGCTTGCCGCCATGCAGGAGGTCGAATCCTCCGCCGCATTCCTCTCCTCCCTGGCAGAGAAGCTGCAGGTATTGGTCGAGAATTTCAAAATCTAGACCGAAGTCTCATACATTTTTCAGAATAAAATCACCCCGCGGGTGAAGGATGCTGCTGCCTTCTCTCACCCGCCGCTTGTATTGTTGCACATTTTGCAGGATTCCTTTATAAAGGTTACTGGATACGGGTACAATGTTGCATTATTTGCACAAATTCCGGGGCAGAGGGCAAGTTAATGCTGACTTTGTTGCATTTCGTGCAGGATTTCGGCATAGACCGCTTCTGTGGGGCAGTATTGTTGCACTTCTTGCAAGATTTCTCTATAAATGTTACTGGCTTTAGAGCATGGGGCCCTTCTCTCGGCATATCAGCACCCATTGTATTCGGTTTAATACGAAAATAAAAGTCGGGATGCGACTGATGCACCCGACTTATTTTCATTCCTGGGGGTGACAAGGCCTCTGTCTTGTCATGCCTGTTTTTCGCATACATTTCCTAAGTAGCTAAAAAGGCTGCCCTGATGTGGAACAACCCTCCACATCCAGGACAGCCTTTTGCGTGCAACAGCAACCAGGAGCATTATGCCGTATTCTCAATGAACCATTGGCCTAATTCGTTAACCGGCATCGGACGGCCGTAGTAGTAGCCCTGCATCACGCTGCAGCCCAGCGATTGCAGCAGTTCAATCTGCTCCGTAGTCTCCACGCCCTCAGCCACAACCTCCATGTTCAGATTGCTGGCAATGGCAATGATGTTGCTGATGATCGCTTTCTTGGAATGCATCTTGCTCTTGCGGATGAAGACCTGATCAATCTTCAGGGTATTCACTGGAATCTCATCCAGATTGCCAAGCGAAGAGAAACCGGTTCCGAAATCATCCAGGGACACCCGCACACCGAGATCCCGCAGCTTGGAGAGCTGGGCTACCGTCTCTTCCATATTGTTCATCGCAATCGACTCGGTAATCTCCAGTTCAAGGAAATGCGGCGCAAGGCCCGAACGCGACAACGCCTCTTCCACTACCTCATACAGGCTTCCGCCTTCAAACATCCGCGCCGACATATTAATCGAGACCGCTACACTGGCAACCTTCGCCTGATGCCAGAGCATATTCTGTCCGCACACCTCATGCAGCATCCAGTATGTAATAGGGACAATCAGGCCGGTCTCCTCGGCGATCGGAATGAACTCTCCCGGAGAGATGACGCCATGCTCCGGATGTCTCCAGCGCAGCAGCGCTTCAAGCCCCACGGTGACATTCAGCAGCGAATCCCATTTGGGCTGGTAGACCACCATGAATTCCGAGCGGGCCAGTGCCTTGCGCAGATCCTTCTCAAGTGACATCCGCCGGACCTGATGACGGTTCATCTCCAGATCGAACACACTGAATTTATTCTTGCCCGAATCCTTGGAGGTATATAGCGCCGTATCGGCTGCCTTCATTAGCGCCGAACGGTCGGTGCCGTGCGCCGGAGTCATGCTGATTCCCACACTCGCAGTTACGTACAATTCGTTACCTTCAATGCTGTAAGACTTCTTGAGCTCCTGAAGGATATGCTGTGCTACCTCCTCCGCCGCCACGGCGGTGCAATCCGGCAGCGCAATCAGGAATTCATCCCCGCCAAGCCGGAACACCTTCCCCTTCCCGCCCACGCAGCAGGTCAGCCTGGCAGACACTTCACACAGCAGCAAGTCTCCAATATCATGGCCCAGCGTATCATTAATCGATTTGAAGCGGTCCAGGTCAACAAAAAACACGGCGCCGGAGATCCCGCCGAAGAAATCATCCTTGAAGTAGCGCTCCAGACCATGCCGGTTCGGCAGCTCGGTGAGCGGGTCATGATAGGCCATGCGCTCCAATACATCCCTGTCCAGAAAAACAGTCCCGCCGGAGACTGCCAGCACGAACAGGGTAACCAGTGAAATCCCTGTCAGCAGAACCACATCGGTCTCCATCAGCATCGGGGCGGGCGCCTGCCAGCTGTAACTATGCAGGTCGCTTGCTCTCAGACTCGTATAATGCATACCGGTAACCGCCAGGGCGATGAATAGAGCCGAATACAGCTTCCAGCGGTTGAAGCCTGTATGATCCTTGAATCTGCGGAACATTAGAACTCCGATGTAGGAAGCAGCAAGGGCAATCAGTACCGATACAGCCTGATCCATTGCCCTGTAATGAATCTTGGCCTCCATCTCCATCGAGGACATTCCGGCATAATGCATGAACGAGATGCCGCTGCCGAGTATACCGGCGCCCGCAAGAAGCCGCCAGCTTCTCTGGCGGGGAGCCGTAACCAGCTGAAGGGTTGCATAGCAGGAGGACATAATAATAAGCAGGGACACGGCAGCCATCACCGGATGGTAGCTGACCTTGAACGGCAGGCGGCTGGCCATAATGCCGACAAAATGCATGGCCCAGATCCCGCCGCCAAGGACACAGGCACCTGAGAGCAGCCAGAGACGTCTGACCCGGCCCGCGGAATGGGAAACCTGTGAAATCAGATTAAGCGCGGAGTACGCTGCTGCGGCAGCTAGCGTATAGGATAGTAAAACGATCCAGATATTATAGTGGATTCCCATTTGATCCATAGTTGACCTCTTCACTGGTTATAGTATCAGCGTCGTTTCAGGGTCTATCTTAAGTTATAAATCAATATACGGATAGCGGATAAATGGAAGAGTATATAATGATTGCAGGTATTCTCTGAAAACTAACTTTAGCTGTATTTTACCTTGTAATCACCGGGCTGTCTAAGTAAATAATGGAACTTGGACCCTTTTTTGAACGCCGGCAAAAATTGTCCATATTTGTCCTCAGCCGCCTGCGCGAAGGGTTGGAAATCCGTTGTCCCGGGAGGTGTCCGGCAGGAAGGCCCTGCGCCAGATCCAGGCATTTGCAGCTACCAGAATTACCATGTAGATGTATATTCCTGCAGGAATCAGGGTGAAGACATAGTGCACTCCGGCCAGCCCCCCAAGAATGAACAATTGTACAAAAGCACTGCCGGTGAATTCCTTCCGCTGCGCCGCCTCGTACTTCTCCGAGAACGGGAGCGCCTTCGGGAACGTAAGGAAGCAAATCACGGCATACAGCAGCAGAGCCAGCAGGACGACTGCCATATCTGCAATAATCCAGGAGCCCAAGAGAGCGGTGAACACTGCCGCCTCCAGCAGAAAGAGCGGCACCAGCAGCTTCACGACCGCTGCCTTCAGCATTCCCCGGTAGACCAGCCCCTTGCCCGGCAAAGGAATCACCTGATAGATCCATGCCCCCTTATAGCTGGCCGAGTAACGGACCATCTGCACGACCGTCATCAGCAGCAGTGCGCTGTAATAGATAAACAGGAAGGACTTAGAGCTTCTGATCCCGGCCAGATCGCCGCTCCACACCTGATTGAAGATGAAGATAAAGGGAAAGATCAGCGAGAAGCCGATGGTCGGATACACCCGGAGCTTGAACTCGCGTTCATTCTTCATCATCGACCAGGTGAAGCGGAAGAACATGGCCTCCGCTTTGTTCCGGCACACGGTCTCCGACAGCACACGGGCAAGCCGCCCGCTATCCCGGCCCTCTGCGCCATGCTCAGCCAGCTTCTGAAGGCTGCGTTCAAATACCGGCATCAGCCGGATGTAGGCGGCGAACATCACGGCAGGCACCACCACAGAGAGCGCTGTCAGAATAACCACGGACCGGCTTCCTGTTCCGCCGCCCAGCAGCTCGAACGGCGCCCCGAACCAGACCGGAGCCAGCAGAAAATGCCACCAGGCGGGAGTGAAATCCAGCCCCAGCTCCGATAGATTGAACATCCGGCTAACCAGCTGCGCGCCGACAGTTACCCCCACAGACAGGACAATCTGAACGTAGTTGATGATGTCCTTGAGCTTTTCCCCGTCAAAGAACCTCAGGATCAGCAGATAGATTAGCGCAGTGAACACCAGAATGAAGCCGTCCATCAGCAGAATCTCAGCTGCGTACACGAAGAAGAAGCCCGGCCCGTGCCGGAATAAAGAGAATAACAGCGAAGGTCCGGTGAAAGTCAGCGTTAAGGTCAGCAGATAGATCAGAATATGTAAGCTCTTGGCCATGTTCAGTGTACGGCGGTCCACCGGCTTGGAGAAGAGGATGTTCTTATCCCGCAAATCCAGCATCACCGTCGAGAAGTCGGAGATCAGCGTCGTGGTGATCAGGAACATCACTATACTGAACAGCAGACTCATCATCAGCATATGATGATCTTTGGGCGCGACCATAGCGATCAGCATCAGCCCCAGCAGCAGATAGAGCCACTGGACTCTGAAGGGCGAGCCCTCCATCTCCAGCTTGGAATTCTGCGACCCGGAGAACAGGGTAGGTGTCCGTCTGCCATCCATCGTCAGCTTGACCTGAAGAATGCGGCGCATGAGCGCATAATCGGCCCCCAGGCCCTTAAAGATCCACTGTATCCGGTCAAGCAGCTTCAGAATCAGGAATTCATTCATGCCCCGCACCCTCGCCTATCACAGCCACGAACTCGCTTGCAATATCCCTGTATTGATCGAAACCGGTCAGCTGATTAAAAATCTCCTCCAGCGACCCCTCCCGGCTCTGCTCCCGCAGTTGCGTGAAGGTTCCGTCCGCGACAATATCGCCTCCGTCCAGCAGGATGATCCGGCTGCTGATTCTCTCGACCACATCCATAATATGCGAGGAATAAAAGATGGTCTTGCCCCTGGCGGCAAGCGTGGCGAAGATCTCCTTGACCACCATGACACTATTGGCATCCAGCCCGCTGAGCGGCTCATCCAGGAACAGAATATCCGGGTCATGCAGCATGCTGGCAATCAGCAGCACCTTCTGCTTCATCCCCTTGGAGTAGGAGGCAATCCGCATATCATAGGCCTTCTCCATGCCCAGCAGCCCCATCAGCTTCCGCGCCTTGTCATCGGCATCCGCCTGCTTCAGTCCGTAGAGCTCACCGGTGAAGGTCAGATACTCCCGCGCTGTCAGGCTGTCATACAGCTCTGCTACCTCAGGCACGTAACCGATTCTTTTTTTGTAAGCCGTATCCCCGTCCGAGATATCCCTGCCAAAAATCCGTATGGTCCCGTTGTAACCCTCCACCAGACCGAGCATAATCTTGACTGTCGTGCTTTTACCGGCCCCATTGGGTCCGATATATCCGATAATCTGCCCGCGGTATACCTTCAGATCAATCCCCCGCAGCACCATCCGGTCACTATAATTCATCCACAAGCCCTCAATTGAAATCACCGGCTCTTCCGTTAAGCCCATTGACGTCTCTCTCCCTTCAGTAAGCATACTCTTCATCCCGCAAACAAAAATTACCATTCACCCTATTCTAGCAAATTTTAGCACTTGATTCCTGTGATTTATCGCAGCCGGAATTCTGCATCAACCCGGAAACAGCAAAAAGAGCAGCCCTAAGGCTACTCTTGGTGAATTTGCTATGCTACTGAGGGACGGTGCTATTGCGCCAGCAGATTATATATGACCCGGGCCGCCTCTGCTCTCGTGGACAGTGCAAGCGGCTGTAATCTGCCGTTGTCACCCTGGATCACTCCGCGTTCCGCAAGAGCCTGCAGGGCTTCTTGGGCATATCCGGCAATCTGTGGGGTATCGCTGTAAGCGGAAAGCGCTGCGTCTGTCGACTTCCCGGGAAGCTCTCCCAGCGTATTCAATGCGCGATACAGCAAGGTGAACAGCTCCTGCCGTGTAATCTGCTTATCCGGCTTGAACTGGTTATCCCCGGAGCCCGAGGCAATCCCGAGCTTCTTGGCAGCGGCCAGATAAGGGGTGTAATAGGCAGCTCCCGCATCGGTAAAGTTGACTGCTCCTTCACTCTCCGGCGCTATTCCATACGCCTTGAGCAGCAGAACAATGAATTGGCCTCTGGTTACAGCAGCATTTGGGCTGTAGTTGTTGTCATCTGTACCGGAGGTTATTCCTCTGGCTGCCAGGAAGCTTACCGCATGGCTAAACCAGGCCGTCTCCGGCACATCGGCGAAGCTTACTTTGTTATACCCGATAATGTACTGGGAGAAATGCGGAGTCACGAAATTCACACTGGCTACCGCCTGGCTATACCCGCCGCGAATCGTTTCCAGGCTGCCGGATTCCGTAATATAGTAGATAACCAAGGCATCGGCATCTTCAGCTTCCTTCAGAGTATACGGCACACTGATGCTGGCTTTACCGCCGCCGAACGACTTGATCTCACTCTCGCCTGCAGTCAGGGACAGATCATAGACCGGCCGGTTGCCGAGCACAGCCTGCCCCTCCTCGTTCAGCGAGACCCTGGCGATCCGGATATGGATATCTCCACCGTCTGCTGCGCCGCTGATGCTGGCTACGGACCGGGCATCGAGTGTAATGGTCCCCACATTCAGATAGCTCACTTTAATTTCAGCCTTCGTCCCCGAGGCCAAGGCATCGAAAGCACTTCTTGGCAAAATCAGCTCTGCGGTCTGCGTATCGCTCTTAGTCTCCACCTTAATCTCCAGGACGGCCTTCTTACCGGTGGCTTCGGCCTTTGTGAGACTCTCCACAAGTCTGGACAGCGTATCCGCTGTAAGGGACGCCGTAGTTACTCCGGTAGTATCATCAGTAGTGGCCGAAGCCGTTGCCAATACCGTCACCGTTGCCCCCACTGTTGTCGTAACAGGCTCGCTGCTGACAGGCGTGGCCGGTGTTGAGCCTGGTGCAGACCCTGGCGTTGTAGTACCAGGGGAAGCCGGGGGATTGCCGCCGGAAGCTGGTACATACTCAGGCACAATGACGCTGGCTGCCGCCCCCGCCTTATAGCCTTCTTTGGCTGAATATCTGACCTCATACGTACCCGGAATCAGACCGGTGATCTCCGGGCCTGTTGCATACACGTAACTCGTAGCCGTAGACAGCTTATATTCCTGCGCTGCCGTGGTACCGGTAATCCGGCCGTCCTTATTCGCTGCCGATGTTGGAGCAATCCCGGCCAGTCCTGTTGGGGCTGCCTGCTCAGCCGTATAAGCCGGCACGGTTACATCCGCAGCGCGCCCCGCCTTATAGCCTTCTTTGGCTGCAAATCTTACATTGTATACACCTGGCACGAGTCCGGTAATCTCACCATCCGTCGCATAGACATAATCGGTGACTGTGGAGAGCTTGAACTCTAGTAGCGAGGTGGTGCCTGTAATCCGTCCATCCTTATTCTCGGGAGTGGTCGGTGCAATGCCTGCCAGTCCGGTCGGCGCCGCCTGCTCCCCGTAGGCAGGAACCTCAACCTCCGTTGCCGGGCTGGCGCTATAGCCCTCTCTGGCAGGGTATCTCACCAGATAGATCCCCGGGGTCAGTCCGGTGATCAACGAGCCTTCTACCTTAACGTATTCAGTGCCTTCAGCCAGCTTATATTCCTGTCCGGCCAACGTCCCTGTGATTTGCCCGTCAATATTCTCCTCTGTAGTAGGAGCTACCCCCGTCAGTCCGGAAGGTGCCGCCTGGGACTCAATATATTCCGGCACCACTACCTTCACTGGAGCTCCTGCCGGGTAAGAGATGGCTACTGCACCGCCATTGGATGTAATCGGCCCCTGATACCCCGGCTTGGAGGCGTAGCGGACAGTGTAGGTTCCCGGAGCCAGTCCGGTAATGGCATCGCCTGTTACAGGGGTGTATGCAGTTTCCCCCTCTCTTGTGTACTCCAATGCTCTGTTTGCTGTGCCTGCAATCTGCCCGTCAGTACCTCCCGCCGTAGCCGGGGCTATTCCTGTCAATCCCACCGGCACGCTCTCCAATCGCGAATACAGAGCCGACAAGGCCGTTACGGTATTGGAAAATCTGACGCCGGCCGGATACACGCCAGGATATCTGGTATCCACATAACCCGGCTGAATGTTCGTCCAGGAGTACATCAGCTCCACATGCCCCAGGATCGGAGCGCTGTTCCCGGCGGCATCCTTATTATTCTTGCTGTAAGTGAACAGATAAGGAACCTGAAGCCGGTCGCCGCTAACCTTAACGCCGCTCGCATCGATATAGCTAATGACGGAAGGCTTCGCCGCCGTATTGTTCTCTGTCTTGATGTTGGTCAGATAAGTGTTAACCAGATCGACATACAGGTTCGCATAGGGATGTCCTGTTAGCCGGATCTGAAGCTCTTCATTGCCGTGCGGATTGGCCGGATAGGTACCACCGCTGTTATTATCCGGTTCGGCAACAGTCACCCCGGCGTCCAGCTTGGTATCGAAGAAGTAAATTTTGTCCACCTGATATCTTTTGGCATATTCGTTAATGTATTTGATGACCGCTTGCGTATTCGGGCACCAGGACCCGCCGAACAGAATCGCATAATTCCCGTCACTGGCCAAAATCTGCTTGAGCTGATGATAGGTTACATGCTCATAGACAAGGCTGCCGTCCCCTTCCGTGAAGATTGCCGGCTTGCCCGGATTCTCCCCCAGATAGTTCTTATTGAAGGCCGCCTTGATATAAGCCGACTCATCAATGTTGTTAAAGGAAGGAACTGAACGGAATACAGGCTCCAGCAGGGCTTTGTACTCTGCCACCTTAACAGGGTCCAACGTTCCGCCCGTCTGGAAATCACTCCAGGACCTGCTCTCGTTCAGATAGGAGACGATCGGAGCACTATTGCCCTGGCTGTCTTTATGATCCTTGTTGTAGACGAACAGAAAAGGCGCTTCCAGCTTGTTCGCAGTAATTACTGCCCCCGCTTTGTCGACGTAGCTGACATTATGCTCGGGAATGCTTTTGTCATACAAGGCAAGATTCTTCAAGTACTTATTGACCAGGTCTACGTATTTATAGGCATATTTATTATTGCTGTCCGCAATATCCAGACTGTCGCCATCCAGCTTCGTATCAAAATTATAGATAGTGGATACACCATACTGCTTGGCAGCCTCATTAATAAAACCTATCTCCGCCTGGGTATGCTCGCTCCAGGCTCCGCCTACCAGCACCGCATAATTCCCTTCACTCTCAAACAGATGGACGATATCCTCATAAGTTGCTGTCTTGAACACATGATTCTCGTCCTGCAAATGGCTGTAGACATTGTTGAAATAATTATAATGGCTTACGCCGCCCTTGGAAGCTGCTTGAACTAAGGCCTCCGCTTCCGGCACGGCCCGGTCTGCTGTTGCCTGGTGAACCGGGAGAACAAATAGAGAGGCTGCCAGCAGCAGCGGAACAATTTTTTTCAGCTTAATCAGTTTTGTCATTATGTGCACCTCGACTCGGATTGGGTTAGGGTCTGTAACGGCAGGCGGACTTCAGAAGCAGGCTTGCCCGTCAAGGGCAAACCTCTTCTGTGGCTGCCGGAGCCGGAGCAGCCTCCGCAGGAGCAGCTTCTGCCGGTGCAGGGTTAGGAGCACTCACCGGTTGCTGCGGTGCAGAATTAGCTGTGTTAGCCGAAGGATCAGGGGCAGCAGTAGCTTTGGCTTTGATCACCTCGGTTGTGGAGAATGTAACCGCCTTGGCAGGAGCCTGTGTGGCAGCAGGGGCCTGTGTTGGAGCAGGCGCTGCGGCAACCACCGGCTGTTGCGTGGCGGTAACAGCAGCCGGAGCGGCCGTAGGAACCGCTGCAACGGCTGCTTTAGGAGCAGGGGTGCTAATTACAGGAGCTGCTGTTGGAACGGCTGCTTGCGGTTTGGCGCCGGCAGCCTGCACTTGAGGGGCTTGAACGGCAGCGGCGGGGGTAGCCTTCGGCTGAGCCGCCGTCTTGTTCAATGCTGGGGCATCCTTCGGCTCTGCTGAAGCTGCGGCGGCTGGAGCCGCCACGGCAGGGGCTGCGCTGGCCTTAGTCTGCACGGCAGCAACCACAGCCGGTACTGCTGATGCCTCAGGCTGGACTGCTGCGGTCTGAGCCGCCTCAGCCGGAGGTGCTTCAGTCTGCACCGCTACAACGGAAGAGCTCTCTGCAGGCTGGGCCGTCTGCACGGGTGCTACCGGTGGCTGGCTTGCCGCTGCGGCAGCGGCGGCCTTCTCCTGAACCGGCTCAGCCTCCGCTGTTTTTTTAGTGGCGGATACTGCGGCAAAAGTCAGTGCCGAGAAGACTACCGCTGCGGTAATAACGGATACGGTAAGCTTTTTCATAGATGAATCATTCCTTTCACTTCGCCCTTGGCTGATAGTTGGCATTGCCGATTACAGGACAACAGAACGCAAAAAGAGATTCAACAGCACGCATGGTTATGCGCTCCTGTTGAATCTCTGGCGGTCCAGTCGATCCCGAAATGGCTTGCAGATAAGTTCCATATTATTCATCCTGACATCCCTTGTCAATCACAAATTTATTTATCACATGTGTTTTATCGGAATTGATTTTAATTAACATATTTATACATTGACATTCATAAAATTACCATATACATTTAACCCCATAATTCCGACCAAAAAACTATTATTAGGAGGCTTTAGAGCAGCATGAATAATATCGACAACAATCTATTAACCGCCATCGAGACGAACTGGCATGGCTTCGTGGTTTCTATTATCGTATTCGGTATCCTTTATTTCCTGGCCCGCAAGAGAATCGGCTTCGGCACCCGTGTTCTGGCAGGGCTGGGCATCGGACTGATTGCGGGAATATTTTTTCAATATTTCACGTTGGAGACTAAGGCCATCAGCACCTTCGGCAGCATCTATGTCAGTCTGATCCGTATGCTTGTTGTGCCTCTGGTGTTCATTCTGGTATTGAACAGCATCTCTTCCTTAACTAACCTGGAATACCTGCGCAAAATCGGAATCAAAACCTTCGCCTGGTTCCTCGGCACCACCGGAATCGCCTCCATCATCGGCCTATCCGTGGCTCTGCTGTTTAACCCGGGCAAAGGCATCCAGCAGACCGTTCCCGAGGACTTCACCGCCCGTGAAATTCCCACCTTCTCACAGGTGATCCTGGACCTTGTCCCTTCCAACCCAGTGAATGAAGCCGCTACCGGCAAGGTTGTGCCTCTGCTGATTTTTGCCATCTTCCTGGCCGTGGCCATTATTAAGGTCGGCTCCAAGAAGCCTGAGGCTGTGAAGCCTGTCCGCGATCTTATTGAATCCTTGACGACAGTGCTGCACCAGGTTGTAAAATTCGTCATCCGCCTGACGCCTTACGGCGTGTTCGCATTGATTGCCGGGATTACGGCACGCTACGGCTGGGACACCCTTCAGGAGCTGGGCAGTGTCATCCTTACCTCTTACGCCGCACTGATTCTGCACTTTGTCCTGATCTTCGGCGGGCTGGTGCTGCTCGTTGCCAAGGTGAACCCTATCCGCTTCTTCCGCAAAATCTATCCGATGCTGACCGTGGCCTTCACCACCAGAAGCAGCTACGCCACCTTGCCGATCAATCTGGAGGTCATCACGAAACGGCTGCATGTCTCCCCGCGCATTGCCAGCTTCGTGGCTCCGCTCGGCGCATCCGTCAACTTCAATGGCTGCGGCGGCGTATGGCCGGCCATTGTGGCTGTGTTCACCGCTCAGGTCTACGGGATTCAGCTTACCGGAACCGACTATATCACGCTGGTGCTGGTCAGCATCATCTCCTCTATTGGGGTAGCGGGAGTGCCTGGACCGGCTGTAATCTCCACCACCGTTGTATTGACCGCGCTAGGCTTGCCGCTTGAGGGTATAGCCATCGTTGCCGGGGTGGAAGCCCTTATCGATATGGGCCGCACCGCAGTTAATGCTACCGGGACTACCGTAACAGCCCTGCTGGTGGCGAATTCAGAGGGCGAATTCGACCGCGAAGCCTTCAACCGTGGGGATAAAGAGGATGATGAGCTCCTCCTGAACCCAATCTAAGCAAGCTCCCTCTATAAAAGCATAAGGACGCCAAAAAAAGCAGCGATTCCTCCATAGCCGGAAGAATCGCTGCTTGGCGTTATAAGCAGATGGAACAAATGATTACGTCAAGCTGATCCGCTCACGCCTCCGGGCTGATGTAAGACAGCTCTCGATCAGCCTCATATTCAGCACCGGGTCCTCCTCCGCAATCCAGGGCTTGCCGCTGAAGACTGCTGTAGCGAAATGGTCGGCCTGCTGGACGTAAGGATTGGCTCCGACGGCTTCGACACGCCGGGGCTCTCCGCCGCCGTATACGAAGAACTCCGCATCATCGAATCTCGCATTGAACGGCATCGGAATCTCGATCCGCCCCTGCGTACCGAGCACCTCCAGGAGCTGGCGGTTGTACGCCCACATCCCGCAGTCGAAGATCAGGCTCTTCCCGCCGGGAAACTCCACCAGCCCGGAGGCCATCATATCTACATTATCATGCTCCGGCGAGAACAGCGCGTGCACGGTTACCGCCTCCGGCTCTGTACCGAACAGCAGCCGCGCGGCCGTGAGCGGGTAGCAGCCGACATCGTAGAGCGATCCGCCTCCCCAGGCAGCGTTGAAGCGGATGTTGGAGGTATCCGTAGCATCGTTGTAGGTGAATGTGCCGCGGATGGTACGTACCGCGCCGATCTCGCCGCTGGCGATAATCACCTGCAGCTCATTGATGCGCGGATGATGACGGTACATATAAGCCTCCGCCAGGTGAACGCCCGCCTTCCGGCAGGCCTCTACCATCTCGGCTGCTTCACGGCTGTTCAGCGCAATCGGCTTCTCGCATAGGATATGCTTACCGGCTTCAGCCGCGCGGATCACCCATTCACAGTGGAGATGGTTCGGAAGCGGAATATAGACAGCGTCTACCTCCGGGTCGGCAAGCAGCTCTTCATAGCTGCCGTATGCCTGCTCAATGCCGAATTCGGCGGCTACGCTGCTGCTCTTCGTGAGTCCGCGGCTGGCCACCGCCCGGATCACTCCGGTCTCGGACTCCTGGATCGCCGGCATTACCGAGCCTGTGGCAATCTGCGCGCAGCCCATAATTCCCCAGCGAAGCTTCTCTGCCATAGTTAACACCTTCCTTATCTTAGTGTGACCCATATAACAGCTATACCCAGCACAAGGATTCTTGCCGCACTCATCAGCACGAAATTCTTCACCGCCAGAATGAAGGTCGTGCCTTTATGCTGCTCCTGATAGAAGCGTGCAATATTGCGGCGCAGCGGAATCAGGGTCAGCAGGAGCAGCAGGACCAGGACCGGATGGACCCCGAGCAGCACCAGCACAATCAGATCGGCAAAAGACACATAATAGAGCAGCTTCCACAGCAGCAGCGCATTCTCCCGTCCGATGTACACCGGCAGCGTGTATCTGCGGTTCTCGATATCATCCTCGATATCGCAGATATTGTTCGCCAGCATAATTCCCGCAATGCCCAGAATGGCCGGGACGGAGAACCAGAACAGATACAGCACCTCAAGGAAATTGATATGCAGGCTGATCCATTCGCCCTTCAGCAGCAGAGTGACCACCGCCTGATCCGAATGAATATAGGCCGAGATGAAAATAATGACGAACCCCATGAACAGCCCGGAGAACAGCTCGCCGAGCGGCATCCGCGAGATGGGGATCGGTCCGAAGGAATACAGGATGCCGATCAGGAAGGAGAGTCCCCCGAGCAGGAATACCAGCAGTCCGGTCTGGAATACCAGAGCAATGCCCCCGCCTGCCGCCAGCACAAGGAGAATGACGATCAGCGCCACCACCGTAGACTCCTTCAGCTTGAAGCGGACAATCGGATTATGGGTCTCATACCCGTAGCCATGGGTTTTGGCGGCCTTTTTGAAATCATAGTAATTGTTGATCGCTGTTGTCGCCATATCAAAGCTTAAGAGGGATACCAGCATCAGCACGAAGCGCAGGATATAGAAGTCCTCGAACCGGTACAGGGCATACAGCGTTCCCAGCAGCAGCGGGAGCATACTGGCCACCTTCGTCGGCAGCTCGACAAACTTGAAGAAAGTTCTTATATTCACAGCCATTCATCCTTATCAGTCATATGAGCACGTTATTGTGCAGTGGTTGTAATAGTAACCGGCGACCATTCAGCGATAACCGTCTGTCCGTGCGCCGACACGCTGCCTTCCGGGGTCAGGTCCTTCTCCGTCATAATGCCCAGCGCAATGGTGAAGCTGTTGAATTTCACGGGCACATTCCGCTCGCGCCGCACCTCATTCCCATTCACATAGAAGACAGCCTCATTGTTGCCCCGGTGGTAGGTGATGGTGTACGTGTTGAATTCGCGCGGCTTGAAGTCCGTATCCTCCTTGAAAATACAGAAGTATTTGGTCCCTCCCGTCTCGGGTACGGTTACCCCGGGGAACGGAAGGATGCCGTACACACTGGCGTATTTGTCGTTGCCGGCGAAGAAATCAAGCGCAGCGCCTGTGGTGAAGTCCAGCAAATTCAGCGACACATAGCCGTCATACAGATCCCCTGGTGCAGTGCCCTGTGTGCGGGCGCGGATCTGGAGCTCGAAGCGGATTTCGCCTTCCTCCGGAATCTCTACCGGCTGAGCCGAATAGTACATATGCTTGGCATTATCCAGAATCTGCACCTGATCATGACGGCGGCTCAGCTGAGCCCGCACATACAGATACTCATTACGCACAATCACCACTGCTTCCGGCTCACGATACGCCCAGAACGAGCCGTCCGGCAGCTTGAAGCCGCCCGTCTGCCAGACCTTTCCTTCCTCCAGAATGGTATGGAAATCCCCAATTACCGTTTGTTTGCCCTGTGTTGCAGGCATGCCTTCGTTCGCTGGCAGATGCTTGTCCATGAATTCTCCCGCTTTCTGTAGTGTAGTAGCCTATCCATTTCTTATATTTTAAAATAGCCCCTGGATCAGCAGCGCTGCCGTCATGACCGCCCCGCAGCGTACCGATGCGCGCTGTGAGGCACCCATAAGCGGCAGATAAGCTTCAGAAGGATTCTCCGGCCGGAGGCTGCGGTAGATCCGTATCGGGGCAATGGCTGTAAGCAGAGCGAGCAGCGCGTATACCGGCAAGATATGAAGCAGTACACATACAATCAGCGAAGCATAGGAGATGTAGAGCAATACCTGCGAGAAAATCAGCGCTCTGCGCTCCCCCCATACCACGACCAGTGTGCGCTTACCGGCCTGCCGGTCGGCTCTCCAGTGCAGAAAGTGATGATTGAACAGCAGCAGGGTTGTGAGCAGGCCGCCCGGCAACGATAACAGCACCGGCTTCAGGCTGAATGCTCCGGTCTGTACGAAGTAAGCGCCAAGCACCGGCATGAGTCCAAAAGCCAGGAAGATGGCAAGCTCGCTGTAGCCCTTGCCCCGGTAGCCGAACCGCAGCGGCGGCGCCACATAGAAATAGGCGATCAGCGCCCCTCCGGCCACGAACCACAGAATTTCCCAGCCGCTGTACAGGCTGAGCAGCAGGCCGCAGCCAGCCGCAACGGCCAGCAGCCCCCAGGTCAGCAGGGCAAACAGCGACTCACGCATGACGCCCCCGGACAGAAACCCGGAGTTCGTAGAGATGGCTCCAGGTGTATGCTGCGCCTCTGTATCCGTGCCGTTGCGGAAATCCCAGAGGTCATTCACCATATTGGAGAATAAATGGGCCGCAGCCGCTCCGATGAACGTTATTACAAATAAAAACGGATGGAACACTCCCTGCCATACATAGGCCCCGGCTGTTCCCAGGATAACCGGTATGAGCATAACGGGGATCACTCCAAACCGTGAGGCTTTCTTAAATAAGGTCCACTTCTCCAGCATGCCAAGAAAAATCTCCTTTTATTATTATTTGATAATTATTATCATTAAATTATTATACATCAAAATTCGACACTTCGGGCAGATTTACGCTGCAAAATATTCCCTAATCGTGGTACACTATAACCGATGGTACTTATTTCCTATTAAATCTTAAATAATGAAGGGGATCAGATGAAACTCCGCAAAAAAATAATCATCTTCATTAGTTTTGTCGCTATCCTCGGCATTGGCGCCACCTATCTGATGCTTCATGTGATTCTGCTGAACCGCTTCGAGAAGCTGGACGAGGCAGAGCTGAAGCGCAACCTGAGCAAGGCTACCGCAGCTTATCATCAAGAGTTGGACAACCTGAGAACGGGACTCCTTGATGTTGCTGTCCGGGATGAAACCTACCGCTTCATAGAGAACGTAGCGGCTACCGGCTCTGCGGACTCCAACAGTACGGCTGCCGCCTTCATCCGCAGCAGCCTTGAACCGGCTGCTTATCCAATGAATCATTTCGATATGATTGCCCTGCTTGATCTGGATGGACAACCGCTGTACGGCGGCTCCTACGACCTTCCGGCAGGAATAGTCACCCCGCTAACTGAGGAGCAACTGACGTTAATCAAGCTGATCCGAAGCCGTCTGCCTGTGCCGGGATCTCCCGGCAAGAGCCGGAGCGGCTTCGTTAATCTGGATAAAGGGACTATGCTAATTACCCTTACGCCTATTCTTAACAGCAGCAAGAACAAGCCGGTCATCGGAACGGCCATTGCCGGACGGATGCTGCACCAGGATGGAATCGCACAGATCTGGGAGGATACCCTGTCCACAATGGAGATGTCGCGCCTCACTACCCCGCTGCTTGCGGACAGCGGAGGGGAACGCGTCTGGACCAGCCCCGCCCGGGGCGGGCAGATGTCCATCCACACCATACTGGACGACCTGTTCGAAGATCCCGGGATGGTCCTCACCCTGAAGGAGCCGCGCCAGTTCTACAACAGCGGGCTCAAGTCGCTCTCCACCTTCCGTATGTTCTATTTCATCTCCATTCTGCTAATGCTGGGTGCCAGCCTCCTCTTCGTGAACCGGTTCATTCTGAGAAGGATGTCCACTCTGGTACGCAACATCCGAATGATCGGCAGCAGCAAGGATCTCTCCATCCGGATTCCCAGCTCCGGCAAGGATGAATTCAGTGAAGTGGAGGTTGAATTCAACCGGATGATTGATTCACTGGAGCAGACCCAGGATGAGCTGCGGCAGCAATCGATGCTGGACCCGCTGACCCGTCTGCCCAACCGCTCGCTGTTTTTCGACAAATTGAATGAAGCGATTGCCGCCGTCAAGGGAAGTGACAGGCAGATCGTGCTGGTCTTCATTGATCTGGATCATTTCAAGACGGTGAACGATACCCTCGGCCATGACTTCGGAGATGCCATCCTGAAGGAGACCGCCTTCCGCATCACGCAGGTTGTCGGCAAGCATGATGTCGTCTCCCGGCTCGGCGGGGATGAATTCACCATTCTGCTCTATGATGTGCCTGATGAAGGCAGCATTGCCCGGCAGCTCTCCCGGATTCAGGAAGCCCTCTCCATGCCGCACCGGATCAAGGGGCATCTTCTATATAATACCGCCAGCATCGGCATCAGTATTTATCCGCAGAACGGGGAAGACGCCGATTATCTGGTCAAGCAGGCAGATCTGGCCATGTTCCATGTCAAGGAGACCGGCCGTAATAACATTTTCCAGTATTCAGAGGATCTGGAAGCAGGCATCCGGCGCAAAAAGGTACTAGCCCAGCAGCTCCTCTCCGCTGCCGCCGGGAACGAGTTCGAGCTGCACTACCAGCCGATTCTTGGCGCGGGACAACTGCAGGTATCCAAGGTGGAGGCCCTGCTGCGCTGGCACAGCCCAGCCTATGGCCCCGTCTCCCCGGCCGAATTCATCCCGCTGGCCGAGAGCAGCGGCTCCATTGTTGGCATCGGCAGCTGGGTGCTGCGCCAGGTCTGCTCTGATATGCGCGATTTCCGCAGCCGGGGCCTTGAGCTCACCGCCGCAGTGAATATCTCCGCGCTGCAGCTCATGCAGCCGGGCCTGCTGGAGCTGCTCTTAGAGCTGCTCGATGAGTATGAGCTGCCCGCTTCCAGCCTGGAGCTGGAGATCACGGAGAGCGTGCTCGTCTCCGGGGACGGCATCTTCCTGTCGCTGCAGCAGCTTCGGGCCCACGGGTTCCGGATCTCGCTGGATGATTTTGGCACCGGCTTCTCCTCCCTCAGCTATCTGCGCCGCTTCCCGGTGGATGTGATCAAGATTGACCGCTCCTTCATCTCCGAGATGTCACGGGAGGCCCAGGGCGATGTGCTCGTCAAGGCGATTATCGAGCTGAGCCATAATCTGGGGCTGCGCGTAGTCTCGGAAGGCATTGAGCATAGAGAGCAATTCGATATGCTGCGGGAGCTGGGCAGCGACGAGCTTCAGGGCTACTATATCAGCAGGCCGCTTCAGGCCCAGGCACTGTATTCTTTTCTGGAGCAAGGTAATTATTACACCGGCCGTTAAGAGACTTCTTTTATAGGCAAGCTACTGGCGATATGATATGATAGGCAGGCTGATAACAGCACCCGACTTAGGGTGCTGTTATCCTATGCGAACACTTATGAAAATTGGAGGCTTTCATTGTTATGTCAGCGCAATCGCACACCGCACAGTCCGTCAAAATCGTTACCGCCGACCCCAGCGCCATCGGCTTATTCGGACTAGCCATCGTTACCCTGGTCGCTTCTTCACAAAAGCTCGAAATTACAACAGGTCTCAGCTATTGTATTCCATGGGCCATCTTCCTTGGAGCCTTCGCCCAGCTATTCGCATCCATCCAGGATGCCAAGCACAACAATACCTTCGGCATGACTGCCTTTGGCGCCTATGCGTTCTTCTGGTTCGGCATGGGGGCAAGCTGGCTGATCAAGCTCGGTGTATTCGGTGCAGTGCTGGCAGAGGGCGTGGACCCCAAGCAGCTGGGATTTGTTTTTGCAGGATATCTTGTGTTCACCCTCTTCATGACGCTCGGCGCTGTTGAGGCAAACCGTGTACTGCTGATTATCTTCATCCTGATCGACTTTCTGTTCCTCGGACTCTCAATGGATGCGTTCGGCGTCGCTGCGGAATTCTTCCACAAGCTGGCTGCCGTATCGGAAATGGCTATCGGTATCGTATCGCTCTACGGCTGCGGCGCATCTGTGCTCAACGCCCACTTCGGACGTACCTTCCTGCCGATTGGTGCCCCGCTGGGCATCTTCAAAAAATAGCACCGGCTTCCAGCCGGGCAGGGCCATGCCCTTCTCTCCAAAGACTCGGATAAATGCTTACTGCCCTTTTATGCAGATGGTGTTTATCCGTTTTTGGATTCAGGCGGGTTTTGTTAGGAATTCCCTTGCGCAAACACGATAATAATGACATGCTATAGAGACCCAAACGACATTTATCGACATTTCCCTGCGGTCTAGGAACCGCTTATTATACACTTTGACATCTGCGGCTTTTATTTTTCCGGTATCGGGGGCAATCCATGGCTTTCCTTAGTAAAAAGCCTTTAAGCATCATCATCGGCTTCATCATCATCCTGCAGCTCTGCCTGTTCTATTATTATTCCGTATCCCTGGCCCGGGAATATAGAGCCGAGAAGGCGGATCTGGCCTCACAGGCGGTCATGCTGGCCTCGAACATCGAAGAGCGGGTGGCCATTGTGAAAGGGGTCAGCTCCTTTATCCAAACCGTCGGCTTCGATGCCGATCCTGCACTAATCCAGAGCTACCTGGTCACCGCACACGCCAAGAACACCAGCAATGTCACGAATATCATGATCGCTCCGGATGGTCTGATCCGCTACCTCTACCCGCTTGAAGGTAATTCGTCACTGCTCGGCAGAAGCCTGCTGCTGGATTCCTCCCTGGCCTCTCCCGGCATGATCCAAGAAACGCTCCGCTCCCGCAGCATTACAATAGACGGTCCGCGCACACTTGCCCAGGGCGGCTATGGCATGGTGATCCGGCAGGCCATCTATAAGGATAACTCTCTGGAGGGCATCGTCTCCGTCACCGTAAAGATGGATAATATCGTTAACCAGCTTGTATATAAGGACAGCAAAATATCTGTCACCACCAAGGATCTTACCTTCCTGTTCGGCAATGAAGCCCATTCGAAGGACCCGCTGCTTACGGTTCCCGTGAACACCTATAATCAGCACTGGCTGATGGGTACTTCCATGCCCCCGCATAAGAAATGGCAGGTACTGCTCAGCGTACTGTGGATCGATATTGCTTTTCTGCTGGTGATTGCCTTCATTCTATATATTTTCTGGTATCAGAGCCGCTTCAACCGTGAGCTGGAACGGGTGGTCAGCATCCGGACCCGGGACCTGCGTATTTCCAAGCGTCTCTATGAAAAGCTTGCGCACTACGACAGTCTGACGGAGATCCCCAACCGGCGGTTCTTCATGGACGAATTTGAGCGTCTGCTGCAGAGCTCGGAGCCCACACAGACCTATAGCTTATTCTTTTTCGACCTGAACCGGTTCAAGGAGATCAACGATACGCTTGGCCACTCTACGGGGGATCAGGTGATCAAGACCCTGGCCGGACGGCTCAAATCCGGGAGCCTGCCCTTCAAGCTGTTCGCCCGTACCGGCGGAGATGAATTCGTGATGATCTTCGCGGGTCTGCCGCACACGGATATTCCTGTGATCGCCGGGCGGATCAGCACGCTGATCTCACAGACCCTCCTGATCTCGGGAGCGCATCTGAGCCTGTCCACCAGCATTGGCATCTCCCTGTACCCCGAGCATTCGCAGAATACGGACGATCTGCTGAAATTCGCCGATATGTCGATGTACCAGGCCAAGTCGCAGGAGGACACCAATTACTTCATCTTCGACTGGGAGCTGCGCGAGAAGCTGGAGCAGAAGACGATGATCGCCAAATATCTGCACTCCGCCCTGGAACGGGAAGAATTCGTGCTTTATTATCAACCCCAGATCAACGCCATCACAGGGGAAATGATCGGCATAGAGGCGCTGATCCGCTGGAATCACCCCGAGAAGGGGCTGATTGGACCAGGGACGTTCATCACTGCCGTTGAAGAAGCCGGCCTGATGATCCAGCTCACCGATTGGGTGCTGCGCGAGGTGTGCCGCCAGCTCTGCGAGTGGCGCAGCCTGGGGATGCCGCTGCTGCGGACCTCGATCAATATCTCCAACAGCTGGTTCTACAACCGTAACCTGATTGAGAATCTGTTCGCCGTGCTTGACGAGTACGGGCTGGATACCGATGTGCTCGAATTCGAGATCACCGAGAGCACCGCACTGCTAGAGGAGCATTATCCACTGCTGCAGCAGATGCGCGATCACGGGATCATCGTCTCCATCGATGATTTCGGTACGAAATATTCGTCGCTGAATTACCTGAAGCATTTTCCCGTGAACAAAATCAAGATTGACCGCACCTTCATCACCGGCATCGGCGTCAGCTCCATAGATGAGACCATCATCAAATCCATCGTCTTCGTCGCCTCCCAGCTTGGCTATGACCTGATTGCCGAAGGGGTCGAGACGCAGGAGCAGCTGGCCTTCCTGGTGCAGCATAATTGCCCGCATATTCAGGGATTCCTGTTCTTCCCTCCGCTGCCTGCCGATGAGATCCGCAAGCTGTTCTCCTGAAGCTGTCCGGATGCTTTGCACGCGGGTATGGGGATCGTTATAATTAGCTTCATCCGATGTTAACCCGAAAGGATTCTGAGACCATGAATAGATTGACTACCGGCGAAATGGCCGGAACCGCCCTGTTTGCGCTGATCCTCGCCCTCCTGGCGTACCGGATTATCCGCGGCATGCCGAAGATGGCCGGAGACATTACCGCCTTCCGCAAACGGACCCTCGTCTGGACCCAGGTCGCCCTGGTGCTTACCGTCCTTCAGCTCAACTTCAAGGCCGGAGACTGGCGCTTCGGCATTATCCTCGGCCTGATCGTCCTGTTCACCGGCAGCATCTGGCTGTCCGCCCGCCGCTATGACAATGCCCGCCGGGCTGAGGCTGAGCAGGGAGAGGAGCAGTGAGGGACACGGTAACCATTCGCCCCTCTCTCTATCCGCATCCAGTAGATTATGTGAGCACAATGTATGCTGTTTTTCGCATACATTCGGCCATACGCCGCTGTACCAGCTTATATTTACGTTTCAGGCTCCCGCCAGGGAGCCTTTTCTGTGTCTTCCGGCCGGGCGGCAGGCATACTTTCCCTCTCCCTAACCATACTAATGACATTCTATGGATACCGATGGAGGGCTGATGAATGGGCAAAAAACTGAATCTGCTGATGTTCAGCGGGGAGTATGACAAGGCGATGGCCGGGCTGATTTTGGCGAATGCGGCCAGGGATATTGAGGTGGAGGTTACGATGTTCTTCTCGTTCTGGGGGCTGTTTCTCGTCCGGGACCCGGAGACTATGACGCTAGAGGATAAGAGTATCTATGAGAAGCTGATGGATGTCATTACTCCCAAGGGACCGGAGCAGCTTCCGCTCTCGCGGATGAACTTCAGCGGGCTCGGCAAGCTGATGCTGGAGGAGATGATGGAGGATCAAGGAGCACCGAAGCTTATACATTTCCTGAAGGGCGCGCGCAAAAAGAACATCAAGTTCTACGCCTGCAAGCTCTCGGTGGAGATCATGGGCTTCAAGCCGGAGGAGCTGCTGCCCGAGGTGGAGATTATCGATGCCGCCGCGTATCTGAAGGATGCGCTGGAGAGCGATATCCAGCTCTTCATCTGATGGCTATGGGCTTTAACCTAATTACGCCACCGGGCATATACTGAGGCAGACGAAGACGGATTGGTTACCCCCGGCAGGCATGCAGAGGCTGCGACTCACACGATACTTGCCTTGCGCAGCACCAGCGCCTGCCGGAATCCGTCTCAAATGATAGAGCATTCATTGTCTGGAGGGATTGTCCGTGCTGAGTATCCACCGCGCCGCTGCGGCAGACGCGCCGTCTTCACTGCAAGAGCATTTCGCGGCATTCCGTGAGCACACTGTCGGCAGCCGCCATCTGATCTCCACCCCCTACGGACGGCAGCCGCTGCTGTACGCCGACTGGACGGCCAGCGGCCGACTGTATGAGCCGATTGAGCGCAAAATACAAGAGACCTTCGGCCCCTATGTCAGCAATCCGCACACCGACTCCAACACCACCGGCCTGACCATGACCCTGGCTTATCATGAAGCACGGAGCATCATCCGGCAGCATGTGAACGCCGCCCCCACAGATGCCCTGCTCTTCTGCGGCAACGGCACCACCGGCGCGGTGAACAAGCTGCTGCGGATTATGGGCCTGAAGCTGCCGGAATGGCTGAAGCAGGAAACCCTCTGCGCACCGGAGGAGCGCCCGGTTATCTTCATCAGTCATATGGAGCATCATTCCAATCTGCTGCCCTGGCAGGAGAGCTTCGGCGATGTGGTTACCGTTCCATCCGGGCCAGGAGGAGAGGTGGATCTGCAGCAGCTCGGGGAGCTACTGACGATCTACCGGAACCGCCGCTTCAAGATCGGCTCCTTCACCGCCTGCTCCAATGTCACCGGCATGGAGACCCCGTATCATCAGCTCGCTGCGCTCATGCACCGGCATGGCGGGGTATGCTTCGTGGATTTTGCAGCCAGCGCCCCTTATCAGGAGATCAATATGCATCCGGCAGCCCCGCAGGAGAAGCTGGACGCCATCTTCTTCTCGCCGCATAAATTCCTCGGCGGCCCGGGAACCGGTGGCGTGCTGCTGTTCGACACCGCGCTCTGCACCGGCCGGCTGCCGGATGAGCCCGGCGGCGGCACCGTGGTATGGGTGAACCGCTGGGGCGGACGCCGCTACATCGATGATGTTGAGGTCCGCGAAGACGGGGGCACCCCCGGCTTCCTGCAGGCGATCCGCACCGCCCTCTGCGTGAAGCTGAAGGAGCAGATGAACGGAACCGGACAATATATGATCGTCCGTGAACAAGAGCTATGCCGGAAGCTGCTCTCAGGGCTGGCGCAGATTCCCGGCTGCTCCGTGCTGGAGGGCGTACACCGTAAGCGGCATGGCATTGTCTCCTTCACGCTGAAGGAGATTCATTACAATCTCGCGGTACGGCTCCTGAATGACCGCTTCGGCATTCAGGCGCGTGGCGGCTGCTCCTGCGCCGGTCCGTACGGCCATCAGCTGCTAGGGTTGAACCCGGCGCAATCCCAGGCGTTTATCCAGGCGATCCACGCCGGAGACCAGTCGCTGAAGCCGGGCTGGATCCGCCTGTCCCTGCACCCGATCATGACGGACCGGGAGGTGGAGCATATGGTCTTCGCCGTACAGTCTATCGTCAGCAATATTGGAGAATGGAGCAAGGATTACCGCTATAATGCTGTCACCAATAGCTGGCTTCATACCGGGGAGAGAGGCGTTACAGAGGACGGGGAGATTCGTGAATTATTTGTGCTGTAGCGGCGCTTGGCCGCGCAGCTCCCGCTCCCGCGCCAGCCGGGCGAACCTGGCTTCAATCGCTTTAACCCCCCACAGAGAAGCTCCGATAAACAGCAGCACATAGATGATTTCCGCCGGATGACGGATGAACCGCTGCACATCATTGCCGATGTAGGATACCGCAAATACCATAATGGCTTTGCCGGCACACAGTGCAATCAGATAGGAACGCAGCCGCATTCCGGCCAGACCCGCCGCCATATTAATCACCACGAACGGACCCACCGGGAACAGGCTAAGCAGGAACACATAGCTGAACCCGCTCTGGCGGACCCAGGTCATCGCTTTGGCTACCTTGGGCCGCTTGGCCCATTTGGTGAGGTAGGGATGTCCGGCAATCTTGCGGATAATCAGGAAGGTGACCGTGCAGCCTGCGACCAGACCGATCCAGGAATACAGGAACCCCAGCCATAACCCGTACACCGCCCCATTAAGCCCTACAATCGCTATAGTCGGCAGCGGAGGTACGAACGATTTCATGAAGGTAAGCCCCACACCCGGCAGCGGCCCGAACGAGCGGTATTGCTCCAGCAGCTGCAACAGGCGCTCCTCGGTCAGCCATGACATGATATCTATATAGAACATTTCTTCAGCGCTCCTCAAGTACTCTAGTGAGCTTCAATTATACAATACTTTCTGCTTCTCTGATGCCAATCGGACGCGGCTTTACTGTCTAATTTATGGACGATACCGTATCAGCGGGAAATAGAAGGATATGTAATCAACAGGCTGGACAAGCGCAAGCTGCCGGAGATATGATGAAATTATGAGAACATTTGATTATAGTCTGCTGGCCAAAAGAGTGCTCGCCCTGTTATGCATCGGCCTGCTCGCCGCAGTGGCGCTGATCCCCCTGCTCGGCTCCTCGTCTGCCTGCTACAGCCCAAGGTCAGGATGGGCCGATTTATCCTCCTGCACCTTCGATAATTCTGCCGTCTACCCGCTTGAAGGGAAGTGGGAATTCTATTGGCAGGAGCTGCTGGAACCGCTGGATACCTTATCCGGAACAGCAGAGGCACCGGCCTATATGTCCGTGCCCGGCGCTTGGGGCCGGGCATCGGAGGCTACCGGCTTCTCCCGCTACGGATATGCAACCTACCGTCTGCTGGTTCAGCTGCCGCCGGAGGTTCCCGCCTTCGCCCTCAAGGTGAGCAATATCCGCAATGCCAGCGAAGTATATGTAAATGGCGAGCGGCTGGGCGGAAGCGGAACGCCGGGGGAATCCCGGGAGACCACCAAGCCGCGCAATCATCCGTATTCCCTGATTTTTCACAGCAAGGATAACCTGGCGGAGATTCTGATACATACATCCAATTTCACTTATTCAAACGGAGGCATTGCGGAGCCTATCCGGATCGGCACGCCTGCTGCTATAGCTGCCATCGACCAGCGGAACCGGACCTACGACACTTTGCTGGTGGCAGGCTTTGCTTTTATCGGCTGCTATTTCATCGGCCAGGGCTTGCAGCGCAAAGAGGACAAGTCTTCGCTCCAGCTGGCTGTCTACTGCTTCGTGATCGCCCTCTACATGCTGACTCACAGTGAGAAGCTGCTCTTCGAGTACCTTCCATCCCTCTCCTATGAAGGATTCAGCAAGCTGCAGGCGGTGTCGGGTGTAGTCGGGTTCTATTGCGTGTCCAGCTATACCCATTCTTTGTTTCCCGCACTGTATTCCCGGCTCTTCAAGCGGATCTGCTTCGTATATGCCTTGTGCTTCTGCACCATTGTACTGTTCACCACACTGCCTGTATATTCGCGGATTACAGGGGTGCTGCTGGCCTTCAGCTTCATCTCTGTCTGCTATACCTTCTATGTCATGGTCAAGGCTGCCTGGCTGAGGGAGACCGGTTCTAACTATCTACTGATCGGTGTGATTGCCGCAGTCATGTTCACCTTATCCTTAGCCAGCAATCTGTTCTTCGGTACCGAACTCTACGCTGTTCCGCCGGTAGCCGGTCCGATCTTCATTCTTGCCGAAGGGCTGTTCCTGTCTGCGCGCCACGCCCATGCCTACGAGACCATTAAGCAGCTGTCCCGGCAGCTGGAGCGCAAGGACAGGGATAAGGATGAGTTCCTGCTGAAGACCTCCGCCGAGCTGCGTACGCCGCTGAATGCCATCATTAACGTGGCTTTATCCATGCATGAGGGAGCCGGAGGACCGCTAAGCCCGTCCCAGCGGGAGGATATGCGGCTGATTCTCGGTACTGGCAGAAGGCTGGCCTTCCTGGTCAGGGATATTCTCGATTATGAGCAGATCAAGCGCCAGCGCATCACCCTGCAATGGGGGACTGTCGATGTCCAGGGGGTGGCAGCCATTGTCATTGAGGTCTTCCAGTTCCTGAACAAGAAGGGCAGCATCCGCATCAAAAATCACATCCCGCCGGGCCGCTTCCTGGTCCAGGCTGATGAACAGCGGCTGATGCAGATCCTCTATAGCCTGCTGGATAATGCACTGAAATTCACGGACCGCGGCAGCGTGGTCATCGAGGCCGCCTGGCAGGAGGAGTTCCTCTCCATTGCTGTCACCGATACCGGCAAGGGCATTCCCGAGGATCAGCTGGAGTGTATCTTCCATGACTATGAGCAGCTGAGCGAGGCCGATTCCCTTGAGACCGGAGGCCTCGGACTGAGCCTTGCGATCAGCCGTAAGCTGGTAGAGCTGCATGGCGGGAGCATCTCCGTCTCTTCCCGGGTTGGCCGGGGCAGCACATTCACCTTCACGCTTCCGGGCAACGAGGCGGAAGCCGCCGCTGCCGCCCAAGCCGGAGAACAGGCGCTCTTAAGACAAGCGTATACCCAGCCGGAAATGCTGGATGACCTCTGGAAATACCGGTCGGCTGATCCGCCGCAGTCCAGCGGACAAGCCGTTCCCTATGCGCCGCGTATCCTGATCGTAGATGACGACTATGCCAACCTGAAGGCTCTGACCAACCTGCTGTCGCTGGAGAATTACAGCATCGCAAGCCGCAGCAGCGGCAAGGAGGCGCTTGCGCTGCTGGCTGTGGACCGTAATTTCGATCTCTGTATGATCGATGTTATGATGCCCGAGATGTCCGGCCTTGAGCTATGCAGGATCATCCGTCAGACTTACACCCCGCTGGACCTGCCGATCCTGATGGCTACAGCCGGGCAGCAGCTTCACTTCAACGAGGCGGCCTTCCGCGCCGGAGCCAATGATTTTATCCATAAGCCTTATATCTGGAGCGATCTTAAGGGACGGGTTAACACGCTGGTTCAGCTAAGGCGGTCTGTCTCCGAGCGGCTCAGCTCGGAGATCGCCATGCTGCGTGCGCAGATCAAGCCGCATTTTCTGTACAACGCTATTAATACAATCATCTGGATGAGTACGCGTGACACCGAGAAGACGCAGCTGTTGCTATACGATCTGAGCCATTTCCTGCGTGGCAGCTTCGACTTCAGCAACCAGGAGACCGCCATTCCATTTGAGAAGGAACTGGAGCTGATCGAAGCCTATCTGTCACTGGAGCAGGCCCGGTTCGGGAAGCGGCTGAATGCCGAGTATCATATTGAGGTTAGTGAATTCCCGCTGCCGCCGCTGATTGTGCAGCCCATTGTAGAGAATGCTGTTCGTCACGGACTGATGGAGAAAATTGACGGAGGAACAGTGATCATCTCCACCCGGCAGGAGGGCGGTGATATCCTGATCACCGTCTCGGACAACGGAAAGGGAATGAGCGATGAACAGCTATCCTCGTGGATGAAGGACGACTACCGGTCTTCGCATGGCGAAGGCACCGGAATCGGCCTTCGGAACATTAACCGCCGGCTGCTCACACAGTTCGGGCGTCCGCTGATTCTTACCCGGGGAGCCAGCGGAGGTATAGATGTACTGATAACAATCCCATGGAAGGAGGAGGTCTCCTGAGTATGAGCATCTCTGTAATGGTAATTGATGACGAATGGCCGGCACTGGATCAGATGAAGCGGCTGCTGCTCCAGTGTGAAGGAGTATCCTCTGTCCTGACGTACGATAACCCGCGCGAAGCCCTCGCTGCTGCTTCCGAACTGAAGCCGGATGTTCTATTCCTGGACATCCAGATGCCGGAGCTGTCCGGTCTCACTTTTGCCGAGAAGCTGTTGCCGGTATCTCCGGACACAGACATCGTATTCGTAACCGCCTACCGGAATTATGCTGTCGAAGCCTTCGACTTGTCTGCGATGGATTATCTGCTGAAGCCCGTTGATCCTTCGCGGCTGCTCAAGACCTGGAACAAGCTGCTCAGTAAGCGTCTAGCGCCTGGGGTTGCCGGAGCAGCCGAAGCAACTGGAGCAGCCGGGAGGACAACTGCGTTCCGGCTCCTGGGGGATTATGAGCTAACCAGCCCTCAGGGCTTGGTGAAGTGGAGGACACATAAGGCACAGGAATTATTTGCGTATCTGTGGATTCACAGGCAGGGCAGTGTCAGCGTCATTCTGAATGATGTGTTTCCGCAGTGGAATTACGAGAAGGGCAAGCAATATCTGCACACTACGGTCTACCAGATCCGCACCACCTTGAAGAAAGCCGCGCTGGAGGACAAGATTGAGCTGACCTTCGGCAGGGAAAACTACAGGCTGGAATCGAGGGGGATTGAGGGGGACATTGAGAAATTCCAGGAAGCTGCGGCGCTTGCGCTGCAAAGCAGCCAGCTAGAGGGTATGCAGCAGGCCGCCGCTCTGTACACCGGTGATCTGCTTCAGTCGCTGGACAGCCTCTGGGTGTATTCCGCCCGTGACAAATACCGCCGGCTGTACCTCAAGCTGCTGGAGCAGCTTACCCTGGGATTGGTGCAGGCTGCACGGCCACACGAGGCCGAAGATTACGCCATGCGCCTGACGGAGCTGGAGCCGCTGGAGGAGAGCTACGCCCTGCGGCTGATTGCGATCTATTACGAAACCGCCAAACCCCTGCGCGCACAGCGCAAATTCACCCAGTTCAGTGAATCCTACATTGCAGAGACCGGCGACGCCTTGCCGGACTGGTTCGTCGACGAATACCGGCGGCTGGGTAAATAGGGTCGGGGTATTTTCAGGGGGGGAATTGGGTTGTGTTATACTATCATAAAATAAATCCCAATATTCAAGTGAGGTGCTATCCTAATGCTGCCCCAAAGAGAAGAATTACAACGGTTACTAAAAAAGGCAAACCAGCATGCAGTCGCAGAAGCCAAGAAAGCAGGAGCTTCCATCTATTATATAAAAAACGGGAAACGAATTCGTGAAGATGCCACTGGTCAAAAATTCGAAATTACTTATGATGTAGCCGGTAACCGGACTGAGCTTGTTAGTCATGAGTGAATCTAAATCTGTAATGACGGTTTTTGCCGGAACTAATGGAGCTGGAAAAAAGCACAATTAGTTTCCAGTTGAGGGACTATGTTGGAACCATTATTGATCCGGACCAGATTGCTAAGAGGATTAATCCGGAAAATCCCAGAAGTGCAGATCTGTCTGCTGGACGAGAGGCTGTAAAGCAAATAAGGGAACTAATCAGTCGTAAAGAAAACTTCGCTATAGAAACTACTCTATCGGGAAGTTTTGTCTTACGTCACATGAAGACAGCTAAGCAACAAGGTTATAAAGTCGTCATGTATTATATTGGATTACAGGATGTGCAAATGCATATAGATCGGGTAGCTTCAAGAGTGGAGCAAGGAGGGCATTGGATTGCCGAAAAAGATATCCGCTGGAGATACGGTGAATCCTTGAGCAACCTGAAACCTGCATTAGAGATCTCAGATGAAGTCACCATTATCGACAACACCAGTGAACCTGAGGTGGTGATGGAAATCCAGAACTCACAAATCGGCTTTTGCAGAGATGAAATTCCTGCATGGGCTAGAGGAGCTTTAGAATTTTATTTATAATCCCGGCATTTTTTCGATATTTTACGCCATGGTTCGACGTTTATCAGTATTTTATCAGTGACAATTGTTACCATTGTTCATATACAAGATCATTCGTGCATAGGGATGCATCATTATGATGGCAATGGGGGATGTAACATGAATAAAAGGAATAGATTCAAGCGGGCAATCAGAGGGATGAAGGTACTGCCGCTTATGATGTCCATGATTCGTGAGGCTGCAGTGGATACCACCGCTCCTGCGATGTCTGTTGAAGTGACCACTGACAAAGAGGCCTATAATCCGGGGGATGAAGTTACCGTGCTGGTGCATTTAAAAGACTTCGCGCCAAATGACCTTGGCTACAGCTATCTTAACTTCATTATCCAATATGACAGCCAGGTATTTGATAACCTTGAATATACACAGCATTCGGTCTATACGGAAGGAAATTATACGGCTGGCAATGAGGTCGATAACCTGTTCCAGTTCAATTTCCAGAGTCCTGTGGATGGCAGTATCTATCTCGGAAAAAACACAAGTATGCGCGGCATTGATATTCAGGTTGAAGCGGGCAGCGGGCAGCAGGCGATTCCGGCAGTAGATCAGACTCTGGTCACGTTCAAGCTGAGGGTCAAAGAACTTACGCTTGCCTCCTCCTCAACGATCAGCCTGGCCAATGAATTCACCAGAATCCGCACCTCTGAAGCCGCGAATAGCATCTATCTCTACTCGCCCGATGTCACAGCGAACGCCCCGGCAAGGATCGAAATCACCCAATCTCCGTCCGTCTCCGTCTTCTCTGCACTGGAGTCCGTTAACCGTCTGACGTAGCAGTGTACCCTGCAACTGCGGCAGCTCCATCCACATACATATCCCTTACATCATTAGCTGCCGTCTATATTTCTTGTACTATGGTGTATATACATATCCTAATCTCACACTCTGTATCAAGCGGATTGTAATACAGACCAAGGAACGCGGCTACGGAACAGTTACGCTGAAGCTGCTGATCCATTGGGCATTCAATCTCACGGATACGCACCGGCTGTGGCTCGACGTTAAGGATTACAATGTCAGAGCGCAGCATGTCTATGAAGCGGCCGGCTTCAAAAAGGAAGGCACCCTCCGCGAATGTATCCGGACGGAGGGTGGATTTGAGTCACTCCAGATCATGTCTATCCTGCGCCATGAATTCCGTACGGATGAACTCAATGCCAACCTGCAAATTAGAGGGATACAGCATTAGCCATGAGGGGCATGAGATTGTATTCGGTTTTCCGCATACATTATAAACTCTTACTCTCCTAAACGTAACTAAAAGACCAAGCCAACGTCAGAGACGTTCGGAGCTTGATCTCCGTTATTCCGGTTTACGCCTGGGCTTCAATCGACTCCACAGGTCTGCTTCCGCCAACAAGCAGCGTCGTCACATGCTTGCGCGCGTCCGCTGTGAGCAGCAGCAGCTCCACCGGCCCGCCGGCCGGCTCCCTGCGGATGAAGGTAACCCTGGCACCGTCCAGATCCTCATAGATTCCGGCAACGTTATAGCCCAGCCCGACAAGATTGTCGATTTCCTGCCGTTCCCGGTCGAACTCTGCAAATGCTGACATCTCAGACCACTCCTCCGCTGATTTCTGCCTGGGCCGGATGGGGAGCTTCGGCCTCGAAGCGCTTGCGGTGCAGGTATTTGCCTTGGCCTGCGGCACCGACGAATACTTTGTCCCGGATCACGAACTCTCCCCGGCTCAGCACAGAGACCGGCTCTCCCTTGACTTCCAGCCCCTCGAACGCATTATAGTCCACATTCATATGATGGGTCTCTGCCGACAGTGTCCGTTCCACTGCCGGATCGAAGATCACGATATCAGCATCGCTGCCCACGGCAATCGTACCCTTTTGCGGGAACAGGCCGAACAGCTTGGCGCTTGAGGTGGCGATGATATCCACGAATTTGTTGAGCGTGATCCGGCCCTTCTGCACCCCTTCGGAGTAGAGGACACTGAACCGGTCTTCGATGGTGGGCCCACCGTTCGGGATCTTCGAGAAGTCTCCCCGTCCCAGCTCCTTCTGCCCCTTGAAGTTGAACGAGCACTGGTCAGAGCCGATGGTCTGCAGCGTCCCGCTCCAGAGGGCATCCCAGAGGACCTCCTGGTTCCACTGTTCGCGCAGCGGAGGGGACCAGACATACTTGGCGCCTTCAAAGTCCGGCTTCGCCAGCGCCGACTGATCCAGCACCAGATACTGCGGGCAGGTCTCGCCGTAGACGCGCAGCCCTTTCTTGCGGGCCTCCGCAATTTTCCAGGCCGCCTCGGCGCAGGTGACATGCACCACATAGAGCTGTGAATCCGTCAGCCCGGTCAAATACGCCGCCCGGCCCGTCGCCTCGCCCTCCAGCTCAGGAGGACGGGTCAGCGCATGATAGAGCGGATCGGTATTTCCTGCGGCCAGCGCCTGGTCCACCAGATACTCGATGACATCCCCATTCTCGGCATGCACCATAACCAGCGCCCCTTCGTGCTTCGCCGCCTGAAGCGTCTTATACAGAACCCCGTCGTCCGCCTGGAACGTGTTCTTGTAGGCCATGAACACCTTCAGCGAGGTGATGCCCTCCTGCTCGATAATCTGCGGCAGCTCGCTGAGCACCTTGTCATTCAGCTCTGACACCATCAGGTGGAAGCTGTAGTCGATGACCGCTTTATCCTGCGATTTGTGATGCCAGGTATCTACAGCCTGCTGGAGCGGCTGCCCCTTCGTAGTCAGGCAGAAATCGATGACCGTGGTGGTTCCGCCGTAAGCAGCGGCAATCGTGCCGGTCTCGAAGTCATCGGCGGTAACTGTACCGCCGAAGGGCATATCCAGATGGGTGTGGGGATCAATCCCTCCCGGAAAGACATAACAGCCGGAAGCATCAATGATCTCCGCTCCCGGCGCTTCCAGATTCAGGCCGATGCCACTGATGATTCCATCCTCAATCAGGACATCCCCCGTATACGTATCTGCCGCTGTAACGATAATTCCGTGCTTGATGATCTTCTTCATCTTATCCCACCTCCGCTTCCGAATAAGAACCGTTAACCCCGCTGATGATCCGGCTGCGCTGATTCCAGCTCATCGGGGCCGCTCCGCCCTCCAGTACAATCATATCAATGGCTCCGTCTGCCGGGCAGACAATCGAACACAGATTGCAGCCCACACAATCCTCCTCACGCACTTGCAGAATCGCCTTGCCCTCCGCATTCGTCAGCATATCGATGCATTGATGAGAGGCGTCTTCACAGGCAATATGGCATTTATTGCAGTTGATACAGTTCTCCTCGTTGATCCGCGCAACGACTTGATAGTTAAGGTCAAGATCGCCCCAGTTGGAATACTTAGGCACCGACTTGCCAATCAGCTCGGTTACCGAAGCCAGCCCCTTCTCGTCCAGGTAATGGTTCAGACCGTCGATCATCTCCTCCACAATCCTGAAGCCATGATGCATAACCGCTGTGCAGACCTGAATCCCTGTCGAGCCCATCAGCATGAATTCGACGACATCCTGCCAGGTGGAGATGCCGCCGATGCCGGAGATCGGTACGCCGACTTCACGGTCCCGGGCACATTCTGCCACCATGCTAAGGGCAATCGGTTTGACAGCCGGGCCGCAATAACCGCCGTGCGCTCCCTGGCCGCCGACATTCGGAATCGTATTCCAGCTGTGGATGTCCACCCCGGCCAGACTGTTGATGGTATTGATCAGGCTGATCGCATCCGCTCCGCCCTTGACGGCGTGCCGGGCCACCACGGTAATGTCGGTGATGTTCGGCGTCAGCTTCACAATGACCGGGGTGGTTGCCACCTCCTTGACCCAGGCGGTCTGCGCCTGCACCAAATCAGGCTGCTGGCCCGAAGCCGCGCCCATGCCGCGTTCAGCCATGCCGTGCGGACAGCCGAAGTTCAGCTCCAGACCGTCTACCCCGATGGCCTCCACGCGCTTCACAATCTCATGCCACTTCTCCCGCTTCGGCTCCACCATCAGGGAAGCAATGATCGTATGGTCCGGGAATCTCCGCTTCGTCTCATAGATTTCCTTCAGGTTGACCTCCAGCGGACGGTCGGTAATCAGCTCAATATTGTTGAAGCCCGCTACACGCTGGCCGCCAAAATGAACGGCGGCGAACCGGGCCGAGGTATTGATGACCGGCTCTCCGAGCGTCTTCCACACCGCGCCTCCCCAGCCTGCCTCGAACGCACGCTGCACCTGATAGCCTGTATTGGTAGGCGGCGCAGAGGCCAGCCAGAACGGATTCGGTGACTTGATGCCTGCAAAATCAATACTGAGATCTGCCATTGCCATTCCCTCCCCTTCTAAGAAATACGCTTTATACGGCAGAGCCGACTACGCCATCCTGACGGCCTGACCACTGCTTCACAATCGCATAGGCAACATCCTTGCCCTGCTGCGCGGCTGAGACCACCATGGCCTCCCCCGTTCCTGCCCCAAAAACAATATCGCCGGCAGCATAAATCTGCGGATCAGAGGTACGGCCGGTCGCGGGATCAATCTCCACTACCCCCCGCTTATGCTTAAGCCCCAGCGCCTCAATGAGGTCCATCCGCCGCTTCTGGCCGATAGCCACCACTACAGCATCCACCGGGAGCAGGAATTCCGAGCCTGCCACCGGCACGGGAGACAGGCGTCCATCCGGCCCGGCCTCACCGCTCAGCTCCATCCGCACACATTCCAGTGCCGCGACATTCCCCTGCTCATCCCCGACAATCCGCTTCGGCAGCGTCAGCCAGTTGAACTCCACACCCTCCTGCTTGGCGAATTCATATTCAAAATCATAAGCCGTCATCTCCCCGCGAGTCCGGCGGTAGATCATCTTCACGTTCGCCGCGCCGAGCCGCACCGAGCAGGTGGCCGCATCAATGGCCGTATTGCCTGCACCAATGACAGCCACACGCTGTCCCATCAGCTCCAGGGCAGGAATCCCGGTCTTGGTGGTCTCCACCAACTCAATTGCATCATAGACACCGGACAGCTTCTCGCCTTCAATCCCCAGCGGAGGGACGTACCCCATCCCGGCCGCCAGCACAATGGCATCATATCCGGCCTTAAGCTCTTCTATGGAAATATCCACGCCCACCTTCATTCCCGTGCGGATCTCTACGCCCAGCCTCTCCACCTGCTCCACTTCCCAGAGCGAAATATCCTGCGGCAGCCGGAAGGAGACAATCCCGTGGGTATCCAGGCCTCCGGCCAGCGGCTTCGCCTCATAGATCACCACCTGGAAGCCTTCGCGCGCCAGCTCTCTGGCCGCCGACAGACCTGCCGGTCCTCCGCCGATCACCGCTACTTTCTTGCCGTTAGGCTCACCTGCCCGGAAAAGCTGGAGCCCGCTGCGGATCGCCCAGTCCGTGGCATACCGCTGCAATAGGCCAATCTCAATCGGTGCGGAAGCGCCGTTCAGCACACAGGCCCCCTCGCACAGCTCCTCCGTAGGACATACCCGTGCGCAGCTTGCGCCGACCGGATTAGCGTCCATGATGGTCTGCGCCGCCCCTCTGAGATTGTCGGTAGCGATTCTTTTGATGAAGGAAGGGATATTGATGCTGGTCGGACAGGCCTGGATACACGGCGCATCATAGCAGTACAGACAGCGGTTAGATTCTTCGATAGCTCCCTTGCGGGTAAGCCCCGGCTCTGCCTCGGCAAAATTACGCATGAACAGCTCAGGTGTAAATGTGGTTAACGGTGAAGATTGCTCCATTGGGTACCCCTCCTTCTGGCCAAAGTAGCTTCCACTCTCGGCTTCGATTTATGTTATATAATATAACATTATTACGATGATCGCCTTAATATTTTGCATACTTGTAAGAATTATTGTAGTAAAATAAACTTCAAGCCGATAAAAATCGTTAATCACACTCCAATTTGAGTTAAGTTTCCTGACATATTATATTCAAACTATAGTCAATTCGTTTTTTCGTTACATTAGACAGATTGTCTAATTTCAAAAGTCTATTTTTTACCTGTGAGAATGGCCTGAGAACTATGTTAACGAGGGGGAAGCTTATGGACTTTGAACTTGTATTTACGATCCGCGACGCGCTGAAGCGGCCGCTGTTCGCTGAAGCTGAGCTGATCGGGGGAAGAAACGGCCTGAACCGGGCAGTCCGCTGGGTGCATGTGTTGGAGAGCGCGAGCCTGGAGAGTCTGATTCACGGGGAAGAGATGATTCTGACTACCGGAATGAGCGCAAGCACGGATCTCGACGCCGCCCTGTCCTTCATGCAGAATCTGATTGATAAGAACGCCGCCTGCCTGTGCATTGAGCTGGGAGCCTACTTCAGTGCCATTCCGCAGGAGATGATCAATCTGGCGAACCTGCATGATTTTCCGCTGATCCAATTCACCCGCACTGTACGGTTCGTCGACATTACACTCGATCTGCATTCTCTCATCATCAACCGCCATCACCGGATGCTGCAAGAGCTGGAGAGCATCTCCCGCGAATTCCACCGGCTGACCCTAACCTCCCAGGGGACCCTTAAGGTCCTGCAATTGTTATGTAAAAGCACCCGCACACAGATTCTCTATATGCACCTGCAAGGTAAACCTCTCTTCTTCCCGGCCCTCGCGCCCGAGGAGCAGCGCCCGCTGCTGGGCTTCTTCGAGACCTTCAGCGAAGAGATGGAAGGGGTACAGCCCGAGGCGGCCCCCTATATCCGCGAATACGGCCACAAGACCATCGCCGTGAAGCCCGTTGGAGCCTTGGATCAGACCTGGGCCTATATCCTGATGGTCTGTAATCACAAGCCGCAGGAATTCGACTGTCTGCTGCTCGATTCCGCCTCCTTATCCATCGCACAGGAGCTGCTGCGCACGCGGTACATGGAGGAGCGGAAGCTGTTCTCGGAGAATCTGTGGGTGGATGAGCTGGCCTCTGGACGCACTCAGGACGACAACCGGCTCAAGGGGCTGGTCGGCCCGGACTTCAACCTGGTCAATGAGCTGCCCTACCGGGTCTGTCTGATCGAGATTGAGAATCCCCGGGATGTCAAATGGAACAGCTCGGAGAATGACTGGGAATCCATCACCTTCCATCTTTCGCTCATTCTGCGCTCCATCTTCGAGAAGTATTCCCTCCGGCCGCTGATCACCCTGAAGAACAACCGGCTGACCGTCATCGCACTGGATATCCAGTCCAAGCTGCCCGGCAAGCTGCGCCTGCAGCAGGCGCTTGATTCCCTGCAGCATATCCGTGCGGATGAAAAGTTGAAGGACCTGCAGCTCGTCATCGGAGTCAGCAAGTCCCACAAGGGCCTGAAGCATGCTCATGCCGGTTACCAGGAAGCTGTACAAGCGCTGTCCCTCCATTCCTGTTACCAGAAGCCGGTCCTCATGTATGAGGAGTTAGGCGTCTTCCAGCTGCTGCTGAGCCTGAACGACGGCAAGACGCTGGAGAATTTCATCCGCAGCTATATCGGCCCGCTGATTGACCACGATGAGGCGAAGGGCAGCGAACTGCTGCTGACGCTGCGCGTCTACCTCGATCATGACGGGTCGAAGCAGATCGCCGCCCGCAGCCTCTTCATCGTCAGGCAATCCCTCTACTACCGGCTGGACAAAATCACCGAGCTGCTCGGCGAGGACTTCATGCTCCCGGAGAACCGGATCTCCATTCAGGTCGCCCTGCGCGCCTACCAGTTCCTGTACCCGGAGAAATTCACTCTGCCCAGCTCCCGTTCAGCACAGCTGTGAAGGTATCGATGATGAACTGCACATCCTCATCCGTCGAGGATAACGGCGGAGCGAAGGTGAGCACATTATTGAAGCCAGCCACCGTATCGCCGTTCTTGCCGATAATCAGCCCCTTGGCTTTGCAGTCGGCAATAATTCCCTTAACCACACTTAGCTCAGCAGGCACTCTGGTGGCCTTATCCGCCACCAGCTCAATCCCCAGGACCAGCCCGAAGCTGCGGATATCGCCAACCAGCTTATGCTCCAGAAGCCCAGCGAACCCGCCTTCCAGCCTGCGGCCCAGAATTCCGGCGCGTTCGACCAGCCGCTCCTGCTCCAGAATCTCCAGGTTGCGCAGGGCAAGCGCACAGGCAGCCGGATTGCCGCCGAAGGTGTTCACATGCCGGAAATGCCCGTAGTCATCGCTGTTATCCTTGAAGGCCTCATAGATCTCCTTGCGCACAGCGGTAGCCGATAACGGCAGATAGCCGCTCGTCAGCCCCTTCGCCATTGTGACAATATCGGGCTTGATCCCGAAATTGTGGTGTCCGAACTTGCGGCCGGACCGCCCGAAGCCGCAGATCACCTCGTCGATAATCAGCAATACGCCGTAGGTCCGGCAGATCTCCTGCACCCGGTCCATATAGACCTGATGCGGCACGATTACGCCCCCGCCGGTAATGACCGGCTCCATAATTACCGCCGCTACAGACTCTGCGCCTTCCCAGACGATCATATCCTCAATCGCCTGCGCACACTGGAGGTTGAACGCCTCTTCGCTCATGCCGGCCGGACGGCGGTAGCTGTCCGGCGGCGCTACATGCAGGAACCCGCCGCCCAGCGGCTCGTACTTGTACTTGCGCTGCGCCTGCCCGGTCGCCGCCAGGGCGCCCAGCGAGCTTCCGTGATAGCCCCGGTAGCGGGCTATGAATTTATGGCGGTCAGGCTGGCCGGTCTGCTGCTGGTACTGGCGGGCGATTTTGAAGGCTGCTTCGTTCGCTTCCGAGCCGCTGTTGGAGAAGAAGATGACATACTCATCCTCCAGCCATTCATTCAGCTTCTCGGCCAGCGCGATGGCCGGCATATGGCTCTGCGTCAGCGGGAAATACGGCAGGCTCAGCAGCTGGTTGTACGCCGCCTCCGCCAGCTCCTTGCGCCCGTACCCCACATTCACGCACCACAGGCCAGACATGCCGTCCAGGAATGTGTTGCCGTCGATATCGGTAACCCATGAACCGCTTGCGGAAGCGGCAATCATCGGCGGATGCTGCTCACTGTAAGGAGTCATATTATGCCACAAATACCGCTGGTCCTTCTTAACCGCCAGCTCACTTTCTTTGCCCAGACTCTGCACGGCACACTCTCCTCCTTGGCTTTCCTTCTTTTAGTAACGCGCGGTAATCATTTTCTTGCGGGTGTAGAACTCCACACCGTCACGGCCGTTCGCGTGCAGATCTCCATAGAACGATTTCTTGTACCCTGAGAAAGGGAAAAATGCCATCGGCGCAGGTACGCCCAGATTGACACCCAGCATCCCCGCATCGATCTCCTCACGGAATTCACGGACCGCCCTGGCGCTGTCAGTATAGATGCAGGCCCCGTTGGCAAAGGGCGACTCATTCGTGACCGCTATCGCCTCCGCCAGATTCTTCACCCGCACCACTGACAGCAGCGGCGCAAAGATCTCGTCACGCCAGATCTTCATACCCGGTACCACATGATCGAAGATTGTCGGGCCCAGGAAATAGCCGTTGCCCGCAGCCGCAGCATCCTTGCGGCCATCCCGCACCAGCACCGCTTTCTCGTCAAGCCCAGCTTCAATGTAATCAATCGTCCGGTCTTTGTTCGCCTGCCGGATGACCGGGCCCAGGAACACACCCTCCTCCTTGCCGTTCCCGATCTTCAATCCATCTGCGGCCGCAGCGATCCGGCTCACCAGCTCATCGGCAATGTCCTCCTGCACCACCACTACAGCGCAGGCCATGCACCGTTCGCCCGCCGAGCCGAAGGCTGCGGACAGGATATTTTTCACCGCATGGTCCAGATCGGCATCCTTCAGCACGATCGAATGATTCTTCGCGCCGGCCAGCGCCTGCACCCGCTTGCCGTGCGCAGTCCCCTGCTTATAGACATATTCCGCCACCGGCTGCGAGCCGACGAAGGAGACCGCCTTCACCTCCTCATGCGCCAGCAGGCCATCCACCACCTCATGCGCCCCGTGCACCACATTCAGCACCCCCGGCGGGAAGCCCGCTTCTGCGAACAGCTCGGCCAGCCGGTTCACCAGCAGCGGTGTCCGCTCGGAGGGCTTCAGCACAAAGGCGTTGCCGCAGGCTACCGCCAGCGGGAACATCCAGCAGGGCACCATCATCGGGAAGTTGAACGGGGCGATGCCGCCCACAACTCCCAGGGGATAGCGGTACATGCCGGACTCTACGCCTGTCGCGATATCCGGCAGCTGGCTGCCCATCATCAGCGTGGGAGCGCCGGCGGCGAATTCCACGCATTCGATGCCGCGCTGCACCTCTCCCAGCGCTTCCTCCAGGCTTTTACCGTTCTCCAGCGTGATCAGCTCCGCCAGCTCCTTGCTGTGCTGTAACAGCAGCTGCTGGTACCGGAAGAAATAGCGGGCCCGGCGCGGGACGGCGACTCTTTTCCACTCGGAATAAGCTCTGGAAGCTGCCCGCACGGCTGCATCCAGCTCCTCCCGGCTGGAGATCGGCACATAGGCAATGATTTCGCCGGTCGCCGGGTTGAACACTTCCTCCTGCCGCCCGGAGGAGGACTCCACCCAAGCTCCATTTATATAGTTCTTCACCTTACTGGCCTGCCCCGTGAGCAGTGTCATCGTCCGCACCTCTTTTCCTGTGTTCGTCCGCTACCCTAGAAGAGATGACCGCCTTACCAGGCGGCCATCTGCTTCAGCTATGAAGGAATCCTGTTGCCTGTTATTTCGCCGCCATCTCCACAATCTCGTTCGTGTAAGCCTCCTCCACCTTGGAAGCCGTCTTGATGACCCCGAATTTCAGCGCGATATCGGCAGTCTGCTGGAAGGCGGCAGCATCCGTATAGCCCAGCTTGGAAGCATCGAAGCCCTCCGGCTGGATCAGCTTGGCAACCTCTGTCATCATCGTCAGCTGATGCTCCCGGGTTGTACTGCCCGCTTCCGCAAGCTTCATCACACTGTCCACAGCTGCTTCGGGATCAGCAATCGCATCCGCCCAGCCCTTCAGAGAAGCGCGGACGAACTTGGCCGCCGTCTCCTTGTTGCCCTCCAGCCACTCCTTATTGGCGAACAGATTGTCTTCGAGCATCGCCACACCTTCGTCATTCATGTCGATAACACTGAGGTCCTCTGCCTTAATGCCTGACTCCAGCACCACCTGATATTCGTTATAGGTCATGGCCGAGGCCGCATCCAGCTCACCGCCGAGGAACTGGTCCATCGTGAAGCCCTGCTTGGTGAAGTTCAGATCCTTGCCTGAATCCAGCTTGTATTTATCAAAAAGCGCCAGAAGCTCAAACTCATTGCCGCCCATCCAGTTGCCCACCTTCTTGCCCTTCAGCTCAGTCGGTGTAGTGATGCCCGCCTCCTTCTTGGATACCAGCACCAGCCCGCTCTTCTGGAAAATCTGGGCGATCTGCACCAGCGGCATCTCCTGCTCCTGGCTGGTCAGCAGACTCGCCACCCAGTCCACCCCGATATCGGCCGAACCGCCGGCCACCTGCTGCTCAGGCACGATATCCGGCCCGCCCGGCAGAATCTCAACCTTCAGGCCCTCCGCCGCATAATACCCTTTGTCCTGCGCCAGGAAGTACCCTGCGAACTGGGCCTGCGGCACCCATTTGAGCTGCAGCTTCACGGTAACCGGCTCAGCCGCCGGTTCTGTGGTTGCCGCAGCTTCCGGTGAAGCTGCCGCCGCATTCCCCGCAGTCGCTTCTGCTCCGGAGGGACTGGCGTTGTTGTTGCCGCCGCAGCCCGCAAGCAGCGAGATCAGCATTAGAGTCGCCGCAAGCCATAATCCTCCACGATATTTGCTCTGTTTGCCCTTCATCATAGCAACTCCCCCTACCAATCATTTTTTTGTAAGACGGCCTAACACAGTATGATTGCGTTCTTGTTGCCCTATGCAGGAATTACACGCTACGTACGCCGGGAAGGGTGCCACTTGATAAACACCTTCTCCAGCCGCTCTACGACCAGGTAAAAGATTACTCCGGCAACCGCGGCAAGCACGATGCAAGACCAGCCCAGCGGCATCTTCGCCACCTTGATGGAATTCGAGAGCAGATAACCCAGCCCCCGCGAGGAGAAGAAGAACTCTCCGACAATCGCCCCGATCATGCTCGCGGTAGCGTTGATCTTCAAGGCGGTGAATACATAAGGCAGACTGTTCTGAATCCGCAGATGGCGGAATACCGCCCGTTTGCCTGCCGCATAGGAATGCATCAGGTCCAGCGCCAGCGGGTCCACAGCCGCCATGCCCTTGTAGGCATTGATCGCCATAGCCGCCATAGTGGTCGCGGTCACAATTGCCGCCCGCGAGCCGATGCCGTCCCCGAACCACAGGTTCATGATAGGGGCAAGCGCCACAATGGGCACGGCATTGAGTGCAGCTACCATCGTGAGACTGCCGCCGCCCCAGCGGGGCCAGGCCGTAGCAGCCAAGGCAATCAGGAAGCCGCAGCCGGAGCCGATCAGCATACCAAGAACGGCTTCAGTGAGGGTATACCCTGTATAAGAGAGCAGCAGACTGAGATTGTCCCGCATCGCTTCAGCGATGGCGGAGGGCAAGGGGAGCTGATATTTCTTCAGATCGAAGATGCGGTGAAAGATCTGGAGCTCCCACAGCAGCAGGAACAAAGCTCCGGCAAGCAGCGGCAGCACAAACCCGGGGTTCAGCCATTTCAGGAATTTCCATGGATCTCCGCCTTGATCCGTATCTGGCGTAATAACGTTGTTAGATGACGGGAATTCGCGAACCGTATTACTTTCCATTAGCGGCTGCCTCCTTGGGGACGGAATTCCGGCTGCCAGGGGGCTACCAGACGTTCCACCAGACTCATCAGCCAATAGCTGGCCATGCCCAGCAGAGCACCAACCAGTACCGTAGACCAGAACATATACGTATGGGAGGGTCCGTAATAGAGATTGCGGAGCATAATGACCCCGATCCCGCGCTGCGCACCCATGAGCTCAACCAGAATTGCACCCGTTACAGCCAGCGGCGCTGCAATCTTCAGCCCGCTGAACAGCCCCGGCAGCGCTGCCGGGAAGCGCAGCTTCCAATATACAGCCCACGGCTTAGCGGCATAAGAGTGCATCAGCTCCAGGGCAGAGGGGTCCACACTCCGCAGACCGCGCAGCATATTCAACGCCACCGGAAAGAAGGTGATATAGCCGGAGATGATGATCCGCGACAGCTGCTCATCCCGCACAATCCCGTATATAATCGGCGCCAGCCCCAGAATCGGAATCATCTGCGAAGCAACCGCATACGGGAAGGCAAGCTGCTCTATCGTCCGGGAGAGACTCATCAGCACGGCCAGCAGCACTCCAGAGAGCGCTCCGATCAGGAAGCCCACCCCGGCATTGCCGAAGGTAGCTCCCCCTTCACGGAGAAGGGTGCCGCTGTACTGCCACAGAGTAAGCGCCACCTCGTGGACATAAGGCAGCTTGGACTGGGCCAGCGGCGTCTTCGCCACATGCAGCAGCCACCAGGAGACCGCCTCCCACAGCACCAGCAGGCCGCAGATCCAGACAAACAGCGGTAGCGCACGGTTCCGCATTAACGCACGGCTCAGCTTCATCACTACACCCCTTCGAAGCTGTCGCGGATACGGGCAATCAGCTCGAAGAACTCCGGACTGTTCCTCATGTCCGCCGTACGCGGACGGGGCAGCGGAATATCGACAACCGCCGAGAGCCTGCCCGGATGCGGAGACAGGACGAACACCCGGTCCGACAGGAAGATCGATTCGGGAATACTGTGGGTTACGAACACAATCGTGCTCTGTACCTTACTCCAGACGGAGAGCAGCTCTTCATTCAGCCGCTCGCGCGTGAATTCATCCAGCGCCGAGAACGGTTCATCCATGAGCAGGATTTCCGGCTCCATGGAGAGCGCCCGGGCAATGGCTACACGCTGCTGCATCCCCCCGCTGAGCTGCCAGGGATACTTATCGGCGAACCCCTGCAAGCCCACGAGATCAAGCAGCTCCAGCGCTTTGTCCTCACGGATCGATTTCTTGACGCCCAGCAGCTCCAGCGGCAGTGTAATATTATGCTTGACCTTCCGCCAGTCATACAGCACCGGACTCTGGAACACAATACCGTATTTCTGTGCCAGCCGGGCCTCCTTGGCGTTTTTGCCTGCCACCATGATATTTCCAGCCGTTGGTGTTATAAGATCTGCCATCAGCCTCAGAAGAGTAGTCTTTCCGCACCCGGAAGGACCCAGCAGGGAGACGAACTCCCCCTTGGCAATATCGAGACTTACCTGATGCAGGGCCAGCACATCTGCCGTCTCCGTCTGGTAACGCATTTCGACATGCTCCAGCTGTATTTCAGGAATTTTTGCTGCTACTAGTGACATCTCCAGTCCCCCTCCATCCCTGAATCTATTCAATGTTAATTAACATCACATAATTATCTTAACTCTCGTCCTCTTCATCATTTCATGTAGGATTAATTAACATGTTACACGTTGCCTGCGAATCCCACATTAGACAAAGCGTAACATTGAGACTGTGAAATTCCGTCACTTTGTCTAGGGAGCCGCTTACAGTGTAAATAATAGAGCTGATTGCCGATAAAAATAGTAAATAACTATAAGTGAAAACGGCGTTGCCATTGCATTTCATTTTGTGTCCAGGAGACTATTCACAATGTCCAATGCTTATCCCAATTCATGGAGGCGCTCCCCATGGCATCTCTGATTTCCAACTACATTATTATCGTTTCGATCTCCGGTGTGCTGAACGCCTTGCTCGCCCTGTTTGCTTTTTACAGGAAGACTGACTTCTCGGGCCTGCGCGCATTCATCGTCAGCTCCGCCGCCTCGGCGGTATACACATTCGCCTTCGCGCTCGAGCTCTCGGGGAACTCGATGGAACAGATTAAGTTCTGGATCAAGCTGGAGTATCTCGGAATGCCGTACATCGCGCCCTCCAGTCTGCTGATGATCATGCACTTCGTGGGCTTAGAGAAGCTAGTCTCCCGAAAACTGCTGGTCCTCCTCTACTCCATCCCGGTGATCTCCACGGTGCTTGTCTGGACCAACGACTCCCATCACCTGTTCTATAAGGCTATCTACTTCCGGGAAGGCGCGCCTGCACCGCTGGTGGATATCGTCATGGGACCCTGGTATATCGTGCAGGGCAGTCTGACCTTCGGCTGTATGCTGGCCGGTATGTGCCTGATCCTCTGGCGCTGGGGCCGGATGCGGCGGGCTTATCTGCGGCAGATGCTGATTATTTTTGTCGGACAATTCCTGCCTGCGCTGGGGGCCTTCCTCTATCTGATGGACCTGACTCCATACGGAACAGACCCTGTACCCGTTGTGATGAGCGTAACCTCGTCCCTGTATATATGGGCCATTCTGTCCAGAGGGATGCTGACCGCCGCACCGATTGCCCGCGAGAATCTGTTCGAGAGCATGCGCGACGGCGTACTGGTTATGGACCTCTCCGACAAGCTGGTGGATTATAACCGGGCCGCTGCCGAGATGCTTGAGGATCTGGATGCCTCCGCCATCGGCCGCCCGCTGGCCCAGCTCTTCCTGCCTGCCGGCAAGGAAGCTGTCGATTATGTAATGAATTCCAATCCGCAGATCAGCGAGGAGCAGGAGCTGGTATGGCATTCCGGCGGAGAAGTCTGCTATTATCAGGTCCGTTCCTCTCCGGTCCAGAAGCATGACGGCCATCTTGCCGGGCGGATGATCATGCTGATTGATGTTACCGAACGCACCCTGCTCCAGGACAAGCTGCTGCAGCTCGCCACCATCGACAGCCTGACCGGCATCTACAACCGGACCCACTTCATGGAGCTGAGCCGGCAACGGCTGCAGGAAGCTGCCGGCTCAGCCGCCCCCTTCTCGGTCATCCTGCTGGATATCGATTTCTTCAAGAGCATTAACGACCGCTACGGGCACCATCACGGGGATATGGCCTTACAGCATGTAGTAAGCGTATGCCGCCAGCATGTCCGGGAGGGGGATGTCTTCGGACGGTACGGAGGTGAAGAATTCGTCTTAAGCCTGCCGGGAGCCCCCTTGAAGGAAGCAGCCCTGATCTCTGAGCGTATCCGCAGGGACATCGAGCAGAGCACCTTTTCCACCATCACAGGAACAATTAAAATCACAGCCAGCTTCGGCGTGACTGAAGCCTTCCGCCGTTCGATCTCACTGGAGGAGCTGCTCTCGGAAGCAGACCATGCCCTCTACTCCTCCAAGCGTAACGGCCGCAATAGCGTTCATCTGTATGGCGTCTCCTCCATCACCCGCTTCAAGCCCATGTGATGGAGGAGAAGCCCATCTTTTCCTGCCCCGCGCGTCACCTCACGCTTTCCCTCTGCATAACAAGTAGAAACGGCTTCGCCGTCCTTTCAAAGGACGGTACCGTTTCAGCGAGAAATAGAAGGATAATTTATAGCGTGAAACAAAAATTCTTATATTTGAATAAATGGCACCCGCCGGGTATATCCGCCTACTCTTTTGGTGATACCAGCTTCCATAGCCCCTTTTCTCCAGTTCTTTCCTGTCCCTGCACTGATTTCCGTCATTCCTGTTCTCCTGTTGTTTGCATAGGCGGGTTTTCAGTTTAATAAGAGTTAGCCGATCCGTTCGGCAGAATTCAGGTTCATGCGACATGGAGGGGGTTCTATGATCAAGATCGGGCTGACCGGCTTCGGAGACCATGAGGAGCTGTACGGCAAAATCAAACCTGCCGACCGCCTGCCCGCCTACAGCGCCCATTTTCCCATTGTGGAAATTGACAGCTCCTTCTACGCGGTTCAGCCGGTCCGAAATTACGAGAAATGGGTCAACCAGACGCCGGAGGCGTTCCAGTTCATTGTGAAGGCTTATCAGGGAATGACCGGACATCTGCGGGGGAAAAAGAATTACTACGATACGCCGGAGGAGATGTACCGGGCCTTCCATACCTCTATCGCCCCTGTCCGCTCAGCGGGGAAGCTGGCGATGGCACTGTTTCAATTCCCGCCCTGGTTCGACTGCACCAAAGACAACGTGGATTTCCTGCGTGACGCGAAGGAGCGGCTGCTGGATGTGCCCGCTGCCATCGAATTCCGTAATGATTCCTGGTACAGCCCTGAGATGCGTGAGCGGACCCTCGGGTTCCTGAAGCAAGAAGGCTGGATTCATACGATAGCCGACGAGCCGCAGGCAGGCTCCGGCTCCATCCCGATTGTCCCTGTCGCCACCCGGCCGGACCTCACCTACGTGCGGCTGCATGGGCGCAACACTGCAGGCTGGAATCAGAGCAGCCACCCGGACTGGCGCAAGCTTCGCTATCTGTACCGCTACAGCACCGAAGAGTTAACGCAGTGGCGGGACCGGCTGCTGGAGCTTGAACAGACCTGTAAGAATATTTACGTGGTATTTAATAATAATTCTGCCGGGGATGCCACTCCCAATGCTCAGGAGCTGCAATCGATGCTTGGGATCGACGGCGGGCTGGCCCCGCGCCAACTGGACTTATTCAACTGATGTACAGAGGTCTACATAAATCTCTTCTACTCCTTGCTGAAGTGCCAGTATTACCAGAATCTCCAGATCAGATAACTGTCGGAGTCGTCTTACCCATGTAAAGGAGGCCTACCTATATGAAGAGAAATCATACTATGATGCAATTTTTTGAATGGCATGTCGCGGCGGACGGAGAACACTGGAAACGGCTGGCCCAGATGGCCCCGGAGCTGAAGGCGGCTGGCATTGATTCGGTATGGGTTCCCCCTGTGACCAAGGCCGTCTCGCCCGAAGATACCGGTTATGGAGTCTACGATCTCTATGACCTCGGTGAATTCGATCAAAAGGGTGATGTGCGCACGAAATACGGAACCAAACAAGAGCTGATCGATGCCATTGCCGAGTGCCTGAAGAACGGCATTGCGGTCTATGTGGATCTGGTCATGAACCATAAAGCCGGAGCGGATGAGACGGAGGTGTTCGAGGTCATTGAGGTGGACCCGAACGACCGCACCAAGGATATCTCCGAGCCGTTCGAGATTGAAGGCTGGACTAAATTCGATTTCCCGGGACGCGGGGATGAATACTCCAGCTTCAAGTGGAATCATACCCACTTCAACGGAACGGATTTCGATGCCAAGGACGGCCGCAACGGCGTCTTCCGGATTGACGGCACGAATAAAGGCTGGAATGAGAATGTGGATACCGAATTCGGCAACTATGACTATCTGATGTTCGCCAACATTGATTACCTCAATGCAGATGTGAAGCAGGAGATGTTGAACTGGGGCAAGTGGCTGGTCGATACGCTGCAATGCAGCGGATACCGGCTGGATGCGATCAAGCATATCAACCACGAGTTCATCAAGGAATTCGCCATGGAGATGAAAAAGAAGCGCGGCGAGGACTTCTACATCGTCGGTGAATTCTGGAACTCCAATCTGGAAGCTTGCCGCGAATTCCTGAACACTGTAGATTACCAGATCGATCTATTCGATGTCTCTCTTCATTACAAGCTGTACTCCGCCGCACTGGCAGGCCGGGATTTCGACCTGACGCATATCTTCGATGATACGCTGGTACAGACGCATCCCGCGAATGCTGTCACCTTCGTCGACAATCATGATTCTCAGCCTCATGAGGCGCTGGAATCCTGGGTAGGCGATTGGTTCAAGCAAAGTGCTTACGCCTTGATTCTGCTGCGGCGCGACGGATATCCCGTGGTCTTCTACGGGGATTATTACGGCATCGGCGGCCCGGCCCCGATGGAAGGCAAGAAGGACGCGATCGATCCTCTGCTCTGCGCACGCTACACCAAAGCTTACGGGGAGCAGGACGATTACTTCGACCATCCGAACACTATCGGCTGGGTCCGGCGCGGCGTTCAGGAGATCGAAGGCTCCGGCTGCGCTGTAGTCATCTCCAACGGAGACAACGGAGAGAAGCGGATGTTCGTGGGCGAAGCGCGCAGCGGAGAGGTATGGGAGGATTTCACCCATAACCGCGGGGAGTCCGTCACCATCGGCGAAGACGGCTGGGCTGTATTCCCGGTGAACGGCGGCAGCGTCTCCGTCTGGGCGCTGCCCGAGCCGAAGCCAGCCGATGCCTGCGCGGAGGAGTAAGCCTGTAAAGATGAATAATGCCGTCCCTGTTGTTAGGGGGACGGCATTTGTTTTATAGGTGAGAAGTGACTCGGGTAGTGAAGTCAAGTGCAGTAGTGTTCCTCATTTCATTCGCAGGCTCACTTTTGTTCTTTAAATCAAGTAGCCACCTCAAGTACACTCATTTTACTTTTAGTACTCCAACACATCTATTCCTCTGCGACTTCACTGCCTTCGCAACCCTCTCCCATTTTATCCACATATTATCCACAAAAGAAATATATTACTCTCTATAAACCTAAACAATTCACTCATTTCCTCATCTGGTACTCATCCGGCCCATTTTCAGAACCACCTATGAATTTATCCCTTTCATTTACTCATCCGGCCGACTTCCGGCTCCACCAACGGGATTTATCCCTTTAATTTACTCATACGGCTCATTTTCAGCCCCGCTAATGGGATTTATCCCTTTCATTTACTCATCCGGCCCACTTTCGGCTCCACCAACGGGATTTATCCCTTTAATTTACTCATACGGCTCATTTTCAGCCCCACCAATGGGATTTATCCCTCTCATTTACTCATCCAGCCCACTTTCAGCACGGGATTCACATTAGCAGAGGAGTCATATGGGTGAGCTGGAGTCACCGTGTAAAAGCAAATTTGTCCTGCGGGCGATTCTGCTGAAAAAAGATTTATCCACGATGTTATCCACATTTTATCCACAGCACGCTTAACATTTGATGAACGCCCCCAGAATTCCTATTGTAAACAACGCGAAATAGGCGAATCCACGCCACAGGGGCTATGAATTCGCCTATTTATGCTGAGCAAGACACGGCTTGCAGTTAGCATTTGCACTTATTGGTTAGCAGCTTGCGGTTAACGAGTTGTGGTTGTGTTGTCCCCTTCAGCCCAGACGCCTGTGTCACTGTTCAGGATACGTTCGATCGGATATACCTTCCATACCGCCGTTACTACAGCCGAACACAAGACTGCTTTGAGCAGGTCGCCCGGAAGAAACGGCCACATGCCTGCCGTCAATGCCTTGCCGAGTGAATCCATACCTGTGGAATAGGCCAGCCACCCCACACCGCCCGGATAAACTAACAATGCCCCGAAGATAAAGTTAGCGGCCAGCAGCTTCACGAAAGTGTATTGGTCCTGCTTAATGCGTTCGGCGAAAAAGCCGATCAGCCAGGCCACGAACGGCCAGGAGAAAATATATCCTGCGGTAGGGCCAACCAGGACCGCCAATCCTCCGCTTCCGCCCATCACCTGGAATCCGGCAGCGGCGAGTCCGATCACGATCAGTACAGCAAGCGCCCCGTAACGGGCCCCAAGGATCGAACCAGCCAGCATTACCGCGAGGGTCTGCATGGTAATGGGTACCGTGGAGAAGGGCAGCGAGATTTTCAAATAACTCAGAGCTATCATGACAGCGGCGAATAAGGCACTGAATATCAGGCCGCGGGTGGTCCATTTCTTCATGGCCGGGAGGTTCCCCCTTTTTTAAAAATATAAGAATTTATATGTTTCACGCTACAAATTATCCTTCTATTTCTAGCCAAAACGGTACCGTCCTTTAAAAGGACGGCAAAGCCGTTTCCACTTGGGATCACTATAACATCACCCTCCAGATACAGCAATCCTGAAATCTTTGTTATAATGGGTAGCAATTGTTGACTAGAGCTGGACGGAAAGCAGGCATGAGGATGATCAGGGCGCATAATGTAAGCTTGTCCGTGCGGGAGGGGCAGCATCGCCGTACGGTACTGCAAGGGATTAACATTCATATAGAGCCTGGGGAATGGGTAGCGCTCACTGGGGCCAACGGCTGCGGCAAAACCTCGCTAATCCGCTCCTTCAACGGACTGAACACCCCCTCCGGCGGCAGTCTGTCCGTGGCCGGACTGGACCTGCGTCTGCCGGAGAACCGGACAATAGTGAAGCAGCGGGTGCAGCTCGTATTCCAGAATCCCGAAGCGCAGACGGTAGGCTCCACCCCCTTCGAGGATATCGCCTTCGGGCTGGAGAACCGGGGATTGGAGCGGGGCCAGATGATTGCGCGAATCCATGAGATTCTACGGCAGGTAGGACTAAGCCATAAAGCGGAGGCAGAGGTATCTACACTGTCCGGCGGAGAGCGCCAGCGCCTGGCGGTAGGCTGCTGTCTGGCACTGGAAGCCGAAATGATCATCTTCGATGAGGCTACCTCGATGCTGGACCCTGAGGGAAGATCGGATATTCTGGAGCTGGCCCAGGGGCTATGGCAGGCTGGCACTACCATCCTCTGGGTAACCCAGCGGATGGAGGAGCTGTCCGCAAGCCCGCGCATCGCGGTGCTGGGCGATGGGCAACTGCTCTATGACGGCAGCCCGCGCAGCCTGTTCTATACCTCGGAGCTGCCGGAGACCCTCGGCTGGCTTCCTTCTCCGGCTGTCCGGGTCGGGAAGCTGCTGCTGAAGCAGGGCTGGCCGCTTCACCTGCTGCCGCTGACCGGACAGGATCTGGAGGAGCTGCTATGAGAATTCATACGGAGCAGCTCTCCTTTTGCTATGAAGGCGGCAGGCCAGCGGTTCATGAGATCTCTCTGGATATCCCTACAGGTACGCTGACCGTCCTCTGCGGAGTGAACGGAAGCGGTAAGTCTACGCTGCTCCGTCTGCTCGCGGGGCTTGCACAGCCTTCCTCCGGGCAGATACTTTACGATGACGGGAAGAAGATGGACAACACGACCGCCGAAGCGGTATCCATGGTATTCCAGCAGCCGGAGACTCAACTGTTCGCGGGTACGGTACATAAGGATATCGAATACGGCCTGATGGAGCGCGGGGTGTCCAAGGAGAAGCGGACGGAGATCATCGCCAGCGCCCTGGCGAAGACCGGGCTAGCTTACGATGAATTCGCCGGGCGCTCTCCCTTTCTGCTTAGCGGAGGCGAGAAACGGCGCGTATGTATCGCGGGTGCCCTGGCCGTACAGCCCGGGCTCCTGATTCTGGATGAGCCGACCGCAGGGTTGGACCCGCAGGCAGCGCAGGCACTGCTCGAAATGGTGCAGGAGCTGCGCAGTAGCGGTCTGACCCTAATCATCGGCACCCATGATCTGGACGGCTTCTTGCCGATTGCTGACATGGTCGTTGTGATGAAGCAGGGCTCTATCCATTATGACGGTCCTGCTCCGGCATTGACTGCCGATCCCAGCCTGCTGGCAGACGCCGGACTCACGCCCCCCGTCTATGCTTATATGGGACGCAGAGCGGTGCAACATGGCCTGCTGGAAGCAGTCCCTGATAGTCTGGAGGAGCTGCTGACCGCACTGGAAAAACACCCGCTGCCTATGCCGCAGACGGACAGCCGGCCGGTAGACTCTGGCGGTTCTGTCCGCAGCGGCGCCATGCCACCCGGCAGCCAGAATACCAAAACCAGCGAACAACACAGTACGGAATACAGCTTAGAAGGCACCTGGAAGCGAGATAATTCTCCTCGATCCTCCAGAACAGAGAGGGTTCAGACGATAATCAGGCCTGGCAATCCAAGACAAGAACAGAACACCCCGCGCAGGCCCGGCTGGCAAGGACTCGATCCCCGGGCCAAATGGCTGGGGATGATTCTCGGCTCGCTGGTCCTGTTAGGGATGAACACTCTTCTCCCGCTGCTGCTTACCGCCGGGCTGCTGGCCGGGCTCGCGGCTTCGGCCCGCATCTCCTGGCGCCGGGCCTTCCGCTTCTTCCGCCCGTTCCTGCTGATGTTCCTGTTCCTCTGGCTGCTGGCCGGGCTTAGCTGGAGCTCTCCCGACTTCGCACTCGGTCCGCTCAGCTTCAGCTACGAAGGACTAATGCGCGGGGGAATTAGCGTGCTGCGCTTCCTGCTGCTGATTGCCCTCGGCTTCCTGTTCACCGAGACGACCACCGGTGCCCCCTTGCGCGAGGGTCTGGAATGGGGCATCGCTCCGCTGCGGACCCTGGGCATCCGCACCCGTAACTGGTCGCTTGCAGTATCCGTGACCCTGCAGTTCGTGCCGTGGATTCTCGGCAAGCTGGCCCAGCTGCAGCTTGCGCTGGGCTCACGCGGAAGACACGCCCGCGGAGTGGCCCGCTGGTCCCCGAGGCAGATCGCCCTAATCATCGTGCCTCTGCTGATTCTTGTCCTGGGTATGGGCGACGAGCTGGCGACAGCCGTAGAATCGCGGGGGTACGATCCAGCCAAGCAGCGGACCCCCGTCTATCAGCTCCGCTGGAGCAGGCGTGATACGCTGGCAGCGCTAGGTATCCTGGCGGTTGCAGCTATGCTGTGGTGGGTAGCGCGTATCAGCTGAGCGGGTACGGGACGATTCAGCGAACAAAATCACAATAGCGGATGGATAGTGTAAGAACTTATACGGCTGCGCAGCTAATACAGTTAAACCCTTCTTACCTATCCGCCCACTTGTGGGGCATCCGGCGAAATCAGGGGCACTATTGCCCCTGATTTTTGCTTCCATTGGCCTTAATTCGGCCTACTCTCCTTCGCGTCAGCCAATTGTATGCTGTTTTTGGCATACATTCGGCCCGTGCGCCTGCATGCCAGCACAATGTATGCTGTTTTTGGCATACATTCGGTTCGTTTGCCTGCGTGCCAGCACAATGTATGCTGTTTTTGGCATACATTCGGTTCGTTTGCCTGCGTGCCAGCACTTGTATGCTGTTTTTGACATACATTGGCCGTTTGTCCGCGTGCCAGCACTTTGTATGCTGTTTTTCGCTTACACTTCTGGCACACCATTTACTCATTCAGCATGCGTACGGGCACTTCCCCCAACTCTGCGCACACTCCTAATCAAAAGCAAGCCGCCCCCTCCAGCAATCGGAGAGGGCGGCACCTTTTTTGCTGCCACAGCAGCTTTATTTACTTTAATGTACTCGCAATGACCGAGATATCACCAGATGAATAATCCAGGAAATACGCTGTTTTCGACTTTATATTAGCGTACAGGAATTTCGTGTTGCCATTCTTCGGCCATTCCTGATTCTTCAGCAGCGCCGCGCCTCCCTGAGAGAACAGGGACCATGAGCGCCCCTGCAGATCCCCCACAAACACCTGACCATTAATGACTTCCGTTACCCACCCGGAAATGTCGCCATCCTCTTTGAAGACCTGTTTGACAGAAGCCGTTTCTTTGCCAGTGGATTTGCCGATTAACTGGAAGACCTTCTGAGCCTCATCGGCTGAAGGACGGCTTACATTCCCCGGCACGGGCTGATAAGTGTAGGAAGTGTAAGCTGCATAGAAGTTCCCGCTGGAATGAATGGAGAAGTCTGTATTGAAGTCCTTTATTACCGTCTCATTTCTTGAATACAAATTAACCAGCTTCACCAGATAGTCCGTGCTCATAATCCCTTGTGCCTGATACTTAACGGCCAAATACGGGTATTCCTGAAAATCCCAATCCATTACGGATACATTTTCATATCCTTTGTCAATAAACTTGGCATTATAAGTCACACTCGGCTTTGCCCAGGGATATTGATACAGGCTGAAGTTGTTTCCCGCTTGGACCATGATCCGTTCATTGGTTTTGCCGGTTGGAGCTACCCATTTTACTTTGTCCCCTGCCGTTTTAAGCGGGATATCCGTTTTGCTGAGGAGACGTCCATCAGAGGAGAATACAGATTTCGAAATTTTAGTGCCTTTGCCTTGTTTAAGAAGTACAATTTTCGGCGGACTGCTCATCACCTGTAGGTCCAGGATACAGCTGGAGTCCTCTGATATCGTAATCGCAGTGTTTGTATGTATGTCAACGATATCTGCTTTATTATTCACATGATCCACAAGTGCCACTGCATTTCCGCTAATCCATACCACATCGGTCTGCTCATTAAGCGGCTGCTCTTTGGGACTGGCGTTCGCCGGACCGGCGGAAATCAGCAGGCCCATAGTCAACGCGGAAATAACCAATACCTTCTTGAACATAGAATAATCCTCCTATTACGCGATTTTCCGTCTACTACAAGGCTTATTCTCCAATCACCAGCAGGCTATTCATCTCACTTCCCCTCCTCCGGATGCCTGGAGACCAGCCTCACCAAATCCAGAGTCAAGAGAGGAAGAGTCACCGCAGCAGGATAGGCCAGATAACGCGGCTCCCACGCCGGGTTGAACTTCTCCTTATACCGGCGCAGACCGGAGAAGCCGTACCAGTGGCCTCCGCGTTCAAAAACCAGCCGGGCAAGCTTCTCCTCCCGCAGCGCTCCAAAGCGGCCCCCGACATTGGACAGCGGGGCAGACCCCAGATTGAAGCTTCTGTAACCGCGCGCTTTCGCCCATTCCAGCAGACACAGGAACAGGTAGTCCATAGTCCCGTTCGGGGTATCCTTGTGATGGCGCATCAGATCCACCGAGACCGTCTTCTGCCCGTTATAACCAGGAGCCATGGAGGCAAAAGCCAGCAAATGGCCGTCTGCTCCACGCAGCAGCGCCAACGGTGCGAGCTGGAGGTACGGCTCGCTGAACCAGCCCAGCGAGTAGCCTTTCTCCTTGCGCCCGGCCAGCCATTCCTCTGACAACAGGCGAAGCTCCTGCAGCAGCTCCTTCGAATGCTGAGCCTCTGTGATCTCGAAACGGTAGCCCTCGCGCTCGAACCGCCCCTTCACATTACGCAGGCTGGCGTTCCGCGAACCGCTAATACTGAAGTCCGCCAGCGGGACCAGCGCTTCTTCCCCCAGCTTGAAGAAGCGGTAGCCCTGCTCATGATAGAGCGGAAGATGCGCCGGGGTCGCCTGATAGAAGACTACAGATAGTCCATACAAATCAGCAGCCTGCCTGAATTCACTGATTCCGTTATTAAGCAGATTCATCGGCCCAAGCGGATCACCCAGTACCACCAGCTTGTCCCGGACTCTGGCGAAGGCGAACAGCACCTTGCCTTCCTGGGCCCAATAGAAGCTTTTGTCGCCAAGAAACAGCATATGGCTTAAGGCATTGCCCCAGCCCTCCGAGAGGAAGCGCTCCAGCCGCGCCATATCCTTATTCGCGAGAAGCGTATCTGCCTTGTGCTGCGGCCTGAGGGCTACAACCATCGTCAGCAGCAGCCAAGAGAAAATCAGTCCGCCGGCCGCCGTGGCGGCCACATTACTGTGCTGCCGCAGCCATTCCGGCTGGATTCCGGGCGGGAGATGCTTCAGGAAGCCGTGATGGGTATAACTCGCCAGCCCGTAATAGCTGAGGGCTACAGCCGAAGTCAGGAGCAGCCACCATAAGGTACTTTTGGCGCTAAACGGAACGCTGATCCGGTAGAACCGGCTTCGTGAGATCCACAGAATCATCGCCACCACCAGCAGGAACAAGGCCTCCTCGTAATCGAACCCCTTCGTAAATGCAAAGACCGCCCCATCCAATAGGAGCAGGCTCGTCCAGACATAAGCCCTGCGGACACGCAGGGAGATTCCCCGCGACAGCAGAATCAGCATAAAGCCGATTAGCACGGACAGATGGTGCGAGATCTGCATCACTGGCAGCGACAGGAGCTCCTCTGTCACCTTCAGCCTGTAGAGCAGCTCAGGCGTAGCTGCCGACAGCAGCAGAAGCAGACCGCTGGCCAAGACCAGCTTGCCGAGTGCCCATACGCCCAGATCGCTGAGGAAGGTATATTGACCGGGCCAGCCCCATATTTTCTGCCAGACCGTCAGGGGGGCTTCCACTCTGTCGCCGCTGCGTTCAGCGCCCTTCGTACCCGGCAGCCCGAACTCCAGCGCAGCCAGCACCAGACCGATCAGCCAGGGGATAATGTAATAGAATAATCTGTAGATGACCAGGACTGCCATGGCATGGTCGCTCTTGATGCCCAGCTGGGTCAGTCCGAGCAGCGCAATCAGATCGAACGCGCCGATGCCGCCGGGAGCCATACTTAGAATTCCCGCTATCGCAGCCACTACATAGATACTGAAGACGGTGAGAAACGGAGCGCTTCCGAGCATCTCACCGGCAATGAACCAGAAGGTCAGCCCGGCGAACACCCACTCCAGGAAGGAGGCACCCACAGAAGCAACCACAGTAAGCCAAGCGGTTCTCCCCTCACCCCGGTTGACCCATTTGGCGAAGAGCGCAGAGCGCTGGAGGAGTACAAAGAATGGCAGATACAGTGCTATCCCCCAGACTGCAAAACCCAGCCAGCGATGCGCCTCCAGCAGCCGGTCCGCCGGCAGAAGTCCGGTTATCGTCCCCCACCCAAGCAGCGACAACCCCGTAATCATCAGCGGTGACAGGAACACAATGGCCGGCGCGAGCAAGGATGCAGGCACACTGCTCCGTTTATAGAGCAGCGTTCTAAGGCCCGCGCCAGCCAGACCGGCGAACCCGATCATATTATTGAACGTATTGGCAATCCAGGCATAACGGAAGGTCCGCAACCAGCCGATCTGCAGGCGGAAATGCCGCCGGATCAAGTAATCATAAGTACTCATGACCGCCACCGACAGCAGCGAAATTCCCAGCATCTGCATAATAGAGGGTACGGGAACGGATTTCAGATCACGGATAATTTTGCCTAAATGAATTTGCTTCAGCTCATGCTGCCCCTCCAGATAGACCAGACCGATAATCAGCAGCGGAAAAAGCGCACGCACCGCCTTAATCCGGTAGATGGATATCAGCAGCCGTACGAGCTTGAAGCGTTCCAATTTATTTTTGATTACAGTATGCATGACTTCACCTGCCTCACTGCCGAACGCTCTTGTTGCCTGAACATATTCAGCCCTCTTCATACGAACCCATTATAACAAGATCCGCAACAGAACTCCCGTATAATGGTCACATGTCTACAAGAGTTAGACGGCGGGCGGAGGATATGTCCCTGCATCAGATTTATATTTATCCGGTGATGGTGGGAAGCGTATACATCTATATTTGCATAAAAGCACCCGGACTGCGATTAGTCCGGGTGCTTTTATCATCGTACCAAGGGTTGTCATCCCCTAACGGAGAGCCTGTCACCATGGCAATGGCGGCTCCCTTCAGAGACATGCTGTTCTCGCTCAGGCTATACTCGGATGTCGAATCTCCCTGCGCTGTCGGTGGTTGCGTTAGCAATCTCCTGAACGGATGCTGCTGTCAGCTTATGGTTACCGGCAGGCTTGTCCGGAGGCGCAGCAGCGCTCTGGGCAGAAGCGGAGCTGCCCGCAGCCTGTGACTTCTGGGTAATTTGTGCTTCAATTTGCTTGATCTGCTGTTCTAGCTGCTTGTTTTTGGTTTCTTTGGCTTGCTCGCTGTCCTTGCTTGCGCTTACTTTCTCAAGCTCAGCTTCCAGCTTCGCCTTCTGCTTCTCAAGTGCAGCGGTATCGCTGGCACTGGAGGATGTATAAGATACAGATGATGAAGCGGCAACGGATGAGACATTCATGGGTGTCCCTCCTTTCACCTCTTCAATATATCCCTTTTCTCTACAATGAACGTTAAAATGCGCTGAAAGTTTGCTGAATATCCCTTCAACCCTTCCTGGCCCTCCGGTTCACCAGCATAACGCTCAGCAGGATGATGACCAGCCCGGCGATGGTATTGGCATAGACCTGCTCCTGCAGGAAGATTACGCCCCACAACAGGCCAAATACAGGCACGAGGAAGGTAACACTAACGGTCTTGACCGGGCCGATATTGGCAATCAGCCGGAAATACAGCAGATATGCCACTGAGGTGCAGATCAGCGAGAGGCCGAGGACAGAATATACAGCGGCGGAAGAAGGCAGATGATCCGGGGCAAAAATCACCGCCAGCGGCAGCAGCACCACACTTGCGCCCAGCTGTTGTCCCGCAGCAAGCGCCAGCGGAGTGAGACCGGAGCCTACGCGTGATGCGTATAATCCTCCGAACGCATAGCAGAGCGCGGCTCCAAGAGAGTAACCTACGGATAAAAGAACCGTGCCGGTCAGCGGAAGCGGACTCCAGCCGACCAGCACGCCCACACCTACAAGGCCTATGATCAGCCCGGCTGATTTGGCCGCCCCCGGCTTCTCCTTCCGGGTCCCCCACGCCGCCAATGCCGCGAACATCGGGGTTGTTGCATTCAGAATCGCCGCCAGCGAGGCGCTTAAGTGCAGCTCGGCCATACAGATCAGCGTGAACGGGAGCGCCGCGTTAACCGCACCGAGCAGCAGGAAAGATCTCCAGTGCTTCAGGAGGCCCAGCCTGCGCCGGGTCAGCAGCGCATAGAGCAGCAGAGCAGCTCCGGCAATCGTAACGCGCAGCTCTGTCGTGAAGACCGGACCGAGCTCCGGCGAGGCAATCCGCATGAACAGGAAGGAAGCCCCCCAGGCAAAAGCAAGCAGCAACAGGGTAGCAAAGTCCTTGCGGCTCACAGCTTGACCTCTCTTCTGCACAGCAGCAGATAGGACAGAACCGACAGGAGGCCCGCTCCCGCGATGACCAGCGCCATCGGCAGGGCCGAGCCGCTGCCGCCAAGTCCGACCAGCGGAGCCGCGCAGCTCCCCAGCAGCAAGGGAAGCAGACCCAGAAGCGCAGAGGCGCTGCCAGCGGTCTCCCCCTGATCCTGCATCGCCAGCGAGAAGCTGGTCGTACCCACAAGACCTACACTTGCAACCACAGCGAACAGACAGATTAGGATCGGCAGCAGCCCGCCATCGGCGAGGAGGGTAATCAGCAGCAGAATACCTCCAGAGGTACTGAGCAGAAGGCCGCAGATCAGCAGCTTACGCTCACCCACTCTGGCCGACATCCGCCCGGCAATCTGCCCGGTCAGAATAATGCCGAGGCCATTCACGGCGAAAATCAGGCTGTACATTTGCGGGGATACCCCATAAATCGTCTGCAGAACAAAGGATGATCCCGAGATATAAGCGAACATTCCTGCCATAACAAAGCCCTGGGAGAGCGCGTAGCCCATGAATCCGGCATTGCCGAGCAGGATGCGGAAGGTACGCAGGGTCCCTCTGAGCCCGCTGCGGATACGCCGTTCCTTAGGCAGAGTCTCCGGCAGCCGCAACAGGATGACCGCCGCGAAGAGCAGCCCGCATACGAACAAGACGATAAATACCCCCTTCCAGTCCGTCACTCTCAGCAGTTGCCCCCCGATGACCGGCGCTGCAATCGGACCCAGTCCGTTGACAATCATCAGTAGCGAGAAGAACTTGGTTAATTCCGAGCCGCTGTACATATCGCGGACCGCCGCACGGGAGATCACCACCCCTACCGATCCGGCCAGGCCTTGAATGAAGCGCAGCACAATCAGCAGTCCGATGGACGGGCTGAACGCACAGAGCAGCGAGGATACCGCATAGATCATCATTCCGAACAACAGCGGAATCCGGCGCCCATGCACATCACTGAGCGGTCCGGCCACAAGCTGGCCCGAAGCCAGTCCCAGCAGGAAGAAGGTCAGGGTAAGCTGAATCATGGCGGGACTGGTATCGAAATAGAGGCCAAGGGCAGGCAGGGCAGGCAGATACATATCAATCGACAGGGGACCAATGGTAGCGATGGCTCCCAGAATCACGGCAAGCTGCAGCCGCTGGCTTCTGGACGGCCCGCCCCCGGCCAGGCTTGTCACCGAATTTTGCTTCATCATGAACAGGATACATCCTTTCTTGCCCGTAACCTTTAGTAAGACGGCAGAGCCATTTATGTTCAGGTCCGTTTATATATTTCTCCATACTACCGATTACCGCCGGAATGTTCAATGAATTTCTGGTTGGGGGGGAAAGTGCGGCAGCTTGGCAGGAACAACAAATAACCGCCTGCCGTATCCGCCAATCCTCTCGGTGATCGGCAGGCCCGCAGGCGGTTATCTCGGGTGGTGCTGTTATTACTTCACAGAATCTGTAAGAGCGGCCAGCCAATCTCTTGCCGCCTCCGCCTCGGCGGCGCTCAGGCGGTGCCCCTGATTGCCCCAGTGCGAGGTAACCTCTGCCCCGGCGCCGCTTAACAGTGCTTCCAGCTCCCGGGTCTCCTCGGAGCGGATAATCGGATCATTGGTCCCTGCCCCGATAAAGACCGGAACCCCTTGCAGCGAAGGAATCGCCAGGCCGCGCAGCGGAACCATCGGATGCAGCAGCACTGCCGCACGGAAGATTCCTCCGTAGTGGAACAGCAGGCTGCCCGCAATATTCGCGCCGTTAGAATAGCCGACTGCTACCAGGTTATCAGCATCGAAGCCGTATTTTGCAGCCGCTTCATCCATGAACTGCTTCACCTCATGGGTGCGGAAGATCAGATCCTCCTCATCGAAAATCCCCTCCGCCAGCCGCCGGAAAAAGCGGGGCATGCCATTCTCCAGTACGTTGCCGCGGATGCCCAGCACAGATGCTCCGGGTACCAGCAGCTCCGCCAGCGGCAGCAGATCACGCTCGTTGCCGCCTGTGCCGTGGAATAAGACCAGTGTTGGCTGGGTTACGTCTGTCCCTTGCTCAAATACATGAATCATACCGGCTTCACCTCCAGTTCACGGATTTCAAACGGGCTGAGGTTCGCTTCAATCGCCGCACGCTGCGGCTCAAACCAAGCCGGAAGCATCAGCTTCTGCCCCAGCTCCTCCGGTGCTTCATCACGGGCAAAGCCCGGAGGATCGGTTGCAATCTCGAACAGAATTCCGCCTTCTTCCCGGAAGTAGATGGCATTGAAGTACTGGCGGTCCTGCACCGGAGTCGGCTGGTAGCCGTGACTCTGAACCCGGCGTCCCCACTCCAGCTGCTCTTTGTCATCTGCGGCCCGCCAAGCAATATGGTGAACGGTACCTGTACCGCCGCCGCCCTGCGGAACCGGAGTGGCCTTCAGATCAATAATATTGCCGATATTGCCTGAAGCTCTGTAGCGGATGTAGCCGTCCCCTTCAGCGATACGCTCCATTCCCAGGGTGCGGGAGAGTGTATCCGCTGTCCGGTCCGGGGCCGTGCTGTAGAGGACAGCACCTCCGAAGCCTTTAACCGCATGCTCTACCGGAACGCCGCCGAACGACCAGGTGCTCAGCGCACCCTCTTCACGCTCCACCAGTTCAATCCGCAGTCCGTCATAATCCGCGAAAGAGAGATACGACTCGCCAATCCGGGTAACCTTAGTCACAGGAATCTGGTAAGCGGCCAGCCGCTGCTCCCAGAATCCGAAAGAGCCGGCCGGTACAGCATAAGTAGTCACACCAACCTGTCCTCCGCCGATTCTGCCTTTGCGGCCATGAGCCCAGGGGAAGAAGGTGATGATCGTACCCGGCGCACCCTGCTCATTGCCGAAGTAGAGGTGGTAGACCTCGGGGGCGTCGAAATTGATGGTTTTTTTGACGAGCCGCAGGCCTAGAATTCCGGCATAGAAATCAGCATTACGCTGAGCGTCTCCAACAAAAGCGGTAACATGATGAATCCCTGCAGTATGCATAGTCATGAGTGAACCCTCCTGATAGTTGTGATGATGATGCGCTTATTTTAATTGAAGAATATTGCGTCTAGTGAAATCGAACCCGCGCCTGTCAGCGCTATACCTACAGCGACTACCAGCACCGTTAAAGGAAACTCAATCCCGTTCGCCGTGGACCAGAATCCGTTAGGAGCATGAACCTTCACAATGGCACCGAGCATCGTTGCCGCAATCAGCACCGCAGCCACCGGAGTCAGCAGACCCAGAGTGAACAGCAGGCCTCCGACCAGCTCCATCAGACCTGCCAGCACCGCCATACGCACGCCCGGCTTGATACCAATCGACTCCATCCAGCCGCCTGTTCCCTTAGGTCCATATCCGCCGAACCAGCCGAACAGCTTCTGTGCACCATGCCCGATGAACGCTACACCAATCACCAATCTCATCAACAATAAACCTACACTAACCATTTTAAACACTCTCCATTCTCTTGGTTTTAATTATCTTAACATTAAGATATTTGCTAAAAAAATTGCTGAGCTATTATTCTCTTCTTTCGTTCAGCTTGCTAACAAGCAGACAACCTTACCGCAGCTGGGCTGCTACGGACTCACTTCTATACTCCCTTGCCCAGCTTCTTCAGCAGCAGCGTCGCCTGAGCCTTCTCTTCGCTGTCCAGTCCGCCCATCAGGCTGTGAATAGAATCGACATGCTGCGGGAAAATATCATCAAACAGCTCCCGTCCCGCCTCCGTAATCTCGGCATACGTAACACGGCGGTCATCCTCGCAAGGAACGCGCTTCAGCAGTCCCCGCTTCTCCAGCTTGTCGATATTGTAGGTGATGCTGCCGCTGGTGACCAGAATCTTCTCGCCAATCTGCTGAAGTGGAATCCGGTTTCTATGATACAGCACCTCCAGCACCATGAACTCCGCCGAGGCCAGCCCGTGACTCTTCATATCCTTCACCGCCTGATCCATCAGGCTCTTGTACGCCTTCGACAGAACGACGAACAATTTAAGCGATGCTGCCTGCTCCTGCTCCAGCGTAGTATCTGTCTCTGTTCCTGCTGTCTTATTCTTGCTGCTCATTTGGTACACCTCCTGACCGGCTGCATTTATCTTCAAGTTAATTATCTTTAAGTTAAGATAAATATACGTTATCGGAAGCAGTCTGTCAAGCGCGGGAGGTGAATTAATTTTCATTCCGCCCGGCGCAAGGAAGGATCGCTCTATGCTGCGGTCATGTGAAGCCTAATTCTTACAAAAAAGCTAGCCTCTGCGGGTAAATACTCCCCCCAACCCGCGCAACAATCACCCCCTCCAACTCCCGCAATAAGCAAGTGGAAAACTGTATCATAGTTATTCTATTTTCGTAATTTATACGGAAGCAAGTGGAAAATCTACATCTAATAGAGCTGAATTTCGCCACTTTGGGCGGATCATCCTTAATTAAGTGCCTTTTATCCAGCTACTGTTTTAGCAGGGTTTATTCGTTCATCAGCAAGTGGAGAAAATCCATCTATCTCCCGCTCCGCATATTTGATTTGTTCTCTAAAACGGCGTAGACTTTCAAAAGGTGAGTATACACCGAAGCAGACGGCTCTTAGCAAGCAACTTATTGGTTATTCCTAATACTTCAAATGAATCCTATCCTAACTTATACCAAGGCTACAAAAGGAGGCTGATTATGGAATCGAAGGATCATCATCATTCCGGGGCCGCCGCGCGCAGTGCTGCGGCGGAAGAAGCCCCCGCGCCGCGCGTGCTGATCGTGACGGCAGTCGCGGCTGAGCGCGAGGCGGTCCTGCGCGGCCTCGCCGGCAGCCGCAGGTTCGACGTCATCGCGGCGGGCGCCGGCCCCGCTGCGGCAGCGGCGGGCACCGCCGCCGCCCTGGCAGCCGGCTCGTACGGCTGCGTCGTCAGCGCCGGGATCGGCGGCGGCTTCCCGGGACGCGCACCCGTAGGCTCGCTGGTCATCGCCAGCGAGATGCGGGACGCGGCCCTCGGCGCAGAGACGCCGGAGGGCTTCCGCAGCGCTGCCGAGCTCGGCTTCGGCAGCGTGTCCGTGCCTGCGCCGGGCGGCACGGTACAGGCCCTTGCGGCCGCGCTGGCAGCGGCCGGCCTCACGGTAAGCACGGGCCCCGTGCTTACCGTGTCCACCGCGACCGGCACCGCCGGGACGGCCGCGGCTCTGGCCGCGCGCCCCCCGGAGGCGGCGGCGGAAGCGATGGAAGGCCACGGGGTCGCCGTGGCCGCCCAGGCGCTGGGAATCGCGGCGCTGGAGCTGCGCGCGATCTCGAACCCGGTCGGTCCACGCGACCGGGCCGCGTGGAAGATCAATGAAGCGCTCGACGCTCTGGCAGCGGCAGCGGCTATTTTACGGGAGGTGCTGTAATGACACAACAGCTTCATATTGCTTATTCCCCTTGTCCTAACGATACCTTTGTCTTTCATGCCTGGGCGCATGGCCTGATTCCCGGCGCACCCAAGCTGGATGTAATGTTTGCCGATATCGATATTACGAACGGGCTTGCAGCAGACGGCGCCGGGCCTGAGGTGCTCAAGATTTCCTACGCCGCCCTTCCCTGGGTGCTGGACAAGTACAAGCTGCTCCCTTGCGGCGGTGCGCTGGGACGGGGCTGCGGCCCGCTTGTACTAACCCGCAAAGGCGCAGGCGCCATCAAACATCCGCGCGAGCTGTCCGGCCGCAGAATTGCCGTCCCGAGCGAACGCTCTACGGCATACCTGCTGTTCCGTCTTTGGGTAGCACAGCAGGTGCAGGGCGGTCCGGCCGAGATCGTCGTTATGCCTTTTGATGAGATCATGCCTGCCGTGCAAAAGGGAGAGATCGATGCCGGACTCGTCATCCACGAAGCCCGCTTCACTTACCCGTCTTACAATCTCAACCTGCTGACTGACCTCGGGAGCTGGTGGGAGAGCGATACCGGCTTGCCTATTCCGCTCGGTGCGATTATTGCCCGCCGCGATCTGGACCCTGAAGCCATTACCGGCTGGATTCGCAGCTCACTCCAGTATGCCTGGGACCATCCTCTGGACTGCCAGGAATACGTGCTAAGCCACGCCCAGGAGCTATCGCCGGAAGTGGCCAAATCGCATATTGATCTGTACGTCAATGAATTCACGATGAGCCTTGGCGAGGACGGCTATGCGGCCATCTCTGCACTGCTGAACCGGGCTGCTGCCGAAGGGCTTGTACCTGCGGTTGATCCGGCGCTTTTGCGTTAGCAGGGGGAGCTTCATGACCCTCCGTTCCTTTTGAACAGCAGGCATGACTAACTTATCCTACACTTAGCTACCTATAGCGAGGAGGCCCTTCCTATGATTCCTTCAGGCAACAGCAAGGCTGATATCGACCGTTTTTTGGGGTACCAAAATGACTACGACCGTTACCGGCCGGAAGCGCCGCCGATGGTGATTGAACTGCTCACCAGTTACCTGGGCCACCGTCCTGCCCATGTTGCAGATATTGGCTGCGGCACCGGCCTGTCCACCTTTCTGTGGAAGGATGCCGCCAATGCAGTGACCGGAGTGGAGCCAAACCCGGATATGCTGGGCAAGGCTCAGGACAAGCTCCGTCTTCTCGGCAGCGGAGCGGATAACCTGTCTTTTGTGCAGGGCTACTCCAACCAGCTTCCTTTCGATACGGAGAGTGTGGACATTATCACCTGCTCCCAGTCGTTCCACTGGATGGACCCGGACAGCACTCTTCAGGAAATCGCCCGTTGTCTGCGGCCCGGCGGAGTCTTTGCCGCCTACGACTGTGACTGGCCTCTGGTGCTGCAGCCCGCTATTGAAGCCCGTTACAACCGGCTGATTGCGGCTTCGGATGCCATGCTTGCGGAGCTTCAGCCCGGTGCCGACCAGGCCAGCAAATGGGACAAGGAAGGTCATTTGAACCGGATCAAAGCCAGCGGACGGTTTACGTACGCGAGAGAGATTGTTTTTCACAATATGGAGTCATGCGATGCACAGCGCTATATCGGGCTGGCCCTCAGCCAGGGCGGCGTCCAGTCCCTCCTGAAGCTCAGCCCGGCCTCACTTGAGCAGGATATCGCCGAATTCTCGGCAGAGGTAGAGGAGTTCTTCCAGGGCCGGACCTTGCAGGTACCGGTTAGCTACCGGATGCGGACCGCTGTGAAGTAACCATCCCCGTTAGCAACCAAGCTCCTGTCTAAATAGTACAAGTAGAATCAAGAACGCGCCCCAGTTATCCCCGCAAAGGAACCGGGGCGTTTCAATGTCTCGGAAGACTTAACCAGGGACATTCCATGTCTGCCCTTCCTTTTGTTCACTGTATCTACTAATCCGCTCTATTGACCATTGGAATATTATCACATATTATTACACCAATGAAATAAAAATCTAATTACTGGGATTAGGTCAGGTGGTGTTATATGAAGTCCACAACCACGATTCGCGATCAGGTAACCGCATATTTGTCTAATCAGGGCCTGTCCATTAATCAGTTTGCCATCTCTTCAGGAATTAATTCCGGCACACTCAGCCGTGTCGTTAAAGACCGTCAACCGATTGCCATGGATCATCTGGAGCGTATTACCCGGGGTATGGGCCTGCCGGAGGACTACTTCTATACCTTATACGTGGACGAATGCTTTCATCATTCGGCTCCCACCTGGCGGCGCTTGCGGCCGTTTCTTGTGCGTTCAGCGGCGCTCGGCCGTCTTGACTGTGTTGAACAGGTAGTTAGGAACCTGCTGGAGAATCTGGTCTATGCCCCTATGCTATTCGAAGTTGCAGAAGGATTGTTCGAGCAGGGATTGTGGCACGCAGCAGCATTATTGTATGAGAATGTGAGCACGAGTGAGAAATATCAGAATTCCGAACGGCTGGCAATATGCCAATATCGCTTGTTCCGGATTGGCCTCGGTGATGACCAGAGCAGTAATCTGCGGGTAGCCATCCTGTTCGAATGCTTCATCGACCGGCTGAATGAAGCGGATCAGCTGGACGGATTGAAAGACCTGCTGGATGTCTACTACTCTCTGCAAAAGTGGTCCAAGGTGAACGAGCTTGCCGAGAAAATGCTTGAGCTGGCTACCCTCCGTTACGATCTCCAGCTCCGCTCAAAACGTAAACCGGACAACGAAAGATCACCTTCAAGTCCGCTGTATTTATATATTCTAAATGCTCAGCTCCACCTCTCAAGTATTTGTATGGAATACGGGGATTACAAATCAGCGATTGAGCGCGTCCCCCTCTATACGGATTGTAGCTGGATACAAGAGAAGGATGATAAAGCAGCTCGGACATTAGCCCAGTTCAGGGAGTGGGGGAAGGCAAATATCTTCCTATATCGTCTGCTTGATGGACAGCTAGAGGTATTGCCTGATTATGTGGAGTATATCTCTAAGCAGCCAGACGAGATATTTACGGCTATGTACCATATTGTTAAGTCAGCGAACCGGTATAATTGGAATGTGGATGATATTCTGGAACGCTTCTCTGAGCACATCCCTTACCGCACCTATAAATCGGTATTTGGAGAATATAATCAACAAGTTATGGCAGACAAGCATGCCCGCTTTCTTGCTGAATTAGCAGCCTATTACCTTCACAATAAGTATTATGAGAAGTTTACGAATGTACTGCGAAACCTGGAATCCTCCGCTAAAATCAACAACGAAAGTATAGCCATTACTTGTGTTGATCTATTTGAACAATACAGGTATACAGCAGGAGAAGAAGAAATGGAAAAATACAAACTTTTAATTAGAACAGCACGAAATTCAAAAGCAACATCATTTCATCAAGCTTATAGTTCTATGCAGTGATACCCATCCGTATGCGAATCGGCATGAATTAGGCGCACTTCTTGCTGCATTCTAGCTTTCCCCCAGCATTTACCCTATACTTATACCAGCGAGACGAAGAACGTCCCGGTTACCCCTTTATGGGGAAGCCGGGGCGTTTTCTATTTTCCGGAGAGGATGAGGAGCATGACTTTTGAAGAAGCACATGATCAGTTTATCAGCTGAGGTGGAACGTCGGGCAAGGCTAGAGTGGGGGCATCATACTAGACTTATCTGTCGATTACAGAACTGCCGTCCGAATGTTGCGCCATCAATCCGACCTCTTCTCAATCATTGCCGTGGTATAGAGAGTTAGGAGGTAGAATAGTGCTATTACATAATCGCAGCGGCGAGACTTACCCTGTTTCTTTTTTAGCGTTGCAACCCTATGACATACAACATCAGATGCATGATTGGGAAAAAGGCTTCGACTGGTCCATATATTTCAGCCAACGCGGAATCGAAGTCTATAAGATGGTGATATGCGGAAATGCAGTTATTCAAGGTGCTATATCTCTTGAGGGAAAGGAAGATCATGTCTGGGTACATCTTATTGAGAGCATTCCTCCACAGCGCAAGGAGTTTAGCGGAGTTGGATTGCATTTACTCGCTTTTGCTTGCAAGCGAAGCAACGAACTTGGACTTGGTGGTGCTGTCGCCTTGCAATCAAAAATCAAGCCAAGGCTGATACATTATTACACGAGTATCGTCGGGGCTTCACATTTTGGCGGCGGCCTAATCATTATTGACGAGACTGTAGCCAAACGTCTCATTATGTTATACTTCTCTTAAAGAGGTGATGATCGTGAAGAAGCATCCTGCTGTTGATCTCGATGATGTTGTCCGCCAGTATGCTGATGGTCATTATGTGCAACAATCAATGCCTGGACCTAATCCAGAGCGTGATAAAAGGGTCAGTGACGCTATTGCTAAGTTGAAAAAGGAAAGCTCGTCTGCTCGGGTTCGCCAATAATGGGCGGGCCTTTTTTATTGCGTAAGACTGGTATAGTTCGCCCAAAGTACAAAATCACCCTACTCGTAAAAAATGCGAGGCCTATGCCCCATACATAACTCATATCGTCAGCACATTGCAATGTATTCAGTTTTCCGCATACTACCGCCCCATGTAGCCTCTCATCACCACATTGTATTCAGTTTTTCGCATACATCTCGCTACAGCACCTTCTCGTCGACACATTTTGTTCGGTTTTTCACATACATTCCAGGCTCACCCTTTGGATGATTCAGAAACAAGCCCCCCGCCTACGCAATACGCGCATGCAGGGGGCTTCTGTACTCTTCCGGCGCTTACGCCAGCTACTTCTTATTCATCTTGAACATCAGGAACAGCTCATTATAGTGGGCAAGCATCCGCTTGCCGAGGTTGTCGTAGACCTCCAGCCGGTCGGTGAGCTCGGCGGGCGGGTAGAAGCGCTCGTCACCGGAGATGTCCTCCGGCAGCAGCTTCAGGCCGGGAACGTTCGGCGTGGAATAGCCGACGTATTCCGTATTCTGGGCCGCCACATCCGGCCGCAGCATGAAGTTGATGAATTTATGCGCGCCTTCGACATTGCCGGCGGTGCGCGGAATGACCATGTTGTCGAACCATTTGTTCGAGCCTTCCTCCGGCACGACAAAGTCCAGCTTGTCGTTGTCATCCATGATCTCCGAAGCGTCGCCGGACCAGACGATACCGACCGCCGCTTCTTCGTTGGCGAGCAGCATTTTGACCTCGTCACCCACAATGGCCTTCACATTTGGGGACAGCTTGTTCAGCTTCGCGAGCGCCTCCTGCAAATGCTCCTCCTTCGTGTCATTGACGGAATAGTGCAGGCTGTTCAGCGCCATGCCCATGACCTCACGGGCTCCGTCCACGAGGAAGATATTATTCTTCAGCCGCTTGTCCCATAAGGAATTCCAGCTGCTGAAATCGATGCCCTTCGTCATCTCCGGGTTGAAGATGATCCCCACCGTCCCCCAGAAATAAGGAACCGAATACTTGTTACCGGGATCGAAGGACAGATTCATGAACTTGGAATCGATGTTGGCGAGATTCGGCAGCTTGCTGTGATCCAGCGGCAGCAGCAGATTCTCTTCCCGCATCTTGGCGATCGCGTAGTCAGAGGGGATCACAACATCGAAGATCGTACCCCCCTGCTCTACCTTGGTCAGCATCGCTTCATTGGAATCGAACGTCTGGTAGATGACCGTAATCCCGGTCTCCTCCTGGAATTGCTTCAGGAGATCGGGGTCCACATAGTCGCCCCAGTTATAGATAGTCAGCGTGTTGCCGCCAGAATAGCCCTGGGCCGAGTTCAGCCGGGAGGCCAGGAACATCAGTCCGAAGGCGACGATCAGAATCGCCAGGAACGTATTGACTAGCTGCTTCATCTAGGCACCCCCGCTTCGGCCACCGGCTCGGCAATCTGTGCCGCCGGGCGGCTTTTACGCTGGTTCAGGTAGTAATAACCGATGACCAGCAGAATTGTGAAGAGGAAAATCAGCGTCGACAGCGCGTTAATCGACAGCGAGACCCCCTGACGGGCACGGGAATAGATCTCCACCGACAGGGTGGAATAGCCATTGCCCGTGACGAAGAAGGTGACTGCGAAATCATCCAGGGAATAGGTCAGGGCCATGAAGAATCCGCTGAAGATTCCCGGCTTGATGATCGGCAGAATGACTTTTGTCAGCACATCCCGGCGCGTAGCGCCGAGATCACGCGCGGCATCCGTCAGGGTCGGGCTCATCTCCTGCAGATGCGGCAGGATCATAATGACCGCAATCGGAATGCTGAACGCCACATGCGAGAGCAGCACGGAGGTGAAACCGAGCTTGATCCCGACAATCGTGAACAGGATCAGGAAGGAGGCACCGATAATGACATCCGGGCTGACAATCAGCACATTGTTCAGCGAGAGCAGCGTGTTTTTGGCCCGGCGGCTGCGGACATGATGGATCGCCAGCGCACCGATTACCGCTATGATGGTCGCAATGGCCGATGACAGAAGGGCGATGACCAGTGTGTTAATCACAATAATCATCAGCCGGGTATCGGCAACTACCTCACGGTAATAATCCAGCGTGAAGCCTTCGAACTTGTGCATCGTACCGCCGCTGTTGAACGAGTAGTACATCAGATAGAAGATCGGCGCGTACAGCACCAGGAAGACCAGCACCAGATAGATATTGGCGATGCCATTCTTGTTCTTAATCCTGCGTCTGTTCTTCATCCGCGCACCCCCTTCCGGGAGCCGCCGGTCAGAATCATGAACAGCGCCATAATGGCGATCAGGAACACCGCAACGGTGGAGCCCATACCCCAATCCTGTGTGACCAGGAAGTGCTGCTCAATCGCGGTGCCGAGCGTAATCACCCGGTTCCCGGCAATCAGACGCGTAATCATGAACAGCGACAGCGCCGGAATGAATACCGCCATGCAGCCGGAGCGTACACCCGAGATCGTCAGCGGAAAAACCACCCTCCGGAACGTTGTCCATCCCGATGCACCCAGATCGCGCGCGGCATCCACCAGCGACAGATTCATCTCATCCAGGGCACTGAAGATCGGCAGAATCATGAATGGAATGAAAATATAGACCGACACAAACACGAAGCTGAAGCCCGTGAACAGAATCTGCTGCTCACCCAGCCCCATCAGATCAAAGAAATTATTGACCGGGCCGAAGGTGCCGAAAATCCCGATGAAGGCATAAGTCTTCAGCAGCAGGTTGATCCAGGTCGGCAGAATAATCAGCAGCAACCACAGCTGCTTGTGCTTCGTTCGCGTCAGCAGATAAGCGGCCGGATAAGCCACCAGCAGCGAGAACACCGTGATCAGAAAAGCGTACCAGAACGAATTCAGCATCATTCTCATATAGACCGGTGTGAAGAAATTGACGTAGTTATTCAGCGTCAGCTTCCCCTCCAGATCGAACAGGGAATAGTAGACCACCAGCAGCACCGGCGCAATGACAAACAGCGCGATCCACAGGTAGTACGGGATGAGATAATACGACTTGCCCTTAGTCACCATGGCTCTCCACCTCGGCGTAAGCCTCCAGACGCTTGTCGAACTCTTCCTCCGTTTCACCGAAACGCATAACATGGATCGCTTCAGGGTCAAAATACAGCCCGATCTCGGAGCCAACCTCCGCCTTACGGGTAGAATGGACGAGCCATTCATGGCCGGAGCCGTCATAGCAGCTGATCTCGTAGTGAACCCCGCGGAACAGCTGCGAATCCACACGCACCTTCAGCTTGCCCGCCTCAACTGTAGCAATCTCCAGATCCTCGGGACGGATGACAATCTCCACCGCTTCATTCGGCCGCAGACCCGCATCGACACACTCGAACCGGTGACCGTTAAATTCAACCACATAGTCCTCAATCATCACACCCGGTACAATGTTCGACTCTCCGATGAAGTCAGCCACGAACCGGTTAATCGGCTCATCGTAGATATCATTAGGCGTGCCGCTCTGCTCAATCTTGCCGCCGTTCATGACGAAGATCCAGTCGGACATCGCCAGCGCCTCTTCCTGGTCATGGGTGACGAAGATGAAGGTGATGCCCAGCCGCTGCTGCATCTCCCGCAGAATATACTGCATCTCCGTACGCAGCTTCAGATCAAGCGCCGAGAGCGGCTCGTCCAGCAGCAGCACCTGAGGCTCGTTAACAATGGCGCGTGCAATGGCGACACGCTGCCTCTGCCCGCCGGACATTTCATTAATGGCCCGCTGATCATAGCCGACCAGGTTGACGAAGCGCAGCGCTTCCTGCACCTTTTGCTGAATAACATCCTTCTTCAGCTTCTTGATGCGCAGTCCAAACGCCACATTCTCGAATACGTTCAGATGCGGAAACAGCGCATAGTCCTGAAATACCGTATTGACCTGCCGCTCATTGGCGGGAATGTGGTTGATAATTTTGCCGTTCAGATAGATCGAACCTTCCGTCGGCTCCGCGAAGCCGGCGATCAGACGTAGAATGGTCGTTTTTCCGCAGCCCGAAGGGCCCAGCAGCGTGTAGAATTTACCGCGTTCAATTTCGAAGCTCACGCCTTTGAGTACAGCCTCTTCGTCGTCGTATTGCTTAATCACCTGGTCAAAAGAAATAATAGTGCCTTCCGGGGTAGCTATAGCTAACAACCTCCCTTACTTATGTAGTCAACCTATTTTACCCGCTTCTTGCGGGAGACAATCCGGCAGCAGCATGCTCAGCACGGATAAGCGACAATTCCTGCCTTAGTTCGACAGACTTCAATATATATAGCATAAAGGAATCCTGCAATATATGCGATAGCTTACATTGTGAAATCGCGCACAAAAACTTAACAAGTTCGTAAAATCTTGCCCGCCTCCAGCCTGTTTTGAGGTGCTATAATGAAAACGGATGAAAACCATAAAATTTTTCCTATTTACATGAAAGAAGATGACAAACATGAACGAGGGCTTACAGGAGCGCCTTGAAAAGTTCGGATTATCCTTATATATGATACGGATTACACTCGCCGCTTCGCTCTCGTGGCTGACGGTGCACACCATTTACGGAGACCAGTACCTGTACTTCGCCCCGCTTGCGGCGATTCTGATTACCCAGAGCAGTGTCAAGGCCTCCCTCGAAAAAGGCTTCTACCGCATGACCGGCGTCATCCTCGGCGGAATCGTCAGCCTGATCGTGGGCAAGTTCTTCGATGTGGGCGCGCTGTCGATCCTGCTGATGCTGCTGATCGGCATTGGGGTGGCTACAGCCTGCCGGATCAATATCCAGGCCGTCTCCCAGGTCGGCGTCACCTCGGTTCTCGCACTTACCTTCTATCATGACCAATATATCGTCTGGAGAGTCGCCGAGACGCTGATCGGCGTGCTGATTGCCCTCATCATCAATATGATTATCGTGCCGCCCAAGAGCTTCGTCAAGGTCAAGGACCTGGCACTGAAGGGCAGCCTGACCTTATCCGACGCCTTAACCGGATTCGCTGCAAGCGGCCGGGATGCCGCACAGGCCAAGGCTGCTCTTGAGAGCTCCGGCGAGCTGCTGAAGAAGAGCGACCGGCTGCAGAAGGAGATGCATTACACGCTGTCTCATTACCAGTGCCGTAAGGACATTGGCAAGCTGACACAGACGACCACCCATCTCATCAAGGTCCACTCCTATGTCAAAGCCATAAGCGAAGAGATCGCCCTGCTGCCGGCCCATTATGCCGCAGCCGACTGGATGCTGGAGGTTGTAACCGCAACGGCAGACTGTATCGCCCTGTACGGCACACGGACGCTATCGGATGCCGAATGCAGCGGACGGTCACTCCCCGAGAGTCTGAGAAGAGCCCGCGATGTGCAGCTCGCCTGGTTCTCGGAGCTGCAGGATCAGTGCCCGCTCGCGGCCTTCCGTGATCTCGGTGCGGTGTTCTCCCACCTGAACCGGATTCTTGAGGAGATTGAACGCGCCGATTATGCGGCCCTTTCCACCGTACCACAGCATGTCAAGGCACAGCCTGCACGCGCCATCCAATTCATACAAAAAGGACTCTTCCACAAGCTATAAGCTTGGGAGAGTCCTTTTTTGGGATTTCTGCAACTTGTTGGTGGGATGGGATGCGCGCGGGTAAAGTGGCTTGGGTGGCAGCGCGTAAAGTTATAGCAGTTGGAAAAAAGGCACTTAATACAGCCAAATCAGCCGATTTGACTGAAGCAGTTGGAAAAAGTACATCTAATCCGCCGCAATCTATGGAATGCGTTAAAACCGGACAAAATAAGTGCTGTTTATCCATCTGCTGTTCCCATAGGAGGTATTCCACCAGCAGCAAATGGAGAAAATCCAACTAATTACTACATGTATCCCGGTGACACGAGATGGGATACACAAATTCCACCTTAGTATAACGCACGCAGAGGTGAACGCCGAAAGCGGCAGTTAATCGGCATGCAGAGCTGCACGCTGAAAGCGGTATTTATTCAGCAGGCAAGTATCTCCAGCCCCCGTAGGCCGTAACGTTCTCAGCTCCGGCGGCGGCATAGCCTTCGCAGATGAAGCCCGTCACTTCGCGCCCATCCGCGAGGGCCACCCGCCCGAGACCCAGCGGAGCCGGGATAAGCGCAGCGAACGCGCCCAGCGCTTCCACCGGCATCTGCCACAGCTCCAGCTCGATTGCGCTTCCCCCTGCCGCCTGTCTCAGCAGGCCCGGCTTCGCCGGTACGGTGGGGAGCTTGACCAGCTCATAACAGGCAGCAGTCCGCGCCTCCTGCCAGAAGCGGGCGCCATGCTCCAGCATCTGCTTCTCCAGCGGGAAGCCGCGCATATGCAGCCCGCAGACCGCAAGTGTAACCATGCCGGACGCTGGTAGTTCGGCGCTAGTAGCAGCACCAGTCCCTCCGGCCTCACCAACGTCAGCCCCAGCAGTACCACCTGCACCACTAGTACCTCCGCCAGCTTCCGACTCCAGCGATTGGTGCTCTGCCAGAAGTTGAGCCTCGGCCCCGGCAGCACTCCCCCCACTCTCACCATCATTCCCCTCCGCCAGAAGCCGCGCCCCGGCTCCGGCAAGCAGATGCTCACTGTCCGCCAGAGCGAACAGCGTAATGCCGAACGGCAGGTTCCCCGCCGCTTCCCCGGCGGGAATTGCCACCGCCGACAGGTCCAGCAGGTTGCAGTGATTGGTGTAGCGGCCCATATCGGAGTTGGCCCCTACCGGGTTCGCAGCCACCTGCTCCCGGGTCCAGGTTCCGCCGCAGGTCGGCAGGACCAGCACCGCATCCCGCAGCAGCAGCTCCGCTTCCCGCTTATACTGCTGCAAGCGGTGCATGGCCTGGAACAGGCTCGAAGCAGTGTGGCGCTCCGCGGCCCCGGAGGAGAGAATCGACTCCGTTACCGGCAGCACTGCTTCACGGTGACGCTCCACGAATCCGGCCAGATCCGCCCAGCGTTCGGCTACCCAGGGGCCATCGTACAGGATGGCTGCCGCTTCGAAGAACAGCGTACAGTCCACCCGTTCAACCGGCAGCCCCAGCTCCTGCACCGCCGCTTCGGCCCGTTCCCAGGCCCGGCGGTATTCGTCCGCATGGGGCCCGTAGAAGTCCAGCGGCGCTTCCGGCAGCAGCAGCTTCCCGGGCAGAGCGGCAGCCTCCCGCTTCACGGAACGTGACCACGGATCGGCTGCCTCGAAGCCGCGTGCTGCGCGGTCCACCGTAAGTGCATCCTCCAGATTGTTCGCGAATACGGTGACACAATCCAGGCTGGCACACGCCGGCACTACGCCGCGCACCGGCCAGGCGCCCAGGCTGGGCTTGTAGCCGACCAGCCCGTTCAGTGCGGCCGGCACACGGCCCGAGCCGGCGGTATCAGTGCCCAGGCTGAATACCGCCTGGCCCCGGGCTACAGCAACCGCCGAACCGGCGCTGGAGCCGCCGCTGATGTATTCGGGACGCAGGGCATTATGCGTCTCGCCGTAAGGGCTGCGCACACCGACGAGTCCTGTGGCGAACTGGTCCAGATTGCTTTTGCCGACAGGGATCGCCCCCGCAGCCACCAATCTCGCCACGACCGCTGCGTCGGCTTCCGGCTGATAAGCGAATTCAGGACATGCCGCCGTCGTGGGCAGCCCCTTCACATCGATGTTATCCTTCACCGCGAATGGAATGCCCCACAAGGGATGCTCCTGTGGATTCAGCTCTTTGAGCGCTGCCAGGTAGGGAGCGATCTGCGCCACGGCGGGCGCTTCAATCCAGATGTTCATGTCCTTATCCCGCGCAGCGCGGCGGATGATCTCCCGGATAACCTCCTCCGGGTCCAGCGTGCCGCTCAAATACTGCCCCCGCAGCCAGCCGGCTGTCAGCTTCGCGGGCCATTCTGTTATTGCTGTCATCAGGCTTCATCTCCTTCTCTGCGTATCGGTGCCGGACCTGCGGCCCTTGCCCATCTCATGCAGCTTCAGCGCAAGCTGCAGCTCCAGCATATCGTCACCGTCATCCTGGCTTAATCCCAGCAGCTCACAGGCCCGGTCGATCCGGTAGGTGACCGTATTATAATGAGTGAACAGCTCGCCGGAGGTCCGCTTCACGTTGCGGTTGCACTTGAAATACAGCTGGAGCGTCTGGAGCAGCGAAGCATTATGCTTGCGGTCGTACTCCAGCAGCGGAGCAATATACTGATCCCTGTACTCGGTGATCTCCTCCAGCTCAGGCAGATGGTACAGCAGCCGGAAGACACCCAGCTTCCGGTAATCGACATAAGACCCGCTGTAGCCGCTGATTTGGCGGATGCGGGCGATTTTGCGGGAGGATTCATAGCTGAACCGCACCTGATCAGGGCCGTCCGCAAGATCGCCAATACAGAAGGCGCAGCTCCCGCTGACAACTATCCGGTTCATCTCGGCCAGCAGACGACCCAGCGTCTCCTCCAGCGGAAGCTCCGGCTGCTCCGGCACGGTCAGCACCAGCTCCCCTTCAAGGATGGTGAGCTTCACATGCTGAAGGTCTGCCCGGGCACGCACCCGCTTCACTACCTGCTGCAGCTGCTTAAGCTCCGGCTTATCCTCCAGCCATCCGATGGTTACAGCACGCAGCGGACGCTCCGGTAGCGGACAGCCGCAGGCTGCGCCACGCAGCTTCAGATCCTCGGCAGCGGCAATCCGGCCGCTGATCCAGTCCTGCAGGAACTGGTCCACATACTTCAGCTCCACCTCCCGGCGGGCCCCGGCATTGATCATCTCCAGTCCGACCAGTACACCGACCCGATCAATCGTTAACTGATCCACTACCGATAGCTCGCTGTTCCACTCCAGCAGCACCAGCAGACATTGCTCTGCTCCCTTGTCATTGACAGCCGAGACATAAGCTCGGATACGCCGTTCTCCAACTGTGAGGAATGTAATGCCGAGACTGCCTTCCTGGCGAAGCTGTATCCAGGCCGGAAGCTGCTCCTCCAGCTGTAGCGCATCCGCCTGCGGAGAACAGAAGACCTGATCGGTATCATCCAGCAGGACGACCGGATTATGCAGCATCCCGTCCAGCGTCAGCAGGAAATCCTCAATCCCGTCGCCATGGAGAAGCTGCTTCGACAGCTTCTGGAACCGGCTCTGCAGCTGCGAGAGCTCCCGCGCCTCCTGCACCAGCACCCGCTCCATAATGTCGCGGACCACATCGGAGAAGGAGGTGGAGGCGGGCAGCTCGAAGATCGGGAAGCCCAGCTGATCCGCGAGTTCCAACGCCCTCGGCGGAATCTCATCGATATAACGTTTGGTTTTGATCCCGAGCGCGGACACTCCCTTCTGGTTCAGCTGGGGAATAATCTCGGCGATCAGCTCCGGCCGGTTATGAAAGGGGAAGCCGCTTGTAATCAGGAACTCTCCCGGACGGACCCAGTCAATGACATCGGGAACCTCCATTACATTGACCCGGTTAATATAACGTCCAAGGCCCCCGGCCCCAGCCAGCAGGGCCGCTTCCTTCAGGTCGGGAATCAGCAGGATATCGCTGCAGGTCAAACCGGTAATTACATTGCTGCCCATGGCTCCGCCGCCTTTACTATAGCTTGGAAGAATAGATATCCTCGATTAGTGTAGTGCCGAAGAAGCTGTTGGACGGCACCTCCGCCTCCGCCGGTACAAAAATACTGATCTGCTCCGAAGGAGAATCCCCTGTATTCCTGACAGAATGGACTACGCCCGCAGGCACATGGAACGTATCTCCGGCCCGGTAGCTGTACCACTCCCCGTCACATAGCAGCTTGACCTCTCCTACGGTAATATGAATGATTTCGACTACATCATGATAATGCGGCAAGACTTGGCCGCCGATCCCCAGCTTCTCCCACAGAATCGAGCTCATGCGGATGCCCAGGCGGTCCGCCTCCGTTGCCGAGACAATCTCCCGGTGATACAGCTCTATGTGATTCGGCATAAGCTCCCATGTCATATCTGCTGCTGCCAGCACTTTCGTTTCCTGTGTATGCATATTCGATTCCCCCATGATGGATAGTGATAATACATTGCTCCTGTCAAAAAGCTCTGCTACCTGCGGCGGAACACAGCCGCCACCGGTCCTCCGCCCTTCGGCCCCTGATGCTCGCCTCCGCCGGAGACGTAGATCATCGGGTCGCCGCCGACATAGGCCAGCACACCGCCGACTACAGCCCGCGCATGGCGGGTATGATTGATATCCGAGTCATCCAGCATGATATGGCGGCGTCCGCGGATGATGCCATCGGGATCGGCTTCCGCCTTGGCCAGCACCTGCACCAGCTCTTCACCGGGATAACGGTCCAGCAGGCCCTGAAGCGCAGCGCCATCCACAGCATCCTGCATCACGGCATGGTCGATGTGGTACGGGCCGTCCGCAGACAGTGAGTTCCCGAACACAATCACTTCGCAGCAGGACAGCTCACTGCCCGCCGAAGTGGAGGCTACCGCGCTGAATTGAGTCCAGTCCGTGCAGATATCTTCCTCCTGCAAGGCCGCACGATCCACCTCACCCAGCGCTACCCCGGCACCCAGTGCAGAAGCTCCTCTGGAATAGCCCATCGATTTATAAGTATCCTCTGTGACGAGCGATACCTCACGGTTGTGTGCCTCATAGATCTGCTCAGCGGTAAGCAGCGGACATTTGATTTGTACAAAATGCACATCCTCCGGTGAGGTGATGCCCGCATCCATGACCGCACGGGCCACGGCATCCGCCACGGCGTCCACCTGAGGGAGCCGTCCCAGTTCCTCCGGCCGGAAGCTCCGGGTTCTGGCGACTCCAATGGCGAGTGACTTCAGGCCATCAGTGACCATACCCGGCTCCTTCTGCCCGCTGCGGCTGATAACCGTGAAGTGCGGACTGAGTACCCCTTCCGTACCGCCGGACATCACATAAGAGATGTCGGCAGCTCCTCCTTTTGCCGCTTCAGCAAAGAATCCTTTCAAGGCCATCACAGCATAACCCCGTGTAAAATCATTCACACAGCCGTTTCCCTCCGTCTTCCCCAGCACCGCGACCACTTCCTCCGGCCGGAACAGGCCTGCTTCCACCGCTGCGCTTAATCCCGACATATCATGCGGCGCGCCTGCCGGGATTCGAATGACCGAGCAGTTCATCATAGATCATCGCTCCTTGTCCAGAAAATAACCCGTTTCTCCAGCAGCCCGATACACCAGAACAGCAGCAGGCCGCACAGCGCCGAAGCAATAATGGCCGAGAACATCACCGGCGTATCCATATGATAGGAAGAGACAAGCACTACATAACCGAGTCCCTTATTCGCTCCGACAAATTCGCCGACTATGGCACCGACTATCGCGAGCGAGGTGGAGATTTTGAGGGCAGAGAAGATATAAGGCAGACTCGTCGGCAGGCGCAGCTTCCAAAAGATTTCGCTTTTCGTCCCTTTGTAGGTGGAGAACAGCTCCCAGGCTTCGTATTCAATGGCCTTAAGCCCCTTGACACTGTTCACCAGAATCGGGAAAAAACAGATCAGCATCGAAGCGATTACCTTCGAGGTATACCCGGTCCCCAGCCAGACGACCAGCAGCGGGGCCAGCGCCACCAGCGGCGTAGTCTTAAGGGCGATGGCCAGCGGGAACATCCCTTTCTCAATCGGCTTGGAATGAACAAAAATCACTGCGGTAGCCAGGCCGAGGATATTGGCGAGAATGAACCCGGTCAGCGCTTCGCCCAGCGTAACCAGCGTATGCGACCACAGCGAGCCATTGATAGCCGAGACTACCTGCGTAGGCGCAGGTAGAAGATACATCGGAACCGACAGGAGACGTACAGCCAACTCCCACAGCAGCAGGAAGCCGAGCGCAAACGTGACCGGGTACAGGGTGTCTTTGATTTTGACCGTCATAGATGCTTCACCCGCTTTCTCAGTTCCTTGACAATCCGGTGAAATTCCGGCAGCTCCTCCATGCCCGCCTCACGCGGGGAGGGCAGCGTCACCGGAATGATATCCGTCACACCGGCAGGCCGGGGAGACATCATCACGACCCGGTCCGACAGCAGCGCGGATTCATGGATCGAATGGGTGACCATCACAATGCTGCTTAGACTGGTCTCCGGGCTCTCCCATAGCCGCAGCAGCTCGAAATTCAGCTTCTCACGCGTCAGCTCATCCAGTGCGCCGAACGGCTCATCCATCAGCAGCACCGTCGGATCAGCCGCCAGAGCTCGGGCAATCGCTGCCCGCTGCTGCATCCCGCCGCTGAGCTGATGCGGGAAGTGGTTCAGATAATCCTGGAGGCCGACCAGGCTCAGGGCACTTTCTGCTTTTTCACGTGCCTCGGCTTTGCTGAACTTCTTCTTCTCGCCCAGCTCCAGCGGCAGCATGACATTCTGCAGCGCGCTGAGCCACGGCATCAGGACCGGCTTCTGGAAGACCATGCCCAGGGACAGATCAGGTGAAGCATACGCCACCTCTCCACCGGCCTCCGGGCTTAACAGCCGCAGCATCAACCGGAGTGTTGTGGATTTCCCGCAGCCGCTTGGTCCAAGAATCGAAATGAACTCATTGCGGTATACATCAAGGCTGACCTGATCCAGCACAGGCACGTTGCCGAAAGAAAGAGAGCAATTGCGCAGGGAGAGCATGGTTTCCCGGGTACCGGGATGCCGCGCGGCGGCAGCATCCAGCTGTTCTTTGATCGCTGTTGTCATTATCGGGTCCCTCCTTATTTCAAAAACTCGTTGGTGAACAATCCGCCGATGTCCTGTTCCTTTTTCACAAATCCCAGCTCGACCAGATTCTTCTGCAATGTCTCCCAAGATGCCTCGTCCATTGAGCCCAGCGGGAGCTTCTCCGGATCCAGCAGCGGAATGCTGGCCTTCATCATATTGACCTCATGCTTCAGATCCAGCTTCTCGCCATACTTCAGACCGAATTCCGCCGCTTCCTCCGGATGCTTTACTGCATAATCCCAGCCCTGCATAGACGCCTGCACGAAGCTTGCGACCATCTCCGGGTCCTTCTTGATGATAGACTCCGTAGTGAACAAGGTATCAGCATAGAAATTGATGCCATAGTCGTTCGGGTCGATAATATTCACTTCCTTGCCCTGCTCCTCTACAGCCAGCACTTCATTAATGACATATCCGGGCCAGGCCTTGACCTGACCGGTTAACAGCGGACTCAGATCATATTTGACCGGCATCTCTTCGATTTGCGAAGGGTCGATACCCGCGCTTTTCTCCATGGCCCGGAAGGTCAGCTCTTCGTTGCCGCCCAGCTTAATGCCCACCTTTTGCCCGACCAGATCCTCCATCGTCTTGATCCCTGACTCTTTGAGCGTGAACATGACGAACGGGGTTTTGCGGTAGATCGCGGACAACGCTTTGACCGGGACGCCTTTCTCTCTGGCGATGACGATCTGGTCGGCACCGGTAACTCCGAACTCCTCACTGCCGGAAGCTACCATCTGCACAGCCGGGAAATCCGAGCCCCCCGGGCGGATCTCAACATCCAGCCCCGCTTCTTTATAGAAGCCTTTTTCCACTGCGGTATAAAAGCCGGCAAACTGCGCCTGGTGAATCCACTTCAGCCGGAGCACCACCTTTTTCAGCTCGCCCGAGCCTTCCGCTCCCTGGCCTTCAGCCTTCCCGGCTTCCGTATTGTTACCGCAGGCGGTCAGGAGCAGCATTAGCGAGGTTAACAGCATCAGCGCTTTTGTTCTGGACTTGTTCCACATGGTTATTCCCCCGTTTATGAATGATTTAGTATTGCTCCAGCGCCTTCAGCACCGCTTGTGAATCACTTACACTGCCGAACACTCCGCCCTGCATTTGAACCATACTCAGCGCCGCCAGGTGATTCGCTTCATCCGTCGCTCCTGTACAATCTGCAAGGATCAGACACTCGTACCCGCGGTCATTGGCTTCCCGCATCGTGGTGTGTACACAGACATCGGTAGTAATACCGGTCAGAATCAGATGGGTAATTCCTTTATTCTTCAGGATCAGGTCCAGGTCTGTTGCGTAAAAGCTCCCTTTGCCCGGCTTGTCTATAATGTACTCTCCGTGGGCAGGCGCCAGCTCATCAATGATCTGCCAGCCGCGCTCCCCCCGCACGAGGATTCGTCCCGCCGGTCCTTCGGAGCCGATCTCGGCCCCGATCTGGCGGCTGCGCCACCGCTTGTTCGCCGGCAGATCCGACAGATCCGGCTTATGCCCCTCGCGGGTATGGATCACGGTGAAGCCTTCGATGTCCCGGATACGGGCCAGCAGCCGCTGAATGGGCTGGATCGCCCTCGCTGTTAATGAGAGGTCATAACCCATTCTCTCGACGTAACCGCCCTTGCCGCAAAAATCCGTCTGCATGTCGATAATCATCAGCGCTGTCTTCGCCGGGTCCACAGCCCCGTCATAAGGCCAGATGTAAGGTGTTGCTGCAATCTGCATGGTTTATGCTCCTCTCCTGATGTCGCTATCTCTATTAATGTTATATTAGTTAACATTAATTCGCGTTTCCTTGGTATGAGTTAGATTATATTACAATGAATTTGCGATGTCTTCGGTTTTATTACGAAATAATACACTGAATGTTTGTGTTTATTTACACAGTTAACATATACATAACATTAACACTCGCAAAATCGCTTATCAAAAAAGAACACTCCGATTCTTACCAAGCCCAGGGTGTCCCAACAGTTGAATGCTCATACTTTCCTCCCCCTGCCTCTTCCATAAGCTGTAAGCGCTGGGAAACCAGTTTTTTTGTCGAAATAGAGCTGCATATTTCGAGTTTTTTGATAAATAGGCATAATATAGTTGAAAAATAGCTCTTTAAGTACTAGAATTAAGCTTGTTTGCAGAAGTTAATGACGCGTAAGAACTATTTATGACTCTTTTTGTCGATTACAGTCGACCATAACTCCCACCTCTACAGGATGTATATCATTGATCTATTTCTAAAGGCAAACTCCCCGAAAGGGCAGGACGCAAAGCCATGGGCCTAAGAACGCCGGAATCTGCGTTTACGGTTGCCAGGCTGCCAATAGAGACCACTTAAGCCAGCTGTTCAGGAGGGAAAGCCTCCCAGGCTTGATGATGTTCTTTTTCTGTACGAATTGCCATTGATCATACGAAAAAGTGAGGTTACAACCATGCCGCAGCAGGATATCGAACCAAGCCGATATGAATTCGTAGAGTCCCTGATGCTCGAACGTAAAGGTCTCCTGGATTCATTCTCTGTGGAGGGCCGAGCTTCTGACGGGACAACTGGAGATAAGAATGGAATTATCCTCGTGCAGGACAACCAGATATTCATTACTCCCCCGCTCCCCGGAGGTGCTCCCGCCCGCATTTCTGCGGTCCACCCTGTTGTCCTGAAGATCAACTGGAAGACCGTTACAGAGCCGACCGAGGTGACCAGGGCGGATTATATCACTTGGGAGATCTGTGAGAAGCCGCAATATGAAATTACCGTATCGCCTGACAAGCTCAAGGTCCACTTCACTTTATACCGTGCAGAGAAGTACGCCTGGAATCTGGTCAACTGCCCCGCCGCCTTCGAAGCGGTCGTCCGTGCCCAGCCCAATCCGGCGATGCTGCTGTCCACGCTCACCATAGAACAGATTATCGCCTCACTGGACAACCGTTTTATTCTGCGCAACCTGAACATTCCCGCCCTGTACGCGGAGCTGGAGAACCCTACATATCTTCCCGTATGCATCGCTGAAGGCAGATCCCCGCTGCCCGGCAAGGAAGCCCGGCTGGAATTCCTGCTGCCTGAGCATACACTGGAGGGGAACCGGATGCTTCAGGGACAGGGAGCCCGGGGTCAGAAGCCTGCGGAACCCTTGGAGTATCTCCGTTTCCCGGGAGCCCCCTTTGCCTTTGCAGGCGAAGTCTTCGCCCGCAAGCTGCCGCCGGAAGAAGGCATTCCCGGCCTCGACACAGACGGAAGGGTCCTGCCCCCTCCCCCGCCGCAGGATATCTACTTTGCTGCCGGTAATCATGCCAAGCTCCTTCCCTGTGGTAATATCGTGGCCCGGCATACCGGCAGACCCCGCATCTGCGGAGGAAACGGCAGCGTCCGGATATGTGACTTCCCTCCGGTCAGTCTTCTGGCCAGAGAGATGACAGATCCTGCGGGCGATGTTATGTTCGCAGGTGACATCATTGTACCGGGAGATCTGGAAGGACCTGTACGAATTGAAGCCCTCGGGAATGTGTACGTCTATGGCGATATCCGCCAATCTACAATTATAGCCACCGGCAGTATTTACGTTAGCGGCCAGGTCACCGGCAGCGGCCTGTACGCCGGACACGCCGGGGTAATGCAGCATCGTCTGCACAGCCTCGCATGCCTGCTGCGGACAGAGACGGACGGACTGCTTGAGGCAGCGCGCCAGCTGGCCAAGAATGTGGAATCCCGCCAGCAATCCGTGAATTACGGCCTGGTAGTCATGCTGCTGCTGGAGGATAAATACAGCCACTTGGGCAGCCTGATCCGTGATCTTCAAGCTGCGCTAAGCCGTATGAACGGGGCGTTCGGCTCCGGCACGGACCAGCTCTGGCAGATGCTTGAGGTATTCGCCCATCCGGGACAATTCACCGGGTACATTACTGACAGTGTACTAAGCCGCTTCTCCAGGCTGCTGCTTAAGCTGGGTGAGGAGATTGAGCTGCTCCAGGAGGAGCATGCGGTGATTAATCTCGCCCGGTCACAGGACAGCCGCCTGGAGTCCGGCGGCAAGCTGCTTGTGCGTGATTCCTGCTAAGACTACTACTAGATGAGGAGAAGTTAGAACATGCGATATAACCGTCTGGGCAATAGCGGCCTGCAGGTGTCCGCCCTGGGTCTTGGAACCAATTCCTTCGGCAAACGGGCAGATCAGGAGACCTCGGTCCGCATTCTGCACACCGCTATGGATCAGGGCATCAATTTCATCGATACCGCCAATATCTATGCCGGATCTGAATCGGAGCGGATCATCGGCCTTGCGCTTGAAGGCAAACGCCATAACGCAGTGCTGGCGACCAAAGCCGGATTGCCGAAGCATGAGGGACCCGGTGGCAGCGGCTCTTCGCGCCATCATCTGATGCAGGAGCTGGAGGGCAGCCTGCGCCGGCTGAAGACCGACTATGTGGATCTGTATCAGATTCACACCTTCGATCCCTACACACCGCTGGAGGAAACGCTGCGTACGCTGGATGATCTGATCTCCGCAGGCAAGGTGCGCTATATCGGAGCCTCCAATTATGCCGCCTGGGAGCTGATGAAGGCGCTTGGAATCAGCGAAGCCCGGCACTTCGCGAAATACATCTCTATCCAGTGCAGCTATTCGCTGGCTGACCGCACGCCCGAAGCGGAGCTGCTTCCGCTCTGCCTGGATCAGGGTCTGGGCATCATCCCATACTTCCCTCTGGCGGGCGGCATTCTTACCGGCAAATATACTGGCAGCAGCAAAGCCCCTGCCGGCTCCAGAGCAGAGACCGATCCGAACTTCCGCCGCTTCCTTACCCCGGAGCGCATCTCGCTCGGGGAGCAGGTTCAGGCCATTGCGGAGGGACTGGGCACCTCACCTGCAGCTCTATCCCTGGCCTGGCTGATGAACCGGCCCGCCGTCTCCACGGTGATTGTCGGTGCAACTACAGTAGAGCAGGTACAACATAATCTGCAGAGTCTCTCCGCTTCAACGGATGCGGGAATACTTGAGCAGCTTGACCAGGCCAGCGCCGCCTTCCGCACCAGCGAGCCGTTTGCAGTCTACCGGCTGCCGTAAGCGCTGACGGTGACGTTCATATTCATATACAAAAGCGAGCCCCCTTATACGGAGACTCGCTTTTGTGTATTTTGGCTAATGCTGAAGCTGTATTGTATTATACCGCAGCAATAAACCGCTCCATGTCTTCCTGTACGGTAGTAATACCGCCGATACCGAAGGTATCTACCAGAACCTTAGCTACATTAGGCGACAGGAAGGCCGGAAGTGTAGGACCCAGGTGAATGTTCTTCACGCCCAGATGCAGCAGCGCCAGCAGTACAATCACCGCTTTTTGCTCATACCAGGCAATGTTATAGGAGATCGGAAGATCGTTGATGTCTGCAAGACCGAACACTTCCTTCAGCTTAAGCGCTATAACCACAAGAGAATAGGAGTCATTGCACTGGCCGGCATCAAGCACGCGGGGAATTCCGCCGATATCGCCAAGCGCCAGCTTGTTATATTTGTATTTGGCACAGCCGGCGGTCAGGATCACCGTATCACTCGGCAGCTCTGCTGCGAAGTCGGTGTAATAATTCCGGCTCTTCATCCGCCCGTCGCAGCCGGCCATGACGAAGAATTGCTTGATGGCGCCGCTCTCTACCGCTCCAACCACCTGATCCGCGACATTCATTACAGCCGCATGCGCGAAGCCGCCGATAATCTCGCCTGTCTCAATCTCCACCGGAGCGCTGCAGCTCTTGGCCTGCTCAATCAGCGCCGAGAAATCCTTCTCTCCGTCCGCGCCTGCCGCGATATGCTGAATTCCCGGATACCCGGTGTTGCCTGTCGTGTACAGCCGGTCTTTGTAGCTGTCCTTCGGCGGCACAATACAGTTCGTAGTCATCAGAATCGGACCATTGAAGCTGGCAAATTCCTCATTCTGCTTCCACCATGCATTGCCGTAGTTGCCTACGAAGTGGCTATACTTCTTGAAGGCCGGATAGTAGTGGGCCGGCAGCATCTCACTGTGCGTATACACATCCACTCCGGTACCCTCGGTCTGCTTCAACAGCGCCTCCATATCCTTGAGGTCATGACCGCTGATCAGAATACCAGGGTTCGTGCCTACCCCAATATTGACTGTGGTAATCTCCGGATTGCCGTAGGCTGCGGTGTTCGCACGGTCAAGCAGCGCCATCACATCCACGCCGAACTTGCCGCATTCCAGCACCAGAGCCGTCAGCTCACCGCCGCTTAGATTGTCATCCAGTGCTGCAGCCAAGCCTTTCTCCATAAAAGCATGTGCTCCTGCTTCATAGAAGCCCAGTACCGCAGCATGCTCCATGTAAGCAGCCATTCCCTTCAGGCCATAGGTCAGCAGCTCGCGCAAGGAACGGATATCCTCATGCTCCGTAGCAAGCACACCGACGGTTGCCGCCTTGTCCATCAGCTCTTCATCAGTCACTGCATTCCAGTTCGCTGCGTCATGCTCCGACAAATAGGCCATCACTCCGGCATCAGCCACTCTGCTGCGCCACAGATCCCGCAGGGCCAGTCCTTCCCGGACCTTCGCGTTGAAATATTCCGGCACAAAGTTAGCATTGGTAATCGTAGCGAACAAGCTCTCTATGATAAATTTCTCCGTCACCGGATCAGTAATCCCCAGCTCACGCCCGCTGCGCGCGAAGATGGCGATGCCCTTGAGTGTATACACCAGAAGATCCTGCAGCTTAGCTACCTCACTGGTCTTGCCGCACACCCCCTGAATCGTACAACCCGTCCCCTTAGCTGCCTCCTGACACTGGAAACAAAACATTTCGCTCATTACCTGATCACTCCTTATCATTAATGGAATCGCTCTGTGCCTCGCCTTTACAGTTACCAATAATTGTAGTAGACTTTCGTCTATCAATCGGTAACGAATGTTACCAATCACAACACATCGGGAGGAAAAGTATGAGACCGGAGCCCGCTTCGCTGCAATCCTGCCTGCTATTTCGCGGAAAGTCCGCAGATGAGATCGAACAGCTGCTGCATACACTGGCTTACGCTGTCAGCTCCTACCATAAGAATGCGATTATTCTGGCAGAGGGTGATCCGGCGGACCGGCTTGGGATTCTGCTCTCCGGCCGCATTGAGGTGCAGAAGACACACCCTACCGGCAGCAGTGTAACCATCGCCCACCTGAAGGAAGGGCAGACCATAGGCGAAGCTGTATTATTCCGCAGGAATAACACCGTGCCCGCCACCGTCACGGCCACAGGCCCCTGCAAGGTGATGTTCATCAGCAAGCAGGAGCTGCTGAGATTATTCGCGGCCGACACCGATATCCTTACCCGCTTCATCGAGAATCTGTCCGAGCGGCTGGTGCTCGTGAACCGGAAGATCGAGAACCTGTCCGCCGGACCGCTGCGCCGCCGTATCGTAGACTTCCTGCTGGAGCAGGGAGAGCAGCAGGAGTCCGATCGGCTGAAGCTCCCCTTCAGCCGGAAGGAATGGGCTGAACATATGAATACCGCCCGCCCTTCCTTGTCACGGGAGCTGGGATTCCTGCGCGACCAGGGCTGGATCGAATTCAAGGGCAATGAAATCACCCTGCTGAACCGGAGCCGGATGCATGATTACATCCAGACTCTGCCCTCTTCGGCAGGCAATCTATAGGAACCGCAAATCACCAAGGAGGATACAAGCATGCCACTATACACTGCACAACAGATCGACCGGCTGCTGGCTGAGCACAGACAATGGTTCACCGGCGGAGTCACAAGAACCCCCGGCTTCCGGCTGGAGCAGCTTCAGAAGCTGAAGGAGGCCATCTCACGCAATGAAGCCCGGATTATCGCTGCACTGAACCAGGATCTGCATAAAAGCGAATTCGAGGCTTACGCCACAGAGATCGGATTCACGCTGGACAGCATCGGCTATATGATGAAGCATCTACGGCGCTGGATGAAGCCGGTGAAGGTAGGCTCACCGCTGCACCTGTTCCCGGCACGGAGCAGAATCATAGCCGAGCCTTACGGGACGGTGCTAATTATCGGGCCGTTCAACTACCCGTTCCAGCTGCTGATCGAGCCGTTAATCGGTGCCATTGCCGCCGGGAACTGCGCCGTACTGAAGCCCTCCGAGAGCACGCCCGCTACCTCCGCTGTCATTGAGGACATGATCCGGGAGACCTTTGATCCCGCCTATATCCGGGTAGTACAGGGTGAGAAGGAAACGACGAATCTGCTGATTCATGCGGCGTTCAATTATATTTTTTTCACCGGGAGTGTGCCTGTCGGCAGAATTGTCATGGAAGCGGCGGCGAAGAACCTGGTACCCGTCACCCTTGAGCTGGGCGGCAAAAGCCCAGTAATCGTAGACCGGAGCGCCGACCTGGAGACTGCAGCGAAGCGGATTGTCTGGGGGAAGCTGATCAATGTGGGACAGACCTGTATTGCGCCTGATTATCTGCTGGTCCATAGGGAGGTAGCAGCCGAGCTGATTGAGCGGATGAAGCGCTGCGTCACTGATTTCTATGGCACAGACATCCGGCAGAACACAGACTACGGACGGATCGTGAATGAACGCCAGCTGCGGCGGATCGGGGAGATGCTGGAGCGGGACCGCGATAAGCTGATTCTGGGCGGGACGGTCATTCCCGAGGAGCTATATATCGAGCCGTCTCTGATCTATCCGGCGGCTTGGAGTGACGCTTCCATGGAGGATGAGATCTTCGGGCCTGTGCTGCCGATTATGGAGTATACCCGGCTGGAGGAGGCCATCCAGAGCATCAACGCCCGTCCGAAGCCACTCGCTCTCTATCTGTTCACCCGCGATAAGCAGGTGGAGCAACAGGTGATGACCGAGGTGTCCTTCGGCGGCGGCTGCATCAACGATACCATCTCCCATGTAGCCAGCACCCGGCTGCCGTTCGGAGGTGTCGGGAATTCCGGGATCGGCGGCTACCACGGCAAATACAGCTTTGACCTCTTCTCCCATCACAAAAGCATTGTTAAGCGAGGCACCCGTCTTGACCTCGGCATTGTCTACCCGCCCTACGGCAGCAAGGTCAAGCTGGCGCGGAAGCTGCTGAAATAGCGCCGGGGCAGGAGCAGCAGGGAAACCTCTTTTATATAGAAGGAAGGTTTCCTTTGTGGTGTAGTATGGATTGATCCTCACCTCAACCCGCAATCCGCCCAGCCACCCAGCCCGCGACCTCTTTCTCCGGAATAGGCTTGCTGATATAGTAGCCCTGAATCTTGTCACAGCGGGTCCGCTCCAGAAAAGCAAGCTGCTCCGGGGTCTCAACCCCTTCAGCCGTAACGTTCAGTCCCATATCATGGCCGATGGTGACGATGGAGCTGGCCAGCGACCTATTGTTCGGGGTATCGATGCTGTCGATGAAGGACTTGTCGATCTTCAGGGTAGTAATCGGGAGCTGCTTCAGATAGCTGAGTGAGGAATAGCCCGTTCCGAAGTCATCCAGCGCAATCCCAATGCCCCTCTCCTTGAGCGCCTCCAGCTTGGAGCTGATCGCCTCGAAGGATTCCATGAAGATGGATTCTGTAATCTCCAGCTCAAGATACTCCGGCGCAAGCCCGGTATCCTCCAGCACGCTCAGCACCATCTCCGTGAAGTCATCCAGCATAAGCTGAATGACCGAGATATTAACCGAGATATGATAGCCCTCATAGCCCTGATTCTGCAGATCCTTGGTGAACCGGCAGGCGGCGCGCAGCACCCACTCCCCTATGGGGACGATCAGGCGGCAGTCCTCGGCAATGCGGATGAAGGATAAGGGGGAGACGAAGCCGAGCACCGGGCTGTTCCAGCGGATCAGCGCCTCGAAGCCCCAGAGCTCGCCGGAGCCGGTATCCACCAGCGGCTGGTAATGCAGCGACAGCTCATTATTGGAGACCGCGCTTCTTAAGTGATTCTCAATAATCATCCGTTCGTCAAAATACTGCTGCATCTCCTGCCCGTAGATCATATAACTGCCCTTGCCTGCTTCTTTGGCCTTGTACATGGCAATGTCGGCATTCTTCAGGAGTTCCTCCGCACTCTTCCCGTTCTCCGGGTATTGGGCAATCCCGATACTGGCCGTGATATGCACCACACTTGCATGAAGCTGGAACGGCTCCATGAAGCCCTGTACCAGGGAATCCGCATAGCGGATCACCTCACCTGCCTCCGTCACATCCTTGAACAGAATCACAAACTCATCGCCGCCGAAGCGGAAATGCTTACTGCGCCCGTCAGAGCGGCTAAGCAGCCGTTCCCCGACCTGCACCAGCAGCTCATCCCCGAAGGTATGGCCCATGGAGTCATTAATGTACTTGAAGTTATCGAGATCCAGGAAGAACAGCGCCGCATGGCCGCCGGAATGCTCTTCAATGAACCGCTCCAGCTCCTCGGATAACGACAGCCGGTTCGGCAGACCGCTAAGCACGTCATTATAAGCCAGCAGCCGGTATTTCTCCTCACTGGTCTGCAGCAGCGCCTGATTCTCCACCACCTTGTTATACTGCTCCAGCAGCTCATCCTGCAGGGCAGTCAGCTCCTCATAGGTCGATTCCAGCTCCTGATAGCTCGTCTGCAGCTTACTCTCATAACCCTTGCGGTCCGTGACATCCACCATTGACCCGGCAAACCGGATATATCCGCCGCCCGCATTACGCAGCACCTTGCCCCGGGCCTGAAACCACTTGTATTCGCCTGCCTTGCTCCGCATCCGGTATTCAGCGTAGTAGTAAGAAGAACGACCCTCCAGATGCTGGATACGCAGCCGGTTCTCCTGCTCGGCATCCTCCGGATGGAGAATATCCCGCCAGCCGCCGCGGCTCTCATTCAGCTCATCCCGGGCATATCCTAGCACCTCATACCAGCTGTCCGAGAAATAATAGATCATCGTAGACATATCAACGTCCCAGATTACCGCATCCGAGCCGTAGGTTGCCAGGCTGAAGCGTTCATTGCTTTTTTCCAGGTTGCTTCTAATCCTTCTGACCAGCTGCACATAGAATAACAACACCAGAATGAAGGTTACCAGCACTGCAAAGGCAACCACGATGCTCAGCACCAGTACCTTGTAGGTCTGATAAAAGGAGAACGGCTCGTTAATCACTTCGCTGCCCTCCGGCAGCTTATCCGGTGATATCTTGAACCGCTGCAGCTCATTGTAATCAAACACCTTGCGTACATTACTGTCGGTCACCACCGGGATATCCCCGGCACGCTCCCCCTTCAGGATACGCAGCGCCAGATCGGCCGCCGTCTGCCCCTGCATTCTGCCGCTGATCAGGCTCCCGCCGAAGGCGCCATGGTTCAATGCAAAATCATAGATATGATACACCGGAACACTGCTGCTCTTGCCCAGCTCGCTTGCGAACCTGTCGAACTCCACAATTCTTCCGGTAGAGTCACTATAATATGTAGTCATCAGCACAATACTGTCCGGGGACAGCGCCGATGCCGTAGCTTTGATCTGTTCCATGGACATGCGGTTCATCGGGAACAGCGCAAGCCCCGGATTCAAGGAGCTAATCTGATCCATCACCATCCGGCCGGTCGACAGCCCGCTCTCCGAATTATCGAAGACGACATACACCTTTTTCAGCGAAGGATTAAGGTCCATGGCCATGCGGATGGTGGGCGCTGCATCGATTTTCTCAATAACGCCTGTCATGTTGCGCTTATCCGGTAGGCTGTCCACCCCCAGCTCGTTGACCCCGCTGAAAACAATCGGAGCATCGTTCAGAAGCTCATGGCGGTACTTCATCGCGAAGCTCAGCGCCGCATCGTCCGTTGTGATGATCGTATGAATAGGGATGTTCTGATACTTGAAGCGGATGGTTTCGTAGAAATGTTCGAGGTTACCCTGCGTAGGGTACCTTTTCCAGTCCATGTATTCAGTGTAAATGACGGGGGGATTAGCTGTGCCTTTGAGACGTTCCTCTATTCCGGCACTTTGGTCATCGGTCCAGGCAAAGCCCTTCTGATAGGAATGCAGCACCAGCACGTTCCGGGCGGGAAGCTCCTCGGCTGCAGCGAATGCAGCTCCTGCCGGGGCTGTTGTACACAGGAAGATCAACAGAGGCACAAGCAAGCTTCTTAACAACCTGAGATGAATATGATCTACACTCATTCGCACACTCCCGTTCATCTATCTCATAATCGGAATCTGACAAGTTGAAGGATAATGTATTCATGGGGCTTCATTACGGGGACTGCTTTGATACAATTATAGGGGGAAAAGATGTTTTTAGAAACAACAAAAAGCGACAGCAGCCGTCGATATTGGACAGAGCAGACCGCTCACGTTAGAATGAATCTGCAGTTGACTGCTCAGACAGGAGGCCAGGCCATGCCGACCATCAAAGACGTTGCGCTGAAGGCTGGCGTATCGGCAACCACCGTATCCCGGGTACTGAACAACAGGGGTTACTTAAGCGAGGAATTGAAGCACAAGGTTCACCAGGCGATGGAGGAGCTGAATTACCGGCCGAACGAACTGGCCCGCTCCCTTAGCCGCTCGAAATCCAACATCATCGGACTGATTATTCCGCATGTGTCTTTGCCTTTTTTCGGCGAATTAACCAGTCATATTGAAGAACATGCCTACCGGGAAGGCTATAAGCTGCTGCTCTGCAATTCGTGGCAGGACAAGCAGAAGGAACAGGAATACATCCACATGCTGCGCGCAAGCCGGGTAGACGGGATTATTATGGGCAGCCATACACTGGAGGTGGAAGCCTACCGGCAGATGAATCTGCCGCTGGTGACCTTCGACCGGCAGATCTCACCGGATATCCCTTATGTCTGCTCGGATAATTATGAGGGAGGCAAGCTGGCTACCACTCTTCTGATTCAAAAGGGCTGCCGGCACCTCGCCCATATCGGCGGGCATCCCAAGCTGAATATCTTATCCCATCTGCGGTGTGTGGCCTTCGAGGATATGGCGAAGCAGCACAATCTGGAGTATGTCACCCTCCATACCGACAACAACAGCTTCGACTTCGAAGCTTACGAGCAGCTGCTCGGGCAGCTCTTTGCGGAGCATCCTGAGGTGGACGGGATTTTTGCGGGCAGCGATATCATCGCCGCCTATGCCCTGAAGGCCTGCCGCACCAGAGGACGGCGCGTCCCGGAGGATGTGAAGATCGTCGGCTATGACGGCATCGCGCTCCGCAGCCTGCTCGACCCGCCGATCACCACCATCCGCCAGCCAATGGAAGCGATCGGCAAGCTCGCCGTGGACCTGATCCTGCAGCAGGTGCAGGGCCAGAGCGTAGCCGCTGCGCACATTCTGCCTGTGGAGCTGGAGGAGGGGGCTACTACTTGAGGGGACTGCTACTTGAAGGGCTACTACCTGAGAGGGCTACTATTTGAGAGGGCTACTATTTGAGCAGGCTGCTATTTGAGCGGGTTGATACCTGGGAGGTCTACTACCTGTCAGGGCTACTACCTGAGGGGGCTACTCCCTGAGGGAGCTACAACCCGGAAAGGCTGCCACTTAAAGTAGGTGGGGGCTGAGGGTTTGCTTGCTGTACCCGATAAAGGCGCGAGTGGTGAGGTACTTAACTGTATTCCGTACAACTAAATCATCCGATGTGCCGCCGAAAATCCACTTAGCTGTATTTCGTACAACTAAAATTCCAGCTGTACCTGGTTCTCGCCCATTCGAGCAAATTTAGTTGTATAGACTACACTTAGAAGAGGTAACCCTGCCATTTTACGGTTTTTAATTGTACAGAATACATCTATCAACGAAAGTGCGCTTCGAACAAAACTCCAACCATCGCCGCATTTATGAATGTATTCACTTCTTTAGAGCTCATGCCCTGCTAGCCAAAAAGCCTCTGCATACCTGCAGAGGCTTTTTAAAAATCTCATAGTAAATGGTGTTTAATTATGAAGACAGCAACTTTTGAGTAAATAACGTTCTATTTCTCGCCAACATATTGTATTCGGTTTTTCGCTTACATTTGGCCCGCACACCTTCTCGTAGCACAATGTGTTCGGTTTTCCGCATACATTGTGGCCGCGTGCCTTCTCGCAGCACAATGTGTTCGGTTTTTCGCATACATCTAGCCACGCGCCTGCTCCCTTACTATACAGACAACAAACTCGCTGCCCGATACCCCCCTCCGCCAGCGGCTAACGCGCGAACAGCTTAAGCAGCTTCCCGGCGTCCAGCTCCGCCGTAGTGGGCAGCACCAGGTCGGCCGCGCCAAGCTGCTCGGCCGACCCGATGCCTACAGCCTTCATGCCCGCCGCCCGGATCGCGGCCACGCCTGCGGCTGCATCCTCCACGCCGATGCAGTTGCCCGGCGGAACACCCAGCCGCTCTGCCGCCTGCAGGAAGATCTCCGGATCGGGCTTGCCCTTCCGGAGCGCAGCCGGGTCGGCAACGGCCTGGAACCACCTGGCTGCGCCGAGGCGCTCCAGAATGAGCGGCGCATTCAGGCTGGCCGAGGCCAGCCCCACGGAGATTCCCCGCTCGCGCAGGGAATCGAGCAGCTCCCGGATACCCGGCAGGAGGTCCGCCGGGGTGATACGGCCGATCATCTGCCGGTAATGATCGTTCTTCTGCTCCGCCAGCCGGAGCTTCCCGGCTTCAGGCAGCTTCGCAAGGCCGCTGCCCTCCAGCACAATCTCCAGCGATTCCATCCGGCTGACGCCCTTCAGCCGTTCATTCTTTTCCCGGCTGAAGGGGATACCCAGCTCATCTGCAAGGGCCTGCCAGGCAAGATAATGAGCCTCGGCGGAATCTGTAATCACGCCGTCGAGATCGAAGATCACTGCCTCCAGCCTGTGCGCCAGCGACATCCTCACCGGCTCCTGCGGAAGCAGCTGCAGCGCCTGCTTCTTATGCCTGATCTCAAGTGCCGTCCCCTCCAGCAGCGTATACACTACCGCCTCACGTTCAACGAAGATATCTAGCAGCTGACCGCCTACTGTAACCTTGAAGCGGTAGCTCTCCCACTGCTCCGGCAGGACAGGAGCAAAGCCCAGCTCCCCCTGAGCCAGCCGCATGCCGCCGAAGCCGTTCACAATCGACATCCAGGACCCGGCCATCGCCGCCATATGCAGCCCGTCCTTGGCATTGTGGTTGATATCGTCCAGATCCATCCGTACTGTGCGGCTGAAATAACGGCATGCCCCGGCCAGATCGCCGATCTCGGCAGACATAATACTGTGGATGCAAGGAGACAGCGAGGAGTCATGCGTTGTCAGCGGCTCATAATAATGGTAGTTGCGGAGCTTATCCGCCAGGCTGAACTTGTCACCAAGCAGGAACAGGGCCATTACCAGATCAGCCTGCTTCAGCACCTGATGCCGGTAGATCACCAGCGGGTGATAGTGGAGCAGCAGCGGATACTTATCCGCAGGCGTATGCCCGAAATCCCATTTTTGCTTACTCAGAAAGGTATCATCCTGGGCATAGATCCCGAGCTGCTCGTCAAAAGGAATAAACATCCGTGCTGCGGCCTCTCTCCAGCCCTCTGCCTCTTCGGGAGTTAACCCGATCGCTTGCCGCAGCCGTTCGTAATCCGCGGGATAGTCCCGCTGTAGCAGCAGAGCTGTCTCATAGGCATACTGGAGCTGATCCTGCACCATGAGGTTGGTGTAAGCATTGTTATTGACAATCGCCGTGTATTCATCCGGCCCTGTTACTGCATCGATGCAGAAGGCCCCTCCGCGCGCGGGGTTATAGTGGCCCAGATCGGCCCAGAACCTTGAGGTCTCGAACAGCATCTCCGCACCCCGGCTAACCAGAAATTCCATATCGCCTGTGGCCTGGATATATTGCTTCAGGCCGTAGGCAATGTCCGCATTGATATGCGCCTGTGCAGTGCCTGCGGGGAAGTAGGCGGAGTTCTCCTTGCCGTCAATGGTCCGCCACGGGTACAGTGCCCCCTTCTGCGACATGACCGCTGCCCGCTCTCTGGCCTTGCCGAGCGTAGCATAACGGAATTCCAGCAGCGCACGGGCGATCTCGGGCTGCGTGAAGGTGAAGAACGGCAGCATGTACATCTCCGTATCCCAGAAATAATGCCCCTCATAGCCTTCGCCGGTCAGGCCCTTGGCTCCGATATTCGTTGCTCCGTCCCGGCCCACGGATTGCAGCAGCTGATAAGCATTGAAGCGGATGCCCTGCTGGAGTGCAAGATCACCGCTAATCTCAACATCCGCATGTGCCCAGAAGCTGTCCAGATACGCCTGCTGCTCTCCGGCCAGACCGGCGAAGCCCAGCTCCTTGGCCAGCGCCAAGACTTCAGCACTCCGGCCGGCCAGCTCCTCCTCCCCGTAATCTCTGGAGGTATGATACGTTATATATTTGGTAAGCGTCACCGTCTCTCCGCTGCGGACAGCAGCGGCGTAACAGACGGAGATGCGCTGACCGATCAATTGGTGGCTCATCTCCCGCCCGGACTTCGCCTGCAGCGCATGGCTGACAGCGGTCAACAGCGCAAACCGCGTGTGGCGGGTGCGCTGCTTCATCCACAGGTTCCCGGAGGCTTCGTCATAACCGGTATCCTCCAGCAGCAGGCTGGGCACCGCACTGCCCGCTCCCAGCCTTGGATCATCCGTCGCCTCCGGCCGCCGGATCTCGCTGTCCACCGCAGAATCGAACTTCAGTGTCCCGGAGAAGTTCAGCGCCGTCACCGCATAGTCGATAGCGGCCAGATGCTTATGCGTCAAGGCAACCATCCGGCGGATCACCAGCAGTACCCGGTGCCCGGCTGGAGATTCCCACTCCAGCTCCCGGTGTAGCATACCGCTGCGCATATCCAGCCGGCGCTTATACCGGTGCAGCTTCCCCTGATCCAGCCGGAACTCATGGCCTTCGATGCTGAGCCGGATGATACGGGCATCGCTCACATTCAGCATGGCCTGGTTGCGGGAGGGGTACCCAAAGGCCCCCTCAGGATAGACAACCGGCTCAGAATCAAAGAAGCCGTTCAGATAATTCCCGGCTACCGAAGCCCCCGCCTTGCCGTGATAGCCTTCCTCGAAATTCCCGCGCATACCGATATAGCCGTTGCCTAGTGCAAAGACACTCTCGCTCCGCTGATTGTATTCATCCTCGTAGTGTTCCTCTTCAATACTCCACTCCCTGTAAGGGTATAAGGCGGAAGGATGCTCACAGGACTTCATCTTTATTTTCATCTTCGTACTTATCTCCGTACTTATCTCCGTATTTGTCTCCGGTCTCATCTTCGTATTCTCCTCCCGATTGCCGGCTTCTCTTGTCCCAGCCGCAGATCAGCCTTTGACTGAGCCGCCCATCAGACCCCGGACGAAATACTTTTGCAGCAGGAAGAAGATCGCCAGCGGCATCAGCATCGAGATAAAGGCTGCCGAGGTCAGCAGATGCCAGTCATTGCCGCGCGAGCCGACCAGATCGGCGATCTTCATCGACATGACCTGAACCGACGGCTGGTTCCCGATGAAGATCAGCGACACCAGATAATCATTCCATACCCAGAGGAACTGGAAGATCCCGATGGAAGCGAGCGCGGGCACGGACAGCGGCAGAATCAGTCTGCTGAAAATAGTAAAGTGGCTGGCGCCGTCAATAAAAGCTGATTCAAACAGATCCTTCGGCAGCTGGCTGATGAAGTTGTACATGAAGTACGTAACCAGCGGCAGCCCGAAGGCCGTATGTGCCAGCCAGATTCCAAGATAACTGCCGTTCAGCCCAAGCGCCGTGTAATCCTTGAGTACCGGAATTAGCGCCACCTGAATCGGAATGACCAGCATCGCAATAATGATGACGAACAGCGTCTTGCGTCCGGGGAACCGTAACCAGGCGAAGGCATAGGCGGCAAAAGAGGCGATCAGCACCGGAATCACCGTCGCCGGAACAGCAATCGTCAGTGTATTCCAGAACGCCTGCGACAATCCGCTCCCCTTTTGCACCGTTTCACTGCCATCCGCTTCCTTGAGTGTGTACTCCTTGCCGGACAGCACATTCTTATAGTTGTCGAGCGTGAGGTCAGGCACCGCCTGCCAGCCCTGCTCCTGCATATTCACCGTACGTGCCCTGCGGTTCTCCCACATCAGGCGGCTGCCATCCGCCTTCACCCCTGCCTTGAGCTGTTCATCCGTATAGGTCTTGCCGTTCACCTCAATCGGCTCCCGCAGATCAACCTCCTTGGGAAGCTGCACCGTCTCGCCCGCCTTCCATTCCTGATGGGGGAACACCTTCCACCAGCCCGTCTGCAGAATATCCGCTGCGGGACGGAAGGAGGAGGCGAAGAGTCCGAAGGTCGGCAGAATCCAGAGGAAGCAGATGACGCCCAGAATCAGATTGACGGCCGTTTTGCTGCCCTTTTTTTTCTTGGTGCCCACCATTAGAATCCCCCCTGCTTGCGGAACTGCCGCAGATTAATAAGGATAACAGGCAATACCGCGATCAGGAGCACGATAGCCAGCGTAGAGCCGTAGCCGAAGTTGCGGTACATGAAGAATTGCCGGTAGAACTGCGTCGCTACAACCTCTGTATCGTATTGACCGCCTGTCATCACCATGACAACGTCAAATATTTTCAGTGTAAAGACAATAATCGTGGTGGTCACCGTCAGAATCGTCGTAGAGATGTAAGGAATCATGATGCCAAAAAAGATCTTCACCTCACCCGCGCCATCCACCCGTGCAGCCTCCAGAATATCCTCGGGCACTCCTTTGATGGCCGCAGAGAAAATAACCATCGCAAACCCCGTCTGCATCCAGATCAGAATGATAATAAGGAAGAAGTTGTTCCACGGCTGCAGCATACTCGTCCAGGCCTGCGGTTCACCGCCGAAATAGGTCACAATCGCATTCAAGAGTCCAATCTGCTCATCGCCCGGCTGATAATAATAGACGAACTTCCAGATGACCCCGGCGGCAACAAAGGAAATAGCCATCGGCATGAAAATAATCGATTTGGCGATCCGCTCATAGCTGCTCCGGTCGGCAAGAATGGCAATCAGCAGCCCGAAGCAGACACAGGCCAGCGTGCCCACGAACACCCAGAGCAGGTTGTTGCGCAGAGCCGTAGCCATCAGACGGTCGCTGAAGATCGCGGCGTAATTGCTGAGTCCGACGAACTTCTCGGAGGAAGCGTTGAAGAAGCTTAAGTACAGCGTCCGCAGGGCAGGCAGAATCAGCAGCCAACCGAGAATAAGGACAGCCGGTCCGACAAAAACATATGGCAGCACCTTCCTGCGGACATGGTCCGGGTACTGCTCCACGGCCCAGGTCAAGGTGTAGTAGATCAGATATACGCCCAGCACGCCCCACAACACTGCGAGCACCGCTGTCAACAGCGGTTGAAGCGTTGAATCGCGGAAAAACAGGAAAATCAGCCCGTTGACCACAATATTCGCAAGCAAGACGCCCAGCGATAGCAGGACTGCCCTGCCGCTGATTCTCTGACTGGCCTGCGCCCCGGCGGCACCCGGCTCCGGCCTTATTTGTGCATCCATATCGGTTCCTCCTATAGGCTCTGTTAGAGCAGAGCCCTCTTCATAAGCACCCGTTACCACCAGCTGAGGGGTAGGCCTGATTGCTCAAGACCGCCCCTTCAGCCTATTGGCGTCTAAGTCCCGTGCTGCCTGCTTCTTAGTTCTTCCAGCCTGACTGAATCTGCTCCAGGGCCTGATCCAGCGTAGCGGTTCCGCTCACATAGTCAGTCATGCCCTTCCAGAAGGTACCTGCACCCACCTTGCCTGGCATCAGGTCCGAGCCATCGAAGCGCAGGGTCGAAGCGTCCTGCACCAGCTTCGCCATCCGGCGGTCAGATTCGGACTGGTACCAATCCAGGGAAGCATCATTCATCGGAGCAATGACACCGCCGGATTGCACCCAGCTTTTGATCGATTCGCCAGTAGTGAAGAACTCCATTACAGCGCGTACTTCAGGGCGGTCATTGAACATAGCGTAGATGTCGCCTGCCACCAGGACCGGCTTGCCGTACTGCTCATCAATCGGCGGAAGATAGAACCAGTCATAGTCTGTATCCACCTTGGCCGTTTCCGGGAAGAAGCTGGTAATGAAGTTCCCCATCAGGTTGAACCAGGCTTTGGGCGGATTCTCGAACATCGGCTTCGGAGCATCGCCGAAGGCAGTAGTTACAATGGATTTAGCACCGCCGTAGACATAATCCTTATTCAGCCAGATCTTGGACATCACTTCCACCGCGTTCTTCACTTCCGGCGAGGTGAACGGAAGCTCACCGCTTACCCACTTGTCATAATTCTCAGGCGTCGTGGTCCGCAGCATGATGTTCTCTACCCAGTCGGTTGCCGCCCAGCCGGTTGCCGCGCCGCTCTCAATACCGATTGCCCAGGCTGGATCACCGTCTTTGGCGATTTGCTCCGTCAGGGCCATCATTTCATCCCAAGTCTGCGGAACCGTGTATCCCGCTTCGTCAAATTGCTTCTTCGGATACCAGACCAGGCTCTTCACATTGCTGCGGTTCCAGATCCCGGCCATAATCTTGCCATCCTTGCCGTCCATGGTGGACATATCCAGCCAGCTCTTATTGTAATTGGCCGTCAGCTTCGCCTGATCCAGCACCCCGGTCAGATCAATGACCTTGCCGGTCTTGGCAATAGAGGCCAGCAGGCCCGGCTGCGGGAAGTCCGCGATATCCGGCGCATTGCCGCCATCGACCCGGATATTAATCGTAGCTTCGAATTCCTTGGAGCCTTCGTATTGAATATCAATGCCGGTTTTCTCTTCAAATTCCTTAATGCTGCTCTCGAACTTCACCTGGTCCGCATCGACAAACGGGCCGAACATCGTGACCTTCGTGCCTTTATATTCACCCTTCATTGCCAAATCCAACGGGCTTCCTGCCGCAGCGGGATCTGGACTATCTGTTGATGCTGCGTTGTTATCTGCCGATGGTGCTGTTGTGGGAGCTTCTGTAGCCGCCGGGGCCTTCGTTGGCGCAACGGTGTTATTGCCGCCGCAGCCGCTGAGCATCATGGTGAAGGATAGACACAACACCATCGCAAGTGACAGTTTACGTGCTGGAGCTTTCTTCATTGTTTCATACATCCCCTTTAATTGTTTTTAGAGACTGCATTGAACCAGCTTTATTACCGGAACCCCTTCCGGCAGAGCAGTAACCCACCTCCTTAACCTAATTCACGGACAACAGGCACCCACACCCATTAACACCGCTAATTCAAACGTACATTCTCCATATCCCACAATAATGTATGCGCTTCCAATAGTCAGTTAGTACCTTCTTCAGTGGATACGGTTCCTGAAACGGTTCCCTAAACGATTCGCTCACATTCCTCTAACGCGTCACTCTGAAAAGCTTTTCAGAAGAGTGTAAAGAAACCGTGCTGCCCTATCCCCAGGCAGCCGTGCTTCAGCCCGCAGGAACTACATCTCATTTCTCACGCGAGGATTCTCTTACGATTAGCTTATGCTCCATCTTCTCTTTCATGACAGCCACCTTGCCCGTGGTCAGCAATTCATGCAGCTTCTCGGCCGCCCGGTACCCCAGCTGATAGATAGGCTGTGCGATTGTTGTCAGCTTCGGAATGAACATCCCCGACATCCGCAGATTATCGAAGCCGATGACCGATACCTGACCGGGAACCAGAATATTGCGGTCCTTTAAGTAAGAGATCGTCCCCATAGCGAACTCATCCGCTACACAGAATACTGCGGTTAGCTCTGGATATTCTGTGAACAGCTCATGCGTTGCCTGATAGGCGTGTTCAAAGCGGTGGTTCGCGTACTTGATTTTCCCGATATTACGCTCCAGCCCCGATTCGCTCAAGGCTCTCACGAACCCCGCCATCCGCGGTGGCCCGGACACCGAATTATCATGATTGAAACCAATCATCCCAATCTCTTGGTGCCCCAGCTCAATCAGGAATTTCACAGCATCATACGCCGCCTTCTCATCATCCACCTCGACCGACGCTACCTCATACTCATCGGAATGGGAAGAGACCAGCACGAATGGAATTCTGCAGCCTATAAGCTTCTCATAATACTCAGGGTGCAGAATATCACTGGCGAACACAACACCATCCACCTGTTTCTCATGAAAAGTATCCATATAGGACAATGTCCGCTCCTTGTCACGGTCTGTATTGCAGATCATCAGACTGTAACCGAGCTTAATGCAGGCATCCTGCATTCCCCGGATCACCCCTGCGAAATACAGGTTCTCAATATCGGGAATGAGTAGCCCAAGAGTGAATGACTTCCTGTAAATTAACCCCCGTGCGAATGCATTAGGCTGATACTTGAGCGCTTCTATCGCTTCAATGACCCGGCTGCGCTTACTCTCCACGACCGTATCCGGGGCATTCATTACACGGGACACAGTGCTGATGGATACTCCGGCCATCTTGGCAACATCTCTGATTGTTGGCTTCATAGTCTGACTTCCTTCTTGATTCTTTTAGCCCGAAACGTGTGCCCTCCTTATCAGGATTGGCCTAGCCGCTTAAGTTAGAAAAGCTTTTCAAAGCGATTATAGCAAGGCTCCCTTAAATTGGCAAGCAAATTGTTATGCGCTTACATTTCTGCCTGCGGAGCCCTTGCTGTACGGTTGTAACCGTCCAAATTCAGTCCAAATACTCCAAATTCATCCCTTCAGTAACTGGACCTTTCTCCCTTCACACTCCCTCTCCCCGTCATGACGCTTACTTAAAGTGTGTAAATTATATTATTTCATGTTATAATTGGCGGGTATATTGATTCATGGCTGCAAATAATGCTACTGATGCGGAATGCATCTACTATAGGAGGGATTCATGTGAAGCAATTGCACGACATACCATTCTCCGTACTGGATTTAGCCCCTATCCGGGAGGGCGGAACGGCGGCGGATTCTTTTCATAACACCCTTGATTTGGCTCGTCATGCTGAGAAATGGGGGTATAACCGTTACTGGCTGGCAGAGCATCATAATATGACCGGCATTGCCAGCTCCGCCACCTCCGTTGTTATCGGACATGTCGCAGCCGGAACTAACACCATCCGCGTAGGTTCAGGCGGCATCATGCTCTCCAACCATGCCCCGCTGGTGATTGCCGAGCAATTCGGCACGCTGGAGTCCCTGTATCCGGGACGGATAGATCTGGGTCTGGGCAGAGCCCCCGGCTCCGACCAGGCAGCCGCCAGAGCACTGCGCCGCAGTCTCGGCAGCGATGGCAGTGAATTCCCTGAGCAGCTTAGCGAGCTGCGGGCGTATTTCGACCCCGAAGGATCAGGCTCCCGTCCGGCCGGTGTCCGCGCCGTGCCCGGTGAAGGACTGAATATCCCGATCTGGCTGCTTGGCTCCAGCGGCTTCAGCGCTCAGCTTGCGGGCCAGCTGGGTCTGCCTTTTGCTTTTGCCAGCCACTTCGCCCCGGATTATCTGCTGCCGGCCCTGCATCTGTACCGCACCAGCTTCAAGCCTTCAGCTGTACTCGACAAGCCTTATGTTATGGTGGGCCTGGGAATTACGGCAGCGGATACGGTGGAGGAAGCGCGCAGACTTGCCACTTCCCAGCAGCAGCAATTCCTGAACATTATTCGTGGCCGCACCGGCAAGCTCCAGCCGCCTGTAGACAGTCTGGACGGAATCTGGACCTCTCAGGAGAAAGCGCTGCTTATGAGCAAACAGCAATACTCCATTGCGGGCGACCAGGCCCTGATCGAAGAACGGTTGCTGCAGATTCTCGAAGAGACGGGTGCCGATGAGTGGATTATCGCTTCACAGATCTATGATCACTCTGCCCGCCTGCATTCGTATGAGCTTGTGGCCGACCTGTTGAAGAAGTAATAAGGCCGTAGTAGCTCATCAGATTTAAAATAGTGGAGCAGAAACAATCCCCCTTCAAATTACATCTTTTCCAAGCGGAGATTGTTCTTCAGGGGCGTTTGGCTTAGCTTAGCGTAACGGACTGAGGTGCTCTTATTTGGGAAGAAAGTCGCCAACTGGGCGAGTAACGGACTCCATGGGCCTTACCTTTACACTTCGGCTCCAAAACGTCTCGTAGGGAGACAATAAGGCCGCCTGAGTCCGTTACGCTGCAAAAAGTGGCGTTTTCGTGGGGATAAGGTCTCTCCGGTCCGTTAGATTTCGGGGTGGAGTTTAACAAGCTTATCCACCCTTTTAAACCTGACACTGTACTAGTCTGATTACAAGCCAGTCTATATCATTCAGCCCATTTAACTACCTATGGAGAACTCCATTGAGGTAGCTGAATGGGCTATTTTAGTCTTGCAGCAAAAGACGAATGTGTTCGGAGTAGAAATGATGGAGCCGGGCCTTTACAGCCCAAATTGTTCTTTATAAAATACAAAATCCAGTAATATACAGAGAAATAATGAGTTAACCGCAGTAAATATTAAATAAATGCCGTTAAGTTATAATAAACGCCCCAATTCATTTACTTAACGTATCTTTTTCTGTTTTTCTTTATGCTTCATTTTGATTATACTGTAAGTATTATTCGTTATAACGAACAACAGCGCATTTTTACCATTCCGCCTCATTCACGCACGTTCAGGCTCATCCAGATCCGTTCGTACTCGTTCTGATTTATATCATCGCTTTATTTAGTAGTAGTTCTTCAAGAAACTACTTTATTCGACAAACTATGATTTAGAAGGGCGAACCGGGGCGGATTGTGGCTGGTGGCTGCCGAAGGTCTGCACAGGAAGGGGCGGGGAGAGTGAAGAAGAGACATACATCTATAATTGGCGCGTATATTTTGGCCGTTCTGGCAGGTGTAATCTGGCATGCCGGAGGGGTCAGCGCTGAGGATACGATCAAGCTCACTGTCAACTCACATACGACCAGTACGGCAACCATGAACAACATGCAGCCGGGAGATACGATGGCTTCGGATTATAAGATTATCAATGACGGAAATGATCCGTTCGATTATGCAGTAGCCTTTCAGTTCCGCTCCGGGGACGCAGATCTGTACAATATCCTGCAAATGACCCTGCAAAAAGAGGGAGTAATCCTCTACTCAGGGGTAATGAGCGAGGCCCCGGGGGTAGTGACCATCGGCTCGCTTGCCGGAGGGGAAGAGGAAGCGATCGAAATGAAGGTATTGTTCCCGCCGGAGGCAGGCAACGAGTTCCAGGAGAAGACGGTAAGTGTCGCCTTTGAATTCACTGCCACAGCAGATCCTGCGCCTACAGCCGGGCCAACTTCTACACCTCAACCCACAGATACGCCAACGGCTGCAGTAACGCCTATGCCTACGTCAACGCCAGGGTCCACCGGCAGCCCTGGCAGTACGCCGCCTGCTGCAACAACAGTCCCTACAGCCTCACCGGCCGGCAGTGCATCGCCTGGCAGTTCAGCAGCACCTTCACAGGCACCGGCAACTGCTACAGCAGCACCGGATGGAGTGAGCGTAAGCGAGGAGCCTGTTCCGCTAGGGGCAGGAGAGGAAGACGGCGGCAACCGTCCGTCCGCGACTCCGGATTCCGGAGCCGCTGCACTTGGCAGCACACCAGCCCCTTCACCAGGGAAGGAGGTCAACCTCACTGGTGACGCGCTTCCGCTGGGCGGGCCGGAGGAAGACGGCAGACTGCCCGACACAGCCAGCCCTTGGTACAATCTGATTGCGGCCAGCCTGGTTGTCGCCATGATTAGTGTGCTTGTGCTCCGCAGACTGGGCCAGAAGAAGTAACTTTATGTATATGTAAGGAGGAGAGAGCATGAAGATACGCAGCGGGTTCACTTTAGCCGTCAAGCTGATCTTCCTGCTCTCCTTGTGCGTTATGCTATATTCCGCCTTCCAGATCCTCAAAGCGCCCGCCGAAGCCCGCGAAGCCCTGAGAATCTGGGACAAAAAGAGGGAGGAAGCCCAGCTTCCCGTAAGTTCCGAAGAAGAAACGCCCCTTCCTGAAGGTATGGTCAGCAGCGCAGAATCACCAACAGGCGACAAACCTGCTTATATAGCAGGAGAGGTAATCGGGGAGATCTATTTTCCGAAGCTTAAAAAGCGGGTCGCCATTCTGGAGGGAACCGGACGGGCGGAGCTTAAGCGGGGCGCCGGACACGATGAGGCAAGTGCCGCCCCGGGCGCCACAGGCAACAGCGTGCTGGCCGGACACCGTGATACCGTCTTCCGCAGTCTCGGCGAGCTGGAGACCGGAGACCGGCTTGAGCTTGCTACAGCGGAAGGAACTTTTACCTATGAAGTGACCGGGAGCCGGATTGTTGACGGAGATACGCGGGGAGCGATTAAGCCCAGCAGAGACCCCGTACTCACCTTGATTACCTGTTACCCATTCTCTTATGTAGGCGCAGCGCCCGAGCGCTACCTGCTCTCGGCCAAGCTAGTCTCCAGCCAGCCTCCATCCCCTTTCACTCCTCACCCTCCGCCTAAAGTATGAGACCCGGGCCGGATCGTGATAATATAGACATACGAAGCTGAAGAGGAGATGACCCCCATTGAAGGAAGAATTAATTAGACGTTTTGTATCGTATGCTGAAATGGATACCCAATCCAGCGAGGACAGCGAGAGCTGCCCGTCCACTCCAGGCCAAATGGTACTGGCGCATAAGCTGGCAGAGGAGCTGCAGGAGCTGGGACTGACGGAGATTACGGTGGACGAGCACGCCTATGTCATGGCCTCGCTGCCCGCCAACACAGATAAAGAGGTTCCGGTGATTGGCTTCCTGGCCCATCTGGATACCGCTACGGATTTCACCGGCACGAATGTGAAGCCGCAGATTGTAGAGAACTATGACGGGCAGGATCTGGTGCTGAATGAAGCCCAGAATATTATCATGTCCACGAAGAGCTTCCCGGAGCTGAGCGGTTACAAGGGGCATACGCTGATTACGACCGACGGCACCACCCTGCTGGGGGCAGACAACAAGGCAGGCATCGCTGAGATCATGACGGCTATGGCCCATCTGCTGGCGCATCCGGAGATTAAGCATGGCAAGATCCGGGTCGCTTTTACCCCCGATGAAGAAATCGGACGCGGCCCGCATAAGTTCGACGTTGCCGCCTTCGGTGCTTCCTATGCCTACACCGTGGACGGAGGCCCGCTTGGGGAGCTGGAATATGAGAGCTTCAATGCCGCCGCCGCCAAAATCACCTTCCACGGAGTCAATGTCCATCCCGGTACAGCCAAGGGCAAGATGATCCATTCGTCCAAAATCGCCATGGCCTTCCATCTCCGTCTGCCCGCCGGTGAAGCCCCTGAATTCACAGACGGCTACGAGGGGTTCTACCACCTGATCTCCATGCAAGGCAGTGCCGAGCACAGCAAGCTGCATTACATTATCCGCGATTTTGACCGCGGGCAGTTCGAGAACCGCAAATCGAATATCGCCGCAATTGTGGAGGAATTCAAATCTACATACGGGGCGGACAACATCGTGCTGGAAATGAATGACCAATACTATAATATGCGCGAGAAAATCGAGCCCGTCCGGCATATCGTCGATATCGCCCGGGAAGCGATGGAGGGCCTCGGAATCACGCCGGTTATCCGTCCCATCCGCGGAGGGACTGACGGCTCACAGCTCTCTTATATGGGGCTGCCTACACCGAATATTTTCACCGGAGGCGAGAATTTCCACGGCAAATTTGAATACGCCTCTGTAGACGTAATGCTGAAGGCTGTACAGGTTATCGTTGAGATTGCCCGTCTGGCGGAACATAAAGCGTAAATAAGATTATATTAAAAACAGAAAAAACCCCGTGCCGCCCTGGAAACAGGGGCGCACGGGGTTCTTATATTGCTTTGGTCACAGACCGTTATCCGTCTGCCTGCTTTATTGCTTAACCGGCAGCCAGCCCGGTGTATGGATCAATGCTCTCCAGAGCGGGTCCGGAATCACAAGCTCTGCCTGGGCAGCCGGATCAAGCTCTGTCTTAATCTCATCGGCCCGGCCCCCGGCCAGCTTCTGCACCCAGTCCGGTTCAATCAGAAGCGGACGGCCCAGCGCCACCAGGCTGATGCCGCTGTCCAGACTCTTCAGGGCATCGGCGGCAGAGTAGAGTGAGCCTACGCCAATTACCGGCGCCTTGTCTCCTGCCCGGTCAACGATCTGCTCAATACGCGGACGGCTGTCCTCCGTTCCCCGGCGCGGCAGCGACCACAGCTCCATGAGGGACGCATGCAGGTAATCCAGCCCCTCTGCTGTCAGCGCATCGATTAGAGCAAACGTGTCAGCCATCGTAATCCCCGGCGTCTCCGGCTCTTCAGGCGAGAAGCGGTAGCCTACAAGGAATGCACCCTCTGCATGCTGCTTCACCGCAGCCTTGACACTGCGCAGAACGGCCAGCGGGAAGGCGAGACGCTTCTGCAGATCCCCGCCCCAGCGGTCTTCGCGTCTGTTGGAATGCGGCGAGAAGAACTGCTGCAGCAGATATCCGTTCGCACCGTGAATCTCGACGCCATCGAAGCCGGCTTCGATCGCCCGGCGCGTCGCTTCACCGAAATCAGCGATAATTCCGGTAATCTCTTCGTCTGTCAGCGGGCGCGGAACCGCACCCTGTCCGCCGCCCGGCAGCTCGGCCGGCACATCGCTTGCACTGACAGGCTGTCCGTCAACCAGCTGCTCCGGCGGGCATTGGCGTCCGCCATGGAAGATCTGGAGCACGGCCTTCGCTCCTTCGCCCTTGATGGCCTCCGCCAGCTCACGCAGACTTGGAATCAGCCCGTCATGGTCAGCTCCGAATTCACCCGGGAAGCCCTTCCCGCCGCGTGAGACATAGACACACGCGGTAATGACCATCCCCGCCCCGCCCGAACGGCGGATATAATAATCCAGCTCCGGCCGGGAGACGGTTCCATCCTCATTGGAGGAGAAATTAGTCATCGGCGCCATGACCACACGGTTCTTCAGTTCAATCCCGTTCTTGAATTTGAACGTCTCCAGCAGCGGGCTATATTCTGTCTTCAGCATACCTATCAGCCTCCATTTATTTAAATCTTCACAAATGTTAGTATACAACTTAATTTTGCACAATACAAATAGAACGACTTCGTTTACAGTTGCTACCTATCACAGTGAGGTGCATCTTTCCAGATCACCTTGTCCCCGTAATTCTTGCCCCAGTCATACATCATGCGCAGCACCGGCATCAGAGTATGTCCATACTCTGTCAGGGAGTACTCTACCCGCGGAGGAACCTCCGCATATACCTGCCTGAATACCAGCTGATCCTCCTCCAGCTCGCGGAGCTGGTTGGTCAGCATTTTCTGGGTGATATGGGGGATCAGCTTCTTGAGTTCACTGAACCGCTTAGTCCCTTCCAGACCCAGGTGCCACAGTATAATCAGCTTCCACTTGCCGCCGATCACAGCGAGCGTAAGCTCCTTCTCGCAGTTGATCTCCTTCAGGTTGATACGGTCTTTAATTTCAGTCGCCAATAATTAGCCCCCTTCCGTCTATTACTACAAATCCATCACGGGCCGCACATAAGCAGCAAAGGATGCCCTCCCGTCAAGGAAAGCATCCGTGTGATAGCTACATTGTATTCCAAGCTCTATTCTATTCCAAATCGTATACTATTCCAAATTGGCATGCTTGCCGAACATCCGGCCGGAGGTCTGCCCCGTCTGCTCCATAATCTGCAGAATAACTGCATCATAGAATACAAGCAGCGTCTGTTCAAACAAGGAGGCCATCGGCTGCAGCGTAGTATAGCCGCCGTCCGGCCGTTCCTTGGGAGCGCCAGGCAGCTTGACTGTATAATCTGCGAGACGTCCGATCGTCGAATCCGGCTGAATGGTTACGAGGACTACAGCTGCTCCGATTGCCTTGGCTTTCTCAGCCATGGAGACCAGTCCCTTCGTCTCGCCTGAGCCGGAACCCAGTACAAGCACATCGCCGGGGCCAATGCCCGGCGTTACTGTCTCTCCGACCACATAAGCTGTCCGCCCGGCCTGCATCAGCCGCATGGCGAAGGCCCGGCCCATCAGGCCGGAACGACCGGCACCGGCCACGAAGATCTGCCCTGCGCGCAGCAGCTCCTCCGTCAGCGCCTCACCTTCTCCGGCATTCAGCCCGGAGACGGAGCCCTCCAGCTCCTTCACAATTTCCTGTGCGTATTGCTGCGTGTCCATGGCTGCTTAAGCCTGGCTTACAAGGCGCTTCATTTCCGCCGCAGCCGCCTTCATGTCCGCTTCGCCGGTAATGCCGCCGCCCACGATTACCAGATCAGGCTGCGCAGCAATCACTTCAGGCAGCGTACTCAGCTTAATGCCGCCGGCAATTGCGGTCTTGGCCCGGGTAACCACGCTCTTAATATCTCTCAGATCCGCGAAGGAATTCTTGCCCTCAGCCTGATGGTCATAGCCGGAATGCACGCAGACATAATCCACACCCAGCGCATCCACTTCAGCGGCTCTGGCTTTGAGATCCTTCACATTAATCAGATCGACCAGGATCTCTGCACCTGTCTTCTTCGCTTCCTCCACCGCACCGCGGATCGTTGAATCATCAGATACACCCAGCACAGTTACGATGCCCGCGCCTGCTTCCACTGCCTTCATGACCTCATATCCGCCAGCATCCATGATTTTGAGATCGGCCAGCACCGTAAGCGCCGGAAAAGCTTCCTTGATCGCTTTTACCGCATGCAGCCCCTCATTAATAACGACCGGTGTTCCAATCTCAACGATATCTATAGATTCGGCAACCTCTGCAACAACCGCCTTGGCTCCGGCAATATCCACCAGATCGAGTGCTAACTGTAATTTCATATGTGTAAGTTCTCCTTATCCGTAATAAATTTTAGGAAGTGCTGCTCTCAGTTTAGGGATATACTGCCGATTAGGGAAGTAGGCACTTTAAAGTGAGGTAGTCACCTGGAGGATACTATTGGGCGAAGCCGGGGGATTTTCAGGCAGCATGTCTGAAATACTGCTGCATTTTCACAAAAGCTGTGCTACCATACATTTGATTCGAATATTCACAGCCATAAGGAATCCTAATAAGAAGGTGTATGATGGAAACAAGCAAGCCCGCAACATTCAACTTAATGAAGCTGACCTGGCCGATCTTCCTGGAGCTGTTCCTGTTCATGCTCATGGGCAGTATGGATACCTTCATGATCAGCTCGGTGTCCGATGATGCGGTCTCCGGTGTCGGAGCAGCCAATCAGATTATTGCCATAGCTATTCTGGCGCTTAGTGTCATCGGGAACGGCGCGGCGATCGTCGTGTCGCAATACCTCGGCTCCAAGCAGCCCAAAGAAGCCGCCAGAGTGATCGGCAATGCAGTTACCCTGAATCTTGCGGTAGGGATCGTACTTAGTACAGTGATGCTGCTGCTCGGAGGCCATCTGCTGCAGGCGCTGAACGTGAAGGGTGACATTCTCGCCTACGCCCGCTCGTATATTAACATTGTCGGAGGCGCGATCTTCCTGCAGGCCCTGATCAACGCGCTGGCTGCCACCATCCGCACCCATGGCTTCACCAAGCAGACGATGGCGGTATCGCTGCTGATGAACGTTATCCATGTCGGCGGTAACTATCTGCTGATCTTCGGCCATTTCGGACTGCCTGCGCTCGGCGTAGAGGGTGCTGCCATATCAACCGTAATTAGCCGCTCCATCGCTCTCTTGATCTTCTTCCTGCTGCTCTACCGGATTATGGAGGTACGCGTGAAATGGAGCTATTACGTTCACCTCTCCAAGAAATACGTGCTGCAGATTCTCAAAATAGGTATTCCGTCCGCCTTCGAATCCGTAATGTACCAGTGCTGCCAGCTCGTCTTCACCCTGTACATCACCTATTTGGGGGCCGAGGCCATGGCTACCCGCCAGTATGCGGTTAATATCTCGAACTACATCTTCCTGTTCAGCGTAGCGGTGGCAATGGGGACCTCAATTATTGTGGGGCATCTTGTAGGTGCAAAACGGACGCAGGAGGCTTACTCACGGGTGTTCACCAGTGTGAAGTGGGCGCTGCTGGTCACAGTCATCATGGACCTGATCGTCATTCTGTTCCGCAAGCCGCTGCTGGGTCTGTTCACGGATAATGAGCTGATTATCGCTATGGGCGCCCAGGTCATCCTGCTCAGCTTCTTCCTGGAGACCGGACGGACCTGCAATCTGGTCATTATCAACTCGCTGCGCGCGTCGGGCGATGCCAAGTTCCCGGTCTACATGGGCATGATTTCCATGGTGTGCATGAGTCTGCCGCTGGGCTACTTCCTGGTGTTCACACTTGATCTGGGTCTGGCCGGGGTATGGCTGGCCACAGCGTTCGACGAATGGGTGCGGGCAGTCATTATGTACTTCCGCTGGAAAAGCAGAGCCTGGGAGAAGCATGGCCTGATCCAGCACGAACCGCCGGAAGCCGCTCCGGCCGCTCCGGCGCACTAATTCTGCGGCAGCTCCTCAGGCCGGCTCGCCACACCAATAAGGGATGCTAATCAGCCACCGGAAATACGGCTGATTAGCATCCCTTTGTCGTAAGCTTGTCCCATGCTCAGTTCCCCTTGGCTACTGCAACCTTATGTCTGGCTGCGAACTGCTCCGGCGTGACTGCTTTGCCGAACAGCGCCTGGATCATATCCAGATGGACCTGGGCAGCATGCGGCTTCATCTGCACATCCGCGAACAGGGTAATACTGCTGGCATTGTTCAATTCATTCAGCAGATCCACGTATAGCTGCGGCAGCTCCTCATTCGTGGTATCGACCTTGGTCGCCGGAATCACCCCCGCACTCGTCACTGAAGCCTCGCCCCATTTGAAGACGAAGTATTCGACAAAAGCCTTGGCCTCCTCCTTCACCCTGGACGATTCCGCTACGAACAGTCCGACACCCGGACCGCCTACCCAGTCGCCCGAATTCCCCTTCCCGCCTTCCACCGTAGGGAATTTGAAGAAGCCGACCTTGTCCTTGAAGGCCTGCGGAATCTCCGGGTTGGTCGTGAAGTTGGGTAACTCCCAGGTACCGGTCAGGTACATGGCCGCCTTTTCTTCCATGAATTCCGATTTGCCCTCATCATACGACAAGCCGTTGAAGCCGTTGTTGAAGGCGTTCATATCGACGAGGTTCTGCACTTCCGCTGCTGCCTGCACCAGTCCGGGATCATCGAAATAGCCCGTCCCCTTCGTTGCCCGCTTGAGCGTCTCACTTCCGGCAATACGGTCCGCCAGATACATATACCACAGCGAGCCTGTCCACCGGTCCTTATTACCCAGCCCCACCGGAGGCACACCATGACTGGAGAGCGCTCTCACAACTGCCTTGAACTCCTCATATGTTGTTGGCACCTGAAGATTATATTGGGCGAAGATCTCTTTATTATAAAAGATCGGTGAGATGTTCATCTCCAGAGGCAGCGCATAGGTCTTGTTATCGACAACATAAGACTCTGTAGTGCTCTTCAGGAACTTATCCTTAAGCTGCCCGCCATGCAGGATGTCATCCAGCGGAGCAAATAATCCGCCTCTTACATAAGGCTCCATGAAGCCGGCTGCCCAGGTTATGCCTACATCGGGAAGGTCATTGGAAGCGGAGAGCACCTTGAGCTTACTTTTATACTGCTCATTCTCCAGCACATCCTGCCTGATGATAATACCCGGATGCTCCTTCTCATATTCTGCGATAATCTGGCTGACCAGCTTATACTGCTGCGCGGAGAGTCCGGCGGGCCAGATGTGCATCATATGAATGGTTATTTTGGGGGAAGAGGCACCGGTAGCTGCAAGCTCACTATTATTCTCTCCCGCAGAGCCGCAGCCTGTCAGAACAAGCAGCCAGATGCAGGCCAGGAGCAGCCCCTTGGTCATGTGATTCCTTCGCATTGCCATTGCCTCCCCATCTCACATTGCAAAAGGCCGTAATTATCCATGTAATCGCTATCATTCAAATTCTAGCATCGTACTCTGAGGCAGATAAGGGCACATTTATTGGCTAAAATACCACATTTATTGGATTTCCTGCGCTCCGCCCTTCATCTGCTGACGGTACCGGCTCGGGCTTATCGCCTCCAAGGACTTGAAAACCTTAATGAAATATTTATCCGTCCGATACCCTACACGCTCTCCAATCTCCCCGACCGGCAGCGCGGTCTGGAGCAATAACTCCTTCGCCCGCTGAATCCGCAGACGGGACAGATATTCAGTGAAGGAGACCCCGGCCTGCTCCTTGAACAGCACGCTGAAATAGCTGGCATTCAGGTGAATCATCCCCGCTACCTCAGCCATCGTCAGCTGTTCGTGCAAATGCTGCTCCACATAGGCAATGGCCTCCTTAACCGGCTGCCCCATCCCGGCCTGCTCCGGGTCAATCTCCAGCAGCTTGTGATCCACCAGCTTCTCCAGCTTCACATGGCGCTGCTGCTCCTCCTCCCGCTTCAGCGCATCCTCGACCACTGTCAGCAGCTCGGACTTGTCCAGCGGCTTCAGCAGATAATTGACTGCTCCCAGCCGCATCGCCTGCTGCACATAATCGAACTCCGCATAGCCGGAGATGACAATGATCACCGGCTTCCGGGGAGCTTCCTGCAGCGAATGGATCAGATCCAGCCCGCTCACCTCCGGCATGCGCACATCTGTGATCAGCAGATGGACGCGCTCCTGCCGCAGCCGCTCGCGCGCTTCCACCCCATTGTCGCAGGTCTCCACGATATACCGGCCTGCCGCCCATACTTCCAGCGTCTGCTTAATCCCCTGACGCGTTCTTGGTTCATCATCTACGATTAGAATCGTCTTGTTGCCCAGACTCATAGGTATCTCCTCCATTGCTTGGAATCTCAAACCTTATTACAGTCCCTTCAGACCGCCGGCTCTCTACGATCAGCCCCTCCGTCTTCATGCCCGCTTCCGCATAGTACAGCTTCAGCCGCCGCTGCACATTCACCAGCCCCACTCCGCTACCCTTGGCAGAGACCGGCGGCCCGCCATCCAGCGCATCACGCAGCGCCAGCAGCGTGGCCTCATCCATACCCGGCCCGTTGTCCGACACCTCCACTGAGGTCCACCCCTTGCGGGAGGAGGGGCTGATGATTACTTCAATCACGCCCTTGCCGACGCGGCTCTCCACTCCATGCAGAATGGCGTTCTCGACAATCGGCTGAATCAGCAGCTTAGGTACCGGTACAGCAGCCTCATGCGGGTCAAGCCTGATGTCCCAGGACAGCCGCTCTCCCATCCGCATCTCCATAATCCGCAGATACCGCCTGATCTGCTCCACCTCTTCACTCAGCGTGACCCATTCATCCTTGTTGTGCGGGCTGCCCATAATGTAGCGGAATAGCCTGGACATCATGACCACTAATCCGGCCAGCTCCTCCTCTCCCTTCTCCTCCAGTGACCAGTTGAAGGCCTCCAGCGTATTGAACAGGAAATGGGGATTGATCTGCGCCTGCAAGGCTTTAAGCTCGGTCCGGCTCTGCAGGACCTCCTTCTCATAGACCACCCTGATCAAATCATTAATATTAGCCACCATACCGTTGTAGGTATTATTCAGCTCCCGGAGCTCCATGGTCGATACCTTCTGCGAATTGGGGGTCAGCACCCCCATACGGGATTTGCGCATCGCCCGGATCAGGTGAATAATCGGCCGGGTAATCATTGTCGACAACAGAAAGGATATAATCAGGAACAGCAGGGTTCCGATTCCGCCTGACACCAGCAGCACCGTCCGCAGCACGGACAGTCCCTTGGTGACATAGCTGACAGGTGTCAGCACCAGCAGCGTCCAGGAGGTCTTGTCCGAGCGCAGCTTGACCTGCACATACTCCTTGCCCCGGAAGCTCACCGTCTGATCCCCGCTCTCCAGCAGCGGCAGCAGATCCTCCTGCGGCGTTCCGCTGCTCCCGAGGAGCTGTCCTTCATCATTCACGAGCAGCACAGACTCCCCGCTGTCACTGCCGGAGAACGGATCGTCGAGCTGGAAGTAGCTGCGTTGGATGCGGGCCATCAGGTAGCCGCCCCGCGAGAACCAGCGGTCCATCAGGCTGACCTGGCGGATCGCCAGCAGGCTCTGATCATCATGCGGATCAACGCCGATCCAGACCAGCCGCCCCTTCTGGGCATTAGCCTCACTGATATGCTGCTCGTTAATCCTGCTCTCCAGGCTGCCTTCCTTAATCGGGAACAGCAGCCTGTAATCAGCGGTATATAGCTCCAGCGAGCCTACACTCGGCATGTACGCCTGATAGCTGGAGACAATTTGCAGCAGCGACTGGCGCTGATTGAAGGACACCTCATTGCCGTCCAGCTCCTCCAGCAGCAGCTGTTGAACGGTAGGATGATTGGCCACCTGCTCCATCAGACCGTCAATCTGGCCGGTCAGCGCATCCAGCCTTCCGTTGGCCTGAACCGCCGTCTGCTGGATATGCCGCTCGGCATTATTTTTGAGCAGAATCGAGACACGGTCATACACAAATGCCCCGGACACCAGAATAATAATGAGCATCACCAGCAAAAAACCGATGAATATCTGATTGCGCAGTGTGTTGAGCTCTCTGAACCTCTGAAGCATCAGAATTCCCTCTTTCGTTGGTAGCGTTTCCAACTCTATTCTCCAAACCCCGGGAGTTTTGTCAAGATAAATCATTGCCCGCAGTGGAGAGACGGCTACGAAGTCCCCAAGGATACCAGCAACAAAAAACCCTTAGCACAGTTCTCCCGGTTCGAGGAGCTGCCCTAAGGGCTTACACAGAAGACTACTTAGATGAACATTAACGGAGTGATCCATTCGAAATGCAGGGCCGCTCACAGCAGAGCCAGCAATACCCCGCCGATGCAGTAGCTTATCACCTTGCGGCGGGTTGGCTCCAGATAAATATCCAGCGGAATCAAGATCAGAATCAGACCAATCGCGATAATGTTAAGCATAGGCTTATGATAAAAAATCCCCGCTGCATTCAAGGCAACCGCAAGTAACGTCAGGAGCAGAAAATATTTTCTCATAGCTCCATCATCCCTGTATTATCCATTATTGTCAACCCGCTGATTCGCCGGCGTTTAAGAATGGCTTTGCCGTCTTTTTCATGGATAGTACCGTTTTATAAAAGGTACTAAAGAAATTAACGAAAAGCAAAAAGAAACGGAGGGGAAATTGGAACTGTAGGAGCGATAGCGTCCGCCTTTGTCACCGGATTTCCACCGCGATTAGCGGTTAAAATCAAGAAATCTGGTGACAACAGCGGCCGGAAGTCCAAATGTTCACCGCAGTGACGACCAAGCTTCGAGTTCAAACTTTAAATGCCTTTTATATATAGAGGTAAAAATCCAAAAAAAATAGCCCATTGCGGGCAAGAAACGGACAGCGGTATAGGGTTACTCTCCTCTAATTTCGTATAAACCGGTCAAAGAGCGACAGCCTTAGTGGATAGTCACACTCTTCTTAATAGCCTTCGCGTCCAAATTCTTATTAACGAGCGTAGGCAGCATCTTCATGCTCCGGGTCATGGGAGAATTACATTGCCAGCAGGTAGGCACATGTTGAAAGGCAAAGTTGTCGCGTATCCATCCGGTGCATTCTTCCTTGGTGCAGGACCAGATAGCCGTCTCTTCCTGCGGAAGATCTACCATTGCTTTTTTACGAAAATACATAAGTACCCCTCCTAATAGCTTGGTTAGTGCGTCCAACGGACTGTTATGGCAGAACGGAAGCTTGTTCTCTACTACATGGTCATAAAAAAAACTACCCTCAACTGGTGTTAAGGGCAGCTTATTTGTGGAATTACAGTTTTACAACGTTCTCAGCCTGTGGTCCACGAGCGCCTTGAGTTACGTTGAACTCAACGCGTTGGCCTTCGTCCAAAGACTTGAAGCCTTCGCCAGTGATTGCGGAGAAGTGTACGAATACGTCGCTTCCGCCTTCAACCTCGATAAAACCGAAACCTTTGTCTGCGTTGAACCATTTTACTGTACCTGTTTGCATGATATTACCTCCAAAGTTTATTTAACACATGTCCTTTTATTCCTACGTATTGTACGAACAAATAAAAATTCACACATTGGAAAAGGCTTCATACACAAATGCTAACCTTTTACAATATGTGAATTAAGGGTTAAATTTATGATTAACTTCATTGTAGCACACTATTTTCCCAAATGCAAAGGGTTACTGCCAATAACACAAAATAAATTTTAAATTTTAGAGAACCTTTGCCAGGGGCACGGCTTTGGGGGATCAGCCGCGCACCACCGGCTAAGGCTTCAGTCGATATATCCGGCCAGTCCCTTGTCCATCAGGTAATCCATTTCCGCATCCAGAATGGTCTCCACCGTCAGCTCGTCCAGCTTCACATCGCGCTGCGCAGTCACATAGTCAACCAGATCATCATTATCGATATCAACCTCGCCTTTGGCATTGGCCTTGGCCTTATTAATAAACGTCTGCTCATGCTTCAGCACCAGCCGGATAACGGCCGGGGCCACCTTCGTCTGTGCAGACAATACCTCCACCAGTTCCTGCTCGTTCACTTCATTGCTCATCTTCGTTCGTCAGCTCCTTGGTATATATGAACCCTGATTGTACCACAAGTCCCCTTCAGGCGGGCAGCCTCATCTCCACCAGGGAAGAACCGGATATCCGGCGGCCCCCGCGGTTACAGTCTCCCCGATTCTCGGCGTGGCCAGCCGTACCCCTCTCAGCGCCGCAGCAGCCGAGATCCGTTCTGCCGGATCAGTCCAGTCATGCATCGACAGGGTGAATGCGCCCCAATGGATGGGAATCAGCAGACCTCCCTGCACATCGATGTGCGCCTCGACAGTCTGTTCCGGCAGCATATGAATATCCGCCCAGCGCGGATCATATTGGCCGCATTCCATCAGTGTAAGATCGAAGGGTCCATGGGTACGTCCGATCTCGGCAAAATGCGGACCATACCCGCTGTCTCCACTGAAGAAGACCTTGGTCTTCTCCCCTTGAATAATCCAGGAGCACCACAGCGTGGTGTTGCGGTCCAGCAGACTCCGCCCCGAGAAATGCCGCGCCGGAGCGCAGGTGAAGGTTATCCCCTCATAGGTAAGCGTATCTCCCCAGTCCTGCTCGCGGATCTTCTCTGCGGCCACCCCCCAGCGGCGCAGATGAGCGCCGACACCCAGCGGTACAATGAACAGTCCTACCTTATCCTTCAGCTGGCGGATGGTTCCATAGTCCAGATGATCATAATGATCATGGGAGAGCAGAACCGCATCCAACTGCGGCAGGAGGGCAGCCTCCAGCGGAAGCTGCTTGCTGTAGCGGCGGCCGCCGATGAACGGAAACGGGGATGGGGCACGGCCCAGCATAGGGTCGAGGAACAGGGTAAAGCCGTCCATCTCCAGCAGCACCGCTGAATGCCCGAACCAGGTAACCCGGGTATCGCGTCCCGCTCCTATAGAGGACGGCAACAGCGGCTGCGGCTGAAGAGGCTCGGCAGGTCTGGAGCGGGGGTTACCCTTAATGAAGTCCTTCAGAATGGAGAGTCCGCTGCTTCCAGCCTTGTCACCGCCCAGTTCCGCAGTCTGCGGATAAGCAAATTTGCCCTTGCTGTAATGGGCGGAGCCGAGGTTACGGGCCCTCTCCTGCTCCCCGGCCCTGCGCCCGAACGCCGGATGGACAGTCATGATAAGATACGCAGCAGCAATAAGCAGGAGCAGTATAACGCAAATGGTAATCAGGGTCATGCAGTAATCCTTCTTTCTGCGGACTTGTGCCGCATCTCCTATTTCGCCTGGCCCAGCTTGCGGGCTACGATAAGAATAAGCAATAGCGAGACCACAATAATAATGGCATTGAAGCCCCAGCGGCCCTGAAGCCACCAGCTTGTGCCGGGCGGCTCTGCTGCCGTTACCGGTACCCGGGTCTCTGCGCCAAGCGCAGCCTGCACAAGCTCCTCCCCGCTGATCCGGTCTTTGAAATTAATAATATCATACTGCGGAGCGGTTGCCAGCGTGTTGCCATAGCGCAAGGAATACGGCGTCTTCTCCCCTCCCGCAAATACAAGCCGGTCTACCAGATATTCGACCTTAAGGTCCGTGATGGAGATGGGGGCATCGTCCAGATTGTAGATAACCACCCGCAGGGAATCAGAAGAGGCTGGCGTAACCGGCTGAATCTCTGTCCGGGAGATCCGGGTATCCTTGAAATCCAGCTGGTACAGCTCCCCGCTTCCGGTGACCGGGAGCTTACTCCCGGCGCTGTCATACAACTCATAGCGCCGCAGGAAATTCCCGGTGCTGCCGAGCATCACCTTCCCAATCTTCAGCCGGTCCGTGTTGCTTATTATGATCTCGGTACGGTTCTCCACCTGCGTAATCTCCGTCTGCGGTGTCTTCTGCCGCATGAATGCAGCCGTGCTCCACTCCCGGCTGCTGTCCACCAGCGTCAGGCCGGGGAACTCCAGCCCCTCCGGGTTGTTCTTCACTACAAGCCGGTAATAGCCGAACTTGTAGCTGCGCTCCAGCGTAATGCTGTCCGCACTCAACCCGTTCGTGGCATACAGATCCCCTGTACCAAGCTGCTCCCAGGCCTGCCCGTCATAGCCGCCCCACACCTCCACATGCTTCAGGAAGGATTCTGCGGGCAATTCGAACACCAGGCGGTTCCCCTGAATATCGGCATGCTCGGCAAGCGGCTTAATCTGATAATCCAGCAGGGTATCCGTCCCTTTCACTGCCTTGTGGATCAATTCCGAGGCATAGATCGCGCTATGCTCCTCCACCTTCTCTGCTCCACTCTCCATATAATAGGGAACCGGAGCGCCGGTGCTGTCCTGTATACGCAGATCGCGCAAGTCCTCTGCCGCCGAGCGGTACACTGCTTCATCCAAGTACAATTCATAGTAAGGAGCCGTCTCCGGGACGGAGATTTCGCGTGAGAACTTCCATTGTCCGCCGCCCGTCTTCTCCGCTTCGCCGGATGCCGCTGCTGCACTGTGCGCCGGGAAAGCGGCGGGACCCAGCACAAGTCCGCCCAATACAGCGAGCAGCACAGCCGCCACTCTAGCTCTCTGTCCTGTCTTTCTCTTCGAGTGCATAAGCTTCCTCCATTCTGACCGATATCCGCTGGTAGAGGTAGGATATTCCCAGCAGGCAGAGTCCGAAGCTGAAGTACGCGATGATCTTGCTGCCGGTGTTCAGCAGGGTCAAGTCATAGAGCAGCAGCTTGCCGGTTGCCAGCAGGGACAGCGCCAGTCCGAAGCGGCGGATATAGAGGTATCTTTTCCAGAAGCCATACATAATGAACATCACGGCCAGCAGCAGATAGAGCAGACTGAAGGCCAGCCCGCCGTCACGCACCTGCATCTGCACCCCCAGGAACGCCGTAACCATCACCAGAAGATAGATGCCCATAGCTACCGGGTACAGCTCTATATTCTTGTAATCGCGCAGTAGCGTTGTCCGCAGCAGCCTTGCACTGCTGAACCACACGAACACATTGAACAGAACAAGCAGACCCAGCGCCACAACATCTGCGGCAGTGCTGCCGGACCATCCTTCCGGAAGACTGGGCAGACCGAACGTGATGCCGATACAGACCGCATAGGCGATCCCGTGCAGCACCAGTACTATGATGCCGACCACCTTGTCATACAGAACGTTCACCTTCGGCAGCGCATAAGCGAGTCCAGAGGTAAGCAGACCTGCCAGCAGCAGCTTGTAAAAGGCATTGTGCGCCATATCCCCCGGCACCATCCAGTCATACAGGCGCAATGCTTCATACACCACATACCCGTAGAAATTAACGATAGCCGCATATTTGAACCAGACGGTAGCCTGCACCTCCGCAGGTGTGCTGCGGAGCAGCGTCTCCTGATTCGAATAACGGATGGCATACAATAAGGCTACAATCACCATACCCGCGGTAATGAATGTATACTTCAGATCGAAATAGGAGTTCGTGTAGTAGATTACCGCATTATAATCCGAGAGCTGCAGCAGAACGTCGAATCCGAAGAAGGTCAGCAGACAGAGGGAAAGGATGCCCCAGCCTGCACGTTCTACCATTTTGAAGCGGTACAGATATCCGTAGACCGTAAGCGCCACACCTTCCACCAGCCAGCCGATGGACCACCAGGCCGCTCCCAGCTGGAACGGAATCATCAGAATGGCGAAGGTCAGTGAGGTGACATAGAACAGCAGACGGCTCTCGCGTTCCTGCGGCATCTGCTTCTCCAGCAGCACGCCAAGCCCCAGATACATCAGGCAGAAGGCCAGCGCCAGCGCGCCTGTGAAATCATCCAGCCCGGCATTCAGGAACAGAAGATACAGTGTCATGCAGCTAACGAGCGTGTTACAGCCCAGCAGGCCGAAGTCCAGCCAGTTAAGCTTCGTCTTGAACTTGAACGGATACCAGAGTGTAATCCCCAGATACATGGCGAAGGTCAGCACAGTGCAGAGAATGCCCGCAGCGTAGCTGTCTGCCAGATAAATCAGCACCAGGATAGACGGCGTGTTGAACAGGAAGCTGATGTAATTGACCACCACCCAGCGCTTGCGCAGAGAGATCAGCAGAATCAGCAGGTTCAGCACGAACAGATACCCCATCGCCGCATATACTGCACTGCCCTCCAGCCCGAAGGCTCCCATATAAGAGAAGAGCGGCAGATAACCCCCTACAAGCCCCATAGAACAGATCGTCCGTGACTCATAGCGCAGCGACAGCAGCACAGCGGACAGCGTGACCAGCACCGACAGGCCGATCCCGGCCCATAACCCGATAATCTCCAGCAGAAAATAACTGTAAAATATCGAGCCGTACAGCACCGACACCCCGCCGCCAATCAGCCCCAGTGCGAAGGCTCCCCGCCCCTTGCGGAACAGCCACTCCCCGCCCGCCAGCATGACTGCCCCCAGCAGGAAGAAGGCACTGCCCTTCATATAATCATTGAACCAGGTGGAGTAGGTGTATCTGAACCCGGCGCCCACTGCCAGGATCAGCAGCAGAATCCCCAGGCGGTTGATCCAATTCAGGCCGATCTTCATTTCAATCCGGTTCTGCTTGCGGCGGCGCAGCAGGGTCTCCTCATCAACCCCTTCAGCAGCCAAATCATCCAGACCGCTGCCCATCGTCCCCCTGAGCGAACGCTCTGCCTCCCGCTGCCATTGTCTGCGCAGCAGGATACTCTCATTCAGCTTCGCCTGCACCTCATCCAGAATATAAGTGATCTGATTCTTCTCCTGGCCCAGCTCGCGGGCCCCGATATTGTACATCTCCTCTATCCGCCGCTTGGCATCCTGCTCGAAGGACGTCAGCCGGTCGAGATACGCATGATCCCGTGAGGCAAAATAAGTCTGCAGCTTCTGACGCGATACCCGCAGAATGCCCAGCTTCTCATCCAGAATCTGCTCCGCCAGCGCAGTCCGCAGCTCCGAGTTGTCGCGCTCAAGCCTCGCAGCCTGCGCCTTCAGCTCCGCCAGGCTCTGCCTGTTTGCCCCATTTTCCCGTCTTAACACTTCATTCTCGCGGACAAGATCACTGCTCTCGTATTCTTCAATCAAAGACTGGTATTCCTTCAAAAGCCCGTCCTGCTGCTGCTGCACAGCCCTCATCCGATCTCTGAAATCCTCCATAGCCGCCCCCCAGTATCTGCTAATCGGCAAATTGTTAATATATTGATATTACTATATTTCTAATTACCACCACAGACCTTACAAAAACCACACCGCTTAGTTAAGATCCTGTCACATTTTTGTCTTGGCAGACGTTATAGGTTTATTATTATCTTAATATTCGGGAGATGGGGAGAATCGGACATTGAAACTGAACCTGCACAAACCGCAAACACGTTATATCCTCATCCTGTTGCTGCTGGTAGTCTTCCTGCCTGTGCCTTTTAGACATAAAGCGATGCCCAAGCTGAGCATTACCGGCCTTGGTGGAGTCGAATTCAAGACAAATGCCTATGCACTGACAGCAGATCATAAGCTAATGGTAGATAAAGACCTCGCTGAACGTATTCTTAATGCGCGTATTGGCTGGGAAAAGGAGGCTCCGCTCCCCAAGGGTGTGTACTATAAGGATCATGTGGCGGTACTCATGTATCACCATCTGGCGGAAACGCCGTTAACGCTCTATCCCAGCGTATTACCCGCCGCACAGTTTGATGAGCAAATGCAGCTCCTGAAGCAGGAGGGCTTCCATGTCATTACGATGAAGCAGTACCGGGAATTCATGCTGGACCGCGCCCCGGTCCCCGATAATGCGGTTCTATTGACGTTCGATGACGGCTATGAGAGCTTTTATAAGCTGGCGTTTCCCATTCTGCAAAAGTACGGCTACACCGCAGTGAACTTCATCATTGTCTCTGATGTAGACAACACTAGTAAGCGTCAGGTGCCCAAGCTGACCTGGGAGCAGATGCGGGAGATGAAGCGCGCCGGAATGGGCTTTTATAATCATACGTATAATTTGCATTATTATGCAGTGGTCGATGCAGAGGGCGGCACCCGCCCGGCGGCAAGCTCCCTGCTGTACATTCATGATGAGAACCGGAATGAACTGAATGAAGAATACTACAGAAGAGTAACCGGGGACCTGGCTCATGCAGAGCGCAGGCTGAAAGAAGAATTGGGCAATACGGATTCGGCTATCGCTTTCCCTTACGGCTCCTATAACGACAAGCTGCTGGAAGTCTGCGATTCACTCGGCATCCGTCTGAAATTCAATATCGGGCTGGGCCTGAGCTCCAGAACCACGCTGAACGCTCCACGGATTAATGAAGGGAACCGGACACTTCCCCCGGCGCCGTCCATCCAGCAGCTGAAGCAATTCGAGCCGCCGATGATCCTGACCGTGAACGGGAAGAAGGTTCTCCTAACCGGAACTCCGCCGGAGCTGCGGAACGGAAAGGTCATGGTTCCACTGGATGCGCTATGCTCCGAGCTAGGCGTAGCGATGCATTATGACCGCAGCAGCGCTGTCCTGAAGCTGACGCCTACCCCTTAGCCGCCTGACGCACCATAGGCTCACGGCCTAAGGTTACCCGGTTCTTCCCCGTGGCCTTGGACAGGTACAGCGCCTCGTCCGCCTCGCGGTACAGGTCCTCGAAGGTCACATCTGCCTGATCCGTAAAAGCGATGCCGATGCTCACCGTAAGCTGGATGTGATGCCCCCCGTCCAGCTCCACGATGTGCTCGCCCATAGCGGTGCGGAAGCTCTCCGCCTCCTTCAAGGCCGCGGCTTCGCTGCCGGCGAAGAAGCAGACGGCGAACTCTTCGCCGCCTACGCGCCCGGCAATTCCTTTGTCATGATATACCTGCATAATCTTGCCCGACAAATCCACCAGTGCCTGATCACCGGCCATGTGTCCGTATGTATCATTAATTAATTTGAAATCATCGATGTCGAACAGCAGCAAGGCCATGCCCGCGCCGATCTGTGCGGAGTAACTCTGCACCAGCCTCATGAAATGCCTGCGGTTGTACAGCCCGGTCAAATCATCCACCGTGGCCTGATGCAGCAGCTCCCGCTCATACCTCTTCTTCTCGCTAAGATCACTGAAGACCAGCAGCATTCCCGTACTCTTCGCCCGGACCTGCTCTGTGGCAATGAGCGCAACCCCATAACAGGACCCGCTCCGGCCGGGAGGCTCGATTTCGAACTGTCCCTCCCTCCGCTGCGCATAGCAGGCCGACAGCTGCCCGTGCTGCCTCAGCAGCGGCTGAATGCTTGTGCCCATCCAGGTCTCCGGCTTCTCCTCCAGCAGCTCGGAGAGCATAGCATCCGCCGCCTCATTGACATCCATTATGTAATCGTAGCGGTCTGTCAGGACGATGCCGTCCTTCATATTCTCGAAGATTTTATTCTTAGCCAGCGGATATAAGGACAGTCTGGGATCGCGGAACAAGGTGAGGTAAGCGGCCACGATGGGCGGCAGGTAAGTGAAGGCCGTGAAGCCTGTAATCGTAATCTGCAGCAGCGGAAGCAGGAACACCGACAGGACCGGGACCAGCAGACTGAATAACAGCAGCGCATTATGGCGGAAATAATACTTAGGCCCATTCAGGAGAGAGATGGCCAGCAGATATACAGCATACAGTCCGAATAACTGATCGTACGCGATGAGGATCATGCTGAGCACCGTGGGCTTCACTACGATTCCGGTAACACCGGCCACCGTAGCCAGTCCGACCTCACTGCGCATCAGATGATGGTAAGAGTCGGTGAAGATCAGCAGCACATCCACCGCCACCGGGATACAAAAATAAATAAGCCTCTTGGACAAACCCTCAGAGGAACGGGATACATACTCTTTAATAACCGCATAGGTGAAGATCGCACTCAAAAAAAGCGGGCCCTGCTGCACATTCTTCCACCATAGCTTCGCCTCGAAGGAATCCGTTAGAATCTCTCCGGCCGTAGCCGCGAAGATCATGCTGACCAGCAGCATCAATATCCATAAATAGCATCTTCCTGGTGTATGACGGTGCTTGTAAGAACCGATGCCCATGTAGAGACTTAGAACGCTGCCCATTACCAAGTAAAACGGATAACCCTGCATCCACGGCATGTCATATTTCTCCTATTTTTGAGATTGCTTTGCCTTATTATATCCTACTCTTTCGCACAAATGAATCATTCTGCCAAAAAATACTACCGGTACCTAAGGTTCCGGACAAAACAAAAGAGGATACTCCTTCACCATCTGCATGGATGCGGGAATATCCTCTATAGCAATACCATTATTTCTTCTGAGCGAGACGTTGTTTGAACTTGTCAACGCGGCCGCCAGTTTCGGTATCTCTTTGTTTACCTGTGTAGAACGGGTGGGATGCAGAGCTGGAGTCTACACGGATCACCGGGTAAGAGTTGCCGTCTTCCCATTCCATAGTTTCACCGGATGATTTGGTGGATGAGCTAAGGAATTTGTAGCCTACGCTAGCATCGAAGAAAATAACCTGGTTGAACTTAGGGTGTATGCCTTGTTTCATTGTAGTAACCTCCTTTCCGTACGGATACAACTTATGAAGAATTATTGAAGCCATCTCTTGGTCTATTTAAAAATCCGGTTAGACAAAGGGAGATGCGTAAATCTTCCGATTTTTACACGCCATACTATCATACGTGAAATGAGCCGCTGAGTCAAGAGCCTGTCCTAGAGCGATTTCACCATTCCGCCGTCGATCAGCAGGGACTGTCCCCTCAAGACCCAAATCCATAGTCCAGTCCTCCTGTCAGATTGGTTGCAGTACTACCTGCTCCCACTCATTATACATCGTATTCCAGTTCCTTTTTGGCCTGGACAATGAAATCCAGCGGATTCTCGATGGTGTCCGCCGCATATTCCACTGCACCGATCTTCAGCCCCAGGGTGACCTTGTACTTGCCGGAGAACTCTGAGTCATTCAGCTCCTGCAGCCGCTGTTTGATCCGCTCAATGACAATCTTGGCCCCTTCCCGGTCCGTGAAGAGCAGAAGGCCCCAGGTAGCATCCTCCTTGTTCAGCAGATACAGCGCATCATTGGTACGAATGCTCGACTGGCTGAGCTGGGAGACATCATAGATGGCTTCGGACAGCTGCTCTTCCGGGATCAGGCGGCGGATTTCATTCCAGTACTTCACCTTCACCACAAGCAGCGTCAGCGGGATTTTATAACGGACCGAGATTCCGGTGAACAGGCTGGCATCCTTCTGAAAAGAAATACTGTTGCGCAGATCCGTATTCTCATCCACCGCAGCCAGATTATTCGTGCGCTTCAGCAGCCGTTCATTCTCCGCCTGCAGCTCACGGGTGCTTGAGGTGAAGACCCACAGCACCACCGTAAGCAGCGGGGTCATAATCAGCCAGAAATACGTCTCTACACCGATCGATGCGCCCTGCGATACCGTCTGATAGACCACGAAGAAGCCGTAGCCGAAGACAAACGCCAGATTCAGCGTCAGTCCCGCCGTGACCGTGGTGAAATACGTGACCAGCGCCAGGATGAACGATACATTCAGAATAATAATGTTCTGGACGTAGTTATCCGGTGAGCCCGCGATATATACGATGCAGGCGAAGATCAGAACCAGAAAGGCCAGGAAGCCCAGATCCGAGGTTAGACTGCTGCGGTTACGTCTCACGCTTGATCACCACGTTTCTTCTTATGTTTGCGCAGCATCAGAATCAGCGCCACGACCACCAGCGTCACGATCATCACCGCTGCGGTCACGAAGCCCAGTACATCGCTGCGCTCCATCACCCGCGAGACCAGAGAGTCCGGCTTAGCGCCGGAGACCGTCTTGAAGCGGTAGGCATTCACCGTGCCGTCCTTATCCGCCACAACGCCGTCACCGTACACCCTCCACCTGTCCTTCTCGCTCCCGATCAGCTTGGAGACTACGAAGTAGCTCTCAGAGCTGACCGCAGTGACCGCAAGCAGGCCGCGTCCGCTCTCGTAAGGGGATTCCAGAAGCTGGAGCGTGCCGATGGCGGCTCCGTACTGCTCGTCGAGGGCGATTTTCTCATTGGAGAGGAGGGTTGACCCGTCCTTGTTATACTTGAAAAAGAGCTTGCCGTTGTTGTCACGGATCACCTTATTATTCTTATAGCTCCCGATCGCAATAATATTGTTGTCCTTCAGGTTATCCGCTCCTGCGTTATCGCTGTAAAAGTGGACATCACCGGTATTTCCTCCGGCAAACTGCCCGAGCATATTGAAGACATTCCCGAGGCTCCGGTAGGTGTAATCATCCCTCTCCTTCGGCAGCACCACCGCCACACGGTTGAAGATGCCGTCCCGCAGGAACGGATACGGGTAATTGCTCAGCAGGAGGTCGGTGCGGTCCTTCGTGTTCAGGCGCATCAGTGATTCCTTGCTGATATAAGCCCACGGCATCTCCTCTTTGTTCGGAGTACAGAGCATGCTCGCAAGCTCCAGATCGAAAGCCACCGTCACGGTGAAGTTGCCGGAGATATTCAGACTCTGCGGCACATTCAGATTCAGCACATCACCGTTGGCCAGCTCCTTCGTCAGCTTCTTGCTGCCGATGGGCGTATTATTGATGCTCACCGTCACCAGGGAACGGTTGAAGTCCAGATTCGCCGCATACCGGAAATCCAGGCTGATTCTGCCGTCATCCGCAATGGAGCGGTTGGACGGGAGAGAGACGAAATACGTCTGCTCCTGATGGTTGGGCCCGGTGAGCTTGTCCCCCGTCTCCGTGAACGTAATGTTCGAGCTGATGGCCGGCGCAGGGTTCACTACATCGGTAGCATTCGTAACCACCTTCAGATCCTTGCGGAGCTGGCTCATCAGCTCCCGGCTTGCCATCAGCCGTCCGGCCTTGATCAGCAGGCTCTCGTCCCTCGAGGTCACCACCAGTGTAGGCAGGGAATCCTTGTTCACCAGCTGAATGACCGCATGGGTGCCGAGGTCGTCCGCCGTACTCACCAGCTTCTTTATTCGTTCCGGTAGATGATCATACGTAGCTACCAGCACTACTGCACTCTTGTCCTTGACGGTATCTTCGCGATAAGGCAGCAGCGGAATGGTTCTGTCGTTCAGCGTGTTGCCTTTGGCGAATCCCGAGAGGGCGTAGGTAGCACTTTCCAGCTCAGCCCCGCTGGCATTCTGCGGCACGGCGAGCAGGCTTTGTTCATTTTTTACCGTATCCATTCCTGAGAATCTGGCACTGAAATCCTGAATGCCTCCAGTAATGGGCTTCGGTGTATAATTCACAGCAATGTTCGAGGTGTTGAACAGATGCAGCCAGCTGTCCTGCATATCATCGATATTGCACAGCTCATAACCGCCCGTTGTGGTTCTCAAGCTCCCCTGTATCCGCAGCGTATTGCTGCCCTTCGTCAGGAAGCCTTTGGGCGCCTCTACACTCAGGCTCTGCTGCCCGTTATTGTCCAGGGAAGGCCGGAAGGAATAGAACGGAATGCCGTTCAGCGACAGTGTTACGCTTGACAGCTTATCCTCACTGATTTGTGAGGTCTGGAATTGCAGATTGATCATCACTTGATCCACATTCCAGTAATCCATGACTGTGAAGAACTGCTGCTGGGAGCTGGAGCCCCTCAGCGAGACATCGCTGGTGAACAGCGTCTCATACGTTGCTCCCGCTTCACCGGGAAGCACCGCCGCCTGTGCCGCAGGGATTTGAACCAGGAAGAGGGAGAGGCAGAGCAGCACTGTTAGGATCTGTTTTTTCATCATGTTCCGTATCTCCTGACATCTTATTTCTGGACCTCCGGCGCACTAGTACCGCTCGGTTTTGTACCACTTGGCTTCCCGTTTGAAGATAACGTCTTTGAAATAGTTGTACAGCCCGTAAGCGGCCACTACCATCCAGAGCTGGCAATACGAGACGTACATCAGCAGAATAATCCACAGGTTCGACAGGCTCATCTCACCCTTCTCCGTGGTCAGGGTAACGAAGATCCCCACCACGAACAGCACAATAGCGAGCAGCCACAGGAAGCTGCTGAGCCCGGCGATGGTGGTATGTACATACCCCATGGCATGCAGCACGAGCAGAATATCCGAGGTGACCAGCGAGATCAGCAGGAGGAAGTAGATCGAGACATAATACAGAATATCGAAGCGGATCTTCGCCGCCTTCCGGTCGATGAGGAGCGGAAGGTTCTTCACAATGACATAGATATTGCCCTTCGCCCAGCGTGTCCGCTGCTTGAACCATACCTTCACCGTCTGCGGCTCCTGCTCCCAGGTGACCGACTTCGGCTGGAACTTGATCCGGTAGCCCATCATATAAATGCGGAAGCTGATCTCCGTATCCTCGGCAATTGCCTTCACATCCCAGCCGCCGATACTCTCGACAATGGTCCGGCGCATAATGAAGTTCGTTCCCGGGATCGTACAGAGCTTGAACAGCTTCCAGCGCCCTGCTTGCGCCATCCACTGGAAGGACAGAGTCTCGATATTAATGAACCGGGTCAGCAGGCTGGCATCCCGGTTGCGGGTTCTGAACTTGCCGATAACCGCCCCCAGGGAGGCATCATTCATAATCTCTGCCACCAGGTATTTCAGCGCCGTGCGCTCCGGCGTATTGTCGGCATCATAGATCGCAATCAGCTCCCCGCTACTGCGGGTGAAGCCGATATTGAGCGCATTGGATTTCCCTTTGCCGCCTGTGACGGCGTCCGTATTGATAATGATCAGCTTGCGCTGCGGATTCCGCTGCTGGATAGCATCCAGCAGCTCAGCGCTGTTGTCTGACGAATTATCATTGATGACGATAATCTCATACCGGTCATGTGGGTAATCCAGTGCCAGCAGGGATTCCACGGTTTTGCTGATGACGACCCCCTCATTGTGAGCAGGAACCATAATCGTCACCATGGGATGCTCCCCGTTAATCTCAGGCACCGGTTCGTTTTCCGTTTGAATGTAGTACAGATACCCCGCTATAATCAGCATCACATTCACCAGCAGCAGGGACCAGATACAGATGACCGCGATCACCATCAATACGTCTGAGATCGTCATAGTATTCTCCTAAACTCGCTATATTTTTCCCGGATTACTTGTTCAAATATTTCCTGCGGTACATTCTGTAGCCGATAGTGAGTAGGCCGCCGAACAAGAGCAATGCAGCCAGGATCACGATGATGAAGAATTGATTCTGCACGCTGAACAGTCTGTTGAAGCTTGTCGCCTGCTTCTCCTTGTACTGGAAATCAACGGCGACCTTCTGCGGGGTATAATCGACATCCAGTGTGTTGCCATCCAAGCGGATCACCCCGTCAGCAGATTCAAGAGTGTGCTTATCCGTGCGGACCGTATGCGCCTCCTGCTTATAGTCTGCGAAGGTATACCATTCCGCATTCAGATTCTGCAGAAGTTCCTCCAGCCCGCGCTCATCCTCCGGCAGGTCCAGCGTCACCGCCGTATTCAGCGGAAGCTCCGGCATCGCCTTTCCAGTTCTGCCAATTCCCTGCAGCAGCGCCGGGGGCAGACTGTATAGAGAAGAAGAGAAGGCCGCTGAGGTGTCTGTCTGCTCCATATAATGGGTCTCTCCGTCCGGGAAGAGCAACGCCGAATTGAAGAACCCCATGCCTGCGGCCGAATACTCCTTGTCATACGTCCAGTAGCTCTCGGCAGCAACGCCGAGCGGTGCCACGCCCCCTTCCGCCAGCACATTAATGAACTGATTCGTCTTCCCGCGCAGGGACCGGTCATTCGAATTAATCGGCGGTCTGACTGCGGGGGCATTGACCACGATGCTGCCGTTGCGGGACTGCACGGCTCTGAGCGCCTCCAGATACCGCTTCATAGCGGGGAAATCCGTATTCGCGAATACCGGACAGACACTGGCGATGAAGGGAATACCGCTTCTATACAGGCGGTCTGCCATCTGCTCCAGCAGATTCAGATCCGAGAAGGGATAGATCTCTTTGATGACCAGATACATCTGCGGCTGTGCGGTATAGTGCAGCCAATCCTTCAGCACATAGGCCGCAGCTATGGCTGTGAAATCGCCCTGCTTCAGATAAGGCAGGTAAGCGGAGCGGCCGCTGCTTACCGCAAACGGCACCTGTGCTCCCGCATCCGATGAGGACCACGTTCCATAAGAACGCCCAGCATCGGAAGCTGTTATATAAGGCATCCCTTCGACCTCCAGCGGAATGCCGGTGAATCCGCCGATGGAGAGGCTTGCGCTCGCTCTATGCCATACTCCGGTCTTCAGCCGCAGCATCTGCTCAATCCGGGCAGGCGGTCTATATCCAACATGCAGCATAGCCCCCTTATACCCGGCTGCCTCCTGAAGGTAGGCTTGGTTCGTAATCTCAAGCTCATCATTGTTAATCACAGTGATCACGCCGGAATAGCCCTTCATGCCGCCCGGCTCATAAGAGGAAATAGGCTTCAGCGTGACCTGTGCGCTGTAGGCGGCAAGCAGCCGTTGCAGCTCGGCCACATTCCCCTGCTGGCCTGAATTCTTCGCCAGACTGTCGAACAGCAGCAGAATCCGCTGCGCCGGAGCCGGAGAAGCGGCAGCGGATGCCGGACCGGCAGACGGCAGCAGATCGCCCGCCAATACAATGAACAGCAGAATGACGATTCCTCTGCGTCTCACATGCCCACCCCTTTATTCAGTGCCGGATATTCCTTGAGCGGCCGTGCAGACGGCGCAGACGGCACCGATCTGCGTGATGAGATTCCGCGGCCGATTACGCTCGCAGCCGTCTGGAAGATGATCAGGTCGAAGGCCAGGGTGAACAGGAATTCATGCTTGGCAATATCCGCGTCACCCGCCCCGATAATGGAGACTACGATACCCGACAGTCCGACCAGCATCGTTGCCAGAATCACCAGCAGACGCTGCATCCCCCGGAAATCCCGGGTACGGATGGACCGGACGAACGATGGCATATAGACCCCTATCGTTACGGCCATCCAGAGAAGAATGAAGGCGAAGGGACGGGGCGCCAGCTTCTCCTTAAGTGTGCTGTACAAGCTGAAGAAATGACTCTGCGCCCGGAACTCCTTGCCTGCGGACAGCTCATAGTTCCCCATAGCCGCCGGCTTAATTTTATAGGCACTCTCAGCAGCCGTATCCAGGATTGAGCCCAGCTCATTCGGGTGAGAAGCATAATATTTCAGAATGGAGACGAAGCCGTAACGGCTGTAGAAATTTTTATCCAGCAGCTCAGATTTCACATCCACCGTCCCGTATTGGTCATAGTACGTATTCTCTTTGAGAATCGCGTACTGTTCATTGATCCCGAAGGAACCGAGCGCGGTCTCCGGATTCTTGGATTCCATCAGCACCCCGCGCGTCATCGCATGATACTGGTTAATATTCACGAACTCTTTGGAGATATTAAGATACGTTGCAATTCCGGCGAACATCATTAGACCGGCCGACAGCAGTGTCACCCAGCGGAACAGCTTGTCCCGGCGGATCAGCACCAGCGGAATCGAGAGCAGGGAAATCACCATCCCCACCGGAGCATTCTGCTGCTTGGAGGTGGTCAGGACCAGGGTACTGATCAGCAGGATCGCCAGCATGGCATAATCGTTGTATCTCTTCCGGTACAGCAGCAGCCAGGAGGCGAACACCAGAATCATAGTCACCATCACCAGGCTCTCGCCGAAGAAGGAGCTGAAGTAGTTGGTGTAGCCTGTATCCCCGAAAATGAACACCGCAAGCGCCGCGACTGCCATCCCCCGCTTAGGTGACATTTTCAGCGTGATCGCTTCAACCAGCAAGTAGACTGCGGCAACATACAGCAAGGTGTAGATTGCAGCCTGGAAGCGGATATCGAAGACCTCGCGGCTGAAAAACAGCTTGTTGACGAATATCGCCAGCTTGATAAACAGGGACTGGGAGGAGACCACCATCGTGCTGTTCTCGTTGAAATATTGAAAGATTCCGAACTGCTTCACGAAATAGCCGAAGTACTGGCTGTCATAGTCCGGAGCATTGAAATAAAGGCCGTTGCTATAGATAATCCGGTAAAAGTCTCCATTATCCGCCATGCCGATATAAGGGGAGGTAAACAGCGAAATAGCCGTCACCAGCAGCACGCAGAACGCGGCGGCAAAGGCCGGAGTAATCCGAAAGCCAGCCAACGTGATACCGGGCCGGGTCGATGTAAGCTCTAGGTTGTTTATCATTCCGATTCCCCTTTTTGGTTATATTATGGAGCCTTATAGGAGTACGCCAGCAGTGCCATCAGGTTGTCAAAAGAGTAGGCCTGCCCGGAGGCAGGATCACCGAAGCCGCCGTATAGCGGACTCAGAGGATCTGTCACCCTGAATTCATTCATCCGGTCCATACTGGACTGATATAGCTCACCATCCTCCAACACAACTCCAATCATGGCTGTGAGCGCGTAGACCGCTGTTGAACGAATATCATTAGCCGGCTTGCCCTCACGTGTATATTGTCCGAACAAGGTTCCCGCTGCGACCTGAGCTTTGATGTAGCTGATGCTTGCCGGCCGCTCGCGGCCGATCTCTGCCAGATGAAGAATTGTCAGCAGAGATTCTACCGAGTTAATGCCTTCAGAGCTGTACTGTCCGCTCTTGTAAACGAAGCGGGTCTCATAGAATGGAAAAGAATCGGACAAATATCCTTCCTCCAAAATACCGCTCATATTCTTCAACAAATTCTCTTTCAATTCGCTAGATATCGACAATTTCTGCAATACACTCAGATCAATATAACACAAAGTTACGAATCCGTTGACCATTTTCAAATAATTGTCATAGATGTCATAAATGTAACCTTTTTTAGTGTTGTTTTTATAGAAACGTTCTCCATATTTATCGGCTTCTCTGGTATATTCCGGCTGGTTAAATGCCTGCCCCGCCTCATATAGCGCTCCGATCATCCGCAGGTCATCCACCGCTGCATTCACGGGGTAACGCTTCTGCTGCCTGGGACTGTAGCGGTAGCTGAAGCCGCCCTCCATATCGAAGATTCTGCGGGCCGTCTTCCACTGCCGGTCGAACAGCTCCTGATTGCGGGTCCGGACCGCAGTCTCCATCAGGAGAGAAGCGGACTCGCTCAGAATCTCATGACCGGTAGCCACCTCTGCCGCTTCAGAGGTCTCCTTCAGATTCGTATATACCCCGTCGGGTCCTGTAAGCTGCGTATTTATGAAATGGTATAATTCCTGCTGTTCCAGTGTAGGCTCAAGCTGCGGCGCTTCATCCGGCCGTGTAGTCCCTGCGGGAGAGACCGCCGGAGTATAGACGGGAGAGGATGGCGCCGGTCCGGCCTGATTGCCGCCGCAGGAGGTTAGCAGGAGCAGCGACATCCCCAGAACAGCAGCCTTGCTATATCTGCTTTCCAATCGATCACATCCTTAAATGACAACTACCAATTGATCCATACTAATATAACGGTAATTATTGTCACATTATTTACTGTTTGTTCGAACATTATGTGTCGCCTTCACATATTTCTCCTTTTCCGCCAAAAAAAAAGAGCCGCTCCATGTCTTAATGACCGGAACAGCTCTTATGAATGCTTAGGTATTATCTCTAGCTCTCTTTAATTCTCCGGTACGTGGCCTCATCGGCGACGATGTAGAGTCTGGCGTCTGCCGGAATCGGCCGGTCAAGCTTGCGGTTAATGCCCAGGTCGCCCCGGTCGGACAGCAGAGTCGCCCCCTGGCGCAGCAGATCCTGAAAGGCCTCCCCATAGGTTGTCCAGCCGCTGCGGCGGGGAATCTCATAGATATCATCCCCGTGCTCGCGGCTGAGCAGCTGGGTGATCACCTCAGAATTGCCCTCCTGCAGCGCAGAGCGCACCGCCAGTCTGGAGATCGCATCATGGGAGAGCACGAACTCGTTCACCTGCACATGCTTGAAGTTCTGAATGTTCTTCTCCTGCATAATCTCTACGGTAGTATGTACCTGCGGGGCAATCCGCTCAATGCTGGAAGCAATCAGCAGCGACTTGCCGTCGCTTAAGGAAGCTTCGTCAATACGGGTGTCGCTGAACACAATCGCTGCTCTGGCGCTCCCGATATTCGCCTTCAGCAGAATGTCATCGCTTGCCGCATCGCCGCTGATGAAGTGGACCTGCTCCATGGCTTCCAGCGGATGCCGTCCGTTCTCATCGATAATGACCACTTTGCATTCCTTGTCGTAACACAGAATCTCATCTACTGCCGCCTGTGTCTTGCGGTTCCAGTTAATCAGCAACACATGATGTTGTCCGTGAAAGGTCAACGTTCCGGCTCCTCTCCTGCGCTGCATCTCGCCCATGGCATCGATAATCTTGCCGATCACCAGACTGAGCAGACCGATGCCAAAGATATATAAGAAAATCGTAAACACCTTGCCTGTGACGGTAGCGGCAAAGTAATCGCCATACCCGACGGTAGCCATGGTGGTCATCACCCAATAAAAGGCGTTGAACCAGCTATGAAACGTGTCCGGCTCCAGCAGGAAGGCGATGGTTGCGCTGAGAAGAATGAAGGCCAGAATAATAAAGGCAATGGACTTCTTCTTGAGATGAAGCAGCTTGCCGGATAATTGGATTAGAAAATGCAATGCTCATCCCTGCCTCCCGGGTGAATTGAGCCGGCGGGCAGCAGCCTGCGCCGAGTCCCTTGCGGGGCACAGCCGCCCGCCTGCCAATCGAGTCTACCTAAATAATCAGACTGCTGACCGCAAAGGCCGTCCCGATGAACACCATGCAGAGCATGACGCCGACCGCAACATTTCCCTTCTCCAGCTGCTCTGAAATCCGGAAGCCGGGCGTGAACAGCTCGAAGATCCAGTAAGAAGCGATCAGGCAGACATACCCCACAGCGAACCAGAGCATCATGAACCAGATGGAGGTATTGGTGTAAGCGGCCACGCCTAGAATGACCGCCGTAGCCAGGAACTTGCCGCCGAACGCCAGGCCTACCGCAACATTTCCCTTTTTGAGCTCCTCCATATCCTTGAATGGAGTCATGAGCGCGAAGATCACCATACCCAGCACCTGAAGCAGAACAATGGTCAGAATACTAACCACCAGATTAATTACGATCGTCATTTAGCCCACCCCCGAAATTTCGCATAGGCCGAATCATAGTCGGCGAAATCATGTACTTCCTCCAGCACCACTGAGACTTTCTTCTGCTTCTCCAGCGCGGTATAGCGCTTGTCGTCAATCGGCTGCTTGATCCGGTTGCCGGAAGGCAGCTCCAGCACTGCGAAATTTCTGGTCTTGCTCTGGTATTCCGTCTTGTACACCCCAACCAGGTCCACATCCGTTGTGATGGATACCTTGAGATTAGCCAGATCCTCTGTGGCCGCCTTCTGGTCGGCGTAAGACTTAAGTGTCGTCCAGGCGGACAGCTTGATCTCATTTTTCTGGTCAGCGTCCGTTATCAGCTCGGCATCCATGAACTGGAGCGTCCAGACGGTGTCGCCTGTAGCATAATTCCCGTCGTTCGGGAGCAGCTCATTATCCGGCAATATAGTCATATCGCTGCCGACCAGATCGCCAACCTTGCCCTCCACCACCCGGTAATCCCAGGGTACACGCGATACACTATCCGACGTATCAGTGCCGGTATGAAATACACTGCCGCTGTTCGCTGAGCATGCACTCAGCACCATAACCGCCAGTAGCAGCACTGTAGTCAGCAGGGTGCCCCGGGCTCTGCGCCCGGCAGCATGCCCCTCTCTATCCTTGAACATCTTCAAGCCCCCTCACTCCTAGCGCGATAAAATGACTGGCATTGCCTGTAATCGGCCCGCCGGCCCGGCCAAGCAGCCCGCAGGGCGTTCCGTTAATGACGAACATGCCGGTCAGCAGGTGCAGCTCACCCTCCGCCGTCATGATCCGGGCCATTTCTGCCCTTTTCTGATAGACCACGGGGAAGAGCTGGCTGCTGTCGTAGCCCTCCTCGTCCTCGATCTCAAGCGCGCCGCTGTCATCAAAGATCCGAACAGATCCGCCTTCGCGGCCGAATACGGATTTGGATACAAAGCTCTCTGAGAACACCGCCTTATTGTACGTCGGCAGGATGTACCGGGAGATGGCCTCGCGTTCCGGCTCCGTGAACAGCAGGCCAAGCTCATACATTCCCCAGACAGCGGCCATCAGCCCCTTGGACTGGAGGATGATGCTATGCGGTCCGTTGAACAGCTGGAGCTTCCCGCTCTCAATGGCATAGGCCAGAGCCTCGCCGCCTTCATCTACGGCCATCCACTCCTTCGGGTACAGCGCGAACATCCGCTCTATGATCCGGTTCTCTCCGTCCTTGACCACACCCTCATCAATCGACAGATCCAGACAATCGACACAGCGGACATCCAGTCCGCTATGCGCGGCCAGCGCCTCAATCGTTCCGCTGTCCTCCTCATGGCTGCCATAATCCACACAGGCTACCGTGTCGGGGCGCTCCACGCCCCAGGCTGCGGCAAGCTGCTGCTTCATGGCCGCATTCACGTTTCCGACGCCTGCTTCCGCGCAGATCCACGGCGTTGCAATGGAGGCCTCCACATAGCCGGTTGGAGTATCCGCATTCAGCTCCAGCAGCTTAATCGTGCCATCCCCTGCTACGGCAAAATCGAACCGGGCATACCGGCTGATCAGTCCCGGCTCCGGCAATGGACAGTCATCCAGCATCTGCCATAGCACCGGAGGAATCCCCAGCAGATCGTACAGGTCATGTCTGAGATGGACATAACGCACGGCCTTATCCAGAATCGCCCAGAGCGCGGCGGCGGCTTCCTTCAATTCCTGATAGGTCTCGCTGCGCATCACAGCCACCGCATCCAGCCAGTATTCCTCGTCCTCCAGATCGGCCCAGGTGAAGCCCAGCTCATGCAGCCGCTCAACCCGGGGAGCTCGTTCCAGACCGGACTGGTCTATATATTCGAATGCCTGCTCCGCCCGGATCATCCGCCGAACCCGCTCTTGCCGGAGCGCACCGAGCTTTTGCCCGAGCTTTTACTGGAGCCGGATTTGGATTTATTCGAACCCAGCCCGCTGGAGGTGCCGCCGATGCCGCCCGATTTGGAAGAGGTATTCCTTCTGGTAATGGAGCCGGTGGATGAAGTTGAGGTCTTCGGCTTCACCACCGAGCCGGCCACCGGCTTGTTCTGGAATCGTCCGCTATTATAGGAGGGCGGCTTATAGGTATTGCGTGTACCTCCATAATAAGTAGGCCGGTCATTGTACCAGCCTCTGGAAGAGTAGAACGAACCGCTATTGAAAAGCATGTGGTACAGAAGCACATCATCCCAGCCAAACCCTGAGTTATACCCGCCGTAGTTGTTAATTACTGTCGTGCCGCCGGAGGTTACAGCCCCCTGCCCTTCCTGGACCTTCTCTTCCTGGTCTTCCGGATATGGAATACTCCAGTCTACATTCTTGTCGAAATATTGCTTAACCTCCTCAGTAGACCAGGAGACCAGCTTAGGCTCCTCGCCGCCTGTGCCGCTTGCGCCTGCGCCTCCCGGAATGAATAAAGCGTTAGCCAGCAGCGCAATGCCGAGCGAGGTGGATAATACGCGGACCGGTTTGCCGTCCGGCGTGAACAGCCTGCTGATTGCGGGTTCTTTAGCATCTTCGTCTTTTGCCAACTTGGGGCCTCCTTTCCTGGTATTCATCCTTAACCTTCTGTACGCATGGGAACCAGCAGAAGCTCCAGCTTCCCTTCATCCACATTCAGTCTTCCCTCTACCGCCTCGAACTCACGTCCGCCAACGACAATATAATTGACATGCTCCAGTGCCGTAACCATATTCATGCTCCAGACGCGCTCTTCAATCATTTGCAGGTCGCCTTCAGGCAGCTTCTCGAACAGGATGACCTTCAACCCGTTATCCATTCCCACTCCATCTCCTCTTGAATATTCGTATGCTTCTGATACGCTGTCATTACGCTTTCGTTTCAATTCCCGCAGCCTTGAATATGTATACCACAGCATATAAATAATAATGACAACAAGCAGTTTTGCAGTGGCCGGCTACGGGCTTACAATACCTTCTGGACCCAGCTGTCCATGACCTGGTCAGGGCGGATGCCCAGCTCATTCTCCAGGAGCTCCTTGTATTTATCGTAGTGTGTCCTGAATCCGATGAAATCCCCCAGGTCGGCGTAACTTCGCAGGATCAGCCTGCAGAGCTGGTCGGAATAAGGATCGGCTGCCTGCAGATCCAGCAGCCGCTCCAGCGCCAGCCGGGGACGCCCGGAGGACAGCTCATATTCGGCGGAATGCAGCGCCATGCGGATATACCGGACCTGCAGCTCCTTGCGCCGGATCTCTGCCCAGTCGTAATGATGCTCCTGCAGGTAGTCTCCACGGTACAGCTTCAATATCTTTTCCCGGCGCAGCCATTCCTCTTCTGACTCCACAGGCGTGCCGGCATAGCCCAGCTCGAACTCCTCCACATCCAGCAGCACCTGCTCCTTGGTCAGCCTGTAACGCTCCTGCGAGAATTCGACGAGCACCTCCATATCCCAAGCCTTCAGCAGCTTGCGGATATGGTATACCGTGGTATGCAGGTTCGTTACGGCCTTCTCGGGCTTGAAATCGGGCCAGACGAGATCCACAATGGTGTCCTTGAGTATCCACTGGCCGCGGTTATGCAGCAGCAGGGCGAAGACCTCCTGCGCCTTGCTTGTTCTCCACTGCATTTTGCGCCCCGGCTCCGTGCTGTCTGTGAATTCAAGCCGGTGGAAGCAGAGGATTGACAGCTCCTTGACAGGCGCCGCAGACGCCGGTGTAGGCGGCATCTTCACTTCAGCGCTCTCCTTGCCGACTTCCAGACGCTCAAGGGTTTTGTTTAACCGTTGGGAGGTCACCGGCTTCAGCAAATAATCCGCTGCATTGAGTTCAAAGGCTTCGATCGCATACTCGCTGTATGCGGTAATATAGACAATCCGTGTGTTCCGGTCCATACCGGCAATGTATTCACCTGCTTCCAGCCCGTTCATCTCCGGCATCCCGATATCCAGGAATACAATATCCGCCTTCTCCCGTTCCAGATGCGCAAGTCCCAGGCGTGCCGAGGTGAATTTCCCGGTGATTGTAAGACGCCCATCCTTCAGGAGCATACGCTCCAGATGCTGCAGCGCCGGCTTCTCATCGTCAATCAATATGGCCTTCATCAGTCGGACTCACCTCCTCTTCGTTCGTAGTTCTCAAATACCTTTAGGTGGGGATGGTATATGATATAGCGGTTCCCCTTCCCGGTACACTGTCGATATTCAGGCCTGCTCCGTACATCTTGAGCAGACGGTGCTGAATATTGCGCAGCCCTATGCCCCCCTCTGTCCGCTCTTCCGAGAGGACCTCAGCAATCTTCTCCGGAGTCATTCCTACACCGTCATCCATGACTGCTACCTTGAGGCAGCCGGGCAGCAGCTCAACTGTCAGCCGTACCGTCCCTCCGGCCTCTTTCTGCATCAGGCCATGATTAACGGCATTCTCCACAATCGGCTGGATGCTCAGCGGCGGAACCATCGCCATCACATCCTCCGGCACATCGAACTCGATGTTCAGCCGTTCATCGAACCTCGCCTGCTCCAGCGCAAGATAGGATTTGACCAGTCCCAGCTCCTTCTCCATAGAAACCGTCTGTCCCCGGTTCTGGAAGTCGAAGCTGCTCCGCAGGTATTGGCTGAGGTCCAGCAGCAGCTCCGTGGCCTTGTCCGGGTCCTCCGGACAGACCGAGATAATGGCGTTCAGCGCATTATATAAGAAATGCGGCTTAATCTGTGCCTGCAGGAAGGCAATCTCCGACTGGACAGATACACGGATCGACTTGCGCATATCCAGCAGGGTCTGCATCCGTGCCTTGAATTCGCGCACCTCCACCGGCTTGCTCAGATAATCATTCGCTCCGGCCTCGAAGGCTGCGAGGATATCATCAGGACGGCTGCTCGCCATCAGCACCAGAATCGGTAACTCGGACAAAGTAAACCGTTCACGGATGGCCTTGCATAACAGAAGCCCGGGCATTTCCGGCATTACCCAGTCGGCAATCACCAGATCAAGCTCAGGATGCTGCTGGATGATCTGGATCGCCTCAGCCCCGCTGCTGGCGGTAATCACAGAATGGTTATCCAGCTGCAATACGCCTACCAGCACGCGGAGATTAACGGGATCATTATCCACTACCAGAATGGAGCAGCAGTCTTCAGACGGCAGCTGCACAGGCTCTTCTCCGGGAAGCGGGTACGAAGGCGCCGTCTCCCAGCCGTGAAGCTCTCCGAATTCCTCCTCCAGCAGTGCATTGCTCCTCTGCAGGATCGGCTGGGTGAAGCAGAAGACGGAGCCGTGCCCCAGTTCGGAATGTACCTCAATCTCCCCGCCCGTCAGTTCTACCAGCCTCTGGGTAATGCTGAGGCCAAGCCCGTTCTCGCGGTAGACCTTACTGGCGGCAGGACCGCTTGGATCATTGGCATCGAAGATCGTACGCAGACGCTCAGGCGCGATACCCTGGCCAGTGTCTGTTATGATGATGGCAACATACTCTTCTTTAACCTCAGCAGACAGTGTTATCACGCCTCTGGGCGTATAATTCACTGCACTTGCGAGTAAATTATGCAGAATCTGAGCGAACCGCTGCTCATCCGTCTCCAGCAGCGGAAGCTGCTCCGGCAGACTCAGCCGGAATTCCAGCTGGCTGTTGCCGTAGACCTGACGGGTGACCGCCATAATGGAGGAAGCTGCCATGCGGAGATCGACGGCCTGCCGGCGCAGGAAGAGCGAGCCGTGATTCAGCTTCGCGAAGTCCGACATATCATGGATCAGGGCTGTAAGCCGCTTGCCCGTGGAGACAATCGTGAGCAGCTGATCCTGCTGGGCAGCGCTGATGGAGCCGGCCGTCCCCTGAGCCAGCACCTTGGCCATGTTGACAATCCCCTGCAGCGGCCTTCGCAGCTCCTGCGAGGTATCGGAGATGAAGTCATCCTTCAAGCCGTCAAGCGACAAAAGACGGCGTGAGAGCTGTTCCACTTCGCGGAAGGAAGCTGCGTATTGCCGGGTCATAAGGATCGCCTGCACGAACCCGAACAGGAGTATCTCGTAGGAGATGATGAAATAGCTGAAGGTCATGCCCATGAAGCTGACCAGATAATAGATAATGACCACGCTCAGGCTCTCGATACTGACCATCATCAGGAACATATTCTTCGGATTTCGCCGGGTGCCCTGGACCATGGAGTAGAGCACGAAGCCCAGGCTTACGGAGCCCCAAGTCAGCAGCAGAACCTCCAGATAGCTGAACAGATAGGCCGGGACGAAGGCAGCAATCAGCAGCAGGAATGCCGTAACCAGCCTGGAGGCCTTAATCATCCCAATGGACATCGGGTAGTTCACTGAATTGGCGACATAGTGCAGGAGATAATAATAGACCAGTGTAGAGGACGCAAGCTGCAGCTTGAGTATAATCTCGTAAGGGAAGCCGGGCAGCGCCGCCAGGATAAGCTTTTCACCATGCGTAAAAATGTAGACAAAGGCCGCTATGCAGAACAAGCCCAGATACAATGTGACCCCCCGGCTCTCCCTTACCTTGGAGAACATCAGCAGGAAGAGGGCTAGCACGAAGAATCCGATCAGGGCAGCCCCGTCTACAAACAGGGCAAATTCCCTGTGCTTCAAAATAGCGGCCTGATTACCGATCACAATCGGCTGAACGATCCCGCCTGAGGAGTAGCTGTAGTTAGCTACCTGCACAATAATCTCCATGGTATCCCCGGTTACCGAGGCGAATCCCATAAAAGGCATGTTATTCTGTCTGCCCTCAGAGGCCGAGGCTGCCGGGGTTCCGCTGCTTCCAATCTCCTGCCCGTTCAGATAGACCTTGCCGGCACTGCGGATGTTGCTGGTGCGCAGGCCGTAGACCATTGCTTCCCCTGGGGTAATCTTCGCCTGGAGGCGGTATGTAGCATAGCCTTTGGCTCTGCGCCCGCCCTGTTCAGAGATATCGTCGTTCCACTTCCCAGGGACCTGAATCATCGTAGAGGAGGCGGGGACCTCCTTACCAGCGTTCACCGGATGGAAATCCTCTGGCGACAGCAGCACATCCCGGTACAGCTCCCACTCTCCATCCAGCTTCATAATCCCGTCGTGGCGGGCGTCCCAGGAGCGAAGGTCAATCACACCCTGCACCGCCTGCGGCCTGTCTCCCTTAATCTGATGTGTCTGGAGGACCGAGAGCAGCGGAACGATCAACACCAGCACCAGACTGCCGAGAATGCTCAGCCAATACTTTCTCATGTCCTCTGCCAGTCCCTTCTAGTTGTCATTGTATAAATTATACAACAGGCTCCGTTCATCTGAAGCAAAAAAAAGCCGAGTTCCATTTATTTCGGAATCGGCTGTTCATCTTATTAGAGCTACGCGGATGGAATATTTTACTTCGTTTCCGGAGCGGCTGCGGCAGGAACCGCACTCTCCTGGGTCTTCGACAAGAAGATATTCAGAATGATCGCTGTCAGCGACCCGGACACGATTCCATTCTGCAGCAGCATTCTGGCGAATTCCGGCAGCTGGTCGAACATGGACGGAAGCACTGCAGAGCCGAGGCCCACCGCGATGCTGCAGGCAGCAATCAGCAGATTGCCGTCCTTGCGCAGATCCACATCGGACAGAATCGACATACCGGAAGCGGCGACCGAGCCGAACATGACAATCATCGCCCCGCCCAGCACCGCATTCGGCACCACTGTAGTCAGTGCCGCCAGCTTAGGCAGCAGACCAAGTACGATCATAATTCCGCCTGCTGCAAAAATAACATTCCGCGTCTTCACCCGCGTCAGCGACAGCAAGCCGACATTCTGGGAGAATGCGGTGTACGGGAAGGCATTGAACAGGCCCCCCAGCATGATGGCCAGTCCCTCGGAACGCAGGCCGTTCACGATCTGCTTCTGCTCCACCTGCTGGTCCGTCGCCTTACCTACGGCAAAGTAGACCCCGGTGGATTCGACCATAGACACAATATTGACGATGATCATTGTGAATATGGCGGTAATGCTGAACTGAGGCCAGCCGAAGTAGAACGGCTGTGCAACGCTGACCCAGGAAGCTGTGGTCACGGTAGAGAAATGAACAATGCCCATGGCATAGCCGATTACTGTACCCACTACAAGTCCTACCAGCACAGATACGGAGCGCAGGAACCCTGTGGTCAGCCGGTTAACGGCCAGAATAACGAGCAGTGTGATCAGAGCCAGCAGCAGATTGCGGGGCTGCCCGAAGTCGGCGCTGCCCTGGCCGCCGGCCACATTATTCATCGCTACGGGAATCAGCGACAGTCCGATGATTGTGACTACCGAGCCGGTGACCACGGTCGGGAAGAACTTCAGCAGCTTCCCGTACACCGGGGCTGCCAGCACCACGAACAACCCGGAGATAATGATTGCGCCATAAGCCGTTGCCAGATTGGAGCCTGAAGCGATGGCGATAATCGGGCTAACGGCTGTGAAGGTACAGCCGAGAACAACCGGCAGCCCGCTTCCGAAATATTTGCTGCCCATAATCTGCAGCAGGGTCGCCAGTCCACAGGTGAACAGATCCGCTGCAATCAGATACGCCATCTGCGTACCATTCAAGTTGAGTGCTCCCCCGACAACCAGCGGTACTATGACCGCTCCGGCATACATCGCCAGTACATGCTGAAGCCCTAGGGCCAGTATCTTCTGTTTGCTTAACATCCTGCACGCTCCTTGATTAATCCTTCATTATCTATGAAATGAATCTCACCCGGCGACATGGAAGCAATCCGTGCCAGGGAATACACCGGAACTCCGCGCTGCTCCAGCAGACCGCGTCCCTCCTGGAAGCTCTTCTCGATGACACAGCCGACCCCGGCCAGCTGCGCCCCCGACTCTGCTACGATATCGCATAGCCCTACAAGCGCCGCGCCGGTAGCCAGGAAATCATCAACGATCAATACGGTATCGTCCGGCCCGAGATATTTCTGTGAGATGCTGATCTGGTAGTCCTCTTGACGGGTGAAGGAGTGAACCGGTGCCGAATACACCGCTTCGGACAAGGTGACTGCCTTCTTCTTCTTGGCGTAGATGAACGGAACACCCAGCGCAATTCCCGCCGCCATGGCGAACTGAATGCCGCTGGCCTCCACAGTCAGCACCTTGGTGATCTGCCGGTCTCCGAAGACTGCTGCGAATTCCTTCCCGATCGCAAGCGCAAGCGCCGTGTCTACCTGATGGTTAAGAAATGAGTCCACTTTCAGCACAGTCTCCGATAGAATTAAGCCTTCTTGTCTAATGCGTTCTTCTAATACTTTCATTACAGCGGATCTTCCTCCTTAGAAATAAAAAAAACAGATAAATTAAAAAGGACAGATTCCCTGAGTGTTTCTCTCAAGTGAATCTGTCCTTCTGGGTTTTTGTCCCTTGGTGGTGTAACACATATACGTGTCCGCATCGCTTGGACCAGTCTTTCCCGTGCCGCAGCACAAGAAACGGAACCCTAGATGCGCTATTTCACTCATAGTCGGATAATTACAGTGGCTATCCGGTAGAAACTTATGGGCCATATTCCCAAGATTATATGAGTTATATGAAATCTGTTATTTGAACTCAGAATGAATCATGTTTGTTATCTTACACGCTCTACCCGCTGCTTACAAGCAAAATTTTAAGTAAATTGCGGTGATTTCAAAGTTTTCATGAAACCTCCTGCAAAAGCGGGCCTGTCTCCGGGAAGCCTTGTAAATTTTAGGTTTAAGGTGTTTTCTTCATGTCTTCTATATCACTGAAGCTCCATAAAAGCTATAATTATATAGCTTAGCATTCTAACTGAACAAAGGCGGCGAACAATGAGAATAAAACAACAGGTTTGGTTAGCAACTTCAGCTACTATACTGCTGTTAGGCAGTATGATTACTATATCTTTCCTCTATATGGAGGGCGGGTCGCGCTTGCTTGCAGCAGGATTAGGCGCGGGCGGCATTCTGGTCAGTATTGGACTTCTTTACAGTATCGGACGGAATGTTGACCGCGGCCTGAAGCAGATCAAGGAGATCTCGCAGGATATCGCCGCAGACCGTCTCAACCCTGCGGCGGCGGCTACTGTGCGGACGGATGAATTCGGGCAGCTGGCCGCTTCCTTTTTCAGGCTGGCGGCTGACCTTCACCATAGAACCGCCGATGAGCGCGAGCTGCGGCTTAGAGCCGAAGAACAGGCCTGGATTAATACGCAGGTATCTGAGATGGCGCTGCTGCTTCAAGGCTCTGTCCAGCTGAGGACGGCCTCGCGTGTGTTCATCGGCAGGCTGGCTACCGCTGTCGGCGGAAGCTACGGGGCGGTCTATCTGAAGCAGGGCGGCCAGCTGAACTTCGCGGCCGGCTATGCCTTCGATGATTCCGCCGGACAGCAGGAGTCCATACCGCTGGGCAGCGGCCTGGTCGGACAATGCGCACTCGATGGGCAGATGATTGTTCTGCAGGATCTTCCAGAGCATTATATCAAGGTCCGTTCCGGTCTGGGGGAGGCTGCGCCTGCCTCATTGATTATAGTTCCTATTAAGCATGAGCAGGAAATTGTTGCTGTCATGGAGCTGGCGGCACTACGCCCGTTCAGCTCCAAGGAGATGCAGCTGATAGAACGCACCGGACAGAATATGGGCGTGCTGATTAATACACTGGCGGATGTCGCCCGGATCGAAGATCTGCTGAGTGAGACTCAGCTGCAGAAGGATGAACTGGAAGCCCAGACGGAAGAACTGACCGCCCAGACCCAGGAGCTGGAAGCCCAGACCGAAGAGCTGATGGCCCAGACAGAGGAGCTGCGCCTGCAGACCGACCAGTTACAGGACCAGAAGACTGAACTGGAGGCGCAGTCCGAGAGCCTGCTGACCTCCAATGAACAGCTTCAGACACAAATGAAGCTCACAGAGGCCCAGAAGGACGAGATTGAAGCCCAGACAGAGGAACTGCGGCAGCAGACGGAAGAGCTGCATGCCTCCAACCTGGAATTGCAGAATCAGATGGAGATTTCCCGCCGGCAAACCATGGAAATCAAGGCCCAGGCCGACGAGATCTCTGCGGCAAACCGCGATATGCAGAAGCAGCTTCAAATCACCGAAATGCAAAAGTCCGAGATCGCAGATCAGGCCGAGGAGCTCCAGGCCCAGACGAGTGAATTGCTGGAGCAGAAGGAGCAGCTTCAGGCTCAGACAGAAGAGCTTCAGGCTCAGACGGAGGAGCTTCAGGCCCAGACAGATACATTGCAAACTCAGGCCGATGAACTGCTGATCCAGAAGGAGGAGCTGACTGCCTCCCATGATCAGCTGCTGCTCCAAGTCGAGCTTACTGAGAAGCAGAAGGAGGAGATCCAGGCGCAGGCGCAGGAGATCTTCATGGCCGCGCAGTACAAATCGGAATTCCTGGCCAATGTCTCCCATGAGCTGCGCACCCCGCTGAACAGCCTGCTGATCCTCTCGCAAATTCTTGCCGAGAATAAGGACGGCAATCTGGAAGCGAAGCAGCTGGAATACGTTCATACGATCTTCTCGGCAGGCAAGGATCTCCTGCAGCTGATCGATGAGATTCTTGATCTGGCGAAGCTGGAGGTCGGCAAAATGACTCCTGTCATCGAGCCGGTCTCCCCGCTGGATCTCAGCAATCATGTCTTCCGCCACTTCGAACAACAGGCCAAGAAGAAGAACCTGCGGTTCGATGTCCATTCCGACAACCGGCTGCCGGATTATCTGATGACCGACGGTCACAGATTGCAGCAGGTCTTGAATAATCTGTTATCCAACGCCATCAAATTCACACCGGAGCAAGGCTCCGTCTCCCTGTCGATCCGCACCAGCGGCGAAGAGGTCATCTTCGCCGTCAGCGATACCGGTATCGGCATTGCCGCCTCCAAGCTGGAGAGTATCTTCGAGGCGTTCCAGCAGGCAGACGGCACCACCAGCCGCAAATACGGCGGCACCGGTCTCGGCCTCACAATCTGCCGGGAGCTGGCTACCCTGCTGGGCGGAAGAATTGAGGTGGATTCCGTGGAAGGCAAGGGCAGCACCTTCTCCCTCATTATTCCCGCTGTAGAACCGGGAGAGGATGCCCAGACCCTTGCTGCCGCAGCCTATTCAGCAGCAGCCTCTCCGGAGCTTCCGGCTTCCGAGCCTATCCGCCGCGAGAATCCGGCCTTCCGCGAGTCCTTCGTGCCCGACATTTCCATCTCTAATCCGAAGCTGCTGCAATATGCGGAAATGGATGATGACCGCAGCAATTTGCTAAGCGGGGATATTACCCTGCTGATTATCGAGGAGGACGCCGAATTCGCCGCCCGGCTGCTGGAGCTGGCGCGCAGCCGGGGCTTCAAGGCTATCGTCGCCTTCCAGGGCGATCAGGGGCTTGCCCTGGCCCATGCCTACAAGCCTGATGCAATCCTGCTGGATCTGCATCTTCCCGTTCTGGACGGCTGGTCCATTATCAGCCGCCTGAAGAGCCGGCCGGAGCTGCGACATATCCCTGTGCATGTCATCTCGACAGCCGAGGAGAACCAGCAGAGCCTGTCGATGGGGGCTTTATCCTTTTGGAAGAAGCCGAATGATTATGCAGAGCTGGAAGCAGCCTTTCTCCAGATTGAGACTTATATCCGCCGTCCGGTGAAGAGTCTGCTGATTGTCGAAGACAACAAGGTTCTGCGCGGCAGTCTTGTCGAATTCATCGCCCATCCCGATGTGAACATTATTGCAGTGGGCACCGGAAGAGAAGCGATGGAGCATCTGGCCAGCCATCATTTTGACTGTATGGTGCTGGACCTGGGTCTCTCGGATATTTCCGGCTTCGACCTGCTGGAGCAGGTCAAGACCAACCGCAAGCTGCAGACCCTGCCGGTGATTATTTATACAGGCAAGGATCTCAGCAAGACCGATGAGCAGCGCCTTAAGCACTACGCCGAGAGTATTGTGATCAAGAACGTGCGTTCAATGGAACGTCTCTATGACGATACGGCCCTCTACCTCCACCGCAAGCATGCAGACCTGCCTTTGGATAAGCAGCGCCTGATCGAGAACCTGCATAATCCGGAGTCCGCTTTTGCCGGGAAAAGCATTCTGCTTGTGGATGATGATATGCGTAACATTTTTGCGTTATCCAGTGTGCTGGAAGGTTATAATATGGAGATCAGCTTTGCCCAGAATGGCAGAGAAGCCCTGGAGCATCTGGAGACCCACCCGGGCGTAGAGCTGATATTCATGGATATTATGATGCCGGAGATGGATGGTTACGAGACGATGAAGCATATCCGGCTAAATCCAGACTATGATCAGATCGTCATTATTGCGCTGACCGCCCGCGCCTTGGAGGAAGACCGGGTCAAATGCCTCGAAGCTGGGGCGAGCGATTATATATCCAAACCGATTAATACCACACAGCTGGTGAGAGTGCTGAAATTATGGTTGATTCAATAGGAGGCAGCATGGAGTATCCGATTAATATTTTGGTTGTAGATGACCGGGCAGACGAGTTCCTGTCCATTCAGGCATTGCTGGCCGATTCACCCTACCGGCTGGTTCAAGCCCTCTCGGGCCTGGATGCTCTGAAATGTCTGCTGGAGCAGGAATTCGCCCTGATCATTATGGATGTGCTCATGCCTGGCATGAACGGATTTGAAACGGCGAAACGGATTAAGATGCGTCAGAAGTCACGGGATATCCCTATTATTTTCTTAACCTCGCTGACCTCGGAGCTGGAGAACTATATGTTGGCTTACTCGGCCGGGGCCATTGACTATCTGACCAAGCCGTTCCATCCGACCGTGTTAAAAAGCAAGATTGACGGCTTCGTCCGTCTCTACCAGACCCGCAAGGAGCTGCAGCTCAAAACGCAGGAGCTGGAGAAGGCCAACGGCATCCTGACCGAGCTGAAGGAGACGGCCGAGTTGGCGTTGCGGATCAAGAGCGGCTTCCTTGCCATGATGAGCCATGAGATCCGCACCCCGCTGAACGGGATTATTGCCATGTCGGATGTGCTTCGTTCCTCCGAGCTGTCTGCTGACGACCAGGAGATGGCCGAAATCATTCATACCAGCGGTCACGCGCTTGTCTCTGTCATTACGCACATCCTGGACTTCACCAAGATCGAATCCGGTAAAATGGAGCTGGATTACGAGCTGTTCAATCTTCACTCCTGCATCAAAGAAACGGTCGATCTGTTCAGGGCTCTGGCGAAAGAACGCAACCTGACACTGGAGACCTCTATTGATTCTGACATTCCTGCCCTGCTTATCGGTGACCCCAACCGTCTGCGCCAGGTACTGAATAACCTGATCGGCAATGCCATCAAGTTCACGATCACCGGCGGCGTCAAAGTGCATGTCCATCTCCGGCAGGCTATGGATAAGCTGCTGGAGCTGGAATTCATTATTGAAGATACCGGTATTGGCATTCCAGCAGATAAGATGAACTATCTGTTCCAGCCATTCACCCAGATCGGAGCCACCATCAACCGCAAGTTCGGCGGAACCGGCCTCGGGCTGTCCATCTGCAAAATGCTGGTCGACCTCATGGGCGGAACGATCTATGCCAAGCCGGGTCTAGTGGGCGGAGCTACCTTCATCTTCACCATCCAGGTCGCTGAAGGCCAGCCGGATTGAGGCTTCGCCCTATTGTTCAGCATGAAGCAGCCTCACTGTATACAAGAAGCTCCCCCTTCAGATCATGAAGAGGGAGCTTCTTTGTTATTGCTGTGGACTATTGTAGAATGGAGTGGACCAACTGTGGAAGGGGATGAACTCTATAGATGGGAACCTCCAGATTCCCTTTGTTCCAGCGGAACTTCGTTCTGCAAGCGAGAAGTACAACTCATCATTGGGAAGGCACTGGCCCCCTTTCCTTAAAGACATTTCGGAATGGCCGAGCCTATTACAAAACAAAACTCGGCCATTATGCTGTTGAGCGAGAGGGCTACCTCCTGTTAAATGAAGGGGAGCAGTACGCTATAGCCATAGAGTCAGAAACCGAAGTCGACTCTTTTTGTGTATTTTTCAAGACTGGCTTTGCTGAAGAGGTTCATAGAGCCGTTCATTTAGGAATAGAGAAGTCCTTAGACGATCCATTTTCAGAAACAACGCACCCGTTGCAATTTCACACCAAGTCATACCGCAATAGTCATCTGATAACTCCACTTCTCGAGAACTTCAAGAATTCCTTACCTGCACTCGGTAGCGAGAATCTCTGGGTCGATGAACAGTATCAAAGTCTAATTCATGCACTGCTTAACGTCCACCAGAAGATTTCTCAAGAAATTAATACCGTCCCCGGCACGCGCCAGGCCACCAGGGAGGAGCTGTTCCGGCGGTTGACTGTAGCATACGAGTACTTACATGCGTATTACAATCAAAACGTGTCCCTTGAAGAAGTTTCAAGAGTCGCTTGTCTTTCTAAAAACCATCTGATCCGCAACTTCCGCCACTTTTTCAAAAGAACGCCACACCAGTTCATCCTCGAAAAAAGGATACTTGAAGCACAGCGTCTCCTTGCTCAAACGGAAAGCAGTGTAACCGAGATTAGCCTAAGTGTTGGCTTCGACAATGTCTCTTCCTTCAATAAGGTTTTTAAACAAAGAACGGGACTCTCACCCCGGATGTTTAGAAAAAAGTGATTTTGGAAAAGTAACGCTTCATCCGCACATGTTACATTTACTGCGTGGAACATACAATATAACAAGGGAGCGATATTCACATGAATTCAGAATTTCAAATCAAAGGCATTGGGCAAATATCCATTCGTGTACATGACATGGAGGCTGCCACCCGGTTCTATCAAGATACTCTAGGCCTAAATCTGTTATTTCAGATCCCAAACATGACCTTCCTGGAGTGTAACGGACTTCAGATGGTCTTGAGTATTGCTGAAGACCCGAGGTTCGATCATCCCAGCTCGGTGTTCTATTTCCAAGTCGACAATATACACGCATCGTACGAAACGTTAGTCGGGCGGAATGTACATTTCCTGGACAAGCCGCATAAAGTGGCTGAGATGGGTCAAACCGCAACCTGGATGACGTTCTTTCAGGACCCCGATCAGAATGTACATGCACTAATGAGTGAAGTGCCTGTGTCTTAATTTCCAGGGGGGGCACGATTGCCCCTCTATTCGGTTATTCGCATACATTCGGCCCGCGAACCCTATCCCCCCACCACCGCAATCAGCACCGGCAGGACCAGGAAGGAGGCCAGCGTCGTCCAGACGATACAGCGTGAGACCAGCGCAGGCGAGCTGCCGAAGCGTTCAGCCAGGACGACGGAATTGACAGCCACCGGCATGGAAGCCAGGATCAGCAGCACCGAGAACAGGGTGCCTGTGATGTTCAGGGCGAGCAGCACCAGCGCGGCCAGCAGCGGAGCCAGAACCAGCCGGACGGTCAGCCCCGTCCAGAAGGCCAGCTGCACATTGCGCTCCGTGTGCGCGGCTCTGACCTTCACCATCTGTGCGCCGAGAATCGCCAGCACAACTGGCGAATACGCACCGGCGACCATTGACACTCCCGAAGCCAGCTCATGCGGCATATGCAGGCCAAGCGCCCGCAGCAGCAGTGCCAGAATGGCGGCGTAGATGGCCGGCAGCGAGAAGACTGACTTCAACGCGCTGCGCACGGAGAACTGTGACCGGGCGGCAAAATACACGCCGATCGTATTCACGATCACCATCTGGGCGATGACATAGACTGATGCCTTGTCCAGGCCCAGCTGGCCGAAGGCCAGCAGCACCAGCGGCAGGCCATAATTGACGCTGTTCGTGAAGGTGGAGATGAGCGTAAGACCGGCGGCCTCCGGCGGAGCCAGCTTCAGCATTTTACCGATTAGGGTTGCCACACCCCACAGCAGAAACAGGTTCATGAGCGAAAAGGCCAGTGTCTTATAGACATCATCGAAGGAGATATCCGCCGTAGCCAGCGTGTCGAGAATAATGGCCGGACTGAGAAAATACAGGTACAGCGTCAGCAGGGGCTTCGTATCGAGCTGCTTATACCGGCCAAGCAGCGCTCCGGCGGCCACCGGAATGGACAGGGGTACGATGACCTCAACAAGTGTCGTGAGTACATTCTGAATCACAAGCCAGGACTCCTCTATGTAGTAGTTATTTTCTACTATAACCCTCCTTGGCAGGGAGCGTCTAAGACAAGGAAGCAATATCCTTGATAGCAATTGCCTATGACCCCCGCCGCGTGCAGACAAAATAACCCCACAAAGTGGAGCTTTAGCGTAGGTGTTGACTCAGGTACTTTGCGGAGACCCCAAAACATAAAAAAAATCCCGCACCCTTAAATGAAGGGCTACGGGATTCCGGTTAGGTCTTCCTTTTACAGCATTTTGATCTCAAGCAGCTCGTATTTGATGATCCCCATCGGGGCATTGACGCTGATGATATCGCCTACCTTTTTGCCGATCAGCTCTTTGCCGAGCGGGCTCTCGTAGGAAATCTTGTTGTCCAGCACATCGGCTTCCGCCGGGCCAACCACTCTATATTCAATCTTCTCCGAGTACTCCACATCGTTGAGGATAACGATGCAGCCTACACTGACTGTACTCAGATCCATATTGCTGGCATCCACGATCTGCGCCTTGATCAGCATCTTCTCCAGAATCATAATGCGGGTCTCCATGAAGGATTGATCCTCCTTGGCGGAGTGGTATTCGCTGTTCTCCTTCAGATCGCCGTAGCTGATCGCCAGCTTAAGCCGGGCTGCAAGCTCCTTGCGACCTGCTCCCTTCAGTTCCCTCAGCTCTTCCTCCAGCTTAGCCAAGCCTTCTTTGGTCAAAAATACTTCGTCATTATTAGACATGTATACAACTCCTATTATTTGCTCACTTTATAGTATTCTAACTCATAATCGCCCAACATGCGAAGAGAAAGCGCTATAACGCATTATTAAGGAGTATTTACGGCAGAGTCCCGGCTTCAAGCCTCCGCTTGCGGAGCAGGGGCAGCTGCTGGCTTGCCGCTACTGCCTCTCAGGAGGAAGGTCAGCGGAATAGCCAGCAGCCCCACTGCCGTAGCGATCAGGAAAATATCCTGTACGCCCATCGTCATCCCCTGCGCTTTCAGCAGAGAACCCGCTGCCCGGACCGTCCCATCTGCAAGCTCCTGCTGATGGGCCAGCGATCTGGAGGCGAGCAGCGAGCTGAATACGGCAATGGACAAGGCACCTGTAGCCTGGCGGACCCAGTTGGTTACAGATGAGGCATGGCCGGTAATGGCTCTTGGCACCGCCGACATTCCGGCATTGGTCACCGGCATGAAGGCCAGCGCAATGCCGACATTGCGCACCGCCATAAGCACCGCCACACGGGTATGGGTCACGGCCAGCGTGATGTGGGCAAGCTCCCAGGTCGAGGCGCTTAGCAGCAGAATACCGCCCAGGATCAGCCAGAACGGTCCAATCCGGGAGTACAGCTTGCCAACCACCGGTGACAAAACAGCCATCACGATAGAGCCTGGCAACAGCACCAGCGCGGTCTTCAGCGGGGTAGACTGCTGGATATCCTGCAGGAAGACCGGGATCAGAAAGGTCCCCGAGTATAACGCAACGGTAATAATACAGTTGATGATCAGGCTGTAGGTGAACCGGCTCTGCCGGAATACCTTCAGATTCAGCAGCGGCTCCTGGATCGACAGCTCTCTGCGGATGAAATACGTTAAGGCCGCCGCCCCAACCAGCAGCAGGGTCAGGGTGTTCCATGACATCCAGCCCCAGGCGCCCCCTTTATTGAAGGCCAGAATAATGAAGGCGCTGCTCAGAATGACTGTGACGAAGCCCGGCAGATCAAAGCTTCTGCTCCCGGTGTTCTGCCGCTGGAATGGCAGGCACTTCAAAGCTACGGCAATGGCAATCAGGCCAATCGGCAGATTAATCACGAACAGCGATTTCCAGCCGAAGTATCCGGTCAGCCAGCCGCCGAGTGTCGGGCCGAAGGCAGGCGCCAGCATCGAGGACAGGCTCCAGAGACTCATGGCGAAGGCCTGCTTTTCTTTGCCGATAAACTGATAAATCATCGTCATGGTGGTAGGGATGATCAGGCCGCCGAATATTCCCTGGATAATGCGGAAGGTAATCAGTGAATGAATATTCCAGGCCACCGTACACAGTGCCGAGAACAAGGTGAAGCCCGACAGGGCGAATACGTACAGAACCTTATAGCTCCATTTATCCCCGAAATATCCCACCACAGGCGCAATGACGCCGGTAGCCAGCAGATAACCGGTAATCATCCATTGTACGGTGCTGATCCCGGCGTGGAAGTCGTTCAAGAAGACCGGGAATGCTACGTTAATGGTGGTTGTACTGAGAATAGCCATGAAATTGCCGAAAAAAATGGCCAGAATAATCAGCCAGAATGATGAATGTTTTGCCGCCGGACTGCTCAAGGGCGCTCTCTCCTCTATTTTGCGGTTCACCTTAATATAGGTGTATGATACAATTAAATTAATATATGTGTATTATACAACTATATGTTTGAAAGTCAATGTAACTTATTTCATGATTCTTTCATATGAGGCGAGAATATCCGGTAGCCTTAGCATAAGGCCGGTATTATCAATTATACTAGGGAGACATATGACAAAGTAACCGGTAAAGGACGGAATCGAACTATGGCTGATGAACAGAAGGACAAGCACCTCGAAGCGCTGAACCAGGAGCTGATCACGCTGATCCGCCTCGGCTCGCTGGATAAGAAGCATGGCGGGCTGGACCGCTCCTCGTATACCCTGCTCCACCATCTGTCGATACACGACAAGGTAGGCGTTAAGGCGCTTGCCGAACAATTCGGCCTCGACACCTCTACCATCAGCAGGCAGACAAGTGTCCTGGAGGCGAAGAACTATGTGGAACGGGTGCCTGATCCGCAGGATGGGCGCTCCAGCTATTTTCAGCTTACTGCGCTTGGTGCACAGACCTTCGCCGAGGCCCGGGACATCCGGCTTGCGCGCTACGGGGAGATCTTCGGGGATTGGTCCCCGGAGGACTGCGGACTCTTCAGCGGACTGCTCGCCCGGCTCAACCGCACCCTGCAGCCAAAATAGCACTAAGAGGATTGACGAATACTAACGAAGCTGGTAGATTGAATTAATCATACAAAATAACTCGGAATTATATTTTAGCCAAAGGGGCCGGTCTGCATGAACTTTATTTTCTTTTCCCCGCATTTCCCCAAGAACAGCGCTGAATTCTGTACGCATCTGCGGGAGCAGGGAGCCACAGTGCTTGGGATTGGCGATGCAGCCTATGACCAGTTGGAGGACAAGCTGAAATCGGCATTGACCGAGTACTATAGGGTAAGCAACCTCGAGAGCTACGAGGAGATTCTGCGGGCTGTCGGTTATTTCACCCATAAGTACGGCAAGATTGACCGCTTCGAGTCGCTGAATGAATACTGGCTGGAGCAGGATGCCGCGATCCGTACGGACTTCAACATCTACGGCACTAAATCGGATTTCGTCCATAATCTGAAGCAGAAGTCCAAGATGAAGGAATTTTTCCGCAAAAGCGGGGTAAGCACCGTCCAGTTCTCCACCGGCACAACGCGTGAGAGCGTCGAGAGCTTCATCCAGAGCGCCGGCTTCCCGCTGGTGGTGAAGCCCGATCTCGGCTCCGGGGCCAGTAACACGTATAAGATCAATAACGAAGAGGAGCTCCAGCACTTTTTTGACACGAAGCCGGAGGATGTAGCCTTCATTATTGAGGAATTCATAGACGGGGTCATCCTCACCTATGACGGGCTGGTAGACAGGGACGGGAATGTACGCTTCGCGGTCAGCCACCTGTTCGAGAACAGTGTGATGGATGTCGTCAATACGGACAATCACCTCTACTACTTCTGTCTGCGGGAGATCAGTCCAGAGGTCGAGGAGGCGGGCCGGAGCATTTTGCAGGCTTTTGACATCCGGGAACGGTTCTTCCATATCGAGCTGTTCAAATCGCACAAGGATGGCCGGATCATTGCCCTGGAAGTAAATATGCGCCCGCCCGGCGCTTGGATGACTGATGCGATTAACTTCGCCTATGATGTGAATGTGTATAAGGAATGGGCCAGCATGGTTGTGCATAATGAGGTCGGCGGTCCATACGAAGGCAAATATTATACCGGCTATGCCAGCCGCAAGAATCATAAGCATTACGCTCACAGCCATGAGGACATCTACCATGCATTCGGAGGGAAGATCGTCAATTATGACGAGATTGAAGAGGTCTTCAGCAGAGCAATGGGCAACCGCGCTTATCAGTTCCGTTCACCCGAGCTTTCGGAGGTCAGAGACATTAGAGGCTATATTCAACAAGAAGAGGGATAGGATGTGTTAACGGATGAGGATAAGCTACCATAAGGAGTACAGCCACAACCTGGGCAGAGACATGGAGTATAAAATTTACGGCCACGCCGGCAAACCGATGCTCGTCTTCCCCACCTCGCTTGGACGCTTTTATCAATATGAGGATTCGGGCATGATCGGCACGCTCGCGCCCTTCATTGAAGCGGGTAAGCTGCAGATCTGGGCCTGCGACAGTCTGGACGAGGAGACCTTCTTCTCCACTCACTGGAACAACGAGGACCGGATGCACCGTCATGAGCAGTATGACAAATATATCGCGCATGAGCTGATTCCCGGCATCCTCCATGAGAGCAAGCACAACAACGGCGGGACCGACCAGCGCATTCTGATCTCCGGCTGCTCGATGGGCGCTTATTACAGCGCCAGTTTCTTTTTCCGTTATCCGCACTATTTCGATACCTTGATCGCCCTGAGCGGCGTCTATTCCACCTATTACTTCTTCGGCGACTATATGAGCGGGAACGTCTATCTCAATTCACCGCTGCATTACCTGCCGGGGCTGACGGATGAGCATTATCTGAACCAGTACCGCAACAGCAATATCATCCTCTGTGTCGGTCAAGGGGCGTATGAGGACGAGATGCTGCATGAGACCCGGCTGCTTCAGGAGGTGCTGGGGCAGAAGGGCATTCCGGCCCGGATCGACTACTGGGGCCATGATGTCAGCCATGACTGGCCATGGTGGAACAAGCAGATTCATTATTATGTGGAAGGCTGCCTGGGATAGTGAAGCTGGGGCTTGAACGCGAATCTATTTGAATAAAATCATCCTACCAGATGAATGGGATTACCTGCGCGCCACCGTAATGTATGCTGTTTTTTACATACATTGCGCAGCGCGAGGGCTTCCGGGCTGATTGTAATCGGAAAACCGATTATATTGCGCAGCACGAGGGCTTCCAAGGGGATTGTAATCGGAAAACCGATTACATTGGGCAGCGAGAGGGCTTCCGGGGCGATTGTAATCGGAAAACCGATTACATTGGGCGGCGCGAGGGCTTCCGGGGCGATTGTAATCGGAAAACCGATTACATTCGAGCCATGCGCCTACATGTGAGTACAATGTATGCTGTTTTCCATATACATTCGGGCCATATGCCGCTGTACCAGCCGATAGTACTCGTTTTTCAGCATACTTTTAACCGATGAAACTAAATTCACTCTTGCTCCTCGCGGCTACCCTTCAGCCACATTCAGCAACTAAGTACTCTGCGAATCATTCAACATGAGGAAACTATAATTTCCTATAGAAGCACAAAAAAAAGGAACTGCTGAAATCAGCAGTTCCTTTTTCTTAAGACCGTTGCCGCCCTGTCCTATGCAGGAACATGCTCCGAACAGAATTGAAGCAGCGCGGCTTCCTCATCTTCTTCCATATCGAAATCGAGCAGCTGGCCTGACGAGGTCTCCAGCAGATCGTAGCTGACAATGCTTGTCTGCTCTTCTTCCACTTTGACAATCACGCGGGCGGACACGCCGTTCTCCACGTACAGCTCATCATCCTCCGGCACATCAATATTCACGACGAACTCATATCGCTTGCCGCTTAGGATATTAAATGGATCTCTTACGTTCTCCACGGTGTAGCTTGTAAATGTCAACAAGTTGCATTCCTCATTTCTCAATTCACTGCCAGATTATTGTAACACAGTATCTGCGGCTTTGCCTTTGGTCTTCTTAATCTGCTTGCTGCGCAGCTGTCCGCAGGCCGCATCAATATCGACGCCCTGCTCCAGCCGGGTGCTGACACTGACACCCTGCTTCTTCAGCGTATCGAAGAAGGCACGCACCGACTCCCGACTGCTCCGCTGATATTGGCTATGCTCATCTACGGGATTATACGGAATCAGGTTGACGTTCGCCAGCTGGCGGCGGTCTCCGATCAACTCGGCCAGCTCCAGCGCATGCTCCTCGCGGTCATTGATATCCTTCAGCAGGATATACTCCAGCGTGATTCTCCGGTTCGTCTTCTCCAGATAGTAATCAATCGCCGGCATTAACTTCTCTATAGGAATGGCCCGGTTAATCTTCATAATCTGTGTCCGCAGCTCATTATTTGGGGCATGCAGCGAGATCGCCAGATTGACCTGCATATTGGCGTCGGCGAATTCTCTGATTTTGTCCGCCAAACCGCTGGTGGATACGGTGATTCCTTTGCCGGCAATCGCCAGGCCCTTGTGATCCTTGATGGTAATCAGGAAGTTCAGCAGATGCCGGAAGTTATCGAACGGCTCGCCGATCCCCATAACCACGACATGGGTGACCTTCTGGCCCAGACCAGCCTGATCCAGATAATGCTGGACCTTCATAATCTGCTCCACGATCTCGCCGCTGGTCAGGTCCCGGCTCTTCGCCAGCAGCCCGCTTGCACAGAAGCTGCACCCGATATTACAGCCGACCTGAGTGGTGACACATACGGACAAGCCGTACTTCTGCCGCATCATCACTGTCTCAATCAGGTTGCCGTCCTGGAGGCGGAAGAGGAACTTCACCGTACCGTCGGCCGATTCCTGCTTGACATGCTCTTCCATCGTCTGAAACACATAATGCTCTTCCAGCAGCTCTATGCATTCCTGATTCATTCCGTCCATCTCGGCGAAGCTGGTGATCCGCTTGCGGTACAGCCATTCCCAGACAGCAGCGGCCCGGGATTTCTTGTGGCCATGCTCCAGCAGCCATGCCGTCAATTGCTCCAAAGTCAATCCATAAATGGATTCTTTATTCATTTCATATCCTCTTTTCAAAACATTAAAGTTCAATCTATCTATTCTACCTTGACAGGGACATTAGCAGCAACAATACCTTATTGTCTCAAATTTCGTTTATTAAAACAAGAGGAAAACGCTGCGGATTCGGGCCTTCGGAGGGGGAAGTGCCTGGATAATCGGGTGGAACCTTCAAAAAAAGCGCAGTCCGCAGGGACCACGCCTTTTCCATCAAACCTTATTTATACAGAACCTTCTCGACATTGTACTTCGCGCGAAGCTTGTTCACGATGTAGGTCTCATAAATCTCTCTGTCCACCGGATCTTCGACGAGGCATACTTCGATGCGGGTAACCTCATCGCGGTGGGGCTTCATCACGGATACATTATCCTCGAAATGCTTCTTGATCCGCGGTCTTAGCTTGCGGGCCTTGCCCACAAACAACAGCTCGTCCTGATCATTGTAGAACATGAAGATGCCGCCGGCTTCGCGGGTAATCAGGTGGAAATCGGTGAATCCGTAAATATGGCTCAGCTCAGGGTTAGCTTGCTTGTAAATAATAACTTCCGGTGACGGAATGGTAATGCTGATCATTATGCTTCACTTCCTCATTGGATATAGAAATAAATAGTATCACAGAATGGGTAACGTGACTATTTCTATCTTGCGCAAATTGGCCCATAGGTTACTTGCGCTTCGGCTTCAATTCCGGCATGTTCAGCGTAAGCGCCATATTGCACAGCATCGAATTAGCCAGGAAGGTGCTCACCTTCACCTCAGGATGCGCAAACCCGGCAGCTATTGATCAATCACTCTTCATGGACTGGTGAAAAGGGCAACCCTTCACTTCTGCACCCTCAGCGCCATGCTGCTGAGAATCAGCCTCCTTCTTCCGGTAGACGAAGCGCGGGCTTAGCTGCAAATCACGCAGCTTGTTGTCATTCCAGATCGGCGTGGAGGAAGGCGACATCGGAGGGATCAGCCAGCCCCACTTGCCTGACACTTCCCGACCCTGCTGCTGCTCCTGTTCCTGGAAGCGGACGAACTGGTCTGCGGCTGTATGATGATCCACAATACTGACCCCTGCCTGCTTGAAGGAATGGAGGACCGCCCGGTTCAGTTCCAGTAGTGCCCGGTCTTTCCACAGCGAGGTGTTCGTGGAGCGGTCCAGGCCCAGAAGATCAGCCACCGCAGGCAGGCGGTTGTAGCGGTCCGTATCGCCGAAATTCCGCGAGCCGATCTCCGTCTCCATGTACCAGCCGTTAAATGGCGCTGCCGGATAACGGATGCCGCCGATCTCCAGGCACATGTCCGAGACAATCGGAACGGAATACCAGCGCAGGCCCAGCTCCGTGAATTGCGGGATCTCCGGGTGGCTGAGCGGCACCTCCTGTACAAGTCCTGCCGGGATAGGGAAGCAGCGGGGTTCCTCCCCGCCGATGCTGATTACGAGCGGCAGAATGTCGAAATCCCCGCCCGTGCCCTGCCAGCCCAGCTTAAGGCAGATGGCGGTGAATTCATCCGAAGCCGGATCACCGGCACGCGGATGCTCACCGTCCCCGGGATAACCGGCATAGCGGATCAACTGATGATTCCAGATCCGGATAGCACGGCCTTGCTCCTCTTCACTGCGAAAGACGGTAATGACCGGCCGGATACGGCCGCCGTTATTCGCATGCTTCATATGATGCAGCAGCGCCTCCGCGACCTCCGTTACTGTCTCTGCTCTGCGGGCGTCAATCACATCTAGGGAATGCCAAAACAGTCTTCCGATGCAGCGGCTGTTATGGCGCCAGGCCATCCTTGCCCCGTGCGCCAGCTCTTCCCCCGTATGCTTGTATGTACCTGTGTGTTGCACCTCTTCCCGTATGTCCGCCAGACGCAGGTCCCGTTCACCCTCTGTTAACCCCAGCTCCTGATAGCAGGCCGCAATGAAAGACTCCGCCTGCCGGATCAACTCCTGAGTGTTATGCTGTGGAACTGTGTGTTTCATCTTCTCTCTCCTATCCATGCGTGCCCTGCTACAGTACCCTCAGCGTATCATCTCTGTTCCAGCTCTGCCAGCCTGGAGATAATCCGTCTTTTGCGGTAGAGCATCCGCGCAGCCTCTGTGACCTCTTCCAGCGTCTTGCGGTTGAGGTATGCGCCGAAGAACATGCCTGCAACCGGAACGGTTTGGAGCAGCTTTTTCCAGCCCCAATTGTCGCGGTATACAGTTACTACCTCCTTCCAGCCCTGAATCCTTGATACGGTCTCCTGGGTCGCGGCGAGAATGTTGCCGTCCCCGCCTGCCTGCAGATTCAGCTCCTTCAGCAGCGTGCGCTTCCCCACTACATCGGAGGAGGCGAACTGCATCACCTTCACGGTGAAGATCCGCTCGGCCTTATCGGTCGGATCGTAGCCATAACACAAGCCGATCTCCTGGATCGCCTTCAAGGAGAGTCCCAGGACAGCCGGAATATCGGCAGCCAGTGTGAAAATCCCGCCGAAGCCCGTAGTCGCCCCCTGAGCCGTAGCCGTATTCCGGCTCCGCTCCGCGAGCTTCAGTGCCGCTGCATCCATGACAGCCAGCGGGTAAGGCCCAGTAGAGGGAGCGCCCGCCGCCCGGCTTGTCTCTTCCATCAGCTTGCCCACCTTGCGCCCGGCCACCAGATAGTTGCCGCCGTTCTGGATGTAGCCGCCCAGTTCATCGAGCAGCCGGCCTACCTTATCGTGGATAATCTTTGGCGTAATTGCATCTAGCAGCTTGAACGGCAGCCGGGTTATCCGGTCCCAGATCATCAGCCTATTCTGCTCTTTCTCCCACCTGGTAATCTCCTTAAGCGCGGCATACAGCATCTCCGGTGTCTCCGGAGGACTCCATGAACCGGTGTTGTCCGCTTCTGGCATAGGTATGTACCTCCCCTGAATGGTCTCGTCATTACCTTATAACCTATTTCACAGCAAATGATTGCACAAGTCCCCCATTCGCCCCTCGGGTACCATCAACAGCAAACAGGCATCTCGGATCAAATCCGGAAATGCCTGTTCACCATAGCCTGGTTCAGGCTTTAATCCTGTGACTCGCCTACCTGTCCATCCAGCGAAGACAATCTGCGCTTCTCTTCCTCCAGTCTCTCTTGGACCAGCTCTACCCCGTGTTTCCCGACCGAACCTTCCGGGGCATGGCGCACGGCTTCCTCAGCGTGCTCCAGGCTGTTCTCTGCCTGATCCATCATCTGCCCGATCGGATGACTCGAAGCCTGGGTTACAGCATTGTGCAGCTTCGTCACCGCATCGTGCGCCTGATCCACCGTACTGTTGGTGCGCAGACTAGATTCGTAATGCTTCATATTATACTTCCCCCTCCATCACAATGTCCGTTCTTCTGTAGGATGGATTAGGGAAGGAAATCTTATGCGGATTCTAGGCGCGGGGTTCACCCGGGGAGAATATTTATCTGGTTGTGGCGGGCAGCAACTGGTGCTACGTGTGATTTGGGGGAACAGGCTGGTTTCTGGAAATAACGGCGCTGGGGTCCGTATGCGCACGGGCGGGTGGAGGTGATTGTCCCCTTTTCGCACACTCTTGTTCCATGCGGACCGTACGGACGTTATTACTCTCAAAACCGTGGCCTTTCGCTCCATGCGGACTGGAGAGACCTTATCCCTCCATAAGCAAGGCCGAATTGGGCCAAATGGGAGCAATAAAGGCTCTGGAGTCCGCATGGGTTCGAAAACAGGCTGATTTCTGGAAATAACGGCGCTGGGGTCCGTACGTACCTGAGTGGCGGAGGTTATGAAGTTACAGCGCTCAGGTCTGTGTGTACTGGAGTGGTGGTGGCTCTGGAATTACGGCGCTGGGGTCCGTATGCGCCCGGGCCGGTGGAGGGTATGGTACCTTAAGCGGTGCCTATTAAACGGTGCCTACACCAGGAACATGGCGACTATGGTCATTGCCGTAAGGCCCAGCAGGACCGGCTTCAGATTGCGCCGGGCCAGCTCGAACGGGCTGACGCCGCAGATCGCAGCGGCGGGAATGAGCGCCCACGGGATCAGGGTGCCGCCGCCGACCCAGATGGCGGCCACCTGCCCAAGGGCGGTCAGCGTTGCCGCCCCGGAGTGGATCGCGGCGGCGAACAGCCCGGCAATCGAGCCGGCCAGCGAGATGCCGGAGAATCCGGAGCCGTCGAGGCCGGTAATCGCCCCGATTACCGTCAGCGTTACGGCTCCCACCACCCCGTTCAGCGGCACGTGATTCGCCAGGGCCACACCCAAGTCGTTCACGATGCCGTGCGAGCCGTCCGGCAGCACCTTGCCGTACAGCTCAGTGAAGGCTGCGTCGCCCAGATAGAAGAAGGCGGCAATCGGGATGACCGGCCCGAAGACCTTGAATCCGAAGGTGAAGCCTTCAATAAGATAAGCGGTTATTTTCTCCAGGCCCTGCCCCTGGCCGCGATGGGCCAGCAGGGTAATGACAATCAGGATCAGCACGGCGGTTCCCCCGACCAGCGCGGTAGCATCTCCGCCTTGCAGGTGAAGCACGAACATGCCGATCACATCCAGCAGGAAGAGCAGCGGAATGGCGATCGCCAGCCCTTTGCGCAGACGGTCACTCATGAGCACTGGCTGGTCATCATCCGTCCCCGCATCAGCCGGCGGCTCTGCTGCTCCCGGGGAAGCGACCAGGCCGTCTCTCCAGGTGCCATTCTTCTGGTCGCGCTTCATCATCCAGAATGCGCTCACCGTCGTGACTATCCCCATCACAGCAACCAGGGGGATACTGGCTTGCATCACGCTAGACACTGGAAGACCGGCGGCATCCGCCGTCAGCTTCGGAGCGCCTTGAATAATATAATCGCCGGAGAGGGCGATCCCGTGCCCGAACAGGTTCATGGCTACCGCTGCGCCCAGCGCAGGCAGACCGACCCGGACCGCCACCGGCAGCAGAACCGCCCCGACCAGCGCTACCGCAGGGGACGGCCAGAAGAAGAACGAGGTCACCATCATAATCAGTCCGATTCCCCAGTAGGCCATCGCCGGTGTGCGCAGGAACCGGGTGAGCGGAGATACCATCGTCTCGTTGATGCCTGTTATAATCAGAATCCGGCTCATCGCCACGATAATGGAGATAATCATTATGGTGCCGAGCAGCTCCTTGGTTGCATAGACAAAAGAATTAAAGATCCCCGACACCGACCCGCTAAGCGTCGCCGTCGCCAGCAGCCCGAGCGCCAGAATCCCGGTCACACAGATCATGGTCGTATCACGCCGCTTGATCAGCAGCGCCAGAATGAACACAATAAACACCAGATACACCCAATGAATCGCAGTAAGCTGGATACCCATTAGCCATGCGCCCCCTTTCCACTTACAAATAGCAAGCAGGTGCTATATGCTATGCAGGAGGATAGGCTATTGTTCGCGCACTCGCAGACCGGGAGGACCGCCAAGTAGAAACAGTTTTTCGAATACATCCGGCTCTCCATTTTACTTATTTATCCCGCTTCCCAACGCCATAGCAAAAAGACCCCTGCCTCCACCTCATATGGATTCAGGGATCTTATTTGCGGACTACACTCTGTTACCGGTGCCTGCCTGCTCTTCTGGCCCGGAGGAACGCTAGCTGCTTCAGTCTGTCCTGATCGTATAAGCTGCCCGCGATTTCCGGTTGCCCGGTATGTAGATGGGTAATCTCCTGTACGGCTGCTGGTCTGGGGGCGGCAGGAAGAAGGGAGGAGGTTCCGTCCCTGTGAACGATCAGACTATGGCCGGGTGAGGAGTGCGGCTCGCGCACATACTCGTCAAGATAGCCATACACCTTACGCTGCATCACAGGATCTTTGCTCATCTGCTGCAGAATATTCGGAGCGATTATAAGCTCCCGCTGATCACTCCGGTCTCCTGCGCCGGTCTTCTCCCCTTTGCTGCCCTCTTTGGCTACCGCCATAATGCGGACGGACAGCCTGTACCTTGCCTTGATTCTGCGTGCCTGATCCTCAATTGCCGCTCCCACAGCTGCCATCATCTCCGGGAAGCTGAGCGAAGATGAACCGGCAGAAGTATGGTCCGCCTGTTGCGGTGAGCGGGTCAGCGAAGCGGCGTTGATTCGTGATATGGGAATATACATCGGACGCTCCTCTTCTCGCGCGTAAAGTTCAGGACAACTCTTTATCGGCAAAAAGAGGAAAATTACTTATAAAGGGCTATTCCTTAGCCAATGCGCCCGCTGCCGCATCCTCGCCGCCAAGCCGCCCGGAGGTGAAGGAGTAGCCCAGTCCAACGCCGTTGCCTACATAGGTATCATTGAAAAGCACCCCTTCGGACTCCACGCCCACGGCGTACAGCCCTTTGACCGGCAGACGCTTATCATTCAGCACCTGGAACTTGGTATTGACCAGCAGACCGCCTACTGAACAGAGGTTGTTGATCTCGGCAATAACGGCGTAATACGGCCCGCTGCTGCCCATAGGAACCAGATATTCCTTCGCCTTGCCGAACTCCGTATCGGTGCCCGTCTTCGCTGCTTCCTCATAGAGCTTGAACTCAGCGGTAAATACTTCAGGGTCCATCCCTGCATTCTTCGCCAGCTCCTCAAGTGTATTGCCCTTGAAGCCGTCGCCGTTCGCTACCATGGATTCGAAGACTTTATCGGCATCCTTCCATGGCTGCTCCAGCGTGAACTTGTCTGTATAGGAGGCATAGAATTCCGGCGGCATGCCCGGAAGCTTAGGTGCCTGAACCCCCTTCATCCCCTTGGCCTTAAGGGCATCCAGCTGCGCCTGCGAGACAATCACCAGATGATATGCTCCGTTAAAAGCACTGGTATTCGCTGCCGCAACCGCTGTAAGCGTCGCCGCTTCATCTCTGAATCTCGCGCCCGAAGGGCCGACATTCATCAGGGTTGGCAGGTAAGACAGCATCATCGGATAGCTGGCTTCAAACGGCTCATACTGCGTCTTCAGCTTGTCTGTAGCTCTGGCCAGCGTCTGGTGCAGCATCTGCCCGCCGAAGTTGTCCGGCACCTTCGCGCCGATCTCCCAGGACATCTTCAGCCCTTCACCGATGTTCTGCCCAAGCCCGCCATTGACGCCTTCGAAGCCGAAGGCTTCCTTAACCATCTCTTTATTCCCGGCATACCCGCCGGTAGCCATTACAACGCTTGCCCCTGCAATCTCCAGCGTTGTTCCGTCAGACTTCTTGGCCACGACTCCGGTCACCTCTCCATTAGCGCCAGTCATCAGCTTCTGCGCGGTGGCCTCCGTGATCACCTGTCCGCCGCCCTTCTCTACGGATGCTGCAAGCATCTTGCGCAGCAGCTCCTGGCGGGTCTCATAAGGAGGCAGCATATGGAGCTGTTCCCCGGCGAAGTTCAGGAAGGTGGTGGTGTAGCCCTTGCCGGTCAGCCAGTCATAGGTCTCGCCCGACTTCGTAACGTATTGGCGGATCGCCGCCGCATCCACACGCCAGTGATTGTTCACGATCCAGTCGGCAATCTCCTTCTCGACTTCTACTTTCAGCCCGCTGCTTAGCGCGGCCGAGGAGTTGTAGAATTTGCCCGCCCAGGACAGGTTGCTCGCGCCGCCGATCGTCGCTGTTTTCTCGATCAGGATCACCTTCGCGCCCTTATCCGCTGCCGATACCGCTGCCGACACACCGGACGCACCTGCACCAACCACGACCACATCTGCGGACAGCTGCTCGGTCTTGCCTTCTCCCGATTTCACTACAGCCTTTGTTTTAAAAGCCTCCACATTGCCGCCCGCCTGCTTAAGCGCATCCTCCACAGCGGTCAGAATCGCCTTGCTGGACTCAGACGCACCGCTGACGGCATCAATATTCAGGGTCTGGCCGGATAGAATCTCCTCCTTGACCTTGTTGATCGCCTCTACCCCGATTCCGGCGGTTTCGTTCTGGCTGACCACATTGATTCCGGTAATGACCGAATGATCGTCAAGAGTCACCTCAACCTGAATCTTGCCATCCTTGCCTTCAGCCTCTGCTTTATAGGTTCCCGCTTTGAAGTCTGCCGGTACAGCACTTGTATCCGCTGGCTGTGACGCCTGCGGCGAAGCGGACGGCTGCTCTGAAGCTGCCGGTGCGGCGGAATTGTTACCGCTGCAGCCGCTTAGTAGCGACAGGACCAATACCAGACATACGGTGATTAGGAACACTCGTTTTGTTGCTTGCTTACGCATCAATTTCTCCCCCTGTGTGGTTAATGCAGCCCCGTTTCTCTCTAATGGGACTGTTGACTACCGCACAAAGTGTAAACCTTGGTACTGTACCAAGGTCAATGAACAATATGTGAAACTTTTCTCAAAGTAGGGTGAACGCTTACTCCGCTTCAACCGGAATATTAATCTCCAAATACGTTTTGCTGCCGTTACCCGTGCGCTCAGTGAACAGGATTTTACCGCTGATATCCCCGCTAATCTTATAATTCCTTGCCTGCACATACTCTAGCATGAACCCGAAGGCTCCCCGCTCCAGGTAATCCTCATGGCCGCTGACAATGACGGCAGAGATGCAGGTCGCCGGCTCCAGAACCTCCACACTGTCATTCAGGCAGACCCCGAGCTTCATCTGATCCTCCGCAAGCAGGCCAAGTCCCCAGCTATACTCCAGCTCCCCTAGTCCACAGACGCATTCGCCTGCCTTATTCTCCACCCGGAAGGAATAAAAGGTGAACGGCAGCAGCTCCATCCATGCCTGGACCGTGTCTTTGAGATCCTCCTTTTGCAGCAAATGATTCTTGTTCGTCTGCTGAATCCGGTACATCCCCGGCACCTGTTTCATCTTGCACGTATATAGAGATGCGCTGACCTGCGCCAGCTCCGCCTGAATATCCTGAATCTTGCCGAGCAGCAGCCTGCTGCGCCGGATCTCCTCCTCCAGCTGCATACCCGCGGCAGCAATCGATTCCATCACTTGCTCACACGGCGCGTCCTTAATCAATCCGGCTACATCCTGAAGCGGAATCTGCATGCTCCGGTACCATCTGCTCGTCAATAGATTCCGCGCATCCAAATCATTGAAATACCTGTAGTTATTATGATGATCCTTCATCGGCCGGACAATATCATGTTTCTCATATAAGCGCAGTGTATCTGCCGTCACTCCAAGAATGGATGCAAATTCACCGATCGAATACTTCATCAGCAGCCCCCCAGCTTACTTGATCGCATACGCTCATGCCTGTCGTTCATGTCATTAATGATAGAGGGTTTGACCAGGAGACATTGTGGGTTATGTCACACCGCTTCTGTCTGAGCACTGAGCGGAGCTTTTCCTGTCGCAGGTGGCGGTGGCATGGTCTATACTTGAAGGATACGGAAGAATTTGACGAACGGAGGCGGCTGCCATGCCCGCACATCTAACAGACAAGGTCGCCAGCCTGCCCTTGACGCCTGGCGTATACCTGATGAAGGACGGCCTGGGCCATGTGATTTATGTCGGCAAGGCGAAGCAGCTGAGGAAGCGGGTCCAGTCTTATTTTTATAATAATAAGGGACATTCGCCCAAGGTGAAGCAGCTGGTTAAGCATATCCGTGATCTGGACTACCGGCTGACCGACACGGAGCTGGAGGCCTTCATGCTGGAATGTCAGCTGATCAAAGAGATCAAGCCGATGTATAACCGCAAAATGAAAAATCCGCTCGCCTACAGCTACATTTCCATCGTGGACAAAGCACCTTACCGGCAGATTGAGATCGGCTACGAGCCAAGTACAGAGGCAGGCGGCCTCGTCTATGGCCCTTATACCAGCCGGAGTACGGTCGAAAGGGCGGTGCTGGGCATCAAAGAATCACAGCGCATTCTGTGCAGCAGCCCCCATTCCCGCAACTCACGGTGCCTGAACCATTCGCTGGGCTTATGCATCGGCATGTGCGGGGGCGGGGAGGCAGCTGTGGCACAGTATGAAGCCGTTATAGACGAGATTATTTGCTTACTGGAAGGCAGAGACAGCGTAATTATAACCGGACTGGAAGCCCGCATGGAGGAAGCTGCGCTGCGGTTCGACTTCGAGACCGCCGCCAAATTCCGCGATTATCTGGGGGCGGTTCACTCGCTGCTGCAGAAGGAGCAAGTGATCGAATTCACCGGAGCCAACAAGAATATTATCGTGCTGGAGCCAGTAGACGAGCACTCCCATAAGCTAATCCTGATCAAGGGCAGCGTCATCCTCTTCCGCACCCTGCTGGCAACGGAAGCCCTGAATGAAGGGCAGCTCACCGGGATGATCGCTGCATCCGCCCGGGAGGTCTTCCGCAGCAGCAGCCAGACCGCCGCTACGGAAGAGATGAGCCGCCACAAGATCGACGAGGCACAGATCATCTACAGCTACCTGAAGAGCAGCTCCAGCCATTATCTGCTCGTCCCGCCAGAGTGGCTGGAGGATGAGGGTGTGACGGGGTTAGAGGAAGGGATAGCGGAACTGGTTCAGTCATCTGTCTTGGATATGTAGAGGATGATTCTGCATCCCCTTTAATACACCGCCTGCGGCGCAAACCGCCCGGTGCCTTTTAACGTATAGTCATAGAATTCAAGAATTAGCCTGTTCATGGTCTCAATACAGTAATACTTATCGATATCCGCCTGCCCGCGCTGCAACATATTCGCAAGGATGGGGGAGAACAGCGGCAGATCGGTCAGGCTCAAGTGCTTGGCTCCCTCAAAATGAACGGTATACGCATCCTTGAAGTTCGGATTGCCAGTGTTATTCGCCGCATAAGCCGAGTTCTTCCCGAGCTGTCTCCACACATCGTCCGTGTATATGTTCAGCAGCGGTACGCGGTAAGGCTCATCTTTGGCCGCCAGATCATTCATCTTCCGGTCATACACCAGCTCGGTGAAGAACGGGGCATCCAGATTGACAACGGCATCCACATCGCTGCGCTCCCGGCCGAGCGCCACGCTTGCCGCACCCCCCATGGAGTGGCCGATTACGCCAATGTGCTCCATATTGATGCGTTGGTACACGGGGTCATAGTCCCTTCCCGCCTTCTTCAGGATATTATCGATTACCAGATTCATATCCCCGGTCCGCAGCTTCATCCATTTTTGCGTAAGGCCGTACAGCTCCTCCATGGTGTAAATCCCGTCTTTGTTGGAATCGTTAACTTCCCGCATATAATCAGCATTAATCATAGTGACCTTCCCGTCCACGCTCTGTGTATAAAAGGAATGGTAAGGATGATCGACGGATGCCACAACATAGCCGTGACTGGCCAGCTCCGTGAAGGTTGAAGCGTTGCTCTCTCTAACCCCAAAGGCGCCATGGGAAAAGACGATCAGCGGGTACGTTCCCTCCGCGTGGCCGGGATACCAGAACTCCACATTCACCCTCCGGCGCTCTCCGGTATCCGTAAATCCCTCCATCCGGTTAGGGTCCGTATAGGTGTACACAGCCGTTCTGACCTCATATTCCCCGGTCACTTCAGGTGCACGGTACTGCGGGAATAGAATAGGCGGGATAAGTGAGATTAGCAGCGCCACAGCGGTTAGCAGCCTTTTCCACACCCGGGTTGAACGTCTGGACGGTCTCACGCCTGTCTTCTTGCGGAGCAGATCAACCGAGCCTTTCAGCGCAAAAATAAACAGCAATGCCGCCAGCAATCCCCAACTAAAACCCCACTCGATCACAGGGGACAATGTCAGAATAACGAATACGATAAACAGGGTAATTCTAATCCAGCTTAAGAGCTTGATGCGGCTGTACATAGGGATAATTCTCCTTTTCGCGTGAGGTGATGAATTCATCATAAAAAACTGCGAAAAGGGTGTATACCCATTTACGGTAAGCTGTAGCTACAGGGCAATAAGATGCATAAAAGCGCGACATTACCTACGGAATCACCCGCGAATGTCCTGCTTCACAGCCTTCAGTCTCTCATTAATCTGCTCCGCTTCCTTCTTATCCTTCTCATAGGACAGCAGACGGACAATGGCATAGACTACAGCGATTTGCAGGGCAAACAGAAGTGCAGCGGACACACTGGCTACAACTCCGATCAGGCTGGCAAGGGCAATCAACAGAATCTCCAGCAGGAGAAAATGAATCACAATTCTAACACGCATCGCCTGCTCGCTTACCTCGTTAGGAGCGTACAACATCATGCCTGTCAAGGCTCCAAGCAGGGAGAATCCCATAATCGTATAGATGGATATCAGATCAAAGGCGAGTTCCGGCATAAAAATCTGCCGCAGCACCGTAATGATAATGATGATGGATGCGAAGATAACCAGAAAATCGCGGATGATATCTTTGACAACCTCAGAACGCTTCATGCTGTGATCCCCTCCTTTATAATCCAAGTCTTTGTTTCAGTACGGGCACATACTGTCTTGAAATGACTACACGTTCCCCATTATCAAGCAGTGCTGTGAACCTGCCGCTGAGGGACGGACGCACACTTTCGATCTTGGCGATATTCAGAATCGTGGATTTGGAGGCGCGAAAACAGTTCTTGTCCCGGCACAGCTCCTCCAGCTCATACAGCTTCTGCTTCACTTCATGCACCTGGTTCTCGCTGTAGACAAACACTTTGCCGTCCACGGCTTCGAAATAATAGACGTCACTGAGCTTGATGCGGCTGACCCGCTCTTCCTGGACTCCCAGGAGCACAAGGGTCTCTGCCTTAAGCTTATGTACAATCTCACTGATCTCTTCGTTTGCTTCATAGCATCTGATGATGATTTCCTCTTGCTGCTCCCTGCTGATATGCTCGATGGAAATTTTGATAGGATCACCTGCGTTAATTCAGATTTGAAGATCTGTTGCCTAATTAATGTACATGATACGGGAACCGCCACCAAGCAAGGACTGGAAATTCGGGTATTTTTGCATGGTACTAAAGTAACACATTATATAAATTAATGGAGTACAATCTTTATCTTTGATAAATTTGGGCCCTTATCAATATATATACAAACGAAAATAAAGCCTCCCCAAAAGACACGCTGCTTTATATGACTTTATTTGTAGTATAAAGTCGAATAGTGTAATAAATACAGAAGCGGACTATTCTGCCGCAGATCAAGTAATTATGCCAATGAATGATACGGGCGGTTTACCCTGGCTTTGTCATTATTACAGCACTAATAATCTTCAAAGTTATGCAATAGCAAGTTATGAGTCTATGAACTATAATTGGATTGGAGACAATAACTCACACGGCGAACCGCAAGGAGCTCATGTTTTTAAGAGCGGAATCTCACGGACCCAGCCTGGGTTTGTGATGGCAAAAAATGCCGTAGATCTGTTCGATCATTCTTACGCGAGTTTTAGACAGGCGCAATACTTAATGTTGGCTGAAGCTGGTTCATCAGGTTTTGCAGGAGCTATATTTCTTTGGAGTCCTGCAGGATGGATTCTTGCGGGAGGAGGAATGGCAGTTCTTGCAGGTGTAACTATTAATAATTTCAATACTGCAAAAAAAGATATGCAGAAGGCGTACACTTATATCACCCAAATTTAAAATTCACGAGTAAGGTTTGATCACCTATGTTTTTAAAGATATTTATAGTAATTGGTATTGCCTGGCTTATGTTTTATAGTGTATACTCGGCCTACAAAAAAGACCGTAGTCCTAAAAACACATCTTTGAGCTTTGTCATTACTTTTACCTTGTTCGGTGTTTCGCTTCTGTTGGCAGATAAGACTGATTATTCATATATACTGGTGTTAATCAGCATAGCTATTCTTATTCATAATATCAGTATCTTCTTCGGTAAACGGAGAAAGAAATAAAGCATACAAAAACCGTTCCATTAGGAGCGGTTTTTTGTATGCTTTATTAGTTTAATTCCCATTTAACATTGAAAAAACCGAAAATTATTGTGATAAAAGTATCGTTCCATCAACTAAATAATTGAGTGAAATTACATTAACGCCAAATAATTTTAAATGATGCTCAGGAGCATGTATTTATCAGAACAAAATCACCCTAACAGGTGAAGGATGCTGGCGCCTCATCGCATTCTGGTGGCAAATATCCAGCCCCTATGTTTTTTCTCTCTCACCGACCGCTTGCATAAAGCATTGTTGCACATTTTGCAGGATTTCTCTATTAAGGTTACTGAATGCGGGTACAATGTTGCATTATTTGCACAAATTCTGGTGCAGAAAGCAAGTTAGTGGCTGACTTTGTTGCACTTCGTGCAGGATTTCGGTATATACCGCTCCTGTTGGGCTGCATTGTTGCACTTCTTGCAGGATTTCTCAAAAAATGTTACTCGCTGGCAGCCTTGTGTACGCTTAGTTGTTATGATACCGCCCCCGCGGCACAACCAGCGGGGAACCGGAGACCGGGTCAGGAATGACAGTGCTGTCCAGTCCGAAGATCTCTTTGACCCGCCCGCTGGTGATGACCTCTGCGGGTGAACCCTCCGCCACCAGCCTGCCGGAATGCAGCGCAAAGATATGGTCGGCATACCGGGCGGACAGGTTGATATCATGCAGCACCATGACAATGGTGGTTCCGTGCTTGCGGTTCAGATCGGTCAGCAGGTCCAGAATCTCCACCTGGTAGGTGATATCCAGGAAGGTGGTCGGCTCGTCCAGGAACAGGATGTCGGTCTGCTGGGCCAGGGCCATCGCAATCCAGACCCGCTGCTGCTGGCCGCCGGAGAGCTCATCGATATTACGGTTAGCGAATTCGGTAATATTCATAATCTCCATCGCTTCGGCCACGGCCTCGTAATCCTTCCGGGACCAGCCTCCAAGCAGGGACTGGTGGGGGAATCTGCCGCGTCCCACCAGATCGGCAACCGATATTCCTTCCGGCACAATCGGGGATTGCGGCAGCAGCCCGATCACCCGGGCCAGCGCTTTGGCCGAAATCTGCGAGATCGGCTTGCCGTCCAGCGTCACCTGGCCTGCGGTGTGCTTGATCAGCCGGGCCATGGTTTTGAGCAGGGTGGATTTCCCGCAGCCGTTCGCTCCGATAATCACGCTGATCTGCCGATCGGGGATCACCAGGTCTACCCCATGAATAATCGTCTTATTCTCATAGCCTGCTACAACCTGTTCAGCTCCAAATACATGTGCCTTGTTCATTATAACTCTCCCTTTCGATTCATGCGGATTAACAGGAAGATCAGATAAGGCGCTCCGAGTAATCCGGTAATGATGCCTACAGGGAATCTGTACTCAAAAGCAAATTGTCCAATCAGATCGGACGCCAGGACCAGATTCACGCCGACCAGACCTGCGGGGATGATGCTGGAAGCGCCGGTACCCACTAGTCTTTTGGCAATCGGCCCTGACAGGAAGGAGACAAACGCAATAGGTCCGGTAGTAGCCGTAGCCATCGCCACCATGCAGACAGAGCTGACAATCAGTGCAATTCGGGTCCGGTCGGTGCGGACTCCAAGCGAGGTAGCCGACTGCTCCCCCAGCTCCAGAATACTCAGATGCTTACCCAGCAGGATGATGATTGGCGAACAGATCAGCACGATGATCACCAGTGGAGGAAGCTCGCGCATCTGTGAGCCGTTGAGACTGCCGGTCAGCCAGCGGACCGCTGAAGGGATGTCCTTCTCGGAGCCGATCAGCAGCAGGTAGGAGATCACGGCATCCAGCATCGCCTGAAGGCCGATTCCAATCAGAATTAACCGCCCGATGGAGAAGGTTCTTCCCCTGGAGAGCACGTAGATCAGCAGCACGGTGGCAAGGCCAGCGATTACCGAAGCAACAGAGACTACAGCTCCGCTGGATTGAAGGATAACGATACAGTATACCGCAGCCGCACTCGATCCTGAGGTAATGCCAATGACATTCGGATTCGCCAGCGGATTGCGCAGCATCGTCTGGAAGGTGTACCCGGCAATCCCGAAGGCGAATCCGGCAAAAAGACCCGCCAGCATCCGCGGCAGCCGGATCACATTCACAGCGAAGGAGACACCCTTCAGCTCTTCGCCGGAGATTGCGCGAATGACCTCCGAGGCAGGATAGATGGTATTCCCGAGCAGCAGCATCGCGCAGCACAGTACACAGGCAAGTACGGCAAGCAGGCTGGTAACAATCAAGCCCCGGCGCTGTCTCTGACGTCTGCCCGCCATAATAAATTCAATCGTTTCATTTCTCATAAGGACCGCACTTTCGACTTCATCGCTAATAGAATCAGGATCGGTGCCCCTACAAAGGCTGTGACTACACCGACTTCAAGCTCTCCGGGGCTTCCAATCAGCCGGCCGCCTACATCGGAGACCGTGAGAATAATAGCCCCGGTGACCGCTGACATCGGGATCACGAACCGCAGGTCCGAGCCGAGGATCAGCCGGATTACGTGAGTGGACAAGAGGCCAATGAACCCGATAGGCCCGGCCAGTGCCGTCACTGCTCCGCATAATAATACCCCGGCCAGCGCTGCTATAAGCCGCAGTGTCCCTGTGCGGACCCCGAGTCCGGTCGCCACATCATCGCCCAGGGCCAGCGCATTCAGGGCCGGAGCCGTGATGAAGGCAATCAGCATGCCGATCAGCAGGAACGGAAGGAAGGTTGTAATGCCGCTCCAGGTCCCCGCACCCACGCTGCCCACCTGCCAGAACCGGAACTGGTCCATGACGTAAGCGCGCGGAATCATGATAGCGGTAACCAGAGAGGACAGAGCCGCGCTGATGGCAGCACCCGCCAGAACGAGCTTAATGGGCGTGGCTCCGCCACGCCCCATTGAGCCGATTCCGAATACGAAGACCGCTGTAATTGCAGCTCCGGCTAAGGCTAACCATATATATTGGCCCGCAGTGCTTATGTTCAGGAAAGCAATTCCGCAGACCACGAACAAAGAGGCTCCCGTGTTCACCCCGAGGATGCTGGGATCGGCAATCGGGTTACGGGTCACCGCCTGCATCAAGGCTCCCGATACGCCGAGCGCCCCGCCGCACATCAGGCTGAACACCGTCCGGGAGATCCGCTTGCGCACCACGTTTGCCCCATAGCTGTCCACTTCTGGACGGAAAAGCCCGTCCATCAGCTCATTCCAGCCTACATGACGGGCTCCCAGTACCAGTGAGGCAATGATGCACAGGACCAGCAGGACCATGCAGCTCACCAGCACCAGGATGAAATTCTTCGGCATATGCAATTTTAGCTTGTTATCGTCCGAGACCGGTGAACTCATCATTTTATTTTATCGATAGCTCCCCCAATTAAGGCAAGGTATTCATCAATCGTATACGCAATGGACAGCGGGTTCGGTGTTCCGGCAGCAACCAGCGGAGTATCACTGTCGATAAAAGCTACCGATCCCCGTTCAATGGCCGGGATTTTGCCGATCAGTGAATCTGCCTGAAGCGTCTTAAGCAATTCGTCATTGCCATAACCTACGATCAGATCTGCATCATACAGGGCTTCCACATTCTCGGAGCTTAAGCTGAGCGAGTAGCTGGTAGGGTCTGTAATCTGTTTGGTAATGCTCTCGGGATATATCATCCCCAGCTCATACAGAAATGCGACCCGGGAATCCACAGGTGTATAAATATGCAGTTTCGACAAATCCTCAGCGGAGAAATTGACCCAGACTACTTTTTTGCCGGCAATCTGCGGATATTTGCTCAGCTTGTCCTTAACCAGGGCTTCAGTGTCCTTGATGAGCTGCTCGCCTTCAGGCTTCATACCCATGCCTTCTGCGTTCAGCAGCACCTGCTCACGCCATGTCGTAGCCCAAGCAGCCGTCGGGTAAGCTACCACTGGAGCGATCTGGCTCAGGGTCTCATAATCTTCCTTCGTTAGGCCCGAGTACGCGGCCAGAATAACATCCGGGTTGGCGTCAGAGATCGCCTCGAAATCAAGACCATCGGTATCCTGGAACACATTCGGATCAGTTACATTCAGCTCCTTGAGCTTATCAGCGGTCCAAGGCAGCAGCCCGCTGCCATCCTGCACGCCAAAGTTCGCAGCCGAGAAGCCTACAGGGACAACGCCCAGAGCCAGAGCCACATCATGGTTAGCCCACTGCACAGTAACTACGCGTTCCGGCTTGCTTTTAATTACAGCTTCACCAAGCGCATGCTTGATGGTAATCGGATAGGTCACAGCATCCTGCGCCGCTGGTGCTTCTGTGCTTGCTGCTTCGCTAGTTGCAGCTGCTGTCGGTGCCGGGGAAGGTGAAGCAGCTGAATTCGACTGGTTGGAGGAACAGCCTGCCAGCACTATAGTTAGCGCTAATGGAATGAATAATGTCTTGAAAGAGAACTTTTTGGTACGGTTCATGTGTGGACCCTTCCTTATCTGAATAGGTTTTTTATACGATAATGAGAATCATTATCGATAAATATATACGTGTCTGGACAGGTTGTCAATGTAAAATCTGGATTCCGCGCTCAACAAAAGCCCGCAAGCGGCACTAGTTACAGTGAGCCGCTTGCGAGCTTGGTCTAATCCTGGCCTCATATAGAAGGTTAACTTCCGTTCACAAAATCACATGCTCTTAGTCAACGTAATAGACTGATCGGCATTGCCCCATTGTACGTTCCAGCCCAGTAATTCGGTGATGAAACGAAGGGGAACTACGGTTCTGTTGTCGTCGTTCACAAAGACCTTGGCGCCGACGGATTTTCTCATGCCGTTGACTTCCATGAAGTCTTTGTTCATCCAGAATACCAGGGTGTCGCTGCCTGCTGTAATGGTAACCTGCTGCGCCTGCTTGTCCCATTTCACATCTGCCCCGATGCCTTCACTCAGATAACGAAGCGGGATGTAGGTCATTCCGCTCCAGATGAACGGCTTGGTATCCATTTGAGTTACTTTTCCGTTAATGTTCAGGACGCCGCTGCCCACCTTCATCCAGACCTTGGTCATTGCAGCAGAACCTGCTGGTGTTGCAGGTACCGTTGCTGCCGTATCCTGGAACTTATCGTTGAACTGCGTAACAATCGCATTGCCCAACGCTTGGCCTACCCCGAACATCGTCTTGTAGCCCTCGCGGTTCGTCTTGTACGATGCGTCATAGTTGCCCGCTGCGTATTGCGTAAGCACCTGCTGCACTTGATTCTCGTGGGTGGTCAATGCGGATTGTCCCGCTGACTTCGGCAGGTTGCCTGCTGTAGCCGAATCAAGGAAGGCTGCAAATTCAGTGGTGAAGCCTGTGATACGCGCTTCTACTGCTGCTTTAGCCGCTGCATCATTGTTCTTCACTGCCGCTGTGAAATCAGCCTGGGCATTCACATGATTCGTGACCCAGATCTTCTCGAAGGCCGCTGCCCCCTCTGCACCATAGATAGAAGCAATTGCTGCCTTGAAGTCTGCCGTATTCATGGCCTCGGCTGCAAGCAGCGCATTGGAAGCGGCTCTTCCGTCATATTGCTCCTGCATTTGCAGGACGGACAGAGCAAAGTGTTCACCCGCTAACTGGTTGAGTGCGGATCTCAGATCAGCAGCTTTGGTATCTGCCTTGGTATTCTCGAATTTAGCAGGCATTTGCGTAGTAATCGCACTGGACAAGGCTTTGCTGATACTGAACATTTCTGCATAACCCTTACGGTAAGCTTCATACGCGCCCTTGTAGTCACCGGCTGCATAATCCTCGAACACTTCCTGGACATGGTTCTCATGACTGCGGATAACCTGCATCGCGGCAGCTGCCGGAAGCTTGCCCTCTGTTGCCGTGCCGAGGAAATTTCCGAACTCGTCTACAAAGCCGCTTACTTTATCTTCTGCAGCTTGGACGGCTGCGGTGTCCTTGTTCTTCGTCGCCTTCACCAGATCGTCGGTGTACTTGTTATGAGCGCGGAAAATCCGTTCAAATTCAGCTGCACCTGCATCACCGTAAAGTGAAGCAATGGCGGGCTGCATATCGAGCGCGTTCTGATCAAGCGCCTGGTAGGCCGCTGCCGCATCCTTAGTACCGTCATAAGCCTTTGTCATTGCGGTTACGGCAAGGGTGAAATGCTCGGAGAGCAAATAATCCAGGCCCGCTCTCAGCTCGGCTGCCGGTGTATTCACCGAAGCCTTCATCATGGTGGCTGCCGGGGCTGCCTCCGCACCTGCCAGCGCAGGTATCATCAGGGTCAAGCTTAATATCGGAACGACTAATTTCTTCATCTTCATCTCAATTCACTCCTTAGGTTGGGGTAATATGTGGTGTTCACGTTGCCTGTCTGCCTGTTTGTCTGTACATACACTGAAACGCAGGGGATTCAGGTTTGGATCACAATCCCGGCAAAAAAAATAAACACCACCCCCAACCTTCGTCCCCCAACCCGCTTGTATCTCTAGCCGCGGCGCGGCTTACACCGCATTTTGCTCCCTCTGATCTACATCCGGCCCGCGCGTCTCCCGCTCAGATCATGCAAACGCAAAAAAAGGCTGCCTGCCGGTTGCCAAACAACCGGTATAGGACAGCCTCTTCTCATAGCAGGCCCTGCCAGAGTATAACTGGCGGGCTTGTTCAACCAACAGTGATTAACCCAGCAACGCGCGTACGCCTTCACTCAGCGGGGTAAGCGGACGGTTCAGCAGCTTCACGAGGTCGCCGCTCTCGATATTCAGCGCGCCATCACGGATGGCTGCCTGAATGGCAACGACGATTGGCAGCGCCGCTTCCGGCACGCCTGCACCTGCCATAATCTTCGCATAGGCGGTGTCATCCACCTGCTGCACAGCAACCTCCTGGCCCAGAACCTCGCCGACCACTGCTGCCAGCTCTGCCTGGGTAAGCGGAGTACCGGACAATTCGTAGATGACACTCTCACGGCTCTCTCCAGCCAGAACAGCAGCCGCCGCTTCAGCATAATCACTGCGCGTAGCCCAGCCTACCTTGCCGCCTTCGGCAGAGGTCAGCCATGGAGCGCCGGCCTTCACGGCCTGAATGGAGCCGACTTCGTTCTCCAGGTACCAGTTGTTGCGCAGGAAAGCATACGGAATGCCGGATTCACGGATGAACTCTTCTGTGGCACGGTGTACCGGTGCCAGGAACAGGGAACTGTTATCGGCATCGCCTACACTGGTGTAGACGATGAAGCCTACACCTGCACGGACAGCTGCGTCTACAGCTGCCTTATGCTGGCGGATACGGGTGTCGTTGTCGCCGTCAGCCGAGACGATCAGCATGCGCTCCACTCCGGCAAAGGCGGTGTCCAGCGTCTCCGGCTGATCGAAATCACCATGACGGACATCGACCCCGCGCGCCTTCAGGGCTTCTGCCTTCTCCGGGTTTCTGACACTGGCTACAATATTCCCAGCGGGTACGGTCTTCAGCAGAGTCTCTGCTACGATGGAACCAAATTTGCCTGTTGCTCCTGTTAATGCGATTGTCATCTCATATTCCTCCATTTGGGTTCTTGTATTTCAATCTCAGCTATAAGCTCTCGTTGACATCGGTAATCATCACTCATGTAACCATTGTAGTTACAAGTTGGCCGGATGTCAAATAGATTGTTCAAGATTCACCCCACTGTCTTGAAATAGCGGTAGATCTGCTCCAGCTTCTTGCTATGTTTCCCCTTCTTGCTCTCCATGTTACCGAATTCGAAGAACTTCACCTTACGGATGCCCACGTAGTTGAACAGGGCTTTGCGCATCAGTATCTTATGCGAGTTCCCCAGCCACAGCATCGGGTAGTGGGTCGGCCCCTTCATGCTGGAGATGCAGATCACGCTCTTCCCCTTGAGCAGCCCCTCCGGCAAAAGTCCGCCCTTATCCCGGTAGGCGAAGCCCGATGCAAACATCCGGTCGATGTAGCCCATCAGCATCGCTGGCGGGCGTCCCCACCAGATCGGATAGACCAGGACGATCTGATCGGCCCACAGCAGCTGCTCCCTGTACTCTGCCAGCTCCGGTTCCCGGTACATATCCCGTCTGCGCCGATTCTCATTGAACACCAGGACCGGATCGAATCCGGCCTCATACAGATCAAGCACCTTCACTTCCGTAATCTTCGCATTCTCCTTGCTGCCGCGCAGCACTTCCTCCAGGAAGGCGTAGCTCAGGCTCTTATGGTTCGGATGGGTGTAGATCACAAGTGTATTCATCAGTGTTATTCCCCTTTAGTTGTCATTTGATAACAAAAACATACCACAGCCGCAAATTACTTGTCAAATGATAATTGTTTTTTGATAATTATTCTGGTATTGTGACCTCTGAGGTGATCTTATGGACAACAACCATCTATTCCAGAAATTCATAGCCTTCACTGCCGCCGTCCATCAAATAACGAACGATATTTCCAAAGATGTCAATTCGGACGGCTTAACGCCGCTGCAATATAAGATTGTTGAATACATCGCCGTCAGCCAGCCTGTTACGCTCAGCGAGATCAGCGACTGCATGAACATGTCGATGCCCAATACGAGCCGGGAGCTGAAGAAGCTCAGCGAAAAAGGGTTATGCACCCGCATCACCGACCCCGCTGACCGCCGCAGGCAGGGCATTACACTCTCCGCCGCAGGCGAGGCGTTGATGAGTGAGGCCTTCGGACAGATCGCTGTCCGGTTCGAGCAGCGGATTGCCGCCCTGAGCGCTGAGGAACGCAAAGAGACCGAGCGGGCGCTCGATCTCTTGCAGCAGAAGGTATTTTATTTGAGCTGAGCATACATCCTATCTCCATACATGAGCGATTATTTCACAGCGACGCCCTTCGCGGGAATCTCCGCAGGGATCTCTTCCTTCCGCCGGATGAAGAAGGACAGGATCAGTGCAACCACTGCGGCTCCTGTGGTGACCATGGAAGCGACATTCATCCCGTGAATTAAGCGATGGACATCGCCCGTCTGCTTCAGGCCGCCGCCGCTGTAGGTCATTATAGTTACAAGCAGGGCGGTTCCGATGGAACCAGCGACGGTACGCAGTGTGGTATTCACGGGAATCCCGTGGCGGATCAGAGCCGGCGGCAGGGAATTCATTCCACTGGTGACGACGGGCAGCAGGGTCAGACTGACACCGACCATCCGCAGGGAGTAGCCCACCATCAGGAACGTATAGGACGTATGCTCCGTCAGATTGGAGAACAACAGTGCAGAGATGACCGTCAGGCTGATTCCGGTGATCACCATCGTTCTGGCACCTATTTTGTCAAAAATCTTCCCCGCTATGGGGGACATGATGCAGATGAGTATCGCACCGGGCAGCAGCATCAGACCCGACTTGAGCGCGGTGTAGCCAAGCATGGTCTGCATATAGAGCGGCAGCAGGAGCTGCGCGCTCAGCATGATAATCATCAGGATCATACTGATTACAGTAGCCATGGTAAAAGCAGGACTGGTGAACACCCGCAGCTCCAGCAGAGGATTCTCCATCGTTAACTGCCGCCAGACGAAGAGGCCGAGCGCAATGAAGCCGACTGCGAGGGAGATCAGCACCTCGGTGCTCCCCCATCCTTTGCTGCCGGAGACGCTGAAGCCATACAGCACGCCGCCGAAGCCGAGCGAGGACAACGTCATGGATAAAGCGTCGGCCTTGCTTTTTACCTGTGGCGTAACGTTCTTCACGAGAAATACCCCAAGGAGCGTAAGCAGCAGCGAGCAAGGAGCGAGAATATAGAACAGTAGCCGCCAGGAATGATCCTCCACGAGCCAGCCGTTCAGCACAGGTCCGATCGCCGGAGCGAAATTAACCGCAAGTCCGATCATTCCCATCGTGAACCCCCGCCGAGCAACCGGGATCAGGATGAACGTCAGTGTCTGCACCAGGGGGAGCATGATGCCCACTCCAACCGCCTGCACAATTCTTCCCGTAAGCAGCAGGCCGAAGCCCGGGGAGACCGCACACAGAAGCGTTCCCGCAGTCAGCATCCCCATCGCAAAGACGAATACCTGCTTGGTGGTGAACCGCTGAATAAGATAAGCTGTAATCGGAACCACAATCCCCGTCACCAGTGCAAAAGCGGTCGTTAACCACTGCACAGTGCTCGCAGACAACCGGAACTCACCCATAATGTTCGGCAGCGCCGTATTCAGCGAGGATTGATTCAATAGCCCTGCCATTGTCCCGATAATTAGAATAGCCATGATAAGGATCGTGCCCTTCGGTGCCTTTTCCATTTCTGTTCCCCTCCACTAATTAAAATCTGCAATAATAAAACTCTGCAATTCCACCCGACTTAGGTCTGGTCGGCATACCTCCACCAGGCAAGCGTGCCTATGAGGCCAACAGCGCCGGTGAGAAACGGAAGCATATGGCTAACCGTCTCCAGATGTGTGCTCTCCTCTCCTGAGGCACCGCTGAGCAGTCCGGGAATGGCCCACGGAATATACTCTACAATGCCCAGCGCCCCGCCGAACTGAGCGATCACAATAGTGAGCAGGACAATGCCCAGGGGATACAGAAAACCGCGTCCGATACAAGCCATCCACGCTACAGGGATGCTCAGAACAATCACCATGAGACAGATCTGTGCGTACCCGCTGAAGCCCTGAACAATGACCTCCAGACTCCATCCGTCCAAGCCGGTAAGCCATGCCGTGATGCACCCAGATAAGAACATGAACAAGGATAGAAATTCACATAATAACGTAGCAACAACGATCTTTGCAGCGGCCACCCCATACCGGGACAGCGGCAGGGCCAGCAGATCCTTCACCGTGCGGTCGGAATATTCCCGGCCGAAGCTCCAGCTGTACACGAACCCGAAGCCGATCAAGCCTCCCATGGAGACGACAATTCCCAGCTCCTTCAGAAATCCTGCCATATTGATCTCACCCTCAAAGGCGCTCTGGGAGCCACTGGTCCCGGAGAACACCAGCCCGATCATTACCGGCATCAGGATGCTGACCACAAGCGATATCACGAACAGCCTGGAACGGCGAAGCTTCAAGACCTCCACCCACAGGGCCGATAGCCATTGATTCATGGTCTCACTCCTCCTTCAGATCCAATGACTCTTAGAAAATAATGCTCCAAATCCTCTTCCTCCACCTGAATCAGCGTAGGCGGCATATCCGCATACACCAGCAGCTTGGAGATGTAATCCGGGTTCGTTACGGCACGTTCCTCCTGAAGCAGCAGTGTGCCCTCTGCATTCTGCTGCACCACATAGCCTGCCTGAGTAAGTCTGCTGCGGGCACTTGCCGGATCGCGGGTCTCTACCCGCAGACTCCTGCGGAGCAAGGGATGAAGATCCTTCACATCCGTCTCTTGCAGCAGCTTCCCTTGATGCACGATGCCAATTCTGCTCGTCAGCCTGGAGACTTCGTCAAGAATATGGCTGGAGATAAAAATCGTCACTCCCTGATCTGCCGCAAGCTCCCGGAGCAGTTCCCGTACCTCCACAATCCCCGCCGGGTCCAGCCCGTTCGTCGGCTCATCCAGAATCAGCACCTGCGGATGATGCAGCATGGCCTTGGCGAGGCCCAGCCGCTGCCCGTTACCGAGGGAGAGCGTCCCGGCCTTACGGTCCCGGTAAGCGGTAAGCTGGAGCCTGTCGATGATACTGTCAATGGCAGAGCGGCCCGGGATACCCCGCAGCCTGCGGATAATCTCCAGATTCTCGCGGACCGTAAGCTCAGGATAGGAGTAGGGGGTTTCGACCATGTACCCTACCTCCGCCCACAGCTTATGGCTGCCCGCATCGACGCGCCGTCCGAACAGGTAGGCCGACCCGGAATCGGGGCGGATCATGCCCAGGAGCATGCGGATGGTTGTAGTTTTGCCTGCTCCGTTCAGCCCAAGGAATCCGTAGATTTCGCCCGGGTTCACCTCGATCGACAGCCGATCCACAGCATGATGGCTGCCGAAATGCTTGGTTAATCCTTCTGTCTGAATGATTGCGTTCATCATCATCACTCCTATGCTTCTTTTAAAACTAACTAGTTGTTTATATTTAGTCCAAAGAAATAGCCGCCCTTACAGTAAAGACGGCTCCATGACGCCATGGATAATAAATTGTGTGATCTGACGGGTGGTCTGCTCTCTAATCTGCGGAGAGTCCAGACTGCCGAACAAGTGCTCAAATCTTGAAGAAGACTGCAGTGTCATTGCAATTACGTTCATGACTAGCATCGGAAAGAGCGCGGGGTCCAGATCCTGACGGAGAATTCCGTTCCTCTGGGCGGCTAGAGCAATCTCATGCATCTGGGGGTCATCATCCGGACGATAGGGAATCTGATTCCAGATCTTCCAGCCCTCTGCAGCTTCCCAAAACAGGATTCTCAGGTAACTCCGGTGCTCCAGCAAGAAGGAGACCGTCTGACGGGTCCAGTACTCCACGAAGTTTTTGAATGCGGCCGGGTCCTTTAGTAGCTGCTCATCCTTCAGCAACTCGCTGATGAACGAGCCGGTGATCTGCTCGCTAATCTGGTCAGCCCGCTTGACCACTTCCGTATATAGCCCTAGCTTGTCGCCATAATACTGATAGATCAGGCTTTTGTTATACCCTGATGCTTTCGCAATGGCATCGATCCGTGCTGCGGAGTAACCGGATTCGGCAAAAATCTCCTCCGCTGCATCCAGAATAATCGCCCGAGTGCGGGCGGCGTCGTATATTTTGGTGCTGCGTTTGCCCCCTGTTGTGGTTATGGTTTCCGCCTCCTTATTTCTAACTAACTGGTTGGATTATAATCTGTATTCTGGCGGACGTCAAGCGCAACTCCTGCAGCCTTGTCTGATCCTCGTTACCAACAATTGGCACAAAACCAATTCACACCAATCGCGTCTAACTGGAGAGAGTTAAATCTATCCATAAGGTGATGAATCCATGACAACAAGAACGACTATGCTGCTGTCTCTGCTTGGACTGGCCCTGACCGCTACGGCGGGCGGTTATGCCCATGCAGATGCAGCACCCTCACCCAAGTCCATCTCCATCTACCTGGACGGGCAGCAGCTCCAGCCGGAGACTCAGCCGCTCAACATCAGCGGGACTGTACTGGTTCCCATGCGCGGGCTGTTTGAAGCCCAAGGTGCTGAGCTCTCCTGGAACAATGCAAGCAAGACGGTAACTGCCGTCAAAGGCAGCAATGAACTCACCTATACCTTAGGCTCGTCCACAGCTCTGCTGAACGGAAAGACCGCCCAGCTGGCCGTACCGGGACAACTGTCGCAAGGCTACAGTATGATTCCTCTGCGCTTCGTTAGTGAAGCACTGGGCAGCCAAGTAACCTGGGAGCCGGCTTCGGGCTCCGTCCTTATCTCCTCGGCGTCCGCCTATGAGACCTCGGTCACCTGGGGGGTCAACCTGCGCAGCACCCCGGATGCCGGGAGCAGCACCACTAGCCTGGGCCTGCTGCCCGCCGGAAGCAAGGTTCATGTCATCCGTGAGGTTGATGCCCTCTGGCTGGAGGTGCGGACCGCAGATCATGTGAGAGGATATGTATCTTCCAAGCCGAAATTCACGGATTACAGAAGCCCCTCCCTGCTGCAGAAGCAAGGGGAAGCCCTGATTGCCTCAGGTAAAAAATACCTGAATACCCCTTATGAATTCGGCGCTTCTCCTGACCAGACAGATACGTTCGACTGTTCTTCTTTTGTGAAGCGTGTATTCGGGGATACGCTTGGGATTGAGCTTCCCCGCGTCTCTTATGATCAGGCACAGGAAGGCCGGAAGGTTGGCGTGGGCGAGCTGCGCACCGGAGATCTGCTGTTCTTCACCGCCAGGGGTCTCGACATCGGACATGTAGCCATCTATGCCGGAAATAACCGGATCCTGCATACCTACTCTAAGGAGCAGGGTGTACATATGGAGGATTTCAGCAGTAAGTGGAAGCAGCGGTTTGTTACCGCGCGGCGGATTTTATAGCGGGGAGAGAGAATTCGGCCATCCCCTGTAAGAGTTGGATTTTCTACACTTGCTGATAAGCAGATACCCCCTTCAAGAGCAACGGTTGGAAAAAAGGCACTTAATCTTACCAAACGTAGCTGATTCCGTACGATTCGGTGAATTAGGTGTACTTTTTCCAACTACTCCCTCATGTGATCCCATTCCGTCAGAAATAAGTGCCTTATCTCCATCTCTTCCGGTCCTGCTTCATGCTATGCCTTGCGCACAAACTCCGATTTCAGCTTCATTGCGCCGAACCCGTCGATTTTGCAATCGATATCATGGTCGCCTTCCACCAGCCGGATGTTCTTCACCTTGGTGCCTATCTTCAGAACGGACGAGCTGCCTTTGACCTTGAGATCCTTAATCACCGTTACAGTGTCCCCGTCAGCCAGTACATTTCCGTTAGCATCCTTAACTACCTTCTCTTCTTCACCGCTTGCACTTCCTGCATCCAAAGACCACTCATGTCCGCATTCCGGGCAGACCAGAAGCGCTCCGTCCTCATAGGTGTACACAGAGCTGCACTGCGGGCAATTAGGCAATTCATTCATGATTTCATTTCTCCATTCCTGCTTAAGCATGTTTATAGGGATAAGTCTGTCTAAGTTTAACATATAAATCGATTTCACTCCGCCTCCAGCCTGAATTCAGCCTGGTAACCAAGTGGATGTCTACGAGAAGCGGTTTGGATGAGCAGTGAAAGTGGTAATAATTAGAAAATAGCTTGTATAAGTTATAAATCATCGTGGAGGAGTGAATGAGGACATGAATGAATCGGAGCACAGCAGCAGCCAGTCTGCCGCAGACACCAGGGAGCATCCAGCGCTTGCCGCCGAGGCAGTAGACGCGATCGAGAACCTGTCCGGTACCCATCCCGGATACCGCCGCGCCCATGCGGCGGGAGTCTGCTGCCGCGGCTTCTTCCGGCCGAGCGGACTGGGGAAGGAGTTCACGGAGGCGGAGCACCTTCAGGAGCAGCAGGTGAATGCCATCATCCGCTTCTCGGGCAGCTCGACTGATCCGGCACTTGCGGACCTGCTATCCCCTGCCAAGGGGATGGCTGTCCAGTTCATCCTCCCGGATGGCAGGGTTACGAATCTGGTTGGAGTGACCGTGCCTGTCTTTTTTGCGCGGACCCCGGAGTCCTTCATCGACATTATACAGATGGCCCACCGGCTGCGGACCGGGACACTTGGACCGATTGAGCTGATGAAGGAAATTGTCAGCCACTTCAGCGAGAGCAAAGACGCTCTGCTCGCGGTGCGGCGGCTCAAGCCGCCTGCCAGCTACGCCGAATGTCATTACCACTGCATACATGCTTATGTGCTGGTGAATGCAAAAGGCAGGCAGCAGCCTGTCCGGTTCGAATGGGTTCCCGAGACGGGCGTGCGCACACTGACGCTGGAAGAGGCTGCGCAGCAGCCGGACCGCTATCTGGAGGATGAGCTGGAGCTGCGCTTCAAGGATGAGCCGGCTATCTTCCAACTGGTCGCTGTTCTTGGAGAGGAAGGCGATGCTACGGATGATCCTACCCGTGCCTGGCCGGAGGACCGCCGCAGAATCGATCTCGGGCGGCTGCATATTTCAGAGATCTACCCCGATCCGACATATCTGCTCATGGACCCTACGATCCTTACAACCGGTATGCTCCTCTCGGATGATCCGATTCTTAAGTTCCGCAGTGCGGCCTACGCCGAATCTTATGGGCGGCGGATCGAAGGAAGATAGCTGCTGCCTGCTGCGGCATATGTCGTTCAGCGCCAAAGGGACACTGCGCCCTTTGGCGCTTTTGATTCAAACGCTATACTTAGTTGGTTAATGGATATTAATCCGGTTACAAGAGAGAGGAGTGCAGTATGCAGCAGGCCATGGTCATCATGAACCCGTCGTCCGGCAAGGCAGAGGCACGGGATTATATTAGAGCAGCGGAAGAGGTGCTGCAAGGCGCAGGGTATCAGGTTACCGTCCAGGAGACCGCAGGGGAAGGAGATGCAACCGCCTTTTGCCTCCAGGCCTGCGCCGAGTGCTATGATCTGGTGGTTGCCATTGGAGGAGACGGAACGCTCCACGAGACGATGAACGGCCTCACAGATCAGCAGCACCGCCCTACACTTGGCATTGTGCCAATGGGCACCGTCAATGATTTTGCCCGCGCGCTACAGATTCCGCTTGTTCCTGAAGAGGCCATTCAGAGCCTGGTCTCGCCCCGGACCCGAAGAGTCGATATGGGCCGGCTGAATGACCGGCTGTTCGTCAATGTGGTGGCCGCAGGCTCTCTGGCAGGCTCCCTCTCCTCGGTTAGCTCTGAAGACAAGAGCCGGCTCGGGTTCCTTGCTTATCTAAAAGAGGGCATTAAGGAGCTGGCCAGCAATACTGCACATACCCTGACGATTACTCACGACGGTGAGATCTGGGAAGGCTCCTCCCCGCTGTTCATTGCTGCACTGACGAATTCCGTGGGCGGCTTCGAGAAGCTTGCCCCTGCTGCCGCCGTAGATGACGGCCTGCTCCATTGCTTCATCGTCAAGGACCTGCACCTGCTGAATTCCGTTACGGTCAGCATCTCCCTGCTGCTCGGCAATCTGCGGAATCATAAGGATGTCATCTACTTTACAGCCAAGGAGGTCTCCGTCCGCTCCACCGAGCCGGTACAGACGAATGTGGACGGCGAGCAAGGTCCGCCGCTGCCGATCCGCTTAAGCACCATTCCGCGCCACATTCAGGTCGTGGTGCCGGAGGACTGACCCGCTCAGGCGCCTCAGGCGTTCCAAGCTACAGAATACAGGCGTCCGGGAGAAGCCGCTTCCTTAGCTGATTCCGTGCAGCTCTGCGAAGTCCTCACCAAGTGTCCATTCCAGACGTCTGACCCATTCACGCTGCACCTCCTTGGGCGCGATCTGCAGGCGGTGCAGGATATTCCATACCCTGTACAGACTCGCCGCCTTCATCTGCTGCGGCGTGAAGGATAACGGGTTAACAGACAGATAGCCCTGCATGAAGGCAGTATTGAGCTGCACGGATTGTACGGGATAATGGTGCTTCGTGAACCAGCAGACCCAGGCTACATCATTCAGCGGGCTGCCCCATTCCGCCCATTCCCAGTCCAGCACATGCAGCAGATCATCGGCTTCACAGAGCAGATTATGTACTCCGTAATCGCCATGGGTCAGGACCCACGGAAGCTCCCCGGCCTCCGCCGCAGACAGAAAGTGAAGCGACTGTCTGCCGAGAGCGGCGGGAACGAATTCCAGCTTCTGAACCACCTGACTCAGTGCAGACCTGTTGCTGAGCCGGATCTCTGTCTCTTGCGGCTGATAAGGGCGGGAATGAATCTGGGCAGCCAGCAGCTGCCCCATTCTGCTGTAGATCCGCTCGGCTCTTGTCCAGTCCCTGGCATCCAGAACAGACTGGGCGTTCCCGCCCTGCATGCAGTCCATGATGATGATGCGCTTCCCGTCCATCTCCGTCACCTCATGCACCACCGGGGTATCACAGCTTCCCTGCACCAGCCGCATTACATGAACCTCATTGAGCGTATCTTTATTGGACAGATTTGTTATTTTGGCTACAAGCGGCGGCTCGGCCCCCGCCATCAGATAGGTTAGATTCGTATATCCCCCTGTCAGCCGTTCCAGCCGGCAGGCATATCTTGCTTCCAGACCTCTGATGATGTTCTCAATCATGATATGAATCCCTCTCTTTTCCCTTCAGTAGACCCTATGCCAAGTGGAAACGACTTTGCCATCCTTTTAGGGACGGCACCGTTTCAGCGAGAAATAGAAGGATAAGTTATCGTGTGCAACATATAAATCCTTATATTTCAAGAATATCACATGCTCCATTTCATTACAGATTAAGCTATTCTGCACAAGCAGATCTATGCTGCGGCCCTCACTGTACGTATGACAAAGAGACCGGCGGGAGAATCCCGGCCAGTCTGCTTGAGCCATGCCTCATTGCGGTCTCCTGCACAGCCAATGCCTGCCTGGAAGGGGCTTATGCTTGTGGCCTGGCCGGGACGTACAGCTTATGGATCAACACCATTTGACCTATATGATAGGCATTATGAGTTGCCGCATTACTGATGAGCTCCCACCATGCCGCCGGCTCCGGGAACCCGTTCACCTGGTTCTCCAGCCCTTCCTCGGACAACAGGCTCTGCCAGTTCAAGAGCGTCTGCAGCAGCCTTCCGCGCAACTCACTGAACGCAATATCTGCCGGAAGCCTGAAGCTGAGGTTATTATCCTTAACCGGAGGCACAGCGTCCATATGCCCCTCGCGGTACCGGCTCTGCCAGGCTTCATTCCAGTACAGCAAATGCTGGGTAAGCTCAGCTATGCTGCTGACTCCTTCACCGGGCTTCCAGAACGCTTCCTCCTCGGTCACGTTCTCCACAGCCTGCATATAGGGAAGATGCCAGCTGGGGTCGTTGGCCCCGGCCAGCAATTGATTGGCAAGCACATCCTTGGCATGAACCATTCCTTCACTCTCCTCTTCTTCGCATTCCGTTATATTTGAAGTGAAGTCCCCTTCCCTACCGGGAACGAGGACTTCTCTACTGGCTGGAGGGCTTGTATTCGCTCAGCTTGCCGTAATAGACCAGATGCAGCCGGTCGCTCTGCCGGAAGTCATCCGGGGTGACGAGCGCAGGCAGCTTGTTCCACAGCTTAATGCCGGAGCGCTCCAGAATCTCGGCAACGAACTGCGAGCAGAAATACGAGTTGCTGAACTCCACCGGCTCCTTCAGTGCAATGCCGATGACACCGAGGATATTGTAGAGATACTTCTGGCGGCTGCGGATGAAGACCTGGAGCACCCGCTTCATTTTCTCAACCTCACGGTCCGTGACCTGAAGCTCGTAGATGACGCAGGTCGTCTCCGGGTATTTGCTGTAGGTGCCTGTGCGGATATCCTCCTTCACGAACCCGCCGTTCAGCGGATTGGCCGGATGCTTCCTTCCAAAGCTATATAGCTCTGAGAGCTCCCGGTTAAACGAGATCGACGCATGGTTATACGGCGCTTTGGTATAGCCCTGAATGAGCTTCGTGAACAGCGTTCCCGTATTGGTGAGCATGATGTACACCGATGGATCTGCTGACATTTACAATATTTCCCCTTATCAAGTCGGTTGTTTTGCTTCATAATAAGCTGGACGCTCTGTCTATTTTAGCATAAAATTCCTATATTGAAATGATACCCCGAGACAAGTTGGTGATTGTAATGAACCGTTCTTTATTCACTCTAGTTCTGATCTTTGCAGCTCTATCGGTGATCCATGTGCTGTATCTTGTAGTCAGCAAATTACAGAAGGACAAAGATTATACCGGAATAGGCTTCCGTATCAAAACTTGGTGGGGCATGCTGTTCATCTTCTGCCTGGCTACCCTGTCCAATTCTGTCGTGTCCCTGCTGTCCCTGATGGTCCTGAGCTTCTTCGCCCTCAAGGAGTACTTCTCCATGATCCGCACCCGAAAAGCAGACCGCAGGCTGTTCCTCTGGGCTTATCTGTCCATTCCGCTGCAATTCTACTGGATCTACATCGAATGGTACGGGATGTTCATTATCTTCATTCCAGTCTATGTGTTCCTGCTGCTGCCGATTCCCCGGCTGATTAACAAGGGGACGCTCGGCTTCCTGCGCGGTGTCAGCGCGGTGCAGTGGGGACTGATGCTGATGGTCTTCGGGCTTAGCCATCTGGCCTATTTCCAGTTCGCCACGCCGGAATACGGCGCAGGGCTGGTTCTATTCCTGGTGGTGCTGACCCAGCTCAATGATGCCGTGCATTATCTGGCCTCGCTCTACATCGGCAAGCACCGGATCGTCCCGACCGCAAATCCCCATCTGACCTGGGAGGGATTCGTCTGCGCGTTCGCGGTGACAACAGCCGTCTCTTACCTGATCTATTCTCATCTTACACCGCTGAATCCGGCCTTTGGCTATCTCTCCGGTATGCTGATCAGTCTCAGCGGCTTCTTCGGCAGCCTGACAGTCTCCGTCCTGAAGCGGGATCTGCTGATCGGGGACGATGACAAATTCGCTGCCCTTAAGCAAAGCTATCTGAGCCGCGTAGACAGTCTTGCCTACACCGCACCGGTATTCTTCCATGTCATCCGCTACTATTTCGACTTCATGTAGCCGCTGATCGCAATCGTTATCGCCTCCAGACAAGTAGTATGGGATTACCTGCGCGCCAGCACAATGTATGCTGTTTTTCACATACATTTGGTCCATGCAGGTAGCGTCAAGAAGTTTGTGTAAAAGAGTAGAAGTGCCTCCCCCGGGTTACGGGTTGGGATGTAGTGTTTCTGGGGGGAGGGGGAACCCCGACTCCCAGAAACTGGATTTCTCTGTTACGCCTCTTCCGGTGTGGGCAAAGAGGGGTAGCGTGTTTCGAATAGCTCTTTTAGCTTCTTTTTAACGGCATCCACTCCAAAGCCTTGGGCGACCCGCCCTGCATGACGTTCATTGTATTCCAGCATCTCCAGGTACACGATTTTCTCTGCGGCATCCATGTTTGTCAGACTGTTCATCGGTTTCAGACGCTTGCGGATTTCCTTGTTCATCCGCTCGATGGGGTTCGACGTGTAGATCGCTTTACGGATCGACAGCGGATAGTTGTAGAACGTCAGGAGTGTGGATAACTGTTCCTCCCAGGACCTCATTTCCTTCGGATACAGCTTGTTCCACTTCGCTTTGACCGTATCAAAGTTAGCCCGGGCTACCACTTCATCCGGTGCCGTATATACGGTTTTCAACGCCTCCATGACATCGGTTTTGTGCTCCACCCGAATTTTATGAAACGTGGCCCGCACTTTGTGCACTACGCAATGCTGTACATCCGCCTGAGGATAGGTCTCTTTAAACGCCGCATCCAGTCCCGGTAGCCCGTCAAACACACCCAGCAGGACTTCCTGCGCTCCGCGGTCGTACAGGTCTTTGAGTACCTCCCGCCAGCCATTCGAACTCTCTTGGCCACCCACGTAGAACCCGAGAATTTGACGCTGGCCCTCCTCGTCAATTCCCATCGCAAAGTAGACCACTTCACCACGAACCGTGCCCCGTTTCAGCTTCACGTACAGCCCATCTAAATAGATGACGGAGTACCGTTTGCTCAGTGGCCGCTTTTGCCACTGGTGGATATCGTCCAGCACTGTAGCCGTAATATTGCTGACCGTCGTTGGGGAGTAGTGGCTGCCAAACATACTTTCAATGAACCGGGCCACATCCCGCGTACCCATGCCCGATTTATACATTTGGATGACGGCCTCTTCTAACCATCCGTCCCGCCGCTGGTACGGCTCAAACAACTGCGTCTGGAAAAGGCTTTGGCGGTCCCGGGGCACCTGAAGATCCTCGATATGGCCGTATTTCGTGTGTAAATCTCGCGTATAGTAGCCGTTGCGACTATTGCTGGCACCGGCTTCTTCACCCTCCATAAACCCCTGGATTTCGGCGCGCAACAGGCGTTCCATGTTGTTTTTCGCATACATTGAGCCCGTGCGCCTGCGTGGTAGCCCAATGTATGCTGTTTTTCGCATACATTGAGCCCGTGCGCCTGCGTGGTAGCCCAATGTATGCTGTTTTTCACATACATTGAGGCCACAATTAAAGAGCACTTATCACAACAGAAGTAAATGATAATATCCTAGACAAGTACAAAAACAGAGACTATCCGCCAATGGATAGTCTCTGCTCTGCTGGACCGCTTAATTCGTGCTTGTACCTGCGCCGTCTGGAGCTGTAGTGCCTGCATCGGCCGGCTTCGTGGTGCCTGCATCGGCTGGCTTCGTAGTACCAGCGTCCGCAGGCGGCGTTCCTCCTGTTCCGCCCGGTTCGCCTCCGGCTCTGTTGCCTCTGCCGCCGCCGAAGCCTCCGCCTCCCGGCCCGCCCATCCCGCTTCCGCCTGTGGTTACACCCGATGCATTCACCCAAGTCACCGTACTGGTGATGTCAAAAGCAACGAATTTGCTGCCCCCGCTGTACGTCCCGCCGGTATACAATCCATCTGCTGCTGTTCCGGTAGAGCTGCCGCCGGTATAGACGGTATAAGAGCCGTCCGTAAGCTCTGGAGCGCTGACCACTACGGTCTGGAAGCTCTTCGCCGGAGCAAAGGTCAGAATGGCATTACCATCAGCGTCTTCCAGATGAACCATGGTTCCTGCCTGCTGAGTAGCTGCGAACTCCACGCTTACTGAATACTGGCCGGAGTCCTCTCCCGGAGCCTGTGCCATGCCGGAAGCGCCTGCGGCTACCAAGAATCCGCCTGTGATGTTGAAGGCCCCGTCATAATCCAAGGCTCCGTTGCCGGAGTTCTCGGGGCCATTCACAATGACGGTGCCTCCGGTCATAGTTACCGAGCCGTTGGAGTCCAGACCATCGCCTGTGGCATCTACAATCAAGGTGCCGCCGCTGATGGTCAGCAGGTTGCTGCCGGTGCTGCTGAACGAATCCTGAGCCTGCGTTCCTGCTGCCGTATAAGTATCGTTGCCTCCGGCCACATTGACGCCATCGTCTGTAGCTGTCACATGGATTTCACCGCCGGATATGGTGATGTCCGCCCCTTCTATCCCTTCATAGCTCCGCGTAATATTGACGGTGCCGCCCGATATCGAGACCAGAGCATCGGCGTGAATCCCGTCATCCCCTGTAGCGATCTGGAATTCCCCATCCGTTACCGAGATACTGCTGTTGCTGTGCAGCGCATCATCTGCGGCATCCACTGTGAAGCTTCCGCCGTTCACCGTCAGGTCGCCGCCTGCCTTAATCCCTTTGGCGCTGACGGATTCTGTCTCCGCCGCTGCTGCGGTGTCCGTCTGTGCCACTGCTGCGGTGCCACTCTCCGCTGCTTGGGACTGGTCAGCCGCCGGCGCAGCATCCATCGCAGGCGGCGTCCCCCCTTCTTCCCCGGGAGCAGGGAAGGCTCCACCCTCCGGACGCTGGCCGAAGCCGCCGCCCATTCCCGGCCCTCCCTGGTCGCCGGTCTTCACTTCGGCATTCACATAGCCGCCGCCAGTCACCAGTGTATACGTCCCGCCGTCGATGACAGCAGCGGTCTCCGCTTGAATCCCGTCATTACCGGCCGTAATGTCGAAGGTTCCGGCGGCAATAGCGATGAAGCCCTTGGCGGCATCCTTGTCATTCGTTGATTTGATGCCGTCGCCTTCTGCATGAATTGTAATACTACCGTCCTGTATAGCTACCAGATCCTTACCGACAATACCGTCATCTGCTGCCTGCACTTCGATGGTGCCGGACATGATTTTCAGATCATCCTTGCCGGTGATGCCGTCGTTATAGTTGCCGGTTACCGTCAGCTTGCCGGTGCCGTTAACCGTCAGGTCTGCTTTGCTGAAGACCGCCGCGCTTGGCTCATCCTCAGCCCCGTCTCCGAATACATAGGCGGCTCCATCCGTCACACTGTTATCCGTCCCTTCCTGCAAGGTGATGACCACTTTGCCGGCTTCCTTGATGTAGACCGGAGCATTATCGCTGTCCGTCAGATGAGCGCCATTCAGCACCAGCCTTACGGTCCCTTTGGCCTGCTCATCTACGATAATCTGGCCGTCACTCAGTGTGCCGCTAAGCACATAAGTGCCTGCTTCCGTAATGGTTACTGTGCCTTCTTGCGCTGTGGCGCCTGCACCGTCTACCACAGCAGCAGTGCCAGCCAGAGTTATAGCAGTCGAATCTGCTGCCGTCCAGGCAGTTACAGCATCCTCTTCCTCCCAAGTCACAAGATCCGCCGCCTTCACACTTGCCAGCTGCACAGCGGCAGAGGAACTGCTCTGCACAGCCGCAACTGATGTACCCGCGTTGTTACTTGTATCTGATGGCGTAGCAGCTTTTGCACTGCATGCCGACATGACTGCGGCGCATAGCAGCACCAGTCCTATTTTGCTAGCTGTTAATCTGTTCTTCATCAGTCATCATTCCCTTCCTGTAGCAGATTAGTATTCATTCATGACAGGTGCCATGGTTAGTGAGAGATCGAGGTTCCCGTTACGTGTGCGGATGGCGTCCAGCAGCTCCTTCTGGCTCGTCTGCTCATCAATCGTTACTGCGTAGACCAGCTCATACAGGCTGCCCAGCTCCGTGGTTCTGATCTTCTTCAGCTCGTAGGCGACATTGAAGGTATTGAAGACCTCCGCGAAGGCCTCCTCATAGCCCAGATTCTCAGGGATCGTTACCTTCAGTGTCTTATGCATCGACTTCTTAAGTCCAAAGCCCGTACGGTTAAGCACGACCATCAGAGCGCAGAGGATAAGGGTAAAGAAGACCGCGTAACCGAAGGCCCCCACCCCGCAGGCCAGCCCGGAGGCCATGGTGAACAGGACAAAAGTGATATCCTTCGGATCGCCGGGGGCGCTGCGGAACCGGATGATCGAGAAGGCGCCCGCCAGGCTGAAGGCCCGGGCCACATTGCTGCCAATGAGCAGAATAATGATAGCAACAATCACCGGCAGCAGAACCATGGTCAGTGTGAAGCTCTGCGAGTATCCGGCGGGGCTCGTCTTCATGTAGGTGAAGCTGATCAGCCCGCCGAGGATAATGGCGATGACGATGGTTAAGGCAGCATTCGTGAACGTTAGTTCCGAAGTAGACTCCGCTACGGCAAAAATCGAATCAAGCATATAGAACACTCTCTCTTTCTGATTGGCTGTTTCGCAGCATCTTTTTATATTCGTTGCCGTATTTGGAGAAGCTGGTGCGGTACATCTGATGCTCCGACAGCATCCTGGCCAGCCAGACCGGTATGGTCTTCTCGGCCTTCACTTCCATCAGCCATTGCTCCGGCTCCAGCAGCTCCTCGCCATAGACGCCGTGCTCCATCTTCAGATCATACCGGCGGCAGCGGATGTTGGTGTCGAAGGTGATGCGCAGGTCCCTGTTATTTTTACAGAACATGGCTTTGCGGTCATAGGACAAATACAGCTTCGGCTCCAGCTCATAGCGGGTCAGCAAGTACTTGATCTCCCCGATCACCTGCTTGTTCATATAGCTCTCGAATTCAGGCTCTCTGCCGCTCTCGATGAACGCATAGGCCTCTTTCAGCGTCAGTGAGGTTCTCCTCTTGTTGACCAGACCCAGCACCTTCTTCTTGATCTCCAGATAGACTCTGGTGTCGCCTTCAGGAATGCCGTAGGCTCTGATGCGGAGCTTCTCCTTGTATTTCGGCTTCGCCAGGCTGCTGCGGATCAGTGAGTTCTGAGGGGTGTCGTAGTACAGATTGGTGATAGAATAAAATTCATGCTGCTTGTTGTAAGCATCGGGCTCCATATATTCCAGCAGTTCGTAATAGAGCTTCAGATAAGATTCGTGGTCGAACAGATACTTGTTCTCGTAGCGGTTGAAGACCTCGATCGCCATAGGGTTCAGATCCTTTCGGGTGAGTATTGGGTGCGCTTGCTTATGAATGTATCTTAGCCCCCGAACCTTTAATGAATCTTAAATGGATTAAGGTTGATTAAAGGTACCCTTGATATAATGGCACCAGCAGCAAGTACATTACTTAGGAAGAGGATGAGCCATCCCATGAGAATATTAATTGTAGAAGACGAGGTCCATCTGGCGGAGGCCCTAACCCAAATCCTCAAAAAACACAATTATTCGGTAGACGCGGTGCATGACGGCAGAGCCGGTCTCGATTATGCGCAGAGCGGGATTTATGACCTGCTGCTGCTGGATATTATGATGCCGGAGCTGGATGGAATCAGCGTGCTGAAGGAGCTGCGCAGGGACGGAGTCTCCACACCGGTCATTATGCTTACCGCAAAAGGAGAGATCACCGACATGGTGACCGGACTCGATCATGGTGCAGACGATTATATCGCCAAGCCGTTCGCTTCGGAGGAGCTGCTGGCCCGTATCCGGGCTGCGCTGCGGCGTAAGGGCGAGGTGATTCCTGACGATGCCCTGAAGTTCGGGGATCTGGAGCTGAATACGGCCAACCCGAGGCTGACGGTGAAGGGCCGGGAGATGAAGCTAAATCTCAAGGAGACGGAGCTGCTGGAGCTGCTGATCCTAAGGAAGCAGGCGGTCACCTCGAAGGAGCAGATCATTGAGAAGCTGTGGGGGTTCGATTCCGATGCGGAGCATAACAACGTGGAGGTCTATATTTCTTTTTTGCGTAAAAAGCTGGCCTTCCTGAACTCGGAGGTGCGCATCAGCACGATTAGGGGCGTAGGGTACGTGCTGGAGGGGAGTGCCTGATGTTCAATAAACTCCAAACCCGGTTCCTGATTGTCAATCTGGTCACCATCTCCATCATCATGCTGGTGGCCTTCGCCGCCATCTACATCTTCACGTACCGCAATGTGCAGGGAGACATCTATATGGCGCTCCACCGGATTGCGGACATGCAGCAGCGGGGTCCGGGAGATGGACAAAGTCCGCCTGGGTCAGGAGGCGGCGGGGGCAGAGGGACAATGCCCATGGATCAGGGGCCGATCGACCCTTACCAGCCGGAGCGCTCCGTCTCCTTCACGGTGCAGACCGATGCCAGCGGCACGATGACCGGCAAAGAATCGAAGTTCACGATGGACGATGACCTCTATAGCGCCGCGTTGAAGGAGGCTCTCAGTAACGGCAAGGATACCGGCCGGTTCACGCTGGACGGCAGCCGCTGGATCTTCATGGTCAAGCCGGCAAGCAGCGGGAAGCAGTTTGTCTTCATGGACATCACGGCCCAGCAGCAGATCCTGACAAACCTGATCTATACCTTCGCGGCTGTCGGCCTGCTGACGCTGGTCATCCTCTACTTCACCAGCCGCTACTTTGCGGGGCGCTCGATTGCGCCGGTGCGGGAGGCTTTTGACAAGCAGAAGCAGTTCATTGCCGACGCCTCCCATGAGCTGAAGACGCCGCTGACGATTATTAACACCAACGCAGATGTGCTGCTGGCGAACAGTGAGGATACGATCCGCAATCAGGCAAAATGGCTGCAGTATATCAAGTCCGAAACGGAGCGGATGACCCGGCTGGTAGGCGATTTGCTGTACCTGACGGAGATGGATGACGCCCGGACCGCGAAGCTCCACAGCAGGTTCAACATGAGCGAAGCGGTAGAGAATATTATTCTGACCATGGAGGCCGTTCTCTTCGAGAAGAATATCTCCTTCGACTATGACATCCAGCCGGAGCTTACTGTGCCGGGCAACCCCGAGCAGATCAAGCAGGTGGTGATGATTCTGCTGGATAACGCAGTGAAATATACGAATCCTAAGGGCGCTGTCCATATCTCCCTCCACAAGCAGAACAGCGATGTTCTTCTCTCCGTCTCGAATACAGGGGAAGGCATCGCTGCGGAGCATCTGGCGCGGATTTTTGACCGCTTTTACCGTACGGATACCTCCAGAGCACGCAAGCAGGGCGGATACGGGCTGGGTCTGGCTATCGCTAGGTCCATTGTGGACCAGCATCAAGGAAGGATTTACGTAAAAAGTGTGGTTGGAGCGTCCACGACGTTCTATGTACAACTGCCCAGAATGGCGTAAAGTCTATAATTCCATAAACCAGCCACTTCCTTACGGGAAGCGTGCTGATTTATGGACTATCCTTAAAGGTAGGGGTTCCTTGTTAACCCCGCTGCCGGCATTGTGCACTCTTCTGCCTCCGCCCCGCTGGTGCGGGCCGGGTCTTCAGCGGCACTGTTGTCTGTCTTCAGCAGTACCATCATGAATTCGCCGATCCCGGGAACGTAGATCCGGGATACAGAATTCTCCTGGTCCATGCCCGACAGCTGTATCATGATATCTTCGGCTGATGTTATTTCCATCCTATGAGTCACCTCGCTCGTTAAGATAATAGCCTCAATTGGCATGATACTGGATTCCTGTTCCTGGCCTCCTACGGATTGACGCCCACGGAGAACGGACGCGCGCCGACCGGTATGACACTAATTACAGCCTGGGTGACCCCATCAATAACCGATACCGTATTATCGTCCTGATTAGTAATATAGATGCGGTTCGTCAATGGATTAGCGCCCGCGCTGTTGGGATTATTTCCGACCGGAATGGTAGTGATTACCGTATTCGTTAACCCGCCAATCACCGATACATTGTCGTCATCCCGGTTTGGTACATAGATGGCATTGGTAGAGATGTTCACTCCCGGCTCAGCCGGAGTCGTGCCGACAGGCACGTTGGTGATCACCGTATTGGTCGCACCATCAATGACGGATACGGTGTTGCTGGTGAAGTTCGCGACATAAATCCGGTTCGTCAAGGGATCAACAGCCAAACGGAACGGGTTCACCTGCACGGGAATCTGGGTAATAACCGTATTCGTAGCCCCATCAATGACGGTAACAATATCCGAGTTGAATTCAGCTACATAAATAGTATTGGTTAAGGAATTCACACCGATCCCCGTTGGAAAAGGAGAACCGCCGGCGGGAATAATGGTAGTCACCACAGTGTTGGTTAATCCGTCAATGACAGTGACCGTATTATCATTAAAATTCACAACATAGATGGCATTGGTAGCGGTATTGACCGCGACTCCGCCCGCTCCGTCCCCGGCAGGAACGGTGGCCAGCACCGTATTGGTTAACCCGTCGATAACGGATAAGTTGTCACTGTTCAAGTTAGCGACATAAATGCGGTTGGTTAACGGGTTCACGGCTATTCCAGCAGGATTCACCCCTACAGGGATGACTGCGATCACTGCACCTGTAGCACCGTTGATCACAGAAACATCATTGCTGTTGAAATTGGCAACATAGATACGGTTGACGGAGCCTGTGACTCCCCCCTCTTCAGCACCCAGCAGCTCAGCTGAGACAAGACGGTGAGCGGTAACCAGCCGCCCGGCTGAATCCTTGCCCCACACAGAGACTTCCGTCTGCAATTCAGCAAGACCCTCCGTTGTAAAGACAAACTCATAGGCATCCAGATTGGCAAAGTAATTCCTTGTGATCACCTCGTCCGGGGAAACCGTAATAAGCTCGCTTACGTACAACGTTCTGGTGAGGGTCAAGTCGTACCCTTGGATCAGAATCGCAGACGGATTCACCGCATCCCGGTTATCAATCTTGACCGTCACCTGTACCGTAGGCCTTACACCGTTCACTGCATTATTCTCAATAGGCCCTGTTGATAGAATAGCCATTCCAGCCAAGCCTCCCTAGATAAGAGATTTGCAAACTACCAGTCTCTCATAATATATGTAAGAACTGTAGCGCCGCTTGGACTATACTATAGCTAGATTCAAATTATGGCTCGGCTCCCCATTCATGTGAGAAAGGTGTGATCCTATTGCATGCTACAGGACCAAATCCCAATGACATCCATCCGAATCCACAGATCAAGCAAGTCCGTTTCATCAAAAATACGCTGACCCGCTCCAACATCATCGCCGGAGACTTCTCCTACTATGATGATCCTGACGAGTCGGTATCCTTCGAGAGCCGTGTTACCCATCACTATGAGTTCATCGGGGACAAGCTGATGATCGGCAAGTTCTGCGCCATCGCCCGCGGCACCGAATTCATTATGAACGGTGCCAACCACCGGATGGGCTCGGTGACCACCTATCCCTTCAACATTATGGGCGGCGGCTGGGAGCAGGCAACGCCTGAGCTGGCGGACCTGCCCTACAAAGGCGATACTGTCATCGGAAACGATGTCTGGATCGGCCAGAATGCCACCATTATGCCGGGCGTGACGATTGGCGACGGCGCGATCATCGCCGCCAATGCTACCGTCACCAAGGATGTTCCCGCATACCATATTGCCGGGGGCAATCCTGCCCGGATTCTGCGGCAGCGCTTCGATGACGAGCTCATCGCCCTGCTGCTGGAGCTGAAGTGGTGGGACTGGAGTCCCCGGAAGATCACCGCCCATCTGGAGGCGCTGTGCAGCAGTGATCTGGAGCAGATCCGGGCTCTGGCAGGCCGAAGCTGAACTTGAATAAGGGGGTGCCCGTCAGCCATGCGATAGCTGGCTGGGGCACCCCCTTCAATGTTGTAGCTTTAATTGATTTCCAGATAATCAAGATAAGCATCCCAAGTCCCGTCATCGGCGGTAACCACCAGCTCAATCACCTGATTGCCGGTTCCATGGCTGACATTGCTGATCGTATAGACCGCAGGACTGCTTCCGCCATAGTAGAAGGTCCCCTTCGTCACCCCGCCGATCTTGAGGTCCACCCTGGCCATATTGGCGTTATTGGAGGCCCCGCGCAGGGAGAAATTATGGGTGCCGCTGGTGAAATTCTGGGTGTACTTCACGGAATCATTGTTTGCATACAGAGCGACTCCGGTGAACGGGGAACTGATATTCGAGGTGTATTGACCGGCCTTGGTCATGTTCTCCGCCTCTACCTTCGTTACAGCGGGACCAGGACCATTGCCGCCGTCAGGCGCAACCGCCCTGCCCGTGCTTGGCGAGATCATGCCTGAGCATAGGCCGCGGTTCTTGAGATTCTGTGCAATCTGCGGTACTGCCTGGAGTGTGGTCTGGTATTGGTCATGCATCAGGATGACATCCCCATTCTTCATCGTGCCCACAGCGGCCACGATCTGGGCGGTTCCCGCTCCGTTCCAGTCTTGGGAGTCCACGTTCCAGAGTACTTCGGTAAGGCCGTTCTGGGCCTCGATGGACTTGAGAGTCGCGTTAGTCGCCCCGTACGGCGGACGGAACAGCTTCGGAGCTGTGCCGGTAATGGATTGCAGCGTCTGCTGGGTGCTCGTAATCTCCGATATAATCTGGGAGGTACCCACCTGGGTCAGATTCGCATGCGACCAGGAATGGTTGCCAATCCACATCCCTGCGTTCTTCTGGGCCAGGACGAGCGAAGGATTGTTCTGCGCATTCTGCCCGACATTGAAGAACGTGGCGCGCAGGCCATTCTGCTGCAAGGCATTCAGCAGGTTCGTCGTGTTGCTTGGATTCGGCCCGTCATCATACGTTAGAGCTACATAACCGGCCGTGCAATCGGCGGCGAACACCTTCTCCCCGCCCGCTGCAAGAGACCCCATAAATAAAGACACGACAAGCGACCCGATAGCTGCCCATTGTATTGCTTTGCTTCTAAACATTCTTTTAATCTCCTCTCGGCTTGAATAGTTTCCTGACTTTAACCGTTAAGGCTGTAACTGTATGTATACGCTCCGGTGAAGTCAAACGCTTACATTAGTAATTATAACAATTATTACCTTTTTAAGCTAGATGTGATTCTTGTAATTTGTGCTAAACAATTGGAAAAATGTATCTTAAATTAGCGGTTTGGGAGAGATGTACGGTAATAAGTGGATTTACAACACCTATCGCTTACTCTTTTTGCTGCTTTGGGTGAATCGGGAAGATTTAAGTGCTGTTTATCCATTTACTGTTGTAACACAGACCATTCGCTCACCAGCAAGTGTACTTAATCCAACTGCTATCTTCGATCCCCCTAGCCACCTGGCTTATCCCATAAGTGCATTGGTCCGTATAGAGTGACTCCAACAGCCCCCCTCCTGTTTTATTCAAAAATTTTCCATAATTTAGACCCGTCCGGGATGAATAGGTTTTCATTTTACCCGTATGATATAAAGTTCGACTTTATCATGAATCATATTACGAGGAGGAAGATGAATGACCTTTGGTTTCAGGACACTGGGGACAATGCTTTTGGCTTTAACACTGCTTGCAGGTACAACCGCTATTGCCGGACAGCCGGTGAAGGCTGAGGGGGCAGCGAAGCTTTTTTATCACACCTCGGGCAGCCGGATTGTAGATTCGCAGGGGAACCCGGCCGTGTTCAACGGACTGAACTGGTTTGGCTTCGAGACGCCGAACTATTCCCCGCACGGATTATGGTCGCGTTCCATGGATGATGTGCTCGATCAGGTCCGCGCAGAAGGGTACAACTTGATTCGCCTGCCGTTCAGCAGTCAAATGTTCGATCCGGCTTCCCAGGCCAACAGCATTGATTATGCCAAAAACCCGGACCTGGCCGGTCTGACTCCCATCGAAATTATGGATACCTTAATCGAAAAAGCCGGCCAGCGCGGCATTCAAATCTTCCTGGACCGGCACCGTCCCGATTCCGGCGGGCAGTCGACGCTCTGGTATACCGCTGCATATCCTGAATCCCGCTGGATCAGTGACTGGGTGATGCTGGCTGCACGGTATGCGAATAATTCTACGGTAATCGGTGCCGACCTGCATAATGAGCCTCATGGCCCGGCAAGCTGGGGGACCGGTGATCTCAGTACAGACTGGCGGCTCGCGGCCCAGCGGGCTGGGAATGCCATCCTTGCGGTGAATCCGCACTGGCTGATCATCGTCGAAGGGATCGAGCAGAATGTGCAGGGTAACACCAGCAAGTACTGGTGGGGCGGCAACCTTACCGGGGTGCGGAATTATCCGGTAACGCTTACCGTGCCGAATCAAGTGGTGTATTCTCCGCATGATTACGGTCCCGGGGTGGCGGAGCAGCCGTGGTTCAGCGATCCGGCTTTTCCGGCGAACCTGCCTGCTATATGGGATCAGACCTGGGGTTATATCAGCAAAGAGAACATTGCCCCTCTAATCATGGGTGAATTCGGAGGCCGCAGCGTGGACACCCTCTCGGTTGAAGGGAAGTGGCAGAATAAACTAGTCGATTACATCGGCACGAATGATCTCTACTGGACTTACTGGACACTGAACCCCAACAGCGGGGATACCGGCGGTCTGCTGCAGGATGACTGGGCAACCTGGAACCGGCCGAAGCAGCTCATGCTGAACCGGATCATGAAGACAGTCACCTTCCCTCCTATTGAGGAGCCCGGCGGCCCCGGGACAGGACCTGTAACCGCCACTCCGCTCTACCGCAGTGATGAGACCGGCAACAACGTGGGCTCCATCCGGGCAAGTCTTCAGCTGAAGAGTACTTCCACCGTCCCTGTCCCGCTCAGCCAATTCACGATCCGTTACTGGTTCACCCAGGACGGCAGCTCCGCACACACCATGGAGATTGACTACGCCGTCGTCGGCAAAAACAATATCCAGACCACCATCGTCCCGCTCGCGGTTCCGGTCCCGAACGCTGATGCCTACGCTGAAATCTCCTTCAAGGATGGGGCAGGCAGCCTGGCAGCTTCCGGCTCGACCGGAGAGATCCAGTTCCGTATTCACAAGGATAACTATGCAAATTATAGCCAGGCCAACGATTACTCCTTCCGGCCGCTGCTGACCAGCTTCACGGCCAATGACCGGATCACTGTATACCATAATGGAACGCTGATCTATGGCGTAGAGCCGTAACCAAGCGGAAACGGCTACGAGGCTGTCCCAAAAGCAGGTTTTCTACGGCGGAAGACAGTTCTCTTCATTCTTAAAACCACAAAAAGTGAGCAGAGCAGCGATTCCCCCATTCGGAGGATCGCTGCTCTGCGTTTTTGGTCATTGGGGGCTCATGGGAAATCCGCCCGTGATCAGCGGCATTACCCGCTCCGCCAGTTTGGAGGAAGACTCTGATCTTCCCTCCAGATTCCAGCGGTAGGTTACGCCATATAAGGACCAGCTTAGCAGGATGGCGGCAGTTGCAAGCGGCTTCGAATCTGTAGCCGCAGCTGATCCGGAGATCAGCTGCAGGATAAGTTTCTCGAGATGCAGCTTAATATTCTCTTCAAGCAAGAGAGCTACAGAATCATATCTTTTGAAACAGCGGTGGCTGTTTTCATGATAATTACATAATGCTACTATCAGCTCTTGAAGCGTTTTCTCAGTCAACGGTCCTTTTGCATCGACTTTATGGAGGACCATATTCGTAAAGGCATCTAACAAAAAGGCTTCGAACAGCGCATATTTATCCTGGAAATGTGCATAAAAGGTGGTCCTGTTAATCGTAGCTGCTTTGGTAATGTCGCCGACGGTTATCGAGTTGAAGTCCATGATATTCAATTGCCGGACGAAGGCATCCAGAATTAATTGACGGGTCCGAATCACCCGCGGGTCGTTCGGATTGGGGGGAAGTATGCCAGCCATCCAAGGAGCGCCCCTTTCAGAAGAGATTATAATCCTCTTAATTATAAACATGTGCTCTGTACACAACAAATAGGATCTGCCAATACGACAGTTTATCCAGCTTCTAGCTTAAGCAACAACTTGGGCAGTTTGTTGGTTGAAGGGAGGATTGGAGCTTGTTACTATTGCATTCATACCCCGCTTTGAGAATAATCATTCAACCTACAGGAGGCGTTAACCATGGCTAAACAACAGGAGCAAATCCATTCACTGGAGACCTTATTTGAACCGTACACGGTTCAACAATTAACTATACCCAACCGGATTGTAATGTCACCGATGGCGCGTGCTTTTTCACCGGAGGGAGTACCGGGTGAGGATATGGCAGCGTATTACCGCCGCCGTGCTGAGAATGGGGTGGGGCTAATCATCACCGTTGGTATGATTGACCATCCGGCAGCAAGCAGTGATCCGGGACTGGCTAGTCTCTTTGGTGAGGCCGCTCTGAACGGCTGGCGTGAAGTCGTTAGACAGGTTCATGAGGCCGGCGGTATCATTTTTCCGCAGTTGGCACATATGGGAATGATTCGACCCATGGGTTCCCAGCCTCACCCGGATGCACCATCAATCGGGCCATCAGGACTCGACATGCAGGGGAACAAGATAAGCGGGCCGATGACAGAAGAAGAAATTGCCGGGGTCATTCAGGCCTATGCCGATGCGGCAGTGAATGCACAGCAAGCTGGCTTCGACGGAATAGAGCTCTCCGGCGGTCACGGCTTGTTGATTGACCAGTTCTTCTGGGAAATAACCAATCAGCGGACGGACCGCTATGGCGGCGATTTCCTGAAGCGTACCCGGTTTGCAGCCGAAGTTATCCAGGCCGTCCGCGCTGTAGTCGGACCGGATTATCCGATTTCCATCCGGTTGTCCCAGTGGAAGATGGCGGATTACACGGCGAAGCTGGTGGATACACCGGAGCAGCTGGAGCAATTCCTGGATGTGCTGGTACAGGCAGGGGTGGATATTTTCCACATCTCGACCCGCAGGTTCTGGGACCCGGAATTCGCGGGCTCGGAGCTGGGTCTCGCCGGATGGGTGAAGAAGCTTACCGGGAAGCCGACGATTGCCGTTGGTTCCGTAGGCATGGACAATGCTCCCGCTGAAGGCGGGGATGCAGACCATCAAGGGATGGAGGAGCTGCTGAAGCGGCTGGACCACCAGGAGTTCGATCTGGTAGCGGTTGGACGCGCACTTCTGGGTGATCCGGCATGGGCGAAGAAAATCCGTGAGGGCAGGTTGGAGGAAATTCAAGCCTTTACTCCAGAGGCGGCGGCCCAATTGTACTGAATCATAGATAATCTCCAAGAACCGCTCTACTACCCTTTCTCTGCCAAATAAAACGCACGGGATTGAGAAATTCTCTCTGTATCCGTGCGTTTTTTTGATTATTAACCCAGGTCACTCTGCCTGTTCCCCCAGCCTGGCCCGCATCTCCGCATAGGCCTCCGGGGTGCCAACATCATCAATCGTCCCCTCCGTATAATAGGCCCGCATCTCCTGACGGGAATGCAGCCACTCGGGGAAATAACTCGGCGCATCCGGGTTGCCCCCCTCGGCCAGATAACGGGAGAACAGCGGCAGCGTAGACCGCTTGTAGATGTACAGCGCGAATACGCCAATGTTCGAGCGGGGCGCCTGCGGCTTTTCCTCCAGAGATAAGACCCGATTCTGCGCATCCAGCTCCGCCACACCGATACTGCGCAGCTCTGCCGGATCATCCACCCTACGGACAAGAATACAGTCGGTACCCACCTTATGAAAATAGTCCAAGTACCCCTCAAGGCCGAATCCCAGCACATTATCGCCTGCCAGAACCAACAGATCCTCCTGCGGCTGCTCCCGCTCCAGCACAAACTGGATATCGCCAATCGCGCCTAGCCGCCCCTCAGGAGAAGAAGTGCCATCGTTCAGAACGCGAACCGGCTTCATGCCCTTATACTGCTGCTGCCACTGTTCAAAAGCCTGGAAGAAGCGGTTATTCGTCACAATGAGAATCTCCGAGATCTCCTCCAGCACCTCCAGACGGGCGGCCAGCAGATCCAGAATCGTCCGGCTTCCTTGAACCGGGAGCAGCGGCTTGGGCGTGTCTAGCGTTAATGGATACAGGCGGGTCGCATACCCCGCAGCCAAGATTAATGCAATCATCCCTTGCTCTCTCCTCTGCCTGGCTCCGGTGCTGCAAACAAGGATCGGGCCAGCATAGCCATGGTTTGTTTGTATACGGTATGGGCGGCATCGGCATCGCCAAGGAATCCGCCCATATACAGGTGAATTACACCGTGCAGCGATGACCATATGGCGGCGACAAGAGCCCCGGTCTCTTCCTGGTCCGAAATCAGTCCCTGCTGCTGGGCGGTAATGATTAGAACATGTAATTGGCGTATGGCGGTCAGTGTTCCCTGCATACTCTCCGCATCCGGCTTGAACTCGGCAAAAGCTCCTCCAAACATCAGCTTGTAGTAGCTGCTGTGCTCCTGTCCGAACTGCCAGAAGGCTTCGCCCAGATCCAGCAGATGCTGTAACAGATCTGAAGAAGCCGGCACTTCTTCAAACCGCTGGGCCAGTATTTTGCAGCCCTCCAGATATAATTGCTGGGCCAAACCCTCTTTATTGACAAATAAACTGTAGATGATCTTAGTGGAACAGCCCATCCTTTGCGATACTTTACGGACAGTAACGGCCTCCGGCCCCTCTTCCTGGAGAATGGCAGCGGCCGCATCCACCACCAGCTTACGGAGATTCTCCGTATTTTGCATACGGGCTTCCTGATATGTTTTTAATACCCGCCCCGTGGAGGGTGCAGGTTTGTCTTCGCTACGGATAAGAATCACCTTCATTCGGTTATCATGTTATTGACCAGCAACAGAGTTGCCGGGTTCTAACAGGAATTCTAAACATTTGAACATAGGTTGTCAATTGAACCCTCATGCGAAAAAAACAGATTGACACAGCAGTATTCTTTTGGTTACTATGATTCATATAAGAAACAGTGTTACCAATTGTATTAACGCCGCCGAACACGGACGTATACGGCTGAGAACGAACTTATGCCCGCTAGGATCGGTCATATTTTTTTCGCAATTCGGTAACGTTGTTTCCATTATAAAACACTGTTGTTGAAGGAGCAAAACTATGAATATTAAAGGAAAATGGTCGTTAATCACCGGAGCCTCTTCGGGAATCGGCGAACAGTTCGCCAGACAACTCGCCAAGAAAGGCAGCCATCTGGTGCTTGTAGCCAGATCCAAAGGAAAACTGGATGCGCTCGCAGCCGAATTGACCCGAAGCCATGGAATACAGTGTCGGGTAATTCCCCAGGATCTATCGCTTCAAGGTGCTGCCGGAGAGCTGTATCAGACCTGCCAGCAGCTAGGCCTGAGCATCGATCTCCTGATTAACAATGCGGGCTTCGCCACCCACGGACTGTTCGAGCAGGTCTCCGGGGAGCGCCAGCATGATGAGGTGATGCTGAACGTCGCCGCTGTAGTGGATATGACTCATTTATTCCTTCCCGCAATGCTCCACAATGGGTCAGGCGCCGTTATCAATGTCTCGTCTACGGCAGGCTTTCAGCCGCTGCCTTATATGGCCGTCTATGGGGCGACCAAAGCTTTTGTCTTGTCCTTTACCGATGCCCTCTACTGGGAGAATCGTGATCGCGGTGTGCAATTCTTCGCCCTGTGCCCAGGCTCAACAGAGACGGATTTCTTCAACGTAGTGGGTACGGAGGATGCTTCCGTCGGCGGCGCGAAGGACTCGCCTGAGCGGGTAGTGGCAATTACACTGCGCGCTATGGCCCGAGGAAAACAGTACATTGTCCCCGGATTCCGCAATTACCTGGGCGCCCAGATCTCCCGCTTCATGACCCGCAGACAAAGCCTGCGGCTGGTCGGCAGCATGCTTCGTCCGGCAAAGCCTAAGCAAGTTTAGTAATGTACGGAACATAATAAACGCAAACGAGCTACAAGCCATTGTGTTGGGATGTGGGGGGCAAGAGTCTGGTGATTCCAACCATACGGGTCTTGTCCCCTTGTCCATAAAACACCACAATGGTTAATATGAACAGGGGTTCATCATGGGTTTAAGCCTAGCCTTAACATTCTCTGGTTGGGCTTTTGTGCTATACTGGGAGTAGATGCAAGTTAGGTTATCCGGAGGTGATGAGGATGCGATGGGAAGATGTCCGCGAGCAGTTCCCTGATGAGTGGGTGGTCTGTGAGGCGTTAAAGTCTCGTTCGGAAGACGGGTACTGGCTTATTGACGAAGTGGCTCTCATTGATCGTTTCGACGATTCAACGGTTGCCATGAAACGCTACTATGAATTGCATCGTGAACAGCCATACCGGGAGTACGGCTTTTTTCATACATCCCGCGAGGAGCTGAAGCTTCGGGAAAAATGGGCGGGGGTACGCGGGCCAAGATGAGGATTGACGTGAGATACGGGCTGCCTTTTATCGAAGTGATCATTTGTTACCGCGGTGAAGAGCTTCATTTGAAGAATGTCTTGCTGGATACAGGCTCGGCAGGAACTATTTTCAACGCTGATGTGGTAGATGCCATCGGGGTTCAAATTGAACCTGGCGACTTTCTGAACAAAATCAGGGGTGTAGGCGGAGTAGAAGTCGTCTATTCCAAGCAGTTTGATTTTGTGAGTACGGGAGAGGTATCTCTGGGAGGGTTTGAAGTAGAAATTGGGGAAATGGACTACGGCATGGAGATTGATGGTATTCTTGGCTTTGACTTTATCCAATCTGCCGGGTTAGTGATTGATTCCAAAGAGTTGATAGTGGCGGCAAAAGAGTGAGCAATTTCAACATCATACAACGCTGAACTTTTGTTGCTATACCTATGCTTAGCGTTACTTAATAGAAGCCCTATCCAATAGGAGGCTTCTATTTTGCTTTGCAATATACTCGGCATTAAAGGAACGTAAGTTCTTTGTATGGGAATGGAGATGCGGTAACCTCCCCAAACAACTTCAGCAACACGCTACGCCGAATTGTAGCTCTGCACGTTCACGCCTCAGGAAGGCTCTTGAACAACCTCGCCAGACAATCTGCCAGCACCCCATCATACCTTCTGCTCTCTTCTGCCGTCACTCTCTCACGCAGCGCTTCAAATAACGCCAAGTGATAACAATAGCAGTAATAATGCGAGATGTTATCTCTATCCTCGTACGCTCCAAACCCCTCACTCTGTTCTGCATAGCGGTCTAGTAGATCTTTGACATCAAGCCCATATTGGGCAGCAGCTCTTCAGGATTATTCTCCAAGAAACAGAAATATTCCTCCAGAAGTCCAGTCTGCCCTGAGAGAATCTCAACCATATACAGGTTAGCACGTGCCAATCCTCTGAACTCGGCAATTGCCTCCCCTTCTACCCCTAAATCCTCCATCCAGCCCAGCTCAGCATAGCGGTATACCCTCTCTCTAGCGTCGTCATACTTTTGCTGCTTTTGATAAGCGCTGCCCCGCATCAGATGACTGAACCCAAAATAATAGACAAGCGGACGTTGCATGTCCAAAAGCGGTACCGAAAGCCCTTGATGAATATGCGGTTATTGTCAGCGGGTTGAGCGTAAAGCAAATCAGCACTTTGCAGAGGATTGTTAGCGAGGTTAAAGGAGCTTTTGAGACATAAGTATTCCTGAGGTGATACCATGAATTTACCATAATGTGTAGGAAATCGGATACATGAACTCAGAAAGGCCAAAGGATGGACACAAGAGCAACTAGCTGAGGCAGCGTCACTGCACTACAGTTACATATGTGGGACAAGTTGAACGTTGGCTGGGCGGTTACGGACACCCAGCCTTACATTCTCTAGAGTCACGGCAATCCCAGAACGGTCAGCATAGGGTTAAACATTATTGTTCCTCTGGAATGTCCACAATAATATAATTTTCCTTTAGCTTAGGCTGAGGAACCTCGGCTTCTTTATAAATAACCTCATTCCAATTCTCCTTATTAATCAAACTATACCCAGTGGAAGTGATATGAGGCATCCAGCGAAAGCTTGCGAATGTCGTAGCTGTAAAATCCGGTAAGGAACCATCCTGCTGCGTAAAAGAGCGGTTGATGAAATAAAGGTTTTCTTGCTTACCAGCCTTGTCGCCAGTGAGAGCTTGCCACTTAAGGTAAGCTGTGTTCTTCGTCAACTGATAGTAACGGATTACATTATTATTAACCTCGATGAACCGGTCCTTTGTAGTCGCCGGAAAATAATATTGGAGACTGGCGGTTTCCAGCGAGGGCTCAAAGTCCTCCTTGAGCTGTGAAACTCTGGGAAGATTAATCGCAGCATTTCTTGCAGTGCTTAACTCGCTGCTCTTCACATCAGCCAACAATTTCGCGCTTGGTTTTGACACAAATGCCGTTTGGGTGTCTGGATTCCAAATTACTGAACCGTCCAACGCTTCGGCAACAAAACGTAAAGGGATCATGGTTTTGCCATTATGAATAAATGGAGCAGCGCTTAAGGAAACGGAGGCTCCATTTTTCAGTGCTGTTGTATTATTTATGGTCAACTGCAGACTCGTGCCGCTCCCCTTCACGGTTACTTGCTTCGTCGCATTATTCCAGGCAAATGTTAAACCGCCTAAGCTTTGGAGTGAAGTCAGACTAAAAAACACCTGATTCTTCTTGTTAAGAATGTCTTTGGCCTCTAAATCGTTATTATTCACAACTACTTGTGTTCCTTGGGGACTCTTGCCTGCTGCAGACGCCGTATGTGCTACCGGTGCCACAAGCGCAGCACATAGAACAATAGATGAACATAGGATCAACTTCCTCATCATACAACCTCCTGAATTTTACATTCTATATATGAGAGACGCAAAAAAATCCAAAAAGTTCCTCGAAAGTACCCTTATAACAATACAGGACCGCCCTATAATACAGGCAGTCCCGTTAATGTCTTATCCGGTCTAGTCCAGCTCAGCCCGCGAGAATAAATCGCGGATGAGCATATCGTCCTCGCAAGCCTGCTTGAAGGCAGTCGCGAAGGCGACAAGCGCATCACCGTCAGATGAATAGGCGCAGAACATACCGGCCTCCGGGTCGAACTGGACAACACCCGCCAGCGCAGGCATCTTTTCCTCCAGGAATACCGCTGCCAGAGATGCCCAATCATATCCATTGCCCTCGAAGCCCTCCTCCTCCCGTGCAGCGAATACCTCTGTCTTATAATTGCCAACGCTCAGAATGACCGACTTGCCGCCATTATCCTGCTCCACGATTATAAAAGGCTTCAGATCTACAGCTCCCCCTACTTCTGCTTCCTTCAGCTTCTCAAGCAATTGTTCCTTCGCCTCATCCGTGAACCGGAGCGTCCCTTCAGTCTCTACAATCCTTCCCTGCCGGATCCGCTCATCCAGCCAATCCGAGATGAAGCCCGGGGCATATCCGCCTGTGCTGAATTCACCGCCGAACGCGATCATTTTGGAATAAATCTCAAGATACTGGTCACGGCCCGTATTCGGGTAAGCGCTGGTATAGAGCCAGAACTGGAGATCATACATCAGGGTGGATTCTTCGTCCACATGAAGTGAGAAATGGCCCTTCTTCTCTACAATGCGGGTGCATATCTTGCGGATAGCGCCCTCTATATCGTCCACTTCCGTAACCTTGTCGCACAGCTCCTGAAGCAGCGGAGAGAATGGAGCGGACGCTACCTTCTCTAGATCCTCCTGCTTATCCTCCTCCGAAGTATCGTAGACCTCCTCATTCACCAGCCCGCGAATGAAAGTCTCAAAATCCGGGGCCAGGAACGTAATCTCATAGTTGCTCTCCTGGTCCACATGAATCACCTCAGGTTCCCCTTCCGGGCCGCAGTGACGGTAATCCAGCATGATCACATCATGTCCAGCGGAAGGACAGTCGCCGAAGACCACGCCGATATCGGGGTAACCCCACTCCTCAATCATGAAGCGGCTGCCCAGCTCCCCGCAGAGGGAATAGAGTTTGTCGCGTCCGATCCCGGCAATTCCCGAAATTGCGACATGATTTTCTGACCAGGAAGTGGGTTCATTCACCGGAAAACACGTATTGCGGGGAATCCCGCCGTTATGCTGCTTCATCATGGCGATGTAAGAGGCCGGCAGCTTATAACCCACTTCCTGCTCCACAGAGGCAATCAGCTCGTCACTGGGCAGCGGGGACACATACTCCTTCAAGGCATAGTCACTGTCCTCCCAGAAATCCGCGCAATAGTCGAGGAATGCACCAAGGTCTCTACCGCCCCCCTCTCTATTCACCTTCAAGGCCTCCAGCGCTTCAGTGCGTCTTGCCTGCTCTCTTGTCTCACGCTGGGCGCCTTCCCGGCTCCACTCCAGCATTCTTGCCGTATCCCCGTCTCCCGGCTCCAGCTCCTCCGCACGTTCAAAGGCATGAATAGCCTGCTCATACTGCTTCAGGTGATAGTAAGAATACCCTATGCGGAATTGCCACAGCGGATCCTCCCCGCCTTCCTTGGAGATACTGAGTAGCTGCTCCAGCGCCCGCCCATATTCACCCAGGTTATTGTAGGCTCTGCCTAATTGGCCGATACACTCATAATCTCTTGCATCCGGCGGAATCTCCAGAATACGGTCCACAATCTGCTGATATTCATCTTCTTCATGCCAACGCTTCACCTGTTCCAGCAACGCCTCATCCATGCCTTTAGCCTCCCTAATTGGACACTGCAAAACAAGCCTGTCCCCTATTCCGAAGGACTGCTTCTTGTCAGTATATACGCTATTACCCATTCACCGGAAAATCACAAGATTAAACAGGTCTCCGGCTACGAGGCTGACCCCCAGCTCAAAAAAGAGGCTGCCCAGCATTGCGCAAAGCATAGAAATTCTTAACTTCGAACAAACAGCCGGGAATCATCCTCCCGGCTGTTCAGCTTCAAGTCTATTCAATTCCGGTCGCCTGCCTGCTAACCCTGCTTAATCGGCGCTGCGAGAATCATTTTCCCGCGCGGGGTAACGCCCGCACCATCCGGCTCCAGTGTAACGGCTATGGTATCATAGGCATTCGGGTCGAAGGAATAATACAGTGCCCCGTTCCCGCCCTGTGAGATGAAGGTGCCCGCATTCACTGGCTTGTCCCCTTTGATCAGCCATACCTGATAGACCTCGGTACCGGTAAGCTCCGGCAGATCCTCTGCCTGAAGCACAAGGTGGGTGCCGGTAGGGTCTGCGACAATCGTTGCTGTCCCCTTGGCAGTAATCCCTTCTCCCGCCGGACTAAGTGCTACAGCCTCATTCACCTTAAGCCCCTGGAGCGGTCCGGTGCCGGAGGCCAGCTGCTGCTTCAGCTCAGACACATCGCCGCGCAGCTGGCCGGTGTAGACGACCAGGAGCAGCACAGCCACAGCCAGTCCAAGGCTCAGGTACCCCCAGAAGCGGGTTCTCTTGGGCTCAGGGATGCTTAACTGGGGCATGCCCTGCTCCTGCTCTGCTGGAGGAGTCCTCGCTGGCTCATGCTCCGCAGCCCGCTCTGCATCAGGCTGGATATTCAAGCGGGTCTCCGGCCGGGCTGCCGGTGCACCCGCATTCCCGGACTCGAGCACCCGTGACAGGATGCGCTCCTTCATCCCGGAGGGCGGGTCTACCGGCTCAGAGGCAAGCGGAAGATGGTCCAGTACCTGACGGTATTCCTCCACCAGCTCCCTGCATTCCGCGCATTCTGCCACATGGGCAGCGAATTGCTGCATTTCTTCTGCAGTCAGCGCGCCCAGCGTATATAATTCGGCCAATTCACAGAGTTCCTCATTGTGTTCACTCATGCGCATGATCCCTCCTTCCCCAGTGCCGTAACGATTTGTGAAGCTGCTTCATCGCCAGCCGGACTCTTCCCTTGACCGTGCCCAGCGGGATAGCCGCAAGCTGCGCTACCTCCTGCTGGGTGTAGCCCTGGTAATAGATCATATCCATTACCTGCTGCTGGTCGCGGCTTAATCCCAGCAGCGCCTCTCTGATCTCTTCCCCCGCCATCTGCAGCTCAACGAGATCCTCAGTAAGCGCGCTATGGTCCTGAACCTGCTCCAGATTCCCGGATTCGCCGGATTGACGCGGCAGCCTGGCGTCCCGCTTGCGGAGATAATCGATCGCCAGATTGCGGGTCACTGCGAACATCCAGGTGAGCAGCTTGCCCTTGCCGAAGTCAATCTGCCCTGCATTCTTCCACAGGCGCAGGAACAGCTCCTGCATAACCTCCTCGGCAGCCATCGAATCCTTCACGATCTGGTAAGCAAAGCTATAGATGACCCGTTCATACCGGTCATAGAGCAGTTCGAGGGCATTCGAGTCTTTCTGTGCAATAAGCAGAATTAACTGCTTATCGTCAGCTGTGTCATTCAATTGCCATCCCCCATTCAACAGAAAATATAGTAGTGCCAGTGGTTCAATGCTGAAAAACCTGCGTCCACTGAGTATAACCGCTTTGCACAACTGTCTCAACCTGCCGGCCTGGCTGCTGCAAGCATCCGGCAGCCGTTATTGAAGCCCCGCCCGCTTCCATATATGATAGCTATATCATATCCGCAAAGGGAGGATCATTTCCGTGGCCGTACTGATTAATGAACAGATTAAGGCAGCCGAGGTAGAGTTGACCGGGCTGAAGGGCGAGAAGCTCGGCACCGTATCCAGAAGCGAGGCGCTATCCAAGGCCAGAGCCGCAGGGGCCGACCTGGTCTGCACCTCGCTGATGAGCAGCCCGCCGCCCTGCAGCCTGGTTGCCAAGGGCAAAGGCAAAGCGGCTGCGCAAGCTGTCCGCAAGGGCGATACCAGCCGTCCGCAAGGCGGCGGCAGTAATGAGAAGGTGAAAGAGCTGCGCTTCACCGCCCATATTGAAGAGCATGACTACGACACGAAGCTGCGTCAGGCGGACAAGCATCTGCGCTCCGGCAAGCCGGTGCAGCTCGTCGTGAAGTCCTCCGGCGCCAAGGAATCCGCCGCTGCGAAGGCAGTGCTGGAGCGGCTCGTGGCCGATCTGAAGGAAGCCGGAACCAAGGCCTCCGGCCTGCAGACCAGCGGCAAGGGCGCACAGGTTAGAGTTAATCCACGGGCGAATTAGCTGCATCCATTAGAAGCATAGTAGAGCACCAGAGTAACATTTGTGATAGCTACTTTAACCAACCGCTTGCTAAGCGTATGCCATGCCCTGATTAGGTGCAAGCGGTATGCTTTAATTGTACTTCGTACAGCTAAATCATCAGATGTACCGCCGAATGTGCAGTTAGCTGTATTTACTACAACTAAATCGCCCAATTTACCCGAATCTCCCCCATTCGAGCAGATTTAGTTGTACAAGCTACAGTTAGAAGAGGAAAACCATCCTTATCAGGGTTTTAAATGCACGGAATACAACTATCTCTGAATGTTCAATTCGAACGTGCCAGATTCCGCCGATTAATCAAAACTACTGCATTCTATACAGCTGCATCCATCACGCATAAACGGGTGCCATCCCCCTCAGGGACGGCACCCGTTATTTGTTCCAGCTAAATTTGTTCCAGTTCCTCCAAGTCACCTTTAAACCGCTCCACAAACCACTCCTTCCTCAGCACATGCAGCAGCTCCCCATTGCAATCCTCATAATCGCCGGTCAATCCGGCCAGCTCCTGCTCCACCCGGAAGCCCAGCTTCCGGAGCACCCCGAGCGACGCGGTGTTGCGCGGATCTGCCTTGGCATATAATTGCTCCAGTCCGATCACACCGAAGGCAAAGTCCGCCATCGCCGCAGCAGCTTCGGTAGCATAACCCCGGCCCCAGTGTTCGCGCCCGATCAGATAATACAGCTCCGCATCCGGCGCCATGAACTCCAGCACGCCGGTCCCGCACCAGCCGATCAGCCGGCCGGTAGCCTTATCGCAGACGGCGAACGAATATTTGAACGGCAGCTCGAACGGCGTATGATAGCTGAACATCAGCCAGCGGAACATCCCCTCATACTCATGCATGGACATGACCTCCATATGCATGAAGGCCAGCACCTCCGGGTTCTGCATCAGCCCGAACGAAGCCATAAGATCACTTTCCATATAGGGACGGATGATTAACCGCTCCGTTTCGAGCCTCATCCTGGACAGTACCGGATTCATAATACGCATACCCTCACCTTCAAGTTCTATCTGCCCCCAGCATAGTTCAGGCACAGGATCGTCCACAAGGTAAAAGATAGTTTAATCCGTTTGCCCCCTGCCATTATTCCACAGTGTACGGAAGGACGGGCAGTCCCGGATCAGGGAATCGAAATTCCCTTCCCCCGCCAGTCTGCCTTGCTCCATGACCAGAATCTGGTCCACGCCGCTGATGAAATTCAGCCGATGCGCGATAATAATGACCGTCTTATGCCTGAACTCCGCGAACACCGTCTCCATCAGACTGCGCTCCGTAATATTATCCAGGGCCGATACCGGCTCATCGAGGATGATCAGATTCCGCTTTTGCAGGATCGCCCGGGCAAAAGCCAGACGCTGCCGCTCCCCGCCCGACAGCTTCAGCCCGCGCTCCCCAACCCGCGTCTCCAGCTTCTCCGGCAGCTCCAGTACCTTCTCCTTCAGATGAACCTTGTCCAGCACTGCATACAGCTCCTCATCCGGGACCTGCTGCTCAAACACCATGTTGCCCCGGATAGTGGTGTCGAAGATCGGACTGTCCTGCGACAGATATGAGATGTGATCATAGTAGCTGTCCAGACTCAGCTCATCAATATCCGTGCCGTCTACCAGCAGCTGTCCGCCGCTTTTTTTGAGCAGGCCTGTAATCAGCTTAATGACTGTTGACTTACCGCTGCCGCTTAAGCCCACCAGGGCAACCGAGGTTCCGGGCGCGACTGAGAAGGACAGCCGGTCCAGCACCTGCACCTCTCCATAGCTGAACGATACCTCCTTGAATTCGATGCTGCCCTGTAGCTGCGCAAGCGCCTTGCCCTGCTCCAGATTCCGGTCCTCGGGGGCATTCAGGAATGCCTCGAACCGCTGATAGGTCACCCTGTTCAGCTTATAGCCGACGAATAATACGTTGAAGATGGCGATTGGCGTATAGATTTTCTCAATGAACATGAACAGCGCGACCATGACCCCGACAGAAGCCTGCCCGGAGACCACATTCTTCACGCCGTACAACAGCACAATCACCTTAATGACCGTAATGAACAATTCGAATAAGGCGAAGAAGGATTCATGAATCATCTGCAGCTTCGCGCTCTGCCTGATAATCTGCTGTGCCGCCTTGTTCAGTCTGCCGATCTCCTGCGCGTACTTCTTGTTGGTGCGGAAGACGACCAGCTCCATGAAGCCGCGGACCCCGTACCGGGACATGGCCTCCTGCTGCATAAGCACCGATTCCTTGATCCGGTAGAGAACTTTGAGCAGAACATTCGTTAACAGGAAGATGACCACGTACCCGCCCGCAATCACCAGCATGATTCTGAGGTCATAGTAGCTGATGAAGAGCAGGCTGAAGAGAATGGTGGGCAGCAGCTCATGCAGCGTCTTCAGGATAAAAGAGAACAGAATGCTGTTCCCGGCCGCCGCGCCGTTCTCAATCACCTTGATCATCTGGCCTGTGCCCATGTTCTGATAGGCGGAATAATCCATTCTGGAAATTTTGGACAAGGCCATAATCTTCAGTCTTTCTGTGATGCTGTTCGATAGATAGGCGCTGGGATATTCATCCGCATAATTCAGCAGGACATTCAGGCCGAGCAGCATCCCGTAGAAGACAACCCCGTAGAGGATTTCACGGAAGCCCGTTCCCGCCACCGCCTGATCCAGAATCCGCTGAAAGACAACAATGCCCAAGCTGCTTAAGAGCTGAATGGCGAAGCCTAGACCTATATACAGAGCGGCCCACCCTCTGAGGTGGACAAGACATTTTTTTAACATGATCACAATCTCCAATCTTATTCATAAGAGTATGGCAAAAAAGCCGGGAACTCTCCTCGCCACTCCGCGCCAAAGACTCCTGCCCCGGCAGTATAGTCTTCAAGCGGAATAACTCAGTGTCCCGGCTCATAAAGAATGACCTTCCAGGCACCGTACAAGAATCCAGTTAGCTGTGACCAAGAGGACAGACCTCCCCCTTGGTGGCTGGTACGCGTTCTACCCAGCCCGATAACTAGTTCCTTGCGACGGTACGGAATGGCATCCATTTCACCTCTTTGATAAGATTGACTTTCATTGTATGCTTCGGCCAGACCGGCCGTCAAGCCCTAGTGCTTCGTTTCTTTTGCCGCATCCGAATCCGCATCGGGACTGGCATCTGAAGCGTAATCCGCTTCGGCAGCTTCTTCTGCATCCTCGCTCTCCTCGTCCGCAGCGGCCAGCGCCGCCTTCTCACTGCGGCTCCATTCCAGGAATTCGAGGGTATCCTGATCCTCAGGGTCCAGCTTGTTCGCCTTCTTGAATGCTTTGATCGCCTGATCGTACTCGTCCAGATAATAGTGGGCGTAGCCGACACGGAAATGCCACAGCGGGTCTTTTTTACCCTGATCTGCCGCTTTGTTGAACCATTTAAGCGCTTCCCGGTAGCGGCCCAGATTGTTGAGCGCCCGGCCCAGATGTACCGCCAGCTCTTCATCGATCAGCGGTGTCGGCACCTCTTTGATGCGGGATACGATTTCTTCATATTCGTCCGCCTCATGCCAAGCGTTCAATTGCGCGATTAATTCTTCTCTCATTACCCATAGCCTCCCGGTTAATAGTTCCAAGTTCTCTTAGAGATACTTTATCATTTTCACACCAAGTTTCCCACTGTTGCCGTGCGCTAGGCCGGGATAATGATCCGGAAGACGGTTCCCTTGCCCTTCTCGCTGGTAACCTCAATACGGCCCTTGAGCTTGTTAATCGTGTTATAGGCCATGACCATTCCGAGCCCTGTCCCGTCTGCCTTGGTGGAGTAATACGGCTTGCCCAGGCGCGAGATCTCATCCTTGGTCATTCCGACACCGGTGTCGCGGATGGTAATGATAATACTCTGTCCGCTCGCGAAGACAGCAATAGACAGGACCGCATCCTCCACCCCATCCATCGCTTCAATCGCATTCTTGTACAGATTAATCAGGCATTGCTGCATCTCATTACTGTCATAATGGGTGCTAAGCGGGTTGTTGAAGCTGAATTCAACCGCAACCTTGTGGATCGTGGCATACGGCAGGATCACATTCTTGGTGTACTCACATTCAGCCTTCAGGTTGGAGTAGACCCGGCTCTCCGACTGCGGCTTGGCAAAAGACAGATAATCGCTGATAATCTTCTCCGCCCGGTTCAGCTCCAGCAGTGACAGCTCAACATACCCCTTCTCCTCCGGGGAGAGGTTCTTGGAGAGATTCAGCAGCTGCAGGAAGCCGCTGGTCACGGTTAACGGATTGCGCATCTCATGGGAGACACTGGCCGCCAGCTCACTGACCACATTCAGCCGCTCCGACTGCATAATCCGCTCACGGTTCCTGAGATTCGCCAGGATCTGCTCCAGCAGGATCATTAGGATCGCCATGACCACCGCATGCGTAGTTAAGGCATAGAAGGCAAGCGTCCAGAACTGGGTATCCAGCTTATTCATGATCTGGCCCAGAATGATCAGATAACAGCCCATCGTCAGGACCACGATAGAGGTAGCCCACAAGATCCGTCCCTTGGGCTTAGAACGGAGAAATCTGGCGCTTAGGGAAGGAACCAGAATGAGGACTGCTGTCGAAAAAAGTAAAGATTGGACGGTTCCCTCACCGCCTATGTAGAAACGGTACACATTCAGAATCACATATAAGGGCAGGGTATGTTTGTACCCTCCATACAAGGCCGCAATCACAAACGGAACATACCGCAAGTCAAAGATGAACCCGGTCTCCAGCCGGATCGGCTTGGCGATACACAGGATCATGGTGGCGGCGATGAGCAGTACAAGAATCTTATGATTGTAGGCGTGGGGCCTGTTCTCGAAGAAAATCAGAAATATCAGCACCGGAAACAGCATAAACAAAAAATTGAGCAGCAGCGTCTCAAACAAGGCTAACTTCCTTTCGGTTCTAATGCTGGTGTCAAGAGATACGTTTGTATTCTGAGCACTATACTTAGAACATTACGCTAACCTGATATTAGAAGTAAAGGAATTATTGTATGCGTTTTTTCTCCCGGAATTCAAGGAACCCCGCGAGAAGTGTCGAATACGTATGCTTTGAAGGCATGATGCACAGCATTGCATAACTACAGCAACCGAAGGAGCGGGTATCGATGGCTTTTACCATTAATAATCTGAAGGACAATTCCAACGTAATCATTAAAGAGCAGCTAGGCGGCTTCAGCATCATCGAATACAAAGAGGATCTCAGCACCACTACCCGGTATGAAGCAGAGACCAACTTCTTCATGAGTAAGAGCAATATGCGCAACAAGCAGCTGATGATTGAGCTGAATAACAATGAGGTGATGCTGAGCGCCGGAGCCATGCAGTATATGATCGGCAATATCGAGATGACCTCCGGCATTAAAGGCGTAGGAGGACTGATGCGTAATATGCTGTCGGGGGCGGCAACCGGAACCAGTGCCGTCAAACCGCTCTACAAGGGAACCGGAACCATCCTGCTGGAGACCACCTACAAATACCTCTGGCTGATTGATGTGGACAACGACCATATCGTAATCGATGACGGCATGTTCCTGGCTTGTGAGACTACGCTCGACATCTCCGTTGCGGCACGCAAAAACATCTCCTCTGCCGTCCTCGGCGGTGAAGGGCTGTTCAACCTGAGCGCGCGCGGCAAAGGGATTCTTGCCCTCGAAGCTCCCATTCCTTCCGAGGAAGCTGTCGTGGTCGAGCTGCAGAATGATGTGCTGAAGGTGGACGGGAACTTCGCTCTCATGTGGTCCAACTCTCTGGACTTCACGGTCGAGAAGTCAGGCAAGACCCGTCTGGGCTCCGCCGCCTCAGGCGAAGGCCTGGTCAACGTGTACCGGGGAACCGGCATGGTCTGGCTGGCCCCGCTCATGAATTACAGAAACAGCCTGCTTCAGGGCACGCCTACTTCATAATAATGCTGGGGTACCGTCCCACCCGCATGAACCCAATCGAAAGGAGGCCCTGTCTTTATGTCCATTCAAGCTGTGCTGTTTGATTTCGATGGAACTCTGGCAGACACCCTGCCGTTATCCTTTCGTGCCTTCCAGGCTGTATTTAAGCAATACGACCAGAGAGAAGTCACCCGCGATGAGCTTGTCGCGATGTTCGGTCCTACCGAGGAAGGCATCATCGGCGGAAATTTCACAGATCCGGCTTCGGTTCCACAAGCAATAGAGGATTATTATTCAATATATAAGCAGGGGCATTTCGAAGAATTCCAGAATAATGAGCACATCCTTGGATTACTTCAAGCCTTGAAGGCTCAGGGAATGAAGCTTGGAGTCATTACCGGTAAAAGCAGGCGGGCCTATCAGATATCGGCCGGAGCGCTGGATCTGGAGCGTTTCTTCGATCTCTCGATTACCGGCGATGATGTGGCGAAGCCAAAACCTGATCCCGAAGGTATACATTCGGCATTGCGAACACTGGGCATTGAACCCTCCCAGGCCATATTCGTAGGGGACAGCAATGCGGATATTCTCGCAGGCAAGGCTGCCGGAATGCAGACCTACGCTGTCCGCTGGCTACCCACCTTCCAGAGTCAGGCCTATGATCTTGCGCCGGACGGCATTCTGGAGAATGTTGCGGAGTTCCAGCGGCTTCTCCAATTGAATAGCATTATACCAATGACCTACCATTCCAAGCAGCAGGCAGCGGACATTAAAGCGTTGGAGCAGCAGTGCAGCCAGGCCGATTCTATCCAATTAAGCTCAGACCTGGAGCATCTCGTCAAGGAAGACGGCGACCATGCCCTGCTCTGCTACCGCGAGGATCAGCTCATTGGCCTGCTTAGCTGGTTCTCTGCGGACAGTGATTATGCGCAGATCAATGCCATGGTCCATCCGGATTACCGCCGGCAAGGTGTGTTCCGCAGCCTTGTGAAACGTGCCAGAGCAGACATTGAGCCTCTTGGCGTACAGCGGCTCAGCTACAAAATTCCCGCCAGCTCGCAGACAGGACTATTGGCGGCGCAGGCCCTGGGCGGGGATTTTGACCGGTCAGAATACGCCATGTCCTACGCCGGTATGAATTCCGCCAGCCCGCTTCCTTCAGAGCTAATCCTGCTTCCCGCTGTGCCTGAGGATTTCGAATTCATGGTCTCCTGCTCCTCCCAGGCCTTCGGAGAACCGGAAGACGATACGCGCAAGTATTTCACACAGACGGATGAGCCTGAGCGGATAACGTATATCGCTTGGACAGGGAGTGAACGAATCGGCCTGATCCGGGTCAACTATATCAATGAGGATACGGCTTTTATTCATAATTTCTGTATTCTGCCTTCCCATCAGGGGAAGGGGGCTGGCGAAAAGGTACTAAGACAGACCGTCGGTATCCTGTCGCAGAAGCCCTACCCGGTTATTCGCCTAAGTGTTGTCACCGGGAATGTCCGGGCGCTGGATCTCTATCTCCGTGCCGGATTCAAGATTAATTCAGAGTATAAATATTACAGCGGCAGCCTACCTTGAACCGTAATTGCAGCTTTAACTACAGTCAGCACATGCCAAAAAAGATCCTCTTTCTGATTAAGAAAGGGGATCTCTTGGTATGCGGCATAAAAATCTTAGAGCGCATGCTAAGACTTCTGCTTACCCGCCAGCTGCTCCTGTGCCAGACGCACCATCTCACGAACCATCGAGCCTCCGATGCGGCCGCCAATCTGTCCCGCCGACTCAGTCGTCAGCTTGCCGTTATTTCCGGCCTGCAGCGGAATGCCCAGTTCCTTCGCCACCTCGTATTTCACATCGTCCGGGTGATTCGGATCTACGTGATATCCTTCCTGCCTCATAACCTCCGCTTTGAACGTCTGCATTCCCTGGGCGGAACCTGGTACAGCATATTTTCTGCTTCTTCTCGCCATTTAAGGACACACTCCCTTGCTGTCTTTCCCCTAAGTTGCCCAGGAGTGTGGACCTTCATTCTCTGTCGTCCTTTAAGACTGCATCCCGTCCTCAATCCGCTGCATGAATTCTTCCACCGCGCTGTAACCCAGCTGCTTGAGATACCAGTTGTTCGCAGCCGCTTCAATCAGACCGGCTACATCGCGGCCCGGCTGAAGCTGGACCTCAATATGCGGGATTTGCACCCCGAGATATTCGGTGAACTGGGGCACCAGCTCCAGCTCATTGTTGAGCGAATTCTCCTGCCAGGGGGCAAGCTCAATATCCAGTACGATGCGCGTCTCATCCTGGAACGCCCGCCGCCCGTACTGCCGCACGACGTTGATCAGGCCGATGCTGCGCAGCGCCAGGAATTCACGCGTGGTCTCATTATGGGTCCCGAGGAGCGTCGCCGGACCCAGCTTCTTCAGCACCACAATATCATCCGCCACGAAGCGGTGGCCCCTGCGGATCAGCGTATGCGCCGTCTCGCTTTTACCAATTCCCGACTTGCCGCGCAGCAGAATACCGATCCCCGACACGTTAACACATACCCCATGGATCGACAGCTCCGGCGCGAGCGTCTTAACCAGGAAGCTGTCCAGTTTGGCGATGAACTCGGTGGTCACCTCCGGCGTCCGCAGCAGCGGAATGCCCTCCTGGTCGCAGAACAGTGTCAGATAAGGAATCTCCTGCTGGCCGCTGGTCACGATGAAGCACGGCGGATGGTATTTGACGATGTTGCCGATATGCAGCATCCGCTCCTCTACACTCAGCGTTAACAGGTAGTTGATCTCTTTACGCCCAAGGACCTGCACCCGCTCCATCGGAAAAAAATCAAAATAACCGACAAACTCCAGACCCGGTCTGTGCGTCCTTGGACGGGTGATGATCCGGTCCATCCGGCCCGCTCCGGCGAGCACCTCCAGATGGAATTTCTCTACAAGACTCTGCACGCTGATCGACTTCATGCGTTCCCCTCCCAATCCAATATTTTCCGATAGATTTATCTAAAAATCTTGTAATCTGCACACGCTAATTATATATTAAAAACAATATATAAGACCTAAGACCCACAAAAATCAATAAATACTATTAAAATCAAGAAGGTGTAACATATTGGCCTTAGCCTCTTGGATTGACCTGATTATGTGCTTCCTTCTGTTCCTGCTGCTCATCTATATCGTTGCTACGGTCACCATTACCAAGCTGCACAAGGTCTATTTAGGGTTCCATTTCTCCATGCTGATCTGGCCCTACTGCCAGTTTGCCATAAGAACCGTGGATGATCCTCTCTATCAGCTCTTTTATGTGAAGCTTGCCTTCGTGGATGCTTCTCTGCTGGGCCTGGGCTGGATCTTCTTCACGATTCTGCTCGCGGGACAATCCCAGTTCCTTAACAGAAAAATAGTGTCCGCGCTGGTGATCCCTGCAGTACTGACCTCCCTTGGAGTGGTGCTCAATCCTTATGGATGGTTCGTCCGTCCGGTGAACGGAGGGTATGTGGAGCGCATCTACGGACCTATTTTCTGGATCAGCATGACCTTTCTTGTCATTAACGCCCTCGTGTCCATGTATGTCATCTACGTGGCTCTGACCTCTAATCAGGCTGCACGGGTCAAGAATCAGGTTATGTATATGCTCAAAGGCATTACAGCCCTATGCGTCTTCCTTATGATCGATGTGCTTCTCAATGTCATTCTGGATGACTATCTGCCGGTAATTCCGGGCTTCACTTCGCTGGGTATCGTGGTGTCGGCTACGTTCTTTGTGATTACGATCCACCAGGACAAAGTATTCGATATCGTAACTATCGCCCATCAGGATATTATCAATACCATGGAATACGGAATTCTCGTGCTGGATGACCAGGAGCAAGTGGTAGAGATCAATCATGCCCTGCATCCCTATATCCCGCTTGTGACGGGTGCGGCGTTCAACATGAGCAGCTATCTGCCGGATGAACCTGCCATGAAGATCGAGTCCTTCCTTGAGAAATACCATGAGCATCCGCTGGAGACGGCCGAGCTGGAAATTCTGCATCCCCTTATCCAAATGGTTGTCAGTATTCATGCAGCACCCATTATGGTGAGCGGCAGCCGGGTCGGACGGATTGTCACCTTCCAGAATGTTACCGAGATCCGGCGGCTCATCGATGAGACGAACCAGCAGAATGCGATCCTGAAGGAACGCAACGACTCGCTGGTGAAGGTACAGGAGGAGCTGTTCCAGACGAACGGCAAGCTGAGGAAGCTGGCGATCACCGACAGCCTGACCGGCTGCTACAACAGGCATTATCTGATGCAGCAATTGGAGCAGGAGGCGCTGCGGGTCAGCGACACCCGGACACCTTCGACTATTATACTGATCGACATCGATTTTTTCAAAAAAATCAACGACCAGCACGGCCATCTGGCCGGAGATATGGTCCTGTGCAACACAGTGGAGCTGCTGCAGCGCAGCCTGCGGCCCTCCGATATTCTGGCCCGCTACGGCGGAGAGGAATTCATTATCTATTTGCCGGATACGAATGGAGCCGAGGCGCGCCGTCTGGCCAAGCAGCTGAAATCCGAGGTTGAGCACAATGCCATCCACATCGATTATATCGATGAGCCTGTGTCCATCACCATCAGCATGGGACTGCTCAGCATCGCTGAATTCAAGATCCCGCCTGCCATCGAGGCGAACACCTACTTGAACGACCTGTTCAAGTCTGCCGACAAAGCCCTGTACGCCGCCAAGCATCAGGGCCGGAATCAGATTGTTGCGGCGGAGGTATAATTATAATCAATCTTTCTCTATACATCTGTGTTTCTCCCCTAGGATAATGAATAGCAGTTGGAGCCATTCAATAAAGGGGACGCTGCCAGATGAACCATGATCATCTTATCCGTGAGATTAACCAATCCTACTCGTTACGTATTGAGCAGATCAAGCTTCACCGGGAGATGATTGGCTCGGTTTATTTTGCAGAGGGCGGGGGTAAACGTTATGTGCTCAAAATATACCGCAGCTCCAAAACAGCCGATGCCATGCAGTCTCTTCGAATTCTTGACTACTTGCAGGCTCATTCCTTTCCGGCTGTGACGGTCCTGAGAACTGCCAGACAAAAGAATCACATTCTTCTTGCAGCTCAGGAGGGCTGGCTTACCGCTGTGCTCTACGACTATGTAGAGGGTGACAATCCTGATGGATTTGCCGAAGCGGAGCTTATCGGTTACCAGACAGCCGAGCTTCATAAGCTAATGCAGAATTACCCTGGAGAACAACTGATTAAGCGGACAAAAAATGAATATATTGATGATTATCTCTCTATTATGAGCGAACTGGACTGTGATTCGAACTCTATGGCTGCTCTTGAACAATATGGAAATCAATTGTGGGGCCATATGTCAAAGCTTCCACATGGCTTTTGTCACGGCGACCTTCATACAGGCAACATGATTAGTAACCGCCATGGGCAGTATATCTTTATGGATTTTGATGATGCCTCCGGCGACTATCCCGGCATGGACGTGGCATACATGTCTGACGCTACTCATTTCAATCGATATCACGACTCAATGTATGATGCTACCCAGCGTTTATTTGAACGCTTCTATAACGGGTATTCTAAGGTTCGAACCCTGAGTGACATTGAGATCTACGCGATTTTTGACTTCATTGCGGTAAGGCATTATCAAATTCTCTCCCGCATTGTCCGCTGCCAGGGGCTACAGTCTGTAACGAAAGAATTCTGTGACAAGCAGTATGAATGGCTTATGAGATGGCAGGAGATTTGTATGAAAAAACGGCACTAGCCGCATAGGCAGTGCTTTTTTTTGCGTTTATTTATGATTTTGATTATTTTATTTTTGCTGGAACCTTTTTGACTAAGCCGCCGTCTATGATCACAAATAAACCACAAACTACTCTTACGAGGTGACTGGACATGAAGAATACATTCAAGATGATAACCTTATCCGCAGCCGCCGCTCTGGCGCTCAGCTTCACAGGACAACAATTCGCCTCGGCCGCAGCCTTCAAGGATATCCATAACGTGCAGGACAAAGACAAGATTATTGCCCTTCAGAACAGCGGCCTGATTAAAGGCATCAGTGCGGATCTGTTCGGCCCGAACCTCAGCATCACAGCAGCCCAGGGGGTGCAGATGATCGTGAGTGCGCTTGATCTGAATCTGAATGCGATCCGGTTCGTGAAGGAGCCGCATGCCACCGACTATTTTAAGAATGCCCATGACTCCGCCTGGTACGCACAGGCGCTGATTATTGCCGGTGTGCATGGTCTGGACCTGCCTGCCGATCTGAAGCCTGGTGAGAAGCTGACCCGCGAAGAATTCACCTACCAGCTTATTGATGCGATGGAGAACACGAACCGCCTGCCGATGATTAAACCGGTGGTGGTGGAGTACGCCGACCAGGATCAGGTGAAGGTGGAATACTCCGGTGCCCTGCAGCGTGCGCTGAATTACGGTGTCCTGAAGCTGGATGGCAGCGGCAAGCTTAACCCGAAGCAGGAGATCACCCGTGCGGAAGCGGCAGTCGCCATCAGCAACGCGCTCGCTTATTTGAAGGCCCATCCAGCCCCTGCTGCTACGGATGAGGTCCTGACCGCAGAACAAGCTGTGCAGGTTATTAAAGAAGCAGTCGGTCCTGAAGCCGGCCTGCAGATCAAGATTGCTCCGGCGGCCAGCATGTCACGTGAAGCCTTCACGTATCTGTTAATCCATACCTTACAGACCAGCGGGCAACTGCCGATGATTAATGTCATTCCAGAAGACGTGAAGGACGGCGATCAGATCGACATCCTGAACTCGGGAGCTATCCAGACCGCCCTTGCCCTTGGCTTCGTGGAGCTGGATGCCGACGGGAACTTCAATCCAAAGGCGGCAATTACCCGTCCTGCGGCTGCTTCCATCGCCGGAAATGCCGTGAATTATCTGAAGGCCCATCCGGCACCCGGTGCTGTAAGCAAGACAATCTCCGCAAACGAGGCCGTCCAGTTCATCAAGGATGCTGCCGGACCTGAGGCGAATCTTCAGATCAAAATCAATCCGAATATGAGCGTAACCCGCGAATCGTTCACGTATCTGCTCATCAACACGCTCCAGACCAGCGGCCAACTGCCGATGATCAAGCTGATCCCGGTGGAGATCAAGGATAATGACAAGATCAATATCCAGAGCTCGGGAGCCATTCAGACCGCGCTTGCCCTCAAGATCGTGAAGCTGGATCAAGACGGAAGCTTCCGTCCCCAGGACGGCGTCACCAGCGCTGACGCAGCGGCAATGGTCAGCCAGGTGAAAGCTATCCTGAGCGGAAAGTCTGCGAAGTAAGCAACATATGCGATTTATCTTACCCCTTCTGCAAACATGCGGGAGGGGTTTGTGCTGTGTTTTACAGCAGCAGCACCATCAGATCCTCGTCCAGATACTCGCCGTCAAGCTTCATCGCCCTTGGCTCTGTGCCGTAGCAGACGAATCCAAGGGATTCGTAGAGCCTTTTGGCAGACAGATTACTGGAGGTTACGGTCAGCGTAAGCTGCTCCATCCCCGGCGCGCCCTTCGCCCGCGCAATCAGCTCCAGCATCAGCGCGCGGCCCACGCCATGTTTGCGGGCAGCCGGATCTACATATACTGCATAGACATTAGCTTTGTGCTGAATCTTGAGCCTGCTCTCCCGGAACAAGGTTGCCATTCCCGCCAGCCTCTGCTCCCCCTCCAAGAAGGCGCCCAGGGTGAAATGCTCATCGGAGGAATCCAGCCTAATCCGGGTAGTCTCGATAGACAGCTTCGCTTCCGAATCATAAGAGCTAAGGAAAGCTTCCGGGTGCTGCTGCAGCGACTGCAAACGAAGCGCCCGGTAGCTTTCGGCGTCCGAGGGGGCCAGTGTTCTGATGTACATTTCCTTCCTCCCTTACAATATGGATGCAATAAATTGACAAAAGGCAAGTATTTGGTTATATTTAGGTTTGTAAAATTATATTTTGCACAATGAAAATCCATGAGACACTAACGTCACAGATTCACATTACTTAAATTCCTATCACTTGAAAAGAGGGACTTCTTATGATGACTGTAAGTTTAATTCTTGTTGCCTTAGTAGCACTAGAGCATGTGTACATACTTGTACTGGAGATGTTCCTGTGGACCACCCCGAGAGCACAGAAGGCGTTCGGATTGACCCCCGCCTTCGCACAGGAGACGAAATCGCTGGCAGCCAATCAGGGCTTATATAACGGCTTCCTCGCAGCCGGTCTAATCTGGGGGCTGCTGCATCCAAGCGCGGACTTCGGTTACCAGCTGCAATTGTTCTTCCTGATCTGTGTGGCGGTTGCGGCCATCTACGGCGGACTTACCTCCAAGCGATCCATCCTGCTGATGCAAGGCCTCCCGGCCTTTCTGGCGCTGGCGGCCACATTGATCGCACATCTGTAAAATTCGCGGACCGATGCAGGCAGCTTCCTCTCCGCTCAAGCCTTACAGCTTCTGCGCGAACTCGTTCAACTGCTCAGACATTGCCCGGATCTCCTCAATGAAGCTGGAGATCTCATGCGTGGAAGCCGCCTGCTCCTGCCCGACGGACGCAATCTGGCCTATGGCTTGACTGATCCCTTGCATGGCCGACTGAATCTCACTCAGGGTATCCCTGATCCGCTGCGCCGATTGCTCGGTTTCCTTCGAGAATCTGCGGATCTCCTTAGCCACAACGTCGAAGCCCCGGCCCCGCTTCCCCGGCATGGGCGGCTTCAATCGCCGCGTTAATGCCAAGCAGGTTCGTCTGGTCGGCCACCTTCCTCAGCACCGCCAGAACCTCACTGCTTTTACGGACACTATAAGCCGTTGCATCCGATTGAATCAGCAGCTTCTGCGAATAATCGGCAAGCAGGCCTGAGCCGTCCGCGACCTGGCTAATCCGCGCATTGGCCTGATTCAGGGACAGCGCCATCCGGTCCGCGATCTCCCGCAGCTCCATCTGCCTGCGTACCTGAATACATACCGCCCCACAGACCTCCTCATCCTCCCCATGTACCGGCAGAACCGTACCCACAAATTCATACCCGTAATATTCCCTGGGGACATTAGCCACCGAGTATTCATCCTGCTTCAGCGCATGATACAGAGGCTCATCTGCCTGAATGATCTGCCCTGCCCGGATGCCCAGATCAATGGAATCACCGGGGTAATAGGCAAGGAACTTCTCTGTGTCGCAGATGGCAATTGAGATATCGTAAGGAAAAGCAGCTTTCAGAATGGGTGCCAGATTCATTAGTTCTTCAAGGGAGCGGACGATGTTTTTCATAGATGCGGTTCTCCTTCTATTTCAGGTAGCTTCACGGTACAGTGAAATCTTGAGTTAAGTTCGACATTTTGCGACAAACCTCCTTTATTCAAAAATGAATAATTAAAAATTGATTTATAAGCACAGCATCAGCCTGACGGGTGAAGGATGCTGGTGCTTCAAGCAGCACCCACATTTTCTTCGCCTACCTGCAGGCGTGACCATTGTGGGCGGTTTTTCGACCACATCTGGCCCGCGCGCCATCGGCGTGACCATTGTGGGCGGTTTTTCGACCACATTTGGCTCGTGCGCCATCGGCGTAACCATTGTGGTCGGTTTTTCGACCACATTTGGTCTGCGCGCCTTCGGCGTGACCAGTGTGGGCGGTTTTTCGACCACATCTGGCTCGCGCGCCATCGGCGTGACCATTGTGGGCGGTTTTTCGACCACATTTGGCTCGTGCGCCATCGGCGTAACCATTGTGGTCGGTTTTTCGACCACATTTGGTCTGCGCGCCCTCGAAGTGACCAGTGTGGTCGGTTTTTCGACCACATTTGGCCCGCGCGCCTTCGGCGTGCCGATTGTGGTCGGTTTTTCGACCACATCTGGCCCGCGCGCCTTCGACGTGACCAGTGTGGTCGGTTTTTCGACCACATTGGGCCCGCGCGCCATCGGCGTGACCATTGTGGGCGGTTTTTCGACCACATCTGGCCCGCGCGCCATCGGCGTGACCATTGTGCGGTTTTTCAACTAAAAAAGCCGGAACCCGTCAGTCTATTGCTGACAGGCTTCGGCTTTCCTTCGCTCATTGCGGCTTAACTCTATTGTACTCCTGCCCCTATTGCATCCTTCAACCGATCCAGCTGAAGCAAGTGGTGGCGGTAGTGCATCTCGATCAGCAGATACCATTCGGTTGCATTCAAAGGGCCGAGGCGGGGATGAGGGACAGTGCTGTGCTCAGGTGCCTGCGCAAGCTTCGGCAGGGTCTCCCGCATACGGTCCATCACGGTGTGCAGACCCTGGATCAACTGCTCCTTGCTCTCCGGCTGTACCGGCGTGTACTGCGGTGACGGCGGAACATGAACGCGTACAGGCGGGAAGCTGCCCCCGGCAAAAATCGCTTTACCCTCCGGCGTCATCTCTGCTTCATTCCCCGCCGCTTCCCCGTTCCCGGCCAGACACTGATCGATATTACGGAGCTGCATGTACAGCGCCGATTGTATCAAATGCTGGACCATCTGCCCGAGAGACCACTCTCCCTCGGCAGGCTGCCGCAGCAGCTGCTCCATACTGAAGATATCTAATTCCATAAGATAGTGATGGGCAGTCTTCTCAAACTGCTGTAAGGCTTCTGTTGTCTTCATATTCATATTCATAATATTCAGGCAGCTCCTTTATTCTTAAGGTCTGTTCTGAATATACACAACCTCTCCTGACAACGTTATGTCAGTAGCGTTCCAGCATTCTCGCCGCTTCCTCCCGCACAAGCCTCCGCAAGGCTTCCGGCTCCAGGACAACCGCCCCCGCTCCCCAGCCAAGCACCCATTGCAGCAGGTCCTCGGGCTGGCGCACACGGAAGATCATATGCCTGCCATCTGCCTGGTCCTCCACTGCCTCCAGATAATAGTTCCCGGATTCAGCCGCCTTGCCCGCAATCTCCGGCTGAACCAAAATGCACACACGTACATGACGGTCATCCTCCGGCTGGTACTCGTGCAGATCGAAATCCGCAGGCGCTTCGAACCGGTCATCCAGAATGGTAAGCTCACTCATTCTGGATAAGCGGAAATGACGGATCTCCTGCCGCAGCCCGCACCAGGCCACCAGGGTCCATGCGCCTCTGTTCAAGACAAGTCCATACGGCGAGGCGGTTCGGACACTGCGGTGACTTCCGTCAGCTTCCTGTCTGCCCTTTGTATACCCAAAGCCGATCTTCCGCTGCTCCAGAATCGCGCGTCGGATCTGCTCCATGTACTCCTTTTCCTGTCCGTGCAGCTTATCTTTACTGGTATTCAGCAGCAGGATGCTCTGGCGGAGCCGGGCGGCATTCTCCTTGACATCCTCCGGCAGAACCGCTTCAATCTTCCTCCCTGCTGCGGAGGCCTGGTTACCATACTGAGTGTCGAACCGCTGCTCCACGAAATCCGTCCCGATCAGCAGGGTCACTGCCTCCTCGGCGGTGAAGCTGACCGGGGGCAGGAAATACCCTTTTACCAGTGAATATCCCTGACCCGTAGCGCCTACCACCGGCACTCCGGCTTCACTAAGCGCCTGGATATCGCGGTAGATGGTTCTTACGCTAGTCTCGAAGACGGACGCCAGATCCTCTGCCCGTACGACCCCTTTGCGCTGCAGCTCCAGTACGATGGCTAACATGCGGTCTGTCTTGTTCATGCGGCGGCTGCACCCTCTTCATCCTGAAATCAGTTTATGTATTGATTATACTGATTTCCTGTTCACTTTTCTCCTTACGGCTTCTAATGGAATACAGAACGAACAGCAGGATGAACCAGAGCGGGGTGAACAGCAGCGCCGGACGGGTCTCGGCAGCAAAGAGCATGATCACAAGAATGGCGGCAAACAGCGTCAGGACAGCATAGTTAATTACCGGGGTGAACGGTGCTTTAAATTTGGAAGCGGCATGTAAGTCCGGGCGGTTCCTTTTATACTTGATATGGCAGACCAGCACAACGCCCCAGACCCAGATGAAGCAAATGGCGCTGATCGTAGTCACGATGCCGAAGGCCTGACCCGGAATAAGCTTGCTGAGCAGTGCCCCGGCAGAGATCACCAGCGTGGAGAGGAATAAGGAATTCGCAGGCACATGATTCCGGTTCAGCTTGCCAAGCTGAGGCGAGGCCTGATTCCGTCTGCTCAGATTGTAGAGAATCCGGCTGGTCGAGAACATCCCGCTGTTGCAGGCGGAGGCCGCCGAGGTTAAGACAACGAAATTGATAATCCCCGCAGCAACCGGAATCCCGACCAGACTGAAGGTGCGCACGAACGGACTTTCAGCTGCGCTAAGCTGGGTCCAGGGATTAATGCACAGCAGCACGAAGAGCGCGCCGACATAGAAGAAGAGAATCCGCAGCGGAATTTTGTTGATCGCGGACGGGATGTTTTTCTCAGGATTAGCCGTCTCCGCTGCCGATACCCCCACCAGCTCCACGCCGACATAGGCGAATACCACCATCTGAAAGGAGAACAGGAAGCCCTTCACCCCGTTCGGGAACACGCCCCCGTGCTCCCAGAGATTGCGGACCGACACTGCGCCTGCATCCGTCTTGAACTGGGTCACCAGCAGGACAATCCCCAGGCCGATCAGAGCCAGAATCGTAACCACCTTGATCAGAGCAAACCAGAATTCGAGTTCGCCGAAGCTTTTGACCGTGAGCAGATTTAGCCCGAGCAGAATGATCAGGCAGATCACGGCCGGCACCCACTGCGGAATATCGAACCAGTACTGCACATAGACGCCCACCGCAATCACATCGGCCATCGCCGTCATAATCCAGCAGAACCAGTAAGTCCAGCCTGTAATGAATGCCGCGCGCGGCCCCAAGTAATCCTCAGCAATATCTGTAAAAGATTGATACCCCGCCTTCGAGAGCAACAGCTCCCCCAGCGCCCGCATCACAAAAAAGACGGCAATCCCCACGATCAGATACGTGAGCATAATGGAAGGCCCGGCCTGCTGAATCGCCTTGCCTGAGCCCAGGAATAATCCTGTGCCGATCGTACCTCCGATAGCGATAAGCTGAACATGCCGGTTCGCAAGCTCTCTTTTTAATTCTGTCTGTGCCATACCTGTTTCCCCCTTAGTGTATATGACGCTGTCCTGCCGGGTAACGCACAATAACCCCACAAAGTGGAGATTCCGCTCCGATGATTACTCAGATACTTTGCGGGGACCCCATAACAAAAAGGAGACTGGATATCATCCAATCTCCCGGTTCATAAGAAGTTCCAAATAAGCTTCTGCAGCAGCGGCTAAACCGCACGGCAAAAAACAAATCCGGTACTCTTCTGTCCTTTTGCCTGAGATTGTGAACCCTTCGGCGCTGCGGTCTCCCGCAGTCTCTCCAGAAGCTGCTCCAGCTATAGTGTGATCCATAGCCTTCATAGCTTGCGAATATTCAATTATTTGAAGCTGACTTCATGTAAATATTTTTCAATTCTATGCACAGTCCAGACTTCTGTCAATATCATTTGTTACTCTCGTGGTCATCGCCGGGTGTCCTGCACTGCTTCATTGCACGTTATTTAACCGTAATTTTGGTTTCCAGGTCTTTATAATAAGTTTTAGCCCACTGGCCCTGCTTGTCTTTGAGCATCTTCCCGCTGGCATCTTTGGAATACGTAAAAGGCTTAACGCTAATGGACTTCGGAACGGCTGGGAATGCACTATAGTTCTGTTCCTCGGTACCGCTTGTCCGGACTTTCTCAAACGGCTTGCCCCACGGCGAGATCACATTTCCTTTCTCGTCCACAAGGTCATATAACATTCTTTCCGGGTTGTTCACCTTGGACTTGGCCGCTGCCGGAACTTCACCCTTAAAGGTCACCTGCAGAGACATCGTTAACGCGGTCATCTCGAAGGAATTCACCGTATAATTGAATTTGTTGTTCTTCTTGGAGACGCCCGGCTTCAGGCTTAACAGGGTCCCCAGCTTGTTCACTTGAACTTTGAAAATAAACGGCTCCTTCACCCCGTTGGCGTATGCCTTCAGCGTCAGGTCGAATTTGTCCGGGATTTGCTGCTTCATGGCTCCCTTACTCAAATAGATCAAGGCTGTGTCCGTATCTTCCAAATTGGGAATGATGGAAGTATCAAACAGCAGCTTTTTCCCATTGATTAACACGTCCACATTCCTGGTCTGGTCCATGAAAGAACCGTTCTTGTCCACCGTCCCTCCCTCCTGCCGGATGCCTGCGATAAGTTGATTACTGTCATAGATCAGATCGGTTAGTGTCAGGGTTACCCCCTCCTGAGTCACGGCCTGATTCGGAGCAGCAGCAAGCCCTTTCTGGAAAATAGCCTTCAGAGTGGCGTTGTCGCTGGCCGCGAACGCGCTGTCAGCCTTAGCATCCTTGTTGACATTGGCTGCCGCCGCTACGGGTACAGTGAATCCCCCGCCGACAACTGTCCCTCCGAGTACAGCGGTTACTGCTGTTGCTATAATTGCTTTCTTCATCGTATTTAAGCTGATCGTGTACATAGTTTCTCTCCTTTGCTTATTAAGAATATACAGGTATAACGTTCCCTTGCTGCTATTTTGTGACAGGAGCGCAGAATAACATCCTACTTGCACAAAGTCATTTTTGAATAAACAGGGTCATTTGCAAGAGAGAATTCGGTTCATCCGCTCTACTATAATAAGTTCATCCAGAACAAGTAGAGTGAGGTTAGAACTTATGGCAAATCCCGTACCACAAGCTTTGAACACCAAGTTAGCGACACAGCCCCAGGGCCGTTTCGGCCGTCTGCTGCACAATATCGTGCGATACCGGGTGCTGCTGCTGATGCTGCTGCCCACCTCGATTATTTTTTTCATCAACTGCTATATTCCGATGTTCGGATTATTCATTGCCTTCAAGAACATCAACTACATTGACGGCATTATGGGCAGTCCCTGGGCCGGGCTCGATAACTTCCGGTTCCTGTTCGCTACCTCTGACGCCCTGCGGGTGACGATCAACACCGTGGGTTACAATGTGGTCTTCATTATCTCAGGCCTCATTCTCTCCGTCTCGCTGGCGATTGCGATCAATGAGGTGCGTAACAAGCTGGCTTCGAAGTTCTTCCAGACCGTCATGATTATGCCGAACTTCCTGTCCATGGTCGTGGTCAGCTTCATCGTCTATGCCTTCCTGCACCCGGAGTACGGCTTCCTGGTCAAGCATATTCTGCCAATGTTCGGCTACTCCTCAGTGAATGCCTATATGCATCCTAACGCATGGCCTTACATTCTGTGGATCACCAAAATGTGGCACTCCATCGGGATCGGCAGCGTCATCTACCTTGCAGCCATCACCGGCATCAGTGAAGAGCTGTACGAAGCTGCGGTGATGGACGGCGCCAGCAAATGGCAGCAGATCACCAAGATTACCCTGCCGCTGCTCACGCCGATCATGGTCATTCTCACGATTCTTAACATGGGCGGCATCTTCCGCTCTGACTTCGGGCTGTTCTACCATGTGACCCTGGACTCCGGTGCGCTGCGCTCAACTACGGACGTCATCGACACCTATGTCTACCGGGGCCTGATCCAGCTCAACGACCTGGGGATGTCCTCAGCAGCGAACTTCTATCAATCAGTCGTCGGCTTCTTCCTGGTCATCGGCGCGAACGCTCTGGCCCGCAAGCTGAACCGCGATACGGCGCTTTTCTAGAAACGGAGGATTCTAATGACTACTGCATCCCGAAGCAACCCTTATACCAAAGGCTCCAATACCGCCCAGATTATTCTGAATGTGTTCTTCATCGCCTTCAGCCTGGCATGTATTCTGCCGATCCTGCTCATTGTCGCCATCTCCTTAACCAACGAGAAGGCCTTGACGCTGCAGGGTTACAAGTTCTGGCCCGATCATATCGACGCGTCTGCGTACCAATATCTGTTCAAGCATTCGGAGACACTGGTTAAGGCGTATGGCGTCAGCCTGACCGTTACCATTATCGGGACTGTTCTGGCCGTGCTGCTGATTGCGCTATATGCGTACCCGCTTTACCGGAAGGATTTTCCCTTTAAAAAAACTTTCAACTTCTACCTGCTGATCACCATGCTGTTCTCGGGAGGGCTTGTCCCCTTCTATCTGCTGTACGTGAACTATCTCGATCTGAAGGACTCGCTGGTTGCGCTGATCCTGCCCGGCCTGTCCAATGCCTTCTATATCTTCATCACCCGTACCTTCTTCCAGCAGACGATCCCGGAGGAGATGATTGAATCCGGCAAGCTTGACGGGGCCTCGGAATGGCGGATATTCTTCCAGCTTGTGCTTCCGATCTCCCTGCCTGTTCTGGCTACGATCGGTCTGTTCACTACGCTGATGTATTGGAATGACTGGTTCAACTCCATGCTATTCATTAATGACACCGACAAGTTCTCCCTGCAATACGTCATGATTCAGATGATCCGCCAGGCGGAATTCTTCAAAACCCAGCTTGCCGGCAGCGGTGTCGCCCTGATGGTACAGGAATCCGTTCCGACCGAAAGTCTGCGGATGGCTATGGTCGTGCTGTCGATTGGTCCGATTCTGTTCATCTATCCGTTCTTCCAGAAGTACTTCACCAAGGGCCTTACTATAGGGGCAATCAAAGGTTAAGCGGTCTAGCTCTGGCGTAAATGCCGGTTAGAATATATGATCTAATTATCATTCGAGGAGGTTCATACAAATGAGAACAACAAGAAGCTCAGGCACGGTGCTTGCCGCTCTGACTGCCGTGATACTGGGCATTACCGGATGCGGCGGGGGCAATTCAGGTGCATCCGCCCCGTCCAAGGCAGAATCGACAGCAGCCGCCGCAACAGCAGGCACGGAAGGCAGCACGAATCCTGATACCTCAACGTTCCGGAAGCTGAAAGTTTACACGGTCGGGAATTTCCCGCAGAATGATACCAAGGCGGTTGTAGATGAGATCAATAAGTATCTCAAAGAGAAAATCAACGCCGAGATTGACTTCCAGGGACTCCCTTGGTCCTCCTGGGCCGAGAAGATGGCACTGGCTTACCAGTCCGGTGAACAGGTCGATCTGACCTTCGCCCCCAACTGGGCAGACTTCGCCAATAACGTAGCCAAGGGCGCGTTCCTTCCGCTGGATGATCTGTTAGCCAAATATGGACAAGGCATCAAGGAGACCCTTGATCCCCGCTTCCTTGACGGCGGAACCGTAGACGGCAAAATCTATGCGATTCCTACCAATAAGGAAATTGGTGAGAGCCATACCATTATGTTCCGCAAGGATCTGGTAGATAAATACGGATTCGATGTGAACTCGATTGAGACGCTGGAGGATCTGGAACCATGGCTGCAGACGATCAAGGAGAAGGAACCGGCTATTGCGCCGATCTGGCTCTCCGGCAGCGGCTCGGATACCCTGGGCTACTTCGACAAGACCAGAGAGAGCATGAAGGAGAACTTCCGTTATGAGCTGGTGGCCGGCGCACCTGCCGGAATCGTACTGGATACCAAGACTGATAAGATGGTGATCAGCTCCATGGAGTCCGACACCGCAATCTACCGGATGAAGCTCTACGGCGACTGGTTCAGCAAAGGCTACATCAATAAAGATGCTGCAACGACCAAAACCAGTACTGAAGACGCTTTCAAGGCCGGCAAGACCTGGATGAAGTTCGGTTCAGACAAACCGGACTCCGACAAGGAAGACTCCATCGCCACCGGCATTGAGCTGGTGAAGCTGAAGGGCAATGAGCCTGAGATCAGTACGGCCAGCGTCAGCAACTCCATGATGGCGATCGGGCGTACCTCCATTGATCCGGAGCGGACGATGATGCTGCTGAACCTGCTGCATACCGACCCGGTTCTGGTCAACCTGATTGACTTCGGCGTAGAAGGACGGCAGTATGTTAAGGTGGAAGGCAAGGACAACTTCATCAAGCTGCCTGACGGCATTGCTACCCGTGCCGATACCGGCTGGGCGCCGGGCATTGAATGGATGTTTGGTAACCAGACCATAACCTATCTGTGGGAAGGCGAAAGCGCCGACAAGTGGGAGAAATTCAAGGCTTATAACGAGAGCGCCCATAAGGTGAAGTCCTTCGGCTTCAACTTCAATACCGACGCTGTCAAAACACAGGTCTCCGTGGTCAGCAACATTATCAAGGAATTCCGCCCGCTGCTGGAAACGGGCAGCCTGGGTGTAGATAAGGTGCTTACGGAGTACAATAAGAAGCTTAAGGCTAACGGCATTGAAGAGATCCGCGCCGAGGTTCAGAAGCAATACGATGCCTGGAAGGCCAAACAATCCTAAACAAACAAGTGGAAACGACGATGCCGTCCTTTTAAGGACGGCACCCGTTTCAGCGAGAAATATAAGGATAAGTTGTCGTGTGGAACATACAAATTCTTGTATTTTAAGCTAAGGGGAAGGACGGCTGCCGTCCTTCCCCTTTCCTGCCGCTCAGCGTGTAAATGTACCTAAGGATAAGGGGGAAGACTGTGAAACTATCATTGCGATTCAAAGTGAGTGCCCTTGTCCTGCTGCTGGTCACGCCGCTGTTCCTCTTTCTCTCCTACACCAACCTCTATTCCACCAACATTGTCCGGGAGAAGGTTGCGAAGTCCGCTTCGGACACGTTGACCCTGCACTTAGGTACGCTCGATGAGCTGCTGGAGCAGACCAGCCATTATCTGCTGCGTACGGCCAATGAAAACATGCTGCTGGAGCTCTATTCCGACAGCGGTCCCGACAGCGTCAATTATTATCTGTCCATCCGTAAGCTGATGGACCAGTGGTACAGCGATGTCAGCTACTATACCATTATCCGCAGTGTCTTCGTCTACCATCAGGACCGGGATGAACTCTTCCTGAGCAGCCAGAAAGAGTATTACCAAGAGAAGGAGATGATTGCCTCGGGGCTGTCTTCACACCTCAAGACCCCTAATCTCCAGGCCTCCCTGAAGTGGGAGACCGTGACCCTCGGCGGAGAGCCGGTGTTATTCAAGGTGCTGCCGGACAAGAGCGGCCGGCTTCTCATGGGGGTACTGGTCAGCATCGATTCTCTGGCCCAGCCCCTGACCCAGCTGGAGTCTACCGGGGGCAGCGGACAGGTCGGCATGATCGACAATGACGGTAAATTACTCTGGGGCCAGTTCGCCAGTGAAGATCTTGCGCTCATCCGCAGCCGGCTTAATCAGCCCAACCCTCGTGCGGATGCCTCGATTCGCCTGAGTAACGGCAATTCGTATCTGCTGATTGACAAGCCCTCTCAATATTCCAATCTGAATGTTTTTTTCCTGCTCGACGAGAAATCCATTCTGGACGAGCTGCCGATCTTCCAGCAGATCATCAAGGTGATTCCCTTCGTCATTATCCTCGTAATGGTTATACTGCTGGCTCTGCTTAGCAGACTGGTGTTCAAGCCTATCCAACAATTGACCAGCGGGATGCGCATCCTGGGGAAGGGACAGCTGGAATACCGGCTGAAGGATGGCAACAGCAGGGAGTTCCAGATCATTACGATGCAATTCAACCAGATGGCGGAGCAGATCGGCAATCTCAAGATTGATGTGTATGAGGAGCAGATGAAGGTGCAGCAAGCGGAGCTGAAGCATCTTCAGGCACAGATCAATCCCCATTTTTTCATGAATTCCTTGAACATCGTCTTTCATCTGGTAGAGCTGAAGCAATATGCGCTAATCAAAAAAATGATCGGACATCTGGTCTCCCACTTCCGGTTCATCATGAATACCAACGACGCCTGGCTTCCGCTGCGCAGCGAGCTAGGTCATATTCAGAACTATATTGAGATCCAGATGGTCATGTATCCGAACAAGCTGTCTTATGAGGTGCTGCTTCCGCAGGAGCTTGAGTCTACTCTGATTCCGCCGCTGCTGATCCAGCCCTTCGTCGAGAATGCCATCAAGCATGGCTTCATTAACAATTCGAAGCCCTTCAATGTCGGCATCACAGTCAGTGAAGAAGCCGGAGAGAGCGGCGATTCCTGCATTGCCATTCAGATCCGCGATTCCGGGCCGGGCTTCTCCGCGGCTCAGCTCGACAGGCTCAATCATGGCGTATATGAGCGCAAGCCGACAGACCGCCATCTGGGAATATGGAACGTATACAGACGCATGCTGATGTTCTATAACAACCGGGCACGGCTTACCTTCCACAATGCTCCAGACGGAGGCGCGGTTGTGGAAATCAGACTACCCGTTCAAAAGGAGCTGTGACGTTCAATGTACAGAGTTCTAATCGTTGACGACCAATACTTCGCCTTGCTCGGCCTCCAGCAAGGGGTGGATTGGAGCGCGCTTAGCGTGTCAGATGTCTGTCTGGCGGAGAACGTAGACCAGGCGATTGCCGTTCTTGAGCAGCAGCCTGTAGACCTGCTGATCTGCGATATCGAAATGCCGGGCAGAAGCGGCCTGGAGCTGCTGGCCTGGGTGAAGCAATCCGCTCCCGGTACGCTGACGATTATGCTGACCTGCCATGCCGATTTCGAGTATGCCCAGCGCGCGATTTATCATGGTGCCTTCCATTATCTGCTCAAGCCGGTAGACTATGAGGAATTGATGAAAATCTCCCGTGAGGCGCTATTCGAGATCAGCAAGCAGAGAGAGCAGCAGCAGTTCGAGGCCCTGATCCAGAAGTACCGGAGACAGTGGGAGCATCAGCTCCCCCTGCTGGTGGAACGGTTCTGGCAGGATATTCTCAGCCAGCGGGCAGCGCCCGTGCTGGAATCGCTCACCCTTCCGGCGAACACCTACAATCTGGATCTGCAGCCTGGAGACCGCTACTTCCTCGCCCTGCTGGGGTTGGAGCAGTGGAAGGAGAACCTTAGCGCACGGGATGAGACGATTATGGAATATGCACTGCGCAACATGGCCCATGAGCTGCTGCTAAGCGGGCTGGAAGGCACTGTGCTGCAGGATCAGGTCGGCCATAATCTGGCGGTCATCTACGTGCGTGGCGATATGAACGCCGCCTGGCATACGCTGGAGCAGAATGGCCGCACCTTCCTGGATACCTGCGGACGGCTGCTGCATTGCTCCCTGTCGATTTACATCAGCGCGGGTGTCCCTCTGTCTGGAATCATGAGCGCTTACACGGATGTCACGGAGCGGGAACAACGCAACCTGAACCGTTCGCGTCAGGTATTCGGACCGGAGGATCAGGCATATAGCCGAGATCAGCCGCTTGCGCCGGTGCCTCAGGCAGCGCCTATGCATATCTTCGGAGAGTGGGCGACCCTCCTGGAGCTTGGCGAGCTGGATGAGCTGGAGCGCCGCGTGACGCTGTGGTTCTCGGGCATCGGGCCCGGCCGCTGGACCAGTGAGCTGCACCGCCAGCTTATCCACGGCATCCTGTTCATTGTACACACCGTTCTCGCCAAAAAAGGCTTATCCGCACACGCCTCAGCGGAGCTGAAGCCCTTGATGGATAAGGAAAATTATCCGAAGCAGTCCGCTTCGCTCCAGAGCTGGGCGATGGAATGCCTGCGAGCCGTAATGCACTTATTGCAGACAAGCAATAACGTATCCTCGGCCACGGTGTCCAAGATTAGGCAGTATATCCGCTCGCGTCTAAGCGAGGAGATCACCCGCGACGAACTCGCGGCCTATGTCTACCTGAACCCGGCCTATCTCTCCCGGCTGTTCAAGAAGGAGACCGGGCTGTCGATCTCCGATGTGATCATTCAGGAACGGCTGCAGAAGGCCAAGCAGCTGCTGGAGGAGACCGAGCTGAAGATCACCGATATCGCCGAGCAGGTCGGATACACCAGCCTCGGCAGCTTCTCCAACCTGTTCAAGCGGATCGTCGGCGCCACACCGCAGCAATACCGTGCGCGGAATAAGAAGTGAGCGGGGCGGGCGGGGACGTTAGGGACACCAGGGGCACTGGTCCACGCGCCCCCCATCCGCCGCATTGTAATCGGTTTTTCGATTACATTTGGTCCGCGCGCGCCCATCCGCCGCATTGTAATCGGTTTTTCGATTACATTTGGTCCGCGCGCCCCCATCCGCCGCATTGTAATCGGTTTTTCGATTACATTTGGTCCGCGCGCGCCCATCCGCCACATTGTAATCGGTTTTTCGATTACATTTGGTCCGCGCGCGCCCATCCGCCACATTGTAATCGGTTTTTCGATTACATTTGGTCCGCGAGCGCCCATCCGCCGCATTGTGTTCGGTTTTTCGCCTACATTGGGCATACGAGCCGCCGCGCTGCACATTGTGTTCGGTTTTTCACATACATCTGGCACACGCTTTCCGGCGGGGCAGGCAGATGTCCTTTGGAACTGGTCTTCGTACTCATCATACCTGCCAAACAAAAAGAGCGAGAGGGCTATATGCCCCTTCGCTCTTTTTAACATCTACTCGCTGTTTACTTTAACAAGTAACTCTTATTACTTAATAATCACGTATTCCAGACCCACAAGCTTCGCGTAGGTAACGATCTGGTCGGTAGTCAGGTTCAGCGATACAACGGTGTGGTGTCCGCCGCCGTTCTCGATCCAGGCTCTGACTCCGTCCTGGAAGTTAGGCTTCACCTGCCACAGCACACGGGCTACCGGCAGATTCGGAGCCGGAACGGTTGGCTCGAACGCGGTAACTTCGTTGATCAGCAGCTTGTAGTGGGTGCCGAAGTCGGCCATCGATACCACGACACCTTCGCCTGCCTTGCCGTCGAAGACGAGGCGGGCCGGGTCTTCACGGTCGCCGATCCCCAGCGGAGATACGATGATCTTCGGCTGATTGCTGGCCAGGCTCGGATCAACCTCCAGCATGTGGGACTGGAGAATTGCTTCCTGTCCGGCAGCCATTTCGTAAGTGTAATCCTCCATGAACCCGGTGTTCAGGTTGTGGCTCATCACCTTCATCAGGCGGTCCAGGGCCGCAGTCTTCCAGTCCCCTTCACCGGCGAAGCCGTAGCCTTGGGCCATCAGGCGCTGAACAGCCAGACCCGGAAGCTGCTTCATGCCGTGCAGGTCCTCGAAGTTAGAGGTGAAGGCATTGTAGCCGCCTGCATCCAAGAAGCGCTTAAGGGCAATCTCGTAGCTCGCCTGCACCTTCACGCTGGCTTCCCAATCTTCCTTGCTGTACGTGCCATAATCAACGGCATACAGCTTGGTATATTCTGCGAACAGGGCATCGATCTCTTCCTGCTTCACTTCATTCACATAAGTGACCAGATCGCCGATGCCGAAGTAATCTACGGTCCAGCCGAACTGGATCTGGGCTTCTACCTTGTCGCCTTCGGTAACGCCGACGTTGCGCATGTTGTCGCCGAAGCGGGCAACCTTGATGTTGAAGCTTTCGTTATAAGCTACAGCAACGTCCATCCACTCAGCAATCTGCTTCTGGACTTCCGGACGTTCCCAGTATCCTACAACGACCTTATTCTGCTTCTTCAGGCGGGCATTGATGAAGCCATACTCACGGTCGCCATGGGCAGCCTGGTTCAGGTTCATGAAGTCCATGTCAATCGTTGCCCAAGGGATGCTCTCATTGTACTGGGTAGCCAGATGAAGCAACGGCTTCTGCAGCAGCTTCGTGCCGCGAATCCACATTTTGGCCGGGGAGAAGGTGTGCATCCAGGTGATTACACCGGCAACCTCATCACGATAGTTCACTTCTTTCATGATGGAGGTGATTTTGTCTGCGCTAACGGCCAGATCCTGCAATACCAGCGGATAAGGAAGCACCCCGCTGTTGTTGAGCGCATCAGTCATTTCCTGGGCATGTGCCTTCACCTCACCCAGCGCTTCATCTCCATACAGGTGCTGAGATCCTACGACGAACCAGAATTGCTTGTCGCTTACTGTTGACATATCATTCATCCTCTTCTCTATTAGTTTGGTAAAAGTCGTTACTTCTGTCCGTAATACGCATCCTTGCCGTGCTTGCGCAGATAATGCTTGTCCAGAATCCGCTGCGGCAGCTCCTCGGCGAACGTATTCAGCTGGCGGGCGAAGTGGTTCATCTTGGACACTTCCTCCAGTACCACACTGTTCATGACAGCAGCGTGGGCATCCTTGCCCCATGTGAACGGCGCATGCCCCTTCAGCAGAACGCCGGGAATCGCCATCACATCCAGCCCCCGCTGTTCAAAAGTCTCAATGATCACATGCCCAGTCTCTGCTTCATAACCGCGGTCAATCTCTTCCTGGGTCAGGAACCGTGTACACGGTACAGAACCATAGAAGGTGTCTGCATGCGTCGTGCCCATAACCGGAACATCCAGTCCGGCCTGAGCCCAGATGGTTGCCCACGTGGAATGCGTATGCACGATGCCGCCAATTTCGGCATAGTGCTTGTAGAGTACAGCGTGGGTCGCTGTATCCGAGGAAGGCCGCATCTCTCCCTCCACCACATTGCCATCGAAGTCCACAACGACCATATCGCTCGGCTTCATCTTGTCATAGCTGACTCCGCTCGGCTTGATGACGAACAGACTGCTCGCCCGGTCCACCGCGCTCACATTGCCCCAGGTGTATTTGACCAGCCCGTGCTTAGGCAGCTCCAGATTGGCCGCGTACACCTCTTCCTTCAGTTGCTCCAGCATGTGTTAATTCCCCCCGTTCTCTACGAGATGATCTACAGCGGCCTGCTCAATCGCCAGACCCGCCGTGTAGCGTTCCATGAACAATTCAAAGCCCTTCACATCCGCCGCAACCGGATGAATGGTCTCGCCTTCGATATCCTTGAAGACCTTCTGGTCGAGGAAATCATCCAGACGCTCCTGCTGCGCTCTGTTCTTCATATAAGAAGCCAGAATCGCCATGCCCCACGCGCCGCCTTCTCCGGCTGTTGCCATCACAGAGACCGGAACATTCATCGCAGCAGCCACGATTCTCTGTCCGACAACAGGCGTCTTGAACAAGCCGCCGTGCGCCAGAATGCTGTCGATGGACACCTGCTCCTTCAAGGTCAGAATATCCATCCCGATCTTCAGCGCGCCAAAAGCGGAGAACAAATGCGTCCGCATAAAGTTGCCCAGCGTGAATCGGCTCTCAGGCGAGCGGACAAACAGCGGCCGTCCCTTCTCCAGCCCGGTGATGTTCTCACCCGAGAAATAGCCGTAGCTTAGCAGTCCGCCGCCATCAGCGTCCGCCTCCAACGCTTTATTGAACAGAACACTGAAGAGCTGGGCCGGATCAGCCTTGAAGCCCATCGCCTCCGAGAATTCCCGGAACAAGCCGACCCAGGCATTGATATCGCTGGAGCAGTTGTTGGCATGCACCATCCCTACCGGACTGCCATCGGGGGTAGTCACCATGTCAATCTCAGGGTATACCGCTGTAAGGTCCTTCTCCAGCACGATCATGGCGAACACGGAGGTGCCTACAGAGATATTACCGGTCCGTTTGCGCACACTGTTCGTAGCGACCATTCCTGTTCCGGCATCGCCCTCTGGAGGACAGAGCGGAATGCCTGCCAGCAGGTCCCCGGACTCATCCAGCAGTCTCGCTCCGGCTTCCGTTAACACACCAGCCTGCTCGCCTGCTGCGTAGACCTTGGGCAGGAGATCACTCAGCCTCCAAGGGTAATTCTTAGCGGCAATCAGCTCATCGAACTGGCTGACCATGGCCGGGTGGTAATCCTGTGAAGCTTCATCTATAGGGAAGACCCCGGAGGCATCGCCAATCCCGATCGCCTTGCTGCCGGTCAGCAGCCAATGGATGTATCCGCCCAGCGTCGTTACGAACGTTGCCTGCGGAACATGCTCTTCCCCGTTCAGAATCGCCTGATACAGGTGGGCAATGGTCCAGCGCTCCGGAATATTGAACTGGAACAGCTCTGTTAATTCCTTGGCCGCCGCACCGGTTGTAGCATTACGCCAGGTCCGGAACGGAACCAGCAGCTCGCCCGCGCTGTCAAAGGCCATATATCCGTGCATCATTGCTGAGAATCCGATCGAACCGACAGTAGTAAGCGTAACCCCGTATTTCTGTGCAACCTCCTGCTTCATCTCGCGGTAAGCCGCTTGCAGCCCCTTGATGATATCGGTGAGGGGATACGTCCAGTACCCGCCTTCCAGCAGGTTCTCCCACTCGTAGCTTCCGGATGCAACCGCCTCGAATCGCTGATCAATCAGGACGGCTTTGATACGTGTGGACCCAAATTCGATACCCAGTGATGTCTCTCCCTTAAGTATCGCTTGCTTGATGTTCTGATCCATGCCCACGTTACTCCTCTCTGAACCAAACTGTGTTACTTACGAATTTAAAGAATGCGCTTCCTTTATGAACAGGTTTAGTATATTTTTTGTTCGTACATTTGTCAATAATAGATATAAGATATACCTACAAATTTACCGGAAAATCACCCGTATTTTACGCAAATCATGATATATGGTAGACACCGGAGGATATTAAGCTTATATTCAAGCTATAATATGTACGTACAACTACAATAATTTATCCACTCCAAATAAGAACAACTATGAAAGAAGTGACCCATGTGCGAACCAAGTACCAGATCATATTCGATGAACTCAAAAGCAACATCCTGTCCGGCACCTACAGTGTAGGCGAGCAAATTCCTACGGAGTCGGCGCTGCAGGAGATGTACGGCGTCAGCCGCCAGACCGTGCGGAAGGCCATTCTGGAGCTATCCAATGAGGGGTTTCTGCGCAGCGAAAAGGGCTCGGGCACCTATGTCAGCCACCAGTTCCGGTCCAAATCCGGGAATGGCGCGGGCAAGCGGACCATCGGCGTAATAACAACCTACCTCTCCGATTATATTTTCCCATCTATTATCCGGGGCATTGAAGGCAGGCTGAATGAAGACAATTATTCGCTGCTGCTTGCCAGCACCAATAACGATGTCGCCCAGGAGAAGAAAGCGCTGGAGATGATGCTGTCCTACGGGGTAGACGGGCTGATCATTGAGCCAACCAAGAGCAACCTGTACAATCCGAACATCGCTTACTACTTGTCGTTCAAGGAGCAGGACGTCCCGTTCATCATGATTAACGCTTATTATGAGGAGCTGGAGGTGCCGTTCTTCTGTCTGGATGACGTACAGTCGAGTTATCTGGCGACCCGGGAGCTGATTGCGAAGGGCCATACCCAGATCGGGATTATCGCCAAAATGGACGATCTCCAGGGCAAATACCGCATGAAGGGCTATATCAAGGCACTCGGCGAGGCCAAGCTGCGCTTCCACCCGGAGCAGGTCCTCTCCTTCGATACCGAATCGAAGCAGGCGCTGTCGGCCAATCTGGAGCAATTCCTGACAGATAACAGAGAGGTGCTGACCGCTATCGTCTGCTATAACGATGAAGTGGGCCTGGAAGTGGTCAAGGTGTGCCGCGAACTGGGGATCTCAATTCCTGGAGAGCTGTCGATTATCGGGCAGGACAATTCCTATATCGCCAAGAATGCAGGGATCAAGCTGACGACGCTGACCCACCCGCAGGAGAGAATGGGCCGTGACGCCGCCGAATGGGTCATTAAGAAGCTTCAGGGTAAAAAAGATCTGAAGAACAGCAACTACTATCTGCCCGAGCTGGTAGAGGGGGAGACGGTGCGGGTGCTGGAGCCGGCTCCAGTGGAATAGGAAGTCCGCCCGGGAATATGCAGACAAAAGACAAACAGCCCTGACCGCTTCATGACCGTTACAGGCCGTGAAGCGGCAGGGCTGTTCAGTATTCTGCTGATTCAGGGGACTGATTTAGTCCAGCAGAGTAGAGATGCTTATGCTTTCAATCTTAGCGCCCTTGACGTGGAACAGCATATAATCCACATAGTTGCTTGGGGCGAACCGGAAGTCATCCTCTTCCTCAGGTGCACCGTCTCCGGTCAGCTTGCCTTCGGGATAGGCTTTTTTGAGCGTATCCAGGCTGTCTCCGACCTTGATATTACGGACCGTAGTGTACTTCGGATCAGTGATCTTCATGTTGAAGATGTAGAACTGCTTGCCGTCACCCGAATCAATGGTCTTAATCTCAAGGCCCGGGAAGGTATACGTGTTCTCTGTTCTGCCGATCAGGGTATCCATATTTTTACCGTCATCCAAGGAATAAGTGTGCGATTTCTTCGCCGTTGCCTTGCCAAGCATACTCTCCAGCTTAGCATCATCCACAATGTCAGAGAGGGCAATAGTCTGGTCCTTATAGACAAAAGCCAGCTCCTTCAGAACCACATTCCCTTCCTTCTCAATGGTTCCCTCCTTGATTGCCTCCGAGCTGCCCGCTGAAGCCGCAGGGGTTGGCTCGGCCGTAGCAGCTTCAGTCGCCGCAGGGGTAGCCTCCGGCGCCGCCGTGGCCACCGCTTCAGTTGTAGGTTCTGCCGAAGGAGTGGCCGCCGGAGCGGCCGAATCGGATTGGCAGCCGGCCAGAAGTGTCATTAATAATACTGCGGGCAGCAGCAGCGCTGCCGGTTTTTTAAATGTTCCCATAAGTAATCCCTCCATGAATGTACGCGATGGACGCGTTGTTTGTTTGGTATGAGGTTAGTATACGAAAAGCATTTATTAGTGTAATAACAGAGTTGTATCAGTCTTGTAACGCCTGTTCACAGGAGCGGCAGACGGATGTAGACTGTGGTTCCCGCGCCGAGCTGGCTCTCTATATCCAGGTGCCCGCCGAACTTCTCAGCGATCTCCTTACATATGGACAGCCCCAGCCCCGTTCCTCCTGCCCCGCCTGCATTGCTTGCCCGGTAGAACCGCTCCTGCACACGGGTAAGCTCATCCGCGCTGATTCCAATGCCCTGATCGCTGATCCGCACGACAGCTTCCTGCTCCCGGACCAAAGTTTCAATGCTTACCCGGGTACCGGGACCGGAGTATTTGATCGCGTTGTCCAGCACATTCGCGATGGCATGGGACATCAGCACCTGATTGACATTGACGAAGGCCGGCGGCCCCTGCCGGATCGTAAGCTCTATCCCCTTACTGTCAGCCTTGGCCCGCATTCCGGCGGCTACCCCCGTAGCCAGCTGTGCCAGGTCCGTCTTCTCGGCATCGATTCCATCCTGCCCTGCCTTGTCGAAGCGCGACAGCATGAGCAGCTCATTGACCAGCCGGGTCAGGCGGTCCGATTCATTCACCAGATGGAAGTAGATCCGCTGCAGCTCCTCATCCTCGTCCTCACCTTCGTACAAATATTGAGAGAACCCCTTGATCGCAGCAAGCGGCGTTTTCAGCTCATGGGATACGTTCGAGACAAACTGCTTCTGATACTGGATATAGTCGCTGAGCTGGATGCCCATCCGGTTCAGGCCCGCAGCCAGCATGCCCAGCTCATCCTTCCGATTCAGGTGAACCTCGCGGAACTGCTGCTTGGAGAAGCTCTCCGTAGCACCCAGCAGATATTTAATCGGCTTCGTCGTATTCCGGGCAATGAACAGACTGGAGAGCGTAATCAGAATAATGAATCCCCCCGCACCGGCGAACAGGATATAGCGGATCTGGTCCATCATCGTATAGAAATAAGAGACATCCTCCACGAACTCGTACACATAGCTATTCTGATAATACTTGTCTTGGATCGGAACCGCGAAGTAGAGCAGATGATCCTCGGAGACCGTATACGCATAATTGCCCTTAAGGGCATTCTGGATATTCCCGGGGAAAATGACGGGGGTCTTGTTATTGATCACAATCCCGTCAACGGCGAGTCCCAGCAGCTTCTGGCTGCTGTCGTAGATACGCACCTCCTTGACGGAGGCTTTTAACGTCTCCAGCGCGCTTCTCGCCACCTCCTCCATCTGCCCCGCATCTACCTCCTGTTCGTGCCTGGAGAGCACCTCCCTGAAGGACATCTCACCAAGATCGGCCTTCTCCATCATTTGCTTCTCTATGGTTACGAAGCTGAAATAGTCAATCGCCTTATTAACCGAAATAATGATAACGGCAAAGGACAGCACCGAGAATAGCAAATACATTAGCACCAGCCGGGTCGCGTATTTCAGGCGGAGCCACCTCCCAGCTGATAACCGAAGCCGTAGACGGTGCGGATATATTTCGGATTCTCGGCATCATCCTCCAGCTTCTTTCTTAAGCGCATGATCGTCATATCCACGCTGCGGCTGTCGCCCATGAAGTCATAGCCCCAGACAATCTCCAGCAGCTCATCCCGGGTATAGATTTTGTCCGGGCGCTTCAGCAGGGTCTCCAGAATCCGGAATTCCTTGGCTGTCAGAGCCACCGGAACGCCGCCTTTCTGCACCACCCGGGTCTCCAGATCGAAGGTCAGCTCCTCATGAGTGATCCGGGTATCTTCAGCTTCTGCGGGCAGACCGCTGTTCTGGGCTCTCCGGAGCACCACCTTGATCCGCGCCAGCAGCTCCCGGTTATCGAACGGCTTGGTCATGTAATCCTCGGCCCCCAGCTCAAGCCCCAGCACCTTATCGATAATCTCATTCTTGGCCGACAGCATAATGACGGGAACGGCCTGCCGCTTGGTGATCTCCTTACACAGGTCATAGCCGGAGCAATCGGGCAGCATCAGGTCCAGTACTACCAGGTCTGGCTGAAAAGCATCCAGGGCCTCTAGTCCCGCACTCCCGTTCTCCGCTGTCCGCACCTCATAATTCTCTCTGCGGAGCACAAGTTCGATCAAATCTCTAAGGGCAGCTTCATCATCGATTACGAGAATTTTGTTCATCCGATCCCTCCTCCTATACTTAATATTAACACCGGCAAAGGACGTTAATCTCCCCGCAGCGCAGATCACCTGTTATCACTGCCCGTGAACCCGTCGCCAGCAAATTGTGTTCGGTTTCTCGCATACATTCGGTCCGCGCACCCTGGTGTACCCGGAGCCTTTGCTGTTGCCGGACCGCTAGCTATATCCTTTCCAAAAATAAACCTTCGGCAGGCGGTTCACCTATCGCATTTTCCAACATACCTTGAATAAACCAACTAGAAAGGGGACAAATCAATGTATCTGCTCTGGGTAATCATCGTAGGGGGACTCATCGGCTGGCTAAGCGGCAATCTAATCGGGCGTGATGTTCCGGGAGGCGTACTGGGCAATGTAATCGCCGGATTCATCGGTTCCTGGCTGGGCTCCGAGCTGCTTGGTCCAAGAGGCCCTGTAGTAGGTGGCTTCCACATTGTTCCGGCCATTATCGGCTCCATCGTTGCGCTATTGATCTTCTTTGCCCTGGCCCGCGGCGGCGCCTTCCGGCGTCGTTAATCCTTCCTGCCGGCTGCTGCAAAGTCAACACAGAGCCCCTCCTGTTCAACCAGGCAGGGGCTCTGCCATGTCATCCTTACAGAATCCTTAGAATCTGCCCTTAGAGTAGAGGGAGAGAAAGGATGATATACTATGCAGGAACATATTCTGGAAATACAGGATCTATGTAAAAGCTTCAAACGCCAGACAGCCGTAAACAACGTATCGTTAACTGTTGCACGCAATTCGGTCTACGGGCTGCTCGGTCCGAACGGTGCAGGCAAATCGACCCTGCTCAAAATGATTACCGGCATGCTGCGGCCCGATTCCGGGACAATCCGCTTCCAGGGCCAGGAATGGACCCGGAAGGACTTAAGCCGGATCGGCGTATTAATTGAAGCACCTCCGCTGTACGATAATCTGACCGCCCGGGAGAATCTGAAGGTACGCACGCTGGCCCTCGGACTCCCGCAGTCGCGTATCGAAGAGGTGCTTGCCGTTGTCGATCTGACCGCAACCGGGAAGAAGCGGGCCGGACAATTCTCCATGGGGATGAAGCAGCGGCTCGGCATCGCCATTGCGCTCCTCAACCAGCCGGAGCTGCTGATTCTGGACGAGCCGACGAACGGGCTGGACCCGATCGGGATTCAGGAGCTGCGGGAGCTGATCCGCTCCTTCCCGGAGCAGGGAATCACCGTCATCCTGTCCAGCCACCTGCTCTCCGAGGTAGAGCAGACGGCAGATCATATCGGTATCATCGCGGGCGGCGTGCTGGGCTATCAGGGTCCAATCTCCCCGGACCAGGACCTGGAGGCGTTGTTCATGCAGGTTGCTGCGGCCCACCGGAGGGACGGTGCGGTTCATGCTTAATGTCATACAGGCCGAACGCCTGAAATGGCGGCGGACCTTCATTCCCAAGCTGACTTGGCTTGCCCCGGCGGTTGCGCTTCTGCTGTGTGCGGTGCTCATGGGCGGCAGCCTGTTCCAGAGCGGCTCCTACAACTGGTGGTACACCCTGTTCCTGCCCGGTGCGCTGAGCCTGGCCTGTTCGCTGGCGCTGCTCAAGGATGCCAAGCTGAAATACCGCAGCCTGCTGGCCCTGCCCTTTACACCGGGTACGCTCTGGACCAGCAAAATCCTTGCCTGCACCGGTTGGCTGCTCACTACTCTAGCCGTGTTCCTGACCGGCGTTACAGCCGGTGGCTTGCTGTTCGGACAGATGATTACACTGCCAAGCAGTCTGGCAGGCAGCGCGCTGATCTTCCTCACCTTCCTGTGGCAGATTCCGCTGTGCCTGTTCCTGGCTGCCCGGCTCGGATTATTCGCAGCCATCCTGCTGAACCTGTTCGGTACTATTCTAGGTGTAGTTCAATTCGACAAGGGCGGCTTATGGGATTACATTCCTTATACAATTACCGCAAGGCTCATGTGTCCGGTGCTGTCCATCCTGCCGAACGGCCTGCCGGTCCCGGCGGACAGCCCGCTGCGCAGCACAGATATGATTCTTCCCGGTACGCTGGTCTCCCTCGGATGGTTCGCCCTTCTGTTCCTGCTGACCACCTTATGGTTCCGTAAACAGGAGGCGAAGTAGCATGAGTACATTGCCGGGTCTGCTCAGAGCTGATCTGCTCAAAACACGGCGCACCCCGTTTCTCCTGACCCATCTGCTGACTCCGCTGATCGGGGCTGCCCTATTCATAGCTTACTACTCCATTTCCTCTGCCAGCGAAGGGGTTAAGGTGATGGCGTTCATGCAGGCGGTCGCCTGTGCGTTTCCTACCCTCATCGGGCTGCTATGTGCGATGGCAGCGGAGCAGGAGGCTGCCGCCGGAGAATTCCAGGGAATGCTGGCCTTGCCTGCGGCAAGAAGCACCACCTATGCAAGCAAGCTGCTGCTCCTGCTGGGCTTCAGCCTGGGGGCTGTCCTGCTGATTTTCGTCCTGTTCAGCCTGGGCTTTGCCGGAATGCTGGGGCAGGACCGGCACGGCATAGTCTTTTATCTGACCGGGGCCGTGATCCTGTTCGCAAGCAATATCCTGCTCTATCTGGTTCACTTCGCTGTCAGCCTGCGGTTCGGCCGGGGCGTCTCCATCGGCATAGGAATCACGGGGAGCCTGCTCGCCGCCCTGATGCTGACTGGTCTTGGCGATATCCTGTGGCCGTATATCCCCTTCGCCTGGGGTGGACGTTTCCTCTCCCTGCTGGAGATTCAGCATTCGGGACTCCGGCTGCCCCGGGCTGAAACGGGACTGGCCACCGGCATATCCATCTGTACAGGAGCAACAATAGCCGCTGGCCTTCTCAGTATGTTATGGTTCAACAAATGGGAGGGCCGCTCTGCGGATAACTAGTAGACCATCAGATTTAAACGTGTGAAAATCACTTTTAACTCATCACTGGCTGAGGGTTGCTGTGCCTGATTAAGGTGCAAGGGATAGGCTTAATTGCAATCTGTACAACTAAATCGCCGGATGTGCCGCCGAATCTCTGTTTAGCTGTATTTCGTGCAACTAAAATGCTTCTGTACCCGTCTTTTCACCCATACCGGCAAATTTAGTTGTATGGAATACAGTTAGGAGAGGTATGACTTCCTTTTCATTGTTTTTAGTTGCACCGAATACACTTATCTCTGATTATTCGCTGCGAACGCAGCTTCATACCTTACGGCAATTATGGAATTAAAATAGTGCAGTGGGCATGATGAGGCCTAGCCTACTAATCTGTAAATGAGGGAATCCATGATATGGCCAAAATACTTGTGGTAGACGACGAACCCGCCATCCTGTCTCTGATAGCCAACGCGCTCAGTACCGACCGCCATCTGGTAACCACCTTCTCTGATTCCGCGCTGGTGCGCCGGACTGACCTCGGTGCGTATGACCTGATTCTGCTGGATGTGATGATGCCCGGCGTGGACGGCTTCACCCTGTGCCGGGAGATCCGCATGGCGGTGGATTGTCCCATTCTTTTTTTGACGGCAAAGACGCTGGAAAGTGACCTGATGTACGGACTGGGGCTGGGGGCGGATGACTATATTATGAAGCCCTTCGGCATAGGTGCGCTGCGGGCGCGGATCAACGCTCATCTGCGGCGGGAGAGCCGGGAGAAGCGCAACATTCTGTACATGGACCCTGTGCGCCTGAACCTCTCCGGTAAAGAGCTGTACGCCCGGGAGGACAAGGTGCCGCTGACCAAAAGCGAATATGAAATCTGCGAATTCCTGGCCCGCCACCGCGGACAGGTCTTCTCCAAGGACCATATCTATGAAGGGGTCTTCGGGATGGACGGGGACAGTGACAGCAGTGCGATTACCGAGCATATCAAGAATATCCGCGCTAAGCTGGCCCGGCACGGGCTGGAGGCCATAGAAACCATCTGGGGGATCGGATACAAGTGGAAGCTGTGAAACAACGTAAAGCCGTGCGACTGCGTACTTTTTTCCTAAAATACCTGCTGCTGCTTAGTCTGGGCACCATTCTGCTGCTGGGAGGACTGCTCGGTGTATTCGCGCTGGCGTTCGCCCAGGGGGCGCTGCTGCCTGCCAACTATGAGGAGAAGGCAATTGCCCAGTTCAAGCAGCAGTTAGCTGCTGATGTAACAGATACGGTTCCCCGGGTCCCAGACCGGCTGAATTACACCGTATTCACCTTGGACGGGAAGCCGCTGGCCGGCAACCTGACAGCTAAGGAGGCGGAGCAAGCCTGGAGAATAATCCGGGAGGGGAACAACAGAAGCGCCTACTACTATACCACCGCCGAGCATGGGCAGGAGCTATGGATCTTCCGCTATGTCCTGACACCGCAGTATGCTTCTCCAGTGCTGCGCAGCGCGCTGCCGAATCCCCAGCTCCTGGGCCCCTTGCTCTTCGTGCTCGGATTCCTGGTGATGGCCGCCCTGCTCGCGGCCCGGTTCGGCCGGAAGCTCTCGGAGCGGATGGCCGGACTGCAGGAAGCGACCGAGAACATCCGGCGCGAGAATCTGGAGTTCGCCGTCCATCCCAGCGGCATTGTGGAGATTGATGAGGTACTGGGCTCGCTGGACCGGATGAAGGATGCCCTGCAGACTTCACTGGAGAAGCAGTGGGAGCTGGAGCGCTCCCGCAGAGAGCAGATCTCCGCGCTGGCCCACGACATCAAGACGCCACTGACCATTATCCGGGGCAACGCCGAGCTGCTGCAGGAGATTGTAGAGACGGAGCCGCAGCGTGAATACAGCGGCTATATCCGCCGCAGCGCTGAAGACATTGAAGCCTTCGTGCAGGAAGTCATTGATCTGTCCAACCAGCAGGCCGGCTCCTCCCGCCAGAAGGTGCTGGTCCCGGCAGCAGAGATCATAGCTGAGCTGGAGCTGCAGATGAATGCCCTCAAGGCAGGCAGGAACCTGAAGACCTCTATCCGGCAGGAGAAGCTGCCGGAATACCTGTTCATTCACAAGGAGCTGCTGCTGCGGGGCATGATGAACGTGATTACCAATGCCGCCGAGCATACCCCGCCCGGGGGCAGCATTGCCCTGCTTGTCCAGAGCGGGCCGGATGCGGTTCAGTTCACGGTTACCGACACCGGCAGCGGCTTCTCGGCGGCCGACCTCCGGGAGGCCACCAGCCAGTTCTACCGGGGCGACCCGAGCCGCAGCTCCGGGAATCATCACGGAATGGGGCTCTATATTGCACGCTCTGTGGCCGAGCAGCACGGAGGCACGCTGAGCCTCAGCAACGACTCCGTCTCCGGCGGCGCCAAAGTCACGATGCGCATTACCAATCCGGAGCGTCTGATTACCCCGTCTGCGACTTCATAGAAATCTTCATCTCAAGCGGTTTTTGTGATTATTTTAATAGACAAATCCACTCAATTCACTGTTACGTTCCTTCTCTATCCGTAGTAGAATGAAGAGGTACCGCTAATCTTCTGCTCAAAGGAGAAGTCTATGGAGATCCAAATTCTGATTGTCGAAGATGATGCGGTATGGAGAAGCATGCTCGCCCGGTTCCTGAATAGCGAACCCGGTCTGCAGGTTATTCACACTACAGCTACCAAAGAAGAGGCGCTCACCTTTTGTACAAGCCATACAGTAGATGTGGTGCTGATGGATCTCAACCTGACGGAGCATCATCTGGACGGCCTCCAGGCTACGCTGGAGCTGAGCCTGACGGGCAACGAGGCCCGGGTGATTGTACTCACCTCCCTTACGGATGAGCGTACGATTCTGGATGCTTTTACGGCCGGTGCCATTCAATATGTAAGTAAATCGGATTTCCGCCTCATCCCGGGCACGATCCGGGAAGCGATGCGCTCCCGTTCTCCCCAGTCTGTTCTGGTCAGGGAATTCCTGCGGCTCAAAGAAGCCGAACAATATAACCGCCTGACGTTAGCCGAGAAGGAAATTATCTCGCTTAGCGAAGCAGGCAACGGCAGACAGGCCATGATGCGCTCGCTCCGCAAATCGGAAGGGACGCTGAAGAATCAAATTACCAGTATACTCCGCAAATTCAACTCCAAATCCCTGAAGGAGGTCGTCCGGGCTATCAAGAGCAGAGGATTAACCGACAGAGAACTTGAGCTATGATCCCCGCCTTGTTCATAACTCTGTTAGTAGCTTCGGTGGTTCTCTGGCTCAATTCGGGCAACGCCTCGTTCCGCTGGTTCAGTATTGCTCTGTTTGCGTCCAGCAGCAGCATTATCACCTATCTGCTTAGCGCAGCCTATCCGCAGACCAAGTACGATGTATGGATTAATACACTATATGCCGTTTCCGATGCTACAATTGCCTATACGTTCGGCATGTTTGGTGCTGTATATTCGGATTTGCTGCACAGGCGGCAGCGGCGGATGTACGGCTTTATTCTTATCATTGCGGCGTTAGCGGGACTTGCTGCTACCCCGCTCACGCCCGGCCGGCTCATCAATTACAGCGGCAGAAATGAATTGCCTATGCTGCTGTTCATCGGCTGTGCGTTAGGAATCAGCGCCGTGCTGCTTATTCTGGCGAATCTCCGTGAGAAGCACCCGTTCAAGCGCCGCGAGCGGATGCTGACGAACATGCTGGCGCTGCCGGTGATGGTGTATATTATAGTGAGCTATGCCTTTTATATGCGGGGGATTGACCTGTTTCAATTCAACCACCTCGTTAGCATAGGCTTCCTGTCCGTGTTCCTGCTGATCGGTCTGACAAGGGGCATCCTTGGAGTCCGGTTCAAGGTGGAGATGCTGAAGATAGACGCGTCCCTGCACACCTTGAAGGGAGGCTCCCATCTGCTGAACCATACCATTAAGAATGAGATCGGCAAAATAGACATCCTGCTCCATCAGATCCGGCGGGAGCTTCAGAGCGGTGAGCAGACTGGCGGCGGCCACCGGGAAACTCTCGGAATGGTCGCTTCGGCTGCCGAATCCATCGGCCATGTGCAAAATATGATGGGCAAGATCAACGAGTCCGTACAAGCCATTGACATTCAGGCTCAGACAATGAATCCTGCGCCTGTATTAGAAGCTTGTCTTGCAGCCTTTGCAAGGGTAGCTCCGCCGGAGATTCACCTCCATCATTCCCTGCATCCCGTCCAGGACGTATACTTCGATCCCCTTCATCTGAAGGAGATGCTGACCAATCTGCTGAACAATGCGGCCGAGGCCATAGAGCATCAAGGAGCGATTACCGTCCGGTTGTCGGAGACCTCCCGGGAAGCGGTCATCTCCATTCAGGATAGCGGCAAAGGGATTCCGCAGACGGCACTCCCGTATATCTTCGATCCCTTCTACTCCACCAAGAAGATGACCGCTCATTATGGTCTGGGCCTGTATTACTGCAAGAATGTGATGATGAAGCTTGATGGCTCCATCCGTGTAGAGAGTGAACCGGGGCAGGGCACCTGCTTTTACCTGTATCTCCGAAAAATAAAGCGCTCCTCCATATAACGAATTCCCCTGCCCGTAGGTCCTATAAAAGATAGGCGTTACGGGCTTTTTTTGCCCAATGATACAATGAACCATATCGAAATATAGGGAATCGCGTCGAATGATGTCATTTCACTGCGAAACCCGGTTCATTCTATTCATGTACAAAAAGGGGAGTTGCGAAAATGCAAGAACTGAAGAAAACACGCAAGAAGCTGTACATCAGCGCGGCTGTATCCGCTTGTCTGGTGCTTGGCGCAGTTCCATCCGCTTATGCCGGACCCGGCAGTCTGCTGGACAACAGGATCGGTAATGAGCTTGAGGCAGAATTCAACGTAACGGCAGTAAATGCCGAGGATACCGTTGTTCTATCCTGGGATTCTTCAGCTCTGAAGCTGGACAAGAAGGCCTATGATCTGACCAAGGATACTTCCAAGGAGATTGAATACTTCATCAGTCCTGGCGCGGAGAATGACGACAATCTGAAGGTCAGCGTACTGCTGGAGATTCCAACCGCTGCTGCGGGTGCCGTAGAGCTGGACAACCACCCAGAATCTTTTGTGGAAGGCAATTATACCTATTACTACATTGATAAAGGCCTCGAAGTCAATGTCGGCGATGCTGCGGATTCCAATGAATTCGATATTACCTTCAAGGCTGTATCCCCGCAGAACGCTCCATTTACAGCCAAGCTGCTCGCTGTTAAAGAGGTGAAGCCGGCGCAGAAGACAACCTTTAGCGGAAATCTGCAAGAGCCGAATCCTTATCAGCATAGAGATATGATCATGTACCTGAGTTCAGCGCCGGCAACAGCCGCTTCAACGGGAACGTTCGTTATTAATATCGGTGAAATGACTCCGAATTTCAGCGATGGCCAGTATGATGGATTCCTGTATACCGATAAAAAAGGCATCCCGCTGCTGGCAGAATATTATGATGCAGCCGCCCACACCTTCACGATTCCGGTAGAATTGGCAGCAGGCGATTCCTTAGAGGTATTCCGGCTGAACTACCCTACGTATTCTCTGACACCTAATTCACAGATGACAGCGAAGTTCGACCAGGACGGCGAAGAAACCGTCTATACGTTCAGCGATGAAGTGAAGGTAACCTACACTACGACCATGATTCCCTAACGAATGGAATGACACAGGATTGGAATGGTGATCATGAAAAAAGCAAGGATTGTACTCTATACCGTCTCCCTGCTCCTCGTCCTGCTTGCCTGCACGACTGCGGTATTAGCGTCTGAGGGCAACCGCCCTCCATCCGGGCTGGCGAATGTCGTCTCTAATGAACTGGAGATGGCATTCACGGTTACGCAGCCAGAAGTTAAACCTACAACTGCACCAGAAGCTACAACTGCACCTACTGCCACGCCAACTGCTTCACCTGAACCTGCCAGTACGCCTACAGCTACACCTCAACCTACGAGTGTGCCTACGGCTACACCTCAACCTTCAAGCGCACCGGCCGCAGGTGCAGTAAGCCCAGGCGGAAGTGAGCTGCTGACGGTTATCGTCGACAATGGAGACGGCACTACGATCTCCGGCGCGGCGGTGCGGCGGACCAGAGATGCTGCCGGACGCATTACCGACCAGGTGACCTTTGATGCGCAGCAGGCCGCCGCAAGTGTGGCGGGCGCCAAGGCTGCCGGACGGAGTGCGGCAAGAATCGTCATCCCGGACGCCGAGGATAAGGTGTCCGAGCTGAGGCTGCAGATTCCGGCAGCGGCTCTGGATGTACTGTTCAAGGGCGGTCTGGAGCTGGAGATTTACTCGGATAATGCGGCAATTAAGATTCCCAACGCATCGTTATCCGGGATCACGGAGGACCTGTACTTCCGGCTTGTGCCGATCAAGGATGCGGCACAGCGCGCTGAAGTTGAGGAGCGGGCCAGAGTGGAACGTGTTGTCAGGGAAACCGTGAGCGGCGAGGAGGTTCAGGTTGTTGCACGCCCGATGACCATCGAGACTAATCTGAGCAGCCGGGCTGTTGAAATCACGCTGCCGCTTAAGGGGGTTCAGCTGCCTGCAGACGGTAGAGAGCGGACGGCCTTCCTGGCTAAGCTGGCTGTCTTCATCGAGCATAGCGACGGCGACCGCGAATTGATCAGACCTGAATTCGTCCAGTACAAGCAGGGATTATCCGGCCTGTCCTTCGGCATCAACAAATTCAGTACGTTTACGATTCTCAAGCTGGAAGGCCTCGGGGCCGCTGCCCGGCATGATGCCTATATTCTGGGCTATCCGGACGGGACGTTCCGGCCTGAACGGGGAATTACCCGTGGAGAGCTGGCCGCAATCCTTCAGCGGCTGAAGGCGGAAGGGGCGGCTCCGAAGGCCCCGGCTGCTGCGGCACTGGCCGATATTACCGGCAAACGCTGGTCTGATGCGGCGGTGCAATACGCAGCAGCAGCCGGTCTGATCCAAGGTTACCCGGATGGAACCTTCAAGTCAGAGGCTGCTGTCAGCAGAGCCGAATTTGCCGCTATTGCCAGCCGCTGGCTGAACCTGCCGGCCGGCGATGGTTCAACCTTCGCAGATACGGCTACGCACTGGGCGGGTACGGAGATCGGAGCGCTTCTGCAGAAGAAGCTCATAACCGGTTACCCTGACGGTACCTTCCGTCCAGACCAGCCGCTGACACGTGCGGAAGCCGTTACGATCATCAATACTATTCTGCAGCGGAACAGCGAGAGCTGGAGCAAGTCTTCCTGGAGTGATGTGCCTGCTGCACATTGGGCCTTCCAGGCCATTCAGGAAGCTTCCGCAGCGCATGAGTATGCGGGCAAACCGTAATATTTAAAAAGATGTAGTCACAACAAATAGAGAAGCATCTCTTCCGTACGTTGAAGAAATGCTTCTCTATTCATGTTCGGTAACACAAGATTCTTTATCCGGATGAAAACAAGAATTAGGCCGTTTATGCTCAGGCGGCATGCATCCCCAGCTTTCCTTTCAGCTCCGGGTAGATTTGGCCGTACAGCTTCCGCCGCAGTACCGAATGGTACAAGGCCAGCACCAGCGTCACCACGATCAGCGCGGCAGGTACGATATACAGCACCGGATGATCCACGAAGTAGCCGAACACATCATAACCCCGGTTAATATACCTGCCGTAGATCGCGGCGATGGCAACCACCAGCAGCACCGGCAGGGCGAACAGACCGGACAGCATGTTGACCTTCTTCATCTTTTTGTAGGTGGATTGAAACGCGCTCTCACCCTGGGCTTCTTCGAGCAGCATGACCTGCTTATCGAAGGAGTCGCTTTTGCGTACCGGCATCTTGGATTGTGTAATGTAGTTGTGCAGCACATCCAGCTCGTGGCTGAATTCCATTGTTCTTAATATTGCTCTTCCTGCATTCATGGATGGTTCCTCCTAATTAAAAATTCAGACTTCTCCCCAGTTCCGCTGATACAAGCGGCGGGAGGGTGTGTGTTCCGTATGCTCTGTGTACAGGTTGGTCGCGGTTATAAGCGCAGCCACCTTGTCCAGGAAGACCGCCTTCGGCAACTCCTGGCCGAGAATCACCTCGTAGACCTGCTGCAACTCGGCCAGGGTGAATTGCTCAGGCATTAAGAGCAGCGCGATTCCGGTTCTCTCCGTCTCCTGACGCAGCCGTTCAATAGCATAGGCAATGATCTTGGCGTGATCAAAAGCAAGTCCGTCATTGGACAAGACGGCATACTGCACCGATCTTGCAGCCGGTGTCGCCGTCACCGTCTGTTCGATCACTGCTGCCAGCTCCTGCCCGCCCGCTTCCAGCCGAAGCTCATAGGTACGGGTGCGGATGCAGCCCTGCTCCAGCAGCTCTTTATGCTCCTGCCGGAGCTGGTAGCTTACCTTGAACCAGGCCGCAGCCTCGGCATCATCCCCTGCCTCTAATTGGCTACGGCGGCTGTCGACCAGCGCCATATAACTGCTGCTGATCACCCAGGTGCGGGGATCGCGCCCGGGGTCGCTGAAGGTGCGCAGCTGCTCCAGATAGACACCGGCCACGCCGGTCTCCTCCTCCAGCTCTCGCGCGGCCGCCTGATCTGTGGTCTCGTCCGGCTGGACGAAGCCGCCCGGCAGTGCCCACTTCCCGAGGCAGGGATGCCCGCCTCTGCGGATCAGCAGGAGGCGCAGCTCCTTCGCCGTAGCCCCGGGTTCATAGTCTGCCGCTGTATCCGTGGCGGTGAAGATCACCATATCCGCCGCCACGGAAGGCCGTTCATAGTCCCCGGCCCGGTACTGCTCCAGGAATTCACGCTCTGTAAGTCCGTTAGCATCTCTCAATTCCACATTCTCCGCCTCCTTCTGTCTCTGGCTCAATGCTCCAGCTCTCCGAAATAATTCCCGTACGGCTTGAATTTTGCCAGTACACTGTCCACCTTGCTTATACGTTCCGTAAGCGTGCCCCTAAGGGTTATATAGGGAATCCGCCTCTCCTTCAGATCTGCGATAATCTGCTGGTGGAACACATGCCGCTTCTGATCCCCGCTGCGGTCCCACGTATCGTCATAGGGAATATCATCGTCGCACAGGAAGAACAGGTCGTAGCGCTGCGCGTTCTCCAAGGCCAGCCGGGTTAGCAGCTCGGGTGCCTTCCCATGGTAATCCAGCGCATACATATAAGTGGTAATCGCATTCGTATCGACGAATAAATACCTGTTGGCATCAAGCAATGCCTGCTCTTCCCGCTCCAGATGCCCCACCCCGATCTCGTCAAAAGCCTCCAACCCAATCCGGCGGTCCACCTGATGCTCTGCCCAGTAATCCCGCCCGTATTCACTGGCAAAGGCCGTACCGTATTTCCGGGCAAGCGCTTCGGTGATCGTCGACTTACCGGTAGACATCGCCCCTACAAATACGACCTTGGTAATTAGATCGCGGTACACTAGCCCACTGACATAACCCCGGTATTGGTAAGGGTCCGAGCGGACCATCGTGGCCGATACCGGAACCTGCACCCTCGCCTCATCCACCCGCCGGTCAATAGCACCCAGCGCCAGACTCATATGCTCTCCATAGAATTCACTCGAATAAAAATGGGTCACCTGCTCGCCCTTCAGCAGCCCGAGAATATACTGCTCCTCCCGGATTTCATGCTCCCTGTCATCCGAGTATCCATCGGGGCCATCCCAGGCCTCGATTACCCGGACCGCAGGATAGAGCCTGCGAATCCAGTTGGCCCGGATCTGCAGCGGTACCGGAGAGACCTTGGTCTCATAGATCACCACAATCAGCTCGTCAACCTCCCGCAGCGCCGTCTCGAACATGAACTGGTGCCCTTTATGCAGCGGGGCGAACTTCCCGAGTGTTAATCCAAGTGTTTTCATGACAGCGCCTCCCTAGCCCCTTTGTTCCAGTTGTAGTAGCCGTAGACCGCATTAATCAGATAGGCGCTCCACATCACGATCATCAGCAGACCCTCCCCGCTGCCTTCCAGCGTCCGGATCACCCAGAGCAGCACTGTGAACATATTCAGCACAATATAGACCAGCCACTGCTCCTTGAAACGACGCACCATCAGAATCGTTGCCACTACCGATAACACGGTAGTCAGGGCGTCGATGTAAGGTGAATTCTGCGCGGGAATGAACGATAAGCCGAAGCCCAGCAGCAGCGCTCCCGCCACACAGACTGCAACGGTGAGCAGGATGCCCCTCGTTTCCATTTGGCGCATGGATAGCTTGCCGCCGTGCATGTTTCTTTTCCACATATAAAAGCCTGCAATATTCATGGGCACAAAGAATAGCAGATTCAGCATAACCTCGCCGAATAATCCGTTGATATAGGCCAAATAAGCATATCCGAACGTATTATACATCCCGAATCCATAGCTCGCCAGCTTCCCCTTCGCCGTCAGCACCACGCATAGTACCCCGGTGATGAAGACCGTGAACCCGAAGAGCGAATCCTTGGACATTACCGTAAAAACAACCGCGATCAGCGTAAAAATCACCAGCCAGGCGAGTTCAAACCCGCTCCAGTTGCCGGGTGCCTTCTTCATGCTCATCCCTCCGCTTCCTCTGTATCCTAAGAAATTGAATACTTATTAACTAATTGATAATTACATTTTGTTAATATCAAAATAACAGAATTTATGGCGGGATGCAAGCCCGATTTTCCACAGCTTATGAGATAGCGGTCTTCGGCCGCCTGTTGAGAACCAATCATTTGGAGGATTAGATAACGGCGGTATTAGGAAGCTATTAAAACCTCCTTCACACGTACAAGTCAGCCTATGAGCTGGCTATTTTTGACGTCCCTCTACTTTTCTTCCATTTGTTGTTGCCTAAACCTCTTTATGCAAATATGATAGATTCATATACCCCAAGATCTTACATATTATCCACCCCATTAGCGATCATATAAGGAGGAACGGCAGCAATGTTCAAGACAAGGATCATGAAACGAAGCTTCATCTTATTTGCCATTCTGGTATTGGTATTCTCTTCTCTTCAGCTCAGGCCCGCTCTAGCTCAGGAAGACACGGGCGGCAAGCAGCAAACAATCTACACAGGAGAGGGGTACGAGGTAATCTACACAATTTCCTCCCAGTGGGAAGGCGCCTTTAACGCAGATGTCACGATCAGGAATACGGGTAACCGGACGCTGGAGAACTGGAGTATTGATTTTACATCCCCTTATGAGATTACGAATATCTGGAACGGACAAGTACAGTCCTACGAGAACGGAGTTTATACCATCAAGAATGCAGGCAGCAATCAGGACATTCCGGTGGGTGGCAGTGTGAATTTCGGCTTCACGGCTTCATTTGAAGGAGAGCTTCAGCTGCCTGTAGCATTTGAAATGCAGGGCGCGGAACAGATCGTACCGGCGGGGCAATACGAAACAGGCTTCAAGGTAACAAGTGATTGGGGGAGCGCTTTTAACGGCGAGATTGCCATTAAGAATACATCGCAGTCTACCATAGAGGATTGGACGCTGGGGTTCGATTATGACGGGAACCTGGACCGGTTCTGGACGGCTGAAATTACCGGGCATACCGGCAATCATTACGTTATACATAATGCGGGCTATAATGCCAATATTCAGCCGGGCGAGACTCTGATCCTGGGCTTCTCCGGGAACCCGGGGAATGTTGTAAGTGCGCCTTCGGGCTATCAGCTAACGCAGATCTCAACCGGGGAAGAATCCCCGGAGCCTGAGCCGGGCAGGGTCTCCGTGCAGCTTGAAACGTACAGTCTCCAGCTTCAGAACAGTCCGGACGGAGACTATTACTTCCTGACCTCCAAGATGGACAAGCTGACGGGAACGCTAGGAGGAGTATCACAGGTCAAGGCCTTCAATTATGAGATTACGGACAAAAACAAAGCAGTCCTCCAGCAAGGGACGATCCCTGTAAGTGCAGCATGGTCTGTGGAAGGAATCGGACTTGGCATCGGATATAATCTGCTGAAGTTAAGCGCGCAGTTAAACGATGGCTCAGAGGTCTCCAAGACGTATATTATCGTGAACTTCGACGAGAGCAATCTGGATAACCTCGGGATTGACCGGGAGAAGGACAGCGATAATGACGGAATTAGCGATTACTATGAGGAGCATTATGGCCTCTCCGCTACCAGCAAGGATACCGACGGCGACGGGTTAAGCGACCGGGATGAGCTGCTCGTGCTGAAGCTGAATCCGCTTGAACCGGACAGTGATAAGAACGGGACTGCTGACGGTGATGAAGACTACGACAAGGACGGATTAACCAACCTGGAGGAGCTGATGCTGGGCACCAGCCTCAGCAGCGAGGACAGTGACGGCGATGGCCTGACGGACGGCGAAGAGATCCATAAGCACAAGACCGATCCCCTGAAGGCCGACACCGATGGAGACGGACTCTCTGACGCGTGGGAACTCCAGATCGGAAGCGACCCGCTTGTGCCTGAGACGAAGTTCGCAAGAACAATGAAGGCAGAGGATGTCGGGGGCAAGGCTGTTCCAACGGTAGCTGTAGAAGGGATCACTGCGGAGCAGGTAGACAGCTTGTCTGTCCAGCCGGTCCAAGATGGCATTCTTAATGATACAACTATTCCCGGATATATTGATCAAGGCTATAATTTCTCCATCGACGGAAGCTTTGAGAAGGCCACAATCTCCTTTGAGTTTGACAAAAGCTTACTGAGTCAGGCAGGCTTTGTGCCGCGAATCTACTATTACAATGAGGAGTCGCAGCTGTTCGAAGAGCTACCGGATCAGCAGGTGGCCGGGAATATGATCTCGGTCCAGACGGTTCATTTCTCCAAATACATTCTGTTAAACAAGACAGTATACGACCAGGTCTGGTTATATAAGTTCCTGTATGATGAGGGACAGGAGCATTATGCGGGGATGGATATTGCCTTCGTCATCGATTCATCGGGCAGTATGTCAGATAATGACCGGAGCAATGTGAGAATCAGCGTAACCAGACAGTTCGTCAATCTGCTGACGGACAGTGACCGCGGGGCTATTGTTGATTTTGACGACTCTGCCAAGGTGTTATCCGGCTTCACTTCAGACAAGACCGTGCTGAGTCAGGCTGCGGGGCGGATTGATGCGAACGGCGGAACGACTCTGAGCAGCGGGATTTCAAGTGCAATTAATCTGTTCGCCACCACCAGCAGAGCGGATGTTCTGAAGTACATTATTATGCTTACTGACGGGGAAGGCTCTTATGATACCGCACTAACCAAACGGGCTGCCGATCAGGGTATTGTGATTTATACGGTAGGCCTGGGCAGCAGCATTTCGACGAGTGTCCTGACCAGCATGGCCCAGGGCACCGGCGGCAGCTATTATCATGCAAGTAATGCCAGCCAATTGTATGGGATCTTCGATACCATTGCCGAGACTTCCGATCTGTACAAGGATACAGACCAGGATGGCATCAGCGATTATCATGAGAAGGAGATGCAGGCCGGAAGACTGCGTGTTGGTACTGGCGGTGCGGCAATAAGGTTGAATTATCTGGATGCAGACAGCGATAACGACGGGCTTAAGGACGGACAAGAGATCCGTATTGTTAAATCCGGCGACAAGGTCTACGCCTATTTGTACTCCAATCCCAACCTGGCCGATACGGACGGCGACGGCTTGAACGATGCGGTGGACAGCAGAAGACTGGTTCCAGATGTAAGGGAGGCCCTGATCCTTCAATCTGATAACAGAGAAGGAATTCTTAAGAAAGCACCGCAGGGAACTTCCCCAGTCTCCGATGACCTGACGTTCAATGACTATACGTATTTTGAATTACTCAAGCTGGGCCCGGTATTCTCGGTGGCCAGAATTACGCCCGAGCCCATGATCTGGGGCGAGATGGCCCTCCTGTTCGTTGTCGGCACAATAGGTGCAACGGATGATATGAAATTCGTTCTTGGCGATCTGATCTCAACGTTCAAATACAGCAAAACCATTAATGAGGGATCTTCGGTAACCCTTGGCGACACCTTCGATACCAGCAAATATATCAAGTATCATAACAGCCAGCTGGATAATGCCGTCATCACGGACGCCAGTACCCAGAACTATGTACAATTAATCAAGAATTTTGTTGTGCAGGAGCTGCGCAGTAATAACGGTGATCTGTCCAGACTAAAATTTGATCCGAACAGCAACCGGAATGTGGTGTATAGTTACGTGAATCAATTCTCGACCAGCCCGTATCCGTTATTTACGGAGAAGACCAATCTGGCGTTATCTCTGGCTATCCATGCCTTCCATGGTCATAATATTACCATTAAGGACTTCAACAACAACGGAGGTCAATTCAGCGGCAAGCTGGTGTTCCATTTCTATGATCATTTCGGCCTGGATGCTGATGATGAGATTAATAATCCGGGATTTGTGGACTGGTTCACTTTGCAGCACTACGAACGGTTCAACGGCAAATATGTACCGTTCATTACAACGATTGACTACGAGCTGCCTTTTAGCGGCTCCGTTAACTAATTTCAATGGAGCAGGCAGGTGAAGCTATTGAGTCGCAGGACACGAATCTTACTTGGCATTACCATTATACTGTTGCTTGCAGCGGCAGGCTTCATCATCGGCTACGATTCCTCCAAGATGAAATATGAACTATTCCGGGAGCACCGCGCGCAGTTTGATGCTGTGAAGACGAAGACCCTGCTGCTGATGGACAGCCTGGATGAACGGAGTAATATCGGGAATACCTTCATCTACTCTAATAATGCCGTCCCTCCATTCCATGACAGTATGAATACGGAATTGCAAGACAAGATCCGGCAGATCGCCGCATGGTCCGGGGACAGCCTGGACTTCGTGCGCTATAGCAAACAGGACGGGAAGCCGCTCCTCAGATTCATATTCGACTGGGAAAGGGAGCATGGTCCCACCTATCATATCGTGTATTGCGCAAGTCAGAGCATGATGGAGCAGGCGTATGCGACAGAGCCGGTTAAGTATAAGCTGACTCCACTTGCAGACGGCTGGTATGGGATTGAGATAGAGTAATTTAAAAAAGGGGTGTCCCACGCCATGTGTAATGGCTGAGACATCCCTTTCTTTTGAACAAACCGGTTACCCGCTCTGCTCACACCACATATTCGGCCATAATCTGCTCGATATGGTACGGAGTCACTCCCTGATGCACCGAGAATACGGTATCGGCCTGCTGTGGGGATGCGGCCTGCTGACCGCGGGCCTTGGCGTGCAGCGTGAACAGATCATACAGATCGGGCTTCTTCAAGGAGGTCATCGCCTTGCCGATGATCACCATCCCCTTCTGGTTCCCTTCCACGTTATTCACATGGAACGGATCTCTGGTCAGGGACAAGTCTGTCCAGATCACGGTCCGCTCCACCAGATCGAGTATCACAGGAATGGCGAGTTGGGTATCCGCCGTGACATCAATCTTGTTCGATACCGTGGCTGGCTCATAGATTTCACCGGACCCCGGCTTCTTCCGCATCATCCAGCCCGTAAAGCACTCCGGCAGATTGCAGTACGGCTGTCCTGTGAAGGAATGGAGAGTCGCCACTACATACCTTCCGCCATACTCAACAATAGAAGGAATATGCAGATCAATGAACTCGCTGGCCCCGTAAGGCGCCGTTACTATATCGCCGCTATGGACTGCACGATATTGTGCCGAGCGAAGATTCGTATAAGAAATATGCTCCACATAATTCCAATTCTTATCATACATCACTGCTGACAGATCAATATCAACTCGGCCTGTAGAGGTACCGTCCATCTTCCCTTCCTTCCACCAGCAGAAGAAACGGACCGTGTTCCCTTCTTCCAGCGGAATCCGGCTTCCCCGTACAAGAGTATGCAGCGCTTTACTGGCCGACCGCTGGGAGAACGGCACCAGATAGTCCTTCAGACGCTCATCCACATATACTTTTCCCAGGGAAGGCTGGCTTGCGAAGCGGGCGACCAGAGTCTGCTCACAGAGGTCCACCATGTCCCGACAGGCTTCTTCACTGATCTCCGGCAGGGTATTAGGAGTGGCCCAGGCTTTGGCGACATTTCCCTTGGGGAAAAACACCCTAAGCTCCGGCAGCTCCCGCTGTCGCGCGAAGTAGCTCTTCACCTGCAGCAGCACCGGGGTCGATACCTGGTCTGCCACTTCTGCGAAGGCCATCACCACGTACTCCGGCTCGCGGGTCATCCGCAGCAGCTTCGCCAATCTTCGTGCGAATTCGCCCGGACGCTTCACCAGCAGATCCAGCGCCGTCCACATCTGGTGATACTGAAGGGCCAGCTCCACACTTCCGTTAAAGGTCGTGAAGGCTTTGTTGTTGCGCAGGATATCAAAAGCTTCCTCACAGCGTTTATACCGCTGCTTGTATTCAGATGGATGCAGGATCTCGCCGAGACGAATCCAGCGCTCCCTGTATCGCAGCATATCCTCGGTGATCGTCTGACACCGTTCCAAGAGCCCCAGTAACAGCCGGCGTTCACTACGCTTGAACTTGCGGAAGCGGGTGGGCAAGGCCAGACTAACATCGCCTTCCGACCAGGCCACCGCCAGCCGCAGCACATCGGTTGCTGTCATGAAATAGGGGCTTATTCTGGCTACATCCGCCTTATCATGCCTAAGCAGCGACGCTGCCACGAATCCGGCATTCTCCTTGAACGGGATCTCCTTCGGCAGGAGTTCATCCAGCTCTTCGTTGGCTGTATTCGCAATCACAGCATCGATATCCTTCTGATCCTCTGCCGAGATCGAGCCTCTGGCCTCCATCAGCTGGCGGATTAGGGTCCGGAACTCCGTGATGCTCCCCAGGTCAATGACCTTCATCTTCACCTGTTCCTCAAGGGGCGTTCGCTGCACGGAATCAGCATATGGAAGCTCCCAGGTGTAATAATGGAACATCGCATTGAAATACAGCTCCGCTTCATCCTCCTGCATGACCTGCTCCGGGAACCCTGGATACATCGGTGCATAATGCACATGCGCGCCAACCATCCGTCTTACATCGGCAATCAGCGGATAATACAGCTGCTCGAAGGCCTCGCGGGGCATCTTCTGGACCGCCCGGAACAAGGCAGGCGACAGGGTATACCCAAGCCCCTGCAGATTGCGGAGGGCTGCGGCCAAGTACCCCTTCGGTAGCTTCTTCGTGTCAGCAGCATCAGGTGTGTGTTTCAGCATCATTTTGCCTGCTCTACGCAGGTAGATTCGGTTTATTTGCATAGTAAAAGTGTCCAGGAGAGCTGTATCCCTACTCGGTTTCAGTCCATGGGTAGAAGGAAGGAATACAATAGCCTGGACGCCTCCTCTCTGGATAAGCATCCTTCAGGAGAGCTGCGGCTCTAATTCATCCAATTGAGTAGAAGGAAGAACCGCAATAGCCTGAAGATCTCCCGGCGATCTTGCCGCCGTTTGATGAATCCATCATCGCACACGGTCCAGCGGGCCAACAGGGCGGAAGTATTACGACAAAGGGAATTTTTAACTTATGGCACATCCCGCCTCTTATCGCACCCTGTATTTTGGCTTTTCATTGAGGGTATGTTATCATTCTTACAGTAAGTTAAATTTTAAATGTTTAGGAGGGATACCTGATGAAAAAGAGATCTATTCAATATCTGTCTGCTGGAATCGGGTATTCGACTGCTGTTTTTTTCTAGAATTCATGTTGACGGGATAGGTCTGTCCAATATGAAGTAATACTATAAAAAACAGCCCATTTAAAAGGAGACTTATAAGCAATGAGACTAAATAACAATGTCATTCAAAGATATAATCCGGAAAATATAGCAAAACCTGTTGGAAGCTACAGCCATGTCACTAAGATCAGCAGAGACGCTGAAATGTATGTCTTTTCCGGTCAAATCGGGATCGATCAGAACAACAATATCCCTGCCGATTTCAATCAGCAAGTAACCAATACGATGAGCAATATTGTAGACATCTTGTCCTCTCAAGGGCTAACTCCCGATCATGTCATCAAAATCAACATCTGGGCCACGGAGGAAATCGATTGGGATCATTTCTATTCCATCTGGAATGAAGTGTTCGGCCCTACGCCTCCTTCCATGACGGTGGCCTACATCCAGGGATTAGGTCTGCCTGAACTCAAAATCGAGCTGGATGTGTGGGCCGCAGGTTAGAGCGTAGCGTAAATTAATACACCCAAAACAAGCCCTAGAAGTATTCTAGAGGCTTGTTTTGGGTGTTTTTTTCTGCGCTGCGGGTAATTAAGAGATAAAGGTGTATTATTGATGTGCATCAGATAATTTAAGAGGATTTTAATGTCGTTTTTCTTAAAAGGTTAGATAACGTTGTTAAATCATTCCACTTAGGGATATACTAGAACAGAATACGGAACTAAGATATCTACAACCATTTAATGCTGCTGAGGGGTGATTGTTTGAAGCTCAGAGTTAGAGATGTTTTTATTGCTGGTGCCCTTCCGATTCACACCTATATTTCGCGCAAATCGGAATTTGGGCTGACCTATGAATTCCGTCTTCATAATGTGATCGATATGGTCGGATTTTTAACTTCAATTATAGGTCCATCGAAAACAGGAAAAACCGTACTGTGTGACAAGGTAATCGGCTTGGACGGATACGTCGATTTTATAGGAAGCGACTTTAAGGATACCGTAGATTTCTGGGAGACGGTTGCAAATAAAATTGGTATTCCCCTCGAACGAGACCATACAGAAATACGCACGCTTGAAGGTCAGGGGCTCGCCGGAACAACAGAAGGAATCACCACCTCCATCACAGAGTCTTTCCGTTCCGGCAAAGATAAAGTCATTAAATATTTTATAGCAAACAACTTAGTTCTATTACTAGATGACTTCCATTACGCTTCACCCAGCAAACAGTTTGAGATTGCCTATCAGCTCAAAGATGCGATCCGCAAAGGGCTTCGAGCCATCATCATATCCTTACCTCACCGTTCGGATGATGCCATTCGAAAGAATGCCGATTTAAGCGGGAGACTGAACCTGATTAATATCGAGCCTTGGAATCCAGATGAACTGCGTGAAATTGCTGTAGGAGGATTCAACAAACTAAATATGCAGATTGATCTGCGGATCGCCGATAACATTGCGCAGGAGAGTCTATCTTCTCCCCAACTCATGCAATCTATCTGTTATAACCTTAGTATGATACTCGATATCGACAATACAGATTATCCGGCAATGCCTGATCAGGAGACCCTCAACCAGGCCTACAGAATGACCTCATTGAACCTTCTTGCTTACCAAGAGGTTGCCAGGAAATTGAAAACAGGTCCAAATCCCCGGGGACAAAAAAGAAAAACTTATTTGACTATAAAAGGTGAACAAACCGATATCTATGAGTTACTTCTAAAGGCAATTGCTGATGATCCGCCCATTGTGAGCCTTTCTATCGACAGCATCAAGCGAAGAATTGATGTGTTGCTAGGTAATCATGCTGACAAACCGGATCGGGTGAAAATCAAAGCAGCTATTGATCAGATGCAGGCTATTATGCAGAGCAGCGAACCGATGTATCAGGTTTTTGAATATAAGGACGATGAAGTTTACATTTTAGAACCGTTATTCCTGTTCTTTTTGCGCTGGGGTAATCTCAACTAATCGAAGGGGGATTATTTTGACTACGATTAATGAGGATAGACTACAAGCTATAGGTGCGCTTCAAGTGCAAATTCAATCTTTCCCACAGGGACAATCGGCTGACTTCAGCAGATGGGTAGATACTACCAGCCGCATGTTAGAGCGTCTCTTCTCCGATCAGTCCATAGCACAGAAATTTGTCTTGCTCACCAGAGCAGGTATACTCCAGGCACAATTATACCTGGAGAATTTAATTACAGATATTAACGCTGGGCTTTTCGATGATGCCAAACCACTTAATGAAATAGATGAAGCACATTTTCATCTTATCATAAGCAGAGTTCTTCATAATTTCGATAAGCATATTTACGAAATGTATCAGAAGCCAGTCCATGGAAATGGAACACTGAAGCTAGAGAGCCTTGCTGACATTTCACTGGGTAACGAATATGATGTGCAGCGGTTGCTATATTCACTGCTCCGTCCCATTTTCCCTGAAGCAAGGGTCGAGGTGCCCACTGACGGAGGATACAAGGGTTATCGCTTTGATATATTTATAGATTCCTACGAAACTGTAATTGAAGTTAAATGCTCGCGTCCAAATATGACTGAGAGGAAGCTCACCGAAGAGATCGGGTCAGATGCATTTCATTATCCCAAAAAGCACATCTATTTCTTCATCTATGATAAAGCTAGAATCATTACAAATGTTGATGCATTCTGTAAGAACTATAACAGGACTCATGATTCCAAGCAGATAAAAACAATAATAATCCAACCAGTTAAAATGATATGAAAAAACAGGCTGCTCTCCATCATTGGAAAGCAGCCTGTTCTTTAATCTGCAATATCACTCCCCCTCCCCCTTCTTCGGCGCAGGCCGCTCATACACCACAGCATAATTCTGGCTGCCCAGTAGTATCCGTTTGCCCTGGAACTCATCGTAAATATTCACCCGCACCGTTGCGCCGTTAAGGGACTTGTACGCTTTGTTGTTCAGCGGGAAGGACAAGCTGCCCGTGGCTCCCGCACCAGCCGGTCCGTCTCCCAGAGGCAGAAGCTGCTCCGACGGCTGACCAAACGGATCAATCAGTTCGGCCACCAGCCTATGCTCATTTGCCTCAGCAACATACTGCTCACTTCGGGTTAACCGGTAGTTCATCTGTACCTCTATGGACTCCCGGTCTTCAGGCATCGTGGCAGTCACCTGGTTCACGGACAGGGAGTAGGGGAACAGGTCCAGCTTCTGAAGGGACGGCTGCGGAGCAGGATTGGCCGGACTCAGCCCCAGGCCCACGGTCTGGATGTAAGCGGTCGGCACTGCGCCGGGTGCGGTCAGCTTGCCTTCGGCGATGCCTTCCCCGAGGAAGAGGGTTAGATCTGACGCATTGATCTCCGTAGGAAGCTTGCTCCAGACGGTTACGAGACTCTTCTCTTTGGGGTTCAGGGCCGCGGCGGACTGCGAGATTACCGCCTCGAAATACTGTCGATCCGGGGTCCGGTAATACCCCACCAGCTGCGCCGGCTGGGTCTTGCGTAGTTCCTCGTTGGTCATCACCAGCTCGGTATAGATCAGCTTGGAATCCGTGCCCGGATAGATCCGGCTCTGCCGCTCCAGAATCTCTGCCTTCTTCCCGGCCAGCTCCAGACGGAAGGGTTCACCGGCCGCCACGGTTCTTAAGGTATTCTCCACCTGGCTGGTGAATAGCGTGAGGAAATTCGCCTGGGTCTCTTCCGAAGGATACTGGAGGATCACCTTCAGCTTCGTCAGATGATAAGAATAGGGAAGGTTCCCCGTAATATACAGAACCGCTGTCTCCTGCGGGGCCAATTGGCTCTTGGAGCCTTCGATCACCATCTGCGAACTGCCGCTGATATCGAGATCCCCCGCCTTCAGAAGCGCTGTAAGGGCCGGAAGCTGAACATTCGCCATGCCTGAGTTGCGGAGGCTGAGCTTGGTCACGACCTGATCGCGGTCCGACCACGGCAGGCGTTCCACCGCTTCCAGCTTCACCACGAAGGTACCCAGACTGTTCTGCACGGGGTACTCAGTCGCCAGCAGATGATTCGGCTGCAAGGAGTAGGGAATCTGATAGTAAGCCGCCGGGAAGGCGATCCGGCCCTCTTCTGCCGGCTCGTTCATCTGTAGCTGGAGCACTCCCTGATTAAGCTTCAGGGGCAGCTCTGCACTGAGTTCGACTACCCGCTCCTCCAGCGGCTTCAGACTCAGACCGGCCAGTGCCTTATTGCTGACCGGATAGCTGTACCCTTCGGCAGTCGTCAGGCTGAAGGAATAGGCCGGAATCGTCACCGCTTGGTTGCCTGTGTTGCGCACCCGGAATTTCAGGCTCCATTTCGCCAGATGATCCTCCGAATACACCGCCGCGCTTGCGAGCTGTGTCTCAATTGTATTGTTGGCAACCTTAAGCTTGGCGACGGCGTTAACGGGTACGGTGAAGTTCGGCGACACCGCGGCAGGCAGCTTATACTCAGCCACAGGCAGGTTCAGCTGCAGCTCGCTGTCTTCCTGGATGAACTGCAGGGACATATTATCCGTCTTCGTATAGGAGGGAATGTCCGCCAGAAATTGCACGGTCCGTTTCTCCTTGGGCTGAATCTGGTAATCGGCAGGGGCGGCATTCAGTTCAAATCTGGAGCCTCCCGAGGATATCAGATATCCCTTCAGGCCCGTGTCCTTAAGCACCTTGGTGCCCGAATTGGCGAAGCTGATGCCCACCCTGGCATACACTTTTCCGTTAGCCTTAACGATCTGCAGGCTCTCGGCCTTACTGATCACCGGCATACCCGCCAGGACCAGCTTCTTGCTCTGCCCTCTGGCGGTGGCTACCGAGTAGGAACCCGGAATCGTGAACATCCCCAGCTTCTTCTGGTAATTCGCCTGGCTGAAGTCCCAGCCGAACAGGGCGATTCGGACTCCGGTTATTTTGGCAGCCTTCCCCGCATTGACATAATACGTGACCGACTGGCTGCTATTAGCCGGAATAGATTTGACGGCAGCACTGCCCGTCACCGGCTTGCCTTGAATAACTGCGCCGCTTGGGGTAGTAACCTTGGAGAAATAATCAATCAGGCTCACGTTGCTGTTACTCCCGTTAACGTAATTCAGGGTATACGTAATCATATTCCCGCTCTCCTGGGGCTGAAGGGCAGCGTCCAGCAGCTTCACGCTCACCCCGCTCTTCAATGAGACCGCCCCCAGTCCCTCCAGCGTGGACACGGAGGCTGTAGCCGCCTTTCCCGCTGAAGGCCCGGCTGCCGCATAGGCTCCGAAGGCGATGGACTGGCTGAGAACCGCCAGGCTTAGCATGGCTACAGCATATTTTCTAGTGGTATGATTCATAATTCTCTCCTCCCTTAACTTCGCTTAAGCTTGCGGCAGCCGGACCTCGAACCTCGTCCGCAGCTCATTGCTCTCTACAGACAGGCTACCGTCATGCTGCTCTACAATATTGCGTGCAATGAACAGCCCCAGGCCGGTCCCGCCCTCCTGATGTGTCCGTGCCCGGTCCCCCGAGTAATACATCTCGAAGATATGCGGCTGCTCCTCCGGCGGAATGGGATTTCCGTAATTGATGACCTCAACCGCTACTGAACCTGAATCTGGGCGGCTGTTAATATCCACATAACCGCCTTCCTGCCCGTAACGGGCGGCATTGGTCAGCAGATTGCCTAATACGCGTACCAGCAGATCCCCGTCCCCGTAGATCATTAGGCCAGGAGTCACATTCAGCCGGGAGGTCAGGCCATTGCGCTCGAATACCGGGTACATCTCCTCGTTCAATTGCCGCAGCAATTCGGTAATATCCAGATATGTCTTCACCACAGGCAGTGTGCCATGGTTCATCCTGGTGATCTCGAACAGCCCGTCAATCAGCTTCTCCAGCCGCTGGGACTTGGTGAAGGCAATCGTCGCGTAATGCCGGATCGTCTCCACTGGTAATTGCTCATCCCTCAGAATCAGATCCAAATATCCGAGAACGGACGTCAGTGGTGTACGCAGATCATGCGCCAGATTGACGACTAGCTGGTCCTTGCTGCTCTCGGCGAAATCACCTCTTTGTACGGCCTCCTGCAGCTTGGCTCCGGCCACATTCAGATCCTCTGCGATTGCGCTGAACTCATCCCTGGAGGCAATCCGCACCTGATTCTGGAAATCTCCGCCCGCCAGATGATGAATCCCCTTGGAAATCTCGTTAAGGTAGCGGATGTACGGCTTGGTGAACATGAAGAATAAGATCAGCATGATTGGAATGAACAGCATCAGAGACACATTGAAGTCTCCGATCCTGTAGATGAACCGGCGGATTTCCGCCTCCGGGTCCTCCCACTTCACCCCGGCGTAATAGAGCTGAAGCAGCTTGAAGATCCCGTAGGTGATCCCGGCAGAGAGCAGCATGCTTACGCCCAGTAACTGAACCAGTCTGGTTCTGAATCCCCGGCGTCTCTTAGGCATTGAACGTGTACCCGACACCCCAGATGGTCTTGATGAACCGTTCCTTGTTCTGATCCTCTCCCAGCTTCCGGCGCAGGGTGCGGATATGTACCATCACTGTATTCCCGCTCTCATAGTACGCCTCGCCCCATACCTGCTGAAAGATACTCTCTGCACTGAACACCTGCTTCGAGTGGCTCGCCAGCAGATAGAGGATGTCGAATTCCTTCGGCGTAAGGTCAATCTCTTCGCCATACAGCGTAACGGTGTGCTGGTCAGGGGAGATGATCAGCCCGCCCAGCTCCAGAACCGAAGTCAGATGGGCACCCTGAGGCTGGCTGAACTGCAGGGAGCGCCGTAGCTGGGAATTGACCCGGGCCAGCAGCTCCATCGGATTGAAGGGCTTGATCATATAATCGTCCGCGCCCATGACAAGACCGGTAATCTTATCGAAGTCAGAGGTCTTGGCACTGAGGAAAATAATCGGCAGATTATGCTTCACCCGCACCTGGCGGGTGACCTCGTATCCGTCCAGCTTCGGCATCATAATATCCAGGATGGCCAGATCAATGGATTGGGACTGAATAGCCTGCACGGCCGCTTGGCCGTCGAATACCTGAATGCAGTGATACCCTTCCTTCTCCAGGTGCAGGGCAATCAGGCCGGCAATCTCTTTCTCGTCCTCTGCGATCAGAATAGTAACTCGCTTCATACCGGAACCCTCCTAGGCCTGAATCTATTCGTTCAGGTAGGTAGTCGCCTTGTTCTGAATCAGCTTCGCCACTTCCTCCGCGGTCTTCTGTCCGCTGAAGAAGCCTCCCGCCTCTTCTCCGACAATCGAAAGAATTTTGACATCCAGCATGGCGAAGTTATCCGCAGTATTCATCATCTCTCTGAATACCTTGAATTGCTCGTCAGGCACACTTGCAGACTTGCCGTCTGGAAGCTTATACGTCCCGCCCTTCACTTCCTGCTGAAGCTCGCCAAGCTGCTTGTCGTTTACCGACTTCAGCAGGGAGAAGCCTTCTTCACGCTGCAGGTTCTGCACTTCCTCTGACAGCAGGAATTCCATGAACTTCCAAGCCTGTTCTGCCACCGGCGATTTGGCCTGGATCGAGAAGGTGGAGACCGGAATAATCCGCATGGTGCCGGAATTTCCGCTATGCGGCTTATCCAGCAGCTGCGGATTGGTGAAGTAAGTATACGGAACATTGACGAAATCAGCCGGGGTTTGCAGAACGGCGGAATAGAACAATTGATTATCGGCTTCCCCCGAGCCGGCGCTCATCACTCCATCGTCATACATCTCTTTAATCTGCCGCATCATAAATATGAAGGCAGGGGAATCGAATTTGGCTTTGCGTGCCGCAGCGTCTACGAACTGGTTATAGCCGTCCACGACCATCTCCTGAAGCAGCATCTCCGGCGGATACTCCTGGAGTGCGAAGCGGTGCCCGGACCCTGCCTTCTGCCCGGCTTCAATCATCGGTTTGGCAATCCCGCTGAATTGCTGCCAGGTCCAGCTCTTATCGTCCACATTCGCATTCTTAAGCGCATCCCCGTCTCCAATGAAAGCTCTCAGATTGTACCCGGAAGGGATGAGATAGGTGCCCCCGTTCAGCTTCAGGGCGTTCAACACATTAAGCTCCAGATTCTCCTGCTTCAGCGTTTGTGACTGCTTCAGGTAATCGTCCATATTCAGGAACAGCTGCTTGTTCACGTAATCACTGACCGGCAGAGTGCTGGTCTCGTAAATATCGGCGCCTTTGCCCGAGAGCAGTGCCGTTCCGGTGCTTTTGATGTATTTCTCATAATCCTGCGCTTTCTCACCGATCGCCTTGTAAGCCTGCACCTGCAAGTCAATATCAGGGTAGGCCTGTTCAAACTTCTTCTCCAGCGCACGGTAGAACTCACTGTCCTGCCTAACCGATAATGTCAGAACGGTCTTGCCGTCTGTGCTTGGAGCTTCCGCGCTGCTCCCCGAACTGCATGCGGTCATCACCGTTGTAAAAGCAAGAATCATTCCTAGAAAGCCCATCTTCTTCATCTTCATTCTCAAATACCTCCCAATAATTATTCGTAGAAAATGCCTTACTCCTATGGCTACTGCAGACGTACACGGTTCCCGTCCTGCAGGGGCTCGCTGCTCTCCAGAATAATCAGCTCATCCTCATACAGATTATCCGTCTGGATGATGCTGTCTATGCCATTGGTTGTACTGGAGTGGATCGTAACCTCGCGGGCGATAAAGGTATTGCCCAGCGCCCCCCTCTGCTCCTCGATCTTATAGATATAGCTTCGCTCACCCAATTGGTGGATAACCTTATTGGATACGAGGAGTCCCTCCTCCCAGGAAGGCTTCTTCAGCTTAATCTGAACCTGCTCCCCCCCCTTAAGCGACTCTTCATTCAGCACAATGAAGACATTCTTCTGCGCAATTTGCTCCACCCTGACGTTCTCCTCAGCGGATGCGCTGTCGGTACGCGCCTGAGCGTCCTTGATCTCTGCAACCTTACCCTGCAAGGAACGGGCCTGCTGGCCCTGTGCCGGATGAACCTGCACCTCAAGCTGCTCCCCTAAGGTAACCCCGAGGCTGGATAACAGCTCCGCGTCCGCCGTGAAGCCGAACTGATACCCCTTGCTGCTGCTCGACAGGACCAGATCCGCTTCCCCCGCGGACAGCATTCCCGCAATGGCATTCACCTGGGTGACCACCCCGTCGAAGGGTGCCGTAAGCTGCTGCTGCGCCGTTAACCGCTCTCTCAATCCGGCAATTTTCCGCGCCTGGGTGACCTGATCGACCTTACCCGCTTCAATCTCGCGCCGGGCCTTGCGAATCTGAAGCTCATCGCCTTCCGCATACGTCTGAATGAACTGATCCTGCAGCGTCTGCTGCGCGATCTTTTGCTTATCGAGCGCCGCGACTTCATCCTTCAGCTCCGCTTCGGCGGCCTGGCTGTCATAGCGGATCAGTGTTTGCCCCTTCGTGACCCGGTCCCCCTCCTTCACAAGAACCTGCCGGACCTTCCAGCCGCTGGCATTCAGGAGCTTCGCTTCACTCACGGGCGTAAGCTTCCCGCTGCCCTCCAGCGTGAATTCGAGGCTCTTGGTCTGCGGCTTGACCGTGGTCACCTTGGGCAAGGTCAACGACTGCAGCGTATTGCTGAAGAAGGTGAAGAAGAGTAACACGCCCATGAGCAGAAGGAAGGCTGTTCTGATATTTTTTTTGCGCCTGCGGTCTGCGGGCACTCCTGTAGTCTCCATATTCCTTCTATCTCCTCCTGCCATTAAAATCCCTCACACACGAACATCAGCCCTTGATTCCCGACAGTTGAATCCCTTCGATGAAGTACGTCTCCGCATACAGAAACAGCAGAACCATCGGTGCCATGTAGATCATAGATGCGGCGAACGCCAGGCCCTTCTCGCTGCTGATATTCGATAAGTAGACAGATAAGGGCTGTCTGAGCGGGTCGTCCAGGAAAATAAGCGGCTGCTCCACCATATTCCAATAATCGACGAATAACAGAATCGTCAGAGCGGCCAGGCCCGGCTGGACCATCGGAACAATAATCGTATAGAAAATCCGCAAGTGTCCGGCCCCATCCATCTTAGCCGCTTCAATATAGGCATACGGGATATCCAGCATGAACTGCCTGAGCATGAATACTCCGAAGGCGGCAAAAATTCCGGGCAAGATAATGGCCCCCGGGCTATTTAATAACCCCAGCCGGTCAGCCATAATATAATTGGGCACCAGCGTGACCTGAAAGGGCATCAGCATCGTCAGGACATAGACCAGGAACAGGAATTCCCGGCCCCGAAATCTCAGCTTGGAGAACGCATAGGCCGCGAGCGCGGCGATCACCGTCTGTCCGGCAATGATCGGCACCACCAGGAATACTGAATTCCAGAACATCGACAGGTACATCGGGCTGTCCATCAGCACCTTGCCATACTGCTCCAGGGAGACCTGATCCGGCAGCCATTTCAGATTGGCGAACGGATCGCTCCTGCCTTGAATGACAGGATTCATCTGTCCGATGGGGCCGTAATTGATCCCGATTTCGCGGCTGCTCATGAACGAATTGATGAGGGTCACCCCGATCGGGAACAGCATCAGGAGGGCAACCGCCCCCATCAGGACGGTTAACGTCAGCTTTTGTATGACTTTACCAACTGCCAAGACCTCTTTCACCTCTATTCCATATACCGCCGGTAGCGGCGTTCCATAGCGAACAATCCCAGCACGATGATCAGAATGCCGCCGACCATCAGGGTGGATGCAGCCGTCATCTTCTGAAGGTCGAGCGACAGGAACATGTTGTTCATATAATGCTGAAGCATATAGATACTGTCATGCGGGTAAGCTCCGGCAATCAGATACGTCTCCCGGAAGACCTTGAAGGAATTAATGACCGACATAATGACGACAAAAAACATCGTAGAGGTTAAATAGACCAGCGTAATGCTCCGGAACTGCCTTAGACGGCCGGCCCCCTCAATCTGGGCGGTCTCGTAATAATCCTTCGGAATCTGCTGCAAGCCGGCCAGGAACAGGATCACGTTATACCCGATGTTTTTCCAGACATACATCAGCATGATTACATTCCGCGCAGCCTCCGTCTTCATCCAGTCCACCCGCGTCCGGCCGAAGCCGCTCAGCCAGGCATTAAGCACCCCATTCCAGTCGAACAGGATCTGCCAGACCAAGATAATCGAGGCTACAGGCACGACCAGCGGGAGTACGTACGCAGTTCTCAGCCATTTCTGAAAATACAATTTCCTGTGCAGCAACAGCGCTAGTCCCAGCGACAGCACAATCAGCAGGGGAACACTCACCATACTGAAGTAGAAGGTATTAGAGGCCGCCTTCCGGAAGGATTCGCCCGCAATGACCTCCCAGTAATTATCCAGTCCCACATAGTGGCCCCCCACCGTGCGGTCCATGAAGGAGTAGAACACGCCCATGCCGAACGGAATCAGATAGAATAGGGCGAACCCAACCACACTGGGTGCCAGAAATAACCATGCAATCGATGAATCTTTACGGGCCCAATTCTTCAAGTTGCTCCCTCCCTGTACTCAAGAATAGGCTCAACTGTTTAAGAACAAGTCGGGTAAAGATTAAAACTTTCTTAAATTGTCTCCACCACATAGCAAAATAACCCCACAAAGTGGGGCTTTAGCGTAGGTGATGACTCAGGTACTTTGCGGGGACCCCAAAACATCAAAAAAGCCGCGGACGGATGTATTATCCATTCGCAGCTCTTGCAAGGCACCGCATACTTTACTTCAGGTCGGCAATCTCCATGACCTTATCCTTGAACCGGTACGTCACACTAACATTCTCGATAACCGCTGTGTCGTCGTAGGCCAGGGAGCCCTCGAACGCTAACGTGTCATTATCTTTCCACACAAGTTGACTCGGATAGCTGTAATTCTCATGATCCGGGCGGACCCAGGTATCCAGCTTGCGCTGCGCGCCGTGTCTGATCCTAGCCGACTCTACCAGCTCCGGGCTGATCGTCCCCTTCTCCACATTCAGGATCTGCACGAATTCACTTTTGTTAGAGCCGGTGACCACTGCCAGGAGCTTCCGGTCCGGTGACGGGAGGATTTCCTTAATGTACATGGAAGGGGCCGCGAAGCTGAAATAGGGTTCAAGCACATCATCTTGTATGCGCCACAGTACATTCTGGGTACCGTAATCCGAATAGTTGTTGAATAAGGCGAATACGATGCTCCCGTCGGCCATTTTGTGGAGATACGGACTCTGGTAGCTTTTCGACAGGATATCTGTGGCAAAAGCAGCCGCACCCGCGATCTTCGGAGAATCATCCTTCAGCAAAGGCTGAAGCTTCTGCAACGCCAGCTCCCGCGCCTTCGGATCATTGAAGCTCTCCACCAGCCGGTTTACCGCAATGTAGACATGTTCATCGTTGCCGCTGGCTAAGGCTTGGAGGAATTTGTCCGCCTGATATTGCGCGGGAGGTGCCAACTCCATATCCTCCACTGTTAAATAACGGATGTAGGGCTCCTCCGTTTTATTTCTGGTGTATTCTGTGGCGAGCAGCACTGTAGAAGTTGAGCTGTACACGACCAGACAGGCGACCAGTGCGATCCATCTTTTGGAGAACCGGCCTCTCCTGCCCCTTCCTCTTACTCCGCTGTGTTCGGCCGCCGCAATCAATTCCTCGTCAATCAGTCCGATCTCCTTATACAAGTCCTCCCGCTTCATAGGTGAACGCCCTCCTGGTCTAAATGAATTCTAAGCTTGTTCCGGGTCCTGAACAGGCTCGACTTCACCTTGCTGCTGCTCATATCGAACCTGCCGGCGAGGGATTCTATGGAATCCGCATACCAATACCGCCTGATGAATAAATTTCGTGTGCCCTCCTCCAGCCCGTACAGAAATTCGTTGATCAACCGCGCGGTTTCACCGGCGGCATACTCGGTCTCCACCGTCTCTGCTGCGGGCAGGCAGTCCTCCAGCTCCTCCAGAATCACCTCAAGCTGGCGGCTCCGCTTCTTGGCCGTATTATACCCATACTTATCGAGCGCGATATTGCGGGTGATCCGCCCCAGGAACACCGGCAGCCTCCTCGGCTGGTTAGGCGGAATAGCATTCCACGCAGCCAGGTATGTATCGTTCTCACACTCTTCGGTATCGGAAGGGTTCGCGACAATGTTCCTGGCGATCGCCCGGCAGTAAGCACCATATTTGTTCCGGGTTTCCGTGATGGCCTGCTGTGAGCGCTGCAAGTATAGCTGAATGATTCCCTGATCTTCCATCTGCTAGTTTCTCCTTTAGCATCCTCTTATCTATATAGTAGAGAATTCCGGGTAACGGTTGCACTTATACGCTAATTATTTTTAGCACAAAAAAATCCTGGCACATAAGCATCACTGCTTACACACCAGGATGGGGATATAAATCTCTTGTTAACCGAGGACCGGCGGTTTCAGCTCAGTGGTGCTGTCATCCTCTACGTCTGCCGGTTTAGTAATTACCTTAATGTCCACAATCAGGGTATCCGTCAGCTCCGTATCGGCCCAGGCTGAGCCGTCCCATATCTGCTTGCGGTAGATAACGGTTATCTTGTAATCACCTACAGCAGACGGAACATATGCAGCCTGATACACATCATCCGTTACGGTGAAGACGCCTGCCATACCTTCCTCTGTGGAGCTCCAGGCCTCCGGATGATAACGTTCATCTCCGGGGTTGGCAGGTACCAGGCTCTGGTTATGGCCTTCGGCCGTCAGGGTAAGTGTTTCCCCTGCAAAAGGGCTGCCCGGGCTAACGCTGAGCCGGTTGCCTTCAGGCGTAACCGTTTCATACACATCTTGTGTTACCGTCTTAAGCGCATTGGCCGTCACCTTTTGTATCCCTGTAACACGGGCATTATCGAACACCGCATTCTGGGAGGTTGTTCGGAAGCCGATCTTCCCTGCAGTTAATTCCGTTTGCGGGTTCGTCCATTCGAGCTTTAACTGGCCGTCCACAAAGCCTAGAATTCTATTCCCTTTGATGACCGCCTTCAGGGTATACCACTGGCCCGCAGCCGCATCGGCAAAAAGTGAACTGGACACGGGGGTCAACGTTCCGTTTACTGCCTTGAACAGCTCCAGCTTCTTGTCGTTGACATTGATCCGGTACATGTAATAGTTGTTGGCGTCCTGCACCCGGAAGAGAATTCCGGCATTGGCATTCGCGATGGGAACCTTCACTTTGGCTTCCATAGCAATATCTTGCCATGAATCCCCGGCTGTAATGAGCCCCGCCCCATTTCCTTTTGTCTGGATCAGGGCTTTCGTACTGCCATCTGTGGTTACACTCCAGGTCCCGCTGGCAGCCGTCCAGCCCGTCGTATTCCCATCCTCAAAGTTATCCGTGAACCGGACGGAATTCGGATTGGCATCAATCGGAGTCTCGTCCACATCTGTAACCTGAATCGTGAAGCTCTTCTCCAGAGACAGGCCATTGGCGTCAATGCTCTTCACCCGGATGCTGTAGCTGCTCTTCGCTTCATAATCCGGCGTAGTGCGGAGGGTCAGCCTGTCTCCCTGCGGGGCAATGGAGAAGCTGCTGTTATCGGCGTCTCCTTGCCCCGGAACCAGCGCGTAAATAAAGGTCTGGCCCGCATCCGGATGTGCTGTAGTGAAGGTGCCCACTACACCGCCTGGAGTAGTCAGCTCCGGCACCTGGGTAGCGCTGAGAGTGATATCCGTGGGCGGATTGTGAATGGCGGTCACCTTGGCATCATCATACCAGACCCCGGCTGAAGTGGTGCGGAAGCCGATTCCGCCCGAGGTTAATTCATTGACCGGATTGGTCCATGTTGTCTTCAGCACTCCGTCCACATACCCTTTGATAGTGTTGCCCTGGACCGTCGCCTTAAGGGTATACCATTGGTTCTTGACAGGCACGAACGAGGTGTTCGAGACCTGCGTCAACGTTCCGGCTACAGCCTTGTAGAGCTGCAGCTGGCTTGTGCTGGCATCAATCCGGTACATATAGAAGTTGTTCTGATCCTGCACCCGGAAGACAATGCCTGCGTTCTCGCTTCCATTAATGAGAGGCAGTCTGGCTCTGGCTTCATACGTGTAATCTGTCCAGGATATACCGGCCTTGGCGGTAATCAGCGCCGTCGTGGTCTGGCTGGTGGACAGCACCCGGTTCCCTGTTCGATCGGTTACCGCCCAACTGTTGGCACCTGAAGCCACGGTCCAATCCGGGAGCAGCCCGGAGGTGAAGTGATCGCTGAACCAGGCCTGATCCGTATTCGCGAAGACTACCCCGCTTACATTCTCATTCTTGATGCTCACCTTCAGGTCACTGAGATTCTTCGCCAGCGTTCCTTTGACCACCACATTTTCAAAAGTTACCCCGTTCACCATCCCGCCTCTGGTGGGATTGCCCTGAATAGGGGAATCTCCTCCCGTCTCGCGGACATTGATGTTCCGGAGAATGACATTGCTTACATCACCGGATGTACTGGTGGAGACCCGCAGCCAGTAATTGCCGAACTGGTTGATGCCCACCCGTTCAATATCGATATTCTCGAAGGTCACATCCTGGGCCCAGCCTTCGACCGGGAGCGGATTCTCTGTATAGGCATGATCCACCAGCAGCGCCCGCGCGCTTTGATAGACATACGAATTGCGGATGGTTACGCCAATCTGCGGCGTGCATATGCCCATCCCCAGCTTGAAGGCGGCGCAGCGTGTCCAGGCGAAGCAGTCCTCAAAGACCACATTCTCCAGATGCTCGATGGCTCCCGGCCAGTCCTTGGACATTCCTTTCTGCGGCCAGGTCTTGGTGGAGAAGGTATCGTCATCCGAGATGGCAAGGACATGCTTCACCAGCACGTTCTGGCTCTCGTTAATATCGATGGCATCATCCTCAAGCGTAAATAAATCCTGGTATCCCTTATAGTTGGTGATGGTCACGTTATCGGAGCGGACCACCAGGAACGCCCAGAAGCCGCCGTCCCGCAGGGTTAACCCGTCGAACTTGAAGTTGCTGGTCGCCATCGGCACCACCAGGTTATTGATGAATCCCTCTCCCTGCTTATGGGTTGCAGGCGGGTTGGTCATCTTGCGTTTGCGCATTTCTATCCCTTTTCCGTCGATCGTTCCGCGCCCCCGCATGGTGATATTCACGGAATTGGTGGCGGTGCGGATGAAATAGGTTCCATCCGAGATCGAATCCTTGCGGAAGTCATTCCGGTAGTCCTCGCCCCGGCCTGTACCGACGATGACTGCACCCCCGGCCAGATAGAACGTAACATTGCTTTTGAGGGTCAGATTGCTGCTCTTATATACGCCCGCCGGAATATAGACGATACCGCCTCCGGCCTGATTGGCAGCATCAATCGCCTGCTGGATGGCGCCCGAGGTGATCGTTGCCCCCGTCTTGTCTGCGTTGTACGGTGCAGCGGTCACATTGTAGATTCCCGGGCCGGAGGACGCGGGGATGTCTGTCTCCAGCGGATCGGCGGCGATCACGAGTCTTTTGCGGCGCTTGTCCGGGTCCTTCTCATTCGGGTCTTCGTTCGCAGGTGCATTAATGTCGACGATCACATAGGTAGAGGCCGACAGGGTGAAGGTCAGCTTGTTGCCGTTGACCGTTCCCGTGATGTTCTTGGCCAGCGGGCTGATCGAATACGAGGTGATTGGCTTGTCTGCCGTCACCTCAAGGCTAATGGTTCCTTCAAAGGAGAACTGGGCATAATCATAGTCGGGTAAATACTTGACGACGGGGACCGCCTCATTGTTCACCTTCAACGAGTAAACAGAAGACGGAGTATAGATAGACGGCATCGGGTAATTCTGGATGGTTGCCGGGCCAGCGGCGGCCACCTGCGGCACCGGTTCCGTTCCCGGTTCCGGTTCAGCCGCACCGGCGGTCTGCGGGATGAACCCCGTGAATGCGACGGCAAGCACCAGCAGCAATCTCAATACTTTGCGAGTAAGCATAAATACCTCCTCCAGATCGATTTGGCTCCAGGCAACCGCTTTCAATTTCCAGCAGGATACATAGAGTCATTCCTTACTATAATCCCGGGCCAAAAAGAAAGGAGGGTGGCAAACCCACTCTCCAGGGACACAATTATACTGTTCTGCACCATCTGTTAACCTTAGATGTTATGCATTAGATGAATGCTTCGAAACGCCCCTCTGCATTTACTGTCGCTGTCTGCGGATCCGTCTGGCCGATCCCCTTCAGGAACCCCTTCCACTCGGTCCTCATCAGCGGACCCTGGACATTCTGGAAGGCTGTGCTTACGTCGGTGGAAGTACTGCTGCCGGCTTTGCGTGCAAGCTGAACCTCCAGCAGCCGGATCTGCCGCTGCAGCTGCTCACGGCGGTAGGGCACGGCCTCGCTGCTCTGTCCCGCGTTCACCCGGTCCAGCTCCAGCATCAGCCGATCCCGCTGCTTCTCCAGTGAGCTGACATCGCTCTGTGTGCCGCCGTAGGCCATGATGACCTGTACCGGACTGATTCCTGATACACTCTGTCCTATCATGATCCATCCCTCCAGTCCTTGGGTCCCGCCGCATTCCGGATGATCGTGCCTGTAACGTTTCCGCGCCGGGATTGCTGTGGCTACAGTTAAAGCTTCTATATCTGTCTATTACCCTGCCTCTTCCGGTATGACTACAGCTTAGCCGCTGGATGACTCTAAAATCTATCAAAAAATCCCAAAAATACAATTTACATAATATGTTATATATGGTATCCTTATGGTGGATGCGCTTACATTTTATGCCGTAAAAGAAGAGCTCTGCTTCATAGAGGGACATAAGAGGACGGATGAATCAGGTTTGGCCTAATCTATTTAAACTAAGGAGGATATGTGAAATGAAGAAGATGATGACTCGTATTGCCGCTTTGGCTCTGACGGCAGCGCTGATGCTGCCCGCTATGTCCTATGCCTCGCCGGTAGCCGAAGAGCAGGAGTTGAGCCTCTCTGCGGATGCCGCTGCGGCTATAACCAGTACCATCACTCCCGCTCCGCAAGGCTATGACGGATACCGCAATAATATTCCCCACGGCAACGTACAGCAGATTTCTTATTATTCGACTACCGTAGGTAAGTCAAGAAACGCAATGGTATACACCCCTCCGGGCTATACCCCTTCCAAGACCTACAATGTTCTTTACCTGCTGCACGGCATCGGCGGAGATCAGAACGAATGGCTGAACGGGATGAATCCACGGAACATTCTGGACAACCTGTACTCCCAGAACAAGCTGGAGCCGATGATTGTCGTGTTCCCGAATGGCCGCGCGATGGCGGATGACCGCCCGATCGGCGATATTTATGCACCGGACAAGGTAGCCGCCTTCGAGCGGTTTGAATTCGACCTGATCAATGATCTCATTCCTTATGTCGATTCCCACTTCCCGGTATACAAAAACAAGCAAAACCGCGCCCTGGCCGGCTTATCGATGGGCGGCGGCCAGACGCTGAACTTCGGGCTCAAGCATCTGGACAAGTTCTCCTGGATCGGCGCGTTCTCCTCTGCTCCGAATACGAAGCCGGCCTCACAGCTGATCACGAATCCGGCGCAGACGGCCAGCCAGCTGAAGCTGCTCTGGCTCTCCTGCGGTGCTTCCGACGGCCTGCTGTATATCAGCCAGAACTTCCATAACAGCCTAACCAGCATGAATGTTCCGCATCTGTGGTATCTGGATGTCGGCGGACATGAAGGCAAGGTCTGGAGCAGCGGACTGTACCAGTTCTCGCAGCGGATCTTCAAGTAATTTAGGTCATAGGCTGCCCTCTCCCGATCCGTTATGGTTGGGGGAGGGCAGTTTTTCTTGATAAGGCCCGGCCAACTTTAAGGAGGGCAATATGGCGAATGCGATAACGGATTACTATGATTCCTATGATGAAGAAGGAAGGCTGTCCAGGGATAACGGTCATCAGATAGAATGGATCACAACGATGGCCTACTTCAAGAAGCTGTTTAAGCCGGAAGCCTACATTCTTGACGGCTGCGCAGGGACAGGGAATTACTCTTTTCCACTGGCAGAATTGGGGCATAAGGTTGTAGCTGGAGATCTCGTTCCTTATCATGTAGATATCCTAAGAGAGAAGCAGAGCAAGCATCCGGTATTGGCCGATATGTATGCAGGAAGCATCACGGATTTATCCCGTTTTGACAGTGAAACCTTTGATGTTGTTTTGAACATGGGAGCCTTTTATCATATCGGCAATGAAGACCGGCAGCTGGCCATGGCCGAATGCCTGCGCGTGCTGAAGCCGGGAGGGCTGCTGGCAGTCTCATATATTAACAATGCTGCCGTTTCGTTATTAAGCATAGGCGATAGGTTAGGAATATGGATGATGTGCTTACCTGGCATACTAACCAGACGAAAGATGGTCTATTCCTACATATGTCCCCCTTGGAAATGGAACGCATAGCAGCGGCCTATCACACAGAGCTTGTGGCCCATATTGGAACAGACGGCGTCGGTTATCTGTTTGCCAAGCACATCAATGAGGCACAGCAAGAAGATTTTGAACGCTGGCTTCAGCTTCATCTGCGGACCTGTGAGGACAAGAGTCTGCTCGGGTATAGTTTGCATGGACTGGCTATTTTGCGAAAATGATAGAAATAGACCTACCATTTGGCCCGCGCGCCCACGCAATGCCGAATGTGATCGGTTTTTCGATTACATCTGGCCCGCGCGCCCACGCAACGCCCAATGTAATCGGTTTTTCGATTACATTCGGCCCACGCGCCCACGCAACGCCAATTGTGATCGGTTTTTCGATTACATTTTGATCGATGCACTCGCCAGAGAGCACAAGAAAACTGCACGCTCATCGCGTGCAGCCCTTCTCAAGCCCTCTTATGGTGTGCCAACACGTAACCATGCTGCTGGAGTTTTCCTCATGAAATGCTTCTCTACCGAAGCAAGCACTACATCATTCCCCGGTAAAGCGACCCTGTCTATGGCTTCATTCACCGGCAGCCATTCATAATCACTATGCTCATGATTAAGAATGACATCCTGGTCGTCATTCACATATCCCACGAACACTGGTGCGACGTAGATATAGTTTTCTTTTGCCGAATAGATCTGGTCGAAGGTATTGGAAGTGTAGAGAGTGACTTGGGTAATCCCCGTCTCTTCCCGAACCTCTCTTAGTGCAGCTTCCCACGCTTGCTCCCCTTCTTCAATGCCCCCGCCGATATAGCACCAGGCATCCCTGAGTACCGAACCGGCCCGCTTCAGTAACAGGACATGATGACCAGAGGGTGTATTCTTCAGCAATACTACGGCAACACCTGTACAACGTATGGGAACTTCTACGTTCGTCTTATTCATAATTGATCCTCTCCGCCGTTATATCTCCACTCTATCCAAGCTCCGTATAGATCTGGAACGTCACCCCGAACTTGTCCGTCAGATCGCCGAAGCCGGGGCTGAACGGCTCCTCCCGAAACGGCATATTGACTTGACCGCCCTCCTGCAGCGCATCAAAAATTCTCCGTGATTCCTCCACACTGTCCGTAGTAACGCAGACCGTTACCCGCTTCCCGCTCTCAACTGGCGTACCGCCGGGAGTATCCGAGAACATCAGCTCCGTGCCGCCCACCTGGACCTTGGCATGTGCCACCAGACTCCGCACCTCATCCGGGAACGTGTCCGGGAGGTCCGGCATATCACCGTACGTCAGGATGGAGAGGACTTCGGCACCCATAGTCTGTGCATAGAACTGAATAGCCTCCCGCGTGCGCCCCTCCAGGGTAATGTAGGGAGTAAGTTTGATTGTCATTGTGTGTTCCTCCTTAAGTTCGGAATGGTCTCGCTTGTGCGATTCATTAGTATAGACGTTCCGGCCGCGGCAGAATCATCGGTGTTCCGGCAATCCGAAGCGAATAAATAATTCAGCATCTATAAAATGATGAACATGCGCGATCTTCCCCCCGCTCAGCTCAAGCACATGAATCGCCCACGGAACCAGCAATCCATCTTCTCCAGAGGGAACATACTGGGCAAATGCGGGCCGGTTCCCGTTCACCTGGACGGGCACCATCCGTGATCCCACACAGTGACTGCGTGTGATCTGGTAGAAGGCCGCGAGATCCGCGCCGCCCTGCACCCACATCGTAAATGGCGGCATCGACAGGCTGCCGTTCTCCTGGAATAGGTCTAACAACGCAGCAATATTGTATTGTTCAAAAGCCTCCACGTACCGGGTAATCAGTCCTTCGTCCACTTCATTATCATCAGCCTGCAAGGCCTCGGACCGGAGCTGTGCCTTGGCCATGGCTGCCCGTGCCCGCTGCATCGCGCTGTTCACCGCTGCCACGGTCATCTCCAGTGCCCCGGCGGTCTCGGCTGCCGACCACCGGAACACCTCCTGCAGAATCAGCACGGCACGCTGGCGGGGCGGCAACAGTTGAAGCAGTGCAATGAAGGACAGCCGGAGGGTCTCTCTGCTGACCAGAATATTACCAGGGTCATCCACATAGCCCGGAGCGGGCCAGATCCAGGAATGCTGAGGCAGGCTCTCCCTAGGCTCCGTAACGACAGCGGCCGGTTCCGAGAGATCCATCGGCAGTGCCCGCCGCTTGGCGCTCCTTAGCCGATCGAGACAGACATTGGTGGCAATCCGGTACATCCAGGCTCGGAGAGAGGCCTGCTGCCTCATCTGCTCCTGGTGCTGCCAGGCCCGGATCATGGTATCCTGGACGGCATCCTCCGCCTCGAAGATGGAGCCCATCATCCGGTAACAGTACCCTGTTAGCTCGGAGCGCATGTCCTCCAGCCCGTCCAGGGTCTCGCAGGTCTCATGGTTATGATTCACTTTAGACAGTCTCTCCTTCATGACCCGTCCAGCTCTCCCTCCATGAACTGTATGAGGTAGCGTTCAGGCTGGGCAAGAAATTCCGGGAAGCTGCACAGATCCGCATACGTCTGATGCTCCAGATCATAGCAGCCGAGCTGCCCCTTCTTCTGCGGATTCCAGACCAGCACAAGACCGGAGTAATTATCGATATCGGCAGACAGCCGCAACAGCTTGCGCCGGCCGGCCTTCATCTGAAGGGTGTCGGTGAAGCTGAAGAAGTCGATGTACCCGATCTTATATTCATTCGGGGCCAGCGTCAGGCGCAGCTCGTCCCCTGTAAGGAAGCGGACCAGTTCATCCGGCAGTTTATATTTGGCCAGCTCGTATTTCTTGTTCTCCACATTATGAACATCCGGCGGTTCCAACGCTTTCAGGTATTCCGCCATAGCGGCATGCTTGCTGCTGACCGCAATCGTATACGGCCGCTCGCCGTCCTTCTCCGTCATCATAAGGTCCGCACCGCGTTCCACCAGGAAGCGGACCATGTTCAGATTGCCCAGCCGGGCAGCCACTGTCAGCGGCGTCGCCCCGTAAGGATAGACCATATCCGGCTTGTTGTAGTTGATATCCACTCCCTGATCCAGCAGATAGGTAAGCGTCTTCAGATCATGGTCCGAGGCGGCTTGCCGCAACACGGCACCGGCATGTTGCCGGATGTCCAGACCCAGCTCATGGATCAGCGGGATATTCTTCTTGTTGCCGTAGTAGGCCTGTGAATAAGCGCCCGATCCCGTCCGGTTCAGCAGGTCCAGCTTCGCGCCCTGTGCAGCAAGGTATCGGACCAGTTCCTCCTTGCCGTAACGGACCGCCCTCAGGAAGGCCGGATTCTGAGGTACATTCAGCTTCGCGCCATGCTCCACCAGCAGCTTCACCACCTCGGTCTGCTGTGTGATAATCGCCAGGTCGAGCGGGCTGACTGTGGTATGCTTGCTAAGCTCTAGCCCCGCTTCAATATCCCAGCCTGCAGCAATAGTCGCCTGCAAGGCCGGAACATCCCCCTGATAGATCTGCATCGCCCGCGCCGGCAGCACCTCGAATTTCCCTATGTCCTTCAGGACAATCATCCGCACTCCTCCTTATTCTTCACTCCCATGAATACTGCTCGCATCCCTTCGACAGAAGCCACTCTTTCATCTTGGCCGATACCTGCCCGGCAGCCTGCTCATAGAAGACGGCTACCTCCTGCCCACCCGCCAGATTCAGGCGGATATAGCCGCCCAGATTCCGGTAGAACAGGTAGCAGACGTAAGGATTCTCAATGAAGAGATCCGGCGCAGACTCCGCCCGGCACAGGCCAGCCAGCTCCGTGAGCGCCAGCTGGCCCTCTCCCGGCGGCATCCGCAGGAAAAGATGCTCGCGGGTTCCCGTCCATGGCTCATAATAGACGCTCTCCTCCTGGCTCCGCCCATACATCCGGCGGTAGATGCCGTCCAAGATCAGGGCATAGCTCTCTCCCTTCTCCTGTTCCCCGGATGGCAGCGGGATTGCTTGAATCTGTTCCGCATGACGGGGCAGCCATAGCAGCCCGTCCACCTTGGAATGAACCGCCAGGAAATCACCGTCCACAGTGGTCCCGATAGCGGTACACTCGCCGATCTGCTGCTCCGTTATAGGGCTATCCTGATCATGCTCCCATAATCCGTATTCGGCAAACGGCCCCAGCACCTCTGTGTCAGGGGTCTGCACATTCATCCAGCCCCGATACGTTCCTTCGCCGTACTGCTGCAAGAACCGGATATAGGCTGGAGGATACAGACCTGCGTTCTCCACTTCAAGCAGGCGCCTGTGATGCTCTGACAGCCCCTTGGGCTCAGATACGATATACATTCATCATTCCCCCGGTTTCCTGCGTGAGTTATTCATCAATAACCTTATTCTGCCGCTTCCGCCAGCCAGGCCCGCATCGCCGGAGCTTCCGCCCGGTTCAGCCGCAGGGCAATCTCCGTATTCCCCTCATCCGGCGGCATCACTTCGGCAAGCACACATACGTCCTCCCTGGGCTGATTGAGCGCGAACAGACCCTCAGCATCCAGCATCCGCATCGCCAGCTCTATGGCCCCCAGCCTCATAGTGAACTCATCGTTCCATGCCTCATCCTCAAGCTCCGCAATAGACGGACGCGCCTGGAATAACCGCTTGACCTCATCGAAATACTCATCTCCGAAGCAGCAATAAGGCGAATCGGCATATGACCACTTGATCAGCTCGGCGATCTCTGCTGCCGGTATGCTGCCGCACTCTGCCTGTCTGTCCGCCTCCTGCTCCAGGGCCTCCCGTGACCAAGCGGAGAGGCTTGGCGCATGTCCCTCGCCCGTTGTATATAGCGTACAGTAATAATAATGCTCCCCATTCGCAAAAAGCTCGCGAAAAGACCTCCGGGCCGCATCCGCAATCTCAGCGGCCAGCCGCTCCACTTCCTTCTGTGCCGTATTCATGGCTACTTCCTCTCGTCGATCAGCTGTTCCAGGAATCCGGCGAACGTGGGAGCATACTCCTCGATCAGATCATTCATGAGGTCATAACGCATGACCGGGAATTCCCCCTGCACATCGGGGGCAGAGGTGTCAAAGTAATACAGCTCATCGCTGTCCGGCACGAACAGATCCAGCCGGTGCGGAAACCGGCTGACCCACCAATCCTCCGCCAGATTCAGCCTGTGGATATACAGCAGATCCCAGTCGGTATACTCCCTATCCTCGGGAGCAACCAGCGTCAGAATTTGCCCGTCCCCCAGGCTGGCCCCCCCATAACGGTTCAGCCACCAGCGGTAAGACGGCGGCAGCCTGAAGCCTAATTCCTCCTCGGCTTCGGCAATCCAGCTCTCCTCGGCCCCATGGCCCGGAAACCACCGGACCGGGGAAGGCTTGCTTAATAACTCTGTCAGACGTTCATACATTGGTGTGCTCCCCTCTCCCTGCTAAGGGATAATTATAGATTGTCAGGATGAACAGCAGCTGGCGCATCATTATTCATGCGCAGCAGGATATACTCAATCTCCTCCAGCGGCAGCTTCAAGGTCCGGCTAACCTCATGGAGTCCCATCTCCCGGGAGAGGAGGAGGCGTGCCTGATGGATTTTCCCTTCCAGCCAGTTGTTGGCCAGCATCCAGCTCTTCACCCGTTCCAGTAGCTCTGCTTGGGCAGTTTTACCGGCATGCTTGGTATACTTGGCAATAGATTCTGCCAGATAGCTGTACAGGTGAATGCCCAGAGCCTCGCGCTGCTCATTCTTGGACATGCGCTGGTACTGCTCATAGCTGAGGCTGATATCCAAATAGAGGGTATGATCCCCGCTGTCAAAGCGTCTGAACGTTCTCCGCTCGTAGCTATCAGGTAACACCCGGAACACAACGAAGATATCGTAGGGGAACTCCAATGTATTCGCCAGCTCCTCTAACGGCAGCAATTCATCTCTGAGTACACCCACACATGTTCCATGGGTATCCAGCGTAAAACCCAGTTGCATATTAGCACCCCTCCCCAGCTTAAGACACGCTTGAACTATTTCCCCCTTCTATAGGCATCTGCCAGCTGGACCAGATACCAGACGGCCGCACCGGTCAGGGCTGCGAACAGCAGATTAATACAGCCGAATACAAGAAATAACTTGGCTTTGCCTGGCCCGATCCGTACAGCAGCAACGAGCTGGAGAATCGCAGGGAGCAGGAACATCAGCCAGGAGACGGTGATCAGCTTTTCGGTCTTGAAGCTCCACCATACCGCACAGCACGATAGAGCCAGCACGCCCCAGGTACAGATGAACTTCAGCGCCATCTGCTCCCCTCCCTTTCATGAGTAATCCAATAGATCAGCTAGGCCCTGGTTGCCCATGGATCACGAGTCCATATTGTCTGACCATCCACGAGTCGCTTAAGTCTTGAGCCGCGTCACGGCTTATGCGTACAGAGGGCTTCTGTTCGTCCATCGCCTCCGTATCTTGCGCCGAGAAGCGGAGAGGCTTGGTTATTTTTTGAATAGAGCCGGTGATTTCCTTATACAGGGCATAGCTCAGCGGTTTGTGCTCCCGGACATCCTCATAGAGATAATACTCCCCTTGCTCATCCTGAGCATTGACCCGGTGCCCCTTAGGGCAGGAGATCAGAATACAGGGCAGCTCATTCTCTGCCCATTGCCCGTGATAGGGAATAGAAACCCCCTCATTTCTCGCAAAAAAACCAAAGCTCTCCGTATCCGGCAGAACCGACATCGAATAGATGAAGAAGGGGCGCACCCCGCTCTCTTTTTCCGTAGCTGTATAATATTGATAGAAGGCGCGATACGCCTCCACCACCTGATTCTGATCATGCTCTGTATGGGTATAATTGGTTAAATAGTACCGCACTTGCGTAGGCTCCAGAAGCTCTACGACTCTCTTGAACTCCTCGGGCGTGATGAAGAAGCGCTGCTTGTAGAATCCGCTGTTTTTTAGCATCTTCTTCTACCACTCATAGGTAACAAACCGTGCTCTGAGCGTCTCTTCATACGGCAGCCATTCCGCATCGCTCCATAGAGACATTCCAGTAATTTCGGACAGCCGCTCCACCGCTTGCCCGGGGCTGGTAAGGCTGATGAATGCGCCGAAGTTCTCCTCCTCAGCTTGCATCCCGAGCACCCGCTGCATATATTCGTCAGCTATACGCTCTTCCCGCAGGTGTTCGTATTCCTCCCGGGTCCACGGCTCACAGAAGATTCGTTCGGCCTGGATCTCCCCCTGTTCAAAGAAAGACAGCTCGAAGATCTCCTCATTCATGTATCCCGCCGTCATCACCGGCTCCTCCAGCAGCCCGGACAACGTTCTGCCAACCTTTTTCACCGTACCCCATACGAAATAATCGTGAAGCACGCTGATCCAGCCCTCGTTGCTTTGGCTTACATAGATAACTGCCTTACGCTCCGGCGTCTCAGAATCAGGATAACCCAGAACCTTGCCATGCTTGGCGATCAGCTCTTTCAAGGCTTGAAGGGTCTTGTCCAGGTCACCTGACTTGATATGCAGATTTGCAAACGATCTTCCCACGGGTGGATGGCCTCCTTTAATGGCTTGTCTATAGTTACTTGGCATACTAACATATAAACTAGATTTCATTCATTTTACCAAATTAATGTAAGGAGGGGCTACCTTGAATAAGAAATTCCTCTTGGCCAGATGGCAGGACGACCAGCTCTCTGAAGTGAACCGGCGTCTGGCCGCTATTTCAGGCAAACATAATCTCCATCAAAAGGACCGCTCCTTTCCCATCTCCCCTTATGGACAGACGGAGGCAGGACTGGAAGATTACCGGGGGGTTACTCTGATAGAGAGCATACAGTACCTCACTCTACAGGGCATTGATTTCTCTTATTCACGCTTCGAGGATGCGGCAAGCCTCAATACCTCAACGCTTACCCATTGTTGCCTGGACGGGGTCAAGCTGGACAACAGATTCGTGACCCATACCTTCAGCCACTGTTCCTTCCGGGGAGCGAAGCTGAATCGTGCCCGAATCAGCAAGGAGTTCCATGATTGTGATTTCACCGGCTGCAACTTCAGCAAAGCGATCGCTAATGATGTATCCTTCACCCGCTGCCGCTTTGACGGCGCCAACTTTCGCGGTGCCTTATTCCTGTATTGCCGGTTCGAGGAATGCAGCTTTGAGGGGGCGCTGTTTCAAGACGGCTCCATAGCTGGAAGCCGCTTTGCGGGAGAGGCACACTTGCTGCCTGAGTGGGGGAATACGATACTGGATCATGTGAAATTTGAGGAGTGATGTAGCCTGCAATAGATCCGCATATAACCATCCAACTTAGCCATAATAATACAGATTATCCCATCCCACCCAAAGGAGCAGTTGATCTTGAAAAAGCTATGGCTAATGGTGTTCACCCTCACGCTCGTATTCAATCTTGCGCAAGCCGGAGGAACGGTGCAGGCCCAGGCAGGCGGCAGCAAAAAGGCGGCGGCCTGCTGGAGCCCGCAGAAGGTGCAGCTGAGAAGTGAGATGCAACAGGTGTGGATTGACCACACCACATGGACGCACAGCTATATTGTGAGCGCCCTCAACAATAACCCGGATCAGAAGGAAGTATTGGCGCGGCTGCTAAGGAACCAGGAAGATATCGGCAATGTCTTCAAGCGTTATTACGGGGAGGCGAACGGCAATAAGCTGGCCGGACTGCTCAAGGAGCATATTCAGATAGCCGGACAGATCGTCGCGGCCGCCCAGAAAGGCAATGCGGGCGAGGTACAGAAGCTCCAGACGGACTGGCACAGGAACGCCGATGAGATTGCCCGCTTCCTGAGCGGACTGAATCCGAACTGGCCCTTCAAAGGAGTGCAGGACATGCTGTACGAGCATCTTCAGCTCGTCACGGACATCGTGCTTGATATCCTCAAGGGAGACTACGCTGCTTCCATTGCTGCCACCGATAAAAACGAGGTCCACATGATTCATTTTGCCGACCTGCTGACGGAAGGCATTGTGAAACAGTTCCCGGAGAAATTCCAGGGGAAATAGGATACGTGATCCGTGACACACACAACAAAACAGGCTTTTCACCTCCCCAAGGGATCGTGAAAAGCCTGTTCCTGCGTTTAATCTCTGCGCGCTTTAGTAGATCTTCCCCAGCAGCGCGATCACTTCATCAAGCGTAAGGCCGAAGGACTTGTAATACTGAATGTCGCCCTCCATCTGCTTCAAGACCATCTCGTTACGTATCCGCAGCATCTCATCCGGTGAGAATTCGGCCACAAAGCAGCCTTTGCCCGTTACCGTATTAATCAAGCCACTCCGCTCTAGCTCCTCCCAGGCCTTCTTCACCGTGATGACACTGACATGCAGCTCTAGGGCAGCCTGCCGGATGGGGGGTAAGCAATAGCCGCTTTCCAGCTCGCCACTAAGAATCTGTGCGCTGATCTGTTCGTGCAGCTGCTGGTAAATCGGCTTGTCGGAGGTGCTGGAGATGGTTACGTTCATAAGATCTCCACTCTGAGGAATCTCTTCACCGCAATCCGGTAGGCAAGCAGGGTGAAGACCGCGAAAATGAGGATGCCTCCGATCAGAATCGAGAACTGAAGCGCCGCATTGCCGGTCCCGGAGCCGTAGAAAATGCCGTGCATCCAGCTATTCTGAATTCCGGCCCATTGGACCAGGCCCGCGAACAGGATCGCCGCAGCCGTCGATGCAGTCGTAGCCGCGCCATACTTATATGCCGTCTTGTAATACATCGAGATAAATATAAGGTTGAACACCGCCAGCATAATGAAGCATAGGCCCCAGAAGCCCATATAAGGCGGAAAGAAAATATAAGTCAAATGCGGGTACAGGCGGAACGTAAAGATACTGAAGATCATGGCAATGAGCAGATGCATAAGCTCAAGAATGACAATCACAGCTATTCTGGACTTCACGATGTCCGGTTTGGTCACAGGCATCATCGTGCTGAATATGAGATCATTCTGGCTCTTGAATCCGCCGAACATGTTCGGTACGGTGATGAAGCAGAAATACAGCGGGACTATAAAGTAGACCCAGCCCGGAATGAGCATCAGACCGCCTAGAATTAAAGGTAATACAAAGAACCAGGGGTTAACGCCTAACTTCAAATCCTTCAGCACCAGATTATACATATACACCCTCCTTTTTGGTAAAGTAGATCATGATGTCGTCAAGAGTCGGGATGGCCGTGTTAAGCGTCCAGGCGGGATCGATATCCCGGGCATGAATCAATCCGGTGAAGCCGAAGGAGTTGATCTTGTAGGAAATCAGCTTCTCCTTCAATTCGTTAAGCTGCGACTCGCTGCCGCTAAGTAACCGGTATGACTCCTTGAACTCGTTCTTCTCGCTACTTGCCACAATCTCTCCTTGCTCAATGAAGGTGATATAATCCGCACAGCGTTCGAGGTCAGAGGTTATATGAGTGGAGAAAAGGATGCTGATCTCGCCGCCCATGATAAGCTCCTGGAAAATATCCAGCAGATCATCCCGGGAGACCGGATCGAGTCCGCTGGTCGGCTCATCCAGAATGAGCAGCTTGGCGCCATGCGACAGAGCGAGAGTCAGGCTGTATTTGACCTTCATACCGGTGGACAGCTCAGCGATCTTCTTGTTCTCGTCCAGCTTGAACCGCTTCAGATACTTGTAATACGTGTCATCATTCCAATTCTTGTAGAACTTCTTCGTGATGCCTGTGAGCGTCTTGATCCGGCTGCGGGTGTAGAAGTTAATATCGCCGAAGGCACAGCCGATGTCCTGCTTCAGCTCCATCTCATGCTCCGCGATATTCTTGCCCAGAATGTGAATCTCGCCGCTGTCCATCTGAATCATATTTAGAATCGATTTGATCGTCGTTGTTTTGCCGGCGCCGTTCACGCCGATGAAGCCCATAATATACCCCTGCTCCAGTTGAAAAGATACGTCTTTGAGCTGAAAATTCGGGTATTTCTTATTCAAGTGTCTAACATCCAAGGCCAGCATAACAACCCTCCCCAATAAATTGTGTATTCCGTGTATACACAATGTATCACGGGGATTTCACAAAGTCAACAGTCGGGTGAAGATTAGGCTGCCGTCTCCGCAGGCTTATCCTTCGGCTTGCGCCGGAAGAGCGGCTTGCCCTTAGACCAGTTAATGAACGGCTGTTCTATGGCGTAATACGAAATAGTGGCCGCTGCATACGAAATGACCACAACAGACATACTGATGCCCAGCCAGCGCCACACATCCCTGACCCCGGCAAAGTGGTAATCCTGAAGCCCGTACTTCTCGATCAGAGTAATGAACAGGTAGTGCCATATGTACAGGCCGAACGAGACCTTCGCCGTAAACCGGAAGAAGCGGTTATCCAGCACACGCCCGGCCACCCGGCTGAACGGTGCTGTGAATAGCACAATGCCAAATAGTATGGCGTAGACCGGGAACAGATACGGCTGCTGCTGGAGACTGAAATCGAATTCGCCCGCGTGGCGCATCCGCCAGATCAGGAGGCCGGCCAGGCCAAGTGCGAGCGCAGCAGCCGCATCGAACACGCCCAGCCTGCTGAGCCTTTCCACTCTGGAGCGGCGCTGCAGCAAGGCATTCGTGATGCCCGCCGCCAGAATGCCGATGGTGAAGTGGCCGAAGAAGCCGACCGGATTGTAGTTGGGCATCCAGAATTTCGCTCCGCCGACCTGGCCGTAGTCCCAGCCCCGGCCCTGCTCGCCTGGTGTAAACCAATGATGAATGAGGGCATTGGCGGCCAGCACCAACCCAAATATGGCGACCCAGAACATGATCGCCTTACTAAAGGAATGAAGTTTGCCTAGCATGAATAGTGCAGCCATGAAGAGGGGCATAAGCAGGTAGCAGAAGACCTCGAAGCTGATCGACCAGAGCGGGCCGTTCAAGTCGGAGGGGAAGAACGTGGTATAGTGGAAGCCCGATGTGAAGGTGAAGGCTGTGACAATACGCCGCCCTAAGTACTCCATCGGAATATCCAGCCTCCAGGTCAGGAGCAGGCAGACCAGCAGGGATACATAGAAGCCGGGCATAATTCTTGCGGCACGGCGCAGGGTGTACGTCCTCAAACTCGGATACGGCCTGTTATCGAGATATGCACTCCAGAAGGGAAACGACAGCAGGAAGCCGCTTAGCAGAAAAAACAAGCTGACCCCGCTGTTCCCCAGAAGCAGCACGGATTGCAGCTCCTGCAGCCAGGGCTTTTGTGCGGGCATGATCAGCTTTTGCGACAAGTGATGCAGGATGACTGACAGGCAGGCGATCGCACGAACGCCATCCGCTCCTGTTAGCCGGGTATTGCCCAGACGAATCGTTGACATCAGCTCAAATTCCTCTTTTCATGAGTGAATTCCTGAATATATGACGCAGACTGGTCTCAGGTACTCTATCTTTCCATAGATTCAGGCCAATTCCTTCAACGATTTAGGGCTTTAGAGGAGAAAATTTTACAAACTGTGATTTACGTCCCATTATTGCAATTTACTTGAATTCCCCTCCATAATCGCATCCAGAAACTGCTCGGCATCACTGTTGAATTTCCACCCTACACCATACTGGTCCACCAGCAAGCCGAAGCACGAAGACCATGGTGTAGCGGATAAAGGCATGATGACATGTCCGCCCGCAGACAGGCCCTTAAAGTACTCTTCCAGCTTCTGCTTGTCCTCCATCACCAGGCTGATCAGCATGGCATTCCCCTTCACCAGCTTTCCCATTACCGCTTGCATCGAGGGCAGAAGGTCGGACATCATAATTTTGCCGCCTGCGAATTCTATAGAGGATTCCATAATCATCGCTGACTCCTGCTCGGACAGAGGATAGTTCGGGTCCTGCGGCATATCTCCGAATTTGACCTTTTTCACCTGGGTGGCCTGTAGAGCCTCTGTGTAGAATTCAATCGCCTGTTCGGCAACACCATCGAAATTAAGATAAGCAATCGCTGACATTGAGCATAACCTCCTTCGTAAGATAAATGTAGTATAATACACGATAGGTGACGGCTGTATGTCACCGTTTCATACTCAACTCAAGAAAGAGGGAAGCGGATGGACAAGGTCGAACGGCTGATTACCATCATTATGATTCTGCTCAAAAAAGACATTGTGCCCAGCAGTGAATTCGCCCAATTATTCGGCGTGTCCAAACGGACGATTCTCCGCGATATGGAAGCGCTCAGCCTGGCGCACATACCTATATACGCCACACCCGGCGTGCAGGGCGGCTATGGCATTATGGAAGAATACAAGGTGGATAAGCGCCTGTTGAGCAGTTCCGATCTGGAGAATATACTGGCTGCGCTCGGCGGGCTGGAGCAAATTCTGATCAGCGAAGACGTTGCCATGACGCTACGAAAAATAGAAGCGATGGTGAGTCCAATCGCTCCTAAGGGGTCAGTTCAGCTTACCTTCTATGATTGGGAGGGCCGCGCAGAGCTTGCCGGAGCCTTGAAGACCTGCCAGGAGGCCATCGCCGGGAGCTGGCTGCTGTCCTTCGGCTACACCGACAGATCCGGCACTCCGACGACACGGACAGTGGAGCCCTATCAGCTTCATTTCAGTGAATCGAGCTGGTATCTGAAGGGCTTCTGCCTGGAGCGGATGGGGACGCGGATGTTCAAGCTCTCCCGGATGGAGCAGCTTGAGCGGAAGGAACAGACCTTCAGCCCCAGAGCGGGCATGCTGAATCAGGCACAGGATCCTGAAGTTCCGCCGCAGTTAACCGAAGTGAAGGCGCTGATCTCGCCGGGAATTAAGGATCAATTCATTGAACGGTACGGCCGCAAGAGCATCGAAGCCTATAACGCTGAACAACTGCTGGCTACGTTCTATATTCCGCAGCACCCGATCGGATATCAATTCCTGGCCGGCTTCGGCACCCGTCTGGAGATTATGGAGCCGAAGCCCTACCGTGAAGAATTCCGTAAGTATCTGCTTGAAATGATGAGCCGGTATACGTAGTAATTACGGTGCTAAGGGAGCAGGCTGTTAGTCCAGCTCCTTAAGGAATTCCCCAATCCGGTCCATATAGCCCGGAACTGTGATATGGCGGGGGGCAAAGAGACTGATCATGAGCGCCTTGACGCTGGAATCCGCCGTCTTCTTGCTCAGCATCGAATGCTCGGCCTCCGGGAAGACCGCCACGCTCAGCAGCTCCGGCTGGACGAGCTTGCGGTACACCTGCTCTGTCTCCTGCCAGTCTACATGAATATCCTGCTGGCCCAGCAGCAACAGCACCGGGGAATGGAATTGCTTAAGATCCTGCCCGGCATCCGACAGGTAATTCTTGCTGACAAAAGTCCACCGTTCCCGCGTCATCAGGTCATCTTCCTTCACCGCAGCCAGATAGTCTTCATAGCCCGCCTTCCGCGCCAAAATCTGCCTAACCTCGTTGTTAGCCGCCTCTTCGGCTGCGATTTCCGCCTCAGATTTCCCTTCCTGCAGCATCTGCTGCCGGGTATGATAGGCTCCTTGGCGCAGCCAGTTGATGGCCGGTGAGACCAGAATGCTGAAGGCGAGCGGCTCCTTGCCCGCCAGCTTGGGAATCACCCAGCCTGCCTGACTGGCACCCCACACCCCGATCCGGTCCGGATCGATATTCGGCTGCTTCCGGGCCCATGCGATAGCCTCGCGGGCTTCCTCCACCCGGTCATCTATACTCTGATCCAGCCAATTGCCTGCGGAACCACCGATACCTCTTTTATCCAGCGACAAGGAGGCATACCCCAGACTGGCTAACCGCTCCCATAGCGGCTTATACCCGTCATCATGCGAGGCATTAATCGGCCCGTCCCCATGGATGAAGAGCACAAGTCCCAGCTTGCCGGAAGATTGCGAAGCCTCCTTAGGCAGTACCAGCGTACCCGTCAACTTGCCTTCGGGCGACGCAATCCGGATGGCCTGCTCAGTCATCTCAAAGCGGTTCTGCTGCACAATGTATATCCCCGCACCGCCAAGGAGTGGCACTATAATTAGCAGAGAAATCCATAGTTTCTTCGTTGTCTTCATTTCTTCATCTGCCTCTCTTCTGAACCATGTATTCCCAGCGCAATTCATTGAACAATAAATACAGGGTATAACGAGTCTCCCGTGCCTCCGTATGGAAGGACCACTTCCCGTATAGCTGACGGGCATGCGGATTACCGGCTGATACATGCAGGCTAAGTCTATTCAGTCCCGGGTCGGTTTCTACAAGCTTCTGCGCCCACTCTACAAGCAGCCTTCCCACCCCCTTGTTCTGATGCTCCGGGTGAACCGCGAGGTCGGTAATATAACACTCGCCTGCTGCCGGGGTATGGTCTAGTACATAGAGGCCGATCAGCATTCTGATCATGCCCCGTTTGCCTAATAGCTGTGAGGTTCGCGGTAACGGAGGCGTCTGCCTTTTCCCCAAAAGGCGGGCTTCAGGTGTACACTTAATCGCGATGCTGCCAATCACCTCGCCCTGCTGCACAGCTACCATTCTGTGTGTATAGGGATCACCCGGAGCATACTGAAGCAGCATTTCGAAGCACCCTGCCAGCTCTCCCTCCTTCAGCCTGATCCGGTTCTGGAATTTCCCCTGAAAAGCTTGAGCCAGCAGCCCCCCCACCGCACGATTATACCTCGCCTCCATAGGTTCGATAGTTACTGGCGCTGTGCTTATTGACGTTGTACCTGTTGGCATCGTTCTCATACGGAACCTCTCCCTTCCACGGGTGCAGCCGGGTCGATGCAGGCCCTCAGCTCATAATGCAGCTTGTCTTGAACGAACAGGGAGAGATAAGAACGTTCAATGACCACCAGCGGTCCCGCGAGAGGAATCGCTTGTGCAGCAGCATGCTCCAGCAGCCAGCCGGTCCATTGCTCCAGCTCCTCCTCGCGGGCCACACATTGCAGAGTCAGATACTCCCCTTCCGGTAAAATAACTCCGCCCGCCTCCGGCTGTTCCAGACACAAGGTCACAGCGCCCGGCTCCTCCAGCACATAATACATATCCGATTCGAACAGATCCGGTATCCCTGCCGCCTGCTCCGCAAGCAGCGCTGCACTCAGCTTCCTGTGTGAATCCAGCTTCATCACCTGCATAAGTCTTGTAGCCTTACACTTCTTGATCTGAAAGGTCTCAGGTGAGGTGCTGTAGCTCTGCTGTTCCTCCAGCATTTTACGGATGAACTGCCGAAGCTCCCGGAGGCGGCGCAGCTCTTGCTCAATCCCCTCCAGAGAATGCTCCAGCAGCCCGCGATGCTGCTCCGGACTATAGCCCATACATTCATTAATCGACTGAACAGGCACTTCAAGCTTGCGGAGCAGCAGGATATGCGCGAGCTGATACACTTGATCCATACTGTACATTCTGTACTGATTCTCACCGGTATAAGCAGGCTGCAGAACACCCTTCTCTTCAAAATACCGGATCTGGTGAACCGATACATTCATCAGCTTGGCCAGTTCACTAATTGTTATTTCATTTCTCATCCTAATCACTCCCCGGACTGCGGCTTGGAATATCTCTACGATACACCCTGGGTCAGACCTAAGGTCAAGGGGAGGATTCGAGATCCCGGGCCAGACGGAGAAAAGCCTCAATTGCCGGGGAGAGCCACTTCTCCTCATGCCAGAACATTTGGGTGGCAAAAGATACTGCGGTCAAATCCCACGGCAGGGAGATCAGCTCCCCCCGCTTCAATTCTTCGCTTACAGCCATTTCAGGTAGGATGGCGATACCCATGCCCAGCTTCGCACATTGTTTGATGGCTTCTGCGCTGTGAAACTCAAGTTCCGTAATGCCCGCCATCCCCTTCTGCGACAGGCTGCGCTCGAAGAAGCTGCGGTAGGAGCACCCTTGCTCCGTCAGTAAGAACGTTTCACCGTGGAAATCCTCGATAGCCAGCGCCGGACGCGACGCCAGCGGATGATCGGGAGCAGCCAGGAGACAGAAGCGTTCCTCCCTTATTTTTTCTCCGCAAAATCCGCTCTCTCCCTTCACTTCATCCAGCATGAAGATAACATCAACATCCCCGTCCCGCAGACTCTGTCTGAGGCTTGGACTCACGAGCGGCAGGAAGATCAAGCGGACTCCGGGATGAAGCTGCCGGAACTTCTGCAACACAGCGGGGAGCCGGTAGGTGCATAATGTCTCATCTGCGCTAATCACGATGGTCCCTGTCAGCTCGCCGGGCTGCTTGAGCGCGTGCTGCGCCTCCTCCACCATACACAGGATGTTATCCGCATAACGCAGGAACGTTTTTCCGGTATCGGTTAACGTCACATTTTTGCCGAGCCGGTCCACCAGCTTCACTCCTAATTCTTCCTCCAGGGCCTTCATTTGCATCGTAACCGTTGAGGGAACGTAGTTCTGCGCTTCGGCGGCGCGGGCGAAATTGAGCGTGGAAGCCAGCGTATAGAAGGTTTTAAGTTGGCGCAATTCCATCTGTTGTCACTCCTTTGTTCAAAAAAAATGAACGTTCCATTCAGAAACGTTTCTTTGACTTAACCTTAGCAGCATCGTAGAGTGATGACAAGAACGGCGGCCGATTCCGTTATGAATGTACAAGGATATGAAACCACAAGGAGCGAATGAACTTGAATAACCGATTGACGATATATATTCTGGCACTTGCCGTTTTTCTGATCGGGACGATTGAATATATTATTACCGGCGTCATTGAGATGATGGCGATAGATCTTAGCGTATCCACCTCCGAAGTGGGGCTAATGGTGACTGTATTCGCGCTGTCCGCAGCGATTATTGCACCGGTTCTCATTGCACTCACCCTCAATATGGACCGCAAAAAGCTGCTGATGACCGCCCTCGGCGTGTTCATTGCCAGCAACGGGCTGATGCTTCTGAACCTGCCTTATGAAGCTATGCTGGGGGTACGGGTTATCCAAGGGGCAAGCGGGGGCATAGCTACCGTAGTCGCTATGGCTGTAGCTACACGGCTCGTGGAGAAGGAGCGCAGAGGCAATGCGATTGGCATTATTCTGATGGGACTGAGCAGCTCGCTGGTTCTGGGCGTTCCGGCTGGTACTTTTTTCAGTGAACACTTTGGGTGGAGGGCTCTGTTCATCATCGTCGGGGGGCTGAGCCTTGTTCCGCTGTTCATCATCTCTGCCAAGGTCCCTGCCATCAAAGAAAAAGAAGCCGTCACCCTCAGGATGCAGCTGTCTGTGCTGAAGGATTCCAGAATTGTTACTGCTCTGGTGATCACCTTACTATATGTAGGGGGTTACGCTACACTCTTCACTTATATTACCCCTTACCTGCAGGCCGCATCCTCACTGTCTGTGACCGAAATCAGCGGGGTGCTCTTCCTGGCGGGAGTCTGCAGCTTCATGGGCTCCAAGTTAGGCGGGCAATTGGCTGATTCCAAAGGATCGAAGTTCACCATAATTACGGGACTTCTGTTACAGGCAGCCACGCTCCTCCTGTTCGCAATGGCAGGCGTTCATGTGATCGTCCTCCTCCTGATCCTGATGATCTTCATGCTGGGGACCTGGAGCATCTCCCCCGCGCAACAGCTCCTGCTGGTCACCCTGGTTCCCCGGAACCCGGATATGGCCCTGAGCGTCAATACTTCCTTCATCCAGTTCGGCTTCGCGCTGGGATCGGGCCTAGGCGGCTATGTGATCAGCCGTACCTCTGTGCTCCACCTGAACTGGGCGGGTCTCGCCGCTGTAGCGGTAGCTCTGATTCTGGCCATCCGGCTGTTCAAGACTCATAAGGCTTGATCGCCCTTGAAGTACTCAGAGATGGACACAGGAAGACAAAGAGGCTATCCCAAGGGATGGCCTCTTTGCATGTATATAAGAGCTGACAGGCTGGTGGTCAGCCGTACGCTCTCTATTGCCTACAGATGGTTGACCGCGGCTGGCGGCTCATGCCCATCTGTTCCATTCGTCAGGCCCAGCGTGTGCGCTGCGGAAGCATGAATGTCGTTCAATAGCTTCGGGTTAGCCGACAGGGACATGCCGTAGGCAGGAATCATCTGCTTGATCTTCGGCTCCCAGGCCTTGATCTGCTGCGGGAAGCACTTGGTGATTACCTCCAGCATGACAGAGACGGCCGTTGACGCCCCTGGAGAGGCTCCCAGCAATGCGGCGATGGAGCCGTCCGCGCTGCTGATCACTTCCGTTCCGAATTGAAGCATGCCTTTACCGGCTGCTGTATCCTTAATAATCTGCACCCGCTGGCCCGCCACCACCAGCTCCCAATCCTCGCTGCTGGCATCCGGGATGAACTCCCGCAGCGCTTCCATGCGCTGTTCTTTGGACAGCATGACCTGCCCGATCAGATACTTGGTCAATGACAGGTTCTTCGCTCCTGCTGCAAGCATCGTAACCAGATTATCCGGCTTGACCGAGGTAATCAGATCGAACATGGAGCCGTATTTCAGGAACTTGGGCGAGAAGCCGGCAAACGGCCCGAAGAACAGGGATTCCTGCTTATCGATCACCCGGGTATCCAGATGCGGAACAGACATCGGAGGCGCACCTACAGCAGCCTTACCGTACACCTTGGCATGATGCTGGGCTACAATCTCCGGCTTCTTGCAGACCATGAACAGTCCGCTTACCGGGAATCCGCCAATCTTCTTACCTTCCGGGATGCCGGATTTCTGCAGCAGATGCAGGCTTCCTCCCCCGCCGCCGATGAAGACGAACTTGGCGTTATGACGCTCTGTTACGCCGCTGGCGAGATTCTTCACCTTCAGCTCCCAGGAGCCGTCCTTCGCGCGCTTCAGGTCATCCACCTGATGATTATACCTAATATCGGTGTTATTGCTCTGCAAGTGGTTGAACAGCATACGGGTCAGGGCGCCGAAGTTCACATCCGTTCCCGAATCGATTTTGGTAGCCGCTATCGGCTGGTCCAGCTTCCGGTTCTTCATCATCAGCGGAATCCATTCCATCAGCTGCCTTGGGTCATCGGAGAATTCCATGCCTTGAAATAGCGGACTATTTGAAAGCGCTTCATATCGTTTTTGTAAAAATGCAACGTCCTTCTGTCCTTCCACAAAGCTCATATGTGGCACAGGTACAATGAAATCCTGCGGATTGTGTATTCGTTTCTGGCTCACCAGATAGGACCAGAATTGCTTGGAGAACTGAAATTCCTCGTTCACCTTAATCGCCTTGCTGATGTCAATCGATCCGTCCGGCTGCTCTGTAGTATAGTTAAGCTCGCAGAGTGAGGAATGCCCCGTTCCCGCATTGTTCCATTCCCCCGAACTTTCCTCCCCGGCACCCGCACGCCGCTCAAACACGGTTATTTGCCAATCCGGTACTAATTCCTTTAACAGTGAACCAAGTGTTGCACTCATGATTCCAGCACCAATTAAAATAACGTCTGTTTTTGTTTGTTGGTTGCTCATATTATACCGTCCTTCTACCCTACGATTTGCAGGAAGGATGCAGGCACTCCTGCTTAGGCGCCATAGCAAGCCAGCGCGGACCAAGTCACACACCGTTTGGATCAATCCTGATCCTAGTTTATCACTAATGAAACTAAATTTTAAGATTTATCTTAATTTTTATAAACTTTTTAATTAATAATCACGGGCCGCATCGAACCAGCCCTGCGCCGCTTCCTCTGTTATAGGCTGCCCGATCTGGTGCTCTGACTGGCTGAGCTGCCATACGGCTTCGCCAAGGTCTTCCCTCTCGGTAGTCTCGATACCCTTCAGTGAATTGAAGCGCAGGGTGAAGGCGGTAATGGCTGCTTCCGCCTCTTCAAGATTGCGGGCCTCCGCCATAGCTGCTTGTGCAGCATCGTAGGCTTCGTTCGCCAGCTTGGCCAGACGCTTCGGCCAGGCGGAGAACGGGCGGCCGTACTCGATTATCCACCACTCGGGCTTTCTCAGCTGGCTCACCGAGGCATACTCATCCCAAGGACGCACCTTGGCCCGCGCCTTCATCTGTTGTCTTAGACGCTTGCCGCCGGCCTCTTCCACATTGAAGGCAATGAACCGGTTCAGCAGCGGCCACGTATCCAGGGAAGGCAAGCCATCCAGCTCCGGCATGAAGCGGAGCTCCAGGCTGGTCAGCCCGCTAAGGCGTGCAAGTGCGTCAAGATCACAGAAGCTGCCCCACAAGCTCAGGGATTCCAGGTTCGGGAACTGCTCCAGACCCGCAAGCGAGATGGGCTGGCCCAGCGGCGGGCTATTCAGCGTCAGGTTGGTCACACCCTGCAGCTCACCCAGATCCGGCAGCCGGTACGGCGCATCACTGCTGCGCCGGCTCATATCCGGTACTAAGGCCAACGTAGTCGGCAGATGGCCGGAAGCCGAGAAGCGTGTCAGATCGCCGGACAGGCTCAGGTTGTACAGCTTCTCCGGCAGAACCAGGCTCAGCTGTCCATTTGCCAGAGGACCCAGTTTGATACCCAGGGTATAGATATCCGCCCGGCTACCGTCCAAGGGTGTAGCCTCCGGCAGCACCGGGGTCCAGCTTATACTCTCAATAGGCCGCCGCTCCGCCCACTCCAGGAAGCCCGTGTCACCGCCGGTATAGCTCAGATAACGCGGCCAAGGGGAGCCGGCCGGGGTGGCGAAGGGCTCGAAGACAGACCAGTTGATGCGCTCATCCGCAGCGACCAGCAACTCCGCTGGTTGCTTCGATTCCCTGGGGCCGATTGATAAGCTGCCCATACCGGGCTTGCGGTCAAGCGTGTGGCTGCCGGGCCCCGTCAGATCAAGGACATACCGTCCGGGTTCTGTAATCGGAGCCGGGGGAAGAGCTTGGTTATCTGTGGACATTTGCTTCATCCTTTCTGCTTGATCCTACCTGTATTCTCGATCCTACTAATATTCTCTATACTACCTTTGTTTGCTATTCTAACTCAACCATACGATATCCTGGGGCTCACAGCAACTTTGACGGCCCTCTATCCTGTACATATCCTATGCCACCTGCAGTCTCATCCAAATGTAATCGATTTTTCGATTACATTTGGCCCATGCGCCCCCACCAGGCCCATTGTAATCGGTTTTCCACTTACATTTCCGTCCATGCCCCTCTCGCGGCGCATTGTAATCGGTTTTTCGATTACATTTCCGTCCATGCCCCCCTCGCGGCGCATTGTAATCGGTTTTTCGATTACATTTGGCCCACGCGCCCCCACCCGGCCCATTGTAATCGGTTTTCCACTTACATTTCCGTCCATCCCCCCCTCGCGGCCCATTGTAATCGGTTTTCCACTTACATTTCCGTCCATCCCCCCCTCGCGGCGCATTGTGATCGGTTTTTCGATTACATTTCCGTCCGCGCGCCCCTGCCCGGCCCATTGTATTCGGTTTTCCACTTACATTTCCGTCCATGCCCTCCTCGCGGTGCATTGTGATCGGTTTTTCGATTACATTTCCGTCCATGCCCTCCTCGCGGCGCATTGTAATCGGTTTTTCGATTACATTTGGCCCACGCGCGCCCACCCGGCCCATTGTAATCGGTTTTCCACTTACATTTCCGTCCATCCCCCCCCTCGCGGCGCATTGTAATCGGTTTTTCGATTACATCCGCCCCAGCACATCGCTCGCCCCGCCCCGCGCAATGGTGTTCGGTTTTTCGCATACACTCCGCCCATGCCATAACGCAAACAAGCCCGGGCCGTTACCGGCCCAAGCGGCTCATCTCTATTTAGTTTGGAGTGCAGCTATTACACGCTCTGCCCTTCATTCGTCCCTGCCTTGTACATACTCTCTGCTTCAACCGGATTCTCTTTGGCTGTCAGATGCTGCGGAGTGATCCGGTACACTTGTACGGGCCCGCCGTACACAGCAGACCGATATTTCTCGACATGCTGCTTGGACAGAGGCCGGTTATAGTATCCGGGCACATACTTGTTCATCATCTCCTGCAGGACCTGCGTAGCCTCATCCAGATCCGTCACTGGCTCTGCCTGCCCGAAGACCATCACGCTCATATAGGCAGTATCCGTCTTGGCGGGCACGGGATTCGTGATTGTCCCATACTCCTCACAGACTGTGAAGCATACCTCTGAGTTCTCACTCATCACCTGATTGCGTCTTCCATCCCCGGCCCCGTGGATATACAGCTTCCCGTCCATCCACACATAGTTAAGCGGCACAACATACGGGAGATTACCATCCGCTAATCCCAGAAACCCAATTCTCGCCTGCTTCAAAAACTGTTCAATCCTCGCCTCATCCTTACATTCCCTGACCTTGTAACGAACCGGATTCATATCGAACCCTCTCCTTCCCGCGTCCTCCGCGTATACGTTATTCGGTAGTATATCAGCTATTGGATTGTGCTAAAATATCCAAAGAACATAGTTTCGACCAATCCATAATTTAGGCACTGCACCGAAACAACAAACGGGAGGGGACTTCTCACAATGTTCGTCAACCGCAACGACCCAAGTCCGATCTGGCAGCAACTGCTGAATCAGGCCATTCACAATATTACACAAGGCATCTGGACCCCGGGTGAGCTGCTGCTCCCTTCCCGTGAACTCGCCGAGCAGCTTGGAGTCTCCCGCTCCACGGTGCAGCTCGTCTATGAGGAACTGCTGAGCAGAGGGTATACCATAACCTCCCGGCGGGGCGGAACACGGGTAAGCCAATGGAACCCGGTTCCTGAAGCGGCACAGGAGGAGTCGGTGCCGGAAGGACCTGTTCCACCTTCAATTCCCCTGCTGAACTCAGCGGTAGATCAGCTGCAAGACTGGTTCGGAGGCCATCAGCCTCAGGAGGTGATGATCGATTTCACCCCCCACGAGCCTTATGTGGATAGGACCTTCCAGAACCACTGGCGGCAATCTCTGCTTCACGCCTCTGCCGCAATGGACGTATCCGATTGGTCCTACGGCAATCCCTATGGTCTCCTGCCGCTCAGGGAACAGATTCAGCGTTACTTGCTGCTTGAGCGGGGCATACGGATTGAGCTCAATCAGATTCTGTTGACCTCAGGAGCGCAGCACAGCCTTGACCTGATTGCCCAATCCCTGCTCACGGAAGGAGATACCGTCTCTGTGGAAGATCCCGGCTTCCCTGCGGCCTGGATGGCGATGAATTACCGGCGGATGCACGTAGCCCCTGTCCCGGTAGACGGACATGGCCTTGTGGTTGACCAGCTTCACACGGAATCGCGTCTGGTCTTCGTAACTCCATCGCACCAGTGCGCCATAGGCTCCGTGATGTCAGAGCCGCGCAGGCAGCAGTTGCTGCATCAGGCCGTGCAGGAGCAGCTATGGATTATAGAAGACGGCTATGACAGTGAATTCCGCTACCGTGGCGACCCGCTGCCCACGCTCTATAGCCAGGCGCCGAATAATACCCTGTATATGATGAGCTTCTCTAAAATGATCGCCCCGGCCATCCGTATCTCGGCGATTGTCGGCCCGGCGCGGGCCATTGCCCAGCTGGCCCGCGTACAGGAGCTGACCTACCGCCACCTTCCGGTGATGGACCAGCTCACCTTGACCCATTTTATTCAAAAAGGGCACTTCATGCGCCATATGCGCAGAGTCCGCAATGTGTACCGCCGCAGACATGAGGCCATCACCAAGGCGATAACCGCAAGCGGTCTAGCCGAGCGGTTCACCCTGAGCGGAGCAGAGACGGGACTGCATGTCTTCCTTGAGGCAGAATCAGACTACGATGAGGAAGCCGTGACCCGGTTAGCCCTGGAGCAGGGAATCCGGGTATATCCGCTTGCACACTACTGTCTGGAGAGCCGCAGGAAGGGTTGGGTGCTGGGGTTCGCCAAGGTGGATGAGACCTTGATTGAGCAGGGGATTCACCGGCTGGCCGGGCTGTTATTATAAGCCCCTGCTTATGGTCCCGGATGATCTGCTCTCCTTGCGCCCAAACTGCACATAATAAACCATGCTCACCGCAATAACCAGAACAGCAAGCACCGCAAAAATATTACTAAACACAAAGGAAGTCTCATTTCCAGGTATAGGATTGAACGCCGCTGCCGGGGCACCGGAGTCGAGCACCTTGCCCAGGACCGCCGTCGATGTAGCGGCTGAGATGAAGGTGAGCATGGAGAACAGCCCCATCCCCACTCCTGTCTGCTCTGGGGTCAACGTCCGCGAAACCGTATTTGACATAGCAATCTGCATGAACGACTGGCCCAGCACACAGAAGATCAGCGAGATGGAGACCAGAACCGCAGAGCCTCCAGCTACGGAAGACAAACACAGGAAGCCTATACTTAAAAGCAATGCCGCCGTATACACGAGCCGAGGATTCCCGTGCTCATCTGCCAGCTTGCCGCCCTTACGGCCCAGAACCGTGGTAACGATAGCTGCCGGCAGCATGATGATCCCGACATAGGCGGGAGACAGACCGTTTACAAGTGTCAGCAGCTGCGGGATGAGATATGGAGAGCTGAAGCTGATTCCTGTAATGCAGAAGGTAATCATCAGGATGATCGAATACTGCCTGTTGCGGAAAATATCGGGATGGATAAACGGAGCCGCAGCGGAGCGGATACGCAGAATAAACAGGAGGAGCATCAGAACCGCTGCCAGCGCAAACGGGAAGCTCCCGCTCGTTAATGCCAATAAGGTTGCCGTTACCGCCCCAGCCAGCAATATGCCGCCAAGCCAGTCCATCGGACCCGCCTTTCCTGATTCATCATCCTGCAGATATTTGCGGTAGACCGGCAGTGTCAGCAGCGACAGCAACGGAATGAGGAACAGAATCCGCCAGCTCCAGGCGCTGATGACCATACCGGCAATAATCGGCCCCAGCGCGGTACCCAAGGCTATCCCAATGGCAGACGTACCCAGCGCACGGCCTCTTTTCTCGGGAGAAAAGTAACGGATCGGGATGATCATAGCCATAGCAGGGATCACGGAAGCCCCGGCTGCCTGAATTACACGACCCGCAATAATCATCCAGTATTCGGTGGCGGCAACGCCAGCCATAGACCCCAGGACAAAGAGCAGTAATCCATAGGTCAACAGGTTCTTCAGCCGGTACTTCTCCGTCAATTTGCCGAAGGTAACGGCACCAACAGCATATACAATCATATAACTGGTAATGACCCAGCTTACCTGAGATGGAGATAATTCAAATTGCTTACTGATCGTCGGCAGCACAATATTGAACATATTCGCATTCATTGATGAAATCACCAGGATAAAAACGAGCGCGCGCATTAACACATTCCCTTTGATATCAGGGGCTACAACATGGTTCTTCATAGGTGGTGCTCCTCTCTCCATATATCTATTCGATAAGGTAAGTCAGTACTTACTGTCATTTCATTCAAAAAAACAACTAGGGTGTTAAAGCCCTAGTAAAGGTCTGGACACTTGCCGTGATGAATTCCTCCAGCGACACCGAAGTGAAATTCCCCTCATCGTCCAGATTGTTCAGGAATGCGCCATAATTCATCACCATAAATTGCACAGCCTGCACTCTGGGATTCCCGGGAATCAGCTTCCCCCGCTCGGTCATGGCCTTGAAATAATCCGTCAGATTCCGCATCAACTGCTCCGGGGCGGTTCTGCTATACTCCTTAAGACCGGGGAGTTGATCCCCTTCCTTGATAAATATCATGTTCATCTTCCGGTTGCGGTTCATAATCTCATGATACGTCCGGCTGACCAGCAGCAGATCGGTATGAAGATCCCATACAATGCTCTCCTTGAACAGCCTGGCCATATCTTCGGTATAATGAAACCGGTCGAAGGCCCGCTCCAGCAGGTTCAGCTTGGTTCCGAACTGGCGGAACAGCGTCTTCTCGCTTAAGCCTGCCGCCGCCGCAATCTCCTGGGTGGTCACACTCTTGTAGCCCTTCTCTGCGAACAGATCAATGGCAGCGGTCAGGAGTTTATCACTGGTACTTAGCGATTTGCTCTCCATCATCATATTCCTCATTTCAAAAAGTTGACTGTCAGTACTAACTGACATATTAGACTAAGAATACACCCTGCTCCCGAATTTAGCAAGGTGTATCGTACTGCCCGCTACCCGCTTAAGCCGTTTCCAGCTCAATACGCTTGTCCTATTCTAACAGCGAGGTAACGCCCAATGCAGCAAATAGGAGCAAGCCCAGCCCCAGCAGAATGCCTCCCATCAGCGAATACCGTACCTCCCGCTGAAACGATGCGGTGCCTGGGCCTCCAGGTGCCGGCGGGCCGGGCTGGGCTACCGCGCCTTCCAGACGGGTACGCCTGCCCGTGCGCCGCCGTTGATAGCCAATAATGAGTAATACAATCCCCAGCAGACTCAAGAAGCTGCCAGGGTAGACGAATGCCATCCACAGGTTGTCCATAGTACACCTCCCTGTCCGTGATCTTGATCTATACTTAACCAAGTCACGGTACGCCAAACAGGGAGATGCCGCCAGGCTAGAAGCCCATCAAAGTTCAGCTTTTGAAAATTACTTTAACTAATCGCTTGCTGAGGGTTTACCGCGCCGCGATTAAGGTAAAGGGAGAGGCTTAATTGCAATCTGTACAACTAAATCGCCGGATATGTCGCCAAATCTCTGTTTAGCTGTATTTCGTGCAATTAAAATGCCTCTATACCTGGATTTTCGCCCATTCGGGCAAATGTAGTTGTACAAACTACAGTTAGAAGAGGAAAGCCTTCCATTTCACTGTTTTTAGTTGCACCGAATACATTTATCTCTCATGGTTCGCTACGAACTGAATGCATCCTTTACTCCATGGGGTTCTTTACTTGCTAAAGGTGGCTTCCTTCCAGAATTCAACTAGAAGCAGGTGAACGAGCTAACCCGGTTCAAATCAACGCCGTAGTATCCCCAGAAGAAGCCATTCCATCTGAAGCCTGCGACCGAACTTCTGCCCACGAATACCGGGTAGAACCAGAACTGCTCACCATTATTCAGCCAGATATAAGTGTTGCGGAACAGGCATCCTCTGATGCCCCCGGGGTCAACCGCATAAGCCGTGACCGCTGGTGCTTGCGGTACGAATTGCGGCGGTGGCGCCGTCGGTGCGGCTACTCCTCCCGGCGCACCCCCGGGCGTCCCTGGAAATCCTCCGGGCCCTCCGCCTGGAATCCCCGGCCCTCCCGGCAAGCCTGGTCCACCCGGAAATCCCGGTATCCCCGGAAATCCTCCGCCGCCTCCCGGCACTGGTATAAATCCCATATCTATCGCTCCTCTTTCGTTTCATTAGGCATAATCATCATATGCATTCGCGGAGAAGATGCCTGGGCGGATGCCCAGGTGCAATGGGCTTTTAACAGCATCCCGCCTAGCGGAGGGTAATCGGTGTTACAGCTCCTTTTGTACGCGGCCATAATAATCCGATAACTCGAACTTCTTGAGCGGAATATACCCCTGCCCTGTAAGAACAGTCCTGCGTACTTCCGCAGCGTCGATGGATTTGGTCATGGTGTACATCCCCGTCTTCCTCCTCCTCATGGATCATCAGACTATATCGTAAGAGCGGAACTCATCAATGAACTCCTCCAGCCAGTCTTCCGTGTAATCCAGCGCCCCGCTATCACTGATGAACTCGACATCAAGTCCCATCACCCACAACCGGCGGGCAATCATAAACAGATCAATTACAGATTCATCTTGTTCGGAGAAGTCTCTGACCGAGCGGTAACCCGACATTAACGCCTGCCACAGCGGTTCCTTCTTCTCCTGCGGCAGACGTTTTCTGTGCCGGACCTGGGCCAAGTCGTAGGCGCGCCAACCTTTTGCCGCCCATTCAAAATCATAATGCGTGAACGTATCGCCCTCCTGGAAGGCATTGTTATTCCCGTGCAAATCTCCGTGGCAGATGCCCCAGTCCAGGCCCGGACTAGCAGCGTTGATCCGCTCCGTTAATGCACCGGCGAACTCGCGCAGGTACGCAGCAGAGCGGTGTCCCTCACCGAGATAATCCACAATACGGTCCAGCGGCAGGGAGATCAGAGCGCGGGTATCCAGATCCGGTCTAGGCAAATCTAAGGAGACCCTGTCCATGGCAGCATGCAATTCAGCAGCGGATTTTCCGAAGGAAGCACATGATTCCTCATCATGCAGCACGTTCTCAGTGCCTGTCAGATAGCTGTAAATCACGGCAACTCGCGGGCCCTCCGGCGCATCGATGACCGTATATAAGCTGCTGTTCTTTTGAGGGAGGGGAACGGAAACCTTTGTATTTACTGCGCTTAATTGGTGTTCCAGCTGAGTCAGGAGGGACAATTCATAGACAACATCACTTTCAGCTATCGATTGGCGGTAGATCCGAAGAATATAAGTGCCTCTGCCGGTACGGATTCTGTAAGTATCGTTCAAGCCGCGTAACCAGAACAAGCAATCTCGCCAATCTCCAATGTCGTACAGAGGACTAAGGCAATATTCCAAATACTTTGGATCTAGAACGGAACGCATGGCCGTCGGTTTTTTATACATTTTGCTCTCCCCTAGCTTGCTGCTCCAGCCGGACAACGGTCTCCTCGAACGTTTTGACCGGGCTGTAGCCCAGCTCGTTTTTTATTTTGTCGCAGCTATACGCCGTTCTTATAGGGTCTCCACCCGGTATAATGAACTTCTTGTTCAAGGCAAGACCGATACGCATCGTAAAATCTTTTTCCGGATAATTTCCGTCAATTGCGTTATAGCACTGGTTCCCAGCCGCAGGCTGCGTCGCTGCCAGTACACACATCTCAGCCAGGTTGTCCGCATGCACCCAGGGCGTTAAGTCCTCTGGATGAATCCAGTCCACTTCCCCGGAATCAGCAAGCTTAGTGATCAGTCGGTCGCCCCAGTGCGAGTTGGATTCGGAGCAGATCACTCCAGGACGCAGGATCACACTTGTCAAACCGTTAGCCCTTGCAGCTTGTACAATCCGTTCCGATTCACATTTGGTTGAAATGTATACCTCCCCGTGGCCGAAGGCAAGACTGCTGGCCTCATCCAGCTCCACCTCTCCATCAAAATGACCATAGACCGATACTGTAGAAATATGCACGAAGCGCTCCACTCCCGCAGATACAGCACCGTCAACCAGACTCTGGACCCCCTGAACATTGGACGCCTCGGCAATCGCCAGGTCCTCCCCCAGATACGCCGCAGCGTGAATGACAATATCCACATTCCGAAGCGCTTCCACAATAAAAGCTCTATCTGTCAAGTCTCCGATGACGGGTGTAATGCCGAGCTCTTCACATAGTGCAATCTGGTCCGCATTTCGGATAAGTCCTTTGACCTCTGCTCCCTCGCTAACACATCTTCTGGCAATTTTATCTCCTGCCGTGCCCGTAACGCCTGTTACGAGAACGACTTTATCTCGAAGTCTCATTGAGATCCCCCTCTAGTACATAGTTTCTTTTATCGCCTTCTTATCTATTTTGCCTACGGATGTTCTGGCAAGTGACTGAGTAATCACTAAGCGGGTAGGCAACTTATATTCGGCTATCGATTGACCGCAGAATTGTTGCAAATCCTCTAGAGCGAGTGTCTGCTTATCCTTAAGTACAACTACCGCAGTGACTTCTTCACCTTTATCCGGCAGGGGCATTCCTACCACAGCAGCCTCAAGGATGGAGGGATGTGCGCTGATTGCTTGCTCCACTTCAGAGCAGTAGACATTAGAAGCTCCCACTATAATCATGTCTTTCTTCCGGTCCATAAGATATAGATAACCGTCTTCATCCAATCTGCCGAGATCACCCGTATGAAGCCACCCATTTCGGATGGTCTTGCCTGTCTCTTCCGGATTGTTCCAGTAACCAAGCATGATTTGTTCACTTCTGCATATGATTTCGCCAATGTCTCCTTGCTCTACATCTTGCCCTGAGTCATTGACTATACGCACCTCAAACGGCTTCTGGCCCCAGCGCTCCATATGGGATGGATTCCCGACCGACTGCAGCCGATGAAGCTTCCCCTCTGCAAGGCACTCTTGTACAGATAAAAAGCTGATAAATTGACCGCTCTCTGTCTGTGAATACACCTCGGATATCTGCGCGTTAGGGAATACTTCCAGAGCTTGCTGCAAGGTCTTCTCACTGATCGGAGCACCTCCGCAGGATATGCCTGCCACGGACCCGACTTCTCTGGAACGGTTACCTGCCAAGGCAGTAATATCCCTAAATAGGAGTCCGACGGTTCCCAGAAATCTGATTTGCTCATGCTCAATAATATCTATAACCTCGTTAGCCTGCAGCGGATAGGAGTCCGGATAAATGAGACAGCCTCCTTCAAAAAGAGTTGTCCAAAGGATAAATTGTCCGGTAAGATGGGCTTGATTGGGAACAAGCGATTTTTTGGCCGGATTATGCCCTCCGCCTCTTGCCGGGCTCATAAAGGCCCACTTTCTGATCGCACGATGGGAGTGCATCACTCCCTTGGAGCGTCCCGTTGTGCCCCCGGTATAAATCAGAAGAGCAATGTCATCCGGCTGTGCTGTGTACCATGCTGTTAATGGAGAGGAAGTCGCGATTAAATCTTCTAAGGACAGGCCGCCGTTGACCGGCTTGAACGTGATGGTAAAAGCTATACTGGGCGCTGAAAGAGAAGAGGCTATTCTCGGATGATCAGCATCATACACGATAGCTGTTGGGGCAGCATCATCAAGGATCTGATTCATCTCTCTAGAGGCCAGACCTGGAAAGATTGTAACTGGAATGGCACCTATAGCAATTACGGCACATTCTGCAATCACAAGATATGGACAAGGATCACCTGCAAGCGCCACCCGTTCACCGGGTCCTATTCCCAAGTTCTTCAGACCTCCCGCCACACAGCTCACCTGATGCAGTAATTGTTGATAGGTCAGATACTCATTTCTGTACTTTGTAGCATAGTAATCTGGCTGTAACCGGGCCACATGAGGCAAAATTTCTGAAAGAAGCATACGTATATCCTCCAAGAATGTTTATCCTGCTATTTGCTGATCCGCCCCATCCGCTCAGCCCAAATAATCATCCGGCAGGTGCAGCTCCCGCAAGCAAGCGGTGAATTTCTCCCTGAAATTAGGATTTCCTTTGTATTCGGGCCATATCGCCTTATAGTAAGGCAGCAGCTTCTCATGTGGAATAACGTCCCAATGTGAAATGGAGCTGCGCAGTACCTCTGTACCTCCGGTACGGAACATCTGCTCAATGATCTGCCAGCTCTCCTGCTTATTCCCGCAGTCTCTCACGGCATAGATCGCAGCCGTCTGCATAACCAGGCTGGTATGGCACAGGAAGGGTGCGAAATCGCGGAGGTTCACAGCATCGCAGTCTTTTAGAATATAACCGGCATAACGCAGAGTTTCCGCATCATTAATCCCTTCAAGCCTCTCAAGCCTCTGCCGGATCAGCGGAATGAATTCGGTCCGGTCCTCATTCTTGCCGTAAGTATGCAGAATGGTTAAGGCGCGGAGCGCTCCCTCAGCGTCATCCGACTGCAGCAGCTTCTGCAGATAGGGCCTGCCCGCCGCAAAGGACGTTTTGCAGAGCAGCGAGATGGCTGTTTTGGAATCCCGGGGGCTATGCTCCGTCACATGCTTCAGGAATTCCAAGGTCGACGGGGCGATTCGCTTGAACTTGAACATGGCCTCCAGCGCCTTGGCCTGCAGCTTCCCGTCAGGAGTGTTCCGATACAGCTGAATAAGCGTATTCTCGTCACCCGGCAGCCGGCTGCCAAACCATGCGTTGTCATAATCCAGAATAATCTCATCCAGCCAGCGCTCGTACCAGTCCAGGAAGTTATCTTCATAGACGAAGAAGAACGGGCGGTCAGGGAAAAATTCCGAGGTATACACAATCCTCCCCCGGTGCTCCCCTTCCAGCACGAGATACATCTCATATTCGCAGCCCTGGGTGCCGATACACAGCATTCCGCCAAGCGCCTTGTTTCTCGCTTCCTCGTACTCTTCATCCGAGATGTCCCGCTCCCCCGTCAGAGGCTCCGTCAATAGATTCCATTCCTCTGCGGTCATTCCGGGATGAAGCGCCGCCCGGCCCTGGAGTGCCGGAAGCTCGGTATAGGAGGTGGCCTGTGCAAGCGGATAGATCCCGTAATACGGTCCGGCCCCGCCGTTCCCGATCTCTGTCAAGAACCGGGCGAACGGTTCAGGAAGCCTGATCCCATATTGTGCCTCCCAGTCCGCCAGCTCGCCTGCTGTAAGCTTCTCTTTCAGCTTATATCGATGCGATGAAGCCCCAAATTCCGCGAACTCCGCATCCTTGCGCAGGGCCTGCTCCAGCTTCGTCCTGATCCGCTCAAGCTGATCAGCCTGCTTCTCTAATTCCATGATGATCCCTCCTGCATATTCAAAGAATGTCACATAATGGCCTGGCCGATTGTCTTCCATCATATCACACCAAGCATATATCCCAGGCTCCTCGTTTACTTCCACAACAAATAAGCCCGCCGTCACGATGAAGTGACAGGCGGGCTTATACCCAGGCAACACTTATTGGACAGCGTTAGACAGCTCTGTGAAAATAACCCCCAGGGCAAATGCGCCCGCATCCGGGTGGCCGATGCTGCGCTCACCTACTGTCCCGGCCCGGCCCATCCGCGCAACGATGGATTTCGTACGCTCCGCCCCCGTGACAGCGGCTTCAGCCCCCCTGGCGAAGGCCTCCTTCAAGGACAGCTGCTGCTGCGCGCTGCTCTTCCAGGCTTCAGCACAAGGAATCAGCGCATCGATCAGCGTCTTATCACCCACGACTGCTCCCCGTCCGAAGGAGCGTTCACCAGTAGCCTGGATGCCCTGAGCCGCCGCGTCCAGCATCCCGGCCATCTCCAGCGTATTCAGCGAGGTCCGGCCTGTAGCATATTTGCCTGCTGAGCGGAAGGCCGAGCCCCAGATTGGACCGGAAGCTCCGCCGCAATGCTCCATAATGATCAGGGAGCAGGCCTGAAGGAAGCTTCCGATATCCGTAGCGTGATCCTGCACAAGCTCCTTCCATTCCCGCTTCAATTGCTTGAAGCCTTTGGCGACACTCATCCCGAAGTCTCCATCACCCGCATGAGCATCCAGCTCACAGAAGGGAGCCTCATTCGCGATAATAATCTCACTCATCTTATCCACCAGATAGATGATGTTCGTAAGCCGCAGCCGTTCGTCACGGAGGACAGCGAAGCCCGGATCTGTCTCGGCCGTCAGGCTCACCTCAGCCTGAGCCTCCTGCTGCGGAAGAGGGCTGACGTATTGCACCGGCGCAAGCTCACCCGTTAACCGGAGCGCCGGAGTATCGCAAGGCTCAGCAAGCCATCTGCGCAGCTCATCATCCAGCTTCATCAGGCTGATGGAAGCGCCGGCCATATCTATGCTGGTCATATAGTTGCCTACAAGAGATTGGCGGATGATGATCCCCCGTTCTCCCAGACTACGGATCACAGAGTGATTGAGCAGGTACAGCTCCTGCAGAGGCGTTGCGCCGAAGCCGTTGACCAGCACCACTACCTCTCCGCCGTCCGGCTGATCCAGGTTCAGACTGGCCAGCAGGGCAGAGATCATACGTTCCGCCAGCTCATCGGCGGTCAACAGCTTTTCTCTGCGGATGCCCGGTTCACCATGAATGCCGACCCCATACTCCATCTCATCCTCCTGAAGCTGGAAGGTAGGCGTACCCTTGGCAGGAACGGTACAGGAGGTAAAAGCAAAACCAAGACTACGCACATGCTCTGCGGCATGCTGCGCGGCCTGCTTCACCTCGGCCAGCGGCAGTCCGGCCTCGGCAGCCGCCCCGGCAACCTTATGCACCAGAATCGTGCCAGCAACCCCTCGGCGTCCCACCGTATACAGGCTGTCTTCTACTGCAATATCATCATCAACCTTGACATAGTCCACAGCGAGGCCGTCCTCAGCCGCCAGATAAGCCGCATTCTGGAAGTTCATCATATCGCCGCTGTAATTCTTGATGATCAGCAGAGCGCCCTTATGGCCGGTATGGTTGCGGATCGCCTGGTAGACCTGAATCTGTGACGGGGAGGCGAAGACATCCCCGCAGACTGCGGCATCCAGCATTCCCGGTCCGACCAGCCCGGCATGCGCCGGCTCATGGCCGCTGCCCCCGCCGCTGATCAGCGTTACCTTGTCAGGATTCGGCGCAGACCTGGAGACAATTTTGTATTTGCTGTCGAATGTCAGCTGCGGATGAGCCATCACCAGTCCACTGCACATCTCACGGACGAGATTGGCCGGATCGTTGATTATCTTTTTCATACGCGCTGCTCCTTACTCTTCTTGAAGGCTTCGCCCAGCTTGTCAGCGACAGCAATGGCAGCGGCAACCGCTTCAGCGGTAACCGGGAACGGCATGGAATGAATCGACTCTTCCGGGATACACGCCTTGCGGGCCACTTCCAGCAGCTCCTCATGGGAGATAGAAGCGACACCAATATCGGCTAGGCATACGGGAAGGCCAACAGAGTGGCAGAAGGACAACACCTGATCGATCTCTGCCTGCTGCGCGTTCTCCAGAACGAGCTGTGCAATCGTGCTGAAGGCCACCTTCTCGCCATGGTAATAATGATGGGTGCCTTCAAGCGCCGTCAGGCCGTTATGGATGGCATGTGCGGCAGCCAGACCGCTGCTCTCGAAGCCAAGTCCCGACAGCAGGATGTTCGTTTCGATTATATTCTCCAGCGCCGGTGTCACCACGTTCTGATCACAAGCCAGCTTGGCTAAGACGCCATCCTCCAGCAGTGTATCGTAGCATAAGCGGGCAAGGGCCAGCGCGGCTTTGGTGCCTTTGGCCTCCGTAATCACGCCTGCATGCACTCCGCAAGGAAGCCCCGCATTGACATTGGAATAGGATGCCGCAGTAGCTCTGGCCTCGAAGTAGGTGGAGAGGGCATCGCCCATCCCGGATACCAGGAAGCGGGTAGGAGCCTGCGCAATAACAGTCGTATCAATCAGCACCACCGAAGGGCTGGCTTTGAAGTAAGCATAATCCTCGAAAGCGCCTTCAGAAGTGTAAATCACAGCGGAATGGCTGGTGGGTGCATCGGTGGCCGCAATGGTAGGAACGATAATCAGCGCATCGCCTTCTGCCACACATTTGGCCGTGTCGATCGCTTTGCCTCCGCCAAGACCGATTGTACAAGCACACTTGTGCTCACGGGCCAGCTCCTGTAGTCTGGAAATCTCCTGCCGGGAGCATTCGCCCTGGAAATCCCCCTTCACGAGGGTAATGCCGAATTGACTGCTGGTGGCATCGAGCTTGGCCTGCACACGCTTCACATCATCCGGGTGCGCAATCAGCAGAGCCGATGTGCCGAAAGTACTGACGAAGTATCCCAATTGAAGCAGCTCATCCTCACCTTGTGTGTATTTAGCCGGGCTGATAAAGGTTCTTCTCATTCTTTCATTCCTCCTCGAGTCGTATGTCCCCATTATAGACAAGTGGATAGCGCGGCGCATGGGACAAAGCAAACGAATTAATATGCTGCAAAATAGTATTATTATGTTGTCAGCATCTGAATTATAATTATCTTGTTCTCATTGTCACTGTAAATGGAAGGAGTGAGCCGGATGCAATCCAAATTCGATTTGAAATATATCATTGATATGGATGAATGGGGCAAGCTTCAGGAATCATTGTCCCTGGTGACGCGCATGGCCATCATTATGGTCGATTATAAAGGTGTGCCGGTTACCGCACATAGCCGATGCCAGGCCTTCTGCCAGACCGTGCGCAGCGACAAGGAATTCTCAGCCTATTGTCAAAAATGTGACGCGCGCGGAGGTCTGGAGGCTGTGCGGCTGAGCCGGCCCTATATCTACCGCTGCCACTTCGATATTCTCGACATTGCTATCCCTATCATTGTCGATAATCAGTACATCGGTGCGCTGATGGCCGGACAGATCCGGCTGGCGGAGGGAAGCGGCCCGAATCTGGAGCAGATTGTGTCCCGTCCGCACCAGGACGCCATGACGAAGGATCGGGCCCGCAAGTACGAGCTGCTGCCCGTCATGACGTATGAGGAGGTCGTAGCCACCGCCGATATGCTCTATCATTTGTGCAACTATGTGGTCAAGGAATCGATCCTGAAGCATGAGCTGCTGGAGCGAAGCCGGCAGCATGAGGCATTGAACCCGCAGCATGAGGCCAAGCCGAAGCCCGAACGGTCTGCGCTGCCCCTAGAGCCGCCCTCGGCTCCCAAGACTCCGGCCTCTTCGGGAAGCGCATACAAGACGGAATGCATAAGTCCTACTCTACAGCCTGCTTTGGACTATATGCTAAGCCACCGGGAGGAGAATTTCTCGCTGAAATCGCTGGCGCAGCTATGCCATATCAGCCCTAGCTACTTCAGCCGCTTGTTCACCAGGGAGATGGGCGAGCATTTCTCCCTATATGTCGCACGCATGAAGATCGGGTGGGCGAAGGAGCTGCTGGCAACAACGGATTGGTCAGTCAACGAGATCAGCAATCACTTGAATTTTTGCGATGCCGGTTATTTCATTAAGATCTTCAAGAAATACGAGTCGGCAACTCCCCTGTCCTACCGTGCTGCACTTAAGGACAGACATTGAGGGGAAGATGAATGGGATAGCTGGCTTGAATTCATTCTCAGCCTCCGCCCGATCCGGTATAATAGATACAACACTATTCGAGCAGGGGGTTAGCCGCATGAAGCTGAACGAACAAGGTGTGCTCATCGTTGAAGAGGATGATATACACGACATGTACTTTTTTCTGGTCCATGACGGGTTGACATTCAAGGATTCTTTCGAGATTGGGCTGGAAAGGCATAAGATTGAGCTGTACCCCGGCAGCGTATCTGCTATTGTTCCCCCGCAGGCCATGCCCGAGGACTATGGCTACCCGGAAGAAGACCTTCCCCGTATAGTGGAGGGGATTTATTCAGCCGTCCGGGAGTATGATCCGGGCTTCGGAGTGTGGTAACATCCCTGCTGCCTGTCTACAGCATCAAGGGATAACCAGGCCGTTCTTGAACGCCAGCTTCACATCATTCTCACGGACATAGGCGGAATAGTCCCATGATTCTCCCTCCTGCAGCCGCTTGTATGTCTGATGAATATTCCGGCGCCAAGGCGACGGCCGGCTGTTGAAATAATTCGTAAAGAAGCGCTGCGCCTGCTCTTGTGTGCCGAAGCACAGCAGATAGGCCAGCGGACTGGATTCAGCATCGCAGATGCCGGGGAATCCTGCGCCGCAAGCGGCAAGCTGCTCCAGTGCGCGGGGACGGTCTGCGAACAGCTCGAACAGCGGCAGGACACGTTCCCCAATCAGCTGACCGATCTCCTGCCGGGAGGAATCCAGTTGTGAGCCGGCGACCTGCCAGACGATAGCGCTTGACGATTTCTGCGGCCTGCGCAGCGAGCCGAACAGAACGGTATCGTCCCCTCTGCCGGTTTGTCCGGCAAGCCATTTTTTGACGGACTTGCTGGCAATCCGCAGGTTCACGGTCATCCGTACATCGGTGCGGGTGTTGTAAGACTGCGGTTGGAAAGAGAGCTCGAATATGGTATCTTTGTCGGCCGCTGTTTTTTTCCATACCGTACCCGCCTTATTGGATTTGAAGCCCTCTGCCTGGAGAAACTGCTGCCCGGTCTGCTGGCAGGCCTGAAGGAATTGAGCTTTGGGATCAAGCTTACGGTTAGAAGGGCCTTCAGACCAGACCTCCCACTGGGCAAAACGGTCATCCAGCACGGGCTTCAGGCGGTCGTAATTCTCCCAGCTGTTCTCTACATGATAGATGCTTGGATATTCACGGCCTTGTTCAGCCGCCAGGCGGTTGAACACCTCACCGTAATCATTGAGATAGCTTCCATACTGTGCGGCGAACGCCGATTGACCGTCATAATAATCGGCGGCGAAGGCATTGCCGCGCTCGTCCAGATCCTCATCCCAGAACTTCCCGTCACAGTACTCCAGCAGGTATTCCAGCCCTGTAAGCTCACGGCGTTTAAGCCCCTTCAGCGCCTCCGCCGACTCCTCAAGGTGAATTTCCCCCGCCATACCGCGGCCCAAGGCCCAGGCCAGAAACATGCCGATATGAATCCCGCCATTCTCTTCCGGCAGATCTGCAGGATAATCTCCCCCGGAATGCCAATCGATCCGGTCATATGCCATACGGGTCTCCTTTCGGCCAGCAGGCTCTAGCTCCCGGCTTCCCTTTTTAATTTGTCATCAAGGATGGAATTCAGTACAATGATCAGCATCGGAAGGTACTACTATAGATTATGATATACAGAAGGTGACACCGCAATGGAAAGTGGAGATTTGAGGATTTTTCAGGCTGTTGCCCGTGAGGGTACGATTACGAAGGCTGCGCAAGCCCTGAACTATGTTCAGTCCAATGTGACCAGCCGGATCCAGTTCCTGGAGGCCGAGCTGAAGGTCCCGCTGTTCCACCGGTCCAACCGGGGGATGACATTAACGCCTGCGGGGGAGAACCTGCTGGAATACGCGAATGCCATACTAATGCTAATGGACGAGGCTGTACAATCAACACAATACTCAGAGCACCCGGCCGGCCCGCTGCGGATCGGCTCTATTGAGACGACAGCGGTCATTCATCTCACATCCATGATCGCTGACTACCATTCCCGCTACCCCGATGTCCATCTGTCGCTCATCACGGGTGAAACGCATGACCTTCTCCACAAAGTGCTTGATCATAAATTAGATGGTGCTTTCGTCTATGGACCCATAGACCAGCCGGATATCGGGCATGTTGCGGCTTACGAGGAGGAGCTGGTGCTCATTGCTGAACCGGGGACAACTGAGTTGCATGAGTTGCTGCAAAAGCCCATGCTGTTCTTCGACGTTGGCTGCACGCACCGGGTCAAAGCGGAGCGCTTCCTGCGCGAGAGCGGGATGCACTCGGTTCAGATCCGGGAATTCGGCACGCTTGAAATGATTCTGAACGGAGTATCTGCCGGACTCGGCGTATCCCTGCTGCCGAAGTCCTCGATCTGCAAGGCAGAAGAGGCCGGACGAATCACCTCCCACCGCCTGCCCGAAGATTACCGGAAGCTAGAAGTATGGTTGATATACCGCCACAACTCGGTGCTTTCCAGTGCAATGTGCAGGTTTGTAGAGGTGGTGGGGCAGAGATAGATAATGATAAAAGGAGTATTTTCCTTGAACGATACACCCAACACACTTAAACAAATTATCGGAAAAACCGTTAAAGCGATACGAATCAAACAAGGCTTGAGCCAAGAGGACCTTGCTCACGAATGTAACGTAGATCGTTCCTATATCTCTATGATCGAAGTCGGCCGCAACGAGCCATCCATCACCAAAATATTTGAGCTTTGCAGAGGTTTAAAGATTACTCCCTCCTACTTCATTAAATTGGTTGAACTTGAGTATGACAGAGACCGGGAGCAGGAATGAAACAACTCTCTAGCTCTATCCAAGCATAAAATGCCTGCGGCATCCCCATTGTGATCGGTTTTTCGATCATATCCGGCCCACACGCCTCTGCCGCACCTAATGTGATCGGTTTTTCGATCATATCCGGCCCACACGCCTCCGCCGCACCTAATGTGGTCGGTTTTTCGACCATATCCGGCCCACACGCCTCCGCCGCACCGAATGTGGTCGGTTTTTCGACCATATCCGGCTGTTCGGTGAAATCAGCGAAGTCATTCCTATTACTGAACCAGAATATAGTCATCCTGCCGATGCTCCAAGACACTTACCCCCAACTTTATGCACAACTTATCCACATCGGACGAAAGTCATAATCTCCTAATCAATAAAAAAGATCAGAACCTACTCCCTCAGGCTCTGATCTTTTCGCATCTTACAATCTATCTACTCGAATCCGACATCAGCCAGGCCAGGAATTCTCCAAACGAATCGGCTACCTGCTCAACCTCTTCAAATTCAGGCTCAACTCCACGGACAATAGCCCCGCTGTCTGTCGTTAAGTCGATGGCGTAGAAGGAATATCCGTCCTTCACAGACATTACGATCGGCAAGTGATGATCCCACCAGGCCGTGATCTCGGACTGCCAAGCTGGATCACCCGCTGCTGCCTCCACACTAAGCATTTCAAATTCATTCCACCGGAATTCGGTTTCCGCGCTATGATTGAACTCAGCCTCACAAATAAACCAGGTTTGCTCATCCGGTGCAACGCAGGTTTCAACTACACTTAGAAACTCTGAGTACTCTTTGGGCAGTCCTTTATATCTGGAAGTAATGCCGCTATTCAAATGCAGCTGAGCACCGGATTTCTTCCTAATCTCCCAGCCGTTTGCCTCCGCCCAAGTCATAAATTCCCTGATAAGAGCTTTTCCTTTTCCACTATTCGTGTCCAAAAGATACACCCGCCCATCTGCTTAAGAAATGGAAACTACCACACTAATATACCATTTCCGCAGGGCTGCTTACATACAGCAGATCATTCCTTTACCTTAAGCTGCCACGTTGCCTCCCTGCCTTCCCACTGCTTACCGTTAGCCACATAGTACTCTCTTTCCACCGACCCATCTGTTTTGGTAAAACTAATGGCAAATACCTGACCTTCTGCGATTTGCATCGGGTATTGATCATACGGAAGAACATTACCCGTCTGTGTCAGCTTGCTGGCATCTTCGTAAGCATCTTCTAATCGCCAAAAATCCCAGTAAACATAATCCCTGAATCCACTCATGTCCTGCTTCCCGTAATACGATGCTGCATACTTCTTACCCTGCATAGTGATTTCTTCTACTCTGAGCGGTTCAATATCCTTCACCATCCAGCTAATATCCTCGGAGTGCAGGTTGCCTCCATAGTGCTTATGTAATTGATTGGCCATGCAAGGAACAGACTTGGTAATAAGTTCCATTTCATTGACTCCGGTATGCGCTGCCCCGTAAATGCCCATGATGCTCTCGTTGCCCAGCTTTTCAAATTCTCGGATGAAATTCTCCGTCATCTTATTTTCCCGGTATACATTATCGTAACTCCTGTAATACCTCTGGCCCTGCTGAATCGCTTCGGTTGTTAAGGTGTATATCTCCGATCCGGTCAAATCGTTGGCCTTAAGATAAGACAAGAACCGCTCGCCGGTAGTATCAGGTCCATGCCCAATATCTGTTCCGTGAAAGATTGTCTCAGGACATCCGCTTTTTATTTTCTTAAAAAAAGTCTTCGTATAGGGAATGTGACCCTGAGTCCCTTCCCAATCCTGATAAAGCTCCTCCAAAATGTCATCATTGTCCGACTGCATCCACAGGTTCAAGTATTCGGCAGCGTAATAGGACTGCTCCACGAATAGGTGTCTCATGCCCTTGTTGTGGTAATAATCAGACCAAGCTTCATATTCCTTGTCCATAATCTTGGCAACGCCATGGGATTCGCCATACAGATAAATCTGGCCGGTCGCTTTGGTCGTTAGCGGGGTTGCTCCAGGGGTTGCCTGGGCCAATCGGGCAGGAGGTGCCGATGGACTGGCTGATTGTGCAGACGGACTTGCTGTTTCGCCCGCAGAAGAGTTGCCGCTGCAGGCTGTCAGGCTGCTGATCAGCAGTATCGCCATTAGGGCAAGCAGCAGAGGACGAGTATACCTTATTCGCGCCTGAGCCGCTACGCCGCCATATGTATTGGAATTTTTTACATCCATAAGGAATATCACCCTTTCATCATCAACTCTTACAAGTTAATCACAAATTATGGATGTCCTCAGTGCTGTATGTCATGCATAGAGTTACATTACTAATCAGTAAAGCACCCACCCTATGAGAGCAGCAGGCGCTTGGCAGCAATTATGACTTCTGAACAGGCCGGACATACTTGAAGTACCGATCCGGGTTGAAATAGAAGTAGATGATCCGGCCGGGGGTAGAGTCGAAGCAGTAGCCAGTGCCTGTATAGTCAAAAGCAGCCATCGCCTGCTCCATCCGTTCCTCGACACTGCGGTTCTCCTGCTCATAATCGAATGGCCCGTGCTCGAATACGATATACTCGGCCTCGGGGACATCCGCCATCAGCATCTGCGCGGGGACTTCACCTTCATACTCGTAAGGGAGACGCACACCGTAACACTCTGTACGCGGAAATCCCCAATCGCAGAGTCTGCCGTCCGGGTCATTCATATAGGCCATAATCTGGCCGTTGCCGCTGTTCGTGTCGCTTCCGCCGTCATCATCCAGCTTGCCCTTGATACTGTCCAGCAAGCCGGTGATGGTCTCGCAATCCTGCCCAGGAATCAGGCTCTGCTTCTGCCAGAAATCCCAATACCCGTTGCTCTCCACGTTCTCGATGTACAGGAACTTGTGTGCGGGAATGGTCACGAAATAAATCTTAACCTCTTCTGTAGATTTTACCATGCCAACCTCTCCTAGTCCGAAAAAGTAGCGGTCAAACGGGTTGATTTTGGTCCGCAGGACGACAGGGTACGGGTGTCTCCGGTACTCGCTTGGGGCCACACCATAGGTCACCTTGAACGCGCGCGTAAAAGCTTCATGGGAGGAGAATCCATAGTCGAGCGCAATATCCAGAATGCTTTTTCCGCTGTCCCGCACCTCCTTCAGTGCAAAAGCCAGCTTCCGGTGGCGAAGGTAATCCCTAAGCTGCATCCCGGATATCTCTTTGAATTTCCTCGTCGTATGAAACTCCGAATAACCCAGCTTGTCAGCAAGAGATTGCAGCGTTATGGCCTCACTGTTATGCTGCTTAATGCTTTGGTCCATATCATCGACAATGGTCTGGATCTGCCTGTGCCACTCGTACACCGTCCGCTCACCCCCTCGTTCCAACCGCTCTATGTTCATTCTAGAATACTGGAAAAGGTATTTCTTGATTCTACTTGCGGCATGGGATCAGCCTCATCTCTGTAAGATGATCCAGATTGATCTCGATCCTCAGCTCATCATGCTCATTCATCGCGATTAATGTCCGGTCTTCAATACTTAATTGCTTGATAGGATTGGTGACATCCGAGAAAAAAGCCCAAACCATATTGCCGCCCGCATCGGTGCAGGCAATGAAGCCCTCATTCCCCATCTGCCCGTCCCCGCCGTAGATTGTACCGCCCTCATAATCCAGACTCGTCCATGCATCAACAATGGTCCAAGGATCATCGTTATGCTTCACAATGCTCTCAATCGTTGTGTCACACAAGGGGGAACAGCGCATTGTACGCTGACGGGTATTCGGGTCGTAACAGGTCTCAATATTCAGAATCGTAATGCTGCCATCTGCCCAAGCAATACAATTGATCCCGGGCAGCTCACACTCCTCCGTCCAATGCTTCAGGATTAAGTTACTCATGGCTCTATCCTTCCGTTTCGCTGATTTCCTGTACATATACCATTTCTGTTAACCGCCCCGTTTTCCCTTCTCAAGGGTAAAAGACCATCCTAATTAATCAAGTGATTTCAGTCCATAAATGCGGTAAGGGATGAGGCTGTATCTGTAGCGAAAAAACAGGGGTAAGTGTATTCTGTGCAACTAAAAACAGTGAAACGGAAGTCCATCTTCTTCTAATTGTAGTCTGTACAACTAAATTTGACTGGATGGGCAAAAATCCAGAACTAGAGGCATTTTAATTGCACGAAATACATCTAAAAAGAGATTTGGCGGCACATCCGGCGATTTAGTTGTACAAATTGCAATTAGGACTACCCCTACTAGGTCCGATTTATGTACAAAAAAGCTGGAGGCCCCATTGGAGGCCTCCAGCTTTTTATCTATTTCACTTGTGCCCCAAGAGTCTCCAGCATACGCTGCAGCCGCTCACTTGTCTCTGTTGAAGCTGTGTAGATCATTACCTTCAGATCCGGATTACCCGGAGGCTGCAGGGTCACATGCTCAAACTCCATCTCGCCGATCCGGGGATCATATCTCTGTTTGTGGTGGTCTGCTACGGCCTGAACCTCATGAAGCGGCCAGATCTCGCGAAAGAGCTGACTGTTCTGCATGAACTCTTCGATGAGCTGCTTAAACCTCGCATCATCAGGGAAGCGCGCGTAATCCGCACGGAACTGGGCAATCAGGACTTTGGCTCCAGTTCCCCAACCCTCTACGGATGGCCACAGCCCTGTCAAAAGATATCTGACCCAGTTGATTCTCTCCGGCACCGCATCCGCACACGAAGGTAACCGGAACACAAGCTCAGCCGCCTGATTCCACATCAGCATATCCCAATATCTCCCCAGCACAAATGCCGGATGCGGACCTAGCGCCTGGATCATCCGTTCAATGCCCGCAGGAATGTGCAGATCCGCTTCCCTGTCCTGTTGTACCGGTCTGGCAAGAAGATGCAGATGCTGGCGTTCATCCTCTGTTAACCGCAAGGCTCTGGCTATATTATTAAGCACTTCCTCCGATGGATTGACGTTCCGGCCTTGCTCCAGGGAGGTGTACCACGAGGTTCCGATATGGGCAAGCTGGGCTACTTCTTCCCGGCGCAGCCCTGTAATCCGCCGTCGCCCATAAGATTTCAACCCCACATCCTCCGGCGTAAGGCGTTCCCGGCGCGTACGCAGAAATTCACCCAATGATATTTTGGAAGAAACGTTCTCCATAGAATAGAATCGCCTCCTTATCCTGACACTCCCAATCATACGATAAAGGCAGGAAGGATGCTATTCGCGCGTCCCATTATACTCCTCCTATGACTTAACAACTTAGGAGGATCTGAGGATGAAGATTTTTGTAACTGGAGCAACAGGTAAGGTAGGAAGCCGTCTGGTTCCGCGTCTGCTCCAGCGCGGCCATCAGGTTAAACTCTTGGTCAGGGATACTGCCAGGGTGGAGGAGCTTCGCCAGCAAGGGGCTGAATGCGTAGAAGGCGATCTTCTGCAGCCGGAAGGATATCTTGAGGCACTGCGGGACATTGGCGTTGTGGTTCACTTAGCCGCCCAGTTCCGCGGCGTGGATGAGCAGACCACCCGAATAGCCAATATTGACGGCGCTGTGGCTTTGGCCCGTGCAGCGCTGGATGCGGATGTGCCAAGGTTCGTATTCGCAAGCACCAACCACGTCTACGGACCAGGAGGTCATTCCCGGCCCAGCCGGGAGGAGGATGACCTCCGGCCTGCTTTTGCCTATCCCCAGAGTAAGGCGGAAGCTGAAGCGGCGCTGCTGGCACTTCACCGTGAACAGGGCTTAGGGCTGCGTATTGTACGTTTTCCCTTCGTCTACGGTGAGCGCGACCCCCATATCGCGGAGGTACTGCCTTATTTCAGCCAATGGAATCCGGCCAGACGCATCCATATGGCCCATCATGCGGATATCAGCCAGGCACTGATGCTCGCCGCCTTCACGCCGGGCATCGACGGACGCATCTATAATGTGGCTGATGATGCACCGATCTCCGTGGCCGAGATGCTTCAGCTTCATCAGGCCGAACCCGCGCCTGAAGCTCTGCAGCAGCCATATGATCCATGGGACATGATTGTCGATACCTCGCGGATCAGAGACGAACTGCATTACCGCCCGATCTATCCGACGTTCTATACGGCAAGAGATGCAGGAGCGTTATGATCTAACCCGCCTGCACCTCTGTTATTACCTGCCCTCAAACCGTTTAACCGCATCCTCCGTCACCGGCTGAAAAAGGTTCACCAGGTTGCCGTCGGGATCACGGAACAGCATCGAGCGGTTCCCCCACGGCATCGTGGTTGGCTCCTGTACCCAATCCTCAACAGCTGGCTTCAAGCGTGCATACTCCGCTTCAACATCGTCAACGCGGAACTCCATAATAACCGTGCGGTTACTTCCCGCCACTACAGCATCTGCGCCGAATAGCTGTGCTGTCTTGGAGTGGCCGATGGCCAGAGTACATGTGGGCATAACGAATTCGGCAAATACCGGAGCGGGCCGCTCTGCCGTCCCCCCTGTCACTTGCTCATAGAACTCAACCAGACGATCGATGTCGTCAGTAATGATGCGTATCGAAGCGAAATTCATAAGTGTTCATCCTCTCTTGAATGTGTACATGTCTAATGATAAAAAAACGCTACTGACAACGTTATGTCAGTAGCGTTTTTAATGTAGACGAAAAACCGATCACATTCGGCTGACGAAAGGTTATCCGCTCCAAATGTAATCGAAAAACCGATCACATTCAGCGGGTGCAAGGCAATCGGGCCGAATCAGTAGCGCCTGCATGTCCTGTATCTCTACCCTTAGCCTATTCTCAGGGCAATATTCCCGAGCTGCTCCGCACGTTCCATCCGCTGAAGGGCAAGCGGGGTCTCCGCTAAGGAATACACGCTATCCATGATAGGGTGTATCTGATGCTGCTCCATGAACCGAAGCATCGCGGTGAACTCTTCATGGCTGCCCATGGATGTTCCAAGCAACTGAAGCTGCGGGAAGAAGATCGCTCTGGCCGGAATGGTGAGATCATCGCCCGAGCTTGCGCCGAACATGACGATTCTCCCGCCCGGCTTGATGACCTCGAAGTATTGCCCGAATGTGGCTGGACCTAGACTATCCAGGATCAGGTCTACAGGATGGTTCCCGAGTTCTTCCCTCCAACGGGTGTTGCTGTCTATAACCTGAGTAACCGGTAATTGCAGGGCCTCTGCACGCTTCGCTTCACTTCTGGACGTAACTGTAACCCGCGCCCCTGCCGCTGCCGCCATAAGAGCAGCAAACGTAGCCACTCCGCCGCCAATGCCCGGAATCAGTACATGGTCGCCCCACTTCAGGCCCCCTCTAGTGAATAACGCCCGATACGCAGTAAGTGCCGCTAAGGGTAAGACACCCGCTTCCTCCCAGGACAGATACACTGGCTTAGGCACAACATTCTGCTCAGGCACAATCACATATTCCGCAAAAGTCCCGTCTGCAGGGTAACCCAATATGTCAGGAACCACAGGTACCTCATCCGCCCGATTCCATCCGAGACATGGATTAATAATGACTTCCATCCCCTGAGCCAGGCCGCTTACCCCTTCACCCGTCTCTTCAATAACACCAGCCCCGTCTGAACCCAGCACACAAGGATGAATCGGACCCGGTGCACCTTCTGTAGCAGAAGCAGCAGCTATAATGAATAAATCCCGGTGATTGAGTCCGGCTGTCTTTAACCTTACCTTGACCTGTCCCTGTTCAGGACGCTTGTCCGGATGATCCGTATATTGCAGACCCTGCGGTCCAAGTGTAATTGCCTTCATCTTCATATCCTCCTGTTACGCTATAGTGGCTTCATACAAAGTGTAGGCTGTTCCAGCGGTTAGGTAAAATGACTAGAAGAGAAGGTGAGTATCATTAATAATGATAGCTGTAGTAATCCATTTAGTATGGTCAAGGGACGGGGCTTAGCCTCCCTGCAACAGCCGGAATCGGCCGGCAGCAATAATGACCGCCAGTACTATAAAGATGATGTTGATCCACACATTCGGTTCGCCCCGCAATAGATGGAAGACCAGACCGGAGCCTGCGGCAGCAGCCAGACCCATAGCGGCGAGCGGGGTAAGCTGCGGCTGGATGCGAAGAGCCATCGGCAAAATTAACCCCAAGACCCCCAGCAGCTCAGCGATGCCGATACCCATAACCAACCCCTGCGGCACATCATTCACCCAGCTCCAGGCCGCCCGGGCCGAGTCCAACTGAAATGCCTTCAGCCAACCCGAATACAAGAACCCCGCACCTAGAACAATCTGTAAGACCCATAACACGAAATTCATATACAATGTCACTCCTTCTCATATGTTTACGCAAGCCGCATCCGGGCCCTCCACTCGGGCAGGCGGTTCTTCTTGCGCTACAGAAACCTTAGCTGCATAATAATATGAAGGGTTTCCCATGAGAAGTAGACACTTTAATTAAACCTAGTTACTTCAAAGATACCTTACGTGAATCAAGGGGGCAGCGATATGACCTACTGCAAATTCGAGTCCGCATTAGAAATCTTCGTGGGGAAATGGAAGCCCGTCATTCTGCTGCGCCTGTTCAATAACGGAGCTATGAGATTCAGCGAATTACAGCGCGCCATTCCTGAGATCACCAAAAAAATGCTCACACAACAATTGCGTGAGCTGGAATACCATAATATTGTTCACCGTGAGATTTACCACCAGATCCCGCCGAAAGTGGAGTATTCCATCACGGAATACGGACGAAGCTTGTCCGGCATCATGCAGGCCATGAATGATTGGGGAGTCACCCACATCGAGCATCTGAACCAGTTATATGGTGCTGAACGTATCGGCGAACTGGAGTCTGACTAGCGCCGCGGATCAATAATAGAATGCTCGATCTCTTCGATGTAGGAATCAAAGGCCTCCACGCCTTCACTTAAGATTAATGCGGCCTCCTGCGCCGTGACTGGTAGCGCCCATACGATCTCAGCCTTCTCGCTCCCGACCTGAATCTCCTCCAGCTCTTCACTTTCTCCCCTCAGCTCATCCAGCAGAAAAGCAGTGGTTGTCCAGTTAGCCGGGGCCAGCGGACTCTCTTCCATCACTCTAGGTATCCGTGAATCACCTGCGCCCTCTATATGATGGGCGATAAGATCACTGAGATAGGTAAATATCCGGTCCATAGACTCTCCGCCTAAGTCAGAGGTCAGAGCCATCACCCACTCTGTACCCACAGCTTGCCCATTTAGGCGGTGAGTCGCGGATAACCCTACTGTTGCAAACCTCGCAATCTCTTCCCCCTCCACTGCAGGAAAATAATAGATCTCAACATAGGCTCCTGTTTCAGGCTTCTTCAGAATGACCCGGTATTCCGGCATCTGCCACTCCCGCATATAGGCACCCAAGATAAGGGTTCTGCGGATATCGAAGGAGAGCTCCCTCTCTTTAGTTGATTCCATGAAGATGGTCATCACCTTTCCTCTTTTGATTAGGATATGGTTAATAAGTTAAGTATCTCTTTTACAAAAGTATCAACAACTGCTCTGTCAGGACGGGACTTCAGGAACACCGTAAGTCCTATTAACGAAATGACCAGTGTCTGCGCCAGATTCTTGGCATTAATCCCGGCAGCTAGCTCCCCTGACCGCAAGCCCCGTTCAATCGTTTCCTGGAAGATGACCGAGAGGTACATCTGATGTTCCCTGGTCAGGATCTCAAATTTCTCATCATGGGGAGCTAGTTCCACCATTGAATTGATGCAGAAGCACCCCGTGCTCGGGCTTTTCTCATATTCTTTGGACACCACATCTTCAAAAAAAGTACGGAATGCCTCTTTCACCGAAGAATGCTTGTGCAGACTGCCCCGGACATAGGCGGCATGGGAACTTGTATATTTTCGCAAGGCAGCTTCAAATAATCCTTTTTTATCTCCAAAGGCAGAGTATAGGCTTGGACGCTGAATGCCCATTCTTGCGGTTAAGTCGCTTAAGGAGGCAGCCTCGAACCCTCTTTCCCAAAATACATGCAGCGCTGCATCCAGCGCCTTGTCCTCATCAAATTCACGCGGCCGGGCCATAGATCTCCCTCATTTCGTATCGAATGGTATATTACGATTGTATTTGACTAAGTAGCCCCTGTCAATTAGAGCAATTTATATCCGACTCTTCCCGCTTTCCCCTTGACAATTAATTTTGGTTAGCGGTATATTTATCAGGAATTATTTCATACCGTTCAGTATATTATTATATCCATATATCGAAGGAGGCGTTATCTCTGGTTAACTTTGTAAAAGAACCGCAAGCCATTACCGCACCATCCGGGCCAACGCCTGCATCTTCAATGTCCCGTAAGGTTGCACTCCTATTTGCCATCACCTGCGGACTGGCGGTAGCCAACATTTATTACGCCCAGCCCTTACTGGACGCGATCTCCAGCGAATTCGGGATTACGCATTCTTCCGTCGGCATCGTGATTACAGTGACTCAGATTTGTTACGCCCTTGGACTACTGTTGCTGGTGCCGCTGGGCGATCTGCTGGGTCGGCGCTGGCTGATTACCGGACAGATGCTGGTATCCGTGCTGGCTTTGGTTGTTGTGGGCACTGCCCCCACCAGCATGGTGTTATTCATAGGCATAGCTACGGTCGGACTGCTTGCGGTAGTGACACAGACGCTTGTTGCATTCGCAGCCACCTTGGCTGCCCCGGCTGAACGCGGACGAACGGTGGGTGTGGTGACCAGCGGAATTGTCATTGGTATTCTACTGGCGCGGACATTCGCCGGCGCGTTAACGGATCTGGCCGGTTGGCGTTCGGTCTACCTTGTCTCCGCAGGACTCACGTTAATCATGGCAGGTGTATTGTTCAGGGTGCTGCCGCAATCTGAGCCCCGGAGAGAATCCTTATCCTATCCGCAGCTTCTCCGTTCACTGTTCACGCTATTCGCACAAGAACGGCTGCTGCGAGTCCGTGCTGTGTTATGCCTGCTGATTTTCGCCGCGTTCAGTATATTGTGGACTTCTCTGGTGCTGCCGCTCAGCGCTCCGCCGCTGTCTCTGTCCCATACCGCGATTGGAGCGTTTGGTCTCGCCGGAGTTACCGGGGCGTTAGCAGCAGCGCGGGCAGGCCGTCTGGCCGATCGGGGTTTGGGGCAAAAGACCACCGGCGTAGCGCTAACTTTATTGCTTCTTTCATGGCTGCCAATCAGTTATACTCCGCATTCGCTGCTCGCGTTAATCATTGGGATTATCCTTCTTGACCTGGCCGTACAAGCCGTACACGTCACCAACCAGAGCATGATCCTTCATCTGCGCCCGGAAGCCCGCAGCAGAATTACTGCCGGTTATATGGTCTTCTATTCGATTGGCAGCGCCACCGGATCTATTGCATCTACCAGTATGTATGCATACTCGGGCTGGAACGGAGTGTGTCTGCTCGGTGCAATGGCCAGTGCTCTGGCTCTGATATTCTGGGCGTTAACCCGTCATATTAAATGAACAATCTAACGGCTTCATATTCCCTTAGTGAGGTTTGTCAAAATCTTAAATTTCCATTATTGTTATCCTTATCTTACATTTGACGTTATGGATGCAGAAATGGAGGCCCGGAATTTCTTGAGACCACGGTTATTAACACGTTCCTTCTATTATCTATGGACGACCCAGACGGCAGCGAATGCTGCCGATGTCTTGTATATTATGGCCCTGACAGTGCTGGTGCTGGACCGGACGGATTCCCTTGTCTCGGCGGCCCTGATGCCGCTGATGCGCAGCTCGGCCCAGATGGTGAGCGGCTTCATTGCGCCGCTGCTCATCAACCGGATCAAGCTGCCCTCGCTGCTGCTGATCTCACAGACAGGCCAGTTCCTGCTGTTTGTGCTGCTGGCTCTGTATCTGCAGCTTAACGGCGCGGCTGCTTCACTCACACTTGTCTTTGCTCTGGTCTTCGTCATGTCCTTCCTCGACGGCTGGACCGTTCCAGCCCGTAATGCGCTGGTGCCGCGGCTCGTAACGCGGGAGGAGGGGCTGCTTAAGGCTAACGGTCTGATCAGCGTTAGCGATCAGGTCGTGCAGTTTGCGGGCTGGGGACTGAGCGGCCTATTGGTCGCATTCCTTGGGCCCAGCCCGGCGCTGCTGCTGACAGCGGCCATCTATGGGCTGGCGGCCGCATTTACGCTTGGCGTGAGAGAGCCAGCAGAAGCAATGGCTCAGATGCAGGGGCAGCCGGCGGGCTTGGAGCCGGTACCCCCATCCGCCTCGAAGTGGAAGACCTTGACCGAAGGCTGGCAAGTCATCTGGCGTATGCCCCGCCTGCGGATGCTGACCTTCATGGACATCATCGACATGCTTGGAGGCTCGGTCTGGGTCGGTGCGTTCACGCTGGCCTTCGTCCAGGTGGCGCTGAAGCAAGGCGAAGAATGGTGGGGCTTCATTAACGCAGCCTATTTCGCAGGAACGGTCGGCGGCGGGCTGCTGGTCCTGTCGGCAGTGCGTCTCATCGGCAACCGTTATCTGGGGGCGATGCTCATCGGTATGGCGGGCTATGGCCTGCTCACCATGGTGTATGCTCTGAATACCCAGCCGTATATAGCACTGGTCCTTGTCCTGCTGATGGGACCGTTCGCGGAGCTGTCGGTGATTAACCGGCGTACCCTCATCCAGCGCAGCACCAGTAAGCAGATGCTGCCCAAGGTGCTGTCGGCGCAAGCCTCGCTGCTGCATCTGGTGTTCTGCATCTCGCTGCTGGTCATGGCGGGACTGGCCGAACGGTTCGGGATCGTCAACCTGTATCTGCTGGCGGCGGTTTTGACATCGCTGGCTTTGGTGGTCGGCTTGCTCGGCCGCCGGGCATTCAGGGACGAACCTGAGTCATCAGCAGCCAGCCGCCCAAGCCTTTAATTGTATATCTGTCTGGTATGAAATATCATACAATTAGGCTCATGGATGATTAGAAGGAGAGATTTGGGATGCAGCATGATAACTCTGTGGTAGATGAACAAGTATGAGCGAATTCCTGAAATTAATGAAGGATGCAAGGTTCAGAAGAACCATGCGGATGATTTTCAAGTTCGCCTGGGATTTCTGGTGGCTGGGCAAGCTGAAGGTTGTGATGTCAAGGCGGCGCTTTGCAGCGAAGCAACGGGCCTTATACCGCAAGCAGGCAGCGTATTTCACGACTACCGCCATGGATATGGGCGGGCTAATTATCAAGCTTGGGCAGCATGTGAGTGCGCAGGTGGATATGCTGCCGAAGGAAGTTATTGAAGAATTGTCCAAGCTGCAGGATTCTGTAGAATTCGTAGATTTCTCCGAGATCCAGCAGAAGGTAGAGCGTGAACTCGGGGTATCCATCAGCAAGATGTATGCTGAGTTCAACGAGACTCCTATTGCAGCAGCATCCTTCGGACAGGTCCACCGGGCCACCTTACGGACAGGTGAGCAAGTCGCCGTGAAGGTGATGCGGCCCGGGGTGGAGGACATTATCGCGATTGATTGGAAATCCATTCAGGTCGCTATTTCGTTATTGAAGCGCCAGAAGCTGATTACAGACTTCATGGACCTTGATGCCGTGTATGATGAGTTTCATGACACTATTATGGAGGAGCTCGATTATCAGCAAGAAGGGCGTAATGCCGAAGAGTTCAAGCAGCAGCTAGCCCATCGGAAGGATGTCGTGATTCCGCACATCCATTGGTCCTGTACTACATCGCAGGTGCTGACCATGGAGTTTATGGAAGGTGTCAAAATCAATGATTTCGCCAAGCTCGAGGCTTGGGGGGTAGACCGGACCCAACTGGCAACATCGCTGATCGAAATGTTCGTGGAACAGATTTTATTGAATGGCTTGTTTCACGCAGACCCGCACCCGGGCAATGTGCTCGTGCAGCCTGACGGCACCATCGCCTTGATTGATTTTGGAATGGTCGGGCGGATCGCCCGTGATATGAAGACCCAGATGGTAGCCCTTCTGCTGGCCGTATATTTAAAAGACGCCCACGGTGCCATCGATGCCCTGAACCGGTTGAGATTTTTAAGACGCAATGTAGATCTGGAGGTCTTCTCCAGGAATCTTACGTTATTATTCGAACAAATCAACGGCGATACGTTCGATCTGAGTTTTGTGACGTCAGGCGACAATGTGGAAGAACTGCGTCATTTCCTCTACTCCCAGCCTTTTCAATTACCTGCCAATACCACATTCCTGGGCAAAGCCATAGGCACCGTGTACGGTCTCTGTACCGGACTGGACCCGGACCTTGATCTGGTCGGGACGGTTAAGCCTTATGTGGAACAGGTGGTGCGGAGGGATCTGCGGGGAAGTGTTATCTCCAAAGTTGTAGAGGATGGCAAGAATATGCTCAAAGACATCCTTCCAACGACCAAGAAGTTCATGTCTGCAATCGATAAAATGGATAGCGGAGGCTTAAGGGTCAAGCTGGCGAGCTCCCTCGAGCAAAAATTAATCGAGACGCAGAATAAAAATACACAGCGGTTAATTGCCACCATCATTGGCGCAGTATTACTTCTGGCCGGGGTTAACCTGTGGAATGAAGTGAATCCCATCGTCTCTTATGTACTCGGCACCCTGGGCCTGCTCGTTATGCTGAGCCAACTCCGAACGAGACAAGGCCGCCGGGACGAAAGACATGCCAGACAAATCAACGCTATGCGTGAACGTAGCCGGTTGGAGAAGCCGAAGTCTAAATCGCGTGGATAACGAAAGGTGGATAACATTAACGCTTCGTACGAAACTAAACTGTACAAGTGGAAACGGCTTTGCCGTCCTTTTAAAGGACGGTACCGTTACCACTTCATCCTTCCGGCCGATCTCATCATTGTTATTCATTACTGCTGAGCGGAACGTGAAAAGTTACCGTTGTCCCTGCATCCAGCGAGCTTGTGATATGAAGGCCTGTTCCGAAATGCCGCTTCAAGCGCTGATCCGTATTGATTAATCCGACGCCGGAACTACTGCTTTTACGCCTTTCCAATAATCGCTGCAATTGAACCTCATCCATTCCGACCCCATCATCTTTAACTGTGATCTCTGCCCGGGTCTCCACGAAGGAAATACGTATGACAATGCTGCCTCCACGCTTGCGCTTCATGATTCCATGTTTAATTGCATTCTCAACGAGAGGCTGAATCGTAAGAAACGGGACTTTGATGCACCTGTGATCATCAATCTCCCAAATCACCTGCAGCCTCTCTTCAAACCGCACCTGTTCAATATATAAATAAGAACGCACTAAACTCAGCTCTTCTGCAACCGGAACAAGACTTTCAATGTTCTGGAATTTAAATTTGTTTCGCAGATAATTAGTGAATTCATCAAGCAAATCACGCATCTTCTCCAGATTAATATCCGTTAATGCTGATATAGCATTCAAAGCATTAAACAAGAAATGAGGCTTAATTTGGGCTTGCAGCCATACAGTTTCTAGTCGCAGCTGTTCCCGAATGGATTGCTTAATCGTCGTTAGCGCCTGTATCCGCAATTTAAGTTCTATGGCTTCTACCGGCTTCGTCACATAATCGTTTGCTCCCGCCAGGAAACCGCTATGTATATCCTGTGGCTGGCTTCTTGCAGTAAGAAGCAGAACAGGAAGCTCTGTGAAGGTAAATCGCTCACGAATCCTTCGTGTCAGTTCATATCCGGACATCATCGGCATCATGATATCAGAGATTACCACATCCCATTCCTTCGTACCCAGAATAGCCAACGCCTGTCTGGCACTGGTTACCATGGTTGTATCATATTCGTCTGGTGGCAGTATGGCTTCAAGCACTTGAAGGTTAACAGGATCATCATCAATAATTAATAGAACCGGACGGTCGGAATCCATCTTGAAGAACGTTGCCGGTGTCTCATCACTCAGGGGGTTTGCGTTGTCCATGTTCATTGGAACAGGTTCTTGAATTGCCACAGCAGATATGGGTAACGGTTCAAAAGATTTCGCCGGCGCACTCTCCGCCTCCGCTTCCAAGCCTGCCAGTTGTAAAGAGAAGCTGAATTGCGAACCTTCTCCTTTAATGGAGGTTACATCCAATGTGCCCCCATGAAGCTCTGCCAGTTGTTTGCTTATACTCAGCCCTAACCCGAAGCCGCCTTCAATCATGGTCTCCGTTGTGTTGGCTTGCTCGTATGGATGGAATAGGCATTTAAGCATGTCCTCATCCATTCCAATTCCGGTGTCAGCAACAACGATATAAGCCCTCCCGTCGTTTACATAAGCCGAAATCAAGATAACTCCATCATTTGTGTATTTCACAGCATTATGAAGTAAATTGAAGAGGATCTGAATAATCCGGTTCTCATCTGCATGGACCAGAGGAAAATCTTCAGGAATTTGATTTGTAATTTGTATAGATTTCACCTCTGCATTCAATTGCAGCATATCAAGGACTCCCGTCACGATCGGCTGGATCGGTATAACCTTTTTGCTGATACGGGGATTGCCTTCCCGCAGGCTCATCACATCAATCAAATCGTTTAATATCAAGGTTAGCCGGTGCCCTACAGAAAAAACAGTTTCCAGCTCTTTGATGCTTCTTGCCTGCATTACATGCTGTTCCCGTTTCATAACAGATTGTGATAGGTTGAGCATGCTGTGCAGCGGATTTTTGAACTCATGTGAAACATTCGCCAGGAATTGATCCTTATGATCATTCATTCTTTGCAAGGTTGTTGCTAGCTCATTCGTGTTTTCGTACATTTTAAAATAATTCCTAAACCATACTGAGGCCAAACACCCCATTGAAATAATCAAATCAAACGGATAATAGAGAAGATTATAACCGCCCTCCCGCCAGAAGAGCATCCAGATCACATGATGGATCAACGCAAGGATGGAGAACAACAATAACAGATTCCCTCTCATATCCTTGACCACTGTTCTACAGATCGCAATCGTTGCAACGACTCCAGCAGTACCGCCTAGCAGATTATACACAGGGAAGATGCTGGTTAACTGATATGTATCCAACAATAGCGTAATCCCTGCGGTCCCCAAGATCAGTGCCCTAAATACAGGATATATTCTGTGCCAAAGAGCTAGTTCGCGATGATTCGTACACTCCAATAATGCATAGGCTCCAACTAAAAAAGCTACATTGGATAGCCGGAAATCCCATACGTTGCCGATATAAATGATTTGATGGAACAGCTTCTCATCACTGCTTAACGCACCGCTTAGTGTGAAAGAGAATGTCAGTAAAGAGAAATACAGCAACTTTGTCTGCTTGTTACCCAATACAAATAATATAAACGCATAGGCAGAATGGATCAGAAAGATAACCGTTGTCAGAACCTGCATAGATACCGAAAGTTTCATCTCCTGGGTAATTGCTTCTTCTGTCCCGAATTTAATAGACCGGACAATGCCACCGCTCCGGCTATCCACATAATTGGACGCTTGAATTACCAATTCGATTACACCATCTTTATCGGCCCTAAAGGTTGTAGAATACGGAAGATTCTTAGCGATAGAGGCTTCTTCCGAATCCGCTACCCGCCCGGATTTAGCCAGTAACCGGCCGTTTACGTATACTTCCGACGAAGTGCGTATACTTGGCACACGAATACTATAGTTGAGATCCTGCTGCGGATTCACATATATTCGTAAGCGGTACGAGCCAAATCCATATGGAGTAGAGGTCCCGGGATGCACAGCTTGATTCCATCCCCCTGGAACTTGAATCATCCTTGGCTCACTCAAAGCCAAGCCCTGCTGCTTTTTGCTATCCTTGAACCAATGTGAGGAATACAATTCCCATTCCCCGTCAAGCAAAACAATCTGCCCGTCTTCTGCATTCCAATTACGCAAATGGAGTTCCCCGTTTTTTATCGAATCCTGTTGTAAACCGCCAAACAACTCCATCCATAATAAGCGTGAGCCTGATAGAACAACTAATAGTAACCCCAGGAATAAAAAGATGTACTTCATTTTCATTTGGTGATTCCATGAAAAATTAGCCAAGAGTATCCCTCTCCTACTCATTTCTTCTTCTTTATCTATCGGCTTCATGTAGTTTTTTGCTAAGAAATTTTGTAGCACAAAAAACTCGCAAAAGCCCATTTACGCACCCTCCCGACCTACCCTGCTCTATGGTCGGTTTGCTGGTAAATAAAGCTTCTGCGAGTTTTGGATCATAATGACTGATTTTTAAACCATACTGAGAGAGTAAGGGTTAAGAGCTCGGTTTCATCATTTTGTCTATCTTATCAACGTAAGGAGTGAGCGCCTCCAATAACTTCTCTTGCTTTTGTATTTCTTCTGTCGACAACCGATCCATATGAACACTTCCGTCTGCATCAGTTACCTTGGCATCATAGCTTTTCAACTCATTTATTATGGGTTCAAGCTCCCTATACTCCTGTTCTGTAAGCCTCTGTTCAGCCTTCTCAAGCAAGCTATCCCAGAAAGCGCCACGATCTGTGCCAGATGCCTTTGCCTTGGATTTATCCGTTTCGTTCATTTTCTTGAAATACGGTTCAAGCTCCACCAGTAATTTCTTGTAAGCCTTCTGATCTTCTGCATTAAGCCGTTCTATGTGAAAACTCCCCTTGGAATCTGCCGCCAGCAGATTGTAATCGCCTAATTCCTTCAATAAGGACATAACCGTGGCAGCTTCTTCCTCGCTAAAATTATGCTTCAACCTCTGAAGCTTGGCCCCAAACTCCTCATATTTCTGCTGGCTTAGGCCAATCGTAGCAGCTGCTTCTTTCGAACCATACATACTATCCGCCAGATAATGATATCCGGCAAACGCTCCAGTAGGAATTAATAAAGTAGCTGCCAAAACGCCTGCTACGATCCACTTCTTTTTCATTCGTCTTCCCCCTTGTCCGGTTACGGTCTGATTTAGTATTCTCTCCTTCAGTTCCGGTGGGGCATTTAAATTTCTGGCCTCTTCCTGCAGAACTGTTCGCAGCTTTTCATTGAAATTCATGCAGATCCTCCACCTTTCCCTTAAAAAGAGTCTGATTCTCTGGCTTCTGACGAAGCTTGCGCAGTGCAGCATGAATACGGGATTTCACGGTACCCAGAGGGATCTCAAGGATTGCAGCACTTTCTTCCTGCGATAATTCATTTAAATAATGCAGAATAATCACCTGCTTCAGCTTATACGGAAGACTATCTACGCTAGCAAGCAAGGAGTGGTTAGAGATCTTGTCGACAATCTTACTTGTGAATTCAGGCTCCACCACCAAATTGACCTGCTCTGCCTTCTTAAGAATTCGGAGATGCGTCCATCTCTTTCTCCGGTAGGCATGAATTTGTCGCACTGTTATTCCCATAAGCCAAGGTCTAAAGGGACGGCTGATGTCAAAATGGTCAAGAGATCTGCGCATTTGAATATAAATCTCCTGAACGATATCATCCACCTCAGTTGTTTCGCGAACGAGGAAATGAACGGTTTGATATACATCCCTAATCGTAGCTTCATATAGCTCACTAAATGCTTCACGACTGCCGGCTAGCGTAAGCATAATGAGCTGAGAATATTCTTTTGGATGCTCCATTCATCACCCCTCCCTTCGGTCTTACACTATATATTGGGGAATAAAGAATATTTCGTTCGATTTTTCTTCGGAAAAATACAGAATAAACCGATCAAAGTCCACTAAGGATTTTGATCGGTTTAATGTTGTCTGCCTAACGTTCACATTCCCCGTTAGTTGAGCAACAAGCTCTCGAAATGTATTATCAGTGAATCCAACGGATTCCCGATTTTCACATTTAACTCTTGCTCAACTTTAACGGCTGATTCCACCATAGATAATTGTGCAACAGAAATTTTCTTGTTTTTTTCTGATGCAAATATCCCCTTTATGTACTTTGATAATTCTTCAACGTATTGCTCATTTTTACCTTGCATGATTAGCTCAAATGTATTCTCTATGACACGTGCCTCAATATGAATTGGCTTATCCTGTATAGAAGCAAATTCATTAAGCCTGCTCATTGTCCCTGCGACGGTTGCTGGATTAGTGAATAATAGAACCTGTGGTTCTGTAATACTGCAGACCGAACTAAAGAAAGGCTCATCAATTTTTATTATAGGAATAGATGTATGAAGCCGGTTTTCTTCAAGAAGAGCAATATAATTAGTACATGTGATAAGAATAGCCTCAACATTTGCTTGTGATATCCATTCTATTTGTTCGATGACTTTATTTTTGGCTTGTCCTTCATCGAAATTTTTATCTGATGTAATTCTACTCATCAAACCAGGATCCACAAAATGAACCAATTCCAACTCATCAGAGGTAAGAGCGTTTTGAATATACTGGATATTTGAATAGTGGGCGTGTAAACAAGCAATCTTCTTTTTCTTCATGATTTTATCTCCTTTAACCCATACTTTGAGCAGTCCCGCTCCTTAATGATATCAGGTTTCTCCAAAAAACTGCCCGTTTGCTTAATGATTGTTAACAAAGATACGACCGGATTTAGTGTACTACGCTCCAGCCGCATCTTTGTTGATTAGTTTTCCAAATTCACCGTGGAGAACATATTGTCATTTTCTGATCTGTTTACCGACTGGAATACTCTGAGCAAAACGAAACACATTATGAGGATCGTACTTTCGCTTCACCTGCTTCAATCGGCCAAAGTTCTCGCCATAGTACGCCTTGGGCCAGTTCTTAATCTCCAAATCGGGAAAATTCACATAATCCCCTTTAACAAAGGGACGCAACGCTCTGCGGAACCTTTCCACCCACTGAATATTCCGCTCCTGCTCCCTGCTGTTTCTCCACCGGGCTGACAGTTCGTAGATTGTCTCAGCCTTCCGGTGAGGATAGGCCGTTTCAGCAGGCGATACTCGACTCACCGCGCTTCCTGCACCACCTAAGCTCTGGCTCCACACGCTAGAGTGCCTGTTGGGTGCTTTAGATAAAAAGTCGCGTATAATTCGTACTCCTTCAGGCGGCAATGGTTGGAATCCGTAGGCCCCGGTTATTTTAAACTTTGGTTCCAAATTCAGGTCCGCTTCGGCAAAAAATTTGGTTGCTTCAATAAAAGGCACTGTCTTCACCTTCACCTTCACCGGAGTGCCTGCTCGCAAGAGCGGTCTAATCAATCGGCGCAGCTCCTCTGCACCGCCAAGCAATTGCCCGGTAGATACAATGGTGCCCACTTGTTTGGCAGACACCTCGATGGTTGAGGTTAGACGGTTCGTGACAGATGGGGCCCAGCGTTGCCATGCCGGGAACACCTTCTCAAGATCACGCCATTTCCACGTAATACTGTATATAGAAACTGATGAAATCGGTCTAACCCGAAATGTATATTCTGTAGCAGCACCAAAGTTCCCTCCCCCTCCGCCTCGTGATGCCCACAACAGATCGGAATGCTTTTTCCTGTTTGCCACAATCGTCTTTGCCCCATATCGCCCCGAAGCTACGACCATCTTCACTTGCTTCAAGTTATCGCACGTAAGTCCAAATTTACGGGAAAGTAGTCCAATGCCCCCTCCAAGGGTAAGCCCAGCTACGCCTACATCCGGAGCAGTCCCCGCCGGAATTGCCACCCGCTTATTCCACAGTTTTTTGTACACACGGGCAAGCGGATTACCCGTTTGGACAATGGCCACTCTGTTTTTCCGATCAACCTTAACCTTATTCATCTCGCTCACATCGATAATAATACCGCCACTTACAGCCGAGAAGGCTTCATAGCTATGCCGTCCACTACGTACCCGCAGCCGTATGCCCCGCTCACGTGCCCATTTGACTGCGTTGATCACATCCTGAGTTCGTTGGCAAAAAACAATGACCCTTGGAAATTTAGAGAAGCGCCTATTGAACTCCATTCTAGCCGTATTGTACGACGGATTGCCTGGAATAACGATCCTTCCGGTTAACCGCGTACTTTTCTTTTTCAACTTTTGTGCCATCTATATTACACCATCCCTACACATGACATAAGCATTCCTCATCAGCTTATGTCTATGTTGGGAGATCTGTCCTAGTAACGGCAAACGCCCAGTTTGCAGCAGCTTTCCTAAATCGTTCGTAATGCTGGTCTACCGGGTAACTCACTCTAGTTGCCAACGCAAAAAACACCTCCAAGGATCTCTCTATCTTACGACAGAGTTTATTCTCTTGAAGGTGTTTACATTTTTTTCTTTTCTACTCTGGGATATAAGGAAGATCCAGTGTCTTCGGAACATTGATCACATGCAGCTCTGTATACGTACGGATGCCTTCGGCGCCGTATTCACGGCCGATACCGGACTGCTTGAAGCCACCGAACGGGAACCGGACATCGAGCCCCTGCACAGCAGCCGTATTGATCATGGTCGTTCCTGCTTCGAGCTGACGTGCGACCAAGATGGCCTCCTCTTCCCGCCCCCACACCGAGCTCGTCAATCCATAGATGCTCTCATTGTGCAGATGAATCACCTGCTCCACATCGTCAAAGGGCAGAATCGGAACGGTAGGACCGAACTGCTCCTCCACCACAATCGGATCATGGTAATCGCAGTCCAGAACAAGCGTAGGCTGCAGGTAATACCCTTGTTCAAACCGCTGCTGATCCAGAATTTGGCCGAGCGGAATGACCTTAGCTCCGCGCTGGCGCGCATCCTCAATCAGACCCTGCACGTAATTCTTCTGCTTCAGGTTATTCACCGGACCTACTGTCGTATTGGCATCAAAGGGATCACCGATGCGAATCCAGCGGTTAGCCGCCTCGATATATTTTTCAACAAAACCATCATAGATAGAACGGTGTACATATACACGCTTGGCAATCATACAGATCTGGCCTGTCGTCAGGAAGTTAGAAATAACAATCCGGCGCATGGCCCGCTCATCTTGAACATCAAAGCTATCCAGGAAGATCGCCGCATCATTGCCGCCCAGCTCCAGCGTCATATCCTTAATCGTTTCCGAAGCCGCTTTGATGATGTGCTTGGCAGTTGCGGTTCCGCCTGTGAAGGCGATTTTGGTGACAAGAGGATTACTAGTCAGCTCAATGCCTACATCTGCATCCCCATGAACGACATTGATGACACCCGCCGGGAACTCACCTGCGATCAACTCTGCTACCTTCGCCGCCGCCAGTGGCGCAAACGGACTCGGTTTGAGCACAATCGTATTGCCCGCAAGTAAGGCAGGAGCGATTTTAATCGTAGATAACGCAATTGGATAGTTCCATGGACTGATCGCTGCCACCACACCCATTGGATCATAGGACAGGATGGTTTTACCATGGTCATGCTCCTGGACCTCTTCCTGTAGAACGGAGGCAGCTTCATTACAAGCGAACTCCATCCACATTAACGAGACATAAATCTCACCATGGGCATCATACAGGGGCTTGCCATGCTCTCTGGACAGCAGATGGACAATTTCTGGCTCAGCTGCTCTGATCTTCTCTATTGCCTTACGCATCCGGGTAATACGTTCATCAATCGAGGTCTTCTTCCATATTTTAAAAGCTTCTGCCGCCGCTTCAATCGCTTCCACCGCTTGTTCCTTCGTAGTGACAGGGAAATAGCCTACGATTTCAGCCTGGTTCGCCGGATTCTCTTTGGCTGACTGCGAAAGGGAGGGCACATGGTGACCATTAATGAAGGCCTCCACAACAACGGTCTCTTGGTCTGCCTTCCACACTTCTTCGGCAATTTCCTTCACATAACGAAGCTTGCGCCACTGTTGTTCTTCCGTAAGAATATTGCCTTCCTCTGTAGAGGAGAACCCGCATTGCGGGCTCAAGCACAGCTGCTCAAGGGGCACATAGGTTGCTGCTTCGGCAATCCGGGCTTTAATATGCTCTTTATCTTCTAGTTCGCCTGTTTTGGATGTGAGCAGACCCAGCACGATTTTCAAATCCGGCCGGTTCACATATTTCAGTGGCTCGAAGCTGCCTGAACGCTCATCATCAAATTCCAGGAATAAGCCATCTACGTCTAAGCCTCCAAAAATGACCTCAGAAGCATAATCATAACCACCGGTTGAGAAATAGTTGGATTTATAGTTCCCCCGGCAAATGTGCATCGTCACCACTAGGTCTGCCGGTTTATGGGCCAAGGTTTCGTTAATCATGCGCTGCATGATTTTGAGCTCTTCCGCCGGTTCCAGCCCCTTTGCACGCAGCTTATCGTGACCCGCTTCGGAGAACAGGTCGGCCCAGGCTGTATCATCCAGTTGCAGGTACCGGCATCCGGCATCATAGAACGCTTGAATGGCTTTTTGGTACGCCGCAATCGTATCTTGAAGGAATTGCTCCCGGTCGTTATAACTATTGGCCCCAGGCTCCAGCCGGTAGATCAGCATGTTGGGACTTGGAATGGTTTGCTTCGCTACGGCGTCACCTGCATGCTTCAGCAAAAACTCAAAATGCTCCACAAAGGGATGGCTCGAGAAATCAACCTTACCCACCACACGAATGCCACCCTTACGGGTCTGCATATTATGGAACTTGGGCCCGTCGATCTCCTCATACAGCTCTACGCCGTCTAGGCCGCCCAGAAAGTCAAAATGCCACCAGCTTCTGCGGAATTCCCCATCCGTCACTGCGAATACGCCATTCTCCTTCTGCTTCTCAATAATCCGGATAATCTCTTGATCTTCCACCGCTTTTAAGGCTTCATATGTGATGTTGCCTGCTTTATATTGTTCACGCGCCTGGCTTAAATTCGCAGGACGCAGGAAGCTGCCTACATGATCATTGCGAAAGGGTATCATCGCTACATCTCCTTACAACTTTTTAGTGTACTGAGTATAGCATGAGGGCAAAGAATGCAGGTTATATGAAAAAGGCATGATTGGTCATAGCTTTTCGCGATAACCTATTTATAATCATTTAAAGGTCCTTGATCCATTATCACTTCTACCATATTGGAGTCCCCTACCTTAAGAATCGGCCTATACTCTGAATTTGGACTACTGTAAAGCTCTAATGGACTTATCATTACGCCAGCTGGCGTATTATGAAGTATCCCGGGTACACAGGTATAGATCGTATCATTATTATTTGCATTCTTGGCGGAGATCGTAACTGAGGTTCCGTTATGATTATCTATACTCATGGACACCTTATATCTGTAAAATGAACCGGTTCCATTGGATTGCGCTGAATAAACTACAGGAACAACCGCAAGAACATCATCTCTTAGTCTTAACTTGATGACCTCTGTCTTCTTTGATTTTTTACCTCTCCCCACATCGCCCATATGCTCAACTGTCCCTTTACCATAATTTTTGAGGGGAGGTGTTCCCGTTGCACCAAACATAGCTACATCAATCTGCTTTCCATCCTTTGTATAGACTAAAGCATAAATGTCATAATCCGTTCCAGTCTCCCAAGATACCGTAGCCGTAATTTCTGGTGTTTTCTCAATGATAACCGGCTTCTGCCCTTTATCGAGATTGATCTTCCCCTTTACCTTCTCAAGGTTGATGGACATAGCCGAACCAGGTTCCTTTGATACAGGCTCTTGAATGATCTGAGGTTTAGAATGCTCACTTGGCTCATCCGCTTCTACTTCAACACCATAGTTTTTGCATAACCCTTCAAGCCCGGAATCAAATCCGCGCCAGATTGATTTTACCTTGGTCTGACCGTTCCTTAGATATAATTCAAGCACTACAATTCCATTCTCGTTCGTGAAACTGGATGGGGATAAGTGAATGATCGTATTTTGCGTACATATCTCTGCTTCCAGATTCTTCACATTCGCGAATCCTGTGCTGTTATCCTCTGTCAGAGTTACAGCTATTTTGGTTATACCTTCAGGGACCTTATCCATGTCGAAATTCAGCTTATAAACTTTGGTATTACCGGCTTGCTCGGCTGGTAAAAGCGTGGCTACACCTGAGGAACTTGTGGGCTGATTATAAAAGATGATTCCGCTATCTCCTTGCACCTTATCAGCATCCGTTAAGAGGAAGGCTGTTAAAGAAACGTCTACCAGAGTAGAGATTTCGTGGCTAATCGTAATGCTACCTTTTGCGGCACTTAAAGTTGTATTTGCTCCCATTTGCAGAAATTGATTCACTCCAACCACTCCAATCCATTTAATGGCTCGTGCTGTCTCAATAATATTAACACAGGGAGGAAATACTTGGGATATAAAACTATAAAGGGCCCCGTTGAGTTAACCGGCACGTTATAATACTCCCCTAATCGCGTCCCGTCAAGAAATAATTTGAGAATGAGCGGCATAGCGAGGGAGACCCCCTTATGTTATTAAAATAGGAATGGATTTCCGAGTATGCAGAGTGATATCGCTTTTTCCATTTGAGACGGTGTCACGTAAAATAGTCTTCAGATTAATGAGAAATACGGAAGGGAGATCTGTATGAATAGCGTGGACAAAATCAGATTTTTACTCTTTTTCGGCGAAGAGCCCGAGGCAGATTGTTACGGGTATATGGAACGGAATCAGGATGGCCATAGAATCGCCCTCTACAATAGTAATGGTGAGGAGATCGATATGTATGGCGGACATCAATTTGTCAGGGTACAGGCGCTTGGCAAATTTGATGATGAAGACCGCGATAATTTCTACTCCTTGTTAGAAGGTGATGGTGTAGGATAATCAGCACAATCAGACAGGTGAAGATTTGATAATGAATATTCTCTGGAGGTGGAAGATGGACGAACAGGTTCAAGAGACAAGCAGAATGAAGAGTGGGGCGATGCTAGCCGCCCTGCTCATCGGTGCGTTTATTGCATTCCTTAACGAAAATTTACTTACTAATACTTTTCCCGGATTAATGCGTGAGTTCAACGTTACCGCTTCAACCATACAATGGTTATCTACCGGTTATATGCTGATGATCGGCATACTGGTGCCGGTGACCGCATTGCTGCAGCAATGGTTCACGACTCGCCGGATGTTTATGTCCGCAATGACGTTATTTTTAGCAGGTACCTGCTTGTGTGCAGTCTCCCCTGGATTCGAAGTCTTGCTGATAGGCAGGGTTGTTCAGGCTTGCGGGACAGGATTATTGATTCCGCTGATGATGAATACAATTCTTGCCCTCTATCCTCCAGAACGCAGGGGGGCTGCCATGGGTCTCATGGGGCTTGTCATCATGGTCGCCCCAGTCATCGGACCGGCTTTGTCAGGTTTAGTTATCGATACCTTGGACTGGCGGTGGCTGTTCTACATGGTGATTCCTGTCGTGTTGTTTTCAATTATTTATGCATTCATAAATTTAAAGAATGTTACAGAAATAACAAAACCACGGGTCGATCTTCTATCCATTGTGATGTCAACCATCGGGTTTGGTTTTATCACCTACGGTTTTAGCCAGACCGGTGTCGGGGCTAGTCCTGGGAGTTACAGTTTGATTGCTATAGGCGGGCTCTTCTTGCTCTTACTTATTTGGCGGCAACTCAAAATTAAAGAGCCTTTGATTGATCTTTCCGTATTCCGGTATCCCGCTTTTTCTTTGGTAGCTGTATTGATAGTGGTGCTCATGATGGTTTTATTCGCCACCACGACATTGCTGCCGATCTATATGCAGGATGTGATGCAGTTAACGGCCTTCGGGACAGGGTTACTTCTGATGCCAGGCTGTATTTTGAACGCAATACTGATGCCTGTAACGGGAAAATTGTTCGATAAATTCGGGCCGAGATTCGTCATAATGCCCGGACTGCTCATGATCGCCCTATCACTGTGGCTGTTTGCCGGTATCGATAGCGATACAACCCGAGGCTCCGTTCTGTTCAATCATGTCCTATTATTCTTAGGCATATCGTTTGTCGTCATGCCGGCTCAGACAGCAGGAATGAATCAGCTTCCGCGTCACCTGGTCCCCCACGGCACAGCCATCTACAATACGCTCCAACAGATTGCCGGAGGAATTGGCATCGCTTTGTTCGTCGGCATCATGTCATCCAGAGCCAATCGTTATCTTCACCATTCACCTGATCCCGCTGCGATTCAAGATAGAGCACACAGTATTGTTGCCGGTTTGCAAACGGTTTTTGGGATTGAATGTATTCTCACAATTCTTGTTTTGGTGCCAAGTTGGTTTATCAATGGCCGTCGTCTTGAAAGGACTCATTAAAACTTATTTTTTATCTCACTACGTAGCATAGAGCCTTCACTAACATAAAAGTGGCGGCTCTTTTTACTATGCTTTTATCGGGCATACTGCTAATACAAAATAAGCGCCATTATTGCGATTTACATCCGGTCTGAAAATGCGCTCTGCCCTCCAGCACATCACCCAAAAACTTTTGGGATGCATTCAACTTGGCTTCTAACTCCTGGATTTCTTTGATTTTCTCCTTTACCAATGCTTCCTTCTTAATATACGAGCTCTCATTGATAAGTAAAACTAAGTCTTGGATCGTTAAACCTAAAGTAAGTAGCATTCTCACATCCTGCAAATAGGTGACCACTCCTTCATTGTATACGCGGTAATTATTTTCATCCCTCGAAATAAACTGTTCAGGAATCAACTGTTTACGTTCATAGAAGCGCAAGGTGGATATGGGTAATTCCGTCAGCCTGGAAACTTCATTCGCTCTCATATTCTGCTCCTTCTAAATAAATCATTCATTTATATTTGCTATAAACCAAGGTTCATAGTTCAAAATAAAAATATGATAACCCGGGGCAGCGCTACTGTCAAAATAATGGGTTACATCAGAAGGAGTGCATTTATGCTGGAATCTATTCAAAATAATGATTTTGTCAACATTCTAACCGGCCGCCGTTCCATACGACAGTACGATGAGGACGTCAAAATTTCGGAGGAAGAGCTGCACGCTATGATTCAAGAAGCAAGCCTTGCGCCCTCTTCTGCGAATATGCAGCCATGGCGTATAATCGTGGTTCACTCCCCTGAAGGGAAAGACAAGCTTCGGCCTCTGGTCCAGTTCAATACGCGGCAAAATGATACATCTGCGGCGATGCTCATCATTTTGGGAGATACGCAGAGCGATTTATATGTAGAGAAAATCTATGATACTGCTGTGGAGCAAGGAAAAATGCCCAAAGACATACGCGACAAGCAGGTTGCGCAAATTCTGGGCATGTATCCGCAAATACCTAGAGAATTAAAGATCGAAATTGCCAAAATCGATGCAAGTTTATTCGCGATGCAACTGATGCTGGTAGCCCGTGCTCATGGGTATGACACCAATCCGATGGCAGGCTTTGAACGTGATCAGATCGTTAGCGCCTTTGATCTGGACGAGCACAGGTATGTTCCGGTCATGATCTTATCCATCGGCAAGGCCAAAGATGAGGGCCATGAGTCCGTGCGCCTGGGTAGCGAGGAAATTACCTTTTGGCGCTAATGTGAATGTATGAACCTTACCGGTTCTGTGCTCCCCACTCGCACAGCTGCTCCAACACAGGTAGCAGTGTCTGCCCTTTCGGTGTCAGCGAATACTCCACTTTGGGCGGAATCTGCGGATACTCCACGCGCTTCACCAGCCCGTCAGCCTCCAATTCCTTAAGCTGCGCGCTGAGAACCTTGTATGTCACCGCTCCGAGCTGTCTATGCATTTCATTGAATCGAATCGAGGGTTTGGCGGACAGCAGATACAGAATCGCCATCTTCCACTTCCCGCCGATCACCGACATCGTATAACCGAATGGTGTGTCTTGGATCACCGTCTCCTTGCCCTTCAAATCTGAAATGCCCATGTTCACGCTATCCTTTCGGATAGTAGCCCACTTCTTTGTGCGTACTATCCCTTTATTTTTGCTCAGTCTATAATAGCTTTACTTTGAAGTAAAGGGGCTAAAGCAATGACAACCATCCGAACGTACAACCATACCCTCTGGGATCACGGGATTTCGCAGGGGTACCTTGTCGACAACACGCTGTATATCTCGGGACAGTTCTCCCATGATGCGGAGGGCAGCTTCGTTGGAGCAGGCGATATTCAGGCACAGATGACACAGACGCTGAAGAATTTGGATACCGTGTTACAAGAGTTCGGAGCAACCAAGGATAATCTGGCTTACGTGGAGCTGTATCTGACGAATGCGCAAGAGCACGGGGAAACCGCGATCGGACTGTTCAAAAAGTATGTCGGAGAGCATCGGCCGGCGGGGAGCATGATCGGGGTGACTTACCTGGCATTCCCGGAACAGTGGGTAGAGGTACGGGCTGTGGCGCATGTTGGTTAAGAAAAAGAGGTAGGGTTCAACTAAACAACGCTACTGGCAGAGTAATGTCAGTAGCGTTTTAGAATTTGCGGAATCTCTCCATCAGAGTAGTAGCGGATGGCCTTACCCGTTTTTCCAGCATACTCAATCTCATTTCTTGTGCTGTTGCCAATGTAGCCATTTACATCAATCACGAAGATTTCGTCAGAAAGATCAATCTTTCTAAAATGCAGATCTCCCAGTAACTCCGCTTGTTCTTCCGTGATTTCAAAACCTTCAGATTGTTCAAAGAAGGCTACACTAATCACTATGTTTCCTTGTAGTGTAAGAAATGCATTAGCCTGTTCAAATTGCTTCTTGAATTTTGTAGAACCGCATAATGTAATTATTTTCATAAGCATATCCTTCCTGAGCCGTTTTAGATGTTTTTCAGGTAACCCGTACACTATTCGAATTCTTGCTGAAGCTTGGTTAACCACTTGCCCAGTTACGGAAAATCCAACTCCTCATCGAGGATACGGAATATCTCCCTACTCCGCACCGGATAACGGGCATCCAGTTCCTCCCACTTCCGCTTCGGTAAAATCAAAAATTCGTGCGTATCCGAAAAATATGAGGCCTCAAAAAGCCGGATTTCGTATTTGTCCCGGATCAGCTCCTGAAAGCCGCGAATCGTGATGTAGCGGTCATCTCCGCTAAAGGTAAGCGCAATCGAATGCATCTGTCCATTGTAGGTAACATCCAGTCCTTTGTCCGTAGGCGTCACCTCGACCGTTTCATCGGGAAGCTGTTTACCGAACAAGCGGACGATCTCCTCGTCCTCCTCTCCCCAATCTACAATGACGCTGTTCGCAAAAACAAATTGCTGCAGCTGTTGCTCATCTCCTTCGAATAGCAATGTCAGCTCGCTGTCGCTTGGCATCCTCATCCCAGTATCCTCCTTGTGTTCACTTAATTAATATACTATATAGATAGACAATAACCTTGTTGATCAGGCCCAAACCAAATGCTCTACAACAAACATTAATGCTTGGCAGCGCTTATATACAGAATGGCTTCCTACATCTGGATACGAGCTTGCAAATCTTCCTTGTATAGAGAACTATTTGGCTCAAGGAGACAAAATAGAGCAGGAATTATGGGTTCCCGTCATTGCCAAGTAGCAACGAAGGTACCCTATCTATAAACGTTATATCCTCAATATCATGTCTTACTGTGGAATGACCCTCTTGAATCCCTCTGCCCACACTTAATAACATAATGTCTTCATAGTGCTGGGGAATATTGAGCACTTTAAAAAGAGCAGCTTTATCATAACCTGACATCGTGATGGTCTGGTAACCTTTTTCGTTCAAAATAAGGACTAAGGTCATTGCAGCCAGACTGCCATCGCGGACCAGCTCTTTTAAATAATCTTGCTTAGACATGTTTCGATAATAACCAATGGCTGCATTTGTTAAATACGTTTTAGTCTCTTGAGTGAAATAACCTTTCTCCAAAGCCTTGTCTTGAATAGCATGGATATTTTCACTATGAAAAGCACGGTAATCCCCCAAGATCAAAATCAAATAGCTGGAGGTTTCAACCTGCTCCTGGTTATATGCAAGTGGTTTAACTTTGGCGCGCAACTCCTTATCTTCAATGAGTAAATAACGTGTACTCTGAATGTTATTTCCGTTGGGTGATTTGGCAGCCAGTTCAATCGAATCAAGTATTTCCTTTCTTTCAATCGTATAGTTAGGATCATAATGTCTGACTGATTTCCTTTGTAAAATAATATCTTGCAGACTCATTTTAACGCCTCCCATATCTTAGATTTGTTATAATCATATTATCTGGAGCGTATACAATTGAAAATACTGCACTTTATAGTCACTAGGTTACTTCAAAGTAAGGAGGATCTCATGAATACAATAAATACAGGATTTGATGTGGTACAAAATATCATTAGTGGTAAATGGAAAAGCATTATTCTGTATCAATTAGGATATGAGCAAAAGCGTACAAAAGACTTACTCAAGATTTGTGAAGGTGTCTCACATAAAGTTTTAAACGAACAATTAAAGCAAATGCAGCAGGATGGATTAGTGCATCGTGCGGTATATGCAGACGAGGTTCCCATTAGAGTAGAATACTCAATATCAGACTATGGCCGGACATTCCTTCCATTATTAAAAGAAATGTGTGATGCTGGCGATAACCATCTTAAAAGAGAGGGGATCACCGCAGGTAATAATACAATCTGTGAACATTCTAAATCACTGTGATCGATAACCATGAAACCCTTTTAAGACCTTACTTAAATGAAAACAGCACCATACTCTTCACTAATGAAGAACATGGCGCTGTTAATATTTCGCAGTTATGCGACTGAAGAGACATTGGTAGCTAACTTCTATCTGATTAGCCTTTGTCTACTTATTCCAATCCTTTAGACAGCCGGATCGCAAGCTGCTTAATCTTATCGTTGCGAATCTGAAAATAAAAATCCAAATAGAGAGGGTCCGGGAGGCCGGTTTTGTCGAAATCCCCATCAACCTTGAAAACTACTACGTTTTCTTCCCCTTGCTGTTTATTCTGTATGGGTTCAAGTGTTATGTTAGCTCCAAAATGATATTCGGCACTCCATTGTTTGATAGCAGCTTTGCCTGCCCACTCTTTACCTTCATCGAGAACAAGTGCATCTTCCGAAAAGCAGCCGACATAAGCATCCGGATCGGGTTTATTGGTAGCGGCTATAAAATCTAGTATTACTTGCGGAAGCAGATTAAGATTAGGCTCCATATGATCAACTCCTTTGTAATTTTGTTAAACGGTGTCAATACAAGACTAGTATAACCAACAGAACCTGACAGCTGCGTGTCTAGTTATCAGTAATATTTTTTTGCTGTAAATCAGAAAAGGCCTTCCTTTACGGGATGGCCACATGCATTGCTTCCGCGATAATCAAGAAATCTTCACGGCTTATCCCGAAGTGGCCGGTACGGAAGGGGTAGCCCCAATTCCGCTGGCCGCGTGTGAAGGCCAACCGATCCAGTAAGCCCTTGATTCCCGCCTCCTGGCAGGGAACATATTCAATATTCCTGCGGTAAGGTACGAACGTCGCGGACATCGCATATTCGTATACACGGTCGTCTATAACCCGGCCAATGGCGGTAAATGCCTGCAACGGCTCGCCGCCTCCCATCTCCATGCGGGGAGAATAATACACAAGCCAATCCCCCGGCTTCATCCTGCGCAACGGTGCTGCTTTTCCGTGACACATCTGAGCAAAGCCGCCACTAACGCCCCCCTGCGCGTGGTTCGCTGAGACGACCCCTATCCAATATGAAGGACTTCCATTTTCCGTATCCTCGAATTTACGCAGCGTTTCCTTCGTATCCATTGCCGAACGCAACTCCTTTTTACTTAAGCTGAATCCAGTATACTAAAACGCTACTGACAGCGGTTTGTCAGTAGCGTTTTAGTATTTTGAGAATTCTTGAAACTTTCCTTATCATTAATAATGGAACGCGGCTCAATCCGCCTCTCCACAGAACTGCTCCTCACAACTTCTACAGCAGCAGTCCCATATACATAAGCTCGGACGGATTAGCTGGGTTGTGGCCCAAGCCGACTCGATCTCCCGCCCGCGGAATTTGGATTTTTGATACGAGTGTTTCCAAAGTCTTCTGATACGTGCTTCCATCGTTCTCCGTCACGTTCAACACAAGGACGACGATCGGATCGAAATTGATGAGCTTTCCGGTATCCGTCACGGATATGACGATGGCAGTTGCGCTAAGCGGCACGGTGCCGCTCGATGCCAATTGCGCCTGTTTTGCCGTATCCAGACTTTGGTTGATCAGATCCCTCTGTTCTTTGGAGACCATAGTTTTCATAACCAGCCCCGACATTCCTTTGTTCATTAGCTTTTCTGCCTGCTCCAGACGATCCTGCGGTTCCTTCTTCTTTCCGAACAATCCCCACATACGCTTCACGCCTCTCCTCGTTTGATTTGTCGTTGTATTTCCAATGTATACGATTGCCAGTAAACCTGACAATAGTATCAGCGACATACAAACAAGTGAGGGATAGCGCGGGTTTTCCTTCCAATTTACGCTGCGTTTTTCCCCAAATAGGGCTTTCTTGCAAAACTGCGGGCCTCAGACGTTATTGAAGGCTCCACTTGGTTCAACATTTTTGTATTTAAACCTGACGGGAAGGCCCTCCCCCGCCGTTATTCCTTAATAGATACACCAGCTTCCGATAATACATGGACGATTCCTTATAGCGGCGGCCTTCCTCACACACGACCGCCAACGCTTCGTACAACTGCTCAAGACGCATTGAATGCTGGTTGGATTCGAAATAAGGCAAGCATTCCAGCGCGCGGTTCTGAAATCTCTCCATGTCCCCTTGGGACAGCGCCAGCTGGCTCTCATAGAAAGCCAACGCCATCTCCTGATCCGTATTGGTTCCGGATATTCGCAACCGCTCAATCCCTTGCAGGAGCAATCCCCAATTTTTCTGGGCAAAAGCGGCCTCACACCGATAAATGGTCGTAACCGGATCAAGCTTCTTCCGGGTTTCCTCCGGCTCATTGGCGATCATCGCCTCGAAACGGGCGATTTCGTCCAACGCTTTATCCAGTTCTCCAGTCATCGTCAGCATAACAATCCGGTTGTTCATAATCGTCGTGACCACATCGCCCGGTTGCTGCAAATAAACGAGATTGGCTTCGGCCATCGAAAGCGAATGCAACGCTTCCTGCACAAGGCCCATCGCGAAACAATAGCCGCTGTATGCCACATACAGGCCGGATAGACGGTGAAACAGCCGATCATCGACGACTTGCCGCATGGTCTGCTCGAATACCTGTTTCGCCTGCTCGAACTGCTTCAGCAGGATGCATGCTTCCATCCTGATATTTTGCGCCATCAACCATACTTCCGTCCCCGGTTCCACAAGCCCGCTTAAGCGGTTCACATCATTCAGCACATCGTAGTAACGGCTTTTGGAGCGGAAATACTGGATTTTGTACAGCAGAAGCGCTTTTTTTAAGGGTACCGGCAGATCAACTTCGTCGGGCCTTCCGTACTTCTCCAAATAATGATTCAAGTAGGACTGATGCAAGTAGTCGTAAGCGGTCAGATCGTTGATTTGCTGATAGTATACGGCTTTCATAAGGGCAGTCGTCAACTCTACGACGAGCGCATCATCCCGATCGTCCAGAGCATCCACGTAGCTATCGGATACCGCCCCCCCGGACATCGTCTGGAAAATGTGCTCCGCCCGCTGCAGTGCCTGCTCATCAGCAGTTGCTGCGGCAGTCAAATAGGTGACGTGGACGCCGAGACGCCCTGCGATATGCTCCGACAAATCGTCCGCCAACGGGTACCTGCCTGCCAAAATGTTGGCAAAATGGGCCTGCGTAACGAGTCCCTCCACGAGGTCTTTCCTCGATATTTGCTTCTTCTTGCACAGAAGCTCGATGCGTTCCTTGAGCATAAGATTCTCCTCTGCCCTTTCTTCAGTTATTCATATAAGCAAGTATACTATAACTTTTTAGGGATCAACATTTTAAGGCTGAGTCGCTCTTAGAGTCTTATTTTCACGCAATAGAAGTACCATTAGGTATTTCAATATCCGGCTTTAATAGAATAACATCTCCTTTTTCCGGGACTCCTCCCAACACTAATACTTCTGATTTGAATCCCGCAATGCGCCGGGGAGGGAAATTGACGATTCCTATAATTTGCTTTCCTACAATCTCCTCAGCCTTGTAACGCTTAGTTATTTGTGCACTTGAGGATTTCATCCCGATTTCCGGTCCAAAATCAATCTTAAGCTTGATCGCCGGGATCTTTGCTTCTTCAAAAAACTCCGCTTCCTTAATCGTTCCGTCACGAATATCCAGTGCTGCAAAATCATCGATCGTTGCCAACGTTTTGCCTCCTCTACTAAATTTTTTTGTTTTACTGCGCTGGACGGAATGGCTGCAGGAGCCGAATCCCTTCCTCAATGGATCCCTCCATCATGTCCAAGAGCTGGGGCACCAGTTCCTGCATCCGGGGGGCGCTCAGGTGCCGGTCGAGGGCATCCCGGTTCTCCCAGCGCTCGTAGATGATGAATGTGCCCGGCTGGCCTTCTACCTCATAAGCCTCGTAGTCAATGTTACCCGGGTCGTTGCGCGACGGGGTGACAGCAGCAGTCATAAATGCCTTCATCTCGGCTTCTCTTCCTGCCTTAGCTCTCGCCTCCCAGAGTACAGTAACGTAACGGTTCTTTGTATCGTTCATGCTAATTCCTCCTAATTTATTCACCCAAAGCTTTTGTTATCGAATTCGGATACTGTGTAATGGAGTCCATAATGATAACAGTATCTTCGTGAAACGCCCGTTACTGCAGCTTCATCTGGCTGCGGAGCATCCGGTCGAGGACTTTGTCCGGGAGAATACGGACCAGCCGGGTCAGCAGTGCCGAATCACGGCCAGCCGTATAGCGGGTGCGTGGCTTTCTTGCGTGGATTGCGCGTGAAATCACTGCTGCTACCTTCTCAGGGCGAATACCGTCCTTTGCCCATGTTTCAGCCTGAGCCTTCACGGCGTCAAACAGACGATCATGGCGCCGGTGCTGGTCCGGGGTCATCAACCTGGCCAACCGCTCCGCTGTTGTAATTCCTTGCTCCGACAGGCCAGTGCTGACCCCCCCCGGAGTGATCATGATAACCTTGATTCCAAACGAGGACATCTCCCTGCGAAGGCTGTCATTGATCGCTTCCATCGCATACTTCGCAGCCGAGTATATTCCGAATCCAGGCATGGAGACCTTGCCGCCAACGGAGCCGATATTGACCACGCGTCCGCCGCTGTTCAATAAGGCCGGGGTGAGCGCCTGAATAACTGCGACCTGTCCGATCACGCTGACTTCAATCTGACGGCGCAATTCATCAAGCGGGACCATCTCGAGAGGCGCATTAACAGCGATACCGGCATTGTTAACTACTGCCCGCAAAGGGCGGCCAAACGGATCTTGCTCCACCCGTTCGGCCAGCGTCTTAAGTGTGCCGACATTGGTAACATCGACGATCACCGGCTCGATATTATTGCGTTTGATTTTGTCGGCGTCTTCCTGACGGCGAACACCCGCCAATACGTGAAATCCTTCAGTGGCGAGCTGCTCTGCGGTAGCCCTCCCGATGCCGCTGGACGTACCTGTGACGACGACCAGTTCTTGAGTATTAAGTGACATCGTACCCCTCCTGAGTTTGATAAGATATGGTTCGCTGTATAGCACCGCTATACGTATATTATAGCGCCGCTATACAAAGTTGTCTATAGCGGTGCTATATATTTTTTCGAAGTGTTATCCTTCGGCCTGGACATTGGTTTGGCGGGCATTGCATGATGCACTCGGCGCACACGAAGTACCCTGGCAAAACATAAAAAAGATCGCCCTCCTCCTGAAGGTCCAGGTTGGATAGGCGATCTTTCTTATATATCTCCAGGCTCTGTCAAAATGATCTGCATTACGCTTTCCCGAATAAGATCAATAACGTCGGGTTGGGGCGGGGGTGACTTACGAAACTGGGCCGTCACATACAGCCAAGCGGCCGTATTGGCGGAAGCCCAGACCAGATCTGCGGCTGCTTGAGCGGACACAGCCAGTTTGCCCTCGGCGGCAACTCTCTGAACATTTTGCACTAGGGCTTGGTGCGATTGATCTGCCGCCTCGATATGGGCGCCCTCGAGCAACCGCCCCATCATCGCCGCATAAATCCGGGGACGGGCAGCCGCGAAGCGGACATAGTCATCCCATCCTTGACGAAGAGCCATCTCTGAAATGGTGGACTCCACTGCGGTAATCTTACTTTCAAATAACTGTTTGAATGCTTCCACTATAGCTGCACTCAGGAGTCCATCGGCACTGCCGAAATGGTGGTAGAGTGTAGGAGCCGTAACCTGCGCGATCGCAGTTACGGCCCGCGTCGAAAATTGGGCTCCGCCCTCCTCCTCAAGTACCTTAAGAGCAGCCGCCAATATTTTGTCATATGTGTTCATACGCCTATTATAGCAGCGCTATACTCGTATGTCCATGATGAACGCTTATCCGCTCCCGCTGAGATAGCGATAATGCGCCCAACCTATCATTGCCCCCATCTTGTCCGTTATTAATATAATGCGGGAGTTGGGGATGGATTCCAACACATGTACAAGTGCATCCGCAAGTGAGAATTGGCGGTTAAAATCTTTTCGGTTGAATGCTTATTAAGCGCGGAGGTTGTATTCGCCCAATAAAACGTTATATATCTAATGAATATATATTGACTTGATATATATCAAGATGATATATTGTGGTTGTGATATACAAATTTCCCCAACCTATAAGGAGGCCAAATTTTGAACAGTCAGGATGTTATTTTAGGCATACTTATGAAAGAAGCGTCGACTGGGTACCAAATAAAACAGTCATTAGAAAATGTATTCTCTAATTTCTATAGTTCCAGTTATGGAACGATCTATCCCACTCTTGCCCGAATGGAAAAGGAGGGGTTAATCACTAAGGAAAATGTGCTCCAGGACGGTAAGCCTAATAAGAATCTTCTAACTATAACGCCTAAAGGCAGAGAATGTTTTAACGCCTATTTACTAGGCCCGCTAGAAGCAGACAGCATCAGGAAATCCGATTTTATGATGAGGCTTTATTTTGGTGAATTCGTTGGATATGACAAAGTGATTGCTTGGTTGAAGCAAGCTCAAGAGGACTCTCATACAAAATTAGATCAATTACTTGAGCAATATTCGCTATATAAAGATGAAATGCATCCAGCACAGATCATCTGCATCCAAATTGGGATAGAAGAATACAAGGCTAAACTTACAACCATTGCTGAGGGATTGGTAAGCCTGGAGAAGTTAGTGCAAGAGCAGAATTTATAGGAGGAATGGATATGAACACAATTTTTATCACGGGTGCTTCATCAGGCATTGGGAGAGCTACAGCAAAGCATTTTGCTGAAAGAGGATGGAACGTAGTAGCCACGATGCGTTCACCTGAACAAGAAACTGAGTTTATTACACTGGATAATGTGTTAGTGCTAAAGCTTGATGTTGAAAAAGAAACTACTATTCAAACTGCGTTAGCGGAAGCGATTGAGCGGTTCGGTACTATTGATGTTCTTCTCAATAATGCCGGATATGGAACAATGGGTCTAATAGAAGCCGCTACGGAGGAGCAGATTAGAAGACAGTTTGAAGTGAATGTTTTCGGTCTGATCCGTATGACTAAAGCCATGCTGCCACATTTCCGGTCTAATCAAAAAGGGATGCTGATCAACATCTCTTCTATGGGTGGGAAAGTTACCTTTCCTACGATGTCTCTGTATCATTCGTCCAAGTTTGCAGTGGAGGGTTTTTCTGAGTCCGTATCTTATGAATTAGCATCACAAAATATCAAAGTAAAGTTGATTGAACCCGGTGCTATTCATACGGACTTTGGTGGAAGATCGATGGAATTCTTTTTTGATGATGCGTTAACAGACTACAAGCTATTTACTGCTGCGTTTCGGGCTAAATTGGGTGATATGGAAAAACAACCGGCCTACGCCTCGCCTCCAGAAATGGTTGCCGAAACCATATACCAAGCGGCCACAGACGGCACAAGTCAATTCCGGTACATCGTCGGAGATGATGCAAAGATGCTCATTCAGATGAAAGAAAATACGGATGAAGAAGAGTATTTAACTAATATCGCCCAGCATTTTTCTTGAAAAGAGAATAAGTGCCTGATTTTCGGCTATGGACGTGGTTAGCAAGAGGTATACTATACTCATCCTAAAACATGCAGGTGTAATCATGATTCAAAATGAGGAACGCAAATTAGAGTATTATAAAGCCCTTATCGAGAAAAAATCTGACTATGAAGGCGTCTTCTATGTGGGGGTCACCTCCACCGGCGTATTTTGCCGGCCTACTTGTCCAGCCAGGAAACCAAAGTACGATAACTGCGAGTTCTACGAGACAGCACAGCAGGCACTTCTAGCTTCCTTCCGCCCATGCCAGCGCTGTCGGCCCTTGTCCCATCCGAATCAAGTCTCCGATATCGTCCGGCTACTTGTCGAGGCCGTTGAGCAAAACCCGGAGAAGCGGTGGAAGGGACAAGACTTCAAGGCACTATCCATTGATGAATCGACCGCCCGCCGTCAATTTAAAAAGCGCTTTGGCATGACATTCGTTGAATATGCCAGGTCCCGTCGAATGGGATTGGCTTTGAAGAGCATCCGATCGGGGGGAAAGCTAATTGATACACAATTAGCTTCTGGCTATGATTCCAGCAGCGGATTCCGGGACGCCTTCTCCCGCATTATGGGCGCAACGCCTACGCGGTTAGATGATAGCCTTATTCTTAGAGCATCGTGGCTGGACACGCAACTCGGCCCTATGATGGCAATAGCGGACGACAATGAGCTATATCTCCTGGAATTCGTAGATCGCCGGGGTTTAGAACGCGAGGTCGAACGGTTAAGGACAAGACTACAAGCGGCAATTATACCTGGGGAGACCACCCCTATTCAGTCAATTGAGAATGAACTGAGTCAGTTTTTTGAAGGAACGTTAACCGAATTTAAGACGCCTCTCCATCTAATGGGATCTCCATTTCAGAAGAGCGTGTGGGAACAGTTAATGAAGATTCCACCGGGCGAAACCCGCTCTTACGCTGATATCGCACTGGCGCTTGGCAAGCCCACCGCATATCGTGCGGTAGCACAAGCGAATGGGGCCAATCAACTGGCGATCGTCATTCCCTGTCATCGTGTAATTAACGTCAGTGGTGAACTGGGCGGGTATGGCGGCGGAGTCGCACGCAAAGAATGGCTGCTAAATCATGAGAAAATCGGGGGTCAAAAAAATGAAAAATCAACTTGAACAGGCACAGAAGTTACACGATCTGCACAGAAGCGGCAATCCGCTAGTCCTTGTCAATGCCTGGGACGCAGGAAGCGCGCAAATTATTCAAGGAGCAGGGGGCCAAGTCATTGCCACCGGCAGCTGGTCTGTAGCTGCTGCACATGGATACGAGGATGGAGAGAAGCTTCCTTTCGACCTCGTTCTATCCAATCTTCAGCGGATAAGCAATAGCGTAGATCTGCCCATTACAATTGATATAGAAGGCGGTTATGGATCTTCTCCCGAAATGATCAAGAACAATGTGCTAAAGATCATCGGGTGTGGAGCCGTAGGAGTCAATCTTGAAGATCAAAAGATCCATGAGCCGGGATTATACGCCATAGATGAGCAAGCCTTGCGTATCGCAGCTGTGCGGGAAGCCGCTGAGCATACTTCGATTCCCCTTTTTATTAATGCTCGAACTGATGTCTTCTTAGAGACACCAACAGATGAGCATGACGAGGCTCACTTGGATGCTGTCCTACAAAGGGTACATGCCTATACAGAGGCCGGAGCTCACGGAATTTTTGTGCCGGGTTTGTGTAACGAGAGGCTGATCGAGAAATTATGCCAGCAGTCTTCAATCCCTGTTAATGTTATGATTTCCTCGGACTCACCCCCACTCCAGAAGCTGGCATTATTAGGCGTCGCTCGCATCAGCTACGGCCCACATCCGTATTTGATCTTGATGGGTGCATTAAAACAAGCTGCTGTAAGAGCCCTAGCATTACAGGAATTGTGAATGAGGCAGGACTAATTAATCTGGTACCCTTTCCATACACTTTATAAATTGGAACTCCTATGTTGTCTATGAAATCCCCAGCCCTAGCTGGTAGCCCGTGCCCATGGGTATGATTTTGGCGCTAATGTGAATGTAGGAACCTCACCGATTCTGTACTCCCCACTCGCACAGCTGCTCCAACACAGGTAGCAGGGTCTGCCCTTTCGGTGTCAGCGAATACTCCACTTTGGGCGGAATCTGCGGATACTCCACGCGCTTCACCAGCCCATCAGCCTCCAATTCCTTAAGGTACCTTGTCGACAACACGCTGTATATCTCGGGACAGTTCTCCCATGATGCGGAGGGCAACTTCGTCGGAGCAGGCGATATTCAGGCACAGATGACGCAGACGCTGAAGAATTTGGATACCGTGCTACAAGAGTTCGGAGCGACAAAGGATAATCTGGCTTACGTGGAGCTGTATCTGACGAATGCGCAGGAGCACGGGGAAACCGCGATCGAACTGTTCAAAAAGTATGTCGGAGAGCATCGGCCCGCGGGGAGCATGATCGGGGTGACTTACCTGGCATTTCCAGAACAGTGGGTAGAGGTTCGGGCTGTGGCGCATGTAGGTTAAGAAAAAAGAGGGGACCTCCTAACCTTTGATCGCAAATATGGCTTCGCTTGGTGGATTCAGGATAAGCCTTAGAGCTATTTCTGAAATAGGAAACACACTCCCGCCCGGGTCCTATCAAATACTAGGACTAACTGGCTGTGCCTGTTTGGTTATTCCTGAACATCGATACGTCTAACCCCTTCCCGCCAACGGGACGGAGTCTAACCTGTTCTGCGCCTGCGATTAAAGGACGTGCGCGTTGAATAACGGCCAGCACTTCTTCGTTCTTGAGAGAGCCGGCATGAGCCTCTCCATCGCTCCACAGCTCCGTGACCCAGATCGTATCGGGATCATCTACGGATTCATTGATAATATAGAGCTCACAGCCCGCCATATCCTTCAAGCTACGCGAAGCTTCCAGCAATATTAGAACGAGTTCATCCCGTTTCCCGGGGCTGGCCGTCAATTTTCCGTACATCGCAAATTTGCTCATACCCACTCTTCATCCCTTCTGATCCTCTGATTTTATTTGCATCGCTTCGTAGTGTTTAAACATTTCGAGGCTGACCTCAGCCATTCGATCAATTAGTATTTGCGGCTCAAGTATCTTGAGTGACTTCCCATACGGAAGAAGAAAGTACGGAACATATGTTTTTAGCGACAGTTCCCCCAGCTTAAAAAGAGCTTCGCCGGGCCGCCTGCGTTCGATCAGCGCATGACCGAACAGCCAATGCTTGCATAGCTCGTTAAGCGCATGTTCGTGTCCCTGAAGCCTTACGGTGACTAGCGTCTCAGCTTCGAGCGAATCCGGAAGTAAAGAATGCAAGAGGAAATCCCTCGCGGAAAAGGCAGCTGGACGTTCGAAGCGGGTATCCGCCGCCTCCAAACGGATAATGCGATCCACCCGGAAGCTTCGGATCTCTTGCCGCAACCGGCAAAACCCTGCAACGTACCATAGTCCCTTCCAATGCACGATGCCGTAGGGGTCGAGGACTCGATGGCTTGGAGTAAGCTCCGGTCCTTTGGCATAGTCCATGTTCAGCGACTCTCCCCGGGCTATGGCCTCCTCTAACCCTCTGAGCAATTCAATTTCTCTCGCGTCCGTGGGTGTTTGGATGACGGCAAGCCCGCTGCTATGTCTATTAATCCGCTCAAGCTGCTCTTCATTCGTGTATCGCTTCAGCTTATCGACCGCTCGGGAAAGCGCATCCGTGAACGGATAGCCCGCTTCCCGTGCGAAGACGGATGCATGTACGAGCGCCTTCTGCTCTTCGGAATCGAAGAGCAGCGGAGAATCAACGAATTCACCGAGAAGCCGGTAACCGCCGTTCGGACCGGCATCGGCAATAATAGGGGCTCCGCTCGCGCACAATGAATCAATGCACCGGTATACAGTGCGAACATGAATCTCCAAATCGTCCGCAAGCTGCTGCGCCGTCACCCGCTTTCCCGAACGAAGCAACCATAGTATGGACAGCATATTATCCGCTTTTGACAAACCGTTCTTCACTCCCTAGACCATTTATTTCATTGTAAAGGAACTTAGATCAGAGGCGCTATCCCTTTCTCGACCCAAGTATCGTAAGTCGGACCGTAAACATTAGGCGTTCGAAGTCCGGCCTGGCGCATGAGAACGGTCATCTGTCCGCGATGATGCACTTGGTGCATAATTGTATAACGAAGGGAGCTTCCGTTCAGCCAGGCTTCCTTCTCAATCATGACCGACTCGCGCAAGGATTCGTCATTCCACTGCGTTCGAACCGCGTTCAGCAGATTATTGCTGATCCGCCGATACTCCGAAGCTATAAATGCAGCAGAATCCGGAGCTTCTTCGCCTCTGGAGGGAGCTTCGAACGCGAGCCCCAAAGATGTCATGTAGTGCAGCGATCGAACCAGATGCCAGGAGATTTGTCCCAGCGTTCGTCGGCCTTCGATAACCTCCTGTCCAAGAGAATCATCCGTAAGTGCATCCAGTACGGAAGCGGTTAATTCCGCCTCGCTAGTCCATTCCGCAGTAAAGTCTTCAATTTTCGTAAACATTTTTGTTCCTCCATTCCATTATTGACTAACACTCGACAAGCATACAAAAAAAACACTGACAGTTACGGTCAGTGTTTTTGACTCACCCTGAAATTTTTTTGAAGTAACTGATATACAGCATGAAACCTTAGTAAATGGTACTCACAAAGCTTATGACTGAGACAATATTCCTTTAACAAACAATGAGACACTGTGCTTGTAGAACTCTTCCTCAGTGATGAGATGGGACTGATATTGCCGGTGAATCAGCTCGCTCATCTGAAATCCGTAACACATCGAGAGAAAAGACATAGCGGTAAGGCGCTCATCCTGTCTAGCGATCACTTTTTTCTTCTGCAGGCGTTCAAAATATTCAACCAGCAGGGAGTGCAGCTTCACTGGCGGATCATCCAAAAACCCAGCGTCAAATTTTTTGAAGTCGCAGCTGGCGTCTTTGCCGGTATTTCGCCGTATCGCGGTATCAGTTGGGCTAATGCCGGGTTCATCAACAAGGGTGAAGGGCTGGTGTATGACACGTTTTTCGATTTGTTCCATGCACGGGAAATGCGGGAGGCTTATAAGGAAGTAAGCAACGGCGGCTCTCCCGCATATGTGGTGAACTCGCACTATAACAGTGATCATGCCTGGGGAAACAAAGTGTTTGAAGATGCTTGCATTATTATGCACAAGGAAGCCTCCAGAGAGCGTCTCACCGAGAATATCAGCTGGATGGACAACGTCATCAGAAGAGGTAAGGATTCTCTGGAATCGACTTCGGGTGATCAGCGAGTTCAACAAGCATTACAATGACGAAATTGATTCCTTGTCCTTGACCAAGCAAATTGATATTTCCCGCTTCCTTCATTGGATTCAGCCAGAACGCTTGTATGTTAATGTCAGTTCGCTGTCGCTTGGCATCTTCATCCTAGTATCCTCCCTGTGTTCATTCATTTATATACTATATAAATAGAGAATAACCTTGTTGATCAGGACCAAACCTGATGTTCTACAACTTGGTAGAATCTTATTGTAAGATTGCCGGCTGTCTCATCTGTTGTTTTGAACAAGCATACTGTTAAAGAGCCAGCGAAAGTTCCATCTGAAATACTGGGGCAGATGCCAATCCTCATACCCTTTTAATACACCTTGCTCCAGCCAGTAAGACTCTGATTGCCCGCTTGTTACAGCTCCAGCAACATAAGCGATCATTTTCTCCAAAAAGTGTATGACATCTGTGATACGATCTGAATTAGATATATCTCCATGTCCCGGAACGACAGTGTCGATCTTGAGATCTTGCTGCATGCGTTTAAGGATGCGTATCCAGGCGTACGGATTACCGTAGGGGATGACCGGAATGGTCTTAGTCGATACCAAATCACCTGTAATCAAAGTCCGCTCCTCTGGAACGTACACCACAGCATCACTTAAAGAATGACCGCCTCCATAAGACAACACTTCGATGGTTCGCTTTGTTCCCCGAATCACGAGTTTATCATCAAAGGTTATCTTGGGGATCACCCTGCGCAGGGAAGGGACCGTATCATACAGCGCACGCTGCACGGAAAGATCATAGCCGATTCCAGTGAGCATATGAGGATCTCTTTCCTGTGAACGCATGTGATCTAGACTAGTTATTAACCTGCGAATATTTTGTTGCATGACATCAATATTCACTTCACCCATATCAGCAAGCAAATCTCTTGTCCACACGGTAGATATCAATTCGCTGCTCATAAATTCCTGATTGCCGTTGACATGATCTCCATGGAAATGTGTATTCACTACATATTTGACCGGTTTGTTCGTTAATTGTTCGGCAGTATGACGTAACAAAGCAGCAGAGTGCGGCAGGTTGGTTGTATCCACTACCACGGTTAAATCCCCAAGATCAATAATGGCTGCATTCCCCAGAGAGCCGCTGCCGGGAACCGAAATAGCCCCCCAGATACCCTCCGATGCTTGCTGAATCGTGAAATATTCGTTGTTCATTGTTACACCCCTTTAGTGTTTGTTCCTGCATTCGAATGAGTAACGTTAACTTACAAGTTAGAGTCAACTGGAAGTCAAGAGTTTATTCAGTATAAGGTTGGGGCGAAGGTACACATTGGCTTTGAGCTAACTAAAGGCTGTATAATATCTTTCAATATCAGCTTTCAAAAAGGAGGAACAGAAATCCGATGCTCACCATCAGTCAAGTGTCAGAACAAACAGGACTAACTCCGTATACCATTCGTTATTATGAAAAAATCGGCGTACTACATGAACCCATGCGTAACAATGGAGGGGCACGTGTCTACCAAGAAAGCGAGGTTTCCTACATTCAATGTCTAAATAAACTAAAAAAATTGGGCTTATCGCTTGAGGAGATTACGGAATTTACTCGTGAGGGCTGTGTCATGGATAAAATTCAACAAGGGGAGAAACCTTCTACTTATAGTCCTACTTTAAAAAAGCGGATTGAAATCCTTGAGCAGCATCTGATGGAACTGGAATCCAAGCGACAAGAAATTGATTACATGATTTCTCTAGCCGAAGAGAAACTCACCCTATACCAGAAACTTACGAAAGAAGACATAGTAAATACTAGATAATCGCCAGTACAAATAAACCCGCAGAAGCCCGTTTACGCATCGTTCCGACCGGAGTGGGACTGCCCTGCTCCTATCGTCGATATGCTGTAAATGTAAGCAACTGCGAGCTTTTCTTCGAATGACCTTCTTTCAACCTACCTACACAATCTCTTTATTATAATGCCCTCTTGTGTCTGTTTCCTGATTAAAGACAGCATGATTCATGGAGCCGTTTAATTTGCCTGCGGCCATATGAATGACGTCCACAACCTGCTCTTTAGATTCAACGGTGAAGTTTAATCTCAGCGCCTCGATTCCTTGGATGTTCGGCAGCTCATCTAACAGATTAAGCGTCTTCCCGTTAAGAAGAGTCGCTGTGCAATCCTCATGGGACAGGATCGGGAACGTTCCTTGCTCATCTTTTAACTCATAGCTCTTCGTTCTGCAGACTCTGCATTGATTCATCTTTCTCATCGGACAATATTTGGTGAACATCAAAGGGGTCTTGCCATATACGATCATTTCCAGCGCGGGATAGCCGTCATTTTCTTCAACATAGGCATTCATTAAATCTTCAATTTGGCTCTTATTCAGTTCATACGATAAAGTGACCCGCTTGGCACCTAATTTATATAATTCATAGCAGCTAGTCGCATTAATAACATTTAGAGAATAGTCCGTAACAAACGGATTGGTATCTCTATAGTGATAAATTCCGCCATATCCGCCGATCAGCAGCTGCCCTTCTTTTTCCTCATAATCATTCTGATTTCGTCTAACCACATTCTCAAAATAGATCTCCTGAATTCCACAGCTCACGCAGGCATCATACTGTTCCTGATTCGTTACAGTGGCCGTAAGGTACGGCGTTACAGGGGCAAAGCTTATTTTCTCTTTTGCGTTCGCAGTCTTGGTTCTTCTCTGCTGGCTGTTAAGCTTCAAATCATATAAGCCCAGTACAATATCTCTTCTTGCGGCGTTTAACAGTTTAGCTGGAATAAACGCATTGCATTCCTCATAATCGACCTGATTAAGCTCGAATATCGTATCATTTAATCTGGAGAATTGCTTGATGACCTGGTCTTTGGTTGTTGGATTATTAATGGCTTCGCCTAGTGTTTCCTCGCTTTCATAGGAATAATTACAGCCTAAGCCCTCCGCCTCTATGACAAGCTTTGAACCTGGATATGCATATACTCTAATATCCAGGTTGAACCGCTTAAATTCTTTTTCCAGTGAGGCTTCTAATTCTTTGTTATAGAAATAATCCTTCGTTTTATAGACTACATCTCCCACAGACATCTTTTCTTTGATTTTGATATAGCAGACATCATCCGCTTTGTTGATTAATTCGCCAGCTTTATCGTACAGCTTGGCAACCATTAGATTAACATCTTCATTGTTGTGACTGATTCGGATGGTATCGTTCTGATTCAAAGGGCGGGTAAGTGTTATTTCATAGGTATCTTTAATCATCTTGCTGATGGTTCCAATCTCATAACCAAAGTTATTAGGTCTTGAGATGTTTGTAATATTTCTCCGGTCTTCGTGAAACAAATAGCCTTTGGTAAAGGTTCTATTGAAGGTTTTTTTCAGATGTTCTTTATCTTCTGCGGTGATTTTATGATCTAAGGCCATGCGGTATTTGGATACCACATTAGCCACATACGTAGGCACTTTCATCCGGCCTTCTATTTTCAGAGAATCAATTTCTTGTAAATCATGGGTATAATCGATCGTGTTCAAGTCCTTAGTCGATAAAATATAGCTTGTCCCTAAAGAGGTGCCTGTTGTCTTATCGATGAGCTCGTAAGCCTTACGGCATGAACCCACACATCTTCCGCGATTTGCGCACCGGTACCCGGTTAATCCTGACATCAGACAGTTTCCCGAATAAGATACACATAAAGCACCGTGCACGAAAATTTCTAAAGGAATGTCAGCCACCCTTTTGATCTCTTTGACTTTTTCAATCTCAACCTCACGGGACAGAACCACTCTTTTCGCACCAAGCTCTTTAAATAATAAAGTTCCGTCTACATCGTCGATTCCCATCTGAGTGGAACAATGCGCTTCCATATCATGAAAGTTGTTAACGATATAATTGAAAGCCGTCAGGTCCTGCACGATAATGCCATCCACACCGATTTCATTTAATTTGCGGATCTGCTGTTTCATCTCTTCAACTTCGTTTTCGTACACGATGGTATTCATCGTAACATAGATTTTAATGTCCCTCAGATGCGCATACGTCACAGCCTCTTGTAACGATTCTACATCAAAATTAGAGGAGTAGGCGCGTGCACCAAATTTTTGCATGCCTAAGTATACTGCATCACAACCATTAGATATCGCAGCCTTCAAAGCTTCCATATTCCCTGCCGGCGCTAATAATTCAGTCATAAATGATCCTTACCTCCTGCTTCAATAACTGCTTAAACTTAGCACCATTGATCATAGAATAAGAACTGCACTTAAGCTGCGGCAAAAAGCACAAGCCAATGGTTTGCAGCTTGTTACGGATATATGGAGCGGAATCGGGATGGCCATATGATCGCTCTCTACAATAGTTACGGTGTAGGATAAATCTCAGTAAGCTTCGCTTTTTTCAACTTCTCCATGAGTGTATCTACGGCCTTCATTACCTCTTCTGGCTGATGGTGCGGAATCATATGCGCCGCTGTGGGCAGTACCTTAAGCTCAGCATGAGGTAGTCCGCGGTTAAGCTTAAAGCTACATAAGGCATAGACCTCGTCCTCGTAATCCGCCGGAACGGGCTCCGGCGCAAAGGTAGCCTTCATTATGCTCCGCACCATGATTTTGCCCACCAAGGGGAACAAAATGTTCATCATCCCATGTCCCACAACAGGCATCATCACCAACCGGGAGAGGGGATCTCCCTTTTCAGCCGGATACCCTTCCTTATACATCCCGCCCGCCACCGTGACCACCCCTGCCACTTGATTGGGATATAAGGACGCATACATCAACACCAATAGTGCGCTCCAGGAATGGCCGACCAGAACCGGCTTCTCCACCCCCATGCAAGAAAACAATCGGCCTCCCTTCACCTTCATCCAGATAATGAACTGGAAGGCCATTGACCCTGACAAACTTCCCCGCCGGGGGGAACCGGAGCTCCCTTTTCTTGTAGCTATAACGGTTGTATAGATATACAACAAGTAACATCACCAACGCGATGATAACGATCATTGTCCTCACGCATAGTCCTGCAAACTTAGGCAAGCATTGCAGGGTATTTTAAAGATGGTTGCTGTATCCCAAGTAAATCATATATTCTCTTGCTTTAATGCATCAATAATATTCTCCTTTTTTATTTTAGCTCCGGAATAAACAACCGCAGAGCTGACAATGACAAATACACACACAATGACAGACAGAATGCTCATCCAGGGCAGGGTGAACCCATAGCTGAATTTGTTCGCAAAGGCTCTATAGATCAGAACCATCACGGCGAAACTGACAGGAAGCCCATACAAGAGCGACTTGACCCCATAATAAACACTCTCATAGTTCAGCATTTTGGCAAACCCCTTTGGCGTCGCGCCTACGGATTTCAGCATCGCAAATTCCCGTTTGCGAAGAGCCAGCCCTGTTGAGATCGTATTAAAGATGTTCGCAACGGAAATCACAGAGATTAATACGATAAATCCGTAAGAAAAGACGTTCATCAGCAGAATCTGTTGTTCTTCTCTTATTCTGAATTGATATGCATTGTAGACATTCAGATGGGTCTCGTTCATCGCTTCAATTTCCTGCTGCGTTTTCACCGGTTCCGTGCTCTTCAAATGGAGGTACATCGGAGCGTTAGCCAGCTCCTCGCCGTCTGCCAGCCGCTTCATGACGCGTTCCGACACGATCATATTTAACCCGCCTACGCCTAACGGGCTCATCCCCATCGGTGCCTTATCCGTCAATGCGGCAATTATCACTTGATTTGTCTTCGCTTCTTCCCCGCTCGCTTTAAAAAAACTCGTTAGCTCGATAGGTTGTCCGATATTCGCATATATGGACTTCGTCTGAATATATTTCCCCGTATCTATATCTTTGTAATGAATCGTATCCATCACGATTGCGGCGGGATGATCCAGATCCGTAAGCTGTTCGTAATCTGCGTGAGCCGCTCTGGCATAGGCTTGCAGGCTCGAATCATTCAGTGCATAGAGCTTAATTTCGTAAGGGTATTTCCCGTCTTGCAGCATACTCCTATCCTGCTTAACCTTCTCCTGCAATTCGTCGGCGATGCTTGCTGCATCGACCCAAGCGTTCCTGACTATTTCATGACTCACGTTGTATTCCGTGACGCCATCCAGAGATACAAGCGATTGCATCAACCGCTCATCTAGTCTTTCGCCATTACTGGGCGACACTTCAATATCGTAATCGATGCCTTGCAGCGACAATGCCAGAGATTGTGTCAGGCCAGCCGTGAAAAACGATATCGTCAAAAACAAAACGATGCTGATGACAAGCGAAAAAAGAATAACATGATGTCTTCGTTTGTTCCTTTTTAAGTTTTTCAGCCCGATTTCGGCTTCGATTCCGAAGAGCTTACGAATGATCTTCGACGTCTTCACTGCTTTGCCCGTAAGCTTTACGTCAGTGGTTTGGCGAATCGCGTCCATGGGAGATACCCTGGAGGCTTTAACCGCCGGGAGATACGCCGAAACGAAAATCGTCAGCATCGAAACAAGACAAGTCATCAAGAGCAATAACGGCGTGACGATCAGCCTCAGCTTTTCACTGGTCCATAATGCCCCTTCAATCATTGTGTTCATGAACGAGAAGGTGATTCCGATGCCGGCAAGACCGCATAAGATGCCAATAGGAATGCTGATCAAACCAATGATGATCCCTTCAAAGAATACGGAATTTCGCTTCTGCCTTTTCGTCGCCCCCACGCTCGCGAGCATCCCTAAATAGCGGGAACGTTCCGAGACGGATATCGCAAAGGCGTTATAGATGAGTCCAACCGAGCCAATGATAATGGTCCCCATAAGGATTGCCGATAATGAGAACATCATGCTGGATGAGGCTCCGCTGCTGGACAAGCCATAATAATGAAGCAAATCGTTATTATATTGGACAGTGTGAATTTGGTTTGTCTCAGCCAGCTTCTCCGCATGTGCGAACAAGAACGGATTGACCTGCTTCAAGACCACCGACGCATCGACCCGATCCTCTCCCCCGATGATTTGATCATCGACATAGCTAATGATCGTATAAGCCGGGGCCCAAGCCGTTTCCGACACCGGACGTTTAATGAAACCTACCACCGTATAATCCTTAATTACGCTATGTTGTAATGTCTCGGTCAATGTGCCGTCTTTCCTGCGCAGCGGTGCCGTCTGATCCAGGGGATGATCGCCCCCTTGTTCGAATCGGTCGCCGACGCGAAGCGTTAGACGGTCACCGATTTCGTACTTCACTTTGCCATTTGTTGCAACAGACTCGGAGATCACAATCTCCTTGTCCGTGTGCGGAAGACGTCCCTTGCTTATTTCAATCTGAAATTGTGTGAACCCTTGCTTATCATATTCCTTAATGAACAAGTACGGCTTATTGGAATTTTGTCCCCCTTCTAATGGGGCATACCCAAGGTCTCTTGTGATGGCAACCGTTTTGGTTGCATCATCGCCCTGTATCGCTGCAAGCTGTTTCTTGGTTATATCCTGATACTGAATATGCCACTCCCCTGTATCTGAGATCGTTTGTCTGATCATTAAATCTGCAAAGGAAAAAATAAGCGTAATGACAGCGGTCATCATGGATACCGAAATAATTACGCCAAAAATAGTCACAAGTGTTCGTCTCTTGTTCTGCTTCAGATGCCGGATGGTTAATGTGTTGACAATATTCATCGCCTGATCACCTCGTTTTTGGCAATCCTCCCATCTTCAATCGAAATGATTCGGTCGGCTTGCAGGGCAATCCGTTCGTCATGCGTGATTACGATCAGTGTCTGATGATACGTCTTATTCAGCATTTTCAATAAAACGATGATCTCGCTGCTATTCCTGCTGTCCAGATTCCCGGTGGGTTCGTCGGCCAGCATGATCGCAGGATTGCCGATGATCGCCCTGCCAATCGAGACACGCTGCTGCTGTCCACCGGATAGCTGATTCGGCAGATGGTTTAACCGATGCTGCAAATTCAGCGTATTCACAAGATCAGCCAATTGCTTTTGATCTACCTTTTGTTGATCCAGCAAGAGCGGCAGCGTAATATTCTCTTCCACCGTCAGGACGGGAATCAGATTGAAAAACTGGTAGATCAGCCCGATTTGCCTGCGTCTGAAGATGGCCAGCTGTGTTTCGTCCAAGGTATACATATCCGTATCCTGAACATACACTTTCCCGCCAGTCGGTCGATCCACACCGCCCAGCATATGAAGGAGTGTCGATTTCCCCGATCCGGAAGGTCCGATAATTGCGACGAATTCACCTTTTTGGACCGAAAAGGAAACATCATCAAGCGCCTTTACCGCCGATTCGCCTGTGCCGTATATTTTGGACAAATTTTCAATGGTTAATATCTCCATTCCCATCCCTCCTTCCCCAGATGCTCAATTCCAGGTATACACCATCTCTCTATATCCAACATCCCACAGGGTTTCATTCCCCTCAATGGTTATCTTAAGCTCATTAGCCCCGGTGAGATGAAGGATCCTATTATCCGGCTCATGGGACTGATCTTCTGCAGATACAGACAGGAGCTCCTGCCCGTCAACGGTAACCTTTAGGCTGCCCTGAACATCCTTATGATCAGGAATTCCATAATTCAAGCTAAGATACAGTTCTCCCTTATTGTCTAGCGAATACGTATATGTTTCCTTCTTGTTACCTTCGGTGCCATACACATTATACTTAGGTGTCACGTCTTTACCGCCAATCTTAAGACGGTCCTGTTTGGTTCCCGTTAATCGATTTCCAGTACTATCTTTCCATTCGTTTATCGCTACAAAAGGGGCCAACTCTTTGGTGAACACTTGATCAACTACTCCGAAGACCCCCCACACGCCGAGCATTAAGACAGCACTGGCAATTCCCGTAGCAGTGATATTTCTCCAGTAGTTTTTTGTACGGAAGCCAATCTTGTAGCCCCCGAATCCAATAGCAGCGCCCACTGAGTTCGTTATGACGTCGTTCATGTCAAAGCTGCCGAGGAATGTTAGGGCCTGGATGGTCTCCAGCACAAGAATGGACAGGATAAACCCTGCCATGAAGCGAACAAAGCTGGTGCGGTATAACAGCGGAAACAGTATGCCAAAAGGTATGAAGGCTGCAAAGTTTCCAATACCTACCAAGTCCATCAGTGTCGGATGTAGAAGATCGGAAAGACCCGGCACCCTAAAAAAACCGTCCGGCAAAAAAATAAAGGTGTACTGACTGGTTTGATCTACCGTATCCGCTCTGCCGAAAGCAAAAAGCATAAAATAAAGAATAATCAGGGTGTAACCTATCGTGATAAAAAAAGTAATCTTGCGCTGCTGCTTCATTTGCATGGTTGTACCTCCATCGTTCATCTGATGAATATCATTTTACCTGTCCAAAATGACTTTACAGTGACGATGGAGGTGACAATTCAGTCACTTACGGAGTGCTGTTAAATGACATGCTTATAAAATTTGATCCGAAACTCTGTACCGGTCCCGCTGTCGCTCGTTACATCAATCACGCCGTTCTGGCTTGCAATGATGCTGTGAGCCATCGCAAGCCCTATACCGATGCTTCCTTCATTAGCATTCTTTCCTTTATAAAAACGTTTGAATATATAAGGCAAATCCTCTTTCGGTATGCCCACTCCGTTGTCAGCAATAACGATTTCCGTAAATAGCATGTTGTCGGAAAATGTGATGGTAATCGCACCGCCCTCAGGGGTATGCTCCACTCCATTCTTCAAAATATTGATAACCGCTTCAGCAGTCCAATGGAAATCGCCGTCAAAAGAGACGTTGTCATCCCCTGTGATGGAGACGGTCTGGCCCTTAATATCCATCGGAATCATAACCGGCTCCAGTGCCTTTTGGATTAGGGTTTTCATGTGTATTCGATCTTTTTTGAACGGGATCGTTCCCGCATCCATTTTCGCTAGCTTTAATAAGGATGAAACCAGCCAATCGATCCGTTCAAGCTGAATGCGGATATGATGGGTGAACTCCGTTCTTTTGAGTGGAGGCAGATCAGGGGCACTTAACAGATCTGCCATGACTGTCATAGAGGTGATCGGTGTTTTGAGTTGATGTGAAATATCGGAGATGGCATCGGTCAGTTGAAGCTTATCCTGCTGCAATAACGAACGATGCTCGGAGAGCATGCGTGTCACCTTGTAAATATCATTCTTTAAGATGCTAAGCTCCCCTTCTTGATTATCGCGAGGGTCAAGGGAGGCCTGGCCGCTGCTAATCTCCCGCAAATAGACGGACAGCTTCTCTAGCTCGTAATATCTCCGTTTTGTGAATAATACAGCGGTGCCGGTAAGCAGCACGGATACAATAATAACCAGGGCTGCGGCGGCAGACGAAATGAAAGCAGCAATGACGATCGCCGATAAGCTGATTGAGCCCATGACGAGCAATAACAATAGATTTTCCCGATTGCGCAGCATCTAATCACCAACCTTATAGCCTAAACCGCGTACCGTTTTGATCAGAGCCGGCTGCTCCGGATTATCCTCCAGCTTTTCCCTTAGCCTTTTGATATAGACCGTTAACGTGTTGTCATTCACGAAGTCGCCCGCCACGTCCCAGATTTGCTCCAAGAGCTGATTCCTGGTGAGGACCTGTCCAACATGGTTGCCAAAGATCAGCAATAAGCGGTATTCCAGGGCGGTTAGCGAAATTTCGGCACCGTTTTTATATACTTTGCCTTCCAGTGTATGGATGCGCACATTGTCAATGTCGATGACCGCTCCGGCGTGGGACAGCTTCTGGTATCTCCGCAAGACGGATTTGATCCTGGAGAGAAGCTCGCGAACCCGAAATGGTTTGGTAATGTAATCATCGGCTCCCATATCGAGCCCCATCACGACATTGACCTCATCATCAATCACCGTTAAGAAAATGACCGGAATATCCCGCCGTTCCTTCACCATCTTGCATAATTCATAGCCAGTTCCGTCTGGAAGCTGTAAATCGAACAGGCACAAAGTGAACTGATCGATGTCTTCGGCGAGCATCTTTCGGGCTGAAGCGGCATTATGGCAGAGAACAGTCCAATAACCCTCTTGCTGCAGTGAATATTCCAGTCCCGACGCGATCGTCTTATCATCTTCAACTAATAATATTTTCATCTGAAGGTCATCCTTATGATTGATTTTAGAACATTTAATGAATTCCACGGATTCGTTTCTTTATAGTGATAAATGCCGCCATATCCTCCGATTAGCAGCTGCCCTTCTTGCTCATTATAATCATTCTGATTTCTTCTAACCACATTCTCAAAATAGATTTCCTTAATTCCACAGCAATGATCCAATTAGTCTATAATAGTTAGGTAAAGGAATGAGGATTAAATGATAAAATCATTTTTAATGTTAGGTCAATCTAATATGGCAGGCCGTGGATTCTTGCATGAAGTCGACCCTATATATAATGAAAAAATCAAAATGCTGCGGAATGGACAGTGGCAGATGATGACAGAGCCGATTAATTATGACCGTCCGGTCTCCGGTGTAAGCCTGGCGGCGTCTTTCGCCGATGCCTGGTCGAACGCCAATCCTAATGAAGAAATTGGTTTGATTCCTTGTGCAGAAGGCGGCAGTTCTTTGAATGATTGGCATCCGGAGGGCATCCTTTTTCAGCATGCTTTGTCCGAAGCCCGCTTCGCCTTGCGGTCCAGTCAAATCTCCGGAATTCTTTGGCACCAGGGTGAGAGCGACAGTTATCATTCGCTGCATGAAACTTATTACGAGAAATTAACCCTGATCATCGAGACCCTAAGAAACGAATTGAAGCTTGATGAGGTGCCGTTGATCATTGGCGGACTTGGTGATTTCCTTGGGAAGACTGGTTTTGGACAGCAAGCAACAGAGTATAGACAGATCAATGAACAATTGCAGCGCTTCGCTAACGAACAGCCAAATTGTTATTTTGTAACAGCGGCAGAGTTAACCGCGAATCCTGATGGAATTCATATAAACGCGGTATCGCAGCGCAAATTCGGCTACCGCTATTTCGAAGCTTTTTCGAACAAGTGTCATGTCTTGGAGCCCCTCCGGGGAGAGGAGCAATCGCTGAAAGTGGAGCGCGACTATTCGAAAACAGAACAGATCTACCTTCATAGCATGGATTTGGCTTTGGGTAAAATTACTTACGCCGAATTCGAGGCGCAGATGGTGAAGGTTATGCAGCCCTGATCCCTTTCGCTTAAAGGGTCTATCGGCGAAAACAAAGGGCGGCCTGGAAGGCCGCCACTGTTGTTTATACTATGAATAGATAGGCTTGATTCATAATGATTCTTTATAGTAATTCCTTCAGTCCTTGGCGGGATGACCCATTTCATGCTTTATTTGACAAAAAATAATACAGTTCCAAAATGATTCGTAAACCTCTTATAATCGGTAACCTCCCGCAACACGATAATGGTCGGGTACGAATTAACCTTGCGTTGGATTAGTCCAGCCAATATCTCCTTCTGTTCGGTACAGTAAAACTTCCCTTGATGATACTCAATGATAAGAGGCGGTAGAGCGGAATGATCTTCGGTTACATTCACATGGGAGTTACTGATATCGAATTCATCCCTTTGAATAAGACGCAATGGAAACTTTACGACCCCAAAATAGATTTGGTCTACAACGGCATTTTCTGTATGGACAGATGCGTTTTTAGAAAGCTGCCAATAGCAGTACATCCACTCTTCAAGTATCCCGCCATTCGCATATTCCACAGCTGACTCAATAGTCGGGGCATATGCTGCGTAGTCAGTCTGTTTCTTCGAGTAAAGGATTTTTTTAATTGAATCCAAAGATAAGAAGTATTCGTCAGCAAGCTCCGACACGGTACGTCCATGGGCGTACTTGTTGCGAATCATACGATTTCTTCTCTGCAACTGCTCCCGGTAACCGGAGGCTGCACCCCAAGCTTTCTTTTCCTCTCCAGCGGGGATGTAAATAAGTTTACCTGAGGCGTACTTTTGAACTTCTCTCAATAGTTCCTCTGGAAGGATGTCACTGCCATTCTCATATTTCATGTTATCACCGTCTACAAAGCGTAAATTCGATCTTTTAGTTCGCTGATAGATTTCATCATACTTGTACACGATTCTGTATCGTCGATCGATGCGTGCCAGCGCAATCCATCTATCCCTTTATAATACGCCATACATAAGAACCTTTCCTTGAAGTCGGGAATGATGATTTTCCGATTCTTGCAGTACTCCATGAGAAGCTCCGGTATTCGCAGATAAGGCTTGTTTAAGTCCATGATTGCAAAATCGATCAGGCAGTCTCCAATGCCAGAGTAGCTCCAGTCGGGAAACCCCACCGTGGTTTTCCCATCCGTAATCATGTTGATGAAAAACGTAAAGTTATTTACTAAATAACGTCTGCCCTCGCAATAAGGAATTCGCGCCTCCATCTCTTTGTAGTACTGTTCAAAGAAATCCCGTTGCAAAACCGTCGTTCCGAACATGTCCCTCCAATTATACCAATACCCTTCTTTGTGCTCAGCAAACGTGTCGATCAGAAAATCTCTGCAACTCTCATATTCAGGTGTGCCATCCTCGTTGAACCGTCCGTAGCCCCCTATTCCCGATATGTCAGACGTATGAATTTCAAATAGACTGTCAAATATCAGCTCGTGACAATCCTTGAATTGTTCGGGGCTTAATTGATCGGCCACGAACCCATTTGGGGTCATATTGACCTTATCGGATAGCATGGACCGCAAAAAATCATCTTTACTCATCTTCTCATCTCCTTAACTTGATTCACAACTCACTGCCATCAGGTGCGCATCTGATATGTAAAATCATAGCATTGGATAGATTTAGGGAATAGGCAATCAATGGCTTAAAGCGACTTTACACAGGTTAAAAAACTTGCCCCTACTTATAATATGTACTGAAGGCCACCGAAGTAAATCGGCAGCCTTTGCAATTATGCATTCAGCTTCAGTTCTGCTTGCTCCTAAAATACTCTGCTGTTTCATGAATTTCATCATTTTCTGAGAATAATCCTCGATCAATAAATACTTTTAATAATTCTGGAGCTACCTCTCGTGTCACTTCTAGTAATCTAATGTATTGCCATTCGTCCGCCCAATCAATACTTCTATTAACAACTTCAGGATAGTATTGTGTCAACCACTTGAGTGGTATTTTCTTAATAGCATCTCTTGCTAAAGTAATTACAGTTATGTTCTGACTCTCGCAAGCATAATTAACAAGAACCCCAAGCACTTTCATTCCAATTTCAATTGGCATCTGGTCGAGGGTTTTTAGACTTTCATAGGCATCCGGGAGTACTTTGTCAAGCGCTTTGCGTAACTGTAACTCGTAGGGATCAACTAATTGGCTGTCCATTATATTCACCTCCTGACGTTAAAGAAATACCGAACATTTTAAACGGATTCGTTTAACCATGTTTCCGTTCCCACCTTTGATGTTATTTTAGAATGTTTTTCTCCAAGTGTATATGAACCCAAAAAAGATAATACTCCGTAAAAGTACTTTATTTAAAATCCTCCATTATTTTGTAATTCCAAAAAGCTCGCAAAAGTCCGTTTGCTCCATCTTCGCTGCTACGCGTGACCCCGCCTCAACCCATGTCCTTCAAGGCTCCGTTCCAAGCCTGCTGCGGGATTTTCCGAAAAACTTGCCCCTACTTATGATACGGTTCACCGGAATGTTCCTTAAACTAAGGTACCTCTACCGGAAATTGTTTACACACTCCTGCAGAAAGGCTTCCAGCTTACGCGGCTCTCTGCCGAGCAGGCGACTCACAGTGTCATTTGGACTTTCTGGAACCACCCTGGACATGGATTGAATCTCCACAACATGGTTCGCAAGCCATGGAGGCATATTCCCGTGTTCAATAAGATTACGGAGTAGTTCTTCGGGTTCCATATTGATGTAACTTATTGGCCGATTGAGCAAGGCGGATAGTCGTTCCGCGATCTGTGGATAGCTGAAAAGCTCTGCACCCGTAAGCGTATATATTTGGCCTGAGACCTCAGGGTTAGTTAGAGCTTCTGCGGCAACATCTGCGATATCACGGCAGTCAATGAAGTTACACGGAGAATTGCCCATGGAGCCGAAGAAAACATTTTGAGTTGTAATCGTTGGTGCAAAGCGCATTAGATTTTGCATGAATGCATATGGGCGCAACACGGTGGAGGTAAGACCTGATTCCCTTAGCACTTTCTCAATTTCTTGATGCCAGCCCGCCACTGCTACTGGGGAGCTCTGCTCAAAGGCAGGGCTGGATATTTTCACGATGTGCTCGATTCCAGATTCGCCTGCAATCTGAATGATTGAAGTTTCCAATTCGATTTGTCTTGGACTGTTGGACATAGCGAGGAAGAGCTGGCTGGCACCTGTAAAGGCGCAGCGCAGCGATTCGGGGTCAGCAGCATCTGCCCATACGACCTCGATAGCCCACGACCCCTTTTCTCCGATCTGCTTACGCAACTTCTCTGGCTCTCTGCTCAGAGCCCTGGCGGGCACGCCAAGATCAGCCAAACGTTCCACCAGCGCACTGCCTATCATACCTGTTGCTCCCATAATAACTATCATTTTTTTCTTCTCCTTTTGGATGTCAAATGGGTTGTGGCGGCAAGACGCCACCGCCATGTCACTATCGTGCTGGCTATGAATCCAGACAACGGGAAATCGATCCAGGCGCGATCGACCCAGGCCATGTGATGGCCCGGTATCATAAGTTCTAGTACACCAGATGTCACCCATGCCGCGCATAGGCCAAACAAGGACCCGGCTATTGCTAACCCTCCTACCACAACCAAGCGAGGTGCACCTGTGACCCATCGCATATGGCCCACTCGGCTGCGCAACAAAAGGCCAATTATCAAGGCCATCAAGGCCGATGCACCGCCGATTGTGGTTAATGCTCCGATTTGAAGCCCCCTATCAGCAGTAACCAATCCCCCAATACCTGCCATGATGGCAGGAGCAGCATAGGCCATTACAACTTCACGCCATAGTGCAAAGGGCTTTTTCCTGGAACCCACAGTCTTGATACCGTAAGCATCATCTGTTGGATTCGGGTATTTCATCTGGTTCATTTCGTTGCCCCTTCTTTCTTCGAGATCAATCCATTTGAGTGCTTTCAGCGAGATATAATTAGGAGCCTAACTATATAGGAGTAAAAATAGGCTAGCATGACTAGCCCATTCTACTCAATACTGATGTTTCACTTTGGTTTCGAGCCTGGTTCGTCCGTAAGTGCAGAGATGCCTTGTGTAACCCGGCCTAGCAAGTCGAGGAATACGGTGCGCTCGTCTATACTGAGTAAGCCCACCGTGGCCTCCAGCCAAGCGAAATGCTCAGGAGCCATTTCACGTAGCTTCTTCGCTCCTTCTTCCGTCAAAATAACCGATCTCTGGCGGCCATCCTTTGAGCTTAACCGCCTAGATACTAGGCCATCTCGTTCAAGAATGTCGATCAGACCAGTCACTGTAGCACGTGTAACGCCTAGATGCTCTGCTAATTGCGAAGGCAGCTCTTCTCCTTCGTAATCCTCGAGATCTGCCAATACACGATATCGACCTGTTGATAAGCCGAATCTGGAGAAATGAATCTCCGAGGCCTGACCAAGCTGGGCTCCCGCTGCCATTAGCCTAGATGCGACGAGTATAGCCTGTGCGTCTATGTCTAGGTTATAGCGATCAATCTGACGCTGAGATTGTACAAGGGAGGGAATAGCCTCCATGTCATTTATTTTTCTATTGTTGTTCATAGATATAGTATGGTACCTAATTACTTTCGTGTCAACCAGCTATCTTTAATTCATGTCGTCTGCGATCCGCTCATGCGCTTTTTGACCACTGATCCCGACAGGAATGATCGCATCAGCATCACTGTCAACACCCCGAGAAAATGGATATTGAGTATTTTATGAATACTGACTTATAGTCTTCTCTAGTAACTCTCTGACGGATTCCTGCAATTCCCTTGGAGAGACCACCTTTACTTCCGGTCCGTATGCAAGCAGCTTCTGCGCCGTGAACGGGAACTCTTCCACAGGAATATAGCCGCGCCATTCCCTGTCCAGAACTGATGCGAATAACCGGTCCGACTCCGCTAGCCTTACGCCCATATCCGTAAAATGTAATATGACTTCGGTGCTATCCCTGGTCTCCCCGGCCTTCATCCATGCTGCGAGCGTCGGAAGTGAATCCTCTATTCGGTGAGGCCCTTCCTCCAGCTGCTCCATCCGATCAACCCGATACAGGCGAATCTCACCCTGCTTGCTGGCGGGCATATACCAATACCCTTGTTCATAATAAATCCCGAGCGGATAGACCTGCACATTCTTCTTGCCGCTGCGGGAATGATAAGCAAATGTAATCTCTCTCTTCTCCATGGCTGCACCTAACACCTGGGTCGTTAACGGCGCTGGGCGTATCGAAGAGTGCTGAAGAACGGCAAGATGCTGCTTCGAACGCCTAATCAGATCCCGCACATCATCCGGCAATCCGGAATAATACTGATCTGCCAGTTGAGCCCGGATGATTCCATAGGGAAAGTCCGGAATATGCTCCAAATATTCAATCATCAGGAACAATCCCAACGCCTCGTGCTGTGTTAATTGAAGGGGTGGCAAAATCCGGTTCGGCAGCACCCGGTACCCCCCGTGTATGCCTACCTCTGAATACAGAGGAACCCCCATCTGCTGCAGATAATCCAGATCGCGTTGGATCGTCCTTAGCGATACTCCGAATCGTTCTGCCAGCTGGCGGGCCGTAAATTTGGTCCTTGAATCCAATGTCCGCATAATTTCCAGTCTTCGATTAATCAATAGCTTCACCTAACTACGTCATATTTTGTCATAGTTCAAGTGTATCATTGAATCTAGAAGGGAGCGATTAACAATGTCAAAACATAAAGTTGTGCTGTACATCGCTATGAGTCTGGATGGTTACATTGCAAGGCCCGATGGCTCTGTCGATTGGTTGTATGAGATCGAAGGAAATGGAGGGGATAACGGGTATAGTGAATTCTATGGAACAGTAGGAAGCGTAGTGATGGGGCGAAATACTTATGAAGAGGTACTGAAGCTAGCCGATGAATTCCCCTATGCAGATAAACCGGCTTTTGTCCTTACGCGTTCCGGGCACCCCCCTGCGCCACATGTTGTTTTTACAGGCGAATCCATTGACCGGCTTATCCCCCGGTTACAGCAAACCTCAGAAGGCAAGGTCTGGATTGTAGGCGGTGGATTGCTTGTCCAGAGCGTCCTGAAGCTGCAATTGCTGGATGAGCTCCAAATTGCGCTTATTCCCACCCTTCTGGGAGAAGGCATTCCCTTATTCCCTGACGGAACAGCGCCAGAGAATCTAACTTTAACCCATTCCGAGCGAATGGGTCAGATCGTGATGCTTCATTATCAAACACTTGGGTCATAATCTCCATGATCGAGGGGTAGTTATGATATGGTTCACCGTAACACTCTAACAGCGAAATTAAAGAGCATTCGTGTGGGTGCCCTTTAATTGTCGTATAAATTCGAATTTCAACGTTGATTGGAGTTCAATAAAACAGCGGCAGGCTAGGACTATGTCCTCTATTTGTTCTTCACCGCTTTAACCAAGCTCTCGATAAACTGGATAGGAAGGAGGGTATCCTGGGGATTCCCGGTAGCAGCCGAGTTCACGACGATCACTAGATTCAGGTCGGGTACGATGGTCAGATATTGGCCGGCATAACCCATACCGAAAACTGCCTTGTGCCCGCCGTACTGATTCATCCACCAATGGTGGCCATATTCGCCGAAAGACACATTCCCCTCCGAATGCCGAGAGGTCGATTCCCGGATCCATGCTTCCGAGACGATGCGCTTGCCATCCCATACGCCACGGTTAAGCACCAATTGGCCAATCTTGGCCAGATCCCTTGGCTTCATCTTCAGGCCGAAGCCCCCTGAATTCGAATCGTCCGGTGAACGGGGCCACTTCACGCTATCAATTCCGAGAGGACCCAACAGATGCTCCTTGGCAAAATCGAGTTCGGATTGCCCAGTCGTTTTCCTGAGAATCGCCGCCATTAATTGGGAACCGCCTGTATTGTAGTTCCATATTTCACCTGGCCTAGAATCCATCGGTTGGCTGAGTACAAATTGGTTCCAGTCCTTGGTCTCCGTCATAGGCTGGATCATATAATTCCAATCAGTCCATTCCGGGAAATGCAAGCCACTTGTCATGCTGAGCAAGTGCTCTAATGTAATGGATCTCTTATCGGGTGAATCGAACAACTCCTTATATTCGGGGAAAAATGACTCTATCGGCTCATTTATTCCTTTCAGATAACCTTTGTCGATAGCTATCCCGATCAAGAGCGATGTCACGCTCTTGGTGATCGAGTTTATAGCCAGCTTGGAATCCGACATGCCATCCTTGTAATACTCGGAGACAATTGTGCCGTCCTTAACAACTAGCATGGAGAGAACCGGCGATTCCTTGGCATATTGCATCACTGCTTCGACTTCCTTGGGATCCATCTCAACCTGCTCTGGAGTGCCGATCGGCCACTCCCCGTTTGGCAAGTTGATCACCTTGGAGTTGCCGGGGGACATCACAGGGGCTAAGGACTTTTCGGAAGAGCAAGCGGACATGGTAAGGATCATGCTAGCTGCCCCTGCCAACATGGCCAGCTTGGCATAACGGAATAATTCGGTCATACATTAACACACCCTTTAAGGTTATTATTCTTGCTTCCCTTATGGTAGTGTAATGGGCGAGTATCATCTTCCAATTTCTTGCTACCCGATTAACAATTCTTGCTATAATAGAGATAGGATTGAATCAATAATGAAAATAAGGGGGGACGGTGAAACGGATGGTGGTAGCCAAAGCGTTGGAATTGGAATACCGATACCGGGTCAACCATGTCGTCAACTACATGGAGGAGCATCTTACGGAGCCTTTAACCCTTAAAGAAGTGTCGGACGTGGCCGCCTTCTCCCCCTTTCACTTCCATCGGGTGTTCAAAGTGGTGATGGGCGAGAACGTGCACGGGTTTACCCGGCGGATCCGCATCGAGAAGGCAATCAAGCTACTGTTGTTCCACCCAAACCGGAGCATAACTGATATCGCCTTGGATTGTGGTCTGCAAACCCCGGCCCACTTTTGCAGAGTGTTCCGTGAGCATACCGGGCTGAGCGCTTCCGAATGCCGGGACAGGTTTCCTCTCCAGACGATTGCGGAACGGTTCAGGGCCCGATTAACCTTTGAAAAGTCCACTGAACTGTCCCGCAAGCTGGCGGATCTCCCGATTGAGATTCGCAACCTTACTCCAATGAATGCTATCTACGCCCGGTATAGGGGAACCATCAATGAAGGAGAAATCAATTCGGACATTAAAGGGCTCTTTGAGCGGTTAGCCTCGTGGTTGGACGCGAGAGAAGCACTGAAAAAAGGATGTTTGACGGTCGGACTCATCCTCGACGACCCTTTCATCACGCCGGATGGCAGACACAGGTATGATGCCTGCATTACAACGGAGCAACAGATGACGCCGACTGGCGATCTGGGCATCCGGACGATTCCTGGAGGCAAGTACGCCATGGTGCGGATTTTAACAGACAGACAGGATATAGCGAAAGATTTGCTGCACCTGGTCTCCATCGAGTGGCTTCCCCTAAGCCCGTATATATGGGACGTTTCACGTCCGGCCCTGGAGATTTACTTCCCCAACTCCCTTCACCATCCGGATGGACAGTGCGAAATGGAATTCGGCATCCCGATCAAACTAAATGAAGCAAGCTTCTGGTAGCTGAACGCCCTCTCTCTTCAAAAGTTTTAAGGCCATCCTTTACGGGATGGCCTTGTATCATTTACCGGTTCAACTTTGACTTTATCGGAAGTAGTAAATCCAATTGTACCACCTTGTCGATTTCCTCATTGCTTAAATGATACTGGTTGATGTAATTCAAATGCTCTTCCTTTGAACCATACATACAATCGGGATCTCCCCAGTTCGGTTCATACTCCTCATGGTGCTCGACCCACTCGGTCAACCATCCCCATTCCTCGAAGTTGCCCATGGGAATCATGTGAGCTGCGTATAAGCCACCGGTAAAATGCTTCTTCACGAACGGTTCACGTACCTCTAGATCATCAGGTATCGTTACCCATCTCTCGTACCCATGGTCCGATCCATCCGGTTGGACTCCATTCGGATGATTAAATCCATAATGCCGTAGATCAGGCTTGAGTTGGGCCAGCTTCGTGTCCATCATAAACTTTTGCAACTCATCCCCGTTTCATACTCCGGTAATTTTCCAATTACTTGGATCGAAGCCACTGGTGAAGGCGGAAGGTAAACAATCCGTACATCCTTAAGCGTGGATAAATGTTGATCTGCCTTGATCAAATCGTTCATGGATAGGTCCTCCTTGAGATTACTTTTGGATAAAGGAAGGGCTTCAACGATCTGTAGCAGAGTTTTATCCATCCAGACTCCCGGGTTCAGCTTCACTTCGGCATGGAGCTTGAGTTGATCTACCAAGTTTTGCAGTACATTGTGAATGACAGACAATGCCGTCATTTCGCTGGATAGTTCATAGATCTTTTCTTGGAACACAGCAAGTGCGATCCTGGACTCATCACTCTGCAGAATCCTTTGAATTTCCTTCAACGGAATTCTCAGCTTTCTTAGAACTAAAATCTGTTCTAATCTTACCAATGAACTCTCCTCATACGTGCGGTAAGCATATCCCTCCTTCTTCACACTTTTAAGCAGCCCGATCTGCTCATAGTATCGAAGCATTCTTGTGGAAACTGGATAGTTTTTGGTAACCTCGCTAATGGTTTGCATTCCGTGAGCCCTCCTTTCCATCAAAAGCATAAAGTACGACACGGCGTCAAAGTCAACATCCCTATGAAAAAAATAGTGTAGAAATCCTGTGGACCTTGATGCTCTAATTCCAGGCATAATGATCATTAATTAGTCTAATCAGACTATATAATGACTCAATTAGTCTATATTAGTTATGTAAAGGAATGAAAATTAAATGATAAAATCATTTTTAATGCTGGGTCAATCTAATATGGCAGGCCGTGGATTTTTGGATGAAGTGGCCCCTATATATAATGAAAAAATAAAAATGCTGCGTAATGGACAGTGGCAGAAGGTGGCAGTTCTTTGAATGATTAGCATCCGGAGGGCATCCTTTTTCAGCATGCTTTGTCCGAAGCCCGCTTCGCCTTGCGGTCCAGTCAAATCTGCGGAATTCTTTGGCACCAGGGTGAGAGCGACAGTTATCATTCGCTGCATGAAACTTAATGCAGCCTTGATCCTTTTAGCTTAACGGGTCTATCGGCGGAAACAAAGGGCGGCCTGGAAGGCCGCCACTGTTGTTTATACTATGAATAAATTGGTTTGCTTCATAATGATTCTTTATAATAATTCCTTCAGTACATTTTTAGCCACACGTACCTTCTCCTCATTGGCCTCACGGAGCATGCCTACCATATCCTGAATATCACGCTCTGCTGCGGTAACCATGAACTCTTCACCCTGGTATGCAAACAACTGAATGACATTCACCTCGAGCGATTCTGCAATCTTATGTAAATTCAATAAAGAAACGTTCTTTTCCCCACGTTCAATCTGCCCTATGTATGAAAAATGAAACCCGCCTATCTCCCCAAGCGCCTCCTGCGACAGGCCCCGCTCTTTCCGCAGAGCACGAATCCGCGCTCCCACCTGCTTCAATATTTCCTTATCCATCACAGTATTCACCTCTCCATGTCCAAAGTGTAGACAAGTTTCCTAAAGGTAAACACCAATTAATAGATATTATTATTTATTATAATATTTATAGGTATTATAATAGGTGTAATACTTTTCCAAATATGCTATGGGAGGCTTTCACTATGGGAAAAAGCTTGCAAGAGAAAATCACTGACTATATAAGTCTAGCCCGTTATCACATGAAATTAGCTCAGATTATGAGAAATCACAAGCAATACAAGACTGCATTCTTTCTTTGTCATTCAGCCCTCATCTCCATGATTCGTGCGTTATACATCTATGAGAATAAGACAGAGTTCGGCTCGGAGATATCATTAAATGATCTGTTACTCCTGATACATACCGACTATCATCCTGGGCTAGAGATTGTGGCGTTTGTGGGTGAATTGAATTATCTCGTTAATGGGGAGGGGAAGGAGTTAGAGATGATAACGGACGAGGATATGAAGAGAGTGATGAGACGGGCGGGTGAGGTTTTAGATGAGTTGTGTTGGAGGATGGGGGGGGGGGAAATGGGAATGTAGATGGAAGGCATCATGGCGATAAATTTACCTTTTGGCGCTAATGTGCCCGTCTCTGTTACACAACCCCTTTAAAGGGTTACTCTCTATCCTACAGAATGTTGTCCAATACCTAAAATAGTGTGACCTACCTCGTCTTGGGTCTTCAACGTAAGATTAAATTAAGACTATATGTCTGCTCAAAAAAGCACAAGTCAGTAGCTTGTGCTTTTTGCATTATATGACGTGAATATCACTCAGTAAGAAATTGCCTTCTTTGATTTTTTTATACTCATCGGCCATAACAATGATGTGCCTAATAGCAGGATTCAATTATTATTGCCTCTTTAGTTCATGAGCAATTTGAGAAAATATACTTGAAAGGGTAATCTCCAACCCGCCTTTAGCCTGATTCATATGAAAACCAGAATTACTAAAAAAACGTTTTATTAGCTCCTTATCTGCCAGCATTTCATTTACATCATCTACGCGATCTACAAGTTAAAAAGTTCTTAATTCTCTCATGATATCTTCTTGAACCAAGGATGTGTAATCTTGCTTTTCTACCCAATCCAAAAACGCCTCGCGAGACTTCGTGTTCGGAGCGCGGTCATGACAGCTCTTACACATCAGAAATAGATTCTCTGGGATATCCTCTCCATCGAACTGACGGGCAATTATGTGGCAACGTTGAAGAGGTACCCTATCCCAGTTATTTATTATATCTTCACGTGTAGCACTGGGCTTGTTCAAATCATATTTAGCATCAAAATGTCGTTTACATGCCCAACAACAAGGCTCCCCCCAGTCAAATCCCCTCTTGTCCAACCATTCCATCCAATGTTTAAAAATCTGGGCTTTTGTTGGCATAGCCATTTTAAACCCCCTGTGTCGTTTTATTTTTCATTTTCAATTTACTTTTTTGGAGAAAAGGTGATAAATAACAACTTCTTAAATCAATTGGTTAGAAGGTATATCAGCTAGGGAGAACATCAAGCCCAGTGAATAGCTCAAGTGATTTCGGAAATATAGTTTCACTAAAATGGGTTATGCTTTTTAATTCATCATCAGTAGATTATCTTTGTGTCTCAAATAAACAATCGCTATAGGAAAGCTTGATGGAGCACCCTTTCCCCCCTCTAACACCCTGACTTCACGTGCACCGAAAACGTAGTATTCATGATCTAATAATTCCTTTATCATTTTAGTTATTTCAAAACCGTATCTAACTCTTTCACCCGATTCAAAATCGCTTAGTAAATCTCCAAAATCATGTAGGTATTGTAGAAACCCTGAAATCAATTCAACTTCATTTTCATTTTTTGGTTCATCATGATCAAATTCATACCCCATTGCTCTATCCAAAATATTAATGATTTCTTTTCCGCCTGTAATCCTAGGTAATTTTTCAGGAATATTTTCCTTTATCCTTTTAATTCTCGGAGGTTTATCTTCTTGCTGGTCAAGGCTTTTAGATACCCAAAGCTCATGGTTGACTTTAATTTGTTTAATAATGTCTTCGGTAAATGTCTCAGGTTGGTCATCAATCATCTTGTGATGAATGCGACATAACAGAATTAAGTTATCATAAGTATCTATTACATCTTTAGGACGGTTTTGATCGTGTCTAGGCCCATTCTTTTGACCAGAAATAATATGGCATTCCTCGCCGACAATTGACGAATTATCTTTTTCAGTCTCATCAATAATTAGTTTTAGCTTGCATATGGAACATCTATTTCCTGATCTACCCCATAGTATCTTTCTAGTCTTATCTGAGATCGACATGGGATCCCCCTTATAAGTACTCTCTCATCGTCTCTATTATTCCTTTATATCACTCTGTCCAACATCTTTCTTAGCACTATTCCACAAAAGTTTTCGCCGTCATTTATGATAAGGTACACCGTACCACTCTAACTGCGAAAAAAGGATGCTTTTTCAAAAGCATCCTTAACAACAATGCAGGCTTCAAATTGCTAAAACAGCGGAACTGTGTAGCGGTTATTTTCTTCAAAAACTTCGACTTCGCTTATCTTAGACTCTAAAAAATTCAATGAAGTAAATTGCATCTTATGAATTTGATGTCGTAAGAATAAATAATTTATTACATTTTTCATATTAGTAGAGGATGCCTTATATGATATATCAGCAATTGGGGATAAAGATAAGATTAATTTAATATCTGAGATGAGTCCTTCATTTTCAATGACATAATCAAAATAATAGCTTATGGTAGCTAATACAATTGATACACCCATAAGAAATTTACTTTGCCTATCCTTTTCCTCATTTATCATACTCGTAGAGAAAGGATACTCTATAGCTTCAGATATTTTTAAGGCCAAATTATTAAATTTATTGAACTTAATTTTAAGTTCGTCTAGTTCTTCGTTACCAACACTTTTGTATAGCTTTGATTTTCTTTCAAGAAACCTCTTTGAGGCGGTCACACCATCTCTAACATTTTCCTGTAATCCTGATTCTAAGATACTAAGGATTACACAGATCTCCTGGTGATTTTTTTGTTTATCATTGCGGGATTTTGTTATGTTATATATCTTAAATAATTTGTCCTCTACTGTATCCTCACCTTCATTATCCTGCTCCATCTTTTCTTCATTTCTTTGTATAAGAGTGTTGATAAAGTGACTTATATATTTACTTGTCTCGGAAAAATATGTAGCCATCTCTATTTCCTGAATTTCTAGCGGCTTCGTGTTTCTATTATATCTTTTAAATAACTCAATTTCAGTATCTGAATCCTCAAAGCTTTCGAACTCTAGGATAGACAAATGACTTCCCAATATTTTAATTTTATCCTTCTTGTCTAGCTCTGAAAACTTCTTTCCTTCATAGTTAGCGTCTCCACCTAAGATATCAAGACTTTTAAGGGGAAACTTATTGTTAATGTATCTATAGATTGCGTTAAGTCTGTGCTGCCCGTCCATTACATGTCGTATTTGCATCTCGTTTTTACCCGATATCACCAGGAAAATCTCTGGTATTGGTATTCCAACTAATAATGATTCAATTATTGAACTTTCCTCTTTTACAGATGATCTATAAATTCTTTGGTAATCTGGGCTCAAAACAATTCCTTGTAGAACTTCCATCTCTGTTTCATCATTGATATCCTCAATATTTAATTTTAAATATTTCTCTCCTTTGTCTATAAACTTAACTATATCTTGAACTGAAATGAGTGGCCGATTCGATTTAATTCTCATTATTGATTCTTTTATTTTCTCTCTCATCTTCCCCGGTAACCCCCCATCACTTCTTCATAATTAAATTTTATCGATTTCACGACATTATCTTTATCCGGGTATATGTTTTCAAATGTAATACCCAAATTAAACAATTCCTTCAGTATTTCTTTTTTACAATCTTTATTTATAATTACAATCCTACAAAAATTTGATAGTCTTCTTTTGAAGTCTTCTCGATCTTGAGGAGATACCTTTAAAAAACAACCTTTTTGGAAATGAATCCGTTCGTTTGAGTTACCCAATTTAATAAAATAAGATCTTGCTGAGTATCTTCTCACAGAGTCCACGACAGTTGGTACAGAATAATCTAATAATTTTTCCTCTAAGCTTACAGCGTCCTTATTGTATGCTAAAGAATCAATAAAAAAAACAATAGAATGCTGCTGACTATAGTTATAATCTTCAATCGCGAAAAGTAATGAGATCAAATGAGCCTCTGTAAAATCTAAATAATCAGTAGGCAAACCAAAATGTTGCCCTTCGGCTCGTAACTCCTCCCCCGATTTGTTTTTAATTTCCTTATCGTAATATATGATCTTTTGTTTAAAAGCACCCTCATAAATATCTGAATGTATCTCGTAATCCCTCTCGAATCTTCTGTGCAATGAAGGCAATAAATCAAAACTACAATCCTTTTGTCCTCTAGACACATAATTGACCGCATTATCTAGCTCAGAAACAAATGAAATAAATTCGCTCAGTCTTGAAATAAACTTAACATTAGTTTCAGGCATTTCAAATTTACTAGCAATTGTATTAACAACATTGTAGTCTTTGTACTTTTCCTCTTCCTCAAATTTAAGGCTTACAATCCTCTCCAATTTTTCGAAATCTACTGATGAATCTGTTTTACGACTTAATTTCTCCAAGCTTTCTGCATCGAATATTTCACCTATTTTTAGCTCTTTAAGAATACTTATATCAATTTCATCTATCTGCTGCTCTTTCTGGAGAATAAAATATGATTGCTTTAAATAAAGCAAATTAGACTCTACAAATTTATAACACGGGTCATCTTTACTAAGAGTCTTGGAAATTTGCTCACTAATCTGACCATCATCTAAGTTTGTTAGTTTTTCGACTTCTGGTTCATATGCCTTAAATATAGCTTTAACTCTCTCTTCATTTTCGCTCAAATCAATTTCTCTCAACTCGGTCAACTCAAATAAATCTACCTTAGTAGCTTCCAAATTATTCGCCCCCCCGTTTACGACAGTATCTATCTTAGATTCTACTTTTATAAAATCCAAAAGTCACCAGTAGTTTCAATTTCATTACTTTTCGCCCTACTTATGATACGGCTCACCGTATCATTCTAACGGCGAAATGACAAAGGAGATGTCGCCACGACATCTCCTTGAAGACTACTAGTTCTCTCACTTTCTTCAAAGCTAGATAAACTCATGCCTTATGTCCCGATTCACTACTCTCATACATCCAAACATCCGCCTGATCTGCAGTTAATAGTGAGAATGTATATTCCCCTTTACTTGGTATGTACAAATATATATTCTCTCCATATTTTGGCTTATGTGACTTATACCATCGCTGCAAGCCTAGAATCTGATATCGACCTTCATCCAAGCGGTCGACCCAGCCCTCATATCTGGCACCTGCGATGTCCATCACGGTATACTTGGTATACTGCTGTAAGGCGGGGAAATGTTCAATGATATACCGTTTAATTAGTATGCGGCCCAACTCAAGGCAGTGTTTTGATATAAAGTACTCGACCATAACACCGTTTTCAAGTTCGTATATCGTAGGGTTGCCATCTGGAAGAGATAAACGAAAAGGGAATTTGAATCGGAATAGATCACGGAAAGACAACTTCCATTCGGTCAGTGCATAAACACCACGCGCCACTTGATGGATGCGCTCATTATCCGTGAGATCAAGATGCAGCGTCCCCTCATTCATATTCATCCCTCGACGCCGCAATTGTCGACGCATTTCAGACTTATGAACTGGCCTGCCCGCCGTTTCGATAATTGAAATTAGTATATCTCCTATCCGGTTATGAATCTGTGGATCATATTCGATCAGGCCCCATTCGCGTAATGCCCAATAACCCCGGCTTGGGCGTGAAAGCTTCGGCTCTGTCAGAAAAACGGAGGAGATTGAGTTATTGTAATTCCTTCGTCGCCGAATCTGGGCCTCCAATTCGGTGTATGGCATGGGAGAACCATTCTCCTTAAGCACTAAATATGCTACGTCACCAAGACGCATTCGGTGAAATGGAGCATGCTGCATCGCGTACACATACCCACCTACAATTGCAACTTCACCCCAACTTTTCAGGAACGGTTTGAAATCCCTTGTGTGCATATTTAAGCCGTGAGAGTTAGCAATCATCTCAGCATGCTTAAATAACTGAGTAATAGGTATTCCCTCCCTCGCTTCCGCTAAATACTTTAATAATGATGGTACGATGATCCCCAACAGTTCATCGTCCAACGGGCTAATGTTCATCCCAAATGTATCATTTGAATGCCCCTTAAATTCAGGCCAAAATTCTAATATTTTGATTATTTCGGCTACTTCGTAACCCTTGAGTTCCTTTACAATTTCATTTACAGGTAAAGTTCCGCTCTCATTTAGTAGGTTTGTGATCCTGTCGACCAGCTTCAAATCCACTTGATGTTCCCACTTTTTTAAGATCCAAAACTCTGTATCATCAATCTTGATAACTGGTAGTAGATTTAACATAAATGTGAACATACGCTTTAATCCAACTGTTGCCGGGACGATTGCCATACTTTGATAGATTAATTCCTCTATCTTTAGGGGTCTTCCAGACTTTACAAATGTCGAGATAATTGACTCATCCCATGGCCTCTGCAGAGAATGAGCATACCGTGATATCACCTTGACTTGATCAGGCAAAGCGGATTTCGGCATCCAGTTATTACAATTTAAAGGAATGAGTTCATCCTGCAATTCAAGCAAGATATATACGACTTTATAGGACAAGGGTATCTCTTTCAGTGCTTTGGGAAGATACCATTTGCACATATTTACAACTTCAATAACTGCACTAATTATATCCTTCTTCTGTAAGCCATAAACGCTACAAAGCTCTTCCAATTCCACAATAGTTTCGATGGTTCCGTACACATAGATTTCCCTACTTAATAGCTTCCATCCATGTGCTTGCAAAGTACTCCAAGCGCTTTTTTCATTAATACCAGTCACTTCACACCAAAACATCAAGTCGTCGATGCGAAAAGATAGCTCGAATAGCCTTGTGAACGAACAATAAAATTTTTCTGCATCCAATTGTTTAAAAGTTGATATTACTGTTGATAGCTCCATAATTCTCACCTGATTCATAACTGATTTCTCAAAAAGACACTTTATATTGAGTCGGCTCCATAAGTGCATATAAGGAAAGGTACGAAAAGGGGTCCTGAATTATATCGATAATTGGATCTACTATCGGATCGGTCTGATTGACTAAATACAAAAAATATTGGCTCCCTAGCACTTTGGCTACTTCCAATTCATGACGAGACCAATAAAAAGAGCGATCTGGTCCGACACTTTTCACTTCAATATATCGGTTCGGATCAGGCGATGAAGATGAAAATGATAATATGTCATACCCCGCGTTCACTAACCGGTCCGATACACGTTCTGCGCGGTTTGACTCTTCAACAAGTCCCAATTGTAGTAACCGTCTCTTTTCAATGCGTAGCGCATTCTCTTCTGCTTCCAAGCCTGCTTGCAATTGTAACTCCAATTTAACCTGCAGTTCTTCTAGCGTTAATGGCGGTTGCTCTATTGAATAGGCACGTATCCAAGCGTGTTCACCACTCAGCTCTAAATAATCACCAGACTGTATTACGACACCAAGATAGAGCATTTCTTCCGTCCACTGTTGCAGTGGTTTAATGATTAGCGAACGGATGATCTGTTGTTTGCCTGAATCTACTGTGGAAAAATATCCTATCCACTTTCGGCTTTTCTCGCCCGCCGCAGGGAAATACCATGATGCCAGGAGCTTTTTTTGTCCGTCGTTCAGATCATAACCACCACCACCAACTTCGCCGGTTGCCAACAAACGATTGCCACGTGGTAGCACGTAAACTTGATGTTGATCATCAATCCCGAGTAGGTTCAAACAAAATAAAAGCTCCAATGTAGGCTGGGCTTTAGTTTTTCTACCACCAAGGAAAGCCCCCTCCAATATCCGAAGAAGATGGCTTCGGGTGATATGGCACTGGTATTTACTCTCATACTCCTCCACGGTGCGAATTGTCCACAGCAGGTCGCAGAACTTCTTCATGGACGCTTACTCCTGATGTGTTGAATCACAGTGTCAAAATCTTTTTGAAGCTCTGTTTCCTGATTCCACTCATTCTGTTCCAGATCTAGAGAACCAATCGGCATGTCCATATCGATGACACTACGCATTAACCATGCCTTTTCCTGTAGCCGCTGATGGATGACTTCATCGACTGTCCCTTCACTCTCGATAAAATAATACGTCGTTAATTGGTCATCAGGTAAGCCGATCCTGTGAATGCGGTCGAGTGACTGGAGATAATGCCCACAGTTGAAGCTCCGGTCTAGGTATATCGCATGGTGGCAATCCTTGTGCAGGGAAATCGACTCCGCACATGCTGATGGATTCGCAATAAGAATACATGGTTTATCGGATTGTTTGAACAACCGAATCTGCTGCTCGCGGTTGAACTCCTCATCGTCTTCATCGCTCTTTGGCACGCCACCGAAAATGAGGTAAGTCGGGATCCCAAGGCGAAAGAAATCCTGTCGTAGCTGAAAAATGTTGTTGACAAACGTGCTCCACAATAGTACTTTGTGTCCCTGCTCAATTAAAGCTTGTGCCAGTTCAATCGCTTTTTGTAGCTTGCTTGGCTTCTCGTAAGTCGGATAATGCTCAATCAATTTGACAATATCGCCTCCATCGTATGTCAGAGGCGGAATCTGGAACTCGTGTGAAAAGTCCGCCAACAGTGCGGGGTTTGACGCAGTCTGCATGAGACGGATAATTTTTGCCCGCCGAAACCGGGCTATCTCAGCAATTTCCCTTGAGGAAAATCGCTCCAATTCCTCAAGGGTGCGTGCGGCTAAAACGTCGTAGATCTGTTGTTGTAATTCAGACATTGGCACTTTTACCCTTTGAATCTCGAAAGGAGGCAACAACAAGTCTTTCTTATTGACGCGGTAGAAGTAAGGACGGATCTTGTTCTGAATCCACTCGACATCACCTTCGTAACGTTTTACTTCGGCTTTATATTGAATCTGCTCACCAAGCAGAAATTTCCCTGGCCAAAGAAAGGTCATTTGCGAATATAGATCAAACAGTCCGTTTGGCATCGGTGTGCCCGTGCTAATCGCACGGCGTTTTGCGTAAGGCGCCAGTTTCAATAGTGCATTTGCCCACATTCCATTTTCAAATCGCTTAATGTAATGGGACTCATCGACTACCAACATGACGCGGTATCGTAGCATTAGTTCAATCAGTCGGTCAACATCGATTGCTGCCGTTTGAAAGCTAGTCAGAAAAATGTCAGCACGATCGGACATTTTGTATCTACGTTCCCGGTCCGGTCCGATAAGTCGGTAGCTTATCGCTGGTTGACCAAAACAGCCAGCATACTCTTCTTCCCAAGCCATAAAGGAACTTGGAGGACCTATTATGAGGATTTTATCGACTTCCCCCATTTCACGCCAAACCGAAAAACCTGCGTACAGCATCGTTGTTTTACCACTACCAGGAACCGAGAAATTGGCTGTATGCCACACAGCTAGCATGTGTCGAACCGCTTTCTCCTGATAAGGCTTCAACATTCTCTTAAATCCGGGTAGGTCTAGAGCATTTGCTTCGCTAGCCTCCTCTTTCACGACAAGACCCAGTTCCGACGCCGCTTCGAATACCTTTCTCTCTTCTCCGATCTGTTCGTTAAGCCGATCAAAATTGTCACTCATATGCACTGGAATTCGTTTCCGCCTGAAAAACGCAATGAGATCATCAACTGTACTCCGAATTTTAATCGGATCATCCATTATGTATTTCTGGGAGAACTCACTTTTCACAAAACCCTGCTCCCGGAACATAAGCGAAAATTGACCGACAAATAACTCGGGACGGTCGGTTACGTCGATAATAAGTACATTTTGGTCGAACTCAATATGTACCATCGGTTTTAGGCCCCCATTTGCTGCCGAATCACTTCCATCAGCTCGTCTAATTCCTCAAAGGCAGTTTTAAAATCCTGCTTGGTAAATGTATCACTGTCATCGTCCTGGATCTGAGTTAGCAGTGAAATGGCCTTCTTTAGTTGTTCAACTGGACGTACATTGTTTCGCTGCATTCGCGACAGTTCTGCTGCTGCAGTTACGTCGTTGAAAATATCCTGTGAGGTGGCACTTTCGTTGTTGAACATGTTCTGTGTTAGTACCTTATGAATCTTTTCGTTGACAAAAGCTTCGCGGATATAACGGATATGATCACGTTGTGTGATCGATTTATCGAATTCTTTGTCCAGGTTTACTTCTAGCATACGGTACATCACGTCAACCGCTTCCTGAATTTTAAAGGCGTTGAGCCCAAGCGTCTTCATCGCTGCAATTTCCTTCTGAATTTCTACAAAATGCTCGTTTAGATTCAGCAATAATGTATAGTTCTCCTGTTGGCCGATATACTCTAAAAAACCGTCAACTAGGTCGAGGCGATTTTGATAATCCTTTATTTTCTTTGCTGTCCAGTCGAGCGTTTCACAGAGCTCCTGTTCGCTCATATACTCCAATCCTTCTCTAATCTTTAGCAGATCGTTGATCGGATTGTATTCTTCCTTCAAATCGGCTTTAATCTGAAATTGTACTTCTAGCTTGTAGATCTCTTTAGCAGGCACATTCGCAGGTAATCTATGAACCAGCAAATATTGATAGCGGGAATTAGGATGTCTGGAGTTGAGACGCTTCATACAGGCCAATCGACGATTTGCATCCACCAGGAAGCCATCATGTGTGATAACGCCTGGTCGTAATTGGCTGTGACGCTCCAGGTCATCCAACAAACGTTGGGACTTTGGATTATCCGGAATCAGTAAATCGATAAAATAATTTTCATGTGCAGGGTTACGGTTGTCTAATTCAAAGCCCAGCTCCTGCTCCTTCAAGCGTTTCTCAGCGGCAAAACGGCCATTATCGATATTGAAGCTAAGGAAATTGATTGGCAACTTGTATACCGGCAATACCTGTGGCTGCCCCATAAATAGGAGCATTTCACGTGAGTTGATTACACCTTCACCGCCATTATCGATGTATTGATCGATTTCATATGCGCGTTCCGTCCACATTGTAACCATATCAACCTCTCCTTATTACTATATTTTTTGATGCCATACACTAATTTCAATATCGTTGGATTCTTCTCCTACCAGCCTCACGAAATTCTGAAAAAAAAGAACTAAGGCTTATGATCTATTATTGCAAATTCGAGGTTATTATTAGAAAATTCGCCCTACTTATGATACGGTTCCCCCCGATTAATCTTCACCGCCCGGTACACCTGCTCCACCAGAACCAGCCGCATGAGCTGGTGGGGCAGCGTCATGCGGCCGAAGCTCATGCGCTGCTGGGCGCGGCGCATGACGTCATCGGAGAGGCCGTGGCTGCCTCCGATGACGAAGACGACATGGCTCGTCCCGTAGGTGCCGAGCCGGTCGATCTCGGCGGCAAGCTCCTCGGAGCTCCAGAGCTTGCCGTCAATCGCGAGCGCAATGACATGCGCCTCGCTCTTAATCTGCGCGAGGATACGCTCGCCCTCACGCACCTTCACCTGAATAATCTCTGCGTCGCTGAGGTTATCAGGGGCTTTCTCATCCGCCACCTCAATCATCTGGAACTTGAGGTAGGGCGTGAGCCGTTTGGCATATTCCGCGATGCCGAGCGTCAGATACTTTTCCTTCAATTTGCCTACGCTTATCAGTTGAATTAACATAATTCCTCCATCGGTCTGATCTTGTCATGTCCCTGTATTTTATCACATCCCTGCCCATAACATGCCCTGCTTAGAAGACATTCCCCGCACACCCTGTACCCAACAAAAGAAGAGCCACCCTTCACGGATGGCCCTAAGATACTTCAGATAGCCTGTAATTTACTGCTTAGACATATCAACAATCAGCTGCTGTGTAATCTTACGGTCTTTCATATTGGTGAAATCCAGGCGAAGCGACTGCGGTTTATTCAAGAAGAAGTGGCTCTCTGACACGATTTTCATCTCATGGTCTGCATAGGTATAGACAGAAGCTCCCTCTTGCGATTTATAATCACCGGTTCCGTTCTTGACCAATAGCGATGGATTATATTCCATATAGAAGGTCTCCATAAACTCTCTGTTTTTAAACAATGCTTCGTCTGAGGATAGTGTGGTTATCGTCGTGAACGGTGTCAATTCCAGCTTTACTTTAATCTTGTGCCCTGCCACATCAATCGTTTCCTCCGGCGTCAGTGTACGGGTCTCCTGCTTCCAGACCTTGGGATTGATATCAAAAGCCACCTTCAGCACAGGGCTATACTTCACGTTGGACTTGATTGCATCATACTTCTTCAGCAGTTCAGGACTGTAGCTGAACGATGAGGTCTGGTCCGGGTTGTCCGCATGGGCCTTTTCGGTGGCAGCGAGCATTTCAGCATCCAGTGCCTTTAGCTGGTTCAGCTCAATGGCGGTTAATGTGCCTAGCTGAAACTCAGCAGCTACTTTTTTGGGAGGCGTGGTCAATGGACTGCTTAACCGGATTTTAGCAATTCCATATAGAATATGATCTTTCTTTGCCGGACTTGCGCCGATGACTAGAGCATCATTGAATTTCTTGCCACTGATGACCTTGCCCGTAACCGCATCAGACAATTGGAGACTATGACCCTTGGGCGGCATGAACACGAATGCTCTCTTGCTGTCAGCCTGGGCTGTAAAAAGGATGATCAGCTCATATTTGTCTGCGATGAAGCCGTTCACCGTCAACTGGTAACCGTCTTTTTTGACGACTGTGTTCAGCGGCTGCACCAGATTGTGTTTGATGGCATACTCAACCTGTCGATAACCCTGAATCTCGGGATTTACAAAGGGGGCAAGCGCTGCCGACGGTTTCGCGGCGGTTGCCGAGGCGGCCAAAGCTTGACCTGTCACGGCAAAAGGGCTAAGCACCAGCGCTGCGGTTGTCATGACTGCGACGATGGCGGTAGATAGCCGGTTCCTGGAGGACCGCCGTTTATTTGGCGCTGACCCTTGCTTTTGTTCCTGTATAGGCTGCATCTGCGCCGTATGTGAGATCCCCAGTTCATTCCACTTCATTCTAAACATTGTTGCACTCTCCTTCAATACAAGTTGGTTGTTTCATCCGGATCAGCTCTGATCCTGTCCGGGGACATCAAAGGTCATCTGGTATGTATGCTCAAGATCCTTCATTCCAGTAAGTTTCGCCGGACTCTTCATGAATTCCAGCCGCAGAGATTGCAGCTTATCCAACAAATAATAGCTTTCTGTAACCATCTTCATTTCATAGTCTGTGAACGTAATTGATGAAGTGCCTGGCTTCTGCCTATAGTCTCCCGTTCCAGTCTTGCTCCACCACAGGAATGGAGAACCGTACTTCTCATGGAATGATTTAATAAATTCCTTATTCTTAAACAAAGGTTCATCTGAATAAAAAGTGGCGATGGTTGTTAACGGTGTCAATTGTAATTTCACTCTGATCTTGTGTCCCGCTACATTAAGCGTTTCTGGCGATGTGATGGTATGCGTCTCTTGCTTCCAGTAATTTGCCCTCACATCAAAGGTTGTCTGGAGTGCCGGAGACTCCTGCATGTTGGACTCGTTGGCTGCCAGTGTGCGCAAATGGAACTCCACCTTAATCTTTGAGGGCAGGTCCGTCAAAGGAGTCGCGAACTTAAGTCTGGCAACCGCATATGCAATATGCGGCTCCGGGCTGCTGCTGCTGACCAGCGCATGGGTCCGGCCGTTGATCACCTTGCCGGTAATACCATCCGTAATGATGCATTCTACAAAACGAGGATCACCGGAGAATAGTGACCTACCGCCGTCCACTTTCGCAGTATAGAAGATAAGGAATTGGTTCTTGTCTGCCATGAAGCCTGTCACTGTGACCTGATAACCGTCTTGCTCAATCTCCGCATTCATCGGCACCAGAAGATTATGCCTGATGGCATACTCCGTCTGTTGTTCATCTATGCTCGTTAACGGCACCAGTGTCTGCCCTTGCTCCGTTGCCGTTTCTACGCGTTCCCTAGCAGCAACGACTTCTGCATGCGTGCCAGCGGAATTGGCCTCAGGTTCCGTGACAGCAGAGTCACCGGGCTCCCCAGAGACACCTGTTAGCGTCACGACGCTGAGCAGAGCGACCAGAATTACAGCTGCTGCGGAGATGCGGTAGGAGCCTTTTTTGAAGGATTGAATCATACTGATTCTTCTCCTGATCTGTTGCCGCTGGTGCGGGTTAGAGAAATAAAGATGCCCCCTCCGCTCCCGGACTCGTGAGAAGCGCTTCAGGAACTCTACCAGAGTAAGCCCGTAATCAATTGCCTCCTCTTCTCCCAATACCTCCAGCACATAGGCGTCGCACGCAACCTCCCGATCGATCTTCATCCGCCGGATCGCCAGCCACATCAGGGGATTGAACCAATGTATCGTTGCGGCTAGGCTCCCTAGCAGGTTCCACAGCATATCCCTCCGCTTGTAGTGGGCAAGCTCATGCGCGAGGATGTGCCGCAGCCGGGAAGCATCCAGTTCCCGCAGAGCTTGCTCAGGGACAAAAATCCATGGACGCATTAATCCTGACAGATAGGGGTTGTTAGCCGAACCTCCGGTATAAACAGGTATCGCTCTCCTTATTCCAAACTGGCGTCTGGTGGTAAGAACCACCTTAAGAATCTCTGGGGCACTCACCCGTCTAAGCCGTCTGCGTTCGCGGTGCATCCGCCGGATGTACAGGAGTCCATTCAGCAACATAAGCATGACGCCCAGCAGCCAGATCACAGTGCCTATCTTCATCCAGAGCGGGTAGCCTGCGGCCCCCGCAGAGCTGCGGTTAACCGTTGCCGCTCCATCCTCCTGCCGGGCTGTGTCTGTCTGCCCCTGTACATTCAGAGCGGTGTTATTAGCCGGATATGTAACCTGATCTCCCCCTCCCGGCGGAAGCTCCTGATACTCACCCTTAGAAGCTCCGGTGTCCGGCCCCTTGTCCAGGATAGTTGTTAACAAATGTTTACTATTGCCCAGAATATGCAGCATGCTGACAGGGCTGTCCGGTACAGCAGGCAATAACAGCCGGGCGATAACAAGCAGCCACAGGAGGTAACGCACCCGGGCGTTGATGAATCTTCGCAGAACATATTGAATGAACAACACAGCCAGAATCACCATGCTTGCCGCCAGTGTCTGTTCTGCGATACCGGCAAACCATCCGTAGACCATATTCATTCCTGCTTACCTGAGTTGCCGCTGGTACCCTGCGACTTCTTCTCCTTGAGCAGCTGTTCGAGTTGTTCAATCTCCTGCTTGGACAGCTCGACATCCTCCAGGAAGCTGGTCACCATTAACTGCGTAGCCCCGCCAAATACGCGCTTCAGGAAGGAGCGGCTCTCGGCCCGGACACACTCATTCTCTGACACCAGCGGATAATAGAGATAGCTCCGGCCGGATTTCTCATACGCTATCGCGTTCTTCTTAAGCAGCCGGGTGACGAAGGTGCGCACCGTCTGCTCGCTCCATTCCACAGATGCAGGCAGGAGCCGGGTGATTTGTTCCGAGGTGAGCGGATGATGCTCCCAGATAATCTTCATAATTTCCCATTCAGCTTCCGAAATCTTCGGCGTTGTACTCATCATAACAGCTCCATTCCATCGCGGCGTCTTACAATCTACAAGTGTAAATACAAGCTCTGTTCTATACATTACACTTGTAGATTGAATTTGTCAAATATGCCCACATTGTAACGATTGAACGCGAAACGGCACCCAAAGTGGCTAAGTGGCCGTAACCATAGCAAGAAGCACAAGCCAGCGGCTTGTACTTCCTGCTTTCTGTCCATAAGAATTCTTACTTACAGCCTACCTCTCACTCACTTGCAGTTAACAACCCCGCTGCCTACAAGCCCGTAATCAAAGCCTTAACCGAGCTGTCGCTCTCCAGCGCGCGGATGATCACGGCCACCGCTTCGGCGCGGGTAGCCTGACTCTTTGGCGCGAATGCTGAAGCAGAGATGCCCTTCACCAGATTAGCCGAAGCGGCCTGGCGGATGGCGTCAGCTGCCCAGTAGCTGCTGCTGACATCGGTGAAGCTCGCCGGGGTGCCAGTCTGAAGCACACCGAGATTCAGCACACGGCCGATAATCGTGACCATCTCAGCTCGGGTAATGGTCGCCCCTGGCTTGAAGCTGCCGTCTGCGTAGCCGGTTAAGATGCCTTTGTCCGCCAAGGCACCGATATAGCCAGCCGCCCAATTGGAGGCTGTATCCCCAAATTTAGAGGCCGCCGATGTAGTGCCTATCCCGAAGGAGCGGGCGATCATCGCTGCGAATTCGGCTCTGGTCACCGGTGCATCCGGACGGAAGGAGCCGTCCGCATAGCCGCTGATGATCTGCAGCTTCACGGCTGTAGCGATGGTGCTGCTGCCCCAGTGGCCTGCGGTATCCTTGAAGCTGATGCTCTCATTCTTCGAAGCCGCAATAGCTTCAGTCACGGTCTTGTATACTGTCTCGCGGCTCACCACTCCGGATTGGAACGGATTAACTCCACCCTGTGGCTGTTTCTCTGGCTCAGTAGGAGTGCTGCCGTTCCCTGGTGTTGTGCCGGTGGTGGTCCCTGGTACCGTTCCGGTATTTCCAGCCGGAGTACCTGGCGTTCCGCCCGGATTGCCGCCGCCAGTTCCGCCGCTTGTCGTATCTGTAATACTAAGCGCAATCTGATCGCTCAGGTAGACGACCTGGGCGTTATATTTGCTTGGCAATCCTTCAACCTGCACGGAAGCAAACTGCCCGCTGCGCTGGCTGACGCCATGCGTAATGAGCGGAATCAGGCCGCTGCCTGGAACGTAGCTGTTCGCGAAGTTCACCTTCAGCTTCCCGTCAGCCTTCACCGCGCCCTCAACCTCAAGGATATCGTTTGCTCCAGTAAGGCCCAGTACAAGCGTACCTTCGGAGGCCTGGGTGAAGCTGCCGCCGATCACCATTTTACCGTAGACGTTCTCAACTACAGAACCGCCGGTATTCGTCACATTCCCTTTGCCGAAGGCTGTTGCCGAGTCTCCTTCCAGAACACCCGCGTTCACTTCAGTACCACCGGAATACGTGTTGCTGCCCGCCAGCTTAAGCGTGCCTGTACCCTCCTTGGTCAGTCCGCCCGTCCCGGAGATATCATTGCGCCAGCGGTCTGCGGCGTGGAAGCCGCCTTTCGCAGCGTCCATAGCTACCGTTACATGCTCAGCAAATGCACCGTACCCGTCGGCAGCGGCGAACAGGTTCAATCGTCCCCAGCCTTCGGGATCATCCAACAGTGGATAACCGGATGGGAGTGCCGTTGTTACGAGAACTGCTCTACGCTGATCCGCAGTCAAGTAAGGCAGGCGGGTCTCCAGCAAGACCTCTGCTCCCTTAGGAGCAACAGCAGGCTCAGTCGTGGAGTGAATCTGCGGGAAGCCGTAGGTCAGCCGCTGGGTATACTGGGCCTTATTCTTCGCATAATCCGTGAACCGGTCTTCTGCGGTACCCGTCTGTGTGAGCAGCACTTCATGAGCCTGAGTATAGGCCGCCTGCTTCAATGCCATATTGTCCGGGTCTGTCAGCGCACCTGCTGCGAAGGCCATGGCTGTCACTCGTCCGCCCATAACATCCAGCGGTGAGTGCATCCCGGCGACGACACGGTTGTTGCCCATCTCCGAGGCCCGGGTCATCAGCTCCTGGAAGCGCTCAGGTACAGAATATGCCAGAGCCAGGGCTGCCAGATAGGAAGCGTTGGTATGTCCGCTCGGGAAGCCGCCGTCTGTGGCAGGCGTCTTGCTCATCGCCGGCACCAGTGTCGGTACGATGACAGAGGTATCCTTCCAGCGGAACGGACGCTTGTAGCTGTAGAAGTTCTTGGCCTGGCTGGTTGAAGCATAATTGCCGCGGATGATTCCGATCAGGTCTACCATTTTGCCAAGCTGGGAATTGGAATCACCCGCCTTGTTACTGTCATTGCCATCATTGTATTTCACGGAAGTCGCATCATCTGGGATGCTGTTAATGGTCGTGTAAGTTCCTGACATCGAACGGTACAACTCAGACAAAGGTCCAAGGCCGTCAGCCGCTCCATAAGTCTGGTTCCGCCGGTCATCGTAATACGCTGCCTCCTCCTCTGCCGGAGTACGGGTCTTAGACAGATCCGCCACATATTGAATGTTGTAATCCAACACACTGCTATTCAGCTTCGTCCCGGTATCCCAAGTGACACCCGGTGTCCAGAGATCCAGGAAGCCGGAGAGAACACCGATCGAGGGGTTGGAATACACCGCCATATTCACAGGTGTGTTATTCTTATAAGTATCTACGAAATGTCCCCAAGCCGGAGCAGCTGGCAGCTCAGTTAATGAATTACCCGTGGCCGCCTCTGCAGGATGTACCGCGATAGAATTCGTGAGGAGTACCAGACCTGCCGTAACAGACAACAGCTTTCTTTTCGACTTCAAGTTCAATGTGTCAGCCCCTATCTTGTTATTTTGATTGCCTGAATCGGACTCAATATAGCACCTGCCTCCACCGCCGCTCAATAACACAATTTCGCAATTCTATGATTTTGGGAACAATTCAGCTTTTTTCCGGCCATTTAACATGGATTTAACATGAATCCCGAACAGATTGGTGAGGGGCTAGTGTATAATCCGCCTGGGAGGAGAATACATCTTGCGAAAATGGAACTCTGCCTTTGCCGCCCTAGCCGCTTCATACATCTCTGTTGTGTTAGTCATTGTCCTCTTACTCTGCTCTGCCTTCTATCTGTATTTCTCGAACCATTATAAGGAAGAGCTTCAGGGCCGCAACCGGCTCATCCTTGACAATACCGCCCGTACCCTTGAAGCCTCCGTGCTTCAGCGGGTGCAGCAGATCTATCTGGAAGTCTCACTGAACCAGCGGGCTGCGCTCCGTATGCTGCCAGATGCTTCACTTCCAGCGAATCTCAGCAAGGTGAGCAGTCTCCAGGAGTCGCTGAACATGCAGGTATCCAATCATTCGGACCTGATACAAGCCGTACATCTATATGCTCCCAGGCAGCATCTCCTGCTGTCCTCGCTGTATGGGCTGAAATTCCGTGCGGATCAGCAGGCGGGTGCCGCCTACTGGATGGATTGGGTGAACGGCATGAACCTTAATTCCCGTAACAGCCTCTGGACAGAGGCCCGGTTCGTGCCGGACGATATCGTCTCCAGCATCCCCGGCGGCAGCGGCAGCCAGCTGATCACCTATGTGCACAGCTATCCGTTCCAGTCCCCCGGGGCAGCCAGTGAGCTGCTGATTGCCATTGATCTGAAGGAGAGTGCGCTGCGCGCCATTCTGCAGAATATGATGCCTGCCCGCTATCAGAGCAGCTTCATTGCTACACCCACTGGCGGGATTGTAGCCGGATCGAATCCGGATGCTGCAGCTCAGGCTGACACCTATGCTGCCAGTATCTCGAATGCACTAGCCTCTCCTGAGACATCCGGGAACATGAGCCAGGAGATCGGGGGCAGCACCTACGTCATCTCCTATCAGGACCTGCCGACCACCGGGTGGAAGCTCTTCAGTGCGGCTCCGGCGAACCTGTTCTATGAGAAATGGCTCGTTGTCCAGAGGGTCATCCTCTCCCTGTGTCTGCTTGCTCTATTGGTAGGAATCTGTCTGTCCGGCATTCTGGCCAAATTGAATTACAGTCCGCTTAAGCGGCTGCTTCGCACTATTAAGGACCTCTACGGCCCGGGGCCTGAGGTGCCAGGAGTGCGGGGACCAGCCCTTAACGAATTCGGAATTATCGATTCCGCCTTCAACCGTCTGAACGACAAAGTGACCACACTGGAGGGGACGCTTGAGGCCAGCAGTCCGCATATCCGGCAGAACATGATCCTGAATCTCCTTCAGGACAGCCCTGCCCAAGGCAGCGTAACCATAGATCCGCAATTTCTGGGACTCTCTCTGGAGCACCGTCATTACTGCTGCCTGCTCCTCAACACCCGTGGAGCTTACGCCCGCATGAGTCTAAGTGGCTTGCAGGCAGCCATGAGCGGGATGACCGGGACGCTTGAGGCGATCCGGCTTCACGGAATCCGCATTCTGGCCGAGGAGCTGCCGGACAAGCAGACGGTTGTCATTATCAGCGCGCACGAAGCCTCCGGGACGCTGCTCGAACAGCTCTCGGACCGGATTACAGCAGCGGCGGAGCAGCAGTTCCAGCTGAATATTCAGCTCTCGCAGGGCTGCTGGGTGGATGCCATCAGCCTTCTTCACACCAGCTACGCTGAAGCGCAGACCTTAATGAAATATGCTTATTTTCTGCCAGAGAGCAGGGTCTTGAAGGACCGGGAGCTGCTGAAGAGGGAACAGAGTCTTGACGAGATTCCGCAGCCTGTGCTGATGAGATTCAAGGACAAGCTGCAGAACCGGCAGCTGGATGAGACTCTGGCCGCGCTGGAGCAGCTGATAGCCGTCATGCGGGAAGGCAGCTACCCGGCGGATTATTGCCACTTCGTGCTGGCGAACACCGTATTTATGTACTCGGATTATCTGAAAAGCATCCGCTACACCCCTTCCGCCCACGGGCCTCTGGATCTGTATAACGAATATATTGCCCTGCCGGATATCCGGCATTTGCAGGAGTGGTTCGCCGCTTCCATCGGCATCTTCATTATGGAGACGCAGAAGCGGAACAGTGACCGCGCACTCTCGACCATTGAAGCGGCCAAAGCCTATATCGGGGCGCATCTGTCCGGGGATCTATCGCTGGATGCCGTATCCGCCAAGGTCTTCATCAGTCCCAAGTATCTAAGCAAGCTGTTCAAGGAAGAGCTGGGGATCACCTACACCGACTATATTACCGGCATACGGATGGAAGAGGCCCGGCGGCTGATTGAGAACAACAACATGTCGATCGAACAGATTGCCGGTACGGTCGGTTATGGAACGACTCCCTACTTCATCAAGCGCTTCAAGGAGATCTATGGCTGTACGCCGGGGAATTATTTGCGAACCGTGAATACACTGCCGCCGCAGGCGGAGATTAGCTTGGGATAAGGAGGGTGCCTTATGTATATGTATAAAAGAATAATGCTCTTGCCCCTCCTGGGGCTGATCTGCGGCTGCAGCGGGCAGCCAGCTTCCCTCTCGTCTGCGCCTGGACAAGAGCTGCTGGATCCATCCGCTTCCGCTTCTGATTCTGCTGATTCTGTTGTTCCCGCTTCCTCTGCCCCGAAGCTCAAAATCTCCTGGACCATGCATCAGAATCTGCCGGTTGCGGAGGATGCCGTAATGGTGCGGGAGCTGGAGCAGAAGTTCAAGGTAGATCTGGACTTCTGGAATCTGCCGAATAACAAATATGAATCCCTGCTCGACCAGAGGCTGGTGCAAGGCAGCATTCCCGACCTGTTCCGGGTCCGGCAGACCCAGGATCTGCTGAAGTACCAGCAGCAGGGCGTGCTCGCCCCTATTCCTGAGGAACTGCTGAACACCTACGCTCCCAATATTCTTAAGGCCATCCGCGAGAATGCACCCGCCTATCAGCAATATGGCCGCATTAACGGGGCCTATTACGGCATTCCGGTCATTAATCCTACCAATATCTATCGGGTCCCCGTGGTCTACCGGCAGGATTGGCTGGACAAGCTCGGCCTTAAGGTGCCGGATACCTTGGCCGATTTCGAGAAATTCATCTATGCGGCTGCGAACGAAGACCCCGACGGCAACGGTATCCGGGACACCTACGGCTTGTCGCAGGAGGGCATGAATGTTGTCTTCGGCGCCTTCGGGCAGATGGTCTTCACGGATCAGCTCTACTTCAGCCGGAAGGATCAGGGACTGGTTATTGGCGCTCTTGAGCCGGATATGCAGGAAGCGCTGCGTTATCTCCGCAAATGGTACCGGGACGGGGTCATTGATCCCGAGTTCATCACCGGGGAGAATAGCGGAGGCTACAAGCATCTGTCGCACGCCTTCATTAACGGACGGATCGGCATGACCTCCATGGGCAATTATTATCACTGGACACAGGCAGGGGATTATACAGACTGGAGACTGGATGACCAGAAGGCAGCCAGACTGGTTCCGGTAGAAGCAATGTTTAACGTCAAGGAGTTAACCGCGAAGCATCCGCAGGCCAAGATCGCTTTCGGGCGGCCGGTTAGCGGTCCGGACGGCAGACGCGGCTCCAAAGCCTACGATATGCTGATGAGCTTCACCGCCATTGGCGCGGATGCTACCCAGGAGCCGGGCAAGCTGGAGAAGATCCTCCAGCTGCTGGACTACGTCAGCGCAAATCCTGACCCCGATGAGGCGGCATCTCTGCAGTATGGTATTCAGGGGACACACTGGGACTGGGCCGGAACGGACAAGAAGGATATCATCCTGCTGCCGCCGTATAACCATAAGTTCAGCTACCAGAATACGATCGGCGCGGGGATCGGCATGACCCTGCCCATCCTTCCTGCCGGACGGAGCGAGCAATGGGCGGCAACCCTGGGGCTGGATCACGACGGCATCTATAATGCCTTGGAGGTGGCTACGCCCTCTCTGATCAGGAACAGCGCTGGGCTAATTAACCTAAGAGACCAGGCGTATATTGCCTTCATCACCGGGGAGCGTCCGCTTGAGGAATTCGGGGAGTTCGTCGAGGAGTTCCTGGCGGCGGGCGGAGCGGAGGTACTAGCGGAAGCAAATGAGTCCTATAAGAAGCTTGATCCATAAAATAACCCCACAAAGTGAGGCTTTAGCTTCGATGATGACTCAGGTACTTTGCGGGGGCCCCAAAACATATAAAGCGAAAACGGTACCGTCCTATAAAAGGGCAGTACCGTTTCGGCGAGAGTGTAGTCTCCTCTATTGCTCCATTGCTCACGGGATGTTTACCGTTATTGTACAGCGTTCCTGGGCAGCTCCCTGTGCCGGTTCCGCGGATGCTCCGCAAGCATGGAATCGAGTAAGCCCCGAACCGCAGGATGAGAGGACTGCAGGAACTGCTCCTTGCTGTCGTTATATTCCACTATCTTGCCCTGATCCATGACAGCCAGTGCGTCTGAGATCATACAGGCGGCCTTAATATCATGGGTGATGAACAGATATGACAGACCGAACGCAACCCGCAGCTCCCCCAGCAGCCGCAAAATATTCGCCTGGTTAATCATATCTAAACTACTAACCGCCTCATCCAATACAATGAGCTTAGGCTTCAGCGCAATCGATCTGGCGATATTGATCCGCTGCAGCTGTCCTCCGCTGAACTGGTAGGGCTGCTTCTGCATGTCCGCCGCACTTAGTCCAACACACTCCAGCAGTTCACCTACCGCCCGCTTCTGCTCCTGAACGCTCAAGGACTCGTAATTGGACAGCGGCTCACCAATAATCTGCTCTGCTGTCATCCGGGGGTTCACGGCAGAATAACAATCCTGGAAGACCACCTGCAGATCGCGGCGGATGGTCCTGCGCGCCTGCGGGCTCAGCTTATACAGATCCTGGCCCTGAATCAGCACCTGGCCCGCGCGGGGCGGCTCCAGCCCGAGAATAACCCGGCCCAGTGTGCTTTTACCGGCTCCGCTTGATCCCAGCAGCCCCAGGCAGGTTCCCTCCTCTATATGAAGAGACACGCCGGACAACACATTATCCTGCTTCGCAGGACGCCTCCACCGGCGGGATGCAGCATAGGTATGGGTAACTTCCCTGACCTCAAGCATGTATTCTGCCGCTATTCCAGTCATAGCTGGCCCCCTAACTGCGGACTAAGCTGAAGCAGCGGCCTTGCTGCCAGCAGCTCCCGGGTGTATTCATGCCGGGGATGATCGAATAATTCGAATACATCGGCGGTCTCAACAATCCGCCCGTGCTGCATAACCGCAACTTCATCAGCCAGCTCCGCAATGACGCCGAGATCATGGGAGATCAGCAGAATAGCGGTCCCATGCTCCTGCCGCATCCGATCCAGCTGCCGCAGCACCTGGAGCTGATTGGTCACATCCAGAGCCGTAGTAGGCTCATCGGCAATGATCACGGAGGGCTTCAGGCACAGGGTGAGCGCCAGCATCACCCGCTGGAGCATCCCGCCGCTCAGCTCATACGGATACTTTCCCAGCAGCGCTGCGGGATCGGGCAGATTCACATCAGCCAGGGAGCGGATCGCGCAGGCTCTGGCTTCTTTTTTTCCCAGCTTCACATGTGTACGGATCGACTCCACGAATTGCACGCCGATGGTGTACACCGGAGAGAAGGCTGTCATCGGATTCTGCATAATCAGGGCAAGACTACTGCCGCGAAGCCTGCGCATGTCCTTCTCCGGAAGTCCGTTCAGCTCACGGGTATGCAGCCGGATACTGCCTTCGATCACACTCGTCTGCCGGTCCAGCATCTGGAGGAGCGCCAGCGATGTTACGGTTTTTCCGCTGCCGCTGCCTCCCACAAGACCCAGCACACGCCCCGGCTTCAGCTCCAGGTTAACATCCTCTATGAGGGTCAGATATCCTGCCGCTGTCTCCACAGATACCTTCAGATCCTTCACCTGCAGCACATATTCCGCTTGTTCCATGATTCGCTCATACCTTCTTTCAGGAGCCTCGTTTGATCCCGTACCGTTCAGACAGCGCCTCGCCCAGCAGATTAAACGAAGCTACAACCATAATAATCATCAGGCCCGGATAGAGCATCAGCTCGGGATGATTGCGGATGAAGGATTTCCCTTCGTTCAGCATCGCCCCCCATTCCGGTGTAGGCGCCTGGACGCCCAGGCCCAGGAAGGACATCGCCGAGATATCCATAATCGCCCAGCCCATCTCAAGCGTCCCAATCACCACAATCGACGGCAGAATATTGGGAATAAGGTGCCTGCTCATGATCTGCCAGGGGGAAGAGCCGCTGATCCGCGCTGCCGTAATGAAATTCCGCTCCTTCAGGCTGACAATCATATTCCGGAACATCCGGGCGAAGTACACCCACTGCACCAGCATCAGAGCAATAACCAATTGAGACAGGCCCGGCCCCAGGATCCCGATCAGACCGAAGACCAGAATCATACTGGGAAAAGACATAATGCCATCGCACAACCGCATCAGCGCAGCATCCAGCCACCCGCCGATGTACCCCGAAACCACTCCTGCGAGCAATCCCACTCCTAAGGAAGCGGCAAAAATAAGCGAGGCAAAGCCCAGCGAGATCCGTGTTCCATACAGCAGCCTGGATAGATTGTCCCGGCCCAGCTGATCTGTCCCCAGAAGATATTCCCACGAGGGCGGACTGAGCTTCGCTGCCAGGTTCACCCGTATCGGGTCATGCGGTGAGATCCACGGGGCCAACAGGCCAGCAAGACCAAACAGGATCAGCAGGCTGCCGCAGATCATGATCACTCTCTTGCCTTTGAAACGGCTGCTTAAGTTATTCATCCTTGGCTGGCCCTCCCTTTACGCGCAATTCGCGGGTCCAGGAAGAGCTGCAGCAGATCGGCTATCAGATTGCTCCCGGCAATCACACAGACCGAGAGCATGACATAGCATTGAATCACCGGAATGTCACGGTTAATGATCGCTTCAATGAAGTACCGGCCGAAGCCCGGCCAAGAGAATACCTGCTCTACGATAATCGCCCCTGTCAGCAGCTTCCCCAGATTGATGCCCAGTCCTGTAATAAGCGGCGCTATGGCAATTCTCAGCACGTATTTATACAGAATTACACGTTCCTTAATCCCTCTTGCCCGGGCATACCGGACATAAGCCTCCTTCAGCTCCTCCAGGACGGTCGTCCGCAGCAGGCGCGCGTAGATGGCAATCAGCCAGAGTGCCAGGGTAATAGACGGAAGAATCAGGTGCTGCACAGACCCTCTGCCCTCCACAGGCAGCCATTCCAGCTTAACCGAGATGAAGAACATCAGCAGATAGCCGATCCAGAAGACCGGAACACAGGCGCCGATATAGGCGAATACCCGGATCACATGATCTAACAGCCGGTTTTTGTAAATCGCCGCTAGCACCCCAAGCGGGATGCTAACCACCAGCGCCAGCACGATACTGGCGGACGCAAGCTGAAGCGTTGCGGGCAGCTTCTGGGCAACCTCTCCCCATACGGGCATATTGGACAGGTAGGAATGGCCGAAATCCAGCCGGAGCAGCCGGCCCACCGATTGAACATATTGCGTCAGCAACGGCTGGTCCAGCCCGAATTCATGCCGCTTGGCGGCCAGCACTTCATCATCCGGCTGGATATGCGCCGCAGCCAGATAGGCTTCAGCCGGGTCCACCGGCCCCACCCGGATCATCACGAACATCAGCAATGAGGAGAACAGAATGATGGGGATGATCGCCAGCACTCTTTTTCCGATATATACGCCCACTTAGAACCCTCCTGCGTGACTACTACTTCTTCTCAATACCATGAAGCGGGTATTCATCCCGGTTGGACGGGAACTTGAATTCAGCCACATTGTCCCGGTACACTGCCATCTGCTTGATGTAGGAGATCGGAAGGATCGAAGACTGCTCCTGCAGCGTAGTGAGCACAGAGCCGAACAGCCCGGTACGGGCTTTGTCATCTGTGGTAGCCATACCTTCCTTAATCTTCTTGTCGATCTCAGCCTTCATCGGCAAGGCCGCCAGAGTATCCGAGACCCCGTAGCCCGGCTGTACAACGGCAGTCATGAAGGAATGCGGGTCATACGGCGCACCAAACGTCGAGTAGAAATTCATGTCGAACTCATTGGCCTTTCTGCGCTGGATGTAGACGGTCAGCTCGACGCCGGTGATTTTCAGATTCACACCGATCCCCGCCCATTCAGCTTGCAGAGTCTCCGCCATGGACTTCATCGTCAGATCCGCCTTGTCATACATCAGCTCCAGCTCAAGCTTCTGTCCATCCTTCTCCCGCACGCCCACACCTGAAGGCAGCTTCCAGCCCGCTTCATCCAGCAGCGCATTCGCCTGCTCCACATCATATTTCACCGGGCTCACCTTGATATCGGCATAAGGCAGATTCGGAGGCAGGATATTGTCCGCCTTCTCCTCCAGCCCCAGCGTCACCCCTTCGACCATCGCTTCCTTATTGAAGCCCATGCTAAGTGCCTGACGGACCTTAAGATCAGCGAGCTTCGCGTTCATGGTATTCAGCACCAGATTGCGGGTTGCGATCGGCTCAGACAGCTTAGTGACGTACTTCCCGGTGCTCTCAAGCTCCTTGTAAGCGTCATAGCTGATGAGACCTTCGCCGTAGATCAGGTCCAGATCCCCTTTTTCAAAAGACAGCACACGGGTCTCCGCATCCGGGATCACCTTCACCACCACCTTGTCGACCTTCGGCTTCTCTCCCCAATAGTAAGGATTCGGTGTAAAGGTTGCCGATTCATCCTTCTTATACTCGCTTAGCACCCAAGGTCCGGTTCCAATCGGGCTACGAATGCCCTTGGACGTATCGCCATCCTCGGGGAAGCCCGCCTCGCCAAGGAAGCGTACCGGCCGCACCACCGCAAGATCGTATAGTGCCGGATAATACGACTCTGTCAGCGTGAGCCGGAACGTAGTGTCATCAACCGCTTCTGTCTTCTCAATCAGCGGGATCATGCCCAGCCATGTGTGCAGCTTCTTATTATGTAAGATCGCATCCATATTCTTCTTCACCAGCTGTGCGGTAAAAGCCGTTCCGTCCGAGAACTTGACGTTGCTGCGGATCTTGAACGTGTATACCTTGCCATCCTGCGACAGTGTCCAGGATTCAGCCAGAGCCGGAACAAGCTTCCCGTCCTGATAACTGACCAGCGGCTCATAGATCATAGACTGGGCTAACAGCTGGGACGGATTATATAAATGCGGATTCATCGGTCCGATATCCCGGGGCCACGCCATTGTAAGGGTCTTCGCAGCTTGCGCGTCTCCGGCAGCCGATGATTTCTCCGTAGTATTCGATGAACAGCCTGCAGCGACCATCGATATAACCAATAATACGAGCAGGCCTTGCAGCAGCCTCTTACCTTTAGATGCGAACATAGCGTTGACTTCCTCTTTTCTAATCGAGAATGATTATCATTACAATTTAAAATGTTACTTCACCTGACACAATTCTGTCAATGGTAACGGTTGTATGCTCTGTACATACAAGTGGAAACGGCTTTGCCGTCCTTTTAAAGGACGGTACCGTTTCGGCGAGAAATAGAAGGATAATGTATAGCGTGAAACATATACATTCTTATATTTTCAAAAAACCACCCCAGAATCTGGAGTGGCGATGATGTCATACGGTATATGATTGTTTATCCCTGCTCTTGCCCTTCCTCTTCCGGCTCCCCGAATCCCTCATCCGGCCCGGGTCTGACGTAAGCCTGCAATACGGAATCCAGCAGTCCGGGGAACCGCTCGTCCAGATCTTCCGTCCGCAGGGACAGAATGCGCTGGGTACCCTGCACCCGGGTATGAATGACACCCGCTTCGCGCAGCGTCCGGGCATGGTGGGTCAGCGTGGACTTGGCAATCGGCACCTTGAAGCTGTTGCAGGACTGCGGGCCGTGGTTACAGATCTCCGACACTACATATAGACGGATCGGGTCGCTAAGCGCATAGAGCACCGAGGCGAGCTGAATGTCCTTGCGGTCCGGATGATGGAGCTGCTTCATGAATAAGACTCCTTCAGAGTATATAATAGTACTTCTTGTCACGATGATTTCCTAATTGCATTTTACATTAGCGCATGCTATATTTCAATAGTTCGTAAGTAATCGAACAATACAATAAAAGAATGAAGGAGTGGCTTTCTCATGACCTCATCACCTGCTTCTGAGGGCGATCAAGAGCATTCAATGGCTGCTCCGCAAGCGGCTCTTCCACGGGAAGGACTGTTAACTCTGCTATTCAGCGTTGCTGTCGTCCTCGTTATTATGAACACAGCGATGTTCAATCTGGCCCTGCCTGATGTAACCGAGACCTTCGGCATCACCGCAGCGTCCGCCTCCTGGATTGTAACCGGGTATTCCATCATGTTCTCTATTGCCTCAATCACATACAGCCGGCTCTCGGACTTCCTGCCGATCCGCCGGCTGCTGGTTATCGGGCTGCTCACCTTAGGGCTTGCTGCTGTGGCCGGATTCTTCAGCACCAGCTTCATTTTCCTGCTGATTGTGCGTATTCTGCAAGCCTCGGGGGCAGGCGCCGTGATGTCGCTGTCCCTTGTCCTGTTCACCCGCTACATTCCGCAGGCCCGGCGCGGCAAAGCCATGGCGACGATTATGTCGGCCGTCTCCCTGGGACTGGGTCTGGGTCCGGTAGCCGGCGGCTCCATTGTGGAATACCTCGGCTGGACCTGGCTGTTCGCAGTCACTGCCGCCATTCTGCTGCTGGTGCCGCTGTTCCTGATCCTGCTGCCCAAGGAAGTTCCGGCTCGCGGCTCATTCGACGTTCTGGGCGGGATCTTCCTCGGCGTGGGTACCACCGGTCTGCTCCTGTTCCTGACCAGCGGACTGTGGATCGCGCTGATCGCCGGCATCGCCGCGATTGCCTTATTTGTAGGGCGTATCCGCACGACCCCTGATCCATTCGTGCTGCCAGCGCTGTTCAGCAACCGGCCATATCTGGTACTGGCGCTGATCGGGGTTGCCTCCTACCTGTGCAGCTTCGCTACCCTGTTCCTGCTGCCGCAGATTCTGACTCACCGCTTCGGCTTCAGCGCCAGCCATGCCGGGCTTGTCATCTTCCCGGGCTCACTGCTGGCCATTTTCGTCTCCCGCCTGGTCGGACGGATGATCGACCGCTACGGCAACACCGGAATTCTGCGCTTCGCACCGCTGCTCGTTCTGGCCGCCACCGTATTGTTCGCCCTATTCGCCGGACAATCCTGGATCGCCGTCATGCTCGTCTACATGATTATGAGCCTGTCATTCACTGTACTGTCGAGCAGTGTATCGAATGAAATCTCGCGTATCCTGCCTGCTTCGCAGATCGGCTCCGGGATGGGGCTCTTCCAGCTGCTGCAGTTCTTCAGCGGTGCCTTCAGCGTCGCGATGGCCGCCAGCGCCCTGGAATGGCAGCGCAGCCTGCCGCTTCAGGCCGCTTACTCCAACATCTACTGGGGATTGTCAGTTGCAGCAATCGTGGCGATCGGCTCCGCCTTCATCTACCTGCGGAGCAGTCAGCGCAGCCCGCTGGCCGAGATGGCGAAAGCCGCAGACTGCTAAATCCGCAACTGCACCATTCACGCATACACCGCACGCCAAAACACCCTGCAGCCTTCACGGCCACAGGGTGTTTCTTATTCCAACCGTCCTCAGACGACCAGATATTCCGCATTTCGTTCACATTCCGCACATTTCGCCGGCGGGTCCCAGTCCGAGAACTCCGTCTCCTTCAGATCGACTACATCTGGTGCATCCTCGTACTCGTCCACAAATTTGTCGATGGCCAGCTCTACGTGTTCCTTACAGACTACATACATTCAATCAAGCATCCCTTTCTGTGCCGCTGCGGCGTAGACTTATACTACTGTTCTACCACACTTCCCTGCAAAAAGGAACCTCACGCAGCGCAAAATACACTCTTATTCCCGCCCCGCAAACTTCCGGACATCCCCGGCAATGAATCCGAGCGCCTCCTGCCAGAAATCCAGGGAATGCACATCAATATCCATCAGCTTCGCAGCGTCTGCGATGCTCCGGGTACTGGTCGCTGAGAGGAACTGTTCATAGCGGCTCACGAACGCCTGCCCCTGCTTTTGGTACTGGGCATACAGCCCCTTGGAGAACAGCAGCCCGAAGGAATACGGGAAGTTCAGGAACTCATTGCCTGCCATATAATACCCGGCCTTGCTAATCCACTGGTAAGGGTGAATGGACCCGGGCAGCACACTATCCCCGTAAGCGGCAGCCATCGACTCCAGCATCAGTGCGTTCAGTTCCTCTAATGGGAGGGGACCGGATAACCGGCGGGCATAGAGCGCGCTCTCGAAGCAGTACCTGGCATAGAAATCGACAATATAATACCCCGCATCCGAGAGACTACGTTCCAGGATCGCATCCGCTTCCTCCGCAGGCAGCGAGTTCAGGAGTTCAACATGAATCAGACTCTCGCAAAAAATCGACGCCGTCTCCGCAATCGGCACCGGATAATCCATATTGACCATCGTATGTCCTGCGAGGCGGCTGGTATGATATGCATGCCCAATCTCGTGAGCCAGCACACTCACATCTATATATTGGCCGTGGAAGCTTGTTATGATCCGGCTCTCTCCAATCGGGACGATATCGACACACATCCCGAAATTGCCTTTCCCGCTGCGCGGCTCGGCATCAATCCAGCGCTCCCCGAACACCTTGCGGGCGAACCCGCCCAGCTCGGGGCTGAATCTGCTGAACCCCGCGATAATCATCGCCTGGGCCTCAGCATAGGTGACGCGGATTGAAGACTCCGTGCCAATGGGCGCAAAAACATCCCAGAACGGCAGCTGTCCCCCCGAATGCCCCAGCCGCCCAGCCTTCTCGGCATAATACTCCCGGAAGACCGGCAGGCTCTCCCGGATGGCCTGAAGCATCACCTCCAGCGTCTCCTCATCCATCCGCGCTGCTTCCAGCACCTTATGCAGCGGGGAAGCATAGCCCCTCAGCTCATAGATGGCTGCCGCCTCACCGGAGACAGCATTGATACAGGCGGCACTCTGCTCCGCTACGCTGCGGCAAGCCTCATGCTCTGCTTCAGCCGCCGCCCGCCGTACCGCAGGATCGGGGTCGTAGACCAGATTCCGCAGCTCCGCCAGTGTCACACTGCGGGTCACTCCGGCCAGCTCCAGATCGGTCCGCAGTGTAGACAGCGTCTGCATGTACAGCCGCTCCCACGCTTTGGAGCCTGTATTCTGCATCCGGGCAATCACCGCTTCGCCTTCTGCGCTGAGCATATGCTGCGATTTCCCCTGTAATCCGCGCAGATAGAAGCTATGCTGCTCCAGATAAGCGCTGAAACGGAGATTCCGCTCCAGTTCATCCGCGCTTACCCCTGCCAGCCATTTGCTGAAGCTGACCAGAGCTTCACCCGCCCCGCTGGTCACCTCTTCCAGCTCGTCCATCAGATTGACGGCTTCCTCACACTGGCTGTCCGCACTGAATCGCAGCTCCGCGTAGCTGAACAGACGCAAATATAGCTGTTGATACGCATTATATTGTTTAAGGAACTCTTCCATCAGTTCTGCAGGAGCCTGCCCGCTAACGGGCTGCGAGGCCGACCATGTATTCAAATCCCCGGCAAGGCTCTCCACCTGCCTGCGGTCCTGCTGAAATCCCTCCGACTCGAACGAGGGATAGATCCGGTCCAGATTCCATGTTAATTCGCATGTTGTTGATTCCATTGATTAATCTCTCCTTATTTATAATCGCAGGAGCCCTCCGTTATCACATGCTTCCACCCCGTTCTAATTGATCCTGTAAGGATCATCCATTTCAGTATAACTTAATTCCTGAACGTCTCCCATCCACAGCTAGGCACTTTTCCCCCATACACCCGGACCACGCCCCTCCGCCGAGACCATTGTATTCGGTTCTCCGCATACATCCGGCCCACATGCTAAAAGAAGCCCTCCTTGTCCACACCAGACAGAAAGAGCTTCTTCCATTCACCTTATTTACTATCCGCCGCATTCATAGCCTGACCCGGGCGGTCCAGCTCATAGAGCTTGCGGTAACGCGGCTGCCGCTCCATCAGCTCGGCATGGGTGCCGCGCATCTCCACTTGGCCGTTCTCCATGAAAATGACCTCGTCCATCTGCTCGGCGCCCACCAGATGATGCGTGACCCAGATCAGCGTCTTGCCGGCCATTGCCTCGAACATCGTGGCCAGCAGCTCGCGCTCCGTGCGCGGGTCGAGGCCAACGGTTGGCTCATCCAGCACAACCACCGGCGTATTCTGCAGCAGAATACGGGCCAAGGCCATTCGCTGGCGCTCTCCGCCGGAGAAGCGCTGCCCCGCCTCGCGTACCGGAGTATCATAGCCCTCCGGCAGCGAAGAGATCAGCGTATCCAGCTTTGCCAGGGCTGCCGCCTGCTGGACCGCTGCCTCCGAAGCCCCCGGGTCCCCGAGCCGGATATTGTTCGCCACCGTGGTGTCGAACAGATGCGGGCTCTGGTTCAGCACCGCGATGAGCTGCGGAATCCGCTCACCGTAAGCCGCAGCATCGATACCGTTAATCGTCACGGAGCCGATGGTGGGCGCAATCACGCCCTGCACCAGCTTGAGCAGTGTCGATTTACCCGCTCCGCTGCGGCCGATCACTGCAACCTTCCGCCCCTGCGGCAGCGCAAGGTCCAATTGCTGAACAGAGAAGTCGTCACCTGCCGCATAGCGGTAGCCCGCCGACTTCAGTTCAATCTGAACCTGTCCGCTGGCCTTAGCCGCCTGCAGCGCAGCGGCAGCCTGAGCTTCCGCTCCGGCACTCCCAGCAGCAGTTCCCGCGCTAAGCGGGGGATCTCCCGCTGCGGCTTCCACGCCCTCCAGCCGCTCCAGTGAATTCCGGTATTGCGGAATTTTCTCCACAGCCTCGGATACGGGCAGGAAGGCATCTGCCACCGGGAAGACCACCAGCACGAACGCCGCAATCAGCGTTCCGGCAATCGCCCCTTCAGCATACTGTCCAGCGGCCCAGTATAACAAAGACAACACGGCCAGGCCAACAACGGCCTGCCCGATGAACATACGCAGCCGTGCCCAGCGCCGCAGCGAACCGTCTATGCGGGCAACCGCCTGCTCGTCCGCTTCATACGTATCGACGAACTGGCTCTGCCGCCCGCTGATAACCCAGTCGCTTAAGCCGAGGACAGCATCGGTCAGCTTTTGATACAGCCGGTTCCGCTCCTGCTTCACCTGACGCTGACGCTTCTGGGTCAACAAGAGGGAAATCAGCGGTAATACGACTACCAGCACCAGCATATAGAGTCCCATAAGTAGAGCAAAGACCACATCGAACGTCCCGAGCGCAATCATTGCCGCTGCATAGATCAATAGCGCGATAATACTCGGAAAGACCGTACGCAGATACACATTCTGTAAATATTCGATATCATCGGCAAGCATACCGAGAATATCCCCGGTACGGAAGCGCGTGGATAAGAACAGTGCCTGCGGCTCCAGCATATGGTACAGCCGGACCCGCATCTTCGACAGAATGCGCAGAATCGTGTCATGTCCCACCAGCCGTTCCACATAGTGGATGACAGCCCGGCTGGTCCCGAAGGTACGCACACCAACAATGGGGACATAGATCATCAGTATATTTTCCGGCGGAATCGAGGCCTTCGAGATCAGGAAGCCTGAGGTGTACATCAGCGAAGACGCCGAGAAGATGGTCAGCGCGCCCAGCAAGATAATTAACACGAACCGCCAGAAGTAGGCAGAATAATAGGGAGCAAACCATCCTTCACGTTTCAATGGATTCCCTCCAATTGACTTTGAATAAGCTCATAATAAGCACCCCTCCGTGCAGTCAGCTCGTCGTGTGTGCCTATTTCAGCCACCCGTCCCTGCTGCATAACGACAATCAGATCCATGTCGATCATCCAATGCAGGCGGTGTGTAGCCAGGAATACCAGCTTGCCTTCGAACAGGGGCAGCATCGTCTCCTTCAGCTCATATTCCGTCTCAATGTCCAGATGGGCCGTCGGCTCATCCAGCAGCATGATCGGGCGGCTGCTCAGCAGAGCGCGGGCCAGAGCCACACGCTGCTCCTGTCCGCCGCTGAGCGAACGGCCGCCGCCGCCGATCATTTCGTTCAATCCCTCCGGCAGCGAGGACACCAGCTTCGATAAACCTGCCGACTCCAGCGCGGCAGCTACCGCTTCCTGCGAAGCCTCAGGATAATAGAACCGGACATTATCAGCCAGAGTGCCGCTGAAGATATACGGGCGCTGCGGAATATAAGCCGTCTGCTTCCGCCACCCCTCATCGGTCAGCGCACTGACCAGGCTTCCATTGATCGTAAGGCTTCCGGAGGTTGGATGAAGGAAGCCGCCCAGAATATCTACAAGCGTAGACTTGCCTGCCCCGCTCTCCCCGATAATACCGATTCTGGCATATCCCCTGAAGTCGAGATTCACCCCTTCGAGCGAGGATACACCGTCAGCTTCATATTGTACGCCCACCGCATGAAGCCGAAGTTCACTATCATTGTTCCACGTGAAAACGCCTCCCGGCAGCTCTCCTCCATCGCCCTTCACCGCTCCCTGCCCACCCGGCTCCAGCAGCTTCGCCTGGACCGTGTCACGGTCAATGATGTCCTTCATCGCTTCACCGGCTTCCTTGCCATCCAGTGTGGCATGGAAGTCTGCACCCACCAAGCGCACCGGCAGGAAATATTCCGGCGCGAGAATCAGGATCGTCAGTCCGGTAACCAGCGTCATCTGCTCATTGACCAGACGCAGACCGAGACTTACCGCTACCGAAGCGACAGACAGCATGGTGAAGAAGTCCAGTGCGAACGATGACAGGAAGGCGACTCGCAGCGTACGCATGGTTGCTGAACGGTAGCGGTCACTGACCTTAGCAATACTCTCACTGTGGCTGCGGCTGCGTCCAAGATATTTCAGCGTCTCCAGACCGCGCAGTGAATCCACGAAGTGATTCGATAAGGTACGGTAGGACTTCAGCTGACGGTCCATCTGCTTGCGGGCCGTCATCCCGATCAGGATCATGAATACAATAATGATCGGCATCGTTAAGGTAAGAATGACACCGCTGGACGTATCCAGGGTGAATACATAGATAAGCAGCAGAGCGGGTGTTACCGCCATACCGACCATCCGCGGAATAATCAGCTCCAGGTATGTGCGGAACTTCGTTACTCCTTCAAGCACTAATGTGACCATATTTCCGGTCCCCCGGTCGCCAGCCAGCCTTGGTCCCAGCTGGAACAGCTTGTCCATCATCTGTCTCCGCATGCTGCTGCCAGTCGCTTCCGCGAAGCGGTACGCCGCCCGGCTCATCAGCATAGCGCAGGCATGACGCACAAGAAACGCAAGAAGGAACAAGAGCGCTCTAGCCCCTTGTTCCTTCAGCGGTTCTCCCGCAAACAGCGCAGAGACAGCTTCTGCCAGCGACTTCGCCAGCAGAAGAATGGAGAAGCTTTGCACCAGGGTCAGGAAGCCAACCAGCAGAAAGACAGGCTTAACTCCTTTGTACCCAAGCAAATTTTTATCCATTAGTATTCAAGATGCTCCTTCTCATGAACCCGTTTGTGGAAGATGAAATAACTCCAGATTTGATAGCCCAGCACGAACGGCAGCAGGGTCAGCGCTACAATCGTCATCACCTTCAGCGAATATTGGCCGGAGGCCGCATTCGTAATCGTCAGGTTGAATGCCTGATCCAGCGAGCTGATCATCACCCGCGGGAACAGTCCGATGAAGATCGATGCAACAGACAGCGCCATCACAGCACCAGTCATCCCGAAGGCATAGCCGTCCTTCTTCTTAGTCATGAAATATCCGGCCAGCAGATAAGCGGCTACAGCGAGAACGACTACAATCCATAGCAACGTTCCGCGTTTATCGAAGATATCCGTCATAGTATATGTCATCACAACGAAGGCTACCAAGAGCACCGCCAGTGGAATCAGCAGCTTCTGGGCCAGCTTACGCGCCCGTTCCTGCAGATCTCCAAGCGTGCGGAGCGTAGTGAACATCAGCCCGTGCACCAGACACAGCAGGACAACCGTAATCCCTGCAACCACTGTATAAGCATTGACGATATCGAAGAATCCGGCATACATCTGCATATCCTTGTCGATCGGCAAGCCCTTGATGAAGCTGGCGAAGACCACGGCGAGCAGGAACGGCGGCAGGAAGCTGCCGAAGAAGATGCAGACATCCCATGTTTTCTGCCAAGCCTTGGAATCGCGCTTGCCTCTGAATTCGAAGGCGACACCACGGGCGATTAGCGCCAGCAGAGCAAATACAAACGGAATATAGAAACCGCTGAACAGCGTAGCATACCAATGCGGGAAGGCCGCGAACATGGCACCGGCACCCGTAATCAGCCATACCTCATTCGCATCCCAGAACGGCCCGATCGAATTGATCAGTATCCGTCGCTCCGTATCATTCTTGGCCAGAATCTGCGTCTCCATCCCTACACCGAAGTCGAAGCCTTCCAGGAAGAAGAACCCGACGAACAGCACCGCAATCAGCAGAAACCATAATTCATTAAGTGACATAGGTTAGCCCTCCTTGTTATACGGATCGTGGGATTCACCGTGTTCGTTATCCATAGCATAAGGACCTTTTTTGATCACTTTGACGAACAGGCCGACTAGCACTGCACCCAATATGGCATAGATCGCGGTAAAAGAAATCACCGAGAACAGTACCTGTCCGCTGGTAATATTAGGTGATACACTGTCTTCTGTAGTCATAAGTCCGAATACAGTCCATGGCTGACGCCCGATCTCTGTCATAATCCAGCCGGCCGTGTTGGCAATCGGCGGAAGCAGCAGTCCCCAGAACATGAAGCGCATGAACCAGGTATTGGGTCTGTCCATCTTTTTACGCCACATGAGGTAGATCGCGTATACCCCAAACAGTATCATCAGCGAGCCTGCAGCCACCATGATCCGGAAGCTCCAGAAGGTTGTTTTGACCGGCGGAATATAATCTCCTGGCCCATAGGCCACTTCATACTCCTGCTGCAGCTCCAGCATCCCCTTCACTTCACCGGAGAATTTACTGTAGGACAGGAAGCTCAGCAGATACGGAACCTGAACTTCATTGCTGTTGGTCTGGTTCTTCACATCGATATTGGCAAACACCGTCCAAGGTGCCGGGTCGCCGCTCTCGCCCCACAGCGCTTCGGATGCGGCCATCTTCATTGGCTGTGTCTCTACCAGATATTGAGCCTGTGCATGTCCTGCAACCGCAACGCCGAAGGAAGAGATAACCCCTACAATTGCTGCAATCTCGAATGATTTTCGGAAAAAGGCAACGTCCTGCTTCTTAAGCAATTTGTATGCACTGATCCCTGTTACCAGGAAGGCGCCTGTAGCGTAAGCGGCAAGGACTGTATGCGGAAATTCCACCAGCAGCTGGCCGTTTGTAATCAGTGCGAAGATGTCATTCATCTCAGCACGGCCATTGTTCATCTGGAAGCCGACCGGATGCTGCATGAACGAGTTAGCCAGCAGAATCCAGAATGCCGACAGCATCGTTCCGAAGGCGACCAGCCAGATGGATAACAGATGAATCCGCTTGGATACCTTATCCCAGCCGAAGATCCAGATTCCGATGAACGTGGACTCCAGGAAGAAGGCCAACAAGGCTTCAATCGCAAGCGGAGCCCCGAACACATCACCGACGAAGCGCGAATAATCCGACCAGTTCATCCCGAACTGGAACTCCTGCAAGATCCCTGTTACTACACCTACTGCGAAGTTAATCAGGAATAGCTTCCCCCAGAATTGCGCCATTCTTTTGTACTCTTCATTGCCCTTTCTTACGTACATGGTCTCCATAATGGCAATTATGAGCGCAAGTCCGATCGATACTGGCACAAAGAAATAATGAAAAATTGTCGTCGACGCAAATTGTATACGCGACAGCAGTACTGTATCCATATTTCTCCCCTTCCTTCTCCCCATTTCGTTATGTCTATTTTGTCAAATTCCCATCACTCAAAGTGTGATAATTATCACATTATACGCCCCGTTTAGGCATAAAAAACAATAAATTTGTGACAAATATCACAATTTTGCATTTAAAAGCAAAAAAAATAAGACGGTTTCACCGTCTTGAAGGTGTCCTGCATATATAGTTGTCTTGACTCATAAAGGTATTGGTCTAGGTAATGGAAATACCTTTCTTAAGCGATTTGAGATCGCCATTTGAATTAAGCAATTGCGGCAGCATCTTCATGCTACGAACCATTGGGGAATGACAGAGACGGCAGGAAGGCGCATGTTCAAATGCGAAATTATCCCTCATCCATCCATTGCAATCCTCGTTGGTACAGGCCCAAATTGCGGTATTTTCTTCCGGTACTTCCTCCAAAGGCTTTTTCCGGTAGTTCATTGCCGTTCCTCCCTTCCTTTATGTTGCAAGCAAGTGATGATAAAAAAAGACCGTCCCAACTTTCACAAGCGGGGACGGTACCTTCTATTAATTACAGTTTTACAACGTTTTCGGCTTGTGGTCCGCGGTTGCCTTGAACAACGTTGAATTCAACGCGTTGGCCTTCGTCCAAAGTTTTGAAGCCGTCGCCAGTGATTGCGCTGAAGTGAACGAATACGTCGCTTCCGCCTTCAACTTCGATGAAACCGAATCCTTTTTCTGCGTTGAACCATTTAACTGTACCTGTTTGCATGTGTGTTACCTCCACAAATTTAAATTAATATGTTCTTTTTATCTTCAGACAAAGAAAAAATTCACACATTGAGAAAGGTTGTAGCTTTGGTTGACAGCCCTTTTCAATGCGAGAATAAGGTATCAATGTAAGAACAATTTCATGTTACCACACCTTAATAACAAAGGCAAGCTGTTCTATCCTAATTCCTCCGTTTTTTCCCTTATAAGGACTACTTCCCAATGTAAGGGCTACCAGTCAGAATAAATTGTAATATTTATACCCATTGCTACCAATTACCCCATTTATTTATTCTTGAAACAGCCCCGCCCTCTTCTTTTTTTCCTGAAAAGGACGGCTTGAACTGTTTCCGTAATCGTGACTGCCTCATTATTATATACGGTCATTTCCAATTTTATTCCTCTGGCTTCTCAAGAAGCTGGACTGTGGTCTGCTTCACTTCACCATTGCGGTAGAAGGTAATCTTCAGCTTATCGCCGATCTTGGTATGATCGTACAGATATTTGCGCAGCGACAGCGTGGAGGTAATCGGCTTATCGTTGAACTTGGTAATCACATCGTTAAGCTGCAGACCCGCTTCCTTCGCCGGTCCCACAGCATCCAGAACCACAACCCCATCGGTCACTAGAGACGGAAGATTGAGCTCCTTACGCTGGTCATCGGCCAGCGGTACATAAGGATTATTCAGATCCACTGAATAGACGCCCAGGTATGACCGGGCTATCCGGCCTTTGGAGGTAAGCTCATTGGCTGTATCCACCACATGATTGGAGGGAATCGCAAAGCCCAGTCCCTCTACCCCCGTATCGGAGATCTTCATCGTATTGATACCAATCACCTTGCCGTCCAGATCCACTAGTGCGCCCCCGCTGTTGCCCTCGTTAATGGCCGCATCCGTCTGGATCACTTCCTGCTCCCAATCGTACACGCCGTCCTGGTTCAGTGACACCGGTATCGTCCGCTCTGTGTAGCTGACAATACCGGAAGTCAGTGTATCTCCAAGCCCCAGCGGGTTGCCGATGGCAATGACAGTCTCACCCAGACGCAGCTTGGAGGAATCCCCGATCTCAGCAATCCGGTCGATTCCCTTGCCGTCAATGGAGAGCACAGCAATATCGCTCACCTTGTCGGCACCTACCAGCTCCGCCTTGTGTGTCACGCCGTCTACTGTAACCACTTCCAGCTTACCGGCACCCTCAATGACATGATTATTCGTAATGATAAATGCCTTATTGTCATCCTTCTTATAGATAACTCCCGAGCCTAGCGCGGATTCATCGAGAATATTAAGTTCCTTATTATCTTGTTTATGATTAATGATGCTCACTACCGCAGGGCGGATATGTGCAGCAGCCTGAATAATCCGGTCATACGGATCTGCGCTGCTCGCAGCCACCTTATCAATAACCACCGGAGCCTGAGCTCTCTCAGCGGCGAACTGTCCCGTTACCAGACTGAACAGCAGCACAGCCGCTACAGCACTGCAGACAGAGCTGATCAGCGAGATCTGCCAGGTTGCCAGCGACCGCTTCGATTTGCGGACAGCCCACTTGCCGTCAGCATATCCGCCGGTTGATTTCGATTTGCCGCTTTTGCGCCGTGACACCTTGGTTGAATAGAAATCATCATCAAATAATCCCATGTTACACTCTCTCCCCTCTATTGCCACCGCATTCACGACCTGAACGCCAAGCAACCACGCCCGAGCTTAACCGCTATATCTCTTAGACTTCACGAAGTACTAAAAGGTTTCACTTGATTTATTCACCACATTCCAGTGGGTTCTAAGCGCAAGGGATGTCTATTATTCTAATAAGCTACTAAAAAGTTTAACAGCTTGTATCCGGAATATTTTGCAACTTAAAAGACTACAATAGGATTAGAACGCTCTATATGATTGTATCACAGGCAGCCGCGCTGCCCACATGTTTTCTATGTTAAATAAATGTAAATTATTCACAGCTTCATTACTATCCATTTCACAAGGAGGGCCGGACTATGGAGTCTTTTTCAACAAGTAAGGATCTGGTGCAATTCATTGGCAAGCTGGGGGACCTGAAGGATGAGCATTATCAGCTGATTCTTGTCCAGCATGCAATGATTGAGCTGTTAATTGATAAAGGGCTATTCTCCCGCCAGGAGCTGGAGCACAAGATTACCGAGGTTGACCGTCTTATGACTGGCTCACCTTATCCCATGGCGTAGGCCGGTCATAGTAGGTGTCGCAGAGCCTGAACTCACTGTCTTTGTAAAAGCAGCCCCGGTCTTCCATCGCCCCGCGCACGGACATCTTCGCCAGATCCATCATATTATGGTCTCTGCTCAGATGTGCCAGATAGGCGCGCTTGGTCCGCCCGCTCAGAATCTCGCTGAGCGCTGCGCCTGCCGCCTCATTGGACAGATGCCCCAGATCGCCGAGAATCCGCCGCTTCGTATTCCAGGGATAACGCCCCATCCGCAGCATTTCGATATCATGATTCGACTCCAGCACCAGTACATCGGCATCCGATATGGCCGTTCTCACCTTGTCGCTGACATACCCGAGGTCTGTCGCAACACACAGCTTCTCCTTGCCGTCATAGAAATTGTAAGCTACCGGCTCTGCGGCATCGTGGGAGATGGCGAAGGATTCCACCCGCATACTGCCGAAATCCCGGTGCTGCCCGGTCTCCATAATGACCCGGTTATGCTCCTCAATCTTGCCAATCCCCTTCTCAATCGCTCCCCAGGTGTTCGAATTCGCATAGATCGGAAGATTATATTTGCGGGCCATCGCGCCTAGCCCCTTAATATGATCCGAATGCTCGTGGGTCACAAGAATTCCGTCCAGCTCTGCTCCCGTCAGTTCGCGCATGGCCAGCAGCTCGTCAATCCGCTTCGCGCTCAGACCCGCGTCAATCATAAGTGTAGTCTCGCCGTTACGCACCACTGTCACATTCCCGGTAGAACCGCTGGACAGTACTGTAAATGAAATCCCCATATCTCTCCTGCTCCTTCTACTCTGTTGTCTTCGGACTGATAATGTCCGCGCTGATCGCATCCATATAATAAGCGCTGCCGTCCTCCAGCATGAACCGCCACATCGGCGAAGCCACCTGGCTCTCGGAGTTGAACAGCTCGCCATAATAGCCCAGCTCAATCTCCTTCACTGCGGCATCCGCAGGAAAATACTTCTCGATCAGACTGCTAAGCGCCTGCGATGCCGGGAGCACCTTCTGCAAATCCTCGCTCCGGCTTGCCCCGATCTCAATCTTCGGCCAGCGGTAGGCCACAATCTTCTGGTCACTGTTAATCAGCTCCAGCCGCACTCTGAAGAGAGACCACTTGTTATCCACCAGCGGATGCAGGACGAACTTGCCGACCTCACTCTCCTGTGAATCGAACCGGTAATTGGCAATGTCGGGAATCTGGCTCTTCAGCAGATTGCTCAGCTCCGAGAACGAGGAGTACATCAGCTTGCTGTCGATCGGCTCCTTAAGCTTCACAGGCAGTTCATTCTGCTCTTCGGCCGAATAACGGTACGTGATATCAGGCAGCTGCGGAGTAGCAGCCGGAATCGGGCATAGCAGCCGGATGTTCTTCTCCTCCATCACCGCCTGAGTCTCTGCGGACAGGGAAGTGAAGTCAAGTCCCGCACTGACCTGATCGCGCACATCGATCCATAGCTGATAGCACAGCAGCAGATTCAGCACCAGAAAGGCATATATCAATACACTCTTGGCCCTTCCCCAGTCCATAACGTCCCTCCTCGAATCGGTATTCTGTCCGCTTGGCTTAACTCCGCCCTAATTCAATGTAAGCTCACTGCCATCGCTAAGCGTAACCCGCCAGACGGGATGAAGCTGCAGCTTCTCCCCGGCCAGCGCAGGCATATAAGCAGGCGTAAGCTCAATAATCCGCAAGGAGCTGCCGATCTGCGCCAGCCGCTGCTTCAGCAGTTCGCCGCCGGGCAGCTCGACAATGGTCTTCTCAGACTTGTCCTCATTCGTATACATCAGGGAGCGCTCATAGGAAGAGACCGTTCCCTGCTGGAGCTCCAGATGGATTACCCCATACTGAAGCTGCGGGTTGCTCATAATTGGATAGGAGCCGGACGGATAAGCGCCATAATATTGCTGAAAAGAAACCTTGCGGTCCTGCCGGCCCTCCTCCGTAGCAGCCAGCCTGTAGGTTCCGTTCCAGCCACCGTGCCGGTTCACGAAATCCACCGCCTCCAGCGCATCTTTTGCCGGTGTACTGTCGCCATCCGGAAGTGCAGCCGGGTCGCTATAGCTCATCCAGTTCTGTTCCTGGTCTACCTGCAGGCTGCGCTTGCTGTCCGTATAAATCTTGGAGCCATCCTTCTCCGGAATGTATCTGGTGCTGCCCGCATCGAAGAACAGATTGCTCTGCATTTGCTCAATGGTATACATACCCGCAGGCATCACAACTTTAACCAGCGGAACATCCGCCTCAGGAACATAATACTCACCGTTCACGGATGTATACAAAGTCAGATTCTTGCCGAAGTCCACATGCTGCTGCACATCCTGGACCGTAAGGTCCGCCTTGGCCGCCTCGTACACAATATCCCCGCGTGTGCTGAAGAAGATGGCATGGGCTTTGGAGTCATTTTTGATATTATAGATCCAGATCCGGTCAATGCTCTCCCCCTCGAACAGCGAATCCGGTGAGATCTGCATGACCCGCTGTAGCAGCGTTACCGGAATGCCTGCCCCGAACGACAGCTCAATGCCCGGATTCTCGCTGCGGATCTTGTCCCAGTCGAAGTCCTGTACGGACCGCCGCTGGAAGCTCTCGAAGCTGCGGCCCTTCAGGCGGTTCATAATCAGATTATAGAAGGTGGAGCTGGGGTAGAACAGCGTATGCTTGTCCCCGCCCATATGAATAATCATTTTATCGGGGTAGAGCAGGTTCTCCACCTTCTCCTCCGGCCCCATATTATCCGTCTTCACATATAAGGTCTTCGACAACACTGCCGAATCACTGCCGGGCAGCCTGTAGATCAGGTAATAGCTCTCCACGAGACTTCCGAGTATAAGCAGGACCAGCATCCATGACTTGATTCTCTCCTTCACGCCTCACTCCCCCTTTGCTTCATCAAAGGCAGTGTGAACGTGACCAGCGAGCCCTCATTCAGCTCCGATTGCAGGGAGATGGAGCCGCCGTGGGCTTTGACAATTTCCCGGGCAATGGACAGCCCCAGACCTGTTCCGCCCATGTTCCGCGAGCGTGCCTTATCCACCCGGTAGAAGCGTTCAAAGATGCGCTCAATATCCTTCTTCGGAATCCCTATACCGGAGTCGCGGACAGACACAGCCAGCATGCCGTCCTCGCTCTTATGCGCCTCCAGCTGGATCGTCCCGCCCTCCGGCGTATACTTGAGGGCATTGGAAACCAGATTGCCCAGCACCTGATCAATCTGGTCGCGGTCCAGCCAGGCTGTAGCGACATCCTTACGCACCCTGGTGCTGATGTGAATCCGCTTCTGGCGGATCTGGAAGGAGAAGCGGTCCGCCACATCCTCCAGCATCTCGGTGATATCCGTCTGCTGAATACGCAGGCTGGATTCCTTGGAATCCAGCCGCGACAGATGCAGCAGATCCGTAACCAGCCGGATCATGCGCTCCGTCTCATTGCGGATAACGCCGACGAACCGCACGGCGAGCTGCGGATCTTCAAGTGCGCCGTCATCCAGCGCCTCCGCATAGCTCTTGATCGTCGTAAGCGGCGTCCGCAGCTCATGCGACACATTCGCCACGAACTCCCGGCGGGACTCCTCCAGATTCTCCTGCTCCGTAACATCCTGCAGCACCGCAATCGTCCCGGCGATCCGTCCGCCTTCGCGGCGGTGAATCGGGGTGAAGGTCACCCGCACAATATTGGGATCCTCGCCGACCATAGGAGACAGATGGAGCATAGCAGACTGGGGAACGCCCTGGGTCACCGAGACAGACTGCTCAGGCTCCAGACCCAACAGCCCGCCAAGCGAGGCTCCTGCCGGAAGCGGTCCTTCCGCGCCCAGCATCAGGGCAGCGCGTGTATTCATTAGAATCACCGCGCCGCTCTCGTCTGTGGCTACGACACCGTCACTCATATTGGCGAGAATGGACGACAGCTTCTCCTTCTCCTCTTCGTTCTGTAGCAGCGCCTCGCGCAGCCGGTCCGTCATATAGTTGAAGGCTTGGCTCAGCTGGCCAATCTCATCATTGCCGAACACAGGTACCTTCCGGTTGAAGCGCCCTTCGGCCACAGCCGTGGCATGCTTGGTCATCTCCTTAATCGGATGTGTGATCGTATGGGCCAGAATGACACCCAGTACGGCTGTCAACGCCAGCGCCAGCAGCAACCCCGAGAGGAACACACTGTTAATCCGGCTCATAGTGGCATATAAGTCTTTCATATCGGCAGCTATATAGATGGCGCCTACCACCTTATCACCGGAAATTACCGGCTTCGCCACTACCTTCTTGCGCACATTATCATCAGCGATGATATATTCCTCATTATCGCTGATCCCCTGCAAGGCGCGGCTGACCACGGTCTGCGTGTTCCGCTGGCCGACATAGTCATTCTGCGAAGGGATTGAGGTGGTAATAATCTTGCCGCTCGCATCCAGCACCTGAATTTCTGCACCATTGATATACAGATTGTTCACCATGCCGCGCAGGCTCTCTACCGCCGATTCCTCATCGGCTGTTCCCGTCTCACTGCCGAATTTGTCAGCGGTGAGGATCGAGAGCATCTCGGCCCGGGCCTTCAGGTCCTTGGTGAAGTTATCCGTCAGCGAGTTCTTCATCGAGCTGACAAAGTATACGCCGATCAGCTGCATCGCAATCAGAATCAGCAGCACGTAGATTACGATAAGCCTGGCCTGAATCGTCCGGAAAAAGGACAGTGCCTTCATTACAACCCTCCGTTTTTGGGGCTATGCATCAAATAACCGAGTCCGCGCCGGGTATGAATATACTCCGGCTTGCTGGGATTCTCCTCAATTTTTTCTCTGAGCCGGCGGATGGTCACATCCACCGTACGCACATCGCCGAAATATTCGAAGCCCCACACAGCCTGCAGCAGATGCTCCCGGGTCATTACCTTGCCCGCATGGCGGATCATATAATAGAGCAGCTCATATTCACGATGTGTCAGATCCAGCGGCTCACTATCCTTGTAGACCATGTACATATCCGTATCAATAAATAATCCGAAATGATAGACCCCCTGCTTGCTCTCCACTGTCTCACTCGGCGCTTCCGACGGGGACGGCTTATGCTGGCGCCGCATTTGAGCCTTAACCCTGGCCAGCAGCTCACGGGTACTGAACGGCTTGGTCACATAATCATCCGCACCAAGCTCCAGACCCAGCACTTTATCAATCTCCCCATCCTTGGCGGTAAGCATAATGATAGGAATATCCAAATGGGCAGAGCGCACCTCACGGCAAACATCCATTCCGTCCTTGCCGGGCAGCATGAGATCCAGCAGCATCAGATCGGGGCGTTTGGACAGAGCCAGCTCCACCGCACTGTTGCCGTCGAAGGCGCAGATGACCTCGTAGCCCTCTTTTTCCAGATTGAATTTCAATATATCAGCAATAGGTTGTTCATCATCCACTACAAGAATCGTTCCCATTTGCATATGCTCAGCTTCACCTTTCTAACGATACTCGAAACCCTGATTCCTTTATTTTAACATACCTGCCTTAGCGTCACATCTATATAAGATGCCAGTTCAAAGAGAAATAAAAGCCGCCCGAAATGATCCGGACGGCAGAGAAGAATTATAGAATGGTGGTCTAGCTCTTATCCATTACTTCAGGTATTTCATTGGATTGATGGCCGTCCCGTTCTTGCGGATCTCGAAATGCAGATGCGTCCCCGTCGAGCGCCCGGTGCTGCCCATGATTCCGATGGGGCTGCCCTGTCCCAGCTTCTGTCCGGTAGAGACCGAAATACTGCTTAAATGCCCATAGTACGTAACGTATCCGTTATTATGGTTAACGATCACCACATTGCCGTACCCGTTCTGCACACCGGCGAAGCTGACCGTCCCAGCGTCCGCAGCCTTGATCGTGCGGTTGCCCGATACCAGATCGACTCCCTTGTGTGTGCGTCCCCAACGCTCGCCGTAGCTGCTGGAGATCATCGCTCCGCTAACCGGCCAGGCGAACATTCCTGTTCCTTCACCTACAACCTTGGTGCCGGAATAGACCACTTCAGGCAGAGAAGCCTTCACTACGCTCTGACCCAGCCACTCCTCCTGGACCACCTGTCCGTTCTCTTTGGTCAGTCTGTACTTCATCGTTTTGAGCCCGGTTTGTCCGGGACGGACTACCTTCCGCTTGCCTGCCGGCAGCTGGTCACTCTTGCGGATAATAACCTCAGGCTCCGTGACCACCTCTTCAGTTACCTGTTCTACGGTCACTACCGTAAGATCAGGCTGCGGCACCGTTAGCTGCAATTCATCCCCAATCTGCAGACTAAGCTCCTTCACCTCAGGATTATTGCGGAAAATCTCCGCCTGGGTAATGTTAAACCGGGAAGCAATAGCAGAGACTGTGTCGCCTTCCTGAACCGCATAGCGCAGCGGCGCCTCCCTGCCTTCGGTCAGCACCTTCACTGCCTCTTCTACACTAAGCACCTTATTGGGATCGGCCTTCACCGGAACAATGTTAACTTCCTCCCGGATCTTGACTGACTCCACCTGATCATTGGCGGCTGAACCAGCCGCTCCCGCCTTGGCCGCTGTCTTCTTCAGCTTCGCACCCGGAGCTGCCGCCTTCTGCGGAGCGTAATGCGACTTAACGGCCTGAAGCACCGCCGCCGCCGTCTCCTGATCCTTCACAATCCCGAGTGGTTCCCCATCCACAGCCAGTTGTACGCCTACGGCATAAGCCTTGAGCATACCATCCAGCTTGTCCAGTGTAGCCTCGCTGTTAATCTCCGGCTTGTAAGCCTGCTGGGCCTCGGTCGTAATACCGCCGGTCTGTAGGACCATCACAGAGTCAGGATACTTGAGCTGATATTCCCGTCTCTTCTCCTCGAACAGCTTGTTCAAATCCGCCTGCTGGTTCAGCGCTCCAATCTCCTCACCGTTCACCAGCACTTTGTAATAGGTTACTGTATTCGCTGCTACCTGCTTCTTCTGTGCCCCCACCAGGAAGGTGGTCAGCAGAACCAGACCGGCAGAAGCCAGTATCCATGAACGCCGGCGGCGGGATTTCATCTCCGGCTGAAAGACACGGGATTCACCCGAAGTCATTGCATCCTTACCTTGTTCACCTGCTGCACCAGATCCTGCGGATGCTTCTGCACGGTTCCGCAGGTTCCCCATCCGGCGTATAAACTTAAATCCTTTCATGAAACTCTCCCTTTCGGCTGTAAAAACAAGAATGTATATGCTTCGCGCATCCGATTTGCATGAGTACGAATATGACTGTATGACGCATACGAAAAAGGTTACAAAATATTAACCCTTATTAGTCCTTTTTTACTGTACCATAGCCTGAAGAAAAATTTCAACTTTGCTCCCATAGCAAAACCCGCCAATTTCGCGGGTTTATTCCCAAAATATGCGTTTTAAACGGCGAATTCGTGTCCAAAAAATGACAATTTTTAATTCTGATTCGTCCCTCCGCTATCTGGTGTAAGCATTTTCATCAGCGCCTTATATTCATCCTCATCTACGTACTTCGCAATGATACCCTGCAGTTCCGTTACTTCGCTCTCTGTCAAGCCGCCCTCCAGGGCAGCAGAGATCTTGATCATCTCCTCCTGGGGAAGCTTATTCATCAGAATATTGAAGATATTGGATTTCGCATTAGCAGGCAGGTTCTCCTTTAGATCATTCATAGCCTCCGGCGTCATCACCAGATTCTGGTCCAGCCCCTGCTCACTCTGTTCTTCTCCCGAAGCGGCTTGTCCCATCACAGGCAGTGCATTATCGGGCACCGTCTCGTCTACCGATTTCTCTTGAAGATTCCCGGCTTTTCCGCCACTGCTGTCCTTCTTCTCTACCTCCGTCTTGCTTGAATCAGCCTCCTTAGTGGAGTTTTTAGTCTCGTTTGAGGCCGCTTTGGAATTCTCCTTGGGGGCAGCCCCGCTGCCGCCCATACCGGTCAGACTCTTCACGAAGCCGCCGATTCCCGGCCCCGGCCCGTCCAGCTTGATATCGAAGCTGGCCAGCACCGACTGGATATACGTATTCACCACATAGGCCGTTGTCAGCATGGACAGGCCGCTCGCCAGCACCACAATCAGGCAGATGCTCAGCGCACGCTTCACTATTTTCACCAACATCACTCCCTTACACCCTGCTCTATTCAATCTCAGAAGAATCGGTTCGCTATGCTCCCATTCTCACAGTATTGACTAGAACAACGTCCGGGAAACGTCCCCGAAGCACATTAAAGCTGATTACCTGCTGAACAATAATCCTGACAAAACAAAAACAGGAGCCTCACCGAGGCCCCTGCTCCTATACGTATCTATTTAGTTCTGCTTCAGTCTAGATATAGATTGGCAGTACTTGATTAGTCTGTTCACGGTTGCGGCCCACAGAGAAGATCGAGATTGGAATCCCCGTCAGCTCCGATACACGTTCCACGTATTTGCGTGTGTTGGCCGGCAGATCCTCCAGCGTCTTCGCCCCAGTGATGTCTTCGCTCCAGCCTGGAAGCTCCTCGTAGACCGCTTCACACTCTGCCAGCATTTTCAGGCTTGCCGGGTAATGTGTGATAATATCTCCACGGTACTTGTAGCCGGTGCAGATCTTCACAGTCTCAAGACCGCTCAGGACATCCAGCGAGTTCAGCGACAGGCCGGTGATTCCGCTGACGCGGCGGGCGTGACGCACAACCACACTGTCGAACCAGCCCACGCGGCGGGCGCGTCCGGTTACGGTTCCGTACTCATGCCCGGTCTCGCGGATATAATCACCGGTCGCATCGTTCAGCTCTGTAGGGAACGGGCCGTCTCCTACGCGGGTAGTATAAGACTTCGCCACACCGATAACCTGCTTGATCTTGGACGGACCCACGCCCGAACCGATGCAGACGCCGCCAGCCGAAGGATTCGATGAAGTAACGAACGGATAAGTTCCCTGGTCGATATCGAGCATCACGCCCTGCGCACCTTCGAACAGCACCCGGGAATCCGCATCAATCGCATCATTCAGTACCACCGAAGTATCGGTTACATAGCCGCGCAGCACTTCTGCATACTCCAGATATTTGGTCAGAATCTCTTCCACATTCAGCGGCTCAGCGCCGTATACCTGAGTGATCACCTGATTCTTCTCTTCCATCAATGGACGAAGTCTCAGCTCGAATTCCTCAGCGTCCATCAGATCAGCAATCCGGATGCCGTTACGGGCAGCCTTATCCATGTAGCACGGGCCGATCCCCTTGCGTGTTGTACCGATTTTGTTCGGGCCTTTGCGGTCTTCCTCAAGCGCATCCAGCACCATATGATAAGGCATAATGACATGCGCACGATCGCTGATTACCAGGTTCTTCGTATCGAAGCCATTGTCATGAATATAATTAATTTCTTGGATCAGCGCTTCCGGGTTAATGACCATTCCGTTGCCGATAACACAAGTCTTCTCTTTATAAAATACACCAGATGGAATCAAGCTCAGCTTGAACTTCTTTCCGTCAATCAGAATCGTGTGACCGGCATTGTTACCCCCTTGATACCGGGCGACCACATCTGCACTTTCCGCCAGAAAATCCGTGATCTTGCCTTTGCCTTCGTCTCCCCATTGTGTTCCCACGACGACTACCGTTGACATGTACATTCCTCCGTAGGTGCTAGCAAGCACCATTATTTTTCCGCTTATCATAGGGGCTCTGTACGCGCTTCATCTTGTACGCAGCCCTCCGGACACCAGGCGGGCAGGCCGCCAAAGCACAATAATCAGTGTAACAGCGGCACTTTTTAAAGTCAAATAAAAACGAACGATCACAGACTGAAATGTGCGATCGTTCGTGTATTGTGCGAAGTTTGCCTAACCTGCAAACGGTTCTGCATGGGCCCGCTCGTAGTTGACGAACTTGTTGAAGTTCTTAAGGAACACAAGCTCCACCGTCCCTACCGGACCGTTACGCTGCTTGGCAATAATAATTTCGATAATGTTCTTCTTCTCGGTATCCTGATTGTAATAATCATCACGGTACAGGAACGCTACGATATCGGCATCCTGCTCGATAGAGCCTGATTCACGAAGGTCACTCATCATCGGCCGTTTGTCCTGGCGCTGCTCCACACCGCGGCTGAGCTGGGACAAGGCAATAACCGGAACGTCAAGCTCACGGGCGATCTGCTTCAGGGTACGGGAGATTTCCGATACCTCCTGCTGGCGGTTCTCGCCGGCCTTGCCCCGGCCCTGGATCAGCTGCAGGTAGTCGATGACAATCATTCCGAGTCCCTTTTCCTTCTTGAGCCGGCGGCATTTCGCCCGGATATCGGTAACTGTGATGCCCGGAGTATCGTCAATGTAGATTTCGGACTCGGACAGCGACTGGATGCCCATCGTGAGCTTGGACCAGTCATCATCGCTCTTGAAATCACCGGTACGCATAATATTGGCGTCCAGATTGGCCTCTGCGCAGATCATACGCTGAACCAGCTGGGGCGCCGACATTTCCAGACTGAAGATGGCTACCGTCTCCTTCGCCCGCACCGCCACATTCTGCGCGATATTCAGAGCGAAGGCCGTCTTCCCGACGGAAGGACGGGCCGCCACAATAATCAAGTCATTGCGCTGAAAGCCGTTCGTCATATGGTCCAGGTCAACGAACCCGGTTGGAATCCCCGAGGTTCCGCCTTTATTCTGATGGAGCAGCTCGACCCGGTCGAATACCTGCATGAGCACATCGCGGATGGCAATGAACCCGCTGCCGCTGCGGCGGTTCGAGATCTCCAGGATTCGCCGCTCGGCGTCACTCAGCATAATGCCTACGTCTTCGCCGCCGGTATAGCCTTCGCTGACAATCTGCGTGGCTGTGCGGATCAGCCGCCGCAGCATCGCCTTCTCCTCAATAATCTGGGCGTAATAATCGACGTTGGCCGCAGTCGGCACCGCATGCGCCAGCTTCGCCAGATAGCTGACACCGCCGATATCCTCAAGCTCCCCCTTATCCTGGAGCCGGGATGTCAATGTAATCAGGTCAATCGGCTGGCTCTCTTCTCCGAGCTGCACCATCGCCTCAAATATCATCTGATGCGGTTTGTCGTAGAAGTCTTCGGTATTCACCCGCTCCATCGCGGTAATTAGCGCCTCATCCGACAGTAGAACTGCACCCAGTACGGCCTGTTCTGCCTCCAGATTCTGCGGGGGAACCCGATCGAAAAAGAGATCTCCACCCATCCTACTCCTCCGTTACCTGAACCGTGAGGTTAGCCTTTACTTCAGTATGCAGCTTAACTGTTGCCTGGAACGTGCCTACATGGCGGATCGAATCGCTCAGCTCAATTTTGCGCTTGTCGATGACGATGCCCTGAGTAGCTGCCAGTGTCTCGCCGATCTGCTTGCTGGTAATAGCGCCGAAGAGACGGCCGCCTTCGCCTGCTTTGGCCTTTAGAGTCAGGGTCAGCTCATCCAGCTTCTTGCCCAGCTGTACCGCTTCCTCCTTCTCCTGGTCCTTGCGGCGCTGTTCGGCTGCCGCCTGGTTCTCCAGTGTCTTCACATTACCGTCTGTAGCCGGACGAACCAGCCCGCGCGGCAGCAGGAAATTGGCTGCATAGCCCTCCGACACCTCTTTAACCTGCCCCTTCTTGCCTTGACCCTTAACATCCTTCAAGAATATGACCTTCATTCAAATAACCCCTCTTTCGCTTCAATTTCGGCCAGCACTGCGAGCAGTCTGGCTTCCGCTTCTTTGGTTGTTCCTTCAAGCTGTACAGCCGCGTTGGACAGATGTCCGCCGCCGCCCAGCTTCTCCATGACTACCTGCACATTCATCCGACCCAGAGAACGGGCGCTGATGCCGATCAGGCCGTCAGGACGTTCACTGATGACGAAGGACGCCACCACATTCGTCATCCCAAGCAGCGTATCCGCCGTCTGGGCGATCAGCAGCTGCGGAATCTTCATCCCGGGCTGTGTGACCACCAGTGCTATCTGGTCATACACCATACGCGCATGCTTGATGATCTCCGCCTTCGAGATGTACTCCTGCAGATCCTCCTTCAGCATGCGCTGAATGAGAATCGTATCCGCCCCGACCCGGCGCAGGAACCCGGCGGCCTCGAAGGTCCGCGAGCCTGTATGCAGCGCGAAATGCTTCGTATCGACCGTGATCCCGGCCAGCAGCATCGTGGCCTCCAGCGGGCTGAGCTTAATCTTGTCATGAATGTACTGCAGCAGCTCCGTCACCAGCTCACAGGTCGATGACGCATACGGCTCCAGATACACGAGCACAGCGTCATTGATGAACTCCTCACCCCGGCGGTGATGGTCAACCACCACAATCCGGCTGGCAACCTGCACCAGCCTCGGCTCCATAGTCATGGAAGCCTTGTGTGTATCCACAACAATGAGCAGCGTATGCTCCGTCATCATCTGGAGAGCCTGCTCTGGCGTGATGAAGGTCTTGTAGAGCGCCTCATCCTTGCGGATCTCCTCCATCATCCGGGTAATCGAAGGATTCGGTGTCTCCATCACAATGCTGGCTTCCACATTGTACATCTGTGCCGCCTTAAGCAGGCCAATCGCCGCTCCCACCGCGTCAATATCCGGTATCCGGTGCCCCATAATCAGCACCCGGTCGCTCTCCTGCATCAGATCCCGCAGGGCGTGGGCGATTACCCGCGCCCGGACGCGGGTGCGTTTCTCGGCGGCATTGGTCTTGCCGCCGTAGAAGGAGAGCCGCTGGCCCGCCTTCACAGCGGCCTGGTCCCCGCCTCTGCCGAGCGCCATGTCCAGACTCGACTGGGCAAGCGCTCCCAGCTCACTGGCCGATTCCGAGCCGTAGGCAAGGCCTATGCTCAGCGTCATCGGCACCTTGAGGTCTGCCGTCATCTCACGGACCTCATCCAGCACCACGAACCTGCTCTCCTCCAGGGCCTGAAGGCTGCGGTGATTCAGCAGCATCAGGTACCGCTCGGAAGACAACCTGCGCAGATATACCTCGAATTGCTTGCTCCACTCGGTAATCTCACTGGCAACCTTGGCGATTAGCGAAGTACGCTGCTGATCATCCATCCCCTGGGCGGCCTCATCCAGATTATCCATCATGACAATTCCAATCGCCAGCTTCTCTTCCTCATACCGCTCACGCAGCACCACAAGCTCGGTAATATCGAATAAATACAGCAGCCGTTCGCTTGGAATCACTACAACCTCATAATAACGGTCATCCACCGTAAGCTCATGGCGCTGCTCCTTCAATACCCCTTCCTTAACCGGTTCCCGCTTGGACGGCAGGTTCTGCAGAGAAGCCATAACCTCAGGCATCAGCTCCTGCATATCTTCACCCACAAGCGACTTGCGGGAGAAGATCTGGCCGGCATTCCGGTTATGCCATTCCACCGCCCGGCTCTCACTGTACAGGATAATCCCGAGCGGAAGCATGCTTACAGCCTCCCCCTCCACCCGCTTGATGCGGAAGGACAGGCCGTTGATATAATCTACAAGGTTGCGGCGGAACGACAGCTCGGCCTGCAGCATGGTGAAACACAATGTGCCGGCCAGGAAGAGGCTGGCAACACCGAGGACCCAGTTATAGATACTGACTACTATAATCAGGACCAGCAGCAGTAAGAACGCCCACACGGTATGATAGCCGTGCCAGCGTCTTTGCAGAAATTTTGGCATGAGCCCTCACCCTATCGTTTCGATTTCTTCACAAGCTCCCGCAGCGGAAACGCCAGGTCCACCACACCAATAATCCAGAATCCCGGCAGAGCAATAACAGGGATTGCCAGCAGAAGAGCGATGATCTTGCTCCACTTCCGTTCATGCACCAGGAAGAAGAGGAAGCCGATGGTCTGGATCTTGAACGCAATCTGCAGCAGCGGCAGCAGATTGGCCGAGACCATTAGCATGAAGCCGCTGTCGGCACCGCCGAACAGCAGGCTGATGACGACGCCAAGCAGATAATACCAGATGAACGATCTGGCCAGTCTCCATTCCCGCGCCGGCTTCAGCTTAGGCACCGCATATTCCATACTGTTCAGAATAGGGCGGACAATGGAATGGGTAATGACCGCAATCACGAACGCACTGAGGATCAGCGTCATCGGAATCGCCTGGATCGTCAGCCAGCTCATCTGGCCAATCTGATCGGAGGAGAGGGCGATCTCGGACAGCAGCGGATTGCTTGCCCCCATACTTGCCAGCCAGTCTGCATAGGTCTTCAGAACATCATAGACGTAGTCGTACAAATTGAACTTAAGGAACGTCGTACTGATCAGCAGGATCAGCAGGAATTCAGCTAGTATAGCGACCATACCGGCAATCAGTGTAGAAATCGCTGAAGCACGTTTCTTGTACCATCGTCCCATCACAAGGGCCGGGATTAAGAAATAAGCCGCAATCAGGATATACATCGGGGTAATCAGGCCCACAATCAGCAGAACCGGTAACAGATGCAGAATGAACTGCTTGGTGTTAAGGGTCGTAAAGAGCACTATGGCCGGAATAATCATAAAGAATGTTGTAATAATTAGCAGCGGGGTTGACAGGGATAACAGCAGCAACAGATAAGCTACGCTCCAAGCCACAGATGTCCAGCGAAATTTCAACAGTATTCACCTCTTACGCATATGTTCTTCTAATGCAGATATATCCTGGTACCATTCTTCGAGCTGATGGCCCTCCTGCCTGTGCTTTCGCAGCTTCTCCAGCAGTAAATCATCCAGCTCGCGATAAGGAATACCGAGTCTGCGCCCCAAGATGTACGAGCTCATAATCAGGCTGGCCAGACTGTCGCCGACACGCGTGGTACTGCCTTCCCACAGCGCTTTGAATAACCTTGAGACTTGATCAATAACTTCCGTCTTTAACCACTCAATTACCTTGGCGCGTTTGGCCACATCCAGATCCTTCGGCACATTGGGCACTGTCTCTCTACCTCCGGCAAAAAGCATTATTCTCCATTATAGCATAAAAATTTCCGAGCCACACGGACGCCTGCCGCCCCTGAATACCGCCTTCCATCTTTCAAAAAAGGCCCGCATTCCGCTTCGCCGGAAATACAGGCCCTGGTACCTTATAACGATTCGAGCGATTGCCGTGAGACAAATTTCTCGCAGTATTCAATAATCTGGCTCCGGCGTACAATGCCGATGAACCGCTTCATGTCGTCGACCACCGGTACAAAGTTCTGGACCTTGGCCAAATTAATCAGATCTTCCATATCCGCATCAATCGAGACCGCCAGATTGTTCATCCGCAGCGGGACATCCTTAAGCAGAAATTTGGAAGCATTCTCAAAGGTGACCGCGCCGCCCGACTCCTTCATATACCAGAGCAAATCACCTTCTGTAACCGTTCCCGCATATTCTCCGTTGCGGTTCAGGATCGGCACTGCTGTATAGCGGTGAAACTCCATCCGTTCCAGGGTCTGCCGCAGCGTCGAATCCATGGTAACACATGCGACCTCCTGCTTCGGAAGTAAAAAAAACGCAATGTTCATCTCTTAATCCTCCTCAAAGAATTCCGAAGGAATGCTACTTTACCTTCCTTGCACTAAAGCCCACCGTAGTTATACGTCTGCCCTCAGCAATAAGTTCCATTCCATTATAGCATGAAGACAGTAAACAGCAGCCATTAACCTTGAGGGAATGGCTGCTGTTTTTATAACGGGTCAAGAAAATCGGTTCTGATCCTTATTGTACTGCAGGTGTGGCCGAAGGCTCAAGCGCATTGCCGGCCTTGCCTGGCTCAATCAGCTGGTCAACCGGTGTGCTGGGGTTCATCCAATTGTCGATGAGCGCCTTGGCTTTATTCAGATCCTCTTCGTTCACTATATCGTAGTAGACCCCGTCCATCCGTTTGCCTTCCCCCATCACCGTGAAGCTGGAGATATCCATGTCCTTGCCGCCCATGAACTTCTTGGCGAGACTGATGATCATCGAGGGCTGAATATCCGTTTTGAAGTTGTCGCCCATGATATCCAGCAGCTCAGGAATATTGCCGATCTGGCTGATCGATAACATTTTATTCGCTACGACATCAATAAAGACCTGTTGACGTTTGGTCCGGTTGAAGTCGCTATCCTCACGGTAGCGGGTATAGTTAAGTGCCTCTTCGCCGCTATAGTTCGACTTATTGGCCTTAATGGTGAATTTCTCATGGTCTTTGCCTTTGTTGACAATATCCTTCTTGATCGGGAGCGGCACACCGCCAATGGCATCGACAGCATCCTTCAGCCCCTGAAAGTTGATGGTGGCATAATATTGAATATCATGGCCGAGGAGCGCTTCCAGTGTGTCCTTGGACATTTGCTGACCGCCGAACGCATACGCATGTGTAATTTTATCCTTCTTATTATCCTTGTATCCGATAATTTCCGTGTAGGTATCCCGGGGAACGGAGATCAGCAGAATTTTATAATCCTCCGGCCGGATCACCGCATACATCATGGTATCTGAGCGTGCGGTTTCATTCTTCCGCTGATCTGTACCAAGAAGCATCAGAGAGAACGGGTCGCTTTTGAGTGCCACGGGTTCAGCCTTAACGGAAGTCGGTGTCTTGCTGGTGTTATTCTCCAGAGGCACATAGGATGCATCCGTCAGCTTCTGCTCCACCTGATCGGATAAAAAGAGGTCGAATGCCAGCACAGCCAGCGGCTTCTGGAACAGAAACCCTCCGGCTGCAATCACCAGTACCAGAATGAGCGCAATGTATCTTTTTTTTATTTTTTTAAGCTTATTCATCATTTTTGATTCCTTCTTTATGGTGGAATGTACATATTATGAACGTAATCTATTTACAATGGCCGCCTGGGCTTCCAAGGCAGTCATGAGTGGGCTGTTCTAGCTGCTGTACGCCGCCCTGCTTCAGATGGTATTATTCCCCCTTTCCGGGATTCGGGTCGTTCTAATTGTAGAATAAACCTGGAAAACGGCTTTGACACATAAACAATATTTCTATTGTAATCACTTCACCACTAAAAAGAAACAACAAATAACGACAACTTTGACACTTAGGCCGCTTATATTCCATAAAGTATATGACGCAGCAAACGGCGTTTTGATTCTTTTTCAGCCAAAAAAAATAAAAAAAGACAGTCTGTTCAGCCACTTAACACAGCAGATCAGACCGTCCTCTTAGCCTATTCAGTATCCTTAATCCACCAGCTCTGCGGATTGATGATATTGCTTAAAGCGTTCATTGTTACCCCCTGCAGGCGCTTATTCACCGCAGTAATATCCGAGCGTTCAGCGAAAAAGATCATTGGAACCTCATCATTGATCAGCTTCTGCCATTCATAATAGATTTCCTTCCGGAAGTCCTTATCATACGCCTTCAGGCTGACCCCTTCCCGGATCAGGTCCTCACTGCGCTTCGACGTCCACCGGGGGTAATTCCACGAATCGGTAGCGCGCCATAGGCCCGAAGGATCAGGGTCGCTGGCCAGTCCCCACACGCCGTTGAACAGCTCCACTGCCGGATCATCCGACTCCACAGCTTCATAAAAGGTATTCAGCTCCTTGAGGCTTCCTCCGCTGAGCCGCACATCCAGCCCGACATCACGCCAATTCTGGAGAATGGCTGCCGTCCGGGCCTCAGCTGTCTTGCTGCCGCTCATCGCATCATAGTGAATAACGAGCTTCTTGCCGCCGGGATCTTCGCGGAGTCCATCCCCGTCTAGATCCAGATACCCGGCCTCATCCAGCAGCTGCCCAGCCTTTTCCGGAGAATAGGGATAGGTGTCGATCTCCTCATCCGCGATCTTGGCCCAGCTGGAGCTGGGGATAGGTGTCTCGATAAGCGTCCCAAGGCCATAGGAATATTTATCTAGAATCCCTTGCCGGTCAAGTGCATAATACATTGCCTTACGCAGTCGTTTATCCTTGAACTTGGGATTATCCATTACCACCTGACCGTCTGTCTCATCCCAGTGTCCAAACTTGAACCCGATATATTCAAACGACATTCCTGGTGTGACCCTAATCTCTACGTTATCCAATTGCCCTGCGGCCTCATAGGCATCACGCGGCAAAGCCGCCATATCGACAGTTCCTGCTTCAAGCAGAGAGGTAATATCCTTGCTGTCGATCGCCTTATAAGTAATCCCGTCCAGAAGCGCTCCGCCCTTGTAATAATTATCGAACCGTTTCATTTCCACCGTCTGGCCCGGCACAATGCTGGTTACCATGAACGGACCCGTGCCAATTGGCCGCTTGCGCACCTGATCGCTGTCCAGCATGTCCTTAACTGCCACTCCCGCGAAGTACCGCTTGTTCATCGGGTAGGCCCACAGATTATCAATCACGTTCACACGTGCTGAATTCATTGTAATGCGCAGCGTATACGGGTCCATCACCTTAAGCCCTGTAATTTCCTTCGCCTGGCCCTGGTGGTACGCTTCTGCGCCCTTGATCATCTCAACGCTATAATATCTGGAACCCGTATACTCCGGGCTGGCGATAGTCTCCAGAGCAAACTTCCAATCCTCCACGGTCAGCTCATCCCCGTTATGCCAGCGGACCCCGGGCTTAATGGTGAATGTGAACACCGTATGATCCTCGGACTCCTGCCAGCTGGCGATATTAGGAGCGGTGGACAAATCATCCTTCACAGTGAACATCGCCTCAGTGGTGAACTCCAGCACATTGGAATCATCTTCTCCTTCGAAGAATGCCGGTTCAAAGATCCCTTGAAAAGCGGACGGGTAGCCGAAGGTCACAGTCCCGCCTGTAATGGGTTCATCGGCTGTTTGGCTAAGGCGCGCCACAACATTCTTGACGGCCGGGCTTGGCCCGCTGCATGCCGACAATGCCACCAAGAGCACAAGCGGTAGCATCAGTCTGCCGATGAGTCGGTTTGACATATATTTCTTCCCTCCCGGGTTGGATCACACAGTAATGTAAGCGGTTTCTACACTAGATTTTACTGTAATGCCTATTATGCAGATTATGGACAAATAATTATTCCACATTATAGAGGATATACAATATTCACTGTAAAGTGAAGTCTTTAATTTATTTAGGGGCAGCCCAGAACCCTTCCGGTGTTGAAAAAAGCCTGCCCTGACGGGCAGACTTCAGCTACAGCAGCGCCTTAATTTTCCTCTCCCGGATGGATGATGCTCAGGCCCTCTACATGCTTTTTCCGCATCAGCTTACGCTTCTTCCGGGTCTCCTTGCTCTCAAAAATAATATCAAAATCATAATCCTCGGGGTACAGCTCCTCCTTGGACAGATAAGGCTTCAGCCGTTTGTGGTTAATACTCAGCTTCTGCTTCTGGATCATCACTCCGACCCTCCCCCGGCTGTCCTTCTTCTCATAGACAATTCCCGTCCGCCCTAAAGAGCTGACATAGACAGCATCCCCTATCGCAAATTCAGGTACTGGAGTATGCGCCTCCTGTAATGCAACGTTTCCCTGCTGTCCTTCAGCCGTTCTATCCGCTTTTGCAGTTATTTCATTCTGCGCTGCTTTAGCTCTCTCAGCAGCTCTGATAGCGTCCTTCCACGGGCTGTGGCCGCCTCTGTGTCCCTGCTGCTCTGTCACAAGCTGTTTGGCCCGCTCGATAACGGAATGGACAATACCCAGCTTCTCGGCGATCTGCAGCGCGTAGCTCTCGCCAGCTTCGCCAATCGTTAGCTTATACAGCGGCTGCAGCGTGTTCTTATCGAACTCCATCCGTGCATTCTCGAAGCCTGCCGTTGCCGCCGCGAAGGCCTTCAGCTCATTGAAGTGGGTCGTTACCACGATATTAGCCCCCTTTCGGTTCAACTCCTCCAGAATCGCGATGGACAGCGCGAACCCTTCACCAGGGTCTGTGCCGGCAGCCAGCTCATCAATCAGCAGCAGCACGCCTCTGCCGGCATCATAGAGCATTCCTTCAATACTCTTCATCTGTGCCGAGAAGGTGCTTAGGGACTGTGTCAGGCTCTGTCCGTCTCCGATAACGCTCATTACATTGGTGAAGACCGCGAAGTCACTGCCGGGATCAACCGGTACCAGCAGGCCGGACTGCGCCATTAATACGAGCAGGCCCAGGGTTTTGAGCACCACCGTCTTGCCGCCTGTATTCGGCCCGGTCACGATCAGCGATTTATACCCTTGACCGAGCTCCAGACTGACCGGCACCATATCCTTCAGCAGGGGGTGACGGCCTCCATTCATCCTTACATAACCGCGTTCGTTCAGTGCAACCGGCCCCGCATCCATTACCCGGGCAACCTTCCCTTTGGCGAAAATAAAGTCATACATGCCCGTCACCTCAATATTAAGCCGGATAGCGGCCTGCTCCTGCTCTATCAGCCCTGTCAGCATACTCAGGATTATTCCTTCCTCGCGGGCCTCGTCAGCAGTCAGGAGCTCGATCTCTCCCTGTAACGAGGCCACCTCATCCGGCTCCACGAATACCGTCTGCCCGCTGGTGGACTGGTCCAGCACCGAGCCCCTAATTTGCTTGTGATACTCCCGTTTCACCGGAATGACATACCGCCCGCCGCGCATACTGACCAGACTTTCCTGTAAAATGGATTTGTGGCGGTTCATGATACTCTCCAGCTTCCGGTGCAGGCGCTCCTTGGCGACTGCCAGCCGTTTGCGGACCCGTTCCAGTCCTTTGCTGGCGTGGTCATCAATGACGCCCAGCCGGATACACCGTTCTATCTCGTCCCGAACCCTATTCAGCTCCTGAAGGGATGCCCCGTAAGCGGCGATGCGCGGCGCTATCTGCTCCTTGGCGGCCATGTATTTCCTGAGCTGTCCGCAGCTGTTCAGAAACAGCGAGACTGCGGTGAAATCCTGCTCATTGTACATATAGCCGGTCCCGAGCAGTGACAGCACCCATTCAATGCCCTCCAGCGAGGGAATCGGCACACTGGCTCCGCGCTCCAGCAGCTCCTTCGCTTCTTGCGCCTCCTCAAGCGCCCGGTGTATCGCCGGCAGGTAGATCATTGGCTGAAGCTCTCTGACAACCCTTCTTCCCTCATAAGATACCGCATGACGCATCAATTCCTGCTTAATTGTCTCATATTCCAATGTGTGCAGACTTTGCAGATTCAACTTGAGTTCCTCCTTGTATACAAGTATATTTCTTATCCCAATCCACTGCGCAAAACGCAAAAAGAGGGCAAAGAACCGCCACCACGGCAGTCTTCGCCCTCTTTTTGCTGCTGCTTCTCTTTGGCTTCAGAGTCCCGCCCCTTACGGGAAGACGACTGAAAACAGAAAAAACCGTGCTGCAAGAGCACGGTTAATCACAAAGAGAACAATAGCCGGATCAAGAGGCCATCATGACGCTTCGCGTGTGTTCTTAACTAAATCATTCATTCCAGCAGCCCGCAGTCTACTCAGTCAGAGATGTCATCAGGACAGACTCCAACAAGACATGCCCCCGGCAAAATCAGAGCATGCGGCGGCTAACAGCCGGAACGATATGAAATTGCTTAGTTAAGAACGCTCACCAACATCAAAATTTCCCCTTTAGTTATAGGATACCTGTAATTTACTACACCTAGAATCCGTTTGTCAATTATGGGTTATCCCATACAAAAAGCAGCCGGCTTAGCCGGCTGCTTCATAAAACGTCCTATTCTGTTGTGTAAGGCAGCAGCGCGATTTGACGCGAGCGCTTTACAGCAATAGTCAGAGCGCGTTGGTATTTTGCACTTGTACCCGTTACACGACGCGGCAAGATCTTTCCGCGTTCGCTGATGAACTTCTTAAGAAGCTCAGTGTCTTTATAATCAATGTGAGTAATCTTGTTCACAGTGAAATAGCACACTTTTTTACGCTTGTTGCGTCCACCACGACGTGCCGGTCTTTTGTCGTTGTCCGCACCTTCTCTTGGTTTGAAAGCCATGTTCAGTTCAGTCCTTCCTTATTAAAATGGCAAATCATCGTCCGATATATCGATCGGTTTTCCATCGCCCGAAAAAGGATCTTGGGTATTGTTGTTACGCGAGAAATTATTGTTGTTGCCATTTCCGCGAGCACTGTTCCCGCCGTTACCGCCGCCACCGAAGGCTGGCTCTTCAGGCATACTTCCACCACTTGATGCATTTCCGCCTTCACGGCTCTGCGCGGATTCCAGGAAACGGACATTATCGGCAATAACTTCAGTAACGTATACACGTTTGCCTTCGTTATTCTCGTAATTCCGTACTTGGATGCGTCCTTCCACGGCTGCCAGTCTTCCTTTGCGCAAATAATTGGCACAGGTCTCAGCCAGCTGTCTCCAGGTTACTACCGGGATAAAGTCCGCCTCGCGTTCACCATTCTGGCCCGTAAAGTTACGGTCTACGGCAAGCGTAAACTGTGTTACGGCAACACCAGCAGGAGTATAACGAAGTTCCGGGTCACGGGTCAACCGACCGATCAGAATGATACGGTTCAACAATTAGGTCCCCTCCTTAATAGCGCGATTCGTTACAAAGCTTGTCAATATCTTAGGCAACGTCGTTCGTAATGAGATAACGAATTACTTCGTCAGAAATCTTCATGATACGCTCAAGCTCAGTAACTACTGCAGGTTCTGCATTGAAGTTAACCAAAACAAAAACGCCATCACGATGTTTCTTGATCTCATACGCAAGACGGCGTTTACCTTGCACATCGTGCTTTGTAATTTCTCCGCCGTTGGAGATGATGCCTTGGAATTTTTCGACTGCTGCTTGAACGGCTTCTTGTTCAATGTCAGGACGAATAATGTACATGACTTCATATTTGCGCATAATTTTCACCTCCTTATGGTCTGCGGCCCCTGATCAGGTCAGGAGCAAGGAACGAGCACAAACATAGACTCGCACCAAATTAATATACCAAACCCAGCAGAGGATTGCAAGTTTTATTAATACGTACCAGATGCTGGACCCCAAAAAAATGTTGGCGGATTCCGAAAGAACCTCTGAGTAATCCCTCATCGTCAAGGCCACAATATAACAGCTTCATCATTCGATAACAGGAGGTTATTCACCAATGGGCGAACAGACGGAGCATGAAAAGGGCGACAAAGCCCCCAACCCGGGCGTTTACACCGAGGTAGGCGAAGCGCGGAGCTTCCACACGGAGATTCAGAATCCGAAGCGCATTACAATGGAGAAAGGCGACACCTTCCCGGAGACCAGCAACCAGAACCGCAAGTGGAAAAAAGTCGAGAAGGCCCGTGTCCATTAATTTCAGCAGCCAGGTATAAAACCTTGAAGGCTGCGCATACTAGACCCAGGCAGTACAAAAGAGAGGTGTGGTTCCGTTGAACGTCGCAGACGAACACGATCACAGGGATTCTGAATTCAGCAGCTATCGTACCCGGGGAGAGTGAGGCTGGCTCTGTAAAAAGGAGTAACAGCTTTGGCATTACCCAATCACAGTAGTAGCTATAGACAGAGATTTCCGAACGTCATTGATGTACTGCCTCTGGAAGAGAGACCTGCGAAGGTCTCTCTTTTTGCGTTGAAGATCAACAAACACAAAATCACCCTAAAGGATGACAGATGCTGTTGTCTTATCCCCGTACATCCGACATATGCACCTTTTTGGCTGCTGATTGTATTCGGTTTTCCGCATACATCGATGCCACTTGCCTAATTATAGTCTTCCGTATAAAACCGTTATTTCCCCACAATACACAGAAACTATACTTTCTTATATAACAAAAAAGCCCCCGTATCAGAACGGAGGTCTCATAAATTAAGAATATAATTGCTGAAGTGGCGGAGAGGGTGGGATTCGAACCCACGCACGCTTTGACACGCCTAACTGATTTCGAGTCAGCCCCCTTGGGCCTCTTGGGTACCTCTCCGCAGCAAGAATTATCATATCATGCTAATCGCACAATTGCAAGCGTTATTCATTTGCGTTTCGCTTCCTGCGCCAGCTTAATTATTCTCCGCTCCACTATCCGCTGAATGCAGGACCTTCTTCAGATTCTTTTCAAATTTGGCGCGGGGAATGAGGACACTGTGCTGACAGCCGGTGCACTTAATCCGGATATCCATCCCCATACGGATAATCTCCATCTCGTTACTTCCGCAGGGATGCTGCTTCTTCATCTGCACAATATCACCCAGCCCGAATACCTTGCGTTCCATTACTCTTCCCCCTCCTCTGCCTCTTGCGCAGCAGCTACCTGCCTTCTTGGGCTGGTCTCTTGCTCCTCACGGGCTCTACGGGCTTCCTCTATGCGTTCCTGCTCACGGGCCGTCTCAGCCTCTCTTGCCTCCCTCTCCGCCTGCTCACGCGCCTCCTGCTCGGCCTTAGCAGCCTCCAGGGCGCTCTGCTTCTCCAGAGCATGCTTGATATCATTCTGAATCTGCCGCTCGGCAGCGTCTCTGGCATTAGGCAGGCAATTCGCCGCTATGCGGATGACATACTCTGAGGTGCTCATCGACTGGATTCCCAGAATATTAGGGTAGGCAATGACACTGGAGCTGCGTTCCTCGATGCCCTGAAGCGCCTCGCCGATCAGTGCCAGGGTGGCTTCGAGCCCGCGTTCGATTTTAACCGGAACATCTACTACAGCCAGTGCATTCGCCAACGAATAATTCGTCACATTAACAATCGTGCCGTTAGGAATGATGTGTACCTCGCCCGTAGCACTTAGCAGTCTGGTCGTCCTCAGGCCAATCATCTCTACCGTTCCCTTATAGGTTCCGCTCTGGATAACATCCCCGACTGCAAACTGGTCCTCAAAAATAATAAAGAAGCCCGTAATCACATCTTTGACCAAACTTTGTGCGCCGAACCCTATAGCCAGCCCGACTACCCCTGCTCCGGCGAGCAGCGGCTTCAGATCGAAGTTGAACTCCGACAGAACCAGCAGAATCATGGTGAAGTTACAGAAGAAGGTAACCACATTCTTCATCAGTCCGCCGACCGTGGAGAAGCGCCGGTTATTGACTAATGCCCTCCCCCTCGTCTCCCGCTCAAGCGACCGGTCAATCACATTGGAGACCACCTTGATAATCACCCGGGTCAGAATGAAAATTATGAGAATTCTGATTCCCGAAAACAGGACCGCGGCCCACATATCCGTATTGGTGAACCAGTCCCATAATTTATCTTTGAAGCGGACGGCATCATTAACAACACCGTCAACGCCGTCGGCCGCCAGTAAGCTGTTAATCATCAAACCCCTCCTTCTCCGTTATTTCCACATACCCTGCACCCTCAACGGCCTTGGCGAAGATCCCCCGGATCTCTACGTTCTGCTCTTCGACCAGGACCCTTACCTCATCCAGCGCACTCCGGTAGAATTGGATCGACATCGCACAGCCGGCGGTGATCTCCTTGGGCGTAGGGAAGATATCGATTTCGATCTCCGCATATTCAAGCAGCATCTCGGCGCGCAGCGCCTGCTGGGTCGAATCAAACGCTAGCAGCAGTTCCTCCTCCACACTCCACGCCTCCTCTGGGCTATTGGTCCTATCTATTGCCGCCATAGTATAAAAAACCACTTCCATCCATATACTAGGATCATCAGAACACGCTCCCGCGGACGTAAGCCTTGCGTAATCAGCAGCCTGGCAGCCTGACTCTGCTTTTTAGCTGATTTTCCCGTGATTTGCAGTCGCCGCCTCAGAAAGGACGATTATATGAATTTCTCTTCCAAAGCTCCACCGCTGCAAGAACCATCCTGTTTAAAAATATCACATGCCGACCCCAATATCTATTCTGCCATTACCCACCGTCTGCTGTTCCACTTTTCGCGCACCCGTCCGGATACGCCCATTGTCATTATCTGCGTGGGCACGGACCGCTCGACCGGCGATTCTCTTGGCCCCCTGGTCGGCACGACACTGGCCCGCTTTCACAGCCCGCTGTTCCATCTCTACGGAACGCTGGAGGAGCCGGTACATGCCATTAACCTGGAAGAGACAGTTAGCCTTGTGTACCAAAAGCATGCCAACCCGTTCATCATCGCCATTGACGCCTGCCTCGGCCAGTCCACCAGCGTCGGCTGCATTCAGGTGGTTGAAGGTCCGCTGCGTCCTGGCGCAGGGGTCAACAAGCAGCTTCCCCCCGTTGGCGATATCCATTTGACCGGCATCGTTAATGTGGGAGGATTCATGGAATATTTCGTATTGCAGAACACCAGATTAAGCCTGGTGATGCGCTTGTCGGATATTATTTCATCCAGCCTATACTCTGCCTTGAAGCAGTGGAACCTGCATGCTAGATCTGCTGCAACGCGAGAGCAATAACTTCCTTCTCCTCCGGTGACAGAGCATACGGGGTCTCTCCCTGTTCAATCGGCTTAGCATAGATATATGAGTTCTCGCGGTTGTGCAGACTGCTCAGCACAATCCCGCTGTGGTTGTCATCCAGAATGGCAAGCGAGAAACTCAGGTCATTACCGCGTTCTCCAAAAGCATTATAGCGCTTCATGGCCACCTTCGACTTCATGCCGCGCATTTTGGTATGTGCCGCTTCAAGCAGTGTCTTCTGCTCCAGCTGGACCTCCTCCAGCATATCCCCCTGATTCTTCAGGTTGACCAGCAGATTCTCCAGATCCTCTATGCCATTCCCACCCATCATGGCTTCGTACCGGCTCCGCATTCTGCGAAGCCTGGCACCCTGGACGATCATCATAATGGCCATCAGTATGATTACTCCGGCAAAGCCCATGATGAACGCCGATAAATACTCGCTTATGATTTCATTTAACTCCGACATGTTGAATCATCCTTTATACAAAAATAAGAATTCCCACGCTGTAACGACACCGACCTGTATAATCCACCTGAATCCTTATCCACTTATTAGCTTGAACGCGATACGCCGTACATTTCGTCCATGGCTAACAGCAGCCGCTGAACATCCGCTTCCGTGGAACTGACTCCCACACTCGCCCTTACCGCTCCGCTAGCCAGAGTATCCGCTGCTTGATGGGCCAGCGGTGTACAGTGCATTCCTGCCCGCACAGCAATCTGGTATTCGCGGTCCAGCCGGTGGGCAATATGCGCCGACTCCTGCCCCTCTACAACAAAAGCCACAATTCCGCTGCGTGGAGCGCCCGGTGCCGGACCCAGAATCCGCATGCCCGGAATAGCAGCCAAGCCCTCCATCAACAGTTGTGTCAACTTCCATTCCTGCATATGAATCTGTTCCACTCCCAGCGCCTTAACCGCCTTCACGCCAGCCAGCAGACCAGCTATTCCGACGGCATTCTGTGTCCCTGCCTCATAACGGTCCGGGCGAACACTTGGCTGCTCGCTGTTCTCCGACTGACTGCCAGTCCCTCCATGCATCAGCGGTTCCAGATCCATCCCAGGAGAGATATACAGCCCCCCGGTCCCTTGCGGACCGAGCAGCCCTTTATGTCCCGGAAATGCCAGCAGATCAATATTCATAGCCGCCACATTAATATTAAGCGCCCCTGCACTTTGAGCGGCATCTACCAGGAACACAGCCCCATGCGATTTCACTATGTCACCGATATCCCCAATCGGCAGAATACTTCCCAGCAGATTGGAACTATGATTGCAGATCACCATCCGGGTGTTAGGACGCAGAGAACGCTGGAGCTCGTGAAGATTGATTTGGCCCTCGCGGTCCGCCTGTATATAATCCACTTCAATCCCGATGCTCCGGCGCAAATACTCCAAGGGTCTGCGCACTGAGTTATGCTCTGTCATCGTTGAAACGACATGATCCCCTGGTTGAAGTGTACCCTTAATAGCCATATTTAGCCCCATAGTTGTGTTATGGGTGAACGCAATATCCTGAGCATTCGCTACACCAAACAACTCTGCCAGCAGCATTCGTGCACGAACTAATACCCGCCCCGTCCCGATAGCCAGTGAGTGGTTGCCCCGCCCGGCATTGGCCCCTGACTGTTCCAAGGCCTCCACCATAGCTGCAGCCACCTCCGGCGGCTTGGGCCACGAAGTAGCTGCGTGATCGAGATATACCAGCCTCTCCATCTTCCACCCTCCCTCTTTTCGATTTAAAAAACATACCCCTCCATATCCGTATTAAGGATATCTCAGGATATGTCTTCGGTACAAATATCCAAATCAGTTCCCCAGCAGCTCCAGCAATCTTTCCAGGTCTTGGGCACTGTAATAGTTTAATTCGATTTTCCCTTTTTCCTTGCCTTGTTTAATTTTGACTGTTGTCTTGAATCGCTCCCGTAATACTTCCTCTACATTATCAATATAAGGATCACGTTTCACAACCTTGGCCTTAATTCCATTAGCCGGTTTGCGGTCGAGATTCTTCACTACCTCTTCCAGTTCTCTAACACTCCACTGAAGCTCCACACACTGGGCAGCCAATTGCTTGATGACCTCCGGATCTTTCAGAGCCACAATTGCCCGGGCATGCCCCATCGAAATTGTTCCACGTGAAACATAATCCTTCACTTCTTCCGGCAAGCTAAGCAGCCGCAAAAAGTTGGCGATATGCGATCTGGACTTTCCGACTTTAAGAGAAAGCTCTTCCTGAGTTAGTGAGAATTGATCCATCAGTCCTTGATAAGCAACCGCTATTTCCATCGCGTTAAGATTCTCACGCTGCAGGTTCTCGATCAGGGCAATCTCCATCACCTGCTGATCACTGAGGCTGCGGACCACTGCCGGAATCGTAGCTTTGCCGCAATATTGCGAGGCCCTGAATCTGCGTTCCCCGGCAATAATCTCATACCCTTTCAAAACACTGCGAACAATGATCGGCTGGATCACACCATGCTGTCTTATGGATTCTGCAAGCTCCTGAATGGCCTCTTCATTGAAATCCTTGCGCGGCTGATAAGGATTGGCTCTAAGCTGCGTCAACGGAATCTCTACTACCTTATCGTCTTCATTGATCGACAGAGAAGGTATTAATGCATCCAAGCCTTTCCCCAAACGCTTACTCATAAGAGATCACTTCCTTTGCCAACTCTAAATATACTTCCGCTCCCTTGGAACGGGAATCGTAGGTAATAATTGACTGTCCATGTGAAGGGGCTTCGCTTAGGCGTACATTACGCGGGATAATCGTTCTGTATACCTTTTCCTGGAAATATTTTTTCACTTCTTCGATAACCTGAATCCCGAGATTCGTCCGGGCATCCAGCATCGTGAGCAATACTCCCTCTATTTTGAGATGCGGATTAAGATTCTTCTGAACCAGTCGTACAGTGTTGAGCAGCTGGCTTAATCCTTCAAGCGCATAATATTCGCATTGTATAGGGATAATCACTGAGTCAGCAGCCGTTAGAGAGTTAATGGTAAGAATCCCTAATGATGGCGGGCAATCTATGATGATGTAATCATAATTCGCCTTCACTGCATTCAGTGCCTTCTTCAGCTTCAGTTCCCGCGATATCGTGGAGACCAGCTCGATCTCTGCTCCTGCCAGCTGAATGGTTGCCGGAATAATATGAAGGCCCTCAATCCGGGTCTCCTGTATTGTATCCTGCGGATCCACTTCATTAATAAGAATATCGTAAATGCAATTTTCTACATCCGCTTTGTTGACGCCAACGCCGCTCGTAGTGTTGCCTTGCGGATCAATATCAACAAGCAGCACTCTCTTCCCCAGAGTAGCCATGCTGGCACCCAGGTTCACAGAGGTTGTTGTTTTACCTACCCCGCCTTTTTGATTTGCTATGGCAATAATCTTGGACACTTATTTCACCTCGAATTGTTTAGAAAGAATCATCTTGTAGTTCTTAGCTGTTAACGGCATAATAATCTGGATCTACGGCATCACGTTTGCGGAGATGTAGGTAAATAAGCAAATAGACAACAACTTATCCTTAGAGTGTATATGTGATAACGTTCGGAGCTAGTCATAGAAAAGGCGGCCAACACCTCAGGGCCGCCTTCAGCTTTTGTTGCCATTATCGTTTTGGAATTTGGATCACAATCTCATAATGATCTCCGCGGTCATTCTCGGAGGTCTTAATCTCCATTCCTGAGCCGGTCACCATGTCTATAGATTGACGAATTGTATTAAGAGCGAGACGGACATCTTTGGTATAGGAGGTCCGTTTTGATTTTTTGGTCTGGGTAACGGCCTTGTAGAAGGCGATACGTGCTTCTGTTTGTTTTACATTCAATTCTTTGGAAATAACCTCAGCCAGAACCTTAAGCTGCATCTCCTCAGTGTCCAGCGACAAGAGCGAGCGTGCATGACGCTCGGTGATTTTTCTTTCCATTAAAGCAGTTTTGACCTGTTCAGGCAAATTCAGCAAACGGATTTTGTTGGCAATGGTGGATTGGCTTTTGCCAAGCCGCTGAGCCAGACTCTCCTGGGTCAATTGATGCAAGTCAATCAGCTTCTGATACGCGATCGCCTCTTCAATAGAGGTTAAGCCCTCACGCTGCAAGTTCTCTATCAGTGCGATCGATGCAGCCTGTGAATCATTGAATTCGCGGACAAGTGCCGGAATGGTGTCCATGCCCAGCTTTTTAACTGCCCGCCAGCGTCTTTCGCCTGCAATAATCTCATACTGGGAATCACGCATACGCACAACGATCGGCTGGATCACGCCATGAGTTTTGATAGTCTGACACAACTCGTCGATCTTCTCATCATCGAAAATCGTCCGTGGCTGATACGGACTGCTGATGACCTCATGAACCGGGATTTGTTTGATCTCTTCTCCGCTGCTCCGCTCGGTAAATCCAAAAAGCTTGGTGAATTGTTCTTTCATTCCGTTCATAACCACCTAATTTCGTTATAGTACGATCATCTTAACCTTTCATGCGAAAAGCTTATCGTACAGCGTAAGAAAAGTATCCCTAAGTCATTCTGAGCCACTTCTCTTAAAAGACGGCCTGGCATTTATTCTGATCACATCTATTAAAAGTCTTACTATATTATTCTATCACTTTTCTGCTAATAATCCTATTCTCCATAATGACCTATTTTTCCTGCACACCAGCCTGAACTAGAGCAGCTTTCCGCACAAATAAAAAGACCAAGCTCATTAAAGATGAGCTTGATCCACTATAACAGAAGACTGTCAAATGTTGTTTCACGTGAAACAATTAGATGAGCGGCGACTTCGCAGGTACGCCGGGCTTGCGCGGATACTTGGACGGTGTGGCCCCAGTCTTACGTACAAGAATGATATGCCGGGAAGATTCTTCCACCGGCAGACTGAAGGATTCTACCTTGTGCAGTTCAGCACGCAGCTCCTTGAAGCTGCGCTTGGCTTCTTGCAGTTCCTCCGTCGGATCGCTCCCCTTCATGGCAGCGAAGATGCCGTCCTTGCGGGTGAATGGCAGACAGAATTCATTCAGAAGCGATAAACGGGCCACCGCACGGGCAGTAACTACATCATAAGCATCCCGGTGAACAAACTGTCTGGCCACATCCTCTGCCCGGCCGTGAATGAGCTGTACACCCTTCAACCCCAGGGTATCACAGACATGCTGCAGGAAGGTGATCCGTTTGCTAAGTGAATCCACAATCGTCAGCTTAAGATCCGGGAAGCATATTTTTAGCGGAATACCAGGGAACCCTGCCCCTGAACCAATATCAGCAAGACTCTTCGTCTCCTGCATATTCACGTAGAAGGCTAAAGATAAAGAATCATAGAAGTGCTTGGTATATACCTGGCTCCGCTCTGTGATCCCGGTTAGATTCATCTTCTCATTCCAGGAGACCAGCTCCTGATAATAGAGTTCAAATTGTTCAAGCTGCTTCATTGAGAGTTCCAGCCCATGCTCCTTGAGCAGGTCGGTGAACTCAGCTACCGTTGTATCCATAGGTTATCCTTTCGCCGCTGTTACACGGTTATAGTGCTCCAGATAGACCAGCAGAATCGAGATATCTGCCGGGGTAACGCCTCCGATACGCGAAGCCTGCCCAATGGAGATGGGAGCGATTTTGGTCAGCTTTTGCCGGGCCTCCATTGCCAGTCCATGAATCTCATTATAGTTGATGTCGTCTGGAATCTTCTTCTTCTCCATCTTCTGAAGCTTCTCCACATGCAGAAGCTGTTTCTCAATATAGCCGGCATACTTAATCTGAATCTCCACCTGCTCCTTCATCTCTTCATCCAGCTCTTCTGGAGAAGGAGAGATCAGATCCACGAAACTGTAGGCTAGCTCAGGGCGGCGCATTAAGGTCAGCAGATTGCTTCCGTCAACAATCGGTGCAGATCCATAACTGGCTAGCGCTTCATTCACTTGAACCGGTTTGACCTTTGTCTCCTGCAGACGGATAATCTCACGGTCGACCCGGCCCTTCTTATCAAGGAAGGCTTCATAGCGCTGCTCTGTAATCAGCCCAATATCATAACCGATTGGTGTCAGGCGGAGATCCGCATTATCATGACGGAGCAGCAGCCGGTATTCCGCACGGGAAGTCAGCAGGCGATAAGGCTCATTCGTTCCCTTAGTGACAAGATCATCGATCAGAACGCCAATATAACCCTGCGAACGATCCAGCACGACCGGCTCTTTCTCCTGTACTTTACGCGCTGCATTGATACCGGCAATAACCCCCTGCCCTGCCGCTTCTTCATAGCCGGAGGTACCGTTGATTTGTCCCGCAGTGAATAGTCCCGGCAGACGTTTGGTTTCCAGAGACGGCCAGAGCTGCGTCGGAACCATGGCATCATATTCAATGGCATAGCCGTTGCGCATCATCTCTACCTTCTCCATACCGGGAATAGACCGCAGGACCGCCAATTGCACATCCTCAGGAAGGCTTGTCGACAGACCCTGTACATAGTATTCCGATGTGTTTTTACCTTCCGGCTCCAGGAAGATCTGATGCTGTGATTTATCACTGAACCGGACAACCTTATCTTCAATGGAAGGGCAATAACGCGGACCCGTTCCTTCAATAATACCCGTGAACATCGGCGCCCGGTGCAGATTGTCATTAATGATCTGGTGAGTAACCGGGGAGGTGTAGGTCAGCCAGCAAGGCAACTGCTCATTATCCGAGGATTTGGTTTCAAAAGAGAAGAATTTCAGCTTCTCATCGCCCGGCTGGATTTCTGTCTTGGAGAAATCAATCGAATCCTTGTGGACACGCGGCGGCGTTCCGGTCTTGAAGCGGACCAAATCGAACCCCAGTTCGCGCAGATTCTCGGACAGGCGTACGGACGGCTGCTGATTATTTGGTCCGCTCTCATATGTCAGCTCACCCATGATCACTTTGCCGCGCAGGTAGGTTCCCGTTGTCAGAATAACGGTCTTGCTGTGATACACCGTCCCTGTCTTCGTCACCACTCCGGCGCAGCGTCCGTCTTCGACGATCAGCTCCTCCACCATCCCCTGGCGCAGAGTCAGGTTAGGAGTCTTTTCCATCGTTTCTTTCATTGCGTGCTGATAGAGGAACTTGTCGGCTTGTGCACGCAGAGCATGAACCGCAGGCCCCTTGCCTGTATTAAGCATTCGCAGTTGAATGAAGGTCTTGTCTATATTGCGGCCCATTTCTCCGCCGAGTGCATCAATTTCACGCACCACATGGCCCTTAGCGGGTCCGCCAATCGATGGATTACATGGCATGAAGGCCACCATATCCAGGTTAATTGTGATCATCAGTGTGCGGCAGCCCATCCGTGCAGCAGCCAGAGCTGCTTCGCAGCCGGCATGACCGGCGCCGATGACGATAACATCATAGCTGCCTCCATCATAATTCATAACGGTTCCTCCTTCTTATTTGCCCAAGCAGAATTGCGAGAAGATCTGGTCCAGCAGCGAATCCGCCGCCGTATCTCCAATAATCTCCCCGAGCTGCTCCCAGGCCAGACGGACATCAATCTGTATCATATCTATAGGAATCAGCATCTCCGCTGCTTCATAGGCATCCTGTAGTGATTTATGTGCCTTCTTAAGCAAGGCTATATGCCTTACATTGCTTACATAAGTCAGATCGCCAGATTCCAGCTTGCCTCCGAAGAACAGTGCGGAGATCGCCTCTTCCAGTCTATCGAGTCCTTCCTCTTCCAGCACCGACATCGGTACAATACTCGCTTCATCGAAAAAGGAGCGCAGCTTCCCCGTGTCCAGACGGGACGGTAAGTCCATTTTATTCATGATGACCAGCGCTTGTCTACCGTGGATTTGTTCCATCAGTGCCAGTTCATCCTCATGAAGCTCCTCATTGGCATTCAGCACCAGCAGAATCAGATCCGCATCGCTGAAAGCCGCCTTCGAGCGCTCCACACCGATTCTCTCCACCACATCCATCGTCTCACGGATACCCGCAGTATCCAGCAGCTTCAGCGGGATATTATTAATCGTTACATACTCTTCTATCACATCACGCGTTGTTCCCGGAATGTCGGTCACAATCGCCTTGTTGTCGCGGGCAAGCGCGTTCAGCAGCGAGGACTTCCCGACATTGGGCCTGCCCACAATAGCTGTCGTAATCCCTTCGCGCAGAATCTTTCCTTCATTGGCGGTTCGAAGCAGCTTATCTATGCCTTGCATAACCTCTTGACTCTTATCCTTGATGAAATCGGCAGTTAAGGACTCCACATCATGCTCGGGGTAATCAATATTCACTTCTATATGGGCCAGTGTCTCAATTAGCGTGTGCCGAAGCTCATGAATACGTGCGGATAACGAGCCGCTAACCTGCTTGAGGGCAACCGAGAAGGCCCGGTCCGACTTGGAACGAATCAGATCAATTACGGCCTCGGCCTGCGAGAGATCAATCCGTCCGCCCAAAAAGGCACGCTTTGTGAACTCTCCCGGCTCGGCCAGCCGGATGTCCTGCTGCAGCAGCAGATCCATTACTCTTCTTACAGAGATTACACCGCCATGGGCGCTGATCTCCACCACATCCTCCGTGGTAAAGGAGCGTGGTCCCTTCATGACGGTTACCAGTACCTCTTCCAGCTGTTCCCCGTCCTGCAGACTTACGATATGTCCATAATGCACCGTATGAGAATCAGCTTCCGTAAGGGGGATACGGCTTTTGAACAAAGGGGCCACTTGGGGGATTGCCTGCGGTCCGCTAACCCGGATGATGGCAATACCGCCCTCGCCCAAGGCTGTCGATACAGCGGCAATAGTATCACTAAGCATGTTTGTAATTCACCTCTGGTTTTGGTCTCTTCAAAAAAACAATGACTCCTCGCATAGGTCAAGGAGTCATTGCGGCATATGGTTCTACTTCAAAGTTATAACGACGCGGCGGTTCGGCTCTTCACCCTTGCTGAGGGTGTTCACCTGCTTGTGATCCTGTAATCTGGAATGGATGATCTTGCGTTCCTGCGGGGACATGGGCTCAAGGACCACCTCTTTGCGGGTCCTCACCACACGCCCGGCCAGACGGTCAGCCAGCTCCTCCAGTGTCTTCTTGCGGCGCTCCCGGAAGTTCTCCGCATCCAGCACGAGCCGGATGAAGCTGTCAGAATACCGGTTGGCCACAATATTAGCCAAATACTGCAAAGCATCGAGAGTTTGTCCTCTTCTGCCAATCAGCAGCCCAAGCTCCGGACCGGAAATTTGCAGAACAGTTGATTCCTTGGCATGAACGATTTCAACTTCCACCTCAAGCCCCATGCTCTTGGCGACATCTACAATGAAATGAACGGCCTGACCGTATGCTTCTTCTACCGGGTGTCCGGAATCCTGGCGCGGTACACCGCTGATCGCCTCTGTATTGCTCTCTCTTGTTGTCTGCTGAGACAGTAGCGGAGCACTCGCCGCTGATGCCGGTGCGGCTTCCGGGATCAAGGTCAATTCCACCTTGGCCCCCTTCGCACCGATCAATCCAAGGAATCCTTTTGACGGCTGTTCAAGTACGTTGACCGTTACCCGGTCCTTGTGAACTCCAAGCTGATTAAGTCCCCGTTCTACAGCTTCTTCAATGGTTTTCCCTGTCGCGACGACTTTGCTCATTTTGACTTTTTGACCCCCTTCTTCCCATTGCTTCCGTTTCCTTTAGCAGCAGGAGTTACATCTTTGCGGGCGTTAGAGTTGCTGTTCTTGCTCTTCGTCAGGTTAACATCCTTAGCCTTGCTGTTGCCTGCACTCACCGTAGCGCTGGCAGCGGCAAGTGCTGCTTTGTGCTTATCATTGTTGCGGTACAAGAAGTAGTTCTGAATGATGGTGTACAGATTGCTATAGAACCAGTACAGCGGAAGTGCAGACGGGAAGTTGTAGGACATGATGAAGATCAGAACGGGATATACCATCATCATGAACTGCATTGGACCCTGCTGTTGTACCGGGTTCATTTTGGTCATCATACGGGTCTGGATAAATGTCGTAGCAGCGGCAAGGAGCGGCAGGATGAACAGGTGATCGGGTTTGCCGAGCTGCAGCCACAGGAAGTCATGTAATCTAAGATCCGGATTGTAGTAGATCGAGTTGTATAGGGCAATGAAGATTGGCATTTGCACGATCAGCGGCAGACAGCCCGCCATCGGATTGACCTTGTTCTCCTGGAACAGGCGCATTGTCTCCTGCTGTACCTTTTCGGGCTCATCTTTATATTTTTTCTTAATCTTCTCAAGTTCCGGCTGAATTGCCTGCATGGCACGTGAGCTCTTCACCTGCTTAATCGTAAGCGGAAGAATCAGCGTGCGGACAATGATAACCATTACAAGAACGGCTAGGCCATACTGGCCATTGAACCATTTCGCAAAAGTATCCAGGGCAATGGCGAAATAATACACAACATTACTCTGCCAGAAGCCTCCATTTTTCAAATCCTCCGTAGTGTGCGTCACTGTTGTCGCAGACGGAGAGCATCCCGACAGAACAGCAATCATTAGAACCATTAACCCGAGGAGAAGAAACATTTTTCCTCGCTTAGTCTTCATTAGAGACACTTCAAAACCCCTCTCATAAACATTCCATTGCACCGTAAATCATAACATAATTATGGATACAAATAAACAAGCCCTCTTCAGGCTCTTTTACTTGCGTAAAGCCTTGAGCAGCTTGGCTTTGCGCAGCACATGCAGCACGCTTTTCTCCAGTTCGGCGTAATCCTTGGAGAGCGCTCCTTTTCGGACAATGAAAACGATATCCAGATTGCCGGCAATTTCCGCCTCGTGGTGACGGACAATCTCCTTGACCAGCCTTCTCATCCGGTTGCGGACTACGGCATTCCCGACCTTCTTGCTGACGGATATGCCCACCCGGAATCGTTCCACTTCTCTTCTGGGGAACCAATACACCACATACTGATGATTCGCAAATGACTTCCCATGGCGGTATACGCGGCTGAAGTCGGCACGGTTTCGTAATCGTAAACTTTTGTGCACGGAAATCTCCTATTCAAATACCGGAATTGCTCCAGGCTCCGGAATTTCATCTTCTAATTAGTATTGTCATTCAAGGGAGACCATAAACAGTTACTGCGCCGGCCCTGGAGATCCCCTGCCAACAAACATAGACAGCTTGTGGAAGCTACAATCTAGTGAAATTGAATTCTTATATCTTAAAAAAAAGCCCCGCAGTAGCGTTAACATCCCCTGCAGAGCCTATCGTTTATTGTTGCAGCAGCAGAAGTAATGCGTGGGTTTCTGCTCACTGAGCATCATCCCATTCTGCGCTATATATAGAAGAGAAATAAAAACAGCTGATGCATTCTGCAAATAAAGCGTAAAAAAGGACCACAGCAGTGGTCCCAAAGTGGCCTATCTTACGCACTCAAAACTTTTCTGCCTTTCAAGCGGCGGGCTGCCAGCACTTTGCGGCCGTTTTTCGTGCTCATTCTTTTGCGGAAACCATGCACCTTTTTGCGTTTACTCACATTTGGTCTGAACGTCGGTCTCATGTATTGCACCTCCCTTACAGGAACATAATTACTGTCATATAAGCAGAAACGGACTAAGCCGTCCTTAAAGTAGGGACAGTATCTACAAGTATTATCAATTTAATTTGGAGACATATCCTCACAGAAAACACCTTTATATATTTAAACACATTAATGCGCCAAAAGTCAACCATGTCTCTTTCTCCCTCTTTTTCCGGCTGCTCCACTTTTGCCCCCGTTTTTTGGGACCAGCCGGAATCCGGAATCTTATCCCCAGCGTGTCCCGCTTCTTCACTAATCCTAACCCTAACCGCTTATCCACAAAGGAATACATCCAAAATAATAATCCACAGGCTTGTCCAGTTATCCACCTGTGATTAATTCCGGGCGGATTTTGCTCACAGGTGAGCACAACCTGTGTATAAAAAAATTGCCGCAGTCGCGGAAATTGTCGAACGGTAAACAAATTATCAACAATATGTAGTGGTGTGCCTAAAAATTATACACAAGTGATTGAATTTGTGGATAAAATGGCGTCGCTCATTGAAAAATAAGGGGCGTTTTGCTATGATAGTATTACTTTTGAATGTGAATAGATTTGTTTGTTCAATAAATTATCAACAAGCTGTGGATAAAGTTGTGAACAATTCAAATCTATCCATATTTTTTTGTCTCTTGAAGTTGCATACTGGGGATAAGATTAATCGCCAACCCATTTTCTTCGACATTTCCACTTCATGGCTGATGCCACATTTGGAAGATTTAAAGGAGTGACAGTCTGTGGACAGCCATACTTCCGAATTATGGCAGCAAATATTATCGATTATTCAAACCAAACTAAGCAAGCCGAGCTTCGATACCTGGTTCAAGGCCACCAAGGCCATGACATTCAATTCCCAGGCTCTTATCATCTCGGCGCCTACAACCTTTGCCGTAGAATGGCTGGAAAGTCGCTATACCAAACTGGTAGGAGCAACGGTATATGAAGTTACCGGACAGCAAGTGGAAGTCAAATTTGTCATTGAGGAGAACAAGCCCTCTGAGCCTGTGGTTCAGCAAAGTGCGCCCACTCCCGTTGTTTCGCGCGAAGAGGCACAGACACATTTGCTCAATCCCAAATACACCTTCGACACATTCGTGATCGGCTCAGGCAACCGTTTTGCGCATGCAGCCTCCCTTGCTGTAGCCGAAGCGCCGGCCAAAGCCTATAACCCTCTGTTTCTGTATGGAGGCGTAGGTCTCGGAAAGACTCACCTTATGCATGCGATCGGCCATTATGTGCTGGAGCATAACCCCAACAACAAGGTGATTTACATCTCCTCCGAGAAATTCACGAATGAATTCATCAACTCCATCCGTGATAACCGCGGCGAAAGCTTCCGCAACAAGTACCGCAATGTTGACATTTTGCTGATTGACGACATCCAATTCCTGGCCGGCAAGGAGTCCACGCAGGAGGAATTTTTCCATACGTTCAATGCTCTTCACGAAGAACGCAAGCAAATTATCATCTCTAGCGACCGGCCTCCCAAGGAAATTCCTACTCTGGAAGAACGGCTGCGTTCCCGGTTCGAATGGGGACTGATCACAGATATCCAGCCCCCCGATCTTGAGACGCGAATTGCCATTCTACGCAAGAAGGCCAAGGCGGAGAACCTGGATATCCCGAACGAAGCCATGATGTACATTGCCAACCAGATCGACACGAATATCCGGGAGCTTGAAGGCGCGCTGATCCGTGTAGTGGCTTATTCTTCCCTGACGAACCAGGATGTGACGACACATCTGGCAGCCGAAGCGCTGAAGGATATCATCCCTTCGAGCCGTCCGAAGATGATCACCATTAATGATATTCAGCAAAAAGTCGGTGAATACTACAATTTGCGCATGGAGGACTTCAAAGCGCGGAAACGCACGAAGGCTGTGGCTTTTCCAAGGCAGATTGCCATGTATCTCTCCCGCGAGCTGACGGATTATTCGCTTCCTAAGATCGGCGAGGCCTTCGGAGGACGCGATCATACGACCGTTATCCATGCCCATGAGAAGATTACGCAGCAATTAAAGGTGGACCAGGAGCTCTATAAAGTGGTAAATAATCTTTCGGAGAAAATTAAAAATCCTTCCTAAGAGGAACAAAGAGCCTATACACAATCTATACACATGTGGGTAGGCTTAATTTTATGCTGTTTAGCCACTTATCCACATAAACGGAGCCCCTACTACTAATACTATTAAATAACTATAATAATTCATCTTCTAAGAGCAGGTTTCAAAGAGCATTTACGTACACCCATTTCCCAATTTTTCAGCTAGGAGTGAAATCATGAAAATCAGCATTCTCAAAAACGAGCTTAACGAATCCATCGGCCATGTCTCCAAGGCAATCTCCAGCAGAACAACTATCCCTATTCTGACCGGTATTAAGTTTGAGGTTAGCCATCAGGGCGTTACACTGACTGCAAGTGATACGGATATTTCCATTCAGTCCTTCATCCCTGCCGAGAATGACAGCCAGACGATCGTCAAGGTAGAGCAGCCGGGCAGCGTAGTGCTTCCCGCCAAATTTTTCGTAGAGATTATCAAGAAGCTTCCCTCCAAAGAAATTCACATGGAAGTCAAGGAAGGCTTCCAGACCTACATCTCCTCCGGCTCTACGGAGATTCAGATTGTGGGCCTCGATCCTGAAGAATTCCCTGTTCTGCCAAGCATTGAAGAGAATGAAACCATCTCCATGCCCGGTGATTTGCTGAAGAATATGATCAAGCAGACTGCCTTCTCCATCTCCACCCAAGAGACCACACCGATCCTGACAGGCATTCTGTGGAATCTGGCCGACAATGAATTCAAGTTCACGGCTACCGACCGCCACCGGCTCGCAACCAGAGCTGCACACCTGGAAGGCACAGAGAATATCCAGTTCGCGAATATTGTCATTGCTGGCAAAACGCTGAACGAGCTGAGCAAAATTATCCCTGATCAGAATATGCTGGTGGATATTGTCGTCGCCGATAACCAGGTGCTGTTCAAAATCGACAAAGTGCTGTTCTATTCGCGGATTCTGGATGGCATTTATCCGGATACTTCTAGAATTATTCCAACCACCTACAAAACAGAACTAACTTTGGACACAAAAAAATTAAGCGAATCGATTGACCGTGCTTATTTGCTGTCCCGCGAAGAGAAAACGAACATCGTCCGGATGCAGACCCTGGAAAACGGTGATGTAGAGATCTCTTCCAGCTCCTCCGAACTGGGGAAGGTCCGTGAAGAGCTGGAAGTTATCGATTTCAAAGGCGAGCCGCTGCGTATCTCCTTCAACTCCAAATATATGCTCGATGTGCTAAAGGTGGTGGAGAGTGAGCAGCTCGTGATCGCCTTCACCGGCATGATGAGCCCGATTATTCTCAGACCGCTCGATGAGAGCCGCAGCCTGTATGTGATTCTGCCGTACCGGACAACTAATTAACGCCCTGTTCATGAACATGTGGATAAGTGGCTGAGAGGATCAAAAACATGAAAAAAATAGTTATCCACAGTGGATATATTAAGCTCGACCAGTTCCTGAAGCTCTCCGATTGTGTATCCACAGGGGGGATGGCTAAGGCACTGCTGCAGGAAGGGCATGTGCAGGTGAACGGTGAGGTGGAAGAACGGCGTGGCCGGAAGCTCTACCCGGGTGATACAATCGAGGTACAGGATAACGGCGTCTTTGAAGTTGAGGGCGGCGGCGTCAAGGAGGAGTAACCCTAAGGAGGAACAGGCTCTTGTTTGTCAAAAATATCGGACTGCAGGATTACCGCAACTATGGGCTGCTGCGTCTTGAGCATCTGGGCGATGTGAATCTCATTCTCGGACAGAACGCTCAGGGCAAAACCAATCTCATGGAGGCTTTGTTTGTCCTTGCGATGACAAAAAGCCACCGGACCTCCAAGGACAAGGAGCTGATCTCCTTCGATGCCCCGGCGGGCTCCGCACAGATTGTTGCTGAAGTAGAGCGCAAATACGGGGATCTTAAGCTGGAGCTGACCCTGTCCCCGCAGGGCAAGAAGGCCAGAATTAACGGACTGGAGCAACGGCGGCTCAGTGAATTCGTAGGCTCGCTGAACGTTGTAATGTTTGCTCCGGAGGATCTGGAGATTGTTAAAGGCACCCCGGGCATCCGGCGCCGGTTCCTTGACATGGAGATTGGCCAGGTTCAGCCGAGCTACCTGTTTCATCTGCAGCAGTACCAGAAAATCCTCCTCCAGCGGGGCAATTTGCTGAAGCAGTTATGGGGCAAGGAGGCTGGCGGCCGGGAGCTTCTGGATATCTGGGATGCCCAACTTGTAGAACATGGTGTTAAAATCGTCAAAAAAAGGAAACAATTCATAAAGAAGCTGCAGATATGGGCAGAAAGCATCCACCGGGGCATCACAAACGGCGGAGAAGAGCTCAAGCTGCTCTATGTCCCCTCCTTTGGTGAGCGTGAAGAGGAAGATGAAGCTGTCTTATTGGACAAATTTATGTTAAAGTTATCACAAACAAGAGATCAGGAAATCAGGCGCGGCATGACGCTGACGGGTCCCCATCGGGATGACCTGTCCTTTTTTATCAACGGAAGAGAAGCTCAGGTCTACGGTTCCCAAGGGCAGCAACGTACGGCAGCTTTATCGCTCAAGCTGGCGGAAATTGAACTGATCCATGAGGAGATCGGAGAATACCCTGTGCTGCTTCTTGATGATGTTTTGTCCGAACTTGATCCCTATCGTCAGACCCAGCTTATCGAAACCTTTCAGAGCAAGGTGCAGACCTTCATCACTGCCACCGGTGTTGAGGGACTGAACGCTGATAAACTAAAGGGTGCAATCCTGTATCATGTTCATGGCGGCAAAGTGGGGTTATAAAGAGCGGAGGAAGACCATGTATATTCATTTGGGCGGAGAAAAAATTATTCGATCCTCAGAGCTGATTGCTATATTTGATATATCGATTGAGAAGTCCTCCAAGGTATCGAAGCAGTTTATGACTCATTCCCAGCAGGATAAGAAGCTGGAACGCATTGGTGAAGAGGAAGCGAAGTCTATTGTCGTGACCAGGAATACTGTCTACTACTCCCCGATCTCCTCCTCCACTCTCAAAAAAAGAGCCAAGATCTTGTTAGAAATATAGGTTTCGTAAGTTACAAGAGATAATCTGAAAGAAGTAGGTGAAGGCATGTCAATGAATCAACCGACATATGATGAGAGCCAGATTCAGGTACTGGAAGGGCTGGAAGCAGTTCGGAAACGTCCCGGCATGTACATTGGCTCCACCAGCTCAAAAGGTCTGCATCATTTGGTCTGGGAAGTTGTCGATAATAGTATCGATGAGGCGCTGGCAGGTTTTTGCGACCGGATTCAAGTCATAATTACTGAGAATAACAGTGTGACTGTTATTGACAACGGGCGGGGAATTCCTGTCGGTGAGAACGTCAAGCTGAAGAAGTCCACGCTTGAAGTGGTCATGACTGTCCTGCATGCAGGCGGTAAGTTCGGCGGCGGGGGCTACAAGGTGTCCGGCGGTCTTCACGGCGTGGGGATCTCTGTGGTTAACGCTTTGTCCGAGAAGGTAGTAGTGACCGTCAAGCGTGACGGGCATGTCTATCAGCAGGAGTACAACCGCGGCGTGCCGCAATATGACATCAGAGTGATCGGGGATACAGAGGAGACGGGGACCACCACCACCTTCCACCCGGACCCGGATATTTTTACCGAAACCACTACTTTTGAATACTCCACGCTCCTTACCCGTATCCGAGAGCTGGCCTTCCTGAACAAGGGCATTGAGCTGTCACTGCTGGATGAACGGACCGGAGTCAACAATACGTTCAAGTATGAAGGCGGTATTGTGGAGTATGTGAAATACCTTAACGAGAAAAAAGAAGCTCTTCATGAGGATCCGATCTACGTGGAAGGCTCACGGGATATGATCGCGGTTGAAGTAGCTCTCCAATATAACGATTCATATACAGAGAATATCTATTCATTCGCCAACAATATCAATACCCACGAGGGCGGAACGCATGAATCCGGCTTCAAGAGCGCTTTGACGCGGATCATTAATGATTACGCACGCAAGGCCGGTGTGATCAAGGATAGCAGCCAGAATCTGACCGGTGATGATGTCCGTGAAGGTCTGACGGCGATTATTTCCGTCAAAATCCCTGAGCCGCAGTTCGAAGGCCAAACCAAGACCAAGCTCGGCAACAGTGAAGTCCGCGGGATTGTAGAATCACTGTTCGGCGAGAAGCTGCAGGAGTTCCTGGAAGAGAATCCTGCCGTCTCACGCAAGGTGCTGGAGAAGTCATTGCAGGCTTCCCGTGCCCGTGAAGCGGCCAAAAAGGCCCGTGAGCTGACCCGCCGCAAAAGTGCGCTTGAAGTCAGCGCCCTGCCGGGTAAGCTGGCGGACTGCTCCTCCAAGGATGCGTCGATCAGTGAGCTGTACATCGTCGAAGGTGACTCGGCGGGTGGATCAGCCAAGCAAGGCCGGGACCGTCATTTTCAGGCGATCCTGCCGCTGCGCGGTAAGATTCTGAACGTCGAGAAGGCCCGGCTGGACCGGATCTTGTCCAATGCGGAAATCCGGGCGATTATCACCGCACTCGGAACCGGGATTAGCGATGATTTCGACCTCTCGAAGGCGCGTTACCACAAGGTTGTCATTATGACGGATGCGGACGTCGACGGCGCCCATATCCGAACACTACTGCTGACCTTCTTCTACCGCTACATGCGGAAGATTGTTGACGCAGGGTATATCTATATCGCCCAGCCGCCGCTCTTCAAGATCGAGCGCAACAAGGTTGTGCGCTATGCACAGACCGAGAAGGAGCGCGATGAGATCATTGCTGCCTTCGGTGAGAACGTGAAGGTTAATGTTCAGCGCTACAAAGGTCTGGGTGAGATGAACGCCGCTCAGCTGTGGGACACGACGATGGACCCTGAGAGCCGTACCATGCTGCAGGTGACCATTGAGGATGCCATGCTGGCGGACAGCATCTTTGATACCCTGATGGGTGACAATGTCGAACCGCGCCGTGAATTCATTCAGGAGCATGCGCAATCGGTTAAGAACCTGGATATTTAAGCCGCACATAGCGAACCTCCGGATTATCCCTTGCGGATGAAGCCGGAGGTTTTTTAGTAATACAGAGGGTATATAGTCTGCCGTTTGAATACATAGAGCTATAAGTTCGATATTCGCTTGCGGCGGCTGGTCACGGACTTCCGGTTAGGCTTCAACCGTCCATAGGCCACAGCGTAACGGTGGATTTTGCGGTAAATTGCTTTGTTCGGGAACAATTTGAAGACAATGATGGAGGGTAAGGTGTTTACTTCAAGCAGCCATAGATCGTGATGCTGGTCTATGGCGACATCAAGCCCCAGCTCCTTAAGGCCTGGATAAGCCGTTTCGAGCTGCGCGCCGATTCGGACGCCCAGCGATTTGAGCTGCTGGGTAGTTGCAGACATTTCGTCAGAGGTCATATGCTCCTTGAACAGGGCACCTACCGGAAAAACACTGCCCCCGCTGTGATAATTCGTGATCACCTTCTGCGGTGCGGCGACCCGGCCAAGCATGCCTGTAGTCTCCCAGCTGCCCTGGGGATTCTTTTGGGTAAGCACCCGCAGGTCGAAGGGGCGCTCCTGATGCTGCAGCAGATCAATGCCCTGCTGGACCAGATAGCTGCGGTCTTTAATCCGGGGCACCAGTGCGGCATGAAGCTCTTCAGGGCTATTAAAGACCTCGGCGTCCTTCGCATACCTTAGAATATACATCAGCTTCGGCTCTGCCGGTACTTCTGCTTCAATGCCTGCAGCTGCTGTCTCCGGTTCACGGTTCTCCGGCTGCTGCCCGCTGGGACTTAAGTGTACAACCCTCTGCTCGGCTCTCATCACTCCGCTGCCATAGGTGCCGCGGTCGGGCTTTATATATACCGTGCCATGCAGATGCAGCATTTCTTTCAGATCCTCCAGGCCGTATTTGCGCGTTTCCGGAATATAGACCGAGAGCTGACGGTTTTGCAGAATGACTTTCGTTTTTGCCCATTTGCTGGACACGCGTTGAATCTTCATGTTCTGCCTCCGTTTCTTTACGCATAGCGAATTTTCAGGACAAGAAAGCAAAATAATGTTATAATATAAGGATATGAGATTATGCTTTTTGGGACGAAAACATGGGCATGAAGCCAATTCTCTTGTCTCTACAGTCTATGTACTGAAGACAGCAGCGGAGAGGGCGTATACCCTTATCCGTACTAAAAGAAAATCAATATAGACGATAACAGGCTATCATGTTTAATTGTGCTGGTTTTGTGAAAGTAATATAATATAGGGTAGCGGTTTTTAACTGAAGGAGGTCCACCAACTCATGGCTGAACAAAATAACCCGCAAGTCAAAGATCGGGACATTGGCGTGGAAATGCGCGAATCCTTTATGGATTACGCAATGAGCATCATTGTAAGCCGGGCTTTGCCGGATGTGCGGGATGGACTTAAGCCTGTTCACCGACGCATTTTGTTTGCGATGTCGGAACTTGGTATGTCCTCGGATAAGCCACATAAGAAGTCAGCGAGAATCGTCGGTGAGGTTATCGGTAAGTATCACCCGCACGGTGACTCTGCAGTCTATGAAACAATGGTACGTATGGCACAGGACTTCTCCATGCGCTATATGCTTGTAGACGGTCATGGTAACTTCGGTTCCATAGACGGAGACATGGCGGCTGCAATGCGTTATACAGAAGCACGTTTGTCCAAAATTGCCGGAGAAATGCTCCGTGACCTGAACAAGGAGACCGTTGACTTCGCGCCCAACTATGACGGTGAAGAGAACGAGCCTGTAGTCTTGCCGGCGCGTTATCCCAATCTGCTGGTCAATGGTGTAGGCGGGATTGCGGTGGGGATGGCAACCAACATTCCTCCACATAACCTCGGTGAGGTTATTGACGGTGTGCAGGCGATGATTAAGAATCCTGATATTACGCCTATGGAGCTTATGGAATATATTCAAGGCCCGGATTTCCCGACGGCCGGATATATTCTGGGCCGTGAAGGCATCCGTCAGGCCTACCGCACTGGACGCGGATCGGTTACCATGCGTGCCAAAGCGGTCATTGAAGAGAATAACGGCAAGGCCCGGATTATTGTGCATGAGCTTCCTTACCAGGTCAACAAAGCCCGGCTCGTGGAGAAGATTGCGGAGCTGGTGCGTGAGAAGCGCATCGAGGGCATAACAGATCTGCGTGATGAGTCTGACCGTAACGGAATGCGCGTAGTGGTTGAAATGAGACGGGATGTGAATCCGAGTGTGGTACTCAACAATCTCTACAAGCATACTTCTATGCAGTCCACCTTCGGGATCAACATGCTGGCTATTGTCAACAATGAACCCAAGATTCTGAATCTGCGCGATGTGCTGTATCACTATCTGCAGCATCAGATCGAAGTCATCCGCCGCCGGACGATCTTCGACCTTAAGAAGGCGGAAGCACGGGCGCATATTCTGGAAGGTCTGCGTATTGCCCTGGACCATCTGGATGAGGTCATTGCCCTGATCCGCGCCTCACGCACTACCGATATTGCCCGGGAAGGTCTGATGGAGACTTTCAGTCTAAGCGTAGAGCAGGCCCAGGCGATCCTCGATATGCGGATGCAGCGCCTGACCGGTCTGGAACGCGAGAAGATCGAGAACGAATATAACGAGCTTTTGGCCAAAATTGCCGAATACCGTGAGATTCTGGCCAATGAGCATCTTGTGCTGGATATTATCAGCAATGAGCTGCAGGAGATCCGGGATAAGTACTCCGATGACCGCCGTACAGAAATTACGGTTGGGGAAGAAAGCATCCTTGACGAGGATCTGATTCCGCGTGAAGAGGTTGTTATCACGATTACCCACACCGGTTACATCAAACGTCTTCCGGTCAACACCTACCGCAGCCAGAAGCGCGGCGGACGCGGTGTCATCGGGATGGACACCAAGGACCAGGACTTTGTGGAGCATCTCTTCGTGAGTAACTCCCATAACTACCTGATGTTCTTCACTGATAAGGGTAAGGTGTACCGGATTAAGGCTTATGAGATTCCGGAGCTTGGACGGACTGCCCGGGGAACGCCGATTATCAACCTGATTCAAATTGAGCAGGGCGAGAAGATCAGCGCGGTCATCCAGGTAGAGGAAGCGGACAGTGACAAGTACCTGTTCTTCGCGACCCGCGAGGGAATTGTGAAGAAGACGCCTCTGGAAGATTACAACAACATCCGTAAGGGTGGTTTGATTGCAATCAATCTCCGTGAGGAGGATTCACTGATTGAGGTGAAGCTGACAGACGGTGAGCAGAATCTGATTATCGGTACTGCACGCGGAATGTCGATTACCTTCTCGGAGAATGATGTGCGTTCCATGGGCCGCAGCGCTACCGGGGTTAAGGGAATCACGCTTGATTCCAATGACCATGTTATTGGCATGGACTGCGTAGACCAGGAGCTTGAGGTGCTGATCGTAACCACCAAGGGCTATGGTAAGCGGACACCTGCTGCTGACTACCGGTCCCAGACCCGCGGCGGTAAAGGCATCAAGACCATTAACCTTACGGATAAGAACGGGCCGGTTGTCGGGCTGAAGGTCGTCAAGCAGGACGAGGATCTGATGATTATTACGACCAGCGGTACCCTGATCCGTACCAGCATGGACGGAATATCCACCATGGGCCGTTATGCGCAGGGCGTTAAGCTGATTAATATCCGTGAGGATGATGCTGTAGCTACACTGTGCAGAGCGGACAAAGAGGATGAAGAGCTGTCTGAGCATGAGGATGGCGAAGACATTCAAGGAGCTCCTGTGGAAGGCGACGGCGATATTGAAGCTAGCCAGCCTGAAGCGGATGCCGTGAACGAAGACGACAGCCTCGAATAAGGATTGCAGAAGAGCATGGGTTTCTGATGTATAGAAATCCATGCTCTTTTTTTTATATCCTATCAACTGATGGACGGGGAATTCTCTATCTAGCCGCTTCCCGGGTTCCATACTATAATTAGAGCATCATAGGTGTCACCGACATAAAGGGGCTTGGGCTAATGCCAAACATATCCGTTGGAGAGATTAAAGCGGGTTCAAAGATTATAAAGGATGTAATTACTCCTTTAGGAGGAGTATTGTTCGGGAAGGGCAAAATCATTCTCCCCCGGGATATTGAGATTTTGCAGGCTTTTTTGATCGGACAGGTTGAGATTGAAGGGGCACAAGGGGAAGACAAATCGGCAGAGAGCGCTAAACCGGCAGTGAAGCAGCAAGCGGCTAAGGCGGGTGCTCTGATTAATGAGTCGGTGCTGGCCAAGAGTAATTCTCCGCTTCACGATGAGTATGAGAAAATGCTGGTGCTTATCAAGCAAAGCTACCGTGCAGCGGCCGCAGCGGCTCTTCCGATCTTCGAACTGCGGAGTCAACTGGAGCTGCTGATTACCCATTTGAAGGATTATCATGTCTTAAAGTTTGCGCCGCGTGTGCTGATTGACCAGGAATATAACTATCATAATGCGGTCTTGTCTGCCCTGACCTCCTATCGAATTGCCCAGTGGTGCGGATATCCGCAGAAGGACTGGATGCAGGCTGCTTTTGCCGGCTTGCTGCACGATATAGGTAACATTAAGGTAGACGAAGCGCTGCTGCAGAAGCCAACCCCTCTAAGCGGTGCAGAGATTGACGAGGTACGCAGGCACACTACATACGGTTATCAGCTGCTGCGCAATGTTACAGCCATTAACGAAGGGGTTAGACTCGCCGCCTTGCAGCACCATGAGAAGATAGATGGTTCAGGGTATCCACTTAGGCTGGATGGCAGCCAGATTCATTTCTACGCCAAGATAGTGGCAGTCGCCGATATCTTCCATGCCATGACGCTGGGAAAAGCCTACAGAAAGGCACAGTCGCCTTATCTGGTATTGGAGCAGCTGCAGAAGGAGAGCTTCGGGAAGCTCGATCCGGTAATCGTACAGACCTTCATTCAAAAGACGACAGACCTATATAACGGTACACGGATACGGCTCAGCGATGGGCGTCATGGGGAAATCATCTTTACCGATCGTAACAACCCGACAAGACCCATGGTTCAGGTTGAAGGAAATATCGTTAATCTGATCAATGAACGCGAGCTTCATATTCAAGAAATTATTGCTTAAGCACGCGGACAGAGGAGTAGAGCTATGCTAACTTGCTTGCCGGGTTAGGGGCCGGTTAGGGGAAGCGTAGCTTTAGATAATGATTTAGAAATAATGCTTGCATTGAATCTCTATACGTGATATATTCTATTTCTGGCCGCGAAACATCAAGTCCTGGCTCGAACAAGAAGTTAAAAAAGAGCTTGCATTGATCGGTTGGATGTGATATATTATAAGAGTTGCTGGTGACGACAACATCGACACTAACAACGAGCTTGATCTTTGAAAACTGAACAACGAGTGAGTATCTGGAAATCACTTCGGTGAGATCCAAAAATGAGAATGTAAATTCTCGTCAGATGTTTCAAAATGAGCAATCGCTCTTTCTAAATACCAATTTGGAGAGTTTGATCCTGGCTCAGGACGAACGCTGGCGGCATGCCTAATACATGCAAGTCGAGCGGAGTTTGAGAGGAAGCTTGCTTCCTTTCAGACTTAGCGGCGGACGGGTGAGTAACACGTAGGCAACCTGCCCTCAAGCCTGGGATAACTACCGGAAACGGTAGCTAATACCGGATAATTTCTTTTTTCTCCTGAGAGAAGAATGAAAGGCGGAGCAATCTGCTGCTTGGGGATGGGCCTGCGGCGCATTAGCTAGTTGGTGGGGTAACGGCCCACCAAGGCGACGATGCGTAGCCGACCTGAGAGGGTGAACGGCCACACTGGGACTGAGACACGGCCCAGACTCCTACGGGAGGCAGCAGTAGGGAATCTTCCGCAATGGGCGCAAGCCTGACGGAGCAATGCCGCGTGAGTGATGAAGGTTTTCGGATCGTAAAGCTCTGTTGCCAGGGAAGAACGTCCGGTAGAGTAACTGCTGCCGGAGTGACGGTACCTGAGAAGAAAGCCCCGGCTAACTACGTGCCAGCAGCCGCGGTAATACGTAGGGGGCAAGCGTTGTCCGGAATTATTGGGCGTAAAGCGCGCGCAGGCGGTTATTTAAGTCTGGTGTTTAAACCTTGGGCTCAACCTGAGGTCGCACTGGAAACTGGGTGACTTGAGTACAGAAGAGGAAAGTGGAATTCCACGTGTAGCGGTGAAATGCGTAGATATGTGGAGGAACACCAGTGGCGAAGGCGACTTTCTGGGCTGTAACTGACGCTGAGGCGCGAAAGCGTGGGGAGCAAACAGGATTAGATACCCTGGTAGTCCACGCCGTAAACGATGAGTGCTAGGTGTTAGGGGTTTCGATACCCTTGGTGCCGAAGTTAACACAGTAAGCACTCCGCCTGGGGAGTACGGTCGCAAGACTGAAACTCAAAGGAATTGACGGGGACCCGCACAAGCAGTGGAGTATGTGGTTTAATTCGAAGCAACGCGAAGAACCTTACCAGGTCTTGACATCCAACTAACGAAGCAGAGATGCATCAGGTGCCCTTCGGGGAAAGTTGAGACAGGTGGTGCATGGTTGTCGTCAGCTCGTGTCGTGAGATGTTGGGTTAAGTCCCGCAACGAGCGCAACCCTTGACTTTAGTTGCCAGCAGGTGAAGCTGGGCACTCTAGAGTGACTGCCGGTGACAAACCGGAGGAAGGTGGGGATGACGTCAAATCATCATGCCCCTTATGACCTGGGCTACACACGTACTACAATGGCCGGTACAACGGGAAGCGAAGCCGCGAGGTGGAGCCAATCCCAGCAAAGCCGGTCTCAGTTCGGATTGCAGGCTGCAACTCGCCTGCATGAAGTCGGAATTGCTAGTAATCGCGGATCAGCATGCCGCGGTGAATACGTTCCCGGGTCTTGTACACACCGCCCGTCACACCACGAGAGTTTACAACACCCGAAGTCGGTGGGGTAACCCGCAAGGGAGCCAGCCGCCGAAGGTGGGGTAGATGATTGGGGTGAAGTCGTAACAAGGTAGCCGTATCGGAAGGTGCGGCTGGATCACCTCCTTTCTATGGAGAATCGTTTCCTGCAACGGAAACATTCAAATCGGAAGCTTTGCTTCCACAATAGAACCCTTGGGTCGAATACTCACTCGTTGGTCAGTTTTGAGAGCTCAAACTCTCAAGTAACACTGTCTGTTATTCCGAACATCACAGCCGTGATTGTCCCGTAATAACAGCAACTTGATCCTTGAAAACTGGATACCGAAACGAATTTGCGTTTTAGAACATTCCTTTAAGCTGAACTTGTGTAAACAAGTTTCATATTAATGGCGATACTAGCGATTTTCCTTAGGGAAAACGCATTGGTTAAGCTACTAAGAGCACACGGAGGATGCCTAGGCGCCAGGAGCCGACGAAGGACGTGGCGAACAACGAAACTGCCTCGGGGAGCTGTAAGCAAGCTTTGATCCGGGGGTGTCCGAATGGGGAAACCCAGCTGTGGTAATTCGCAGTTACTCGTATCTGAATACATAGGATACGCAGAGGCAGACCAGGGGAACTGAAACATCTAAGTACCCTGAGGAAGAGAAAACAATAGTGATTCCGTCAGTAGCGGCGAGCGAACGCGGAACAGCCTAAACCAAGGGGCTTGCCTCTTGGGGTTGTGGGACGTCTCACATGGAGTTACAAAGGAATAGAGTAGGCGAAGAGGTCTGGAAAGGCCCGCGATAGAGGTAAAAGCCCTGTAGCCTAAACTGTGTTCTCTCCGAGACGGATCCCGAGTAGTGCGGGGCACGTGAAACCCCGTATGAATCCAGCAGGACCATCTGCTAAGGCTAAATACTACCTGGCGACCGATAGTGAAACAGTACCGTGAGGGAAAGGTGAAAAGCACCCCGGAAGGGGAGTGAAATAGAACCTGAAACCGTGTGCTTACAAAAAGTCAGAGCCCTCTTTATGGGTGATGGCGTGCCTTTTGTAGAATGAACCGGCGAGTTACGTTTAACATGCAAGGTTAAGGTGAGAAGCCGGAGCCGCAGCGAAAGCGAGTCTGAATAGGGCGATTTAGTATGTGGACGTAGACCCGAAACCGTGTGATCTACCCCTGTCCAGGGTGAAGGTGCGGTAACACGCACTGGAGGCCCGAACCCACGCATGTTGAAAAATGCGGGGATGAGGTGGGGGTAGCGGAGAAATTCCAATCGAACTCGGAGATAGCTGGTTCTCCCCGAAATAGCTTTAGGGCTAGCCTCGGTGAATGGAGTGGTGGAGGTAGAGCACTGATTGGGTGCGGGGCCCGCAAGGGTTACCAAGCTCAGTCAAACTCCGAATGCCATTTACTTCTTGCCGGGAGTCAGACAGTGAGTGCTAAGATCCATTGTCAAAAGGGAAACAGCCCAGACCATCAGCTAAGGTCCCCAAGTGTGTGTTAAGTGGGAAAGGATGTGGAGTTGCACAGACAACCAGGATGTTGGCTTAGAAGCAGCCACCATTGAAAGAGTGCGTAATAGCTCACTGGTCGAGTGACTCTGCGCCGAAAATGTAACGGGGCTAAACACACCACCGAAGCTATGGCTAGATGCTTTGCATCTGGGGTAGGGGAGCGTTGTGTAGGGGTTGAAGGTGTACCGTAAGGAGCGCTGGACACTACACAAGTGAGAATGCCGGTATGAGTAACGAAAAGATCAGTGAGAATCTGATCCGCCGAAAGCCCAAGGTTTCCTGAGGAAGGCTCGTCCGCTCAGGGTAAGTCGGGACCTAAGGCGAGGCCGACAGGCGTAGTCGAAGGACAACAGTTTGAAATTACTGTACCACCGTAATCCGCTATGAGCGATGGGGTGACGCAGGAGGGTAGTGACGCGGACTGATGGATGTCCGTCTAAGCAGTGAGGCTGGTGTGCAGGCAAATCCGCACATCGTAAGGCTGGGCTGTGATGGGGAGCGAAAATTATAGTAGCGAAGGTCATGATCTCACACTGCCAAGAAAAGCCTCTAGCCAGGAGAAGGTGCCCGTACCGCAAACCGACACAGGTAGGCGAGAAGAGAATTCTAAGGCGCGCGGAAGAACTCTCGTTAAGGAACTCGGCAAAATGACCCCGTAACTTCGGGAGAAGGGGTGCCTCGGTAGGGTGAATAGCCCGAGGGGGCCGCAGTGAAAAGGCCCAAGCGACTGTTTAGCAAAAACACAGGTCTGTGCGAAGCCGTAAGGCGAAGTATACGGGCTGACGCCTGCCCGGTGCTGGAAGGTTAAGGGGAGCGGTTAGGGGTTAAACCCGAAGCTGTGAACCGAAGCCCCAGTAAACGGCGGCCGTAACTATAACGGTCCTAAGGTAGCGAAATTCCTTGTCAGGTAAATTCTGACCCGCACGAATGGCGTAACGACTTGGGCGCTGTCTCAACGAGAGATCCGGTGAAATTTTAATACCTGTGAAGATGCAGGTTACCCGCGACAAGACGGAAAGACCCCATGGAGCTTTACTGCAGCTTGATATTGAATTTGGGTACGATCTGTACAGGATAGGTGGGAGCCGTGGAGGCAGGAGCGCAAGCTTCTGCGGAGGCGCCGTTGGGATACCACCCTGATCGTATCTAGGTTCTAACCTAGTGCCCTTATCGGGTACGGGGACCGTGTCAGGCGGGCAGTTTGACTGGGGCGGTCGCCTCCTAAAGAGTAACGGAGGCGTTCAAAGGTTCCCTCAGAATGGTTGGAAATCATTCGCAGAGTGCAAAGGCATAAGGGAGCTTGACTGCGAGACCTACAAGTCGAGCAGGGACGAAAGTCGGACTTAGTGATCCGGTGGTACCGCATGGAAGGGCCATCGCTCAACGGATAAAAGCTACCCTGGGGATAACAGGCTTATCTCCCCCAAGAGTCCACATCGACGGGGAGGTTTGGCACCTCGATGTCGGCTCATCGCATCCTGGGGCTGAAGTAGGTCCCAAGGGTTGGGCTGTTCGCCCATTAAAGCGGTACGCGAGCTGGGTTCAGAACGTCGTGAGACAGTTCGGTCCCTATCTGTCGTGGGCGCAGGAAATTTGAGAGGAGCTGTCCTTAGTACGAGAGGACCGGGATGGACGTACCGCTGGTGCATCAGTTGTTCCGCCAGGAGCATGGCTGAGTAGCTACGTACGGACGGGATAAGCGCTGAAAGCATCTAAGCGTGAAGCCCCCTCAAGATGAGATTTCCCAGTATGTAAGACCCCTTGAAGACGACGAGGTAGATAGGTTGGAGGTGGAAGTGCAGCAATGCATGGAGCTGACCAATACTAATCGGTCGAGGGCTTATCCAAATTTCTAACACGCAGGTTCGTTTCGGATTCAGTTTTCAGGAATCAATTTCCTGAAGCATTTACGCTGTAAATGCCCGTTTGGTGGCGATAGCGGAGGGGTTCCACACGTACCCATCCCGAACACGACCGTTAAGCCCTCCAGCGCCGATGGTACTTGGACCGAAGGGTCCTGGGAGAGTAGGACGTTGCCAAGCACACATGAGCCATTGTCGAATTGTCGACAATGGCTTTTTTGTATACCCGCATATATAAAAAGCGGGAAGGAGTGCGGTATTTTATTATAAAAACGCTTACAAACGAGTGACATTTTTGTTACCGACGAGGCGATGGTTCCAAGTATAATGGAAAAGTGCAATAAATAAGCAAAAGCCTTAATACGAATGAACTACGTATAAATTCTATCTTGGAATTTTCTTGCGTCTTTAGATGCATGGTAGAGGTAAGGAGGATTTAAGGTATGAAGCGAACTCAACCTTTGTGGATATTAGTTATTCTTTGTATAGTCGGAGTAATGCTGGCGGGTTGCGGAACGAAGGAGCCGGCTTGGGATACTTTTAACGGTGCACTTAATGAGGAAGACTTCCCCGTTCCCAAAGAGGCAAGCTCACCCGACAGAACAACTACAAATGTAGCCATGGACTATGTACGGTATTCCTTGCCGGGGTTGAAGGAGAAGAAAGGCGTGCCGGAGCCTTATCTTGCAGCCATTAAAGCGTGGGGCTGGGAAGAGCAGGAACAGAAAGCAGACGATTCCGGGAGCTCCCGTGTTTTTCAGAAAGAAGGACTTATTGTACACCTGACCGTGCATGATGACTATTTTATCGTGATGATTCCGAAGGAAAAGAAGGTTACAACCAAAGGCTTGAAGAACAGATAAAAAATCGCCGTCCGGTTATGGATGGCGATTTTTTGTGTGAGCATGCTTGGCCGCTTAAATACAGCGCTATGTATATCTGGTTGGGATTACTGGGCGTAATAAGAGGCGTCTGCCGCATTGAACTTGAGCATCCCGTCTTTGCCTACACTTGTTAACCGCAGCAGCGCATACAGACGGGGTAGCAGCAGCCACAGGTGGCATACCGCAAGCGAAACCGTGAAGGCTGGCGGAGCCCAGACGATGAAGAGTGCGGCTATACAAAGACCGATCCAGAGGTTATGCAGCTGTACGGTACGGAAGATGCCGTAATTGATATATTGATCGGGCATGTAACCGGGCCAGGGCAGGCGCAGGGATAATCTCCAGCGTTTGGCGATAGGGTGTCCGCTAATCAGCAGCACAGAGCGTGAGATGACATACTGAATCCACAGCATGACAGGTCCGGCTATAATCATGAACAGAACACTAAGCCAGGAGAGAAAGACACTTTCGAGCACAAGGCATATAAAGGGCAGGGTGATATAGACCCGCAGCAGGAATGCTGTAATAGTAATTTTTTTGATAAGCTTGTATTGATAGAATGTAGCGGCACCTTTGGTGTTTGGTTCCATACCTGGAATTCGGACCTCCTCGCAAGTTCTCTTGTTATTATTATCGGCCTGCTCCTGCGTTTTATTAAACAACGGGCTCAGATTCACCGAATGGGCAGCGGGCGAATATATATATTTTAGGCTATGAAGGATTAGGAAAAAACTATGAAAAGGTTTAAAATGATAGAAGGTGTAGCATACTGTTCTTAAAAGAGTCAAGGTGGGATGAAAATGGAACAGCAAACCGGGCAGGCCTGCATTATCTGCGGGCAGCAAAAGGAAGAAGGCATTGTGATTGTCTCGCACTTCATCTGTGAGGACTGTGAGAGTGAGATGGTGCGTACGGAGGCTGAGGATGTGAAGTACAACTTTTTCATTAACCGGATGAAGAAGATCAATCTGCGTATGCATGCTTAATGTTCGAATTGCAGTACCTGTAACAAGCAACATATAAAGAGCGGGCGGTGAATCTGTGTCGCGTTGGCTGCAAATACAAGGTTCTTCTTAACGGCTTCTCCGCCCTGACCGGGTGAGGGAAGCCGTTTTATTGCGTGCAATCCTTTGCGGAAGTGATAGGCGTTTGGGTGCATTTGCGTTAAAATAGAAGGTAACCCCCAGGGGAGGAAGAATCTATGGACAAGCTACAGCCTGGCAGGGCACCTGTATACGAAATGCTGGAACAATATAGACATAAGGGTAATATATCTTATCATGTGCCGGGTCACAAGAACGGGGAGGCTTACCGGAGTACTGTCAGTGCAGAGAGTGCGGGGTATCTCACGGAAGTGATGCGTTACGATGTGACGGAGATTACCGGAACGGATGACCTTCATCATCCGGGAGGGGTAATAAGGGAAGCCCAGGAGCTGGCAGCCGATTGTTACGGCGCGGAGGAGAGTTATATGCTGGTGGGCGGAAGCACCGCGGGTAATCTGGCTCTGATCCTGACGGTCTGTTCTGAGCCCGGAAGTTTGCTTATTCTGCAGCGCAACGTCCACAAGTCCGTGATCCATGGACTGATGCTGGCGGGAGCACGTGCAGTCTTCCTGGAGCCGCAGATCGACCCGGGCAGCGGCCTTGCGGTGGCACCGTCTGCTGAGACGGTGCAGGCGGCGCTGGCCGCTTACCCGGAGGCTGCCGGGGTCCTAGTCACCATGCCGAATTACTACGGCATGGGCAGTGACCTAGCGCCCCTCGCGCAGGCTTGTCATACCAGCGGCGTTCCGCTGCTGGTTGATGAGGCGCACGGGGCGCATTACGGGCAGCACCCGGCGCTTCCGGCCGGGGCGCTTGCCGGGGGCGCGGACGGCGTGGTGCAGTCCACGCATAAGATGCTGACGGCGCTGACGATGGGCGCCATGCTGCATGTGCAAGGGCCATGGCTGGACCGCGCGCTGCTGCGGCAGCGCCTGGCCATGGTGCAGAGCTCCAGCCCATCCTACCCCGTGATGGCTTCGCTCGATCTGGCCCGGCGCCTGCTGCACAGCCAGGGCGCCGGTGCCTTCACGGCGGGGCTCGCCGCCGTGGATGTCCTGCGGCGCGGCCTGGCGGCGCTGCCGCGCTTCGGGCTGCTGCAACCAGCGCAGCCGCAGCAGGCTGTCTGCGGCGAGGCGGGCGCCGCAGGAGTGAATACGCCGCCGCTGCGCGGGGCGGCGTACGTGACCCAGGACCCCTTCAAGGCGGTCATATATGACGCCGCGGGGGTCCTGGGGGGCTTCGAGCTGCAGCGCAGGCTCGAAGAGAGGGGAATCGTGCCGGAGATGAGCGACGACCGGCACGTGGTTCTGGCCTTCAGCCTCGGCTCGAAGGCTGAGGAGGCAGCTGCGCTGCTGACAGCGCTGCAGGACATTGCAGCGCAGACCTCCTTGGCAGCGCCGCAGACAGGCGGGAGCGCATCTCCCTCAGACCTTGAACCTACCACTGGCGCCGATCATGTCACTGGCCCTGAACCTACTGCTGGATCTGATCATATCTCTGATCTTGAACCTGTCTCCGGCCTAGATCTTACCGCTGATTCCGGTCCTGGCCAGTCTACTTACTCAGACACTGCCGCAGCTCCCGCTCCCCAAGGCGGAGAATCCTTCTCCAGCGCACGGACCGCAGCCCAGGCAGCGTCATATAATAGCAGAGAAGGGGAATCAACCTTCCCGGGTCATATTTCCACGTGGAACAATTTCGATATTCCGGCAGTATCGGCTCCGGTCGCGTTCTCTATCCGGCCGGTGGCTGCCGGGGAGACAGAGAGTATAGAGCTTGAGGCAAGCGCGGGCAGGATTGCGGCAGAGATGGTTATTCCCTATCCGCCAGGCATCCCGCTCTTATATCCCGGAGAGAGCATTACAGCGTCTGTCTGTGACAGGCTGATCCGTCTGAGAATAGGCGGGGCGAAATTTCAGGCCTGTGCTGATCCGGCCTTACAGCATATTATGGTATACAACATTCAGAAGGGCGGAGAAGCATAAGTGAAGCGAGAAGGATTCTTCATTACACTGGAGGGAGGCGACGGCTCCGGCAAAACAACCGTACTGGGCAGGGTGGCAGCTTATCTGCAGAACCACTCCATGCCCTATTTAATCACCCGCGAACCGGGAGGGATTGAGATTGCCGAGAAGATCCGCTCTATTATCCTCGACCCGGCGCATACGGCTATGGATGCCCGGACAGAGGCACTCCTGTATGCGGCGGCAAGAAGCCAGCATCTGGCGGAGGTGGTCGAGCCTGCCTTGCAGGAGGGAATTACCGTGCTCTGCGACCGTTTTGTAGACAGCAGTCTGGTCTATCAAGGGTACGCCAGAGGGCTTGGCATCGAAGAGGTGAGGGGGATTAACCGGTTTGCGACTGGCGGGAGAATGCCCGATCTTACCTTTTACCTGGATGTAGATCCTGAGGTGGGCCTGTCCCGGATAGCGGCCAATCAGAACCGGGAAGTGAACCGGCTGGATCTGGAGAGCCTGGAGTTTCATCAGAAGGTGCGGGCGGGCTATGAACTGGTAACCAGCTCTGATCCGCAGCGGATTGTGGTGCTTGATGCGGGTCGTCCCATCCATATGGTGGAGCAGGATATTGTACGTGTACTGAAGGACAGGATATTAAAGGATTTCTAAGGTGTTTTGTCAAATAAACAATAGAGGTATAATGATTGAACAGGGCTTCTCCGCAGATTGAATCAATGTTGTGCGGATAGCCTGTGAACATAACTAATAGGAGGGGATACGAAGATGAATTTGATCATTGCAATTATCCAGGATAAAGACAGCAACCGGCTATCCAGTGAACTGGTGAAGGCGAACTTCCGTGCCACCAAGCTGGCCAGTACAGGCGGATTTCTCCGTGCGGGTAACACTACCTTTTTGATTGGGGTAGATGATATTCAGGTAGACGCCGTACTCAGTGTAATCCGTAACAGCTGCAAAGTACGCGAGCAACTGGTCACTCCGGTCACGCCGATGAGCGGCACGACAGATTCCTATTTGCCGCTTCCTGTTGAAGTGCAGGTGGGCGGAGCTACCGTATTCGTACTTCCCGTCGATCGTTTCGAGCATTATTGAGCATAATGAAGATCAACCCGGGCTACAGGCCCTTAAAAAGCGAAATGCTGACCACGGAGGCTGAGAGGCGTCCGGTCCAGCAAAAAAACTTCAACGATGTATTTCAACAGCAAAGCCAGCAGAAAACTATAGATGAGTTGAACCGTCAGATCAAAGATATCCAGCTGCAAGGCGACCGGCTCTCCAAATCCATGACTGTGCGTGAGCTATCCATCTACCGGAACCTGATCAAACGGTTTCTGGAGGAGACGGCCCGCCGCGGAGTGATCCTGAAGGATACCAAGGGCTGGGACCGGCGGGGCCGCGGCAAACGCTACAAGCTGCTCGAAGAGGTTGATGCCGCTCTGCTGAATATGGCAGATGATCTGCTGGACAGCGAGCAGGGCCGGATCGATCTCCTGGGACGGGTTGGAGAGATCCGCGGGCTGCTGATTAACCTTTCTTTCTGACAACTTGGAGGAATATATGTCTTTTCATGAACTATTAGGCCAGGAGGACGCCAAGCGGCTGCTTCAGAATGCCCTACGCAAGGATGCTGTCAGCCATGCCTATCTGTTCACGGGTCCGGCAGGCAGCGGGCAGGTGAAGATGGCTTTGACGTTCGCCCAGGCGATATTCTGTACCGCCAGCAAGGATGATGCCTGCGGAGAGTGCCTGGAATGCCGCAAGGTGGAGCATGGCAATCATCCTGATTTAACGCTGCTGCGCCCCGATGGGGCGAGCATTAAGATCGATCAGATTCGTGAACTTCAGCGTGTTTTTTCCTACCGCTCGGAAGGAATTAACCCGAAGGTTTATATTATAGAAGGAGCGGACAAAATGACGGTGCAAGCCGCGAATAGTCTGCTGAAATTCCTGGAGGAGCCGCCGGCCCCTGCGGTAGGCATTCTCATCTCCGATAACAGCAGTTCCCTGCTCCCGACGATCCAGTCCAGAACCCAGCGCATTCCGTTTAGCCCGCTCCATCCGGATATTATGCTTCAGGCGCTGTCCGGTGAAGGGGTTCCGGTGCCGCTGGCACGGTGCGCGGTGTCGCTGACTGCCGGTCTTGACGGCTGCAGGGAACTTTTGGCACAGAATTGGTTTGCAGAAATGAGAAATCTAGTGTTACAATTAGCGAAGGAGTCTCTGGGCAAGGGCAGCACTGCGGTAGCAACCGCGGGTTCGAAGCTGTTCAAGACCGGACTTGGTGAACATTTGGACACTCTATTCAGCATGTTCCACTTATGGTTCAAAGATATGCTCTACTTCCTGTACCGAAAGCACGAAAGTATCGTTTTCATAGATCAGTTAGACTTTATTTCGAGGGCTGCCCGTCAGAGGAGTACGCAGCAGTGGGTGGCTTATATGGAATATGCGGCGGAGAGCAAGCGGAAGCTGCGTTCCAATGCCAATGCCCAGCTGTGTCTGGAGCAGTTTTTAATCCGGCTGGAAAGCTAGAGGCTCGGGTTATTTATAATAGATCCTCCGGGATATAATCCTCAGCACCTGGAAAGACCGGGTATAGCGGACGAGGAAGGACAAGCATGGATCATCAGGGAAGCAGTCTTGCTTAAGGGTTCCTTTACCGTCAAACAAGGGGGTTAATTTTTGTACAGCGTAGTAGGTGTCCGCTTCAAAAAAGCGGGTAAAATATATTATTTCGATCCGCTTGATTTCCCGATTGAACGCGATCAATGCGTTATTGTCGAGACTGCAAGAGGGGTCGAATACGGTAAGGTTGTCGTTGGCAAAAAAGAGGTGCAGGAAGCTGACGTTGTACTGCCGCTCAAGAAAGTCATGCGCATTGCCGGTGAAACCGACGCGCGCGTGGTGGAAGAGAACAAGGGTGCAGCGAAGGATGCTTTCACCACCTGTTTAAATAAAATCCGCGATCATGGCCTCAAAATGAAGCTGGTGGATGTGGAGTTTACGTTTGACCGCAACAAGATTATTTTCTACTTTACGGCCGAGGGCCGCGTGGATTTCCGCGAGCTGGTGAAGGACCTGGCCAGTATTTTCCGTACCCGCATTGAGCTCCGGCAGATTGGTGTGCGGGATGAAGCCAAGATGCTGGGCGGATTAGGCCCATGCGGACGGGTGCTCTGCTGCTCCTCCTGGCTTGGTGATTTCGAGCCGGTGTCCATCAAGATGGCGAAGGATCAGAATCTGTCGCTTAACCCGACCAAGATCTCGGGATTATGCGGACGGCTGATGTGTTGTCTGAAGTTTGAGCATGATAATTATGAGAGCACGAAGGAAGAAATGCCGGCTGTAGGCAAAATGGTCGTTACTTCACTGGGTGACGGCAAGGTAGTCGGTATCAATGCCGGCAGCCGCACGGTTCATGTGCAGCTGTTTGAAGTGGGCAAAGTTAAAGAACTTCCAATGGATGATGTTGTCGTCAAGTAAACCATTATAAGGTTACTTTCGGGGTGGAAACTTGGAGAAGAAAAATATATTTGCACACATGCAGGAGATGGAAGCGCAGATGGATGAAATGCGCACCACTCTGGGCGATTGGAAGCAGACGGTCAAAGAGCTGATGGAAGCGAATCAGAAGCTGAGTCTGGAGAACGAGCAACTTCGTATCATATTGAAAAGGGAAGCGCCTGTAGATAAGGCCGCACTGTCTGCGGAGGCGGAGGCTATACTTGCTGCCGAAGGGAAAGAGGAGGTTGTCGGGGAAGGCTACGATAATCTGGCCCGGCTGTATCACGAAGGCTTCCACATCTGCAATGTCTACTTTGGGCATTTGCGGACGGAAGGGGATTGTCTGTTCTGCCTTTCTTTTCTTAATAAATGAGGATATCCAGCCGTAGGAGATTGTCGCCTACGGTTTTTTTGAATGTAAGGCTATGCTTCCGAAGCATACGCTCAACAAAAACTTTTAGGAGATTACATTACAATGACCCATTCAATGAACAATACACCTGTACCCTTACATGAAGCAGAACGGGTCGATGACCTGCTCACCCATGATCTGAGAATTATCCAGAGTGACGAAGTGTTCAGCTTCTCGATGGATGCCGTACTGCTGGCACGTTTCGCCAGTGTACCGCCGCGCGGACGGGTGCTTGACCTGTGTACGGGTAACGGAGTAATTCCTATGCTCCTGACTACACGGACGAAGGCTTCTATTGAAGGAATCGAGATTCAGCCCCGTCTGGCAGACATGGCCCGGCGCAGTGTATCGCTTAACGGTCTGGAGGAGCGGGTACAGATTCATGAGGGCGATTTGCGGGAGCTTCATCTTACAGCGGGCTATGGCGTATACGATGCGATCACGGTGAATCCCCCCTATATGCCGCTGAACGGGAGCGATCTGAAGCTGAATTCCCATCAGGCGATGGCCCGCCATGAAATTGGTTGTACCCTGGAGGAGGTCATTCAGGCCTGTGTCCGGCTGGTCCGTACCGGAGGCAAAGTCAGCATGGTGCATAAGCCGCAGCGCCTAGTGGATATTATCAGTCTGATGCGGAAGCACCGGCTGGAACCGAAGCTGATCCGGTTTGTACATCCCCGCGCCCAGCTGGAAGCGAATATGGTTCTGATCGAGGCCGCGCGTGACGGAAAGCCGGAGGTGCGTTTACAACCGCCTTTAATCGTATATAATGAGGACAATCAATATTGCCCCGAGATTATGGATATTTATTACGGAAACAAAGAGGATACGAGCCAATGACCATACAATGCCAAAGCAGCTTTCAAAATAACCATGACGGAGTGAAGCCCGAAGGATGCGGATGCCTGTATCTGGTGGCTACGCCGATCGGCAATCTGGAGGATATGACTTACCGGGCAGTACGCACGCTGAAGGAATGCGATATTATCGCCGCTGAGGATACGAGACAGACGCGTAAGCTGCTGAGCCATTTTGAAATTACACCGTCCATGCTGTTCAGTTACCATGAGCATAACAAGGCCGCCAGTGGGCCGGAGCTGATACGCTATATAATAGAAGGTAAAAATCTGGCACTCGTCAGCGATGCCGGTCTGCCGGCGATATCCGACCCTGGTGCCGATCTGGTAGCTCTGGCTGTCAGCCATCAGATTCCGGTGATTCCGGTGCCTGGAGCGAATGCCGCCTTGTCGGCTTTGATTGCCTCAGGTCTGCCTACCGCCAGCTTCACGTTCGTCGGCTTCCTGCCTAGAGAGCGCAAGGATATAAGGGCCGTTCTGGCATCTCTGCGTTCTGCCCAAGGGACACTGCTCTTCTATGAATCGCCGCACCGAGTTGCCAAGACACTTGTTCATTTGCAGGAGGCCTTCGGCAACCGCCGGATCACACTGGCCCGTGAGCTGACTAAGCGATATGAGGAGTTCCTGCGCGGAACGATTGAAGAATGCAGTAGATGGCTGGAGGAGCATCCTCCGCTTGGAGAGTACGTAATTGTCCTTGAGGGAGAGAGTAAAGAGGAGGCCGAGCTGGCCGAGTCTTCCTGGTGGCGTCAGCTTAGTACCGGGGAGCATGTAGCCCACTATGAGGCTTCAGGGTTAACGCGTAAGGATGCCATGAAAAAGGCAGCGTCTGACCGCGGCTTGTCCAAGCGCGATATTTATAATGAACTTCTGGAGCGGAGTTAGAACACTGCTGTGCTGAAGTTATTCGAATTCCAGTGAAAACCTAAAAATGGGTTTAACCATCTGAACAACCTGAAAACCAATGAAATAAATGTATTCCATACACTTATATGGATTGAATTATTCCTTTTATTAGTTATAGTTGTAGTTTATACATTTATATGTCTAGGAAAATGAACCTTTTATTGGAATTATGTGGATATAAGTGTTCAAAGTACACTTATAATGATCAAATGGATGTTTTAGCAATAAATAGCTGTACAGAATACAGTTATCCAAATTTCTCAAGACCATTTTTCTTATATAATGATTCTCACCTTAGGGGCGTTTGGCTTAGTGTAACGGACTGAGGTGCTCTTATCCGGGAAGAAAGTCGTCACTTGAGCGATTAACGGACCCCAAGGACCTTATCCCCTGCAATTCAGCTCCAAAACGACTCGTAGAAGGATGATAAGGTCGCCTGAGTCCGTTACGCTGCAAAAGGTGGCGTTCTCGTGGGAATAAGGGTCTTTTCGGTCCGTTAGATTTTTTGGGATGATAGGGTTTCATTATCTGACACTGTACTAGTCGCTCCACATAGTAAGTTCTGGCACAAAAGAAAGTCAGCAGCCAGTAGCCATCCAGTACCCAAGTCGCTAGTCACTCTATGGTTAAGCGATTCTCGCAGAGAGAGCGGGTCTACGCAGATCAGTCGCACGAGAGCACCCGGCGCAGCCGCCACAGGCACCTGCCTATGGCGAAACCCTTCGACTGGCAAGGCCTGAGGAATCACCGCAGGGAGGCCGAGAAGGGCCGGTCCACCGCCAACCCCAGCTTCCTTCCGCGCCTGTTGCAGAGATTCACCAAGCTTCCGGGTGTCCAGAGGGCCGGGGCCCTTGGGGCCCTCCCTGCAGGGAGGGTTTGGGAGGGTAAGAATCAGAGGTTTAAGAATTAGATGTGAGGTTTAGGAAGCAGACAGGGTAGGAAAAAGGGGCATCCGGGGAAAGTCCCCGAAAATAGCGCAAAAAAATACCTCCCGCGCGAACGGGAGGCCAAGGAGATATAAAAAGGTTAGAATTAACAATTGGATTAGTTCCTATTATACCCTATTTATTTTAGTTTGTCACAGGGGTAGGGATAGCCGAAATGCATTCATGACAAACAATTTTACCTTTGAAGTAAGTTACATTCTCAGCATTGCCGCAGAAAATGCAAGCAGGCTCGTATTTCTTAAGCATGATCCGCTCACCGTCCACGTAAATTTCGAGCGCATCTTTTTCTCCAATGCCTAGGGTGCGACGCAATTCAATTGGAATAACGACCCGTCCAAGCTCATCTACCTTACGTACAATTCCTGTTGATTTCATCATTACAATCGTTGCTCCTCTCAATGTTCAAAAGCGTCATTATTCGACATTCTTCACTGTTTTATGATATTTATAATACCAACCATTCCCAAAACAGTCAACCTTTTTTCAGGCTAATTTTAAGAAATCTTTTGAGACCACATTTATTCCGCGTTTGATCGGGCAAATCACTCTTAAAAAGCTTATGAAGATGTTTGTCGATTTGGCAGTATATGAATCGCTAATATTCGACAAAGAGCGACAATATATTATATAAAACAAGAAAAGGAGATGATTTCATGAAGCAACCGCTGTCAGAAGAGAAGGTATTTAAGGATCCGGTTCACAACTACATCCACGTACAGGACACTATTATCTGGAGATTGATCAACACTAGGGAATTTCAGCGTCTGCGGCGCATCCGGCAGCTGGGTACCTCCTATTTGACCTTTCACGGGGCGGAACACAGCCGGTTCTCCCATTCTCTGGGGGTATATGAGATTACTCGGAGGATTATTTCCCAGTTTGAACGGAGCGGCTATAAGGACTGGATGCCGGAGGAGAGACTGCTTACCCTGTGTGCGGCACTGCTGCATGATTTGGGGCATGGCCCATTCTCCCATTCTATAGAAGAAGCTTTCGAAATGGATCATGAAGACTGGACCTGCCGTATCATTCTGGAGGATACAGAGATTACGGCTATTCTGCGTGATGTGGCTGAAGATTTCCCCCGTAAAGTAGCCTCGGTCATCTCCAAAACCTATGAGCATGAAATTGTTGTCAATTTGGTGTCGGGACCACTGGATGCTGACCGGATGGATTATTTGCTCCGGGATGCATATTATACAGGGGTGAATTATGGAACCATCGACATCGACCGGATTCTGCGGATGCTGCGCCCTTATGACGGCCGGGTGGTTGTGAAGGAATCGGGGATGCATGCGATTGAGGATTACCTGATGTCACGGTACCAGATGTACTGGCAGGTCTATTTCCACCCGGTAACCCGCAGCTCTGAGATTATTCTCAGGCAGATTCTCCGCCGGGCCAAGGAGCTGGTGCAGCAGCAGCATGCCTTCCGCTTCATGATCGAGCCCTTAAGTGATCTGTTCAGCGGAGAGGTAACGGTAGGGCAGTACCTGCTGCTGGATGAAGCCTTGATGCAGACTGCCTTCATGCAGTGGACGCTGGAGGAGGATGACATCCTGAGCGACTTGTGCAGCCGGTTTATCCATCGTAAACTGTATAAATATGTGGAGATGGAGCATTTGGATTCTGACACGATTGACGAAATTCGCCGCAGCTTCGCCGGTGCGGGACTCAGGCCCGATTATGATCTGGAAATTGATTATCCCACCGATCTTCCCTATGATGTGTTCCGTCCGGGAGACGGCTTTGACAGTAAGCAGATCCTGCTTCTGGACAAGCATGACCGGCTGAGGGAAATCTCCGAGGTCTCGGATATTGTTCGCTCTATCAGTGGTATTCACCGCGGCAGATACCATCTGTATTTTCCGCAGGACAGACTGCAGAAAGCCCTTCCACAGCTGCCGCCGTCCATCGCAGAGATTTTTGCCAAATAATCAGATTAAGCTTGGAATTATAGATACAACAACAGGCCGAAAGGATGTAATGTAATGCAGTTATTCGACACCCATACCCATCTGGATGCTCCACAATTCGACGAAGACCGCGAAGAGGTCATTGCCAGGGCGCTGGAAGCCGGCGTCAGCAAGATGATCAACATTGGCTTTAACCGGGATACGATACCGACCACCATGCAGCTTGCCGAGAAATATGATTATATTTATGCAGCCGTTGGCTGGCATCCCCAGGATGCCATCACGATGAAGGACGGGGACCTCGAATGGATCGCCTCCTTATGCGCTCATCCCAAGGTAGTTGCCATCGGCGAGATTGGGCTGGATTACTACTGGGATACCTCTCCTAAGGATGTGCAGCATGAAGTATTCCGCAAGCAGATCGGGCTGGCCCGTGAGGTGAAGATGCCAATCTCTATTCATAACCGCGATGCTCATGAAGATGTAATCCGCATACTCCGTGAGGAGAAGGCGGGCGAGGTTGGCGGCGTAATGCACTCCTTCTCCGGGAGCTGGGAAAGTGCCAAGATGTGTCTTGATTTGGGCTTCCATCTTTCTTTTGGAGGACCGATTACGTTCAAGAATGCCCGGGTGCCCAAAGAGGTGCTTGCCCAGACTCCGCTGGACCGGCTGCTGATCGAAACCGACTCCCCATATCTGACTCCGCACCCCTTCCGGGGCAAGCGAAATGAGACCGCTCATGTGAGGCTGGTAGCGGAGGCGGCCGCGGCAATAAAAGGGATTGAATTACAGGAATTGGCGGAAATTACGTATGCGAACGCACTGGAACGATTTGGGATACTCTGAAAACAGGAGTAAAAGCGGTGAAAAATGAAGTATAGCGAATATATTAAACTTTTATGACGGAAAAACGGCCGATTATTACAATATTTTAATCATTTTTTTACGTAAACGTGGTTGAATCGTCCTTTACAACATGTATCAAAACAGGATATCATCTTTTCAGTGCAGTGAGCTGTTGTAACTGTGACAGTCACTAATTTCATGGATCGTCTCGCTGAGTCTCCGCAACGGAGAATGGGGGAACCAATAATGCGCTGCCGCATGAACGTACAAAAGTACTGGCACAGAATTGCCGCAGGCATTATTTGATTTCTTTACGTGGTCTTGGGGTGAATTTGAGGGCAACCGCCGTGAGCGGGTGACCTGAGATAGGGCGTCTCTCTTATGTCCGAACCCGACAGCTAACCCCGTAAGCGCAAGTAAGAGAGGAAACCTCGTGTATAAGCATTCCGACGTATTCGACACCGGGAAGCCACGAAAGAGTCCTCTATGAGCTCTTTTTAGGCTTCTTTTGTTTTGAATAATGAGAATGCTCCCGGCATACTGTTATATAACAGATCTCCGGAGTAACTATGCCGAGCAGGCGATCCATGAGCAGGAAACGCTGAAGCAAGTGCGGGCGTATCCTGTTGCAAACTCAAACCTAGTTTCGTCAGAAGTGATACAGTCACCTTGATATAACTTGGACGACGGGGCTATGTAAGGAGGATGGAAAGAGTGGGCGTATTCCAACCAGAAGTATCCCATGATTCGCAATCATCCAGCAGGTCTTTCGCATTACGGTTGAAGCAAGTGAATCCCCGCGTAGTTTTACTTGCCGGTGTGGCATCGATTGTTATCGCACTGTTAATACTGCTGTACGTACACGGTCAGAGCAAAAAAGAAATTACCCTAGTAATAGACGGACAGGTACAGACACTGGAGACGCGGGAAACGCTGTTCAGTGATGTGCTGGCTAAGGAACAGATTTCGCTGCAGGCGCATGATGAATTATCTATTGGCCTTAGTGATGAAATAAAAGACGGCGACCGTATCGTGATTAACACTGCGCAGAAGTTCGCTCTTACCGTTGACGGAAAGACCGAGACGTTATTTACGACCGAGGATACCATTGGTCAGGCCATCGACAAGCTGGGCTACAGCCTGGAAGGCTTAGACAAGATTTACCCTTCGCTAGAAACCGCAGTATCTGCAGACATGGAAATCAAAATTGTCCGGATTAACAAGCATGTGGTTCAACGGACAACTAATTTGCCTTTCCGGGTCATTAAGACAGCAGACCCCTCATTGACCAAGGGAACCGTAAGAGTGGCACAGGCAGGTAAGCCTGGCGTAATGATCCAGCACATCGAGAAGATCTATCAAGATGGCGAGCTGGCATCCATGCGCATGATCGGCAAGGAAGTACAGACGGTTACCAAGGACAAAGTCATTGCCATTGGAACCAAGCCGCTTCCTAAGCCCGTCGTAGTTACTGCCAAGGTCTCCAAACCTGTAACAACCTCCAAGTCATCTAAAGCCAGCGCAAAGGCCAGCAATGTTACCAGTAAGGCTGGTGTGGATTTCGAGTACAAAAGAATGATCAAAAACGTATCCATGACTGCGTATTCGTCGCAGGAACCGGGTATTGGAACACGTACTGCCTCCGGCACACGCGTAACGGAAGGCCGCACTATAGCTGTTGATCCTAGTGTTATACCAATTGGCTGGTGGGTGTACATTGAAGGATTAGGGTTTCGCCGAGCAGAGGATACCGGCGGTGCCATCAAAGGCAACAAGGTGGATGTCTATTACGATTCACTGAGCCATGCCCGTAATTTCGGCCGCAAGTCGCGCACACTCTATGTGATCGGACCTGTGAAGCCGGAGCTGAACTAAACGTAAAGTCTTTTGCAAATTAGCGGTTAATACGATATAGTGAGGGAAGCACTTACGAAATTTTAGAGAGCTGCCGCTCATCACTTATACATTCTTTAGCCAAAAAGAAGGGGAGCGAATCCTCTTCTTTTTGCGTTCTGGAGTAAGGAGTTAAAATATTTATGATTAAAGAGCTAATTGTAGTTGAAGGGAAAAGTGATACCGTTGCCGTTAAGCGGGCGGTTGAGGCCGATACGATTGAAACCGGGGGTTCGGCAGTGGATAACAGGGTCATTGCCAAGATCAAGCTGGCCATGGAGCGCCGGGGTGTAATCATTCTTACCGACCCGGATCATGCCGGAGAGCGAATCCGCAAAATCGTCGCGGCCAAGGTGCCGGGCTGCAAGCATGCCTTCATCCCGGAGAAGGATGCAACCCGCAAAGGAGATATCGGAATAGAGAATGCTTCGCCTGAGGCTATCCGCCATGCGCTGGAGCATGTACATACCTCTTTCGAGGGGGCGCCGCCCATCATTGGGCTGGATGAGCTTATGGCCGCAGGGCTGATGGTACATCCCCGGGCGGCTGAGCGCAGAATGCAGCTTGGCAATCTGCTCGGTATCGGTTATTGCAATGGCAAGCAGCTGTACAAACGTCTGGCGATGTTCGGCATTACCCGCGAAGAATTCGCGCAGGCCCTCGCCCAAATTGATCAGGGAGGCATTACTTCATGAGCGGTATCGAGAATATCTCGTCCCCAACAAGAACCAAAGCGATAATTCAGCGTTACGGATTCTCCTTCAAAAAAAGCCTGGGCCAGAACTTTCTGATCGATCAGAATATTCTGGACAAAATCGTGGATGCCGCCGGTCTGGACAGCACATCCGGTGCGCTTGAGATTGGGCCGGGGATCGGAGCACTGACGGAACGGCTGGCGTTGACGGCCGGGGCCGTCACTGCGGTAGAGATTGACCGCAGGCTGATCCCGATTCTTAGGGATGTCCTGTCGCCTTATCCCCATGTAAAGATCCGTAATGACGATGTGCTGAAGGTGAATCTGCAGGAGCTGTTCGCTGAGGATTTCACAGGGAGGGACCGGGTTAGTGTCGTAGCTAACCTGCCGTATTATGTGACTACACCCATCCTCATGAAGCTGCTGGAGGAGAAGCTGCCGCTGGATAATATCGTGGTCATGATCCAGAAGGAGGTTGCCGAGCGTATGGCGGCGTCTCCGGGCGGCAAGGAGTATGGCAGCCTGAGTATTGCCGTCCAGTATTACAGCGAGCCTGAGCTGGTCTGTATGGTGCCGCGTACGGTGTTCATCCCGCAGCCTAACGTGGAATCGGCTGTGATCCGGCTGAAGGTCAGAGAACGTCCTCCGGTGGAGGTAGCCGACGAGAAGCATTTCTTTGGTGTGGTTCAGGCGTCCTTTACCCAGCGGCGCAAGACGATTGCCAATAATCTTAAGGCCCGCTACTTCCCGGAAGAAGGGCGGGAGCGCCTGGAGGCGCTGCTCTCCGAAGCCGGCATTGAACCCTCGCGGCGCGGAGAGACGCTTAGCATTGAAGAGTATGCGCGGCTCAGTGCGGTTCTTCTGGCTGCAGGCATCGCATAGAATACAGAAAACCCTCCCGGCGGATGAACCAACCGGGGCCTTTGCCCATAACATGGGGTAGAGGTGGTGTTGTAATGAATCTAGGAGACTTGGTCATTCGTAAATCCTATGGCGGCGATGTGACCTTCCGGGTAGACAATATATTGCAGAATAGAGCAGTCATTAAAGGCACGGAGTTCCGTCTGTTGGCGGATTCCCCGCTGGAGGATCTGGTTCAGGTGCCTCCTACACGGGTTACCGAGCGGGGAGCGCGTGCACAGATCAAGGCAACAGAATCTCTAACCTGGCTGCGTAAAGACCGGCAGGTGCAGAGCCAGCGAAGCGGAGAGAGCGTGTCGGGGTCCACGGGAACCTGGGGCCCATCTCCGAAGGAAGCGGCTTATTTTGAAGTGCCGGGTAAGGTCCTGCATTTGGATGGTGATGCACTCTATCTGAAGAAGAGCCTGAGCCTCTACGAGCAGCTGCGCATACCGGCGGAGGGACATCATGTCAACGAATCCAAAATGGCGGAGACGCTGTATCGTCTGCTGCCCCGTGTGCGTCCCGATATCGTAGTGATTACCGGCCATGATGGAGTACTTAAGCAACAGCAGAATTATGATCTGTACAGTCTGAGCAGCTATAAGAATTCACAGAATTTTGTGGCAGCCATCCGGGTGGCCCGTGAATATGAGCGGAATTTCGATGCTTTGACGATCGTAGCCGGAGCCTGCCAGTCGCACTTCGAGGCTCTCCTGGGCAATGGCGCCAATTTCGCCAGCTCCCCGGGCAGAATACTCATTCATGCCCTGGACCCGGTGTATATCGCGGCCAAGGCCTCTTTTACCTCTATCCGAGATACGGTGAACTTAAGCGATGTGCTGAGCCATACGATCAGCGGCAATCAGGGGATGGGCGGAATAGAGACGCGGGGCAGCTTCCGGATCGGAATGCCTCAGCTGCAGAATCTGGCTACGCTGAAGGTAGCGCCTTCGGTGCTATAACCGGGTAAGTGATAACTGAACAGGCGGAAGGAATAGGGTAAGCATTCGTGCTTATCCTATTTTGCTGCCACGGAAGCCGCTTATGACACAAGATGGGTCAGGGAGCAGCCAGTCATCATTACTGATAACAAGGTGCTTAAGTCAGGAATTTCCCCGTCTAAAAAAATTCCGTTGACAACTTTTTTCTCATCATCTATAATTATTTATTTAATTTGACAAGTGGTTATGGAAGTTGTATAATGGACAAGGAAAGAGGTGGTCGTCAGGTAATGGCTAATAACGCGCTGTTAGAAATTAAACGCAGTCTTGAAGCTCACGTCGGTCATAAGATCACGTTGCGGGCTAACGGTGGCCGTCGGAAAACCGTTGAACGCACCGGTGTCCTGGAAGAAACGTACCCTTCTGTATTTATTGTCAAACTCGATCAGGAGCAGCAGACATTCAAGCGTGTCTCCTATAGCTATGCCGATATACTTACTGAATCTGTGGAAATCACAGTTACCGAAGACGATGGGCAGATGCGGATTATGTATATCAAAGCTTAGCGTCATGACAGTCTCCCTGCGGGGGGGCTGTTTTTTGATAGAATTTTTATGTTTTGGGGTCCCCGCAAAGTACCTGAGTCATCACCTACGCTAAAGCCCCACTTTGTGGGGTTATTTTGCATGTAGGGGCTCTTCCTGAATTATGCTGCATGACACTGGCCTCCCGGCTGCATACTACATAGGCAGTACGTTCATCATAGAGCAGCATACAAGGGAGGAATTCGTAATGAGCCGCAGAAGACGAAGCATGATGTCGGAGGAATTGAAGACGGAGCTGGCCAAGGAGCTTGGGTTCTACGAAACGGTTGAGCAGGAGGGCTGGGGCGGAATCCGGGCAGTCGATGCCGGGAATATGGTGAAACGGGCGATTCAGCTGGCAGAGCAGGCTGCTGCGCGGAAATTGTAAGCGGCTATAGCGGTGTCATGCCGCACCGGGTATCGCCTGCGGGCGGTACCTTTTCTGCTTCATAGAACCGGATGTATATTTAATGGACTTCACTGTCAGTTTCTCATATAATATGTTAAGTTGTTTTGTACGGGAAAAGCTGAGGGTGGGTGAACGCCTTGAAAATGTATGAGAAGGCACCGGCAAAAATTAATCTGATGCTGGATGTGCTGCATAAGCGGGCTGACGGATTTCATGAAGTGGAAATGATAATGACAATGGTCGATCTGGCGGACCGTCTGGAGCTGTCGGAGCTGAAGCGGGATTCGATTATTATCTCAAGCCAGGCCGGATATATTCCGCTGGATGAGAAGAATCTGGCCTTCCAGGCGGCAAGGCTGATCAAGGACCGGTATAACGTCAGAAGCGGAGTACATATCCATCTGGACAAAAGAATTCCGGTCGCTGCCGGCCTCGCCGGCGGCAGCAGCGATGCCGCGGCTACGCTGCGCGGCCTGAACCGGCTCTGGCGCCTGGGCATCCCGGTGCAGGAGCTGCAGGAGCTGGGCGCTGAGCTGGGCTCAGACGTCCCGTTCTGCGTCACAGGAGGCACTGCCCTGGCTACGGGCAGGGGCGAACGGCTGACCCCAATCGCGAATCCTCCGCAAATGTGGGTCATCCTGGCGAAGCCGCCGATCAATGTATCGACGGCTGAGGTATACGGACGCGTGCGCGCCGGCAACATAGCGGTGCATCCGTCCGCGCTCCGCATGCAGCAGGCTCTGGAGGCCGGTGACTTCTCAGCCGTCTGTGAGGGCCTTGGCAACGTGCTGGAGGATGTGACTCTGAAGCTGCACCCTGAGGTGCAGCAGCTCAAGGAAGCGATGCTGAAGCTGGGGGCGGACGGCGTGCTGATGTCGGGGAGCGGTCCAACCGTATTTGGCCTTGTCTCCAAGCACTCCAAGGTGGCGAGAATCTATAACGGGCTGCGCGGATTCTGCAAGGAAGTCTATGCAGTGCGTTCGCTGAGCTAAGCGGAGCGGGACCATCCTCTGATAACGGAGGCAAAGCGGTTTCCGCTTGTGCAAATCCGTACAATAATGATATTATTCATAGTAATATTCGGTTTTGTATAAAGTGAATTTAAGAATCAAGCATGAATTATTCTTAAATTCAGCTTATAAGGCGAGGAGCATTCCGTGAAAAAACTTAAACGAAGCCAACGGTTAGTTGACATGACCCAATTTTTACTGGAGAAGCCGCATGATCTGCTGCCTCTGTCCACTTTTGCAGAGCGGTACGGTGCGGCGAAGTCATCGGTCAGCGAGGACCTGGCTATTATAAAAGAGGTATTTGAAGGCGAAGGAATGGGCGAGCTGCAGACACTGGCCGGGGCAGCGGGCGGAGTGCGTTATATTCCGCGCATGCCTATGGATATGGCGCTTGCCTTCGTGAACCGTCTGTGCGGGCAGCTTGAGCAGAGCGACCGGATACTGCCCGGCGGTTATCTGTATATGTCGGATCTGCTCGGCCTCCCGTCCCTGATGGAGCAGGCCGGCAAGATCATTGCCACCGCCTTCTACGGCGTGGAGATTGATGTCGTCATGACGGTGGAGACCAAGGGGATTCCGCTGGCGTACGCAACGGCTGCGCAGCTGGGGCTGCCGGTCGTGCTGGTCCGCCGTGACCATCAGGTAACGGAGGGCTCGGCTGTAAGCATCAACTATGTATCGGGCTCCCATAAGAGCATCCATACGATGTCCCTGTCCAGACGGGCACTGCGCGAGAAATCCCGGGTGCTGATTGTCGATGACTTCATGAAGGCTGGCGGCACCGTACGCGGAATGGTCGATCTGTTGGGTGAGTTCAATGCAGAGGTCGCAGGTGTGGGCGTACTCGTAGAGTCCGGCGATGTGGAGAATGAAGAACGCCTGCTGCATGACTACGTGTCGCTGGTGAAGCTGACAGAGGTGGACTCCAAGGTGCGGCGTATTTCGGCGTTTCCGGGCAACTATTTCTCCTCCTGAACGAGGGATACTGCCGGTTCTGAAAAGACGGGCATAATGTCGAAACTATGAGGATTCTTAAGATAACTGCACGAAATCTGTCGAAATCGACGATTCTGCAAAAATAATCTTCTTAATCAGGCATTATTTGGAATGAAAAAGAAGGAATTCGCTTTGCTGTGTGGAATTATACACCAAGTCTCTGATGGAAAAAGGTGGTGAACACACACATGCAAATTACGGATGTCAGACTCCGCCGCGTCAACTCTGAGGGGAGAATGAAAGCAATCGCATCCATTACAATCGATAACGAGTTTGTTGTTCATGACATTCGCGTCATCGACGGGAATAACGGGATGTTTGTTGCAATGCCCAGCAAGCGTACACCTGACGGAGAATTCCGCGATATCGCACACCCGATTTCTTCGGGAACGCGCGAGAAGATTCAATCTGCGGTTCTGGCCGAGTACGAACGTGCCGCTACGGAAGAAGAGGAAGTAATTGAAGAGGGAGCTTAAGCGGTGAACCGCTGACTCTCTGGGAGTTGCTGCCTCCCCAGGGCGGCAATAGGCCATACCGTTTTATATGTTTCGGGGTCCCCGCAGAGTACCTGGGTCAGCCTCGGAGCCAAAGCCCCACATTGTGGGGGGATTTTATTGGGGTTCGAAGAAAAGGGAACCATGCCTGCATGGTTCTCTTTTCTTTTTGCCCGGAATGAGATATATTCAGTAGTGAGTTCAAGAAGTGGGAGGTTGGCATTCTTGAAAAGAATGGCTGTTGTACTTGCTGCAGGCCAAGGCAAGCGCATGAAATCTAAATTATACAAGGTACTGCACCCTGTCTGCGGTAAACCGATGGTAGGGCACGTGCTTGATACAGTGAAGGCGACCGGATGCCAGCATAATGTAGTTGTTGTAGGCCACGGCGCCGAGAAGGTTAAGGCATACTTAGGCGAGAATGCCGAATATGTGCTGCAGGATGTCCAGCTTGGAACCGGCCATGCCGTCAAGCAGGCCAAGGATCTTCTGGGCAGCGAAGAAGGAACCACCATTGTCATCTGCGGAGATACGCCGCTTGTCATGAGCGAGACACTTGAAGGCATGATGGCGTTGCATGAAGCGCAGAATGCTGCTGCAACGGTCCTTACTGCTGTTATGGAGCAGCCTGCCGGATATGGACGGATTATCCGCGGCGAAGACGGCGGAGTGCTGAAGATTGTGGAACAGAAGGATTGCACAGAGAGTGAAGCTGCGGTTAACGAGATTAATACAGGGACGTATTGTTTTGATAACGCGAAGCTCTTTGCTGCTCTCGAGAAGGTTACGAATACCAACAACCAGCAGGAATATTATTTGACGGATGTTATCGGCATACTCCGGGCGCAGGGCGATATCGTTCTGGGCTATCAGGCCCATGATGCAGCAGAGTCCATTGGTGTGAATGACCGACTGGCGTTGTCTGAAGCCGAAGGCTATATGCGTCAGCGCATCAACCGGGGGCATATGCTCGGCGGAGTCACTATCATTGATCCGGCTTCAACCTACATCGGAGCAGATGTTGTCATTGGAGCAGATACTGTGCTGTATCCGGGCACGGTACTCAAGGGCAAGACAGTGATCGGCGAAGATTGTGTGATTGGTCCGGCAAGTGAAATTGAAGACTGCGTGATTATGGACGGAGCGGCTGTGAAGCATTCCGTGCTGAATCAGGCTCAGGTCGGCACACGGGCTTCCGTTGGGCCTTTTGCGTATTTACGTCCCGGCACCGTTCTGGGTGAGGGTGTTAAGGTCGGCGACTTCGTAGAGATCAAGAATGCTACAATCGGCGACGGCTCCAAGGTATCTCATTTAAGCTATGTCGGTGATGCTGAGGTCGGTAAGAATGTCAATATCGGCTGCGGCGCGATCACCGTTAATTATGACGGTTATAATAAGTTCAGAACCGAGATTGGCGATGATGCCTTTATCGGCAGCAACGTGAACCTTGTTGCTCCGGTTACAGTGGGCAAGGGCGCATTCATTGTCGCCGGTTCCACTATTACGCGTCCGGTTTCGGAGAACGATCTGGCGATTGCCAGAGCAAGGCAGGAGAATAAGCCGGGTTATGCAGAGAAGATCCGCTCCCGGGCCAAGGCGAAGAAAGACCAGCATAGTCCATCGTAAAGCGTGTAAGCAGAAAGCAGCTGTAGGCTTAGAGCGCCGGACGGACTTCTTGCACATCCGCGCCGGTGCTTTGGCCAGTTAAATTCCGTCACGGAGGGTTTATATTTTATGACTTATTGTGATTCCAAACTCAAGATTTTCACCTGCAACTCCAATCCTAAGCTGGCCAGCCAGATTGCTGATTATATCGGCATTCCGATGGGCGAGTCCCATACGACCAGCTTCAGTGACGGAGAGATTCAGGTTAAGCTGTCGGAGAGTGTCCGGGGCTGTCATGTCTATATCGTACAGTCCACCTGCGGACCGGTGAACGACAATCTGATGGAGCTTCTGGTGATGGTAGATGCGCTTAAGCGTGCCTCCGCGAAGAGCATCAATGTCGTGATTCCTTACTACGGGTATGCCCGTCAAGACCGTAAAGCCCGTTCCCGTGATCCGATTACGGCCAAGCTGGTAGCGAACCTGATTGAGAAGGCGGGTGCACATCGCGTCATTACTATGGACCTTCATGCGATGCAGATTCAAGGCTTCTTCGACATTCCTGTGGATCATCTGCTGGGTGTTCCGATTCTGGCTCAATATTTCCGTTCGAAGCAAATTCAGAACCCGGTGGTCGTCTCTCCTGACCATGGGGGCGTGGTGCGTGCCAGAAAGCTGGCTGACTTCCTTAACGCTCCGCTGGCGATTATCGACAAGCGCCGTCCTGAACCGAACGTCAGTGAGGTTATGAACATTATCGGTAATATTGAAGGCAAAACGGCGATCCTGATCGATGATATCATCGATACGGCAGGAACGATCGTTCTTGGAGCCAATGCCCTGATGGAAGGCGGCGTGAAAGAAGTCTACGCCTGCTGTACGCATCCTGTATTATCCGGTCCGGCGCATGAACGTCTGGAAAACTCTCCGATCAAAGAAATTATCGTGACGGATACCATTCCAATTCGCAGCAGCAACCCGACCTCCAAGCTCAAGGTACTGTCCGTAGCCCCGCTTATGGGCGAAGCTATCATTCGCGTACATGAAGAGCTGTCGATCAGTAAGCTGTTCGAAATCGAATAGGCCGCAGGCAGATCAGCAGAAAAAGGGTTACACCTTTCGTCAAGCGGAAGGTGTAACCCTTATCGGCGTGATGCAGCGGCAGGGACTAAAGGCTCGTATAAGCTTCAATATCCCGGACGGGAGATGAAGGTGAAGAGGCTGCGGTTGTACAGCGTACCCTGCAGCTCTACGAAGCCTTCGTCCACCGCTGTAATCACACCGATGTCTACGTGCGCGTTCCCCCTATAGACTTCAACAGGCACAGCATATTGAATATGGTACTGGAAATGGCGCTGCAGTGTTAAGATATCGCCCTGATGTGGCATGTTCATCACCTGTCTCCGGAGTATAAACTTATTGTACCAAAAACGGAACTCTTCTGCTGAGAGTACCGGGCGGAAAGGAAAAACCTTAAATATGAAATGGATTGTTGGACTCGGGAATCCCGGAACGCAATACGCGAAGACCAAGCATAATGTCGGCTTCATGGCTCTCGATGAGCTTGCGTCCAGACACGGAATTGCCTTTAACCAGAATAAATGCAAATCGGTAATCGGTGAAGGGATGATCGGCGGTGTGAAGACGGTGCTGATCAAGCCGATGACCTTCATGAATCTGTCCGGGGAAGCGGTACGGGCTTATATGGATTATTATAAGGTCCAGCTGGAAGATATGATTGTGGTCTATGATGACCTGGATACGGAGCTGGGTAAGATCAGGCTGCGATATCAAGGCAGTGCCGGCGGGCACAATGGCATCAAGTCCATCATTCAGCACACGGGCACCCAGAGCTTCAACCGGGTGCGGATGGGCATATCCCGTCCGGAGCCGGGCTTTGCTATAGTTGACTACGTACTATCTACCTTCGCCAAGAAGGATGGAGCAAGGCTTGAGAGCATGATAAGTGATACTTGCGATGCTGTGGAATTCAGCCTGCAGCATACCTTTGAACAGACCATGGCCAAATTTAACGGATGAAATACAAGGCATAGGGTTCAGGGCCCTGCGGCTAAAGCCCTCCCGGGCGGGGCATACTGAAGGTATATACTACCTTCAGGAGGCATATAGATGGCAATACACTATGTATGCAGGCACTGCCGGACGTTCTTGGGAAGCATTGGCAGAAGCGATATTACAGAGATGCAGCTGGGGCTGCAATCCTTGACCCCTGCGGAGCGCAGAGATATAATAGCGTATGATTCAGAAGGCGAGATTACGGTGAAGGTGACCTGCGATTACTGCAAGCAGGCGCTGGATAACAACCCCGAGCTCAGCCTGCTGGCCAGTCCGCTTCAGTAAGGTGGAAGCGCCTGTCTCTATCGTCATCCGCAAGCCTTGGCCTTATCCGCTGAGGCTTGTTTTCGATTCCAATTATAATAGGTGACAGCGGCATTGCCGCTGTCAGCCTGTTTAGTAAGAGAGGTGCACCTGTTGTTACAAGGTCTTATAGAAGCTTTTTCCAAGGATACTGATTTCCAGTCTGTCACCCGTGGCATCGCAGCAGGGATGAAGGAACAGCTTATCTCCGGTCTGTCCGGCTCGGCCAGACAAATCATGCTGGCTGCCCTGCATGAGGAGACGCAGCGTCCGCTCTTGGTTGTGACCCATAATATGTTCTCAGCCCAGAAGATGGCTGATGATTTGCAGGAAGCGCTTTCCCCGGAGCGGGTGCTGCTCTATCCGGCCAATGAGCTGGTGGCGGCTGAGGCCGCTGTCTCAAGCCCGGAGACGCTGGCTCAGCGGATTGATGTACTGACGCGCTGCGCCCAGGGCTTCCGGGGAATTGTAGTTGTTCCCTACTCCGGCGTTCGGAGGCTGCTCCCCGCTCCGCATGTCATGGCTGAAGCCCAGCTTACGGTTTCGCAGGACGGAACCTTGCCACTGGATGACTTCCTCATGTCCATGATTGAGATGGGCTATGAGCGGGTGGAGCGGGTAGAGAACCGCGGTGAGCTTAGTGTACGCGGCGGTATTATCGACTTCTATCCCATGACCTCTCCACTGGCTTACCGGGTGGAGCTGTTTGATGATGAAGTAGACTCCATCCGTACCTTCGACCCTATGGATCAGCGCTCCATCGATAAGGTCCGCAGTGTGAAGATTACACCGGCCAAGGAGATTATATTCGATCAGCTCCGCCAGGATGCGGCTTCTACCGCTGCGTCTGCAATGCTGGATCGGCAGCTTGAGAAGATGAGTGACCGTCAGGCTAAGCTGCGTCTGCGTGAGGAGATGGGCCGGGAGCTGGAGATGCTGCGGCAGGGTACCTATTTCCCGGAAGTCTATAAATATATCAGTCTGCTCTACCCTGAACGTATTCATCTATATGATTATATGGCCCAGGATACCTTGCTTGTCCTGGATGAGCCGGCCAGACTTCTGGAGACCGCCAAGCAGCTGGAGCGGGATGAGTCGGAATGGAATCTGCACTTGCTGCAGAACGGCAAGACGCTGCCTGAGCTTCAGCTCTCTGTCGACAGCGAGGTTATTATGTACCAGCGTCCGTACCAGAGCCTGTTTATGTCGATATTTCTGCGTCAGGTTCCACATATTCAGCCACAGAATATCTTAGGCTTCATCAGCCGCGGAATGCAGGACTTCCATGGCCAGATGAATGTGCTGAAATCCGAGATGGAGCGTTGGCACAAGTCCGGTGTGAAGGTGATCATGCTGGCGAACGGCGAGGAGCGGATGGAGCGTATCCGCCGGGTACTGGATGACTATGGCATTGAGGAGCCGACGATCCTGCAGGGCAACCTAGGCTCCGGCTTCGAGCTTCCTTCGATTCATCTCGCAGTGATCACTGAGGGTGAGATGTTCTCGCAGAAGCAGCGCAAGGCGCGGAAGGTCTCGAAGGGCATTGATAATGCCGAACGGATTAAGAGCTATACCGAGCTGAAGATCGGGGATTATGTGGTTCACCAGAATCACGGGATCGGTAAATATATGGGCATCGGGACGCTTGAGGTCAGCGGTATTCACCGCGACTATATGCACATCCTTTATGCAGGAGGCGACAAGCTCTCTGTTCCGATTGAACAGATTGACCTGATTCAGAAATATGTCGGCTCGGAAGATAAGGAGCCGAAGGTCTATAAGCTGGGCGGCAATGAATGGACCCGGGTTACTAGCAAGGTACGGAGCTCGGTTCAGGATATCGCCGATGATCTGATCAAGCTGTACGCAGAGCGCCAGAGCGCGCTTGGCTATGGCTTCGAGAAGGATACGCAGGAGCAGCGCGAATTCGAAGAGATGTTCCCTTATGAGGAGACCCGTGACCAGCTGCGGGCGATCGAAGAGATCAAGAAGGATATGGAGCAGAACCGTCCGATGGACCGGCTGCTCTGCGGTGATGTAGGCTATGGCAAGACAGAGGTGGCGATCCGGGCTGCTTTTAAATCTGCTATAGAGGGCAAGCAGGTGGCTGTGCTCGTGCCGACGACGATTCTGGCGCAGCAGCACTACGAGACCTTCCGTGAGCGCTTCGCCAATTATCCGCTGAATATTCAGGTGTTGAGCCGGTTCCGCAGCCGCAAGGAGCAGAATGAGACGATCAAGGGAGTACGCCAGGGGACAGTGGATGTTATTATCGGCACACACCGGCTGCTCTCACAGGATCTGGTCTTCAAGGACCTCGGCCTTCTGATTGTCGATGAAGAGCAGCGTTTCGGCGTGACCCACAAGGAGAAGCTGAAGCGGCTGAAGACCAATGTCGATGTATTGACTCTGACAGCCACACCGATTCCCCGCACGCTGCATATGTCGATGCTCGGGGTGCGCGACTTGTCAGTTATTGAGACACCACCGGAGAACCGCTTTCCCGTACAGACGTATGTGGTGGAGCATAGCCAGACGCTGACCCGGGAAGCAGTGGAGCGCGAGCTGGCCCGTGGCGGGCAGGTCTACTATCTGTACAACCGTGTACAGGGGATTCAGGAAATGGCGGCGCAGATCTCCATGCTGGTGCCGGAGGCAAGAGTGGGTATCGGGCATGGCCAGATGTCGGAATCGGAGCTTGAGAAGACGATTCTCGACTTCCTGGACGGAGAGTATGATGTGCTGGTCAGCACCAGTATTATAGAGACCGGTGTCGATATTCCTAATGTAAATACACTGATTGTTCATGATGCTGACAAAATGGGCCTGTCCCAGCTCTATCAGCTGCGCGGACGCGTCGGCCGTTCCAACCGGATTGCTTATGCCTACTTCACCTACCAGCGCGATAAAGTGCTGACAGAGGTGGCTGAGAAGCGCCTGCAGTCCATCAAGGAATTCACCGAGCTCGGGTCAGGCTTCAAAATTGCTATGCGCGATCTCTCCATCCGGGGAGCAGGCAATCTGCTGGGGGCGGAGCAGCACGGCTTCATTGCCTCGGTCGGCTTCGACCTGTATTCGCAAATGCTGGCGGAGGAAATCCGCAAACGCAAGGTGAGTGTGCTTGGCGAGGAGGATACTTCGCTGAAGCAGGGGAATACGGTCATTGATTTGTCGATTGACGCGTATCTTCCTTCCGAGTATATTTACGACAGTATCCAAAAAATAGAAATCTATAAAAAGGTTGCTGCTGTGGCTTCCTTCGAAGATGCCTCCGAGCTTGAGGATGAGCTGCTGGACCGGTTCGGCGAATTGCCGGAAGCCGTTATTAATCTGCTCTCTGTGGCCCGGTTGAAGGTGTATGGCAAGCTGTACGGCATGGAATCCATGGTCCGGCGCGGGGATGATGCCCTGCTTAATTTCCACGAGGGCAGCCTGGGGGCGTTTGATACGGCAAAGCTCGCCAAAGTTGGTAATAGCTTCGAAAGGCGTGTACAATTTGATAAGGATGCCAAGGCAACGATCCGGATCAAAGCGAAGGATTTAGGTGACAAGGAGCTGCTGGATGTGCTGGAGCAATTCCTCGCGGCAGCCAAACAGTCTTTAAAATCGAAGGGAGAATTACACAATGTCGTTAAATAAAAAATCCTGGAAGGTACTGGTGGTCTCGCTGACCGCAGCCCTGTCCTTCTCCATGCTTGCTGCCTGCAGCAATAAAAGTGATGATACTGCGGTGGCGACGTATAAGGGCGGCACCATTACCCAGAAGGAATTCAATCTGGATACCCGCGTAATGAAATTCCTGTCCCCCGAGCAGGCGCAGTATCTGGAGATTGATATGTTCAAGGAGTCCATCCTGAAGCAGGAGGTCGCGTTCGAATACTTGGCGGACAAGGCCACGGATGAAGCGAAGAAGGCTGCGGAGAAAGAAGTCGATACTCAGATCGGCTCTATCAAGACTGCGCTGGGCGATAAGTACAAGAGCACGCTGAAGGAACAGGATCTGAGCGAGTCGGACCTGCGTTCCTATATGCAGCGCGTACTTACCGTATATCAGGACATGCTGCTGAAATTAACGGACGAGCAGGTCAAGACCCATTATGAAGCCACCAAGGCTGATTATAGTGTGGCTACACTGCGCCATGTTCTGGTTGGCCTGACCGATAGCGCCGGCAAAGAGCGGACGGATGCCGATGCGCTGAAGCGCGCCCAGGAAGTGAAGGCGAAGCTGGATGGCGGTGCGGACTTTGCAGCCGTTGCCAAGGAATACTCGGATGATACCGGCACGAAGGAAACCGGCGGTGAATATAAGGACAAGGCACTGGTAGAATATGTAGCAGAGTTCAAGGCTGCGGCCCACTCTCTTCCGCTGAATACGATTAGTGAGCCGGTCAAGTCTACCTACGGATATCACATTATCAAGGTGGAAGCCCGCAAGGACACCACCTTCGATACGCTGACTGCCGACCAACTGAAGGCTGTGAAGAACTCTGCCGCTTCTGCCAGCCTGGAGACCTTCCTGGAGAAGGAACTGGACAGTCTGGAGATTAAAATCAATCTGCCGAAGAGCTCAGCTGCTGCAGGCAGCGCGGGAGCCACAGCTACACCGGCTCCGGCTGCGGGTAGTGACACGCCAGCCGCTACAGATACACCGGCTGCTACAGAAGCCGCTAAATAAATATAGGCTGGACAAGCCGCCTGATGCGCCATGCATCCGGGCGGTTTTTTTTGCCACAATAGAACAAAATGGGGAAAATACTGCGGCGGTATAGAAATAACTATTTGTGATCATAACTGGAATGATGCCGGGCCGGGGCGTTCTCATTCTCCAAGAACAATTATATGCGGGCTGACGGATGTATAAGGAACTGGGAAGAGATGAATACTATGGTCAGATATTACGATAAATCACCGGGATTAACCATTCCCATAATGGACAGTAGTTGGACCATACTTCTTAAGGAAAGCGGGGCAACATTTGAAATGAAAGCTACTGGTATTGTAAGACGTATTGATGACCTCGGACGAGTTGTTATCCCCAAAGAGATCAGACGCACCTTACGGATTCGTGAGGGCGATCCTCTGGAAATTTTTGTTGACCGCGATGGTGAGGTTATATTGAAAAAATATTCACCGATTGGTGAATTGGGCGATTTCGCCAAGGAATATGCAGAGTCGCTGTATGAAGGAACAGGGCATATTACCATGATTACGGATCGGGACACGTTCATCGCGCTCGCCGGCGGCTCCAAGAAGGATTATCTGGAGAAGCAAGTGGGTGTGCTGCTGGAAAAGGTAATGGAAAGCCGTAAAACGATGCTTGAGAACAATGCAGGCAGCTATGACATCAGCAAGGACCACACGGAGCTGTTATCCACGTATGTGGCAGCGCCTATTATCTCCGGAGGAGATCCCATCGGCTGCGTAGTGCTGCTGAACAAGGATGATTCAGTCAAGATGGCCCAGATGGAAGTGAAAATGGCTGAGACAGCCGCAGCCTTCCTGGGTAAGCAAATGGAGCAGTAATCAGCTGGTGCTGGAGAGTCCCGCTTTTCCTTAGGTTATTATGACCGTAGGGAATGGCGGGTTTTTGCTGTGAAATCGGCCCGCTCGGGAATAGAAGCACGGCCATTTACACTTCTACCCTTAGATAAGTTATAATATAGAAATTCATTTGCTTAGGTTAAAGCAAGCTCTATATTATGGCAGTTATGGCTGTAGAAGCAGGTAAACGATGACATCCAATTCGCAAGGCTCGAAGCTGCTGCAGGGCGCTTTTATTCTTAGCGCGGCAGCTATTTTCTCGAAACTGATCGGTACGCTCCAGAAGATACCGCTGCAGAATCTGGGCGGTGACGCCGCGTTCGGTATCTACAATACGGTCTATCCGCTGTATACCATTCTGGTTACGGTGGCGATGCTCGGGCTGCCTGCCGCCATCTCGCGGTTCGTGGCCGAGGCTTCGGCGGCACAGGACGCGCAGAAGGGGCGGCGGGTCCTGCTGCTATCCGCCGGAATTACAGCGGCCAGCGGCCTTCTGCTCGGCATTCTGGTCTACGCCGGGGCTCCGCTCATCGCGGTATGGGTCGGCAGCTCCCATATTGTCCCGGCTCTGCGCAGCAGCGCCTGGGGGCTGGCGGTGGTGCCGCTGATGGCGGCGCTGCGCGGCTACTTCCAGGGACTGCATAATATGATGCCGACTGCCGTGTCGCAGGTGGTCGAGCAGTCGGTACGCGTGGCGGTCATGATCGCGCTTCTGCTGTATCTGACGGGCGCTGGCGCAGATGCGGCAGGAATCGCTGCCGGTGCGATGCTGGGGCCCGCTGGAGGCGGGATCGCCGGTCTGGGCGTAATGCTGCTGTATTGGCGCAGCCACCGCCGGGGCTTGCCCGACAGGCTGCCTCAAGCTCCGATTAAGAACAGAACGGCATCGGCCGTGCGAAGTGCTAAGCAGGGCGTTCCTGCCCGCGAGCTGCTGGCCTATGGCCTCCCGGTGATGCTTGGCGCACTTGCGGTTCCGTTAATCGGACTGGTCGATGTCTTCACAGTTCCCCGCTTGCTTACGGGGAGCAGCAGCGAGACAGCAGCGATGGCCCAGTTCGGCATCTATAACCGCGGGCTGCCGCTCGTGCAGATCGTAACGATGCTGGCGACCTCGCTCTCGGTCGTCTTCATCCCGGCACTGGCCGAAGCGAAGTACCAGCGGGATGAGGCCTTGATCCGCACGCGCATCACGCTGTCGCTGCGCTGGTTCTGGCTCCTCGGGCTGGCCGCCTCCGTAGGCCTGGCCGTGCTTGCAGAGCCGGTGAACACGGCTCTGTACGGGGACGCCGCCGGCAGCGGCGCGATGACCTGGCTGGCCTTCACCGCCGCGGGCGGCACGGTCAGCATCATCTCCGCCGCGCTGCTGCAGGGCCTGGGCGCCGTGCGCGCGCCGGCGCTGACCCTGCTGGCCGCCGCTGCGCTTAAGGCGGCCCTCAACCTGCTGCTCGTCCCGCAGCAGGGCATTACCGGTGCGGCCATCGCTGGCGTGGCCGCACATCTCTTCGCAGCAGCGCTGAACGTGCTGCTGCTCTACCGGCAGGGACATCTGCGGCTGCGCGCCGCAGATGTTCTGCTGAAGCCCACGGCGCTGCTCGCGGGCCTGGGGCTGGCCGCCGCGGCCGTGAGCCACGGCACAGCCTGGGCGGCAGACGCCGCCGGCTTCGGCGGCGGGCGGACCGCGGCCCTGGCGCAGAGCCTGCTCGGCGTGCTCGCAGGCTGCGCCGTCTTCGCACTCGGCGCAGTGGCGCTGCGGCTGCTCAGCGAGAGCGAGCTGCGCCAGCTTCCGGGCTTCGGCCCCCGCTTAGCGGACAAGCTGAAGAAGCTGCGCCTGTTCCCATAAGGCGCAGCTCAATAGATACATAGCGCAGCCGCCTTTCGCGAATAGCAGCAGGCGGCTGCCTGGAAGGAGTAGACTGGCATGAGCGCAACATTAACGATCGTCGGCCTGGGCTCCGGGAACCCGGACCGGCTGACACTGGGCATTATCAAGAAGCTGAAGGCGGCCTCGGCCGTATATGTGCGGACCGCAGAGCATCCTGTCATGGCTGCACTGGCGGAGATGGAGATAGCCTGGGAGTCCTTCGACGGGCTGTATGAGTCGCTGTCGTCCTTCCCTGAGGTCTATGAAGCCATTACGGCAACGCTGATCGAGAAGGCTGCGGCCGCTCCGCAGGGCACGGAGATCGTCTATGCCGTGCCGGGGCATCCCATGGTGGCCGAATCCGCCGTCTCCCTGCTGCGCGGGCGCTGCCCGGAGGCGGGTATTGAGCTAAATATCCTCGGCGGCGAGAGCTTCCTGGATGAAGCGTTTGTCCGACTGGGCTTTGATCCGATTGAAGGCTTCCAGCTGCTGGATGCCTCCGGTATCCGCAGCTCCCAGCTTCACCCGGAGCTGCACACCCTGATCGGGCAGGTCTATGACAGCTTCACCGCGTCTGAGACCAAGCTTTGCCTGATGGAGCTGTACCCGCCCGAGTATGAGGTGATTGCCGCACATGCGCTTGGCGTGGAGGGCGAGGAGCAGATTCTCCGGGTGCCGCTGTACGAGCTGGACCGGCTGGACGGCTATGGTAACCTGTCGCTGGTATATGTACCGGCGAGCCGTGCGGATGAAGCGCGTAACCGTACCTTTGCCCGGCTGCATGAGATTGTCGATATTCTGCGGAGCCCCGAGGGCTGTCCCTGGGACCGTGAGCAGACGCATGAATCCTTGCGCAAAAATCTGATCGAAGAGACCTATGAGGTGCTGGAGACGATTGATGAGGATGATCCGGACCATATGAGGGAAGAGCTGGGCGACCTGCTGCTCCAGATTATGCTGCACTCCCAGATGGAAGAGGAGCTGGGGACCTTCAGTGTCTACGATGTCATTGAGGGGCTGAATGAGAAGCTGCTGTTCCGCCACCCGCATGTCTTCGGCGATCAGGCGGCGGGCAATGCCGAGGAGGCTCTGCAGAACTGGGAAGGGATGAAGGCCGAGGAGAAGCGGCGCAAAGGCGTGAAGCCCGAAGCCCTGTCCGCACTCAGCGGGGTTCCGAGGGATCTGCCGGCTCTGATGAAGGCGTATAAGCTGCAGAAGAAGGCGTCCCGCGTCGGCTTTGACTGGGATAACACCAGTGATGTGCTGGCCAAGATCCGCGAGGAGGTTGACGAGCTTCAGGAGGCGATTGAGACGGGACAGTCCGCCGGGGAGCAGATGCTGGAGCTGGGCGACCTGCTGTTCGCAGCCACCAATGTGGCCCGCTTCATCGGAGCCGATCCGGAAGAAGCGCTGACCCGCACCAACCGCAAGTTCGTAGCCCGCTTCGAGTATATTGAGCAGCGTCTGCGGGATCGGGGGGTCCGGCTGGAGGACAGCCCGCTGGAAGAGATGGAAGCCCTATGGCAGGAAGCCAAGGCAGAAGAGCGGAAGCAATAGATTTTAGAATTATAGTCTTCGGCGGTATATCCCGCGCGTTTCACGGCAATGCTGTGACTATTGGCGCGAATCTCTGATTTAAAATGTATTGAGAGGTTTATAATGTTATAGTGCTATAACCCCCATATCCTACGCAAGATGTTACTTTTTCAAAAAAAACGGCGGATCGTGGCAGGAATTGAGGGCGGAATCCAGAATATCATAAAGACGAAATGACGATTTGCCGTGATTTTCCGGTAAACCTGATTTTCATTTATTTTTTGTATCCTAGGAGGAACTTCAAATTATGAACAAGACAGATCTGGTAAACAACATTTCCGAGAAAAGCGGACTATCCAAAAAAGACGTAGAAACCGTACTTAACGGAATGCTGGGCGAAATTACAGAAGCTCTCGCAAGCGGAGATAAAGTACAGCTGATCGGCTTCGGTACTTTTGAAACGCGCAAACGTTCCGGCCGCACCGGCCGTAACCCGCAATCGGGCACACCTATCGAAATTCCTGAATCCACAGTGCCGGCCTTCAAGGCAGGCAACAAGCTCAAAGAAGCCGTTAACTAATGCGTCTGGACAAGTTCCTGAAGGTCTCCCGTCTGATCAAGCGCCGCACCGTGGCCAAGGATGTGTCCGAACAGGGCCGGGTGTTGATCAATGGACGGGAGTCCAAACCGAGCAGCACGGTGAAGATCGGTGACGAGATTACCGTGCAGTTCGGCCAAAAGCTTGTGACGGTCAAAGTGGAAAAGCTGGTGGAAACCACCCGCAAGGACGAGGCCGCCGGAATGTATACCCTGCTCCGTGAAGAGCCGGTTGCCAAAAGCACGGGACTCGACTGGTAGCAAATTATTGCAGCATAAGGTTAAGAGGTATTCCTGAAGCCGGGAGACGGCGGAGCGGAATGCCTCTTTTTTAAAAGATAAGTATTTATATGTTTTGGGGTCCCCGCAAAGTACCTGAGTCATCATCTAAGCTAAAGCCCCACTTTGTGGGGTTATTTTGTTGTTTTCACCTGTTCTATACCCTGTCCTTCCTTCATAGATTAGAACCAAGAAGGAGGGGTACATGCTATGATCGAGCCAGCCAAAGTCAACAAACAGCATGATCTGCACATGCGCAGCCGCAAGCAGATTGAGCTTACCGGTGTGCAGAATGTGGAGAGCTTTGACAGTGAAGAGTTTCTGCTGAGTACAGAACTTGGTGAGCTGACCATTCGGGGGACTCATTTACATATCAAGAATTTAAGTCTGGAGAATGGAATGCTGTCCCTTGAAGGCAATGTTCATTCCCTGATTTATCTGGACCCCGGGGCGCAAGGCAAAAATAAAGGGATTCTCCGCAAGCTGTTTAAATGAATCCCTCCGTTCAATGGATCACCCTGCTCTATATGATTTTGTCCGGCATTGCCATGGGACTGGCCTATGACAGCTACCGGGTGCTGTCGCAGAAGCTGAGATTTCCCAATTGGCTGAATGCGCTGCTGGATTTGCTGTATTGGATAGGGGCGGCCCTGCTGGTCTTTCGCATGCTTTATGCCGGAAACCAGGGACAATTGAGGTTTTATGTCGTTCTTGGCCTCTTTCTAGGTGTATGGATCTATTTTTTGATCTTCAGTATTACGGTGCAGCGTTTTGTGGTAAGGTTAATTCAGTCAGTTCAGTATGTATGCAGGATGCTATGGCGGTTCATTACCATAGTCATCGGAGGTCCGATTCTCTGGCTGTGGCGCCTGGTTAAGGGAACAGTACTGCTGCTCGGCCGGGTCCTTCTTTATATTTTTAAGCTGCTGCTGCGTCTAACCAAGCCAATCTGGGTACTTCCTGTAAGGTGGGTCTCTCCGTATGCATCCCGGTTCGTTCATAGCGACCGGATCGTGAGGATCACCGAGTGGATATCAGGGTGGCGGAAGCGCTGACCTTGAACCCTGGAACTGGAGGTAAGCTGAATGAACAGATTCTCTGTGGAAGAGAAGAATACGAACCAGAGTGCTTCGGCCGCAGGCGCGAAGAGAAGAAAGTTTATATGGATTCTTGTGATGGCTGTTTTCTTCGGCTGGGCCGGATTCACTTTCTTTGCCCAGAGCGCAGTAATCGCCGACAAGAGCGAACAGCTCGCCCGTAAGAAAGAGAACAGTGATAGTGTAACAGCCACGATGAATCAATTGAAATATGAGGTCTCGCGGCTGAATGACGATGAGTATATCGGACAATTAGCGCGTAAATGGTACAATATGTATCCTGCAGGGGAATCCCCTATCCGTACCGAGCAATCCGGGCAATAAAAGCAGGCGAAAAGAGGCTTACGCTGTGTTGCCTTGCTTTGCTCTTTACTGTATAATCAAATCACCGCAGACAGGATGGACATTATATTCGTCTGTATATTTTTAAGGGAGGATCATTTTATTCTATGGCAATTGAAGTGGGCACCAAGTTAGAGGGCAAGGTGACAGGCATCACGCATTTCGGAGCATTTGTGGATCTGTCAGGAGGTGTCACAGGTCTCGTTCACATCTCGGAGATCGCCGATAACTACGTCAAGGATGTTAACGATCATTTGAAGATTGCGGATGTAGTAACCGTTAAGGTGATCAATGTTGACAAGGACGGCAAGATCGGACTTTCCATTAAGCAAGCCGTTGATAAGCCGGCATCGGAAGTACGTCCCCCCAGAGCTCCAAGACCTGAACGTCCAAGCGGTGGAGACCGTTTCGGCGGTGGTGGCGGCAGTGGCGGAGGCGGCGGTGGATTCAATCGTGAACGGGGTGGGCGTCCATTCAAGCCTGCAGCCGGTAAACCTTCATTCGAGGATAAAATGTCACGCTTCCTGAAAGACAGCGAAGAACGGATATCTTCGATCAAGAAGAACACAGAAGGAAAGCGCGGCGGCCGTGGAGCCAAGCGCGTATAATCTGAGTCTTGCACATCATAAATAACCGCAGGGGTGTTGCGCCCTTTGCGGTTTTTTTGTATTTGTGCCCGCGGGCCGAATGTAGGCCAAAAACCGAACACTATCGGCAGCTCGGAGGCGCTTGAATCAAATGTAATCGGAAAACCGATTACAATCGGCAACGTGGAGGCGTACGGACCAAATGTAACCGGAAAACCGACTACAATCGGCAGCATGGAGGCGCGTGAACCAAATGTAATCGGAAAACCGATTACAATCGGCAACGTGGAGGTGTACGGACCAAATGTAATCGGAAAACCGATTACAATTTGCTCGCAACGCAGAGTATGAGCAGCCCAAGCCCACCCCAGCTCTATACCGCGTGCCCAAGCTTCCGGCTATTTTTGTCGGGCTTTGAACAAATTGCCGACAGCATCTATGCCATTCTCACATAACTCTAGGGCAATCGCTGACGAATGTCCGCGCGGCCACTACCTGCAACCGGCAGTCTGACTGCGGCAGTCCGCAGCCGATCTTTTACCCCGTATGGGATTGGGAGGCTTTTCCACAGAATGTCGGGACAGGCTTTTTTGTCGGAAATTTTTTACAGATTGCTCTCCGTTTCTGACAAACTTTCTTAAGACCCCCGCTATATAATGAGAACCATAAAATTCATAAACGGGTGGTGCAGGGAATGAGTAAAAGCAATGTGGTGAATTTGCCGGAGTGGACAAGAGCAGGAAGCAAAGACAAAAATCAGAAAGAAGCCTTAGGTACGCGCTTGAAGGCGTGGGGCACCAAGCTGCCGGTTATCCAGTTCATCGCGGTCAAGAAGTGGGTGCTGCTGCTTAGCCTTATGGGCTTTTTGCTGGGACGGGCTATGATCCTGGATGAGCTTACCCCGTTTGCTGCTGCTTATTTCGCCGTCATTGTATTTATGCGCAGGGATTCCATGCTGCCTGTGGCCGCAGCCATCGTGCTCGGCAGTCTCTTCACCCCATTTCCGGGTGCCATCGTGGTTGCGGCAGAGCTGATTATTTTTTATCTGATCTACAAAGGGCTGGAGAACTTCCAGCGGGTGGATCTGTCTTATGCCCCTCTGATGGTGTTCGTAGCTTCGTTTATGGTGGGACTGTTCCAGGTCGTTATCGGTCCTTCGCTCACGTGGTATCCGCTGATGATGGCGGCCATTGATGCCATACTCGGGTTCGTGCTGACGCTTGTATTCCTGCAGGCGCTTCCTTTATTCACCTATAAGCAGAAAAGCAGGGCACTCCGCAATGAGGAGGTACTCTGTCTGATCATCTTGCTGGCTTCCGTCATGACCGGTCTTGTCGGCTGGACCATTAACGGTCTATCGCTGGAGCATGTTTTATCGCGGTTTCTGATTCTGATCTTTGCCCTGGCCGGAGGAGCGCCGCTTGGTGCTGCGGTTGGTGTAGTGACCGGACTAATTCTCAGTCTGGCCGATATCGGAGCCATCTATCAAATGAGCCTGCTGGCCTTTTCCGGGATGCTGGCAGGCATGATGCAGTCCGGACGCAAAGGGGCGGTCTCCATCGGGATGCTGCTGGGATCAACGATTCTATCCGTATACTTCATGGGACCGGGCGATGTCATGAATTCTACCTGGGAGACCTGTGCAGCTGTAGTATTGTTTCTTCTAACACCTAAGGGGATGATTACTGCCATTGCCAAATATGTACCAGGCACAGCCGATCACAGCCGTTCCCAGCATGAATATGCCCGGAGGGTCCGGGATATTACAGCAGACCGGGTGACCCAGTTCTCACAGGTATTCCAGCAGCTCTCCAGCAGCTTCGGGCAGATTCCTCGGGCCGCAGAGGCGGGCAAAAGCGACCGTGAGATGGAGGACTTTATGAATACGGTAACAGAGGGAGCCTGCGCCGGATGCATCCGGCGGACCCACTGCTGGGATGCCAAGTTCTATCAGACCTACAGGTATATGACGGACATGATGACCACGGTCGAGGAGTGCCCGGACATTACCGCTGCCCAGCTGCCGCCGGAGTGGAGCCGGATCTGCGGCAGGACGGGGGAGGTTCTTGAGGTGATGAAGGGCCAATATGAGCTATACCAGCATGATATGCGCTGGAAGCGGCAAATATACGACAGCCGCCAATTTGTGGCTGAGCAATTATCCGGCGTCTCGCAGGTAATGGAGGATCTGGCGAAGGAGATTAAGCGGGAAGGGCAGGCGATGTACCGGCAGGAGAGCCAGATCCGGGAGGCGCTGGAGAAGCTGGGCCTCTCCATTCACAGCATTGAGATTCTGAGTCTCGATCCCGGCCGGGTAGAGATTGAAGTCGTGCATGCCTACACCCGGGGCTTCGATGAATGCCGCAAAATGATCGCCCCGCTGCTCTCGGATATTCTGGAGGAGAATATCGCAGTGGTCAGTGAGACCGCCGTCCATCCCCGCGAGGGCCTGTCGATGGTGACCTTTGGCTCGGCCAAGGCTTACGAGATTAGCTCCGGCGTAGCTGCCGCCGCCATGGGAGGCGATATGTTGTCGGGGGACAGCTTTAGTACGGTGGAGCTGGGTAACGGTACCTTTGCCGTCTCCATCAGTGACGGAATGGGCAACGGGGAGCGGGCCCGGATGGAGAGCAGCGCTGCGTTATCTATGCTGGAGAAGCTGCTGCAATCGGGAATGGATGAGAAGCTGGCGGTGAAATCCGTTAACTCCATTCTGCTGCTGCGCTCCCCGGATGAATTCTATGCGACAGTAGATATGGCGCTGATCGACCAGTATTCGGCGCAGACCATCTTCATGAAGATTGCTTCCGCTCCAAGCTTCATCCGGCGGGGCAGCGAGGTGATCCCTGTAACGGCCAGCAATCTGCCGATCGGCATCATCAAAGATATCGAAGTGGATCTGGTCACCATGCAGCTTCGCCCCGGTGATATTCTCATTATGATGACCGATGGTATTTACGATGCGCCCGGATATGCCGTTAATAAGGAGATATGGATGAAACGTCTGATTCAGGAGCTGGAGGGCGATGACCCGCAGGATATGGCGGACGAGCTGCTGGATAAGGTAATCCGCTATCAGGGCAATGAGGTCCATGATGATATGACCATCGTAGTCAGCCGTGTGGATCATTACCACCCGGAATGGTCCAGCCTGCATATGCCCGGCGTAGGCCGGATGGAGCGCCCGCGTACGGTTAGCTAACGCAGTTGCGATACGATTGGTGGGTATCACTTGAGTTTAAGTTTGATTAAGCTGAAAATGTTGTACGAAATGCAACCTGGTGTTGAAGATACCTGGGTGTTGGAGTGGATTGCTGCATGAATTGCAAGATTTTTTACACTAATCTGCTTTAGGGAGGAGGATTCCTGCCTTTTGGTCAACAATTTCGGTATTTGAGTGGATTGATGGAAGGAATGTTGCATTTAAGGCAGGATTATTAGATTCGGAGCTGGAGCTAGGGGATGAAGCATGAGGATGGGCAAAAGTATGAGTAAAAGTATGAGTAAAAGTAACATTCAAGGGCCGAAAGCAAAGTGAGCGCTGAAAGGCCGGGTTTTGTCTTTAAATTATTCGGCGAGTGCATTCCAGTCACTCGCCAGCCCCTGCTCCTCTCCTTTTCAACCGCTGCTGGTTAGCGGACGAAAGTTGAGGTTGAAGGTTTATCGTAAAATAAACGGAACGGAGAGAATTTTGGAGCCGTAGAAGCGAAGCGTTCGCCTTTGTCTTCCGATTTCAACCGCGAGCTGCGGTACAATAAATCAAGAAATCGGAAGACAACAGCGATCGAAGGCCCAAAATTCTCGCAGAGACTCTTTTTTACGAGCTCATTCAGATCTAATCTTTCAGCGTTAGGCGGCGTTTGAAATCTCTCAACCTTGGCAATGCTAGTAACTAGACAAGGAAGGGAGGAACGGTCATGAAGCAAATTCTGCTGATTACGGACGGTTGTTCGAATGTGGGGGAGAGTCCGGTGCTGGCGGCAGCACACGCCCGTCAGGAGGGCATCACGGTCAATGTTGTAGGGGTCGTGGATTATGGAACCATCGGTGAGCTGGGCAGCCGGGAGATTGCCGATATTGCCAAAGCAGGAGGCGGGATCAGCCGGATCGTGGGAACCCCGCAGCTGGCCCAGACCATTCAGATGATGACACGCAAGACGGTGGTTCAGACCATTCAGCAGGCAGTTAATAAAGAGGTGCAAAAAATTCTCGGCGACGGCTCGCTGGCGGAGCTGCCTCCGCAGCAGCGTTCGCAGGTGGTTACCGTGGTCGATGAGCTGACCGAGACCTCGCCACTGCGCATTGCGCTTTTAATTGACGCAAGCGCGAGCATGAAGCCGAAGCTTGGCGCGGTGGAGGATGCTATCCGTGATCTGGCGCTCAGTTTGGAGGCCCGGGAAGGGCGCAGCGAGATTGCCGTGTTCCATTTTCCCGGACGCTCCGGCAGTGAGGATGCCATGCTGGATATCGACTGGACCCGGAATGTGTCCGAGGTCCGCTCTCTTTTTTCCAGACTGAAGATGCGGGGGGCTACGCCGACCGGACCGGCTATTTTCAAGGTGCTGGAACATTACCATTATGATAAACTGGAAGAACATCGTAATTATCTTCCAGGGGAAGATGACGGGGCAAGAGAAGGGATGATTGATGGGTATGTCGTCTAATCCATCCTATCCGGCAGGCACAGTGATTACCGGCAAATGGCGGGGGAACCGTTATGTCGTGGAGCGTGTGCTGGGGAAGGGGGCAAACGGAACCGTATATCTGGTGCAGCGGGAAGGCAGACGGGAGCGGTATGCGCTCAAGATCGGATACGATACGCTGGAGCTGCAGTCTGAGATTAACGTGCTGACCTCCCTGCAGTCCTGCCGTAAGCGCAGCGAGCACCGGGCCCGCAAGGAATCGCCGCTATCCTCCTATCTGCTGGAATCGGATGATTTCAAGGACCGGGACCATACCCCCTTTTATGTGATGCGTTATGTGGAAGGCAGGCCGCTGCACCATTTCCTGTCCAGGAACGGTGCCTCTTGGCTGGGGCTTGTCGGAATGACGATTCTGGAGAAGCTGCAGACGCTGCATGAGTGCGGTTTCGTGTTCGGGGACCTGAAGCCGGAGAATGTCATGGTGTCCAGCTACGGGGAAGCCGAGCTGATTGATTACGGAGGGGCAAGCCCAATCGGACGGAGCGTGAAGCAGTTCACCGAATGGCATGACCGCGGATTCTGGAATGCCGGCAGCCGGACAGGCGACCAGAGCTATGACCTGTTTGCTTTTGCCGTCCTGTGCCTGCGTCTGCTTAATGAACAAGGGCTGAAGTCTGCCGCCCAGCAGCTGCCGCAGACAAGGAGCGTAGAGGAGCTGATGAAGCTGGCCCGGGAGCTGCCGGATAAGAAGCTGTCCTCCTGGCTATGCCTCGCGCTCAAAGGCGGTTTTCCCGGTTCCGCGCAGGCAGCAGAGATCTGGAGAAGCCACATCTACAGAGGACGGAAGACCGGACACGAGACGATGGCGACCCCGCGCTGGCTCAAAAATGCGTTCGCGCTGTCTTTATTTCTGCTGGCATTCACGCTATACTGGGTTTTCCGTTTCTAAAATCTGAAATCGTACATAATCCACAAGATGCTGACCGCCGGAGCAGGCCGTGTAAGGGATGGCAGGAAAGGAAGCCCCTATGGAGCACAGGAAGGAACTGGTGGAATCCGTAATGGAGGCTGCGGCTGAATATGAGCTGTGGGCGCCTCATGACACCATTGTAGTCGCAGTTTCCGGAGGGCCGGACTCTGTGGCTCTTTTGCGTATTCTGCATGAGATCTCCCTGACCCGGATGCCGCTGACGCTGATCTGCGCCCATGTCAATCACGGGTTCAGAGCCGAGTCGGTTGAGGAAGCAGAGCTGGTCCGGGACCTCGCGGCCGAGCTGGGCATTCCCTTCGAGCTGGGCGAATTCAATATTCCGTCCATCATTAAGGAGAGCGGGCTTGGCCCGGAAGGGGCTGCACGGGAGAAGCGTTACCAGTTCCTGATTGCTACCGCACACCGTTATCAGGCGCGCTCGGTGGCGCTGGCCCATCATGCAGACGATCAGGCCGAGACGGTGCTTATGCGGCTGCTGCGGGGGAGCGGGCCTTCGGGCCTTGCCGGCATGCGCTGGAAACGGACCGAAAAAAAGGTGGAACTCATCCGCCCCTTCCTGCGTATTAACAAAACGGCTCTTGTCGGCTTTTGCCGGGAGGAGGGCCTGGCTTATGCGGAGGATGCGACCAACCTCCTGACGCAGTACAAGCGGAATGCAGTCAGGCTGGAGCTGCTCCCTATGCTGGAGCAGCATAATCCGAGAGTGAGACAATCGCTTCTGCAGCTGGCTGAAATTGCCTCGGCGGAAGATGAATATATGGAGGCGAATGCGGCAAAATGCTTTGATGAGCTGGTTTTCACCGAGCATGGAAAATACACCTTGAAAAGAGCTGCCTTTGCGGCCATACCCTCCGCTTTACAACGGCGTTTGATTAAACTAATATTAAATTATCTGTCGGCGGATTCATCTTTCATGGATTTTTCCAAGATTGAAGCAGTACGCCGGGGAACGCTGCAGGAATACCCTACCGTCTGGACGCTGGATATGGGTGGCGGTTATGTCTGCGTGCGGCAATATGATACCATTGTGTTCTCGTCCAAGCCCTTGACCCGGCAGGTAAGCTATACATACCGGCTGTCTTTGACTCATCCCCGGATTAAGCTGATGGAGATAGGAAAGGTTATGACGATGAGGGGGCTTGAGGGGGAAGTTTTTTCTGCACAGGAGGAGGATTACGGGAAGAACTCGGCTTGGTTTGACGGGGACGATCTTGTCCTGCCGCTCACCATTCGTTCCCGGTTGCCTGGAGATACCATAAGGGTTATGGGATTAAACGGAAGCAAAAAGGTAAAAGATATTTACATTGATGATAAAATACCTTCTTCCGAACGGCCTGCAATTCCCCTCGTATGTGATGCACTCGGCAATATCGTCTGGATTCCGGGCGTAAGGCGCTCGGTGCATGCCGCAGTTGGGCGGCACACGGCCTCAGTTCTGCTCCTGACCCTGGAAGACATGGAACAGGGCGAAGAATCGTAATGGCCGAAGTAAGTCTTTCATAAGTATATCTTAGGAGGTTCGCAAGTTGCAGAATGATATTCAGGAAATCTTGATCAGCGAAGAAGAAATTCAACAAAGAATCAGGGAGCTTGGCGCCCAGCTGAGCAAGGAATATGCAGACCGCACACCTTTAGTGATTTGTGTACTCAAAGGTGCGTTTATTTTTATGGCGGATCTGGTTAAAGTGATTACAGTACCCGTTGAAATGGACTTCATGGCGGTATCCAGCTATGGCGGTACAACCAAATCATCCGGCGTAGTCAAAATCATCAAGGATTTGGACACATCGGTTGAAGGCCGTGATGTTCTGATTGTCGAGGATATTATCGACAGTGGCCTTACACTCAGCTATCTGATTGACATGCTGCAGGGGCGCAATGCCGCTTCTGTCAATGTAGTCACTCTGTTCGACAAGCCCTCGGGCCGTGCTGTGAATCTTGAAGCCCAGTATACCGGCTTTGTGATTCCTGATGCATTCCTCGTAGGCTATGGACTGGACTATGCCGAGCTGTACCGGAACCTCCCTTACGTCGGTGTACTGAAGCCTGAGATTTATACCAAATGAACTACCCGACAGCCTTAGATCTACGGATCACTTTTCTGGATTTCCTGACAATTTGAGGAGTCCGGTCAGGCTATGGTACAATAACTTGAGCGTTGCGAGAGGAGGTAGGGGATGAATCGGTTCATCCGGAATTCTGGTTTTTATTTGATTTTATTTTTAGTCGTGGTGGGCATAGTCCAGTTTGTGAGCAATGGAAATGAATCCGCCGATCTCCCTAGATATGACGAGTTGCGGCAGGAGATCTCGAACAATAATGTGAAGAGCATGACGGTTCAGTTTGAGGGGAATGCGTTTCTGGTTACTGGCGAATATAAAGAGCTGCCACCCGAAGCTAAATCGAAGAATTTCTCCACTTATGTTCCTCCTACAGACCGGGCCCTTGATGAACTTGTGGCTGCAAGCGATAAGAACGGCATAGAATTGAGTCAGAAGAAAATGGAAGGTGACAGCATCTGGCTGACATTCCTTTCTTCCATGATCCCACTGGTCATCATGTTCATCCTGTTCTTCTTCCTGTTCAATAATGCACAGGGCGGCGGCGGCAAGGTGATGAACTTCGGCAAGAGCAAGGCACGGTTATATAATGAAGAGAAGAAGAAGATCAGCTTCGAGGATGTTGCAGGGGCTGACGAAGAGAAGCAAGAGCTGGTTGAGGTTGTTGAATTCCTTAAGGACCCCCGCAAATTCGCAGCGGTGGGTGCCCGGATTCCGAAAGGGGTACTCCTTGTAGGTCCTCCGGGAACAGGTAAAACCTTGCTGGCCCGTGCAGTTGCAGGGGAAGCAGGCGTTCCGTTCTTCAGCATCTCCGGTTCCGACTTCGTGGAAATGTTCGTCGGTGTCGGCGCATCCCGCGTACGTGACTTGTTCGAGAACGCGAAGAAGAACGCTCCTTGTATTATCTTTATCGATGAGATCGATGCTGTGGGACGTCAGCGCGGCGCAGGACTTGGCGGCGGACATGACGAACGGGAACAGACCCTTAACCAATTGCTCGTTGAAATGGACGGCTTTGGCGGCAACGAAGGCATTATTATTGTCGCGGCTACCAACCGCGCAGATATTCTTGACCCGGCGCTGCTCCGTCCGGGCCGTTTCGACCGTCAAATTACGGTTGACCGCCCAGATGTGAAGGGCCGTGAAGCTGTACTGAAGGTTCACTCCCGCAACAAACCGCTGACCAAGGATGTAAGACTTGACGTTATCGCCAAGCGTACTACCGGCTTCACCGGTGCCGATCTGGAGAACCTGCTGAACGAAGCGGCATTGCTTGCTGCACGCCGTAACCGCAAGGACATTACGATGCGTGAAGTGGATGAAGCGATTGACCGTGTCATCGTCGGTACCGAGAAGCGCAGCCGCGTCATCAGTGACCGCGAGAAACGGATTGTCGCATATCACGAAGCAGGCCATACCATTGCCGGCTACTTCCTTGAGCATGCTGATGTGGTTCACAAGGTTACCATTATCCCGCGCGGCCGTGCCGGCGGATATGTTATTATGCTTCCTAAGGAAGACCGGATGATCGTAACCAAGCAAGAGCTTCTGGATAAGGTTACCGGATTGCTTGGTGGACGCGTTGCTGAAGAAATGTTCATTGGCGAAATCGGCACAGGCGCTTACAGTGACTTCCAGCAGGCTACGCGCATTGTGCGTGCGATGATTATGGAATACGGAATGAGCGATAAGCTTGGGCCCTTGCAGTTCGGTGCAACCCAAGGCCAAGTCTTCCTGGGCCGGGATATCGGACATGAACAGAATTACAGCGACTCCATTGCTTATGAGATTGATCAGGAAATGCAGAACCTTATCCGCAGCAGCTATGAGCGCTGCAGAGAGCTGCTGACCAAGCATTCCAAAGAAATGCACCTGATTGCCAACACCCTGCTTGAGAAGGAAACGCTGGAGCTTGATCAGATCACAGAATTGATTGAGCAAGGCTACCTGAGCGAGGATGGCAAGCCAGAAGAAGGCGACGCCATTACCAATGAAGCGGGCGAGCCGATCATTGATTCCATCGGTGATGTGCGCGTCCGGATTCAAGGCAAAACTGGCGAGGAATCCCCATTAGACCTGTCCAAGGATATTCCGAACAAGCCAGACCCTGAAGAGGGCAACGGACCGGATGACGGGAATAAGGGCGGCGGAAGCCTGGTCTAAGCTGTATCGCAGCAAATTATGTAATCTAGCCCGGAGAACCACTGGTTCTCCGGGCTTTTCTTTTAAAATATAAGAATGTATATGTTTCACACGGCAACTTGTCCTCCGGTTTCTCTCTGAAACAGAGCACCCGCTTGGATTGACAGGGGGTGGAACGTTGTGTACATTAGTGAATAAATATTAAATTTATCATTTATAAGAAATGTACTGGCGGCAAGCCATGATGACATAAGGGGGAGACTGACCGTGGAAGCTCTGGCGCTTGAGCGCAAGCAGGAACAGAATCGTGAACTTCGTGTGCGCCTCGAACAGCTTAAGAAGGAACGGAATGCTATTATTCTGGCTCATTATTATCAGCGTGATGAAATTCAGGAAGTCGCCGATTTCAGGGGAGACTCGTTTTTGCTGGCCCAGAAGGCAGCGGAGACAGAGGCAGATGTAATCGTATTCTGCGGCGTTCATTTCATGGGGGAAAGTGCCAAGATTCTGGCACCGAACAAGACGGTCCTGATTCCTGACGAACGTGCAGGTTGCCCGATGGCTGACATGGTCAATGTGGATGGGCTGCGCAAGCTGAAGGCCCAGCATCCGGGTGCGAAGGTAGTAACCTATATCAATTCCTCTGCAGAGATCAAGGCGGAGACAGATATTTGCTGCACCTCAGCGAATGCGGTGAAGGTGATCGAATCACTCGATGCTGAAGAAATCATCTGGGTGCCTGATAAGAATCTGGGTCAATATGTGCAGGATCAGACCGGCAAGAAGCTGATTATCTGGGAGGGCTATTGCAATACTCATGACATGCTTACCGTCAAGGATGTCATGGAGATGAGAGCCAAATACCCGGAAGCTGAATTTGTTGTACACCCCGAATGCCGCCCGGAAGTCGTGGCAATGGGGGACTATGTGGGCAGCACTACCTCAATTCTGGAATATTGCCGGAAATCGGACCGCCGGCAGTTTATTGTGGGTACTGAGGATGGAACCGGGTATCAGCTGCGGCTTGACAGCCCGGATAAGGAGTTTCATTTTGCCACCAAATTCCTGGTATGTCCTAATATGAAGGTAAATAATTTGAAAAAGCTGGTCAAATGCCTGGAGACGATGAAGCCGCAGATCTATGTACCGCCTGCAGTCGCCGACAAAGCCAGAACATCCTTAGAGCGCATGCTACAAGTCCGGTAGCATGCGCTACTCTTTCGTTGAAACAGGTGAAAAGCGGTCATGATTCCACAATATTTGGTTGATTTTGATCTTCAGGGACTTCCTGTAGTTAAGACAGACTGCCTGGTCATTGGTTCCGGTATTGCCGGGTTATTCACAGCGATCAAGGCCAGCGAAGACCGGAAGGTTATTATGATTACGAAGAAGACCGTAATGGAGAGCAACACACGGTATGCCCAGGGCGGAATTGCGGCCGTCATTTCGGAGGATGATTCGCCGGCGTATCACCGTCAGGATACCCTGATGGCCGGCGCGGGACTGAACTCCTCTGCGGCTGTGGATGTGCTGGTCAATGAAGGGCCCGAAGGCGTCCGCGAACTGATCCGGCTTGGCACGATTTTCGATAAGGAGAATGGTGTACTGGCCTTAACCCAGGAGGGGGCACATAGCCACCGCCGTATTTTACATGCAAATGGGGATGCTACAGGATATGAGATTGTCCGCGCACTCGCTGAACAGGCTGCCCGGCATGAGAATATTGAGACCTGGGATGACCATTATGTCGTTGACCTGATTACGGAGGACGGAGAGTGTCTGGGAGCGCTTGTACAGCGGCCTGATGGCGGGCGGTTATTCCTGCAGGCAGATGCAACAATCCTATGCTCCGGCGGAGCAGGACAACTATACCGTTACACGACCAATCCTGAGGTGGCCACCGGAGACGGGGTAGCCATTGCTTATCGTGCCGGTGCCCATATCCGGGATATGGAGTTCATTCAGTTTCATCCGACAGCACTCAGCTATCCTGGCGCTCCGCGCTTCCTGATCTCGGAGGCTGTGCGGGGAGAAGGCGCTGTGCTGCGGAACATTAACGGTGAGCGGTTCATGGAACGTTATCATGAGCTGCAGGAGCTGGCCCCGCGGGATATTGTTGCCCGTGCCATTGTAAGCGAGATGGAATTGACCAAATCCACCTTTGTCTATCTGGATATTACGCATGAACCGGCGGATATGGTTAAACACCGCTTCCCGACCATTTATGCAACCTGCATGAGCTACGGGCTGGATATTACAAGTGACTGGATTCCGGTGGCTCCTGCTGCGCATTATATGATGGGGGGCGTGAAGACCGACCTGAGCGGAGAGAGCACGGTTGCCCGCCTGTTTGCCTGCGGTGAGGTATCATCTACTGGTGTGCAGGGTGCCAACCGGCTGGCCAGCAACTCCTTGTCGGAAGCTGTTGTGTTCGGCCGCCGGATCATTGAACGAATCCGCCAGCTTCCGCCGCTTGACCGGGATAACCTATCGGTAACCTATCATCAGGCAAGGGTAGAAGCTCCTGCACAGGCAATTGTAGAACGGCGGTTGAAGCTGCAAAAGGCTATGGTGCGGTACGCCGGACTGCGGCGGAACCGGGAAATGCTGAACAAAGGCTTGGATGAGATAAAGCGCCAGCTGCCGATTTTTAAGACCAAGCTGACAACACGGGAAGAATACGAGTTCGCCAATATGCTTACATGCTGTCTGCTGATCACTGAATCGGCCCTGGCACGGGAGGAGAGCCGCGGTGCGCATTATCGTGAGGATTATCCGCTGCGCAGTGACGCACAGTGGCAGAAGCATCTGCTCCAGATTCGCGAACTTGGAATAGTGGAGGAATTAAGTGATGATGTTTAACGGATACAATGAAGATCTGCTTAAAGCTATTAAGGGCTGGCTGCAGGAGGATGTCGGCTCGGGGGATATTACTACCCGTACAACCATTCCTGCCGGGCATGAGTCCAAGGGAATCATCCACGCCAAGGAAGACGGGATTATTTGTGGAATCCCCGTGGCCGAGCTGGTATTCGAAGTTGTTGATCCTGGGCTTGTATTCACGGCGCTGGTCCAGGAAGGACAAGCTGTCTCCAAGGGCACTGTGATTGCTGAGGTAGAAGGCAGCACTCATGCCATCCTGACTGGTGAACGGCTTGCCCTCAACTTGATGCAGCGTTTATCCGGTGTGGCCTCGCGCACAGCTTCTTTTGTAGAGAAGCTTCAAGGGCTGCCAACCCGCCTGGTGGATACCCGCAAGACCACACCGGGTCACCGGATGCTGGAGAAATATGCAGTCCGCATAGGCGGCGGAGCCAACCACCGTTACGGTCTGTATGATGCGGTAATGATTAAGGACAACCATATCAAGGGGGCCGGCGGCATCCATCAGGCAGTAGGGCGTGCCCGTGCCAATATCCCGCACACCATGACCATTGAAGTAGAGACGGAGAGTCTGGAGCAGGTAGAGGAAGCGCTGGCGGCCGGAGCGGATATTATTATGCTCGATAACATGTCCCCTGAGCAGATGGCTGAAGCCGTGAGAAGAATCCGGACCAAGGCGAAGCATGTCACCATTGAGGCATCGGGCAATGTATCTCTGGAGACGGTCCGGGGCATTGCTGAATCGGGTGTGGATGTGATTTCGGTAGGACGGCTGACGTATTCCTTCGCGAGTCTCGATATCAGCCTGGATCTGAATGGCAAGAAGGAGGGAGCCCTCTGATGATACTTGTCGTCGATATCGGCAATACGAACATTGTGCTGGGCGTCTACCGGGGCAGTGAGCTGCTGCACCATTTCCGGCTGAGCACTGCCCGCGGGTCCACTGTCGATGAATATGGTGTGATGATTCATAATCTGTTCAGCATGTCGAATCTCTCGTTCAGGGATGTCGAGGGGGTCATCATCTCCTCGGTTGTTCCGCCGCTCGTGCAGGTCATCGTAGAGATGTGTGTCAAATTCATCGGCAAGGACCCGCTCCTTGTGGGGCCTGGTATCAAAACCGGGCTTAATCTGCGTTATGAGAACCCGCGCGAAGTGGGGGCGGACCGGATTGTGAACGCGGTTGCGGCGATTGAGCAGTATAAATGTCCGCTTGTCGTCGTTGATTTCGGCACGGCAACCACCTTCGACTGCATTGATGCCGGGGCCAACTATCTGGGCGGTGCTATCGTGCCGGGTCTGGGCATTTCCACGGAGGCCCTCTATCTGCGGGCATCCAAGCTGCCCCGGATTGAGCTGGAGAAGCCCAAGAAGGTAATCGGGCGCAATACCGTACATGCGATGCAGGCAGGGATCATTTTTGGCTATGCCGGTCAGGTTGAGGGTATCGTCAGACGCATCAAGCAGGAGATGAATGCTCCCGTTCTCAAGGTTATTGCTACCGGAGGGCTGGCCTCACTGATTGCCAGTGAGACAGAATGTATCGATGAGGTGAATCCGATGCTGACGCTTGAAGGATTGCGCATTATTTACAACCGTAACAAATAATCATAAAGATGAACCTATACAGAAGAGAGAGATAGGAGGAGTAGGCACCCAATGGATAATAAGAAGGACCGGCTGGTCCGGGGGACGGCGATGAACGGAAGAGTCAGAGCGTTCGCTGTCCGTACCACAGAGCTTGTCGATGAATTGCGGCGCAGACATGATACGTATCCGACGGCTACGGCAGCGCTTGGACGTACGGTTACTGCCGCAGCTATAATGGGAGCCATGCTCAAGGGGCAGGAGAAGCTCGCGATTATGGTCAAAGGAAACGGTCCGCTCGGGCAGATTACGGCTGAATCCAATGCCCTGGGAGAAGTTCGCGGCTATGTGCGCAATCCGCATGTTCATCTGCCAAGCAACAGCATGGGCAAGCTGGATGTTGCAGGGGCGGTAGGCACGGAAGGCTTCATTGATATCAGCAAGGATCTGGGGATGAAGGAGCCGTACCGCGGCAGTGTGCCTATCGTTTCAGGAGAGCTGGGTGAGGATTTCACCTATTATTTTGCCCTCTCGGAGCAAACGCCTGCTGCTGTAGGACTTGGAGTGCTGGTGGAGACCGATAATTCAGTCAGAGTTGCCGGAGGCTTTATTATTCAGCTGCTGCCCGGGCTGACCGATGAGGAGATTACCGAGGTTGAGCAAGCGGTTGGAGCCATGCCTTCGGTTACGTCCGTGCTGGATCAGGGGCTTGAGCCTGAGGAAATGCTGAGGCTGCTGCTGCCGGATGCTGTGATCATGGATGAGCTGGAGGTCCGCTTTGTATGTCAGTGCTCACGGGAACGGATTGAGCAGACTCTGGTTAGTCTGGGTGAGCACGAGCTGGAACGGCTGATCGAAGAAGATGATACGGCAGAAGTTGTCTGCCATTATTGCAATGAGAGCTATGTATTTAACAAGGATGAACTGCAGGTAATCCTCGATCAAGCGAAGTCATAGGGCTATGAAATGGTGACAAGACAGGAGCGCGCGCTGCGCAATGCCGTTATATTACTTGCTGTGGCAACGCTGGTGCTGGGAGGGCTATTATTCTGGAGCCTGCGTGCCATGGCACTGCTGAAGGCAGAGACGGCTGAAGGAGAAGCCTCGGATGTCGCTGCTGCCGGAGGACAGCCGGTCACGGAACAGGAATGGATAGAGGAGCTTCAGAAGAAGCACGGGGAAGAAGTGCTGCTGGGCATGCTGAATCATATCGTGGTGGGCAAGGAAGCCGCAGCGCTGGGAATTATGGTCACGGATGATGAGATTGAACGGGAACTGAAGCGGGGAATGTCCGGTTACAGCTCGGAGGAGCAATATTATCAGCAGATGCAGTCTGAGCTTGGACTATCCCGTCAGGAGCTGCGTGAGGAGACGGCATACCGGCTGACGCTCCAGGCCATAGCAACGGCCGGCATTGCGGTCAGTGATGCGGAAATTGATGATTATCTGAAGCAAAATAGCGAGAGATTCATGCCCCGCAAGCAAATGCAGCTCTCTATCATCCAGACCTCCACCTATAACGAGGCCAGTACAGTGATGGACCGCCTGGAGCGGGGTGAGGATTTTGCAGTGCTGGCCCGTGAGGTCTCGATCGACGAGGAGAGCCGCCAGCATGGCGGCAGTATCGGAACGGTCGAGGAGAAGGACCCGTTCTGGCCTGAGGAGCTGCTGGAGACAGCAGCCGGGCTGGAGAATGGCGATATCGCAGGACCGCTGCAGGTTGACGGGGGGTATGCTGTGATCCGTCTGGAGAAGCTGATTGATCCTGTGAAGCCGGATCAGGAGGAACTGCGGCGGATGATCGGCCAGCAGCTGAGACTGGAGCAGGCAGCGCCCTTGCAGCAGGTAGAGCGTGAATTACGGGCCAAATATGATACAGCAATATATATTGACAACAGCCTGCAAGATTGATAATATGAAATTAAATATAAAACCTACTGATTTAGTCGGAAATATTAAGCGGTACAATTACAACTGTTAGTTACCCAGGCATTGTGAACCGGGAGCTACGGTAATATATGCTGATAGCATTTGTCATAAGTTTCCGCACCCTAATTCATTTATCATTCCAAGGAGGTTTTTACTCATGGCTAAAGTCGTCAACAGTGTAACAGATTTGATCGGTGGCACACCGCTCGTCCGCCTGAACCGGATTGTTCCGGAAGGCTCGGCAGAGATCTTCCTGAAGCTGGAATACCAGAATCCAGGCTCCAGTGTGAAAGACCGTATTGCCATCAGCATTGTAGAAGAGGCTGAGAAAGAGGGCTTGCTGAAGCCGGGTGGCACGATTGTAGAAGCGACCAGCGGTAATACAGGGATCGGCCTGGCGCTTGTGGCAGCTGCCAAAGGCTACAAGGCCATTATTGTTATGCCGGAAACGATGAGCCTTGAACGCCGCAACCTGCTGCGCGCTTACGGCGCTGAGCTCGTATTGACTCCGGGATCAGAAGGAATGAACGGTGCGGTCAAGAAGGCTGAGCAGATTCTGAGCGAGAATCCGGATTATTTCCTTGCGGAGCAGTTCAAGAACAAGGCTAACGTGAAGATCCATCGCGAGACCACTGGACCGGAGATCGTTGAAGCGATCGAATCCGTAGGCGGCCCGCTGGATGCATTCATTGCCGGTGTCGGCACAGGCGGAACGATCAGCGGTGCGGGTGAAGTGCTGAAGAATCAATATCCGGGCGTGAAGATCTATGCGGTAGAACCTGCGGCTTCACCGATTCTGGCTGGAGGCAAACCGGGCCCGCACAAGATTCAGGGTATCGGCGCTAACTTCGTGCCGGAAATTCTGAACCAGGATATCTATGATGAGATTATTCATGTTGAGAATGATGAAGCGTTCGAAACTGCCCGCCGCGTAGCCAAGGAAGAAGGCGTGCTGTCCGGTATTTCCTCCGGTGCGGCTGTATTTGCTGCACTGAAGGTAGCGAAGGAACTTGGCGCAGGCAAGAAAATTGTTGTCATCATCCCAAGCAACGGCGAACGTTACCTGAGCACGCCGCTCTATAACTTTGAAGTATAATTGCTGAGAATTCAGCTCTTACGAAGAGCCTGCCCTATCCGCTTTCACAGGGATACCGCAGGCTCTTTTTTCGGATAATAAGCATTTATAAGAATTGCGGGCTTTTCAAAGTAACCCTATGTACAGTATACTGACAGGCAATAAACTATCGATGAGACGGGAGAATGGTTGTGGAGATCTTAACGGCTTGGCAGGACTGGGAGCAGTGGGCAGAGGCAGATGAGGCCTGGAGCGTCCTTCCCCTGATCCTGAGGAAACGGCAGGACAACCAAGGCTTGCCCCGCAGCTGGAAGCAGGCCTGGGAACAGGCTTCCCCCTATTCGGTTGTCCTGGAGAGCGGCAAGGGCGGGCGCTACACCTATCTGGGCCTGAGCCCTGTCTCGATCATCGAAGGCCGGGGAGCCGTTGCGGAGAGCTATACTCCCGGAGCCAAGGCTTCGGGGCATATAGAGTCTGCCGTAACGGAAGGCCAGCCGCTGCAAGTGCTGCAGGCATGGATGAGGGAATATACGTCTCCCCGCCTGCCGCTTGACGGTCTGCCGCCGTTCACCGGCGGCTGTATCGGATTTCTTGGCTATGATGTGGCCCGTTCCCTGGAGAAGCTGCCGTCGCTTGCCAGGAACAACCCTGAGTTTCCGGATTATCTGTTCATGAGACTGGAAGAAGTGTGGATCTACGATGAGCAGGAGCAGCAGCTCTACTGTGCAGTTCATATCTCTGTGCCGGATACTGTATCCGGTAACCTGGATGGGCTAAGGAGTCTGTATGAGGCTGCTGTACACCGTGCGGAGCGCATGCTGGAGCAGTGGAGCCTTCTCTACGCACCGGCAGAGCCGGAAGAAGCAGCCGCTGCAAGGTACGCCGGGCTTACACGCAGGGTGGAGAGCGAGGCCGAGATCACCGGCGAGTGGCCCGGTATGAGCTCGGATTTCTCAGCCGCACCCTTCCAGCAGGCTGTGCTGAAGGTCCAGGAATACATCCGTGCCGGAGATGTATTCCAAGTGAACCTCTCGCTGCGCCAGCAGGCGCAGCTCAAGTCTACACCCGAGGAAGTCTACGAATGGCTCCGTAGACTCAACCCGTCCCCGTACATGGGGCTGCTCCGCACGCCCGGCTTCGCGCTCTCCAGCGCATCGCCGGAGCTGCTCGTCAAGCTGCACGGGGACAAGGTCAGCGCCCGCCCCATTGCCGGCACCCGGCGGCGGGGCCATACTCCCGCGGAGGACGCCGCCATGGAGGCGGAGCTGCGCGGGAGCGAGAAGGAGATCGCCGAGCATATTATGCTTGTCGATCTGGAGCGCAGCGACATCGGCCGTGTCGCCGCCTACGGAACGGTCAGCGTGCCGGAGCTGCTGACCGTAGAGCGATACTCGCATGTCATGCATCTCGTCTCGCAGGTCGAGGGGATCATCGCACCCGGCAGGGATGCGTACGATGTCATCGCCGCCTTGTTCCCCGGCGGCACCATCACGGGCGCGCCCAAGGTGCGCACCATGGAGATCATCGAAGAGCTGGAGCCGGTCCGCCGGGGGCCATATACTGGATCTATGGGCTGGATTGACTATAACGGCAATATGGAATTAAATATAATCATACGTACGCTCGCAGTGAAGGACGGAATCGGCTACATTCAGACAGGTGCGGGAATTGTGATCGATTCAGACCCTTACCGTGAGTACCGGGAATGCCACAACAAAGCCAAAGCGGTAGTAAAAGCCATTCTCTGCAGTGAACGCGAGCAGGAAGAGCGGGCTGCCCTCGGCGCCGAAGGAGGAAGCACAATATGATCTTGGTCATCGATAATTATGATTCCTTTACCTATAACCTGGTGCAGTATCTGGGTGAGCTGGGGGAAGAAGTTAAGGTAGCGCGCAACGATGAGATCAGCATTGAGGAGATAGAAGCATTAGCCCCGGATCATATTCTGATCTCCCCGGGACCCTGCACACCGAATGAGGCAGGCATCAGCCTTGCGCTGCTGCAGCATTTCAAGGGCATCATCCCCATATTCGGCGTATGTCTCGGACACCAGGCGATCGGACAGGCTTTTGGCGGTAATGTCATCCGTGCAGAACGCCTTATGCATGGCAAAACCTCGCCCATCCATCATAACGGTACCTCCGTATTTGAGGGGCTGGAGTCTCCTTTCACAGCGACACGCTATCACTCACTGATCGTGGAACGAGAGAGTCTGCCAGATTGCCTGGAGATTACCGCCGAGACCGCTGAAGGGGAGATTATGGCCCTACGGCATAAGGAATACCCGATTGAAGGGGTACAGTTCCATCCCGAGTCGATTATTACGAATCACGGCCATACCATGCTGCGCAATTTCCTGAAACGGAGAGCCGGAGAACCGGCATGAAATATATAGGACTTAACAACAAAGCAGTCGACGCCAAAGACGCCGTGGTCTCCGCTCTGGATCACGGCTTTTTGTACGGCATGGGTCTGTTCGAGACCTTCCGTACGTATGGGGGACAGTCCTTCCTGCTGGAGCGCCATCTGAGCAGAATGGCAGAGGGCTGCCGCCAGCTGGGCATTCCCTTTGAGCCGGACGTACAGGAGCTGCGGGAATGGATTCGGCTTGTAATGGACAAGAATGAGCTTAGTGAGGCGTATATCCGCTACACCGTTACAGCCGGTGAGGATATTCTGGGTCTGCCATCCGCAGCCTATAAGCAGCCTAATCATCTGCTCTATATCAAAGCCCTGCCGGTCACACCAACCGGCTTATACACGGAAGGCAAAGAACTTCAGCTGCTGAACCACCGGCGTAATACCCCGGAGGGTGCGGTAAGGCTTAAATCGCTGCACTATATGAACAACATTCTGGCAAAACGTGAATTGTCCGGTTATCCGTCCGCAGAGCGAGGAGCCGAGGGACTGATGCTGACCGCACAGGGCGAGGTCGCCGAAGGGATTGTGAGTAATATTTTTTTTATCTCCAATAAGCGGCTCTATACCCCCGATATCTCCACCGGGATTCTTCCGGGAATTACCCGGGAAATGGTGCTTGAGCTGGCAGCGGCCAGCCTTCAGCCTGAACAGGGCTTTTACCGCTGGGAACAGCTTGCGGCTGCGGATGAAATCTTCCTCACCAATTCTGTGCAGGAGATCGTACCGGTAAGCACATTATGGAATGGAGACCGGCGGGTAACCATAGGCAGCGGGCGCTGTGGAGAGCAGACGGCTGAACTTATGAGCCTGTACAGAGAAAGGACGGATATGCTGATATGAAGCCGATCATCTATGAGCGGACTTACCGCTGCGGGAGCAGCGAGCTGAAATTGGGCAAGCGCACGCTGATTATGGGGATACTCAATGTGACGCCGGACTCCTTTTCGGATGGGGGCCTGTGGACGGAGTGGGATAGAGCCGTAGAGCATGCGCTGCAAATGGCGGCCGAGGGTGCTGATATTATCGATATTGGCGGAGAATCCACGCGCCCGGGTCACCAGCCGGTGAGTGCTGAAGAAGAATTGGCCCGTGTACTTCCTGTCATTGAGCGTATCCATCAGGCCGCCCCGCATCTCCCCCTCTCTATAGATACCTATAAGGCGGAAGTCGCCCGTCAGGCGATTCAGGCCGGTGCGCATATCATCAATGATGTATGGGGAGCCAAGGCCGATCCGCAGATGGCGGCGGTTGCTGCGCAGGCAGACTGTCCGATCATTCTGATGCATAACCGCCATGACCGAGATTATAACGATTTGATCGGCGATATGACGGATGACCTGAGCGAGAGCATTCACCTGGCGCTGGCAGCCGGAGTGAAGCCGGACAATATTATTTTGGACCCGGGAATCGGCTTCGCCAAGGACTATGAAGAGAATCTTCAGGTCATGACCGGCCTCGGCGCACTGACGAAGCTGGGATATCCGGTACTGCTTGCCACTTCGCGTAAAAAATTCATTCGTACCGCCCTAGGTCTGCCCGCAGATGATGTCCTGGAGGGGACCGCAGCTACTGTCGCCTTCGGGATTGCCCAGGGCTGTCAGCTTGTGCGGGTTCATGATATTGCGGCAATGAAACGTACCGTAGAGATGTGTGACGCCATGTTATATGCAGGTTCACCTGTGCTCTGCGTATAGACTATATTCTTCAAGAGAAGGCAGGTACCCTTAATGGATAAAATGAAGCTGCACCGCATGGAGTACTACGGTTACCATGGCGTGTTTGAAGAGGAGCGGAAGCTTGGCCAGCGTTATTATATCGACCTTGAGCTGGAGCTTGATTTGCAGGGAGCAGGGCTCAGCGATGATCTGGAGCAGACTGTGAATTATGCTGAAGTTCATGTTGTAGTCAAAAAAATTGTCGAAACGCAGTCCTTCAAGCTGATAGAAGCTTTGGCGGAACATATTGCATCCGGGTTACTGGACACTTATACTGTTATCAATGCAGTAACGGTCCAGGTGACCAAGCCGCATCCTCCTTTTGATATTCATTTCCAGGGAGTTACTGTAGAATTGCGCCGGACGAGAAAGTGAGACAGACTGATGAACATACCTTCTACCTCTGAGGCATCAGAGGCTTATATTGCTTTAGGGGCTAACCTGGGTGACCGTCAAGGCACCTTGAGAGAAGCCCTGCACCGGCTGGAGCTTCACGACAAGATTGAAGTTATGCGCACCTCCCGGGTCTACGAGACGGAGCCTGTCGGATATCTGGATCAGCCTCAGTTTCTTAACATGGCGGCTGTTCTGCGCACCACACTAGCACCGGAGGAGCTGCTTCATGTGATGCTGGACACGGAGACCCAGTTAGGCCGGGTCCGGGATGTGCGGTATGGACCGAGAACGGTAGATTTGGATTTGCTGTGGGTAGAGGGGTTGACCCTGGACACGCCGGATCTGACGCTGCCTCATCCGAGGATGCTGGAGCGGGCGTTTGTCCTTCTGCCGCTCAGCGATATCTTATCGCAGAACGAAGAGTCTTCCGGTTTCCGCAGATTAATTACAACAGCGCTGCAAGACATAGACGGAAAGGCAGGAATTCGCCTGTGGACAACAAACGTATGGGAATGCGGGTCAGAGCGTTCCGGAAGCTGAAGGGCTACACGCAGCAGGAACTGGCGGATTCTGTCGGAATATCACTTGCTGTGCTTGGCGCAGTGGAGCGGGGCAACAGACGTTTGGAAGATCAAATTTTAAATAAAATTGCGGATTTTCTGGAAGTGACGGTAGAGGAACTGGCCCATCCGGCACCCTAAGACCGGGCTGAACGTTACAAATTGAGGTAGGGAAGTGATTGGGCCATGCTGAAGATTGGTGATATTGAATTGAAGAATCAGGTCGTGCTGGCGCCTATGGCTGGTGTATGTAACCCGGCATTTCGTCTGATTGCCAAAGAATTCGGGACTGGCCTGGTCTGTGCGGAGATGGTTAGCGGCAAGGCGATCGTACATGGCAACCAGCGTACGCGTGAGATGCTCTTTGTCGATGAGCGCGAGAAACCGCTGAGCCTGCAGATTTTTGGCGGTGACCGGGAATCGCTGGTGGATGCGGCGAGAATTGTCGATAAAGAGACGAATGCCGATATCATCGACATTAATATGGGCTGCCCGGTGCCCAAGGTGACCAAATGCGATGCCGGAGCACGCTGGCTGCTGAATCCGGACAAAATCTATGAGATGGTATCCGCAGTAGTGGAGGCCGTGGACAAACCGGTCACCGTGAAAATGCGGATCGGCTGGGACAGCGAGCATATCTTCGTTGAAGAGAATGCACGTGCGGTGGAACGGGCCGGCGGAGCGGCGGTCAGCGTACATGGGCGGACCCGCGAGCAGCTCTATACGGGACGTGCCGACTGGAATTATATCCGTATGGCTAAAGAGGCAGTATCGATCCCGGTAATCGGCAATGGAGATGTGAATACGCCGGAGGATGCGCGGGCGATGCTGGACCAGACCGGCTGTGACGGTGTAATGATCGGGCGTGGCGCACTGGGCAATCCGTGGATGCTGTACCGGACGATTCAATATTTGGATACCGGTGTTCTGATGCCTGAGCCTGGCGCTGAAGAGAAGATTAAGGTAGCCATTCTTCATATGGACCGCCTGATTGCTCTTAAGGGTGAAGCTGTGGCTGTCCGCGAGATGCGCAAGCATCTGGCCTGGTATTTGAAGGGCTTTAAGGCGGCGGCACGCGTGAAGGACGTTATTATGGAAGAAACGAAACGTGACGAGATGGTGCGGATTTTGAATGATTTTGTCGGTCAGCTTAAGCAGGATGAGGAGCAGAACAGCGCGGATAGCGAGCTTTTTGCCGTATGAGCCTCACATATTCCTGGGACTAAGCCCCGTTCCTGTGTGCTTTATTGATTATTGCTAAACATTATATGGGGCGTCATTGACATTTTGTAGCGGTTCCAATATAATTTCACAGTATAAAATCGCCGTTACAGCAGGAGCAATGGTGAAGGAGGGTTCTGATCCCTCCGGATTCGCATATAGTATGGTGTTTTCAATAAATGTATACGACAGGAGAATCGGTTAAGATGAGCGATAAAGAAGTCATCCTTACACCGGACGGACTTAAGCGTCTGGAAGAAGAACTGGAGTTCCTCAAATCCGTTAAACGCCGCGAAGTAGCGGAACGTATCAAAGTGGCCATCGGCTACGGAGATATCAGTGAGAACTCGGAATATGAAGACGCGAAGAATGAACAGGCCTTCATTGAAGGACGGGTTCTTACTTTGGAGAAGATGCTCCGCAATGCCCGTATTATTAATAGCGATGAGATCGTGACAGATGTGGTAAGCATTGGAGTAACGGTGAACGTTGAAGATATGGAGTATGGCGACATTATGGAGTACACCATCGTGGGTACTGCCGAATCCGATCCGCTGAACAACAAAATCTCCAATGAGAGCCCTGTAGGCAGAGCGATCATCGGCAAGAAGATTGGTACGATTGTGGATGTTAGTGTCCCTGCAGGCGTCATTCAATATAAAATTCTTGATATCAAAATGAAGTAAGACGGTTCCGAAAGCTTCCTTAGGGAAGCTTTTTTCAAAAGATATGAATACCAGCCGTAAAATATGGGTGAACACATACAGCTTATATTTTGTACCGGAACGGACTGTCCTCTAGATCGGGGCGGAGCCGTTTCTTCTTTTGTATAGTGAGTAAGAGAGGATGAAGAACATGACGGAAGAAATCAACAACGTCGAAGCTACAGAGAATGAATTAAGTGAATTGCTGCAGATCCGCCGGGGCAAGCTGGACGAGCTCCGCGCACTCGGGATCGACCCGTTTGGCAAGAAATATGAGCGTACCGCTGCTGCAGGCGATCTTCTGGCCAAATACGACGGGCAAACCAAGGAAGAGCTGGACGAGCTGGCGCTGGAGGTTAGTGTGGCCGGACGAATTATGGCGAAACGGGTCATGGGCAAGGCAAGCTTTTCTCACATCCAGGACCTTAGCGGCAAAATCCAGATCTATGTGCGCCAGGACAGTATCCCTGAGTCGCAATATGCAGCCTTCACGATCCTTGATCTTGGCGATATCGTCGGTATCCGGGGAACCCTGTTCAAGACAAAGACCGGCGAAACCTCTATTAAAGTGGATAACCTTGAGGTGCTGTCCAAGTCCTTGCTTCCGCTTCCCGAGAAGTATCATGGTCTGAAGGATGTAGAACTCCGCTATCGTCAGCGTTATGTGGACCTGATCATTAACCCTGAGGTACAGCAGACCTTCATCATGCGTTCACGGATTATCCAATCGATGCGCCGTTATCTGGACTCGCTGGGTTATTTAGAGGTGGAGACTCCGACCCTGCATGCCATCGCTGGCGGAGCAGCGGCCCGTCCGTTTATTACACACCACAACACGCTGGATATGCAGCTGTATATGCGGATTGCCATCGAATTGCACCTGAAGCGTCTAATCGTCGGCGGTCTGGAGAAAGTCTATGAGATTGGCCGTGTATACCGTAATGAGGGTATTTCAACACGCCATAATCCGGAATTCACAATGATCGAGCTGTATGAAGCGTATGCGGATTACAAGGACATTATGCATCTGACAGAGAGTCTGATCGCTCATATTGCCAGCGAGGTGCTGGGCTCCCAGGTAATTAATTATCAAGGACAGGAAGTGGATCTGTCTCCAGGCTGGCGCCGCGTTACTATGGTAGATGCCGTTAAGGAAGTAACCGGAGTAGACTTCGGTGTTCAGATGACGGATGAAGAAGCACAGGCTCTGGCTAAGGAACACCGGGTACCGGTAGAGAAGCACATGACCTTTGGACATATCCTGAATGCGTTCTTCGAGCAGTTTGTTGAAGAGACGCTGATTCAGCCGACATTCGTAATGGGACATCCTGTAGAGATCTCACCGCTTGCCAAAAAGAATGAAGAGGACCCGCGCTTCACCGACCGGTTCGAGCTGTTCATTGTGGCCCGCGAGCATGCCAATGCGTTCAGCGAGCTGAATGATCCGATTGACCAGCGTCAGCGCTTCGAAGCACAGATTCACGAGAAAGAGCAGGGCAATGATGAAGCCCATGAGATGGATGATGATTTCATCCGCGCTCTGGAGTACGGCATGCCGCCAACAGGCGGACTGGGTATCGGTGTAGACCGTCTGATCATGCTGCTGACCAATTCAGCATCTATCCGTGACGTGCTGCTGTTCCCTCATATGCGTAATAAAGACTAAGGATTTCTCTGATTCCAGACCCGGATAACCAAGGGAGCTGCTCAGGCAGTTCTCTTGGCATCGGGGATTGAATACTCTGGTCAAATGATTTAGAAATAATGCTTGCAATGAATGTCTATCCGTGATATATTCTATTTCTGGCCGCGAAACATCAACGCCTGGCTCGAACAAGAAGTTGAAAAAAAGAGCTTGCATTGATCGGCTGGATGTGATATATTATAAGAGTTGCTGGTGACGACAACATCGACACTAACGACGAGCTTGATCTTTGAAAACTGAACAACGAGTGAGTATCGGAGATCGCTTCGGCGAGATCCAAAAATGAGAATGTAAATTCTCGTCAGATGTTTCAAAATGAGCAATCGCTCTTTCTAAATACCAATTTGGAGAGTTTGATCCTGGCTCAGGACGAACGCTGGCGGCATGCCTAATACATGCAAGTCGAGCGGAGTTTGAGAGGAAGCTTGCTTCCTTTCAGACTTAGCGGCGGACGGGTGAGTAACACGTAGGCAACCTGCCCTCAAGCCTGGGATAACTACCGGAAACGGTAGCTAATACCGGATAATTTCTTTTTTCTCCTGAGGAGAGAATGAAAGGCGGAGTAATCTGCTGCTTGGGGATGGGCCTGCGGCGCATTAGCTAGTTGGTGGGGTAACGGCCCACCAAGGCGACGATGCGTAGCCGACCTGAGAGGGTGAACGGCCACACTGGGACTGAGACACGGCCCAGACTCCTACGGGAGGCAGCAGTAGGGAATCTTCCGCAATGGGCGCAAGCCTGACGGAGCAATGCCGCGTGAGTGATGAAGGTTTTCGGATCGTAAAGCTCTGTTGCCAGGGAAGAACGTCCGGTAGAGTAACTGCTGCCGGAGTGACGGTACCTGAGAAGAAAGCCCCGGCTAACTACGTGCCAGCAGCCGCGGTAATACGTAGGGGGCAAGCGTTGTCCGGAATTATTGGGCGTAAAGCGCGCGCAGGCGGTTATTTAAGTCTGGTGTTTAAACCTTGGGCTCAACCTGAGGTCGCACTGGAAACTGGGTGACTTGAGTACAGAAGAGGAAAGTGGAATTCCACGTGTAGCGGTGAAATGCGTAGATATGTGGAGGAACACCAGTGGCGAAGGCGACTTTCTGGGCTGTAACTGACGCTGAGGCGCGAAAGCGTGGGGAGCAAACAGGATTAGATACCCTGGTAGTCCACGCCGTAAACGATGAGTGCTAGGTGTTAGGGGTTTCGATACCCTTGGTGCCGAAGTTAACACAGTAAGCACTCCGCCTGGGGAGTACGGTCGCAAGACTGAAACTCAAAGGAATTGACGGGGACCCGCACAAGCAGTGGAGTATGTGGTTTAATTCGAAGCAACGCGAAGAACCTTACCAGGTCTTGACATCCAACTAACGAAGCAGAGATGCATCAGGTGCCCTTCGGGGAAAGTTGAGACAGGTGGTGCATGGTTGTCGTCAGCTCGTGTCGTGAGATGTTGGGTTAAGTCCCGCAACGAGCGCAACCCTTGACTTTAGTTGCCAGCAGGTGAAGCTGGGCACTCTAGAGTGACTGCCGGTGACAAACCGGAGGAAGGTGGGGATGACGTCAAATCATCATGCCCCTTATGACCTGGGCTACACACGTACTACAATGGCCGGTACAACGGGAAGCGAAGCCGCGAGGTGGAGCCAATCCCAGCAAAGCCGGTCTCAGTTCGGATTGCAGGCTGCAACTCGCCTGCATGAAGTCGGAATTGCTAGTAATCGCGGATCAGCATGCCGCGGTGAATACGTTCCCGGGTCTTGTACACACCGCCCGTCACACCACGAGAGTTTACAACACCCGAAGTCGGTGGGGTAACCCGCAAGGGAGCCAGCCGCCGAAGGTGGGGTAGATGATTGGGGTGAAGTCGTAACAAGGTAGCCGTATCGGAAGGTGCGGCTGGATCACCTCCTTTCTATGGAGAATCGTCTTCTGCAATGAAGACATTCAAATCGGAAGCTTTGCTTCCACAATAGAACCCTTGGGTTCGAATACTCACTCGTTGGTCAGTTTTGAGAGTTTAAGCTCTCAAGTAAGAAACTTGATCCTTGAAAACTGGATACCGAAACGAATTTGCGTTTTAGAACATTCCTTTAAGCTGAACTTGTGTAAACAAGTTTCATATTAATGGCGATACTAGCGATTTTCCTTAGGGGAAACGCATTGGTTAAGCTACTAAGAGCACACGGAGGATGCCTAGGCGCCAGGAGCCGACGAAGGACGTGGCGAACAACGAAACTGCCTCGGGGAGCTGTAAGCAAGCTTTGATCCGGGGGTGTCCGAATGGGGAAACCCAGCTGTGGTAATTCGCAGTTACTCATTTCTGAATACATAGGAAATGCAGAGGCAGACCAGGGGAACTGAAACATCTAAGTACCCTGAGGAAGAGAAAACAATAGTGATTCCGTCAGTAGCGGCGAGCGAACGCGGAACAGCCTAAACCAAGGGGCTTGCCTCTTGGGGTTGTGGGACGTCTCACATGGAGTTACAAAGGAATATGGTAGGTGAAGAGGTCTGGAAAGGCCCGCGATAGAGGTAAAAGCCCTGTAGCCTAAACTGTGTTCTCTCCGAGACGGATCCCGAGTAGTGCGGGGCACGTGAAACCCCGTATGAATCCAGCAGGACCATCTGCTAAGGCTAAATACTACCTGGCGACCGATAGTGAAACAGTACCGTGAGGGAAAGGTGAAAAGCACCCCGGAAGGGGAGTGAAATAGAACCTGAAACCGTGTGCTTACAAAAAGTCAGAGCCCTCTTTATGGGTGATGGCGTGCCTTTTGTAGAATGAACCGGCGAGTTACGTTTAACATGCAAGGTTAAGGTGAGAAGCCGGAGCCGCAGCGAAAGCGAGTCTGAATAGGGCGACTCAGTATGTGGACGTAGACCCGAAACCGTGTGATCTACCCCTGTCCAGGGTGAAGGTGCGGTAACACGCACTGGAGGCCCGAACCCACGCATGTTGAAAAATGCGGGGATGAGGTGGGGGTAGCGGAGAAATTCCAATCGAACTCGGAGATAGCTGGTTCTCCCCGAAATAGCTTTAGGGCTAGCCTCGGTGAATGGAGTGGTGGAGGTAGAGCACTGATTGGGTGCGGGGCCCGCAAGGGTTACCAAGCTCAGTCAAACTCCGAATGCCATTTACTTCTTGCCGGGAGTCAGACAGTGAGTGCTAAGATCCATTGTCAAAAGGGAAACAGCCCAGACCATCAGCTAAGGTCCCCAAGTGTGTGTTAAGTGGGAAAGGATGTGGAGTTGCACAGACAACCAGGATGTTGGCTTAGAAGCAGCCACCATTGAAAGAGTGCGTAATAGCTCACTGGTCGAGTGACTCTGCGCCGAAAATGTAACGGGGCTAAACACACCACCGAAGCTATGGCTAGATGCACTAGCATCTGGGGTAGGGGAGCGTTGTGTAGGGGTTGAAGGTGTACCGTAAGGAGCGCTGGACACTACACAAGTGAGAATGCCGGTATGAGTAACGAAAAGATCAGTGAGAATCTGATCCGCCGAAAGCCCAAGGTTTCCTGAGGAAGGCTCGTCCGCTCAGGGTAAGTCGGGACCTAAGGCGAGGCCGACAGGCGTAGTCGAAGGACAACAGTTTGAAATTACTGTACCACCGTAATCCGCTATGAGCGATGGGGTGACGCAGGAGGGTAGTGACGCGGACTGATGGATGTCCGTCTAAGCAGTGAGGCTGGTGTGCAGGCAAATCCGCACATCGTTAAGGCTGGGCTGTGATGGGGAGCGAAAATTATAGTAGCGAAGGTCATGATCTCACACTGCCAAGAAAAGCCTCTAGTCAGGAGAAGGTGCCCGTACCGCAAACCGACACAGGTAGGCGAGAAGAGAATTCTAAGGCGCGCGGAAGAACTCTCGTTAAGGAACTCGGCAAAATGACCCCGTAACTTCGGGAGAAGGGGTGCCTCGGTAGGGTGAATAGCCCGAGGGGGCCGCAGTGAAAAGGCCCAAGCGACTGTTTAGCAAAAACACAGGTCTGTGCGAAGCCGCAAGGCGAAGTATACGGGCTGACGCCTGCCCGGTGCTGGAAGGTTAAGGGGAGCGGTTAGGAGCAATCCGAAGCTGTGAACCGAAGCCCCAGTAAACGGCGGCCGTAACTATAACGGTCCTAAGGTAGCGAAATTCCTTGTCAGGTAAATTCTGACCCGCACGAATGGCGTAACGACTTGGGCGCTGTCTCAACGAGAGATCCGGTGAAATTTTAATACCTGTGAAGATGCAGGTTACCCGCGACAAGACGGAAAGACCCCATGGAGCTTTACTGCAGCTTGATATTGAATTTGGGTACGATCTGTACAGGATAGGTGGGAGCCGTGGAGGCAGGAGCGCAAGCTTCTGCGGAGGCGCCGTTGGGATACCACCCTGATCGTATCTAGGTTCTAACCTAGTGCCCTCATCGGGTACGGGGACCGTGTCAGGCGGGCAGTTTGACTGGGGCGGTCGCCTCCTAAAGAGTAACGGAGGCGTTCAAAGGTTCCCTCAGAATGGTTGGAAATCATTCGCAGAGTGCAAAGGCATAAGGGAGCTTGACTGCGAGACCTACAAGTCGAGCAGGGACGAAAGTCGGACTTAGTGATCCGGTGGTACCGCATGGAAGGGCCATCGCTCAACGGATAAAAGCTACCCTGGGGATAACAGGCTTATCTCCCCCAAGAGTCCACATCGACGGGGAGGTTTGGCACCTCGATGTCGGCTCATCGCATCCTGGGGCTGAAGTAGGTCCCAAGGGTTGGGCTGTTCGCCCATTAAAGCGGTACGCGAGCTGGGTTCAGAACGTCGTGAGACAGTTCGGTCCCTATCTGTCGTGGGCGCAGGAAATTTGAGAGGAGCTGTCCTTAGTACGAGAGGACCGGGATGGACGTACCGCTGGTGCATCAGTTGTTCCGCCAGGAGCATGGCTGAGTAGCTACGTACGGACGGGATAAGCGCTGAAAGCATCTAAGCGTGAAGCCCCCTCAAGATGAGATTTCCCAATTAGTAAGACCCCTTGAAGACGACGAGGTAGATAGGTTGGAGGTGGAAGTGCAGCAATGCATGGAGCTGACCAATACTAATCGGTCGAGGGCTTATCCAAAATTTCTAACACGCAGATTCGTTTCGGATTCAGTTTTCAGGAATCAAATTCCTGAAGCATTTACGCTGTAAATGCCCGTTTGGTGGCGATAGCGGAGGGGTTCCACACGTACCCATCCCGAACACGACCGTTAAGCCCTCCAGCGCCGATGGTACTTGGACCGAAGGGTCCTGGGAGAGTAGGACGTTGCCAAGCACACATGACCACTGTTGAGAAATCAACAGTGGTCTTTTTGTATATCCGGTGGTGCAGCCGAAATTTGTTCTATTGTCCACTGGAGACGGACTTTAGTCCAAGAATTCGCTTACCGGAGGGCGGATTGCCTAATCCCTTCACAGAGCGGTGTAATATTCTTGACAGGCCAAATGCCCTTTGCTAAGATGGACAATAATATATTTTTGGACAAGCCTCTCAAACCTTAACAAAAGACACAATTATGTATAACTCCCAGGCCTCTACTGCTGTCTATCGGGTATGGACTTGACGCAGGAGTTTCTTTATTCATAAGTTGGCGGGCGGGTAGAGAAAAGAATTTAGAGGAGGAATGACCCAGGTGTGGGAAGATAAGTTTGGTAAAGAGGGATTCACTTTTGATGATGTGCTGCTGGTTCCGCGTAAATCCGAGGTATTGCCTAAGGAAGTGGACTTAACCACTGTACTCAGCAAGAATGTGAAGCTGAATATCCCTTTGATGAGTGCAGGTATGGACACAGTCACAGAAGCCGCTATGGCGATTGCTATCGCCCGTGAGGGCGGGATCGGCATCATTCATAAGAATATGTCCGTGGAGCAGCAGGCAGAAGAGGTGGACCGTGTGAAGCGCTCAGAGAGCGGGGTTATTACCAATCCATTCTCACTTACGCCGGACCACTGGGTATCCGATGCTGAAGTTCTGATGGGCAAATACCGCATTTCGGGTGTGCCTATCGTAGATGAACAGGGCAAGCTTGTCGGTATTCTGACGAACCGCGACCTGCGTTTCATCCATGATTTCAATATTCAGATCAAAGAAGTGATGACTCATGAGAATCTCGTTACAGCTGCTGTAGGAACCACTCTTCAGGAAGCGAAAGGCATTCTGCAGCGCCACAAGATTGAGAAGCTGCCGCTGGTAGACGAGCATAATATTCTCAAAGGTCTCATTACTATTAAAGATATAGAGAAAGCTATCCAGTTCCCCAACGGTGCCAAGGATTCTCACGGACGTCTGCTGGTTGGAGCGGCAATCGGGATCTCCAAGGACACGCTGGAACGGACTGAAGCACTGGTAAAAGCCGGTGTGGACCTGATTACCGTGGATTCCGCACATGGCCATCACATCAATATTATCGATGCAGTGCGTAAGCTCCGCGAGACTTATCCTGACCTAACCATCGTAGCTGGTAATGTGGCTACAGGCGAAGCTACCCGGGAATTGATTGAAGCAGGAGCCTCCGTAATCAAGGTGGGTATTGGTCCAGGCTCTATCTGTACTACCCGCGTAATTGCCGGTATAGGCGTTCCGCAGGTTACCGCGATCTACGATTGTGCGACAGTAGCCCGTGAATACGGCATTCCGGTGATTGCAGACGGAGGAATTAAGTACTCTGGAGAGATTACCAAGGCCATCGCTGCCGGTGCTGCTGCAGTCATGATGGGAAGCCTGTTCGCCGGTACGGAAGAGAGCCCGGGAGAGTCGGAAATCTACCAGGGACGTAAATACAAGGTATACCGCGGCATGGGCAGCATGAGCGCCATGAAGCAGGGCAGTAAAGACCGTTACTTCCAGGATGATGATAAGAAGCTGGTACCGGAAGGCATTGAGGGCCGAGTCGCTTTTAAAGGGCCATTGTCTGACACGGTTCATCAATTGATTGGCGGACTGCGCTCCGGTATGGGCTATTGCGGAACGAAGACATTAGAAGAGCTGCGCAATGATACCTCCTTCATCCGGATCACTGGAGCAGGCCTGCGTGAGAGTCATCCTCATGATGTACAGATCACCAAGGAAGCTCCGAACTATTCTCTATAAGCCGGGAAGAATCGCCTATTTTGTTGACAGGCAGGACTAATTTAGTCCTGCCTGTCTTTTTTTGCAGATACCCCTGTGTTAGAATAGAACAAGCACTGATTTGAGGATTAAAGGAGAGTTAATCATTGAAGGCCAAGAGAAAACTAAGCAGTAAGCAAATTGTGATTAAGACAGCGACAGTAGGTCTGCTTTTAAATATGTTGGCATTTCCTGCGGCTTCTGCAATGGCGGAGGCAGTAAATAAACCGGCTACAACCGAGGCGGGAACCAAAGCGGCGGCTACCCCTGCCAAGACAGCAGTAGCCAAAATCCCAACCGTGGAGTCTCTCGGACTGAAGCTGAAATCGGCAGTATTGATTGAGCCTACAACGGGTGAGGTTCTGCTCTCGCTTAATGCGGATCAGCCTATGCCTCCGGCGAGTATGACGAAGATGATGACAGAATACCTTGTAACTGAAGCGGTGAATAGCGGCAAGATTTCCTGGGATCAAAAGGTCATTATACAGGAGAATGCGTCCAAGCAGATCGGGTCTCGGATTTTTCTGGCTGCGGGCGATGAACATACGGTTAAAGAACTCTACATAGCGATGGCGGTAGGCTCTGCCAATGATGCTACAGTTGCTTTGGCTGAACTGGTAGCTGGCTCGGAGCAGCAGTTTGTGACCCAGATGAATGAGACCGCACAGAAGATGGGCATGAAGACGGCTTATTTCATTAATTCCACCGGTCTGGACCGGAAGGACATGCCTGCTAAATACCGGCCTGAAGAGGACCGTGAGACGGTAATGTCTGCGATGGATGCAGCGATTCTGGCCAAATATATTGTCACCGATCATCCGGAGTTTACAGATTTTACGACAATTCAATCGTATAAATTCCGCGAGCGTGATTCGAAGCCGATGATTAACTACAACTGGATGCTGGAAGCCAACAAGAATATCCCCAATTTCAAGGCATACGCTTATCCGGGCCTGGACGGACTGAAGACAGGACATACCACTAACGCCGGTAACTGCTTCACGGGTACTGCGGTGCGTGACGGCATGCGTCTAATCAGCGTAGTTATGGGAGCGGACTCTGAGGCCCACCGTTTCACCGAAACGAAGAAGGTGCTGGATTTTGGCTTCAATAATTTCGAGATTAAGCAGGTAGTTGCGCCTAAGGCCGTGATTGACGGCACTGAGACTGTGCCTGTGCTGAAGGGCAAGAATAAAGAGGTATCCGTAGTAACGGATGCTGGTGTAACATTCATGGTCCCTAAGGGTACTGTATCGCCGCAGATCAAGACCACTGTGGTCACGAATGATCCGGCTACGCTGGTCGCACCAATTGCCGGAGCCAGCAAGGTAGGTAAGGTCACGTACTCCTATAAAATTGAAGGAATGAATCAGACGCAAGAGAAGACGGTGAACCTGATTACTGCCGAGGAAGCGGAGAAGGCGGGCTGGTTCAAGCTGCTGCTGAGAGCCATCGGTGATTTTTTCGGTGATCTGTTCAAAGGAATTAAAAATCTGTTCTAACCTTAACAGGTGCATAGGTACTAGCTTCACGACAAAATCCCAGTAAATAGGTTGTATATATTACAGCCTTGCGGTAAAATAACATGTTAGATTAGGTTAGATCTAACGGGAGGCGTAGATATGGAAACAGGAACTTCGCGAGTCAAAAGAGGCATGGCAGAAATGCAAAAAGGCGGCGTCATTATGGACGTCATGAATGCAGAACAGGCGAAAATTGCTGAGGCCGCGGGCGCAGTTGCTGTTATGGCCCTGGAGCGTGTACCTTCCGATATCCGCGCAGCGGGTGGTGTCGCACGTATGGCTGATCCTACTATTGTAGAAGAGGTTATCAAGGTAGTGAGTATCCCTGTAATGGCCAAAGCGCGGATCGGTCACTATGTGGAAGCCAAGGTTCTCGAATCTCTGGGTGTAGACTATCTCGATGAGAGTGAAGTGCTAACTCCTGCCGATGAAGTGTTCCATATCAACAAACGCGAATTCACGGTTCCTTTTGTATGCGGAGCCAAGGATCTTGGAGAAGCACTGCGCCGGATTAGCGAAGGGGCCTCCATGATCCGCACCAAGGGTGAGCCGGGAACCGGCAACATCGTGGAAGCTGTCCGCCATATGCGCCATATCAACAGCCAGATCCGCAAGGTGACCGGCCTCTCGCTTGATGAGCTATATCATGAAGCTAAGACGCTGGGTGTTCCGTATGAGCTGCTGCTGGAGGTTCACGAGCTGGGCAAGCTGCCTGTCGTTAATTTCGCTGCCGGTGGTGTAGCTACGCCTGCCGATGCCGCGCTCATGATGCATCTGGGTGCTGATGGGGTGTTTGTCGGCTCCGGGATTTTCAAATCGGACAATCCTGAGAAGTTCGCCCGTGCCATCGTCGAAGCGACAACCCACTTCACGGACTACAAGCTGATTGCTGAAGTATCCAAGAATCTGGGCGCTCCGATGAAGGGGATTGATATCGCCACGTTGTCCCCGGCTGAACGCATGTCGGAACGCGGCCGATAATAGAGAGAAGGCTTCCGGATGAGAATTGGAGTGTTAGCGCTTCAAGGCGCTGTTACAGAGCATATTGTCAGTATTGAGAAGACCGGCGCGCAGGGCCTGCCTATTAAGCGTGTAGAGGAGTTAGACGGGGTAGATGGTCTGATTATTCCCGGCGGTGAGAGTACGACGATTGGCAAATTGATGCGCAAATATGGCTTTATTGAGGCTGTTCGTGAGTTCGCGGGTCAAGGGAAGCCTATTTTCGGCACATGCGCCGGTATGATCGTGCTGGCGAAGCGGATTGCCGGAGACGAGGCCGGTCATCTGGAGCTGATGGATATTACCGTGGCCAGGAATGCCTTTGGCCGCCAGCGGGAAAGCTTTGAATGTGATCTCGAGGTTAAGGGGATTGCTGAGCCTGTGCGGGCGGTATTTATCCGCGCTCCGCTTATTGAAGAGGTGGGTCCTGATGTTGAGGTGCTTACGCTCTATAAGGATGAGATTGTAACCGCGCGCCAGGGCAATCTGCTGGCCTGCTCGTTTCACCCGGAATTGACTGATGATTACAGGCTGCATCAATATTTTGCCGACATGGTAGAGGACCGTATTGCAGCCAATCTATAGAACCGCATATAAGGACACTTTGACTCTTTCAAAGCTGCAAACAAAACAGCATTTTGAAAGAGTTTGGGCTGTTTTCAGGAGGGAAACTTTGTGTTAGATGTTAAAGTATTGCGCAGCGATTATGCAAGAGTAGAAGAGGCACTGAATAAAAGAGGAAAGTCGCTGGATTTGATTGCCGGCTTCCCGGCGCTGGATCAGCGCCGCCGTGAGCTGCTTCAGGAGACAGAAGGGCTCAAGAACCGCCGGAACACTGTATCCGGAGACGTAGCCAAGAAGAAGAAGAACAAGGAACCGGCTGATGATCTGATCGCAGAAATGCGTACGGTATCTGACCGGATTAAGGAATTAGATGATGAGGTGCGTGAGCTTGAGGTCAAAATTGACGAGCTGACGATGAGCATCCCGAATATTCCGCATGAATCGGTGCCGGTAGGTACCTCCGAGGCAGACAATGTCGAAGTGCGCCGCTGGTCAGAGCCTACAGAGCTTGGTTTCACTCCGAAATCTCACTGGGAGCTGGCGCAGCAGCTGGATATCATTGATTTTGAGGCAGCGGCGAAGGTTACGGGTTCCCGGTTTGTCTTCTATAAAGGACTGGGTGCCAGATTGGAACGTGCCCTGATCAATTTCATGATGGACCTGCACAGCGGGGAACATAACTATGAAGAGATGCTGCCGCCTTATATTGTTAATAAGGACAGCCTCTATGGAACGGGACAGCTGCCGAAATTCGAAGAGGATCTGTTCAAGCTGCGGGATACAGAGTATTATCTGATTCCTACGGCGGAAGTGCCTGTGACGAACTATTACCGTGAAGAGATTATGACAGCTGGCGATCTGCCGAAGTATCATGTGGCCTATAGCTCTTGCTTCCGCTCGGAAGCCGGTTCTGCCGGACGCGATACCCGTGGTCTAATCCGCCAGCATCAGTTCAACAAGGTGGAGCTGGTGAAGCTGGCCAGCCCGGAGAGCTCCTATGAGGAGCTGGAGAAGATGACAGCCGATGCTGAGCGCGTCCTGCAGCTTCTGGGACTGCCCTACCGCGTCCTGCTGCTCTGTACGGCAGATATGGGCTTCACCTCTGCCAAGACGTATGACCTTGAGGTGTGGCTGCCTGAGAGCGGCATGTACCGCGAGATCTCCTCATGCTCCAATACCGAGGACTTCCAGGCGCGCCGGGCCAATATCCGTTACCGCAAGGAGCCGAAGGCGAAGCCTGAATTCGTGCATACGCTGAATGGCTCTGCCCTGGCTGTAGGGCGTACGGTAGCAGCTATTCTGGAGAATTACCAGCAGGAGGACGGAAGTGTGCTGATTCCGGAATGCCTGCAGCCGTATATGCGTAATGTGAAATCCATTTCTGCAAAAACAGCTCAATAATAATAGTTGCATATTATTTGCGGGGCGTGGTATAATTCCTAATGCATGTGAAATTTCAGTGCATTGGAGAGGTACCGAAGCGGTCATAACGGGGCGGTCTTGAAAACCGTTAGGGTGCAAGCCCACATGGGTTCGAATCCCATCCTCTCCGCCATTCCTTTACATCTAAATAAGTGCAGATAGAAGCCGTTCTCTCAGGAGGACGGTTTTTTTGTTTGAAATATAAGAATTTATATTTTTCACGCTATAAATTATCCTTCTATTTCTCGCCAAAACGGTACCGTCCTTTAAAAGGACGGCAATGCCGTTTCCACTTGCCAAGGCCTCTTTTTCACAGAAGCGGTTCCAACGGGAATAAAAAGCCGTCTTTCTCCGCAATGTATTAGAGAAGGAGGCTGATAATAAAGATGGACCGACAATTGCAAGTAGATCAGCAGAGTCTGGTGTCTGCCTGGCAGGAGCGGCTGCCGGAACTGATGGAGAGTGGGGACAGCTTCAGTGTGCAGGGAGATGCGGCGAACCAGAATAGTCTGCTCATCCATTTCAATGCAGCGGGCCGGCAGGGGTATTCTCTGGATTTCCGCTGCACCTATGTGGATAGCCGCGAGGTTGCTGTAGATTTGCTTGACGCCGAACAGGCCGGGGTACACGCGGATGAGCAGCTGGATGCTGTTCAGCTTTTGGCGCAGCAGTATACGAGACAGATTCATGAGTGCGCACAGGCCCTTCAGGGCTTAACTAATCCATAGGAGGTAATCGAAGTGAGCAAACCCAAGAGCATGCCTGTACCCGGCGTACAGCAGGACAACCAGGGGCCACGCAAGGAGCATCATTCTTCAGGCCCAGCGCCGTTATCCGGATCTAAAAAGGTGAAGCAGGCCAACCATGTGGACCATAATAATCCCCAGGGTTAAACACACTTTACAATGAAATTGAAGAGAAATGTTTCTCATAATTGCCAAATGGTTTATCATTAGGGAGGGGAAAGAATTTTTTTACATGGGAGAGGAGAAAAATAATGAACAAAAAGTGGGGGTTATCCGCTGCCGCGTTACTGTTAACTGCTGCAGTAATTCTGCCGGGATGTGCAAAGAAAGAGGAGCCGAAGGAGGCTCTGACTTCAGCTGCGGCCAAAGCTTCAGCTATGACATCTTACGAAATGAAGAGTAAGGTGGTCATTAACGATCTGACGATAGACACCGGTACTAATGAGGCTGACGCTTCGACGGGTCAGATTCTAAGCATGCTTAAGAATGCAGAGCTTACGATTGATGGAGTCTATCAGGCTGAGCCGATGCAGACAGAGCTTACAACGGTTCTGAATCTGAAGGGGGATATGGCTATGTCCTTCACGGTTCCGATGGTTATGTCCGGACAGAAGCTTTACGTCAAAGTGCCTTCGATTCCGTTCCTGCCGATTCCTGAGACGATTGTCAATAAATTCGTAGAGGTGGATCTGAAGAAGCTGGCCGAAGAGCAGGGAACAGAATTCAATCCTGCGCAGATGGATGCACAGAAAGTGCAGAAGCTGTCGAATGAAGTGATGAATACGCTGCTGGGCGAGTATGATGAAGCGAAATACTTCAACAATATCAAACCTAAGGATGCCGGCCTGCCTGAAGGCGTAGATGCCAAGCAGGTGGTTCAGTTCCAGGTAACCAATGATAATGTCAAAGAGGCGCTTACGATCCTCGTGAACAACGCATTGCCTAAGATCATGGATATTCTGAGTAAGGATGAATATAAAGATCTGCTGCAGGTTGACTCCGCTGATCTGGCCAAAGCCAAGGAAGAGCTGCAATCCAGCGAAGCACGTGCCGAGTTTGATAAGAGCCTGGCTGATCTGAATAAATATCTTACCATTAATCAGTTCCACCTGAACACTGCGGTTAATAAAGATGACTATCCGGTATACCAGGATATGCTCATGGACATCAAGGTTAATGATCCTGACAAGGGTGAGAACGTTACCTTATCTATGAATGCAAGCAACCAATACAGTAAGATCAATGAGAAGCAGACCTTCAAGATCGGCATTCCGCAAGGCGATGATGTCATCACTCTGGAAGAGCTGCAGCAGCAATTCGGAGGCATGGGTACGGGTACTTATTAATACCATAGTTCCGCACGCCAAAAATCCGTATGAGCATATTGCGCTCATACGGGTTTTTGTGTGGACATATGAAGTTAAGGGGATTCCTGTCCCTCTGGCAGGAATTCCTCAGCCAGAATGGCGTAGGTGCGGTGATCCTGCCATTCGCCGTTGATCCGGATGAAGCGGCGCGCGAGTCCTTCGGCCTGGAAGCCGTTCTTCTCCAACACTCTGCGTGAACCGGTATTATGGGGCAGGATGGCAGCCTGTACCCGGTGAAGCCCCAGAGAGCGGAAGGCATACCCGAGGATCAGGTGTACGGCGGCACTGGTATAGCCTTGCCCCTGCTGCTCATGATCGATCAGATAGCCGATATCGCAGAATTGACCGACTCCCCGCACTACATTGGAGATCGTAATCTGGCCGATCAGCTCGCCGCTGAGCAGATAAATCCCGAACATATACGCGCTGTCCTGCTGCGCATCCAGGATACGCTGGTTAATCAGCTGCCGCTGGCTCTCCAGGGTGAAGTAGTCTTCACTGCGCAGGGGCTCAAATTGCTGGTGTGTGGTTCGGTTACGCAGACGGAGGCTAAGCAGCTCTTCGGCATCCGTAAGCTCCAGCAGCGAGAGATAGATCCCCTGTGCATTGTTATACAGCTTGTACGACATCTGGCATTCTCCTTATGAGCATAATATAAGTGTTAATGGGCGTTCTAGAGCTTCGCAGGCCGCTTCCGCAGCTTGCGGAAGAAGGAGGTCAGCAGCTCCGCGCATTCCTCCTGCAGCACGCCCTGGATGACCTCTGTACGGTGATTAAAGCGAGATTCCTCCAGCAGGTTCATCAAGGTCCCTGCACAGCCGGCTTTGGGGTCTGGAGTGCCATACACGGTGAGCGGCACCCTGGACTGCACCATCGCTCCTGCACACATAGGACAAGGCTCCAGGGTAACATAGAGCTGGCAATCGAGCAAACGCCAGGAGCCCAGGGCTGTACTGGCTTCCCGGATCGCTACCATCTCCGCATGGGCAGTGGAGTCAAGCGTCGTCTCACGCAGATTATATCCGCGGCCTATAATTTGGCCTTCGTGGACGACCACGGCACCAATCGGCACTTCGCCCAAGGCCTCGGCCTTGCGGGCTTCTCCTATCGCTTCTGTCATCCAATGTTCATGAATGGCCCGCTCCTCCGCCGGCAGTTCTTCAAGCCTGGTATTCAAATGCATCTTCCCTTCTTCTATGCCCATTGTACAACGAACAAATATTCGTTCTTAACAAATTGTGGACAACTCTGTGGATAACGGCCGACTTATGCACAAAATTGTGCACATCGCGATTTGGCAAAATGTTTATATGTGCATAACCTGTGGATGGTTTCTTACCTATTGTAGTGAAACTGCCCCGATAATTCAATATCTGCCAGCACCCGGCTGTGGGGAAAGGCCTTTTCAAATGGGAGGGCAAAAGGTATGATTATGTTGAATGCCCGCTAGGATTTACCAGCGGATAAGAGGTGAACAATACGCTTGTCCATAAAAACGAAATTATCAGCGATTATATTTGGCTCGGTGCTCTTAATCTTGATGCTTAATCTTTCGCTCAATCTTTATGCTGCCCGGAATAATCTGCGTAATGAGAGTGTAAGCAACATGAAGATCACTGCGAAGCAGGTTGCAGTATCGGTGGAGCAGAGCGGCTACAGCTCGAATTACGTGCAGGATAAAATTGCCCAGAACCTGCGCTTGACCGCCATTCTGGCGTCCTATGAGCTGGACCCGGATATCAGGAATATTACCAATCAACAATTGAAGGCGCTATCCACCAAGCTGGGGGTGTCGAATATCTCTCTGCTGGTGAAGACTGCGGATGATATTATCGTAGCCAAATCTTCAGATCCTGCAGAGATTGGACTTTCGACCAGAGGCATGGGTTTTTGGTATGTGGCTTTTCTGGAGCTGTTTGCAGGCCAGCGGGTATCTGTCGATCAGGGGCAATCCCTGGAGAATTTCTGGTCCGGGCCGTTTGAATATTCAACCTCCAATCCGGAGTATATTGATAAATGGGGTTATTATTATGACGGGGCACGCAATTATATCATAGATCCGTTCGTCCGGAGCACAGCGGTAAGCGATTATGTCAAAATTATGAGTCCCGATGAGATCATCCAGGAATCCAAAGCTGTAAATCCCGGAATTCTGGAGATTACGGGAATCAATCCGAAGACCTTCGGGGCCTCAAGCATGCTGCCTGATGGTACAGATCCCAAGAACACGAAGCTGCGGAACCGCCCTATTCAGTACGGAACCTATTCCTACGGCAATATTGCAGAGGACAAGGCGGCAATCCGTGAAGCATTGAACAAGGGCGAGCCGGTAACGCTGGATACGAAGGCATTGGGTAAAAGAGTGCTCAAAAGCTTCATTCCGATTGAGCGGCCGGGAGCGGCGGATTATGTGATCAGTGTAGTCATGGACTACCAGGCGATCTCCTCAGTCATCCGCGAGCAGCTGTTCAATAATATCACCACCTCGGTACTGCTGCTTATTATCTTTCTCTTGGCGAGTTATGTCCTGGCCGGTGTTGTTACACGCCCGATTCAGGATATACTGGCTAAGGTCAATGATGTGGCCAAGGGCAAGTTCGAGCCCCCGCTTAATGTATCCAGCCGCGATGAGCTTGGACAGCTGGCCCAGCGCATCAATGCGATGACCTCACATCTGCTGCAGCACACGAACCGGCTGGGGCAGACACTGGAGGAGAACCGTGCGGTTAAGGAGCATCTGGAGTCGGTCATTAACGGCACTTCGGATGCCATCCACACGGTGGATATGGAAGGGCGGATCATCAGTACGAACAGAGCGTTCGAGGATCTCTATGGATGGGGCGCTGCGGATGCTCTGGTCAAGCCCCCTTACCTGGTTCCTGCCACTGTGCAGCAGCAGGAGAGTATACGATTGCAGCAGCTTAAGGACGGGGCATCTCTGCCGCCTGTGGAGACCGTCAGGCTGAAGCGTGACGGTTCCCTGGTAGAGGTCAGCGTCAGCAGCTCGGTTATCCGGGATGAAGAGGGCCAGCCGCAGTCGGTTGTCCATGTATCTCGTGACATGACCGAGCGCAACCGGATCGAGGAGCTGCTCAGACGCTCGGAGAAGCTGACTACAGTCGGCCAGCTTGCCGCAGGCGTTGCCCATGAGATCCGTAATCCCTTGACCACCCTGCGGGGCTTCCTGCAGCTTCAGCAGGAGAAGAAGGTTCTCGTTCCGCTGCATATTGATCTGATGCTCTCGGAGCTGGACCGGATCAATATGATTGTCAGTGAGTTCCTGATTCTGGCGAAGCCGCAGGCTGTTCATTTCCAGCAAAGGGATCTGCGGCATATTGTTGGCGATGTCATCTCCCTGCTGGACAGTCAGGCCCACCTGTTCGGCATTGAATTCACCACACATTTCTCGGGAGTACCCGCCATGGTGCACTGTGAGGAGAATCAGCTGAAGCAGGTATTTATCAATGTAATCAAAAATGCGATCGAAGCGATGCCGGACGGGGGAACGATTACCGTGGAGCAGCAGGAGCAGGATGATTCAGTGGTTGTTGTGATCACGGATGAGGGCGGAGGCGTCCCTGAGGATATGCTGCCCAAGCTGGGAGAGCCGTTCTTTACGAACAAAGAGTCCGGAACCGGTCTCGGCTTGATGGTCAGCCAGCGGATCATTCAGGCCCATAAGGGCAGCCTGGAGATTAGAAGCGAGTATGGCCGGGGGGCACAGGTAATTATCAAGCTGCCTGAAGCGAAGGAGCCAGTACCTCCGGCCGTTATGAATATAGAACGGAGTGAAGACGAACATGAGAATCAATAAATTCATCAGTGAGACAGGCTATTGTTCACGCCGTGAAGCAGACAAGCTGGTCGAGGGAGGGCGGGTCACCATCAACGGGGAGCCCGCTATGCTGGGCAGCCAAGCCGAGGCCGGAGATATTGTCCTGATTGACGGCCAGCCGCTTCAGACGGGCAGCAGGATCGTGTATATCGCGCTTCATAAGCCGGTTGGCATTACCTCTACTACAGAAGCGCATATTCAAGGCAATATTGTCGATTTCATAGGGCATGAGGAGCGGATTTTCCCGATCGGGCGGCTCGATAAGGATTCAGAGGGATTGATTCTGCTGACCAATGACGGTGACATTGTTAACAAAATTTTACGCGCAGAAGGCAAGCATGAGAAGGAGTATGTGGTCACTGTAGATCGACCCGTCACGCCTTCTTTTCTGACCGGTATGTCCACCGGCGTGAGAATTCTGGGCAGTAAGACACTTCCCTGTGAAATTACGCGTATTAGTGAGCGGGTATTCCGTATCGTGCTGACTGAGGGCAAGAACCGGCAAATCCGCCGCATGTGCAGCGCCTTCGGTTATGAAGTCCGGCGGCTGCAGCGCATCCGGGTAATGAATATCCGCCTTGGCGCACTGAAGACCGGAGAATGGCGGGAGCTGTCCCAGGAAGAGAAGCAAGAGCTGGGGGCTATGCTGAACTATCAGCTGCAATAAGATTATAATGCCCATACCTATAATAAGAGCTGCTCCGATAGACCCTGGTAGGGCCGTTCGAAGCAGCTCTTATTTGTTTCCTTACTATCAGGGAGCTGTTACATTAGAGACATCCGTTGTCTCCGCAGCAGCGTCCTTATATTTACGCAGGATGGATACTTCTACCCGGCGGTTCTTGGCCCGCCCGGCAGCCGTAGCATTGCTAGCGATGGGATGATATTCGCCAGAGCCGGTCGGGCTGAACTTCGTCGGGTCCAGGTTGGGATTCAGCAGCAGAATCTTCATGAACTCAAGGGCACGATCTACACTAAGATCCCAGTTCGAGGAGTACGTGCTGTTGGAGATCGGAACATTATCGGTATGCCCCTGCACCAATACTTCATAATCAGGGAATTGCTGCAGCATCGTTGAGATCGACTTGGCCAACTGGCGGGATTCATCTTTCACTACAGCCTGTCCCGAAGCGAAGAGGGCATTGTCGCTAATCGTGATCATCAGCTGGGACTGATTCAGCTTGGTGCTAAGCAAGTCAGTCATTCCGTTGTTCTTGATGTACTGGTCGAACTGCTTCTTCAGCTTCTCCAGATCCTCCTGCTCCTTGGCACGGAGCTTGGACAGATCGGAGGTGCCGGTGTTCTTGGAGATCACGCTGTTCATTTTATCCTGCTTGCCCTGGTCCAGCTGGGTGCTGGTCGGAGAATCCGACCGGTACTCCAGGACGCCGCCGCCGCCGCTGAGCGCTGAATTGAAGGCTTCAGCCATTTGCTGGAACTTCACGGCGTCCGTAGCGCTCATGGCGTACATAACAAGGAACAGAGCAACCAGCAAGGTCATCAGGTCGGAATAGGGAAGCAGCCAGGATTCATCGGCATGCTCTTCATGTTCCTCATGCCTAGTCTTTTTGCTCACTGGAAGCCCCCTCCTTCTCGCTCAGCTTGGCACGCTCGGACGGAGTCAGGAAGACGGACAGCTTCTGGTTAATAGCTATGGTAGACACCCCGGACTGGATGGAGAGCAGACCCTCCACCATCATCAGGCGGACTTCAATCTCGCGTTTGGATATCCGCTTCAGCTTGTTGGCCATAGGGTGCCACATGACATAACCGGTGAATATCCCGAGCAGGGTTGCAATGAAGGCACCGGCAATCGCGTGGGCCAGGACGTCCATATTACTCATATCACCCAAGGCGGCAATCAGCCCGATAACAGCCCCGAGTACCCCTAGTGTAGGGGCATACATCCCGGCTTGGGAGAAGATCAAGGCTCCGGCTTTATGTCTGTCTTCAGTGGCATGAATATCTTCCATTAATACATCACGGACGAACTCCTGATCATTGCCGTCAATAATCATCCGCATGCCGTTTCGGAGGAAGTTATCTTCAATTTCATCGACATTGGACTCCAGAGCCAGCAGCCCTTCGCGGCGGGTAATGGATGCCCATTCCATGAACATGGTAATCAGTTCGGGCTTGCCGACCATCTTTTTCTTCGTAAACAGGATCTTCAACAGCTTAGGGAAATTCTTGACTTCCGACATCGGAAAGGCCATGAAGATGGAGGCAGCCGTGCCAAGAAAAATAATGACATAGGCAGCGGGGTTGTTCAAGCTTGCAAGTGGAGCATGCTTGAGTATCATCCCCCAGATTACTGCGATCAGACCAAACACCAGGCCTAGAATTGTTGAGATTTCCATTTATGCACCTCGTCCATGAGAATTAAGAAGTGATCGACTAACCGCGTAATTCGTCCTTGAACCGCGGGAGAACACTCTGTTCGTAACCAAATCACGTATATTCTTCTTTATCGACATCATTCCCTTTTTTGTGAAGTGATTTTTTCGGCTATAATAGATAAGGTAGGTTATTATTCATCAGCGAAGAAAACGGAGTGATTGATGTGGGAGTTAAGCATGGCAGGGATTACGGTGAAATTCTGGTTGAACTGACAGGAGCCGTTGGACGGATTACAGACGGGTACATTTTTTTTGAAATGGAGCCTGAAGAGTGGACGAATCTGCCGGAGGAATCGAGGCAGGAGGTCTGGGAGGCGCTTGCGGAAGACCTGTTCTACGCGCTGGGCAACGAGCCGGTCATTCAGGTGGGCAGCGGAGTTGTGATGTACGATAAAGAAACACACCGCATTAATATTCTGCTGGGCGATGAGGATCTGGCTTCGGTCGTTCTTGTATAAAGCAGGGGGAAAATGCGGCAGCGGGTTTGTCCCGGGCATCCGGCCATGTTAAAATTGGAAGTGGAGTACTAATTGCCGGGATGTCAGAATACATTTAATCAAAAATCTTTGGCCTGGCACATCCCTTGGACTTTCAGAAGCTGAGGGATGTTTTATTTGAAGGAGAAGAGCAGGCTGAAGGAACCGTTAACTTAGCAAGGGAGGAAACGAATTGCAATTAACTGAGGAACAACTGCAGGAGCAGATCGGCAAGCTTGAGGGCTGGAAGCTGGAGAGGGATAGGCTGGTGCGCAAATATATGTTCAGTGAATATATGAAGGGAATTGCCTTTGTGGATGAGGTAGCGACAATTTCGGAGGCCTTTGACCATCACCCGCATATCACCATTGATTACAAGACGGTTGTTCTGCGGCTGGCTGCAGATGTGGAGAAGCTTGATCTCCGCCAGGCGCATGAATTTAATGAGGCATTCGAGAAGACCCGCTAGAGGACAAGGCCCCTATGGAGACAACAGGAATATCTAATTAATAGAAATGCCCGTGCAAGGATCGTTCGTTATCCTCGTCACGGGCATTATACATTTAAAATGAGGAGCATGGTGTGAGTACAGGTTGCGGATTATTTCTTCTCGGCCAGCCATAGGGCTACATTCGCAATCTCTTCAGGGGCCAGCCTGTCTTTGAAGGGAGGCATCTGTCCGCGGCCCTTGGTGACTATGCTGAAGATCTGAGCTGCGTCATGCGAAGCGCCTTCCTGCTGCAGGCTGGGTCCCGCCCCGCCCTGAAGCTGGTCTCCGTGGCAGGAGATACAATTGGCCTTCACTGTGGCTTCTGCGCCCGCAGCGTCCAGCACAACCTCCGGCATGGTCGGCTTGTTCTGCTCCGCCACCTCGGATTTACCGGGTAGGGTAAACATTAAGATTACTGCAAAGGCACAGGCGGCAAAAAACAAACCGCTCATGATCCATTTCTGCATCTGCATCCGTCCCTCCATGTAAGCTGCTGTCTCCATTATAGCGGATGGTGAAGCGTTATCATAGTATGTGTGTCAAAAAAATGAACACAAATGATCCATTTTTTGCAAAACTCTCTTGTCTCCGGTGCTATTCCTCATAGACCATGCAATAAAAAGGCTTATTACCGGTCGGAGTGCGGCGTTCATAGGTATCCGTTATGGTGAACCCGCATTTCTGGTAGGCGCGGATGGCGCGCTGGTTCCAGGTCAGCACCTCCAGGTCGATCTCACATTCCGGGTAACGCGACCGTGCTGCCTGCACAATAGCCTTCATGAACAGATGTCCCATTCCATGGCCGCACAGCTCGGGCCGCATTCCGACACCAAGCCGGACTACCCCCTCCATCGGAAAGAGCTGGGCGAAGCCGCACAGATCCCCCTCTCCATTCACAACCGATACATATTGCTCACTTCGCAGCTGCGGGTCTCCGAACTCCACGCCCAGCGCCTGCATCTGCTCCCAGGACACCCAGCCGTAAATATTATACGGCGGCTTGTAGCTCCACTCACAGATCTCAGCGGCATGCTGCGGCTCCATAGGCACCACGTAAAAGGTTAGCGGGGAGCTAATCATTGGGGGAGGCCTCCTTCCAAGGGACATAGATTCATTTCTTCTATTAATTATATACAAAAACAGCCAGTTTCGACGCAATTTCCTTACGGAAATGCAGAAACTTGACAAACGGCAAAATATATTTTCCGAAAGCGCAGAATCAGTGTTTTACAAATATAGAGAGGGGTAAGTAATTTTATAGACAAAAAAAGCCCTTCCCCAAGATTTCGGCAAAAATCTCGGAAAAGAGCGTTAGGTTACAAAGGATTATTGTACATCATCGTTGTCTTGGGAATCCGAAGCTACAGTCTTGTAGGCATCTGTACTCATGATTCGCTTGGCGCCAACGTAGCGGCTGACGTAATAGCTGTCACTCAGCGAACTGATGGTTACACCACGTGAGGAAGAGGCATGGGCGAATTCGCCGTCACCAACATAAATACCAACATGGGATATGCCCTTACCGCTTGTATTGAAGAATACAAGATCGCCCGGTCTCATCTCGTCACGGGACACGGCAGAGCCCATCTGATACTGGGAGCCGGATTGATGGGGCAGGTTAATGCCGATCTTATCAAAAACATACATTGTAAATCCGGAGCAATCAAACCCGTTAGTTGATGTACCGCCGGACACGTATTTGGTTCCGATGGCTTTGTCGATCACTTTATCCATTTTGGAATCCGCGAAAGCGCTTCCTGCTCCGATGGTGAAGATAATGGACAAGCTTAGTACTGCGGCTGCTAGCTTCTTCTTCAAAAGTAAATACCCCTTCCAATGCCTACGAGGTTAGCTTAAGGGTTCGGTTGAAGGTCCCCTATGACCCCTCTTAGAATAGGAGGTCAATTCACCCAAAGTGGTTCCCCCGTTTCCCTAATTCATTAGGGAACTCGGCACGACTGTTGATTAGGATTAGCGGTTCATTCAATACATGACAAAACCTTTGTTAAAATCGATTCAATAATTACAAAAATGTTACTAAAAACTCACTGCGATAATTGTAACAAAGACTAAGGCGCTTGGCAATCACTTATAACATATTAATGCATCTTTTTTGCTGTTTTTTAGAGTTATAGCCCTTTCCAAAGACTCATATCTATGCGCAGGGGTTAATTTATATGATTATTTCTTTGTTTTTGCAAGAAAATGCTGTTTCAAGGCTGCGAATTCAGTGTAAAAGGTAGAATAAGGAAAAGGAAAAACCCGGAAATGATTACGGCAATAATCATCCCGGGCTCGTATAAGTTACATTTAGTTGTTAGAGGCTGAAATATTCGGGGTATGCTTCAAGGGTTCAATCGTAAGCGACAGCTTGGTAGGCTGTTGTGCTCATTACTCGTTTGGCGCCAACGTAGCGGTTGGCCCAGTAGGACTGGCTCATCGAACTGATGGTTACACCACGTGAACTTGAGGACTGTGCGAACTTCCCGTTTCCAACATAAATACCGACATGGGACACTCCGTTACCCAGGGTGTTGAAGAACACGAGATCACCGGAACGCAGATTGCTCTTGGATACACTTGTTCCAACTTTGAACTGTGCTTTGGAGGTACGGGGCAAGGTAAGCCCGACATTCTTGAACACATACTTGGTAAATCCGGAACAGTCGAAGCCGCTGGTGGTTGTGCCCCCGGTTTTATACGACGTTCCAATGGTTTTTGAAATCACAGTATCCATCTTAGAATCTGCGAAGGCACTGCCCGCTCCGAGTGTGAATACCATCACAAGACCCAGCGCTGCTGCGGTGCATTTTTTCTTGAAATTCTGACTAATCAAAAGATGTACTCCTTCCAGGGCCTGCGAGGTTAGCTTAAGGATTCGGTAGAAGGTTCCCCTATGACCCCTCTAAAGCGAGATCAATTCACCCAAAATATGGTTCCCCCACTTCCCGGTGCAGGGAATTCGGCGTTTTATGCACCAGAACAGTGACTTATCGGTATTGCTTAAATTGCAAGAGTTACGGAATATTTTGCTTGAAAGATTACAACTTTGTTACTACTGGTACAGCCATCATTGTATCAGAGGATTTCCCCTTTTGCAAATGCTTTTGTCCTCCGTTCAAGCAAAAAAGAGTCCTGCTCCCTGATAAGGGGCTGTGACTCTCTTTAGTATGCCGCTTCAGCAGCTTATTATTGTGGAAATGATTTACTGGACCAAAGGTGGTACTGGGCAGCGATTCCCCACATATCGAACAGCGTGGAGGGCAGCGGAGCTGCCTGGCGGAGCATAAGGGCCGGCAATCCGGGATAGAACAGAGCAGAGGCGCTGCAGAGCAGAATTACGGCCAGGCTTCCCGCCCCCAGAACGATGGATATACCGATCGAAGGCAGCAGCATCTTCAGGCAGATCAGCAGTGAGGAGAACATGCCGGTACCGGCGGTATAGCCGAATTGCATATAGAGCAGAAGCTTGCGGACAAGGAAGAGATAGAGCAGCCAGCCCAGCACATAAGGCACCAGCTTCAGCAGAAGCTGGACATCGAGAACACCGCTGAGCAGATGACGGTACATACGCGGAAGCAGCCAAGAGAGCGGCAGGAGGGTTAGCGCCCATTCGATGAGGCTGAACACCAGCACCGGCAGCCCATATTTTCTCATTCCGGGAAAAAAGAACAGTCCCCGCGCTCCGTCGCGCTCCTGGTGAAGCTCGTGCAGCAGCCCTGCACGGATAAAGGGAGTCACCAGCAGCCTTAGCACTGTCAGCGCAAGCAGCAGCCACAGCCAGTGCTGGACGGCGGGGTCGGTGCGCAGCGCGGTCTGCCCCTCGATATAATACAGCAGCCTGCCTATTCCGCTGCCGCCGGCATTCGCATCCGGGTAGCGGAGCAGGACGGGGACAACCGCGCTTTTAATGAATTTGTACAGGAAATATCCCCAGAACAGCCGGTAGATAAATAGCAGAATCAATATATAGAATTGCTCTTTCATGCTGATCCAACCGCGGGCAATTGAACTTTTCACCATTCCTTCACCTCACCAGACAAGAGTTCCGAGCAGGGTTTCAAGCAGAGTTGATGCACTAAGCGTCCAGCGGGAGAGTGTACGCGGCTCAAGCTCCGCCATTCTGAAATTATTAAGATGCCTGCTCTCCAGCAGAATGGAATGCCCCGGATCGATCTCTGCGGAGACCAGCGGCGCTTTATACGCTAACTCAAAGGAAGTAGCCTTACCCTCGCCATTCCAGTATTGCTGCACCGTGTACCCGTCTGCGAAGGTGAATTTCACGGGAACATCGGGGTACAGGCTGCCCTTGTTGCTTACATCAACCACAGCGCTATAGCGGCTCCCCCCGCCGTCACTGTTGTCCCGTCTGACGGTGAGCCTGATATCGTCGACTGCGAAGTCGGGTGCCCCCCCGCTATAGACATACCGCTCAAAATACGTCTGCCAGGATTGCTTGGTCACTTTCTCCACAACCTTCTGGAAGTCGGCGGTGGACGGATGCTGGAAGCGGTATTTGCGGGCATAGGCGGCGAGGATGGCATCCATATTCTTGGTCCCGGCGATGCGTTCGATATCCTTCAGCACCAGCTTGCCCCGGATGTATACATTGCGAGTGTAGGCGTCATCACCGGTGTATTTCCAGGTCTCCAGCTTAAGCGGCTGTGAAGAGGAGACCAGGCTGGACTGCAGAGGGAGGCTTGAGACCACACCGTATTCCTGTTCCATCAGCCGGTCTTCGGCATAAGAGGTGAAGCTCTCATCCAGCCAGGCTTCTTCGAATTCATTGCTGGCCACCAGGCCGTAGAAATATTGGTGCCCGATCTCGTGGATGATCGTGCGTTCCAGGGAGGTGCCCGGTGAAGTGTCCGTGGCGCCGAAGGCGGTAATCAGGGTCGGATACTCCATTCCTCCGGCCCCGTTGCCGGACTCCGGCGGGACAACAATCGATAAGGTGGAGTAGGGATAAGGGCCGTACCACTTGCTGAATGCCATCAGTGCAGCCTCAGCCGCCTGGAAGTAACGCTCCTGGAGATGCTTATGCAGCGGGTCCAGATAGAGCTTAATCTTCACCCCGGGCACCTGCGGCGCGGAGAAGGCCTTCTCGGAAACCACGAAATCAGGCGATGCCGCCCAGGCGAAGTCGTGGACGTCATCTGCATAGAACTGATAGATCTTGCGCCCCTTCACCACCTTGGCGTCTCTCACCGGAAACCCGGTTGCGGCGACCTTATACTCGGGCGGGACAGAAATCGATACATTGTAAATTCCAAAATCACTGTAGAACTCGGAGTTGCCGTGGTATTGATGCAGGTTCCAGCCTTCTTCCTTGAGTCCTCTTCTGCCGGCAGGCTCATAGACGCTAAGCTTCGGAAACCACTGGCCGGCCATCACGAAGTCGTCAGCGGTTCCCATCCGGGCGAAAATTTTCGGCAGCTTGACCTCGAATTTAAGCCTTACCGTAACGCTCTCGCCGCCGTTCACCGGCTGTGGCAGATGGACCTTGAGCAGTGTTCTGTCATTGACATTGCCGTCGTCCGGCTGCACATATTGGGTGCGCTGCATCAGCGAAATGCCCTCGGAGGTCCGCAAATCTGTCAGGGTAATGCTCCCGTAACCCCCAGCAGGCATGGTGTCACCGCGAAGCGTGCCCCCGGACTCCTTCATGAAGGTGGTGCCGGCGGATGAGAATGCATTGGGATACAGATGAAAGTAGAGCTCCTGGACCGGCTTTGCGCCCGGATGGGTCCAGGTCAGCGTCTCGGAGGCGACCAGGGTCTCCTTATCAGGCAGGAGCTCCACATCCATGTGATATTCAACCACGCGCTGGCTTAAAGCCTCTGTCTCCGATGTGTAGATCGTATCTGAAAGATCGGACTGCACGGGCTGCTGCCGGGGGATAATGGCGGGGGACTTGGCCTCTTTTGGAACAGAGGCAGTCCATACGGCAGGGCTATGCCCTGACAGAAACCATATTCCGCCTCCAAGCAAGGTGAGGACAGCCAGGACTGCGAAGATGAGGGTATACCTTAATGAATGTGGCTTCATACTATGATTCCTCCCGTGACAAGCATCTACGGGATGTATATGTTTGCAATCGCCGCATTATTAGCTAAAATTAAATAATTAGTGAATGGAAAGGATGTGCACATGTGGATAACGTACAACCGGAGGGCAAAAAACAAATTGCCTTGAATATTGTGAACGCCAGAGCCAAGCATAAAGGCTTCGGTGCAGGCTCGATTGATCTGAACAATGTATCGCCTGTCATTATTGATCAGGGCATCGCCGTTATTGATATAGGTGCCATGCATGCCAAGAGCAAAGTGGAGAAGGGAATTAAATTCTCTATGAACCGTGAGGATGTTCCGGCGGGAAGACAGGTATGGGTCGTATGGGTCGCCGTTGACCGTACCCCGGAGGGACAGTTCTACGGCGGAATTACCGCCTGTGAGATGTGGATTGACACCGAAGCGCGGCGCGGCTGGAAGATTCTTGCGGATCATGTCAATAAGCTGGATGCGGCCTTGAAGCGCAAGCTTATTCTGGATGGACTTGGAAGTGCTGAGCGGGCAGCGCTGAAATCCCTGCTGATGGCCCATAATGAAGAGTGGTGGGCCGCTTCGCCTGAGGAGCTGAAAGCTGCGCTATCGGAATAGAAGATCAGGTTATATGCTTCGCCCAAAAATTAAGGCTTGGCCCCAACGGGGCCAAGCCTTATCTGATGTCTAAGCAGGGATGAATGGATAACGGTTACTGCGGATCTGTTCTGCCGGGAGTGTTCAGCTTGCGCTTGAGTTGGCTGACTCTGGCTTGGCTGATGCCGAGAACCTCGGCAAGCTCCTTCTGGTTGGCATAGGGATGATCTTCGATCGCTTTCATAAGACGCAGACTCATTTCTTCGGTCTTGCTTCTCCGTCCCCCGCGGGCTGGCTCGGGATGCTCTTCTGCTGAACTAGGGGAGGCATGGATGGGTTCTGATCCGCGGTCGGGGTCACTAAGCTCCTTCAGACAGGTGTTGCAAATGAACTGATCCTTATAGTAGGTCACATGATCAAGACTTCTGCAAAAGGTGCATTCTGTGGAGGTGTACTTTCGGAGGACGATGATATCCTCATCCAGTATAAAAAATTCGATAGGATCCCCAATGTCAATATTACGTGTCATGCGGATTTCTACGGGAACCACAATTCTTCCGAGACTGTCTAAGCTTCGGATCATGCCTGTATCTTTCATCCCATGTCCCTCATTTACATCTTTATATTTTTTGTAGATATATATGATTATAGCAGTAATTGTAAGTTTAGAGAACGGGGGAAGCGTATACAAATAGGGGGATTTATTGTCATTTTATAGGAGTGTTTATCATTTTTTGGCGCCTAAGGGTGCGGAGATCAAAATATAGAAAAACCTCTCCGCCTGGAAAGTTCCAAGGGAGAGGCTGATTAGGGTTCTCTTATTAATACCCAATATACCACAGCCGAAACAGCGGTATAGGCCTTTAGACCAGCCTGTGGGGCTGTGCCTGCGGATCGCTGACCGAGACATAAGGATTGCCCTTCAGATAGAAGCGCCAGGGGCGCCCGGCATACTCTTCCGCATAAGGAATATTGATGCGCGGGGCCTCGACAATATCCAGGGACTCCGGGTCATCCCCCTGCTCGATGCTCAGCGGGCCTTCCGGCAGATCGAACCTGGTATTGTTAAGACTCTTGTCAATCCGCAGCGCCCGGCACAGCTTGCCCGGCCCGCCCGAGAGGTCCGAGGGCTTCCTCACGGCAACTCCTCTATATGCCGCCATAAGCTCGGCATCCCTCTCCGTAAGCGGCTCTACTGCCCGGATCAGAACGGCATGCGGCTCGTCCTGAGCGGCAGTTACGACATTCAGGCAATGGTACATGCCGTAGATCAGGTATACATACACTGCGCCTCCGGCGCTGAACATGACCTCTGTACGGGCGGTCCGGCGGCTGCCATACGCATGGCTGCCTTTATCCTCAGCGCCTCCATAGCTCTCTGTCTCCACAATACGGCAGCGGATGTCCCCGTCTTCTGTGCGGCGGACGAGATGCTGGCCAAGAAGGCGCGGTGCTGCTTCAACTGCCGGGAGCTTGTAGAGCTCAGGCTGCAGCAGCTGTGGCGCGTCCGGCTCAAGGCCGGCGGAGTGATTCGGCTTCATGAATGGATGGCACACCTTCCTGCGGCGGAGTTAGGCGGGCGTACGCCTCTGCCAGTCTCCCCATCGTAACGCAGACAGCGGGGAGCGGCAATCCCCGGTTAGTTCATCCACCAACGCTTGATATTATTCCATAGGGAATGCTCTTCCTTGACCGGATCGGCAGAGCCGGAAGGATCGGAGCTTCCGGAAGCTCCGGGTTCACCGGAGCTATGCTGGTCACAATATGCGGTAGGCTCTGTGCCGCTGATGAAGGTCTCCAGCTTTTTCTCCGGACAGTCTGCTGTAGCCAGCATGCCGGACAGCGGATCGACATATACGCTGACCACGCCATCGGGAATGGGAAAAATCTTCGGCGGCACATTCTCCAATGCTTTTTCCGTGAATCCGGCGAAGATCGGTGCTGCCCGCCTGCCGTCGGTGGTCGCAATATCGCGGCCCTTATCGTATCCGACCCAGACGGCGGTTGAGAGCTCAGGCGTGAAGCCTACCATCCATCCGTCGGTATCTGTAGTGCCGGTCTTGCCGGCAACCGGGCGCTTGATCATCGAGGCCACCCGGTTCCCGGTGCCTCCGCTCTCGAAGACCCCCTCCATCAGCCGGGTTAACACGTAAGCCGCTGCCGGCTCAACCACGGGCTGACCCTCTGGCTGCGGAGCTTCATATAGAAGATGTCCGCCCGCATCCGTGATCTTCAGGACCGCAGTGACCGGCTGCTTCACTCCGCCATTCGCAATCACTGCGAAGGCTGCGGCCATCTCCAGCGGGCTGACAGGCGAGGTTCCTAGCGCCAGCGAAGGAACGCTCTGCAGCGGACTGTTAATCCCCATGGCGGCTGCCATAGCGGCGACCTTATCTGCCCCGATCTTCATAATAGTATTCACTGCATAGATATTGTCGGACGCAGCAATGGCTTGCCGCATATTAATCTCTCCCAGATATTTATCCCCGAAATTCCGGGGCTGGTACGTCTTGCGGTTGTTATCATAATGGAACAGCGTCGGCTGGCTGTTGAAGACGGACAAGCCGGTCATTTCTTTGGTCGACAGCGCCGCCAAATACATAATCGGCTTAAAGGAAGAGCCGGGCTGGCGCGTCTTCGCCAGCGCATGGTTGAAGGAGCTGGTCCGGTAATTCGTGCCCCCGACCATAGCCTTCACGTAGCCGGTGCGGGGATCAACAGAGACGAGGGCCGTCTCCAGCTCGCTGCTGTGGTCCATGCCTTGATCCACAGCCGCTTCCGCAGCCTGCTGCATATCCGGGTCAAGTGTCGTATAGACATTCAGCCCGCCCCGGTCCAGCTCGTCACTGCTGATATGCAGGCTGTCGATCACCAGACTGCGTACATAATCGCGGAAATAGGGTGCAGCCACCGTGGTATCCTTTTGACCCTGCGGGCTCAGCTTCAGCTGCTCCTTGGCAGCCTCCTGTGCCTGCAACTCCGTAATATCCCCCGTATCAACCATGGCGGCCAGGATAATGCCTTGACGCTTCAAGGCGCTGTCCAGATGATTATAAGGAGAATAATAGGTGGGTCCCTTGGGCACTCCGGCCAGCAGGGCGCTCTCCGCCAGATCCAGATCTGCGGCAGCTTTGCCGAAATACATCCGGGCCGCAGCCTCGATTCCGTAAGCGCCGTGTCCGTAATAGATTTCATTTAAATACATATTCAGGATTTCGTCCTTAGAATATTTCATTTCCAGCTGCAGAGTGTATAGCGCTTCCTTGGCCTTGCGGGTCCAGGTCTTCTCATGGGTCAGGTACAGATTGCGCGCGAGCTGCTGGGTTAAGGTGCTGGCCCCTTGCGTGCGTCTGCCCGCCTCCAGATTGGCGAGCACCGCTCTCCCCATGCCTTTCAGATCAAAGCCGATATGATTATAGAATTTCCGGTCCTCCACAGCCAGCGTGGCCTTGATGAGCAGCGGGGAGATCCGGTTAAGCTCAACAGGCTCGCGGCTGCGGCCGTCTGTAGTGAAGGTGGTCATCACATTGCCCCGTGCGTCAAGCAGTCTGGAGCGGACATCATCCCCGAGCGGGGGGAGCGGCTTCTGATATAGGTATCCAAGCAGAGCGCCGGCTGCCAGGAGGAAGAGCAGGGCGGAGACGGCCAGCAGCCGAAAGAGCAGGCGGAAGCGGCGTTTGCGGACTTTGGGTGTGGCAGAATCGCGCGTCATGGTATCAGGCTCCTTCGAATTCAAGCAGTGACACAGGCTGGCCCCGTGAGGGCTGCCGCGGCTTGTATTCCTCATTATGGGAAAGGATGAGAGGAGATATTCACCATTGGCAGAGAAAGCGGAACTTGCCCGACCCGGCGGGGAACTTGGGAGTGTCCTTTAAAAGGACGGCAAAGCCGTTTCTACTTGTGAACGGTTATGGTAAAATTTTAGATACTTATGAAAATGCATGTAACTATCATGCCCGGGAGGACTGCCGCCATGGCTTTTCGCGTATCTGCTGTACAATATCATCTGCACACCATCTCCTCCTTCGGGGAGTTTGCTGCCGAGTGTGAGCACTATATCAAGACGGCCGGGGAGTACGGCGCCGAATTTATTCTCTTCCCTGAATTTCTTACGACACAGCTGATGTCGATCGGAGGCGAGGACGGGGAGGCGCTGGGGATTGAGGATCTGCCGCAGTTCACGGACCGTTACCTGGAGATGTTCTCCGGGTACGCGAGGAAGTATGCGGTACACATTATTGGGGGGACCCATGTGCTGCGGCGCAGCGGCAAGCTGTATAATGTAGCCCATCTTTTTTACCCGGACGGAAGAATTGCCGAGCAGGCCAAGCTGCATATTACCCCTGCTGAGGTAGAGGGCTGGAATATGGGGGCGGGTGAGGAGCTTCAGGTATTCCAGACAGATCATGGGACCATTGCCATGCTGACCTGCTATGACATTGAATTCCCTGAGATTGTACGCATGGCCCGGGCCAAGGGCGCAGATGTGATCTTCTGCCCGTCTTGCACGGATGACCGCCACGGCTTCCACCGGGTACGGTATACAAGCCACGCGCGGGCTATCGAGAATCAAGTCTACGTGGTGCTGACCGGGACCGTAGGCTCCTTGCCTACCGTTGATCTGATGCGGGCCAACTTCGGCCAGGCGGCGATTATCACACCCAATGACATTCCGTTCCCTCCGCAGGGTCTGCTGGCCGAAGGAGAGATCAACAACGATATGATTATCACCGCCGATCTGGATCTGGAGCTGCTGTACCGCGTGCGGGAACACGGGTCTGTAACCACGTGGCGTGACCGCCGCACCGATCTGTACACCGACTGGACGTAAGGGGGAGACTAACGGATGTATTATAAGAAGTTCTACGCTCTGGACGGCAAGACGCCGGTGCCTGCGGTGATCCGTTCCTATACGGAAGCTGACTTCACCGAGCTGATCACGATTCAGTCCGAGGCGTTCCCGCCGCCTTATCCTGCGGAGCTGTGGTGGAACCGGGAGCAGTTGCAGAATCACGTGACACTTTTTCCGGAAGGGGCCTTATGTGTAGAGGTGGCCGGGGAGCTGGCCGGATCGGTTACCGGATTCCTGATGAATTTTGACCCGGAGGCGCCGGCGCATCATCATACGTGGTCAGAGGTTACGGCCGACGGTTATCTCACTACGCATCAGCCGGGGGGGAACACGCTGTATATCGCGGATTTGTGTGTCCGTCCCGGGTACCGCAAGCTGGGTCTGGGCAAGGAGCTGGTCCAGTCGTTATACCATGTGGTCGTGGAACAGAAGCTGGAGCGGCTGCTGGGAGCGGGCCGGATGCCGGGCTATCACCGGGTGGCCGGGCAGATGACAGCGGAAGAGTATCTGGCCGGGGTTATCGCCGGAAGCTGGTCTGATCCGGTGATTACTTTTCTGCTGCGGTGCGGCCGGTCTCCCGTTCGTGTGGTCGCAGGTTATCTGGAGGACGAGGAATCAGGGAATTACGCAGCGCTGATGGAATGGCGGAATCCTTTTCAATAAATGAATACAGCCTATCACTTGGAGGAGATCCCTTGACTATGGATTATAGAAGAATTACAGATATTGCCGACCCGTTGTTCAGAGAGGTGCATCAGCTGCTGTCGGATGTATTTCCGCCCGAGGAAGTGCTGGAGTACAGCTTGTGGAAGGAGCCGCTTGCCGATCCGGGAATACGCGTGTTCGCTGCGGTGCATGAAGGGAAGGTTGTAGGCACTACGGAATACCGTTACTATGCCGACTGGAATGTAGCGATGACCGATTTCACCATCATTGGCCGGGAAGGGCTGGGCATTGGCCGTTTTCTGGCGCGTCAACGCTTGAAGGACCTGGAGAAGCTGGCGGCTGAGAATCACACGGAGCTGCTGGGGATGTTCGCTGAGATCTATGATCCGTACCGTGTGGGATATGATTTTGGCGGAATTAAGCCGATGGACCCGTACGTCCGCCGTGAAGTTCTGTCGCATTTGGGCTATAAAAGAATAGATATTCCCTATGTCCACCCTTCCTGGCAGGGAGATGGCGAGGCCGTGTCCGGTCTGGACCTCTGCTTCATGCCCGGAGATGAGGAGCTGGAGAGCCTCGCGGCGCCGCTGGTGGCCGATTTCCTGACCCGTTATTACGCCGTGCTGGAGGGCAAGCCGGAAGCCTGGACATCGATGATCAGCCAGCTTCGCGGCAGGGAGAGTGTAGCGTTATTGCCGCTGTGAGGGCCAGGGCAGATGAAAAAGCGATTGAATTGCCCTCCTGATCTGGATATAGTGTACAATGGGAAAGCGAATATGACCTCTATGATTACAAGTACGAATAAGCGGGGAACATGTGATGACTGAAGGACCGCAAGGCAAATACGGCGTTTCGGTAACGCTGGAGAGTGTGCAGGGCACAGAGCGTAGTGTGGTACATGCTGCAGGAGAGGCTATTGCCAAGGGGCAGGCGCTGTACATCATTTATGAAGAGCAGCAGACCGCGCCCGAAGGCGCAGCAGTTGTGGTACGCAACACGCTGAAGATTTCAGAGGGCAGAATCAAGCTGATCCGCCATGGCGCTGTCCAGTCGGAGCAGTCCTTTGAGCTGGGGCAACCGCTGCCCGGATTCTACCGCTCGCCTTATACACAGTTCAATCTCACCACAGACACGAAGACACTGGACATCAAGCGCGAAGGAAGATCGCTTGCCGTTTCATGGGAATATGATCTCTACGTATACGGGGAAATATCAGGACAGTTCGCTATAAGTTTGAATATACAGGAGGAACCACAATCATGACACAATCTTTAAATCCGCTCCAGCTTGCCCATGAACGGGTGAAGGAGGCCATCGCCGATGCGGTAGTAGCCGCAGGTCTGGTGTCCCGCGAAGAGCTGCCGGCCATTGTGCTGGAAGTACCGAAGGACAAGGCCCATGGAGATATGGCTACGAATGCTGCGATGCAGCTGACCAAGATTGCTAAGCGTAACCCCCGGCAGATCGCCGAGGCGATTATAGAGCATCTGGATACGGGCCGCGCTTCTATTGAGAAGGCGGAGATTGCCGGACCGGGCTTCATTAACTTCACTTTGTCCAAAAGCTATCTCTACCCCGTGATCGCACTTGTGGCCGAGCAGGGTGACGGTTATGGCCGTGTGAACATAGGCCAGGGCAAGCGTGTAGAAATGGAGTTCGTCAGCGCGAACCCTACCGGGAGCCTTCATCTGGGACATGCCCGCGGGGCTGCGGTCGGCGATGCCCTGTGCAACGTGCTGGATTATGCCGGTTACAACGTGACCCGGGAATACTACATTAATGATGCCGGCAACCAGGTCGCCAATCTGTGCAAATCCATCGAGACCCGGTACCTGCAGGAGCTGGGCCAGCCGGCCGATATGCCGGAGGACGGTTATCATGGAGAGGATATCAAAGGCTTCGCCAAGGAGCTGGTGGCGGAGAAGGGCGATTCTCTGCTGGCTATGACACCGGGCGACCGTGCGGCATTCTTCCGTACCTACGGGCTTGCCAAGGAGCTGGACAAAATCAAACGCGACCTCAGCCGGTTCCGGGTCAACTTCGATATCTGGTTCAGTGAAACCTCCCTCTATGAGAACGGAGAAGTGCTGCGTTCGCTGGATGAGCTCCGCGAGCGCGGAGAAGTCTATGAGAAGGAAGGCGCCACCTGGCTTGCGACCACCAAATACGGCGATGATAAAGACCGCGTGCTGATCAAGAACGATGGCACGTATACGTACCTCACACCGGATATCGCCTATCACAGCGACAAATACGGCCGCGGCTACGACACGATGATCAACATCTGGGGAGCCGACCACCACGGCTACATCCCACGGATGAAGGCGGCCATGGCGGCGCTCGGCAATGATCCCGAGAAGCTCGTAGTGCTGATCGCCCAGATGGTCAGCCTGTTCCAGGACGGCGAGAAGGTCAAGATGTCCAAGCGTACCGGCAAAGCCGTCACGATGGAAGACCTGATGGAGGAAGTTGGAATCGACGCAATCCGTTACTTCTTCACCATGCGCAGCATGGATTCGCATCTGGACTTTGACATGGATCTGGCGATTTCGACATCCAATGAGAACCCTGTATTCTATGTACAATACGCACATGCGCGGATTTGCAGCATATTCCGCCAAGCGGAGGAGCAAGGGATTGTAGTGCCGGATGCAGCCCAGATTGATTACAGCAAGCTGACTGCCGTACATGAATATGATCTGCTCCGCAAAATCGGTGAACTGCCTGCGGAGATTACCATTGCCGCCGAGGGCTATGCACCGCACCGCCTGGTCCGCTATGTATACGACCTGGCTTCTCTGTTCCACAGCTACTACAAGGCAGAGCGCGTAATCACTGAGGATGCCGCTCAGACAGTAGCCCGCCTTGCCCTGCTGGGCGCTGCACGGACGGCCATTGCCAATGTCCTGCGGCTGGTTGGTGTTACCGCACCAGACCGGATGTAACTATACTTGGAAAGCGCCGCCCCTATTTTCTGGGGGCGGCGCTTTTTGATCTCATTATGCCACTGTACCTTACGCCTTTGCCGCCGCAGCGGCCTTCGCTCCGCTGCTGCTTCCGCCGCTGCCACCGGCTCCGCTGCCTGCGGCGCTAGCGGCGCTGCCGCTGCCGCGCCGGGCCCGGATGCCTACGCGCAGCAGCCGCAGCGCATCGGCCGCACCGCCGCCCAGCGATGCGCGGCGCTGGCCCTTGCGCAGCCGCACCGGCGAGGCGGTGCGGCGCAAGAGCAGCTTCAGCTCGCGGGGAGACAGCCCCGGCCGCAGCGCGAGCAGCAGGGCCGCGGCACCGGTGACATGGGAGGTCGCCATGGAGGTGCCGCTCATTTCCTTGTACCCCTCCCGCAGCCAGCAGGAGGGGATGCCCTCGCCCGGACCGTACACATCGATGTACGGTCCGCGGTTGCTGAAGGCCGCGACGCGCTGCCTTCTGTCAAGAGCGCCTACGGCAATCGTCTCCGGATAGCGCGCGGGGTAATCCCCGCCGCGCTTGCCGTCGTTGCCGGCGGAAGCGATGATGGCAATCCCGGCCCGGTAGGCCTTGATTACCACATCATGCAGAGCCTTGCTCCGGTTCCTCATCCCGAAGCTCATGTTAATGATATCGATTTTGTTCTGTACGCACCAATCGATGCCAAGGACAATATCCGACACATAAGCGGAGCCGTTGTGGTCGAAGGCCTTGACCGGATAGAGCAGCGCCCGGGGGGCTACGCCCATCATGTTGCGCGCACCCCCGGCCGCCGCCAGGGTGCCGGCAATATGCGTGCCGTGGCCGTTGTCATCCAGCGGCATCATGCCGCGGTTCAGCAGGTTGACCCCGGAGGCCAGAGAATGCCGGAGATCGGGGTGGCGGAAATCGACGCCCGTATCGATGACGCCGATCTTCACATGAACGCCGGTCGATCTGGACCAGGCCTGCGGAGCGCGGATGGCCCTGATCCCCCAGGGCATCAGGGCGGAACCGCTTTTGTCCGCCAGGGGCGAGTGAACCTTAATCCGGTGGTCTTCTTCTATACAGAGGGAATCCGCATAACGGTCCATCAGCCGCTCTGCTCCGGCGGCGGGCACGAAAAAAGCCCGGATCAGCGTAGAGACCTGAACCTGCCTCAGGCCAGGCTTTTTACTCTTCAGAGATTTCCACTGCGACAATGCGCCGGCATACATGCGGGGGTCGTTGAAGGTCACAATGTGCCGTGGTGCACTTTTGGAGGCAGCCTTCATTTCTTCAAGCAGCATCTGCCAAAATCCGTAATAATCCATAGGTTACGCCGTCCCCTCCTCGGTGCCGTGCTGCCATATTGTATGAAAGGGGGATGGCGTCCGAATGGGAACTTGCCCTTTTTTAACGAAATAGGCTGCCCATCGTGTCAAAAGGCTGGAGTTTACATAAAATAAACAGAGGGAACCGCGAGGCGCCCTGCAACATCCCGTAAGGAGCCGATCCTTGGCGTGGATACAGTCATGCGCGGAGGGGTAACCCCTCCGCCTTTTTGGAATGAAAAGCCCGTCCATGCTCATCCCATTTATTGCCCTGTCCAGGCGGACAAGCCTTCTTCATGTGGAAGCACCGCCAATCCTGTTTCCCTGATCTTGCTGCAATAGACTTGCAATTTACCCGCAAATAGGTTTTACTTAGTTTTGTTAATGGATATCATGAATGAAGCATGATTGAATGTGAACAATGCGTGAGAGGAAGTGTCCTTTAGTGAGTACGCCACTCAATTTAAAGCTGGACCCTGAGAAAGTAAAAGAAATGCCGATGGTAGACCTGGCCTTCCTGGTGCTTAAGGCAGCCAATACGCCTTACTACTACCGTGATCTGATGGTGGAGGTTGCCAAGCTGCGCGGGTTGACCGATCAAGAGAGCCAAGATACGATCGCCCAGCTATATACCGAGATTAATATTGACGGACGTTTTGCCTGTGTCGGAACCAACCTGTGGGGGTTGAAGCGCTGGTACCCGCTCGAACGCTCCGATGACCCTGTCGGCAACACCAAGCGTGTGCGGATTATCAACGACGAAGACGACGATCTGGAAGATGACGACTTCACCGATGAAGAAGAGAATTATGCTGCCGAGGAAGAGGATTTCGATGCGATTGACGAAGATCGCGACGACCTCTATTCCGACGACGACAGCGAAGAGGAAGTTGACGAAGATGTAGTCATCGATGAAGACGACATTGACGAAGACGAATCGGATGATGAAGATTCCGAAGACGGCGAAGAAGACGATGCCGACGATGAGGACGAGGAAGATAAATATTAGAACAGTCTTTGCAGCGCGCAATTCCTCCCTTGACAGGGGCGGGACGCTCAGAGTAAACTATTGCATGGGCTTATAATGAAAGTTAATATTGTTTTCTAAAATAAAAAGTGCCCCGGGTCTACGGGTGTCACTTTTTTGTTTTTTTACAAGATAAGAAGGAATAGGCTTCGCTTAATTTGTATGCCAAGAAGCTGCGGTTTTCCGCGATTTCCAGGCTGCCGGCCTTGAATTTTGGCGGGTGGAAGCAACTTTCGGGTTCCCCGGTTGGATGATGGAAAAAAGGGATACGATAAGGGGCAAGCGTCCCCTGAATTTCTGGACTTTATTTAGGAGGGTTTTACAGTGACAAAGTATATTTTCGTAACGGGTGGCGTTGTGTCTTCCCTTGGCAAAGGCATTACCGCTGCTTCGCTGGGCAGACTGCTCAAGAACAGAGGGCTCAAGGTAACGATCCAGAAATTCGATCCTTACATTAACGTGGACCCGGGAACAATGAGTCCTTATCAGCACGGGGAAGTATTCGTGACCGATGACGGCGCGGAGACCGACCTCGACCTTGGGCATTACGAGCGGTTTATTGACATTAACCTGTCCAAGAACAGCAACGTAACCACAGGCAAAATCTATTCCTCGGTCATCAGCAAAGAACGCCGCGGGGAATACTTAGGGGGAACCGTACAGGTTATCCCGCATATTACGAACGAAATCAAGGAACGCGTCTTCCGTGCAGGCCGTGAGACCGGCTCCGATGTAGTGATTACCGAAATCGGCGGCACCGTGGGCGACATCGAGAGTCTGCCGTTCATGGAAGCCATCCGTCAGATCAAGAGCGACATCGGCCGGGAGAATGTCATGTACATTCACGTAACCCTGATTCCTTATATCAAAGCAGCCGGAGAAGTGAAAACAAAGCCGACCCAGCACAGTGTCAAGGAGCTGCGCAGCATCGGGATTCAGCCCAATGTGATCGTATGCCGTACGGAATATCCGCTCACCGACGATATGAAAGCCAAGCTGGCTCTGTTCTGTGATATTGATGCGAACGCCGTTGTGGAATGCCGCGATGCCTCGACGCTCTATGAAGTGCCGCTGAATCTGCGCGACGAAGGTCTGGATGAGATTGTCGTCAATCATTTGAAGCTGACCACTCCTGCACCGGATATGCGCGAATGGGAGAGCATGCTGGAGCGGATTCAGAAGCTGGAGCGTACCGTTGAGATTGCCATCGTCGGCAAGTATGTGGCGCTGCACGATGCTTACCTGAGCGTGGTTGAATCCTTGTCCCATGCCGGATTTGCCTCCAATGCCGAAGTGAAGCTCCGGTGGGTTGATGCAGAGCTGGTGACGGATGAGAATGTGGACGAGCTGCTGGGCGGCATCGGGGGTATTCTGGTTCCAGGCGGCTTCGGTGACCGGGGAATCGAAGGTAAGATTTCGGCCATCCGCTATGCGCGGGAGCAGTCCATTCCGTTCTTCGGCATTTGCCTGGGAATGCAGGTGTCTGTCATCGAGTACGGCCGTTCCATGCTGGGACTGGCAGGAGCGAACAGCTCCGAGATCGATCCTGCGACTCCGCATCCGCTGATTGACCTTCTGCCAGAGCAGAAGGACATCGAAGATATGGGCGGCACGATGCGCCTCGGCCTGTATCCTTGCAAGCTTTTGCCGGATTCCCTGGCTATGTCCTGCTATGACGATGAGCTGGTCTACGAACGTCACCGTCACCGGTATGAATTCAATAATGCGTACCGTGATGAGATGGAGAAGGCAGGTCTGGTTATTTCGGGAACCTCGCCTGACGGACGTCTGGTGGAGATTGTGGAGCTGCCGGGTCATCCGTGGTTCCTGTCCGTGCAGTTCCATCCGGAATTCACTTCCCGTCCGAATCGTCCGCAGCCGCTGTTCCGTGAATTTGTCAAAGCCTCGCTTACACATTCCGAGCAAATGTAACTATAGAATGAATAGGCCAGACAGGCCTGTGAGGAGCTCCCGGTACGGGGGCTTTCTTTTTGACAAAACACCCTTTGCACAATAGCTCCCGGAATGCAAGGGGACTGTATTCCCGCTTTTTCGCAGGAATTCCTCCTTTATATGGCATAGATTTACGCATTTTAGCCAATTAGCAGGATTTTGGCTGCAAAGCACGAATAATAGGTTTCGTATAGACTAAGTTGAAGCGGGGCCGTTAGCTGTTGAGAGGGCGCGGTATGGACAATCTGCCTTAAACTCTGGGAGGGTAACGTATGGAAAAGAAAAAAGTGTTAATCGTCGACGATCAGAATGGAATCCGGATTCTTCTCATGGAAGTATTCAATAGTGAAGGTTATGCCACCTTTCAGGCAGCTAACGGGAAATTGGCGCTGGACATTGTCAGGAACGAATCGCCGGATATGGTTTTGCTGGATATGAAAATTCCGGGGATGGACGGACTCGAGATTCTCAAGCATCTGAAGGAGCTTAATCCGGCGATCAAGGTCATTATGATGACGGCCTACGGAGAGCTGGACATGATTAAGGAAGCGACCAAACTGGGAGCCCTGATGCATTTTACCAAGCCGTTTGATATCGATGAGATGCGTGTTGCCGTCAATATGCACCTGCACAACAAATCAGTAGATCAATGCAGCTAGCTTAGAAATTATAGTTTGGGGACATCCTGTTATGGATACGCTAAAATGAGCAAATGGTCCGCCGGCAAAGGGTTGGCTGAATATCGTCCCACCGGGACATTTTTTTGTGTATCCTATTTAGTATTTAACACAGGATGTGCTATAATAGGCCTGTATGTGATGTCGGCTTATATAAGCAACCCAATATTTTAGGAGGATTGAAACCATGCCATTAGTATCTATGACAGACATGTTGACCAAAGCACTTGAAGGAAAATATGCAGTTGGCCAGTTCAACATCAATAACCTGGAGTGGACGCAAGCGATTCTTGGTGCAGCAGAAGAAGAGAAGTCACCGGTAATCCTTGGCGTATCCGAAGGCGCAGCTCGTCACATGGGCGGCTTTTACACAGTAGTTAAGATGGTTGAAGGTCTTATTCATGACATGAAAATCACCGTTCCTGTAGCCATCCACTTGGACCACGGTTCAAGCTTTGACAAATGTAAAGAAGCTATCGATGCCGGATTTACTTCCGTAATGATCGACGGCTCCCACCACCCGATTGATCATAACATTGAGATGACCAAGAAGGTTGTTGACTATGCTCACGCTAAAGGTGTTTCTGTAGAAGCAGAAGTTGGTACTGTAGGCGGACAGGAAGATGACGTTATCGGCGGCATCCAATACGCTGACCTTAACGAATGCGTACGCATTGTTAAAGAAACAGGCATCGACACTCTGGCTCCTGCACTGGGTTCCGTACACGGCCCTTACCTGGGCGAACCAAACCTTGGATTCAAGGAAATGGAAGAAATCCGCGATGCAGTTAACCTTCCGCTTGTACTTCACGGCGGTACTGGAATCCCGGTACATGACATTCAGAAATCCATCTCCCTGGGTACTTCCAAGATCAACGTTAACACTGAGAACCAAATCGCGTTCGCTAAGGTTGTCCGCGAAGTTCTTGCTGCTAAGCCGGATGCTTACGATCCGCGTACATTCATCGCACCGGGCCGCGATGCTATCAAGCAGACTGTTATCGGCAAAATCCGCGAATTCGGATCCAGCAACAAAGCCTAATTACCCTGCCGCATAACGTTTTTCCGCACAAGCTATTTCGTTTTCCTCAGAAACGGGTGCCGTCCTTCAGGTAAGGGCGGCGCAGCCGTTTCTTCTTCTAATCACCAATCACAAGCAGTCCTTATGTCACCTTAAGCCACAACTGGTATTGCCACAACAAGCTGCAATACACGTAGGGGGAACCAGATAAATTTATGGAAAAATTAATGATTGGCGGCGGACGTCCGCTAGAGGGCGTTGTTACCATCAGCGGAGCAAAGAATAGCGCCATTGCGCTTATTCCTGCAGCCATTTTGGCGGAGTCTGAAGTTGTGCTGGATAATTTGCCTGCGCTTAGTGATGTTGCCGTTTACTCCGAGATTCTGGAGGAGCTTGGCGCGAGCGTGTCATGGACAGGCAGCCAAATGAGAATTAATCCCTCCCGTATCGTATCCATTCCCATGCCTAACGGACCGGTGAAGAAGCTCCGGGCCTCTTATTATATGATGGGCGCACTTTTGGGCCGGTTTAAGGAAGCGACCATTGGATTACCCGGCGGCTGTAATTTTGAGCCCCGTCCGATTGACCAGCATATCAAAGGCTTTGAGGCGCTTGGTGCGACTGTTACCAATGACCATGGTTCGATTCACCTGTATGCCAAAGAACTGCGCGGTGCCAAGATCTATCTGGATGTATCCAGTGTCGGCGCCACTATTAACATTATGCTCGCGGCCTCCCGTGCCAAAGGCTCTACAATTATTGAAAATGCGGCTAAAGAGCCTGAGATTATAGATGTAGCTACCCTGCTCAACTCCATGGGCGCTGTTATTAAGGGCGCCGGTACCGAAACAATCCGGATTGAAGGCGTAGACGAAATGCACGGTTGCCGTCATTCGATTATTCCTGACCGTATTCAGGCTGGAACTTACATGATTGCCGCAGCGGCTACGCGGGGCAATGTCTTAATTGATAACGTGATTCCCAAGCATCTGGAGGCGCTCACTGCCAAGCTGCTGGAAATGGGAGTTGACATAGAAGAACTGGATGAGAGTATCCGGGTGATCGGCAAGGCCAAGTACCAGCACGCGGATGTCAAGGCGCTGATCTATCCCGGTTTCGCGACCGATCTGCAATCTCCAATGACGAGCATGCTGACTCAGGCTGAAGGCGTTAGCGTCCTGAGCGATTTCGTCTACAGTAACCGGTTCAAGCATGTTCCTGAATTGGTCCGCATGGGCGCTAAGATTCGTGTAGAGGGACGTTCCGCTATCATTGAAGGGGGCCGGCTCAATGCAGCCAAGGTGAAGGCTGCCGACCTCCGTGCAGGCGCAGCGCTGGTGATTGCCGGTCTTACTGTTGAAGAAGGTATCACCGAAGTGACAGGTGTAGAGTATATTGACCGCGGTTATGACAACCTCGTAAGTAATCTTCGCAGTCTGGGAGCCGATGTCTGGCGCGAGAACGAATAATGAGAATACCCGGATTGGCAAGGGCAGAAATTGGCTGCTTAAATGCATATCTCCTTCCAATTCGGGTAATCCTATCCTAATAAGCATTTTCATAGACTCATAGTTTAGAACTCATCATACACAAATTGAATAGGTGGTTATAGCACATGGATCTTCAAATTTCCGATCTGGAAGAAATGAAGCTTACCGATCTGTATAAGCTCGCCAAGAAATACCAGATTCCTTATTACGGAACGCTTAAGAAGCGGGAGTTAATCTTCGCTATTCTTAGAGCACAGGCAGAGCAGAGCGGTCTAATGTTTATGGAAGGCGTGCTTGAGATTCTGCCGGAAGGCTATGGCTTCCTTCGGCCGATTAACTACTTGCCGAGTGCGGAGGATATCTATATCTCTGCATCGCAGATCCGCAAGTTCGACCTTAGAAGCGGTGACCTGGTCTCCGGGAAATGCCGGACGCCGAAGGAGAACGAACGCTATTTCGGACTCTTGCAGGTGAATGCCGTCAACGGCGAGAACCCGGCAACTGCAGCTGAACGGTTACATTTTCCGGCGCTTACGCCGCTTTATCCGCAAGATAAGCTGCCGCTCGAAACATCCCCAACTCATTTATCGACCCGTATCATGGATTTGCTTGCTCCTGTAGGTCTGGGACAGCGCGGTTTGATTGTAGCACCTCCCAAAGCAGGGAAGACGCTCCTCCTCAAAGAAATTGCCAACAGTATCTCTACGAACAATCCCGAGATTGCACTGTTTGTTCTGCTGATCGATGAACGTCCCGAGGAAGTAACGGATATGCAGCGTTCGGTAAAAGGTGAGGTAGTGGCTTCGACATTTGATGAGCTGCCGGAGAATCATATTAAAGTGGCAGAGCTTGTGCTTCAGCGCGCGCTGCGTCTGGTAGAGCACAAGAAGGATGTCGTTATTCTGCTGGATAGCATTACCCGTCTTGCCCGTGCCTACAATCTCGTAGTTCCGCCATCCGGCCGGACACTTAGCGGAGGGATTGATCCTGCCGCGTTCCATCGGCCTAAGCGCTTCTTCGGTTCCGCACGTAACGTGGAGGAGGGCGGCAGCTTAACTATTCTTGCCACCGCACTGATTGATACCGGCTCACGGATGGATGATATTATTTATGAGGAATTCAAGGGTACAGGGAACATGGAGCTCCATCTGGACCGCAAGCTGGCTGAACGCCGGATCTTCCCGGCAATTGATATCCGCCGTTCGGGTACGCGCCGTGAAGAAGTATTGCTTAGCAAGGAAGAGCTGGATACCATCTGGTCAATCCGTAAAAATATGAATGAATCCTATGACTTCGTAGAAGGATTCCTGAAGAAGCTGCGTGACAGCAAGACGAATGCGGAGTTCCTGGCCTCCTTCGATGTGGCTGGAGGCAAGGATTCCTCGTCAGCAAGCGGTACGGCCAGCAAAGGCGGTACCTCGAACAGCGGCTCGTCTGCCCGCCGCACCACGCGTCCCAAGGCGCCTACTGTGCCGACTACCTGAGAATAGATAACAAGAGGAGAATAACATGTATTTGGTATATGCCGATGAACAAGGAAACGTATATGATCATCCCGAGCTGTATGCCCTGGCCCGCAGTGGCGATATGATCGTTGAGATACTGGAGGAAGAGCTGGTTCCGCTGCCTGAGGGGGCCACGCTGGTCGGGCTCCCGAGCACCCGTGCGATTGGGATGAATCCGGAGACCGGTGAGATGCTGCCCCTGCCGGCAGGTTCGCAGGCTGTCGGAGCCTTGCTGCCGCAGGGATACACCCGCCTGTGCCTTCCCGGTTACGTCAAGATAGACAAGACCTACAAGCTTCCGCTCTTCGGATATTCCGCTGTAGTATGGAAGGACGGCGGATTCTATGTGGCGGCTGATCTTACGGATGATCCGGAGCAGTGGAACCCGCTTAACTGCGACCGGGACGATGTGAAGAACGGTGTGGGCGAACTGACTGCCAAATACCCGGAGAACCGTCTGTATAATCACTTGTCCAACTGCGCGCTGGAATATGAATGCTTAACCTCGTCCAATACCTTCCTCGGCCGCTGGGAAGGCGCTGTTCCGGTCTCATACTCCTGCAACGCCGGCTGCTTCGGTTGTATCTCTGAACAGCCCGATGACAGCGGGTTTGTGTCCCCGCAGACACGGATGAGCTTCCGTCCGGCAGTGAACGAAGTATCGCAAGTGATGCTGGAGCACCTGAAGACGCCGGAATCCATTGTCAGCTTTGGACAGGGCTGTGAAGGTGAGCCTTCTACGCAGGCGAAGCTGATTATTGAATCTATCCGTGAAGTCCGGTCCATTACGGATATGGGCTATATCAATATTAACACCAATGCCGGCTTAAGCGATCATATCCGCGGCATTGTCGATGCCGGTCTTGATCTGATGCGGGTTAGTACCATCAGTGCGCTGGATGACCATTATAACGCCTATTACAAGCCTCGCGGGTATACGCTGGCTAACGTGGAGAAGTCGCTGAAGTACGCTGCCTCACAAGGCGTATACACCTCCATTAACTATTTGATTTTCCCGGGGGTTACAGACCGTGAGGAAGAGATTGAAGCGATGGTGGAGTTCGTCAGACGTACAGATCTTAAGCTCATTCAGATGCGTAATCTCAATATTGACCCGGAGAGCTATCTGGAGCTTATTCCCCCTGCACGGGGTGAGATCCTTGGCATGAAGACCATGCTGGAGATCTTCCGTGAGGAGCTCCCGGAGGTTGTGATTGGTTCCTTTACCCATGTCCCCCCTGCTGAGCTGGCCCGTGCCAAGCAGCGCAGAGTGCAGCTTTAGGCCTTATTATTTTAAGAATGGCAGGCCTATTGCAGAGCCTGGGCCTTGCATGCTAGAATGTAGCTTGCGTAATCATATAACTCTAGGCCCGCATGAGGCTTAGGGCGTGAGAGGTGAGATTTCATATGCAAACAACTATTCAACCCAAGTACAATGTAACGAAGGTAACCTGCGCTTGCGGTAACACGTTTGAAGCCGGCTCGACAGTACAGGAGCTTCGCGTCGAAATTTGCTCAAGCTGTCACCCGTTCTTCACCGGTAAGCAGAAGTTCCTGGATGCCGGCGGCCGTGTGGACAGATTCAAGAAGAAATACGGTGTCTAATATTGCATAGTTGATTTTTGCCTGTCCGTAAGCTATACTTATCTTCGCCGTGCTAGACGGGGAGGTAGCGGTGCCCTGTAACTCGCAATCCGCTGTAGCGAGGTTGAATTCCTGTTAGAGGTGCTGTCGATGTGAGGCCTTGGTTCCTATGGGCTGTGTTGACGGTTGGGTCCTCCGCAATGAGTGCTTGTGAACCTGGTCAGGTCCGGAAGGAAGCAGCCATAAGCGAGTTTGCTCTTGTGCCGGAGGGTGGCCTAGCCCGAGCAGTTTTGTAGGGTTACCGCTTGGATCGCAGCCATCAATAACAGGTGCACGGTTTAAATAAGGATGATGATAGCGTCTTTGCTACAAGCAAAGATGCTTTTTGTTTTTCTAGGTATCCTAGGTTATGAGATATTATTCCCGCTCTGGCTAATATCCTTACCTTTCGGACGGTGAGCCGCTTCTGCTTGGTCAAAGACTTGGGAATATAGTATAATAAATTAGCGACAAATGCCGGAAAGCGGCAGCCTGAGAGAGGGTAATGCATAGTGGAACATATCGCGCTGTACCGTGCCTGGCGGCCGCAGTCGTTTCAAGATATGGTAGGGCAGCAGCATATTATCCAGACGCTGCAGAATGCGATCCGTGAACAACGGGTTTCGCATGCCTATCTGTTCAGCGGACCGCGGGGAACCGGTAAGACGAGTGCGGCCAAGGTATTGGCCAAGGCAGTCAATTGCGAGCGGGGCCCGGGTCCTGAGCCCTGCAATGAATGTCCGTCCTGCCTGCGGATTACGGCAGGCAACATCATGGACGTTCAGGAGATTGATGCGGCATCCAACCGGGGCGTTGAAGAGATTCGCGATCTGCGGGATAAGGTGAAATATGCACCTACCGAAGTACGCCGTAAAGTGTATATTATTGATGAAGTGCATATGCTGACAACAGAGGCATTCAATGCTCTGCTGAAGACGCTCGAAGAGCCTCCGCAGCATGTGATGTTTATACTGGCGACTACCGAGCCGCACAAGCTTCCGGCTACGATTATCTCGCGTTGCCAGCGGTTTGACTTCCGCCGGGTCTCACTGGAGGAACAGACGGGCCGCCTGACCGAGATTTGCCAGAAGGAAGGCATTACAGCAGATGCAGATGCGCTCCAGTATATCGCCCGCCTGTCTGACGGGGGAATGCGGGATGCGCTCAGCATCCTGGATCAGATCTCATCCTTTACAGATGGGAATGTGACCTATCAGCAGGTGCTGGGAATGACCGGGGGCATCCCCTCCGAGCAGTTCGCGCGTCTGGCGAATGCTATTCTTGAGAGTGACATGGGGCAGCTGCTGGAGCTTGTGGAGCAGATGATGCATGAGGGTAAGAGCGCAGATAAGTGCCTGGAGAATCTTCTGTATTATTTCCGCGATTTACTGATGATCAAGATGGTGCCTGGAGCGGATCAGCTAACGGACCGCGTGCTGAATCCGGCAGATTTCCGCGACATGGCTAAGGCCTTTACCCGCGACCGCTTATTCCTGATTGTGGAGACGCTGAGCCGTTATCTGGGGGAGATGAAGTATGCTACACATCCGCAGACCATATTCGAGGTAGCGCTGATGAAGCTGTGCAGCGGTCCGCAGGATGCTACTGCTCCTTCTGTAGGCGATCCGGCAGTGAATGCAGCCGCAACTGCAGCTGCAAATGGTTCTCCGCAGGTACAGTCCGGTGAGCTGGATCAGCTCAGAGCGCAGATTGCCGCGCTGGAGAAGAAGCTGGAGCAGGCTATTCAAGCCGGCGGAGTTGCCGGCGGCGGGCGTGAGCAGGCAGCGCAGCGCACTGCCCCGCCAAGCGCTCCGCGCGTATCCTCGGCCTCTAAGCTTCCCCCGCAGCTGGATAAGTTTATTGCGGGTAAGGACAGTCCTGATTTTAGCGCGGTCTATAAGCAGTGGAGTCTTGTTCTTCAGGGTGTGAAGGAAGAGAAGGTCACGGTACATGCGTGGTTTGTGGACGGTGAGCCGGTAGCGGTGATGGAAGATGCCGTGCTGGTTGCTTTTAAGAATACCATTCACCGGGATACTACCGAGAAGCCTGCGAACCGGCAGGTCATCGAGAACGTAATGAATGCCAAGCTGGGTAAGCCATTCCGGCTGGTAACTATGATGATGCGTGACTGGAATGAAGCTGCGACGAAATCCGCGGCTTCGGCCGGAACAGAGGAGCTGCGTCTGGAGCATGAGCACGAGAGCGGCGAAGGCAAGTCCGAACCATGGATTGATGAGGCGATCCAGCTCTTTGGAGAAGACCTTGTTGTCATAAAAGAATAAGGATTCAGCTATCAGCGCGAAGATGCGCATCCCAAAGGAGAGATGATCTATGAATAATATGAACCAAATGATGAAGCAGGTTAAAAAAATGCAGGAGCAGATGCTCAAAGCCCAGGAAGAGCTGGGCAGCAAGACAATTGAAGGTTCTTCCGGAGGCGGCGTGGTTACCGTTCAGGTGAACGGACACAAGAAATTGCTGTCCATTCAGATCAAACCGGAGGTTGTAGATCCGGAGGATATCGAAATGCTGCAGGATCTGGTGATCACTGCTGTTAATGATGCTCTTACCCAGGCAGAAGAGTTGGCGAACAACGATATGGGTAAATTCACAGGCGGAATGAAGATTCCTGGCTTGTTCTAGGCTTACTCCACTCCCTGCCAAAGGAGAACCGATACTTTGTATTATCCAGAACCGCTAGCCAAGCTAATAGAAGCTTTTACACGTTTGCCCGGGATTGGCCCGAAGACAGCTGCCCGGCTGGCCTTTCATGTGTTGAACATGAAGGAGGACGAGGTGATTGATTTCGCCAAAGCCCTGGTCAGCGTCAAGCGTAATCTTCATTATTGCTCGGTCTGCTGCAACATAACGGATACCGACCCGTGCCGGATCTGCCAGGACAAAACCCGCGATGCTTCGGTAATCTGTGTGGTTCAGGACTCGAAGGATCTGGTGGCTATCGAACGAACCAAGGAATTTGGCGGCTATTATCATGTGCTCCAGGGTGCAATTTCGCCGATGGAAGGCATAGGGCCGGATGATATAAGGCTGAAGGAGCTGCTGACCAGACTCAGCGATGAGCGGGTGAAGGAGCTGATTATGGCTACCAACCCCAACATTGAAGGGGAAGCCACTGCCATGTATATCTCGCGTCTTGTCCGTCCCTTTGAGATCAAGATCACCAGGATAGCCCATGGCTTGCCTGTAGGCGGCGATCTTGAGTATGCGGATGAGGTAACCCTGTCGAAGGCACTGGAAGGCCGTCGTGAGCTGTTCTGAGTGTTGTGCTGTTGTATTATAAGTGTAGGGAGCCCTCGGGCTCCTTTTTTGATTTTCTGAAGAAGCGCTCATATTCTGCTAAAAGTTCTGCTAAGCTCCCTCTCCCGGTTCTAAGTTTGTCCCTATTCCGATATGTATGAGATTAACGGGTGTGAATCACCGGTTGCATCTGCAGTTATTCATATATCTTAGGAGGGATTGCAATGGGTTGGTGGAGTACCAAGTGGCTGAGCGGGAATACGGATAAGGAAAAGGCAGTGCAGACGGAAGAGGAATGGGGGACAGTATACCAAGAGGTACGTAAAGCGCAGTCTGAATGGGAGCGGGCTTACCTGATGTTTGATGAGGCACTGGGCCAGGATCAGATTGACTATGCAATCTATATCCTGGAGGCGGCTGAGCGCAAATATCAGATACACCTTAAGGATGCCAAGCGGCTGGGGCTTAACCGGAGCCAGCTGCAAGTATGAACAGAATGAGTCAGCGAGGAGGAGAACAATGCTAAGAACTGTTGCGATGGGTGTGCTGATTATATCTGCAGCGCTGCTGGTCCTGATTGTATTCAGGAAAAGACTGGGCTGGGCTTGGTTGAGTGTATTTGGAACCCATCTTATATTGGCGGCGCTCGGGATTTATATCGTTAATTTCTCAGGAGTTGTAAGCGATCTGCACATTCCGCTTAACCCTACAACCATAGGTGCTGTAACCATTCTTGGGCTGCCGGGAGTGGCGCTGTTATTGGGATTAAAATTAACTTTGTTTTAGAGGTTGACGAAGGCTCCTGATTCATGATACATTAAGTCTCGGCCCTTTGGACAGGAGATCTTCGGATCACTTGCTGGAAGCTAAAGCGAAAAAAGAAATTAAAAAAACGCTTGACTGAAACAAGGGTGCTGTGATATATTATAAAGGTCGCTGCTGAGACAAACATCAACGACAAAAGATGAGACATTGATCTTTGAAAACTGAACAACGAGTGAGTGGGAAATCACTTCGGTGAGATCCAAAAATGAGAATGTAAATTCTCGTCAGATGTTTCAAAATGAGCAATCGCTCTTTCTAAATACCAATTTGGAGAGTTTGATCCTGGCTCAGGACGAACGCTGGCGGCATGCCTAATACATGCAAGTCGAGCGGAGTTTGAGAGGAAGCTTGCTTCCTTTCAGACTTAGCGGCGGACGGGTGAGTAACACGTAGGCAACCTGCCCTCAAGCCTGGGATAACTACCGGAAACGGTAGCTAATACCGGATAATTTCTTTTTTCTCCTGAGAGAAGAATGAAAGGCGGAGCAATCTGCTGCTTGGGGATGGGCCTGCGGCGCATTAGCTAGTTGGTGGGGTAACGGCCCACCAAGGCGACGATGCGTAGCCGACCTGAGAGGGTGAACGGCCACACTGGGACTGAGACACGGCCCAGACTCCTACGGGAGGCAGCAGTAGGGAATCTTCCGCAATGGGCGCAAGCCTGACGGAGCAATGCCGCGTGAGTGATGAAGGTTTTCGGATCGTAAAGCTCTGTTGCCAGGGAAGAACGTCCGGTAGAGTAACTGCTGCCGGAGTGACGGTACCTGAGAAGAAAGCCCCGGCTAACTACGTGCCAGCAGCCGCGGTAATACGTAGGGGGCAAGCGTTGTCCGGAATTATTGGGCGTAAAGCGCGCGCAGGCGGTTATTTAAGTCTGGTGTTTAAACCTTGGGCTCAACCTGAGGTCGCACTGGAAACTGGGTGACTTGAGTACAGAAGAGGAAAGTGGAATTCCACGTGTAGCGGTGAAATGCGTAGATATGTGGAGGAACACCAGTGGCGAAGGCGACTTTCTGGGCTGTAACTGACGCTGAGGCGCGAAAGCGTGGGGAGCAAACAGGATTAGATACCCTGGTAGTCCACGCCGTAAACGATGAGTGCTAGGTGTTAGGGGTTTCGATACCCTTGGTGCCGAAGTTAACACAGTAAGCACTCCGCCTGGGGAGTACGGTCGCAAGACTGAAACTCAAAGGAATTGACGGGGACCCGCACAAGCAGTGGAGTATGTGGTTTAATTCGAAGCAACGCGAAGAACCTTACCAGGTCTTGACATCCAACTAACGAAGCAGAGATGCATCAGGTGCCCTTCGGGGAAAGTTGAGACAGGTGGTGCATGGTTGTCGTCAGCTCGTGTCGTGAGATGTTGGGTTAAGTCCCGCAACGAGCGCAACCCTTGACTTTAGTTGCCAGCAGGTGAAGCTGGGCACTCTAGAGTGACTGCCGGTGACAAACCGGAGGAAGGTGGGGATGACGTCAAATCATCATGCCCCTTATGACCTGGGCTACACACGTACTACAATGGCCGGTACAACGGGAAGCGAAGCCGCGAGGTGGAGCCAATCCCAGCAAAGCCGGTCTCAGTTCGGATTGCAGGCTGCAACTCGCCTGCATGAAGTCGGAATTGCTAGTAATCGCGGATCAGCATGCCGCGGTGAATACGTTCCCGGGTCTTGTACACACCGCCCGTCACACCACGAGAGTTTACAACACCCGAAGTCGGTGGGGTAACCCGCAAGGGAGCCAGCCGCCGAAGGTGGGGTAGATGATTGGGGTGAAGTCGTAACAAGGTAGCCGTATCGGAAGGTGCGGCTGGATCACCTCCTTTCTATGGAGAATCGTCTTCTGCAATGAAGACATTCAAATCGGAAGCTTTGCTTCCACAATAGAACCTTCGGGTTCGGACACTCACTCGTGTTCAGTTTTGAAAGAGCAAGTCTCTTTCGTATGCGTTTGGTGGCGATAGCGGAGGGGTTCCACACGTACCCATCCCGAACACGACCGTTAAGCCCTCCAGCGCCGATGGTACTTGGACCGAAGGGTCCTGGGAGAGTAGGACGCCGCCAAGCGAACAATCAATTCATTGATTGTTTCACTACTGCAAGTTTTGTTATATGGGCTTTTAGCTCAGTTGGTTAGAGCGCACCTCTGATAAGGGTGAGGTCGGTGGTTCGAGTCCACCAAGGCCCACCATATAACAATCTGGAATTGAATGGCAAGTACCGGGGTCCCCGAAAAGTAATCGGAATTAACCTCGAAGCTACACCTCACTTTTTGGGGTGATTATATGGGGCCATAGCTCAGCTGGGAGAGCGCCTGCCTTGCAAGCAGGAGGTCAGCGGTTCGATCCCGCTTGGCTCCACCAATCATGTTTTACAACAGTATATGCACATTGTCTGTTATTTCGAACATCACAGTCGTGATTGTTTCATAATAACAGCAACTTGATCCTTGAAAACTGGATACCGAAACGAATTTGCGTTTTAGAACATTCCTTTAAGCTGAACTTGTGTAAACAAGTTTCATATTAATGGCGATACTAGCGATTTTCCTTAGGGAAAACGCATTGGTTAAGCTACTAAGAGCACACGGAGGATGCCTAGGCGCCAGGAGCCGACGAAGGACGTGGCGAACAACGAAACTGCCTCGGGGAGCTGTAAGCAAGCTTTGATCCGGGGGTGTCCGAATGGGGAAACCCAGCTGTGGTAATTCGCAGTTACTCATTTCTGAATACATAGGAAATGCAGAGGCAGACCAGGGGAACTGAAACATCTAAGTACCCTGAGGAAGAGAAAACAATAGTGATTCCGTCAGTAGCGGCGAGCGAACGCGGAACAGCCTAAACCAAGGGGCTTGCCTCTTGGGGTTGTGGGACGTCTCACATGGAGTTACAAAGGAATTCAGTAGGCGAAGAGGTCTGGAAAGGCCCGCGATAGAGGTAAAAGCCCTGTAGCCTAAACTGTGTTCTCTCCGAGACGGATCCCGAGTAGTGCGGGGCACGTGAAACCCCGTATGAATCCAGCAGGACCATCTGCTAAGGCTAAATACTACCTGGCGACCGATAGTGAAACAGTACCGTGAGGGAAAGGTGAAAAGCACCCCGGAAGGGGAGTGAAATAGAACCTGAAACCGTGTGCTTACAAAAAGTCAGAGCCCTCTTTATGGGTGATGGCGTGCCTTTTGTAGAATGAACCGGCGAGTTACGTTTAACATGCAAGGTTAAGGTGAGAAGCCGGAGCCGCAGCGAAAGCGAGTCTGAATAGGGCGACTTAAGTATGTGGACGTAGACCCGAAACCGTGTGATCTACCCCTGTCCAGGGTGAAGGTGCGGTAACACGCACTGGAGGCCCGAACCCACGCATGTTGAAAAATGCGGGGATGAGGTGGGGGTAGCGGAGAAATTCCAATCGAACTCGGAGATAGCTGGTTCTCCCCGAAATAGCTTTAGGGCTAGCCTCGGTGAATGGAGTGGTGGAGGTAGAGCACTGATTGGGTGCGGGGCCCGCAAGGGTTACCAAGCTCAGTCAAACTCCGAATGCCATTTACTTCTTGCCGGGAGTCAGACAGTGAGTGCTAAGATCCATTGTCAAAAGGGAAACAGCCCAGACCATCAGCTAAGGTCCCCAAGTGTGTGTTAAGTGGGAAAGGATGTGGAGTTGCACAGACAACCAGGATGTTGGCTTAGAAGCAGCCACCATTGAAAGAGTGCGTAATAGCTCACTGGTCGAGTGACTCTGCGCCGAAAATGTAACGGGGCTAAACACACCACCGAAGCTATGGCTAGATGCTTTGCATCTGGGGTAGGGGAGCGTTGTATGTGGGTTGAAGGTGTACCGTAAGGAGCGCTGGACAGCATACAAGTGAGAATGCCGGTATGAGTAACGAAAAGATCAGTGAGAATCTGATCCGCCGAAAGCCCAAGGTTTCCTGAGGAAGGCTCGTCCGCTCAGGGTAAGTCGGGACCTAAGGCGAGGCCGACAGGCGTAGTCGAAGGACAACAGTTTGAAATTACTGTACCACCGTAATCCGCTATGAGCGATGGGGTGACGCAGGAGGGTAGTGACGCGGACTGATGGATGTCCGTCTAAGCAGTGAGGCTGGTGTGCAGGCAAATCCGCACATCGTTAAGGCTGGGCTGTGATGGGGAGCGAAAATTATAGTAGCGAAGGTCATGATCTCACACTGCCAAGAAAAGCCTCTAGCCAGGAGAAGGTGCCCGTACCGCAAACCGACACAGGTAGGCGAGAAGAGAATTCTAAGGCGCGCGGAAGAACTCTCGTTAAGGAACTCGGCAAAATGACCCCGTAACTTCGGGAGAAGGGGTGCCTCGGTAGGGTGAATAGCCCGAGGGGGCCGCAGTGAAAAGGCCCAAGCGACTGTTTAGCAAAAACACAGGTCTGTGCGAAGCCGTAAGGCGAAGTATACGGGCTGACGCCTGCCCGGTGCTGGAAGGTTAAGGGGAGCGGTTAGGAGCAATCCGAAGCTGTGAACCGAAGCCCCAGTAAACGGCGGCCGTAACTATAACGGTCCTAAGGTAGCGAAATTCCTTGTCAGGTAAATTCTGACCCGCACGAATGGCGTAACGACTTGGGCGCTGTCTCAACGAGAGATCCGGTGAAATTTTAATACCTGTGAAGATGCAGGTTACCCGCGACAAGACGGAAAGACCCCATGGAGCTTTACTGCAGCTTGATATTGAATTTGGGTACGATCTGTACAGGATAGGTGGGAGCCGTGGAGGCAGGAGCGCAAGCTTCTGCGGAGGCGCCGTTGGGATACCACCCTGATCGTATCTAGGTTCTAACCTAGTGCCCTTATCGGGTACGGGGACCGTGTCAGGCGGGCAGTTTGACTGGGGCGGTCGCCTCCTAAAGAGTAACGGAGGCGTTCAAAGGTTCCCTCAGAATGGTTGGAAATCATTCGCAGAGTGCAAAGGCATAAGGGAGCTTGACTGCGAGACCTACAAGTCGAGCAGGGACGAAAGTCGGACTTAGTGATCCGGTGGTACCGCATGGAAGGGCCATCGCTCAACGGATAAAAGCTACCCTGGGGATAACAGGCTTATCTCCCCCAAGAGTCCACATCGACGGGGAGGTTTGGCACCTCGATGTCGGCTCATCGCATCCTGGGGCTGAAGTAGGTCCCAAGGGTTGGGCTGTTCGCCCATTAAAGCGGTACGCGAGCTGGGTTCAGAACGTCGTGAGACAGTTCGGTCCCTATCTGTCGTGGGCGCAGGAAATTTGAGAGGAGCTGTCCTTAGTACGAGAGGACCGGGATGGACGTACCGCTGGTGCATCAGTTGTTCCGCCAGGAGCATGGCTGAGTAGCTACGTACGGACGGGATAAGCGCTGAAAGCATCTAAGCGTGAAGCCCCCCTCAAGATGAGATTTCCCAACATGTAAGACCCCTTGAAGACGACGAGGTAGATAGGTTGGAGGTGGAAGTGCAGCAATGCATGGAGCTGACCAATACTAATCGGTCGAGGGCTTATCCAAAAAATAATTCGCAGATTCGTTTCGGATTCAGTTTTCAGGAATCAATTTCCTGTGCGGATTTACATGGCTACCATTAATTTGGAGAGATACCCAAGTGGCTATAAGGGGACCCTCTGCTAAGGGGTTAGACTGCGTAAGCGGTGCGAGGGTTCGAATCCCTCTCTCTCCGCCATTATAAATCCAATACTTGTAGTGTGGCGGCGTAGCTCAGCTGGCTAGAGCGTACGGTTCATACCCGTGAGGTCGGGGGTTCGATCCCCTCTGCCGCTACCATACATACCCGGAGGCTTAGCTCAGCTGGGAGAGCATCTGCCTTACAAGCAGAGGGTCGGGGGTTCGAACCCCTCAGCCTCCACCATTTTTATGTTTGAAATTTTATTACCTTACACCGTGCCGGTGTAGCTCAACTGGTAGAGCAACTGACTTGTAATCAGTAGGTTGGGGGTTCAAGTCCTCTCGCCGGCACCATTTTTAAGAGCAAATTGTGGAACCGTGGTGTAGTTGGCCTAACATGCCTGCCTGTCACGCAGGAGATCGCGGGTTCGAATCCCGTCGGTTCCGCCATTTTCAATGGCATAAGGGATGAGAATTCCCTGGGTTCGTTGAAGCATAGGCATCGTAAGGAATACTTCGCAATCTCGTAACGGAGTGAAGAGTATCCCGCCCTGTTCCGACATTTTTTTGTTTTTAGGTTTGTTTATGGCTCGGTAGCTCAGTCGGTAGAGCAAAGGACTGAAAATCCTTGTGTCGGGGGTTCGATTCCCTCCCGCGCCACCATCATGGAGGCTTAGCGAAGTGGCCAAACGCATCAGACTGTAAATCTGCTCACGTACGTGTTCGGTGGTTCGAATCCATCAGCCTCCATCCCTTTTTAGGAGCCATTAGCTCAGTTGGTAGAGCACCTGACTTTTAATCAGGGTGTCGAAGGTTCGAGTCCTTCATGGCTCATCTTAAGTCAAACGGTCATCACTTTAGGGTGGTGGCCTTTTTTGTATTTTGATACATGATCCAAGTATGCTCGTAAGCGCAAATTCCGCATTTTACAGCAAAATATGATAAAATAAGCGAAAAAAGCAAAAGTGGTGGAGAATGGTGATGATGGATAGTGAGGGTTTGCGTCAAAAATTGGAGCAACTCACCGGAAAGAGGACCGGAATCAAGCAGCTGGGGAGACAGCATTCCGCTTCACTTTTTGGCATAGGTACGGATAAGGATCAGGAACTGCCGGTCATTCATGAGGGTTATCTCTGGATTCCCCTCTATGAGAATGATGGCCGTGTTACAGCAGTGTGGGTGGAGACAGAGGGGCTGTCGCCGCTGGAGCTGGAGCTGGTGAATTATGCCGGACGCAATTTTGCGGTAGCGCTGAAGGCAACCGGGTTCAAGGAAGAAGGGGAGATGGAGGCGCGGCAGCTTAGCGGCTGGCTGAATGCCCAACTGGAGCAGGAGAAGGACGATGCGGAGATCCCGGATGAAATCTCGCTGAAGGGCCGGCTGTTCGGAGATATGATTCCGTTCATGCTGGTAAGCGAGAATGTTCATAATCCGCAGATGACGTATCGCTCCTTAATGAAGCTGCTGCGCAGTTATTTCGAGAATGATGTATTGCTGGTTCCCCTGCAGGATAAGGAATGGTTAATTTTAGCCCGTAAGGAACTCCTCACAGGCGGAGATGATAAAGAGGATGAGGAAGAGAGTGCTGAGGATCTGCTGTCACAGACTTCTATGGGGCTGCATGAACTGATTGCCAGCGAGTGGGTTGGCGTCTTCCATCTGGCGGTCTCTCCAGCCATTATCCCGGTTAAAGGTCTGACAGGAGCAGTCGCCTTGCTGCGGGAGACCATTATTCTTGGCCGTATCTTCCAGGTAGGCGATTATATTCATCTGCCGTGGGAGCTGCACATGGAGCGGCTGGTTAACAGTATTCCGGATGACCGGCGGAGACAGCTGCTGGGCCAGATCGGTGATTACACGGCGGTACTGGCGGATAAGGAAATGCTGCTGACGCTGGAGAGTTTTTTTGAAATGGACTGCAATGTCAGTGAAACCGCCAAGAAGCTGTACATTCACCGCAACACGCTGCTCTACAGGCTGGACAAGATTAAACAGGAGACGGGGGCCGATGTCCGCAGCTTTGGGGATGCCGCTATTGTGAAGCTTGCCATGTTATTGTATAAAGTGACGAAAAGAAAATAGGTTTTTTGTGAACCTTGCAAATAGCCATGAGGCCGGCTCTGGGGTAAGATAAGTGTACAAGAAAGCGTTTGATTTTCTAATCCAATACTAGACTCGAGGGGGAAATACAATGGCAGGCGTACGTTTAGAGCATATTTTCAAAAAATACCCGGGTTCCGATAAAGCAACAGTAATCGATATCAATCTTGATATTAAAGATAAGGAATTCCTCGTACTGGTTGGTCCTTCCGGTTGCGGTAAATCCACAACCCTGCGTATGATCGCTGGTCTGGAAGAAATCTCTGAAGGTAAAATGTACATTGGTGACCGTGTAGTGAATGACGTTGCTCCTAAAGACCGTGATATCGCGATGGTATTCCAATCCTACGCCTTGTACCCGCACATGAGTGTATATCAGAACATGGCTTTCGGTCTGAAATTGCGCAAAGTGAAGAAAGAAGAAATCGACAAGAAAGTGCGCGAAGCAGCGAAAATCCTGGATATCGAGCACTTGCTGGAACGCAAACCTAAGGCACTGTCCGGTGGTCAACGTCAACGTGTCGCTCTCGGCCGCGCAATCGTCCGTGATCCACAAGTCTTCTTGATGGATGAGCCTCTTTCCAACTTGGATGCTAAACTTCGTGGTCAAATGCGTGCTGAAATCACTAAGCTGGTGAAACGCCTTGAAACTACTTGTATTTATGTAACGCATGACCAGACAGAAGCAATGACGATGGGTGACCGTATCGTAGTTATGTACGATGGTATCATCCAGCAGGCGGCTTCCCCTGAAGAACTGTACAATGAGCCTACGAACCTGTTCGTAGCCGGATTTATCGGTTCCCCTACCATGAACTTTATCAACGGTACTCTTTCCGAAGTGAACGGCGCTGTCCGTTTCCGTGCAGAGAACCTTGATGTTGAAGTTCCAGGCGGCAAAGCTACAATCCTGCGTAACAAAGGCTTCATCGGTAAAGATGTAATCATGGGCGTTCGTCCAGAAGACATTCATGAAGAGCCAGTGTTCCTGGAAGCTTCTCCTAACACAATCTTCACTTCGATGGTTGATGTTACGGAAAACCTTGGTCATGAAATGCTCCTCTACTTGAGCGGTCTTGGCAATAACACTGTAATTGCACGTGTAGATGGACGTTCCACTACCCGTGAAGGCAGTAAGCCTAGATTGGCCATCGACATGAACAAAGTCCACATCTTCGACAAAGAATCCGAACTTAACGTTCTGCTGGGATAAGATCTCTGCAGGGTGAACATAGTTTATAATGAAGAAAGCCGCCTGGTTAGGCGGCTTTTTCTTGTAATGATCATGGTGGAATGGAACGATAACCGCTGGGGTTAAGATTGCATTCACTGGCATAATCCATTAAGATAGCAGGAGAATTACCTGTAGCTGGAATGGATAAAGATGTAACCGGTATGCGGGGAAGCGGCATAAGCCGCGGGTGACGAAAGGACGGACACATATATGGCTAAGAAGGTAAAAGTATCGGAATTGGTGCAGCATTTTCAATTAGAGGTAGTATCCGGACATGAAGGTCTGAAAAGACCGATCACAGTGGATGATTTGAACCGTCCCGGGCTGGAAATGGCCGGTTATTTCGAATATTATCCAGAAGAACGTGTACAGCTATTAGGCAAAACAGAGCTGGCTTTCTTCTCTATGCTCTCAGAGGAAGAACGGAAAAGCCGGGTACGCGGTATCTGTAACGACAATACCCCTTGTATTGTCATTACTCGTGCGCTGGACGTACCCCAGGAGCTTGTAGACATCAGTAACGAGAAGGGACTTCCCGTGCTCCGCAGCTCCATGGCGACCACGATTTTCTCAAGCAGACTGACCAGCTTCCTTGAGGGCAGACTGGCACCGACTGCAACAATTCACGGTGTTCTCTGTGATGTGTATGGGGTAGGGATGCTGATTACAGGCACCAGCGGCATTGGTAAAAGTGAAACCGCACTGGAACTCGTTAAACGCGGTCATCGCCTGATTGCCGATGATGCGGTAGAAATCCGCCAGACCTCGGATAATCAGCTTCATGGTACCGCACCGGAATTAATCCGTCACTTGCTGGAGATCCGCGGTGTCGGGATTATTAATGTTATGACGCTCTTTGGAGCAGGCGCTATCCGTAATCACAAGCGGATTACTCTGGTGGTCAGACTGGAAGCCTGGCAGCAGGACAAGCAGTATGACCGACTGGGACTGGATGAGGAGACGACACGGATTATTGATACCGATGTGCCGCTGGTTACCATCCCTGTCCGTCCGGGACGTAACCTCGCTGTCATTATCGAGGTGGCTGCGATGAATTACCGGCTCAAGCAAATGGGCTTTAATGCCGCGCTGCAATTTACGAATAAACTTACCGCCACCATCTCAGAAGATATGGATGATCTCGATTAGGAGTGTGAGAGCATGTTTTATTCACTAGCGATTGACCCGATTGTCTTCTCGATTGGATCACTGCCGGTTCACTGGTATGGCCTGATTCTGGGTCTTGGTGCGCTTACCGGGCTTTTCCTATGTATTCAAGAAGGCAAACGCTTCAACATTCCTCAGGAGTTCTTCATGGATATGTTGCTGTTGGGCTTGCCATCGGCTATTATTGGGGCGCGGCTATACTTCGTAGCCTTCAAGTGGGAAGACTATAAGGATAACCTGCTCGATATCTTCAAGGTCTGGAATGGCGGTATTGCGATTTATGGCGCCCTGATCGGCGCGATTATCTGCGGGATTATTTATTTCCGCTATAAAGGCTATCCGTTCTGGCGCATCGTGGATATCTGTGCTCCCGGACTGCTTGCAGGCCAGATGATCGGACGGTGGGGTAATTTCATCAACCAGGAAGCCTATGGCGGTGTGGTAGAGGAATCGTTCCTGCGGGATAAGCTGCATTTGCCGGACTTTATCGTTAATCAAATGTACATAGGGGATGCTTTTCACCATCCGACCTTCCTGTACGAATCACTCTGGAGTCTGCTGGGCATTCTGCTCCTCATGGTGCTGCGCCGCCAGAAGTTCGTCCGTGCCGGAGAAATCTTCATGTCCTACTTCATCTGGTACTCCATCGGCCGCTTCTTCATTGAAGCTCTGCGTACGGACAGTCTTGCCTTTGACGGCAGCAGCGGTGTGGCAGCCTTCATTAACGGGCTGTGGAGTCCAATGAAGTGGATGGGTTTCGAGCAAGGCTATCTTGACCCGGCTTACGGGAATATCCGTATCTCTCAGCTGCTCGCGCTGCTCATTATTGTGGCCGCCATTGCACTGATTATTGTACGGCGGGTAAGCGGACAGCCGAAGGCTCATTACCTGGACCCGATCATTAGCACCAAACCGGCAGCAGCGGATGCGGTAGTTCCAGAGAGTGCTGTGAATACGCCTCAGAAGCCTTCTCAGCCAGTTCAGCCGGTGGAAGATCCCTCTAAAGATAAGGAAACAAAGGAGTAATACAATCAATGATAGAATGCGTGTTATTTGATCTGGACGGAACGATTGTGAATACGAATGAGCTGATCATCAATTCGTTCATGCATGCGCTGAAGGAGAATAACCTGCCGGCGCTGACCCGGGAACAGATCATTCCCTTGATGGGAACTACACTTCAGCAGCAGCTAGGTGCATTCTCCGGCCTGGAGCTGAAGGATATAGGCGTGCTGGAACGGTCCTACCGTTCGTACAACAATGCGCATCATGATGAGCTGGTCCAAGCTTTTCCCTATGTGAATGAGACGATGGAGGAGCTGCAGCGCCGAGGAATCAAGCTTGGGATTGTGACCACGAAGATCCGGCCTAACACATTGAAGTCACTGGAAATGTTCGATCTGTTGAAATATATGGAGACGATTGTTACGGTGAATGATGTGACTCATCCGAAGCCGCATCCGGAGCCGGTGCTCACGGCAGTGGCCAATCTGGGTGTTGATCCAGCCAAGACACTGATGGTGGGGGATAGTGCTGTCGATATTCAGTCTGCCAAGGCAGCAGGTGTGCGTGTAGCAGGAGTGGCCTGGTCGCTTAAGGGTGAGGCTGTGCTGCGCACCTATGATCCGGATTACATCATCCAGGAGATGAAGGACTTGTACTCAATTGTGGAGCAGGAGACTATGCAGCCGTGAGAAAGATAACCCGTTATCCCGTGGAGGGGCATAATTCGCTCTGGCATATTTACCGCACGGTCAGCCCGTGGAAGGGTGTGCGCAACTTTATTTTTATCCAGATTGCCCGTTATTGCCCGATTCTGCCGCTCAAGAACTGGATTTACCGCCGGGTGCTCGGGATGAAGATAGGTAAGCATACTGCGTTTGGACTTATGGCGATGGTGGATGTTTTTTTTCCGGAGAAGATCTCTATTGGGGAGAACACGGTTATCGGCTATAACACTACGATCCTGGCTCATGAGTATCTCATCAAGGAGTATCGGCTGGGTGAAGTTATTATCGGCGAGAATGTAATGATTGGGGCTAACACGACTATTCTCCCTGGGGTTACGATTGGGGATGGGGCTACGGTTGCGGCGGGATCGGTGGTTCACAAAGATGTTGCTGCCGGTTCGTTCGTCGGGGGGAATCCGCTCCGCGAGCTGCGTAAACAGGAGGAATCATAATGGCTCAAAAGGAAAGAATTCCACAGCTTGATATTTTTCGGGCAATCGCTATTTTTGCTGTGATCGCCATCCATGCCACTTCACGCACGTTGGCTGAGACACTGGGCACTTCCATGTTCCCTCCGTTTCTGTTTATTAACAAGTTCAGCCAGTTTGCGGTGCCTTCCTTTATATTCTTAAGCGGGTTCGTCCTGTTCTACAATTATATTGACCGTCCGCTGGGCGGGAAGGTACTGGCCAAATTCTACAGCCGCAGACTGATCTATATTATTGTGCCTTATCTTGTGTTTACGGTGCTGTATTTTGGACTGAAAATGACGGCCGGTCATACCTGGGGGATGCCTCTTCAGGAGATGGGCGGGAAGTTCTTCAAGTATCTATGGACGGGTACGGCGTATACACATCTCTACTATATCATCATCATTATCCAGTTCTATCTGCTGTTCCCTTTGATACTCTGGTGTCTGCAGAAGGTCCGGCATCTCGCGGCATGGGCACCTGTAATCGGGCTTGCGTTACAGTGGGGCTTCGTGCTGCTTAACAAATATATGGTGAACCATGGGTATTGGCAGCTGTCCAAGGGGAGTCTAGCCATTACGTATTTCTCGTATTTCCTGCTAGGTGCGGCGATTGCGATCTACTACAGCTCCTTGAAAAAGTGGCTGGTCCCCTCCCGCGAAGGCTGGCGTTCCGGTAAAGGGACAAGCTGGGTGGTACTATGGCTCTTATGGGCGGTTGCCGGAGCTTACCATGTGGTCTTGTGGTATAACAACTATATGAAGAAAACAGTAATCAATAGTCTATGGTACGAAGGGTTCTCGAACCTGCATGCCTTGCTCTCTTGTCTGGTACTGTTCCAGCTGTCATTCCTGCTGTACGGGGCAGGACGCAGCGTGCTGAGCAGACTGCTGCTCTCGGCCGGGGCGTGCTCCTTCGGTATCTATCTGCTCCATCCGCTGCTGCTGTTCATGTACCGGAAGCTGCCGTTCCACGGCGGATCGCTGGCCTATACGGCGGCAATAGCGGGCGGCTGGCTGGTGGCCCTCCTGGGCTCCTGGCTGGTGGTTGCGCTTGCCTTCCGTTATGTGAAGCCGGCCTGGATGGTGTTCGGCTCTGCACCGCAGAAGCCGGCATCAGCGCCAAAGGCGACAGTGTAGACTTAGGCTTAGTTCATATATTGAAAGCGCCGGCTGGCCGCATCTGCGGCTGTCCGGCGCTTTGCTGTAAGCAGGCGGTTCTGGAAAACACGTTAGCCGGGCTGTTCCCCCGCCTGCTCGCGCTGGAAGTCGGCGATAGCCTGATACTGATCCTCCAGACTGCGGGATACCGAGATGAAGATGGGCAGCAGCTGTTTGTAGGCTTTGGCGTGGGCAGTAACCGGCTCATGCCGGTGAGTGGAGCCAATCATGCTGAAGACAGCATCCAAGGAATCGATCCGCCGGATGGCGTATAATCCCAGTACAACAGCGCCGAGGCAAGAGCTCTCGAAGCTCTCAGGGACGACTACCTCCTGATCGAAAATATCCGCCATCATCTGCCGCCATAGCGCCGAGCGGGCGAAGCCGCCGGTAGCCAGGATTCTAACGGGCTCGCCGATACATTCCTCCATGGCCAGCAATACGGTGTACATATTGAAGATGACACCTTCCAGCACCGCACGGATCATATGCTCCTTACGGTGATTCATGCTTAACCCGAAGAAGGAGCCGCGGGCATCAGGATTCCACAGCGGTGCGCGTTCTCCGGTCAGATACGGATGGAAGAGCAGTCCGTTGCTGCCGGGCGGCACCTGCTCGGCGATCCGGGTTAATACTTCGTAGGGATCAATGCCCAGGCGCTTCGCCGTCTCTACTTCAGAAGCAGCGAACTCATCACGCACCCAGCGGAAGAGCATCCCCCCATTATTCACGGGGCCGCCAATCACCCAATGCTTGTCTGTCAGGGCGTAGCAGAAGATCCGTCCTTTGGGATCGGTCAGCGGATGGTCAACTACAGTACGGATGGCACCGCTTGTGCCTATCGTTGCAGCGATTACCCCCGGCTCCATTGCCCCTACGCCCAGGTTGGACAGAACGCCGTCACTGGCGCCTACTACAAACGGAGTGTCCGTGAGCAGACCGAGCTTTCCGGTAAGCTCCGGAAGCAGGCCCTGCAGGATATGGGTGGTCGGGACCGGACGGGATAGCCGCTCTGGAGTAACACCGGCAATCCGGAGCGCCTCCTCGTCCCAGTCGAGCTTCTCCAGATTGAACATGCCGGTGGCAGAGGCGATGGAATGGTCAATCACATATTCTCCGAACAACCGGAAGAAAATATATTCTTTGATGGAGATGAACTTGTAGGTCTGCCGGAACAGCTCGGGCTGCTCCTCGCCTAGCCACATCAGCTTGGTGATTGGAGACATAGGGTGTATAGGCGTTCCTGTCCGCAGGTAGAGCTCATGTCCATTCAATTCATCCTTCAACCGCCGGGCATAGCGGCTGCTCCGGTTATCAGCCCAGGTGATACAGGCGGTCAGCGGCTTACCCGCAGGATCTACAGCGATGACGCTATGCATAGCGGAGCTGAACGAGACCAGCAGAATGGATTCAGGTGTTGCAAGGCTCTCCTGCATGACCGCTGCTATGGTATCAATCACGGCTTCCAGAATCTGCTCCGGGTCTTGTTCTGCAACAGAGGGGGAGGGCTGATGCAGCGGATAGCCCTGATTGCTCTGAGCGACAATTGTTCCGTTCTCCTCAAAGAGGACAGCCTTCGTGCTGGTGGTTCCAATATCAACGCCAATCATATAGGATGTACTCAAGCCGTCAGTCCTTCTTTCTGCTTCTGAATTAGATACCGGGAATACTTAATGGAGGAAATAAAGTACAATCATATTAACTTATTATATTCGCCGCTTATCCCGGTGGCAAAAGGAACTCTGGAATTCAAGCGAATTGTTGACGCAAAAGGATGGTACGTGATACGATATTGCCACTACTTTACTTTGCTACCACTTTACCATGATAAAGCATTTGATGATACCCTTTAACATATCCGATGAGGTGAACAATGAAGATGGCCAAACCAAAGGGATTTGAAAAGCCTGCCGGCGTAAGAGATTATCTCCCGCGTGCGGTAACGAAGCTGCGCAAGATCGAGAAGGATGTACTTCACTGTATGAGCCGCTGGGGCTACCGGCAGATGATTACGCCTACTCTTGAGTATTACGATACGGTCGGTGTAGCCAGCTCTACATCTGATCAGAAGCTGTATAAATTGCTGAACAACCGTGGGCAGGCGCTGGTGCTGCGTTCAGAAATGACGGCACCTGTAGCCCGTGTGGTCTCCTCTCTATTGAAGGATGAGCCGCTGCCGCTGCGTTTGTCCTACCATGCCAACGTCTTCCGGGCCATTGAAGAAGAGGCCGGGCGGGAGGCAGAATTCTTTCAGACCGGTGTAGAGCTTGTCGGTGATGATTCGCCGGAGGCTGACGCGGAGGTAGTCGCGCTGGCAATTGCTTCACTGCAGGCGGCGGGCGTAAAGTCTTTTAAAATAGCAATTGGACATGTGGGCTTCCTCGACGGTCTCTTTCAGGAGGCGGTATCCGGCCTGCCCCAGGCTCAGGAGGAGCTGAAGAGCCATCTGCTCAGCCGCGATTATGTAGCCTTCCGCCAGACGCTGCGGCGTCTTGAGCTGTCTGCTGCCCAGAAGCAGGAGCTGGATGGACTGCTGCGGCTGCGCGGCGGGAAGGAGATCTGCGGACAGGCGCTGGAGCTGAGCAACCATCCGGTGGCGCGCGCGTCGATCGAGCATCTGTGCAAGGTATGGGAGGTGCTGGTTGCTTACGGTGTCTCGGAGCATGTACTGATTGATCTGACGATGATCGGTGATTTCTCTTACTATACAGGCATGACCTTCGAGGGATATGCTTCCGAGCTGGGCTTCCCGGTATGCAGCGGCGGCCGGTATGACAACCTGCTGCAGCAATTCGGACGTCCGATTCCCTCCACCGGCTTCTCCCTGAAGACCAACCGTATTCTGGATGGAGTCTCCGGGCTGCTGGAAGAGGAAGAGCTGCCGATTCTGGTCCAGTACGATGCACTGCGGCGCCAGGAGGGTCTTGCCGAGGCTGCGAGGCTGCGCTCGGAAGGGCATGCTGTGGTTACACGGCTGGCAACAGGCCCGGAGGAGCTGAAGACCGTGAAGCGGCTGGATGCGGATACTATTCAGGCAGAGGGCGAGCTGTACGGCGAGATCTACACGTTCGTGTCGTTTGTCAGCGAGCATGGGTGAGCGGAGCTGCTGCAGGTGGTTTTGAAATGATGAGTACACACGAAACGGGGGCGGGTATTGATGGCACAGATTCTTAAGGTGGCCATGCCGAAAGGCCGGATTTACAATAAAGCGGCAGAGCTGTTCCGCCAGGCGGGACTGCCGATTCCTCCGGACGGAGAAGAGTCGCGCAAGCTGGTGATTTCCTTGCCGGAGGCCGGAATGGAGTTCATTCTGGCCAAGCCGGTGGATGTGCCCACTTATGTAGAGTATGGAGTGGCGGATATCGGTATTGTCGGCAAGGATGTGCTGCTGGAGGAGAGCCGCGATGTGTACGAGCTGCTGGATCTCGGGATCGCCCGCTGCCGGATGTCGATTATCGGGCTTCCGAACTGGCAGCCGGGCATTCAGCAGCGGGTAGCTACCAAGTACCCGAACGTGGCTTCGCGGTATTTCCGTGAGCAAGGCCAGCAGGTGGAGGTTGTGAAGCTGAACGGCTCCATCGAGCTGGCACCGCTGATCGGGCTGGCTGACCGGATTGTGGATATGGTAGAGACCGGCCAGACGCTGAAGGATAACGGTCTGGTGGAGATGACGAGCATCTTCGAGATCACCAGCCGCCTGGTGGCGAACCGGGTAAGCTACCGGATGAAGAATGAGGAGATTCAACAGCTGTGCGACCGGCTGCAGGCTGTTATTGCAGAACCGGGGTTGCAGGTAAAATAATATAAGCAAAACTATAAGCTCAAGGGGGAAGCGGCGGTGAAGATCCAGTCCAGTAAGGAATTTAAACTGCAGCGTGAGGTGGAATACGGCACGCCGGAGCAGAACAAGGCCGTACGTGAAATCGTGGCCGATATCAAGCGGGAAGGCGACGCGGCGCTGCTCCGTTATACGGAGCGCTTCGACGGCGCTGTACTGACGCCAGCGCAGCTGCGCGTAACGCCGGAGGAGCTTGAGGCCGCCTACGGCCGGGTAGAGGAGTCCTTCGTGACGGCGATTCGCGCAGCAGCCGTGAATATCCGTGCGTTCCATGCGCGGCAGAAACGCAATTCCTGGATGGATCTGCAGCCGGACGGCACGATCCTCGGCCAGATCATCCGCCCGCTGAAGCGCGTGGGCGTCTATGTTCCCGGCGGCAAGGCGGCCTACCCGTCGTCGGTGCTGATGAACGTGATACCGGCACAGATCGCCGGGGTGCCGGAGATCGTGATGGTGACGCCGCCTTCGACGGGCGGCTCCGAAGGTATTGATCCTTATATTCTCGTGGCCGCCGCTGAAGCGGGCGTACACGAGATCTACCGCGTAGGCGGCGCGCAGGCCATCGCCGCCCTCGCCTTCGGCACGGAATCGATCGTGCCGGTCGACAAGATCTGCGGGCCAGGGAACATCTACGTGGCCCTGGCCAAGCGCGAGGTCTACGGCGCTGTCGACATCGACAGCATCGCCGGACCGAGCGAGATCGTCGTGCTCGCCGACGATACCGCCGAGGCCGCCTACATCGCGGCCGACCTGCTCTCGCAGGCCGAGCACGACGAGATGGCGTCGGCGATCCTCGTGACGCCGTCGCAGCGTCTCGCGGAGGCGGTGGCTGCCGAGGTTGAGCGGCAGCTGCAGGCATTGCCGCGCGAGCAAATCGCGCGGGCCTCGGTCGAGAACTACGGCGCGATTATCGTCGTAGACTCGCTTGAGGAGGGCATCTCCGTGGTGAACCGGCTCGCGCCGGAGCATCTGGAGATTGTGGTGAAAGACCCGATGGGGCTGACCGGCGCAATAGAGAACGCCGGTGCGATCTTCCTCGGGCCGTACAGCTCGGAGCCGGTCGGCGACTACTTCGCCGGACCGAACCATATTATACCGACGAATGGCACAGCGCGGTTCTCCTCGCCTGTAGATGTGGATGACTTCATCAAGAAGTCCAGTCTGATCTATTACAGTAAGGAAGCGCTGCTGCGCGACGGGGCGGCGATTATGGAGCTTGCCCGGCGTGAAGGGCTGGAAGGCCATGCACGCGCGATAGAAATCCGGCTTACGAACGAAGCGAAAGGTGGAGACATAAATGGAGAACAATAACAACGAACTGGCGCTGCGTAAGGCCGGACTTAGCCGTACAACCAATGAAACGGACATCAAGCTAACCTTTGCCGTGGACGGCAGCGGGGTCTCCGAACTGGAGACCGATGTGCCGTTCCTGAATCATATGCTGGATCTGTTCACGAAGCATGGACAGTTTGACCTCTCTGTACAGGCGCGGGGAGATATCGAGATTGATGATCACCATACGGTAGAAGATATCGGTATCTGTCTCGGGCAGGCTTTGCGGGAAGCGCTTGGCGATAAAAAAGGCATCAAGCGGTACGCCAGTGTCTTCGTCCCTATGGATGAGGCGCTTGCCCAGGTAGTGATCGATATCAGCAACCGGCCGCATTTCGAATACCGGGCAGCGTATCCTTCCCAGCAGGTAGGTAGCTTCTCAACAGAGCTGGTACATGAATTCCTGTGGAAGTTCGCACTGGAGGCGAGAATTACGCTGCATGTCATCGTTCATTACGGCTCCAATACCCATCACATGATTGAAGCGGTCTTCAAGGCGCTGGGACGGGCACTGGATGAGGCGACCCTGGTAGATCCCCGGGTGAAGGGCGTGCCTTCAACGAAGGGAGTGCTGTAGGATGGCCGTTGCAATCGTCGATTACGGCATGGGCAACCTGCACAGTGTCAGCAAGGCCGTAGAGCGGCTGGGGTATACGAGTCTTGTAACCTCGGATGCCGCTGCGATTCTGGCGGCAGACAGTGTCATACTGCCGGGAGTCGGTGCCTTTGGCGATGCGATGGAGCACTTACGGGAGAGCGGAATGGATGATGTCGTCCGGGCCGCAGCGTCAGCGGGCCAGCCGGTGCTGGGCATCTGCCTCGGAATGCAGCTGCTATTCAGCAGCAGCGAGGAGCATGGCGAGCATAAGGGGCTGGGGCTTCTGCCCGGCGCAGTGGTGCGCTTCGCCCCCCGGGACGGCTACAAGGTGCCGCATATGGGCTGGAACAAGCTGAGCTTCCGCCAGCCGGAGAGTCCGCTGCTGGCCGGCCTGACGGAGGGGCATGTGTACTTTGTGCACTCCTATCATGCACTCGCGGCGGACAGCGATCTGCTGGCCGTCACAGACTATGGACATCCGGTAACGGCTATTGTGGGCCGCGGCAATGTCTACGGTATGCAGTTCCATCCGGAGAAGAGCGGGGAGCTTGGCGTCAAGCTGCTGGGTAATTTCCTGAGACTCCAGGCACAGCAGGCTTAGCCTGCCTGAATCACTAATTTGCAATGAAAGCGGGGAGTATTCATGTCTTCTTTTATCCTATATCCGGCCATTGATATCCGGGACGGCAAGTGTGTCCGGCTGCAGCAGGGTGATTATGCCCAAGAGACGATCTATAACGACAGTCCGGTAGAGGTAGCTAAGTCATGGGAAGAGCAGGGCGGGCAGTATATCCATCTGGTGGATCTGGACGGAGCCAAAGCAGGCTGCCCCGTGAATGATGCCATCATTGGAACTATTGCTAAGCATGCGAATGTTCCTGTACAGGTCGGCGGCGGTCTCCGTACACTTGCCGATGTCGAGAAGCTGCTGGGCCTTGGCGTCAGCCGGGTGATTATCGGAACGGCGGCCATTAATGATCAGGCTTTTACAGAAGCGGTTCTTGCCAAATACGGCGACAAAATTGCCATCGGCATCGATGCCCGCAACGGCTATGTGGCTACGCACGGCTGGCTTAATACATCTGAGGTCCGCGCGGAAGATCTGGCCAGAGAGCTGGCCGCCAAAGGTGCCGAGACCTTTATCTATACCGATATCTCCCGTGACGGGATGATGCAGGGGCCGAACGTGGAAGGCATTCTCTCTATGGCTAAAGCAAGCGGCCGCAGCGTAATCGCTTCCGGCGGCGTGACCAGCCTTAATGATCTGCAGCGCCTGAACGTACATAGCGGCAGCGGAATCGGTGGGGCGATTGTGGGCAAGGCGCTGTATACCGGCAATATTAATCTGGGTGAAGCGCTGCAGACCCTGGGCCAATCCTCCGGATTGCGGTAAGTCTATACTAAGGAGGGGTCTTGGCATGTTGGCGAAACGGATTATTCCCTGTCTGGATGTGAAGGACGGGCGTGTGGTAAAAGGCGTGAATTTTGTGAATCTGCGCGATGCCGGAGATCCGGTGGAGCTTGCGGCGCTGTACGACCGCGAGGGAGCGGATGAGCTGGTATTCCTGGATATTTCCGCTTCTGTGGAAGGCAGGGCGACCATGATTGAAGTGGTGCGGCAGACGGCGGGTGAGATTGCCATTCCCTTCACGGTCGGCGGGGGCATCTCGACCCCTGATGATATGAAGCGGATTCTGCGTGCCGGAGCGGACAAGATCGGCATTAACACGGCCGCTGTAAATAACCCTCAGCTGATTCTGGAAGGGGCCCGTCACTTCGGCTCCCAGTGCATTGTAGTGGCGATGGATGCCAAATATAATGAGGCTTGGGGCGAATGGGAAGTGTATACGCACGGCGGACGTACGCCCACGGGTATCCGGGCCTTGAACTGGGCCAAGGAAGCGGAGCGGCTGGGGGCCGGCGAGATTCTGCTTACAAGTATGGACGCGGATGGGACCAAGGACGGCTTCGACCTGAAGCTGACGGCGGCAGTAAGTGACCTGCTGAGTATACCTGTGATTGCTTCCGGCGGGGCCGGGAGAATTGAGCATTTCTATGATGTATTTACGGAAGGCCGGGCAGATGCCGGACTTGCGGCAACCATTTTTCACTATAAAGAGATTGCTATTCATGATCTGAAGGCTGATCTGAAGCAAAGAGGAGTAGAGATCCGATGAGCGAGGACAAGAAGGATATCGCACTAAGCCAGCAGGAGGCAGTGTCCGGCATCCGCTGGAATGAATCCGGCCTGCTGCCTGCTGTCATTCAGGATGCGCGCACCCTGGAGGTATTAATGTTCGCCTATATGAATCCTGAGTCGCTGCAACGCTCCCTTGCGAGCGGCCAGACCTGGTTCTGGAGCCGTTCACGCAGCGAGCTGTGGCATAAGGGGGGAACGTCCGGCAATACGCAGGCGATCACCTCGATCCATTACGATTGTGACAGCGATACGCTGCTGGTGAAGGTAGTGCCGGAGGGTCCGGCCTGCCATACCGGGGAGAACAGCTGCTTCTTCCGCGAGATTCCGCTTGATTCACCGGCAACCGTAACTGGCACTGCGGGGGCTACTGTGAATGCTGCTGAAGCAGAGAGCGGGCGTTTTGCGGTACTCGGTGAGCTGGAGCGTGTGATTGCCGAGCGTGAGGTGGATCGTCCTGAGGGGGCCTATACGACCTATCTGTTCGACAAGGGCGTGGACAAGATCCTGAAGAAGGTCGGTGAGGAAGCCTCCGAGACGATCATTGCCGCCAAAAACAAAGATAATGCCGAGCTGCGCCTGGAGGTCAGCGATCTGATCTATCACCTGCTGGTGCTGCTGCAGGAGCGCAAGCTTCCGCTGGATGAGATTCTGGAAGAGCTGAGCGCCCGCCATGAACGCCCGCGGCGGGATTAGGAGGAACTTTCTGCATGCACATCGATTATCATACCCATCATGAACGCTGTGGCCATGCGGTCGGGAAGCTGGAGGAGTATGTGCAGCGGGGCATCGCTCTGGGACTTGAGCAGCTTGGGCTGTCGGATCATCTGCCGCTGATCCATGTCGACCCGGACCACTATTATCCCGAGATGGCTATGCCTCTTGCGGAGCTTCCGCGATATGTGGAGGAATGCCTGACGCTGAAGGAGCGCTACCGGGGCACGATTGAGCTGCGGGTCGGGCTGGAGGCGGATTATATTGAGGGATGTGAGGAGCAGATCCGCGAGCTTTTGGCACCCTATCCGTGGGATTATCTAATTGGCTCGGTGCATTTCCTGGGAGAATGGGATATTACCGACCACCGGCAGACCCATGGCTGGGAAGGCCAGGATGTCATGGCGGTATACCGCCGCTATTATGATGCTGTACAGAAGTCGGCGTTATCAGGATTATATGATATTATAGGACATATGGACGTCATCAAAAGGTTCGGTTACGGACCCCGGACGCCGGAGGACCTGGCGGAGGCTAGGAAGCTTGAGCTGGATACGCTGAAGGTCATTGCCCGCAGCGGCATCGCGATGGAGCTGAACGCTTCCGGGCTGTCCAAGCCGTGCGCCGAGATGTTCCCGGCAGAGCATGTGCTTGTTCAGGCGCTTGAGCTGGGCATTCCGCTCACGGTTGGCTCTGATGCGCATGATCCCATGAAGCTGGGAGACGGCTTAACAGAGGCCCGGGACATGCTCTGGCGCACCGGCTTCCGCGAACTGGCCGTCTTTGAAGGGCGCCGCCGTACATCTGTTCCGTTCAACGTATAAATTTATAATCCCAGGAGGGTACTATGCATCATCAATTACGGATTTTTTCCGGTTCGTCGAATCCGAAGCTTGCCGCTGATATTGCGGAGCGCCTTGGTGCGCCGCTTGGCCAGATTAAGCTGACCCGTTTCAAAAGCGGCGAGATTTATGTGCATTATGAAGAGAGCATCCGGAACTGCGACGTATTTTTGGTGCAATCCCTGGCTCATCCGATTAACGAGCTGTTTGTAGAGCTGCTGGTCATGATTGATGCCGCCAAGCGCGCATCGGCCAGAACGGTGAACATTATCGTTCCCTATTACGGGTACGCCCGGCAGGAGCGTAAGTCCGCACCACGTGAGCCGATCTCGGCCAAAATGGTCGCCGATGTGCTGACCACCGCCGGTGCAACGCGCGTAATTACGATTGATCTGCATGCCGCAGCCATACAGGGATTCTTCAATATTCCGGTCGATCATCTGACGGCGCTTGATCTGATTAGCGGTTATCTGAAGGTGAAGGGGCTTACCGATCTGGTCGTGGTCTCCCCGGATGCGGGACGAGCGTCCATGGCGGAGAAGCTGGCCAGCCGGCTGGATTCGCCGTTCGCCATCATGATTAAGAAGCGTCCGGCGCATAATGAATCGGTGATTACGCATGTCATTGGTGATGTGGAAGGCAGGACGCCAATCATTATAGAGGATCTTATAGATACCGGAACCACGATCGTCAATGTGGTGGAGGGCCTGAAGGAGCGGGGCGCCCGGAACAGTATCGTCTGTGCTACGCACGGACTGTTCTCCGGGGATGCGCTTGAGCGGATGGATCATCCCAATATCGACGAGATTGTCATTACCGATTCCATTGCCCTGCCGGACGAGCATTCCAGCAGATTCGCAGTGCTCTCGGTAGCTCCCATGCTGGCTGAGGCCACGCGTATTATCATCGAGGGCGGTTCCATAGATAAGCTGTTCAGAGACGCGGGGATTTAACTCCCGTGTCTTTTTTTGAGCTTTTCCCTCCCGTTAGCTCTCTCTCTGAGACTTGAGAATCTCGTTGCCACATGTGGTATACTGTGTGAAGAAGACAGCCGAGACCATAAATGGAAACGAACAGGTAAGGCTAGGGAAGCTGAAACAAGGGAGGTGCCTTGCTTCCATGATAGAGAGAACTTCAGAGAATGCCGCGGAGCACAGTAATGTCATTCCGGTCACTCTGGATGCCAATTTTTTCTTTGAAAGAGCCGTTCGGTCGCTGGACCGCTTTCAATATGATAAGGCATTAAGAAATTTTCGCAAAGCTGTTGAATATGAGCCGGATAATCCGGTGAATCATTGCAATATGGCGGGTATATTATCTGAGATGGGCAATTATACCGCATCTAACGAGATTCTTATCCATGTTCTGGAGAAAATCGACCCCGCTATGACAGAATGCCATTTCTACATGGCTAATAACTTCGCCAATATGGAAAGCTTTGAAGAGGCGGAGCGCTCGCTGGTCACTTACTTGGAAGAGGATGCTAACGGCGAGTTCATGACCGAATCCGAAGAACTGATGGAGCTGCTGCAATATGAGCTGAACCGGCCTGCTCCGCTGGTGCGTATCCGCAGCCGTGAGGGAGTCGTAGAGCATGACCGGGCGCGGAGTCTGCTGGAGGAGGGTAAGTTCCCTCAGGCTGTAGAGCTGCTGGAGGAGATCACTGCGGGTACCCCGGATTTTTTGGCTGCGCATAATAATCTGGCACTAGCTCATTTCTATATGGGCCGGTTCGCCAAGGCGAAGGAATGTCTGAATGAGGTGCTGAAGCAAGACCCCGGCAATCTGCACGCTCTGTGCAATATGGCCATCTTCCTGCAGTATGCAGGAGATAAGGAACAGCTTGAAACGCTGCTGGGTATGCTTGAAGCAACGGTGCCGTTCCATCAGGAGCATGTATTCAAAATGGCTACAACCATGGGTATCCTGGGCCGGCACGCTGCCGCTTACAGCCATTTCCGCCGTCTGCTGAAGGATGAGGAGGTCGCCGGAGACGCCGGGCTGTATCATTACTGTGCCGCGGCGGCAAGCAATAGCGGAAAACATGATGAGGCGCTGCGCTGCTGGAGACAGGCAGCCAAGCTGGACCCTGCTTCAGCTGTCCCGGCGTTCTTCCTGTCCCAGCTCCAGCAGGCCCGGGCAGAAGGACAGCCTATGCCTGCTGTCAGCTATAACTATCAGCTGCCCTTCCAGGAGCAGCTGAAGCAGTGGAAGGGCAATACAGGCAGATTCACTGAAGAAGTGCGGAATAATCCGCTGCTGCGCGCCTCGTTCTTCTGGGCGCTGCGCTACGGCGATTCTGCTACGAAGCTTCAGGTGACCGAGGCTCTCCGCTGGATTGAGGACGAGGAGATGTCCGAGGTACTGCGCGGAGTTCTGGAGCAGGAGCCGCTGCAGGAGGACCGCCTGCAGGAGGCGGCATTGTTCAGCCTTCAGCGGCTGATCGGGGAGAACCTGAATGAAGCCGGCGGCTCGCCCGGCGAAGAGCAGGAGCCTGCGGCTGCTCCCGGACCCAAGGGGATGCTGCCCGGAACCGGCGGCTTATCGCCGTCCACTACCCGTATTTGAAGCAATTGCTGTTGTAAGAACACCTACTTGTAAGGAGGCCAATGTAATGTACAAAACGATTGTAATCGGAACAGGCCCGGCCGGGCTGACTGCCGCGATTTATCTGGCGCGTGCGAACCTGAGCCCGCTGATCATTGAAGGCTTGCAGCCGGGGGGACAACTGACAACGACGACAGAAGTGGAGAACTTTCCAGGCTTCCCTGAAGGGATTCTGGGTCCGGACCTGATGGACAATATGCGCAAGCAGGCGGAACGCTTCGGCGCTGAATTCAAGAATGGCTGGGTGGAGTCGGTGGACTTCTCACAGCGTCCGTTCAAGGTAACAGTGGACGGAATGGGTGTACTGGAAGCGGAGTCGGTTATTATTTCAACCGGCGCCTCTGCAAGATATCTGGGCATTCCGGGCGAGCAGGAGAATGTGGGACGCGGGGTCAGCACCTGTGCGACCTGTGACGGCTTCTTTTTCCGTAATAAAAAGATTGTCGTCGTCGGCGGCGGAGACTCCGCCATGGAGGAAGCCAGCTTCCTGACCCGCTTTGCATCCAGCGTAACGCTGGTTCACCGCCGTCCCGAGCTGCGGGCCTCGAAGATCATGCAGGACCGGGCGCGTGACAACAGCAAGGTAACCTGGGCCTTGAACCGCACACCGGTTGAAGTAACGGTAGGAGAGACCGGAGTGAAGGGCCTTACGGTGCTTAACAATGAGACAGGTCTGACAGAATTGGTGGAGGCAGACGGCGTGTTCGTAGCGATTGGACACACACCGAACACAGCCTTCTTGGGCGGGCAGATCAATACGGATGAGAATGGCTATATTGTGGTCAACCCGGGTACCACCGAGACCAACATCCCGGGTGTATTCGCCTGCGGCGATGTACAGGATACCCGTTACCGTCAAGCGATATCGGCAGCGGGAACCGGTTGTATGGCCGCTATGGATGCCGAGAAGTTCCTGGAAGGCACGATGGTGCACGACTGGAGCGAATCGCTGGACAAATAACGGGTTTACAAGAATTACCCATACAGGTAAAATGTATTTAATTAGATAAGATACCCACTAGGGGAGCCTGAATAGGCTGAGACGGGAAAATTGAATTTCCGGACCCTTGAACCTGATCTGGATCATACCAGCGTAGGAAAGTGGAGTCGGACCTTTTTTGAATACAGTCTTATTTGGCTGTTCCTTTAATAAAGCCGCTCCAGGTGGAGCGGCTTTTTGACTTGCAGGAATCTATAGATTCTTCAGCTCAATCTGCTGCGTGACCTCTTATCTGATGAGTGTACAGAGCGAAGAGGAGGAGATTGAAATGACAGGAATGGGTAAAAACGAAGAGGTGGATCTTTCGGGATTCCCCGCAAGCCGTAAAGTGTATGTGGAGGGCTCACGCCCGGATATCCGGGTGCCAATGCGGGAGATCAGCCTCAGCAGAACCGAAGGCGTTGCCGGGGAAGAGGAAAATGCTCCGCTGCGTGTCTATGACACAAGCGGTATGTACACGGATGCCGCGGAGGAGACGGATATTCGGAGGGGGCTGCCGCCGCACCGTTCAAGCTGGATCGCGGAGCGTGGCGATTCGGAGGAGTACACCGGAAGAGCCGTCCGGCCGGAGGATAACGAAATTCGCAGAGAGGGGGCTGCCGCAGAAGCTTATCCAGGACTGCGCAGGAATCCGAGGCGGGCCTATGCAGGCGGCAATGTGACCCAGCTGCATTATGCAAGGCAAGGGATCATCACACCGGAAATGGAGTATATTGCGATCCGGGAGAATATCCGGCCGGAGTTCGTAAGGGATGAGGTGGCTGCGGGCCGTGCTATTATTCCGGCCAATATCAATCACCCGGAGAGTGAGCCGATGATTATCGGCCGTAACTTCCTGGTGAAGATCAATGCCAACATCGGAAATTCGGCGGTCACTTCTTCTATTGAAGAGGAGGTGGAGAAGATGCGGTGGGCGACCCGTTGGGGGGCTGATACCATCATGGATCTCTCCACCGGCTCTAAGATCCATACCACCCGGGAGTGGATTATCCGCAATTCTCCTGTGCCGGTCGGGACAGTGCCCATATACCAGGCGCTGGAGAAGGTGAACGGTATAGCCGAGGACTTAACCTGGGAGCTCTATCGCGACACGCTGATTGAGCAGGCGGAGCAGGGGGTGGATTACTTCACCATTCATGCCGGGGTGCTGCGGCGCTATATTCCGCTCACTGCCCGGAGAATGACCGGCATCGTATCCCGGGGCGGATCGATTATGGCTGCCTGGTGCCTGGCCCATCAGCAGGAGAACTTCCTGTACACACACTTCGAAGATATATGTGAGATCATGAAGACGTATGATGTGGCCTTCTCGCTGGGGGATGGCCTGCGCCCCGGCTCTATCGCCGATGCCAATGACGAAGCTCAGTTCGCCGAGCTGGAGACGCTGGGAGAGCTGACGGCGCTTGCCTGGAAGCACGATGTTCAGGTTATGGTAGAAGGTCCGGGCCATGTGCCAATGCACAAGATCAAGGAGAATATGGACAAGCAGCTTGAGATTTGCCACGAAGCCCCTTTTTACACCCTCGGTCCGCTAACTACGGATATTGCACCCGGCTATGATCACATCACTTCGGCCATCGGGGCAGCGATAATCGGGGGGCTTGGAACGGCAATGCTGTGTTACGTTACACCTAAGGAGCATTTAGGCCTGCCTGACAAGAATGATGTGCGAGAAGGAGTCATTACCTACAAAATTGCTGCACATGCCGCAGACCTCGCCAAGGGACATCCGGGTGCGCAGGACCGGGACAACGCGCTGTCCAAGGCGCGGTTCGAGTTCCGCTGGCGCGACCAGTTTCATCTCTCCCTGGACCCGGAAAGGGCGCAGGCGTATCATGATGAGACCCTGCCTGCGGAGGGGGCAAAGCAGGCGCATTTCTGCTCGATGTGCGGCCCTAAATTCTGCAGCATGCGGATTTCGCATGATATCCGGCATTCCCATAGATGGAGCCAATCACTGTAACTTAGCTGCATGACCTAATCTATATGTAGGTACGTTGTTCATGGCCGAGAGGCCGTGATTAGAGCGGAAACGTATTATTCTGAGGCTATCCCCCCAAGCTGAATGGCTGGCGGGGATAGTCTTTTTGTAGTTAGTGATTACAATCACAATTCACCCCTGTACCCTATGCTAAGCTGGTGTTGAGAAGAATTCTCATTAGTGAGGTGTGCAAAAGGATGAGCAAAGCGTTGAAGCTGGATGAATCGGTCTTTGAGCTGGTAACCAGGCACCCGGAAATTGTTGAGATCATGGTGGAACTGGGTTTTCGTGATATTGCGAAGCCTGGAATGCTGCAGACTGCAGGACGATTCATGACCCTGTCCAAAGGAATGAAATTAAAGAAAATAGAGCTGGAAACCGTTCGGCTGGCCTTTCAGCAGCATGGTTTCGAGATTATAGAATAGAAGGAGAGACTACGATGAGCGAACTGATTAATAACCGCGAGGTCGATATTCCGGAACAGACACGCCGCCAGGCTATGCTGAGAGAGATCATCAAGGAGCTGCATGCGGGCAAAAGCGTGGAGGAGGTTAAGGCGCGTTTTGAAGAAGCGGTAGGCGATGTTACGGTGGAGGAAATCTCCGCCATGGAGCACTCTCTGATGACCGAGGAAGGCATTCCGGTAGAGGAAGTACAACGCCTCTGCTCCGTGCATACGGCAATCTTCAAGGGCTCGATTGAACAGATCCACCGTTCTTCTAAGCCTGAGGAGCAGCCCGGTCATCCCGTGCATACGTTCAAGCTGGAGAACCGGGAGATCGAACGTCTGGTCAACTTCCGGCTGGAGCTGCATGCGGATAAGTTCAAGAAGAACGCCAGCGATGAGATTATCTATAAGCTGCTGGAGGACCTGAGTCTGCTGCTGGATCTCGACAAGCACTACAGCCGCAAGGAGAATCTGCTCTTCCCTTACCTGGAGAAGTACGGCATATACGGTCCTACGAAGGTAATGTGGGGAGTGGATGACGGAATCCGCAATATGATCAAGGAAGCCAAGAAGGCGCTTAGCGCCTATAACGGGGACAGCGGGCAGATTACAGCCGCACTGGAGGAGATCATTAAGGAAGTCAATGAGATGATCTTCAAGGAAGAGAATATTCTGCTCCCGATGGCGCTGGATAAGCTGACTGAGGATGAGTGGGTCAAAATCGCCCGCGAAAGCGATGAAATCGGCTTCTGCCTGACTGCGCCCGACCAGGAATGGATACCGGAACGTGCAGCGGAGCCTGAGGGTGCTGATGTTCCGGCGGAAGAAGGGGAAGGCCTGTCCCCGCAGGGCTTCATCCGGTTCGAGACCGGGCTGCTGTCGCTACACCAGCTCGAGACGCTGATGAATCATCTGCCGGTGGATCTGACCTTTATCGACGAGAACGATGTCGTCCGCTACTTCTCGCATGGCAAGGAACGGATCTTCGCCCGGACGAAGGCCGTTATCGGCCGCACCGTACAGAACTGCCATCCGCCGCAAAGTGTGCATGTTGTTGAGAAGCTGCTGGCTGATTTCAAAGCCGGAGTGAAGGATGCCGAGGATTTCTGGATTAATATCAAGGATAAATTCATCTATATCCGTTATTTCGCCGTGCGGGATGCAGAAGGCCGTTATATGGGGACGCTGGAATTCACCCAGAATATTGCACCGATCCGTGCCCTTGAGGGCCAGAAGCGGATTTTGTCCGAATAGCATTAAGGTATCTGGCACCCTACAATAGAAGAGAATGAACGGACTTTCTTGCCTGCCTGGTGAGAAAGTCTTTTTGTTAACAAATAAGAACTGAAGTCCATTGCCCCGGGTGTATCGCCTTTCCTTGACCGCAGGGGAGGGTTCTATTATAGTGGGTACGTAGGATTAACTATTTTAGCATAGAAAAAGGTGGCTTGTAACATGTCTGAACATATCTACGTTGGCGTGGATTTAGGTGGTACCACGATTAAGGTTGGAATCTGTAATGCCGAGGGAAGCCTGCTGCACACTTACGAAGGTCCGACAGGGACTGCGGATGGCGTCGATGCTGTCATCGATAATATCGAGAAGTATGTACGCCAGATTGTGGAGGACTCTCCGTACTCCTGGGACCAGCTGGCTGGTGTCGGTGCGGGACTGGCCGGATTTACGAATATTCGTGAAGGTATCATCATCCTTGCGCCCAACATAGGATTTAGAGATGTGCCGATCCGCTCCATTCTGGAGGGTCGCCTGAACAAGCCAGTCAAAATAGACAATGATGCCAACGTGGCTGCACTGGGCGAAGCCTGGAGCGGTGCAGGGCGCGGCATAGAGAATTGTGTCTGCTATACGCTCGGTACGGGTGTGGGCGGCGGTATTATCATTAATGGTAAGGTGTATCAGGGATTTGCCGGTCTGGCCGGCGAGCTTGGACATATCTCCGTGGTGCCCGATCTGGAAGCGATCCAGTGCGGCTGCGGGAACATGGGCTGTTTGGAAACCGTTTCCTCAGCGACAGGCATTATCCGTATGGCGAACGATGCTGTAGCACGCGGGGACCGGACCTCCTTGTCCACCGTTGAAAAAATCGCTGCGAAGGAAGTATTCGATGCCGCCAAGGCAGGCGATGAAGCTGCGCTGCGGATTGTGAACCGGGCGGCCTTCTACCTGGGCAAATCAATGGCCTCCGTTGCAGCGGTCCTGAACCCTGAAGTATTCATCGTCGGCGGCGGAGTCTCCAAGGCAGGCGATATTCTGTTCGATGAAGTCCGCCGGGTATTCGCCAAGCTGGCGCCTGCCCCTCTGCAGACCGGTGTTACGATTGTACCTGCAGCGCTTGGCAATGACGCCGGTATTATTGGTGCGGCAGGCCTGCTGCTGCGTTCTTAAAAGACCGGAATTATTCATATACTAATCATAGGGAGGGATGCTGTAATGACCGACCTCGAGCAAACCCTGCCCGCCCATGCCACCCTGATTATCATTACAGGCATGTCGGGTGCGGGCAAGACGATTGCCGTGCAGAGCCTGGAGGATCTGGGGTTCTTCTGCGTGGATAATCTTCCGCCTGTACTAATCCCGAAATTCGCTGAGCTGATTGAGCAGTCCAAGGGTAAAATCGCCAAGGTGGCGCTGGTCATCGACCTTCGGGGGCGGGAATTCTTCACCGCCCTGTCGGAGTCTCTGGCCTACATCAAGGACGAGTCAACGATCGGGTGTGAGATCCTTTTCCTGGACGCCACAGATTCAGTGCTTGTACAGCGTTACAAGGAGAGCCGCAGGCATCATCCGCTTGCTCCGAAGGGCATGCCGCTGGACGGCATCCGCATGGAGCGCCAGATGCTGGAGGAGCTGAAGAATTCAGCTACCCTGTGTCTGGATACCAGCAGCATGAAGCCGGTTCAGCTCAAAGAAAAAATAGTGTCACGCTTCTCCCACCTCGGGAAAAGCACCCTCTCGGTTAACATTACTTCGTTTGGATTCAAGTATGGGATTCCGATTGATGCTGACCTGGTGTTCGACGTCCGCTTCCTGCCTAATCCGCACTATGTGGATCAGCTGCGGCCCAAGACAGGCCAAGACAACGAGGTGTACGACTACGTAATGAAATGGCCTGAAACGCAAGAATTCCTGACCAAGCTGCTGGATATGCTTCAATTCCTTATTCCGCAATACCGCAAGGAAGGCAAATCCCAGATTATTATCGGCATCGGCTGTACGGGCGGCAAACACCGTTCGGTAGCCATCGCCGAATACCTGGGCAAAATGCTGGGGGTTAGCGAGACGGAAGCGGTGGCAGTCAGCCATCGGGACTCCGAACGCGACCGGCATTGATGAGAGAAGGGATGAATAGTGGCTGAAGAACAAGGACAGCGTCCAAAGATCGTCGTGATGGGTGGCGGGACCGGACTCTCGGTGATGCTCCGGGGGCTGAAGGAGAAGCCGCTGGATATCACGGCGATCGTAACTGTCGCAGATGACGGGGGAAGCTCCGGGATTCTGCGCAGTGAGCTGCAGATGCCGCCGCCCGGGGATATCCGCAACGTACTTACGGCTATGGCTGACGTTGAGCCTCTGATGGCACAGATTATGAAGTACCGCTTTAGCAGCGGAGAAGGCTTAGCCGGGCATAGCCTGGGAAATCTGATTCTGGCTGCACTGACTGACATCTCCGGGGACTTCGTTACAGCAGTCCGGGAGCTTAGCCGGCTGTTCGCCGTTCGCGGCCGGGTGCTGCCTGCGGCCGGAGAGGCGGTAATCCTGCACGCCGAGATGGCGGATGGAACGCTGATTACCGGTGAATCCAAAATCCCGGAGGCGGGAGGCGTAATCAAGCGCGTATTTCTGGAGCCGGTGGATGTGGAGCCGCTGCCGGAGGCGCTGGAGGCTATCCGCAACGCAGATGCTATTCTGCTCGGTCCGGGCAGTCTGTATACCAGTATTCTGCCGAATCTGCTGGTGCCGAAGCTGGCAGAAGCCGTGGTAGCTTCCGAGGCCATTAAGATTTTTGTATGCAATGTAATGACCCAGCCGGGTGAGACGGATAATTACACGGTTAATGACCATCTACAGGCCGTATATGACCATATCGGGCTGCATCTGTTCGATTATGTGATCGTCAATGACGGGGAGATCCCGGAGCAGGTGCAGATCAAATACGCCGAGAAGGGTGCCCGTCCGGTACAGCTTGACCGTGAGGCCGTGGACGGCAACGGGTATAAGGTGATTGCTGACAAGCTGGTATTATTTAAAACCTATTTGCGGCATGATACAGATAAGCTCAGTCACCATATTTTCCAGCTGGTGAAGGATTGGATTGACAGAAAGAGTTAAATGAAAGAGGTGAGCCCCTTGTCTTTTGCGGCCCTTACCAAAAAAGAGCTGACGATGGTCGAGAGCCAGCCCTGCTGCGAGAAAGCGGAAATGTCAGCGCTGATCCGAATGAATGGTTCGGTGCAGCTTTCGAGCAAAAAGGTGGTTCTCGACATTTCGACGGAGAACGCCGCGATTGCAAGGCGGGTATATTCTTTGCTTAAGAAATATTACCAGGTCCATATCGAGCTGCTCGTGCGTAAAAAAATGCGTTTGAAGAAGAATAACGTCTATATTGTAAGAATCCCGAACCAGGTCCAGGAGATCCTGAAGGATCTGCGGATTGTCTCTGAGGGCTTTATTTTCACGGACGGGATTGATGAGGAGATTGTCGGCAAGAACTGCTGCAAGCGTGCCTATCTGCGAGGGGCCTTCATGGCCGGCGGTTCGGTCAATAACCCGGAGGGCTCTTCGTACCACTTGGAAATCGCTTCCATGTATGAGGAGCACTGCAAGGCGCTCGTTGAGTTGGCTGGTGAATTTCACCTGAATGCCCGCTGCATAGAACGCAAAAAAGGCTTCATCCTATACATCAAGGAAGGCGAGAAGATCATCGAGTTCCTCAGTCTGATCGGCGCCCATCAGGCGCTGTTCAAATTCGAGGATGTGCGGATCATGCGCGATATGCGCAACTCGGTCAACCGGATTGTGAACTGCGAAACGGCCAATCTGAACAAGACGATCAGTGCGGCGGTACGCCAGATTGAGAACATCAAGCTGCTGCAGCGCGAGGTGGGTCTGGAAAGCTTGCCGGATAAGCTGCGGGAGGTGGCCGAGATCAGACTGGCGCACCCGGATATTAACCTCAAGGAAGTCGGGGATATGCTGGGCGGGACGGTCAGTAAATCGGGTGTGAACCACCGTTTGCGCAAAATTGATGAGCTGGCGGACAAGGTCCGCGGCGGCTGATTATTTTTTTTCTAGTGCGGTATGCGTTATAATGATATAATATTATAAAATTAATGTGAAATTTTTGGGCAGATCTCAAATAGGGGGTAAGCGTTTCATGACAAAGCACCCGGTAGTTGTTCGGTTGAAGACGGGGCTCCATGCTCGGCCGGCAGCATTGTTTGTGCAAGAAGCTAATAAGTTTTCGTCGGAGATTTTCGTGGAAAAAGACGATAAAAAAGTGAACGCCAAGAGTATCATGGGCATTATGAGCCTTGCGATCAGTTCCGGTACGGAGATTCATATCAGCGCAGACGGTGCAGATGCGGAACAGGCTGTAACCGCTTTGACCAGTCTGGTAAGCAAGGAAGAGCTCGAGAATCAATAAATGCTACATGGTCTAACCAAAAGCCCTTAGGGGCTTTTTTTCATATCAGCTTTAGAGGATAAGGAGAGGTAAGCGGATGCAGATTCAAGACGGTGAAGTATCATTAGTTGAGCCTGCTGAGGCGCTCAGAGAGCCGTATTTAGCCTTTTATGAGGAGTGGAAGGCCAGCGGGGAGCCGTTTGTGCCCTGGGTAACAGAGATGGACCCGGCTGACTTTGGCGGTATGATTCAGACTCTTCACGGGTATGCTCGTGGTACAGATATACCGGACGGCTGGGTGAGCAGTTCAACCTTCTGGCTGGTGACCACGGACAAACGGGTAGTGGGGGCTGTGAACATCAGGCACCGGCTGACCGAAAGGTTGCTCCATTCTGGCGGGCATATCGGTTACGGCATCGTCCCTTCTGCACGCAGACAAGGCTATGCCAGTGAGCTTCTGAAGCAGGCTCTCCTGAAGGCCGCTGAACTGGGTATCGAGCAGGCACTCGTAGTCTGTGACTCCGTCAACACCGCATCGGAACGGACAATCCGCAGGAATGGCGGTATCGAGGATAGCGAATATATAGAGGAGGACGGAAATGTCATCCGCCGGTTCTGGATCGGGACGGGGAACAAATAAAAAATAAATATCGTACATCGCTCATGCAACTTTTACCATGCTGTCCCGTCTAGAGGGTAATAACACTTAAACGAATCGAAAGGGGATGGCAAGCATGAGAAAATGGGGTAAATCGATTGGATCAGTTCTGCTGGCAGCTAGCTTGATGATTGGAGGAATGGGGTTGAGCGGAGTGCTAAAGGGTCCTGAAAAGGCTTACGCCGACGAAGTACAGAAGAATGTGGTGAACGTGGTAGGCAAAGGCGAGCTGTCGATCAAACCGGATATCGCGTATCTCTCCATCGGCGTAACGACAACTGCCGAAACTGCGCAGGAAGCACAGAAAGGCACAGCCGCGAAGGTCTCCAAGCTGACCGCTTTGTTCAAGACCACTTGGGGCATTGCAGACAAAGACATTCAGAGCACCCAGTTCAACGTACAGCCTAACTACACTTACAGCGAGAAGGACGGCCAGAAGGTAAAAGGCTATAACGCCCAGCACACGCTAGAGGTCTCTTACCGGGATCTGACAAAGGTTGGACAATTGCTGGACGCTGCCTCTGCGGCTGGAGCGAACAACATCGGCAATGTGCGGTTTGCCATTGAAGATCCATCGGCCTTTGAAGCACAGGTAATCGAGAAGGCTATGCAGAATGCAGATGTCAAAGCAGCGGCTATTGCCAAAGCAGCCAAGCGCGGACTGGGTCAGGTAGTCACTGTCATTCAGAGCGATGACGGGAATCATCCGGTGGTCTACGCTGAAGCAGCCTCCATGCAAAAGATGTCCATGGATAACAATGCTGGCAGCTCCGTTGAGCCCGGGCAGGTTAAGGTCACTACCCAATTGAGTGTAACGTATGAACTGAAATAAACGTTTCGCAAGAGGCGCTTGCTCTGCTGTTATAAGCAGGGCAGGCGCTTTTTATAATTATATAAATGAATATATATGCATATGTGAGCTATCGAAAGCTCTCAATTTGTTTAAATTGAGGTGACAGGATCTTTAGATAATCACGGCAAACCTTAAGAAACTGTAAAGCGGATTGTAACATCCCCCGCTAGTTCTTTTACTATAATAGGAACAGTGATACGGAAGAACACACATCATGACTAATCATACCACCAGGTGGAAGGGGAAATAACAATGAATTCGAACTCTAAGAAATACATCAGCAAATGGGGTGCGGGAATGCTCGCCGCAGGAATCCTGCTGGGAGGAACAGGAATAATCCATGCAGGCATCACTGAGGCCGCTCCGGCAGCCGCTCAGGTCAAAGCCAAATCCTCATCTATAGTGCTGAAGGTTAACGGGAAAAGTACAGCCCAGACGGGCCTGCTCCAGGAAGGAAAGGTATGGGTGCCGGTAACCTTCCTGCGCGATGCGCTGGGGATGCCGCTCTCTTATGATAAAGCGGGGAAGACGTACACCATCGGGACAGGAACTGCTCAGACAAGGCTGACGATCAATGATTATGGCATTTCTGTTATGGTGAACAATTATTATGTCGGTGAAGGCAAGCAACTGAATAACCGGCTGTATGTTTCGTCTGAGCTGCTTAGCGATTACTTGGGCTACAAAGTAGACGGGGGCGCAGCAGCAGGACGGCTGAATGTTATGAAGAAAGTGCAGAATGCGGTAACCATCAAAACAGTGAGCTATGTGAAGGATCATAAGGATGCGCCTATCCGGCTGGATTATCCGCAGGTCAGCGGCCTGGCAAGTGCAGAAGCAGAGAAGGCAATCAATGATAAGATTAAGCAGACCGTTCTGAACTATGCGAAGGATGCTGAAGATCAAATCTCCAAGCGGTCGAAGGATGACCGGCCGTATGAATTCGAAGGCGGTTATGTGATCACGTATAACCAGGATGGCGTGCTCAGCCTAATCACCAATCAATACGGGTATACCGGCGGTGCCCATGGGATGACTTACCGCAATGCGTTCACCTTCTCGCTCAAAGACGGGAAACGTCTGTTGCTGGGCGATCTGTTCGGTGCCAACCCTAATTACAAGAAACAGCTCAATGCCAAGCTGGCCACCGAGATCAAAGCTAACGGAGGATATCTGGGCGGGTTCAATGGACTGAATACCGAGAAGTACTTCTATCTGAAAGATGGCAAAGCGGTGCTCTTCTTCCAGTTATACGAATACACGGCATATGCCGAGGGCTTCCCGGAATTCAACTTCAGCTTCAAGGAACTCCTGCCGGATGGAAGCAGTCCGTTCGCGGCGCTGAAATAATAAAATAATTATCCAGATGCCCTTGCATCTCTTCAGGGAGACTCAGGGGCATTCTTCATGCACAACCCTTCATTCATCCACGGCCTAATCAGCCTGCCCTGCCGTTACCACTTCACCCGGATAGTCATAAGCTATAGAAGGCAAGCAGCTTATAACGGGGAGGGGAAGGTTATGGTCTATGCTTATACAGCGATCGGGGATTCACTTACAACCGGCTTCGGGGCGCTGCCCGGGAACGGCTTCGTCCCCGTCTACCGCCGGATGGCGGAAGGGAGGCTGGGTACACCAGTGGTACCGGCGAATCTTGGCGTCAACGGTCTGACCACCGGGGGGCTGAAGCAACGGCTGAGGAGCTCGAATGTCTACCGGGCGGCGGTGAAGGATGCGCAGATCATTACGCTGTCCATTGGCGGCAACGACTTGATTAAGGCAGCCCGGGCAGCCGGGCCCCGGCCCGGTGAATTCCAGGGCTTACTGCAGCAGGCGCTTAGGGACTGCAAGCGTAACTACAGCGACATCATGGGTAGCCTGACACAGCTCAAAGCAGGTTCCCGCAGCCCCTACATCATCCGGATGGTAGGCCTGTATAATCCCTACCCACAGGTGAATGAAGCAACAGAGTGGGTGCGGGAGTTCAACCGCTATGCAGCAGGCTACAGCAGCAATAACGTAGGGTTTGCTTCGGTATACCATGAATTTGCCGGTAATGAGCGGGGGCTGCTGTTCCTGGACCATATTCACCCGAACGGCAGAGGCTACCGCGTAATTGCAGGCAAGCTGGATGCCCTTGGGTACGGGAGCTTAAGGTAGGCAGCAATGGCTGGGCATAAGAAAGAGGCTGTAACGGGACCGGACCGGTCTGTTACAGCCTCTTTGTGTATTCATTGGAGCAGGTACTTATACGCCTGTTGGCAGAGTCTTCTCAATTACCTTGTCCACGATACCGTATTCAGCAGCGTCTGCAGCGCTCATAAAGTAGTCGCGGTCAGTATCCTTCTCGATCTTCTCCAGCGGCTGGCCTGTACGCTCGGACAAGATGCGGTTCAGCTTCTCACGCAGCTTGATGATGCGGCGGGCGCGGATCTCGATATCCGAAGCCTGCCCCTGCGCACCGCCTAGCGGCTGGTGAATCATGATCTCGCTGTTCGGCAAGGCAAAGCGCTTGCCCTTGGCGCCGGCATTCAGCAGGAACGCTCCCATGGAAGCGGCCATACCTACACAGATGGTGGATACATCCGGCTTAATGTATTGCATTGTATCGAAGATGGCCATACCCGCTGTGATGGAACCGCCTGGGCTGTTCACATACAGGTGAATATCCTTATCCGGGTCCTCGGCAGCCAGGAAGAGCATTTGTGCGATGATGGAATTGGCAACCACGTCATTAACCTCCGTTCCAAGGAAAATGATGCGGTCCTTCAGCAGGCGGGAATAGATGTCATAAGCGCGCTCACCGCGGTTGCTCTGTTCTACTACCATAGGAATATAACTCACGTGGAAAACCTCCTTGAAATTGGTGCTTCGAATGTGTTCATTTTTTACTGTTACCGTATTAACCACATGATAAACAAATTCAAACAAAAAGTCAAAGAAAGTCAAACTTACTTTCAAAAAAAAGAGCCCTCAAGCGGCTCATTGGTTAAATATAATATAATCGGAACTAAATTATGTACAAGCTTGAAAAAAATGGCGCGCCCGCCAAGAATCGAACTTGGATCTCAGGCTTCGGAGGCCTACGTCATATCCATTGGACCACGGGCGCAACAGAAATTATTATAATATACTTCTCGGATAAAAGCAATGCGTATTAGGCATCCTGCGCAAAAATAGTTTTCTCTGCCTCCATTAATAGAGCCGGAAATGCGCCTCCTGCCAGCGGGCTGCCGAACAAGCCCATGTATAAGATGAAAGCGGGCTGAGAATTATAGTCTCGGAACACTTGCACTCGGCGTCAGTTTTGGGTAGAATATGGGTGGGACTTAAAAAGTTAACCCGGGACATTTTGAGACCACGAACAAGGGATAAGAGAAAGACGAAGTTGCAGGAGTGAAAGCATGCGTAATCTATTGGAAATCCAAAAGCAGCTTCTGCCTGATCTCATGGAAACCCTTAAGAGACGGTATACGATTCTACATCAGATCATGCTGTCCGATATTATTGGGCGCAGGACGTTAGCCGCATCGCTTGATATGACCGAGCGGGTGCTGCGCGCCGAGACGGATCTTCTGAAATCGCAGGGGCTCATTGAGATCGAGAGCGTCGGTATGCGCATTAGCGATGCCGGTCGCAGACTGCTTGACCTGCTGGAGCCGGTCGCCAAGAGCCTATTCGGCCTGGATGATCTGGAAGAGAAAATTCGTACAACGTACGGTCTCACCAAAGTCATTGTGGTACCTGGCGATTGTGAGACATCGCCGTTCACCAAGCGTGAGCTGGGGCGCGCAGGCTCCAAGGCACTGCTCAGCGTACTGCGCAGTGACGATACGATTGCCGTCACAGGCGGATCAACCCTGGCCGAGATGGCCGATCAACTGACCCCGCCGCTATCCCTTTCCTATAAGAACGCCTGGGTTGTTCCGGCGCGCGGAGGACTGGGAGAGAGCATGGAGATACAGGCCAACACCATTGCTTCAACCATGGCCAAACGGATTGGCGCCAATTACCGTCTGCTACATGTGCCCGATCTGCTTAGCGGAGACGCTTATCAGTCGCTTGCGCAGGACTCCAATATTGGAGAGATTGTACAAATTATCCGCAGATCGCGTATTATTGTACATGGAATAGGTGATGCCATTGAAATGACCCACCGCCGCAAGCTGGACTCCGGGACGATCTCAGAGATTCAGGGCGAGGGTGCTGTAGCCGAATCCTTCGGATACTATTTCAATGAGAATGGCGAAGTGGTTCACACTATGCTGACCATGGGGCTGCGCCTGGAAGACATTATCCGTACAGAAGTCGTTATCGGTATTGCCGGAGGCAAACGCAAGGCGAAGGCCATTCATGCGATGCTGCGGTTCGGTCAAGAGGATATTCTCGTCATCGACGAGGCGGCGGCTGTCGAAATCGGCAAGGAAATCGACACACAGCTACAAAAGGCCCTATAGATTCCATTAAATGGGGCGCGCGTAAAGGGTTTATGCATTATACTTAACATTGTTGTCTTGACGAGCCTCACGGCCTGTCTTGAATAAATAAAACGAACTCTAGGAGGAACTATTCAATGAGTGTAAAAGTTGGTATTAACGGTTTTGGACGTATTGGACGCCTTGCATTCCGCCGTATTCAAAATGTAGAAGGTATCGAAGTGGTAGCGATCAACGACTTGACTGACGCTAAGATGCTTGCTCATTTGCTTAAATATGATACAACTCAAGGTAAATTCCAAGGCGATGTTGAAGTGCATGACGGCTTCTTCAAAGTTAACGGTAAAGATGTAAAGGTTCTGGCGAACCGCAACCCTGAAGAACTTCCTTGGGGAGAGCTTGGCGTTGATATCGTTCTGGAATGTACTGGTTTCTTCACAACTAAAGAAGCCGCTGAGAAGCACCTTAAAGGCGGAGCTAAGAAAGTAGTTATTTCCGCTCCAGCTACAGGCGACATGAAAACTGTTGTGTACAACGTTAACGATGACATCCTTGACGGTTCCGAAACAGTAATCTCCGGCGCATCTTGCACAACGAACTGCCTGGCTCCAATGGCCAAAGTCCTGAACGACAAGTTCGGTATCATCGAAGGCCTGATGACTACGATCCACGCTTACACAGGTGACCAGAACACTCTTGATGCTCCACACGCAAAAGGCGACTTCAGACGCGCCCGCGCTGCTGCTGAGAACATCATCCCTAACACTACCGGTGCTGCTAAAGCCATCGGCCTGGTTATTCCAGAACTGAAGGGCAAACTTGACGGTGCAGCACAACGTGTGCCTGTAGCTACAGGTTCCCTGACTGAGCTGGTTACTGTTCTGGATAAGAGCGTAACTGTTGAAGAAATCAATGCAGCCATGAAGGAAGCTTCTGACCCAGAAACTTACGGCTACACTGAAGACGAAATCGTATCTTCCGACATCAAGGGTATGACTTTCGGTTCCCTGTTCGATGCAACTCAGACTAAAGTACTGACTGTTGGCGACAAACAGCTGGTTAAAACTGTTGCTTGGTATGACAATGAAATGTCCTACACTGCACAACTGGTTCGTACTTTGGAGAAATTCGCTAAGCTTGCTAAATAAGACCGATTTCATATAAGAAGTACAATAGAGCGGAAACAAGGAAAGTCTGTTTCCGCTCTTTCTAAATGAACTGGATTCGCGTGAAATGGCTTTGTGAAGGAACCAATTTTGGGTGTGGAGGAAATGTTAATCATGAACAAAAAAAGTGTCCGTGATGTAGAAGTAAAAGGCAAACGCGTATTCGTGCGTGTAGATTTCAATGTGCCAGTGGAAGACGGCAAGATCACTGATGATACCCGTATCCGCGAAACCCTTCCAACAATTAAATACCTGATTGAGAACGGTGCAAAGGTCATTCTGGCCAGCCATATGGGCCGTCCTAAAGGCGAATTCGTCGATTCCATGCGGTTGACTTCCGCTGCAGTCCGTTTGTCTGAATTGCTCGGCAAACCGGTAGCCAAGGCTGATGAGGCCATTGGCGAAGCTGTAAAAGCGAAAATCGCTGAACTGAACGATGGCGATGTGCTTGTGCTTGAGAATGTCCGTTTCTACAAAGGCGAAGAGAAGAATGATCCTGAACTGGCTAAGCAGTTCGCTGAACTGGCTGACCTGTTCGTCAATGACGCATTCGGCGCAGCTCACCGTGCCCATGCTTCGACAGAAGGAATCGCTCACTTCCTGCCGGCAGTATCCGGTCTTCTGATGGAGAAGGAATTGTCCGTTCTCGGCAAGGCGCTTTCTAACCCGGAACGTCCTTTCACGGCCATCATCGGCGGTTCCAAGGTGAAAGACAAGATTGACGTTATCGACAACCTGCTGAATCTGGCTGACAATGTACTGATTGGCGGCGGCCTCTCCTACACGTTCACCAAGGCTCAAGGTCACGAAATCGGTAAATCCCTGGTAGACAACGACAAGATTGATGCAGCGCTTGGATTCATCGAGAAGGCCAAGAAGCTGGGCAAGAACTTCGTGCTTCCGGTTGACGTTGTAGTCGCTGACAAGTTCGGTGCAGATGCCAACACCAAGATTGTAGATGCAACCGAGATCCCTGCAGACTGGGAAGGTCTGGACATCGGTCCTAAGACCCGTGAAATCTATGCCGATATTATCAAAAACTCCAAGCTGGTTGTATGGAATGGACCGATGGGCGTATTTGAAATCGACATCTTCGCTGAAGGTACCAAGGCTGTGGCTCAGGCTTGTGCTACTACCGAAGGCTACACTGTTATTGGCGGCGGCGATTCCGCTGCGGCTGCTGAGAAATTCCACCTCGCAGACCAGATGGATCACATCTCCACTGGCGGCGGCGCATCGCTCGAGTTCATGGAAGGTAAGGCTCTTCCAGGTGTAGAAGCACTGAACGACAAGTAATACCGAAGAGGGAGGCAATACATCACTATGAGTAGAACACCTATTATTGCAGGCAACTGGAAAATGTTCAAAACCGTTCCGGAAGCCGAAGGCTTCATCGCTGAAATCAAAGGCCAGGCGGAAGTGGCAGGCGTAGAGACTGTAATCTGCGCGCCATTCACGAACCTGCCTGCACTGGTTGCAGCGGTACAAGGCACTACCATCAAAATTGGTGCACAGAACCTGCACTTCGAAGATAACGGCGCTTATACAGGTGAGATCAGCGGCGTAATGCTGAAGGATCTTGGTGTAGAGTACGTTATTATCGGCCACTCGGAACGCCGTGCTTATTTCGGTGAAACGGACGAAATCGTCAACAAGAAGATGCATGCGGCCTTCCGTCACGGCATTACTCCAATTGTCTGCGTAGGCGAAAAGCTGGAAGAGCGCGAAGCTGACCAGACTAAGGACGTATGCAAGGTGCAGACTGAAGCGGCATTTGCCGGTCTTAGCGCAGAGCAGGCAGCAAGCGTAGTTATCGCTTATGAGCCGATCTGGGCGATTGGTACAGGTAAATCCTCCACTTCCCAGGATGCTAACGAAGTTATTGCTTATATCCGTACCCTTGTTAAAGGCCTGTACGATGAAGCAACGGCTAATGCAGTCCGTATCCAATACGGCGGCAGCGTGAAGCCTGAGAATGTAACGGAGTACATGAGTCAAAGCGACATCGACGGCGCTCTCGTCGGCGGTGCCAGCCTGCAGCCTGCTTCCTTCGTTTCACTCGTTGAGGGGGCGAAGTAAGAATGTCAGCTCCAAGACCTGTAGCACTGATTATCATGGACGGCTTCGGACTGCGGAACACGGATGAAGGCAACGCTGTTGCCCAAGCCAACAAGCCGAACTACGACCGTTACCTGAAGCAATATCCGAATACTACGCTTACCGCTTGCGGTGAAGCTGTAGGTCTGCCGGAAGGCCAAATGGGTAATTCTGAAGTAGGGCACCTTAACATTGGTGCCGGCCGGATTGTATATCAAGACCTGACCCGTATCGACAAGTCGATCCGTGACGGAGAATTCTTCGATAACGAGACGCTGGTGGCTGCCGTAAGAAGCGCTAAGTCAACCGGCAAAAAGCTTCACCTCTATGCACTGGTATCCGATGGCGGCGTACACAGCCACATCAATCACCTGTTCGCCATGCTCGATCTGGCCAAAAAAGAAGATCTGCATGAAGTCTATATTCATGCCTTCATGGATGGCCGTGACGTACCACCCGACAGTGGACAGAAGTTCATTCAGGATCTGGTCGCCAAGATTGAAGAGGTTGGCGTAGGTACGATTGCTACGGTATCCGGACGCTACTTCGCGATGGACCGTGACAAGCGCTGGGAACGTGTAGAGAAGGCTTATCGTGCAATGGTATATGGGGAAGGCCCTAAATATACCGATGCCCTTCAGGCCATCACTGCATCCTACCAGAATTCTGTGTTCGATGAATTCGTGGAGCCAAGTGTAATTGTGGACAGCCAGAACAACCCGGTAGCGACCGTGGAGAGCGGCGATTCCGTCATTTTCCTTAACTTCCGTCCTGACCGTGCCATTCAGCTGTCACAAGTGTTCACGAACTCGGATTTCCGCGGCTTCGACCGTGGTCCGAAGTTCCCGGAGAACCTGCATTTCGTATGTCTGACAACCTTCAGTGAGACGGTTCAAGGCTTCGTGGCTTACTCCCCGAAAAACCTGGACAACACGCTCGGTGAAGTGCTGGTTCAGCAGAACAAGAAGCAACTGCGTATTGCAGAGACCGAGAAGTATCCGCATGTAACCTTCTTCTTCAGCGGCGGACGCGATGAGGAGCTTCCAGGCGAGACCCGTATCCTGATCAACTCGCCGAAGGTGGCAACCTATGATATGAAGCCAGAGATGAGCGCTTACGAAGTGGCGGCGGCCTGCGTAGCGGAGATCGAGGCGGACAGACAGGATGCCATTATCCTGAACTTTGCTAACCCTGATATGGTAGGACACTCCGGCATGCTGGAGCCTACAATTAAGGCAGTCGAAGTAACGGACGAATGCGTAGGCAAGGTTGTGGATGCTTTAGTTGCCAAGGGCGGCGTTGCTATTATCATTGCCGACCACGGAAATGCTGATATGGTATTCGATGAGAACGGACGTCCGTTCACAGCCCATACCACCAACCCGGTACCGTTCATCGTCACCACTGAAGATGTAGTTCTGCGCGAAGCTGGTATTCTCGCAGATGTGGCACCGACAATCTTAGATCTGATGGGACTTCCGCAGCCTGCGGAAATGACCGGACAATCCATGATTGCCAGCCGCAAATAAGCAAGACACCCTGTTTGTGTAAACCCAAAACCATTGTATAAAAGGAGATTAAACTTACATGACTATTATTTCTGATGTGTATGCACGCGAAGTCCTTGACTCCCGTGGTAACCCTACTGTAGAGGTTGACGTATATCTGGAGTCCGGCGCAAAAGGCCGCGCTATCGTTCCTTCCGGCGCTTCCACTGGCGCTCATGAAGCTGTAGAGCTTCGTGACGGCGACAAATCCCGTTACATGGGCAAAGGCGTTCTGAAAGCTGTTGAGAACGTAAACGAAATTATCGCTCCAGAAGTAATCGGAATGGACGCTCTTGACCAAGTGGGCATCGACAAGCTGATGATCACTCTGGACGGAACTCCTAACAAAGGCAAGCTGGGCGCTAACGCAATCCTGGCTGTATCCATGGCCGTAGCTCGCGCTGCTGCAACTGCTCTGGACATTCCTTTGTATGTATACCTGGGCGGATTCAATGCCAAGACTCTTCCAGTACCAATGATGAACATCATCAACGGTGGTGAGCATGCCGATAACAACATCGACGTTCAAGAGTTCATGGTTCTTCCAGTAGGCGCTCCAAGCTTCAAGGAAGCACTGCGTACTGGTGCAGAAATCTTCCACAACCTGAAATCCGTACTGCAATCCAAAGGCCTGAACACAGCTGTTGGCGACGAAGGCGGCTTCGCACCGAACCTGGGTTCCAATGAAGAAGCGATCACTACAATCATCGAAGCGATCGAAAAAGCCGGTTACAAACCAGGCGTTGACGTATTCCTTGGTATGGACGTTGCTTCCACTGAGTTCTACAAAGACGGTAAATACACACTTGCAGGCGAAGGTAAATCTTACACTTCCGCTGAGTATGTTGACCTGCTGGCTTCATGGGTTGAGAAGTACCCAATCATCACTATCGAAGATGGTATGTCCGAAGATGACTGGGATGGCTGGAAATTGCTGACTGAAAAATTGGGCGATAAAGTCCAATTGGTTGGTGACGACCTGTTCGTTACGAACACTGAGCGTCTGGCAACAGGTATCGAAAAGGGTATCGGTAACTCCATCCTGGTTAAGGTTAACCAGATTGGTACACTGACTGAAACCTTCGATGCGATTGAAATGGCAAAACGTGCCGGCTACACAGCTGTAATCTCCCACCGTTCCGGTGAGTCCGAAGACAGCACTATCGCTGACATTGCTGTAGCTACCAACGCAGGCCAGATCAAGACTGGTGCTCCTTCCCGTACAGACCGTGTGGCTAAATACAACCAACTGCTTCGCATCGAAGACGAGCTGGGCGAATTGGCTCAATACAACGGCCTGAAATCCTTCTACAACCTCAAAAGATAATTTCTTTTGAATCTATAGATACAATGAGCCTGCCGGTTTCCGGCAGGCTTTTTTGATGTTGATATCCGCGATAGAGGGACAACATGAGATTTTCATAGTGTGATAGGGCAGGAATGCCGTCTGGAAGGTTGTATTCATTCTGTGGCTATGATAAAATAAAAATGCTGTTTATGAAACGGATATTCTAATTTAGCATAGATAGTGATGCTTGGACGTAGGAGGTGGAAGTGAATGGATATCTTTTTGAAAGTGGTGCTTCTGATTTTTGCCGTAGGTCTGATTGCGGTCGTTCTTCTGCAAAAAGGGAAAAGTGCAGGTCTTTCCGGTGCCATCTCCGGCGGTGCTGAGCATCTCTTCGGTAAAACAAAGGCGCGCGGTATGGAGCTTGTGCTGCAGCGTGTAACAGTTGGTCTGGCGGCAGGATTCTTCATCATGTCAATAGTTGTTGCCATTGTTGTTGAATAACTCGTCTACAGTAAGCCTTCGCTCTGTTCTGAATGGAATAGACGGGGGCTTTTTTGTATGCAGATTTAATATTGTGAACATCATAACAGGGATGCCCGGGATTGATTTCGTGTATACTAGGGTATGAAGTATATAAAGGTAAATTTTACTTGAAATGATTAGCTGTATAATAGGACAAGGCATACAGTATGCCAATGCATAGGAATGCAGCAGGAGGCTGAGGTAACGAACATGATAACACAGGAAATCTTACTTGATTTCATGCGGGAGACCGCTTATAAACCACTAACCTATGAAGAACTGGTAAGCCATTTCGCCACTCAGGATAGTGCCGATTTCAAAGCCTTTGAGGCTCTATTGATTGACCTGGAAAAGGACGGCCGGATCATATTGACCCGGGGTAGCCGTTATGGTGTGCCTGAGCGGATGGATTTGCTGCGCGGACGGCTGCAGGTTCATGCCAAGGGCTTTGCTTTTCTGATTCCCGATAACCGGGAGCACCCGGATGTGTATATCCACGCGAACGATCTGAAGGGTGCTATGAACGGCGATATCGTCTTGATCCGTATTACCTCTAAGAGCCCGTCCGGCGGGCGAATGGAAGGCGAAGTGGAACGGATTCTGATCAGAGGTGTGTCGCAGACGGTGGGTGTTTTCCAGAGCCTGGAGACCTATGGCTTCGTGCTGCCTGATGATAAGCGGATTAACCGGGATATTTTCATCCCAAGGGAGTCTTTCAAGGGTGCGGTTGACGGGGAAAAGGTGGTTGTCCGCATTGTGAGCTATCCGGAGGGCCGTGCTGCGGCTGAGGGTGAGATCATTGAGATCCTTGGCCATAAGGATGATCCGGGCGTGGATATTCTGTCGGTAATCCGTAAGCATCAGCTTCCGGAGGCTTTTCCGGCTGAGGTGATGACGGAAGCGGAGCAGGCGCCGGATTCGATCACAGATGAAGAGATTATCGAGCAGGGGCGGCGTGATCTGCGCGGGCTCAATATCGTAACGATTGACGGCGCAGATGCCAAGGATCTGGATGATGCGGTCAACGTTGAGCGTCTGGAGAATGGCCATTATAAGCTGGGCGTTCATATTGCTGATGTAGGCTATTATGTGCGTGAAGGCTCTGAGCTGGACAAGGAAGCCTATGACCGCGGATGCAGTGTGTACCTGGTGGACCGTGTCATTCCTATGCTTCCGCACCGGCTGTCGAACGGTATATGCAGCTTGAATCCGCAGGTTGACCGTCTGACGATGTCGTGTGAAATGGAATTCGACGAGCAGATGAAGGTCGTGAACCACGATGTCTTCACCAGTGTCATCCGTACGAAGGAGAGAATGACCTACTCTGATGTACGGAAGATTGTCGAGGATGAAGATCCTGAGCTGCTGGAGCGTTATGCTCCGCTGATCGGGGATTTCCGCCTGATGAAGGAGCTGGCGATGAAGCTGCGGGGTGCCCGGATGCGGCGCGGCGCGGTGGATTTCGATTTTGAGGAGAGCAAGATTATTGTAGATGAGGCCGGTAAGGCTATCGATATTGTAAAACGTGAACGCTCTGTGGCGGAGCAGATTATTGAAGAATTCATGCTGGTGGCTAATGAGACGGTGGCGGAGCACTTCCACTGGCTGAAGGTTCCGTTCCTGTACCGGATTCATGAGGACCCGGACCCGGAGAAGCTGCAGAACTTTATGGCTTTTGCGGCTAACTTCGGCTACCACGTGAAGGGCCGGGGGAATTCGGTTCACCCGCGTGCCCTGCAGGATCTGCTGGAGCAGATTCAGGGAACGAAGGAGCAGACGGTAATCAGCACGATGATGCTGCGCTCCATGAAGCAGGCGAAGTATGATGCCGAGAGCACCGGGCACTTCGGGCTGGCAGCGGAGTTCTATTCCCACTTCACCTCACCGATCCGCCGTTATCCCGATCTGGTCATCCACCGTGTGATGCGTGAGGTGCTTGAGAATGGCGGAGCGCTGAGCGAGAAGCGCCACGAATATCTGGCCTCCCGGATGCCGGATATTGCCCAGCAGTCCTCGGAACGTGAGCGAGTGGCTGTTGAAGCCGAGCGCGATACCGAGCAACTGAAGAAAGCAGAGTTCATGCAGGACAAGGTTGGCGAGGAATTCGACGCCATGATTAGCAGCGTGACCAGCTTCGGGATGTTCATTGAGCTTGACAATACGGTCGAAGGTCTCATTCGCCTCAGTGCGCTGACAGACGACTACTACCACTTCGATGAAGCTCATATGGCGCTGATCGGCGAGCGTACCTCCAAGGTCTTCCGCATCGGCGATGAAGTGAAAATCCGGGTTGCCAAGGTTAACATGGATGACCACACCATCGACTTCGAGCTGGTTGATATGAAGCCGCGGGCGGCCGGAGACCACCGGAGCTATGGCGGCAAAGGCGGCCGTCCGGGCGCAGGTGGCTTCAGCAAGCCCGCCGGTAAGGCTGGAGGCGGCAAGGGCCGTGGCGGTAAAGGAAAGCCCGGCAGCGCTGCTGCCGGAGGTAAGAGTGGTGTTGCCAAGGGCAAGAACGGCGCCATCTTCGGTGCTGGCGGTAAGGGGAAGAGCGGCGGCGCCGGTGCCGCTGGTAAGAGCAAGAACGCTTCTCCCGCTGGCGGCGGTGAAGCGGCTGGTGGCTTCGGTGCCGCTGGAGCCGGCACCGGGAACGGGCCGCGCGCAGACGGAGCGGCGGCGTGGGACATTGCCGGCGCAGCCGGCAGCGGCCGCAAGAGCGGCCGCGGGCCGGAAGCGGCCGCGCGGCGTGGTCTTGCCGCCGCAGGCGCAGCGGGCGGCGGCAAGGCGGACCGCCGGGGCGAAGCCGGCGGGTCTGGCGCTCCGCGCGAGGGCGGCAGAGGCCGCGGCGCGGAGGCCGGTGGCGGTGCCGGGGGACGCGGCATCGCCTTCGGCTTTGGCTCGGGCAAGGGCGGCTACGGCGCGCCGAGCGGTGGCGGGTCTGAGCAGGCGGGCGGTGAGCTGCGCGGCGTAGACGCGAGCACACGGTTCCGCAGCCGCGAGGACCTCGGGGCCGACGGGCGCGGCGCAGCGCCGGAGGGCAAGGGCCGCCGCAAGAAGAAGGGCGGCGTGTTCATTAGCCCCTCCGTGACGCCAGGCAGCGGGGAGTCTGCAGGCCAGGCCGGTGCTGACACTGGCGAGAAGAGCGGGCGCCGTAAGCGCAAGAAGAAACCTAAGGCGTAGGCTGAACGATATGAGCGCTGTTCCTTTAGGGGGGCAGTGCTTTTTTAATAAGAATCAAGCTTCACACGACCGCGGCATAGAGCGATCCTTCCTTGCGTTGGCAGCTCGGCTTTTGATACAATATAGACCTGGTGTCCGTGAAGGATTGCCGGGAATTCGATTCAAGGAGTGACGCTCATGGGTAAAAAAGCAGACGGGAAAGTGCTCGCCCAGAACAAAAAAGCTTCCCATGACTATTTTATTGAGGACACCTACGAAGCTGGTTTGGTTCTTACAGGAACAGAGATCAAATCGCTGCGTAATGGCCGCGCCAACATAGGGGATGCGTTCGCTACGATCCGCAATGGCGAGATTCATATCCACAACATGCATATCAGTCCTTTTGAACAGGGAAACCGCGCCAATCCTACCGATCCTACGCGCACACGTAAGCTGCTTATGCATAAGGAGCAGATACACAAGCTGCTGGGCTCGTCCAAACGGGATGGCTTCACCATTGTGCCGCTTAAGATTTATGTGCGTAATGGCTACGCCAAGCTGCTGATTGGTCTGGGTAAAGGTAAGAAGGAATACGACAAACGGGATTCCGCCGCGAAGCGTGACGCACAGCGTGATATCCAGCGTGTGCTGCGCGACAAACAGAAGGTAGCCAGATAGACTGACTACTGCACCCTCGTCAGGTGGTTCCAGATTCAACCTTCAATTCCTTTAACCCACGTGTTAAAGTGTTGATAAATGTGCTATACTGGGTAAGTAGATTTTTTGCTTCTGAACAGCCATCGTAAATCAGATCGCTGTGTACCGGATCAGCATTTGTGCTTGTGATTGATCCGTTAATCCGAAGCGCCCTTTCTAATGAGGGGCCGTTCTTGGATTCGACGGGGATAGTTCGAGCATGAGTAGCGAGTAGTGGGGACGCGTCCGCTTCATCAACGCTAAAGCCTATTAAACGGCAAACAACAAAACAACTACGCTTTCGCAGCCTAAGAAACTGTGTGCGTGCTTCTACTCTGCATCGTCCATGTGACAGGGCTAGGGGCTAACAAATAGTGGAATACGCTGTCTCATCTCCGCCTGGGGTGAGCTGAAGAAGATAATCAGGCTGACCCGAAGGGGACCCGGTTACGGGGGGCTTCTAGGGTGACATCAAAACTGTAACTACACTCGTAGAAGCTTATGTGCCGTTATCTTCGGACAGGGGTTCGACTCCCCTCGGCTCCATATGGAGTATGAGAGAGTACCTTAATTGGTACTCTTTTTTCATGTTTTCAGGAGATAATTAGGGGTGCATTGTGGTTGAAATGCTTGATAATACTGGGTTTGTGAGAAGTGCTGGCCATGAATAGCATGAGTCTCCTTATAATTAATCCACTAGAGCATTAAAATGAAAATTTTCTCAAGCCAAGTCCATTTATGCGCTTTCCTTGTTAATAAAGCAGGAAATTTTACAAATATTGTAGAACTACAGATGTAGGCTGTGACAGCAGGAAACGGGGGAAAGGATATGATAGTTGAATGTCCATATTGTAATTCCAAAGTAGATGGCATTATAAAAGGTGAGCATGAAACGTATAAGGACTATGAAGAGAATCCGTCGAAGCGAGTACTTTTAGAATGTCCAGTTTGCAAGTGCTCATTGCTAGCTCGAACAGAACTTTGGCAAATAGGAAATGAAGAATATGAATGGAGTCATGCTGTTAGGTTATGGCCTGATCCTAAAAGAGAATGGTCTTGGGATTTGCCTGAAGCTGTAAGCTTTTCATTGGATGAGGCTGAAAAATGTTTTAAAGGCAGTGCATATTTAGCTTGTGCTGTTATGTGCGGAAGAGCGGTAGAAGCCATCTGTAAGGATTTTAATGCTAGCAGTTCAAATATCTTCGGAGGTCTTAAGGAACTATTAGAGCTTGAGATAATTGATAAGAGGATTTATGAATGGGGAAATGCTCTGCGAATTCATCGGAATATTGGAGCTCATGCTTCTGATGTGAAAATAAGTAAAATAGATGCTTCTGACCTCTTAGATTTTGCAATAGCAATATGTGATTATGTGTATGTACTAAGAAATAAGTTTGAGGACTTTATGAAGAGGAGAGCCATTGAGTGACTAAACATTAACTATGTAGGGTAGGGAATAGTAAGTGGTTTTTTTTAATTAATAATTATAGTTCATTCAAGGGGGTCTGATGTTACAAGGTCATTAGTAAAGGCGGCTACTTCGATAGCAACTTGGATAAAGAAGTAATATTTGTGAAATTGAAAAGCTCGAAGAACTCAAACTTGACAGATCGCCTATTACTGAGGATTGGATACGATGTTTTTTATGATAACAAGACAAAGCATTTAAAAGTGTATGGATGGGGGGCGGTATAATATTGGGTATTCATGAAGGTTCTCAGGTTAAGGGATTTATATTCGAATATGAGTTGCTTAGAATGATGAGGTGTCATGGAAGTTTTAGCAATGTCCAGAATGAGGTTAATACTGAAAATGCAGATATAAAAGCAGATTTTAACGGGGAAACTTTGTTGATTGAATGCAAAGCAGCCTCAACTTTTTCTGAACGTAGACTTGATGAAGTGATTAAAAAATTACTGCATTATCAAAATCCTACTTTTAAGAAGAGAGTTCTGGCATTTCCAGGTGAGTTGACTGCAATGCAGATGGACAGGATTAGCGATCTTAAGTGGCTTGAAGTTTGGGATTTGAATAAAATTGCTGCGTTATTTACGCAACAATTAAGAATGATCGAGTCCTGTGAGCTTAAAGAGTTACTAATGTCTGTACACCTTAAAGATACCATTGAAGATGTGCTAATGCGGATTTTGAGGTCATGCGTTCCTGGAAAATCAAATTGGAGTTCGTATCAGAAGGTTTGTACATCTATATTTGAGCACCTATTTTGTCCAGACCTCGGCAAGCCAATTGTAGAGCATTCAGATACTGCTAAGGCAAATAGAAGAGACATAATCATGGCAAATTATTGCGAATCAGGATTTTGGAAGTTTATGGCCAATAGATACGGGGCAGATTTTATTGTAATTGACCCCAAGAACTACTCTGAAAAAATAACCAAAAACTGTGTACTACAAATGATTAACTACTTAAAAGCCTATGGTCCAGGAATGTTTGGAATTATTTCAACCAGAAAAGGGGCAAAAGAAGCTGCAATACACACTCAACGAGAAGTGTGGATGGCACAATCCAAATTAATTATATTTATTGATGATTCTGATTACGAGCAAATGTTGTTGCTGAAGAAGAATGGAAATAGTCCTGAAGAAGTTATTAAGCAACGGATTGAAGATTTTAGATTAGGTTTATAGTCCTCAACTACGTGTCGTAGTGTTGGGACGATCATCAAGTATAGATTTTTGAGAGAGCTTGAAAATATACATAATTCCGATGCCCTAGAAACATAAAGGGAACCGACAACAAGTTTTCATATAGAATAGAATTGGAATGTTTAAGGAGTCTTTTGTGAATACTTTTTAGGAAGAATATAATATGATTCAGGAAACACTCTAATAATACTTTTTTTTTAATAATGATTGGCAGGGTTTATATTATGAAATTTAATTAATTGTTATGCTTTAAATTCTATGCCTTTGATGTTGTGCTCTAAACAACTATGGGTATAGAAATTATAAAAAGAGTTAAAATGATAAAGATATGCTATATTAAAACAAAGTTTATATGAAGCGGTGTGATAATAGATGGCCAAAGGGGCGCATCTCAAGAAGTTATTTCAAAGTGTTAAAGATGGAAATATGGACACATTTAAGCAAATCGCAGAAGCAATTATTGAAGATGAAAAGATTAAAAGTCATGCGCAATTGGCTGGGGAATTACAAAAAATATTAGATTCGCCTGGTTTTGAAGCAAAACCATTAAAACAAACAACAGTTAATCACTTTCATTTATTGCCTAAGGATAAAGATTCTAATAATTTGTTGCTTGAAATGAATCAATCTCAGACAAACTTTGATAATCTCGTTCTTAACGATTCAATTCTCCAATCACTCTATGAGTTAGTAAAAGAGTTTGAAGAAAGTGATGTCCTGTCGGCCTATGGTTTATCGAGTAAAAACAAATTTCTATTTTGTGGCCCCCCTGGATGTGGTAAAACGGTGACTGCAAAAGCTATCTCAGGTGAATTGAATATACCAATTTTATATACTAGATTCGATAGTGTGATTTCTTCGTATCTTGGAGAAACAGCCAGTAATCTAAGAAAAATCTTTGACTTTGCATCAAGTGGTAATTGGATTTTATTTTTTGATGAATTTGATGCTATTGCCAAAAAACGTGATTCAATAGATGAACATGGTGAGTTAAAGAGAGTAGTAAATACCTTTTTACAGTTGCTAGATAGTTTTCAAGGAGACAGTATAATAATAGCTGCTACTAATCACCAATCGTTATTAGACCCAGCCATATGGAGACGTTTTGATGATGTATTGTTGTTTCCTTTGCCTAATGAGTCTCAAATTAAGGATTTGTTAAATCGGAATTTAAATCGTTATCCGCATGCAAGAATAGATACTGATCAACTTTCAAAGATGTTAATTGGTTTTTCGCATGCTGATATTGAACGTATCTGTGTCACCTCTATAAAGAAGGCAATTATTATGCGATATAATCAATTATCAGAATCACTTATATTAGAGGAGATTGAAAAATACAAAAGTAGGTATGAAATATACAACGCATTAATGTAAAGAGATGCGGAATTTTTCCGCATCTCCTTTCATTTTAAACACGTGTTCTTGTTTGTGAACGTTGTCTGTTTTGAATTCTTGTTTGTATTGAATTATAAATATTAACTTCTTGATTGCTGTGTTCTATAGATACAACAACTGCAAAAGGTTGAAACCCCTCCTCCTGGAGCCATTTCTTTGTACACTTTACTACCAAATAATAAGTGTCTCCATAAACACGTTGTGCCTTTGCATTATTAATTAGCTTATGTGTACTTTTCAAAAGTGTGCCCCTAGCAGTAGAAGCTATGGCAGGATCCATCTTACATTTACATCCCTTTTTGTCCTCGGGTAGAGTGCTTTTTTCAAATTCATCATCGTCAGGCTTACAGGTGTATTTTGTAACATCATCTAAATCAAGTCCACGATATAAGCCAAATGACATTTTAACCCCCATATAGTCTATTCTTGAATCCCTACATGGAGGATTATATGCTAAAGAAATATTTATTTTACAAGCACCTTTAGAAGAATATACTTCATCTGGAATGGGTATCTCGAAGATATTTATCTTTCCGATCCCTATGTCACCTTCATGATACATAGTTACAAGGTTATCGTATGATCGAGTTAAATATTTTTCTCTAATATCCCCATATCCATTTATACGCTGCTGAAGTTCTTTGATTTGTGCAGGTTTTGAACTAGAGTATTTTTGTTCAATATATTCATTGCTTAAAGTAGAACAATCAGATGAATTGATGAGTAAGGCTCGTAAGAGATTTCCTTTTGCAGTGGGGATTTCTTTTTTTATCTTCCCTAAAAGATGGCTAATATAAGGAGCAGCAAAACTAGTTCCATGACGTACTTCAAACCAGGAACCATTGTTAAAGAGACTGGAAGATAACACTCCAAGAGATGAATCTTGAGAGTTAATCTTCTTAGTCAACGTATTAAAAACATAGGTACCGCCATTAGCTGTAGACTCGGGTTTTATCGATTTATTGTATCCGTGGCCTGTTCTTGAAAATGGGGAGATTATTCCCTTTTCGCCTACGGGAATCGTCCGTAAACCGTTTCCACCAACATTATGAATTTTTGAACCTATAGTAAGTGAGCTTACTGATATACCAGGGGGAATTATTGCTGCATCTTGATCATTCAATAAATAATCAACATAATTGTTCATCACAGTGGCACCATCATTGATAGGATAATAGTTGCCGCTAGATACAACTGTAGCTATATTAAATTTATAGTTTAAATAATCTAAAGAAAAACTCCATGCATCCATCTTACTATTTTGTTGATAGGGAAAACGATCATCTCCTAATGATAAATTGAATATCTTACAATTAAATTCGTCAGATGCAAAGTACTCTATAGCTTCTTGAACTACTGAAACAAGTATTTTTTCATCTGGGAATTTATTGTGTTGGTCAGTTACTCTTCCATTTAATAAGCGTATCTCTGGCTCAAGAGGTTTAGAGGAATTTAATGCTTCGTATACATCTCCGTAAAGAACAATTCCTGCTACCATGGTGCCGTGACCATTCTCATCGAATGGTGTTGTAATTCCACCAAATGCTTCAGACTCGTACACCGTGTCTTGTAGTAGCGGATGAGTAGGTAGTATTCCACTATCGATAACAGCAACAAAAGGAGTATCTAGGCCAGGTTTTTTAATCTTCGGAATTGTTGCAATATCAATATTTTGAAATTTTCCCTGTTCATAAATGGATTGTTGGGGTAAGTCGGCATAATATACGTTTTTATGCTCCAATAATGTTCTAATTAGCGCGCCTTTAATTGAAATTTTAATAAGCATCAAGCAGGACATAATAACATCATCAATTACCCGAGATTCTAAGGATTTCAAATAATCCTTAAAAGAAATCATTTTCTGATGAAGGGATTTTATGTCATCGGAATCCGCATATAATTGGACATCTAGTGTGTATTCTGCCATATTGTCAACTACCATAGCCTTTAACAATGGTCCTGTTTTTTCTTCTGGAGTTTGAAAAACAAATTCCTCAAGGTTAGCAAATTCAGAATAATTCATAACTCTTTTGGTTGCTAGTTTCTCAGCTATAAAATCGGATAAGTGAGAGTTGAAAACTATAGGATTTTCAACTTGTACAATAGCTTCTTTTTTATTTGGTTCAGCAAGGAGGATAAGACCTATTTTACTGTAGTTAACTGGCTTGTCGTTATCTTTAATTACTCTGAAAATGAAGTCTTCACCAAACTTCTTTGTTTTATTATATTCGTTTTGTTGCTGACTAAAATTAGTTCTTAATTTAGCACCATGTAATTTTGGAATAATAATACGGTCAGGGCGTTTATCTTGTCGGCCTTGACTGTTAAAGTCAATATTTTCTTTAACTAAACTAAGATGATTATGATTATTCACAGGGATCACTCTCATTTACCATTATTTTTTATATATACAAAATACGACAAATGGTTACAAAGTCCTTCAGAACATACGTTTCAATGTACTGGTAGTACTATCTATTTTGTGACTGTTGCAAGTTTTAATGATGTATAAGGTAAATGGCGTCGGAAAGTGTAACATTCATATCGTGATCAATTGCTGGTTGCAAAGATATCTGAAGAACTTTTATATGTATTAGCTGACAAAATGTTTTGACAGTCAATTCATGGTATGGGAATATTGGTATATCTAATTCCAGTAAATTGTTACTTTTGTCGGCCGAGCTTCGCATTAGTATTCAGGGTGAAAATCCACCATCTTGAGCTGTAGGCAATCAGAGTGGTACATAATTTTCGTAATATGAAAATGAGCAGTGGATAGCATAGTTGGAAGGAAAGACCTTTCGTATATCTGGACTTGATATTGACTGGGAAACTATCAAACTCAATGCTGAACAGGACTATGGGGGAAGAGTATGAATAAAGTTGAAAAAAAACTCGAAATACCAATCAACAATTCCGTACTAGATGAGTATCTAAAAAATGAGTTTCAGAAGAAAAAGCAATTAGAGGTTATTCATGAATATATTGATGACTTTGATGTTTACAAATTTAGCTTTGTAGACAGGATTAAAGAAGCTGAAGCTCGGATTAATGTTGATGTCTATATTTTAAGCAATGGTAGCATGAAACAGTTGCATAAAATGATTATTTATTCTCATGATGAAATGATAAATTCGTACGATCTAGATCATTACTTTTTAAGCGAATTGTATTATCCTATTACAATCAACGATTATGGTGATAAAAAAGCTAAATATACAGTGAGACTGTACTATTCAATCATCCATGATATAGGTTTTAAAGGTGAGTATGTAATAACATGGGGAGGAAAAGTCAAATTTAAGCCTTTGTTTAATGAAAAACAAAAAAATACAATAGCTGAGAGAATAATATGCATTGATGTTGAGGTAGAGGCTAGCTCACTCAGTCAAGCCCGTTCAAAAGCATACAATATTGCCAGAGATTTCACATCCTTTTTATCCGTATTAATTGATACAGGTTTTTATGTGTTTGATTCTAAATTTGCTCATTACACACGAAAAAGCAATAATGGTCTAATAGGTGAGTTTCAAAGAGAATCATTTTATGATAGTGAGTTGGATATACGTGTAATGGATAATATGAATGGTCTGAGACATAGGTTAGACTATCAAGCAGTTGAAGTGCCCTCCTATTTTAATGTAGGTTTTGTAGATGATAATTTTAATTTTAATTCAACAATGATTCTCAATAATGATAAAGTAATGAATGAAAATCTAGAAAAAACCTTTTTAAACTATAGAATAACTAATCCTACTATTGATATGCGAGAGTATTATTCTGAAGATATTGATGAAACGGCTTGTTATGGTTTAGCTTTAAAAATTCCGAAGAATATTCGTCAATTTTATAAGTCTTTGGACAGATTAAAAGTTGAGGATATCAATAAATATGAAGCTTTTAAGAATTCATGTAGACTATATAATCTTTCTCATACTGCTGGGGGAAAAGAAGCAACACTTATGATTTCATACATGGTATCCTCAGTAGAAGCATTAACTAAATGTGAAAATGAGAAACTGTCTTTCAGTTCGTTCATGATGAAATATTTAAATGAAGACTATGATAAAAAATTGTGTGACTTCTTATATGGAAATGTAAGGTCAGGGCATTTTCATTCAGGCGAGTTTTTCTTTCAAGAATTTGCTCTTAGTTTAGATGTAACTTTTCAAAATGAATACTTCAATTTAAGAGATAAGTTTGTTAAATCCAGGAACATATTGAGAAAAGCAATAATTAATTGGATAAGAGTTCATGTTCTAAAAACATTAGAATTATGAGTAGCGAGTAGTGGGGACGCGTCCGCTTCATCAACGCTAAAGCCTATTAAACGGCAAACAACAAAACAACTACGCTTTCGCAGCTTAATAACCTGTGTGCGTGCTTCTACCCTGCATCGCCTATGTGACAGGGATAGGGGCTAACAAGTAGTGGGATACGCTGTCTGGTCTCCTCCTGGGGTCAGCAGAAGAAGATAATCAGGCTGACCCGAAGAGGACCCGGTTACGGGGGGCTTCTAAGGTGACATCAAAACTGTAACTACACTCGTAGAAGCTTATGTGCCGTTATCTTCGGACAGGGGTTCGACTCCCCTCTGCTCCATATGGAGTATCAGTAAAGACACCTTAATCAGTGTCTTTTTTCGTTTCCCTTTAAGATTAAGTTCACTTGAAAATTGCTATAATAATAACGAATGTAGCTGATAGCGAAACGTATGTCTTCTGCGGGAAGACCGGACAGGAATATCCTTAATCAACGATATTGAAGTTCATTTCCTGGAGGTGCTGAAGATGAATGAACCGGGTTTGGAAAAGGCGATGGATACTTTGCAGTATTTGAGTCAGGATTCAGAGGCCAGACGGTTGTATGAAGCTAGACAGAAATATCTGCATGATGAAGCGTCGATGCTGGGTAGTGCGGAAATGGCAGGTATAAAGAAGGTGGCTAAGAACATGCTTGACCTGAATCTAGACATATCGATTATTGTAAAGGCCACTGGGTTAACGGAGCAGGAGATCAATGCTTTGAGGAAGTAAAAAATGTGGGAGCATCCAATGTGAGGGTGCTCCCTTTTTTTGTTACTAACGATGCCTTCCTTTATTAGGGGTGATGATTAATTCATTCAGGGGATTGCAGAAATTTCAAAAGTGGAATATTATTACCTTTTGATTAATGTATCAACTTACTAATTAATGTTTATATTAATTTAATTGGAGTGAATGTATTATGTATCCCCATCATCAAGCTGCTATCGATACCATCACCAACAAGCTTAAAGCCAGACCCGACGTACAAGGGATCATCATCGGAGGTTCCGTGGCGCATGGTTTTGCTGGTGAAACCTCTGATATCGACATTATGATCGTCCTTTCTGAAGAGGATTACAAGAATGCTTGTTCCATCCATAATCTTGGGTATTTCGAAACGGAATCCTGTTCTTATGAAGGCGGTTACGTGGACGGGAAGGTTGTATCCGCTTCCTACATCAAGCAAGTGGCCGAATCCGGCAGCGATCCTGCTAAGTTCGCATTCCAGGATGCGTTCGTCACCTATACCAATATTGAGGGGTTGGAACAGTTGGTCCAAGACGCTCCCCGATATCCGGTGGAGAAAAAGGCAGAGAACATGCAGAAGTTCTATGCACAATTCGAAACCTGGAAATGGTATTATTACGAAGGACTGAAACGCAACAATCGTTTATTAATCGACTACTGTTTGACCCACTATGCCTTTTTCGCAGGTAGGCTGATTTTGGTACACAACGAAACGCTGTTCCCTTCTTATAAGTGGTTCTTAAAGGTTCTGGAAGGGGTAGAAAAGAAGCCGGAGAATTTGTTGGCGGACATCCATCGGGTACTGGAAGAACGAACGCCGGAAGCCGTCGAGAATCTGTACGAGAGTATTGTGGAATTTAATAACTGGTATCAGGCAGAGCATCATTGGACGGTTCAGTTCATGATGGATAGCCAGCTGAACTGGATGGACGGACCGGTTCCGGTTCTCGATTTATAAACTGTTCCGCTAACGGAGTAAAGCAGAAGACACCTCGTCAGGTGTCTTTTTTCATTACTGTGGATGTATTAATTTCCTAATACATAAGAAGCCGTTTCCTGTGGATGGTTAAGAGGAAAATGATGACCATAGGGAACAACGTCAATCTTTCCAAGCTGTACTGGAGCAGAATAGCGCCGATCTTGATCGCCCCAAATAATATGAAGATTAGACCCCGGTACTTTGGTGAAATCCCCCTGATAGTTTTTCGACAGGAAACTGTTGAGCTGAAGAGTTGTATTTAAAATTCTAGGCGAAGTAAAGCTGCTGCGTACTTTGGCAATATAATGTTTCGGAATGCTCTCTATATTTTCAAACAGACCATTGCCAATTAAATAACGTTCTAATGAATTAGCCGTTGCTAATTTCAATGCCCATTTGTTCAACAATTGAGGAGTATTAAACGATTTAGAATTTTTTTGGGCAACAGGTGGCTGAAGTAAAGTAATAGTATTCTTCGTATCTAAGCACTCTCGCGCTAACGCTTCCAGCAGAATAACCGCTCCGAAGGAATGGCCAATCCAATGTGCGCCCTGAGCAGCTTTTCCTGATAACTCCTTCACTACATTCAAATAAAGATCTATAAGATTCTTCTCATGCTTAAAAGGGGAACGTCCTAAACCTGGAAGATCCGGAATCCATACAGGTTGACCCGTTTGTTCATGAAGCTCTAGACCTAAGGGAAATAAATCCTCCCCATCACTCAACAAACCGTGGAATAAAATAAATGGCCTACCCTTTCCTTGTATCTGATGAATCACAGTGTTTCCGATTAAGGTTCGTTCAAATACATGATTATGCTGGTTATTTGGGTACATCAAGCGATAATCCAAATCTGCTACTACGGCCGGGAAAAAATTCATGACACTCGTCTTAGTAAACCAATCTGCTCCCATGACTTTTTTCGGTAAATCATTTGAAAACTTTCGATTTGTAATAAAGTTCAGTCCATCCGATGGAATTCGTGTGATTTTACTGAGCCCGCTGTTCATAAGTGCTTTCATGAAGCGAAGGGGCACAGAGATTGTAGGTGCGGCCATATTCATACTTTCTGACATCACGCCTAATAATTCAGATATATCCGGGTCCAGCGGTTGATCTGGAACAAGTGTATAGGTTTGAATAGACGACGGCTCCAGCTTAACAACCTGAACCATAAACTTCGCCAGCGCATCGTTTGCAATCAGCGGTAATTTATACCCCTTGCCTCCAGGTATAACTGGCATCAGCCCTCTTCGCATACTCTCCACAAGTAAGCCTAAGCCGGCTACCTGCTCCGTACTCCCTGTTGTACTGCTGCCGACTACAGTTGGCGGATTAATCACAGACAGCGGATAACCTATTGCGGATGCCTGCTGGCGAATATACAGATCAGCTAGGAATTTGGTTCTTTCATAAGGATTTTTTATTTTCAGATAGTCGTGTCCTTCTTTAAACACATCGATTGCAACCTTGCTATTATCATCATCAAAAGGGCTCATATATCCAACGACATGAATAAATTGCTGCAGACCCTTCAATTGATGGATATGTTTAGCGAATTCACTGATATGCTTAGCACCGTTTAAAAATACAGAGGTTGCCTCTTGCGTTGTCGCTTGAATATCCATTTGTCCGCCTGCGTGAATAATAACATCCGTACTCAGTACCCTCTCCTTATCTTCATCGCTTAGACCTAAATCTGGTTTCGTCAAATCGCCTTCAATAAAGTGCATGGCTGCCTCGTTTAAAAACCCTTTTTTCTGAAAAACGCGTGTTGCTTTACTTTTCGACCTCACTAAAAGAAAAATCATAACCTCCTCTTTAAGAAGCTCCTCCACGAGTTGCCTCCCAATAAAACCTGTTCCACCTGTTAAAAATATTGTTCTCATATCAACCGCGCTCCTTTTAGTACTTGTTGGTACTAATTTTGTGTAAAAAAAATGCTTCTTATCGAAGCAAGTTGAAAAAGTGGCTGGCTGTTTTCGTGATCACCGTTGCATCCTTCAATGTCTCTGCAAGAAACAGCGCTCCTTCAAGATTTGTTATAAAAAGTGCTGCTACCTCGTCAATATGAATCGTTTCTCTAAACTCGCCTTTTTCTGCTCCTTGTTGTAGTAATAGAGAGATTTTCATTTGTAATCCTGTGAAAAAGAGACCTATTTTTTCCTTGATGTGCGTAGCTTGTGCCGGAGTTTGAATATAAAGTGTAATAAACGGACAGCTCCCCTTATAGTCTCTTGCCTGAACTCCCTCCGTTAAATGCTTTAAAAACATCTGGACACGATCTTCAACGGATAACTGGTTCTGAGAAAGGATTTGATCCATTGCCCGCTCATACGTTTCAATCCAATAATCAACGACCCCTGCTAACAATTCTTCCTTATCCGCGAAGTGATAATACACATTAGATTTGGACACTTTGCTTACACGTACTAATTCATCCATGCTGGTATAAGCAAATCCCTTTTCTAAAAATAAGGCTGCCGCGACTTCAAGCACACGTTTTTGGTTCATTATTTTTGCCTTTGTCATGAATAGAACTATACAGTACTAAATTGAGCGTTGCAAGTAGGAGGATAAATATATCTTTACCGGCAGGCCGATCATAGCTTGCTGTACTTGCTGTATATGTATGCATTCTCTTCATCATAATCTATACGGTCCACATAAATTTTTTCTTTATTTGACCGTAGCTTTCCGAAACATTTCTCTTCTATTGATCTTCTTTTTTCAAAATAGATCATAAGATCTTCCCGACCAGATACCTTATGTATCCTTCCATATTCCGAATTTTCTAAATACTCCACCATCCAGTCAATCCAGTCGGGATATAATTCATAATTGTCGGACACTCGCTCTAATGCCACTTTGTTGATTTGCTTAAATAGATCATCTGGATATAGGTAAAAAATTAATGGATTAAGGGGCTTCAATATCTGCTCAACCTCTAATATATAATCCGTCATTTGTTGTTCGTCGCAATCCATTGTTCGCATAAGTTCATTTAAGATTTGCTGAAAAATAACGTTCTCAAACACATATACCAGATCAGAACTAAGAGCCTGTTCAACAAATGCGGTTATTCTGCCTTTTAATGCCTGCATAAAACGTTCAGTCTTTAAATTTCCATTATCGGCTATATACGGTCTCAATAAATCATAAATTATTGGATACTCTTTGAAATCAGGAACGAAAACACAATACCATCCATTATAGATTTTTAGTTTATCTCTAAGTAATTCTTCATAAACAGAATGACTCTGTATAACAGCTTCGAATTCTTTCTCTGTCATTACTGCGGTCATTCTTACGTCACACGGATTCTCAATAGTGGAGTTCATATGATATTCGAAAAAAACCCCTGCTTTTATATTATTCGTATTCAAGTTGTTGTATAAATTCCATGCACATGCTGATTTTCCACTACCATGAATTCCTTCAAAGTTGATAAACCTTGTATTCAAGTTAACACCCCATTCCAATTGTGTGTTTTTTACTGCTTATAATTCTATATTTTGGAATATTATTATGCAAGGGCAAGAAAGACTGATAGTTATTTATTCCCTGGGTGCATTTTTGGAGTTTGGCTCCAACCGTATTCTAAGTGCGATCACCTTCTTAGGGTGGTCTTTATATTTTTGCATAACACCTATTTATCCTCTATAATTGTAGGCTACTATGCACCCAGTCAGGAGGAAATGATGAATTTTATACAAGAGCACCTAGCAGGATATGGAATGAGCGAGCAGATGGTTGTGTATCTCTCGAACATCATTATGGTTTTATGTATTGCTTTACTCTCTATAGTGGCTAATCTTGTTGCCAAAAAAATCGTACTGAAGATCATCATCCATATCATTCATAACAACCGGTATACGTGGGATAATATCTTTTTGGAGAAAAAAGTATTTCACAAGCTGTCGCATCTCGCTCCGGCCTTTATCATTTATTACGCGGCGCCTATTTTTCCGCTGTATCAGTCTTTCATTGTAAAGTTCGCCTTAGCTTATATGATTATTGTAACGATCACGGTGTTTAATGCCCTGCTTGATGCCATCGATGCTATTTATCGTACGTATGAAGTGTCCAAGATGAGGCCGATCAGAGGCTACATTCAGGTTGCAAAGATTATACTGTATATTATTGGTGCGATTGTGGTGATTTCTAACCTCATGGGTCAGAATCCGCTGATTCTGCTTAGTGGACTGGGCGCTTTATCCGCTGTTCTGATGCTAGTGTTCAAAGATTCGATATTGGGCCTCGTGGCAGGTATTCAATTATCTTCTAACGACATGGTTCGTGTAGGTGACTGGATTGAAATGCCTAAATATAATGCCGACGGCAATGTAATTGATATTACGCTGAATACGGTAAAGGTGATGAATTTCGATAAAACCATTACCATGCTTCCGAGCTATGCCCTGATCTCAGACTCTTTTAAAAATTGGCGGGGGATGGAAGCCTCCGGGGGCAGAAGAATTAAACGAAGTGTGTGTATTGATACAAGCAGCATATGTTTTTGTACCAAAGAAATGATTGAGGAGTTCCAAAAGGTTCACTATCTTAGCGATTATGTCCTGACAAGATTAGATGAAATTAACGCCTATAATACGGAACATCATATCAATATGGAGAGCAAAGTGAATGGAAGACAGCTAACGAATATCGGGGTATTCCGGGAATATGTCCAAGAATATCTGCGTAATCATCCCAAAATTCATAAGGATATGACGCTCATTGTCAGGCAGTTAGCACCAGGAGACAGCGGACTGCCTTTAGAAATTTATGCGTTCAGCAATGAGACTACCTGGGGTGTGTATGAGTCCGTCCAGTCGGATATCTTTGATCACATTTTTGCGATTATCCCTCTGTTTGGACTTCGCGTTTTCCAGAACCCGACGGGCCAGGATATTGTTAATTTAAAAGAAAGTAGGGAATATTCGGCGGGATATTGAGGTGTGATTATATGGAATCAAAAAAGGCCCTTTGGGGTCTTTTTTTATGTGAAATTATATTGATTGCAGTTGTTTATATGGTGTTACCTATACTCATAATATTAATAATGAAAGCATCGTAAAATCCCAAAGTATGCCATAGAGCTTCTTAAAGATCCCATATATGGTATGCGTATGCAAATCCTAGCGCAGGAAAAGAAAAAGGGTAAGCAGTCAAAAGAGGAGCGAGCTAAGGAAATTGCTCTAGAACTGATGGATCTTCAACTAAAATTTAAAGGTAAAACGTTTAAGGAAGCATTTGCAGACTACAATGGTGATGAAATGGATGATCCAACGGATTACCATCGGTGGTTAGACCTCGAAGAGGAATTAGCTGAAATTATGAAGCTCAGCGGAGGTGGAAATGACGCAAAGTAAGATTGAGCAATTAGCTCTCAAAAAACTCTTACCCGCGAATCTTTTTAGTATTACAGCTCAATTCGGTCATTTGCTTGAGACTTATCCTAATTTTCCTGGGAATTCAGGTATCTATGGTAATTTCACGAGAAATACAAATAAGTTAGATGTGCTTTTTCCTTTAAAAGAACATCCTGTACACGGCATTACTGGTTAATATTACATATCATTGTTAACTCCAAATGAGGAAGAGATTCTGAATAAATACAAGAAAATCATTGAGAAGCAATTTGGCGACAGAGGAGAGGTTCTGCGCTACCCCGTTATTAAGAAGGCGATTAAGGACTTCAGTAAGGTATCCGCCAACAAGGAGCAGATTGCTGAAATTATGGTGTTCACGGTGGAGTGCGGGGTGGACTTCACCCGGGCTTACGGAGACATCGATGAGCGGTTCTATCTGACGGTATCCAGTATTTATAGACAAGCATTGGAATACATTGTGAAGAATGATTTGGAGGAAAAATTCGTCGACCGTAGCAGAAGGTTGGCGGAACGTAGTCAGGGCATTGGCTGGGGCTTTGGAGATGCCATGGTCGAATTCTATTATGACTATTTAGGGCACATGGAGGAAGAAGAAGAGACAGAGGATTAGACTGTGCGAGCTAGGGCGGAGGCCCTGCATTGTTTTCCAATATAAAGAATGAAGAAGCCTCCCTGTAGTGTATAATAAAGCAAATTAAAGCCCCTGTCCCTGGATCGGAACGGACAGAAGCTGAGGAGGAATCGTTGTGGCCAGCATCAGACAGAGAATTGTTCCGCATCTATGGTATGACAAGGAGGCGGCAGAAGCCGCCCGCTTTTACGCTACTGTGTTTCCGGAGTCCAAGGTTACGAGTGTGAACACCATTCATGATACGCCCTCTGGCGATGCGGGTCAGGTCTCTTTTGAGGTCTGGGGGCAGCCGTTCATGGCGATCAGCGGAGGTCCTTATTTCAAGCTGAATCCGGCCGTCTCCTTCTTTGTTAATTTCGATCCCTCCCGCGACCAGGATGCAGCTGAGAGATTAGATGAGGTGTGGGATAAGTTAGCGGAAGGCGGCACCGCCTTGATGCCGCTTGGCAAGTATCCGTTCAGTGAGCGGTACGGCTGGATTCAGGACAAGTATGGGGTGTCCTGGCAGCTGATTCTAACGAATTCGGCAGGGGAGGAGCGGCCTGCGATTATTCCTTCCTTGTTGTTCGTGGGGGATCAATGCGGTAAGGCGGAGGAGGCGATGTCCTTCTACTTATCCGTATTTAAGGATTCGCGTCAAGGACTTCTTACCCGCTACCCGGCAGGCTCTGCGCCCGATCAGGAAGGAACGATTATGTTCGCGGACTTCATGCTGGAGAATCTGTGGTTCACGGTCATGGACAGTGCGCATAATCATCAGTTCAGCTTCAATGAAGCGGTCTCCTTCATGGTATCCTGCGATTCTCAGGAAGAGATTGACTACTACTGGGACAAGCTGTCCGCAGTTCCTGAAGCCGAGCAATGCGGCTGGCTGAAGGATGCCTTCGGTATCTCTTGGCAGATTATTCCTGCGGAGATGAATGAGATGATGAAGAAGGGCACGCCGGAGCAGCTGGCGCGTGTGACGAAGGCTTTTCTGCAGATGAAGAAGTTCGAGCTTACGGAGCTGCGTAAGGCCTATAAGGGAGAATAAGAGCGGCAACCTGCTGGAATACCAACACAAGCGATAAGGACCTAATCCTTATCGCTTCTTTGCGCGCAAATATAAGAATGTATAGGTTTCACTTGCCTCACACTTTCCCCCCGCCATCCCCCGCCCGGTACTTCTTGCGGTACTGGGCCGGGGTCATGCCGTACACCTTTTTGAAGCTGGAATAGAAGGTGTTCAGGGACGAGAAGCCGAAATGCTGCACGATGGGCTCGATCGGCGAGTCGGAGGCAATGAGCTCCTGGCAGATGAACGTCAGCCGCTTCTCAGATATTTTGTCGGTGATGGACTGGGTGGTCTCTGCTTTGTACAGACTGCGGAAATAATTGACCGACAAGCCCAGGTGATCGGCCAGCATGGTGGCCGACAGATTCGGGTCGGTGAGATGACTCTCGATGAACTGGTCCACCTGTCCGATCAGGGCGATATTCTTGGATTGGCTGCGGGCGGCCGCAATGTCTTCGAGTGTTCGGGTAATCAAGGCCTCCATCCACGGCATGACGTTATCCATTGTTTCCTGCCGAATGATCTGTTTCTCGATGGACGTCAGTCCCCACGAGCTGGGCAGCGGCTGGGAGGAATGCTCCTGGATGAGCCGGCGGATGTCCATGAACAAGGTAATCAGAGACATTTTACATTCAAAATAAGGCAGTTCCCGCAGCTTCACAACCGCTGAGCGTAAGACCTCCAGAATGACGGCGGCGTCCCCCTTGAGTATGGCCTGGGCGATCTGCCGCTCCTGGCTCACAGGCAAATGATATAATTCCCCGGGTGCAGCGGACAGCCATTCCTTCACAATGAGCGACCGGTGTCCGAACCGGAACCGCTCCTGCGTCAGATCATACGTCTCCAGATACACCTCATGCATGTCGGTTAAGCCAGGCAACGTCCGGCCCCAGGCAATGGTAGTTCCTACGGACAAATACTGCTGAATTAACTGCCCTGCCACTTGCAGCTCCTTCGCGAATTCCTCTGACAAGGGAGCCGATAAGACTACAGCCACGTGGTCGTCTCCCATATCTACGGTCTGCAGCTTGTGCCTGGACGATTGCAGCGACTCCTGAATGATATTGGACATAGCGAACCGGAGCAGGCGCCGGTCCTTCTCCGGGTACACTCCCGAGAATTCCGCGAAGTGGTCGATCCGGAAGATGGCTACGGACAACTCATCGCTTGGCAGATCAATCCCCCATTCTACGAATTGAGCGCGGATCTCCGTTGCCGAATGGTACGTCTCCCCGAGGAAATCCCTTAAGAACCGCTCTCTGCCCAGAAATTTATTATGCCGCCATTGCTCGGTAAGCTCGTGAATCTGATTATGCTGCGAGGTAAAAACGCTCGATAAGTATTCGAGTTCATTGGCGTTCGCCTCAAGGCCGGGCTTCTCCGCCTGATGCTGCCGCATGACCCGGCTGATCAGCTCCTGAATGGGCGAGTACACCCGTTTGGAGATTAGTATAATCACCGCCAGGGAGGCCGCGAACAAGACGAGGAACAGGATCAGACTGGTGTCGCGCAGGACCGTGATTTTATTCAGAATGGCGGACTTCGGGATCATCTCAATGAAGGTCCAATCCTGGATACCCTTAACGGAGGAGTCGGCATAGACCACTAGCTTCTCCCCCTGATCCTGTGGCTGAAATAGCTTCCAGCCGCTGACTCCCTTCATTCCGTGGCTTCTGAGCTCGGCAATCTGCTGCGGATTCATTGGCGTGCTGCTAAAAATCGTCTCGTCCCGGTCATTCAGCACGGTGATCGACCGGCTGGCGAAGTTTGAATTATTCTGCAGCAGGGTCATGAGATTATGGGTATCCACATTCATGACGAACGCGGAGATAGAGCTGCCTTTTTCATAAAATCTGACAATGGTCATCACTTCTTTGGGGGTGTTCCCGGTAAGAGGGAGAGACAAGGTTCGCGGAATGAGCACGCTGTGGTTCGCTGTTTCCGGGTCACGTAAGCGCTTAATAATATCCTGATCGTAAAAAGCGGCGGTATCATTTAACCCAAGTCTGGAGTCAATGACCGTATTCGTATAATCGTTAATGAGGTAGACCGAATCAATGGAGGGGTTGGCGTTCTTAATGTCCGTCAATTGGCTCCATACCTCATAGGTCTCGAAATCGCTGTAATGGTCCGAAAGGGCATACACCTTAAGCGTGCTGTCGTTACTGGAGGAGAAGCTGAAATCAAGCGCCCATTCCATCAGCCGTGACGTATTCCGGGCCCCGTTCACGAGGAGGGATTCCGAATGATCGCCGATTTCCTCCAGCAGTGTCTTGGAAGATTGCCCATAGAGCAGTACGAAGGAGATGCCTAAGACCAGAACGTTCGCACTGACAAAGTAAAAAATAAGCTTCATGTAGGTAGGGTGCCGCTTCAGCGAGGCGAAGAACGGTTGTCTGAATTTCATGGCTCTGGAACCTCCGTAATCATAACTGTCCGGCTCATTATAAGTAGATTTATTATAGCACACCGGGTATTTTCGTCTGCCGAATCGTTTGTTTTCGGAAGAGTGTTGTTTTTGGGAAGGCGGTAAATCTGCACTTGCGGGAAGGATTGGCGTTTCTCGGAATTGCTCAGGGCGCAAGGGCTTGATAAGGTGAGCGCATAGATAACGGGACGCTCTTGGGGCGATGACCGGTCTTGAGGAAGGGGGGATGTACAAATGAACTACCCGCTTAACGCAGGTAAACGTTCAAAATGGAGGCATATCACGCAGAATCCTTTTCTGTATGTGATGGCTGTACCGGGGCTGTTGTTTTTCCTCGTGTTCAGTTACTTTCCTATATACGGGATTATGATTGCCTTCAAAGATTATGATTTTGCCAAGGGGATCACGGGGAGTGACTGGGTAGGGTTTAGAAATTTCGATTACTTTTTTACATCAGATGACTTCTGGACAATTCTGCGGAACACACTGCTACTCAACGTGCTGTTTATTGTGTTCACGACAGCGGCGGCCGTTCTGATTGCGCTCATGTTCAATGAGATCCGCAATAAGTATTTCAAACGGATATCGCAATCGCTTATTTTCCTGCCTTATTTCATGTCCTGGATTGTGATCGGGATGATTGTCCAATCCTTATTCGGCGGGGAAGAGCCTATGATTAATGTCTGGCTGCAAAATATCGGCATGGAGCCGGTCAACTGGATGTTTGAGTCAAGTCTCTGGCCTTATATTCTGACGGTGATCCGGGTGTGGCAAGGGGCCGGTTATCTCTCGATTATTTTCCTGGCCGCCATTACGGGCATATCGGAGGATCTATATGAGGCAGCCCGCATCGACGGGGCTTCTAAACTGCAGATTGTGACGCGTATTACGCTGCCGCTGCTGGTTCCGACGATTATGATTATGACGCTGCTGGCCGTGGGCAAAATTTTCAACGGGGACTTTGCGATGATTTATGCCATCATTGGAGACAACTCGATGCTGTATCCGACTACCGACGTCATTGATACCTTTGTCTTCCGCTCCATGCGGCAGCTGCACGATTTTGGCATGTCTTCGGCAGTGGGCCTGTTCCAGTCCATTATGGGTCTGATTTTCGTCATTGCTGCCAACTGGGTAACCCGCAGGGTATCCAAAGAATCTGCTTTATTCTAGGAGAGGTACTATGATACAGAAACATAGCGCAGCGGACCGCACCTTTACGGCATTCGCCCATACGTTCATTTTGCTGTTTACTTTATTTTGTCTGTTCCCTTTTCTGCTGATGATTGCCGGTTCCTTTACGGATGAGGAGGAGCTGATAGCACACGGATATACCTTATTCCCGCAAAAATTATCGCTGGCCGCCTATAAGGCGGTTTTGCAATCAGATGTATTGTTCAACGGCTATGGGGTTACCCTGTTCATCACGGTTGTCGGGGCCTTAAGCGCCCTGTGCATTTCCGCCATGCTCGGCTATTCACTGGCGAATAAACGGAATGTTCTGCAAACGCCCTTTCTGTTTTTTTGCTACTTGCCGATGCTCTTCTCGGGAGGGATCATTCCGTTCTATATTGTAGTCAGCCAGTGGCTGCATTTGCAGAATACGATCTGGGTGCTCATACTGACGATGTTATGCCAGCCATTCCTCGTCTTCCTGCTCGTCAGCTTCTTCCGCACAATACCTGAGGAGCTGGAGGAAGCCGCCCGAATCGACGGAGCGAATGAGATGAGAGTGTTCTTCCAGATTATGATTCCGATCTCGAAGCCAATTCTGGCTTCTGTCGGCCTCTTCTATGCGCTGAGCTTCTGGAATGACTGGTTCATGGGACTGATGTTCATCGATAATGAGAAGTTATTCCCGCTGCAATTAATCCTGCGCCGGATGGTCTCCAATATGGAAGCGGCCAGGAACCTGATCCCTTCCGGTGCTGCGATTTCGGTCACTCCACCGACGTACGGGGTGCGGATGGCGACGACGGTACTGACCATCGGCCCGATTGTGCTGCTGTATCCGATGCTTCAGAAATATTTTGTCAAAGGTCTAACGGTTGGTGCTGTCAAAGGGTAAGCCATTCAGATTGTCCATAGATACAGGAGGGTAACGAGATGAGGTTAAAAAAATGGTTCGGCACGGCAACAACAGCGGTATTGGTGTCGTCACTGGTGCTGGCAGGCTGCGGAGGAAATGCGAAGAATGAAGGCAATACGGCGAATTCTACGAATTCCCCGTCCAGTTCAGAGGGGGCAGCGCCTGCTGCCAAAGAAGTAGTGACGCTGAAGGCCTATTTCCCGGGAGATAAACCTGCGGGGTTCGATGCTGTGCTGCAGGCAGTCAACGACAAGCTGAAAAAAGATAATATCGGAGCCGCGCTGAATATCAACTTCATGCCTTGGACCGACTACGGGAATGCGGTATCCGTGAAGATGTCTGCCGGGGAAGAGTTCGATATGTATCTGGATGCCCCTTGGCTATCCATGAACCAGATGATCGAGAGTAAATCGTTAACGGAGCTGGATGCGGCAGTTGCTGCACGGCCCGAGCTGAAGTCGTCCATTCCGGAGGAAATGTGGGAGTATAACAAATTCGGCGGCAAAATTATGGGGATTCCGCTCGGCACCACCCAAGGCCAGCTGTATGGCGTACTGATCCGTAAGGATTTACGCGAGAAATACGGGCTTCCCGAGCTGAAGACCCTCGATGATCTGGAGAAATTCCTGTATGCAGTCAAGGAAAATGAGAAAGACATTAAGCCTTTTGTCATTAACGGAATTAAGGCCGATAAGCTGCCATTCATCCTGAGTAACTCTGCGAATCTGGCGCAGGATGAAGTACTGGAGATTGGGGTCAACATGTTCTCGTATTCGATCAAGGATAAGAAGGTCATTGGCCAATGGGAGAGCCCGACAATTGCCGATGCTTATGATCGCGTTACCAAATACTACAAGGATGGAATTATCTCCAAAAATATTGCCCAGGAGCAAAATGCCGAGACGCTGTTCAAGCAAGGTAAATATGCGGCGACCTACTATGCAGCCGATGGGGTCGAAGGTCTGAAATATTCGGAAATGCTGAAGGATGGCAGCGACAAGCTGGAGATTTTCATACCGAACGGGGAGCAGGCTAAGCCTTATACGGCTTATCAGCAATGGAACTTCCTGTGTATCCCGACGACCTCCAAGCATTCCGATGTCACTATGGATGTAGTGAACTGGCTGTCGATTAAGGAAAACCATGATCTGATGGAATACGGCATTCAAGGAAAGGACTGGGAGCCTGTCGGCAATTCGAGCTATAAGGCGCTGTCCGGCTATACCTTCCCTGGTTATGTGCTGACCTGGCGGCCGACGCTGAATCGTACACCTGACACCATGATGCAAGATGACAAGAAGTGGTTCGACTTCTCGACCAAGACGTCCAATTTTACGCTTAGTCCAATCGCAGGCTTCAACTTCAACGCCGAGAAGGTAAAGACGGAATATGCCAAAATCACGCCGCTGCACGATTCGATCTTCCTGCCGCTAAGCCAAGGCCTGATCCCTGCGGCAGAAGGAAAGAAAACGATGGAGGATAAGATGTCCAGTCTCGGCGGGCAAAAAGTAATCGATGAAATCCAGGCCCAGATTGATGCCGTTACTTCCGGGAAATAACCGTACTTCAAACACAGAAAGAGGTCACTCCAATGAAAATAACACGCAGCGCGCACAATCCGCTGATTGAAGCCGTGGATGTTGCCCCCTCCCGTCCCGATTTCCAGGTGCTGGGTGCATTCAATGCAGGCGTGGCGCAGCTACAGGAGGAGACGATCCTCTTGCTGCGCGTTGCCGAAGCGCCAATATCAGACCGGGCGGACGAGGTGCTTGTTCCCCGACTAAATGAAGCTGGAACGGAGGTGCAGGTCGAACGGTACGACAGGAATGATCCGGCTTATGATTTCTCCGACTCGCGCTTCGTAGCCAAGGATGGACAGACGGTGATGCTCACCTCCTTATCTCATCTCCGGGTAGCGCGGAGCCGGGATGGCGTTCATTTCGAGGTTGAGCCGCAGCCGGCCCTGTTCCCGGAGCATCCTCTGGAAGCATGGGGGATTGAAGATCCGCGTGTGACCCAGATTGGGGACACCTATTACATCACTTACAGCGCAGCCTCTGCGCGCGGTGTCGGCGTTGGGCTGGCGGAGACCCGCGACTTTCAGACCTTCACACGGCGGGGGATGATGCTGCCTCCCGAGAATAAGGATGTTATGATTTTCCCGGAGAAAATTGGCGGTAAGTACTACGCTCTGCATCGCCCAGTGCCGAAGTCATTCGGCGCGCCCGAGATGTGGATCGCGGAATCGCCCGATCTCGACCATTGGGGGAAACATCGTTTCCTGATGGGACTCGGCGAGCAGGGCTGGGACTCGGCCCGCATGGGCGGCGGGGCAGTTCCGATCCGCACACCGCAGGGCTGGCTTGCGCTGTATCATGGCGCGGACAGCAGCCACCGCTATTGTATGGGGGCGGTGCTGCTGGATCTGGAGGACCCGTCCCGGGTCATTGCGAGATCGCGTGTCCCCGTGCTGGAGCCGGAAGCTTCCTATGAGGTGAACGGATTCTTCGGCAAGGTCGTGTTCTCCTGCGGCGCGCTACTGCTGGACCAGACGGTCCGCATGTATTACGGCGCGGCGGACGAAGTGATGGCTGTGGCGGACATCCCGCTCCAGGATATATTAGATACTCTTGTGTAAGGGGAGGGAGGCAGTGTGAGCTGCCTTCCTTAATCCCTAGTTTAGAAAGCGCTAACAAAAATCTGCTAGATAGACAAAGGAGCGTGTACATGACTGGTAACGTGCAAAGCAGGATCAAGAGATGGATCTGTCTCGTGATGGTTGGTTTGATGATCTCGACCCTCGGGTTCCAATATCCTGTATCGGCGGCGGATAGCTCGTCGCAGGAGCTGGCTGAAATGAAGCTGATGAAGCAGCGGGCGGTGGATTTCTATATCTCCAAAGACATCATCAATGACGGAACCAATGGCCGGGTTGAATGGACTTTTAAATCACAGGCCGGGACCTACTTATCGAGTCAAAAAGCGAATGGAAGCTGGAGCGATGTAGATTATGCCAATACAACCTCCAGCGCCAACGGCAGAGCCTGGTCGCCTTACCTTGCGCTGGACCGGATGCAATCGATGGCCCAGGCGTTCGCAGACCCGAAGGGGCCTTACTATCATGATGAAGCCATGTTAGCTGGTATTCAGAAAGCGCTGGATCACTGGTTCACGGTCAAGCCGACCTCCACCAACTGGTGGGAGACCGGCATCGGCAAGCAGCTGCGGCTTAGCAAAATCGCGCTGCTGTGTGAAGGCTATCTGACTGCGGAGCAGGCTGCTAATATTGTCGGCACATTAGACAGCAGTCCGAATACGATCGATGGGGCGAACTCCTCCTGGTACAACCAGAATTATATGATCCGTGGCTTATTGCTTGAGGATGCCCAGAATGTCCGTAGCGCCGTAAAGGCGTTTAACGTGCTCTCGGCTGTGACGGTGACGCTGACGGGAATTCAGTCCGACATGTCCTTTTTCATGCATGGGAAGACGAATTATACCACGGGCTACGGCAGAAGCTTCGCCAGAGATATGTCCTTCTGGGCCTATGTGGTCTCGGGCACAAGCTTCGCCTACAGCCAGGCGGCCATTGACTCTTTGTCCTCCTATGTGCTGGATGGAACCAGGTATCTGGTGAGAGGCGATGTTGCCGATCTGGGGATGGGGATGAATGGGCCGGAGTGGCCGGATTATGAGAGCTCTGCGCTGACCTTCTATGAAGATCCGCTAGAGTGGATGCAGGCAGCCAACCCGAAGCGGGCGGATGAGTTCGCTGTTTTCTTGAATAATATCCGGGGTATTGGCACGCTCTCAGGCAATGGACTGGATGCGAACAATATGACGCAGTGGCAGACTCTCGTCTCCTCTCATATGCGGAAGGATTACGGAATCACGGTCAAGATGTCCTCCAGCACGGTCAAGGGCGGCGAATGGAGAACCATTAACCCAAGCGGATATAACCTGCTCTACTGGACTCCGCAAGGTGCTACTGCAATCCAGAGAACCGGAGATGAGTACAGAACCGTGTACCCGCTGATGGACTGGGCTCATGTTCCGGGAACAACAGCTCCCTATGTACTCACGAAGGAGAAGGATTTCAACAACCCGAAGACATTTGTGGGCGGTGTGACCAATGAGCGTTACGGTGCCACGGCGTTTGATTTCAATAAGCTGAATACCAGCGGGAAAAAGGGCTACTTTTTCTTCGATGATGAAATGGTAGCGCTGGGCGCAGGCATCACTTCGACGAATGCTGCACCGGTCCATACCACGCTGAACCAGAGTCTGGCAGTAGGCGATGTGCTCGTTGACGGCAAAGCCGTTGCAGACGCAACGTCGCAGGTGAACGGACGCTGGGCCTATAACGATCATACCGGTTATGTGTTCCCGGATAAGACGGACTTCCAGGTGAAGCAGGAGACGAAGACCGGGAAATGGAGCGATGTGGTTACTGGCAGCTCGACGGAGCCAATCACTAAGCCGGTGTTCTCGATGTGGCTCGATCATGGCGTGAAGCCGGTCAATGCCTCCTATCAATACATCGTATTGCCGGGTAAAACTGCTGCGGAGGTTGGCAGCTATGCGGAAGCAAGCCCGATTAGTATTCTCGCGAATACCCCGTCTGTGCAGGCGGTCCGGCACCGTTCGCTCGGCATTTCGGAATTGCTGTTCTATCAGCCGGGTACAGTGACGCTAAGAGAAGGCCTCAGCGTAACCGTAGATAAACCGTCGATGGTGATCGTCGATGAATCCGCAGACCCTGTCCGCATCTCGGTGGCGAATCCTGAAACACCGGGGATTACAGTCAATGTAACGCTGAACCGGAACGGGGATCAGACTACAACCACGTACAGACTCGGTAAAGATACGTTTACCGGCCGGAGTATGACGCTGAACGAGGGATCTTCTATCGACGATAGAGGGTATGATCTGGCTTACAGTAAAGGTACGGTTGCTTCGTCCAGCGTGGGCAAGCAATTTGCGTCGGGTGCTACGGATCTGTACAGAACCTCCAGTTGGAGTTCGAATGCATCAGACGATGAATGGATTTATGTGGATCTGCAGGATCAATATATGATCAATAAGGTTAGACTGCATTGGGAGAAGGCTTACGGCAGAAGCTATAAAATTCAAGTATCCGATGATGCGGCCACCTGGAAGGACGTTTATGCGACCTCCATGGGGGATGGCGGCATCGATGATATTGCCTTCGGTAAGACCAGCGCAAGGTTCGTCCGGATGCTGGGCGTTCAGCAGGGGACCGGAGACGGTTACTCGCTTGCTGAGTTTAACGTGTATGAAGCGGTTGTCCCCAACCTTGCGGAAGGCCAGACTGCGGTGGCAAGTTCGTCCAAAGCCGCCGATGTATCAGTGGGGAATGCGGTAGACGGCTCATTGACGACTCGCTGGGGGTCCAACTATGCCGATCCGCAGTGGATTTATGTCGATCTTGGCTCCATTCAGCCGATTGCTAAGGTCATGCTGCACTGGGAAAGTTCGTATGGGAAGGAATACCGGATTGAAGTCTCCGATACAATGGAGGACTGGAAGACAGTATATAGTACGTCCAGTGGAGACGGGGATATCGATGAGATCTCCGTAGGTCAAGTGAATGCCAGATATGTCCGGATGTACGGAACTCAGAGAGCAAGCAAATACGGATACTCGCTCTGGGAATTCAAAGTGTTCGGACCAGAGACTGAAGCCCGTGTTCCCGCCCGGGTTGAGCTTGCGGCAGCGCCATCTTCGGTGGTGCCTGGAGGCAAAGTATCCGTTACGGGGGCCGTCTATGAGGGTGGCAATCTTCCGGTTCCCGGTGTGGAGGTTGAACTTACAGCTGCCGATGGAAGCCTTGAGCCTGCAAAAGTAACTACAGATGTGTACGGCCGGTTCAGTACGGTCTTTACCGCACCGTCCGTTCCCGGAGAGGTATCCATCTCAGCCATCCTGCCGGCAAGCCCATCCGTTACAGGGGCAATCACCGTGTCTGTAGAAAAAGAGGCTGTGCCTACAGCATCCCGGATTGAACTTGAGGCCTCGCCGTCCTCCGTATCCGCTGGAGGCAAAGTGTCCGTTACGGGAACCGTCTATGATGGTGAAGAGCTTCCGTTAGCGGGCGCTGCGGTCAGTCTCATGGCAGCATCAGGCAGCTTCGAACCTGCCCTTGCTGTAACAGATGAGCACGGCCGGTTCAGCACGGTCTTTACGGCACCGTCCGCAGCCGGAGATGTGGTCATTACGGCTGTACTGACTGACAATCCTTCCGTGACAAATGCGGTAACCGTTTCTGTAAGCAAGGCCATGCCAGTCCCTGTTCTTATTGAACTTCAGACGGCAGCGTCTGCCGTGAATACCGGGGATGATGTATCCATCACGGGGACCGTCTCGGGTAGCGATAATCTTCCAGTCTCCGGCCTGGAGGTCGAACTTAAGGCTTCCTTGGGCAACCTTGAGCCTGCTCATGCCGTAACAGACGCAAACGGCCGGTTCAGCGCGGTCTTCACGGCACCGTCCACACCTGGAGAATTGACGATTACGGCATTCTTGAGCGCTTATCCGTCCATTACGGGAAGAATTAACGTATCGGTCAATGAGCGTTCGGGCGGCGGAAACGGCGGCGATCCCGGAGGCGAAGCGCCAGTGACTCCGTCAGTACCAGTAGTACCGCCGGTTATTGTTGGAACACCGAATAAGCCGGACGAGGGCCCTTCTGCAACGGCTACTCCGGTCCCTGGCCCATCCCTCACCGATATTGCCGGGCATTGGGCCGAAGCCAGTATCCTTGAAGCTGTTAAGCAGGGCATCATTACAGGTTATCCGAACAACTCGTTCCAGCCTAACCGTAATGTGACCCGTGCTGAATTCACGGTGATGCTGGCGAAGGCGCTGAAGCTTCAGAACACAGAAGCAGCGTTGTCCTTCAAGGACAGTGACCGGATCGGTTCGTGGGCCAAGACAGCCGTTGCTCAGGCAGCAGCCCTGGGAATTATTCAGGGCGATAACCAGAGCAACTTCCGCCCGGATGCGCCTATGACCAGAGCGGAAATGGCCGTTATGCTGGCGAGAGCATTGCATCTTGCTCCCGTAGCCCGCTCAGCAGGATTCACGGATGACCGCGACATCCCCGCCTGGGCGGTTGGAGCAGCGGCCGAAATGAAGAAGTCAGGACTGATGCAAGGTAAGGGCAACAACAGCTTCTTCCCGAAGGATGCCGCAACGCGGGCAGAGACGGTTACAGTCCTGCTGCGGATGCTGGAAGCTAAGTAAGTATAGCCAACCTTTCATCGATATACGTTAGAACACAGCAAAGCAGCGATTCTCCTGTTAATAGGGAATCGCTGTTTTGTATTTTTGGGCAAAATATAAGAATGTATATGTTTCACGCTATACATTATCCTTCTATTTCCCGCTGAAACGGTAGTCCTTTAACAGGACGGCAAAGCCGTTTCCACTTGTGTAAACGGCTATGATCATAAGGAGATCAATGACAACCAGTACACTTATGCTATAATTTAATAAAGTGTTTTTGTGCTTAGAGAAAATTGGATAAAGGATGCATTGACCAACCATGTATGAGAATCAGACTTCTATGCACCACAAGCTCTTTATTATCGGCGCAGGTGCTGCCGGACTAATGGCCGCTGTTACTGCGAGTGATATGGGGATCGATACTGCCATTCTGGAGAGTAACGACCGGATTGGCAAGAAGATCTTAATGACCGGCGATGGCCGCTGCAACATTACGAATGAATCCACTGTGACAGATACGGATGAAGCAGCCGCTTTATCGCGCAAGTATCACAGTAATCAACCCGAATTTCCGCTTGCGGTAGTGCAGCAATATGGCGTCGGCCAGACGATTGATTTTTTCTCCTTTCTTGGGCTCCCGCTTACAAGACTCAAGGGGGGCTTGATGTATCCGATGTCGCTGCAGGCAGCGGCGGTACTTGATATTTTCCAGCTGGCGCTAGAGGATCGGAATGTTCCCGTATACCTTAAGAATAAAGTGGTGGATGTTACTGCTTCGGCAGATCATCCTCGCTTCACGATAAAATGCCTAACCGAGACAGAGGAAGAGGTTGTGTATACTAGCGACTATCTGCTTCTGTCTACGGGTGGCAACACCGGTCCGAATGCAGGCAAAGAACCTCCGGGTTATACCCTTGCCGAACGTCTGGGGCACACCCTGATTGAGCCTTTTCCTGCCATCGTGCAGTTGAAGCTGCAATATCCGAATATGAGGGCACTGTCCAGTATCAAATCTCAGGGACAAGCTAATATCATTGTAAAGGGTAAAGTCATCGGCAGTGAACAGGGTGAGCTGGCCTTCACAGACTATGGTATTACCGGTCCGCCCATTCTCCAGCTAAGCAGGAAGGCTGCCTATCATCTGGCAAGAGGAGAACAGGTGAAATTATCGGTGGATCTGACGCCGGGCCGCACAGAGGAAGAGTTAATTGATTTTTTAGAAAAGCTCTGGGAGACCTTTGGGCACCGGACCGTGGCGGATTCCCTCGTGGGTATCTTCAACAAGAAGCTTGTTACGGTCCTGCTTAAGGAGACGGGCTTAGATCAACAGCCACAGCTTCTTTGCCAGAATCTGCCGCCCAAAACTAAAGAGAACTTTTATCGGCTCTTGAAGCGTTGGGAATTTAAAGTGACGGATACCAATGGCTTTACGAATGCGCAGGTGACAGCCGGCGGCATTGATACGTCAGAACTCATAGAGGGAACGCTGGAATCTAAGCTGGTGCCCGGGCTGTATTTAGCCGGCGAAGTGATGGATGTGGACGGAGATTTCGGCGGCTATAACCTGCAATGGGCCTGGAGTTCCGGATATGTGGCCGCTATGGCGATAGCTAAGTCCATTCAATAAATTTATTAGGAAAAGGGATGCATCAATTAACATGTATAAGGATCAGACTTCTAAGCACCACGAGCTGTTCATTATCGGTGGGGGTGCTGCAGGTCTAATGGCTGCAGTTACAGCGAGGGATCAAGGTATTGATACAGCCATTATTGAAAGCAATGACCGGCTCGGGAAGAAAATAATAACGACGGGTAACGGGCGTTGCAACATTACGAACCAATCCACCGCCACCGGTACGGATGAAGCGGCCGCTTTATCCGTCAAGTATCACAGCAATCAGGCAGGCTTCCCAATACATGTACTGCGGCAATTCGGTGTCCGCCAGACAATCGATTTTTTCTCCTCGCTCGGGCTTCCTTTTATGAGCTTAGAGAACGGCCGGATGTATCCGATGTCGCTGCAGGCGGCTTCGGTGCCGGGTGTGTTCAAGCTGGCGCTGGAGGACCGGAATGTTCCCGTCTATTATAAACATAAAGTGCTCGATGTGGCCGTATCGGCGGGACATCCGCGGTTCGCGATAACCTGCCAGACGGAGACAGAGGAACAGGTTGTGTATACCAGCAACTATCTTTTTCTATGTACCGGAGGCCTTACCGCTCCCAAAACCGGAACAGACGGCTCCGGTTATACGCTTGTCCAGCGTCTGGGACACACCATGATCCACCCGGTGCCAGGCATTGTACAATTGAAGCTGGATTATCCGTATTTGAAGGAACTATCGGGCATCAAATTTGAGGGAGAGGCCCATGTGATCGTAAACAATGAAGTCATCCGCACGGAGTCTGGCGAGATTCTTTTTACGGACTATGGCATCTCGGGCCCGCCCATACTTCAGCTAAGCAGAAAGGCTGCGTATAATCTCGGCATCGGAGAATCCGTGACCCTGTCGGTGGATTTGATGCCGGAACGCACGGAGGAAGATTTAATTGATTTCCTGGAGATCCACTGGGGGATCTTCGGACATCGGACAGTTGCCGATTCCTTCGTGGGCATCGTCAGCAAGAAACTGATTCCGGTGCTGCTGAAGGAGGCTGGAATTGATCAACAGCTGCATCTGCTGTGTCAGGATCTATCCTGGAAAACCAAGAAAATATTCTATAAACTATTGAAGCGTTGGGAATTTAAAATCACCGATACCAATAGCTTCACGAACGCCCAAACCACAGCCGGTGGCATCGATACGACGGAGCTAGTCGAAGGAACGCTCGAATCTAAGCTGGTACCTGGGCTCTATTTGGCCGGTGAGGTGATGGATGTAGACGGCGATTGCGGCGGCTATAACCTGCAATGGGCCTGGAGCTCCGGATATGTCGCTGCGATGGCGCTTGCTGACCGGCGTGCCCGGACCATGTAGGAGGCTGGATAGATGCAGACCCGTGGTGCATTGAAGTAGAAATGTTTTTTCAGCACACTATTTTATGATGAAAAAATAAACGACACTGATTAAGTAAGATTACAGCACAAGCCGAGGCTGTAATTGACACTATAGAAATACATTTGAAAACTAACGTTTGTGAGACTGCATTCAGTTTCGTATGATTAGCAGTAAATTAAAAACACCTGTTATGGGTGTTTTTTTAATGATTTTGAATATCTTGAAGCTTCTATTGTTTAATATTATTTGAGGCCAGAAATATTAAGTTTTACATTTTCCTGTTCAGTTAAACCATTATTATTAACCCAAGATAGATTAATAAAGGTTAATTTTGTTATATCCTTTGAATCTATCCTATTAAAGATGTAAAACTCCGAAGTTGGTTCTGATTGCTCCAAAGTCATTTTGATCATATTTTGAAATTTGTATGATAACCTTGTAGTAATATTTAAATTATTTTCTTTAATAATACCGCTATACCATAATTCATTATCTCTATAATAAACATTTACATTAATAGTCCAATTCTCTGATTTACCTGTATACATCGTAAGTTCATTGGGCTTTGCTATTTGTATAGATGCATCTTTACTTACCTCTAGAAGAGTTCTGGAGCTCGTTGAGATATAGAGGTAATTACCATCCTCAGCAATTAACTTACCATCAAGTAAGGTGTCTTTAATACGAATATCCTCACTTTTAATTAATCCAACAATATTTAAAGCAGAACCGAGGTAGTTCCCTGTTGAGAACATTAAAAAGGAAAGTAGGGGAACTACTATAACTACAAAAAGTGATAATAAAAACAATATATAGAAGCAAAACTCAACGAAGGAATAGGTATGTTTAAAAGGATTGCTCTTTTGTTTTTTGCTTCTCTTTTTTCCTGCCGGCATCCACCCCTTCTGATTTATTTTTATCGCAATAATACTTAATCCTATAACTATGGCGAAATATAATAGTAACGACAAAATCAGTCCTAGCTGCTTACTTAAGAATATGGGGAAAGGAGAAGATACAATCATCACAATGCCTATAGTCTTATAAAATTTCAATAAAATATTTGCTATGTAACGAGCGGATAAAATTAATATAGAAACAGCGAATGGAAAAAACCAAATAAAGAAAAACCTTCCTAATTCCGAAACCTCAAAAGAAGAATTGGCATTAAATAAAATAAAAAGCAAACTTATAGTCGAGGAATATACAAAAAAAATAAAACTGAATAATAGAAATGATTTTCCTAATCCCTTTAACTTGTATGTGGATATAAAGAAGGCAACTATTCCTGAAAAGATGAAGCCAGCGATGTAACAAGATGAGCGATTAATTGGGATGCTTTTGATTACGACATCTAATAGGGAATGATCAGCCTCACCAAAAAAGTATCCATAAAGAATGAGATATCCCATGAAATAAAATAATGGAAATGACCCTAATAAACCTAACATTACTTTCAGAGCATATACGAACAAGTTGCCGACCAGGAATTGCTGCCATTGTTGAATAGAAAAGTTTTCTATTATTAAATAGAGCTTTAAATGAGAAAGTACTTCTTTTTCCTTTAGGCCTAACAATAATGCAAGTTCTTTCGTATTATTGTTCAACTCTGTTAGTTTTGATTCTAAAAATTCTTTATAGCCTATTCCAAATGTATTAACGAAATTCGATTCAAATTCTTCGTTAATTTCACCATGATAAATATCAAGAAATAGTATCTTACTGAACGTCGTATTCTCCACTTAAAACAACCTTTCAAAAAATAGATGAGTATGGACGAAATTATTTTACCATTTAAACCAATTATTTAATGTAACAATGATTATATGACAAAGAAGGAAATCTACTTTTTAGAAATAGAAAAGAACGTTTTATTAGAGACCTTTTTTAATTTATTCATAGTTGGTCTTTTCCATATCCTTCTGATAAAATGTACATATATTATAACTTTTATTACTGTTATAAGTTATAACTTGAAGCGCAAAGATCATACTATAAGAGGAAGGAAGAAATAAAATGAATGGTGTGGTCAAAGTGACGAAGGATCAATCGAAGGTGACCCGTTATTCCCGAAAGATTGGGCGAATGGGGAATAGCTTAGGTGTAAGCTTGCCAAAAGCGCTTGCGGATAAATTGAGTATCTCACAGGGAGATGAAATCGAGTTTATTGAAAATGAACGTGGAGAAGTGGTGTTCAGGAAAAGCCGGGCGGCTCTGTTGAATGAACAGATTCGGCCTGAGGTGCTTGAGGCGTTCTTCGATGTGTTTGAAGAGGATCAGGGCATTCTTGAAGACCTAAGGGATCGTTGATATGGGCACTTTTCTTACCAAGGAAGAGGTTATTACTGCACACCATTTCATGATGAAAAGAATGAATGACGCAGATCAAGCAGGAGTGAAGGATCACGGCCTGCTGGAATCTGCGGTACATAGACCGCAACAAAGTATTTTTGGAGAGGATGCTTATCCCTCTATATTTGATAAGGCAGCCGCATTGCTGGAATCGCTCGTCAAAAACCATTGCTTTCATAATGGCAATAAACGAACAGCCTATCTGGTCACGAAATCTTTTTTGGTTCTGAACGGGTACCATCTAAAGATGCAACGGGAGTTTGCAGTTGAATTTGTTGTAGACATTGCCAAAGGCGTGCATTCATTAGAAATGATCTCTTATATTTTGACAAAATATTCTGAGGAACAATAAAGGTAAGGTGTCCAAATGGATGATGAGCACGATGGCCCTAAGATCCGCAAAGAAAAAATAATTGCTGCAAAGATGATTCGTATCTATTGCAAGAAAAAACATCATGAACAAGAGCTCTGTGAGGAATGCCGGCACTTAAATGAGTATGTTATGAAAAGACTCTCCTCTTGCAAATTCGGTGAAGAGAAACCCGCTTGTGCGAAGTGTCCGATTCATTGTTATAAACCGGTCTACCGCCAAAAAATAAAGGGGGTTATGCGTTTCTCGGGACCCTGGATGTTGTTGTATCATCCATTAGAGTCCATAAAGCATATCCCCATACCGGAGAAGATAAAAAGACCGCTGTCCCGATAGTTGGCAGCAGCGAAGTACATGGAGCGTTCTTGCTTCTACGGCTGCCTGTTAACCGGGTGTTTCCGTATTATCATAAGAAGAGTGGGGGACTGTTTAGAATGGAAAGGAGGGCCAGCGTTTGTCCGGGAACGAGATGTGGGAGTTAGAGGACTAGGACGAGGCTGATATATAAATAAAAAACCCAACTCTGCTAACGAAGCGGAGAAGGGTTTTTTCAGGATATAGTCGGCTCTACTAACGAAGCGGAGAAGACTGTATCCATCCGTATTATTTCTGTGTATTCATGATATTATGTATGTGTACGAAAGTCAAGTCACACGTAATCATCTTGGTTATTTAGGATGTGTACAATGATCTATAATATCTACTTCGATGAAGCAAATAAAATTGACCAGCCGGGAAAAGCAAATTCATATTACGGTGCATATGGCGGAAGTGAGCAGACAATGTCAGAAATAAGGCATTCCGTGCAACGTATTTATGATGAGCTTGGAACTAAGAGCGAACTCCATTTCAGGGAGTACAACCATGACCAGTACTTAAAGAAATATTTTAAGGCTCTCCATTATATTATTAATCAGGATATTAATATTAATATTCTGATTGTTAGCAACACAGAAGCGCATAGTATAGCTAGACAACTGAACCTGACAATGATGGAGCTGCGAAATCTTTTTTATATCAAAATTCCGGAGAGGCTATTCTATGGAGTAACCCGGCACTTGCATGGTCAGGTGGATGTTAATATTAAAATTGATCGTAACGATGAATACGACGCTCTTGGACTTCCTGCAAAAATTAAAGAACAGATGAACGCACATTCAGTTTATCGGAGCAAACGGTACAAAATTTTAACTGTTGAGTCCGAAGAGTCCCATGAGTCCATTCCCCTGCAAATTATTGATACATTCATGGGAATTGTAGTGTTTTTGATGGAAAAAAGCTACATGGCAGTTTCAAACACAACTCTGATAAAGAGTGATTTAGTGTATCGTTTTTTATTAGAGGGTGATAATATCGAGCGATTTATGAAACAGATTAAGCTCTATTCATGGAACGGCAATGAGAACTTGTCTGAATTGTCTGTAGGTAATTACGTATCTCAATTTATGGTACATAAAACTCGTTATGATGTTTCAGAAATAGCCAAGCTTCAGGCGGTTATGTTAAGGAACCCTAATCTATCTGCAATGGAATACCGTAAGCTAATGGAGTATCCTAACACGTTAGCACGTATGTTGTTGGGGTATAAGGATGAGGTTGAAGGTAGGGGAAGGAATTACTCATTAAGATAGCAGCATTGAACGTGCCAAGGAACAGGATGGCCCTGCGCCTTGGCTTATCGTGGTTACACATTCCCCTGCTCCAGCCACTCCCGCTTTAAAATCGCAAATTGCTGGGTATTCTCGTACTTCGGGGTTCCGTCTTCGTTCTTGGTGAAGGAGATGAATTCCATGAAGCAGCCTTCCCGGCGCATGCCTAGCTTCTCGCACAGCTTCTGCGATCTGGAGTTGTCGTCCTCGACGTAGGCGTAGATGCGTCTGGCTTCCTGCTCCAGGAAAAGATAGCGCAGTAGCGCGCGGGCGCTTTCGCTGGCATAGCCGACGCCCTCGTAGGCCGGGTTGAAGTGCCAGCCTACGCTGTAGGTATCGGGCTCTTCTTTCATGCAGAATAATTCGCCAATGATTGAGCCGGTATCCTTCAGGCAGACGGCGAGATGGGAGTCGTCCTGACTCCGTTCGCTGGCGGTGGCGATGGCTTCCTCTAACGTGGAGAGGCGTTCGCTCAGGAAACAGTTCACCCGCGGATTTGCCAGATACTCCAGCATACCCGGTGCATCCGTCTCCCGGAAGTTTCTGATGATTAAGCGGTCGGTAGTGAATTTTTGCATGATGATCCTCCCTAAATTAAGTGAGCGTGTTATTTACCGGCAAGCGGATGTGAACGGAATACCTGCCGCCAGTGCTTGTGAATGTGATTTCGCCCTTATGCTGGCTGATGATTTTGTGGCAGGTCTTGAGGCCGATTCCGGTGCTATGGACCTCATGGGCCTCCTTTTTTATAACATTCGTGATATCTATTAACAGCCAGCGGTCTTCGATTCTATACGCAATCGTTACGGCCGCAGACGTATCGGCATACTTCGTAATGTTGGAGAAAAGGTTGTCGAATACCCGCCTGAAGGAGATCAGGTGAAGCTCCACGCGGAAAGGGACAGGGGACGGCTCCCATGCTACCCGGAAGCCGTGATTCTCCAGCAACATCGACTGCTCATCGATTAACTGATCCATGAGCTGAATCCCATCGTAGGACTCGAACTCCAGATCATTCTCCTCTGTGTTATACACGGTGAAGTACTCGAATAGCTTGTCGGACAGATGCTTGATCTGATAGGCTTTTTCCCTACTGCTGTGAATGTATTTCGCTAACGCCTCCTGATCCTGATATTTCTTGTATTCGATGATGTCCAGGTAGCCGACCAATGCGGTGAGCGGTGTCCGCAGATCGTGGGACATGGCGGTGACCAGCTCGCTGTTGGCGACTCTGGCCTGCTCCTCGCTCTCCAGGCGCTCGATGAACGATTTCCTCATCTCATTGATGCTCTGGGCCAGAGACGATAGCTCATCCTTCCCCTTCAGCGTAATCGGATAGTCCAGATTCCCGCCCTCCAGAATTTTAATCTCCTTCTCCAGCACGCCAATATAAGAGGTCTTCTTATTGATGAAGAACAGGACCAGGACAATGAAGAATAAGAACGACAGAATCACACCCAGAATCGTAATGAGGTTGTAATACTTGTATTCAAAAAAATACTCCATATAGACCTGAGCAGTCGTATCCGCAAAGGTAACCGTGGAATATTGGGATTTGCTGAAAATGCTAGGGTCGGGCAGAAACCTCGTATTCTCGGTCTTGATCGTGTACCCGTCCGTAGAGTAGAGAAATTGGTTGTCCTTATAGAGATAGAGATTTACGTACTTGGTTTTCCTGACCCATTCAGCTATTTGTGCGTCATCCTTAAGCGACAGATGCTGCCCGGAGACATATTCCTCAAGTGCCGGAAGGGCTTGCTCTTCTTGCTTGTTAATGAACGAGCTTCTGGTCCGGTAATGCTCCAGCAGATCTTCGCCTGTGGACTGCAGCAGCAAGAACAGTGCCGCTGAAGCCAGGAACGAACCGATCAGGCATAGGATTAATTTGAGTTTCAGCCTGCTCCACCACAGCTTGTTATTCAATCCGGTACCCCTTTCCCCAGACGGTTCTGATGAACTTGGGATTCTGCGGGTCCTTCTCCAGCTTCATCCGCAGATTGCGGATATGAACCATCACCGTATTATTACAGCTGTAGAAATAAGGCTCGCCCCACACACTCTCATACAGATTCTGTGCCGAGAAAATCTTATTGCGGTTGCCGGCCATCAGCGCCAGCAGCTTGTACTCAATTTCGGTCAGGGTCAGCTCCTTCTCATTAATTCTTACCTCGTTGACGGTAGTATTCACGCTTAGCCCGTTGAAGGTAATCACATCTGAGGGGGCGGAGGTATCCTCCTTGCCTTTGTATACATAATACCGCCTAAGCAAGGCCTTCACCCGGGACACCAATTCGGTGTAGGAGAAAGGCTTGGACAGGTAGTCGTCACTTCCGGCCGAGAAGGCCAAGGTTTTATCAGAATCTTGAGTCTTAGCTGTAAGAAATAGGATAGGCGCGCTGGTCATCTCACGTATCTCCACGCAGGCCTTAATTCCCGACTTCCGGGGCATCATCATGTCCAGAATGATCAGGTCAATGGTATCGTCTACTTTATTCACGGCATCTTCCCCGTCAACAGCCTCAACGACATGGTATTGCTCACTCTCCAGCAGCACCCGGACAATCTCACGAATCTCATGGTTGTCGTCGGCTATAAGTATGGTCTTGGCAGGATTCATCATTTCTCCATCCCCCTCCCTTCCTGAGCACTCATTGTGCTTCCATTATAGATTGTCTATAGCGCGTAAACCACCGGATGACAGGCGACTTAAGAATTCTTAAGGAAGTTCATGCCCGAATCTTAAGAATATTCACCTAAGCTGGAGAAATTATAAGCCAGTGAAGAGAGGGATTCGTAAATGGATTGGTTATTACACAAAAAGCGGGTCAGCAAGGTTCTCCTCGCTTGCGTGGGCCTTGTGACAATTATAGTATTCATCAGATACCTGCCGGAGCTTCTGCGGCTGACGATGTCGCTGGACGGCTTCCGCGATTATATCCTCTCAACGGGGAAATTAGGGCCGGTTATGCTGGTGCTCTTCCAGATTCTCCAGACGGTAATCGCCCCGATACCGGGGGAGGTCGTTCAAATTGCCGGGGGATACATCTATGGGACAACTCTAGGGGCGGTCTTCGTGACTGGGGGGATGCTGCTGGGGGCAATGATTGCCTTCTACTTCACCAGATTCCTGGGCGGGTCTTTCATTGATAGTTTGCTTCAGAGGGACAAGTTCAAGTGGATGAGAGGAATGATGGATAATAACAAATTCTCGGTTTTCCTGTTCATTATCTTTATAATTCCCGGACTTCCCAAGGATATGTTCATCTATGCAGCGGGATTGACGACGATGAAGCCCCTAAGATTCTTTACGATCCTGCTCATCGCCAGATTTCCGTGGCTGCTGGCCTCCGTAAGCATTGGGGCTAATATCTACGATAAGAATTATGGTCCCACCATCGTCATCTCCGCTATCTCCGTCCTGGCCTTTATCTTCGGATTAATCTATAAGGACAAGCTGATTCATAAATTATCTTCCTTCAAAGGTGGTAAAAGCGGGCTGTAACCGCAACTGTTGGAATGTTGTCTGTACCTTGGACATAGAGTGGAACTACAGGAGGCGTTGCATATGTTAATTCAGCTTAGTGTTGCTTTTGCTGCGGCCGCTTTTATTGCTCTGGCGGTGTTCTTGATTCTTACACTGCGCAAGGGAATGACCACGCTCGGGGAGACCAACAAGACGTTGGGCGAGGTGAGAAATGCCATACATGGATTGACGGGAGAGGCGACTCAGCTCATTCACACGGCGAATCAGGTCACCCGGGATGTGAAAGGGAAGATCAAGACCATCGATCCGATCTTTGAATCTGCGCACAATGTAGGGGAAGTTATTCAGACGGTGACCGAGACCTTCAAGAAGAACGCTACCGACATCGGCCAGAGCTTGAACCCAGAGCCGGAGAAGGCTGCGGTCAAAAGTAAAAGCAGCCAGATCCGCGTTAATACGAAGTTTCAGTGACCTTTGCATCATCGATAAGAAGCGTCAGTTCAAGGCACCCCCGGGCGGGTGTCTTTTTGTATGCAGGTATCACTTCGCTGCAAAATAATCATTTTCTCATAATAGCGCATAATTGGAGGTGATATGAGCAAATGATTGTTTCAGCACTAATTCGGCTTCTGCTATGCTCGGGGTATCCGACAGGTTCATTTCCGTCTACTTCAAGGGTTCGGATCACCCGGTACAAGAGGAGGGCAGACACCGAAATTCCACAGGTTATTGCAAGCGGTTACAAATGTATTCTGCAACAAATTTAAATCGGGAGGCAAATCAATGAATAGAATCGTTGCGAAGGTAACCAGTATAGTATTGTTGTTTTCTCTTGGACTCACTCTGTTATTCAGCGGGTGGGGAACGGCGGTAGTACACGCTGCAGGACTTACGGTAACAGGCAGTGGAGGCGGAAATGAAGCTGCCTACGTGGAGTGGTCACCTGTCAGTAATGCATCGGGATATAAGGTATACGTCAAGGCTGCAAGCGCCGCAGATTCTCAGTATCAGCAGCTTCATAATGAGCTGATCCGCAAGTATGGCTCTTACTGGAGAGCAGATGCCGTAGGCCTTGCGGCCGGAAGCTATGTTATGAAGGTGGAAGCCGTGCTGTCAGGCGGGGGAACGGCAAGTGCAGTGACAGGTACGCTGGCCGCCGCGCCGTATGACCGGTCCGGGTTTGCTTTTTCCACAGCTTCACCTTATGGTACAGGCTCCGGTGCTTATAATGACAATGGAACGCTGAAGAGCGGGGCGCAGGTGCTGTATGTCACCTCTCAGAATGCGCAGACCGTAACACTTCCCGTTGTTGTCAGCAGTTCGGGTACAGTGCAGACGGGAGTTGGTCTTGGCGGCATTCTTACTCTTCGGCAAAAAGGCTATGATACCACCCCGCTTGCCATCCGGTTCATCGGACAAGTGAAGGCTGCTGATCTGAGCGGACAGTTGAACAGCAGCGGGTATCTTGAGCTCAAAGGCAAAACCAATTATACGGAAATGAACATTACCCTCGAAGGAATAGGGAAAGATGCGACTGCCTACGGCTGGGGAATGCTGCTCAGGTATACCGGAAATGTAGAGGTAAGGAACCTGGGCGTGATGTTGTTCCCGGATGACGGGATTTCGATGGATACAGGCAACGCGAATGTATGGGTGCATAATAACGATATTTTCTATGGATCAGCGGGAAGTGATGCCGACCAGGTCAAGGGGGACGGTTCTACGGACCTCAAGAAGGGATCAACGTATATCACTATCTCGTACAACCACTATTTTGATTCCGGAAAAGCATCACTGGTCGGACTTAGCGAGTCTGCAGAATTCTTCGTCACCTTCCACCACAACTGGTTCGATCATTCCGACTCGCGTCACCCGCGGATCAGAGTAGCCTCGGTCCATGTGTATAATAACTTCTATGACGGCGTGTCAAAATATGGTGTGGGTGTAACTACCGGCGCTTCGGCCTTCGTGGAAGGAAATGTGTTCAGGAATACCAAGAACCCGATGCTAAGCTCCCTGCAAGGCACAGATGCTCTGGGCGAAGGCACGTTCTCCGGGGAGAACGGCGGGATGATCAAAGCCTTCAATAATAGTGTGGTTGGGGCGGCAAGTCTGATCTATGCGAACTCCGGTGCAGGAACGGCACCGGCGAATGCGACTTCATCGGATGCATATCTCGCCTCATCCAGAAGCGAAGCCGTTCCCGGCTCGTACAAAGCACTTGTCGGTGGAACAGCATATAACAACTTCGATACGTTAGTCGATACAGGTGTTAGCGCAGCAGCTGTCGATAACGTAAGCGCAGTAGAGCAGAAAGTTACAGCGGGAGCAGGACGCCAGGGCGGCGGTGACTTTAGCTGGAGCTTCAATAACGCTGTAGATGACACCGCCTATGCCCTCAACGCACCATTAATGTCAGCCATTCGAAGCTACACCTCGGGGCTGGTATCTGTGGGAGGCAACGCTAACCCGGGAGGCCCATCGCCGACTCCGGCAGCAACGCCTGTGCCAACGGTAACTCCTGTGCCGACAGCGACTCCGGTGCCGACAGCTACTCCAGTGCCGACAGCAGCGCCAACGTCAACACCAGCCCCAGGAGCAGCGATTCACAATTTTACAGCGTCAGGAACATCGAGCAGTTTTTTCACCATTCAGGGCAATCTCTCCACCAGCAAAGGAACGGTAGTCTATAACGGCCTGACCTTAACGCAATGCCTGAAGATCGAGAGCGCCACCAGCGTCCAGTTCACCGCAGCCAAGGCCTCAACGCTAACACTGGTGTTCAATTCAGAGGGGACCAAAATCAAAGTCGATGGGACAAGCTATCCCATAACGAACGGTGTGGCCACCGTCTCCCTTGCGGCAGGTACGCATACGATTTCGAAGGATAGTACTGCTAATTTGTATTATTTGATGGTGGAGTAGGTAGGGGGATTTCTTTCGCTGACCCGAATTAAGGCGACCTGCAGAGGTCGCCTTTTACTCTATTAGTGAGTATTTCAATGCTCATTATTTACTATACACTTACAAACTTCGTATTATGTAGTAACCTGTTTTTTAAAAAAGGATTTAATTCCATCATATATAACGACTAATCCAATAATTAAAGCCAAACTTCTTACAACAAACTCAGCAACATAGAGGCTCCCCTGGTATTGTGTTGAACTAAAGGTATGCCCAGTGATAAATCCTGGCGACACCATTACAAGTACGCCTATAACAACACTTGAAATTAAAAGTACGACTTTACTCATAAATATTCCCCCTGTTTTTTAATCTTTAAATGTAAAATCAATTATTTTCTTTACTGTCAACCAAATCAATAATCTCCCGTATGTCCTGAATGTCTAAAGCTTCTGCAATTCTAACGATATGACTAAAATTAATGCTATCTCGTTTACCATTGGCCAGCTCGCTCAATGCAGCATGGCGGACATGCGATAGCCTAGACAACTCCCGCATCGAAATCTTATGCTTAAGTGTCAATTCTGATATTTTCACTACAATACTCTTCCCTATTGGAATCCCTCCATTTTTTGAATTTTTACTTGACTATACGCTTATGCGTACCAAACATGCTTTATAATTATGCTACGCTGATTTATATCCTAAATTTATAATGTAGCTTATGAAGGAGGCCCTAATGCCCAATATTCTCGAATCGCTATATCATGGAAGTCTATTTCCTAATGAAGATATAATCTCCAAGGACCCCAATTATCGTCCGCTTAACGGTCAGATTACCGAATCTCTCGAAGCTTGGAAGCAGAAGCTGTCTGCGAGCGAGTTCGACGAGCTGGAGTCTTTATTGGAGCTATATTCACAAGTGCAGGGAATGGATATGACGGCTGCATTTGTGTCAGGATTCAAGGCTGGGGCTATGACGATGATTGAAGTGCTAATTGAGTAAGAGACCTGACTATCCCTCCCCATACCGCCCAACCGCCATCTCCGCCGACTTCAGCATACGCTGCTTCAGCTGCTCGCCCTGGGTGATCTTCACGCGCAGGCCCAGGAAGCGGATGCGGGAGAGCAGGAACTCGCTGTCGTCTCGCATGTAGTGGACGGTGATGTGATAGATCCCCGTAGCTTCATCGAAGGCCACTGACTTATCGAAGCAGGAGAAGGTGGACAAGATCCGCGAGAGCTCGGCATTGTAGACAGGGATAACCTGAATACAGGCGGATTCTCTCAGACCGTCTAGAAGACGTGAGATCCGTGCCTTGAGGCCTTCTATCCGGTGGGCGGGGATGAGAGCAGGTTCGGCAGACACGATGTTCCGCAGCTTCGTGGACATGAGTGAGCGCTGCCGGGTGCTGTACCACTGTAAGTACCACTCCCGCTTATACATATTGTACTCCAGCTTGTGGGGGAAGCCGGACGGATCGGTCCGTTCCCCGCCATGCTTGATCGCATACGTGAGCTGAATTCCCTGATTCTCCATGATGATGCGGCGCAGGGGGCGGAGCAGCGGATGATAGACCTGGCGCTCCTTGCTGCGGGCCTTCTCGATGATGATCTCTCCTACTTCAATAGAAGCTTCAGGCTCCAGCAGGGAATTCAGTTTACGTAAGGTTTCTGTTGAAAAAGCTTCAGCCGCCGCCGGATGCCCCAGCATCGTCTTCAGCCAGGAACGCTCCTGTGAGGTTAGCGCCAGGGAGCCGGCCTCTTCCAGGCGGGAGATGATCTGGAAGTTGAATATTTTCTCAAAGGGATTCATAGTAGCTCTTAATCTCCTTCCATTCCTCCATGAACTGCTTGCGCAGCCAGCGGGGCTCCAGAATCTCGCAGCTGGAGCCGAAGCTCCGCAGCCACGGCTTGATCTCAAAGATCTCGTTCACTGTAATCTCGTACAGGAAGGTCGTATCGGACTCCTCCGTAATGGTTCCCCACTGCCCCTGCGCCTCGACCCGCTCCCGGATGAAGTTGGCGCCGGACCGGCTGGGATTATAGAATCTGACGGCGACCTTCACCGCACGGTTGGTATCTGTTACCCAGCTATACTCCAACAGAGCCTCTAATTGCTGAAGTCTCTGCGCAAACTCCTCTTCTTCTACAGGCTCGCCCTCTTCAACCTGGGTCAGGCCGTCCATCCGTAATTTCTTAATCCCGGTCCGGCTGTGATTGCCGATTAGATACCATCGCCCATACTGATGATCGTAGACGACACGCAGCGGAAGCAGGCTGTCCGTAATTCCTGCCGATTCCCGCTCGAAGAGGGGGTTAGTGTTCTGGGAGGTGTAGTTCATGCCTTTTTTGGGCGATAGATAGAGGAATTTGATTCTCCGCCGCTGCCGGATCGCCCCGTGGATCGTATAGAGATGCGCCTCATCCAGAATCCGTGAATGGTAATGGTATTTGTACCGGTGGGTCTCCGTGGCTTCGGGAAGAATGCCCCGTATCCGCAGCGCCTTCTTCAAGGTGTCACGCAGGAGGTAACCCTGGACAGACGGAATCTGCGTATTGGCAATGACATCTACATAATCGAACAGGTCTAGCAGCTCATCATCCGTAAGCTGGTCCAGCAGTTCGTTGGCTGCCTTGTACCGGTAGGGACGCTTCTCATTCACCCTTACAATCACGCCGACCTCCTCCAGGTATTTCAGGTCTCCCCGGATGGTCTTCTCGTCCGGCAGCGGTGAATCGGCGGGCATCTGGTCACAACAGCCGTCATGCAGTTCCTTGGCCGTCAGTTCCTCGCTCTGAAGTGCGGTTAACAGCAGCGTCAGCCGGATGCTCTCTGTCTCCTTCAGTGACTTCGCCCGGAACAGGAACAGGAGCAGCGGATCGGCAGATTCATAGTAATTATAGCGGAGCCATTCGGACAGCTCGGTGCCTTGTTCTGCGGTCAGATCCTGCTGCAGGACGGTCACCATCTCCTTGAGATTGCGCAGCGTTTTGTCATAGGTATGTACGGAAATGCCGAGCCGCTCGGCGAATTGCTGCCTGCTGTAAGCTCCCCCGGCCAGTGACAGCATACGGAGAAACTGTATTTCTTTATCGAAGCTTTCCTTGGCCATATGTATACCTCCAGCCTGTAGCGCATTCATGAGTTGTAATAGTTAATACCTCTATTAAGCACCAGAGTTGCTTGAAATGGAAGATTTTTGTCTGCCGCCATACTTTCACCCTGTTCCTCCTTGGCAAAATGAGGGAAGATAAGGCCAGCGAAACCGACTTGGAACGGAGGGATGGCATGAATCCTATCAATACGCTCATCCATGAGCAATTGAAGCAGATTGAACAAGAGGAGCAAGTGACGATCCTCTATGCCTGTGAATCGGGCAGCCGGGCATGGGGGTTCCCCTCGCAGGACAGCGATTACGATGTGCGGTTCATCTACCTGCATCGGCCGGAGTGGTATTTATCGATCTGGGATCAAAGGGATGTCATAGAGCGTCCGATTAACAATATGCTGGATATTAGCGGCTGGGATCTGCGCAAAGCGCTCAAGCTGTTCCACAAATCCAACCCGCCGCTGCTGGAGTGGCTGCAATCCCCGATCCAGTATGCTGAGAAGTTCAGCGTGGCGGAGCAGCTTAGGGGGATCTCACCGTATACCTTTTCGCCGAAATCCTGTATGTACCATTACCTGAATATGGCCAAAGGCAACTACCGGGATTACCTCCAAGGGGAGCAGGTGAAGATCAAGAAGTACTTCTATGTGCTGCGCCCGGTGCTGGCCTGTGAGTGGATTCACCAGTACGGGGAGATGCCGCCGATGGCATTCGATGTGCTGGTGGACCGGCTGATCCCAAGGGACGGGGAGCTATGGCAGGTCGTGCAGCAATTGCTGGCCCGGAAGAAGTCGGGTGAGGAGCTGGACCTGGAGCCGCGGCTGAGTGTGATTAACGAGTATCTGGAGGAGCAGCTGCAAGAGCTGGAGAAGACAGCGGCGGCATACCTCAGTGCCAAGACGGACAATCGGGACGGGCAGCTTGATGCTCTGTTCCGGGAGGCCTTGCAGGAAGTGTGGGGGTTAAGATTGAACTTGGAAATTTAAGTTAAGGGAAAAGTGGCGTAGGGGAATTTTGGAACTGGAGGAGCGTTAGCGTCCGCCTGAAAGCTTTCCGCAGGAAAGCTCACTTCGGAAGCATCAGCTGTCTGCGGGTTTCTACCGCCATTGGCGGTCTAAATCAGGAAATCCAACCATAACAGCGGCCGGCAGTCCAAAACTTCTCTGGAGTCACGGTTAATCCCAAAACATAAAATCATTAGTTAAGCTTTAAGTTAGGAGGAACACAATCATGGCTATTGTACAACTGAGATCAACGAACCCGCAGCTGAGCTTCATCATTAAAAAGAATCCGCAGAGCGGCATGCAGCTTCGCCCGGTCCGCCAGGGTATCGCATACGGCTGGTATTCGGATGAGGCCACCTATAATGTGTATTTCAAGGATGCTGACAATGAGGTCTCCTATAAAAAGAACGATGGCGAGAGCTTCGAGTACCTCAATGTCTCCCGCTACAACACCCCGTTATTCCCGCTGAATGCGGTGAATGAGTTCTTCTCTACCCCGTTCAAGGCGCGGGATGATCGGGATGCGGAGGGGTTTGAGCACTCTTTTACCATCCAGATGATTCATGTCGAGCGGCTGCATTACATCCGGTTCTTCGAGCAGCATCTGAAGGACTATACGTTCACCCTGGAGCATCAGGCGCATAAGAGCTATTCTCTAACCATTACTACGCGCAAAAGCCTCTACCACCTCCTGCATGTGGTCAGTGTGCTGTCCTTATTCCTATCGATCTTCGGGGATGAGTATATCGATATTTCGGACCGGATTCTGGACAAATATATCCGCAGTCTGAACGTGATGGACGCCCCTTTCTATATCCGCAGCCTGTTCGCCCGGAATCTCCTGAAGACCCGGGAGCAGTTCAAGCGGTACAAGGCGGCGGTCGAGCAAACGGAGCTGTATCCGATCGGTCTGGAATATGGCAGTACGGCGATGCAGCGGCGGACGTTCATCTCAGGTGTGCTTCCGTTCGATAAGCCCATTCTGGATATCGGCTGCGGGGAAGGCTTCTACGCCATTCCGTATGCCGGAAAGATCGAAGGCGCTTATTATGCGGTGGACATCAACGAGGAGCTGCTGGAGGTCGTGAACCGGAAGGCAAAGGCCAAGGAGCTCGATAACATCGTCACCTTCCGCTCGCTGGAGCATTTCCTGGAGCTGTACAACGGAGAGCAGGTGGATATCATACTGACTGAGGTTGTGGAGCATATGAGTGAGACAGAAGCGGCTGCGCTGATCCGGCAGATCATCCGCCATGTTGATTTCGGGCAGCTGATTGTGACTACGCCGAATGCGGATTTCAATCCTTACTATGAGCTGGAGGGCTTCCGGCATGAGGATCACAAGTGGGAAAAGGGTCAGGCGGCGTTCGAAGAGTGGCTGACTGCCACACTTCAAGGGCTGGGCGTAGAAGCCGAGTTCTCACTCGTGGGCGACCGGGTGGGCGACATTCGTACCACGCAGAGCGCGATTGTGCGCAGACAGGAGGGTTAGACCATGGACATTCAGACGAAGGTACACACGATATTCATGCTGGTGGGAGCGACGGAGTGCGGGAAGTCTACTTTTGCCAAAGAAGTTCTGATCCCGCAGCTCAGGCTTGAGGACAGCACTACAGGTCTGCGCACGAATGTGCAGTACCTCTCCTCGGACCTGATCCGTCAGGAGATCCTGGGCTATGACTACGATAAATACGACCAGGTCATGCTGGAGGCCAGCTCGCATACGTTCGCGCTGTTGTTCGAGCGGCTGAAGCGGGTCACCTCCTGGCCGATTAATGCGGAGTTTGTCATTATGGATACGATAGGTCTCGCCGAGGATTACCGCAGCAAGGTGCGGGCGATTGCCCAGGAGAACCAGTATAATCTGGAGGTCATTCTGTTCGATTACCGTAAACGGGAGGATTATTATGCCTCGGAGCGCTCGAAGAAGCTGATATCGGGTCACCTGAACCGGCTGCGCCGGGAAGTGCTGCCAGTGCTGTCCCGTGAGGGCTACCACAGTATTCATAAGGTGCGGGCCAAGGATTTTCTGCTGGAAGGTCTGGAAGGTACTGATGATTCGGAGGAAAAGCGGCCGAACCCGGATTACCGGGTGCACATTCAGGACTGGGAGGCGTATGCCGCTGCGGTGCTTCCACAGGAGCAGGAATACATTGTGGTCGGGGACGTACACGAGTGTGTTCAAGAACTGCAAGGGCTGCTGCGCAGCTACGGCTACCGGATTGAAGAAGGGAAGCTAAGCGCTACGGATAAGCTGAAGAATACACGGATCATCCTGGCGGGCGACTGGATCGATAAGGGCAAGCAGACCCGGGAGATCACCCGGTTCTTGTATAGCAATCAGGAGCATTTCTTGTTCGTAATGGGTAACCATGAGAATTTCGTTTACAAGTACCTGCGGGGGGAGATCAAGGGGACTGAGCCGGAGCTGCTGAGAACCTATTTTGACTCCACTCAGGTATTACAGGAAGATGAGGAGCTGTTCCGTCAATTCTCCGTGCTGGTGGAGAGTGCGAAGCCGTTTTACCGCTATATCGGGAATCGGGGGCCTTCCTTCTATGTGACTCATGCCCCTTGTCGCAACAAGTATATCGGGAAGCTGGATACGAATTCGCTGCGCCATCAGCGCAACTTCCGGCTGGACCGTGAGTCTGCGTACGAGCAGCAGCTGGACTTCTTGAAGGAGGAGGCGGAGGGTAATCATCCGTTTCATCTGTTCGGACATATTGCCGCCAAACAGACGTTCCGCATCAAGAACAAGCTTCATCTCGACACAGGAGCCGTGCATGGGAACGGGCTAACTTCTGTCCATATAACCTTCAAGCCGTTCTACAAAAGCCATAAATCCCGCCAGCAGCTATTGCCGGAAGAATTGCCGGTTCTCTTCCGCGAAGTGAGCACGGTCTCTGTGGAGGAACTGGATGCGGAGTCCATGCGCAGGCTGCATTATTCCTCGCAGAACAAGGTCAACTTCATCTCCGGGACGATGTCGCCAGCGGATAAGGATGAAGTAGCAGGCGAGCTGGAGTCACTGCGCAAGGGTCTGGATTATTTTGCCAGACGCGGGGTGTCTGAAGTGGTCCTTCAGCCCAAGTATATGGGATCACGCTGCACGGCGTATCTGTACCGGGACGTAGAGCATTGCTACGCGGTTAGCCGCAACGGTTATAAGGTCAAAGCTGTCGATCTGACGCCGGTTTATGAAGGGCTGCTAGAGCGGTTCGGAACGTATATGGCGGAGCAAGGCATCCGTGTGCTGCTGCTGGACGGGGAGCTTCTACCCTGGAAAGCGCTGGGGGAAGGGCTGATTGAACGCCAGTTCCAGCCGATTGGGCGGGCACTGGAGAATGAGCTAGCGTTCTTGAGAGAGCACGGGTTCGAGGAGTCGCTCAGTGAGCTGATCCGGGAATATGAAGCCAGCGGGTTCGAGCAGGACCAGCATCATCTGACCAAAGATGCGCTTAACACCAGCTACGGCGCCCATGTATACCAGACGTATAAGCATGTCCGCAGTATCCGGGATGCCTATGTGGGGCTTGACCAGCGGGACGAGGCGTACCGGGTGTATAAGCAGCAGCTGGAGCTGTATGCGGGGGATGCGGAGCTTGCATTTAAGCCTTTTGCCATCCTGAAGGAAGTGCTGGAGAGCGGGGAGGAACGGGTGCCTGAAGGGGCGACCTCGGAGCAATACCGCTTCCTGAATGATGATGAGATTCTGGTGCTGGATCTGCAGGAGCCGGAGGCTTACAGCCGGGCACAGGAATATTTCGCTGCCATTACCGTTGAGCGGCAGATGGAGGGGATCGTGATCAAGCCGGAGCAGGAGCGGCCGGGAGTGGTCCCTTACCTGAAGGTCCGCAATCCGGGTTACCTGTCCATTATTTACGGCTACGATTACAGATTCCCACACAAGTATTCCAAGCTGATGAAGCAGAAGAATATCGCACCTAAGCTGCGTACTTCCCTTGCTGAACACCGGTTGGGTAAGCAGCTGCTGGAGATTAAGCTGGAGGAGATCTCGGCGGACAACAGCAGCTACAAGCAGATTGCCGCGAACCTGTTGTTCGAGGTGACGAAGGAGAAGGAGATCGATCCGAGGTTATAAAAGAAAAGTCAGGCAGGCTGCCGGGAAGCTCCCGGCAGTCTTGTTCGCGTACCTGTTTAGCCGCAGAAGGAGCTAAAATGAAATAAAACGCCAGATTCCTGCAAGAAAACGCAGATTGATGGTCAAGACGCTTTTAGGATAATAATATGGGTGTTGAGAGGAGGCAGTGCCAGTTGGAGATTAGATTTGAAGCAGACAGCGGGATGGACCGGGGATTGGCCAAGGTCGTTACGCATCCGGCAGAACAGGAACAATGGAAACGCCTTGAGGCTGCCCTTCAGGCGGCAGAGAAGCGGATCACAGTCATCAATGCCAGCAATAACCGCCAGGTCTCCCTGGAGACAAGCAAGGTCGCGGTAATCGAGGCGGAAGACCGGATGTGCAGCGTACGTCTGATTACCGGAGAGATGTACCTGCTGAACACGAGGCTGAAGTTCGCGATGGAGGTGCTGGATGCGCCCGGGTTCATCAAGATCAACAACCAGACCATTATCAATACCCGCTACATTACAGAATTCTCGGCGACCGCTAATGCACGGGTGGAAGTCCTGCTGACGGATAATACATCTTATACTGTCAGCCGTTACTATATCAATGATTTCAGGAGGAGTTATCATGGCTAATCAGATCAGGCAAGGATTCTTTCAGGTATTTACTCTTACGTCGCTTTGGGTCACGCTGCTGTTAACGGTGTTCTTCAGAGATCAGCCGGTGGAGATGTTGTATCTGTGGCGTCTGGCGGGTATCGCCACTATCGCTGCCGTAGTCTTCGGGGTGATGTATAATGTGCTGTGGAATCACTTTACGCTGAAGCCGCTGTGGAATATTCTGATCGGTTCGCTTCTCAGTATTGCCGGCGGAATGGGCATGGTATGGCTGTTCTCTGTCGAAATGTTCGGGATTATCAGCGCCTGGTGGCCAGGAATGCTGCTGTTATCGGTGATTCTGCATACGGTGGCGTTCTACTTCTATGCCAGAGCGAACAGCAGGAAGTCGGCGGAGGAATTGAATAAGATTTTGAAGTAGCATGATATGAAAAGAAGGAGAGCGCCCGGCGGGGCTGCTCTCCTTCTTCGTATCTATCTATGCCGTTCCTCGGACCAGCGTGAAGTTAACCCATCACAACCAGTACATCGTTCTCTGCCGCCATCCGGGACACAGGAATCAGGTTGCCTTCGATCTCCTCGCCGTTGATGACGATACGGGAGACGCCCTTCTGGACGCCGTTCTTGTTCTCCACCTGGATGTTCAGCTTCTTCCCGCGGAACTCGCGCACCATGGAGAAGTCGGTCCAATCCGAAGGGACACACGGATCCAGACGGAGGCCGTCCTTCTGCGGCTGAACGCCCATAATGCCCTCTGCCAGTGAGACCATGACGGTGGAGGCCGTGCCGGTCAGCCAGTGGACATGGGCCCGGCCCTGATACGGGCTGTCCTTGGACTCCACGAATTGGCCGTGGACGTAAGGCTCCAGCTTACGGACCTCCGCACTGTCGTTCATGGTAGCAGGGCTGCAGTTCAGGAAGTACTCGAACGCGCGTTCACCGTTACCGATCATCGTCTCTGCCAGAATGAGCCAGCCCTGCGGTTGACTGAAGATGCCGCCGTTCTCCTTCGTTGAGGCATTGAACAGCGCCATCAGTGCTACCGGCAAGCCATATTTGCGGAATGGCGGGTAGAACAGCATCGTGCCGTAATCGGTCCGCAGATTGTCATAGACCTTGTCCATGGCGAGTTTGGCCTGTTCCGTGCGGGCCGCGCCGCTTAACACCGACCAGCTCTGCGGGTTCAGCCAAATTCGGCCCTCATCGTTCTCCCAGGAGCCGATGGTATAGTTGTCCTCGGTGAAGCCGCGGACGAACTGGTCGTTCTCCCAGGCATACTTCTGGATATTGCCGTCCAGTTCCTCCAGCAGCCCTTGTGCCCACGCCGTATCCTCCGGCTTGTTCTTGTTCTCCGCGATACCCATGAATACCTTGAAGCCCATGTACAGCTGGAAGGCCACGAACAGTGATTCACCCTTGGCGCCAAGCCGCAGGCAATCGTTCCAGTCGGCATGAAGTCCAACCGGCATGCCGTGGGCACCCATCCGGTCGAGACTGAATTGAAGCGCCTGCCGCAGATGCTCATACACCGTTGCTTCGCCTTGATCTGAATAAGGAATGACCTCATCCGTGAAGTCCCAGTTCCCGCTCTCATTCAGGTACTTGATAACCGTCGGGAACAGCCACAGGGCATCGTCGGCCCGGTAGTGGGGATGTCCCGTCTCCCGTACATATTCAGGGTCGTCCGGTGTTCCCTCATGACCCGGATTATGGTCGAATTTCACCAACGGCAGCCCGCCGCCGTTGGATACCTGGGCAGAGATCATCAGCCGCAGGCGTTCAAGAGCCATCTCATGGTCCAGATGGATAATGCCCTGGATGTCTTGCACCGTATCCCGGTAGCCGAGCCCGTTGCGCAGGCCGGAGTACTGGAAGGAGGCAGCACGCGACCAGATGAAGGTAATGAAGCACTGGTAAGCATTCCACGTGTTGATCATATGGTTCAGATTGCTGCTTGGGGTCTGCACCTGGAAGCGGTTAAGCTTGCTGTGCCAGAAGGTCTTCAGCTCTTCAAGCTCCCGGTCTACCACGGACAAATCCTGGTAGTGGCTAAGAATGCCGGAGGCTCCCTCTTCATCATATTGTCCCAGCAGGAAGGCGACTTCCTTCTCTTCTCCCGGCTGCAGATCCACATTGAGCTGCAGGGCACCGCAGGCATTGGTATTATAGTTCAGCGAATTGGAGCATTGACCGTTCTCCACGGAGAGCGGATTCCCGTAGCTGCGGTAATCTCCAAGGAATGTATCGCGGTCCCCGTCATAACCGGCCACCTCTGCTCCGGCCGCGCCGAAGAATCTCCAGGTTTGCTCTCCCGCGATGTTTTCATTGATGACTTGAAGAATTTTATCGTGCTTGAAGTAGGTCCGGGAAATAAACAGCGTGTATTGCAGGTTCACGGTATCTTGCTCATAGTTGTTGTCATTGGTGAATTCGGCGAAGCCGAAGAGGGCCAGCTTGCGAGCAGCAGTGCCGTCATTGCGGATCTTCATGCGCCATACTTCATAGGTCTTGTTCAGCGGTACGTAGTATAAAGACTCGGTATGAATGTTGTCATAATCTGAGACGATGTTCGTGTATCCGGTTCCATGATGGCAGACGGACTTGTATTGCTCCAGATCCTTGCCTACCGGCTGCCAGGAGCCGGACCAATAATCCCCGTTCTCCAGGTCTTTGATATAAATGTAGCGCCCTGGCTCGTCCTTGGAGTTGAAGTGATAGCGGATATGCCGTCCGTTGGCCCCGGATTTCACGAAGCTGTAGCCCCCGGCGTTACCTGAGATAATCGCACCGTATTCCGGCGAGCCGAGATAGTTGGCCCAAGGAGCAGGCGTATTCGGCTTCGTAATCAGGTACTCTTTGTTCTTGTCGTCAAAATGACCGTATTGCATAACCATTCCTCCTCATGATAGATGACAGGCAGGGCTATGAACGCGCGTTCACAAATGACCGAAGAATCCCGCCCAATTCCATTATAAGACAGTTGTGGTCTGACAATATAGCCTATATTTGAGAAAAAAACAAACAGTAGAGTCTTTTTATAGCAGTTTCCTATATTTGAATGGGCACATGGCCTTGTTAAGATCAAAAGGAAGGTCTATGTGAGTGCAGCCGGATGGCTTGAGGTATAAGGAGGAGTGCACGATGAGTGTAAAGCAATGGTCTGAAGATACGATATCCTACGATTTAAATGGTGAATGGACTATCCGGAGAGCAGAGCCCGGGGAGTGGGGAGTATATTGCTCCGTCTATTATAACATGGAGTATAACGGCTTTTTTAGAGAAGAAGTTTATACGAATCCGCGCAGGAATGCCTTTTGGATATACAAGGGGGAGAGTAGAATCGGCGGAGTCCGGATGTCACCGAATGTGATCTACCATCTCTTTGTAATCCCTCCGTTTAACGATTCATTCGGAATATTGAAGCAGCTTAAAAAGTTGTTGATTCAGTGGTCTGACCGGAAGGAACCGATACGGACCTATGAGGTTCTGCCGGATCAGGTTCACCTATACGCGCGTGCAGGCTTCTGGCCAGATGAATTCAGATGCCGCTGGATGCAGCGGCCTACAGAACTATTCCAAGTGGACTGGGAGGATGATCTGCGGATTGAAAGTCCCGAAGTGGAGGAGAATGAGGCCGGGGACAAGCGGTTTATTCTCACAGAAGAGATTGCCCGTTGTGATTTCGAGAGCTTTAGAGAGGGCTTGGATGCAACCCGGCGGAAGCAAACGGTTGTGAAAGATTTCCTGCCTACTGATCCTAGTTACTCTAATGAGAAATTAACACAGGCCTCCACGCTGGTATTCGATAAGGCGACGGGACAGCTCATTGCCAATTGCCGGCTGTGTCTCCAGGATGATGTGGCCGCAGTCTATAGCATTGGCGTTAATCCCGCTTATCGTGGGAGAAGACTGGCTACACGTATGCTGCAAAGAGCCCTTACCACTCTGAAGGGGACTTATCCGCTGCTGAGATTGTATGTAATGGAGGGAAATGATGCGGAATCTGTGTACTATAATCTCGGGTTTAAGCCCGGGGTGCAGGAGGTTCAGAAGATGTATATCCCGGTGAATTAACGGAAATAAGCGATCCGCAGGATCAACCAGGGCACCCCTTAGGGTGTCTTTTTTTAACTTTTCAAATGAACCGCAACATAAGGTTGGGAGGAGATTCGCAATTATGCAATGATATTTGTCACAAAAAAGGGGATTTGTAGAGTTAATGTAGAGGACTGTCGGATAGTATTAGAAACTAAGAGATTATTATACACAACCTGTCGGTATCCCGTTAGTACGATTTGGTGAACGCCTGCATAGGAAGGGAGGAATTTACAGGTAACAGGCAAGCGGTCTATGAACAATAGGAAGTGTCGGCTGATCCCATAAAAGTCCCATTAGATGAGGAGTACACAAAAAGATGACAATATCGAAGAAATGGAACAAAGGATGGTCCCGAAGTCTGGCCGCCTCTTTGTCGATTGCGCTGGTCACCGCCAACTTTGCGGTGCTTGGGCCAGTGGCTCATGCGGCAGTCGCGGAGAATGAAGGTACGGAACAAATTTTCACTTCGGAGAAGTACCGGAGTTTCACCAAGGATGACGGAGCAGTAAAATTAACCTTCCCGGAACTCTTTATCACCGCAGATGCGGGTGAAATGATGTCAGGGGCTACGGTTGTAATTAATGGTTATAAGTCAGGTGACAAGATTACGTTCGCAACGGCGGATACAGGAATTACAGCTACCTCCGGCCCGGGAGACGGTGTCTATATATTAAAAGGCGAAGCTTCAACTGCAGATTATCAGAAAGTATTGGAAAATGCTGAATTCACCATGACATCACCAGGAGAGCGCAGTCTGACCTTCGGCCTTGGTCCTGTCCCGGCCTTTAATAAAAACGGCCATTTCTATGAGTATGTGTCGGAAACCAGCATCAAGTGGCCGAAAGCCAAGGCGGATGCCGAGAAGAAGAGTTATTATGGACGTCAAGGGTATCTGGTGACGATTACTGACCCGGATGAGAACGCTTTTATTGTCGATAAGACTCCGGTAATTGGCTGGATTGGCGGGAAAGACGTAGCCCGGGCGGTAGACGGGAACGGAAAGGCCACCCAAAATGTCTCTACCTTGCAGAGCATTGGAAAATATAACGGCTACGGCGATTGGCGCTGGGTAACCGGACCGGAAGGAATGGTGCAATACGAAGGCAAATCCGGCCTTCCTTTCTATAAGGGGTATAACATTAATGGAAAAAATAATGATACTGCCACAGTTCCCAATGTTACCGATGCAACTTACGGCACTATGTACGCTAACTGGGCTACGGGAGAACCCAATGACGCCACGTTCGAGCATGTGGTCCATATTTATTCTAGCGGTCAATATAAAAGTAAATGGAATGATTATGCAATCGACAACAAAGTAGATGCCTACCTTGTTGAATACGGCGGCATGCCAGGCGATTCCAACACCGACATTAACACCACGATAACACTGGTGGACAAAACCCCGCTGAAGCAGTTCAACGAGGCAGCAGAGGGCTATCTTGGTCTTGAGCCGCAGGAATATACAAAGGCCTCTCTGGCCATTCTCAAGACTGCAACGGATGCTGCCAATGCTGTCCTTGAAGATGAGCATACTTCCCCTGAAGAAGTTGAGGCCGCCCGCAAGGGTCTGGCGGATGCCATTGCCGGATTGGTGAAGCAGCCGCCAGTGGCTGATAGCGCAAGCTATACCGAGGGAAGCAACAACCAGGTATCTATTAAGTTTGACAAGCCTATCAAGTTCAATGCGGATGATACCGATACTACGGATGACTTCAGAGTGACATTGGACGGAAGACTGGTCGATGTTACGCATGCTGTAGTATCTGATCAAGATCCTAGTGTCATTATTCTGACCCTGGCCAGTCCGCTGTCCAATGATCCTGTGGTTCGAATCGAATATGATGCCGCAGAGTCGGCAATCCAGGCTCAGACACCCGGGAAAGAGCCAGTGTCCGACTTTACGCTCATTGCGAACGGACCGTTCGGTGATTCCTTGGAAATTCAGACGCCTGCTAAGGGAACAGAGGTATATGGAGCAGACTTCCCCCTCCCGGTAACCGGACAAGCTGCACTCGATTCGGTGGTTACGGCTGCTGTGTATAAAGTGGATGTCCACCCGAATGCGCATCTGTTCGACCTTGAGGTAGGGATTACGGTAACCGATGATGTCTATAAATGGGACACCAAGCTGCCGGGTCCGCTGGCACCGGGCTCCTACCATGTGGCGGTGACTTCGACCAAGACATTCGGCGATGAAGTAAGAACGGAAACGAAGCTGGTGCCGTTCACGGTACCACAGCTGGAATTGACCCATGTGGCGGTAAACGAAGGCCAGCCGGATCACGCGGTACTGACGTTCAACCAGCCTGTAGGCTCTGCGTTGACTGATGCTGATCTCACCGGACTGACCATTGATGGCCGGAAGGTTATTGCGGTGAAGTCCGTACAGGGCGACAAAGTGGAAGTCGTTCTGGAGGAAGCGCTTGGTCCCGATGATGCGCTGATCGTAGGGTACGATCCCGCTGCCGGTAATGTTACGGCTGAAGGCAACGTTCTGAACGAATTGAAGCCGATCCAGCCCGGCGAGCAGTCAGGCATCACGAAGGATAACAATGTGATTCCGCTTCAGCTCGTTGCTGCTTATCCCGAAGCGGGGCAGCTCAAGCTGGTGTTCAATAAGCCGATCAACGATCTGACCGATCTGACTGGGTTCACTTACGGCGGCGTGCCGCTTAAGGAGCCTTTTGAGATCAATGGGAATGAACTGATCGTTTCAATTCCCGCTGATCATAACGGCGGCATGTTGAGCTACGATCCAGAGCTTGGCAATGTAACGGAGAACGGCAATAAGAATAACCCGCTTACCGGATTGCAGCCGGGCATTGACCTAGGCGGGGATGGCAAATATATCGCAGACGGCGGCAAGCTGCCGGAAAACGGTCTGGGATTAACGGCAGGGGATAAGCCGGTATCGCTGAGTCCAGCCTTCCAGCCGGATGTACCAAGCGGCTATCAGGCGACCGTGCCTAATGAGACGGGGACTATTGCGCTGAATCTTGCCCCGGCAGGAGATAACGATACGCTGCGCAAGGTTAGCTTGAACGGTGTAGAGGTTCCTGACGGAGACTGGAGCAAGCTGCCGCTTCAGGAAGGGCTGAACATCATCCAGGTAGATATTGTGGATGCGAAGCGTCCGGGCGTTAAGCTGGGGCAATACCAGATTCAGGTTATCCGCGCAAGCGGGAAGCTCGTATCGCTTGATCCTTCGAGCGGCACACTGCAGCCTGAGTTCAAGCCTGAAACTGCAAGCTATGATGTATCCGTAGCGAACAGTGTATATGAAATGTCATTTAAGCCGGTTACACTTGATCCTGGTGCTGTGGTAACACTCAGTATTGCCGGTGAAGCTCCGGTAGAGGTTACAAACGGTCAATGGAGCAAAGCGCTCCCTCTAAAAGTAGGCAAGAATGAAGTTCTGGTTACCGTCAAGGATTCCGCAGGCGGAACGAATACGTATACAATGATCATTACCAGACAAGAGCCTGTATCTTCAGGCGGAGGCGGAGGTTCCGCTCCGGCTCCAGCAGCTCCTGAAACATCCAAGACCGAAGTGATTCAGGTGGATGTGGCCATCGGCGGAGCCAATGCGGCTGGCATCACGAAAGTGCCGGTACAGCGTACCACTCAGAGCAATGGCATGATCACTGATCTGGTCCGCTTCACCAAGGATAAGGCTGAAGAAGCGGTGAAGATGGCGAAAGAGACGGGACAAAGCATTGCCCGTGTAGTCATCCCGGATGCGGCGGACAATGTCAGCGAAGTGAATGTCCAGATTCCGGCGGAAACCGCCAAATTGCTGAAAGAGAACGGCATTGTACTGGAAATCTATACGGAGAACGCAATTGTGCGTGTTCCGAATGAATCGCTGGAAGGCATCGGACAAGACTTCTATTTCCGGCTGGTGCCGGTGAGAAGTGCAACAGAGCGGAGTGAAATCGAGAAGAGAGCCACGCTTGAAGCTGTGGTCCGCGAAGTGGCCAAGGACAACAAAATCGAAGTGGTCGCCAGACCGATGACCATTGAGACGAACCTGTCCAGCAGGGCGGTAACCCTGATCCTGCCGCTAAGAGATGTGAAGCTGCCTGCGAATGAAGCGGCGCGTAATGCATTCCTGGCACAGCTCGGTATTTTCATTGAGCATACCGACGGCACGAAAGAGGTTGTCAAAGGCAAAGCGGTTACCTATAAAGAGGGACTGCTTGGACTGGAATTCTCGGTAAGCAAATTCAGTACCTTTACGATTATTAACTTCAATAATCAGTCGCCTGCTACGCATGTATCCTATATCGTTGGCTTCCCGGATGGGGAATTCAAGCCGGACGAACGGGTAACGCGTTCGCAGATGGCACTCATGATTGCCCGGAATCTGGGCTATGATGCTAGTGCGGCTGTAGGCACTCCTCCCTTCCCGGATGTGGCTGTCCGCCATTATGCCGCAGCAGCCATTGCCTTCGTGAATGCACAGGGCGTGATGAAGGGTGATCCGGCCGGGAAATTCCGGGGCAATGCACCGATTACGAGAGCAGAGATGGCCGCTGCTGCTGCCAACTACCTGAAGCTTGCAGTACCGGCAGACGGAAAATCGAGCTTCAGCGATACAACTGGACATTGGGCTCAGGCGGTAATTGAAGCCAACGTGTCGGCAGGCTTGCTCAAGGGCTACCCGGACGGCAGCTTCAAGCCGAATGCTTATCTGACCCGTGCGGAAGCAGTAGTCATTGTTAATCAGATGTTTGACCGCGGCCCGCTCCATGGAGCAGATGCGGTGAAATTCCCGGATGTCTCCAAGAATCATTGGGCCTATCTGGATATCCAGGAGGCTATCATCGACCATCAGTACCGGATCGACAGTGAACAGAAGGAACAACGGGTTACAGAATAAATGGATAGGGGTTGGAGGAGAGATCATTTCTCCTCCAGCCCCTAAATCATTAAATTTGAAGTATAATGGTTATAAAACCGTACCGATTTCCAGTTGCGAAGGAGATCCGAATGAGAGCAATCCTGATTGACGATGAAGAATTGGCACTAAAGGCTTTGGAACGCCAATTGCATGCGCTTGGTTGTTTCGAGATTATCGGCAAATATACCGATCCGCTGCAAGGGCAGCAAAAGGTAGAGGAGACCGAGACCGATATTGTGTTTCTCGATATTCATTTACCGGAGCTGAGCGGGATTGAACTGGCGGAAAGGCTGCTGGAACGGAGACCCGATCTGCAGGTTGTATTCGTAACGGCATATGATAAGTATGCGATCAAGGCTTTTGAGCTGAATGCCCTGGATTATTTGCTTAAGCCGATTCATACGGACCGTCTGAAGCTTACAGTTCGGAGATTGAATGCTCAGCAGAAGCCTGGCCTGGCAGCCCAGGCAGCGTCAGCGCAGACAAGCTGGAGAATGCTGATGCTCGATGCCTTCCGGATCTACGAAGGGAGTCAGGAGCTTCCGTCACTGCAATGGAGAACGGCGAAGGCGCAGGAAATCTTCTTTTACCTGCTGCATCATCGCGGCAAAGTGGTCAGTAAAGCCACTCTGATTGAGTTGCTGTGGGCTGATTTTGATCCGAACAGGGCCTATCCGCAGTTATATACGGCTGTGTATCATATCCGCAAGATGCTGGAGCCCTTCAGCAGAGAACGGATTCTCCTGCAAAATACGGCGGACGGCTATCTGCTCAAGCTGAATGGAATCTGCCTGGACGTTGATGAGTTTGACCGCTTTATCCAAGCGGGGTTAGAGCTCTCGAATGACACACTGCCCGAATACGAACGAATCCTGAAGCTGTTCAAGAGCGAATATCTGGAGGGGTACGATTATGTGTGGGCGGAGCTTGAGCGGCAGAGATTCCAGCTGCAGTGGATTCGGCTGAAGCTGAATCTGGTCCGCTGGTATATGGGGAATGCAGAATATGAACAGGCCTTCAAGCACATTGAACAGGTCTGCACCCGCTATCCGTTAGAGGAGCAGGCGCAATTATTGTACATGCAAATATCGGATAGAATGGGCTTTCATTTTCTGGTGCAAAGACAGTATGTATTGCTGGAAACGGTCATGGAAGCAGAGGTTGCGGAGAAACCGAGCCGGGAGATTGTCAAATGGTATAGGGATTGGGATAACAAGCGTCAAAAAGGGTGAATCCGTGGATTCATCCTTTTTGCCCTATCTAAATTATGATATATTTAATCTTGAATGAACTTGTTCTGCAAAGATCCGACGAAGGAGCACCCCATGACCCAATTTGTCTACAAGCAGATTATTGCTGACCTCAAAACGAAGATCTTTGCCGGGCAGTACGCCGATATGAAGCTGCCGGATGAGCGTAGTCTCAGCGAGGCGTATCAGGTTAGCCGCAGTACCATTAAGCGTGCGCTGATGAAGATGGAGAGCTCGGGCATTATTTTCAAGAAACGCGGCTCCGGCACCTTCATCAATCCGTTATATATAAAGAACGATTCGATCTTCAATTACGAAGGCTCTAATCTGGGGGTGTCGGATAACTTCCAGATGCACGGCAAGAAGCCGGAGATCAAGGTGCTGAGCTTCGAGGTCATCCGGCCCACGGAGGAGCTTCAGCGGGATTTGTTCCTGATGCCACATGATTTCGTGTATAAGATCGTGCGTCTGCGCCTGTTTGAAGGTGCGCCCTTCATGATTGAGACGGGATATATTCCGATCAAAATTGTGCAAAATCTCGACCAGACGATTATTGAGGGGTCGATTTTTCATTATCTGGAGGAGTCGCGCAATCTGGCGGTGACCAAATCCTTTTTGTCTATTTTTGCCGAGCCTTCACTGCTGAATGATCAGGAGCTGCTCCATCTTAAAGAGAATGAACCCGTGGGGATTATGGAGGGGATCTTTTTCCTGGATAACGGCACGCCGTTCGAATTCTCGCATATGCGCTTCCATTACGAGTATCTAAAGTTTAACACTTTCGTATCTGTGCATTAACGGATGGACGGTGTAAATAGCATAACTGAGGTATAGCAGGCCGGGAGGAATCCCGGTCTTTTTAGCGTTTTTTTATCATGACAAATTAATCCATAATTATAAAAATAAACATCTTTTTGTGCGTGGTTTGCAGAGGAATTCATACTATGTTCAAAAATTCACAATATTGGACCGTATTAATTTCTAAAAAGATTGAATTTCTGAAATGCCGATGTATGATGTAAATGTAGAAGTGATACATTCAATTTACAAAGAAAAAGATTAGGGAGTGGAAGACATGGGATTAACAATCGAACAGGTGGATTATTCCTCCAAAACGTATCTGGCAAAGCTTGACGCTTACTGGCGTGCAACGAACTACATCTCCGTAGGTCAGCTTTATTTGAAGGATAATCCGTTGTTAAGAGAACCGTTGAAGGATGCAGACGTCAAAGTGAAGCCGATCGGACACTGGGGCACGATCCCTGGGCAGAACTTTATCTATGCGCACCTGAACCGCGTTATCACTAAATATGATCTCAACATGTTCTATATTGAAGGCCCGGGCCATGGCGGTCAGGTGATGGTATCGAACTCTTATCTTGACGGAACCTACACCGAAATCTACCCGCAGATCACTCAGGACATCCCAGGTCTGAAAAAGCTGTTTAAGCAGTTCTCCTTCCCTGGCGGTGTTGCCTCCCATGCAGCTCCTGAAACACCCGGATCGATTCATGAAGGCGGCGAGCTGGGTTACTCCCTGTCGCACAGCGTGGGTTCGATTCTGGATAACCCTGACCTGATCTCCGCTGTAGTTGTAGGTGACGGCGAAGCAGAGACCGGTCCTCTGGCCGCTTCCTGGCTGTCCAACCGGTTCATCAACCCGATTACAGACGGTGCGGTATTACCGATTCTGCACTTGAACGGCTTCAAGATCAGTAACCCGACCATCCTCTCCCGGATGAGCAGAGAAGAATTAACCGCCTATTTTGCCGGAAACGGCTGGGAAGCATTCTTCGTGGAAGGTGAGAATCCTGATCTGATGCACCCGGAAATGGCGAAGGTGCTGGATACGATCGTAGAGAGAATTGCCGCCATTCAGAAGAATGCCCGTGAAAATAACGATACTGCCCGTCCGGTATGGCCGATGCTGGTCTTCCGCTCCCCTAAAGGCTGGACCGGTCCGAAATCGTGGGATGGCGTGCCGAACGAAGGCTCTTTCCGTGCACACCAGGTACCGATTCCTGTGGATCAGAAAAACATGAAGCATGCTCCGGCGCTGCTGGAATGGCTGAACAGCTACAGACCTGAAGAATTGTTCGATGCGAACGGCCGTCTGAACGCGGATCTGGCCGAAATTCTGCCAACCGGCGACAGACGTATGGGGATGAACCCGGTAACGAATGCCGGTAAGCTGATCAAAGACCTGCACAAGCCGAATTTCCGCAACTACACCTTGGATAATTCTGTTCCGGGTCAAGTGATTGCGCAGGATATGGCCGTGCTGGGGAAATACCTGAAAGAGGTTGTTACGCTCAACGAAGAGAACCGCAACTTCCGGATCTTTGGACCGGATGAGACCATGTCCAACCGTCTGGGACCTGTATTCGAAGTGACCAAGCGCCAATGGATGGACGCCATTCAGGAACCGCAGGATGAATTCCTCGCTCCGTATGGCCGTGTCATTGACTCCCAGTTATCAGAGCATCAGGCAGAGGGGATTCTGGAAGGGTACGTACTGACCGGCCGCCACGGATTCTTCGCCAGCTATGAAGCGTTCCTGCGCGTGGTCGATTCGATGATCACCCAGCACTTCAAGTGGCTGCGCAAGGCGACAGATCAGACCTGGAGAGAAGATATTCCATCCCTGAACGTCATCGCTACATCGACCGTGTTCCAGCAAGACCATAACGGTTATACCCACCAAGATCCGGGTCTGCTCGGCCATCTGGCTGACAAGAAGCCTGAATTCATCCGTGAGTATCTGCCGTCCGATGCGAACAGCCTGCTGGCTGTATTCGACACGATCCTGAATGACCGTCAGAAGATCAACCTGATCGTATCCTCCAAGCATCCGCGTCCGCAGTGGTTCTCGGCCGATGAAGCTCAGGAGCTGGTAACTAAAGGACTCAAAATCATTGACTGGGCCAGCACCGACAAAGGCGGCGAGCCGGATCTCGTAATTGCTTCTTCCGGTACAGAACCAACTATGGAAGCCTTGGCTGCGATCTCGATCCTGCATGAGAAGCTGCCTGAGCTGAAGATCCGCTATATCAACGTGGTAGATCTGCTGAAGCTGAGAAGCCAGAAGCTCGATCCGCGCGGCTTGTCTGACGATGAGTTTGATCAATTTTTCACAAAAGACAAACCGGTCATCTTCGCCTTCCACGGCTATGAAGGCCTGATCAAAGACCTGTTCTTCGACCGCCACAACCATAACCTGCATGTGCACGGCTACCGCGAGAATGGCGACATCACGACACCGTTCGATATGCGTGTACTCAACCAGATGGACCGCTTCGACCTCACGAAGGAAGCGGTGCTGAGTCTGCCGGAAGCAAGCAAATACCAGGCTATCGCTGACGAGATGGATGCTATGGTGCAGAAGCACCACGCGTACATCCGTGAAGAGGGCATCGACCTCCCAGAGGTTGAGAACTGGGTATGGAAGGCTTTGAACTAAGGTTAGGACGATAGTGTTATTTCATTAATAATATAGTAGGCTTCAATTAAGGAGCGCCCCGGTTAGTCATGTTGATGGCTGCGGGGCGCTTTTTGTGTCCGATGATTGGAGCTGGATTATGGTCTCCGGGGTGTCCGGGATCGATGAGGTCTCCGGCTGCAATACCTTCTTCCGCTGCGCCGCGGTGAGTACAGGGACACCATTACTCCCATTCATCTCCAACATGTGCTTCCAATAGCGCTTCGGCATCTTAGAGGAACGCAGCCGGTCATTGCGGCGCTCCTTGATGCCGATGGCGTGATAGAAGCCGGTCCATAAGCGGCGGTACGCTTCCTCGGTCTCATCGGGCTCGGGTGGAGTCCACCCGCTTAAGGGAACGATGGCCTCCCGTCCGGGCTCATGAATCAGCGCCGCCCCGTGCGTCTGGTCGTAGATCATGAAGCTCTCCCCCTGGAACCGGTCGCAGAAGTGTTCCCGGATTACAGGCAGCACATAGCCCTGCGGTTCAATGACTGCGGCCATGACCGGGCCGTATACAGAGAAGCGGACGAAGCCTGTATACAGATGCGCTTCATGCCGGAGCTGCTGAACGGCCTTCATCAGACTGTTAACAGTATCATCAGCCAGCATATTCATCACCTTGCGGCCATGCTTGAAGCCGAGATACAGGAAGTTCAGCAGCAGCATTTCCTTCTCGGGAGCGCAGCTCCAGAAGCCCAGACGCACCAGCTCCTCGGCTTCGCGGCTGATCCGCAGCGGCAGGGACTTCAGTACCCGTGCGGCCTTGTCTTTGTCGGTCTCAATCCATTTCGCTTCCAGCAGCAGGCCTATTTCCCCGCCTTCAGCATGAATCGCCAGCGGTATCTCCTTCCAGGCATAGCTCTCAAATACACAGCACAGCAGACCCTCGAAGCTTCCGTCATAGGTGTACGCCAGTGCGGACGGCTTGAACATCAGGCCTTCGCCCCCTTGTTGAAGCTGTTCCAGTCCCCGGCGGCGGGCAAGGTGGAGAGGTTAAAGTCGTCGAACAGCGTGAGCTGCTCTACCTGCGGCTGCTGGAGAGCGAGCTGCTCCCCGGACATGAGTGAGCGAAGCAGCGTATGCTCGCTTACCTTCAGCCCCTCCAGCGGCTTATCCTTACAGGTGATGAAGAACTGGGCACGCTTGAGGACCACGCCCAGCTTCTTCAGCGCATGGAAATCGAGCGATCCGGCCCGTCTGGCCTTCACGATCCGCTGTGCGCTTCTTACGCCGATGCCGGGTACACGCAGCAGCATCTCGTACGGGGCGCGGTTGATCTCAACGGGGAACTGCTCCCGGTGGTTAACGGCCCAGCTGCATTTGGGGTCCAGCAGCGGGTTGAAGTTCGGCACGGCCTCATCCAATAATTCATTCGCTTTGAAGCCGTAGAAGCGCAGGAGCCAATCGGCTTGATAGAGCCGGTGTTCGCGCAGCAGCGGTGGCTTGGTGTCCAGAGCGGGTAGGAGGGAATCCTCCACCACCGGGGTGTAGGCCGAGAAGAAGACACGTTTGAGTGCGTACTTGTGGTATAAGCCCTCCGTCAGATTAAGGATCTGGTAATCGGTATCTGGCGTGGCTCCCACGATCATCTGGGTGCTCTGTCCAGCCGGAGCGAAGCGGGGTGCGTGATTATACTGGACGATATCGGAGCGGTTCTCCTTGATCCGGTTCGTGATCAGCCCCATCGGCTTCAGGATGGACACCTTGCTTTTATCGGGGGCGAGCCGTCCGAGACTCTCCTGCGAGGGCAGTTCAATGTTGACGCTCATGCGGTCGGCAAGCAGCCCAAGTCTGGACAGCAGGGCATCGTCTGCTCCGGGGATGGCTTTTACATGAATATAACCGTTGAAATCATAGACATTGCGCAGCAGCTCAAGCGCTGAGATCAGCTGCTCGGTGGTGTAGTCGGGACTGCGCATAATGCCTGAGCTAAGAAATAGTCCCTCTATATAATTACGGCGGTAGAATTGCATGGTGATATCTGCGATCTCTTCGGGGGTGAAGGCCGCCCGGCGGATGGGGTTGGACTTGCGGTTGATACAGTACGCACAATCATATACACAACCGTTGGTCATCAGCACCTTCAGCAGCGAGATACAGCGCCCGTCCGCCGCGAAGCTGTGGCAGATGCCCATCGCGGTGGTGTTGCCGAGCGCCCCGGTCTGGCCCTTGCGGTCCGAACCGCTTGAAGTGCACGCCACATCGTATTTGGCAGAAGCGGTCAGAATCTCTAGTTTCTCCATTACATCCACGGTCTCAATCCCCCTCATATGAGGGTATTATATCCCGAACATACGTTCTTGTCAAAAAGTGCATTCCGCCTCCCTTGCCGCCAGTAAAATGTATGCGCATTCCTTCTTGTGCTATAATAGAAACTGATGGTTCATGGAATGAGGAATCATACGGTTATTGAAATTCGGGTTAGGAGTGTTGCTGAAGTGAGAGGATATAACATATGGCGGCCCATCATGCTGATTGCGGTTGCGCTGCTGACAAGACAGTTAGTGACAAGTATTTGCCTTATGTTCGGCATGTCGCAGGAATCGGCAGGCAGTGTAGCCATGCTGGGCATGATTGTTGCTGCTCTTATTATGTACAACCGCATGATGAAGGGCCGCCGCCGCAGATGAAATAAATAGAAGATCCGGACGTATCTATTCAGGCGGAGCGGATTGCATAGGAACAGGCTTGAAAGACGCCCGCACAGGTGTCTTTTTATTTTAGAACTGTCTTTTTAACTAAAAAAATTTATGCAGACAGGTCTGCATCCCGGCGATCCGGCAAGCGGTGCTTGAATAATCTGGCTGGAGCTTATATTCTTAGAAGGATATGCTATATGAAGGACCATACAGATTCAAGGTAACGTACATCCCTACTGGGAGGGCGTTATCTATAGAATCAACCCACAGCATGGGAAATGAACATACAGGAGGAAACCAATTGAGTACACAGAACATTGGAGTGCCGTTAGAGGGTTTTGCAGAATTTAGCCGGACGGTAGCCGCAGAAGGTGCGGTACTGCTTAAGAATGAGGGACAGGTGCTTCCGCTGGGTAACGGTGAGAGCGTTGCTGTTTTTGGCAGAATACAGGTGAATTATTACCGCAGCGGTACAGGATCGGGCGGTAGCGTTCACGTTGCATATACGACCAATCTGCTGGATGGACTGCGCAGCAAGAAGAACATTAGCGTGAATGAAGAGCTGGCTGCAGCCTACGAGGCCTGGATCGGACTTAACCCGTTCGATGACGGCGGCAAGGTATGGGCTGCGGAGCCGTGGAACCAGAAGGAAATGCCGCTTACGGATGAGCTGGTGAAACAGGCAAGAAGCCAGTCAGCCAAAGCGGTTGTGGTCATTGGACGTACGGCGGGCGAGGATCAGGATAATGCCGATACCGCAGGCAGCTACCGGCTGACGGAAGATGAGAAGGCGATGCTTGTCTCGGTTACGGCTCATTTTGAACAGACGATTGTGGTGCTCAACGTATCCAACATTATCGATATGAGCTGGGTAAATGACGCCGCTTATGTGAACCCTATCTCTGCAGTGATCTATTCCTGGCATGGCGGCATGGAGGGCGGCCACGCGATCGCCGATGTTCTGGCCGGCGAGGTTACGCCAAGCGGCAAGCTGACGGACACCATCGCGTATTCCATTGAGGATTACCCGTCGACCCGCAACTACGGCAATGAGTTCAAGAACCTGTACGAGGAAGATATCTATGTGGGCTACCGTTATTTCGAGACCTTCTGTCCCGATAAGGTTCAGTATGAATTCGGCTACGGGATCTCTTACACGACCTTCAAGCTGGAGCCGGAGGAAGCGAAGCTGGTGAACCAGGCGGGCGAGCCGCAGATTGAAATCGGCGTTACCGTAACGAATACGGGAGCAGTATATGCCGGTAAAGAAGTAGTGCAGGTGTATGTTGAAGCGCCGCAAGGACAGCTGGGTCAACCGGCCAAAGCGCTGGCAGCCTTCGCTAAGACTAAGCTGCTGGAGCCTGGCGAGTCTCAGCGTCTTACTGTAAGCTTCCCTCTCCATTCCATGGCTTCCTATGATGACGCCGGAGTGACCGGGCACGCTTCCGCTTATGTGCTGGAAGCGGGAACCTACCGCTTCTATGCAGGAACCAGCGTCAAAGCGGTATCAGCAGTGCTTCTGGATGGACAAGAAGGCTATGTGTTGGATGAGCTTAAGGTCGTGGAACAGCTGCAAGAGGCCATGGCGCCTACCGAGAGCTTCATGCGGATGAAGCCGGGTGCCCGCAAGGCAGACGGTTCGTATGAGCTTGTCTCCTCCGAGGTGCCAACGCGCAAGGTGGATCTGGCGGAGCGGATTGAACGCAATCTGCCGCAGCAGCTTCCGCAGACTGGCAATCAGGGATATACCCTGAGAGATGTCCATGACGGAAAAGTTAGCATGAGCACCTTCATTGCCCAGCTAAGCGACCAAGATTTGGCGGCGATTGTCCGGGGCGAAGGAATGAGCAGCCCGCTGGTAACTCCGGGTACGGCATCGGCGTTCGGGGGCGTGAGCGACAGTCTGTTCAGCTACGGCATTCCGGTTGCAGCTACAGCGGACGGCCCTTCCGGCATCCGTATGGACAGTGGAGCGAAGGCTACACAGGTATCAATTGGAACCCTGCTGGCTGCTACATGGAATGCGGAGCTGGTGGAAGAACTGTATGTTATGGAAGGCCAGGAATTATTGCGCAACCAGGTGGATGCACTGCTGGGACCGGGGCTGAATATCCGGCGCAGCCCGCTCAACGGGCGTAACTTCGAATATTTCTCCGAAGATCCGCTGATCTCAGGAATCTTCGCTGCCGCATGCACACGCGGAATTATGAAGGGCGGCTCTAATGCGACGCTGAAGCATTTTGCCTGCAACAACCAGGAGAAGCACCGCAGTAAGGTCGATGCTGTCGTATCGGAACGCGCGCTTCGTGAGATCTACCTGAAGGGCTTCGAAATCGCGGTTAAGCAGGGCGGAGCCAATTCGATCATGACCTCCTACAACCCGGTGAACGGGCATTGGGCGGCTTCCAACTATGACCTCAACACCACGCTGCTTCGCGGCGAATGGGGCTTCCAGGGGATCGTCATGACCGACTGGTGGGCGATCATGAACGATGTGGTGAACGGAGGGCCGGCAGACCGTAAGAATATGAACTGGATGGTCCGCGCCCAGAACGATCTGTACATGGTCGTTAGTAATTATGGGGCAGAGGTTAATGCTTACGATGACAATACAATTGCATCTCTGGAGAACGGCACGCTTACCCGCGGGGAGCTTCAACGCTGCGCGATCAATATCTGTGAGTTCATCATGAAGGCGCCGGTATTCTCCAGAAAGCACGAGATTATTGAAGCGGTCGATACGTTCAAGGCTGATCCGGCTATCGGGGCTGAGCAGGTGCAGGTGCTGAGCGAGAACGCTCAGGTAACCCCTGCTGTGTCCGGGCCGACCTATATTCAGGCTGACGAGGCGGGCCAGTACCGCATTATTGTCAGCATCATGTCTCCTGAGCCTGAGCTTGCGCAGAGCGCCTGCAACCTGACCCTGAATGGACAAGCGGTAACCACCATTCAGACGAACGGAACGGAAGGCCGGTGGATCCGGCAGAAGCTGGTCAAGGTTGAACTGCAAGCCGGACGGTATGAGCTGAAGCTGGACTTCGTCAAGCCCGGCCTGCAGGTTGAATGGATTGAATTCAAACAGGTATAGCATCAGGATCATTTATAGCATGAGCAGCAAGGCACCCTCCGGGGTGTCTTTTTTTGCAAATACAAGAATTTACATGCTAAGGGGTTGTCCTGATATCCGCCTGATTCCGCATACCCGCAGGGCCGCCGAATAAAATAGAGATAAAAAGGCTACTATGAAGGGATGGCAGGAACGTATGCAAATACATGTAGTGCAGCCGGGCCAGACGCTGTATGGCATTGCGCAGGCCTACGGAGTAAGCACTGATACGATAACTGAGGCGAATCAGCTCTCTGCGCCGGGAAGCCTGGTGGCAGGGCAGGCGCTGGTAATCCCGATTGCCGGGCAGTATTATTGGGTGCAGCCGGGCGACAGCTTCTACAGCATCGCTAAGCGGTTCGGCCTGAAGGCAAGCGAGCTGGCGGAGGTGAACGGGCTGACACTGAATCAGCCGCTACAAGTCGGGCTCCGTCTATACCTTCCCCCTGGACCGAGGCGGCAGGCGGAAGTGAACGCGTATGTGGAGCCCCGGGGAGAGAGTGTCTCCCAGCCGCTGCAGAATGCTGCGCGTGAGGCTGCTCCTGAGCTGACTTATCTCGCACCGTTCAGCTTCCGGATCAAGCGGGACGGAACGCTGGTCCCGCCGCCCCTGGACGGCCTCGCCTCCATTGCCGCAGAGCAACAGGTGACGCTGATGATGGTCGTGACGAATCTGGAGGATGCCCAGTTCAGCTCGGAGCTCGGGCGCATTATTCTGAATGATCAGGAGGTTCAGGACCGGCTGCTTGAGAACATCATCGCGGAAGCGAAGCGGCTGAACTTCCGGGATATCCACTTTGATCTGGAGTTTCTCCGGCCGGAGGACCGTGAAGCGTACAATACTTTTCTGCGGAAAGCGGCAGAGGTCATTCATAAGGAGGGCTTCCTGCTGTCCACCGCCCTTGCCCCCAAGACCAGCGCGTCACAGGTTGGGGCCTGGTATACGGCGCATGACTATAAGGTCCACGGCGAGGTGGCCGACTTCGTCATTATTATGACGTATGAATGGGGCTATAGCGGGGGGCCGGCGATGCCTGTCTCGCCGATCGGGCCTGTCCGTCAGGTGCTGACCTATGCAGCAAGCGAGATGCCTGCCGGTAAAATCATGATGGGCCAGAATCTGTACGGTTATGATTGGACGTTACCTTACGTAGCGGGCGGACAATATGCCAAAGCGCTCAGTCCGCAGGCGGCCATTGATCTTGCAAGGAACAGGAATGCAGCCATTCAATATGACTATAGAGCCCAGGCGCCGCATTTCAATTACACCGATGACGAGGGGCGGCAGCATGAGGTATGGTTTGAGGATGCCCGCTCGATTCAAGCCAAGTTCAATTTGATCAAGGAGTTAGGGCTGCGGGGCATCAGCTACTGGAAGCTGGGCCTGCCTTTTCCGCAGAATTGGCTGCTGCTTACGGATAACTTCAAGGTGGTCAAAAAATAGACCGGAGACCCTGCTGCCAGCGGCGGTAAGAAGCTCCACACCAAAACGGATGTGCCCATGCGAAATGGCGGCACATCCGTTTTTTTGAAAATATAAGTGTTAGCCCATTAAGCCCTTGAGCCCGCCCAGAAAAGGCCGGATTGACTTGATCATATTGTAGCCCATCTTCATCACCGGCATGGCCTTCTGCACCATTCCGAACATGCCCATGAACCGTCCGAGACCCCCGCCGATACCGGCCGCCCCGCCTCCCCCGCCCATCAGCGAGCCGAGTAGAGGCATGAAGCCGGACACCTCTGCTCTGCGCGCAGCTGAAGAGGATTTCCGTTTCGGGGATGACCCCTTACGTGTGCCGGGTCTGGACAGAATCACCGCCTCCTGGTTCAGGTCTGTAATCCACCCTACATAGGAACGCCCATTATGCAAAGTGATGCAGACCGGCTGGCCCTTCAGCTGCTGTGCCCGCTTGCGGAGCTTTGTTGAATTTGCCATTCGTCATTCACCTCACTGTTCTATTTACTCTATTTTACTCAGAACCTTGGGGGCGGCTTGTGCGGGTATGGAGTTCTGCGGATTATTTTTGAACAACCCGGGGCTGTTTTTGGGGGCGGGATAGCGTACTATTAGTAGATAAGTGGAATTATATTACAATAGTCATTCTATGATTAGGGGGAGATCCGTTTGACCGATATCGGGAAGTTAGCGGCGTTCATCTGCGCCCGTAATACAGGAGACCAGCTGTGCGGGTATGTAGGCAGTACGCTGGAGGATGTTATGCATGACCTTAGTGACGGTATGGAGGAAGCAAGTCTGGTGCTGTATGAAGGAGAACGTATTACTGGCGTGGTTATCCTGGACATCTATGACGTTGGGGATGGGCAAGAGGATATTGAGGTATGGGGGCCCTATTATTCAGCTCACCCTGAAGAAGAGCTCCGGCTCTTATTCAACTATGTGAGTGAGACCGCTGAAGCGGGAGCTATAAGGTATATCCATCTTTTTATTAGTGGTGATAATACTCCGCTCATGGAATACGCTGCCCGCTATCAAGCCGAGAAGGTGAACACGCATTACCACTACTCGATCGCTACAGCATCAGCGCCTGACAGCAGCCGTCACATGCACCCTGGCTTGTCTGTTCTGCCCGTCACAGAGCCTGCCTCCAGGTGGACCGGGCAGATTCTCGATCTGCATAATCAGCAATTTCAAGGCGCAATTCTCACCCCTAAGGAGATTACTGCAGAGATAGAAGACAGCAGCAACAGTGAATATGACGTTCACGCTGTTCTTAACGAGGGCCGGTTCACCGGATACATAATAGTAAGAAGAAATGCACGGACGGGTACCCTTCATCTGGAATACCTATGCATCGGGCCTGAAGAAAGAAGCCGGGGCATAGGCAGGCAACTGATTGCCTATCTGGCAGAGAAGTACAAAGGGCTGGGTTATTCGAGTATCAGCTTGGTTGTCAGCGAGGAGAATACAGCCGCCATCCGCTTCTACGACAAGAACGGATTCAACAGGGACCGGGTCATGAAGCATATCCTTGTTGGGGGCGGGATGTTCTGAAAATATACAAATTGTGAAGATACAAATAGGATTAAAGGCACCACAACTCAAGTCATATATACACACTAGGCCTCTGCTAAAATTAGCAGTGAAAGGAGGAGGACATCAATGTACGAATGGAATGAGATGGTCCAGCGCATGATTGACTGGGTGGAGGAGGATCTGGCGGTTTCGCCTACGCTGCTGGAGATGTCGGAGCAGCTAGGGTATTCGCCGTATTACTGCACCCGGCAATTTCATGCGCTGACCGGGATGACGCTGCGGGATTATGTCTGGCAGCGCCGGATTGGCCGGGCGGCACTGGAGCTTAGGGACACGGATGCGCGCATTCTGGATATTGCCGTAAAGTTCGGCTTTTCCTCCCAGGAGGCGTTCACGCGGGCCTTTCTCAGAGCCTTCAAGCTCACTCCACATGCCTACCGCCAGGCTCCAAAGCCGATTCCGCTGGCTATTCGTGCCGAGGTGTTCTCTCCTTATCATTATCTGATCAGGGAGCGGGATAGAATGAGACAGGTACATTTGCAGGAAGCAGAGATTAGGCTTGAGTTCATACCGGCGCATAAGTTTATCGGCATCCGCGATATCGGCTCTAACAATTACGGAGGATTCTGGAAGAATGGGCATGACTGCGATGAGGTCTCCGGAACCCTTGAGAGCATGTCGCATCATACGCTTCCCGGGCAGCTCGGCCAGACGGCAGGCTGGTTCTATCAGGAGGGGCGCAAAGGCTATCTGTATGGTATCCTTGTCGCGGCTGACTATGACGGGGCGGTTCCGGAGGGCATGGAGTGTTGGGATATCCCGGAATCGGAGTACCTGGTCTTTTTTCATCCGCCCTTTGATTACTTGCAGGATAATGGGCAGGTGATGCGTATCGTTGAGGAAGTTGCTTGGAATTATGATCCTGCGGTTATGGGCTATGTGTGGGATGAAGAGGAGAAGCAGGATTATCAGCGGCATTTCCCCGAGGGTTACGGGTATGCGGTGCTGCGGCCGGTCCGTAAATCAGACTAACTTCAGACAGCAGTCTGGCTTAAGCAGAAGCGTTCGGCGCTTCTGCTTAAGCTGCTGCCTGTCAGGTTACACAACAACGTTCCCTTAGGCGAGGCTCAGCACCGTTTGTGCAAGAGTATCTCCCCGGTGCTCCATCGAGGCTATCCGCGTCAGTAATTCCGCCTGCTGCCCGCGTTGCCGGGAGGTCCAGCTGAGTCTGGAGGAGGCGCCTTTCTTTCGGAGGACAGCAGGGTCGGGTAATGCCTCATATAAGTCTTCCAGCAAAGCTGCCATTGCTTCATACAATGCAGCCATCTCTGATAAGGCAGCCTGTTCGTGAGGGTCATGCACCAGCGGCAGAGAGTCGCGTAAGTAGGCGGCGGCGCAGCGGCGGGCATCTGCCAGGGCCATCATGCAGAAGTGATTGACGGATAACCTGCGGCTGAAGGCTTCTTCGTCCGCTGCGGCATACCAAGGGTGATCCTGCAGTCCCTCTCTCCATAGCTCCAGCGCCTTGTATCCTATAGCATAAGAGCTGCTGTTGGACAGGGTCTCAGCCTGCATAGACTCCAGCTTAACGCGCAGCGATGCATATAGATTCTCAAGTGCAGACGGGGCCTCCATCTGATCTCCCAGCCTGATAATCCGGTAAGGCCATTGATCCACATGGAGATACCCTTGGCTTATCCTCATATGAGCCTGGAACTCAGGATCAGCTTCAAGCTCACTGAAGGTCTCATCGTCAAAATAACTGCGGCACAGCAGCACATCCCCCTCGGCCAGATATCCTGTAATGACTCCCCACTCCGGCGCTACCCTGAGGTTAATCGCAAGTGGCAGTCTGCCTTGGCGGATATCCTCCAGAATCGCCAGCTTCTCGGCTGTGCGCTGCTGCGGCTCCAACCGGTTGGCCCGGCGGGCACTTAGTCCATAAGCCTTGCAGGCGGGAATGGAGTAGTCATAGACGACAAGGGCATCCGCAGCGCTGTAGTCCCATACCGGTTCAAAAGCCATTCTCCAGCAGGCTCCCGAATAGCCCATCACCTGCTCGTAGGTGGTCTCTACGCCTCTGGCGGTAAGAGCGAGCGTCATGGCTCCTGCCCAGGAGCAATCCCGACCCCGTCCGAAGCCCAGCCGCGGAATCTTTTCAATAATGCACTGATCCCGGGAGGAGTGGGTCTGATAGAGATGGCTGCGGTCCCGGCTGTAATGAATCTGTTCGCCTTCCGCGCAGCTTACGGCATGAATACCTTCTGCATTCAGATAGACCAGCAGGAGGTAGTCCTGACCCCCGCAGTCGATCAGACTGGGAAACAGCTCATGTGTGGCGGTGAACTGAGTCCAGCGGAAATGCTCATAATGCTTCATTTTGGCTGCAACGCTACGGTGTGCCTGTTCATTCCCATAATGCGCAGCAATAATCTGCAGCTCATCACTGGTTGAGACATACCCGTTCGAATGGATATCTATCGTAAGCAGCTGGTCCTTCAGCACAAAGGTCGAATATATGCCGTCAGGGGTCTCATAGGTGACAAGCAGCAGCTTCAGGCGGCCGTCATTCCATGAGTGGGGAAAGAGGTGCTCCCCGGGGAGTAAGCTTAAGCGGTCTGAGGCTACGAACTGGTTCACAAGCTGGGTAACATCCAGCTCCTGCTGTCCATCTGTATAGATTGCAGAGAGCACCACAAGCTCCTGGGGCAGCAAAATGCTGTCAATCGAGTGGTTCAATGCGGCGGATAGCAGGGGAAGGGTGGCTGTCTCCGGCAGAGACTTGCCAGTCTCCCATTTGGATACCGCCTGTGCACTGACATGGAGCAGTTCCGCTAATTGTTCCTGGGACAAGCCTTTTATTTTGCGGAGGGTAGCAATTCGTTTGCCAACTTTGTCACTTACGATCATACTCAGTACAACTCCTATAATGGATTCCGACGTCGTAAGTCTATTATAATCTCCGTTCTCGAAATAACCCATATACTGGAGTAGGGCACGCGGTATAACGTAATCAACTGTAAGTTGAGGCTAGCTATGACGCACCAGCTAGACCCCTTCTCAAAGTGGCTTGTCCCGCTTTAACCATGATTAATAAAAAAGACTTGTTCTTTTGAAGAATTCATGATATATTACTTCTTGCGTTGCATTGAATGTTTTCTTTGCGGTCATGGCGGAATTGGCAGACGCGCTGGCTTCAGGTGCCAGTGGTAGCAATATCGTGGAGGTTCGAGTCCTCTTGACCGCATAATGGTTTTAACCGTGATGCAAGCGAAGGCCCTTCTTAAATGAAGGGTCTTTTTTTTGCTGTGAATAGAATATATGCTAAAAACCGAATACAGCCCCCTTCCACCACGTACCCGTGATCAAAGGGGGGGGCTTCTGCATTATCGTGCGGGGTTCATCGCTGCTGCGAGACCACACGCTAGTTTACTCCTGCCAGATGTCAGCAATCCGCACCGGCTGGCCGGTCTTCATGGAGCGGTTAGCGGCAATGCCGGTCATAATGGACATCGCGCCGTCCTTGTGCGAAGCTGCGCGGTTGAAGCGGTCTTCCTGCTTTTTATCAAAAATATCGCTCAACAGCACCGGATCACCGCCGCCGTGTCCGCCGCTGCTGCTCTCGAACTCTACGCGGTAAGGCTCCTTAAAGTGCGGATAGATCATAATGCTGACGCCTTCCAGCGCGCCTTCGTTTTCTTTTTTACCGCCGGAATTGACGTAGGACTGCTCGGTAATCCGCACCTCCATCCGGCCCTGAGTCCCGTTGAACACGATGATGAAGCCCTCCCACGGCATATATGCGTTAAGCGAATAGTTCATGACGGTCTTGTTCTTGTATTTGACCATAACATTCATGGTGTCCTCGATGCTGATATTGTCCCCGAATACGCTCTGGTCGCGCTGGTACCCGTCCTCATGCTCGGCGTCCAGGTACATGCTCTTCAGGTGTTCGTTACGGTCCAGGTGAAGCGCGAACGGGTCGTTCTCGGCAGCCTTGCTGCCGTAGGCACGCTGATAGAACTCGGTGATGCCCCGTTTCTCGGCATTCTCTCTCCCGTAAAAGCGCAGATCGCCCATGGCGAAAACCGTGTCCGGCTGCGACCCCAGCCAGAAGTTCATCAGGTCGAAGTGATGCGTCGATTTATGCACCAGCAGGCCGCCGCTGTTCCGCTTGTCGCGGTGCCATCTGCGGAAATAGTCCGCTCCATGCTGGGTATTCAGCAGCCATTCGAAGTTCACGGATAGAATCTCACCCAGGACGCCATCCATAATGACCTCACGGATCTTCGTGTTATGCGGCGCATAGCGGTAGTTGAAGGTTACCCGCAGATTCTTGCCGGTGCGCTCAATCGCATCGAAGATCTCCCGGCATTTCTCCTCGTCAATCGTCATCGGCTTCTCGGAAATGACATCACAGCCCAGCTCCATAGCGCGGATAATATACTTGTGATGCGTCCGGTCAATCGTAGTCACCAGCACGAAGTCGGGCCGGGTCTCGGTGATCATCCGGTCGAAGTCTTCAGCCTTGTACGTAGGAACTTCATGATAATCGTATTTGCCCGTAAGCATATGATTGGCGAAATTCATCCGCGTCTGATTGACATCGCAGAAGGCCACCAGCTCGGAGGTTTCGTTGTAAGCGGTAACAAGAGCGCCATAGAAAAATTCAGCCCGGCCGCCTGTGCCGACAAGTGCATATTTCTTTTTGGACAAGGGGATCACTCCATTTACTTGGATTTGATTCTATTTTATAGTATAGAAAATGCAGAAAGTAAACGGTATTTAGTTATTTTTGCTCAAAAGTGTGCTTATCTTATCCTTTCAGGAGGCTTGGTGCAGGGTGGAACCTATTTTTCAGATTGAGCAGCTGAAGCGCATCGGGCATTTCAATATGGACACCGACCATTTCCATGATTTCTACGAAATATATTATCTGCTATCCGGGGAGCGGCACTATTATATCCGTAACGGAAGGTACGCGCTGGAAGCCGGAGACCTCGTGTTTATTAACAAAAATCATCTGCACCGCACAACCGGCGGAAGCCATCTTCCGCATGAGCGGGTGCTGATCAGCTTTGACGATGCCTATCTGGAGCCGGTGGCACCCGGGGCAGACTGGATGAATGTGTTCGAAGGGGAGAGCTTCCTGCTGCGGCCTACGGCGCATGAACAGGGACTCATCACAGACCTGCTCCAGGCGATGCAGGAGGAACAGAAGGAGGGGCTGCGCTGGAGCACTGAATATACAAGGATGCTGCTGCTGCAACTGCTGATTACGCTGGAGCGGATAAGGAGGGCGAAGCCCGCCCTGGTCTCACCGGAGCAGAGCGAGGGGCAGCGCCGGGTATACGGCATCATCGAATACCTGGACAACCATTACAGCGAGCGGCTGAGTCTTGGGGGAATTGCCGAGCGGTTCTTCATCAGCGCTACGTATCTGTGCCGGATTTTCAAGCAGACCACAGGCTTCACCATCATTGAGTACCTGAACTATGTCCGCATCCGTGAGGCGAAGGTACTGCTCACGCAGACGAAGTGGCCGGTCACCCGGGTGGCGGCGGAGACGGGATTTGAGAGCATTGCGCATTTCGGGCGGGTGTTCAAGGCCATTACAGGACGTTCACCCTTGCAGTACCGCAAGCAACACCGGGGGTGACGATTACGGCTCGCATCGGCCATCCGCTATTTCATTCGACAATAGCTGTGGGGATTTTACATATCTTTCTATCTTTTGACACAGAGTCTGTCTTATAATAATGAAGATTGAAATACAAATATTGGGGTGTCCTATGACAATGAAGTCAGGCGGTCTCTGGCTCGTTGCTGCTATGCTAGCGGTAACCGTAACCGGCTGTTCTTCGGGCAGTGCAGGCGCTGGCAGAGATCGCACGGAGAAGCTGAAGGCAGAGATTAGTGAGCTGAAGAAGGAGAACAAGTTTTTAAAGGAAGAAAATGAAGCGCTGAAAAGAGACCTTGTTGTGAGGCCTGTGACAGCGAAAGAGGAAGGCGGTACGGCCGAACTTATAAGTACCGGGGACAGCCCGGCAGCCGCTGATTCCGGCGAACAACACAAGCGGATCGCAAAAGGCACGCCGCTCACGATCGATGGAACGGGTGAGTATACCATTACCAAGACCTCATTTGGAAAGAAGGTTAATCCATCGAATCCGGGGTCATACTACACCTACTACGAAGCCAAGGAACCGGGCACAACCTATCTGGCGATCACTTTGAAGGTGAAAAATCTCGCAGGTCAAGCCATCAATGCGGGTGGAGTAGCGGAGGTGGAGGTTACATACGATAACAAATATGAATATAGCACCTTCGCGACGATGGAGAAGAACGGCGGTGAAGATTTCACCTATACCAATATCTCGACGATTGGACCGCTGAAGTATGGTACTCTGGTGTTCATGGCCGAGGTTCCTGATGAAGTGAAGTCGAGTGGCAAGACGCTATATGCGGATTTCGAGATTGAGGGCGAAACCTACCGTTATACCATAAAGAAATAAGAGAAGAGCCTGTACGGCCACAGAGTGATCTGTGGTTAGCATAGGCTCTTTATTGATGTTAAGGGATTAGTCCTGAGCGAAAAAGGCCGGCAGATACTCCCTGTTCGCCTCCAGCATCTCATCCAGCATGACGATCGCTACTTCCACGGAAGGGACGAGCGGGTGATGGGCCAGCGCCTGGATCGCCAGGCTGCGGTCACCGGTGACGGCGGCGTCGATGGCTAGCTGCTCATAGGTCTTCACAGCATGAATCAGTCCCTTGGCCATCGGCGGAATCTTCGTCAGCGACAGCGGGAGGGGGCCGGTCTTCGTGACGACACAGTTGACCTCGATGCTGGCATCGTCCGGCAGGAAGTCTAAGATGCCCCGGTTCGCCACATTCAGTGTCTGGATGTCATTGGTGCCGCTATAGAGCGAGCGCATCAGGTTCACGGCCGCCTCGGAATAAAAGGCTCCGCCGCGCTGCTCCAGCTGCTTCGGCTTCTCATTCAGCGCAAGGTCGCTATAGATGGCGAACAGCTCCTCCTCCACACGCTTGACGACTTCGGCACGGTTCCCGCCTTGTGCGGCGGCTTCCTGCTGCTCCGCAAGCATCGCATCGGTCATGTAGAAGTACTTCAGATAATACGAAGGTAAGGCATGCAGCGATTGCAGGAACTCGGGGTTCCATTCGCGTGCCGGAACATTCTTTGCACTGTAGCCTGCGGTATCCTCCAGCATCTCCTGCAGCTTGTCTTCACCCTCCACATCAATACGGGTAATCCAGTGCAGGTGGTTCAGGCCGACGAACTCGGCGTAGATCCGGTCCGGGGCAGTGTCATATTTGGCCGATACCTGCTTGATCAGGCCGATCGGGGCATTACAGAGACCGATGCTCTTCACCTTGGAGTACCGCAGGACCGCTTCGGTGACCATACCTGCGGGATTGGTGAAGTTGAGCAGCCAGGCGTCCGGTGCCAGCTCCTCGATATCCCGGCAGATGCCTAGAATGACCGGTATGGTGCGCAGTGCCTTCAGCATGCCGCCGGGGCCGGTCGTCTCTTGGCCGATCACGCCGTATTTCAGCGGAATCGCCTCGTCACGGGCACGGGCATCCAGCATACCGACACGGATCTGCGTGCTGACGAAGTCCGCACCGGCAATGGCCTCGCGGCGGTCGGTGGTGAGATGGACTTCGATCGGCAGGCCAGACTTCTCCACCATACGCTTCGCCAGAGCGCCCACGATGTTCAGCTTATGCAGGCCAGCCTCAATATCTACGAGCCACAGCTCCCGGACCGGAAGCTCCTTATGATGCAGGATGAAGCCTTCTACCAGTTCGGGGGTATAGGAAGACCCTCCGCCGATGACGGCAATCTTAAGACCTTGGTTCGCTGTCACAATGAATCACTCCTGTCTGGTGGTAGCGGGAATAAGCTCGAACTCCCTGTAAGCACGCATCGTCTCATACATACCCTGGCTGACGGTGATCCCGTCGCTCTCCAGCGCCGACCAGAGAGCGCCGACCACAGGCTCGGTGGAGAGGGTGACCACTGCCGCGCCTGGTGCCGCTTCATGCACAGCCTGCTCAATCGGCCCGCGAATCCAGCCCCGGTCGCCTCGGGTCAGCACGCTTCCGGCCAGGACCACATCAAATTCATCGTTCTCCATACCGAGCCGATGAATGACGGCCGCCGCAGCCTTGCCCAGTTCCACGCCTTGGCGGTTCAGGATCGCCAGCGCTGCGGCATCGCCCTCAGCCGCTGCCGGGAAAAGCAGGCGGGCCGCATCCAGCGGCACCTGCTTCCCGTGATCCAGGAAGTCATCGTACATGTCTTCCACCCGCCCATAGCCGAGCAGCTTCAGTAGTGGCTCCGTCAGCAGCGTGGGCGCTTCGCGACCGTCCCAGGCCCGGATGACTGTGCGGAATACCTCGATATTCAGCGCGCCGCCGCCGCCGAAATCGCCGTACATATAATCGAACCCGCCGCACTGGAAGTGGCGGCCCTGCGGATTACGGCCCGCCGCATTGGTGCCGGTGCCGCAGATCAGGGCCACCCCGTAGGGGCGGTCCGTCCCCGCCCGCAGGCCGATCATCGTATCGCCGCTGATCGTGTACTGTGTGAATCCGATGCGGCGGATCATCGGATGCAGAATGTTATAATCGGTCTGGCGGTCAGCACCGGCAAGCCCCAGATAGGCTTGCCGAAGCTGATCCAGCCGGAGCCCGGCTTCCGCCAGCGCCATGGAAGCCGCTTCGCGGATGTTATTCTCCGCCTGCGTCACGCTGGTCTGGTGATTGCCGTTGCCGCTCCGGCCTTTGCCTAGAATACGGCCCTGTTCATCGCTGATGAGGGCGTAGGTCTTGCTGCCTCCCCCATCGATCCCCAAGTAGTAAGCCAATGTTTGTACCTCCTAAACGTTTGGTGAGCATGCCGGTGCAAGATGCTTCAGAGGCATGCTTAAATGCATTCTGTACAACTAAATCGGCAGATGGACCGCCGAATATCTGTTTAGCTGTATTTGGTGTAAGCGTGTTGATTTCCCAAAAAAAGGGACAAGAAAGGCCGCCATTTCGGGTAATGGTAAGTACGACCAAACCAAACCGAAATGAGGCGACCTCATGAATAATAATACCCCATTCCTGGCCGTGTTCAAACAAGTATTAACTCCGGAAGAAGTCGAAATGGTGACTGGGCAAACCAAGAACTACGAGGATACAGGAATCAAAATGACTGTCGGTGTGTTGTTCGACTACTTTATCCAAGCCTGCTACCACAAATGGGATGGCTTTCGTCAAAGTGCTCGGGTGGGCTCGAACTACGATTTGCCCAAGGTTCATTACTCCACTCTTTCGGGCAAAGCCGGTGAAGTGCCTTACGATATCTTCAAGCGTTTGTTTCAAATGCTCGTCCAGAAATGTAACCGGCAAACCCGGCGGCACCTGAATCTGCCTAAAGATCTTCTGCTTATTGACTCTACGACGGTTACGGCGGCAAACTCCCGTATGTCTTGGGCTCCGTATAAAAAATTCAGAGGAGGTATCAAGCTGCATGTGGCCTTCTCGCATGGACAGCATTCACCCGTGAAGGTGGTCGAATCGATTGCCCGGCGCAATGACGCTCCATTTGGAGAAGTCTTGGCCGATAAGGACTACCTTCTAGTCCAGGATCGGGCATATGGAAAAATCGGTCGATTGGATCAATATGTGCAGCAAGGTCAGTCCTTTGTGATTCGTTTGAAAGACAATCTCCACTTGGTGTTGCCGCGAAAACGTCAGCGACCGGCAGAGGGAGACAGCAAAATTGTACGCGATATCACCTGTTATATCGGTCAAGGGAAACACCGATCCGCCCAGCGCCACCGCGTCGTTGAATTTGAAAATGACCGGGGCGAAGTCGTACGGGTCGTCACTGATTTGAGAAAAGAGTCCGCTCACGTGATTGCTGAAATTTACAAAGCACGCTGGGAGATTGAAGTCTTTTTCCGCTGGGTGAAACAGCATTTGAATGTCCCTTGTCTGTTTGGAACCACCGAAAATGCAGTGTATAGCCAATTGTTTGTGGCCCTTACCGCGTATGTGCTTCTGAAATACATTTTTGATGAAATTCATCCGAAGGTACCGGTCTTTGCTAAGCTGACTCTATGGGAATTTATGCAGTACTGGCGTATATTTAATCTTCCGCTGGAGTGGCAGGTTCAGCTTAATCAGCTCAGGCGTAAAGAACATTTAGGTGTTTTTGTCATCCCATAATATGGGTAATCAACACGCCTGTATTTGGTGCAACTATAATGCCGTCTGTACCCGGATTCTCCCCATTCGGGCAGATTTAGTTGTACAGACTACAATTAGAAGGGAACAGCCGTCCTTTTCACTGTTTTTAAGTGTATAGAATACAACTAGCGCTGAATGTTCGCGTCCCCAACGGTCGATTCCCGCACAATCAGCTCCGGATCGATCTTAATATTGGAGCCGCGCTTCATCTCCCCGCTGATCCGGCGCAGCAGCATGTCGGCGGCGGCGACGCCGATCTTATCCGCCGGCTGGCGCATAGTGGTCAGATGCGGGTGGAGCTGGGAGGCGATATAGTGGTCGTCGTAGCCGACTACAGCAACCTCCTCCGGCACCTTTACGCCTGCCTCCATCAGGGCATTGATCACCCCGAGGGCGATATTGTCATCTCCGGCGAATACCGCCCCCGGCAGCTTACCCTCTGCGAGCCAGCGCTGCGCCGTGTCGTAGCCCATGGTGATCTCAAATTCGCCGTGTACGATCTCGAACGGGGCGAGGCCCTGCTCCTGCAGCGCTTGCAGGAAGCCCGCGCGCCGCTCCCGCGTACTGCGGAACATCTCCTGCCCGCAGAGATGGGCGATGGAGGTATACCCCAGCTCCAGCAGGTGGCTGGCTGCGGCATACCCGCCTTTGAAGTTGTCGATGGTAATAGAATAGCTGTCATTCTCCGGCAGCTGGTTGTCGATCAGCACATAGGGAATGCCCCGCCGCTTCAGCTCGACAATATAATTGTCCTCTTTGATCGGGGAGAGCAGGATAAGTCCGTCCACCCGGTCTTCCTGGATCAGGTAGTGGCTCTCGCCGGAGCCAATGCCATCATATACAGAGATCGCCAGATAATATCCGTGCAGGGCCAGCGTCTCATTCAGCTCCTTAACCACAGCATCGAAGAAGGAATCCTGCAGGGTCGTTACGATCAGGCCGATGATGCCGGTCTTGCCGCTGGCCAGACTGCGGGCTGCTGCATTCGGGCGGTAATCCAGCTCCTTGATCGCGTCGAGCACCTTCTGGCGGTTGTTCTCCCGTACAGACGTTGCTCCGTTTAATACCCGCGATACGGTGACCACGGACAGCCCTGATTTTTTGGCTACATCAAAAATACTTACTTTCATTTCAAGCGCTCCTTGCGGCAGATTGTCCGGTGCTTTTAAAATATAGAATTTATATGTTTCACACGATACATTATCCTTCTATTTCTCGCTGAAACGGTACCGTCCTTTAAAAGGACGGCAAAGCCGTTTCCACTTATTCTATCTCCAGTATACAGGCCGCACCGGGGTTTCGCTAAACATATAACCATCGCCGGGCCGCTACCTCTTGATGATCTCCGTAACCTTCTTCTGAATCACCGGCATAACCTCTTCCAGGGTCTTGTGACCCGTCTCGACCGGCTGCAGCTCATTGATGAACATGTCGTTGATCTGCGAGTAGTTGGTGATCAGATGGTTGTAGGATTCATAACCGTATTTGACTGCGCCTTCGTAGACCTTCTTCACATCCTCCGGATCAATGCCGTCAAAATGCTTGTAATACACCTCAGCCGCTTCCGTATTGACTGGCGGATTGCCGCCGCTCAGCTCGATGGACTTCTCCTGGACTTCAGTAGTCATCAGGTATTTGATCCATTCAAAAGCTTCCTTCGGATGCTTCGAGTCCTTCAGAATCAGCAGCGGATCAACGAACAGCGTGCTGCGCACCTTGTCGTTGCCTCCCCAAGGCACGGCGGCTACGCCAATTTTGAACGGGAAGTCGTTAGCCCCCGCGAGGTTCCAGGAGCCGCCGATCGACATGCCGATCTTGCCTGCGACGAACGGGTCGCCGTTCTGTCCGGCTACGCTTTTACTCCACTCGGAAGTCGGGGATACCTTCTCCTTGAACACAAGGTCGAACAGCTTCTGGTAAGCGGCAATCACCTCGGGTGAATCAAAATGCGTCTCGGAAGGAACACCGCCGTTGGTCCAGGTATCTTCAGAGTAAGGCTCGGCCCCGAAGTACAACGGCCGCATATCCCGCTCCGCCCAAGTGAAATCTACACCGTACTGTGTTTTGGCGATATCGTCCGAGACAAGTGTCATCTTCTTGGCATCCTCCACCATGCGGTCAAACGTCCAGCTCTTATCTTCATAATCACTTGGCGGGTAGGAGACGCCCGCAGCATTGAACATATCCTTGTTGTAGAGCATCAGGGTGACGTACATATTGACCGGTATGCCGTAAGTATGACCGTTTACGGTATAGATTTTCATCAGATTCTCTGGGATATGATAATCCTCGGCTTTGAAGCCGTCTTCCTGAATAAGGTCCGTCAGATCAAGCAGCATGTCTTTGTTATAATACTCGGCAAACCCGCCATATCCGTAATGGCTCGTTACATCCGGGGAATTGCCGCCGGCAATCAGTGTCTGCAGCTTGCTGTCGAACTGCTCATAGGGGGCCTTCTCCACCTTGACCTTGATGTTCGGATGCTCCTTCTCGAAATCCGGGATCAGCTTCTCGATAAAAGTCCGGTCCTCCGAGTCAATGGTATAGTGTGATATCGTCACTTGCTCCCCCGAACCGCCGGTATTCCCGGCTCCGCTGTCCCCAGCCGCCACATTGCCTGCTGACTTGCCGCCGCCGCAGCCCGCCAAGACTGCTGATACTGTCAGGGCTGTTGCGAGCAGCAGCGCATACCTCTTGCTCTTCATCATATTTTTCATTGTCCAATCCCTCCTGAATTCAAGTGTTGTATTAACCCGGAATTACTTGATGCCCGTCAGTACGATGCCTTCGACGAACTGCTTCTGGGCGATGGCAAACAGGGTGACGATTGGAACCATAGCCAGGACGGAGGCGACCATCAACAGATGCCACGGCGGAATGCGGAAGCGCGATGAGGTGAGGGAGGCCATCCCCACGGGAAGCGTGAATTTGTCCGACGAGCTTAGATAGAGCACAGGGGTCAAGAGATCATTCCAGCTGTAGATAAAAGCAAAGATCGCAACCGTCGCCAGCGCCGGCGCAGACAGCGGCAGCGCGATGGTCCGCCACATCCTCAGCTCGCCGCAGCCGTCAATGCGTCCGGCATCGAACAGCTCCTCAGGCAGCGTGGAGAAGAATTGCCGCAGCAGGAAGATGTTATACGCCGAGCCGAAGAAGGCAGGCACAATCAGCGGGAGGAAGGTGTCGATCCACTGCATTTTGGAGAACAATACGAACTGCGGAATCATAATGGCCGGATAAGGCAGCATCATCGTGCTCAGCAGCAGGATGAACCAGAAGTTGTTGCCGCGCCCCCGGTACCTGGCGAACCCGTAAGCAACCAGCGCCGAAGAGAGCAGGGTGCCGAATACGGAGAAGCCGGCGATGATCAGGCTGTTCTTGTACAATGTGCCGAACTGGAGAGTCTCAAAAATATCGACATAATTGCGTAAGGCCCAGCTCTCCGGCAGAAACGTCGGCGGGAACTTCAGCATCTCCCGTTTTGACTTCAGCGAGGTGGAGACCATGAAGAACAGCGGCAGCAGCATTAGGAACGTTGTGACTAGCAGCGCGGTGAAGCTGGCAATCTTAACGGGCTTGATTCTCCGGCGGAGCCGGGGGGACGGGTCAAGCGGGCGGGTGGCCTTAACGGTGCTCATCGGCTGCTGCCTCCTTCATAATGGACATAACGGCGCGACAGCCTCATAATGACCGCCGTGAACAGCATGACGACAATCAGCAGGACCCAGGCAAGCGCGGAGGAGTATCCGGCGCGGTATTCCTTGAAGGCACTGGTATACAGATTGTAGACGTAGAACCAGGTAGAGTAATTGGGTCCGCCCTGCGTCATGACGAAGGCTTGCGTGAACACCTGGAAGGAGTCGATCAGACCCATAATCAGTTGGAACAGCAGGACGGGCGAGATCATCGGCAGCGTAATATTCAGGAAAATGCGGAAGCGCCCTGCCCCGTCCAGATTGGCGGCTTCGATCAGACTGGCCGGGACTCCTTGCAGACCGGCGAGGAAGAGGATCATGCCTGAGCCTGCTGTCCAGAAGGACATGATGATTAGGGCATACAGCGCCGTATCGGGATTCATCAGCCAGGCCGGGCCGTGAATGCCGAACCAGGAGAGCATATAATTGAAGAGGCCGATCTGCGGATTGAAAATCCAGTACCAGAGGAGTGACATGGCCACACCGGAGACCATACTCGGAAAATACATCGCTGTCCGGAAGAAGCCGCGCCAGGGAAGGGTCTGATGCAGCAGCAGGGCGAATCCCAGACCAAGCAGGAGCTGTACCGGGACACTGATGAAGGTGTACCTTAGGGTGACTTTCACGGAACGCCAGAATAGCTCATTGTGGAACATCTCCGTGTAGTTGGCGAGGCCGATGAATCTGGGCGGATGAATGATGTCATAGTCGGTGAAGCTGTAGAACAGCGAAGACAAGATCGGGTACAGGGCGAAGATCAGGAAGCCGACCAGCCATGGAGAGATGAACAGATACATGTAGAACGTCTGCCGCCGGCTCTCACTCTTAATCACGGACACACCAGCCTTTCATTGTTAAAAGTATAAGCGCTTTAACTTTAATGATAAATAAAAATGTAATTTGCCAATACATTTGTAGTGGACAAGATTAAAGTTAAACCGCTTTAACTTTAATGCCATTCGTTGAACTAATCATAGTGGATGATCACCAAATAATCAACCCTTTATTTTGGAGATAAAGCGCTATCAGTCAGAAAATATAACAAACAAATCGATAATTTTGCTGAAAATGATGAAGATACCGGTATAAACTAGATTTTCGTGTAATGTAACCTGACTTACGTGGCGTGATTTCATGAAAAGCTCACCTGCGGGCGACCGATTGCTTGCCGGTTTTCGCCTACAAAGGGCCCTGCTGCCTTCGAGCTGCCCGATATAATCGGTTTTCCGATTACAATCGGCCCGGTAACCATCGCGCCGTCGAATGTAATCGGTTTTTCGATTATATTTGGTCTGAGCGCCTTTGCACTGCCGAATGTGATCGGTTTTTCGATTACATTTGGTCTGAGCGCCTTCGCACTGCCGAATGTGATCGGTTTTTCGATTATATTTGCTCTGAGCGCCTTTGCACTGCCGAATGTGATCGGTTTTTCGATTATATTTGCTCTGAGCGCCTTTGCACTGCCGAAAGTGTTCGGTTTTTCGATTACATTAGGTCCGAGCGCCTTCGCACTGCCGAATGTGTTCGGTTTTTCGCCTACAATGGGCCCGGTCGCCACCGCGCCGCCAAATGTGTTACTTTTTCGAATAAATTATACTTCCCTAAGCAGAAAAAATCCGTCCGGCATGCCGGACGGTCCTTGCACCCAAATCAGCCGGGGCAGCTTAATTCAGTTCCATTGGTGATCGCCGGACAGATACTTCTCGGTCAGTACGGACAGCAGCTCGATCCCGACTTGATTCTGTCCGCCTTCCGGGATGATCAGGTCCGCGTATTTCTTGGAGGGCTCGATGAAGGCCTCGTGCATCGGCTTCACCGTGGTCAGGTATTGCGTATGGATCGAACGGATGGTCCGCCCGCGTTCCTCGATATCCCGCAGCACCCGGCGCAGGATACGCACATCGGGATCGGTGTCCACGAACACCTTGATGTTGAGCTGCTCGCGCAGCTTCTCATCGGACAGCACATGCAGTCCTTCCAATATGACGATATTATTCGGGGCGAGCTCCACAGTCTTCTCGGTTGAACGGGCATGAACCGTGAAGTCATACACGGGAGCGAAGGCGGCTTGTCCCGCTTTGAGACAATCCAGATGCTCGATCAGCAGTTCCGTGTCAAAGGCCAGCGGGTGGTCATAGTTAATGGCACCGCGTTCAGCCATGCTGAGGTAAGAATGGTCTTTATAGTAGTTATCCTGGGATATGAATGTTACTTTGTCAGAGCCAAGACGGTCAATCACGGAGCGCGCTACCGTTGTCTTGCCGGAGCCGGTCCCGCCGGCGATACCAATAATAAGCATGGTGAATTTATAAACCTCCCTAAGCAATTGCCTTTGCAATTCCAATATTGTAGCACAGCGGTCAACTTATTTCACCTTGCTGGAGAGGAATATCATGTGAACATTCTAATAATTCGGTTATTTTGTAGAGGAATGATATAATTTCAAGGATTCATGCAGATCGGGTGCTACGAAGAAGGGGGCTAGGATAATAAAATGAACGAGGAGAATGCTTTAATGGAGGCGTTCGGCAGGACGCAGGTGCAGCTTGCAGGCCATGGCGGACGGGACGCAGCCGTACTCAAGAAGGCACTGGATAGTGTAGAGGACGGCCTCGCTGCGGACATGTACGGAACAGGGACGGTGATTGAGGAGTTCCAGGCAGAGATGGCGGAGGCGCTCGGCAAAGAATGCAGCGTGTTCTTCCCCAGCGGCACGATGGCCCAGCAGATTGCCCTGCGGATCTGGAGTGACCGGGAGGGCAGCCCAAAGGTCGCTTATCATCCGCTATGCCACCTGGAGATTCATGAGCAGGACGGCCTAAAGGAGCTGCATCATCTGGAGCCGCTGCTGCTGGGCAGTGCAGACCGTCTGATTACCCTGGAGGATGTGAAGGGGATGGGACCGGGGGTTGCCTGTCTCCTGCTGGAGCTGCCGCAGCGGGAGATCGGCGGACAGCTGCCGGAATATGCCGAACTGGAAGCGATATCGGGGTATTGCCGGGAGCAGGGAATTAAGCTCCATCTGGACGGGGCGCGGCTGTTCGAGGTGCTGCCTTACTACGGCAAGACGGCGGCCGAGGTCTGCGCGCTGTTCGATAGCGTGTATGTCTCCCTGTACAAGGGCATCGGCGGGATTGCCGGAGCTATCTTAGCGGGAAGCCGGGAGTTCACGGAGGAGTCGAAGATCTGGAAGCGCCGCCACGGGGGCGACCTGATCAGTCTCTATCCCTATATTGTCCCGGCCCGGTATTATTACCGGCAGAGAATCGGCAGGATGTCAGAATACTATGAGCAGGCCAAGGAGCTGGCAGACTTATTCAACAGCTGCGATAAGGTATCCACGCTGCCGGAGGTTCCGGTCTCGAATATGTTCCACATCCACTTTGCGCTGCCTCTGGAGCAGCTTGCCCCTGTATTGATTGGGATCTATAACGAGACCGGCATTGGCCTGACACCACGGCTCAAGCCAACCGGCGAGGCTTCCTGCTATTATGAGATCAATATCGGCGATCATTATGGCGAAGCGGACCAGACGGCCCTTAGAAGCATGTTCCGGCTGCTGGATGAGCGGCTGAAGCAGCTCTGATCAGCAAGCTTGCCAACTTAAGCGAAGAAGCCTCTGCGGATCTTACCCGCAGAGGCTTCTTCGCTTAGGCACAGCATGGAGCAGCGCCTAAGCGCGGCATGCCAATCAGCCCCGCCTCACCTAGAGTCCTAGGCCTGACTCCGCAGAGCCATTTTTCTAACCGGTCCGGCGACCATCTGCTTCTCAGCCCCGTTCAGTCCGAACAGCCACATGGTAAGCACATAGATGAGGGAGTACAGGATGACATACATGCCCAGATACACGTAAGAAGTGATGCTCACGAAACTAAGCAGGAACCCGCACACCCCGGACAGCAGCACTACCGGAATGAAGACGCGGATGATCTGCAGCCAGAAGTGAAGGATATCGAACTTCAATTTATATTTGTAGTACACATTATTCAGGCATACATTGATGATCATCCCGATAGCCGTAGCAATGGCGCAGCCTGTAATCCCCCAAATCCGGATGAACCAGAAGGTTAAGGCCACCTTCAGAATAGCAACAGAGAAATAGATGAAGGCCTTCACCCTATGCATATTCATCGCTTCCAGCATGGTGGCGAACAGCGATTGCACAATCGACGTAATCTGGGGAATGATGATGATCAGCGCAACCGTGTACGCATATTTGTAATCCTGGCCGAGCCAGATCAGAATGAAGCTCTGTCCGAATAACACGAAGCCCGAAACGATGTAGCCTACGATCAACGCCTGGATTCTGCCTATTTTGACCAGCTCCAGCATTAGGGCCGCCTGATCTGCCCCCTTGACGATCATCTTGGTGAGCTTCGGCAGATAGAAGCTGGCCAGCACATTGGAGAAGTTGAGAATATACGTGTTGAGCTGGGCGGCGATGGCGAAGATGGCGATGGGCGTAGCCCCGAGGAACATCCCGATGATCAGCGGATCAGCATTCGTATAGATCTGGAAGGCAATCGAGGATAATAAGATATACGACGAATAGCTGAAGATTTCCTTGAACAGCTTGGTGTCGAAGCCGTGGAACCGGACCCTCAGATTCAGCTTGGTGCGGCAAAAGACCACGTTAATCACACCGATCGCCAGGTTCAGCACAAGCGCAACAGTAACCATTCCTGTCGATCTGAAATCGAACAGCAGGACCAGCACCATCATGGCCGGAGACAGGACCACGCGGATCAGATTGATGATTTTGAGATAGACGAACCGCTCATAGGCCGTAATGATCGAGCTGAAGATATTCAGCGGGAACGAGACAGCCACATTGATGGCGGCAATGATAAATATCGTCTTCAGAATGCCCAGCTCAGCTTCATCGAGGCTGCTGAAGATCGCATCGAAATTAAACACCAGAATCACACTGGCAAGTAAGGAGAGGAGTCCGATGGCTGAGAACAGCAGCAGGAACATTCCGTTGATATTGCGCTGGCCTGCGGAGTCATTCTCAGAGATGTATTTCGCATTGAAGCGGATGACCGCGCTGCCGAAGCCCAGATCCAGCAGGACGATATAGGCGATGATAGAGTTCACCAGCGCGAATAATCCATATTCGGATTTCCCCAGGGTCGACACAATGAAGGGCGTCGAGCCCAGGGAGATAATAACGCCTAGGAATACCGAAGCATAGGTTATGATTGCAGCAAGTTTTATATTTGTTTTCAAGGGTGGGATCGCTTCCTCGCTACAGAGAGTGTCTTGTGCTTATCTTAAGCGGTAACGATAGACGAAGCAGGTTCTCTAGCGCTGCTGCTTGCCATGGATTCAATGATCTGGCTGTAATGCTGGACCGAGAATTCATTATTGTACCGGGGGCGCTGGATCGTCTTCAGTTCTTCCAGCAATGCCGGGATTTGCTTCACATCGTTCGTGAATTTCACATAGCCCAGATGCTTGATCCATTCGTAGCTGCCTACGACCTTATAATTGTAGTTCCCCAGTGCAATACAAGGTGTGGACGTAATCGCCGCAAAAATCATCCCGTGCAGCCGGTCCGTAATCACAACCTCGGCCTCCTTGAACTGATTCCATAAGGTGTTCAGCTCGTGATCCCGGTCTTCCAGGGAGACAGGGCGGAGAATGCAGGTATCCGTGAAGGTGGTGGTGCTGTAATGCTTGGAGGTGTACTCCTGGATGACCTTTTTATCCTGCTCGCTGAAAATGCTCTCCTTATCGGCTCTAATGCACAGAAGGGCACCGTGGCGCTCCTTGGGAGGATCAGTGATATCCAGGGACATGACAATGTCCGGCGTTAACAGCACTGCGTTGTTTCTGAAACCTGCTTTCATAATTTCGTACGACGTTTTCTCTCTGGCGACCAGAGTGAGGTCCTTATGGGAACCGTAGAGGTCCTGTGTTTTCTTGAACTCCGCGCGGCCCAGCTCGGTATCACCGAAGTAGATGGTCTGCGGGAAGACGATGATTTTATTATTTGGGAATTCGGAGATAATCTTGCGGCGCACCTCTTCCTCGCGGAAATACTCGATTCCGAAGTTGCCCCCGCCCTGAAGCACGAAGATATCCTCCGGCGAACAGAATTCCTCCAGGCACTTCATGTTATGCATCAGCCGGTTGGCGACAATCTCAATCAGGGTATAGTCGGGAAAAGCTTTTCGCAAAAAATTCATCTGCGCATAAGTGATGGCGTGATCGCCCAGATTGTCATGCTCGGGGGAGCCGACGACGTAAATGGCTTTCGTCTTGTCTTTATATGCATTCCGGTAGCTCAGATAGCCCTTATAATATTGATAGACGGGAATATTGCTTACATAATTGCGGAAAGACAGCGGCAGGATTTTCTCAAGGGCTTGGCTCATATCATATTACTTCCCTTCAAACGGAGTTTGGAATAATACAGCATTTTGTATACCGTGGAGCTGGTCAGAATAAGCAGGGCTGCGGTCTTCATCTCCCGGCGGATAATACGGTTGCGCAGGATCGCGGAGGTATGCTTGCTCAGGAACCCGCCCAGCTCGGCCAGATATTCCTTGTTCACTGCAGTCTCGCCGGTAATCAGCTGGAAGTTGCACAGCTCAATGCCCTCGGTTACGGTCCGGGATAACGAGATTTCTTTGGCGATCGGATAGTTTTTATCCTGAATGGTCTCGTAGATCTCCAGCGCCGCACAGAAGCGGTCGTAATATTTCCGGTTGTTCATCGCTCCGGTGATGCTGTCGCTTCGCTTCAGATACAGGTATTTGGGGGAGTCCAGCGAGACGGTCTTGTTCGCCTGGAGGAATAATTTATAGGTGGTAAAAATGTCCTCGAAATATCGGCCGACCGGATATCTCACCTGGCTGAACAGCTCGGCCTTATACAGCTTATCCCAGGCAAGGTTCTGGATCTCGGTATCCTCCAGCAGCTTGTCAAAGGCATGCGCATTATCGTATACACGCACCTGGTGCGTGAAGGACTTTTCCAGCTTGACATCATCCTGTACCTCGCAATGACCGCATACAGCGATATCTGCATTGTGGGCGGTGATGAGTCCGTGCAGGGCTTCATACATGTCTGGTTCTATCCAGTCATCGCTGTCAACGAACCCGATATACCGGCCCTTTGCCACATCAATACCATAGTTCCGGGCATCGGACAATCCGCCGTTCTGCTTATGAATAACTACGACACGGGGGTCCAGCTCCTTGTAATACTCGCATATCTCGCCGCACTTATCGGGTGATCCGTCATTGACCAGAATCAATTCAAAGCTGCGGAAGGTCTGCGCCAATATCGAATCCACACACTTCCTCAGGTACAATTCCACGTTGTAGATAGGCACAATAATACTTATCTCTGGCTTCACTCGAGCAGTCACTTCCTTTCCCGGTTCTGATTCGGGTCTACGCGTCACTTGATTTGTGAATATCTTACTATCCGGGTCAAAAGGTTGTATATACTACTAAAGTGTACTTATCGCTTGAGGAGGGGGGTGAACTGCCTGACGAGAAGCCGCTGTTCCACAGCAAAAAGACCGCAGCACCACGGGGTGACTGCGGCCTTCGCCTGTTGAAATTTAGTTAAACGTAATCGCCAGCGCGCTGGTAAACTGGCCGCCCGGCGGCAGGGAGATGACATTCTGCTTCTCCCGGATATCGCCGGTGAAGCCGGAGGTATCGGCCACACCATGCCAAGGCTCGATACACACGAACGGTGCATTCTTCGGCTGCCAGATGCCGAGATCGGGGAAGCCCGTGAAGGCGACCGTTACGCTCCGGTCAGACTGTCTGCTTTTCAGGGCAACCGATTTGGACTGGATATTGCGGAAGACGAGGGCGTCATGCGCGAACATCTCGTGGTTCAGCGGCAGCTTGTTGTCCCCGCCGAGCATGGCCTCGCTCTGACCCGGAGTGATCAAGCCATTCTCATTCAGGAACAGGCGCTCCAGGCGCTCCGGCTGTTCGAATTCAAGGAAATAGTCGGTGAAGCTTCCTTCTCCGCCAATCGGGCAGTTGAACGCCGGATGGGTGCCGAGCTGGAAGAACATCTCCTCTTCTCCAGGATTCTCCACCCGGTAGCCGATCTCAAGCGTGCTGCCGTTCAGAGTATAGGTAAGATACAGATGGAACTGATACGGGTAGCTGGCCAGCGTGTCCGCGCTGTGGGAGAGGAGGAAGACGGCGTGCGTATCGCTGGACTCCACCAGCGTGAATTCGCTGCGTCTGGCGAAGCCGTGCCGGGCCAGCGGATACGCCTGCCCGTCTACCCGGACCGCTTCGCCTGCGGCTCCTCCGATCATCGGGAACAGCACCGGGGAACGGCCTGTCCAATAGGCGGCGTCTCCGTTCCACATATATTCAGTGTCTGTATCCGTTCTTTTGAAGCTGACCAGCTCAGCACCGAGTGAACTGATCTCGGCCACGGCCAGGCCGCTGCGTAAAATAGTGTTCATACTTTTACCCCTCTCGCCCTGCAATATGTAATCCTGATGTCTCATATTCTAACAGACTTCCCCGCAGGTGCCAGCAAATAACGGAAATTCTCCAGCCTATAATTTTTACAGTATGTACAATGACAAACATGTGGAATTCGTTAACATATAAGGATAGCAATCATTCCATATCAGCGGAAACGGGGGAATAAGCCGATGCAGGTTAAGCAACTATTGGTGAACGGTGAGCGGCTGAAGAATACCATGGAGGCCTTTGCCGATTTTGGGCGGACAGACCATAACGGAGTTACCCGGCTGTCGCTGTCGGAGCAGGATGTGCGGGTGCGCGGCTATTTCACCGCCTGCTGCGAAGAGCTGGGCATGAGCGTGAAGGTGGATGATATGGGCAATATGTATGCCACTCTGGCTGGCTGTGAAGATGGGCCGCCCATCGTGATCGGCTCACATCTGGATACTGTGAAGAAGGGCGGCAGATTCGACGGTGTGCTGGGGGTGATTGCCGGCCTTGAGGTGGTGAGAACCCTGGTGGATCACGGGATTAAACCCCGCTTGCCCGTCACAGTGATGAACTTCACCAACGAGGAAGGTGCGCGCTTCGAGCCGTCCATGATGGCCTCGGGCGTCTTATCCGGCAAGTTTGATAAGGCGGACATGCTGGGGAAGAGGGACCCGGAGGGAATTAGCTTCGGCGAGGCGCTGGAGGCCAGCGGGTATGCCGGGGAGGCGGAGAATCGGATCAGGGAAGCGGCGGCCTATCTGGAGCTGCATATTGAGCAAGGCCCCGTGCTGGAGAAGGAGAACGTTAAGATCGGTCTGGTTGACTGTGTTGTGGGCATGGTCTGCTATGAGATTGAAGTGACCGGGGAATCGGATCATGCCGGGACTACGCCGATGGATATGCGCCGGGATGCGCTGTTTGCCGCTACAGATATTATTACGGAGCTGCGCCGCAAGCTGGCCGTGCTGGACCCTGAGCTGGTCTATACGATGGGGCGGATGAACGTGCTGCCGAATATCCACACCGTTATTCCGAACAAGGTGATCTTCACCGTGGAAGCGAGACATAAGGACATGGATGTGGTCCGTGAAGTTGAGGCGATTATTCACAGTCTGCCGGAGGAGCTGCTGGAATGCAGCGTATCGAAGACGAAGCTGTGGGGCCGCGACACGGTGTGGTTCGATCCGGGGATCTGTGAGCTGGTGGAGCAGGCTGCGCAGAAGCTTGGTTACAGCAGCCGGAAGCTGGCGAGCGGCGCGGGGCATGATGCCCAGTTCGTGGCCGGGTTCCTGCCGTCGGCGATGATTTTCGTCCCAAGTGTGAACGGGAAAAGCCATTGCGAGGAAGAGCTCACCTCCTACGAGGATTGTGAAATGGGCGTGAATGTGGTGCTGGAGACGGTGCTGTCGGTGCTGTCCCGTGCCTGAGCGGCGGGTTGGTTAAGGTAGGCTGGGTAGGAGAATTGTATAGGATTGCCCCAAAAGACACTTAACCGGTGTCTTTTTTTCGTATCGGTGAAAGGGCACGGACGGAATCGGAATGTACGCGAAAAACCGAACACATTGGGCAGACGGGCCGGAGACTCGCCGGATGATTACACGATCTGGGGCGATTATTATTATCTGGAGGCACTGATGCGGCTGGAACGGGGAATTCCGGGGTATTGGTATGAGCGGCCTGTGCTATAGATCCCAGCTATGTGGGATGGAGGTTTCCGGGTGCGGCCGGGATAATGGAGCCATGAGCCGGAGCCGGTCATGGCTCCTGCTCCTGACTGGAGGGGATAGAATGAACAACAATATAGCTAATGGGGGCAACCCATGGGAGCAGGCAGACGGGGATCAGTATGTACAGAACATCAGCCGCAAAATCCCCGGGTACGCCCTGCAATATGACTTGATGGATACGCTGCTGACAGCGCGGCTGGGCAAGAAGGAAAAGCCGGAGCTGCTAGTCGTGGGAGCAGGCGGAGGCCAGGAGATTCTGAAGCTGGGCCTGAGCCACCCGGACTGGAGGTTCAGCGGCCTGGACACCTCGCAGAGTATGCTCCAGGCTGCCAAGCAGCGGCTGGAGGCTGCGGGTCAACCGGGTCTGCTGGATAGAGTGCGGCTGCATCGTACGGAAATTAGTGACTGGAGCTGTGCTAGAGCGTACGATGCCGCAACCTGTATGCTGGTGCTTCATTTCGTGCAGGGGAGGGAGAGTAAGCTGGCGCTCCTTCGCAGCATTGCCGCGCGGCTTCAGCCGGGTGCGCCGCTCTGCCTGTCCGCCATCTGCGGGGTGCCGGGTACTCCTGCATGGGAGCTTCAGATGGCAGGCTGGCGGCTGCATATGCTGGGGAACGGGATCGCAGAGGAACAGTGGCAGACCTTCGAGCAATCGTTCGGCGTAATCTCTCATCCGCTCCATGCTGAAGAGATAGAGGAGTTGCTGAAGGAGGCCGGGTTCACTGCCGTATCCCGATTCTTCGGTGCTTATCTGATTGACGGCTGGGTGGCAGTGAAGGCGGAGGAACAATAGCAACTGCACATTGTACAACGGAATGCTGTAGAAGAGGCTTCGAAATAGATTCTATTGTATTCCGTACAATCGAATATTGAAAAAAGGCCTTTTTTCAGCCAAATCACAACATTCCAATGTATGAAATACAATAGAATCTCATTTTACGGCCAGCAATACGTTTTCTATTGCAGGAAATACAATCAGCTACTTGAATTAAAGAGTTGAAGCCAGCAACGGGCGCAGGTTCAGCCTAATATCAGCTCGATGTTCATACTCAGACTTTCATCAGAGATAAGTGTATTCTGTGCAACTAAAAACAGTGCGCCCGAAGGTATTCTTCGTCTAACTGTATTCTGTACAACTATATTTGCCCGGATGGGCGAAAATCCAGATATAGAGGTATTTTAATTGTACGAAATACATCTAAACAGAGATTTGGCGGCACATCCCGCATTTTAGTTGTACAGACTGCACTTAAGCCTACCCTCGCACCTTAATCAGGCACGATCAGGCATGGCAACCCTAGCAAGCGATGAGTTAAAAGTAATTTTCACATGTTTTAAGCTGATGCGGCACTACTGCCTAGTTCCCCGCCCCGTCACCCCTTCACCGCCGAGCTAGCCACTCCTTCAATGATGTATTTCTGGCCGAGCAGGAAGACGAGAATCATCGGGATGATACCGGCCGTTGCGGCGGCCATCATGCCGTTGTAGTCGACATTGTTCTCCAGGATGAAATTCTGCAGCCCGAGCGGAACGGTGAACAGATCCTGGTCGATTAGGAAGACGAGCGCGTTCTCATAATCATTCCAGTGCCAGGAGAAATCGATAATCGCCAGTGTCGCCAGCGAAGGCTTGGCCATCGGCAGGATGATCCGCGAGAAGATACGGAAATGGCCGGCACCGTCGATGAAGGCGGCCTCCGAGATTTCGTAGGGCACGGAGAGGAAGAACTGCCGCATCATGAATACGCCGAAGATGGTGAACATGCCGGGCAGAATCAGCGCCCAGTGGGTGTTATAGATGCCGGCCCAGTCGAACATGATGAACTTGGGCACGAACAGCACCTGCGGAGGAACCATCATCATCGACAGATAGACCAGGAACATAGTGTTGCGTCCCTTGAATTCAATCCGGGCAAAGCCGTAAGCCGCCAAGGCGGACAGGGAGACGGCGCCGATGGTGCTCAGCACAGCGACTTTAAGGGAATTCAGATAATAAGGCACGAAGCTGCCCTGGCCGGACCAGACCTTGATATGATGACTCCAGTTGAAGTAGTCCGGAATCCACTGGATCGGATAGCGGAATACCTCTGATGGTGTTTTGAAGGAGGTGCTGATCATCCAGAGGAAGGGTACAATCATGACGATGCTGAAGAACAGCATGATTAATGTGGCGATGATTTTGGTAACGGCGGCTTTATTCATATTCTCAGCTCCTTAGTAGTGAACCCAGCGTTTCTGGCCCAGCCATTGAACCACGGTGAAGATCAGAATGATCAGGAACAGGGCCCAGGAGACCGCTGACGCATAGCCCATCTCGTAATAGCGGAAGGCATTCTGATAGATGAACAGGGACAATACGGTAGTGCTGTTCCCCGGTCCGCCCTGCGTAATCGCCTGGATGATGCCGAACTGCTTGATCGACATGATCAGCCCGGTAATCAGCAGCAGAAAAGTAGTGGGACTCACCAGCGGCCACAGAATGCTGCGGACCGTCTGCCAGGTGCGGGCACCGTCGATGGTGGCTGCCTCCAGCAGCTCGCCGGACACCTCCTGCAAGGCGGCGAGGTAGATGATCATGTTATAGCCGAGCATGAACCAGATCCAGATGATATCAATCGCATACATGGACGTATCCATCGTGGACAGCCAGCCGGGAGGGTTCTCGATGCCCATAGAGCGGAGAATGCCGTTAATCGGCCCGTTATTCGGGTGGAACAGCAGCATCCAGACGAAGGCTACGGCTACGCCGCTGGTAATGTAGGGCATGAAGTACAAGGCACGCAGCAGCTTTTTGAGATACACGGAACGGTTCAGAATGACAGCCACCAGGAACGCCAGCCCAATGGATACAGGAACAGAGAGCAGGAACAGCAACGTGTTCTTAATGGCAATATAGAAGACCTCATCCCCCAGCATCCGCCGGATATTGGCCAGCCCGATGAACTTGGTATGGGGACTCATAAACTTGTAGTCTGTAAACATGAGATAGAACGAATACATAGCCGGTATGATAAAAAACAGTATCACGCCAATCATATTGGGCCCGATAAACAGATAGCCCAGCAGCTGCTGACGTCGCATCCAGGTTGCCTTCACAATAGCCCCACTCCTTTAGGTCTTAATAAGTACATTACAAGCATAGCAAGCGTTCCCTTGAGGGTTAAGGAACAAAACCAACCACTTCATGGCACAGAAATATACAATTACGCAGGCGGCGGCAGGCGCTTCGGTCTTAGATATGTTCTATCCATGTTCCGGCCAGCAAGAATAGCGGCATTCCCGGAAGGAATGCCGCTGGAGCAATACTATGATCGTTATCTGAAAAGCAGGCTATAAGCTTAAGCGATCCGGCTTCTCCCGCTGCTGATGCCGGTATTGGCTGGGCGTCTGCGCGGTCAGGCGCTTGAAAATCTTGATGAAGTAGTTGTCGCTCACGAAGCCGACCCGGTTACCGATCTCATAGACCGGCAGGTCGGAATCGGTCAGTAGCCGGATCGCCTGGTCTACCCGTACACGGTGCAGATAGTGGATCAGGGTGTGGCCGGTTTTCTTTTTGAACAAGGTGCTGACATAATTCTCGGCCATCATGACATACTGGGACATCGACTTCACCGTAATATCCTCAGCGTAGTGTTCGTGCAGGTAGTGAAGAATCTTCTGGATCTCCGGGTGGCTAGTAATCTCCTCATGGGCCGGCGGGGGCGGGGGCGACTCCTTAGGCATATCCGGCTCTGCCTTGCGGTTCTTCTCCAGCTCCCCGCTGATCTTGCGCAGTGTGTCCCGGAGTGAATTCACGCTCATCGACAGCTTCAGAATATAATTGGATGCCCCGTATTCCATGGCCTGCCGCACATTCTCGAAATCATTCATGCAGGTCAGCATGACGAAGCGGGAATCAAATCCTTCCTCACGGGTTCTGCGCAGCAGCTCGACTCCATCCATCTCCGGCATGACGATATCCGAAATCACCAGATCGGGCGTATCCCCGCGGATCATCTCTAGCGCCTCTGCCCCGTTGCCCGCCTCTCCGCTGACCGTGAAGCCAAGCTCCTCCCAGGCGATAATCTCGCGCACACTTTCCCGTACGAATACCTCATCCTCCACAAGCAGTACCTTCCACATGTGTAATCCCTCCCGTAGTTATGCGCCTCAAGCCGGATGTTCGTTGCCGTAAGGTGTGGACATTAGCAGCGGCAGCGTCAAGCGGACCGTAACGCCTTCGCTGGTTGAGAGCACCTCAAGCTGTCCCTCTTCCCGGAACAACAGCCGCAGCCGCTCCTGAATGTTACTCAGTCCGATGCCCGGACGCTTGCGCGGAGCCTTGGGGCCGCCGCCCTGCTCCATGCCTACGCCGTTGTCCCGGATCTCTACGACCAGCCGGTTCTCTTCGCGGTGGACGTTCAGCTCAATAAGGCCGTGGCCGGGCAGTCTGCTGATTCCGTGAATGATGGCGTTCTCCACCAGCGGCTGAAGGCTGAGCTTCGGCACCAGAGCATACAGAATGTCCTCGTCATACTTGAACGTACAGTCGAATTTGTGCGCGTACCGGACCTGCTGAATATGGACATAGGCCTCAACCAGCTCGATTTCATCTTTTAGATGGATCAGATCCTTATCGGTGTTCAGACTAGCCTCCAGCAGCTTGCCGAGCGACAGAGTCATGTTCGTAATATCCTCGTTATGCTCACGGATGGCGATCCATTTGATCGTATTCAGCGTGTTGAGCAGGAAGTGGGGATTCGTCTGGGCCAGCAGCATCTGAAAATGCACGGCCTCCTTCTGGCGCTCCTCCGCCTTCAGCTTCTGGATCAGCAGGTGGGTGTCGTCAAGCATCGTATTGAAGGTTCGGGTCAGCTCCAGAATCTCCCCGCTGAATTTGTGCTCCGGCAGGCGGATCTTCAGGTTTTTCTGCACCGCCGCCTTCATCTTGTTCTGCAGATGGGACAAGGGCCGCGTAATCGTCGTAGCAATCACGAAGGTCATCATCAGGAAGATGCTCGTCAGCACCAGGAACGTAATGAAGTACTGCTGCTTCAGCCCCTCGATCTCCACGAACAATACAGACAGCGGAATCCGGTTAACGATATACCAATCCAGTGACTCCACATAGATATAGTTAATCAAGGCGTTCGAGTCTTTATCTATAAAATACTGCTGTCCCGGCTGCCCGGCAAAGCCCGCTTTCACCTTCTCAGATAACTGGCTGCCCGGAACCGACTGGGAGATGTCCTCGCCCGAGCGGGTAATCAGGAAATACTGCTGCTCCAGATCGGACTGCTTGTGGATGGAGCGCAGCCAGTACGTGTAGTCAATGCTGATCCGGGCCATGCCGTATGGCTGGTTCCAGGCATCCTCCAGATACGCATATAAGGACAGCAGATAGGCGCTGGTAGAGACATCGCGCAGCACGTAGTTAGTATCATTGGGCACCCAGTGATAAGAGCTGTTGTTCATCTGCCCCCGGTCGAACCCGGGATTTGCCCGCAGATCCGAATAGACCAGAGAATCCTTGGGCGGATAAGAGGTGTATGCGCTTTCAGATAAGTCCAGAATCATGAAGTAGACCGAAGGATTGTACAGGAAGAAGCTGTTGTTCAGATTCTTGAAAATATTCTCCATCAGCCGTTTATTCTCCAGCTCATTACGCTGTCCGGGATGGAGCAGCACGGACTTCACGGTATCATCCTGCTTCAGGAACAGCAGCGTCTTGAAGGCAATGCTGATCTGGTCCTCCAGCGTGCGGTACATCTGCTCCAGCTGATAGTGGCTTTGCTGGCTGATTTTCTTCTGGACCAGCGTCTCAATGCGCTGATAGTTATAGATATTCAGCGCGCCGAACGGCAGCAGAATCAGACACACAAAGGCGGTGAACAGGCGGTATTTCAACTTCTGGGGAATCAGCACACGCAGCAGCTGTGACACAGGGAAGCACCTCCAAGCCTGACTGAACCTGCCCGCTTAGGGACGGTTGCTATGCTAGATTATAGCATACTCCCTCCGCCGGATTGGCGATATTTCAAATTGCATGGTTTTGTTCCAGCGGACAGGGGAGGATGGCGGAAATGCATAGTTTTGTTCTATCCGGGCTGCTTGACAGCGGGACAAGAAAGACGGAGCGGATGGTTATCCGCTCCGCCTTGTCAAGGGAGCTTGTGGAGTATGGAGGGGTATAAGATGTCAGTTTAAACGTATGATGTTGTACTTCAGCGCAAGCAGAAGAAACACGCCAGCCAGGAGAATGACCCCCGCCGAGACTAATCCGCCTATAATGATTGTCCTGTCAAAGGGTTTGAAGCTTTTGAGCATTTCATCACTCCTTTGTAAAGATAGTCCCTCCTCCTTAATTATATACTTTCCGCCAGTGTGGGCGGTAATGAGGGATCCTGGACTCCTGGACGCATGTGCCTCCTATGTCTGTGGACCGACGGACTCAGAGGCTCTTATTCGGCCAAAAAGTCAACTTTATGCTGGCAGGCGGACTCAGAGGCCTTTATATCACTCTTGGTAACTGGAAATGCAGGAGGAAATGGCAGTTAAGCGCATCTGAGTCCGCGTAGCCTCCAGAATAGCCGAATTTGCCCAAATAAGCGCTTCCCAGTCCGCAAGAACACGGCTGGAGCTTGCCGCGTTCATTCAAGGCTTAGCCTGTTCCTGATAGGGTAAGACAAAAAAAAGAGAGGCGCCATGATTCCCATGGCAAGCCTCCTGTATGATGCACGATACTTCTCTATTTCTTCGCTATCTCCGCTGTCTCCACCCAAGCCGCTACTTCTTCTGCTTCAAATACTCATTATGCCGGGCTGCCATGGCCTGCACAGTCTGATCGAGCGACTGCGAGCCGAGGAAATACTTCTCGTACTCCTGTGAGCGCAGGTCCATTACCTCTTGCGGCAGGCTGCGGACATAGGTTGGCGTCTTATTGTCGAACATGACGTACATCAGGGAGTCCAGATCGTAGGAGTCACTTTTGTCGCCGATGAGGCTCTTGAGCGCATCCTCCTGCTTGGCATCCTTGGAGGCCGGGAGTCTGCCGCCTGCTGCCATCGGGGACATACCGCCATCGGAATACCACTTCAGGAACTCCCAGGCCGCTTCCTGCTTCTTGGACTTGGCGTTAATGGAGATGTAATCGCCGAGGCCCCCGCGGGTCACGTAATCACTGGCGGATTCAGCAAGCCGGGGTACCGGAGCGAAAGCGATTTTGAAATCACGCGGGAAGTCGGTGAAGTTATTCGAGCTGCGCAGCAGCCACGCCCCGATATTGAGCATCGGCACCTCTCCGCTGAGGAAGACCTGCTCCACCGGCATTTTGGAAGTCAATTGCTCGCCGAGCGGCGGCGTGGTCTTATCGTCCTGCATCATCCCGTTCAGCGTCTCCAGCCATTGTCTGACCAGCGCGTGATCGAGATTGGAGGTGCCGTCCGGCTTAGTGTAGCCCTCCTGGGACAGCACGGAGTCGATGGGGTCCACGAAGGGCTCCATATTTTGAATAAAACCGTACGAATTGCCGCTCTTCAGCTTCTTCGCATACTCGCGCAGCTCATTCCAGGTCCATTCCTTCGGAACCGGCAGGCCTGCCTTATCGAGGGCGTCTTTGTTCAGGGCGATGAAGAACGGGCTCTTGGTTGTCGGAACGCCGTAGAACCTGCCGTCAATCTTCCAGCTCGCAGTGTCCGCGCCCATCTTCTCTTCAATGTTGTAATCGGTGAAGCCGCTGAGGTCCAGGGCCAGTCCCGATTCCACCCGCTTGGCGGCATGGGAGATTGTATAGTTCACGAACAAATCCACATCCTGGCCGGTAATCATCGCCGTATCCAGCTTCAGATTGCCGTCGTCGTCATTGACATAGCGTACATATTCCACCTGAATATCGGGGTGCTCCTTGTTCCAGTTGTCCACCACCTGCTGCGGACCGGATTCCGGGGGGACACCGCCCCACATTTTGAGCGTTACCGGTGTATTCTTACCTGTGGCAGAGCTTCCATTGTCCGCTGAAGATGAATTGCTGCTGTTCCCGCAGCCTGCGGCCAGACCCATGATTAGAACGAGCGAAGTGATTCCGGCAATAACACGGCTCTTGTTCAAAAGCGACAACCTCCCTGTGTGTACTGTATAAGCTTGCAATTCAAGAATAGCAGATGGCCGGAAGCGTCAGAAGGAACAAAAAACAGGAGAATATGGAACATAACTTTATAATATCTCCCCGGATTAGGGCTAGGGCGGCAATAGTGCAGGGAAACGTTCTATTCCAGGAGCAGCTGGTGCGGCGTTTCAAGTCCATTGTGTAAAAACACAATCATGTCAGATCATGTTTTTCTTTTTACCCAAAATGCAGCTCCGGCCTGTATGTTATGATTCTTCACATAAGAGAACCCTAACTGACAGGAGCGATGAAAGATGATTATTGGCGTACCGAAAGAAATCAAAAACAACGAAAACCGGGTAGCGATCACTCCGGCGGGTGTTGTCAGCCTGACCGCAGAGGGCCACAAGGTGCTGGTGGAAGCAGGAGCGGGTGTAGGCAGCGGATTCCAGAATGAAGAGTATGCCGCAGCCGGTGCTGAATTGGTGGCAGAAGCCGCCGCAGTGTGGGCCGCCGCTGAAATGGTAATGAAGGTAAAAGAGCCGCTGGCCAGCGAATACGGTTACTTCCGTCCGGGCCTGATTCTCTTCACATATCTGCATCTGGCTCCAGAGCCGGCGCTTGCTGCTGCCCTCAAAGACAAAGGCGTATTCGCTATCGGCTATGAGACCGTAGTGGATGGACGTACCTTGCCGCTGCTCACACCCATGAGCGAGGTAGCCGGACGGATGGCTGTACAACTGGGCGCACAATTCCTGCAAAAGAACTACGGCGGACAGGGCATCCTGCTCTCCGGTGTTCCCGGCGTAAGCCGCGGCAAGGTCAGCATCATCGGTGGAGGTGTCGTCGGCACCAACGCAGCTAAGATGGCCATTGGCCTTGGCGCTGAGGTAACTATTATCGACCTGAGCGCAGACCGGCTCCGCCAGCTTGACGATATTTTCGGCGCACAGATCAGCACCCTGATCTCCAATCCGTACAACATCGCCAAGGCTGTTGCTGAAGCAGATCTGCTGGTAGGGGCTGTGCTGATTCCGGGCGCGAAGGCGCCTAAGCTGGTAACGGAAGCGATGGTGCAGACGATGAAGCCAGGTTCCGTCATTGTCGATGTGGCGATTGACCAGGGCGGGATTGTGGAGACGATTGACCGGGTGACCACGCATGATAACCCTGTCTTTGAGAAGCATGGGGTTCTGCACTATTCCGTAGCCAATATGCCGGGCGCAGTCGCCAAAACCTCGACCATCGCTCTAACCAACGTCACCGTTCCGTACGCCCTGCAAATTGCCAACAAAGGCGTATTCCAGGCCATCGAAGACAATGCCGGTCTGAAGAGCGGCGTCAACGTAGCCAACGGCAAAATCACCTGCCAGGCCGTAGCCGAGGCGCTTGGAGAAGAGTACTTCACGGTTGAAGCTGCTGTAGAGCAGGAGTTCACGCTGATCTGATGTGTGGTGGGGGAGTAAACAGAAGAATGTGTGTCAGAGTCCGGTGAGCAATCACCGGGCTTTTTTTTGGCGAGTGGACCAGGCGGATGTAGACAAAAAAGCGAACACAATGGGCCAGCGTGAGGTGAGTGAGGCGGATGTAGGCGAAAAACCGAACACAATGGGCCAGCGCGAGGCGAGAGAGCTAAATGTAGGCGAAAAACCGAACACAATGGGCCAGCGGGGGTCGAGCGCGTCTGACACCCGCCCCATGTAAGCTATCGCTCCACGTTATTTTGCTTTTGACGCAAATTCTTCATGATATGTCAGGTTTTCTACTGAAATCTGTTTTATTTCTATAGGCAACTGCCAGGCGCTGTAATATAATGTAATCACTTATATAAGCTTCGGCTATTCTTGGGGTTGGGGTGGGAACATTGACAGAAGCAGAGCCATCATTTGACCGTTTTTTTGACAGTATGGAATCCCTGGCGGATACACTCAGCGAATCGCTCCAGTCCCAGGTTACGATTGAGGACAGCAATCATCATGTGATCGGGTACAGCTCCCATCAGACGGAGAGTGATCCGGCGCGGATCTCGACCATCATTGGCAAAAAGGTGCCCAGCACGGTCATTATCGGCCTGCGCAAAAAGGGAGTTATGCATGAGCTGGAGAGCAGCATTCATCCGATCCGCATCCCTGCGGTAATGGAGGTCGGGCTTGGCCCGCGGCTGGCCATGTGCATCAAGCACCAGCAGGAGATTCTGGGCTATATCTGGGTGGTAGACCGGGGGAATCTTACCGAAGGGCATGCGGAGCGTATCGTGGAGAAGGCTGCCGGGATTGCCGGACGTCATCTGCTGAAGCAGCGCGGCTGGAAGACGAAGCAGGAGAAGACGTTCGAGGACTTCTTTTGGAAGCTGCTGACCTCGCATTATGAGAGTGAGCCGCGAATCCGCCAGGAGGCAGAGGCCGGGGCGATTCTGCTGCCGGAGCGTTATTATATCGGGGTGCTGGAGAGCAGCAGGCCGGTGGATGAGCATTTTTTGCAGAAATTCCGCAGGGTGATGGCTACCTATACCGGGCAGCGGCTGCTTTTTCAGACCGCCGAGCAGAACCGGCTAATTATTCTTTTCTCCTTTATATTTCCGGTGGAAGGGACCGGACGTCTGTCTTCGTTCCTGCACAAGCTGCTCGGGGAGCTGGGCCAGAGCGAAGGCGGCAGGCTTACGGCAGGGTGCAGCCCTGAATACCGCGAATATACCTCCGCCGCTGAAGCGTACCGCGAAGCGCTGCAGATTCTGGAGTTGAAGAAGCTGCTGCCTTATCATACCCGTGAGCTGCTGCTCTATGAAGAGATCGGGTTCTGGGCGTACCTTCCGGCGATTCTGGAACAGAAACGGAGCCGCCCGCGCCGGAGCCTGCTGCTCTATCCTTTGAAGGAGCATGACCGTGAGCATAAGAGCGATCTCCTGAAAACCCTCGCCGTATATTTGTCGCTGGACGGGAATTTGAAGGAATCGGCCGCTTTTCTGCATATTCATACCAATACCTTAATGTACCGCCTGAACCGGATCACCGAGATTACAGGCAGGAGCCTCAAGGAGACCGACTACCGTACCTCCATCTACCTGGATCTTCTGACCGAGGAGACCGCGCAGGTAAATCTATGGTTCCAGGAGGCTGCCGGGTCCACAGAGTAGCTAATGTTTTCGGGCGATCCGAAAGGCATTGGTAGCCGCTTCAAAGCCGATTTGAGGATAGAACGTTAAAGCTTCCTCAGTAGACAAGAGTACGATGGCTACTTGATCTCCCAAGGTCTGCTGAAGGAGTTCTACCAGGTCTTTGCCTATATTCTGCTTCTGATACTCCTTAATTACGGCCAGATCCGACAGATAACAGCAGTAGCAATAGTCGGTGATGGCCCGTGCTAAGCCTACTACACGCTCACCGTCCCAGCAGCTAATGATGATATCGGCCTGATCAATCATTTTCTCCATACGGTCTAGATCGTTGTGAGGGCGCTTTAGCCCCGATAATCTAAACACCTCAGCCATTTGCTCAGGCAGCAGCTGTTCATTGACCTTGAATTCTAATGCCATAATGACTCTCCTTTTACATTAATTTTTATTATTCTAAGCTATAAATGAGCACAATTGGATAAAGAATATTCTTGCATCGTATATGATTAAGTGGAGGTTTTTATGAGAAAAATAGTGAGCGTAATTATCAGTGTCGCAGTGATCTCAATGAGCATTGGAGTGAATAGTATATTTGCTTCAGCAGCTCCCTCTGGTAGTGTAGCTAGTGTCAAATCTTCCAGAGAACATCCAAGTATTTTTATCAATAATGAAAAATTGGATATCTATGCTAATGTTACAACTCTAGGAACAACTCTTGTTCCTATGCGGCCTATATTTGAGGCTTATGGGATGACAGTAGAATGGGATAATACAACTAAAACAGTTACTGCGACAAAAGGAGATACTAAAATTAAGTTAACAAATAATTCATTTGATGGGGTTGTGAACGGAAATAAAGTGGTATTAACTCAGGCTCCTTCTCTAGAACCTGATAGCAATATATTCTTTGTGAATTTAAGATTTATCTCTGAAGCACTTGGCGCACAGGTTACTTGGAGTAAAACGGTTAATGATGCCTCCGTGTATATTAATTTTTCTGAATAATACTGAATTAATATAGAGAGTCTGCCTTTCAACTGGGTAGGCTTTTTATATTTTTTATTATTTTTTAAGTTCTGGTTGTAATCCATCTGTGTAAATTACCTTATATAGTGAGGGCATCTGTTCTGAGCCTATCTGCTAACTAGAGGGAGCGTGACATCAATGAAGAAAGTGCTATATGTACCATTGGATGATCGGCCTGTTAATCTGGATGATGTGATTGTGCAGGGGAGATCTGCGGGTATTGATGTGATCACACCGGATGTAACGGATCTTAAGAATCGCCTGGATTCGCAAAAGACAGCATCAGGTACAACCCTGCTGACCACCTCCTCACCGGCCTACGGAGATATCGCCAAGATCCGGCAATGGATTCTGGACCATGCGGCGTCCGTGGACGGTTATATTCTCTCGGCGGACATGCTTGCCTACGGGGGGCTGATTGGCAGCCGCCGTCTCCGGGCGCATGCGGGTGGTGTCTACCCGGCGTATGACGCTGCAACTACAGACTTGCTGGACGTCATCCGTGAAGTGAAGCAAGCCTGCCCGGACAAGCCGGTGTATGTAATGGATACAATTATGAGGCTGGCCACCACCTCTTTTGCGGAAGGACTGGACCTCGCGGCCTATACGGAGTCCCGCAACTTCATGCTTCAGCCGCGCAGGAGCTTCACACAGTTCGAAGATATTCTCAGTGGGTATAACCTGTCACCGACTGGCGACTATGGCAGTACGGCTACTTTTGATAAAGAGCAGTATTACAATACCAGAGCGCATAAGTTCAAGACGAACCGCTATATTCTGGAGGTGCTGGCGCAGGAAGGCTCGATTGATTTCCTTGCAGTCGGTGTGGATGATGCCAATACCCAGGGCGTGCAGATTAACGAGATTCACTATATGGAAGCAGGCATTAATGAATGGCTGGGCGGGACCCAGGGGCAAAATCCGGACCGGGCCGTCATTCTCCCGGATGCAGACGGACTGGGGCAGTCCTTACTGGCGCGGATGGCGAATCAGCTCTACCGGAACGGAGCCACAACCAGGTATACCGTTGAATATTTCGGACCGCATGGCTCTACCCTTACGAGTCCGTATGAATATATGGATGTGCATCAGAACATCCTGCGCCATCTGGATATTGTAGGGGGTGAGGCGGTAGGCGATGCCCGTCAGGTGGAGATTATCGCGATTACTGCTGCGGATCAGGTGCTGGCTGCGGTTAACCGTATCGAAGATAACGATTCCCGCCTCGTCCCTTCGGTAGTGATTGATTGTGTCGGCGCAGGTGCAGCAGATGCAAGTATAACTGAGGCTCTACTGGGCAGCAGGCATACTGGCGCGCTATTAGGATATAGCGGCTGGAATACGCCGGGGAACAAAATCGGCCTCGCACTGGGCATGGCCCAGGCCCGGTATGCTTATATCGTTACAGAGACCGATGCGGCGGCGCTGGAGCTTGCGGTTAACGCTCACGGCTCGCTGCTGTTCAAGCGCTTCCTGAAGGATTACTTTTACAAAAGGCTGGCGATTGGCGAGATCCGGACATATTCCAGAGCCCATTCGCTCTATGAGAATGTTGCAACGTTTACAGATCAGAATATGTTGTTGTTCAATAGCCCGGAGGATTACGCTCATCTCGAGGCCCTGCTGAGAGAGCGGATGCAGACACACACGGCCACGCTTGCCGGGACGGGCGCCTTCCTGATCGGAAGTGCTGAACCGGCGTGCAGTATCCGGCAGATTAACGGGGGCAGTTGGGTCTTCTCCGAATACGCCAGTGCAGTACTTCCATATGATGATCCCGATTATATTTGGGGCCGCGCCTTTGAGATTACTTTGAATCCTCATGTCACGTTAGAATAATAGGTGTTTCTGACCGGCAGCTCTCCGTGGATAGATTACGGGGGGCTGTTTACGCACCAATAGGAGGCCCGACACGTACAATAACCTATATTTCATGGCAAGAAGACGAAAGGGGGAAGCAGAATGGGGTATGGATACGCGGCTCCAGCAGATCCGGCATTTGAGAGCAGGATGCGGGGGGAGATTATTGCGGCAGCCCGGGCAATGAATGTAGGGGGGACGGATTTCTCGACCTTCGAGAATTCCCGCTGCAATCCGAGGTATTGGACCCGTACAGGGGGCGGTGGATTTGAGCTGAATGCAAATGTCACTCCTTCGGCGGCGATTAATGATATTTTTGTGAATGGACAGCTATATGCCTTTGAATGTGCTATGGCGATGGTGATGATTCTCTATAAAGCGACCATCAACATGATCGGAGAGGCGGCCTTCAACCGTAATTTCACCGGCCTGTACCTGTGGGACTGGAACTATGACAGCAATCTGAAGCTGATTACCACGTTCAACAGGAATGAGCTGCAGCCGGGCGATGTGGTCTATTTCAAGAATCCCGACCATGATCCGGCTAAGCCGGAATGGCAGGGGGAGAACGCGATTATGTTGTCCAGGGACAGTTACTACGGACATGGGCTCGGGATTAAGAATGCCACTCAGATGATAACCTCGCTCAACAGGGAGCGGGTGCCGGGCAGCCGGACCTCTGCCTATCTGGCGGATGAGGGGCTCCACCCGGATTTTGCCTATATTGCTTCTCTTGGCAACGCACGACTGAGCCCGCCGGTTTCCGCCAAAGTGAATGTAAGAACGGCCATCTTCTCCAGAATAGGTACGAAATCCTATATTGTCCGCTAGAGCGGCAGCGGTCTAATCCTTGGCCGAACGGAACTTGAGCGGGTGCAGGCCGGTGGTTTTTTTAAAAACAGTACTGAAATAATGGGGATTCTCATAGCCGACCCGCTCTGAGATCTCCATGACCTTCAGGTCCGTGGTCAGCAGCAGCTCCTTCGCCTTGCCTATGCGGATCTGGGTGATATAGTCAGTAATGGTTCTGCCGGTCTCCTTCTTGAACAGCAGGCTGATGTAGTTAGGTGTCAGAAACACCTCCTCGGCAATCCTGGACACGGACAGCTCCGAGGCGTATCCCTCCTGAACGATGGTGCGGATGCTGCTGACGATCCGGCTGTTCCTGGAGGTGTTCTTGCCTGCTACATAAGCGCTTAAGTCATGCAGGAGCGACAGCATATACGCCTTAAGGCCGTTGATCGTGGTCTGCTGGTACAGCTTATCCATGATGCTAATCCGGTCGCTTAGCACCTGCCCGATATCCTCATCTATCTCATACAGGGCTCTGGCGGAGGTGAAAATCATCTCTGCGCAGATACTCTGCACATATTCAATTCTATGCTTGGGACCGGCCAGTCCATTGAACAGCTGCTCCAGCAGCCGGGTGACGGTGTCCGTATGTCCTGCCTTCAATTCATTCATCAGCCGGGCCTGAAGTTTATAGATAAAGGTGCTCTGCAGCTTCTCTGTGTCGGGCTGGATATCGTTAATGTAGAGGACGGAGGCAGGCCCGGTATAGAATTTGTACACCAGCGCGGCCAGCGCATCCTTATAGGAATCCTCAAGCTGGCCCGCCAGCGGACAAGCCCGCCCGATGCCGACGGAGGCATCCAGCCGCAGATACTTCTGAATATTAGCGATGATTTGTTCGCAGGTCCCGGAGATGGAGGGGGACGGAGGTGTCTGCGGGGTGCAGATCACCATAATGAATTCGTTCTCGCTGGCTACGAAGCTGATGGCGCAGGGGTGGCTGTCCAGGCTCTCCTGAATGATATTCTGGATGGAAAAGTAGAGCAGCTGCTTATGCTCCTCTGAGTATTTATCCACCGCGCTCCGGTATTCATCCAGCTGGAGTACACAGACGCTGAGAAGCGTCCCCTGCTGGAAGGGCAGGTCGAAATACTTTATCTTCTGCCAGATCTCCTCCTCCCTGCGGTAGAGGCCGGCAATCAGATTCTGGAGGAATTTCTCCCGCAGCAGCGGCATACTGTCTTGAAGCTGCTGCTTAAGCTGCTCCAGATCCAGCTGCTGCTCGTGTTCCTCTGTCAGCTTGGCCACCGCCTGGCGGAAGACACTGCGGATCTCGGGCAGCTTGACAGGCTTCAGAATATATCCCTCGGCGTTCACCTTCAGCGCCTCCCGGGCGTAGGAGAAGTCCTGGGCGCCGCTGATAATAATAATCCGGGCCCTGCAGCCTGCCTCCCGCAGCTTCTCTGCTAACTCAAGCCCCCCCATTAGCGGCATCATAATGTCGGTGAACAGGATGTCCGGCTGGAGCTTCAGGCATAATTCGTAGGCCTCCAGCCCGTCCGAGGCTTCCCCGATAATCTCAATCCCGAACTCCTCCTGCCAATCGAACACACGGATCAGACTGCTGCGGATAAACGGCTCGTCATCTGCTATGATCATCGTTAACATCTTCATTCACCTCATTCCAAGTAGTGACCACCGGGAACCGGATGACAGCCAGCAGACCGCAGCCGTCTTCGGTATTGTCGTAATAACGGATGCCGTAGGACTCTCCAAAAAACTGCCGGATCCGCATATGCACATTGCGGATGCCGTAAGACTGATTGCCCGGCTGCGGGTCTGCCAGCAGCTGGTTCAGCCGTGCGGGATCGGCGCCTATTCCATCGTCGAACACGGAGATGCTAAGCAGCTCCTGCGTCTGCTCTACCCGGATGCGGATCGTGCCGGTGCCCCGCCGCTGCTGAATCCCGTGAATCAGGGCATTCTCCACCAGCGGCTGGAGACTAAGCTTCACCACCAGACATTCCTCTGCCAGCGCCCGGTCCGTCTCCTCCAGCTCATAGTGAAGCCGGTCCTGAAAGCGGAACTGCTGAATCTGCAGATAGCTCTCGACCTGCCGCAGCTCATCGCGGAGCGGGATAATATTGCGGCCCTTGCTCAGGCTGTACCGGAAGAAATCCGAGAGCGAGGTGACCATGCTGCTGATCTCGGGAATATCGTGGTTAATGGCAATCCAGTTAATGGAGTCCAGGGTATTGTAGAGAAAATGCGGATTGATCTGGGCCTGGAGCATTTGCAGCTCGGCTTCCTTTTTGCGCAGCTCGGTGACGTAGAGCTTGTCGATCAGCGCCTTAATCTGCTGGAGCAGCTTGTTGTAGCGGTTAAATAAATAGGAGAATTCGTCCTTGCGCCGGTAACGGATGGGGATATTGAAGTTCCCGCTCTCGGCATGCGACATTGACTGGATGAACTTGCGGATCGGAGCGGAGATATTCTCGGAGAGCAGCAGGGCCATCAGAAAGGAGATGAGCATGCAAATGCCAATTACGACATACATCACCCGGCGGAAGGAGACCAGCTCCCCATTCAGCTCACGGACAGGCGAGAAGGACAGGATGGTCCAGCCGGTATTCTCCAGCGTCTTGTACGAGACGAGCATCTCCTCGCTGCCGATAGAGTGGCGGAAGGAATGCAGAGCGGATGAGTGGTCTGAAGAGAGAGGGTTGCTGGTACTGTCAGCAGGGCCTATAGTCAAGCTAAGCTTGCTGTAATAATCCTGAGCGGCGATATTCTGGCCGATGAGTGACGGCTCGGGGCTGATGGCGATCGTTCCGGCCCTGTCTGCGATATAGACCTTGCTGCCGGGGGTAGGCTTATAATGCTCCAGCAGCGTGCCGAATTCGGCTACCGGGATATCAAGGGTGAGAAGTCCGACATAGGGCAGCTGTGCATGCCGGATACCGAACAGGCGCTTCGCGAATTTGAGGGTGAATCTGGAATCCAGTGAGCTAAGGCCCACCACGGCAAAATCGGCTTTGGCCGGAATGCTTAAATACCAGGGCTTCAAGGTAATAAGATCGATATTGAATACACGCCGTGAGAAATTATATTGGGTATATTCCGGCCGGTTCAGCATATAGAGCATAGGGACGAAGCTGTTGCCGGAGGTCCCGTTCGCGGGGAAATCCTCAAGGATTTTGCTAAGGGCGGCCAGCTCATTAATGATTCCGGTACTGTCTGTGGGCCGGTTGGAGGAGATGAGGTCCGCGAATTCAGAATTCAGGTACAACGCGGTCATGGATTGATTGGCGGCTTCGAACCGTCGGGCCAGATTATCCTGAACCAGATTGAAGTTATTCTCAATCGATGTATTCATATTCCGGGTAATGATCCCGGCGGATTTGTTATAGATGGTGACCGAGATGATCGTGGTCGGGAGAAGAACGAGGAAGAGAAAGTAGAGGATCAGACGGCTGCGGATGCTGAAGTTATACAGGAAGAGAGCCTTCGACAACGAATCGTAATATTTCTTCATCGGAGTCCTCCTTCAGTAAGTCAATAACTGGTATACATTGTAAAACGCGTGAAGTCAGGATGTCAACGCAGGAGGTGCGGTGTGAAAAGGTTACTGTTCTATCTTATCGCCATCTTAGGGTGCGGGCTGGCTATCTACACTTTTGTCTATGACAGCCCGCTGCTGCCGGACCTCACTCCAGGCGAGAAGGCCCTGCCGGCGGCGCAGACCACCCGGGTGAGGGTCGCCCTGTCTGACTGGACGGAGAACCTGGAAGTGAAGAATGCCATCAGCCATTATAATAAAACGAATCCCGATCAGATTGAGATCGTAGTGATGAACCTTGCTACAGACGCCTACGACGATACCTTAAATATGCTGATGACCTCCGGACAGGGGCCGGATGTGTTCAGTGTCGATAACGCCTGGCTGGCCACTTACGTCAACAAGGGGTATCTTGCTAATCTGTCTGCTGATCTGGATGCCGGATGGCTGTTGCGTTTTCCGGTATGGGCCAGGAAGTACGCGTCCGGCTCGTTGTTCAAGGGCGGAATCTACTTCATGCCCTCCAGTATTGATACCGTGCGTCTGATCTATAATAAGCAATTGTTCCGGACCGCCGGACTTGACCCGGAGCAGCCTCCGCTTACCTTCGCTGCACTGGAGCAGGCGGCCCTGCAGATCAGCCGGGCCGGAGCATTGGTCAATAAATACGGCTTCGCGTTGCCCGCCGGCGATAGCCGGGCCAGTCTCCAGGCCGGACTGGAGCTATCGAATACCTACAGCGGTTATTATCTGTATGATTACCGGTCGGGCCGTTATGACCTAAGTGTGTATGCCCCCTGGCTGCAAATGGTACGGGAGATGAAGCAGCAGGGAAGCCTCTACCCGGGGGAGACTCTGCTGAAGCTGAGCAGTGCGCTCCGGCAGTTCGCGGACGGCAATATCGGTATGATGTATGTTACCAGCAAAGATTATGTCAAGCTGCAGGAGTATATGCCTAAGGATGACTGGGGAGTGGCGCTCCCTCCGGCAGCGGATCTGTCACGGCGCCGGGCCGGGGCCTTGATGATGGTCCCCCACGCTCCGCTGGTGGTGAACAGTGCGGCGCAGAGCCGGGAGGCTGCGGTGAAGGTCTGGACTTTTCTTCAATCGAAGGAGTTCCTGGGCATGCTGTATCAGCAGGCGCTCGCCCTCCCTGTGACAGACGGGATTATGGATAAGCCGGGCGCTTCACGCGGGCTGCACCACTTCAGGGAATTCTATCCCACCGCAGCAGAATCGATCTATCCGCTCTCCCCGCAGATTATGGACCAGTATGATCCGAATACGGTATCCATGGAGCCGCGTTATTCAGGCGACCGTCCAAGAATGCAGCTGTATCTGCGGATCATCGCGGGGGACATTCCGCTGGACCAGGGACTGGGCAGCGAGAGTGAGCGGCTGAATCAGATGCTGGACATTGCAGCTACCGGGTATTCTTTTCGGCGTGAGGAATATATCTATCCGCAGTTCGATCCCCGCGCCCCGTTATTGGGGGAGAGCCTGCAGAACCGTTCAAGCAGCGGACGGGAATAGAATAGGCTTATATTCAGGGACCTTTCCCGGCCATTGCGGCTGAGTAAGGTTCTCTTTGTGTTGTCTCCTATTTATATGGGATGCCTGCCGGAATCTAGCTCTACTGCACACACCGTGCCGGAATCGCAGAATATTACTATATTGATCCATCTTTCTGCTGCTAGCTTCTATGTAGTCAAAAGATAGATTAAGCGAGGAAAGGAGAATCTATCAGGACAATACAAATCTGTCGTTAAAGGAGACTGGGTAATGACTCTACTATCCACAGGACCACTGGAAAATAATGCAGTAGGAGGGGTAAGACCCACCACACAGGTTACGGTCAGAATTGATAACCGCAGCAGCATTTCAGCTTATACAGTATTGATACAAGGCTATTACATGCAGGGGGGTGTTAGAAATCTGTATGTCAGCCAAACGCTGGATGTGGCTGCCAACGAAGCGATAACAAACACTTATTATGCGGATCTGGACGCTTTTGAATTTCTGTTTGTCACTTCGGCTACTGTGGATGACCCGGTTCAGATCTCCGTATGGGGCAAGAGCAGCACCGGCCAGCTCGTCACCGCCCACCGGGTGGTCTCGGCTGAACTGCTGGGCGATACTGGTGTAACGGGGGCCACTGGGGCCACTGGGGCGACTGGAGCGACCGGTGTGACGGGCCCGACTGGCGCAACTGGCGCAGGAGTGACGGGGGCGACCGGGGCAGGGGTGACCGGTGCGACCGGCGTGATGGGCCCGACAGGTGCAACTGGCGCAGGAGTGACGGGGGCGACTGGAGCGACCGGGGCAGGAGTGACCGGAGCGACCGGCGTGACGGGCCCGACAGGTGCAACTGGCGCAGGAGTGACGGGGGCGACAGGCGCAGGGGTGACCGGAGCGACCGGCGTGACGGGCCCGACAGGCGCAACGGGCGCAGGAGTGACGGGGGCGACTGGAGCGACCGGGGCAGGGGTGACCGGAGCGACCGGCGTGACGGGCCCGACAGGTGCAACGGGCGCAGGAGTGACGGGGGCTACTGGAGCAGGGGTGACGGGTGCGACCGGCGTGACGGGTCCGACAGGTGCAACGGGCGCAGGAGTGACGGGAGCGACCGGCGTGACGGGCCCGACAGGCGCAACGGGCGCAGGAGTGACGGGGGCGACTGGAGCGACCGGGGCAGGGGTGACCGGTGCGACCGGCGTGACAGGTCCGACAGGTGCAACTGGCGCAGGAGTGACGGGGGCGACCGGGGCAACGGGAGTAGGAGTGACCGGGGCGACCGGGGCGACTGGAGTGACAGGCCCGGCAGGCGCAACTGGCGCAGGAGTGACGGGGGCGACTGGAGCGACCGGGGCGGTGGGCGTAGGCGTGACAGGCCCAACTGGAGCAACCGGATTGACGGGCCCGACAGGCGCAACGGGCGTAGGAGTGACCGGAGCGACCGGGGCAACGGGCGCAGGAGTGACCGGAGCGACCGGGGCGACTGGAGCAGGAGTGACCGGGGCGACAGGTGCAACGGGAGTAGGAGTGACCGGTGCAACGGGGGCGACCGGAGTGACAGGCCCGGCAGGCGCAACTGGCGCAGGAGTGACGGGGGCGACTGGAGCGACCGGGGCAGGAGTGACGGGGGTGACCGGGGCAACGGGCGCAGGAGTGACCGGAGCGACCGGGGCAACTGGCGCAGGAGTGACCGGAGCGACCGGCGTGACGGGCCCGACAGGTGCAACGGGCGCAGGAGTGACGGGAGCGACCGGCGTGACGGGCCCGACAGGCGCAACGGGCGCAGGAGTGACGGGGGCGACTGGAGCGACCGGGGCAGGAGTGACCGGAGCGACCGGCGTGACGGGCCCGACAGGTGCAACTGGCGCAGGAGTGACTGGAGCGACCGGAGTGACGGGCCCGACAGGCGCAACTGGCGCAGGAGTGACGGGGGCGACTGGAGCGACCGGGGCAGGAGTGACCGGAGCGACCGGCGTGACGGGCCCGACAGGCGCAACGGGCGCGGGAGTGACTGGAGCGACCGGGGCAGGAGTGACCGGTGCGACCGGTGCGACCGGAGCAACGGGCGTAGGAGTGACCGGAGCGACCGGGGCAACGGGAGTAGGAGTGACCGGGGCGACAGGTGCAACGGGAGTAGGAGTGACCGGGGCGACCGGGGCAACGGGCGTAGGAGTGACCGGAGCGACAGGTGCAACGGGCGTGGGAGTGACCGGGGAGACCGGGGCAACGGGAGTAGGAGTGACCGGGGCGACAGGTGCAACGGGAGTGGGCGTGACCGGGGCGACCGGGGCAACGGGAGTGGGCGTGACCGGGGCGACCGGGGCAACGGGAGTAGGCGTGACCGGAGCGACCGGAGCAACGGGAGTAGGAGTGACCGGAGCGACCGGGGCAACGGGAGTGGGCGTGACCGGGGCGACCGGGGCAACGGGAGTGGGCGTGACCGGGGCGACCGGGGCAACGGGAGTAGGCGTGACCGGGGCAACCGGCCCGAATTTGGCAACGGAAGGGTTCTCCGCATTCCTGCCGACGTTCTCGGTCTCGACCAGTACTCAGCTTACCGGCTGGACTGTAACTTCGCCTTACTATGATAGTGCGACATTTAATGAGACTACAGGCAACTACACGATTCCGGTATCCGGCAGATATTCGTTTGAGGCAACCATTAACTACAGCACTACGGCTGCCATCTCGGTTGCATTGGGAGCGGGAATTGATCCGGCTTTTGTAGTGCGGAGAACATCCCCGACAGTAACGGATCTGGTGACCGGATTGTTCCCGCTGCTGAATGTTAACATTGCGCTTCTGCTGTCTCTGCGGACGATCCTTGGTAATGGTACGGTAACATTGACAGGTGAGGTTGAACTGACGGCAGGCGATGTGATCGGACTCTTCTATGCGGCCGATGGATTAACTGTGCCATTAGATCTTGGAGGTGTCTCTTCGGGCGTTGTATGGTCTGTTCACAGACTGACCTAACCCCGGCAGACAGACCGGACCACTGAAGCTTCAGCTAAAAGAGCGTTCCACAGCAATCATCGTGGAACGCCTTTTTGTGTTTTGTCCATGCCTCTGCATAGCTTCCGGTACGGAAAATAATTGGATTTTCGCCACTTACTCATGAACAGAAGTCCTCATGTACGGAAACAGTTGGAGAAACAGCACTTAAAATTCAGCAAATATAGCAAAGTAGGGAAAATATACAAAATTAAATGACGTTTCTCCAACTAAAACCCGAAGGTGATCCAAAATATCCAAATTAAGATACATTTATCCAACTAGTTCACCTCATGCCAGAGCGAGAAGGGGCGCGCTGTCCCATCCCTTGTGACCGCCGTTTCGGCTTGGCCCGAAGCGGGCGGCAGTCAGCCGTCCGAAACTCCGTAGGATTTTGAACTTTTATTATAGATGGCCTTATTTAGCATGGAGCCGCCTGCGGGTACACTTAAGTCAGGGAAGAGAGAGGGACTGCTGAAGGGATCAGGAGGCGGAAGGAATGATTACTCAAGGGAAGAGAAGTGTGGCGGGTACGGGCAGCAGCTTGCCGGTACGCAAGAGCACGAAGAAGAAGCCCATGATGCTGAAGCATCTGCTGAAGCATAAGGTGCTGCTGCTGATGCTGCTGCCGGGCGTAGTATTTTTGCTGATCAACAACTATCTGCCGATGTTCGGAATTGTGATTGCGTTTAAGAATATCAACTATGTGGACGGGATTCTAGGCAGTCCGTGGGTGGGGCTGGATAACTTCAAATTCCTCTTCGCCACCTCGGATGCCTGGATTATCACGCGCAATACGGTGCTCTACAACTTCGTGTTCATTGTGCTTAATCTGCTCTTTGCCGTATCCATCGCGGTTGCCCTGAATGAGCTGAGGAACAAGCTGGCCGCCAAATTCTATCAGAGCATCATGTTCTTCCCCTACTTCCTGTCGATGGTGGTGGTGAGCTATCTGGTGTTCGCTTTTCTAAATGTTGAATACGGTTTCATCAATAAAGGAGTCTTCGCCCTGTTCGGGCTGGATGAGCTGAACTGGTATTCCGAGCCGAAGTATTGGCCGTTCATCCTGCCGCTAATTAACCTCTGGAAAGGGGTGGGCTATGGCTGTGTCATCTATCTGGCGGCCATCATCGGCATTGACAACGAGTACTATGAAGCAGCCCTGATCGACGGCGCCAGCAAGTGGAAGCAGATCCTGCATATCACGATTCCGCTCATCCGGCCGGTCATTATTATTACAACGATTCTGGCGATCGGGGGCATCTTCCGCTCCGACTTCGGGCTGTTCTACCAGACCACACTGAACTCCGGGGCGCTGTACCCGACTACACTGGTCATCGACACCTACGTTTATAACGCGCTGATTAACATGGGTAACCTGGGGATGTCCGCAGCGGCCGGATTATACCAATCGGTGGTCGGCTTTTTCCTGGTCCTCGGCTCGAACTGGATCGTGCGTAAGGTTGACAAGGATCAGGCGGTTTTCTAGCTAAAAGTCTGGCAGCGCACGTACCCTGTAGAAGGAGTGGAAATCCGTGGCTAATAACGAAATATCCCGCTTCACTAACGTTCTCCTCCATATTATTTTTATCATCCTGTCCCTGGCCTGCCTGCTGCCGATTGTACTGGTCTTCATGATCTCCATTACCGATTACGATTACATCGTCCGCAATGGCTATCAATTCATTCCGGAGAAGCTCAGCCTGGAGGCTTACGCCTATATATTCAAGGATTACAGCGTGGTGCTGCGGGCGTACGGCATTTCCTTCTTCGTCACCATCACTGGAACGCTGGTCAGCGTGTTCATCTCTTCCCTGTATGCGTATCCGATTTCGCGGGCGGATTTCCGGTACCGGGGGGTGTTCGCTTTCCTGATCTTTTTCACCATGCTGTTCGGCGGCGGGCTGGTACCGTGGTATATGGTCTACACCCAGGTGCTCGACCTCAAGAACTCCATCTGGGCGCTGGTTGTGCCGATGCTGCTGTCCCCGTTCAATGTGCTGATTATGAAGACGTACTTCCAGATGAGCGTGCCGCCCGCGCTGATTGAAGCCTCTACGATTGACGGAGCAGGGGAGCTAAGGACGTTCTTCCGGATTGTTTTCCCGCTGTCTTTGCCGGTCTTCGCGACCATTGGGCTGTTCAATACGCTGCATTACTGGAATGACTGGTTTAACAGCATGATTTTCATTACCGACACAGACCTCTATTCCCTCCAATATCTCATGTACAAAATGATCTCCCAGGCAGACTACCTGAGCCGCAACGGGGCACTTATTCAAGGCTCGGCCACCGAGCTGGCCAAATTGCCGGGGGAAACGATCCGTATGGCGATGGCGCTGATCGGCATCGGGCCGATTGTGCTGGCCTATCCGTTCTTCCAGCGGTATTTTATCAAAGGACTGACGCTCGGCTCTATTAAAGGCTAACCTCGGAACCTACCGATTAGCATATATTTGTTCCATCAAGGGGAGGAAAAAGTATGGCAGGTAAAAAAGTCACAGGTCTGCTGCTGTCATTTGTGCTTATGGCGGGGTTCACCCTGGCCGGATGCTCCGGCAATAACAACAATACGGCTGCGCCTACAGAGAAAACGGGAGAGAGTACCACAGCTCCGGCAGCAACGAAGGAAGCTACAGCAACGGAAGCGCCCGGGACCAAAGCGCCGGATGCGCTTGAGCCGGTGGAGCTGTCCCTGTATCTGCCCGGCGGGCCGGATAAGGATGTGGCGTCCGTAGAGCAGGAGATCAATGCTTATCTGAAGGACAAAATCAATGCCACAATCAAGATTAACCAGCTAAGCTGGGATAAGCCGGCCGACAAGGTCAATCTGATGATCCAGTCCGGCGAGGTGTTCGACATGGTCTATACCTGGAACTTCATGACCAACGCCGCGAAGGGGGCGTATCTGCCGCTGGAGGAGCTGCTGGACACCTATGCCAAGGAGACGAAGGCACAGATTAATCCCGCATACCTGCAGGCAGCCACCGTCAACGGACATTTGTATGCGGTTCCAACCGAGAAGGAGCTGGGGCAGTCGGTCGGGTTCGCTTTTGACAAGGCGATTGTGGATAAATACGGCTTCGATGTGAACAGCCTCCAGAAGCTGGAGGATATTGAACCGATGCTGAAGACGATTAAGGAGAAGGAGCCGGCGCTCTCCCCGCTGTTCATGAACCATACCGACAGTCTGCACTGGTTCACCGCGTATCCCGACAGCGAGGATCTGGACGGCAGCAATGATATCCCGACCCTGCTTGATTACAAGACCATGAAGGTGTTCAACGAATACGACACGCCAGCCATGACGCAGCGTCTGAAGCTGATCCGCAGCTGGTATGAAGCGGGCTATATCAACAAGAACGGAGCTACAGACAAGACCGAGCTGAAGGATGCGGTCAAAAGCGGCAAAGCCTGGTTCGTCTACGGCAACATGAATCCGACCTCCACCAATGACTGGACCCGGCTCGCCGAGAAGCCGATGATCATCAAGACGCTGCTGCCTGTTCAGGTCAGCACCAAGAGTCTGCAGGGCTCCATGCTCGCCATCTCCAGAACCTCGAAGAACCCCGAGCGGGCCATGATGTTCATGAACCTGATTCACACCGATCCGGTGCTCTACAACCTGCTGACCTTCGGCATTGAGGGCAAGCACTACAAGAAGCTGGAGAACAATACCGTGGAGTTCATTGCGGACAGCGGCTACAACTCCGTATCCTCCTGGATGATCGGCAACGTGCTGCTGAACTACCTGAATAAGGATGAAGATCCGAAGCGCGTGCAGCTCTATACGGACTGGAATAAGAACGCCACCGTGTCGCCGGTGATCGGATTTGTCTTCGATTCGACCAAGGTGCAGTCGCAGATCGGGGCACTGATCAACATCACGAAGCAGTATAAGAACACCCTGTTCTCCGGGGAAAAGGACCCTGAGCCGGTCCTGAAGGAGATGAACAGCAAGCTGAAGGCCGCAGGCCTGGACGCTGTGATTACGGAAATTCAGAGTCAGCTCGACGCTTTTCTGGCCGCCAAATAAGCAGTAGAGGCCATAGCACGCCCGGTTCCCTGCCGCAAGCAGCCATAGCGGCCGCCTGCGGCAGGTACCGGGTATTCTCTTTCGCTAATCCAGCCTTTGGGGAGCCCCTATCTGATCAAGAGAGGGTGTTACTATGCGAATTCAGAGAATCACAGGCAAATTGCTCATTGCAGCTCTGGTATGGATGTCCACCTCATTGCCCGGAGTACAGATCAGCTCCGCCGAAATGCGGCCTGCACAGGCGGTTATTGAAGACAGCGAATCCGCTGCGGTGTTCCCGCCTCCGGGGTCTGCGGCTGAACCGTTACATGAGAGTACACTCAGTGCAGCCAGTACAGTCACAGAGGATACCTACCAGCCGTCTCCGCTGCTCTGGCAGGTGGGCGAGCAGGATAACAGCTCCGCAGAATTTACAGTGTATCAGGATGTGTACAGTGAGAATATTACCCTCCCCGTCAATCCCCTGAACTGGAATATGATCTCCCGCGGCATGAAGCTGGACCGCAATGCGGCGATGGAGCTAAGCTTCAATCTTACGGAAGTCCCCCTCTATGGTGTGGAGTTCAGCTTCAAGGTACTGGATGCAAGCACCGCAATTCCGCAGCTGGCCGTATTCACCAATGGCAGCTTCAGCGGGCTGATCCAGATTACCGGGCTGAACGACGGAGAGACCCCCCTTACGAACACATGGAAAGAAACCTATAGACTCTACATTCCCTCAGAACAGCTGAAGACCGGCAGCAACGAGCTGAAGCTGACCGTGGACCGCGGGCTATACGCTGATCCGCAGTCGCCAGGATATGACGGTGACAAGTATCTGTGGTTCGAATGGGATTATCTCAGGCTGGCGGCGCTGGAAGAGCGGGCCACAGAGCCTATCCATGGCAGGTATGTCCACCTGGGAAGCACGATAGCTGCCTCGACCTTCCGCTACGACGAGCATGCGATCCGCCATCTGGCCCCGATGGCCAAGTGGCTGGGCATTGCCTACAGCGGCAACTGGATGCGTACCTCCTTCTGGTCCGATACCAGCGCAGGCTGGGACCCGCAGGGCCGCAAGTACCTGGAGACGCTGCGCGACCTCAATCTTGCGCCCATGGTTAATATCATCGGCGGCAACTGGAAGACTAACAGCGAGCTGGCGGCAGGGACGATCAGCTCTGCGCTGAGGAGCTACTACAGCGGCTTTGTCAGCAAATTCGGGGATCTGTACCAGTATGCTGAGACGGGCAATGAGCCGGGATTGTTCGGCTGGGCACAGAAGGCGGTGCTGGCGCTTCATGAAATGATGGACGAGGAGAGGCAGACGAACAGCCAGCCTTACTTGAAAATTGTTGCTCCCGGCTGGGCCTACTGGCCGTATAACGGCACCCCTGACGGCTGGGAACGGGATGCTGCCCAGCGTGCGCCGATTGAAGCGCTGTCGGATGTGACCAACGGACACAGCTATGGTGGGACCGGCGTCCAGCCGTTGCCGGGCGGAAGCCTGTATGAGAATCTGCGGGTGTATAGTGCTTCAGAGGAAGGCTTCGGCAAAGAGATGGCCATGAGCGAGACCGGCAGCAACGACAATCATTCCGACAATACGAAATACGGGACGTATGCTTACAGGTTTGCTTCTGCTTTTGACCGGGAGCTGCGGGGGAATATCGGGTATGCCGACCATATTATGCAGCATGCCGCCTTCTTCAATGACGGGACGGAGTTTGGCCTGTTCGATTCAGCGATCAACTGGAACACACACCGCTATGAGGATACAGCGGCGGTACCGGCTAATATAAATGAATCCGGGGAGACCCGGCTGAAGACGTTCCGCAGACTGGCTGCCGCTTACGCCACCCATGGAAGTCCGCTGGACTACGAGGTGCTGAATGCAGCCGAACTGACCGGGCTGAAGGCGTATTTCCGCGCAGTGGATACCTCAGCGCTGGGCACTACAGCCATCGGAGCTTCGTCCGATAAAATCCTGCTGAACTTCGTCAACTTTGAGACGTCGCCGGTGACGATGCAGGTGAAGGTTAAGATGCCGTCCAGCGGAGCGTATGCCGGGGAACGGTTCGGTCCAGGGGAGACGTACGCCGCTGCCTACTCCCGGGTGGAGCTTGCGGCAGATCCGTACATTACACTTACAGTTGCGCTGGATGCGGGGGAGACGGTCCAGTATATTCTGGATGAGCAGGAGACCGCCGCGCCATCCGCACCGGGAAGTCCATCAGCAGCAGCCGTAAGCCATGAGCAAATCCGGCTGACCTGGACGGCTTCCACAGACAACGCTACTGTCGTCAGCTATAACGTCTACCGTGACGGCGGAGCGGCTCCGGTGATCAATATTCCGGGACGGCTGACCTTCTGGAGTGACTATACCGTAGCGCCCCAGACCACTTACAGCTACACGGTGCAGGCCGTGGATGACTCCGGCAATGTATCGCCTCTTAGCACAGCCGTATCAGCGACTACACCGGTCATGCCGATTACACCGCATGCCGCAGGAGATCCGGCCAAGTTCGAGGCCGAAGCTACCGCCTTTGCCCTGCCGCTGAAGACCGGCAATAACAGCAGCGCCTCGGGCGGCAAGGTCGTGGAGCAGACGCATAGCGGAGGCTTAACGATCCAAGGCTTCCATTCCGTGAACGGAGGCAGCTATACTCTAACAATTGTATACGCTTCCAATGAGGAATCGAAGAAAAACATCCTCGTGAACGGCGTGAAGCAGTCCACAGTAACCCTGCCATCTACGGGAAGCTGGACCGCGAATCTCACCGCACGGCAGTATGGGATTACCCTCCAGCCGGGCTATAACATGATCAGCTTTACCTCCGCCGGGAAGGGGGCAAATCTCGATTATTTCAAGCTGGAGGAAGGGTTGTATGTTCCGCTCTCCCACTGGTATCCAGCCGCACATGATCATCCTTACATTGACTATGCCGGATTCACCCCTGCGCCCAATGGAGTCTCCCATGTGACCTATGAGGAGGATGCAACGGCTGCCTTCAGCTTCAATGGCATCGGTGTCCGCTGGAGATCGGACATCAAGAGCGATATGGGCAGTGCAGATGTCTACGTCGATGGCGAGTATAAGGAGACTATAGTCATTCCGCAGGCAGGGCTGGAGGGTGATCATAAAATCGTCTACGAGCTGACAGGCCTAGCATATGGGCTGCACCGGATCGAGATTGCAGGCAACGGCGGAAAGGTGATGGTCAGCGGGCTGGAGTACGAGAGCTACGAGTCTGTGTTGCCCGTACCGGGACCGGATCTGACGGTGACGGATATCGGCTGGCATATTGTGAACAGCGACGGCAGCCCTTCCGCGCACAGCACACCGCAGCTGGGCGACTCCCTGATCTTCTGGGCCAAAGTGAAGAACATCGGCGTCCGCCCCACACCGCTGAATGCCTCGACCGGACTCGGACAGATTACCGGCGGCGCCTTCTCGGTCAACGGCGGGGTGGTCTCGTGGACGGACACGAATACCAGTGTGATTCAGCCGGGTGAGGAGATTACCTTGACGGCTAATGCCAGTGCGCAGGGAACCCCCCGGTGGACGGTGCCGACGATCGGCGAGTTTACGGTCAGCTTTTTTGTGAATGATATCTGGCGTTATGCGGAGATGAACAAGGAGAATAACAAGCGGGGGCAGACGCTGCAGATCAGCCTGCCCTGACGGACTAATCAGCCGCCGGGCATTCCACGCAGGCAATTTGTAGAATATTGAACTTATATTATAGCTGGCTGTATGTAGAGCAGCTTCGCGATCCGGTACACTGGACTGGAAGAGAACCTGCCGGGAGGAGTAGGAATGATGCAGAAGCCGTTAAGCAAGGAAGAACAGGAGTGGGTGGAGGCTACGCTTGAAGCGATGAGCCTCCGCGAGCTGATTGGGCAGACGATGCAAGACCATGCAGGCAGACTGCCGTTCAAGGGAGATGATGAAGCGGGTCTCCGCAGGTATCTGGAGCAGTATCCGGTGGGCAGCTTCTTCATCGGCGGGGAGGTTATTCAGAAGGCCGCAGGCAAAGCGGAGGATTACCGGGACTGGGCGGGGATGCTGCAGGGCATCAGCAGGTTCCCGCTGCTGTTCTCCGGTGATCTGGAATTCGGGGCAGGCTCGGCCGTGAGAAGTCTCACGGCCTTCCCGCCGCTCCTTGCGCTTGCCGCCGCCGACGATGAAGACCTGGCTTACGAATACGGCAAATATACCGCGCTGGAAGGGCGGGCAGCCGGGTTCACCTGGGCGCTGGCCCCGGGCACCGACCTGCTGCTGAACTGGATGAATCCCGTTATTACGACCCGTTGTCTCGGCGATGAGGCCGGGCGGGCGGCGCGTCTGGCCGCCGCTGTCATGCGGGGAATGCAGGAGCACGGCCTTGCGGCCTGCGCCAAGCATTTTCCCGGTGACGGGGTCGATTACAGGGATCAGCATATCATTACCACTATTAATAGTCTGTCCGAGGAGGAGTGGTTCGCCACTTACGGACAGGTGGCCGGGGAGATGATCAGCCAGGGGGTCATGTCCTATATGACCGGACATATTGCCCTTCCCTGGATCGAAGACGGGGCAGGCGGCGCTGGATCGAAGCCGATTCCGGCAACCGTCTCGGAGCGGATTACCACAGGATTGCTGCGGGAGCGGCTGGGCTTCGATGGAGTGGTGCTGTCAGATGCGCTCGATATGGGCGGATTTTTATCCTGGGGAGACTACACGCAGCGCATCATAGACTGCTTCAATTGCGGTACGGATGTGCTGCTCTGGCCGGGGGTGCGGTACTTCGCGGTGATGGAGCAGGCGGTGGAGGACGGACGCGTCAGCCGGGAACGGCTGAAGGCCAGCGTCCGGCGGATTCTGGAGCTGAAGGCGCGGCTTGGCGTGCATGCTGCCCGTGCCGGGGGAGCGGATGGTAGGGCGCTGCCGCTGCTGGACGATAAGCTGCTGCCCGGGCTGGACCGGCAGGTCAGACAATTCAGCCGCGAGCTGGCCGGGCGCTGCATTACCCTCGTCCGCAACCGCACCGGCCAGCTGCCGCTGAATCCGCAGGAGGTCCGGCGGGTGCTGGTCATCATGCTGAACAAGGTGACGGAGGGGCGCAGATATGAGCGGATGAATCTTTTTGTGGAGCAGCTTAAGGCTAGAGGACTTGCGGTCGATATTCTGGATGAATTCGAGCCGCTGACGACACTGCGGCAATGGGAGCTGTCCGGGGTCCGCTGGGATGCCGCCTTCGCCCCTTATTTCCTTCCGCTGCACGGAATGATGAATACCGCCCGTCCGGTGGGTGAAGCGGCCAAGGCCATCTGGGCCATGCAGCATGCGGAGACAGTCCAGCCGATCGGTATTTCGTTCGCTACGCCATATCTGCTGCAGGACATTCCCTTCTTAGATACCCTGGTGAATGCGTATTCTTTGCATGAAGATACAGTAGAGCTGACGGTTAAGGCGCTGTTCGGAGAGATTCCGTTTCAGGGAAGCTCCCCGGTGAAAGCGGAGATTTGAGAGGGCGATTACGGTTCGGGGAGGCTTCAGACATCTTGAGTGCGAAGCGGGAATCAGAGGCAAAACGGGCAGCGGGCAGGCAGCGGGAACTGGAGGCGAAGCTGCGCCAGATCTTTGAATATATGCGTCTTGAACGGCATCAAGAGAATTGGGGAATGGATATTAACCACTGGGACTGGGTGCCCGGTGTCGGGGTCATCTCTATGCTTGAATATGGCACAGGGACTGATCAGGATGAGGTGACGGATTACCTGCTGCATTGGGTGAACCGGAATAAGCAGAAGGCCGAGGGGGTTAGGGTTATCAATTCCCTGGCTCCCTACGCGGTCTTTCCTGAGCTGTACCGGCTGACCGGGGACCCGTGGTTTCTCAGCCGGGCGCAGGAGGTTGCCGCATGGATGCTGGATACTGCCCCCCGGACCCGGGAAGGCGCGCTGGAGCATACCGTGACAGAGGCGGTGGAATTCCCGGAACAGGTATGGGCCGATACGGTGTATATGGCCGTGCTGTTCCTGGCCCGGCTTGCCGGTCTGACCGGCGACCAGGAGCTTGCTGCCGCCGCCATGCACCAGACCCTACTGCACCTTCGTCTGCTCCAGGACCCGGCGACGGGGCTGCTATTCCATGGCTGGAACAGCCGGGCAGGCAGCCATATGTCAGCAGCCCGCTGGGCCCGGGCCAATGCATGGGTGGCACTTGCGGTCCCGGAGATTGTGGCCGGGACCGCAAGCCTGACTGCTATTCCACAGGAGCTGTACAGCCGCTACCGCAGGCTTGCTTCTGCCCTGCGGCAGGCGCAGGGGGCCGGCGGCTTGTGGCATACGGTGCTCGACCGGCCGGATTATTACGAGGAGACCTCGGCCAGCGCCGGTATTGCCTGCGGCTTCCTGAAGGCGGTGAAGAGCGGACTGCTGGAGGATGCCTATCTGGAGAGGGCGGAGGCGGCACTTGCGGGGATTCTTCCGCTCATCCGCGAAGACGGTGAGGTGCAGGGGGTCTCGGGAGGCACTCCGGTCATGCCGTCGATAGCGGCCTATAACACCATTGAGAGATATCCGGCACTGTATGGGCAAGGGCTGGTGATGCAACTGCTGACAGAGGCATTGGATCTGGGGGAAATGAAGCATCGGCTTGAGAGGCAAGAGCATGAGGAGCGCCAGGAGCACCAGGGACGACAAGAGGACCAGGGGCGTGAAGAACATGAGGAGCGCCAGGGACGACAAGAGGACCAAGGGCATGAAGAACATGAGGAGCGTCAGGGAGGACAAGAGGACCAAGGGCGTGAAGAGCATGAGGAGCGTCAGGGAGGACAAGAGGACCAAGGGCGTGAAGAACATCCAGAGCGTCAAGGGGGTCAGCGACGTCAGGAGCAATCCGAGGGGATAGGTTCATTAAATGTTGAAGGGGAGGCAGGGGGATGACGGTGAAGGATAACGCAGAAGCTGCGGGTGGAGGCCTGGATCAGCGGCAACGGCTGATTCATAAGGTGACCGGACTGGAATCCCGCTATGACTCGGACATTTGCATGCTGCGCTCCCCGTTCAGCAGCCCGGGGTATCATACGACGCTGAAGCAGGCGGAGTTCATCCACTCCACCAGAGACTCGCTCAGCTATGCGCTTGGACTGCTCGACACGGAGCTGGCCTGTTATGAAGAGCGGGCATTCGATATTATCCGGCAGGTCATCTCCTTGCAGGATACGGACCCGGCGCATGATACCTTCGGCATCTGGTCCTGGTTCTATGAGGAGCCGCTGGACCAGATGGCTCCGCCGGACTGGAATTGGGCGGACTTCTGCGGCAGCCGACTGGTGCAGGCCCTTTCGCGCCACGGCCACCGTTTCCCGCACGATCTGCGGGAAGCAGCCGTCTTGTCCATAGAGTGTGCCTGCGAAGCCATTATCCGGCGCAATGTCGGACCGGATTATACCAATATTGCGATTATTGGCGCGTTCGTGACCAGAATTGCCGGGGAGAAGCTGGGGCGTAAGGATTATGCGGACTATGGGCTGGAGCGGCTCAGGAGGCTGCATGCTCATACCCTGAAGCATGGGGCTTTTCAGGAATATAACAGCCCGGTCTACACCTACATTGCCATTCTGGAGCTGTCGAAGCTTCAGTCCGAGACCTCGGACAGCAGGGTTAAGGCATGGACCAGAGAGCTGCTAGAGCTGACCTGGAGGACCGTGGCCGGGTATTATCACCCCGCCACGGCCCAGTGGTCCGGCCCGCATTCCCGCTGTTACGGAGTGTTGCTGGAGGACCAGAGCAAGGCGTTTCTGCAACTGGCGACAGGAGGAGCCGTGATGTTCTTCCCATGGGAGGAGCTGCCCTACGAAGAGGAATGGTATATGAGCGGCATCCATTGTCCCCCTGCCTATCTGAAGGGCTTCAAGGTTCCTGAGACGAAGGAGATAAGGCAACGCTTGGAAGGGGAGGAGAAAGGGCAGGAGCAGGGGACAGGGAAAGGGCGGAAGCGGGAGTTGGGCCAGGAACAAGGGCGGGATCAAGAATGGGATCAGGAATGGGATCAGGAGCGGAATCGGGAGCAAGGTCGGGATCAGGTGCAAGGTCAGGGTCAGGTGCAAGGTCGGGATCAGGGTCAGGTGCAAGATCGGGATCAGGAGCAAGGTCAGGGTCAGGTGCAAAATCACAATCAGGGGTATGACGGCAAGTGGGCGGTCACTTATATGACTCCGCAGTGGAGCATGGGCTCCTTCACCCATAGTGATCTGTGGAACCAAAGACGGCCGCTGCTGATCTATGCCAATAATAACGGACAGCCCTCATATCTCCGGCTCCGCTGCCTGCATGACGGCTATGATTACTGCTCCGCACGCTTCCAATCGCTGCAGGAAGCAGGCCGTGTGCTGTTCGGGATCGATTTCATGACAGATGGCGGGGATACCCATCCGAATCTGGACCGGACCGGCGGTGTGATTGAGGCTTTGGACCTGCGGCTGCGGCTGGAGGTTGGCGGCGCTCTGGAGGGAGTTACAGCCGCATTAACAGAAGAAGGTACGGTTATCACCATTGCAGGGACGGAGTTTGGCCTGACAACCTGGTTCGCGGCATTCAGCGGGCAAGCGGATGCAGGCAACCGATTGGTGTGGGAACTTCATAAGGCAGACGGCCGGATGAATATCGATATGATTCTCTACGCCGGTCCGCGCAGGATGCTGGACTTCACCTCCATGCAGCAGGCTGCGCTGGTGTTCTCTCTGGCGGCTGGGGAGGAGGGGAGATTGAACTCTGCCCCGCTTCTGGAGCTGACGGATGAGGGCGGGCTGCGGGTAAGCAGTGGAAGCGAGCACGAAGGGGGCAGAGCGCAGGGAGTTGCAGGAGGGAAGGCGGCGGGAGCGAATAAAGTCAACGAATGGAATGAAGCGAATGAAGTGAATGCTGAGGAGGGAGATGGGGGGGCGAAAATCGTAAAAATCGTAAAAAGCATGAAAGGCGGGTTCGTACTTAATCTGCGGCCGGCTCCGGGAGAGTAGCTGATAACAACGGTCAAAGGCTGAATGTAATCGAAAAACCGACCACAATTGGACTGGTGGGTGCGCCACGTAAGCCAAATGTAATCGAAAAACCGACCACAATTGGACCGGGCGCGCCACGTAGGCCCAATGTAATCGAAAAACCGACCATAATTGGACCGGGCGCGCCACGTAGGCCCAATGTAATCGAAAAACCAACCACAATTGGACTGGGAGCGCCATGTAGACCCAATGTAATCGAAAAACCGACCACAATTGGACTGGGAGCGCCACGTAAGCCAAATGTAATCGAAAAACCGACCACAATTGGACTGGGAGCGCCACGCAGACCCAATGTAATCGAAAAACCGACCACAATTGGACCGGGCGCGCCACGTAGGCCCAATGTAATCGAAAAACCGACCACAATTGGACCGGGCGCGCCACGTAGGCCGAATGTAATCGAAAAACCGACCATAATTGGACCGGGCGCGCCACGTAGGCCCAATGTAATCGAAAAACCGACCACAATTTGGACTGGGCGCGCCACGTAGGCCCAATGTAATCGAAAAACCGACCACAATGCGCAGGGTGGGCAGTCCATTATGAAAATGAGAGCAATAAACAATAATTCCTTGCAGATGCGGAGCGGATAACGGACAAAGCGATGGTACTGCTGATTTCCGCTCCGGCATCTCTACAGCCTGTACGGTCACCGCTCTGTCATAGGTCTGCGAACTTCACCTCAGGAAAACGGGGGTCCGGCTCGTTTAACAACTTACCGCCTTCCTTTTTCAAATATTTATTAAAAAAGTCCAGTATATATGCATTCGTGATGGCATCGGCTCTTTCGGGCGCAAGTTGTCCGATAGCACCAAGTATCTGAAAGATCGGAGAAATAAACTGTGCATTCGTAAAGTTCAAATGCTCTGTATTGTCAATGTAGAGCACTTGCCCTCCTGCTTCTATGGCTTCCCGCATCCGTTGAAGCTCTAACTTCTTGGCTTGGGCCGTTTGATTCTCCCATTCCCTAGTCGAACCCATCTCTTTAAGCTCTGCATCGGTATAGACCTTATTCTGCATCACCCTCTGGAACGACTTGGAATTGCTTTCCGAATTCATGAACATAAATGGTTTGTGCAGGCGGCCCCGGTCTTGCAGCCGATACAGTCCTCCATCCAGATCTATTCCAGCCGTAATGCGCGGATCATACGAAGCATCATAGGCGGTAGCCCCGCCGATCGAATGGCCGAATATGCCTACATGGGCCAGATCCATTTTCCCTTTGAAACGGCTTGCGGTCTGCCCGGATTGGAGAAGCTCGAACTGATCTAATACAAATGACACATCCTCAGTGAGAACTTTGCCCAGCATATCGCGGGTTTGGCTTTCGGTCATGTAATCATTCTGGGATGAAAATAGCTGATCGGTAGTATTGGCCACGACCCGTCCATCCGGGAATTCAGTAGCAAATGTATTATACGTGTGGTCTATCGCAGCTACAATATATCCATGACTCGCAAGCTCTTCAGCCTGAGTCGTATGAAGGAACCGGGAAGAGCCATTGCCCGGATTCACAATAATTAACGGATACTGGTTACTTGCCGAAGCGATCTCTGCCCCCGGATAAGCGTGACTGGCCACAAACTTCAGATATTGAAAAGTAAACCCCGGAAGACCGTATTGCTCAGCCATATAGCTTAAGATGCCCGGACTTGAAATCCAAGGAGCATACGCACCGCCGGTACTGGTTTCAGCCGGATACCACACCTGTACCATCAATTCCCTGCTCCGCCCTCCAGTGCTGTCGAAGCTCTCTTTCCGGGCTGTATCTACAAAATGAAAAGCTTGTGTGCCGACCTTGAACGCACCTGCCGGTGCAGGCAGCTTGAATACAGGGAAAACATACATAAGTCCCGCCGTTGCAACAAGCATCATCACTATCGCCGTATACGCTAAGCCCCGGAGGAAGCGCGGGATTCGGGGCAGAGCGTTCTTTTTAACATAATGATACATTGAAACAGCCAACAACATCATCGTTACGCCGTACAGCAGCAATAGCTGAATCCGGTAGCCTTCTGCCGCCCAATAAATGAACATAATAAGTGTAGCGGTCCCGCTTGCGATGAGTAAGGGTATGATCCGGCGGTCCTTATGCAGCAAGAGTGTTAATACAAGCACAATAATATCCGAGAAAAAAAGCAACATTTCGAATAATCTCATGTTCAATCTCCTTTTGACTAATGTTCATTTTGGTTTCTTATCTGCTCAATATAAAGACGGTGTTGCCCGCTAAAATATATCAATCCCCTGTATGTTGCTATAAACGACAAAAAACCACTGGTATGCCCAGCGGTTTGGTTGTATCGTATTCAGGTCCCCGCTCAGGAACATAGCACAAGGAGCTGGCCCCGTAATGCGGGGACCAGCTCCTGTGACTTTCAGCGATTTTATTGTGGCAGCTCTACAAAATCATCTCTGAACCGCTCGTAATCGGCGGTCCGGCATTCCAGCTTCAGGCGTGTGCCCTGCTCTTCGTAGCTGACGGACTGCACATCGGCATGTTCGTTGAAATAGGAGACAATGCTGCCCCGGTCGAAGGGGACCAGGATCTCACACTGTACATAGTCGGTGAAGATGCGGCTGCGGATCAGAGTGACCAGCTCGGCGATCCCGCGGTTTTTCTTAGCAGACAGGGTTACAGAGTTCTCCTCCACCTGCGGGTAAGGGTCCTCCCTCAGATCAGCCTTGTTGTAGGCGTACAGGGTAGGGATTCCGTCAGCGCCCAGCGCCTTCAAGGTCTCATTCGTTACCGCCATATGCTGCTCATGCTGCGGATCGGCAATATCGACGACATGAATCAGCAGATCGGCTTCCGTAACCTCCTCCAAGGTCGAGCGGAACGCCTTCACCAGATGATGAGGCAACTGGCTGACGAAGCCTACGGTGTCGGTTAACAGGAAGGTCTTGTGATCGGGCAGCACAATGCTGCGCACTGAGGTCTCAAGCGTCGCAAACAGCATATCCTTGGCGAGCACGCCTTTGCCCGAACCGGGATGATAGGTCTCCACCAGTGTGTTCATTAAACTGGACTTGCCGGTGTTGGTGTAGCCGACCAGACAGACCACAGGCACCTCATTCTTATGCCGCTGCTTACGCTGGATCTGACGCCTTGCGACCTGCGTCTGCAGCTCTAACTGAAGCGCCGAGATCCGCTCTTCAATCCGTCTGCGGTCCAGCTCCAGCTTCGTTTCCCCAGCTCCCCGGTTCTTCAAGCCGGCCCCGCCGCCCTGTCTGCCGAGAGATTCGCGCAGGCCGCTCAGGCGGGGAAGCATATATTGCAGCTGTGCGACCTCTACCTGCAGCTGAGCCTCCTTGGTCTTCGCCCGCGAGGCGAAGATATTCAGAATCAGAATGGTCCGGTCAATAACCTGGCGGTCCAGGGAGGACTCCAGATTGCGGATCTGGGAGGGGGACAGCTCATCGTTGAAAATAACGATCGGTGCTTCATGCTGCTCCATCAGCAGCGCAAGCTCCTGGATTTTGCCGGTCCCGATGTAATGCGAGGGGTTCACCCGGCTGGATTTCTGGCTAAGCTCAGCCACGACCTCAATCTCGCAGGCGGCTGCCAGATTGCGCAGCTCCTCCATCGAATAAGCGAAGTTCGTGTCGTTCTGCAGCTGCATGCCGACGATAACGGCTTTCTGTAGTATGGGTTCCATATATAGATCAACCTCCATAGTGTAATTTGAGCATCAAAAAAGCACAGGCAGTCTGCCTGTGCTAACAGTAGTTGGAGGAACAACAGAATAAAGTCTGGTATAGCCCGCTGCGCGGGAGCAGCTATACGGCCATGCTTGCCATAGACACCATGAAGGTTCAAGCGGCAAGGGCGAGGGCCCCGGCAACTTAAAAAGATATAGAGCTAATCCTCCCGGTAAACACAGAATCTGGCGGAGCGGATACAGGCCTTATTGGGCACAGGGTACCGGTTCCGGGAATCAGTGTACGGGTTGCGGATTAACAGGTGTATGCTATGGGTTACGTGTTATGGACAGACTTATCCTGAGTCCTCTGCACAAGGCAGAGCTTTCGCGCTATGGGAAAATAATTAGCCGCGCAAAGTGCGAATCCGGATATAGTCTATCACACGCAACCCTCCGTTCTAAAAAAGTTACATTGATTTTAGCACAGTGTCTGTGAATTGACAACTGCCATGGTCTGTCAATCGACCAGAAACTTCCAATTATATCTGCATATCCTATTGAATACAGCTCTAACGGAGGGTGATAACTATGCCTATACTGACAACCAATATGTTAACAAAGAACCCTACCCCGGGAGCAGGACTCATCAGTCAGGCAGTAGTGAAGGTAGTAAACAATGGGATGGCCCAGGGATCGGTCTATTTGACTGGTTACAACAACGATGTAAGTCCCTCCACGCTGTTCGCGCAGGAGTTGTTCGAGTCGAACTATCGGGAGGTTGTGACCAAAACGTATAATATTACGCAGAATTTTTTCCAATTCAATATCTCCTACTCCCAGGAGCAGGTACGGGTGCGGATCTTCCTTGTGGACAGCAGCGGGCTCTGGAGTCCCGTTACCCTGCAGCCCGTGGCGCTTAGCCGGATTACCTCAGAGTTTCGTAACAATATCCCCGTAACGAGCAGCGACACCGCAGCCATCAGCTTCCGCAGAAGCACTACGATCGCGGTTCCTGAAGCAGTGGCCGCCGAGATCGTTCCAGACGGGCTGGAGATTCTGGCCTCTACCCCTATCCGCTATAAGGTGATAGCCGGGGGGACCGTGAATGGAGCTTTTGTGAATTACCCTACGCCGACTACGGCTATTCCAGTCACTGAAACAGCGCTGCTGGTGAACTATACCTGTACAACAGTCACCGGCGGACGGGTGCTGACTCAAGGCATCGGCTCCGGCATATCCGGAGCCTACCAGAATGTGGCGGTGAATCTGCTGAATCAGCGGCTCGCCTACGATCTTCAGCAAGTGCCGGTCACGCTGGTGGTCAGCTCGCTTGCCGGTGAGGACAATGTGGCGGCTACCTTCAGAATGTCCGAGCAATGGTGAAGGCCGAAGGGTGAAGGTCCAGTAATGCCACGCTGGCTGACAGGTAATAGACCGATGACAGACTCATGCCAGACTGATGCCAGACCTGTAGCAGATAAAAGATAGCCGGAACAGGCGGTATCCACAGTGGCGGGTTATCCCACCCATTCCCGGCGCAGCGTGAACAGATCCTTCAGCGCGTCTGTGGAGAGCTCGGTGATCCAGCCCTCGGAGCCGGAGATGACGTCGTCGCTGAGCTGCTGCTTGCTCTCCAGCATCTCGTCAATCTTCTCCTCCAGCGTTCCGAGCGAGATGAACTTATGCACCTGTACATCCCGGGTCTGGCCCATGCGGTAGGCACGGTCAGTGGCCTGGTTCTCCACCGCGGGATTCCACCAGCGGTCGAAATGGAACACATGGTTGGCGGCCGTCAGGTTGAGGCCGACCCCGCCCGCTTTGAGCGAGAGGATGAATACATTCGGCTGATCGGACGTCTGCGCTCCGGCGGCTCCATCTGCAGCGGCTTCGCCCGCAAGCAGCGGGGGAGCCTGGAACCGCTCAATCATGCGGTCGCGCGTGCTCTTCGGCGTGCTGCCGTTCAGGTACAGCACCGGTTCCTGAAGCTCCTGCTGAAGTACGGCCTGGAGCATTTTACCCATGCCTACATACTGGGTGAAGATCAGGCAGCGCTCGTTCTCCTCGCGCAGCTCGCGCACCATCGCGAGCAGCCGTTCCAGCTTGGCGGAGCGTTCGATCAAGGAGGTGGTGTCCAGAGCGGTGCCGTCTTCCGGCTCAGGCAGTGCCTCCTTGGTTAGCAGCATCGGATGGTCACAGAGCTGCTTCAGGCTGGTCAAGGCGGCGAGAATGGCCCCCTTGCGTTCGATGCCCTCCAGCTTCTGCATCCGTTCAAGCAGGCTGTTCACGTTCTGATCGTAGAGTGCGGCCTGCTCGGCCGTCAGGTTAATGTAGGTCTTCATCTCATTTTTATCCGGGAGATCAAGCTGGATCGCCGGGTCCTTCTTCTTGCGGCGCAGCATGAACGGCTTGACCAGCCGCTGCAAATCAGCGGTCCGCTCGGCATTTCGCTCCTTCTCAATGGCATTTGCGAACCGGTCCTGGAAGCCCTTCGGGCTGCCGAGATAACCCGGTGTGATGAAATCGTAGATCGACCACAGCTCGGACAGCCTGTTCTCAATCGGCGTACCAGTCAGGGCGATCCGGTGCAAGGCCGGGAAGCTGCGCACGGCGGCGGACTGCTTCGTTCCGGCGTTTTTGATATTCTGTGCTTCATCCAGACATACGGTTGCCCAGGTGAACTGCTTCAGCAGCTCCTGGTCCAGTGCAGCGGTAGCGTAAGAGGTAAGCACAACATCCGCCTGCGAAGCCGCGCCGTAGAAATATCCGGCATCCAGCCGCCGGCTTCCGTAATGAAGCATCACATTCAGGGAAGGCGCAAAGCGCTGCAGCTCCTTCTGCCAGTTGCCCAGCACGGAGGTCGGACAGATAATCAGCGAAGGCCAGCCGGCCGGCTCGGTCTGCCGCCGGGCCACGGGTGCGCCGGAAGCTGCGGCTTCCTCCTCCTGCTCCTTCAGATGGAGCAGGTAGGAGATCAGCTGCACCGTCTTGCCAAGCCCCATGTCATCGGCCAGGCAAGCGCCCAGCCCGAAGCGGCGGAGGAAGACCAGCCAGGCGAAGCCCTCATGCTGGTAGCTTCGAAGCTCGGCATGCAGACCGGCCGGCACCTCCGGCTTCGGCCACTGGCTACGCTGCCCGAGCTGTCCGATCAGCTTCAAGAGGTGCTCGTTCAGTTCGACCTCCAGCCGGACCCGTACCGCTTCTTCCTCGGCACGCTGCGCTTCCGCTTCCTCCGAATCGCCGTCTGCACCTTCGTTCAGCAGGTGCAGCTGCAGCACATCCTGGAAGGACAAGCCGCGCGACTTGTCCATCCCGGCCATGGCCCGCTGAATCTGCGCCAGCAGCGCAGGGTCCAGCGGAATCCACTTGCCGCGGAACTGGACGAGGCGTTCCCCGCGCGCTACGAGGTCGGCGAACTCCGCCTCGGTCAGGTCGGCGTCGCCGATGGAGATGCGCCAGTCGAAATCGACGAGCGCATCCAGGCCGAACAGCGACTGCCCGCGGCTGCCCTCAGCCGTGCCGGAGCTGATCTTCGCGCGCAGGCGCGGCTTCCTGCGGCTGGCGGCTTCCCACCACGCCGGCAGCAGCACCTGCCAGCCCGCCTCCAGCAGAGCGCGGCTGTCGGCCGTAAGGAACCGCCACGCGACCTCGTCGCCGAGCGGCTTTGCCAGCACATCGGCGCCGCGCCCGATGTGCTCCGGAAGGCTGTCACGCAGCCGTGACAGCCACCCGCCCGCGCGCTCGTGGACATGCGCTGTCCACGCTGCGGGCCAAGTGCCATGCGGCTCGCCGTCCCCGGTGAGCCGCAGCGGCACAAGCGCGGACTCGTCGCGCTTGTCCTGGAGGAGCAGCTGGAGCCGCCAGTGCGGCAGCTCATCGTCAGGCTCAAGCAGCTGCAGCACCGGCCGGAACGGCGCGGTGTCTGCCTTCCAGCCGATGGACATCAGCCAGCTGTCCTCGTCCATACCGGCTGCGCTTCTCCCGCCTGCGCTGAACAGCAGCGGGAATTCACTGCGCAGATCACCGGCCTGCGCCTCGGTGCTGTAGTGCCGCTGGAAGACCGCCGCCGAGAAGGCGGCCTGCAGCCCTTCGGCGAACCCGCTGCGCTCCTGAAGACGATGCAGCGCGGCCGCATCGTCCCAGTCTGCCTCGGCGGCTTCCGCCAGCACTTGCTCCGTCCAGGCCCAGCGGAGCTGGCCTTCACGGTAGGCTGCGAAGCTCGGGGCATACTGACGGGCCTCCAGCATTCCGGCCAGCAGCGGGGCTAGCCGGGTCAGCAGCTGGGCATCGCCCTGCCAGCTCCAGCCGACATGCCGGAGAAGCCGCAGGTCCGCAAAGAACGGCAGGACCTGCTCGGCAGGCAGCACCACCAGCTCGACCTCATCGGCCTTTGAGGTGCTGAGCTCCGTACCGTAGAAGGATTCCTCATGCCAGGCGAACAGCTTCTGCTTGAGCTGGACACCGGGCATATAATCATCCCGGTCATCCACACCGTAGATCAGCGCATCGCCATACTGGGTAAGGGCGAGCTGGACAGTAATATTGCGCATCTTCATATTCATGGGATCAGTTTTCCTTTCCGCAGCTCCTCCTGTAGGGCGCGCAGGCGGCTGTGTCTATCTGTGAAGCCGTCCAGGAACACTTCCCAGCGTGCTTCGCGTTTCAGTTTTTTATACAGCTTGGCGAGCCGCTTCAGCAGCTTCACGGCCGCTTTGTAGCTGTGCCGGTTCTTCTCCAGCACGAAGCGCTCCACCGCCTGATGATAGAACGGCAGGAGCAGCTCCGGCGCATTCTTCTCAATTGGCTGCAGGTCGCTCACCCGGAAGTCGGAAGGCTGATGGCCGGAGGAGATCTGCATATCCATCCATTCCTGCCATTTGCCGTAGGCAAGCAGCTGGGCTTCATAGATCTCGCGGGACAGCGGCAGCATACCGGACAGCGTATCCCACATCTGCGGCTCCGCTTCGGGCAGGCGGCGCACCGCCTCATCCCAGTAGCCCGCATAATCCAGCAGATTGTACATTCGGCTGTTCAGCAGCGGGCCGAGCGCGGCCAGCCACAGGGCCAGGCGTCTCCACTGGCCGGCTTCGGCCAGCGGAGGCAGGAAGCTCATCAGCTCCTCCGGGTGCAGCCCGGGCCGTTCGGACGCTGTGTGCAGCTTCTCTATAGCCGCAGCATCCTCATGAAGCAGAGCGTACATCCGGCTCTCGGCCAGCAGCAGGGCGTGGCGGGGAGCAGCGGCGCTTAGCCCTTCTCCGGCTTGTTGCAGCTCCTTCAGCTCTTTGGTGTACAGCTCCGGTCCGCTTAAATTCGGGGTAATCCAGTTGATCCACAGCAGGCTGTAACAAGCAGAGAAATAAGGCTGTTCTCTGGCGCGGTCGCGGGCCTCCGTCAGCATCTCGCTCCGCAGATAGGCAATCGTATCGTAGACTCTCGGCCACTCCTCAGGGGCCTCTGCCAGCGGCAGCCCCCGCTGCATCAGGTCTGTAATATGCTTTTGCAGCTCGGAAATCGCAATAGAAGTATAGTAGCCCACAGAATAACCAAGGGAGGAGAGGTTGGCCGAGAGCGGCTGGCCGCCAGGCCGGATCAGGCTCTCCAGCACACAGAGATGAGCATGGAGCTTGAACAGCATGGCGGCAGCGGGAGGCAGCTTGGGCTGGCCCCCGGTGATGGCGGCGAGCGCCCGGTCGGCATACTGCGGGTTGCGCACCGTATGAGCAATCGGCTCTACCAGCAGCGCCATGTATTCTCGCCACTGCTGCACCGTAGCCTCAGGAATCAGGGCGGCCAGCTTCTTCAGTTGTTCCCCGCGCCGTCCCGGAACAGCGGATGCCGGAGCAGAATGAAGCTTGGGCTGGTCAATCAGCGCCTTGGCGTTCGCGATGGAATGCACAGGCCGCTCCTGTTCCTCGGCGTATTGCATCAGCACAGCCGCCATATGCTTGCACATCCCGGATACAGGGCAATCGCAATGGCTCTCCTGCAGATCGTCCAGGTCAATGGAGACCGCATAATCCTCCCGCCCTTCGACCAGCGCCATGATTCTGTACGGCGTGACCATTCTGAAGGCCTGCACGCGCTGCTGCTTATAATATTGAAATCCCCGTTTCAGGGTCAGATCATCGAAAGAATGGGCAACCTCCGAGATGAGCTTATCCCACCCGGCAGCATCCATGATATAGTTTGACTGCATCGCTATCGTTCTCCTGTAGCAGATTGGGTGAATCCATCGTTCCATTATATCATTATTGTATAGCGTATCCCGGAAAAGTCTGAAATCCTGGCAGGTATGATATGCCCCATATTGAAAAATTAGGGGAACATGCTAATCTGAAATCTAAACCTATGATCAACCGCTGGAAGGATGAAGCTTAAGCAATGCTGCGATTTAAAATGAAATACCTGCTGCACAACAAACAGAACCGTCTAATCCTGATGCTGACAGCCGGGGTATCCCTTCTGATTACTATGATTGGTCTATTCTCCTATAGAGAGTACCGTAATGCACTGGACACCGAGCTGAATACACCGAATATTGAACTGCTGCAGATTAATGTAGATGTTACGAACCGGGCCTTCCGGGAATCCGACAACAAGGCAGTGGATCTGTCCTTCCATCCCGCTGTACTGAGCTATATCAATGCGTCTGAGGCGGATAACCGGGGCAGAGCCGCAACGGCGCAGGAATACCTTAAGGCGCTGGCGACAGAGCCGGATGTACATGCGATCAGCGTGGTCAAATTCAAGGACCGGTCTGTGCTCTCCAGCCGCTACGGCTATGTTCCGTCCTGGGGGGAGGCGCCTGAGCATGAGTGGGAGTCCTGGATCGGGGGAATGAAGGAGAAGCCGCTTTTGATCAAAAGAAGGCTGTTTACCGGCCCCGGTTCCCGCCCCGGTGATACTGAGCTGTTATCGCTTGCCCGGCCGGTGGTGGTGAACGGCGAAGTGGCCGGTGCCGTGCTGATTGATCTGGATTACGATACGCTGTTCTCCAAAATGTACACCCATCTCTCCAGCTACCAGCTCGTCTATAACCTGGAAGGGGAGCTGATCTACCCCAAGCTGAATCTTCCGTTCCCGCAGGCGGAGCTGGGAAAGGTGCTGGAGGACATCGATGTCAGTCCCTTTGCCCATGTCACCATCGGAGGCCAGGCCTACATGGCGAATCAGACCTTCTCCAATGTGACCGGCTGGCGCCTGCTCTCGCTCGTACCCATGGAGCAGCTGCTCAAAAATGTGAAGATTGCGCGGAATATGATGCTGATGCTGTCACTGATCTCCATCGCCGTAGGTCTCGCTGCCATGTATTATTACAATTTTGCCGCCTTCCGGCCGCTCAAACGGATCAACAAGCTGCTGCTTCCTGAGCAGAAGGCAGCCGGGCAGGGCGGACTGTACGATCTGGAGCCGGTCATCGGCAAGCTGGTCGGTGATTTCCGCAGTAAATCGCTGGTGGCGGACTGGAGTCTCCCGGAGCTGCGCTCCAAATTCCTGCAGGACCTGATCACGCGGAGTATCGGCACACAGGAGACACAGACCCGGTTTGAGCACTACTTTACCGGCTGGAAGGAAGGTCCGTTCGAGCTGCTGGTCTTATCCATAGACCGGCATACCGAGTGGTCCGCGGGCTTTAAGGAAGAGGATCAAATGCTGCTCAAATACGCGATGATTAACATGGCCTATGAAATCTGCGAAGCTTCCTGGCGGACCGTGGTCGCTGCACCGCAGCAGGACAGTCTCGTCATCCTGTTACAGGCGGCAGGCGGAGAGGAGCGGGAGCTGTATGCAGATGCCCGGCGGCTGGCGGCTGCCATGCTCGATGTGCTGAAGATTCCGGTGTCCGTTGGCATCGGTGAAAAGGCAGGCTCAATTACCCATATCGCCCAGTCCTACTTAGAGGCGCAGACTGCGCTCTCCTACCGGTTATATGAAGGGTATTCCCATGTACGGGTCTATTCCCGCGCAGAGAACAAATATGAAGAGAGCAGCGGGGCGGCAGATGAGCTATGGAAGCAGGAAATGCTGAACGCCCTGAGAGCATCCGATGCCGCCGCTGCACAGGATTGGATCCGCAGAGGGATTGCCGAGACCCGCAAGCGGGGAATTCAGCCGCAAAAAGTATTCCGCTCGCTAAGTGACCTGCTGGAGGAGATTCTGCATATGGCGGCTGCCGGGGGATACCCGGTGCCTGCGGAGCTGGCTGACTACACCTGGCATCAGGTGACAACGATGGAGCTTAATGAGATTGAGCAGATGCTGTGCAGCATAGCGGTTCAGCTATCGGACGCCTTCGGGGCGCACCGGCAATCGAAGGAGTTCCTGCTGGTTCAGAATCTTATAGAGTATATGAAGGAGAATCTGCAATTCAATATCGGGCTGTCTGATATCGCCTCCCATGTGAACATGGGGGTATCCTCGGTGAGCACCATCTTCAAGGAAGAGACCGGAACTACCGTCTATGACTATCTGACCAACTTGAGAATCAATAGAGCCTGCGAGCTGCTGCAGGACAGCAGTCTGAGAATTGCCGAGATTGCCCAGCAGGTGGGTTATCAGAATGAGAACAGCTTCATCCGGGTCTTCCGCAAGATTAAATCGACCACACCCGGCAAGTTCAGGGAGAGCAGCAAATCTTCCAAGGAGTATGCAGATCGGCCAAAACCGCGCCATTCCGGCGTTTCTGAGGATTCGGAATAAGATTATGCGATTGAAGGCATACCCCCGGTTGCGATAAAGTTCTATTTGAGAAAACTTTCACATCCTCCATGGCAGGCTGCTGATACTCAAATAAAACGGGGGTGAGGGCACGGGCGCAAGGCTAGGCATCAAGCATCTGGAGGCTGCCCGATTACTTCTAATTAGAGAAGAGGGATGGACTTGAAACGTACAACTCGAATAGGACTCTGGACAGCAGCTGTAGCGGCAGTGGTCCTGCTGGTGCTTAGAATCGGCAATCCGGCGGGCGGCGGCCCGGGCCAGGAGACGGTGGGCACCGGTTATCCCGGACGGCCAATCACACTGCTTGTGCCCTACGCCGCAGGAGGAGGAACGGACGCCACCGCGCGAGCGCTCGCCACCGCGACAGAGAAGGTGCTGGGCCAGCCGGTAATTGTGGTTAACCGCACCGGCGGCGGTGGCTCCGTAGGACTGATGGAAGGCGCGAATGCCAAGGGAGACGGCTATACCGTGACTTTTTTGCCGGCCGAGCTGACCATTCTTCCACATCTGGGATTATTGCCGATTACCTATGAGAGATTCAAACCGATCGCTCAGACGAATTTTGATCCTTCCGCCATCACCGTAAGACAGGACGCGCCATGGCAGGACGTCAATGAATTTCTCGACTTTGCGAAAGCGCATCCAGAGGAATTGAAAATGGGAAACGCAGGAACGGGGAGTATTTGGCACTTGGCCGCCGTAACGTTGGAACGGGAGACCGGTGTGAAGTTCGCGCATATTCCCTTTGAAGGTGCAGGGCCGGCCGTCTCCGCCTTAATGGACGGATTCGTGGATGCGGTACCGGTCAGTCCCGCCGAGGTGAAGAAGTATGTGGATGAAGGGAAGCTGCGGATATTGGCAGTCAATGCCGATAAGCGCTCAGAGGCGCTGCCGGATGTGCCGACCCTGGAAGAGCAGACCGGAATTCATGTGAACTTCACAGGAACATGGAGAGGACTGGCTGTACCGAAGGATACGCCGGATGCGATTGCGGAGGTATTGGCCGGGGCATTTATCAAAGGGACCGAAGACAGGGAATTCCGCGAATATATGAATTCGAACGGGCTGGGGCTGCTGGTGAAGGACGGCAAAGCCTTTGCGAAGCAGCTCAAGGAGAGCGATGATCTGTTCGCCGCCATGATTCCCGAGCTTGGACTAAGCCGCAAGTAGAACATACACACTCATCACGAGTAAGAAAGGGTAGGGTAATCATATGAAAATCAAAAAGACACTGGATCGGATTCCCGGCGGAATGATGCTCATTCCACTATTTCTGGGAGCGATCATTCACACTGCTTTTCCTGATGCGGGCGAATATTTCGGAGGGTTCACCAAAGGCCTGATGACCGGCACCGTGCCGATTCTGGCCGTGTGGTTCTTCTGTATGGGAGCCGCGATCGATGTCAGAGCTACCGGAACCGTACTGCGCAAATCCGGTACGCTGGTATTGACCAAGATCGCCGTAGCTTGGGTCGTAGCTATGATCGCGATCCAGTTCCTGCCTGAGGGCGGGGTGCAAACCGGCTTCTTCGCCGGACTGTCGGTCCTCGCCATCATCTCTGCTATGGATATGACCAACGGCGGGCTGTACGCTTCCATTATGCAGCAGTATGGGACCAAGGAAGAATCCGGTGCCTTCGTGCTGATGTCACTAGAATCCGGGCCGCTCGTAACCATGCTCATTCTGGGCAGCACCGGTGTGGCTGTATTTGAACCGCATCTCTTCGTTGGCGCTGTCCTGCCGTTCCTCGTCGGGTTCATCCTGGGGAACCTGGATCATGATCTGCGCGCCTACTTCGGCCGAGCTACTCAGACGCTCATTCCCTTCTTCGGCTTCGCTCTGGGGAGCTCGATCGATCTTGGCGTTATCGTTGACACTGGCCTGCTCGGTATTCTGCTTGGTATTGTCGTTATCATTATTACCGGTATCCCGCTGATTCTGGCTGACAAGTTCATTGGCCGCGGCAACGGAACTGCCGGACTGGCCGCTTCCAGTACCGCAGGTGCTGCGGTCGCCAACCCTATGCTGGTAGCGAACATGAAGCCCGAATTCCTGCCGGCCGCCCAGTCCGCTACAGCGCTGGTAGCCGCATCCGTGATCGTTACATCCATTCTCGTCCCAGTCATCACAGCTTACTATTCCGACTACATGAAGAAAAAGAACCCTCCGGCAGCAGAGGGACTTATAGATGCTAAGGCTCAGAAGGCAGCGGGTTAAACATCGGATAACAACGTAATTAATTCATGTTAAGTGCGATTAAGTTCTATGTTAATTAGAACCTCCGGACAGCGTTAGGGCTGTTCCGGGGGCTTTTTTTGAATCATCTGAATGAAGGAAGAGTAGATGGAGAAATCCTGCAAGAAGTGCAGCAATACTGCCCCATAGAAGCGCCAGAAGCTGAAATCCTGCATAAAATGCAACAAAGCCAGCGCTAACTTGCTTTAAACACCGGAATTCCTGCAAATGATGCAACAATGTACCGTAGCACGTAACATTCTTAGAAGAATCCTGCAAAATGTGCAACAATGTGATCCATACATGCGATCGGTGAGAGAAAACGCTTAGAATGGGCAAGCGAAAACCGGAGCAAATAATTACATAATATTGATTTTATAGAAACAAATACGCTTGAGTGGCGTCTAAGATAGAAATCTATCATCCATGGGGAGATTAAAAATGAAAAAACTATTGAAAATTGGCCTATCAGGATTAGCCTTGACCCTAGTGTTTAGTGCAGGAGCCTTTGCCGCAACAGTAGCTCCCAAAATAATCGTAAATGGTAATCAAGTGAAAACTCAGACGCAGCCTAAGATTATTAATGGTACCGTATATGTCCCGATCCGGGCCGTTGCAGAAGGATTTGACGCCAGTATTCAGTGGGACAATAAAAGTAAGATTGTGTATGTGGATTCTGATCCGAATTTCGGACTGGAAGGCAGCAGCGTAGCTTATGTAGGGAACCGGAATTTGGCATACAGATGGATTATGGCGTATGACGAACGCAATCATCAGGGAGTGCTCGATGTAGTTACGCCTGATTTCAAGACGGACCTCTATAACGAAAGTTTCCCGGCGGGAACGTATAATATGGAAACCATTATTGATATGAAGCCTGTTGCAAGCACAGACAGCACCTTAACCGTGCGGATTGTTCAGAGAGTGACTGCAGAAGATGAGTACAAGGTGAAGGTGGAGCGGTGGAATTTTGTTTTTGGGCAGGGGGCAATCAAGTCCGTGAAAAGGGTACCGGATACTGCAAAATATCTGGACCGGTACACCCTTTTCCCGGGAGCTAACTTTGGCATATAAGTTCCTTACTCCGGGATTGCCCGGATCAGCTCAGTATAAGAGAGGCCGGGGAATTTAAAGGTTGTTACAGTACCGTCGCTAAGCGTGTGATAACCACTATATACACCTTTGTTGTAGCTAAAAGAATCCTGAAACAGATCGGAAATATACGCTGGCTGCACACCGCCGAATGTAGTAGCAGGATAACCGGGGATATCTGCCTCCGAAGCCTGCCATATGGCTGTGGCCGTTGTGCCTGCAATCTCAACCACTGTGGTTATTTCTCCATTGCTGTAGGCATAACGGGTGGCGTCCTTTGAGGCAAAGGAGTAGGTGAAGTATTGGGATTGATCACTTTGTACACTTGTACCGGGTTTAAAAGCGTAGCGCACCGGCAACGAAATGGCCGCCAGGCGGGCCTGCTTAAGGTCTGCTGAATGGACGGCCTGGGCATCAGGAGTGAAATTCTTGGATTGAATGAAGATGATTTCCCTTATCTTTTCATAGTACACACTGTATCCAAATGCTTCACTGACAAACTTTGCGGGAACCATGATTCGCCCGTTGTAATTATTGGCTTCACTGTCCATCTGTACAGGCTGGCCATTCTTATAAGCATTAGACTGTCCCTGAGTCATTTCAAAGAGGTCGTTAGAGGAATTCGTGATCGTGACCGTATGGCGGGTAGCGTCCCAAGAATAGTGGAGCCCCAGGGAAGCAATCGTGCGGATGGGAATCATCGTTCGGCCAGACTGTATAAAAGGACTGCTATCAGCAGAGATAAAAGCACCATTGATGTTGACTTGTATAGGTCTTGTGGTTGACCGGGCCGGGCTGGAAGCAGGGGCTGCCAGAATAACGTTGGGAAGCATAAGCATTAACAGCATAATGCAACAGGCAGGAAGCCACCTTTTTAATGAAGACATAGACCAATCATTCCCTTCCAGTAATTTGTATATATTGATTATAACGTGAGTATTGAGAGGTTAACAATCCGTTACCCTGGCCCTCAAAAAAGCCCTCCAGATGCCTTTATGGCTGGTAGAGGGCTTATCAGAAATGCTGTATTTTATTTCTTCGCCACAGGAATCCATACCTCGCAAATACATTCATCGTGCTCATCATTCGTCCAGAAGTATTTCTCAATGCACGGACCTTCTGCTTGTTCAAAGCCTGACGACGGGAACCATTCCGAATAGATCCGCCGCCAGACGTTCAGAATCCCCAGCCCCAGATCCTGGTCCTCAGGAAGCTTTTCCCGGCAATCGAATACAGCATACGTCTGGCCTTGTATAGTCAAATTAACCAGCTCTGCTGGTACCTGCTGACCTTCCGGCAGCTCGGTTCCCATCAGATAGCGTTTCGTCCCATCCTCACGGAAGTCATAGTAATAACCGAACAGCAGCGAACCGGAAGGCCTTCCGGCACATTCGTTAATAAGGTCATGCGTCCCATCGTTCCAGATTTTCTCTACGAATGCAGGGATTTCACTATAAGCATCCTGGTGGATAACAACCTCCTTACCCATGACGCCATAGCCCTTCTCTTCAACCATTCTGTAATTCATTTCGCTTTCCCCTTTGATCTGAATTTGAAAGGAGAGGCGGGAGAACGATTTGAGCTTCACGTTCTTTTTCTTCGCCATATTGGGGGTTACTCCATGCACCCGCTGAAACGCTCTGGCGAAGGCCTCCGGCGTCTCGTACCCATACTTCAGTGCAATGTCGATCACCTTGCCGTCCGTTCCCGCCAGCTCTTCCGCCGCCAGTGTGAGCCTCCGGTTACGTACATATTCGGTAATAGTGAACCCTGTCAAGGCATGGAACATCCGCTGAAAATGGTACTTCGAGGTCATCGCCGCTCCGGCAATATCCTCGACGCCAATGGCGTTATGCAGATTCTGCTCTACGTAATCAATCGCCTGCTGAAGCAGCCGTATCGTCTCCATTCCCTCACCTTCCTTTCATGATTCATTGTAGAGAAGCGGGCAGGGAAGGGCCTGACCGGGAATGCTCTGAGTTGTCCGGACTTTTTATCATATACTCCATTCGATGCGTTTCCTGAAATCCAAGGCTGTTATACAAATGTATGGCTTCGTTCCCAACGACGCAGCACAGGATAACACTTGTGTAGCCGCGCCGATGGATCTCATTGCACAAGTACTTCACGAAGGTTCGTCCGATTCCGCGTCCCTGAAGGTCAGAACGTACACTTACACTGCTGATTTCATTCCCGTGGATGTGGCTGTAAGCCGCAATTTCCCCGTCAAGCTCATAGACCAGCCGGTCCTGTGCATCTGCTGCCCAGGCTGTTCGTCTGCCTTCATTAGGCTCTGCAACCACAGAATCGGGGAAGCATCCGACGCGTACCCGCATTTCATGAAAAGCAGTAGCATACAGCGAATGGGCAGCCACAAAGTCCTCATCTCTATACAACCTTGCAGAGGATGTTTCCTGAGGAAAAGAACCGCCGGTTCGTTCCATATAAATAAGAGAATAGTATGGGGTATAGCCAAGGCTGCGGGCAAACGCAAGGGAAGGGGATACCCCGGACCAGACGGAAGTACTGATCTTACGGGTTCCGCCTGCCTGTAGTTGAGCTTCTGCCACCTGCATCAAAGCCCTGCCAATGCCTTGCCGGCGATACTGCGGGGCGACGAATACATTTAAATGAGACTGGAGTGCAGACGCTTCCATTTGGACTAATGCAATAAGCGTCTCTTGCACATAAGCGGCAATAAACACTTCCGGCTCCTCTTCCAGCACCTGCAGGAGGTCATGACCGGTGTCCGCGTCCAGGCTTAATAGTTTTGTGGCGGTGAGAGAATCCTTCTCGCGCAGGCGTTCGCAGCGGATGTCTGATAGTTTCATTGGGTTCTTAGTCCTCCGAATAAAGATTGTAGTTGGATACACCACTTAGAAGCCCTAATTATAATCCAAGTAGTCAATACTAGCATTAAAATAGCTACTGGTTTTCCACTTCTGCTTGGCGAGAAAAACCCTCTGCTTCACTGTCGTAATCTTGCTCTCCTATTGCAATAGGCTGCATATGTCAAAACGAATCGTTTATACTGGCGGTAAGAGGTGATGGGGATGGACCCGCAATTGTTCGAGCGTATCTATGAAACGGTGGTGCGGCGCGAGCCGACCTATGACGGGATCTACTATACGGCGGTGCAGACGACCCATATTGTCTGCCGTCCGTCCTGCCGGGCGAGAACGCCGAAGGCAGCAAATGTTGTATTCTATGGCTCCTTGCAGGAGGCTGTTTCGGCAGGCTTCCGTCCCTGCAAAAGATGCCGTCCCGAGGAAGGCGGCACCCTCCGTCCGGACGCAGTCCTGGCAGCGCAGGCGGATGCCATAATGGACGGAAGGTTCGGCAGCAAGCTGACTCTGAAGTCGATGGCTGAAGAGCTGAAGGTCAGCCCGTTCCACCTGCAGCGCACCTATAAGCGGGTAACCGGCCAGTCACCTGCTGCCAGATTGGACATGCTGCGCATGGAAGAAGCCCGCAGGCTGCTGACGGAGACAGCGGCGGAGATGGGTGAAATCGGCCGGGCTGTGGGGTTCCGTACGCCCTCTCATTTTGCCGCCTGGTTCGTGAAGAAGACGGGGCTGTCCCCTACAGAGTACCGTAGCAAGCATAACGAAGGAGGAAACCAACATGAACCCAAGCCCAAGCCGGAATAACAGCCGGAGTACAAATACGATCACGATTTATCATCATACCCTGAACCTCGGGAACGGGGAGTGGACCCTGTGGGCTAGCGATAAAGGCCTGATCCGGGTATCCTTCCCGCAGGACGAAGGGCAATTACCCGCCTCCTGGTTAAAAATGTACGCGCCTGCCCATGAGCTCATGGAGGATGCCGGGAGATTTGAGCAGCTTGGGGTGATCACGCTGCTGGAGCGGTATTTTGCCGGAGAGCCGGTGGATTTCAGCAATGTGGAGCTGGATCTGTGGGGCACCCCGTTTCAGCAGGAGGTGTGGCGGGGGCTGCTTACCATCCCGCATGGGGAGACGGCCAGCTACAAGCAATTGGCTGAGCGGATTGGCAGACCGCTGGCGGTTCGTGCTGTCGGTGCGGCCAACGGGCAGAACCCAGTGCCGGTCATTGTGCCTTGCCACCGGGTCATCGGCGCGAACGGCACCTTAACCGGCTTCCGGGGCGGACTCCAGATGAAGCAGGTGCTGCTCCAGTTGGAGGGAATTCTCAATGTAAAGGCGGCTGGTCATGAACGATTTGCTTTTTGAGCTGCCGCTGCCGGAAGACTTCGACCTGGGGGCCTGTCTGGAGTACATGAACCGCTCGCCGCTGGAATGCCTGTTCCGCACGGATGAAGCAGGCGTCAGCCGGATGTTCAGGATAGAGGGTGGCCCGCTGCTGGTGCGGCTCAGTGTGTCCGAGAATCACAAGCTGAGTGTAACCCGGCTGCATGGGGCGATTCCCGGTACATTGGAGCAGGAGGTGTTGGCCCGCTACATTGTGGAGTGGTTTGATCTGGATCGTGATCTTGCCCCGTTCTACTCGCTGGCGGCTGCGGACCCGCTGCTCGGGCCGCTGGCCAGCCAGCACCGGGGGCTACGGATCATCGGCATCCCAGATCTGTTTGAGGCGCTGTGCTGGGCGATTTTGGGCCAGCAGGTGAATCTGGCTTTTGCCTACAGGCTGAAGCAGCGCCTGACCGCAGAATACGGCGAAGCGCTGGAATGGGAAGGGCAGACCTACTACCGTTTCCCTGGACCTGAGGTGTTCACAGAGGTGCAGGTAGAGGAGTTATGCGCCTTGCAGCTAACCCGCAGCAAAGCACAGACAGTGCTCACCGTCGCCTCGCTGATCACAAGCGGGGAGCTAAGCCGGGAGGAGCTGCTGGCGCTACCGTCCCCGGCTGCTGCCGAGCAGCGGCTGTTGCAGATCCGCGGGATCGGCCCGTGGACCTCGCAATATGTCCGTATGCGCTGCCTGCGCGATGCGTCCTCTTATCCGGTCGGCGATGTCGGCCTGCAGAACGTGGTCAAGCATCTGACTGGCATGGACCGCAAGCCGACATCGGCGGAGCTGCTGGAGCTGGCCCGGCCTTGGCAAGGCTGGGAAGCATACGCCACCTTTTACTTGTGGCGGGCGTTATATTAGAACAAAGCCCTGTCTCGCCGGTTGTTTCGGGAGACAGGGCTTTTTAGGTGACATGTAGAGTGTTGTGGTGCCGAATGTAGCTGAAGGATCGCCGGGAGGAGCAGGAGTAGGTGCTTGGTTCCATTGGTCAAAGGCCGAATGTAAGCGAAAAACAGGCATGACAAGACAGAGGCCTTGTCACCCCCAGGAATGAAAATAAGTCGGGTGCATCAGTCGCATCCCGACTTTTATTTTCGTATTAAACCGAACACAATTCGAGTTGGGACGGCATATGGACCAAATGTATGCGAAAAACCGAACACATTTGCAGCCGTGTCCTATGATCAGCCAAAGGAGGGGGAAACAGGTGGATTCCTCCATCTGCTTGCCGCAAAGGCCAGCTCCTCCTTCCCCGCCAAGTCGCTCCCACTCTCCACCCCATTCCTACTTCCTATTATCCATAAAAATCTGGAAACATACGCCGAACTTATCGGTCACCATGCCGTAAGCGGGACTGTAGTAGGCTGGGGCCAGCTCGATATCGACAGTTCCGCCTGCCTTCAGTGAGTTAAATAGCTGCTGTGCTTCCGCCTCGGTCTCCACCGTGAGACAGATGTTGATGTTGTTGCCCCGGCTGCGCGGCATACCCGGCTCATAATCCGCCACAAAAAACTTCGTCTCTCCCGCCAGCAGCACCGCATGGGCAATCTGCGCCTTCTCCTGCTCCGTCATCGGGGCGTCCGGGTTCTGCGGGCCTTCGCCCATCGTTTGCTTGAACAGCACCACAGCACCAAGCGCTTCCTGATAAAAGGCTATCGCCTCCCCAGCAGATCCGTCCACCAGAATATAAGGGTTCATTTGCAGTTTCATGTCTTGTTCGCTCCTTGGAAGGTATATTTGCCTGTACTAACCGGCTATGGTTATAGTGTAGACTATAATAGTGACAGCTCTTGTCATAGTTAAAATAATAAATGGAGTGAACCCTGTGTCGAAATCCAAAAGGCTGCTGGACCTCATGATGACCGTCAACCGCAAGCGTAAATTCACCGTCAGGGAGCTGGCTGACGAATTCCAAGTTTCTTCACGCACAATCCTCAGGGATTTGCAGGAGCTGGGGGAGCTGGGCGTACCGCTCTATTCCGAAGTGGGGCCGCATGGAGGGTATCAGGTGCTGAGCGAGAGAATCCTGCCGCCGATTGCGTTCACGGAGGAAGAGGCGGTGGCGATATTTTTTGCCAGCCATGCCCTGCGCCATTATAAATATCTTCCCTTCAAGGAAGAATCCTTATCCGCCTTGTACAAATTCTATAATTACATGTCTGGCGATGTCCGTGACCGGATTGATGAGATGAAGAACAGGATTGATTTCCTGACCCCGTCGCGGCAGGCGGAATTCCCTTATCTTCCCCAACTGCTGGACGCGGCTACCGGGCAAAAAGTGCTGCTGATCGATTACCAATCGAAGGGCCGGCGGCAGCAAAGGTGGATTCAGCCCGTCGGCATCTATGCCAGTAACGGCCTGTGGTATTGTCCGGCGTATTGCTTCCTGCGGGGCGGCATCCGTACTTTCCGCTGCGACCGGATTCAGTCTGCCGGGTATGATGAAGCGGGACCGGCCGCGCTTGATCTGCGTCATATCCACTTGGACAATACGGAGCATTACGGCAGCCCGCCGCAGGAGCAGGCCGAACAAAGCCTTATCCGGCTGTACGTGGAGCTGGGGAATGAAGGGGTCCAGTCCTGCGAAGGGGAGGTATGGTCCCCGCAGCTGCTGCATATCCGTGCAGACGGCACAGGCTGGCTGGAGGGAGAGATTCCGGGAAGCGATCTGGGCTTCTTCGCGCGGTTTGTGATTAGCCTGTGCAGCGAGGCAACGGTGCTGGAGCCGCCGGAGCTGGTGGCTGAGGTGAAGCGGACGCTTGCGGATATACTGGAGAAGTATAGCTGATCTAAAAGCCTGGACATGAACATTGAGAAGATATTAGGCAGATCCTGCACCTGCTACCGGCCTCAACTCTGGAAATAAAAGCAGCTGATTGTATTTCCTGCAATAGAAAACTTATATCTGAACGTGAAATGTTATTCTATTGTATTTCGTACATTGGAATGTTGCATTTTGGGCGAAAAATGTCCTTTGTTCAACATTCAATTGTACCGAATACAATAGAACCTATATTGGAAGCTATTTTGACATCATTCCATTGTACAAAATACAGTTACTGCCGTTCCAGCGCCTACAGCATCCGAATGACTGCGCGGGAGTGAGGCGCTCTTAAATCTGATGCATACTAGCCCAGCCATATCCCCGCCAATCTGCGGATGCCCTCATCGATCAGCTCCTCGGCGATCCCGCTGAAGCCCAGGATGAATTCGGGTTCATCGTAGTCCGGCTTGGCCCACCACGTATAGGACATGGGGGTAACGCGGATGCCTTCGGCTTCCGCTGCGGCAGCAAGCTCTCTGGCGCTTGTGCTATTGCTAACTCTGTTGCTAACTCTGGAGCCCGCTTCTGCTGAGGGCGGCTTAAAGGTCAGCAGCAGATGAAATCCGGCATCCGTTCCGCTGAGCACTGCGGCATCGCCGAAATGCTGCCTGACCGAACGCAGCAGCAGGTCATGCTTACGCTGGTAGAGCAGGCGCATCCGGCGCAGGTGCTTCTCAAAATGACCCCGCTCCATGAAATAATGCAGCGCAATCTGATGAAGCCGTGCGGCCGAATGCTCCAGGTACAGCTCGCTTCTCAGGCTGTGATAGTCCGGCAGCAGCTCCTCCGGCAGAACCATATAGTGAATACATAAGGCAGGGGTCACCGACTGTGCGAAGCTGCACATATAGATCACCGGACTGCCCTCAGCAAGCCCTTGCAGCGCGGGGATCGGCCGCCCGTGATAGCGGAATTCCCCGTCATAATCATCTTCGATGATATATCCGCCTGTGGATCGGGCCCACTCCAGCAATGCGAGGCGTTTGGTGATCGGCATGGTCATCCCCCGGGGAAACTGATGGGACGGCGAGATGTACACAGCATCTGCCCCGCTGCTGTACAGCTTGTCTATCTGCAATCCATCCTCCTCCAGCGGAATGGGCAGGATGCTGTATCCGCTGCGCCGGAATGCCGCAGGCAGCAGGTGGTACCCCGGATCTTCGATACCCAGCCCGCTCACCCGTCCTTTCAGCAGCAGACACAGCAAAGAACACAGCGTATACTGGTCACCGCCGACTACAATCTGCTTCTCCGTGCAGCGCAGCCCGCGGAATTGCCGCAGATGGGCGGCGATGCTCTCACGGAGGGCCGGCTCCCCCTGGGGATCGCCGTACTGGAGCAGGTCTGGATTCGCGAGCTGCTCCTGGTAGAGGCTGCGCCATATTTTGTGCGGGAACAGGGAGAAATCATTGCGCGACATATGGAAATCATATGTGTAGTGCCGTGGATCACGGGGCGTAATCGGGCGGGGTGCCGGACTGGGCCGTTCCCCGGCCGCAACAGGGCTGCCTTCCCGGCGGACGGGCAGGATGTAGTAGCCGCTGCGCGGCTTGCTGGCGATGAAGCCCTCTGCCAGAAGCTGCTGGTATGCAAGCTCCACCGGAGTGGCGCTGATTCCGCATAACGCCGCCAGGCGGCGGATAGAGGGCAGGCGCGTCCCGCTCTGGAGGGTGCCGCCCAGGATTGCTTTTGCCAGATAATTATAGAGCTGTATGTAGTACGGGACCTCGCTGTGTTCATTCAGATCAGGGACAAGCAGCATCCTTCACCTTCAATCTGTCCTTTGAAATTAGACGTTTTTGTATATTTTATAGTATGCAGATCTGCATTACCATAAGAGCTATAACATCAGGTGGGAGATGACGGGAATGAACAGGCATTCAGAACTTGTAACAGGGGATAAGGTATATCTGCGCCCGCTTAACGGGGAAGATGCAGAAATGTATTATCATATGTTCTACGGCACGGAAGTCCGCAGGCTTACAGGAACGAAGAAGCATATCACCAAAGAGCAGATTGAGAATTATATCGCGCGTAAATCCGGAGATGACAGCACGGTGCTGCTGCTCATCGCGCTGAAGGAGAACGACGAGGTTATCGGCGACATCGCTATTCAGGACATCGATGGGGATAACCGGAATGCCAATCTGCGGATTGCCATCGGGGACGAGCGGCATCAGGGACAAGGATATGGGCGTGAAGCGCTGCTGCTGATGCTGGATTATGGCTTCGGCATTCTGAATCTGCACAGGATTGAGCTGGAGGTCTACAGTTATAATGCCCGTGCTGCGCATGTATATGAGTCCATCGGGTTCGTGCAGGAGGGGGTGCGGCGTCAGACGCTGTTTTATAACCATGAGTATCATGATGTGATAATGATGGGCATGCTGGAGAGTGAATACCGGGAGCGTTATTTGAAGTAGAGCAGGAAGGTCAAATAAGGTCAAATCCTTAATAATGTTAAAATTTATTATAAAAAAAGAGCCGAAACGCCGGATTTTCCCGGATTTTCGGCTTATACCGGTTTTGTTTTCTCCGGAGGTGCAGGCTATAATAAAGCCATAGGTCAGACAAAGTCAAAGTCTTAGCAAGACCGAATTCAAAAAAATCAAAAGTCAAATGAGAGGAGAATGAAAGATGTTTGATTTGGTTCCTTTTGGTAAACGCAGAGATGATGCTTTTGGTGTGCTGGCGAAGTCGCTGAACGAAGTGTTTAATGATGATTTTTTCGCACCGCTGACAAGTAACGCGCTGTCTTTCCGGACCGACATCCGTGAGAGTGAAGGGGCATATCTGATCGAGGCCGAGCTTCCGGGCTTCCGCAAAGAAGAAATCGACATTGATTATTCCAGCCCTTACTTGACGATTAAGGCGGTTCGCACAGAAGAGAGCAATGAGGAGAACAAGGACCATCAGATGGTGCGCCGCGAACGGCGGTATGGTGAATATGTACGCCGGTTCTATGTCCAGGATATTGACGATGCGGGCATCCGCGCTTCTCTGAGAGACGGTGTGCTGAGCCTGGAGGTGCCGAAGCGGCAGAAGCCGCAGGGCAAACGGATCGAAATTCAGGATGGCGGCAGCGATGCTTCGGACCGGAAAGAGCTTCAGTAAGCGGAAGGGCAGCCTGAAGAGGCAGATGGACCTCCAAGTCCGGCTGAAGCTGCCGCTTCCGCAGGAGCTCCGGGTTTAGCGGCTGTAGCCGCTGGCCTATCCGGTTCACCGGGCGGCAACAGGATTTTACCGGGCTTTTCATATAGCACTTCATATTAGACGCATTGTAGTGGGGGTTCCGGCTATAATGCGTCTTTTCCCGGAGGAAGGCAGAAGGTTCCCATTACACGAAAGGAGGAGGTTCCGGTGGCGGCAAATTATTATGAGCGTCTTGGGGTAGACAAGAAGGCCTCGAAGCAGGAGATCAAGAAGGCCTATCAGAAGCTGGCCAAAAAATGGCATCCCGATGTCAACAAGGCACCGGAGGCAGAGGCGAAATTCAAGGAAGCAGCCGAGGCATATGAGGTGCTGGGCGATGAAGACAAGCGCAAAATCTATGATGAGGAGCTCCGCTATGGAGCCGACGCAGGCTCACGGGGTCAGCGCAGCTACGGATCGGCCTCCTCTGCGTCATGGGAATCGCCGTTTGGCGCGGGCTGGAGCAGCGGAGCCGCTTCTTCCGGCGGTATACCGGAAGAGGATCTGTTCGGGATGTTCTTCGGCAGCCGGGGCGCGGCTGAACGTACCGGCTTCTTCTCGGGCAGCAGTGGTGCCCGTCCAGGCGGAAGCCCGTGGGGAGATGAGTTCAGTACGATGCAGGCCCAGCTTGAGATTACGCTGGAGCAGGCCTACAAAGGCGGCAATATAAGTGTTCAGGCGGCAGGCAAAGACCTGAACGTACAGATTCCGGCACGCTCGGCGGAAGGGACTGTCCTCCGGGTACCCGGCGGCGGAAGCGGAGCGGCGCAGGGCGGCGATCTGCTAATCTCGCTGCATCTCCTGCCGCATGAGATCTATGAGCCGGACAGCGGGGATCTGCTCGGCACGGTTGAGATCGCCCCTTGGCAGGCTGTGCTTGGCGGGGAAGCCAAGGTAGCGCTGCCGGATGGCAGCAGCGTGAAGCTGAAGATCCCTGCCGGAATAGCCAGCGGCGGAACGCTGCGCCTCTCCGGCAAGGGGCTGAGACGTCCGGACGGAACGAATGGTGATATCCTGTTCCGGATGGAGATGGTCATTCCGGCCGGAACGACCGAGGCAGAGAAGAAGCTGTACCGTCAGCTGGCGGAGTCCGGCAGCTTCCAAGCCGGTGCGAAACGGCGTACCACAGGCGGAGCGCAGCGGCGAAGAGCGGCAACACGGTAAAGAACATTTAAGTTCAGCATATATAACAGCCGGGCATCCGGTTGATTAACCTATACATTAGAAAGGCGATGATTTTATGGATTTCAATAAGCTTACCCAGAAGCTGCAGGAAGCGGTAGCAGAGGCGCAGTCGCTGGCGGCTTCCGGCGGGCATCAGGAGATTGACAATCTTCATCTGCTGAAAGCCTTACTTCAGCAGAATGAGGGCCTGCTACCTCGGCTGCTGCAGAAGATGAATGTTCCCGCAGCCGAACTGCTGCAGGGAACCGAGGCGCTGCTTCAGCGCAAACCCAGTGTAAGCGGGAGCGGAGCTGGCACCATGCGGCGCTATGCATCGCCCGCGCTGATTGCCATGCTGGAACAGGCGGAGCAGGAAGCGGCCAAGATGCAGGACGAATTCGTCGCGGTGGAGCATGCCGTCCTGGCGATGGTCTCGGATGCGAGCAGCGGGAACCGCGAGCTGCGCGGGCTGTTCACCAGCCGGGGCGTTACCCGGGAGAAGCTGCTTGGAGTGTTAGCGGAGATTCGCGGACACCAGCGGGTGACCAGCCGGGAGCCGGAGGCCACTTATGAGGTGCTGGAGAAGTACGGCCGCGATCTCGTGGCTGAGGTGCGGGCCGGCAAGATCGATCCGGTCATCGGGCGCGATGCTGAGATTCGCCGGGTGATCCGTATTCTCTCCCGCAAGACCAAGAATAACCCTGTGCTGATCGGGGAGCCGGGTGTCGGCAAGACGGCGATTGTCGAGGGGCTGGCCCACCGGATTGTCCGCCGGGATGTGCCGGAGGGACTGAAGGACAAGACAATTTTCTCGCTGGATATGAGTGCGCTAATTGCCGGTGCGAAATACCGCGGGGAATTCGAGGAGCGGCTGCAGGCGGTGCTGAAGGAGATCCGCGAGAGTGACGGACGGATTATTCTGTTCATTGACGAGCTGCATACGATTGTCGGTGCGGGCAAGACGGAGGGGGCTATGGATGCGGGCAACATGCTGAAGCCGATGCTGGCCCGGGGTGAGCTGCACTGTATCGGGGCGACCACGCTGGATGAGTACCGCAAATATATCGAGAAGGACCCGGCGCTCGAACGCCGCTTCCAGCAGGTGCTGGTCAGCGAGCCGGATGTCGAGGATACCATTTCGATTCTGCGCGGCTTGAAGGAACGCTTCGAGGTGCATCACGGGGTCAAAATCTATGACAGCGCTCTGGTAGCAGCCGGTGTGCTGTCTAACCGTTATATCACGGACCGTTTCCTGCCGGATAAGGCGATTGACCTGGTCGATGAAGCCTGCGCAATGATCCGCACGGAGATTGACTCCATGCCCGGTGAGATGGATGAAGTAACCCGCCGCCTGATGCAGATGGAGATTGAAGAAGCCGCGCTCAAAAAAGAAACCGACGACGCGAGCGCCCGCCGCCTGGAGAACCTCCAGCGGGAGCTGGCTGACCTCAAGGAGAAGCATCTGGGGATGACGGCCCGCTGGGAGAAGGAGAAATCGGCCATTCAGGGCATCCGCGACCTGAAGAAGCGGCTGGAGCAGGCCCGCAAGGATCTGGTCGATGCGCAGGAGATCTATGATCTCAACAAATCGGCTGAATTAAGCTATGGCATTATTCCTGATCTGGAGCGGCAGCTTAAGGCGGCAGAGGAAACGGCGCAGCAGGACCAGGAGACCCGGCTGCTGCGTGAAGCCGTGACGGAGGAGGAAATCGCCGATATTGTCTCACGCTGGACGGGAGTTCCCGTAAGCAGACTGGTGGAAGGCGAACGGGATAAGCTGTTGCGGCTGGAGGAGACGCTGCATGAGCGGGTAGTCGGGCAGGATGAGGCGGTCCGGCTGGTAGCCGATGCGGTTCTTCGGGCTAGAGCCGGCATCAAGGACCCGAACCGTCCGATCGGCTCGTTCCTGTTCCTCGGGCCGACCGGGGTGGGGAAGACGGAGCTGGCCAAAGCACTGGCGGTCTCGCTGTTCGACCGCGAGGACGGCATGATCCGTATCGATATGTCGGAGTACATGGAGAAGCACAGTGTCTCCCGTCTCGTAGGCGCTCCTCCGGGATATGTCGGCTATGAAGAAGGCGGCCAGCTTACCGAAGCGGTCCGCCGCCAGCCATATACCGTCGTGCTGCTGGATGAGGTGGAGAAGGCGCACCCGGATGTGTTCAACATCCTCCTGCAGCTGCTGGATGACGGGCGGCTGACCGATTCGCAGGGCCGGATGGTAGACTTCAAGAACACTATTGTCATCATGACCTCCAATATTGGCTCACCGCATCTGATTCAGGGCACGGATGATAACGGCGAGCTGACCGAAGCCGTCAAGGACCGGGTCATGAAGGAGCTGAGCGGGCATTTCCGGCCGGAGTTCCTGAACCGGGTGGATGATATCGTGATGTTCAAGCCGCTGACACTGGGTGAGACCCAGAGAATCGTGGTTAAGCTGGTGGATGGCCTGCGTCTGCGCCTCTCGGAGCGGAATATCGGTCTTAAGCTGAGTGACCAGGCGGTCCGCTTCATTGCCGAGGAAGGCTTCGATTCCATCTATGGGGCCAGACCGCTGAAGCGGTTCATCCAGCGCAGTCTGGAGACCCGGGTAGCGCGCGCGCTGATCGCCGGAGAAGCGGAGGAAGGCTCAGTGATGACGGTGGGCGAAGCGGACGGCGAGCTGACTGTTGCAATAGCGAAATCAGAGTCTGCGAAGACAGTAGGATCGATGTGAAATGTAATGGGCCCCGGCGTCACCTCTTAGTACAGTGTCAGATTTAAAAGGGTGGATAAGCTTGTGAAACTCAGGGGTTCGTGTAATGAAACCCTATCATCCCAAAAAATCTAACGGACCGAAGAGACCTTATCCCCACGAGAACGCCACCTTTTGCAACGTAACGGACTCAGTGGACCTTATCGTCTTTCTGCGAGACGTTTTGGAGCTGAATTGCAGGGGATAAGGTCCTTGCGGTCCGCTAATCGCCTAAGTGACGACTTTCTTCCCGGATAAGAGCCCCTGTGTCCGTTACGCTAAGCCAAACGCCCCCAAATAACAACCATCTATTGAAAAAAATATGTAATTTGAAGGGTAATTTATTCTACTCCACTATTTTAAATCTGATGAGGTACTAGGATAAATCTTATGTCAAATAAGGTTCGTTAGAAAGAGACAAAAGCATATCTTTGTAGATGATATAAATATGGACTGGAACTGCCGTTGGAAGCGGTGCGGGGCAAAGCGAACATGGGCCTTTGGCGCTTTTACAGACCTCCCGGCTAGGTCTTTGGTATGGTCCAACCAGCATCCGAATTGAGACTATGCGACGATTTTTTGTAAATATGTGGTTGAAATGTTGTCATGGCGGGAGCTGCCGGGTAATAGAAATGATTAGAACTTTCGAATATGGCTGGATTTGCAGCAGAAGCCAAGGAAACGGAGGGAGAGATCATGGCGGCACAGACGGTATCCGGTATCAGCCCGGTACAGGCCACTACAGCTTACGGCAGCACACAGAGTGATGTCAGTTCTCTGGAGAAGCAGCGCAACCGGCTGCTGATGGAGCTGGACAAGGTGAATGCGGCGCAGGGCGGAGAGATGCAGACTCCTTATCGCCGGGAGCAGCTGCAGCGGCAAATACGGCAGCTGGAGGCCCATCTGGTGCAGAAAAGCGGGAGTACCGCTTCGGCTTCATTTGTACCTGCTCCCCCGCTTCAGGATCATACTCCGCCCTGGCGGACTGAGGGAAAGGGAGGCCTTAAGGGCATCGGTCTGACCGATCCCCGGACAGCGACGGTAGACGCAGAAGGCCATTTCGACGCGTTGATTTAGATAAGGGAGTAGTGAACCCAATCCTTCCCTTTGACCGCGTTCATGTTTTCAAAGAAGCTTTGAGCGCGTTTGTTGTTAGTAGAAGTAATCCAAGTCATCTTGGCATTATCCAAAATCTAAAGGATTCTCACTATATTGTTAGAAACGGCCGGATAGTGTTCGAATATTTGCAGATCATGGAATGGGAGCGGAATTAATCCGCTGTGATGAGCCTCATTTAGAAACCGTTCGTTATTTTCTGTACTGGAAAAAACCCCATTCGGCCGATTGCTTAGCAAATTATCGCACCAGTAGCATTCATCGCCGGTAATTATATAGTTGGTATGAACCGATTCAAAGTAAACCACCGATGAACCAGGGCTATGCCCGTTGATCACCTTGAATCTGAACTGGTTGTCGTAAATATATTCGTTGTCTACGGTGACAACCTGGCTTTGAAGCAGCTTCTCCTTGATGGCCGGCGAGCATTGCTGTAGCGCAGTTTCATAGTCGGTTTTTGAAATAATGATTTCAGGTTTATCAAACAAGTCAAGATTCTCAATATGGTCAAAGTGACTATGCGTAATGATGACTGTATCTACGGAGCTTAGATTGCCAATGATGCCTCTTAACTCGTCTGCTACGTCTGTTAGTGTAATTCCCCATTGCTGTGCCACATTCTCATCGCGAAAGCCTGTATCGATAAAGATTGTTTTATTATTATGCTTGGCAATATAAAATGACCACGCAATCTGGACTAACTCCTCCGAATGATGCATATCGCGGTATACGTTGCTTAAGCGAAATGAAGATTCACCAAATTTTACGGCGTAGAGTTCCATGGATAGGTTCAACCCCTTCTTGTGGCATCCGAGTTATACAATGTACGATTCAATATTTAATGAGTTTACCCCATTTCGCCGTGCCCGGTCTAGAGTGTCGATGGAAGCCTCGATAATGATGCGGATATCTGTGCCGGTTCCGAACGGTCCGACCAGACCTCCGATGTAACATCCCATGGGCCTCAAGCTGCGAACTCTCCGATCTTCAACGCATGAACACCCTTTCATAAGTTATTCCGGCCGGAACTTCTTATAGTAATCATAAACCTTACCCTAGCAGGAATGTCAATATCTAGGGTGCAGCCGGCATGAATGCCGGTCTTGCCTGATAGATTAGCTATTCCCAATGAATGACAAGCGGGCAGCGCCACGTTAGGTCGGCGTTTGCCCGCTTGTTCATGTGCTATCCCCCGCCTGTATGAAGTTAAGAATCTCCGTCACAATATGTGAAATGGCATCCTCCCGCGGGAGGAGGATGCATTGACTGACTATTTCGATGTCCTCCTGAAATAGCTCGATGATCTGGAGCATGGCCTCCGGCTGTTTCTGGCGGACACCTGTCAGAAGGTCTGCGAATTCGCTGTCTGTGATAGCTGCTGGAGCATTTTTTGCTTCCATTTGTTAACCCCCTGTTGACTCATATGCAGCTGTGCCGCGACCTCAGCCTCTGTCATTTCCTGCAGATAAATCTTTTGCAGAATCACCTTTCCTTTGGCTGGAAGGGTATCTAATAGCTGCTCAACGGACAACCGGTTAATCATCTCCTCCGCTTCATCCCGCTGAGCCGGGCGGATATCCATGAAGGTACATTCATGCCGGCGGGTTCGCTTGCTGCGGTATTGTAAGCGCCAGCCGATTCGATAGATTTCCTGCCGGTAACGCTGTATCATTTGCTGTTCCATTTCCGTTACGCCTCCTCTTCTATATATCTTTCTAATAATAGGGAAATATTAGGATGTATTTTACAACCAAAATACGAACTTATGTTCTGTTATTTTAGCATATTTGCCTGCGGACCTATAGTGATATATTTCCTGAAGCTTATTTGCCAAAAAAGAAGAAGCTCCGATAAGGAGCTTCTTCCTCTCTTCTTATGACTTAGCCCTCCGCCTTATTCGCTCCAACTCACCAGCCGGGGCTTCGGGTCAAGGATAGACTGATACTGCTCCTTCCAGCCGTACTCAGCATCCGGGTCCAGCAGCATATAACGCAGATACTTCTCCAGCCGGAATTCCGGCTTCGACCAGCCAAGATGCTTCAGGCGCAGGTTGCTTAACTGATGGGGCAGCTCGAAGATATTCTCCGGCAGCCGCCCGCAGTGCTGCGGCAGATCATTCCAGGTATAGGTGAAGCCTTCCCGGTAACGGAGCAGGAACGGACGGTAGCTCTGGTGGGCCTGCCAGTACATATCCTCGCGGTAACTTCCCTCATCCCAGAAGTCGTAGAGCCGGAAACAGAATAAGTCGCAATCTGCTGTCCGCAGCAGGGAGTCTACCTCCTCTGGAAAACATGACTCGAACAGCTCATCTCCGTCCAGATTAAGAATCCACTCAGGACGGGTCGCAACCACCGCCTCCCACTGCTGCTTGCGCAGATCCGATTCATTATGGAAGCGGGAGATAGGATTCTGTATCAGGTGGAGCGGAATCCCCTCAAGAGCCTCCCGGCAGATATCGGCTGTATCATCTGTGCTTGCGTCGTCGATAATGACGGCCTCATCAATATACTTGCGGTGCTCCTCGAGCACCTGGCGCAGGAATCTGGTGCCTTCGTTCTTGACGATCATCGTGAGGGTCAGCTTGGGCCGGCGGGAAGCAGGGACTGCCGGGGTGACGGGGGACGCTGCATAAGCGGCTTGAGGATTCTGCAGACCTGCTTCTCCTTCCCTGCCTGTGCTGTTGCCTCCTGCCGGAGGCTCCTTCACCGCTCCGCTTCCTTCTGCCGTCTCGGCTACGTCAGCAGGCAGAGGCTCCTTGGACAAGCGCTGCCGGGCTTCGGCTTCGGTCCACAGCACATCCCACTGCGCTGCTGCCTCTTGTACTCTTTTGTCAGCAGGGGATGGAGCCGTCTCTGTATGGCCCGGCAGAGCAGTGTCGCTGTCTTCAACGGTCGGCGCTTCATCTGAGCCGTCAGATTCTGCTTCACTCCTGGCCCCGGCTGCTCCCGAATCACTGCCTGCCCCATCCTTCGCTTCTACTATAGAAGCTGCTTCCGCGCCCGAGGTGTGCCGGATGAACTCCGCCACCAGATCCAGATCACTGTCTCTGTAGAGGTGCAGCGCAGGGAAGTGGGTATCCACGAAGAGCGGAAAGCCGAGGGCCGCTGCACGGATGCAAAAATGACGGTCCTCTCCCCAGTAGGAGATATTACGGACCCGGTCGTAGCTGATCCCGGAGCTGAGGGCTGAGCTGCTGATCAGCGTGCAGGCGCCAAGTCCGCCAACCTCATAGATTCCAGGCTGCTGCATCTTCAGCAAAAAAGCATAGAAACGGCGCTGAATCTCCTCCGGAGAGAGCTGTTCCCCCGGATGAATCTCCCACTGGTTGTATTCGTCATGCATCCATACCTGCGGCTGCAGCAGTGTATTCGGCTGCCACTGTGTCCAGAAAATCTCGGAGATAATATCCTTGCCTGTACCGATCAGATGCAGCAGCGTATCCGGGTGCAGAATGAGGTCCGAATCAATCAGGAACAGGTAGTCATAGCCGAAGGCCTCCGCCCGCCGGATCATCAGATTCTTGAATCCGGCCACCTTCCAGACCAGATTGGAATGCCAGACATGAGTATGCTCATCTCGGATATAGTTATCATGGTAGCCGGAGGATTGCAGGAAGACGGATCTGCCGTTCCGGGCGAACTGCTGCAGCAGCCCGCTTGCGGCTTCATCCGGGTTATCGTCAATCAGATAGAAATCAAGATCGATATCCTTCAGGTTCAGACGCAGCAGAGAGTTCAGGAATTGCTCCAGGATCGCCGGTTTTTGATGAATCGGGCTGCCCAGCAGCACCCGGGTTCTATTCGGATTCATAGCAGCCACTCCAGAATAAGGTCAACATGATAGAACATCCCCTTGGATTCGCAAATAGTTGATATAAATTATATGTATTCGATATTTTTAGAGAAGTACCGGACTTTCCCCATTTTCCCGAAATAATCACCTGCATGTATAGAAGAGAGCCGTATTGCCGTTTGCCCTGAGCTATTGTACAATACCGCTAATATATATAATCCCCGGAAGAGGGCTGGCAGGAGTGAGAGGATGGACAAGCCAACGTTAAAAGTACAGCAATTGATCAATGTCCTCCTGGCGATGAATCCGCGCGCTGAGGTGTTCCTGCATATGGAGGGCGGAGAGCTTAGGCCGCTCGTGGACGAGGATATCGAGGAGATTTATGCGCCGCTGCATGCTGCCAAGACGGCCGTCTATATCGGTGTACCGGCAGACACTGCAGCCCGTGTAGAGGAGGAGGCGCCATGAAGCAGGCTCTGATCCGTCTGGAGCAGGGACCGGAGGTTCGGCTGGAGCTGTTCGATCAGGAAGCGCCGGGAACCGTAGCCAATTTTGAAAAGCTTGCGAACAGCGGCTTTTACAACGGTCTGGCCTTTCAGCGTGTGGTTCGCGGCTTTGTTGCCCAGGGCGGCTGCCCGGAGCGCAACGGCAGAGGCGGCACAGATCCCATTCCCTGTGAGACGCAGGGGAATCCCCATAAGCATGTGCGCGGGGCGCTGTCTATGGCGCATTTTGGACCAGGCACGGGGTCCTGCCAGTTTTTTATCTGTTATGATACGTTCGATTATCTGGACGGCTGGCATACGGTATTCGGCAGGGTTACGGAAGGAATGGAGCATGTCGATGCCCTGCGACGCGGAGCGGTCATGCAGGAGGTCCGCGTCTGGTAAAGCCCATGGTAAATTCATACATTGTAATTCCTAGTATTCCGATATATAATGACTCAACAACGAGTGGGAATGCTCATAGACATGGAGGAAGAGACAATGCGTAAAGGGATAACAGGGGTTGCTATTCTACTATTATTAACACTGATGATCAGTGCATGTTCGAGTGGGAATAACGCTTCATCTACCAATGCGGCACAGACACCGGCTGCATCACAAGAGCCTGCTGCCGGCGAACCGAAAGATGGAGGCAGTCTGATTATAGGGGTCGCTTCCGATCCGGTAGTGCTGAATCCGAACTATGCGGGTGACCGTGTCAGCCTGACCATTGACCAGGCCCTGTATGCTCCGCTGTTCCAGGTGAACAACGGCAAGAAGACCTTCTACCTGGCAGACAGCCTGACACCGTCAAGCGATAATCTGACGTATACATTGAAGCTTAAGGATGGATTGACCTGGCATGATGGAGAGAAGCTGACGGCGGATGATGTGGTATTCACCATCGACAGCATTCTTGATGAGAAGCAGAACAGCTTCCTGCGTGCCAACTTCCTGATTGGCGACAAAGCGATTAAGGCTGTCAAGGTCGATGACCTGACTGTGGAGTTCAAGCTGCCGCAGGTCAGCCCGGCTTTTGAAGCCACGCTGGTACAGGTATTCCCGATTCCGAAGCACATTTACGAGAATGAGACCAACATTGAGAAGAGCACGAAGAACGCTTCTCCTGTCGGCTCCGGTCCCTTCAAGTTCAAGGAATACAAGGCTGGCGAGTATCTGACGCTGGAACGCTTCGACAACTACTTCGGGGGCAAGCCGCATCTGGATTCGGTCACTTACCGGATTGCCAAGGATACCAATGCTGCGAATCTGGCTCTGCAGAACGGCGAGATTAATGTACAGTATCTGGACCCGAAGGATGTTCCTACGATTCAAGCGACGAATAATTTTGAGATTCTCCCGTATAGCGAAGGCCGCCTCGCTTATCTGATGTTCAATGCGAACAGCGATACCGGTGCCCTCGCCAAAAAAGAAGTCCGGCAAGCCCTGTCTTTGGCCCTCAGCCGCGACGAGCTGATTCAGACGGCGTACACTTCCAGCGAATATGCTGATCCGGCAAAGTCCTTCCTGACTCCGGATGCACTGTACTTCACGAACGATGTCCCTACCTTTGACAATGATGCTGCCAAGGCGAAGGAACTGCTGGCCACTGCCGGTGAGAGCAACCTGAAGCTCCGGTATATCGTACAGAGCGGTAACAAGGCGCAGGAAGCCATCTCGCTGTATGTGCAGCAGAAGCTGAAGGCAATCGGCGTAGAGGTTGAATTGCAGAACATGGATTCCTCGGCCTGGGTGCAGAAATTCATTGATCTGAAGGCGACCGACTATGAACTGGCTCTGACCGGCTATATCATGGGGTATGATCCGGATGCGTACCGTATCCTGTTCACTACGGACAGCTCGTCCAACTACTCGCATTATTCCAACAGTGAAGTCGATAAGCTGATGAATGACGGTGCAGGCGAAGCAGATCCGGCTAAGCGTGCAGAGATCTACAAGAAAGCGCAGGAACTGGTAGCCGAGGATGCACCGATCTATCCTATCGCCTATACCAAGACCGTGGTAGCAGTATCGAAGAACTATGGCGGTATTGATGAGGCTGTCCTGAAGCCGGTCGTCATCTTCGAAGACCTGTCCAAGATTTACAAGAAATAATCCGCCTCACAAAATAAGCAAGGCAAAAAAATAAGCTGGTTCCCCCAGCTTATTTTTGCCTGTTAAGAGCTGGGAGAAGCTGCGTATGAGACAACTCATCGTCCGAAGGTTGCTGCAAACATTGCCGATGCTGTTTTTTGTATCGGTGGTCTGTTTTACCATGATTAAGCTGGCTCCGGGAGATCCGGTGCTGTCTTTCGTGACGCCCAATATGCACGCTGATGATATTGAGCGCATCCGTCATAATCTGGGGCTGGATAAGCCTGCTTATATCCAATATTTCATCTGGATCAAAGAGATGGTCCAGGGCAATTTCGGGTACTCGCTGGTCAATCACCAGCCTGTGCTGGATCAGATTCTGGACCGCCTCCCCGCAACTGCGGGTCTGATGGGCAGCGCCATTGCCCTGGCCGTCCTTCTGGCCATTCCGCTGGGCCTCGTGGCCGGTGCGAACCGCAACCGCTGGGTAGACAAGCTAATCAATTTTATCGCTTATATCGGCATCTCCATCCCCTTATTCTGGCTGGCGATCCTGCTGATGTATCTGTTCGCGATCAAGCTGCACCTGCTTCCAAGCATGGGGATGCGCACCATTGGTGTGGAATCGCCGCTTGATGTGCTGAAGCACGGGATATTGCCGTGTACGGTGCTGGCCTTCAGTTTCCTGTCCGGGTATGTGCGCTATATCCGCTCCAGCACGATCGGACAGCTTAAGGAGGAGTATGTGCAGATCCAGTACGCTTTTGGCTCGAAGAAATCCACCATCCTGTTCCGGCATGTGCTGAAGCATGTACTGCTGCCCGTGATCACGCTGATCGGTATGTCGATGGGAGATCTGGTGGCCGGGGCGATTGTTACGGAAACGGTGTTCTCTTGGCCGGGGATCGGCTCCCTGGGGATGACGGCGGTGAAGGGGATGGATTATCCTGTCATTATGGGGATTACCCTGTTCTCTTCCTTAATGCTGATCTTCGGTAATCTGGTGGCAGATATTCTCTACAGCGTTGTCGATCCAAGAATCAAACTGAAGGGGTGACCTCATGAATCGCAGTAAATGGAAAAATCTGCAGTCCGAGCTGTTTACGAACGGTCTGGGTGTCGCTGCTCTTGTTATATTGATGGTGTTTACACTGGGGGCGGTCTTTGCCTTCCTGTCCGGTCATGATCCGAATGCCATGGATGCCATGGCCCGCCTGACGAAGCCCGGCGCCGCGCATCTGTTCGGCACCGATGATTATGGCCGCGACTATCTGTCCAGAGCCTTATACGGAGGCCGGGTTTCGCTGCTGGTCGGATTCTCCTCCATGATCGTAGCAACCTTTGTGGGCGTGCTGGTTGGGGTGATTAGCGGATATTTCGGCGGCTGGATCGATAATCTGCTGATGCGGATGCTGGATATTATCATGTCGATCCCGTCCTTCCTGATCCTGCTGCTGCTCAGCGTCTATCTGAAGCCGAGCATCGGCAATCTGATCATTATTATTGCTCTCTTGATGTGGATGAATGTGGCACGTGTCGTCCGCGCGGAGACCCTGACGATCAAGGAACGGGAGTACGTGTTATATGCCAAAGCCTCGGGACAGAGTGCCTTCGGCATGATCTGGCGGCATATCCTTCCGGGGCTGGTCCCGGTGATTATTGTAGGGGCGACGAATAATATTGCCTCGGCCATTATGATGGAATCGTCGCTGAGCTTCCTCGGCTTCGGGGTACAGCCGCCGAATGCCACGTGGGGGAGTATGCTGAACAGCGCACAGGGGTATATTGCCCAGGCGCCTTATCTGGCGCTGTTCCCCGGGCTGATGATCCTGTTTACGGTGCTGAGCTTTAATGTGCTGGGAGATATTTTGCGGGTCGGCTTTGAACCTAAGCTGATCCGAAGATAGGAGGGCTTAACATCATGACTGAACGGCTGCTGACTGTTGAGAATTTACAGGTTTCCTTCGCTACCCGGGACGGCGAGAATCAGGCCGTCCGTGGCGTTAGCTTCCATATTGATGCGGGTGAGACCGTAGGCATTGTCGGGGAATCCGGCAGCGGCAAAAGCGTTACAGCCAAGGCGGTCATGTCACTGATCACACCGCCGGGGCATATGACTGCCGGGAAGCTGGAATTCCGCGGCAAGAGCCTGAAGGGGCTTACGGAGAAGCAGTGGCGGTCCTTGCGGGGCAACCGGATTGCGATGGTCTTCCAGGACCCGATGACCTCGCTGAATCCGGTCAAGCGAATCGGCCAGCAATTGACAGAGGTTATCCGCAGACACCGCGGACTGGATAAAGCGGCGGCGTATACCGAAGCCGCGGAGCTTCTCCGCCAGGTCGGCATCCGTGATCCGGAGCAGCGGCTGAAGCAATATCCCCATGAATTCAGCGGAGGGATGCGCCAGCGGGTGATGATCGCGATGGCGCTCTCCTGCCGCCCGGAGCTGCTGATTGCCGATGAGCCTACCACCGCGCTGGATGCGACCATCCAGGCGCAGATCCTCGATCTGTTCAAAGAGCTGAAGGAACGGGGAGATACAGCTGTTGCGCTTATTACTCATGATCTGGGAGTGGTAGCCCAGGTCTGCACGCGCGTCATTGTCATGTATGGCGGACTGGTGATGGAGGAGGGGACGGTGCAGGATATCTTCTACCGGCCTCAGCATCCGTATACGCAGGGCTTGCTGCGTTCCATACCGAAGCGCGGCGGCGGTGAACGTGAGCGGCTGATTCCGATCGAGGGCACACCGCCCGATCTGCTGAATCCCCCGCCCGGCTGCCCGTTCATGGACCGTTGTCCGCATGCCTTCGCCCGCTGCAGTGAACGTCCTCCGGTAGTCGAGTTTGCACCGGGGCACCGCTCGATGTGCTGGCTGACCGAAGGTACAGAAGAGAAGACAGCAGTTACAGCGGGGAGGGATTTCACTTGAGTGAGCGCAAGGTGCTTGTGGAGGTTAGCAATCTGAAGAAGCATTTCCCGAAGGGCAAGGATTTGCGCGGACGGGATAAGGGCGTACTTAAGGCTGTGGATGGGGTCAGCTTCCAGATCCGTCAGGGCGAGACCTTCGGACTGGTTGGTGAATCCGGGAGCGGCAAGTCCACGGTCGGACGCTGTCTGCTCCGTCTGTACGATTATACAGACGGAGAGGTGTTCTACGACGGGAAGCCGCTTGGCAAGCTGGGCGAGAAAGGGCTGAAGCCCTTCCGCAGGCGGATTCAATCAATTTTCCAGGACCCGTATTCCTCGCTTAATCCAAGCCTGAACGTACTGGAGCTGATCAGTGAGCCGATGCGGATTCACGGTCTCTATCCGGGCGAAGAGCGCAAGGAAGCGGTGGCAGAGCTGCTGGAGAAGGTGGGGCTGAAGCGGGAGCATCTGTACCGCTTCCCCCATGAATTCAGCGGCGGGCAACGCCAGCGGATCTCCATTGCACGGGCGCTGTCGGTCCGGCCCGAGTTCGTCGTCTGCGATGAGCCCATCTCTGCGCTGGATGTCTCTGTCCAGGCCCAGGTCGTTAATATGCTGGAGGATCTGCAAGCCGAGTTCGGACTGACCTATCTGTTCATCGCCCATGATCTGTCGATGGTCCGCCATATTGCCGACCGGATCGGCGTGATGTACGGCGGACGGCTGGTGGAGGTGGCTCCAAGCGATGAGCTGTATGATAATCCGCTCCATCCCTACACCAGAGCGCTGCTGTCCTCCATTCTGGAGACAGACCCGATGAAGGCCAGCCGCAGAATCCAGCTGGAGGCTTACCCGGCTACGCGCGGGACAGAGGAAGCCGCTGCACTGCGGGAAGTGAGTCCCGGGCATTATGTGGCCGGGGAATATGCAGACTAATATTATGAACGAATCTTAGGAGATACACATCTGTGAATCAAGGAGGAGATACAATGACAATACCGACTAGCAAGGTCAAGCTATCACAATGGGATGCCCTTCTGCTGGAATCGCTGCGCGCGCTGTCCGGATCTGACGAAGAGCTGCTGCGCAGAGTCAGCGAAGGGGAACTGCCGGCCGATGAGAGTAAATACGAGTTCGATTACGGGCAGTTGTCTGCCCTTGCAGAGGAACAGCCGGAGGGATTCCGCCGGGCCGTTCTGGAAGGCTACCAGATTAAATACAATACCATCCGCGGCATCCGCAGCTGGATCGAGGTTGCACTCGGTATTGAAGCGAAGCTGGAGCTGGAAGAGGGGCAGGAAGCGGTGGAAGCGGAATTAACGGAGGCTGAACGCGAACGGCTGGAGGATGTGTTGTCTTACGGCTGGGCGGTCACTGGCGGGCCTGCTGGAGACGGCAGTACCGGAACGTACCGGATTGAGCCGATTCAGCGCTAGAATCTGATAAGGGAAAGCCAAAGACAGCCGCTCCAGGAATGGGAGCGGCTGTTTACATTTACATATTCAACTGAATTCTGCGCGTGCTTAGTACGCCTTCCAGTCCGGTAGGGTCAGTGCTGACCTTGCGGGCAACGAAGGCTTCGGCCCGCTCTGAGGTGCGCAGGCGCAGCGGCTTGGTCTCAAGCTGTACCAGCTCCCACATCACATCCGCAACAGAGTCTGCCGTCTGCGGCTCCACATTGCGCTCCAGGAAGGCCGCTCTATAAGCATCCAGAATTGGCTTGTACTCGTCTTCCAGAACGCCGCCGGTGCTGGCGACATGCCCCATGACGGTTGAATTGAACTCCGTAGCAATCGCTCCTGGCTCCAGCAGGGTGATATCGATATTGAACTGCGGCTTGTAATAGGTGGCCAGACTCTCCAGCAGCCCTTCCACTGCGAATTTGCTGGCGCAGTAGACCTCATTCATCGGTTGCCCGACCAGTCCGCCGACACTGGAGGTCGCCACAATATGGGCGTAGCCAGTCTTTTGCAGCAGCGGCAGTGCAGCCCGGATCGTATGCATGACCCCGTACACGTTGGTATTGAAGACATCCTCGATCTCAGGGAACGGTGCCTGTCCAAGCGCTCTCAGATATCCGAATCCGGCATTACAGAATAATAGATCCAGCTTGCCTTGCTCCGCTTCTATCCGGTCTATAACCTGCTGAATACTCTCCGGCTGTGTCACCTCCAGCTCTACGAACTGCAGACCCTCCACATTCTGGTACAGCTCCTGTTCACGCTTCAGATGGCGGGTTCCGGCATAGACCGTCCAGCCCTCATGGGCGAACTTCAGTGCAGTGGCAAGGCCGATGCCGGAGGATGCTCCGGTGATACAGATTACTTTGTTCATACCAGCTTTCGCCTCCATTAGTTTGAATTCATTGATTTGGAATATTGAAAAAGGTATATATGTTCCAGTTTTGCCCACATTATAGCATATAGCAATAGAGCTTCCTGTAAATCGACATAAAGTTCGTGGTTTCGCGGGAATTGGGCGATGCCAAAGTTGCTATATTTGTTTTCAGTACGGTACACTATAATAAAAATCTTATCTGCCAGCGAATGGAGAGGAACAAGGGAACAATGGAAGTATTCAAGCGTTATGTCGCCAATTTAACAGTCCGGCGCTTCTTGATTCTGGGATTGATTGGACTGCTGCTGTACAGTATCAGGGACATGCTGAATCTGGTGCTGCTGACCTTCCTGATCGCTTATGTGATGAACAGCTTTCAGGTGCTATTGAGCAAGCGGATCGGCAAATTTGTGAAGGTGAACAGCAAGGTCATCATTATTATACTGTATGTGGCGCTGATCAGCATGATCGTCATGGCACTCGTCAAATATATGCCCAAGGTATTCTCACAGATCAAGCAATTAACCACTTTTCTCGGCACGCTGACCTCCGATGATATTCCGCAGAATGAAATTATGCAGTACTTGTTCCGAAAGGTCAGGGAGCTCAATTATCAGAGTTATTTGAATCAAGGGATCGAATATGTCTTCAAAATCAGCAACTGGGGCACCACCTTCGTCCTGTCCACGATTCTAAGCCTTGTCTTCATTCTGGAGAAGAATCGGATCGTCAGCTTCACCTCCCGCCTGAGAGACAGCAAAATCTCCTGGTTCTATGTGGAGCTGGAGTATTTCGGCAGAAAATTCATCTCCTCCTTCGGCAAGGTCATTGAAGCACAGATTCTGATTGCGCTGTTCAATACTTTGTTTACCGTGGTCGGGCTGTGGGTGCTTGGTTTCTTTTTCGAGCCATTCCCGTATCTGTTCGCCCTCTCCATTATGATCTTCATGCTCAGCCTGATTCCGGTCGTCGGCTTTGTCATTTCGCTGATTCCGCTGTGCATTATCGGTTATAACACGGGTGGACTGATGCTGACGATCAACATTCTGGTGATGATTGCCCTGTTACATGTCATAGAGGGCTACTTCCTCAACCCGAAGCTGATGTCCTCCAAAATGAACCTGCCGATGTTCTACACTCTGGTAGTGCTGTTGTTCTCCGAGCATTATATCGGGGTATGGGGACTGATTCTCGGGATTCCAATCTTCGTCTTTTTCCTGGATATTCTGGATATCAGCCGGGATAATAAGCCTTCGCTGGAATGACGCAGTCAATGATATAATGCTTAGTACACTAGGGGGATATTCAGCCTGCTCAAGGTTCGGGTATCTCCTTTTTTATAGAATTTATATGTTTTGGGGTCCCCGCAAAGTACCTGAGTCATCATCGAAGCTAAAGCCCCACTTGGTGGGGTTACCTTAGGAGGAATAACCGGATGATCAGATATCCCGTATTAGAAGCAGAAGCCGTTATTGGTGTAACTGCACCCTCATCAGGAGTAGGAGAGGAGCTTCGTGAACTGCTTGAGCTGGCTGTAGAACGGCTGCAAAAAAGAGGGTACGGCGTAGTCTGCGGACCCACAGCATGGACACAGGAAAAGGCTAAATCGGCTCCGGCTGCTGTACGTGCCGCTGAATTCAACGCGATGATGGCCGATGAGTCCATCGGACTCGTCGTGCCTCCCTGGGGCGGGGAGCTGCTGATCGAGATGCTGGAGCAGGTGGATTTCAGCAAGATGAAGTGTAAATGGATTCTCGGGTATTCCGATATCAGTGTGCTGCTGCTGGCTGTCACGCTGAAGACGGGGATTGCCACTGCCCATGGCACGAACTTCATTGATCTCCGGGGAGAAGAGACAGACCCGACAACCGCCATGTGGGACAAGGTATTGTCTACGCCAAGCGGCGGCTCTGTATTTCAGCAATCCTCACAGCAATACCAGCTGGAATGGGGAGGAGGCGAGCCGTCGCCCCATGTGTTCAACCTTACAGAAGCCACTAGCTGGAAGACGGTGGGCAATCAGGCCCTCGCCATGCAGGGCCGCCTGCTGGGCGGCTGCATTGACGTTATCCGTCATCTGATCGGCACGCCGTATGGAGATGTGCGGCATTTCCAGCAGCACTATATCCATAATGAGCCTATTCTGTGGTACTTAGAGAACTGTGAGCTGTCCGTGACCGACCTGCGCCGCTCCCTGGTGCAGATGAAGCTGGCGGGCTGGTTCGAGCATTGCAGCGGACTTATGTTCGGCCGGAGCGCGGCTAACCGCCCTATGGACGGGTACACCGTAGGGGATGTCTACCAGGAGCTGGCCGATGAGCTGGGCCTGCCGGTCGCATACGATATCGACTGCGGGCACCTGCCTCCCCAGGTTACTTTGGTGAACGGGGCTTTTGCAGAGGTAGAGGTTGGAGAGGGCAAGGGAACTGTGCAGCAGTACTTCCGGGCTTAGATGATAGTCTATGGAGCCGCGCGGTCGCTAAGTTAGGCCAGCCTGACAAACTAGTTTCAGGAGGTAATCTATGAGCGTTATTCATCTCGTTATAGACAGGCTTAAGTTGAACGTTTCGAATATAGAGGGTGTGCCAGATTCGTTTAGTTCCGAGGTATATAAGCTTACGCTTGCCGGCGGTGAGAACGTCTATGTGAAAGTTCCGTTTAACAGGGACAAGCTGGTCCGTGAATTCAAGGTCCTTGAAGCATTGAAAGGCATGATTCCTGTTCCTGAGGTGCTCGATATTTGGTACGGGGATGACACTATGACAGGAGCATTGCTTCTTTCAGCAATTCAGGGGACGCCTTGTACAGGGGAGCTGGACGAGCAGCTTTCTTATCAAATAGGCATGTATCTTGCAATGCTCCATGAGGTTACAACTCCGGGATATGGCTACCATGTAGCCAGCGGCTTTAAGGATCTGGACCCGAATGACTGGCGAATATATATCCGGAGTAATTTTGAGAAATGGGAAGAGCCATGTAAGGAGATACTCGATCCAAGGCTGGTTGAGAAATGTATGCTTCACTTTGATGAGCTGTTCTCTGCTCTGCCTGATCCTGACGGACCCTGCATGGTTCACATGGATTATAGACCGGGCAATATATTGGTGAACGGGAACAGGGTTGCCGGCATTATTGATTTCGAGAGTGCCCGCGGCGGATCGTCGGAGGTGGATTTTACGAAGGTCAACCGGTATCTGTGGGAGGTCGATTCAGGAACTAAGAGGCCATTCATGGAAGGTTATCAATCAATCCGGCCTATACTGGATCTGGAAAGAGTCCTGCCGTTATATGATCTATACGATGCGTTCGCCTCCATTGTGTGGTGCCGTAACCGGGGTGTGGACAAGAATCAAGCATTCCTTCAGGAGAATGTGAACACGTTAAGTACCTTGGTTGGATATTAGGATGTTGCTCGTGCTGACGCTAATTTCCACTTTTCTCATACCATAATCAAACCTCTCTTAAACAGGTATATTCGTCATATATAATGTGAATTTATGTCGAATTTAGTTGAAAAAAAGTGCTGGGATTATTCAAGGAATGCTCTACGCATGCTTGGCATCCTGTATAATTTATGAATATACAGACAGCCATAGCTGCTGATTCCTGAGCAGTGAATTCCTCACGAAAGAGAGTAATGACTATGAAATCCATCGCCTGGGTGACTGACAGCACCAGCACCATTGATTCTGAATTCGCCAAGAATAACCATGTGTATATCGTTCCCCTCCGTCTAATCGTCAATAATGAATGTTATAGAGAAAATATAGATATTAACGCCGATCAGTTCTATGACAAAATGCGTCAGCATGACAAGGTAGGCAGCTCCCAGCCGCCGATTGGCGAGTTCGTGGAATTATACGAGCGTCTGAAGGAAGAGTATGACGAGATTATTGCGATCCATTGTTCCTCCGAGCTTAGCGGAACCTTCAACACCTCGATGCAGGCGGCAGACATTGCTGGAGTCAACGTAATTGGTATCGATTCCAAAGTAGGCGCGTACCCGATCCGTGAGATGCTTCTGCGCGGTATTCACTGGCAGCAGGCAGGCTGCTCTGCGCAGGAGATCAAGAACAGAATTGATAATATAATCGAGGAAATGTCCTTCTATATTATCCCTGCCAGCCTGAGCCAGCTGCACCGCAGCGGACGGCTCTCCGGCTCTCAGTTCCTGCTGGGCCAGCTGATGCGGATTCATCTGCTTCTGCGGTTCGATGAGGGTAAAATTGTCGTCGTCGATAAAATCCGCACCTTCAAGAAGACGAAGCAAAAGCTGCTGGAGACCATCCAGGAGGAAATCGGCCGCTTCCAGGATGTATGTATTATGCACGCCAATAACAGAGAAGAGGCACTGAGCCTGGAGTGGGCCATTAAGGCCATGTCCCCTTCGGTGCGTACAGAAATAATGACCTTTGTCCCGGTGGTAGGTGCTCATATGGGCGAGGGGACACTGGCGCTGTCTTGGATTAACCGTACGGCCCTGAATAGTATTGAAGCTGAGAATGAAGTGCTGGAGTCTGTGCTCTAGAAAAGGAGCGGAACGATGTTCTTATATCATTACTATGATGCATCTGTGGGTCCGTTTGTCAGCCTATCCGATTTGCCGGGCGATCAGGCGAGGGCTGTACTGGAGACGATTAAGCAGACCAAGCCCAAGGCCCAGAGCGCCCAAAGACATGATAAGTATGTGGAATATCGGCGGAACTGCGAGAGCATCATCCGGGCGGAATTTATACGTAAGGGCGGTGTGGTCCAGCGGTCCTCCCCGCATTATATGGTAGTTGAACACAGTCCGTGGCTAAGCACATGGTTCGAGAATGGCGCATCCCTCAAGATTCCGATTGAGGAATTTGATGTGAACACGATTTCTTTTACCTATGGGGACTCCATGCCCACCTTCAGCCCGCTGATTAACGATGGCAAAGAGTACAGGCACACTCTGTATACCTATCCCGAGATTGTGAGCATCATTGACAAGTACGGGTTACCTCAGAATTGGAACAATGACGGAAAGTACGGCCCCGAGCGGTACGTCGAAGCGCATATCTGGAGCGATGCGGCGGTTGGCCGGTATCTGAGTGAGCGGAGCTGGGCCCGATAATATGGTATCGAAATAACCAGAAAACGGCTGGATCAGGGGAACCTGACCAGCCGTTTTTAATGGAATAGTATTATTATCAAGACTTCAATCTAAATGATAACAGAATTCAAATGAATAGTCTAGTAATTTTTGGGCGAGATGTTAACATAAGGTTACCGGTAAAACAAAATGTGAGTGCGCACTGTTACATGAAATGGAGTCTGCAAATGAAGGGTTTAGACTTGAGCGAGGAGTTCTATTGGGAGATTGTGAGGCCGCTGATCGCCAGACGTTTCCCGCAACTAATGGAGAAGCATGCTGCCGGATTGATTGGATATGGCTCGGATGTTCTAGGGCATGATGACGACTTATCAAGAGATCATGAATGGGGAGCCAGATGCTACATTTGGCTGCAGGACTCGGACTACGATCAATATGCTGTAACCCTCGATCAAGCGTTGGATGAAGAGGTTCCGGCTTTATTCAAAGGGTATCCCGCCCGCTTTTCTGTAGATGAGTCTCACAAGGTGCTTATACTCTCTAATGGTAGTGGCAATCTGCATCATATTGCTATTACATGTGTCTCCCGGCATATGCGAATCCAACTGGGTCTGCATAGTGTGCAGCCTTCCTTACACGAGTGGCTAATGCTTCCTGAGCAGAAATTGCTCGAATGGACAAGAGGGAGAATCTTCACAGACCCTATAGGGGAAATAACAGAAGTGCGTAAGACCCTTGCTTATCTGCCAGATGATATCTGGCGCTATAAATTGAAATATGCCTGGAGTTCATTCTGTCATCTCTATGTGGTAAAGCTCGCTGAACTTCGGGGAGAAACGTTGTCAGCCCGGCTGCTGTTAAACCGGATGGTGGAGCAGGCGGTGCAATTGGTCTTTCTCTACAACAGAAGGTATCGGCCGGGGACCTACAAATGGCTGTCCAGGGAGCTGGCGCAGATCAGCCCTGTGGTCAATGAGCATGTTAAGCAACTTGAAGCGATCCTGATGGAACCCTCTATTGCAATAGCAGTGCAACAACTGGAAGGCTTGTTAATGAAATTGGCGTATCAACATAATGGATTGAAAATAACCGAATTTATTGAACTTCAGCCAGCGCCGTTCTACGCAAGAGGCCTGCAATCGTATTCTTATGTAAATATAGAAGATGCGATACTGGCTACGTTACCTGGAGAACTCCAGCATCTTGAAATCCCGGGTGCACTGGATCAGTTGATTACAAGTGATCACGTGTTGATCTGGGCGGATCATTATTCCAAATTCAGGCCAGTATACAGTGCCAAGTCTGATATAACAAGAACCGGGATAGGGGATATGATTGTCTAGCTGACCGTGTTTAATAGTCACCGCCGAAACGATGAACATGATATTTTTAACAGTTTTTTTACCAGAAGATGAAATAATATATTTTATAACATATGGGATTATATATCATAAATGAATCTTTATCACATAATTCTATTTCTCTTGAAATAGACCGTGAATGGAGGTGAAACTATGAAAAAGCCAGTAATGATCCATCCTTCGTCTGTTAAAACAAATTTAAACCCGTTGACGACTAATCGTCCTTGCTAATCTAACCAGGGATATCTGTGGAGCTTTTAGGGCACACAGATATCCCTTATAACTTATAACGGAGGATAAATATGAAGATTTTGTATAAGCTAGCCGCTAACTTAATCAGATATTCTATTACGGATGATTATTACTTTATCTATAATGCACTGTACGGAAATGGAAGAATAGTTTCTAAAGAATGTAATGATTTTTTTGATGGTCATACTATAGTTTCGGAGCATGAAGTACTGGAGTATTTTGGCGATGAAATGTTCAATGATTTAATTGCTTTGAATTTTATCTATAAGGTTGAAGAAGATGAACGGGCCTTGTTGGAGAAAGAATTGGATCAACGGCAGCAGGCGTTACATACTGGTATTTATTTTGACAGGCTTCATCTTTCTACAACTAACAAATGTAATATGAGCTGTAGCTACTGTTTTTGTAGCACCTTTGACTATAGTGAAGCTAACCCGCAAGATGATAAGCTGAGATTTCCGCAGCAGGCAATGTCTTTTGAGGTTGCCAAGGAAGCTATTGAGAAATCGATTCAGGTCATTCAAATGAACGGAAAGAACAAACTGTCAATTGAGTTTTTTGGCGGAGAACCTTTTTTGAACAGTAAGCTGATTGAAGAAGTATTATTACACTTCGGCGATGGTACAAGCTTTGGCATGGATTTGGAATACGGAGTCACTACAAATGGTTCATATTTGCCATCCAGTATATTGGAGCTGTTGGCTAAGTATAAGGTGCGAGTGGCTGTAAGCATTGATTATATTGATTACCTTACAGGTGAGTTCCGCGGAGAAGGAAATAATCTGATTAAGTGGGCTACACTGGACAAGAATATTGGTAAGCTTAGAGATCACAATATCAATATTGAACTGCAGTCAGTAATGTCAGAAGAGACTTGGGATCATTTTAATTATGAGCTCATAGACTATGCTGCAACAATGGGAATAAAAAGTATTGAGATTATCATGTCTTTTGATTTTGATTTTTATAGAAAGTTTGGTTCCAAAGAGATTGGTGACCGAATTCTGGATGCTTACGACTATGCTCAGACTAGAGGCGTGTTGTTATCAGGGTATTGGTATCAATCATTCTGGGGAATTGTTCATCCGGATAAATGGGTGGAAAGAAGAGCCTGGAAGACCTGCCCTACCATCGGGCGTCTAATAAGCATTGAGCCGGATGGCAGTGCCTATGCCTGTAAAACAACTTCAAAAAAATTAGGAAATACAGATTTATTTCAGGAGATTTTTGCTGGTGAAGCATACCGTTATTATGCGATGAGGGCATACTCCAACTCCAAGGGTTGCGTCGATTGCGAATTGGAGGGATTTTGTTCGGGGAACTGTACAGGTGCTGTAGAGAATGAATTTGATGATATCTATAACTATGATGAAGCATACTGCAAAACAATTAAACATATAGTTAAAGGATTGCTGGAACGTTATTTCGTGGAAATTAAAGTGCAATTGCCGGAGACCGAGAAAAAAGCAGATTATATATCAGGATAAACTTTGTTACCTAGGCTCCGTCTTTGTTAATGGATGGGGCTTTGTATAATTTGACTATCTAATTTCGCAATACATGAAGGGATGAACAGTTTGACTAACCCGAATCAGAGCCGTTCTCTTGAAGAGAGAGCGAATCCTATCCAAAAGTTATTTTTTACGTGGACACGTTCGTTTACTAAACATGCTATACGTAAGGATCAGTCGCTAGATGCCATCCAAGAATCCATTCTGACTATTCCCTCCGCCTATGGGATTGGACAGGTTCAAGAAGAGTCTGAGGTCATGCGCAGATCCCAAAAAGTGCTTCCGCTTGTTATTCATATCGTGCGTCAATTAAAGTGCTCTTTCCTGGCCTATGCATTACTATCCATTCTGACGCTTGCATTACAATTCTCTATTCCTTACTTGTTCCCTGATATCCTTCGCGCTATCATTAACGAAAGCTCGCAGCCTCACGGGAGAGCGCTGGGGGCAATCTTCCTGTTTGTCGCCATTCAAATGGTTAAGGTGATCTCCAATTCTCAATTTCTGCATTTCCGCTGGAAGTTAATTACCTCCATTGAATTCAATTACCGGAATATCCTGTTTAAGAATATTTTGCGGAAAAAAGAATCCGCTCAGCGTGCCGGGCAGCTGATAGATTTGTACGGAAATCAAATTAGCTGGTTCAGAGGAATAGTTTGGTTTATAGACGGCATAAGCAGCGCGCTCGGGATTCTATTTGGCGTTGCACTCCTGGTAATGTATTTAGGCGCCGGGGGTCTTATGGGGTGTATTTTGCTATTCGCAGCACCTATGTTTTCGAGGCTGCTTCATAAACTGAATCGGGTGGATACTGAGCTCAGCCGTGCAAACAGTAAGCGATTATTTGAAATCAACGATTACCTTAATAAATATAGAGAAGCTAAACAAATGAACTTCACCAATTACTTCATCCGCAAGATTAATAAAGCAAGATCGCGCCAATCGGAATTTTTACATAAAAAAAGTAAGATTCAAATTCTGCTAACTCTAATCAACTATTCTCTGGTTCCGTTGACGGCCATGATATGTATTGGCTTCTCCTCTCTAATGGGCTATCCGCTAAGTGTTGAGAAAACCATGGCATCCTTTATTGTATTTGGCCTGCTGGATCGGTGTATTAACGATTTCCTCGTCAGTATCAACACAGTTAGACAAGGGCTAAAGGCTGCCTCACTCGTAAAGGAATATGTTAGCCTGGATGAAGAAGAATGGGAGGGAAGCAGAGGGACTGTAGAGAAGGCAGGGACGATCTCACTGAAGAAAGCAACGTATAGCAGACCTAATGACCCTGGCCAGATTCTGCTTACAGATATAGATCTAACGGTCAATCCAGGACAGTTAGTTATCATTGTAGGTGAAACGGGGTCCGGGAAAACGAATCTGCTGCGAGCCCTTGCCGGATATCTGGAACGCGTTCAAGGAGAAGAATCTGCGGAGCTGCGCTGTGAGGAGGTCATGGATCATTCACCTTTATTCCCGGTAAGCATCAGAGATAATATCATCCTTGACAGGCCTTATGAGGAGGCGCGTTATCGTCAGATCATTCATTTATGCGAGTTAAGCAAGGATCTGGAACAGTGGACAAACGGGGATTCTACTGTTATCAATACCGATATGGTCAATCTATCAGGCGGGCAGAAAAAAAGAATTTTGCTGGCCCGGGCTGCATATCAGAATGCTAAGACCGTATTGCTGGATCAGATTCTGAATTCTTTGGATGCAAAGGTGCGAAAGAGAGTACTTAAAAATTTGATTCTGGATTATTGGAATGATACAACTAGAATTATGGTGGCAGCCACTATGGATCAGGAATTATTCGAACGGGCAGACCAAGTGATTGTAATGAAACAAGGCCGTATCAACAATGCTTTCCAAAAGAATGCATTCGATTACAATACACTTCGTGACTTTCTTCCTGATGAAAAAGTAATTCAAATGAATAACGAAAGTATCACAAAGGAATTGTCAGAAGAACAGAGCTTAAAGCGGGAAGAGCCGGGCCCTGAAGAGCAGGAGAAGATTAAGCAAGCTAGTCTTAGAGTACTGAAGCAGTATTTTTTAGCATTAGGAAGCAGGCCGCTGCTGATTCTTTTCATAGCTTTATTTATATTAGCGCAGGTTATCGATGCTGCCTCTATCTATATTGTGCCGAGGTTTGGTGGAAATACTGCAAACCCTATGTTATTCGCCTCTATTTATTTTGGCATAGCTCTATTGCTGGTTATTACCAATGTTGTGCGTATAAGTATAATCTACTTGGGGAATGTAAAAGCCGGTGAAGCCCTTCATCAGCAATTATTACAGCGGGTATCGAAACTCAGTTTTTTGCAGTTCAGTAAACAACAGAACGGGGCATTATCCGCGCGTTTTTCCAATGATATGAAGATTATTGATATGGATATGAGCGGGTACACCAGCAATCTGCTGGAATCGTTTTTCAAAATTATTGCCGCAGCAATTCTAATTGCTTACTCGGATTTCTATATGGTGCTGGTTCTGGGTGTATTTTTAATATTTTTTAATAAAATTCAGAAGGAAGTTCGGATCACAGGCAAAATTACATCCAGGCTAGCCAATGAAGCCCACGAGCCCTGCCTCGCTATTCTTAAATCTGTGGCCGCAGATTCTAATTATGTAAGGAAGCAAAGCCTGCAAACTTATTTTACGAATATCTGGGAAGGGAAGATTACAGACGCATTAAATGCAGAGTATACAAGACAGTCAGTGAATAGACTTTATCTGTTCTGGATAGAGGTGGCAGGGTATTTTACATTTTCTGTTTTCTTGATCCTTATGAGCTTGAGGGGCTTCTCGGGAGACTCCGTTATCATCTATGTGACTTTAACCTATACGTTAACGGCATTTTCCAATTTTGAAGTGCTGCTCAGAGATCTTCGTCATATGGAAATTGGGACTAATTCACTTGAAAGAATTTTGGGGCTTGAGCGCGGAAAATCCCCGGTAAGCGCAATGGAGGCTACACCTTCAGTTATGGATACAGCAGGCGGCCTGACAATCAAGAATTTGAGCGCCAAATATAGTGATTCAATACCAGTCATCTCCGGATTGACACTAAAACTGGAACCCACTGAAAACCTGCTGGTCAAAGGAAGAACAGGAAGCGGTAAATCTACGTTATTTTACTGCCTGACCCGATTTATGGAGTATGAAGGCGAGATTCTGCTCGGAGACACTAATGTTAAGTCCATTCCAGATCATCTGCTGATGAAAAAAATAGTCACCCTGCCGCAGCGTCCGGTGCTGTACCATGGAACGCTAAGAGATAATTTGGACCCCGAGCAGCAATGTACGGATCAGGAGATATGGTCAGTGCTTGAAAAGTTAAACCTTAGAGGGAGAGTAAGCTCACTTCAGCAAGAAATTGATGAAGATCAGGGGAGCTTCAGCCAGGGTGAAAAGCAGCTTCTTAATTTGGGAAGATGTCTGTTACTCAAGCCGGAATTGTTATTAATTGATGAAGCAACCACCGATATTTATGGAGCACAAGAATCAGATTTGTACAGACTGATAAGCAGGGAATTGCCGAATACGATGGTCATTGGCATTTCACACAAAGAGACCCAGTCCAGCTTTTATCATAACATTCTGGATATGGAAGAGATGAAACTCCAAAAAATACGATAAGGGTCTCTTTGAATTAGATGCAGGAAACTGCAGGCAGCCTTTAGGCTATCAAGCTTATGCTTGATAGTCTTTTTTTAATTTTCTTCCTCTAATATTCCAATTTATACAATATCCTAGTATCAATATACATAGTAAATGTACATAGTCCTATTGTAGAATCAAGAAGTTGTCGAATTATGGAGCGATATTCCATCCTTGGAACTCTGTAGGGCGATGGTTTTTATGAATTTTTTTATACAGAAAGAGGGGGAAGAAATTTTGTTATTCCAAGCAGCACGCCGTAAACTCAGTCTGGTGATTGTAATTGCCCTGCTAATAAGCAGCCTTACGCCACATCTGGTATTCGGGGAGTCCGCGCAATTGAAAGATATCGCAGGCTCTTATGCTCAGAAGGAGATTCAATCTTTAACTGAAGCAGGAATCATCTCGGGGTATGAAGATAACACCTTCAAACCGAATAAGGCTATGTCGCGCGCCGAACTGGCGAAAATTATAGTTCTGTCCTTAGGACTGGAAGTAAGTGGTGATCAGGCCGCAGCATTCAAAGACGTTGCCGCTACCAGCTGGTATCGTGGTTATGTAGGTGCGTTGGTGAAGGCAGGCATCACAGAGGGGACATCGGCGAGCACGTTCAGTCCTAATTCGAGTGTAACCCGGGAAGAGCTGGTTGTGTTTTTCATCCGGGCCTTTGAATTAGATGAAACGGCGAAGAAGCTTCCGCTTGGCAGTAAGCTGTCGGATATGTCTGAGGTGTCTGAATGGGCAAAAGCTCAAGTATCCCTGGCCTTCAACAATGGGTTCGTTAACGGGGTTCAAGGCAGTGATGGCACGCTGAAATTCAAACCTAAAGAGCGCGCAGAGCGCCAGGCTCTGGCTCGTCTCGCATATGAGTTCAAGACGAATAAGGCACTATATGTTGAGAAGTCCAAGCAGCTCCTTGCTGAAGAGACGAATAAGAGTATAGCTCCGGTGGTTACTCCGGCTCCCACAGCGACACAAGCTCTCCGTGATACATCTGTGAGCGCTCCGGCAGCCCCGGGTCCAGGAACGCCAGCATCGGCAACGCCTGCACCCGCAACACCGGCACCAGCGGAGCCGACTCCAGCACCCGCAACACCGGCACCAGTGGAGCCAACTCCAGTACCGGCCAATGCTCTCCAGATTGTAGTGAAGGGGGAGAGTACAGATGCTATTTATGCAGAAGAGTCCACTGAAGTTATTTTCCGTACAACGCTTAATGCGGCAGAGACAGTAACTGCAAGTGTCTATCAGGTAGATGACAGCGGCAAAGTGATGTCACAGATCACCCTGCTGTACGATGATGGTTTAGAAATTCATGGAGACAGCCTTGCGGCAGACGGACTCTATAGCGGCAAAGCAGCATTAACTGAAAATACAGAGGGCTACATAAATCTGCAGGCCTTTGTTGGAGAGGTGCCTAGCAGTGCAGTCTTTAAACTGTCTGTACTGAAGCATCTTACAGATGAACAGCTTGCACAAACAGAAATGATTGAAAATAATACACAGAGTAAGCTTGATCAACTGGCTGCTTCTACAAGTAATTTGCAACAGGCAAAGGAAGAAACAGTGGCTTGGCTTCAAACCCAGGACGAAGTAGAGCATGCAGGAATATCGGGTGAAGGAGGAAGCATCTGGTATTTGCTGGACAACGGGATTCTAGGCGGAATATCCTCGGCCCCTGAGAATACAAAAGGATTAAACAACACTGTAGAAGAGGCTGCGTCCAATAATGCATTGACGGCGCTCACGCAAGATGTGGAACAAACCGTAGCCACCATAGGAAGCCAGCGGGTTGCTGTGGTCTCTCCATTCTCCGGCACCCTTCCATCTTCGACGGTGTATGACGCTGTATATCAAAGCTTCGAGCAGTCGAATTACCCCTTCCTTGCGGAGAGAGTAAAGGACAGCGCAGCGGGCGTTAACTTCTTCAAAGGACTTAATCAGTATGGTGTTGTGGTCTTAGATTCCCATGGGGATACGTACTATGATGAGATTGTGCTCCAGACATTCCATGATAAATACGGTGTTGATTTCAAATATGCGGGGCCGCAAGTCATGTTCCTGACCGGAGAGAAGGCAACCGCAGAGAACAACAAGACCTATGAACTGGATTTGAAAAAGGGAAGATTGGCTATCATATCAGGTTATTATGCGATTACGCCTTCGTTCATTACACGGTACAATGATATGCTTCCCGGCACTATTGTATATAACGGCAGCTGCCGCAGCGCATACAACGATTCCATGTCGGATGCGTTCATCAACAATGGCGCCAGCACTTATTATGGTTACACCGATTATGTAAAGCTTGCTTATGATCAGGTCATTGCTCCATCCGTATTCAATGCCTTGAATAATGAGAATATGACAACCGGACAAGCTTTTGAGGCAGCAGTGGCTGCTCATGGAACCGATGATGGGTTGGCAGCATTCGTTATGAAGGGAAGCAGCATCGGTACGAAGACCGAAGGGATTATCAACGGAACCTTTGAGAACGGAAAATGGACCGGCTGGAATGGAAACGGAGATGTCCGGGTCATCTCAAAGCTGGGGCCGCTTAAGCCTACAGAGGGTAACTACATGGCGATTATCAGTACTGGCCTTGGGTTTGAAAACAATGACAAGGGAGGATATGACTACAATTCCGATAGTTATATCGAGCAGAGCTTCATTGTCCCGGCGGGAGCCACAACCTTGTCGTTCGATTACAATTTCATTTCTGAGGAGCCAAAGGAATATGTTGGAAGCAAATACAACGATACATTTAGAGCAACAGTAACTTCCAGTGTATACATCAATCCGGCTTCCCTCGTCACCTCACACTTGAATGGCGGACCTACGGTGACGTCCAGTGTCTACGGACAGGAATCTGTGATTGTGGGTAAGGAATCGATTAATGAATCCACAGCCTATTGGATTGATGAGAACAAAGTAGACGTTAATTTCTACGGCGGGGATGATACGGCCTACATGACGAATTGGAAGCACGTCCAATTTGATGTGAGCCAATTTGCCGGCAAGGGCTCCATTGTCCTCCGGTTCCATGTGTGGGATCAAGGTGACAGCGTCTTTGACACGGCGGTATTGATCGATAATGTAATATTGAAATAACCGTAAACGGCTGGATCAGGGGAACCTGACCAGCCGTTTTTTAATGGGATGAGCATTCAAGACTACTCCATAGCCTTTTGCAACCTAGAGTTGCAGAATAAATTTAGAATACTCTACTTACGCTCGATTTCGATATCAGCACCTCTATGCTACTATTGGCTGTGTTGATTGATAGTAGAATGGAGGTGCCGTCACT